>NZ_CP197466.1:645000-3855000 GCF_052180255.1 Paenibacillus sp. KN14-4R
CATTCTTATGTTTCATAAGAATTGCCTAGTTAGTTGATCGCAAGATAAGCTAATAAGGGCGCACGGAGGATGCCTAGGCGCTAGGAGCCGAAGAAGGACGTGGCGAACGACGAAATGCCTCGGGGAGCCGTAAGCAGGCTTTGATCCGGGGATGTCCGAATGGGGGAACCCAGCTGTGGTAATGCACAGTTACCCTGCAGTGAATACATAGCTGCAGAGGAGGTATACCGAGGGAACTGAAACATCTAAGTACCTCGAGGAGAAGAAAACAAAAGTGATTCCGTCAGTAGCGGCGAGCGAACGCGGATTAGCCCAAACCAAAGAGCTTGCTCTTTGGGGTTGTAGGACGTCAACATGGAAATAGCTTGCTAGGCGAAGAGATCTGGAAAGGTCTGCGATAAAAGGTAACAGCCCTGTAGCCAAAAGTGAGCGAAATTCCTAGACGGATCCTGAGTACGGCGGGACACGTGAAACCCCGTCGGAATCTGGCAGGACCATCTGCCAAGGCTAAATACTCCCTAGCGACCGATAGTGAAGCAGTACCGTGAGGGAAAGGTGAAAAGCACCCCGGAAGGGGAGTGAAAAAGAACCTGAAACCGTGCGCTTACAAAAAGTCAGAGTCCGTTAAGGGATGATGGCGTGCCTTTTGTAGAATGAACCGGCGAGTTACGTTTGCATGCGAGGTTAAGGTGATAAGCCGGAGCCGCAGCGAAAGCGAGTCTGAATAGGGCGACTATTAGTATGTAGACGTAGACCCGAAACCGTGTGATCTACCCCTGTCCAGGGTGAAGGTGCGGTAACACGCACTGGAGGCCCGAACCCACGCATGTTGAAAAATGCGGGGATGAGGTGGGGGTAGCGGAGAAATTCCAATCGAACTCGGAGATAGCTGGTTCTCCCCGAAATAGCTTTAGGGCTAGCCTTGGAATAAGAGTAGTGGAGGTAAAGCACTGATTGGATGCGGGGCCCCCCAAGGGTTACCAAGTTCAGTCAAACTCTGAATGCCACATACTTATATCCAGGAGTCAGACAGTGAGTGCTAAGATCCATTGTCAAGAGGGAAACAGCCCAGATCATCAGCTAAGGTCCCCAAGTGTGTGTTAAGTGGGAAAGGATGTGGAGTTGCAAAGACAACCAGGATGTTGGCTTAGAAGCAGCCATCATTTAAAGAGTGCGTAATAGCTCACTGGTCGAGTGACTCTGCGCCGAAAATGTAACGGGGCTAAACACACCACCGAAGCTATGACAACAGATGAATTTCTGTTTGGGTAGGGGAGCGTTGTGTACAGCAGTGAAGGTTGATCGTGAGGACAGCTGGAGCGTACACAAGTGAGAATGCCGGTATGAGTAACGAAAAGACAAGTGAGAATCTTGTCCGCCGAAAACCTAAGGGTTCCTGAGGAAGGTTCGTCCGCTCAGGGTAAGTCGGGACCTAAGGCGAGGCCGAAAGGCGTAGTCGAATGGACAACAGGTTCAAATTCCTGTACCACCAAAAACCGTTATGAACGATGGAGTGACGCAGTAGGATAGTGACGCGAGCCGATGGATACGCTCGTCCAAGCAGTGAGGCTGATGTGTAGGCAAATCCGCACATCGATAAGGCTGGGCTGTGATGGGGAGGGAAACTTAAAGTACCGAAGGTCATGATTTCACACTGCCAAGAAAAGCTTCTAGTCAGGTCAAGGTGCCCGTACCGTAAACCGACACAGGTGGGTGAGAAGAGAATTCTAAGGCGCGCGGAAGAACTCTCGTTAAGGAACTCGGCAAAATGACCCCGTAACTTCGGGAGAAGGGGTACCCCGGTAGAGTGAATAGCTCGAGGGGGTCGCAGTGAAAAGGCCCAAGCGACTGTTTAGCAAAAACACAGGTCTATGCGAAGCCGTAAGGCGAAGTATATGGGCTGACGCCTGCCCGGTGCTGGAAGGTTAAGGGGAGTGGTTAGGGGTTAAACCCGAAGCTGTGAACCGAAGCCCCAGTAAACGGCGGCCGTAACTATAACGGTCCTAAGGTAGCGAAATTCCTTGTCAGGTAAATTCTGACCCGCACGAATGGCGTAACGACTTGGGCGCTGTCTCAACGAGAGATCCGGTGAAATTTTAATACCTGTGAAGATGCAGGTTACCCGCGACAAGACGGAAAGACCCCATGGAGCTTTACTGCAGCTTGATATTGAACTTTGGTACGATCTGTACAGGATAGGTGGGAGCCTTAGAAGCCTGAGCGCCAGCTTAGGTGGAGGCAACGTTGGGATACCACCCTGATCGTATCGGAGTTCTAACCTACTACCGTATAACCGGTAGAGGGACCGTGTCAGGTGGGCAGTTTGACTGGGGCGGTCGCCTCCTAAAGAGTAACGGAGGCGTCCCAAGGTTCCCTCAGAATGGTTGGAAATCATTCGAAGAGTGCAAAGGCATAAGGGAGCTTGACTGCGAGACCTACAAGTCGAGCAGGGACGAAAGTCGGGCTTAGTGATCCGGTGGTACCGCATGGAAGGGCCATCGCTCAACGGATAAAAGCTACCCTGGGGATAACAGGCTTATCTCCCCCAAGAGTCCACATCGACGGGGAGGTTTGGCACCTCGATGTCGGCTCATCGCATCCTGGGGCTGAAGTAGGTCCCAAGGGTTGGGCTGTTCGCCCATTAAAGCGGTACGCGAGCTGGGTTCAGAACGTCGTGAGACAGTTCGGTCCCTATCTGTCGTGGGCGTAGGAAATTTGAGAGGAGCTGTCCTTAGTACGAGAGGACCGGGATGGACGTACCGCTGGTGTACCAGTTGTTCCGCCAGGAGCACCGCTGGGTAGCTATGTACGGAGGGGATAAGCGCTGAAAGCATCTAAGCGCGAAGCCCCCCTCAAGATGAGATTTCCCAATTAGTAAGACCCCTTGTAGACGACGAGGTTGATAGGTTGGAGGTGGAAGCGCAGCAATGTGTGGAGCTGACCAATACTAATCGGTCGAGGGCTTATCTAAAATATTATGAAGATCAGACTTCGTAAACCCTATCTTTACTCTTCAATTCGCATCTAGTTTTCAAGGTACAAGCCTTGGTATGCAAGTCATTTCTTCTTACCCATAGGGATCGAAGAAATACTCGCGGGTCGCTTTTGTGAACAAAAGCTAGTTTGGTGACGATGGCGGAAGGGAACCACGCGTACCCATCCCGAACACGACCGTTAAGCCTTCCAGCGCCGATGGTACTTGGACCGAAGGGTCCTGGGAGAGTAGGACGTCGCCGAGCAAATTGAAAAAGCTGCAGCCTTAAAAGGGGCAGCTTTTTTATTTTGTGAATAACGACAAATGATATATTGAAAATGATGTGGATATGTTGATTTATATAATGAATATCTGGATAAGTTTGAAAATAATTTTCACTTGTCCACAGAATTGTACGTATTTAAGAGCCTATTGAGTAAATTCTTTAGGTTCTTTTTTGTCTTACACACATTCTGTGCACAGTAGTGGGATAAGTCTGTGATTAAAATGTGTTACTTAAAATAACTGGCTGCTGGAAGTTGCGGTGAGAACACTAGGGATACGGATGAATTCAGAGTAAAACGGCTTAAATAAGCGCTACTAGATTAAAGAGGTGTATAAACGCGGGAATATGCGTTTAAACGGATTGTAGGGGTTTCTAAGAGCCTTTATATAGCTATTTACATTAGACTAAGTCATTTTACATTTAAGGGCATAGAGCGTTTATTTTGTTGGTCACAAGAGGGATGGGCTTAAAAAGAGGAAAAATCAGTTGATTATAAACAAATTCCATGCCAATCATAACAAAAAACATAGGATTATTTAGGATTTTTTTATTTTCAATATCTGGAAGATGGAAAAGGAACAAAATTAACTTCTCTTATGCTTATCATTCTCCCAAATGCTGATCTGCCGGGGATCTATGAATAATGCAACAAATATTAACCATTGGTAATAAAAGTATATTTAAGAAAACTCTTCTAGTTTACCACGTGCGATTTCATTATTTCAATATTTTTCAAGCGAAAATATATAAAGAATTTTTAAAAAAGTTCGTGACAACATGGTCAATAAACCTTAAAATGAGACAAGTGCACTATTGTACCTATTTAACCGGACTGAAATGAAGGTGAGCAGCATGCAGGAAGCAATTTTAGAAGTTAAAGCACTGAAAACGGTGTTTAAAGACAAAAAGAAGAATGAAAAGGTAATTGTCGACGGGATCGATTTTGAAATCGGGACTAATGAAGTAGTCGCGTTGGTCGGTGAATCCGGCTGCGGCAAGAGCATGACGTCCTTATCTATTATGCAACTTCTTCCTCAAGCAGGAGAAATTGCTAGTGGCGAAGTCCGGTACCGTGGAAAGAACCTTGTTGGACTCAATAAGAAGGAAATGGCGAACGTTCGTGGTGGTAAATTATCCATGATTTTTCAAGAGCCAATGACTTCACTTAATCCGGTTCTAACAATTGGATTTCAATTGACAGAGTCGATTACGAAACATTTGAAAGTTTCTAAGGATGAAGCAATTAAAATTGCGGATGATTGGTTAAAACGAGTAGGGTTCCCTGAACCTACACGGATTCGTAAAGAATATCCACATCGATTATCTGGCGGTATGAGACAACGTGTCATGCTGGCAATGGCAATGTCTTGTAAACCAGATTTACTTATTGCAGATGAGCCAACAACTGCTCTGGACGTAACAATTCAAGCACAAGTCCTGGATCTTATTCGCAACTTATTAGATGAAACAGATATGTCAGTCTTGTTTATTACACACGACCTTGGCGTAGTCGCTGAGATGGCGAACCGAGTTATTGTTATGTATGCAGGCCAAATCGTGGAGACAGCAGATGTTCGTACGATTTTCACATCACCGCAGCATCCGTATACGAAAGGTTTATTGCAATCTACTCCTCGTATGACTGGCTCCATTGAGAAGTTACATCCAATTCCAGGAACGGTACCTGCAGCTGGAGCATTTCCAGAAGGTTGTCGTTTTGCGGAGCGTTGCCCAGTAGCCACTGCATCATGCCGAGAACAAATGCCAGAATTGCGCGAAATTAATCCGGGTCATAAAGTTCGTTGCATCTTGGTTTAGCAGACGCAAAAGGGGGATATAGAAAGTGAGTACTCCACTTCTCGAGGTCAAGGATCTCAAAAAGCATTTTATGATTGGCAGCAGCGGAAAGAAAGGCACTGTCAAAGCCGTAGATGGCGTGGAATTTAATGTATATGAAGGTGAAACACTCGGTATTGTTGGTGAATCTGGTTGTGGTAAATCGACGGTTGGTCGCTTAATATTACGTTTACTTGATCCAACCTCTGGTCAAATACTATTCGATGGTAAAGACCTGAGTAAATTGAATCAACGTCAGCTGCGACCATTGCGTAAAGATATGCAGTGTGTATTCCAAGATCCATTTGCATCTTTGAATCCACGCATTGCAATCGGTAAAGCGATTGCTGAACCGATGGTCATTCAAGGTGGACTAAGTCAACAAGAAGCGATGAAGCGCGCAGAGGAATTACTTGGATTAGTTGGTTTACGACCACATACATCCGTACTTTATCCTCATGAGTTCTCAGGTGGGCAAAGACAACGTATCGCGATCGCTCGTGCGATTGCATTAAATCCGAAGCTGATTATTGCGGACGAGGCTGTATCTGCTTTGGACGTATCGGTGCAAGCACAAATTGTGAATTTGCTTGGTGATTTACAGCAGCAAACGAAAGTGTCCTACTTATTTATTTCTCATAATCTAAGTATCGTAAGACACATTTCGGATCGAGTAGCTGTTATGTACTTAGGAAGAATTGTTGAAACGGGTACCCGTGACCAATTGTTTGACAATCCGAAACATCCATACACACAAGCATTATTATCGGCAGTACCCGAACCTGAGATCGATGCAAAGCGTGAACGAATTGTCTTAAGTGGCGAGGTGCCGAACGCAGCGAATCCGCCATCAGGTTGTCCGTTCCACCCACGTTGTCCACACGCAGTGGAGCGTTGTCGTATAGAAAGACCCGCATTTACAGAAGTGGAGCAAGGGCATTATGCTTCTTGCCATTTCATATAAAAAATAAAGTATTAGAGAGGGGATTATCAGCATGACAACAAAATCATTTGGCAAGTACGGAACGGTTGCACTTGCTACATTAATGTCAACTAGCTTGTTCCTATCCGCTTGTGGATCAAGCAACTCTGCAAAGCCAGAAACAACGCCAGGAGCTTCTCCAGCAGCTGCAGCAAAAGAAAAGGTAGATGGTGGTGAAATCACAACTGCATACCTTGGAGATCCACAAGGCTTTATCCGCTTCTGGGCAACAAGCGCAAACTCATCAGAAGTTATTGAATTGGTATTCAGCTCCTTGTACAAATTTAACGAGAAACAAGAAATCGTTCCTGATTTGGCTGTAGGTCAGCCGACTTTCTCCGAAGACAAAAAAACAATGAC
Organism: Paenibacillus sp. KN14-4R; assembly: GCF_052180255.1. NCBI lineage: Bacteria > Bacillati > Bacillota > Bacilli > Caryophanales > Paenibacillaceae > Paenibacillus > Paenibacillus sp. KN14-4R. The sequence goes on from NZ_CP197466.1 coordinate 651,439, forward strand.
AATAAAAATTCGTAACGATGTGAAGTTCTCTGATGGTCATGCATTAACAGCTGACGACGTTGTATTCACATACAACATTGCAATTAACCCTGATTACAAAGGACCACGTAAAGGAACGTTTACATCCGTTGCTAAGGTTGAAAAAGTTGACGATACAACAGTTAAATTTACGCTTAAAGAACCAAATGCAGGTTACATTGACATGATGCCTTACAACATCTTGCCGCAACATTTGCTTAAAGATGTACCTGTTAAAGATATGGATAAATCCGAATTCATGAAGAAGCCAATCGGTTCTGGTCCGTACAAGCTAGATGAGTGGAAATCCGGTCAATACTTGAAGTTCAGCCGTGTTGAAAACTACTATGCTGGCAAGCCTTCCATTGAGAAAGTTAACATCAAGATCCTAGGTGATGCTAACGCTATGATGGCTCAATTGCAAACGGGTGAAATCAACCAAGTGACTGTTCCAGTTGACAACTTGTCTGTTATTGAAAACTATGCAAAACAATCCGGCAAAATTAAGCTTGAAAAAGGCGTTAAAACAAGCAGCTACAGCTACATTGGCTGGAACTTGAAAAACCCATTATTCCAAGACAAGGCTGTACGCCAAGCTTTGACAATGTTAATGGATCGTCAAGGTATTATTGATGGTGTAATTGAAGGTCAGGGTACAATCGTGAACGCTCAAACACCTCCAACTTACTGGACATTCACTGACAATGTTCCGAAGTTCAACTACGATGTTGATAAAGCCAAGAAAATGCTTGCTTCCGCTGGTTGGAAAGATTCCGATGGCGATGGCATCCTAGATAAAGACGGTAAGAAGTTCGAGTTTGAAATGACTGGCGTTCAAGGTAACAAAGTTCGTGAAAAAGCAATGACTGTTGTTCAACAGCAATTGAAAAAATCCGGAATTATCATGAACATTCGTATGCTTGAATCTTCTGCATACTCCAAAGCTGTTATTACAGAAAAGAAATTTGAGTCTGTGTATGGAGCATGGAACATTGCTGGAGACCCGAACCCACGCGGTACATGGCACTCCAGCGAGATTGAAACAGGTATGAACACCACTGCTTACAGCAATCCTGAAGTGGATAAATTGATCGACGAAGATTTGAAAACATTTGATAAGAACAAGCGTAAAGAATTGTTAAATAAAGTCGATGCTCTAGTTGCTGAAGATCAACCTTACACATTCTTGTACTCTGGTTTCTCAACAAATGCTTACCCAAGCAATCTTGCAGGTTACAACCCGCAACGTGACGGTTTGAAAGAAATTGAGAAATGGTACTTCACGAAGTAATACAAAGTCTTAAAAGAAAGAAGTGACATCCGGTGGTCAAATATGCACTACGACGTATACTAAACGCCATTCCTATTCTTCTCGGCATCACGATCATATCATTCGCCATTATCCACTTGGCTCCGGGTTCACCTCTGTCGCAATATATTGAGGATCCGACCATTACGGCATTAGACAAAGAAAATATGATCAAAGCGTACGGCTTGGATAAACCGCTTCCTACTCAATATTGGGAATGGCTCACCGGCATGCTGCAAGGGGACTTTGGTATTTCTTACATGAAGAATGAACCTGTTCTTAAGATCGTTCTAGATCGATTGCCTACAACGTTACTCTTGACGGTTACGAGCTTTATCATATCCATGTTGATTGCGATACCGCTGGGTATTTTATGTGCTCTGAAAGCAAATTCTAAATTTGATCGAATTATATCAGGATTTAGTTTTGTCGGGATGTCGATCCCTGGATTCTGGCTTGCATTAATCCTATTGATGGTCTTTGGTGTTAAGCTTGGGTGGTTGCCAACAGGTGGCTTGCAATCCATTAGTGGACCGACTGGTTTTTGGGATCGAGTGCAACACTTGATCTTGCCGATCTCCGTAATGGTGTTCCACGAAGTAGCGATCTGGCTGCGATACATTCGTTCCAGCATGCTCGAAGTTATTCATCAAGATTACATGAGAACTGCAAAGTCCAAGGGGTTATTGCCAGGTCGAATTCTGGGAATCCACGGCATGCGCAATGCACTTGTTCCGCTTGCTACACTATTAGGACTAGCAGTCCCTGGATTTGTGGCAGGTTCCCTTATTCTCGAAGCACTGTTCTCCATTCCTGGAATGGGAGCCTTGTTTAGAGATGCAGCATTTCAACGTGATTATCCGATTATCTTTGCTATTACAACATTAGGAGCAGTGCTTACTGTCCTTGGTAATATTTTTGCTGATATCTCCTATGCGTTCCTTGATCCACGTGTAAGTCTAAGTAAACAAGAAGTGAAGGGGTGAGAAGATGAACGTAGCGATTTCTGAACAAAATACAGCTCTAGTCAAGCCGAAAAACCGTGCTTGGGAGCGATTCAAAAGCAACAAGATGGCGCTAATCGGTCTCATTATTCTTGTCACTCTTGTAATCTTAGCTTTAATTACACCATTCATTGCACCGTATGATCCTGCAGCGCAGGACTTGCTAGCTCGTCTTAAACCGCCAAGTGCAGAGCACTGGCTCGGAACGGATGAATTAGGGCGCGACTTGTTCTCTCGTGTTCTCTATGGTGGACGTGTTTCATTATCAGTAGGTATATTCGCAGTAATATTCAACGTAATAATTGGTGTTATCGTGGGTTCATTATCAGGTTACTATGGTGGTAAAGTAGATTCTATCTTGATGCGCTTTGTTGACATTATGCTAGCGTTCCCAACGATGTTCATGCTGATTACCGTTGTAACATTGCTTAAACCGAGTTTGGTTAATATTATTATTGTATTGGTAGTGTTCGGTTGGATGGGTAAAGCGAGACTTTTACGCGGACAAATCTTGTCTGTGAAAAATCGCGAGTTTGTGGATGCAGCACGTACGATCGGGATGTCGGATTTCCGTATCATCTTCCGTCATATTTTGCCTAACTCCCTTGCGCCAGTTATCGTATCTGCTACCCTACAAATGGGTAGTATGATCTTGACGGAATCCTCCTTGAGTTTCTTAGGTCTAGGTATTCAACCTCCAAATGCAAGCTGGGGTAATATTTTGAATGGCGCACAAAGCTTGAAGGTCATGCTTGAAGCACCGTGGGTTCCAATTGCTCCGGGTGTGATGATTTTCATTACAATCATGTGCTTTAACTTTATCGGGGATGGATTGCGCAGCGCGCTAGATTCCAGATAACAATTGAATGAAGAAGGGATTCCTGATGTAAATCAGGGGTCTCTTTTTTTAGGCATTTTCTTCCATCCATTAATGGAGTGAAACACGAATGATTTTATGCTTATTTCATTAAATGTTCGCTTTTTAAAATTGACATCTTAACACTGCTGCTGTTACACTAGAGGAGCCAAAGTACTATTTTAGCAACATAGTATGCCAAATTAAATAATAAAGAACGAACTCGTATAAAGTCAGGAATATGGCCTGAAAGTCTCTACCCGAGAACCTTAAATTTTTGGACTACGAGGATGTTGCTTGTTGGTTAAACTGCCCCTGTTTATGGATGGTTGGATCAACATGTTTTTTTAGCATCCCCAAGTCCAGAAACTCGAGTTACTCGGTTGGTTTCTGGATTTTTTAGTTTCTATTGGGTTAAGATGCGAATTTTGGAAAATGATAAATAGAAGAATGGAAGTGGATGAAACGTGTCAGTGCGTGTTGGGGTCATAATGGGAAGTCAGTCAGATTGGGAAACCATGAAAAAAGCTTGTGACATTCTGGATGAATTGGCGGTACCTTATGAGAAAAAGGTCGTATCTGCGCACCGTACACCAGACTTAATGTTTGAATACGCAGCGAGTAGCGTAGAACGCGGACTCAAGGTGATTATCGCGGGTGCAGGTGGGGCAGCTCATTTGCCAGGTATGGTAGCTGCGAAGACAGAACTGCCGGTCATCGGTGTACCTGTGCAATCCCGAGCACTGAACGGACTTGATTCACTTCTATCGATTGTGCAGATGCCAGCAGGTGTACCTGTTGCAACTGTAGCAATTGGAGCGGCGGGTGCTGCTAACGTGGGGTTACTTGCAGCGCAGATTTTAGGAGCATTCGATCCTGAGCTGCAAGTAAGATTACGTGAACGTCGTGAAAAGACGAAGCAAGCTGTGCTGGAAAGCTGTGAACTGCTATGATGGAAGTGTCGGAAAAGCAATTGACACAGCCAGGTTGTAGCCAGAGGCAAGTCATACTCCCGGGAAGCACAATTGGTATTCTTGGCGGGGGACAACTTGGTCGAATGATGTCGCTTGCGGGTCGAGCAATGGGTTACCGATTCGTGACTCTCGATCCGGTGACAGATGCTCCTTGTGGACAAGTGGCTGATGAGCAAATTGTAGCAGCTTATGATGATTTAATAGCGGCACAGCAATTGGCGGATCAATCAGATGTCATCACGTATGAGTTCGAAAATGTGGATGCAGGGGTAACGGAACTTCTCATGAAGCAATCCTATGTCCCGCAGGGTAGTCAATTGTTGTTTACGACTCAGCACCGACTTAGAGAGAAACGGGCAATCGAAGCTGCAGGTGTAAAGGTTGCTCCTTACTTGGAGATTGATAGTGAGGAGAAGCTGCGAGAGGGTGTTCGTGCATTCGGTACACCTTGTGTATTGAAAACAGCGACTGGCGGTTACGATGGTAAGGGTCAGTGGGTTATTCGTTCTTTAGATGAAGTAACAGATGCTTACAACACTCTTAGCCAAGCAAAAACGGAACTTGTGTTGGAGAAGTTTATTCATTTTGACAAGGAACTATCGGTTATTGCAGCTCGGAGTCCACGTGGCGAAGTGAAAGCATTCCCTGCCGCTGAGAATGTGCATGTGGACAATATCTTGCATGTGTCGATCGTACCGGCTCGTGTATCAAATGAACTTCAGCGTCGAGCGGAACAGTTAGCGATTCAAATTGCGAAAGGGCTCGATGTTATTGGTCTTATTGCGGTGGAAATGTTCGTAACATCAGACGGTGAGATCTACGTCAACGAGCTAGCTCCTAGACCGCACAATTCAGGGCATTATACGATGGAAGCGTGCCACACCAGCCAGTTCGAACAGCACGTTAGAGCAATTTGTAACTTACCACTTGGTCCGACAGAGTTACTTACACCTGCTGTGATGGTGAACTTGCTTGGGGAGCATATGGAGCCGTTGATGAACTGGATGGAGCAGGAAGAGGGTCTTCCAACGGATGTAACACCAAAAATTCACCTTTACGGTAAACATGAAGCTAAAGTGAAGCGGAAGATGGGTCATGTGAATCTTTTGACGAAAGATGTTGAAAAGGCTCTAAAATGGATAGAAGACTCATCAATATGGAAAAATATGTAGAGTGTGACTGAAAAGTTAAGCGAAGAAATTAAAGGCGTACTGTAGGATGCTTTCGATGTACTTTTTCTTCGAAAAAGTTGTATCGCCTTTGGAATCGTGAAATTACCATTAAATCAATTCAAAATTCACGAGTCCAACAGCGACCGGAAGTATTCCTTTAATTTCGTAGCGATCTAACTTTGTAGGAACACGCTCCAATAGAGAAAAAGCAAGAGTCGAGATTAGGAGGATGGAAAATGATTGAACGTTACAGCCGCCCGGAAATGGCGCGAATTTGGACGGAAGAAAATAAGTTTAAAGCTTGGTTAGAGGTTGAGATTTTGTCATGTGAGGCATGGGCAGAACTTGGCGTAATTCCGAAGGAAGATGTAAAAGCACTTCGTGAGAAAGCAGGCTTTGATATTGATCGCATCTACGAAATTGAGCAAGAAACACGTCATGACGTCATTGCCTTCACACGTGCGGTGTCGGAAACACTTGGCGATGAGCGTAAATGGGTGCATTACGGTTTAACTTCAACGGACGTTGTGGATACAGCACTTGGTTATTTGCTGCGTCAAGCTAATGAAATTTTGGAAAAAGACTTGATCAATTTCATTGAAATTCTTCGTGAAAAAGCAGTCGCTTATAAACACACAGCGATGATGGGAAGAACACATGGTGTTCATGCAGAACCGACAACTTTTGGTTTGAAAATGGCACTGTGGCATGAAGAAATGAAGCGTAATTTGGAGCGTTTCCGTTTTGCAGCTGACGGCGTGCAGTACGGTAAAATATCTGGCGCAGTAGGTACGTATGCGAATATTGATCCTTTTGTAGAGAGCTATGTATGTGAGAAGTTAGGCACAAAGCCTGCTCCGATCTCTACACAAACGTTGCAGCGTGACCGTCATGCTGAGTATATGGCTACACTTGCGCTAATCGCAACTTCAATGGATAAGTTCGCAACGGAAATTCGTGCTTTGCAGAAGAGTGAAGTGCGTGAGGTTGAAGAAGGTTTTGCAAAAGGTCAAAAGGGTTCTTCCGCAATGCCGCATAAGCGTAACCCGATCGGCTGTGAGAGTATTTCCGGTTTATCCCGTGTAATCCGTGGACATATGATCTCCGCTTATGAGAACGTAACGCTATGGCATGAGCGCGATATTTCGCACTCTTCGGTAGAGAGAATTATTTTGCCAGATGCAACGATTCTATTGAACTACATGCTTAATCGCTTCGGAAACATCGTGAAGAACTTGACTGTATTCCCTGAGAATATGAAGAGAAATATGAAAGCAACGTATGATGTGCCATTCTCTGGTCGCATTATGACGAAGCTGATTGATAAAGGATTTGCTCGTGAAAAAGCGTATGATACGGTACAGCCGCGTGCGATGCAAGCTTGGGAAGAACAACGCTCATTCCGAGATATCGTAATGAATACGCCTGAAATTACAGATGTATTAAATGCAGAAGAAATCGAAGATTGCTTTAACCCAAGCTGGCATTTGAAGCATGTGGATACGATTTTTGATCGTTTAGGGTTGAATTAGTGTGTTCAAAAGTCAAGCGAAGGAGAAAAGAAGCAACTGAAGGAGTGGAACGTTCGCCTTTGAAATTGTGAATCTACAATAATATCAATTCAAAATTCACAATTTCAACAGCGACCGGAAGTGCTACTTTTATCTGTAGTGAACAGACTTTTGGACACGTATAAATGAGAGAAATGGGAGGTTGAATCGATGTCACAAACATTAACTACAGCGGTGGATTTGGTCAAAGCCCCGCTGCTTTATAAAGGCAAGGTTCGTGAGTTGTACGATTTGGGCGAGCATTTGCTAATCGTTGTAACGGATCGAATTTCGGCATTCGATTATGTGCTTGAGCCTGCGATTCCTTTTAAGGGTGATGTGCTTAATCTTCTTACAGGGTTCTGGTTCGATATGACGTCAGAAATTATGGCGAATCATGTTGTTCATAATGATATTGATCTAATCGACGACTTAGTGACAGATAAAGAGGCGCTTCGCTATCGCATTATGGTGACTCGTAAAGCGACTCGTATTCCAGTTGAGTGCGTGGTTCGTGGTTACTTAACAGGAGGCGGTTGGCGTCAATACCTGGAGACAGGTAAAGTCAACGGTCATGAGCTCCCTGAAGGCATGCGTAAAAATCAACAGCTGCAAAGCCCAATCTTTACGCCTGCGAAGAAAAATGATGTTGGTCATGACGAAGATATCACGATTGAGCATATGCGTGAATGGCTAGGTGACCGTTTAACGACGCAGCTGATCCAAAAGAGTATGATGCTCTACGTACTTGCACATACGTATTGCGAGCAACGCGGTATTATTTTGGCAGATACGAAGTTTGAATTTGGCTTTATTGGGGATGAAATCATTCTAATTGATGAGATCTTTACTCCAGACTCTTCTCGTTTCTGGGCACAAGATCAATATCAGTTAGATGTGGAAATTGATTCTTTAGACAAAGAACCTGTTCGCTCGTACTTGGCAAATTCGGGTTGGGATAAAAATTCGCAGCCTGCACCATTGCCTGAAGAGGTAGTCGAGGCAACTTCGGTTCGCTATCGTCAAATTTTGGGTCTTTTACTTGCTCAATTGCAGCAAGCGGAGTAGATTGCTAGATTGTTCTTATTTTTATTTTAATAGAGTTGGTCATTCATAGAGGAGGATTCACCAAATGAAAGCAACTGTCTACGTTACGATTAAGCAAAATGTTCTAGACCCGCAAGGAAGCGCCGTTCAAGGCGCTTTACATGCAATGGGTTTTGAGGAAGTAGGAAAAGTTCGAATTGGGAAGTACATGGAATTTGAACTGGATACGACGGATCGTGCTGAAGCAGAATCACGTGTGACTGCTATGTGCGAGAAGCTGCTTGCGAATACGGTAATTGAAGACTACCGTTTTGAATTGAATTAACGGAAGTCTCTTACTATTAAGTTTCCCAATACTCAGAAATCCTATCATTCGACTTACAAACTTGAGGAGGTACCCTGATGAAATTTGCGGTTCTCGTATTTCCGGGATCGAACTGTGATATCGATTGCTATAAAGCGGTGGAGGATACGGTTGGCCAGCAAGTCGATTATGTATGGCATACTGCGACTGATCTATCAAGCTATGATTGTATTCTAATACCAGGAGGCTTCTCCTACGGTGATTACTTACGCTGCGGTGCTATCGCACGTTTTGCACCTGTGATGCAGGCTTTGATTGAAGCAGCTGAACAAGGTAAGTACATTCTTGGTATCTGTAATGGTTTCCAAATCGTTACGGAAGCAGGATTACTACCAGGTGCTCTACTGCGTAATAAAGGAATGAAATTCCTATGCCACCCGACGAATCTGGAAGTTGTGAATGCGAATACGCCGTTTACATCGGATTTCCGAGAAGGCGAAATCATTAGTATCCCGATTGCGCATGGTGAAGGTAATTACTATGTGGATGATGAAACCCTAGCAGAACTGCAAGCGAATAAGCAGATTGTGTTCCGTTATCAGCAAGGTACGAATCCAAATGGTGCAGTCGATGATATTGCAGGTGTATGCAACAAGGCAGGCAATGTCGTAGGGATGATGCCGCATCCAGAGCGTGCAGTTAGTGATCTGCTCGGATCAAGTGACGGTAAGCGAATGTTTACATCGATTCTGAACACATGGAGGAAACAACATGACGCAGCAGTTGTCCGTTAAGGAACCGACCGCAGAACAAATTGCGGAGCAGCAAATATATAAGCAAATGGGTGTAACCGATGATGAATACGCAAAAATTTGCGGTTTTCTCGGACGTCAGCCTAATTACGTTGAAATCGGCGTGTTCTCCGTGATGTGGTCGGAGCACTGTTCCTATAAAAACTCTAAACCTTTACTAAGAAGATTCCCAACTTCAGGACCTCGCGTCTTGATGGGGCCTGGTGAAGGAGCGGGTATCGTAGACATTGGTGATAATCAAGCGGTTGTTTTCAAAATTGAAAGTCATAACCACCCATCAGCGATTGAGCCTTACCAAGGCGCAGCTACGGGTGTTGGCGGAATCATTCGTGACATCTTTTCAATGGGTGCGCGTCCCGTTGCATTGTTAAATTCATTACGCTTCGGGAACCTCAAGAATGATCGTGTTAAATATTTGTTTGAACATGTCGTATCCGGTATTGCGGGTTATGGGAACTGTATTGGGATTCCAACCGTTGGCGGCGAAGTGATGTTCGATGAAAGTTATGAAGGAAATCCACTCGTTAACGCCATGTGCGTAGGTTTGATCAATCATGATCAAATTCAGCGCGGTGTGGCAAAAGGTGTAGGCAATCCTGTATTTTATGTAGGTCCGGCTACGGGGCGTGACGGTATTCACGGAGCGACGTTCGCTTCTGAAGAGTTGACTGCGGAATCCGAAGCGAAGCGTCCAGCCGTGCAGGTTGGCGATCCTTTTATGGAAAAGTTGGTACTTGAAGCTTGTTTAGAGCTTATTGATACAGGCATCGTACTTGGTATTCAAGATATGGGTGCTGCGGGTCTTACTTGTTCTTCAGCAGAGATGGCATCTAAGGCTGGTAACGGTATGGAGTTGTACCTGGATGCTGTTCCACAACGTGAAGAAGGCATGACGGCTTATGAGATGATGTTGTCTGAATCTCAAGAGCGTATGTTGTTTGTTGTTGAACCGAAGCATGAAGCGCAAGCGACAGAAATTTTCCATCGTTGGGGCTTGATCTGTGCGAAGGTTGGTAAGGTAACGGACGATGGTCGTCTGAAACTAATCCACCATGGTGAAGTTGTTGGGGATATGCCGGTTACAGCGCTTGTTGATGAGTGTCCGGTATATGATAAGCCATCCCAAATGCCTGCGTATTACGAGACTAGTGCGAATATCGATACGAATCGTTATGCAGAAGTAACAGATTTGAATGATGCGCTTGGTAAAGTGTTGGCGTCCCCAACTGTAGCAAGCAAGGAATGGGTATATAACCAATACGATCACATGGTTCGTACATCGACAGTTGTTCGTCCGGGTTCGGATGCGGCTGTTGTATCGATCCGTGGAACACGCAAGGCGCTTGCGATGACGACAGATTGTAATGGACGTTATGCGTACCTTGATCCTGCTGTAGGCGGTCGAATTGCGGTTAGTGAAGCTGCGCGTAATATCGTATGTTCAGGTGCTGAACCCCTTGCGATTACGGATAACTTGAACTTCGGTTCCCCAGAGAAACCAGAAATTTTCTGGCAGATGGAGCAAGCTGTAGACGGTATGGCTGAAGCTTGTCGTGTACTGGATACGCCTGTTATCGGTGGTAATGTATCGCTATATAACGAGAATGCAAAAGGGGCTATCTATCCGACTCCTGTTGTCGGTATGGTGGGTTTAGTTCATGATACCGATCACATTACAACGCAAGCGTTCAAGCAAGCTGGCGATGTTATCTTCGTACTTGGTGAAACAAAAGCTGAGCTCGGCGGTTCTGAGTTCCAATATATCGTGCATAATGTGACAGAAGGTCGTCCACCTGTTCTAGATTTAGAGACGGAGAAGAAATTGCACAGCACAGTGCTTGGCGCGATCCAACAAGGATTAGTTGCTTCTGCGCACGACTTGTCCGAAGGCGGTCTTGCAGTTGCACTTGCTGAATCATGTATTTCATCGGGCCTTGGTGCTGTAGTGAATTTCGCAACGGAATTACGTGCGGATATTGCTTTATTCAGTGAGAGCCAATCCCGCATTCTTTTGTCGGCAACACCTGCTAAGGCAGATGCACTTGAAAAATGGATTGCTTCCCAAGGCGTGCCATATCAAGTCATTGGTACCGTTCAAGGTGAAGAATTAAACATTCAAGTAAATGGGCAAGGAGCTGTTCAAGCTACCGTTCGTTCATTCGAAAAGATCTGGAAGGATGCGATCCCATGTCTGATGCAGTAAAATCCGGACATGGATTGTGGACCGGGGACTACTATAACGAAGGCATGAACATACATGCCGGGGTGATGGATAAACTTGGCGAAGAGTGCGGCGTATTCGGTGTTTTCGGGCATGATGACGCTGCCTCCCTTTGTTACTACGGACTTCATGCGCTTCAGCATCGAGGTCAAGAAAGTGCAGGGATTTGCACAGCCGATCCAAACAACTTTCACTATCATCGCGGAATGGGTCTTGTAAAAGAAGTGTTCAACAATACGAACCTTCCGAATCTTATGGGATCCTCAGCAATCGCACACGTACGTTATTCAACGGCGGGTGAGAGCAAGCTGGCAAATGCGCAACCGCTCGTTTTTAAATATCGGGAGGGTGATCTGGCTATTGCAACGAACGGTAACCTTGTGAATGCAGGAGAAATTCGTCGTAAGCTGGAGAAGATGGGTTCCATCTTCCAGACGACCTCCGATACGGAAGTTGTCGCACATTTAATCGCACGCTCCGAGCATGATGAGATTGAGGATGCAGTAAAAGATGCATTATCCCAAGTAGTGGGCGCTTATGCGTTCCTTATTTTAACGAAAGATAAGCTTATTGCAGCTCTTGATCCACATGGACTTCGTCCATTCGTAATCGGTCGCTTAGGTGATGCTTACCTATTCGCTTCTGAAACGTGTGCGTTCGAAGCTGTGGGGGGTCAATACTATCGTGATGTACGTCCAGGTGAGCTGCTCGTCTTGGATCGAAATGGTTTGAAGGAAGATCGTTTTGCCGAAAGAGAGAAGCGAGCGATTTGCTCGATGGAATATATTTATTTTGCAAGACCAGATTCAGATATGAATGAAATTAATGTCCATGCCGCTCGCAAGCGGATGGGTAAGCAGTTAGCGAAGGAAGCATTCGTTGATGCGGACATTATTACAGGTGTACCGGATTCTTCGACTTCCGCAGCGATTGGTTTCGCCGAGCAGACGGGTATCCCGTATGAGCTTGGTCTGATTAAGAATCGCTATACCGGTCGTACTTTCATTGAACCGAGCCAAGAATTACGTGAACAAGGTGTCAAAATGAAGCTTAGCGCCGTACGCGGAGTTGTCGAAGGAAAACGCGTCGTGATGATTGACGACTCGATCGTTCGTGGCACAACCTCCCTACGGATTGTGAACTTGCTTCGTGAAGCGGGTGCAACTGAGGTACATGTTCGCATCTCCTCACCACCATTCAAAAATCCGTGCTTCTACGGAATCGATACACCAAGCCGCAAAGAGCTCATCGCTTCTTCGCATAGCATTGAAGAAATGCGCAAGAAAATCAACGCAGACTCCTTGTATTTCTTAAGCAAAGACGGAATGCTAGATTCCATCGGTCGCACAGCGGATGAGTTCAAACACGGCTATTGCACCGCATGCTTCGACAACGAATATCCAACCGAGGTCGATGACGAGGAAGCACCTGCGGCTGTGAAGTGCTCTGGCTGAGTGGGGCTAGAGGATGTTCAAAAAGTTTGGTCACTGCGAAGAAAGGGAGTACTTCCGGTCGCTGTTGGAATCGTGAAAGTTGAATGGAATTAGCGGTATATTCACGATTCCAAAGGCGATCGCTTCGCCATAACGGAGTGAAACGATCGTTATTGGCAAAATGATGCGTTCGTGCGGCTGGTGCGAGGGGGCGGAGAGCAGCATATGTCCTGGAGAGCAGAAGCGATCCGCATTTGTTGTTTCGTTCCCTCTTCACCAACCTAATCAAGGAACGAAACGACAACAGCGGACGGAAGGACATATGCAGCTCGCAGCCCTCTCTCCCCGCACTCAAGCCATATTTTCCACAAATTTAAAAAGGGAGTTGAACGAAATGTCCGATGCGTATAAAAAAGCCGGCGTCGACATCGCTGCAGGTAACGAAGCGGTCGAACGCATGAAAAAACATGTTCAATCCACCATGCGTCCTGAAGTCATGGGCGGACTTGGCGGATTCGGCGGATTGTTCGGCCTGAATAAAGATAAATATGCAGAGCCTGTTCTCGTATCAGGTACAGACGGCGTAGGTACTAAGCTTAAGATCGCTTTTGCAATGGATAAGCACGATACAATCGGCATTGATGCCGTTGCGATGTGCGTGAACGATATCGTCGTGCAAGGTGCCGAACCGTTATTTTTCCTTGACTATCTGGCATGTGATAAAGTCGTACCTGAGAAAATTGAAGCAATCGTCAAAGGTGTGGCAGATGGTTGTGTACAATCGGGCTGTGCCTTGATCGGTGGCGAAACGGCTGAAATGCCGGGTATGTACGCAGATGGTGAGTATGATATGGCTGGATTTACAGTTGGTATCGTAGACAAAAGTAAAATGATCGACGGCTCCACCATTCAAGCTGGTGATGTTGTGCTTGGACTTGCATCCTCAGGTGTACATTCCAACGGCTTCTCTCTTGTACGCAAGCTGCTTTTAGAAGATAAAGGCTACACGCTGCAAGATGAAGTAGCTGAACTAGGTGGAAAGCTTGGCGACGTACTTCTTACACCTACACGGATTTACGTGAAGCAAGTTTTGGCTATGCTAGAAAAAGTAAAGGTTAAAGGACTTGCCCACATTACGGGTGGCGGTTTTATCGAAAATATTCCCCGTGTGCTACCAGCAGGAGTTAACGTGGACATCGAGTATGGTGCATGGCCGATTCTACCGATCTTTGAATTGATGCAGCGCGTCGGCGACATCTCTAACCGAGACATGTTCACGACTTTCAATATGGGTATTGGTATGGTCATTGTCGTTCCTGCTGAGGAAGCGGAAGAAGCGATTCGTATTGCAGCTGAGCAAGGTGAAGTGGCATATAAGATTGGACAAGTAACAGAAGGCGACCGAATTGTGACTTTTACAGGAGCGGTGGTATAGTCCATGAGGGATTATCGGATTGCTGTATTTGCATCGGGCAGCGGCTCGAATTTTATGGCGATTATGGATGCAATCAAGCAGGGGAACTTAGATGTGACCATCTCTCTCCTCGTCTGTGATCGTCCAGATGCTCCCGTTGTGGAAAAAGCAAAGCAGGCGGGAGTGCCTGTTTTTGTTTTTCGCCCTAAGGATTACGCTTCGCGAGAAGCGTATGAGGAAGAAATTGTTCATCAATTAATGAAGCATCAAGTTGATCTTATTGTGCTGGCTGGCTATATGCGTCTGATTACGGACAAGCTCGTGAAACCTTTTTATGGAAAAATAATCAATGTGCACCCATCGCTGCTCCCCGCTTTTCCGGGTAAGAATGCTGTACAGCAGGCATTAGCGTATGGTGTCAAAATAACAGGTGTGACGGTGCATTTGGTTGATGGTGGACTCGACAGTGGTCCAGTTATTGCGCAAAAAATCGTCGAAATTCAGGATACAGATACAGAAGAAACTGTGCTAGCTCGTATCCATGAGGCTGAGCATCAGTTGTATCCACAGGTGATTGATTGGTTTAGCAAGGGACAGATTCGATTAGCAGATCGACATGTTCGAATTGAAGCGCCAAATCCATCCTGATCGATGGAGATGAACACAGACTTAAACAACAAATAACGCAACACATAATAGATGGGGGTTATTAATGATGGCAATCCGAAGAGCGTTAATCAGCTTATCTGACAAAACCGGTTTGGTCGATTTTGCGCGTGAGTTGGTGAATTTAGGTGTGGAGTTAATCTCTACCGGTGGAACGAAATCATTACTTGAAAAAGAGGGCTTACCTGTCGTTGGCATTTCGGAAGTTACAGGTTTTCCAGAAATTCTAGATGGTCGTGTGAAAACACTTCATCCCAACGTCCACAGCGGATTGCTCGCAATTCGTGATTCCGAAGAGCATCAAGCGACCATGAAGGAATTGGGTCTGGACTACATCGACCTTGTCGTGGTCAATTTGTATCCTTTTGCAGAGACGATTGTAAAGCCTGATGTGACGTACGAAGATGCGATTGAGAACATCGATATCGGTGGACCGACTATGCTTCGCTCAGCGGCGAAAAACCATGCGTTTGTGACAGTTGTCGTGGATAATGCGGACTATGCAAAGGTTGTTGAAGAACTGCGCGCAGAGGGAGACACAACGCTTGAAACACGTAAACGTTTAGCAGCTAAAGTATTCCGTCATACGGCGGCTTATGATGCATTAATCTCGGATTACTTGTGCGAGCAGCAAGGGGAAGTGTTCCCTGAGCGTTACACCGTGACGTATGAAAAAGTGCAAGATCTGCGCTATGGCGAGAATCCGCATCAGAAGGCAGCATTCTATCGCAATCCGCTTGCTGAAGCAGGCTCTTTAACAACGGCGGAGCAGTTACATGGGAAAGAACTGTCCTATAACAACATCAATGATGCCAATACAGCTGTTCAAATTGTAAAAGAGTTCAGCGAACCGGCAGTCGTTGCGGTGAAACATATGAATCCATGCGGCGTTGGGATCGGTGCAACGATTCTGGATGCCTATCGCAAAGCGTATGAAGCAGATCCTGTATCGATCTTCGGCGGTATTGTAGCGGCTAACCGTACGATTGATGAAGCAACAGCACAGTTGCTGCATGAGATTTTCTTAGAAATCGTCATTGCACCAGACTTCACGCCGGAAGCACTTGAGATCCTTATGAAAAAGAAAAACATCCGTCTGCTGAAACTTGATGTAACAGCATCGGCGAGCAAAGCGAAGCCTGTAATCACTTCTATCGATGGCGGAATGCTCGTACAAGATCGTGATGAATATGCGCTGACAGAAGCGGATATCAAAGTCGTAACAGATCGCAAGCCTACGGAAGAAGAAATGAAGCAATTGTTATTTGCATGGAAAGTTGTAAAAAATGTCAAATCCAATGCGATCGTTCTTGCTGCTGACAATATGACGATCGGTGTAGGTGCAGGTCAAATGAACCGCGTCGGAGCGGCTCGTATTGCTATCGAACAAGCAGGCGATTTAGCTCAAGGCTCTGTACTTGCATCCGATGCATTCTTCCCAATGGGGGATACACTAGAGATCGCTGCAAAAGCAGGCATCAAAGCTGTCATTCAACCAGGGGGTTCCATTAAAGACGAAGAGTCCATTCGCGTTGCCAATGAGAACGGAATTGCTATGGTTATGACGGGCGTGCGTCATTTTAGACATTAATAGTTGGACTATATAAAGATAAAATAATGAGTGTGTTTAAAAATCAAACGAAGGAGAAAGAAAGCAACTGGAGGATTTGCTTACGATGTAACATTTTCCTTTGGAAAAGTTTTGTCGCCTTTGAAATCGTGAAATAACAACCTCATATAATCAAAATTTCACGATTTCAACAGCGACCGGAAGTGCTTTCTTTCTCAGTAGTGATTAGATTTTTAAGAATGCTCCACGGGAGTGGAAGAAATGCGGATTTTAGTTATTGGAAGAGGTGGTCGCGAGCATGCGATCATCTGGAAGCTAAGTCAAAGCCCGAAAGTGACAAAGCTGTTCTGTGCGCCGGGTAATGGAGGCATTGCGGAACTTGCAGAATGCGTGCCGATCACGGAAATGCAATTCGAGCAAGTTGCACAGTTTGCAAAAGAGAAGCAGATTGATCTTGTGTTCGTAGCACCTGATGATCCTCTTGCAGCAGGCATGGTCGATTATCTAGAATCACAAGGCATTGTCGCGTACGGACCGCGTGCAAATGCCGCTCTGATCGAAGGCAGCAAGAAATTTATGAAGGATTTGCTTGCGAAATACAACATTCCAACTGCTGCATACGAAACGTTTGATCGCTATGAAGCAGCGTTAACTTACTTGGAACAGCAATCTGCGCCAATTGTTATCAAAGCAGATGGGCTTGCGGCAGGTAAAGGTGTGATCGTGGCACAAACGCTGGACGAAGCGAAGCAAGCGCTGCAAGATATTATGCTCGATCAAGTATTCGGTGCATCAGCTGGGGCTCAAGTCGTGATTGAAGAATTCCTGCAAGGACAAGAGATGTCGCTGCTTGCATTTGTTGAAGGGGAAACGGTTCGCGTGATGGTGCCATCCCAAGATCACAAACCTGTATTCGATGGTGACAAAGGCCCAAATACAGGCGGGATGGGTACGTATTCGCCAGTTCCGCACATTGCGCAATCTATTGTAGATGAAGCGATTGAGACGATCGTGAAACCTTGTGCGCGAGCATTGGTACAGGAAGGACGCCCTTTTAAAGGCATCCTTTATGCAGGACTCATGATCACACCGGAAGGGAAGCCGAAGACGATTGAATTTAACGCTCGCTTCGGTGATCCGGAGACACAGGTGCTTCTCCCTCGCTTGCAAACCGATCTACTGGAAATCGTCTTAGCAACCCTAGAGGGTCGCTTGGCTGATCTTCCGATTCAATGGAGCGAGGATGCGGCCGTGTGCGTCATCCTCGCCTCGCCGGGCTATCCCGGCGAATACCCAAAAGGCCTGCCAATCACAGGCCTGAACGAACTGATGGAACACGCTGTTGTGTTCCATGCAGGGACTGCTCGCCAAGCGGATGGCTCTATCCTCACAAATGGCGGTCGTGTGCTAGGCATCACCGGTATGGGTCGTGACATCGCCGAGGCTCGCACAAGAGCATACGCGGCAGCAGATCACATCCGCTTCGAAGGCAAACACTATCGCACAGACATTGCGATGAAGGCGCTGCGCTAGATGAATAGCCTGTAAACAGCTATTTTGATAGAAATATAGAACGTGAAATTGGACATCATAATGTCATAATGAGTTGAAGAGGAGTTGTCGAAACCTGACAATTCCTCTTTTTTTTATTTGAGTCTGACACGCAAGACTCGAACATGATCGATTCATTCCTTATGGTATAATTGGCTTATATTTAGGGGGAACGATGGATGAATAACGTGATCATTTCGGAAGAAACACTGGAGCGGACAGCAGATGCGGTTCGTACTCATTTTAATATAATCATACTTCTCCGGGGGCTTGAGTATTGTGTGAAAAAGGCGGTCATGCATATGACCTTGATCCATCAAGATACAGCGCTTCGTGCTGTCGTTCGGGGGACGGATCGGTACGAGGTCATTCTGGACTTGGAGCAGTTTGAGCGGAGCTCGTGCGAATGTCCATATGATCATGGCTATTGTAAGCACATCGCGGCGGTGTTCCTCACCGCATATGCGCTGCAAGGTAAACGTCCGGAACAGTTCGTTCAGACGTTTAAGCAAACGCAAGCAGGCGTGGTATCTCGTTTAGCACCAAGGGAGTCGTTGTCAGCTGACAAAGTAAGAGCCAAGTTAGCACAAGCTGATGAAGAAGCAGTGCTCACAGCAGATCAAATCTTAACGGGTGGATCGGCTAAAGCATCACAGGATGAATCAGATCAACTTGCGCAGTATCAGTCCGTTCAAACTGCGATGTCTGCTCCGCAGCCAAATGAGCTCCCCGAGCAGTGGCATACTTATTTTGGAATGCGGTGCGGCGGGTATTTGAAGCGACAGCAGGGGAATGTTCAATCCTTTTACAGTGAAGCAACGAAAGTTCTATATCCACATGCAGAATCTTGGGAACCGATGCTTCGCCAGATTTATGAGCTACATGTATTGCTGTTTATCATCATTGAAATTGAACGGGGTTTTCTGAGACTTGGGAAAAATGCGCATACGTACAATATGTACTACTACCAAAATAGCTATGAACTAGCAGGAGATCAGACCGAGCGTGCAATTCAAAAACATGTCAGTCAGATGAACATTCAGGAAGCACTTACAGCTTATCCCGAATACATGGAGCCAATCGCAGCTAATCTTGCGGATCATGCGTTTACGATCGATCGAACACCTGTAGATTGGCTTAATATGTATCGATATCTATGGGGGAATGTACTTCTACGCAGATCATGGGGAGAGGCTGAGGTTGCTCGTTTGCAAGAAGAGCGAAGCAAGTATGCTTCCGATCGGGTGTTATCGGAGAAAATCAATTTAGCGTTAGCGCACTTTGAATTTATGAACGGTGAGGACGAATTAGCGATTAACCGATTGGAACCTTTTACCCGTAATGAAAAAATATTCGCGCTGGTGTGGCCCTATCTGCAATCGCATTTTAACCAAAAACAGTGGGATAAGCTGTCTCTTTGGCTTGAGTTTGTCGCGCAATTTATCGAGCGGTCATACGGAAAAGATTGGGAAATGTTCTGCTCCTATTGGCATAAGGCCATGGAGAATGCACCGAATAAAGTGAAGTTAGAGGCAGTCATGCGTTCGCTGCACCCGCGATCTTTTATATTTTACACGGGATATTTAACGGATGAAGAACGTTGGCAGGATTGGGTCGATGTTCATTTGTATCACGGTGTCTCACCCTTACAAGCGAATAAATTTACCATCAAGGAAATTGAGAAGAACGATCCAAGTTTATTGCTCCCGATGTATTATCAAGCCGTTGAGACACTCATTGTATTGAAAAATAGAGATGCGTACCGCCTCGCTGTACGGATGCTTAAAAAGCTGCGGACGATCTATAAAAAGCAAAAACAAGAGCATAAGCTGCAGCCTTATGTGGATTACTTGGTTAAGCAGCATTCACGCCTACGTGCACTGCAAGAAGAGCTAAGGAAAGGAAACTTCATCGCATGAGAGAAGATCAGCGTATTAAGGATGATGCAGTGATTTCTGGAAAATATTTGGAAGATGGGACGTTTTTCTTCTGGATGGATGAAGGTCAGCAGTCCAATATGATGCTCATCAAGCATCGCTTGTTCGGATGGCATAAAGCTTCCTACTACGGGACGATTCTGGAAATTAGAGAACAGGATAGAAGACAGGGGATCGTTGTCTCTAGCTGGCTTGCGATGGATTACCTAGCGAATGCATCCACAGTTAAGGCGATGGAGATTCAATGGAGTGAAGAACTGAGTGTGCTGCGACGTGCGGCACAAGTGATGCGTACCCTACTTGATCAAGGGTTGTTTGCGCCAGATCATGAGCAGTGGGCAGCAGGGGTAAAAGGCTGGAAGCTGATGCTGCCAGCAAAGCTAAATCGCGAATATGCACAGATCGAGTATGAAGCTAAATATCTAGGCATCACCTACTTGTCGGAATGGTTCAATCAAGTTGTTACGGAGTTAATTGCAACTAACCCTGCTGTAAATACGGCGTGGGAGCAGTTGATAGATGCTTATCCAGCGCTTCGCAAGCAAGGGAAAAGTGAGGGTACTCCTGAATTTGATGGTGTAGAAGATGAACATGATTGGCTGGTCTCGATCGGCTGGAAGCAAGATGAAGTCCCATTTATTATGGGTCTTCAACTCCTAGAACCTGATCTCGAAGATGACTGGGGTCTAAGGGTTATTTTGCAGGATAAACAAATAGCCGATCTTATTATGGAATGTACGCTTGAAAAAGATGGTGACAGCTATATGGCGCATCCGCTTGAAGGCGGATTACCTGCGCATTGGCAGCCTTATGCTGCATCCAAAACCGAGCGAGAAATTCGGAAGTGGCTTAGCGCCGTTCCTTGGCTCGAAAGTCACAACCGTGATGGACAAGTTAGACGTACACTGAGTGAAGATGAGGCATGGGATTTTCTTGATCAAGGGAGTCTACGTCTGCTAGAAGCAGGGTGCTCCGTGTTCCTTCCGTCTTGGTGGGAGCGGGTGCAGAAATTCACGCCTAAGCTGAAGGCGAAGGTTGCTTCTACGGTGGGTGCCACGACGCATTCCTTTTTCGGGATGAAACAGCTAATAGAGTTCAATTGGAAACTAGCGATAGGGGATTTGGAGCTTTCTGAGGAAGAGTTCCGAGAACTGGTGCTGCGCAAACGGCGATTCATTCAAATTCGTGGTAGATGGGTACATCTGGATCCTGCATCGATTGAGCAAATACGAGAGATTTTGAAGCAGGTAGAGAAGCAGCGCGGGTTGTCTTTTCAAGATGTGTTGGAACTTCATTTACTTGAAGATGAAGTGCCTCAAGAGGCTTATGATCCAGATACAGCGGTGGAAGAGCAGCAGCGGGTGCAAATGGAAGTGGAGCTGAATGATCATTTGAAAGAAATGATAGCAAAGCTGCACGATCACACACAAATGCCGCTTTACGATACCCCATCTGATTTTCAAGGAAGCTTGCGAAAGTATCAGCAGGAGGGATTTTCTTGGCTGTTATTCTTGCGTCAGATCGGTTTGGGTGGTTGTCTGGCAGATGATATGGGACTTGGGAAAACGATCCAATGGATCTCCTATTTGCTCACGATTAAGCAGACAGAAGATATTAACGCTCCCGCGCTGCTCATTTGCCCGACGTCAGTGCTTGGTAATTGGCAGATGGAGTTGGAACGTTTTGCGCCATCGCTTCAGGTTCATATGCATTATGGAGCGGGGCGTGCAAAGGGAGCGGCGTTTATCGAGTCAATCCGGGGGGCCGATTTGGTGATCACATCTTATACCCTCGCTCAGATGGATGAACCCGAAATTTGTTCCGTGACATGGAGCTCGCTTTGTCTAGACGAAGCACAAATGATCAAGAACGCCTATACGAAGCAGTCAGCCGCGATCCGGCAAATTCCTGCCGATCATCGGATTGCCTTAACGGGTACACCGATTGAGAACAGGCTGACTGAACTCTGGTCGATTTTTGATTTTGTAAACCCAGGATACTTAAGCAGTCTGCATGATTTCCGCAAAAGATACGTGAATCCAATTGAGAAAGAACAGGATCAAGGACTTATTGATCAAGTACAGAAGCTGATTCGACCGTTTCTACTCCGTAGACTTAAGAAAGATCCGAAGATCCAGCTTGCGCTCCCTGAAAAAAATGAAATGAAAACGTATGTGTCACTAAACGCTGAACAGGGCAGTTTGTACGAGAACCTCATTCAAAACATGCTTGAGAAAGTTGATGAGCTAACTCCAATGGAACGTCGTGGGCTTATCTTAGCTACACTGACTAAATTAAAACAAGTGTGTGACCATCCTTCCTTATTGGTCCAAGAAGATGTACCTATTAGCGAAGATTTGCGATCTAATAAGCTGGCTCGTTTAGTAGAGATGATTCAAGAGCTGCGTGCAGAAGGGGAAAAATGTTTGATCTTCACGCAATTTGTGCAGATGGGTCATCTGATGCAAGCTGTTCTCGAACGGGAACTTGGCGAAAAACCGCAGTTCTTACATGGTGGTGTTCCGAAAGCGAAGCGGGATGCGATGGTTGCTCATTTTCAAAAGGAAGATGTGGCAGACGAAGAGTCATGTTCGGTGTTTATTTTATCGCTAAAAGCAGGCGGTACAGGTCTGAACTTAACAGCAGCCAATCACGTATTCCATATTGATCGTTGGTGGAATCCAGCGGTGGAAAATCAAGCGACAGATCGAGCATTCCGGATCGGACAAAGACGTGATGTGCAGGTGCATAAATTCATTACACTAGGCACACTTGAAGAGCGAATCGATGAGATGATTGAGAGTAAGCAAGGATTAAGTGAACAAATTGTGGGCAGTGGGGAAGGTTGGGTAACAGAGCTGTCGACTAGCGAACTGCGTGAATTGTTCGCCCTTCGTAAGAAATGGATTGATACGTAAAGGGAGGGAAGATGAATGGCGATAGATAAGGAAGGCAAAGAGGAGCAAGCTTCCATTGCAAAAGCAAAGGCACCAAGAGGCAAACGCAAATTATCTGCAGAAGAGCTGCAGGCACAGGAAATTGAATCATTTGCTGAGCAGTCTGAGTCTGATCATCTCAAACTCGGTGCACAGCCGTGGAAAGCCTTTTATTATCAGATTCATAAAAGGGTTCGAGAAGGGGATTGAGCCATACTAGTCGATTTTCGCAGGTTTATCCGGCTCAACAGTCTCTGTCTCATCTTCGAGTTGGTACTCGCTTTTATTGACGATAATCTTGATGGCAGCCACGATGACTCCGAGAATGAGTAGGATGGAAAGCCAGTTTTCCTTGATCCAGATGAAAAAAGTTGGCATGAGGGACACACTCCAAATGAGCGATTTTCGTGTAGTACGTTGTAGTTTGTCCTTTATTACATTTTAAATAATCGGTTTGTACTCCCAAAAAATGGCTTTATTTCCGGATGACATTATTGTAAGCTTAAAGTAATCAATATCGATGGAGCGAATGCTTCTAAATACAGTACACTAGTCTCGTAAGACAACGATTAAATCGAACGAGGAGGATGGTACGTATGAAAAAGTTTATCGCAGAATTGGTGAAAGTAACATTCGGAGTATTGATCCTAGGACGTAGTTACGTCGAGGAGATCGGGCTTGAACAGCAAATCGTGTCACTTCGATAGATGTTAAGATCATCCTACTTCATATACAGATTTATAGCGTTAGCTTAGACCGAATCACTTCAGACAGAGGGGGTTCGGTCTTTTCGTTAATATAAAGTTCTAAAGCTTTATTCGCTTAAGAAGCGCTGCTTCATATCTGGAGTCGGGACCATGCAAGCCTCGGCTTGACCGAACCACTTGTAACGATGGTGTGCAATATAACTGTAAATCGAATCTCGTAGTGGACGTGGGACGACAATGCCTACATATAAGAGGGGCCATAACTTATTCAGTTTACGTATTAAGCGTAGAGCCGCTGTTGATTTTGTATAAGCGCGATTATTGTCAATGAGGACGAAGGTGTTGAGATCGGATGTGGACAAGCTATAAGCTTCAAGGAGCCGCTGTCCCGCATTCGATTGCAGAGACGCGAACTGTAATTGTTTCTTAGGATCATGACGAATCGTAAATTGGACTATGCCATTACACATGTTACATACCCCATCGAACAGCACAATGACAGGGTCATTCATTGGCTTCCTTGTCATCGAACGTCTCCTTTTCTTTACTTTACTTTACCTAATTTAAGCATAGCATGAAAAAGAGGTGTTTCCAATTGCGTGCTGATCGCATAGGCACGTCTCAATCCGGGCTGGGTAAAGTAGAAGTTGGACACAATCGACCTGTGCGCTCGAGGCGGCTTTATTTCGTGGGACAGCTGGCTGCTACGAATCTAGTTGTCATTGAGACGGAACATCAGGTTCTGGATAAAGAAGGACGCCGTAGTGTAAATGTGAATGGTCCTGGCCGAGGTGTAATTCTGCAAGAGGGAAAGTCGCAGCAAATAACGTGGGAGCGTAATGACGGGATGATACGTGCTTTTGCAAACGGCAGCGAAATTCCACTCCTTGCAGGAACAACATGGGTTCAGATTGTGCCTATTGGGACGAAGTTTGTGTTGGAATAGCATGATGCGGTGTATGCGTTTGAATGGATTATCGAGCAGGTTTCTTCTTAGCTAGCGGCCTTGAAGGTTTTGCACTTGGAACAACACGGTTAACTTTGGATAAGTTGTTCTTGGCTGCCTTGTTATAACCGGAGTAGACTTTGCTTGAAGTTTTTCTTTTCTTACGTCTACGACGACTCGTTCTCGGCGGGTCCTCTAAGGAACTGGATTTGTTTTTTGAAAATGAACTAAAGACCATTTTGATCATAGGTGCCATTTGTTGAAAAGAGTTCATGAAACCTTGCACTTTATTCATCGTGCCGACGATGCCTTCAATACCGCCCATGCGGTCTATAAATCCTTTGACTTGGCCTAGGTTGAGTAAGCCTGAACCTTTGGCAGCAGTTGCTGCGCCGACTTCAGTAAGTGCAACGGCACCTCCCGGGTTTACTGGATACGGGGAGTACGACGCTTCGATAGGGTACGGAGCGCTTTCGATGACTTGCTGGTTGGCAGGAGCTGATCCACCGCCGAACAAGTTGCCGAAGGCTCGCTGATCTTTAGCAGGGGAATTATAGCCTTCGTTTGGGTAATAATTGTTCACGGGAGTCACAATCCTTCCTTTGGATTTTCTGGTATAGTGTATGTGGTAGGCAAATGTTTCGTATAGACGATTGTCATGGGTCTGCACATTTTATCTCTTTAACGCATGACATTTATAAAGTTTTTTATCCGACATGGAAAGGAAAAACTATATTCTTGTCGAACAAATATGGTATTCTTTAATAAGGTAATGAGTTGAACACAAAGTTTTTAGTAGGGGTTGATTATGTAATGCAACTAAAAAAATTAAATGATAAAGCGATAGACCAGCTTTTTGAATCGGTATTAACCTTAAAGGATATTGAAGAGTGCTATGTGTTCTTTGACGATCTGTGTACGGTAAATGAAATTCAATCCCTTTCTCAACGTCTAGAAGTTGCGCGTATGCTCCGCAAAGGCTGTACGTACAATCAGATTGAAACCGAGACGGGGGCTTCAACAGCTACGATCTCGCGTGTTAAAAGATGCTTAAACTATGGCAATGACGGCTATATCTTGGCCTTAGATCGCTTAAATCGTTAAGTGGCTCGGACGAAAATGTAGATGAGAAAACCGAAATCCTATTTTACGATTGTAAAGTGGGATTTTTCGTGTTGATTGACATCTTAGAGTGGTTTGGATAGCATGGGGGTAATGGCTTAATTCGGAGGGAATAGTAAATGGGACGAAAATATGGCGTCCTCGTGATTGCGCACGGATCACGCAGCGAGGCATGGGTCAATCTCGTTGACGAAATGGCGTCTAATGTCGAGCTGCCGCAAGGCATACCGCTTGTTGTCAGTTTCTTAGAGCTTGTAGCGGGACGTGGCATTCAAGATGGCATTGACGAGCTTGAGCGGCAGGATGTCTCCGATCTCATTACGATTCCTTTATTTATATCCAAGGGGAGTACACATGTGCATGAGATTGCTTATGCACTTGGTGTGATTCCACATACATTAGTAGAGACAGAGCTTGAAAAGTACCATATAAAAGGACGAATTCATTATACATTGCCCATTGATGATGACGCGGATGTCGCGGGTGTCATATGGGAAAAGATTCGCTCGTTATCGGATCGACCCGAGCGGGAAGTGATTCTTCTTGTTGGTCATGGCAGCCCGCATGCGGGATTTTATGACCAATGGCATGAAGGACTGCATCAGCTTGCTCAGAGGGTAAGACAATTAGGTGGTTTTGCTGCATGTGATGCCGCGATGCTGCGGCCAGATCAACTTCGCGAGCGGGTGGTTGAGTGGCAAGCAAGCAGGCCAGAACTGAAAGTGATCGTAGCTCCAGTTTTCCTAAGTGAAGGCTATTATACGAATCAAGCCATCCCGAACAGGTTGGTAGATTTAAAATATCGGTATCATGGTCAAACCCTGCTGCCGAGTTTTCGGTTGTCGAAATGGGTTGAGCGCCAAATGATGCTTGTAATTGAACAGGAACAGTGATTTAACTGAAGGTACTACAGGAAGGTAATAGGTGATAGTTCATGGCAACAAAAAGAGCAAGGTTAATCTATAATCCGTCTTCCGGTCGGGAAGAAATGCGTAAGCGATTACCTGAAATTTTGCAGCGTCTGGAGCAAGGCGGTCTTGAAACATCAACACACGCCACAATTGGAGCGGGTGATGCGACACTTGCTGCGGCAGATGCTGTGGAAAGGGGCTTTGATGTCATTATCGCGGCTGGCGGAGATGGGACGCTCTATGAGGTCGTCAACGGAATTGCGGAGAAAGAGAATCGACCGAAGCTTGGGATTTTACCGCTGGGCACAACAAATGATTTTGCCAGAGCATTATCCATCCCTCGTGATTGGAAGGAAGCTTGTGATCTTATTATTGGTGGGGAAACGCGCAGCATCGA
Organism: Paenibacillus sp. KN14-4R; assembly: GCF_052180255.1. Classification (NCBI taxonomy): domain Bacteria; kingdom Bacillati; phylum Bacillota; class Bacilli; order Caryophanales; family Paenibacillaceae; genus Paenibacillus; species Paenibacillus sp. KN14-4R. Next base: position 678,296 of record NZ_CP197466.1, read on the forward strand.
TGTCGGAAAAATAAATAAGCGATATTTTATCAATATTGTAGGCGGGGGCTCCATGACGGAGCTGACCTACGAAGTACCAAGTAAGCTTAAGACGATGCTTGGTCAGCTTGCTTATTATATGAAGGGACTTGAGAAGCTGCCGCGATTTAAGCCAACTAACATGCATATCAAGTCCAAAGAAATGGAACTGCATGAAGATGTGATGATGTTCCTGATCGCCAACAGCAATTCTGTGGCTGGTTTTGAAAAATTAGCACCTGACGCGAGTCTGAATGATGGTCAATTTGATGTAACCGTTCTGCGTAAATGTAACTTGGCTGAATTTATTCGTGTTGCGACTCTGGTGCTGCGTGGCGATCACTTAAATGATCCGCATATTATTCAGTTCAAGACGAATCATATCGAAATTGAATCACCCGATTATGTGCAGCTTAACTTAGATGGTGAACTAGGCGGCATATTGCCATGCGTAGTTACGAACTTACCGTCTCACTTGGAAATTTGCATCGATCCATCGGGTCAATCGACCTACATGAAGCCAAGAATGATTCGTAGGAGGTTCCTGAATGACAACGAAGAGTAACAGAGGGAAAAGAGCTGGGAGCGCGGGACGTAATCGAAGTGCAGCCCAAGTGGATCTGTCGCATCTTCCGGTAGCGAAGAATGAAGAGTATGAAGCAGAGATTATTGGAATTGGGCATGATGGTGAAGGGGTGGGCCGTGTAGACGGCTTTACCCTTTTTATTCCTGGGGCGTTACCTGGGGAGCGTGTACGGGTTAAGGTTGTGAAGTTGAAGAAGCAGTATGGATACGGAAAGCTGCTTCAAGTGTTGGAAGCAAGCCCTGAACGTGTTCATGCACCTTGTGAAATTAACGATAAATGCGGCGGTTGTCAGCTGCAGCATCTGAGCTATGAGGCACAGCTGCGTTGGAAGCGTCAGTTCGTCGTCGATAACTTGGAGCGGATTGGGAAGTTGAACGTGGCTTCGAGTACTGGATTGAATGGGGCAACTAATGGCGATTCGAGTATTGCTGCCGATGGCGAACATGCAGCGCCAAACGAAGGGATCGTGGTTTACCCTACACTTGGGATGGACGACCCTTGGCGTTACCGCAACAAAGCGCAGGTTCCGATTGGTGAGGAGCAAGGCGGGCTAGTTGGTGGGTTTTATTCACAGGGTAGCCATCGCATCGTCGATATGGAAACTTGCCTGATTCAGCATGAGAGTAATGATGAAGTGATTGCAAAGATTAAGGAAATCGGTAATCGCTTAGGCATTACAGCTTATTCCGAGGAGACACATCAAGGACTATTACGACATGTTGTCGTAAAGGTTGGCTTCACGACAGGTGAAATGATGGTTGTATTAATCACGAATGGATCCAAAATACCGAATCAAGAGCAGTGGATTCGTGAAATTCAGGAAGCCCTTCCGAATGTTGTATCGATCTGTCACAATGTGAACAAAGAGCGGACGAATGTGATCTTCGGTACGGAGACACGTGTATTGTGGGGTCAAGAGCATATCTATGATTACATCGGTGATGTGAAGTTCGCAATTTCCGCGAGATCGTTCTATCAAGTGAATCCTGTGCAGACCGAAGTGCTGTATCGGAAAGCACTGGAGTATGCCGACTTAAGCGGGAATGAAGTCGTGATCGATGCGTATTGCGGCATCGGAACGATTTCGCTGTTCCTTGCGCAGCATGCGCGCAAGGTGTATGGCGTCGAGATCGTGCCGGAGGCGATCGCGGATGCCGTATGTAATGCCGAGTTAAACGGCATTACGAATGTTGACTTCGGCGTCGGCGCCGCCGAAGTGGTGATTCCCGCGTGGATTGACGCGGGATTGCAGGCTGACGTGGTGGTCGTTGACCCACCACGCAAGGGTTGCGACGCGGCATTGATCGCGTCGATTCTTGCGATGCGGCCTCGCCGCATCGTCTACGTGTCGTGCAGCGCATCGACACTAGCCCGCGACCTCCGTCTGCTTGAGGACGGAGGGTATCGCACCGAATGCGTGCAGCCGGTGGATATGTTCCCGCATACCGTTCACGTAGAATCGGTGGCTTTGTTGGTGAGGGATGATACAGATCGCTGAGATTGCAGTGGTGGAGCGGGTTTAGGGAGTAGTACAGATCAGATGGAATTGTGAAACAGAAGCAAGAAATTAATAGAGTTGACTGATTGTTGACGAAATAATAGGGAGATTCCTGATTCTTGAATCGGGCCTTTTCAATTACAGGGAAAGGGGTTCAACTCCCCTCAAATGTTGGACCCCCTTTCCCTGCAAGGGTGTAAGCCCTTTTTGGGAAGGGGTTCGGTGCGCTTATAGTCTAATTCAGGTTTATCTTTATTGAATGCGCCAGTTCTTTCAGATGCGTCATGTGACGGATTTGAGGATGCTGGTGCTTTTTGAGTTACCCGAAGTTTATCCATCGTTGGGAGTTTGTTAGCTGGGTTGGGAACTACTGCGTACGCTTGAGCCTATGTACTTTATGAAGCATCAAACTTCTTGTAAAATTTTGGGCTATAAATGTATAATTGGTACTCAAGGAACTACCGTAAAGATGGAATGGATCATAATGTACGTAACGCCAGGACGTTAAACAACTGAATTTAGTTACTGAGGTGATAACTTTGGATGTAACAATTTTAGGAAGTAAATCTGGACCTGAGTACGAGGCAGCCGAACATTTGGCTAGGATTTTCAAGTGTTTTTAAACAATTTTTGTTTTTGTATTGAGGTTAAAGACCATCCTCCTGAATCAGTAATGTTTCAAGGGGATTAAGTGATATGATTGAGCTGAAAAAATAAAGAAATCAATGGAGGCTATAAAGTGATTACATCAGAAGAAATTAAACGCAGATTATGGGACGGGGCAAATGAACTGCGAGGCTCAATGGATGCCAGCCGTTACAAAGATTATATGCTTGGGCTGATGTTCTACAAGTTTTTGAGTGATAAGACTTTAGAAGCATTTAAAGTGACCAGTGGTTTAGGGCAAGTGACTGACAATGAATTGGTTGAGGAGTACACAAAGGCCAAAGCTGAATACGGTGAACAGCTAGATAAAATGCTTCAAAATATACTAGGTTATTATGTTTTACCCGAGCATCTCTATCAGACTTGGTTGAAAGACATCAACTCAGGAGATTTTGAAGTTCAAAAAGTAACGGATAGTTTGAATAACTTCGAGCGTACAATTGCCGTGTCTGGCGATTCGAATGAATTCAAGGGATTGTTCTCAGGTTCTGCGCTTGATTTAACTGATACTGCTTTAGGTAGTAGCCTAAACGATCGTAGCAAAAATATTAAGGCACTGATTCTGCTGTTTGCAGACTTGAACATGGTGGCATTGCAAAAAGGTGATGTATTGGGTGATGCGTATGAGTACCTCATTGGTCAGTTTGCGATGGAGTCAGGGAAGAAGGCTGGAGAGTTCTACACACCACGCCAAGTGAGTGAAGTCATGGCACAAATCGCAGTGAAAACGCCAGCCATCAAGTCAATCTACGATCCGACTGTCGGTTCAGGTTCCCTACTATTAACGGTAAAGAAGCATTTAGATGCAGATGTTCAAAAGAATTTGAGCTATTACGGACAAGAAAAGAATACAGCAACTTACAACTTGACTCGTATGAATTTATTGCTCCATGGTGTTCGCCCAGATAAGATGACTGTTAAAAACGGCGATACACTTTCTCAAGACTGGCCAGAAGATCCAACACTTCCAAATGAAGGTGTACAGTTTGATGCAGTGGTTATGAATCCACCTTATTCTGCGAAGAACTGGAACAGAGCAAATTTAAAAGTCAGCGACCCTCGGTTTGAAGTAGCGGGAGTGTTGCCACCAGACTCCAAAGGAGATTTTGCATTTCTTTTACATGGATTATTCCACTTAGGTCAAAACGGAACAATGGCGATTGTCTTGCCTCACGGGGTTCTGTTCCGTGGTTCATCTGAAGGTGAGATTCGTGAACGATTGCTCAAGAAGAATTACATTGATACCATCATCGGCTTGCCAAGCAATTTATTTACCAATACAGGTATCCCAGTAGTTATTATCATTCTGAAGAAGAACCGGGCAATCGGCGAACCTGTCTTAATTATTGATGCTTCTCGCAATTTTGTTAAAGTTGGCAAACAAAACATGCTACAAGAAAAAGACATCGCTAAAATCGTGGATACGTATGTTGAACGAAGATCACAGAAGGGGTACAGTCATTTAGCAACTCGTGAGGAAATACTGGCGAATCAATATAACATGAATATTTCTCGCTACATTGAGGCGCTTGACGAAGAAATTTCTCATGATGTAGATGCGCATCTTCTGGGTGGGATTCCTCAGAAGAGCATTGACGACTTGAAGATTTTGCAGTCTACCGTGTCAGATGTATTGGGGCAATCGTTGAGAGAAATTCGTGCCGGGTATGTTGAACTATTAAAACCAGTTGATGAAATTTCTGTGGATATACTGAGCGACTCGCGCATTATTGACAAATCAAAAGAAATCGCAAGTAAAGCCAAATCTTATATTGATAAATATTGGGATATTCTACGATATGTAAACATCGACAGTAATTTGACTCAATTAATGGATGAGATGCTCGTTGAAATCAAGGTGGAGTTATCAGAGTTCAAGTATATTGATACTTATGATGGATATCAGATTGTCGCTGAGATTTGGAAGAATGCACTGGCACATGATACCGAAATAATTGCGTCAAGTGATTTCTATACGGCAGGACGCACTCGCCAGCCGAATATGGTAACTAAAGGAACGGGTGAAAAGAAACGTGAAGAGCAAGATGGCTGGTTTGGTAGTATCGTACCGAATGAGTTGATCGCGCAACGTTTATTTAGTGACAAGCTGGAAGAAATTGAATCGAAAAATATTCGCATTCAAGAGATTGAAGCTGAGCTGTCAGACTTAATTGAAGCTGCAAAGGTTGAAGATAGCGATGAAGCTAATGCTTTAGGCGACATCTTAAATGAAGCTGGTGAGGCTTTTGAAAGCAAATTAGTTAAAACAGAGTTGAAGAAGTCTATCAACGGAACAGTTGAATATAACCTACTGAGTAACGTTGAAAAGTTATTCGCAGATAAATCAGCGCTTAGTAAAGCCGTCAAAGATGATGAAAAGGCGCTTAAAGAAGCCGTGTACGAGCGTATCTTAATTTTGACAGACGAAGAAATCGACAACTTAATGTATGAAAAATGGTTCGGAAACGCCGTGGATGCTATGGTTGGTTTGGTAGAACTACCGCTAAAAAAAGAGCTGAAAACGTTGCAAATGTTGAACAATCGCTATGCCCATACATTGTCAGCCATTGATGATGAAAGTCGAAACTTGGAACCAGCGTTTGAAGCATTAATGAGTGAATTGGTGGTGCGATAATGAATGAACAAAAAAAACTAGTGCCAAAAAGGCGTTTTAAGGAATATCAAAACACTAACGCTTGGGAACAGTGTGAGTGGGTAAACACAGTCGATATTTCGACTAATATGATAGATCCCAGAACCGGTAAGTATGATAATTTGCCGCACATCGGGCCGGGAAATATTGAATCATTCAGCGGACGATTATACGACAATGTGAACACCGTGAAAGATGATAACTTGATTAGTGGTAAGTTCCTTTTCAATAAAGGCGATATCATTTACGGGAAGATAAATCCGCAACTCGGAAAGTACGTTTTTGCACCATTTGAAGGGCTTGCGAGTGCAGATGCTTACGTACTGAATGCAAAAAATGGACTTGAGCAAACCTTCTTATTCACTCTGCTTCAAACGCAGCATTTCTTCAAATATTCAGTGTCGGTTTCAATGCGTTCCGGTATGCCGAAAATTAACCGCGACGAGTTGAATGAGTATAAATTTAATGCTCCAAGCGTAGAGGAGCAGAAGCGTATAGGCGAATTTTTCTTATCACTTGACCACCTCATCACCCTTCATCAGCGTAAGTTAGAAAAAACGAAAGCGTTAAAATCTGCTTATCTATCTGAAATGTTTCCCGCTGAAGGTGAGTGTGAGCCAAGAAGGAGATTTGCCGGATTCACGGAAGCTTGGGAACAGCGTAGGTTGGGGGAACTCATGGAGATTTCATCTGCGTCTCGCGTTCATAAAGAAGAATGGACGAAAACCGGAGTCCCTTTTTTTAGATCCAGTGATGTTGTATCAGCGTTTAAAGGATTAGAAAATGATAAGGCTTTTATCTCATATGAGCTTTTTGAAGAGTTATCAAATAAATCTGGAAAAGTACAGGAAGATGATCTATTGGTAACAGGTGGTGGCTCAATAGGAATTCCCTATAAGGTTAAGAACAATGAGCCTTTATACTTCAAGGATGCTGACTTAATTTGGCTAAAAAAATCAGTCTTAATTAATAGCGATTTTTTATATACCTATTTAATAACATCAGTTTTTAGAAGATACGTTGGTAGTATTACTCATATTGGAACAATTTCACATTATACGATTGAGCAGGCAAAGGCTACTCCGATTATGATGCCTAAAATTGAAGAACAATCGCAAATCGGCAAATTCTTCGCACACCTCGATCACCTCATCACCCTTCATCAGCGTAAGCTGGAAAAATTACAAAGTATTAAAAAAGCATACCTAAATGAGATGTTTGTTAGAGGGGAGCGTAAGTCATGAGTAGTGCACCAAAAGCTGCGGCAGAGAAAACCTATCAAGAAAATTTTGTTAAAGAACTTCAAAAATATAAATGGCAAGCTCCTGACTTCTTAGATGGAAATATTCAAAAAGTGACCGTTGCTGATCTGGTTGCTCATTGGCGTTGCGAATTGAACCGTATTAATGCCGACCAGCTAGAGGGTGTGGAATTAACGGATAACGAGTTCAAACAAGTTATGGCAAAAGTTAATCGTATCAGCAACAGCTATGAAGCATCCAAGATTTTAGCCATTGAAGAATCAAAAGGAAAGATTGATGGCATTTACCGAGATGATAATCCAAATATCACGAGAAAACAAATCACGTTGACCATATTTAAAAAAGCTGAAGTCCGTGGCGGAGATTCAAGCTATAAAATTGCTAGAGAAGTACAGACATCAAATAACAACCGTTTTGATCTTGTCTTGCTTATCAATGGCTTACCGTTAATTAATATTGAGCAAAAACGTACTGACAAAACGCTAGACGAGGCATTTGGACAGTTTATACGCTACTATCGTGACGGCGAATACAGCAATAACTTTATGGCCTTTTCGCAGATGATGGTCATTACTTCTGAAATTGCCACTCGATATTTTGCCACTCCAAAAACCGTAGGAGATTTTAACCCTAGCTTTGTCTTTCATTGGTCGGATAAAGACAACAAACCGATTAACAATTGGCAAACAGTAGTGGAGCACTTTCTGATGATTCCAATGGCTCATCAAATGGTAGGAGATTACTTGGTGATTGACGAAGCAAAAGATGAAGAAAATAGGCGCCATATGCTATTGCGTCCATATCAAGTGTATGCCCTACAATCTGTCGAAGGTGCTGCTTTTGGTTGGGATAATGATGAGAAAATTCCTCATGGTGGATTTGTCTGGCATACCACTGGCTCAGGGAAGACCATCACGAGTTTTAAGACAGCTTTGTTTTTATCGACTAGGGCAGGATTTGATAAGGTCGTCTTCCTTGTTGATAGACGAGAGTTAGACAACCGTACAAGTGAGAACTTCAAAGCGTACGCTGCTTACGAAGCTGTTTCCGTTGATGATACGAAGCACACTTATCAGCTGAAAAAGATACTTAAGTCAGCTAAACATGGAATTGTGGTAACGACAACATTCAAACTGAACTCTTTAGTTAAGGAACTGGAAGAAGCTCAGGATCATAGTTTAGCAGATAAGAGAATCGTTTTTATCATCGATGAAGCTCACCGTACGACAATGGGTCAGATGATGGGAACCATTAAGAGTTATTTTAAGAAAAACGGACTTTTCTATGGCTTTACTGGAACACCATTATTTGATGAGAATAAGATCAAAGGAAAAGTTAACGAAAAAAGCGAAGTCATCGATACAACCGAAAAGCTATTTGGACCTAAGTTACATCAATATACAATTGATGAGGCGATTACGGATAAAAACGTATTAGGTTTTCATGTTGATTATATCAACACTGGAGAGTTCAAGAGCTATGATGATTTAAGAGAGAAATTGGCTGAAAAGATTAAGGAAAAACATCCGGAATTGACGGAAAGAGAAATCGAACGTCAAGTTCAAGAAAAGTCAGAAGTAGACCTCGAAAAGGAAGCTAAAGAACGAGGATTACTTATTTACCAAGATGAAACGCATATCCCACGTGTGGTTGAAGAAATTTTGAATAACTGGGAGTCTCAATCACAAAATAGAGAATTTAATGCTATTTTAACTGTAGCCTATAAATACCGAGTGATTGCATATTATGATGAATTCAAGAAACAACTGACAGCTCGTGGTGAAAAGTTAAACGTGGCGATGACGTTTAGTTTCGGTAACGAAAATGATCCTACGCCAATAGATCCTAAACTTGTAAAGGGCATGTTTAAGGACTACGCTGCATTTACCGGTATTGAGTTTGTCGCCGGTGATAAAAAACACGGTGAGGATGCTTATTTTGAAGATCTCGTGGAGCGTGCCACTCGCGGCGGTAGTGGACGAAATCCTAAAAATATTGATCTAATAATTGTGGCAGATCAATTACTGACAGGCTATGACTCTAAGCGTCTTAATACACTTTATGTTGACCGTTCACTTGAACTTCAAGGGTTGATTCAAGCCTATTCACGAACAAATCGTGTGTTTGGCTCAAATAAAGAGTTTGGAACGATTATCAATTTCCAATATCCACGGCTTACTGAAAAAATCGTAGATAAAGCTTTGGAGCTGTATGGAAGCGGGGGTAAGAGCAGTAAAGCAATCGTAGATACTTATGAAACAGCTGTAAAAAAACTAGCCATAAAAGTAATTGAAATGATCCCTACTTTACCTGATCCTACTGAGTGGCAGGCGATTGGAAATGATGAAGAGAAAAAAGAAGCATTTATACTTGCTTATAAGGATGCTGCTGAACAGCTTAATCTAGTAGAACAATACTATGAATTTAAGTGGAATGATTTAGCTTTTGGTATTGATGAGCATACTTGGTTGCAGTATGTAGGTGCTTATAGAAACTTAACGTGGAAGCCAGGAACTACACCTCCAACAGCATCAATCAATCCACTTGTTGGAAAAACTAAGCTAGCAGGAACACAAGTAATTGATGCGAATCATATTCTTAGTTTGATTGGTTCAAAAGTTACCGTGTCTAACGGCGTACAAACAGTGGATGGTGAAACACTCCGTATTATATATGAGCAAATTCAAGAGCTGAGTAACATGGGGGAACACGAACAAGCTCAAATATTGAAGGAATTTGTGGATACGGAACTTGTATCCGGTAACTTATCGAGCGGTCTGGAATTTGATGAGGCGTTTGAAGTTTGGAAAGCAGGTAAGCTGCAGAACATAGTTAATGGTTTTGCTTTAGAGTGGGGACTAGATAGTGATTTGCTCTACAAATCGGTGAATGCATATTCTATATTACAGCCTGATGTTGTTCCTTACATCAATGAGCTCATTAGTAGTATTAATTTTAGTAAGGCAACCAATCAAACGGCAGGCAACTTATTAAGGCATAATATGACGCTAACTACCAAACTTCCGGCGTGGATTGCTGAAATTAAGCAAAAATATAGTTAACCTGATGGTGCTCTTGTAGTGTTTACGGACCTGTTGACGTCTTGTTGACGAACATCGTCAACAACCAATAAAACGCAAACAAATAGAACAGTACGGCATGGTTAAAACCCTTGTAAATTAAGGGTTTTAACCAACTAATACAGAACCCAACCAACTCCCACATGTTCCCGCATACGGTGCATGTGGAGTCGGTGGCTTTGTTGGTGAGAAAGTAGTTTGAAGTCACATTTACCTAAAAACCATAACCTTTAGAAAAAGCTCAAAAAGATAATTTTGAGCTTTTTTTTACGAAATAAAGGGGCATAAATGAGAATGTCGAATCTACTGCCAAGTGGTTTCCATCAGTTACCGTTTTACCGCTACTATATTTTTGGAGGGAATATCCGATTAATAGAAAATTTCATTTAGAGAATGTTGGAAAAGAGGAAGACATTTACGCATCAAACGGAGAAGCTACTTCAGGATTCGGTTTGTTTGTTTTGTCTAATGAACGCATAGAATACCATTTTAGAGAGGAAGACATGAGTTTAGACGAAGCGGAGTCATATATCGAAAATTATTTAAATAATCTACCTGATGAAACAGTCGATGAATTATGCAAAAAAATGTGCGCTTGGAAAGATAATGTACTGACAGATTGTTATCCAGATATGAAATGCCCAGATGGTTTGTTGGATGCTTAGGGCAGGGATATCTTACGTTTTATTTCAGTAAGTGATATTTATATCTACAGAAATCCTTATGATAAAAATGATACCCTATTTGGAGCAAGTGTTTGGGCTGGTATGGAATGGGAATTTGAAGATGGTATTGAAATTATTATCAAAGGCAAGGAAGTTCTTGAAGTACGTGAGTTTCTAGGTTATGGGGAGAAAACGACTACATGTAACGAAATAAGCCTTAGCAGAACTCTACTTTCCGATTCTTGTCCCGTTCCATCCAAGGAATCCGTAGTGTATTGTCAACAGAAAATTGGACAACATTTATGAGGTCAATCGTCTAGCTTCTACAGGCGTAAGATAACCTAGAGTCCCATGATTTCGATGATAGTTGTACCGGTTGACGTAATCGCTGAGTTCCAGCGCTAACTGCTCCGAATTCAGAAAATGAACATGGTTGGCAAACTCCGTTTTGAAGATCTTAAACATGGCTTCTGCAACCGCATTGTCATAAGGGCAGCCTTTCTTACTTAGGGAACGTTCGATGCCGAAGGCTATCAGGGCCTCAGAGATAAGCTTGTTATCGAATACCCTGCCTCTATCGGTGTGGAACATTTGGATGCGATCCAGGCGCACTGAAATGCTCGCAATGGCCCTGTAAACCAATTCGGCTGTCTTTCGGGGACCACTGCTAAAGCCCAAGATTTCACGGTTAAACAGGTCGACAAACAAGCATACATACATAATGTCATTTACCGGCAACACGTACATAAGTCAAGTCGCTCACCAAATCGGCATAAGGCTCGTCCTGATTGAACTTTCGCTGTAGCTGGTTTTCCATCTTAGACTCGTTAGAATCGGCCTTATGTGGCTTGAATTGGGCAACGGTGTAATTGGATACTAACCCATGCTTTTTCATAATCTGACCGATTTTTCGGCGTGAGATCTCAATCGACTCTTTCTTTAGCTCCACTTTGATCTTGCGCGTTCCGTAGTTATTGCGACTGGCAGTGAAGATCCTGAGAACGGCATCTTCAAGGGGTTGTTCCTCTTTATTCGTTGCAGGTTCGGGCTTGTAATAATAAGAGCTTCTCGGGATTTGTAGGACGCTGCACATTGTTGATACCGAGTATTTGTGAGCATTGTTTCTAATCACATTTACTTTCGTCCCATTGATCAGTGCTGCTTGCTTTAAAATGTCATTCTCCATCTTGAGGCGCTGGTTTTCTTTTCGCAGGGCAATGAGTTCATTATCTTCGGGAGATCGGTTTGCTTTCTCAGAAAACGATCCAGAGCGTTGACTCTGCCCAATCCAACGGTCAAGAGCAGATGCAGTCAGATCGTATTCCCTAATAAAGTCGCTCCGTGATTTACCACCTTCGTACAGTTGAACCATCTGTTTCTTAAATTCATCTGTAAACTTACGTCTAGTTTGAGGCATTGTAGTTTCACTCCTTGTCTGTTGTGCTCATTCTACTAGCCCTCAATTTATCTGTCCAACTTACTGTAACCGATCCATATTATTCCCCTTAGTGGGGTAGGGGAATGGGAAACACATGTGGGTTCAGGTTTCCTACATGACATATGACGTGCTCAGGTACGGCTTTACCACGTGCATGATAACATGATCTGTCATGAATCCCTCGCTCTTAAGATTCATATAGTAAGCGGCTTCTTCAACCGTCATCAGCCTGTTACTTTTGATAAGCATGTTGTCACCTCTTTTCATACTTTTGATGACAGTATAAGAACAGGTTGTCATGACATAACAAGCAACGGGTAATGATTTCAACCCGCAAATATGGAATCTAGCAATTTTATTGATGAAAGGCGAGAAGAGGATATGAAAATTATGTTATAAATGTAGCCATAAAAGTGCAGGTAGAGCATATTGGGGGGAATTTTGTACAGAGAAAATGAGGGTAAATTTTGTGGAGGGAATTAAATACAACACGTTAGGCACTGGGTACTAGAAATGAGACAGCTCAATTCGACTTCAATCGCCTAAATTATGGTACTATGGTATCAGAGCATTAAAATTCTGTAAGTATTCGTTAATTCGGGGTGAAAACATGAGTACTACAATAAAATTTACATCTAAGAAGTATAAAACATTTGAAGTGCATAATATCGTGGATAATTTTAGTTTTTTTCATATTGAAATAAAAAATGATGAATCACTTTTTCTAAAGGGATTATCTGACTACATTTTCAATGAAGATAATTTGCTGTGCTATGCAAAAAATATAAAAGCTATTAATTTTGAACCTGAAAGAAGGAATTACGTTTCCTTATTCAGGGAACTGCATAATTTTATTGACGATGAAAATATTGACTGGGTAGAAATTGATCTTGATTTAGAAGATGTATTAGTTGATGAGTACGATAAGGTTAAAATAAAGAACGGGAAGAAATTTATAAGATTAAGTAAGATCGGCAGAATAGGGGAATATATTTTTCATATTTTTCTTTCAGACTATTTTAATTTCAATTGCATAATTCCAAAGGTTAAGCTTACTACCGACAGAAACATGAGCGTGTATGGAATCGATGCGCTCTTTTTAGATAAAACAAATCAAATGATTCTATTTGGAGAGTCAAAAGTTGCAAATAAATTAGATAATGGAATCACATTGGTAAACAAATCTCTAAAAAATTATGAAAAAGAAATCAGAGAAGAATATTCATTAGTCTTATCAAATAGCCATTTGAAACTAAATGGATTGGAAGATTTATTTCCAGGGCAGACAGAAGTATGCATAACATTTGATGAGTTTCTAACTCAAACAAATACCAAGAACATAGGCGTGCCAATATTCATTGCACATGGAGAAGAAATTGACCATAAAGTAATTCTCCAAAGATTACACAAAAAAATTAATCGAACAAGGTATTTTAACCTGAACACAATTTATTATGTTATTTCACTTCCAATAATCAATAAAAGAAAATTATTTAGTTATCTAACTAATACAATTAGTGAAAAGTTGGAGGAGTATAATGCGTCTGCAAACGGTTAGAGAAAACATTATTTTAGAAATCGAAGAATCGGAAAATAAAACAAGAAAAGTGCAGCAAATTGCTGATAAGTTATTTACAGTGGGCTTAACAATGTATTCGAAGAATTATTCATTTGACTCGATTTTTTATAATTCATTTGCAACCTCGTTTCTTGACAATAATATTTCATTACATCCTGAGCAATTAAATATCATCAGCGAATTAAAAAAAAATGAAGGTGTGATATTCAGTGCTCCTACAAGCTTTGGAAAAACATTTGTTGTTTTTGAATACATAGCTAGAGAAAAACCGAAAAATGTTGTTTTAATTGTTCCTACACTTGCACTAGTTGATGAATATAACAAAAAGATTATTAAAAGGTATCAATCTACATTCAGTAAATATAAGGTATACCTATCTCTTCATGAAGATCAGGTTTACAATTTTGATCAATATAATTTATTTATTCTTACTCATGATAGGGCTATTGAAAATGCTAACTATTCAATTCTTGAACAAATAGATTTCCTAGTAATTGACGAAGTATATAAATTAAAAAGAAATGCACTTGATGATAGAGTACTGATTTTGAACTTGGCTTATTTCCATTTAGTAAAAATTGCAAAAAAACATTTACTTCTAGCCCCCTTTATAAGCGGGATTCAAAATGTAGATGTCTTACAAAAGACCCCAGTATTTCAAAGAAGTGAATTTTCGCCAGTTGTAAATAAAGTAAAAACTTATGACATTATAGACGATAAAGATCGTAATTCAACAGTGATCGATATTTTGGATAAGCTGTCATTGGATGAAAAAACGATGATTTACTTTCCGGCTGTAACACAGATTTATTCTTTCGTAAAAAAACATCTGTCGAATTTCGATGATATTAATGAGAATGAGACTGAGATTAATGAATTTATTGAATGGTTAAGGGATGAAATTCATGAAGATTGGTATTTAGTAAAAGCGATGGAAAAAGGGTTCCTTGTACATAATGGTCAACTGCCATTGGGCATAAGAATTTATCAATTGGATTTATATGATAGAAAGGATTCAAATTATAGTAGGCTATTATGCACTTCAACCCTTCTTGAAGGAGTCAATACATCAGCTAAACATATAATTATTTCTAAACCCGCTAGAACTTCTGATGAAAATTTTGATGCATTCGATTTTTATAATCTAGTAGGAAGATCGGGAAGAATGTTTGAACACTATCTTGGCATTGCCCATTATATTAAAGGTCCAACAGACCCTTATTTTTCAAAAGAAGAAGCTGTAAAGAAAATTGAGTTTGAAATAACAGAAAATAGCGAGGACATTAATATCCAAACAGATAATATTGAACATGAATATGATTACTTGTTTTTTTTGAAGACGTTAGGGATTACTCATGGAGATTATAAAGAAAACATTGGTGCCAAATATAGATTTCGGACAATTCTCAGACTTTATACTAACTATTGCTCTAAGAAAAATGAGTTGTTATATGAGTTGGAATTAATGTTCAATGATGAGAAAAGAGGACGCCCCAACCTCATTCGAATCTTGTATTTCATCTTTGAAGGAAGAAATAATAAGTTGGAGTCAAGGATAATAAATCAACTTCTTAATAAAAAAAGGCTAAAAATAAAGAAGATTATTAATGATACATTTGAGAATTCCACAATCATAGATATAGACCACATAATTACAACAACACTGAGGTTAAAATCAAGTTATATTGAACATAATTTTTATTCAAAATTATTGATTGTAATGTATTTTATGAAATGTGAAAAAGTTGAACCAAGGTTTATCGACATAATCGAACAAAAAGTAAAAAGCAGCATCGATTACTTATATTTCACAGAATCAAAAGCAAAAAAGATGCTTAAGGATTTAGGTTTTTATGAAAGAGATATCGAATATATTCTGAAGGTTATAGGAGATAGATTTACAGATACTTTCTCACTAAAGAACCTTTTAATAAGAAATAAATTTAAGTTAGGAAAAGTAACGTACCTTTCAAAATATATTATCAATTCGCTAAGCTAGGATATAAATTGCTTTTATTTTTCTTTGTATGGAGTTATTAACGTATGAATGGTGATTTATATAATCTTCTTATTTCAGGAGATGAAAATGCTTGGGAATCGGATACAAAGATATTTGATTTAATATGCGAGATGGACCCGATGACTGGAAAACTGACTGAAAATATGTTTGGAATTAGTGTTAACGATGTGAAAAATATTTCTCTGAAAAAAGGTTTATTAAAAACAAAAGTGAAGATCACTTTTTCTGATGATTCAGTGATCCTGTTTAAGCCAAATAATTTTTGCATTGGTCTGTCCAACCACAAGATGAACTTGTTAAAACTCAAGGAAATGTACAGTTGATTGAATACGCAACCCACACATAGTAAAAAGGTACTATTAAAAATAGTACCTTTTTAATTTGAATCAACATCTATTCCCTCCTGCAAATCCTTATGCACTTAATCTCAACTGTTTTAAGCTTCAGACCACCCGCAATTTAATAAATCATCGTACTCAAGTTTTTTCCTAACTACGCATTAAATGTCGGCCATTGTTGGTTTCCTATTAGCGAAGTAAGGAGGTTTTCCGAAATAAAACTAGAAAAATATCTAAGAGGCTTTTGGAAACTAAGGAGGTAGTGTTATGGAAAAAGACCTGTTGGAACAGCTAAACCTATGGCATGAAGATGATGAATTTGAAAAAATAGTAGGCAAGATTGCGGAAATTCCCGAACAGGACAGAGACTATGATTTAGTCGGCCATTTAGCGAGAGCATTAAACAATCTGGAGCGTTATAATGAAGCATTGCAGCAGCTTTTGATGATCAAAACGTTAGGCGAACATGATCCTCTTTGGCATTTCCGTGTAGGTTACGCCTACTACTACCTATCGCAATATGAGGACGCAGTAACAGCATTCGAAATAGCGAATAAACTTGATCCCGAGGATGAAGATACTTCGTTGTTATTGAAATGGAGCCGTCATGAGGTTGGCCTAACAGACCGTCAAGAGAACTCAGTGACAGTGCAGCCAAACGCAATTGCTTCGGTGAAGAATGATATTGAGGCGAATGAGATGCTTGAACAGGAAAAGGACTTTGGTTTTGCCCGGGTGTACGCTGTGGAGCTAAAATACAAGCAGCCGCCGAAGCTGGACCGAAACCTGCTTTACGAGAAGATGGAACTTTACACGGGTAAGGTTGATCGCGGAGAACATCATCCGGATGCCGCGGGACTTGCTGTGTGGGAAGCGAACAGTCAGGAAGATCAGAATTTGCTGCATTTTTTCCATTTGAATTATATGGTTGAATATACGCAAGGCGAAATGCCGGCGCAAACCAGCTTGATGGATACAGAAAGCCACCCGGTTACGGACTACGAGACGGCCATTCAGCAGTCCTGGCATTGGCAAGAAGCCGCTCAAGTCGTGAGTGATTGTAAGCACTCGCTGCTGTTGATCGACATGATGGCATCGGGACTCGATCCCAAATCGCGGCTGCAGCTGTTCACCGGCTCGCTGCGGGCGGTGCTGGAAACGGCGCCTTGTGACGCCATCTATTTCCGGGAAAGCGACAAGCTCGTCGAACCTAGCGCTTATCTGGCGGCGATTGAAGAAGGAGAACTGTTATATGGTGCGCTGAACATTCGTTTTTATAATGTTGAAGGCACAGGCAGCGACCGCCCTGAAGGTCTGATGGATTCATTGGGACTCGCCGCGCTTGGTATTCCGGATGTTCAGTGTCATTATCACGATCTGGAGCCTGATGAAGTAGCCGGAAATTTGCTTAATATCGCCTATTATTTATTCGACCGCGGGGACGTTATTACTGACGGGGAAACAGTTGGTTTCACCGAAGAGATGCGCTGGCGCTGCGAACACCAATACGGGCTGGCCGCACCACACCGGGTTGTCATTGATATAGATCCGGGAGAACCTTATTATGCCGGCAGACAAGGCTCAGAGCAGTCGTAACCAGCAGTTACCTATCCGCGATGGTGCCTATGTTGCATGTTTTAATATCACGAGTTGTTCTCACTGATTACTCGTCACACGTGGAGTCCGTTGCACTGTTAGTTCAGAATGATGTAACCAACGGTTAAACCCGTCCTATTCCTAATAAACTCATGCTAAAAATCGAATAAAGACGTGATACAATCGGGGAAAGGATGAATGGAGAAGGGAAAACCCAGATCCATCAAGCCTTTCCTCTGTTTTTGTATCAAGACATTATTCAGAATATACCGACCTTTGCTTTTGCATACATCGATGCAGGATGGTATCCTGATCATGATTAATCATAAGGAGGAGACTTTGTGGAATTAAAATTGTTCAATTTTATAGAGAATGTTACAGAGTATCTGGAGGATTCCAAAGATGAGTTGAATGCAGCAAGCAGAGATATACGGTTATATTTTGAAAAAGTATTAGAAGATTATAATGAAGGGTCTTTGAACGTTAATTCCAGAGTCAAATCTACATCAAGTCTAAAAGAAAAAATTCTTCGAAGTAGCTACTATAAAAAATATACATCTCCACAGCAACTAATTTCGAGCCTGTCAGATTTAATCGGGATACGAATTGAATGCAGATTTATTGAAGATGAAAAAGAAATATGTGAGCTACTAAAAAAACATTTTCATGAACAAGATGAAGATGGGTATTTTTACAATTCCACGAATAAAAACATAAAATTAAAGTTGGCAGGAGAACAACCTCAACGGCAAAAAAATGGCTTTGAAATATTCAGGATAGACGGGTATTGCCAATATGAGGGTGAAAAGATCAACTTTGAATTGCAAATTAAATCTCTCGTGAATATATTCTGGGGAGAGATTGAGCACAAGGTCATCTACAAAAATAATAATTATACCTTGGGAGACGAATTTATAAAAAGCCTAATGACGTCGATTAAGAAAAATCTCTTGATGATTGATAGTCAACTACTGGCAGTAGATAATCAAATCAATAAACAAAATTCGATTAATCCTGTCAATCGGAAACGGCAGATCCAGAAGCTGCTGTCAAAGATTATTTATGATATTTATTCATTAAAAATGGAAAATAACATTGGTCTTATCGTGGATTTTAAAGAATCCAGTGATACGATCATGAAATATATTTTTCGATCAAATAATGCGGAAGAACTAGGAGACTACAGTGAAACGTTAGTTAAGACATTGAATAGGTTGAATGATGTCAGTCGGAATCATGTTTGCTTTACTAGTGAAATAACATTTGAGAAGGATATATATTTCCAAGATGAATTTAGCAATATGATCGGCAGCACAATCTTAAAGTCCATCAATCGTGATTTTAATTGGAACGTATTCTTTCGAGTTTTATTTGAAATACAACCAGGCAATAATGTGGAGGATTTTGAGAATTTTATTGGATTTTTCAAGAATTTGTTGGAGGAGAATATCAACTTTGTGAAATTGCGTTCAAAATTTAGTAGTGAAGAAGCAGGTTACATTGCGAACTTGCTTATGAAGGAAGTAGCGTACTGTTTTACGCAAATTGATTCCATTACATTTATATATGACCGTAGCATTGAAGAAATCAAGCATGTTGTAGACAACACCATTGATTTGATCAATAGAAACATCGATTCATACCAGCAATGGGAGAAGGAACATGAAGTTTACCTGGAAATGACCGGTTCAAAATTATTATCAAGGCTCACGTAAAAGCTCAAAAGATAATTTTGAGCTTTTTTTACGAAATAAAGGGGTATAAATGAGAATGTCGAATCTACTGCCAAGTGGTTTCGATCAGTTACCGTTTTACCGCTACTATATTTTTGGAGGGAATATCCGATTAATAGAAAATTTCATTTAGAGAATGTTGGAAAAGAGGAAGACATTTACGCATCAAACGGAGAAGCTACTTCAGGATTTGGTTTGTTTGTTTTGTCTAATGAACGCATAGAATACCATTTTAGAGAGGAAGACATGAGTTTAGACGAAGCGGAGTCATATATCGAAAATTATTTAAATAATCTACCTGATGAAACAGTCGATGAATTATGCAAAAAAATGTGCGCTTGGAAAGATAATGTACTGACAGATTGTTATCCAGATATGAAATGCCCAGATGGTTTGTCGGATGCTCAGGGCAGGGGTATCTTACGTTTTATTTCAGTAAGCGATATTAATATCTACAGAAATCCTTATGATAAAAATGATACCCTATTTGGAGCAAGTGTTTGGGCTGGTATGGAATGGGAATTTGAAGATGGTATTGAAATTATTATCAAAGGCAAGGAAGTTCTTGAAGTACGTGAGTTTCTAGGTTATGGGGAACATGCAATTTGGGAAGAAAACGACTACACGTAATAAGCCTTTGTAGAACTCTACTTTCCGATGCTCAGATGCACAATCTCGATTATGGAGCCGCGAATAATTCTTAGGGTTTATAAAATATAATTTGGAGAGGTCGAGTGGAAGTGAAGTTAGATCATGCGCATATTGACGATGCCAAGAAGGTAATGAGCGTGAGCTTAAAGGGGTAATAATTTTCATATAGACACTCTGTAACGCAAGGGGACATATCAAAAAAAAATGTTTTTGATATCCTAAAAAGATTTTTTTGTTGACACCTTGTTTACGAACATCGTCAACAAGCAATCAAATTCAAACAAAAAGAATGATACGCCATGATTAAAACCCTTGATTTACAAGGGTTTTAATCAACTAATACAGAATTAGACCAACAACTACATGTTCCCGCACACAGGTCATGTTGAATGCTGTGTGTCGCTCGTGAGAACATAGTGATTTAGAGCCACATTAACCTAATGTTTTTCTGTAAAGTTCAAGCAGTCACTTGCTTGGGCTTTTTTTTATAAGTACCCGAGTTCATGGAAGATACTTGAAACTGTAGGCACTAGAAATGCCATTGTTGTTTGCTCTTTTCATTCCAGGATTTCGCAGAAGCCGGTTTGCTGATACCGTATTTCTTGGTTGCAGTCTTAACACCAATTTTCCCACTCTCGACTTCACCATAGATAACGAGTTTCTCTGACGCACCATATTTTTTATTATTCCACCTGTCTACCGTAAGGGGAGCATATCAATTATCGGCAGCATTTTCTGTTACATCCACATAGTTTGCTGAGGATATATGCAACAATGATCATTGGTGGATGAAGGAATCACTCAGATCTATAGTGTTAAGAAACCAATCATTCATTTTCTTTATTCAGCAATTGCTCTGCATAGATAATACAACGTTCTGCAAATTCCAGTGATTGATCTGTTATAGGATACAGTCCAGTTGTCTCTGACGGCATTTTTCTTACTTCCCAAAACTTATTCATTAACTCTTCATTTCCATCAAATGTATCATTGGAAACTGCAATCAACTCACAACCAATCTGATAGCCAGCTTCAGATTCAGGTAATATGCTATGCTGCTGACACCATTCAATTCTCCGTAATAGTGAAATATATTGTTGGGTGATTCGGTCGCTTTTACTAAGACTAGGAAGCACTTGTTCTAAAAAACCCTTCTCGTCATCTTCAAAATATTCAATCCATTTTTTCGAATTATGTTTGGCTGTCTGTACTAAATGTGAAATTCGTTTCCACGATAATTCTCCCTCAAGATCAAACATGTTGATGAGCGAGGTCGTATTGGAGATGCTAGTTTTGAGCGAAGAAAGTTGTTCTTGAAGATGATTATAGTGAGCTTTTAGTATTTCTCGGTAGGATAGCTTATCCAATAAATTCTGAATCTCTTCGAGTGGAAGCATGAGAGATTTTAGAAGTGTGATCTTTTCCAAAGTAAACAAGTTTTCTTCGGAATAGCAACGGCGTCCGCTTTCGTCCTTAAAGCTAGGTGTAAGGAGCCCAATTTGATCATAATAGCGAAGTGTTCTTACAGAAACATTGCTTTGTTTGGATACTTGTCCTGTTGTCCAATGACTCATGATATTCCTCCAAAAAAAATGCTTGCAGGTGACGTAGCGTCACCCAATATATTTGAATTATATCACAGAGACAAAGGGGTAAGGGAATGACTGATCACTTAACGCATTGGAAACAAAGGGATAATTGGACATGGAAAGAGTTTGTAGCTTTGCTGTTGCTAGAGTTTGTATTTGTTATCGGATTTATTAAATTTGTAGTAAAACCCGTATATGCGCAATGGCTTGGAGATGAGCTGTATTCAGGAACATTGACAGGGCTTACAATAGCAATAGTATTAATGCTGGGAGTGTATTTCATAGGGCTACGTCCTAAAAAGCTTTCTTGGAGTGAAGTGGGTTTAAGATCCTTTCCTGCGAAGGATTGGTGGCGAATTCTGTTATGGACGTTCTTGCTGATTATAGGCAGCACCATCGTAATGATCCTTACCAGCTATATCGGCAATACATTTGAAAATTCTAAGACGGAATCAATTCAGCAGAATGTTACGGTCTTCAGTGTATTCATTGCGTTTGCATCAGCAGTGATCATCTCGCCTATATACGAAGAGATATTCTATCGCGGTTTTATCTATCGCTGGCTGCGAACCCGATTAGGCATTGGTTGGGCAATGTTTTTGAGTGCGAGTCTCTTTACGATAGTCCATATTCCTACCTATAACGCGATGCCTGCGAATTTTCTTGGGGGGATCATATTTGCATGGGCGTATGAACGAACAAATTCTGTTTGGCCTGCAGTATGGGTACATGGCTTAACAAATGGACTATTTTTATTATTGACTCTGGTAATGTAACGGGAGATTGAAAAAGAGTTACCTAATTCGTAAACAAGCACTTCGAGGCAATGACGACAAATGAGACGGGACTCATCACATGGCTAGTAGAGTTTAGGATTAGAAGAGATGAATTATAAGTGGGGCTGCCATTTGGTAGCCCTTTTTGCTCGGTTTTGTATTTACCATTTACTATATCTATATGATTGAAAGGCATTAGAAGAAAATTTGGCTTTCCTCACAAACGGCACAAAACTGAGCTAGTATATGGTTATGGTGAGTGACGTTTTATATATTCCGAAATGGACAATGGTTTGAGGACGCGAGGTTATGTACGGGGAACCGCATCACAAATAGTGGTAAAGCGCAGAGTTAAATTGAAAATTAGTAAAAATGGGATAACCCCCACAATATATGGGGGCGCCAGTTGATACTGCATTAAATTAAAATTTCGGATTGCGGCAAATACCACGGTAATAATCGACCCAACCGTTCGCTTGAAACAGTTCCTTCAATTCATTAACTTGCAATTTATGGTGAGCAGACCAAACAGCCGTCATGTCCCATCCCATCTTGTAATCGACCTCAATACCGGCATCAACGCACCGTTGGTATTTCTCCATCGAAATTGCCTCCACAGAGTTTTTATAGTTGATAATGTCGCTCTCAAGCCAAATCGGTCCACAACTTAGTTCTTGAATCGGTTCAGGCAGTGAAAGCATTGTTTTTGGTAAGCCTCCTGGTTTTTCGAAAACAAACCAACGTCGATTTGTTCCACCCGAGGACTTCGGCAGCTTCGGCAATTCCACATAAGCTCAATTCATTATATATGGTTAAGCTGGTTAAATAGGTTATTCCAAGCGGGAAGAAGCAGCATCCGAATGTCTTTGATTGGAATGATGCTTTGTAATAGGTATTTTAATTATGTGATGTAAAGAATTTAGATGAAGTTTCGTTAAGTACTTAGGTGAATACAGCCACATCATCTTAATTTATTCTACCGTCAGCACTCAACACATGTGGAGTGTTGCTCACTGTTGGTCAGGAAAGACTAATAGTTGAGATGTATTGGCGGAAATAGTAAAGAGGAGCAAGTAGCCCCTCTTTTTCTTTTACCCGATGAACTATCGTTCTGCGTTAGCTTAACAAAATTACTTTAAATAGGGGTACCGTCAGGGCAAGATAAACGGTTCCACTACTTTTAATTAAGTTTATTTAAGATTTTTCTCTAATTCATAGTCCTGTTCGATTATTTTAATAATATTATATGATTCTTCTGCTATTACTTTGTTAGAGTTTCTATTCCAATTGTAAGTAATTAAAGCCTTCCATAAAGCCCATCCTCTTGCACGATTCCAAGTGCCCTCATCCATATTCAATGTATTCTTGAATACCTTTCTACTTGTATTATCAAAAAATGTCCATGCCATAGCAGCATCACAAGAAGGGTCCCCAATTCCTAAAATTCCGAAATCAATAATAGCAGAAAGCTTTCCATCTTTAACTAGAATATTACCTGGTGCAATATCGCCATGAACCCAAACTGGATTTGCAGCCCATTTCGAATCTAAAGCAAGTTCCCAGATTTCATTCAATAATGAAACGTTTAATATATCTTTATTCTGTTCGATTGCATCTCTGGTCTCTTGATCGTATACTGCAACATTTCCACCTCTATAAAAATTATGTTTCCCTGCTAAAGGACCACCACTAGCATCAATAGATTGTAATTCATTTAAAAATGTCCCCAAGTCTTTTGCAAGTTGGCTAAGATCATTAATATTTTTTAGATTTAATGTCTCTCCCTCTACCCACTTGTTGACAGTCCATGGGAACGGGTATTCCTTACTAGGATTCCCTTTTGCTAAAGGTGTTGATATTGGTAAAGAAAGTTCTTTTGATAATTTTGGTAACCACTTTTGTTCTTTCTCCACTTGTGGAACATAATCTTCAGCACTTGGTAACCTTACACTCATATCGTCTCCCAAGTGAAACGTTCTATTGTCATTTCCACCATTTTTAACAGGTCTGATTTCTAATTTTGACCATTCTGGGAATTGCTCATTTATTAATCTTTTAACTACATTCACATCAATATTATTCATTTAATACACCTCTATCAGTTATTAATCACCTTACTTTTGGCTTCAGCAACACATTTAGTTAGATATAATTTCATTAGAATTACCTCCCTGTATTCACATTACTCTAATTATGGCACGATTAAAAATTTCACTGATTTGCTTTTTAGCTAAGTATTGAATATTAAACACTATGAATCCTTATCAAGGATACGGTTCAGCGTATCACGATTAACAACTATCCTGCCCGATCGCTTAATGAATCTTGGGAGGAGTACACGTACATGGTATATTCGAGGAGAGGTAGCCTCATAAATTAAATCCAAGTGCCTGTAACTGTTCTTGACTAACGATAGTGAGTCCTGCGTAGGCTTTAACCGATAAAGGGAAAAACAGCTTATATAATGTGACATATATATAATAATTGTCGGATGACAAGAACAATGTACGATAAATAGCCGCGGAAATCTTCATTTTCCGCACTTGGAGATTACTTATTGTTATATTCCTCTTGCACCTTACGTAGCGTAATGTCTTATAGTAAAAGCACATGAGATAAAACATAAAAAATAAAGCAAAGGATCTGATGTATGGCGAACACGTTTGGGAGATGGTGCAGCAGAACAGAACTTTTACGTTGGATGACTTTATACGATTATTAGAATTGACGAAAAAGAGAAATGAGAAATATTTAATCAGCTGGGAATACAGCCTAGATTATCAAGAAATTATCTAAGATCAACGAATTGTCTTTACTTACACGATGGATATGGATCAAGTGCGTATCTCAGCTTCATTTTTTGCATAAAAGTGACTAAACGATTAAAAATGAGAGGAAGTTGAAGAGAATGACGAAACAAACACGAATTGGTAAAACAGATTTAGTTGTCAATCCAATCGGACTTGGAACAAGCGCTGTAGGTGGGCACAATATTTTTCCTAATTTAAATGAAGAAGTAGGAAAAGATTGTCTATGGGCTGCGATCAACCATGGAGTGAATTTTTTTGATACAGCGTTTTTTTATGGAACAGGACGTTCAGAGGAGCTAGTAGGTGAAGCGATAAAAGAAGCAGGGAAACGTCATGAATTCATCCTTGCAACAAAAGGCGGCCTTACACTTGCCGGCAATGATATTGCCATGGATAATTCGCCTGCTTTTTTGAAACAAGCCGTTGAAGGTAGTTTGAAAAGGCTGCAAACAGATTACATAGATTTATTTTATATTCATGTTCCAGATCAGGATACACCAAAAGATGAGGCGGTTGGAGTCTTAAAACAGCTGAAGGACGAAGGTAAAATTAGAGCAATTGGCGTTTCCAACTTCTCACTTGATCAATTGAAAGAAGCAAATAAGGATGGTTATGTCGATGTATTACAGGGAAACTACAATTTGCTGCAGCGTGAAGCGGAACAAGAATTCTTTCCATATACGACAGAGAATAATATCTCGTTTATTCCATACTTTCCACTAGCTTCAGGCTTACTGGCCGGTAAATACAATAAAGATATGACATTCAATGATCTACGCAAAGATATGCCTCTATTCCAGGGCGATGTATTTAAAAAAAATCTAGAAAAGATAGAGCAGCTCCGTAAAATTGCGAATGAAAAAAATGCCGAAGTTGCTCATGTAGTCCTGGCTTGGTATTTAAGACATGATTCAATTGGTGTTGTCATTCCCGGAGCAAAAAGAGCAGAGCAAGTGCTGGATAATTTAAAAACATTAGACATCCACCTGACAGAAGAAGAAATCAACGAAATTGATCGTATTTTTAATTAGGTTCTCTGTGGCGAACACATTCATGCCGATCCCGAAACTGCTTGGGGCACCGGAAAATTGTACGTTAAGGGTCTTGCCGGTACCCGGTTTAGAGAAACGGAGAGGATTTCATTGACGAGAGAAGAAACGGAACAAATCATTCATCGAATGTACGAAGCGTTCAATAGCAGAGATATAAACTCAGTAGAAGTTATTTTTACAAAAGGATTTTATAGTCATTCCTTACAAGCTGGACTTGAAGCCGTTAAAATAGCATGGGCTTCGATGTTCGAACGATTCCCGGATATCCAAGTGGTTGTCGAAGACCTGCTTGTTGATGATGATAAAGCCGCAAGCCGCACAAGTATACGGGGAATCACCGCAGCAGATTCTGAAAAACAGCCGATGATTCTTGAACTTATTCGCGTGGAAAACCAACGGATTGCCGAAGTGTGGGGGCTTACAAATTTGGGGGAGTTCGCCAGGGCAAAGCGTAAGGACTAAATTAACAGCTTACAATAATACCGCAGACTACATTCCGCTAACGGGACACGATAGTTCAATCACCGCCTTTATAAGAGGCGGTTTTCTTACTTGACATAATGTTTGAGTGGAAAGGTAAGTAAGTCATCATTCTTGAAATTGACATAGCTTCGCTGTCTCATCCAGCAGTGAGAAGTGGTGCATGGTGCGTATAACCTTATTTCCTGGGTACTGACATTCCGCACCAAGACACGTCAATTTGTGATGTTGCATAGCTTAGAGCCCCGACATAAAGTCAGGGCTTTTTCTATGGTTGGATAGGGGCACATCGTCGTATAAATTGTTCACACTGAACACACAACACATGTGGAGTGCTGTTCATTGATCCCCCTTGGTTCCATCATACATTAAACAATTAAACACAGCTGTAAAATGGCTGTGCTTTTTTGTGTTTTGTAACCCTAAAACAATACTTTAGTATCTATTATTCAATACCGAGTTATAGATATACTTCTACCATATTAAGCAACTGCAACAGCCTTATACCGAGAGTGATCTTGACTGGCTCAAATCAATTAAGGAGGGGACTTATGAAAGCGATTGTACGCTCAAAATATGGAGGTCCGGATATCCTTCAACTTGGTGAGATCGAAAAACCTGTTCCAAAGGACAATGAAGTATTGATTCGTGTTCACGCGGCATCCGTAAATCCATTGGATTATCATTTCATGAGAGGCACACCTTACATCATGCGCCTAGAGGGCGGGCTGTTCAGACCAAAGAACAATGGTATGGGAGTAGATGTGGCAGGACGCATAGAAGCAGTGGGTAAAAATGTGAAGGAGTTCCAACCGGGAGACGAAATATTTGGTGCGTGCAATGGTGCCTTAGCAGAGTATGCATGTGCATCTGAAAAGTCTTTAGTAAAGAAACCAGTCAATGTGACATTTGAGCAAGCAGCGGCTGTGCCGATAGCGGCATTCACTGCCCTGCAAGGTCTACGTGACCAAGGTTTGATTCAGCAAGGGCAGAAGATATTGATTAATGGTGCTGCGGGAGGTGTGGGTACCTTCGCAGTGCAGATCGCTAAATCACTCGGAGCGGAAGTGACAGGGGTGTGTAGCACGAGGAATGTAGAGATGGTTCGTTTAATCGGATCAGATCATGTTATTGACTACACACAAGAGGATTTCACTCGAAGTAAGAATAGGTATGACCTCATTCTTGATCTGGTGGGAAATCGATCGCTCTTCGCTTGTAATAGGGCACTAAAAGCTCAAGGCACTTTGGTTATTGTTGGATCGCAGAGTAAGGGACGGTGGCTTGGACCACTGGCTCGAGCGCTCCGAGGGCTCCTTGTTTCACGTTTCATATCTCAAAGAATAAAAGTTTATATGGCGAGATGGAGTAAAGAGGATCTGATGACGATGTATGAACTTCTTGAAGCTGGAAAAGTAAAACCGGTTATCGACAGATGTTACAATTTAAGCGAAGTATCGGAAGCTATTCGATATCTTGAAGAGGGCCATGCTCAAGGCAAAATCATAATTAGTTTTAGTTGAAACGGCAGAGATGTCGTTTTTTTGTTTTTTTATTAGGGGAGTTTCAAAAAGGAGATGTAGGAAAAGTCGGCGAATTTACTATCAATCCATGTTTAAACCGCGCAAGTTGAAGGCGTAAAACGGAACGGTGGTAATCATGTCTACTACTATTTTATCTACTAAATTTTTCATTCCAGCACCTCGGCCTAAGGTTGTCTTACGTCCTCGGTTGGTCGAATTTCTAAATGAGGGGATAGAACGCAAGCTGACTTTAGTTTCTGCTTCTGCTGGCTATGGTAAAACGACACTTGTAAGCGAATGGCTTACGACTTGTCCACAACCAGCCGCATGGCTGTCACTAGAAGAGGCAGATAACGAACCTCTTCGTTTTCTAACTTACTTCATCGCCTCATTGCAAACGATTGAAAAAGATTTTGGGAAAAATCTGTTTCGTATGCTCCAATCCTCTCAGCCACCGCCAACTGAAACCATTATAACGATCTTAATCAATGAAATCACAGCCCTCTCCTATCCATTCCTGCTTGTACTTGACGATTATCATGTTATTGATGCAATTGAAATTGATAATGCCATATCTATATTTCTTGAGCGTATGCCGCCACAAATGCATTTAGTCATAATTACGCGTGAAGAACCGCGTCTACCATTGGCTCGATTACGTGTTAGGAACCAATTGACTGAGGTGCGCGCCAAAGATTTGCGTTTTTCACCTTCTGAAGTGGGTGAATTTTGTGAAAGGGTGATGGGACTAAAGCTTACATCCGAAAACATCGCATTACTTGAAAATCGCACAGAAGGCTGGGTCGCTGGCTTGCAGCTAGCCGCTCTTTCCATGCAGGGGCATAAAGATCCAAATAGCTTTATCCAATCATTTTCTGGTAACCACCATTACATAGTAGACTATTTGATCGATGAAGTGATACACAAACAATCCATACACGTTCAGACCTTTTTGCTTCGCACTTCTATTCTTGATCGTTTATGTGGCTCACTTTGTGATGCTGTAATACATAGCGGAGATGGGGAAATCCTCTCGTCTACTTCTGGTCAAGAAATATTAGAAATTCTCGATCGATCCAACCTATTTGTCATCCCTTTAGACAATGAGAAGCGTTGGTACCGTTACCACCATCTCTTTGCAGAATTGCTTCGGAATCGCCTCTACCAAGGTGACGTAAAAGTTTCAGATCTATACATACGTGCTAGCATATGGTTTGAAGAACATGATCTAGAGATTGAAGCTTTTCACTATGCAGCTACTGCCAAGGATACTAGGCGCGCCGCCAGATTGGTGGAAGGAAATGGGATGCCTTTGATCTTTCGTGGTGTGGTGGCTCCTGTATTAAAATGGTTGGATTCGTTGCCTCGTGAAGAACTGAATGCAATACCTTCCATGTGGGTCATGTATGCCTCTGCGCTACTGATGGCAGGCCAATTGAACGGTATTGAACAGAAGCTGCAAGCAGCTGAGAAAGCATTGAACGGAATTGAGCTGGGCGATCAAACAAAAGATCTGATCGGTCATATTGCCTCTATACGTGCTACGCTATCAGTCAACAGCAACCAGGCTGAAACCATCATTACCGAGTCGCTTCGTGCTTTGGAATTTCTGCATCCTGACAACCTTCCCATTCGTACTTCTACACTATGGACAATGGGATATGCTTATCAGCTTCAAGGGGATCGTATCTCTGCTGGTAAAGCGTATGCCGAAGCATTATCCATCAGTCAGAAGATCGGGCATGTCATCATAACCATCACTTCAACACTTGGACTAGGGAACATACAGGAATTAGAGAATATGCTGTATATGGCTGCTGAGACGTATAGAGAAGTAGTAAGATTGGCAACAGATCCGCTTCCGCTAGTGGCTTACGAAGCAGAATTGGGTTTAGGCCGACTTTATTATGAATGGAATGATTTGGATACTGCTTTGCTGTACGCTAGGCAAAGTATTCATCATGCGAAGCAGTTTGAAATGATAGATAGAGTCATCGTTGGAGAGGTGTTACTAGCAAAAGTAATGCTTGGTAGGGGAGAGATAGGTGGCACCGCCACTATTTTGGAAAAGGCGGAACTTTTGTCACTTCAACATAATTTAGTAGATCAGATCCCCAAAATTGCTGCATTGCAGGTAGACTTGTTACTACATCAAGACAATCTACTAGCTGCTGAACAAGTGGCTATGAGACACGAACTTCGCCTCAAACTAGCACAGGTACATCTTATGCAGGGGAACACTTCCACTGCACTTTCAGTACTTGAACCATTAAGAGCTTATGTGGAGGAGAAGGGACTAAAGGATGAACACCTTCAGGTATTAATCCTACAAGCAGTTGCATTGCACGCACACGGAGAAAAGTCCAAAGCCAAACAACTCGCAATAAAAGCCCTAAAAGTAGCAGAGTCCGGTGGTTTTATCCGGATATTTGTTGACCTAGGCATTCCAATGCGGAATTTGTTGCATGAGGTAGCCGATCAGGTAAGGATGACGGATTATTTAGCAAAGTTACTTGGAGCATTTGATGAAAAGGAGCAAAAACGTGGTATGAACTCGAATCAGCTTCTAACCAATTCTGCCAAGCTGTTGATCGAACCACTAAGTGAACGAGAGTTGGAAGTATTGTATCTCATAGCTCAAGGTCATTCAAATGATGAGATCAGCAAGAAACTTTTCATTGCACTGCCTACCGTAAAAGGGCATAATCGTATCATTTTTGAGAAACTACAAGTAAAACGACGTACTGAGGCTGTAGCGCGTGCACGCGAGCTAGGATTGATAAAAGATCTGTAAAACAAAATTTTCATATTTGTCATGAATACTATGTATCATAAGTAGGGAATTTATATAATTGGAATTGATCTCCTTATCTTTCTTATTCAAAATAATTGTTTTCTTGTTTAATTTGATCTATTCGTTTTTTTCCCCATTCATACATCATCTCAACGATAGGTAATAACGTCATCCCAAGTTCAGTCATTGAATATTCGACTTTCGGAGGAATTTCTGGAATCACTTCTCTATGAACAATTCCATCTTCTAACAGTTCACGTAATTGGTTTGTTAATATCTTATGCGATATTTTTGGGAAAAGTCTTTGAAGTTCGCTGAATCGATGTGTCCCTTCGACACCTAAATGCCACAAAATAACAACTTTCCATTTGCCACTAATAATCGATAAGGTGAGTTCTTTTTCACAATGATAATCCTGATTTAATATTTTCTCTTTAATCTCTTTTCTTAATGTATCTGACATGGGGGGGTTAACTCCTTTTCTTACAATAGTAACCGTTTGGTAACCTCCGCGCAAAAAAGTGCGTTCTTCACAATGTAGAAATTTGTCGGTAGAATAAATTTAGCGACAATCAAACTCACCTTAAGTAAATCTATTTCATCTCAAGGAGTGAAAACCATGCAAACGATCGAAGGTAAAGTGGCGTTAATTACAGGAGCAGGGCGTGGAATTGGACGTGCAACAGCAGTAGCTTTTGCACGAGAAGGTATCCACGTAGGTCTTGTTGGACGTACGCTTGAAAATTTACAACAAGTAGCAGAGGAACTTAAACAGTATGATGTGAAGGTAGCAATCGCTGCGGCAAATGTAGCGGATTTAGACTCTATCACTACAGCGGTTGAATCAATTCGTGGCAAGCTTGGTGCAATCGATATTTTAGTAAACAATGCAGGCATTTCAAAATTCGGCAACTTCATGGACTTAACGCCTGAAGAATGGACAAATATTATCGATGTCAATGTAAAAGGTGTGTACTACACAACACGTGCGGTATTACCGGAAATGATAGAGCGCAACACAGGCGACATCATTAATATCTCATCAACAGCTGGTCAAAAAGGGGCACCAATTACAAGTGCCTACTCGGCTTCCAAAGCTGCAGTTATCGGACTAAGTGAGTCATTAATGCTTGAAGTGCGTAAGCAAAATATTCGTGTTACAACGTTAACGCCAAGTACGGTTGCAACAGATATGGCTGTTGAACTAAATTTAACAGACGGCAATCCAGAAAAAGTGATGCAAGCAGAAGATTTAGCAGATTTAATGGTTGCACAGCTAAAACTTCATCCACGTGTTGTATTAAAACATGCTGGACTTTGGTCGACCAACCCTTAATAAAAATATTCGAAATATCTGTCCAAACTGTCTACTCAACACATGTGGAGTGTTGTTCACTGTTGGTGCGGAAGGACAACTAATCGGAGATGTATTGGCGGAAATAGCAAAGAGGGGCGGCGAACCCCTCTTTTTCTCTTTGTAATTCTTTTGGAACTAAGCTTTTTGATCAATTCTACTTTCGTATTTACTTACAACAAGTTTGTTTTTTCTTAGTAAGTCGTTCAGGCTTTTCGTCTGCTGATTGTATGCGTCAAAAGCTTGAATTTTAACTTGGGTAGCAGGAATATTAATAATTTCTTGATCGATTGTACTTATTTCATTGTTTTGAATTGAATTCTTTTGTTGCAGATTTTTTATTTGTTCTTCAAGAAACTTTCTTTTAACTTTTTCGGTTTCAATTTTTTCAACTATATATTCTTGAGTAAGTTGTTCTGTTTTAATTTGTTCGTTCCTTACTTTTTGCTCTTGGGTTGCGTCATAAATAGTTTTTCCCACTTGAGCCACATTAGGTAATACGTCAAAGAAAGAAGGGCTGTTATGTCCGAAGCTCTTAAAGTCGAGTTCAGGTAACGTTTCTTCTCTTTTTTTCAAATGGTTGGAGCAGAGAATTTTAACTTTATTTTCTTCCTCTAAATAAACTCCAATTAATGGCTTCTGAATTTTATTAAAAGCTTCAAAAAAACTATTAAAGTATAAAGGAAACTTTTCTAACGAAGTGACATTGTCATTTTCATTTTTATCCAAAATAGTAATGTAATCATCTATGTCATGTTCGTATTTAAGGTATTCGTTAAATTCACTTTCCAATTCTTTCTTTTGATTCAAAATATTGTTCTTTAATGTTCCGGTAGCAGTCTTTGGTAAATTTCTAATCGCCGCAGATGTTAATTCATCAAGAGCATCAGTAAAAGAATCACCTATTAATTTGGAGGCTTGAAATAGTATACTGGTAGAGATATTACGTGTAAGTATTGTATTTAATCTTTTATACAATCTAATCAGTATTGATATTTTTAATATCATCTTATTAGGGTATAAAGTTATAGGATATCCAATTGATTGAAACGCAAAAAAGTGATTATCTTTTGTCAAATCAACATAATCAAAGTTGAAGTATCTTCTTTTAATAGGATTATTTAAAATTAAAAGGTTTCTAGGCGATACTCCATGTTGTAACTCTTTCGAGATAGTTCTTAACAGGTCTAATTTATAGTATTCGTTTCCGAAATTATTAATAAAGTTAGAAAGTTCCCAAGGGTCGAATACTTCATTAACTGTTCTAGTTAATGTTAATCCATATCTCCCATGCTCCATAAAAGTTTGCCCCCTTTAAAGCTGTCTTAACTTATTTATACCATTTTTCTACAAATTTCTCCATAATTAATAATGATAAGAGAAGTTTGTCAACTCTAGTTTATTTGAGCCGCCCCGAAGGGCGGTTATTTATATATAGCTGATATTCAAGAAAATTTCAGGCGCGTCAGACGAGCGTAAACTTTCTCTGAGGTCGATGTTCTCGGACGCTAGGCACTCCGTGCCCCTTACATGTCGGTTGCTTATAAGTCGAATGTGAGCGTCATGTGAAGGCGGTAGTGTCAATACATCGTGTTGACAAATAATAGGGAACTTTTAAACCATATTTCAAAACAATAGACTTTGAATTAGCTCATGCTGAGATTGCATGAGCTAGTTTTGTTGGGGTTTAACTCAGTTGGGTTTTTAGCAGCACAATTTAATTTCGACGCTGTTAAAATATTTGTTAAAATACATATAAAAGGGATTGAGAAAGGAGGATTAATGGTGACGCAGCGCATTCCATGTAAAAGTGAAGGCTGTTCGGCGACTATATTGCCGGCCACCTTCGAGAAAACAGGTGGTTATTGTATGCCGTGTCAACAAGCCAGGGAGCGTCAAGAGCGGCAGGAATATATAAAACGGCACCGTAGGGAAATAGATTTATATGAAGGGGTTACGAACCCGGTGGAAGTGCTCAAGATCATGCACACTACCCGGAAGTATGATCCTCTAATCCAATACACTCCATTCGAATTGAATAAGGAGCAGCTATATATTTCCTTATCTGAAATGAATGCGGACAAGATGCAAAACTATGCTGTTAGTCTGTTACGTGCAGGAGACGAAGATACGAGTATTGATATTCTTTTATCGCTGATATGTTATAGGAACAAGCCGCTGACTGACTGTATCCACGAGCTTATCCGCAATGGACTGTATTACCCTGGAATTTTATTCAAGGAAGCTCCGATGGAGATTCGGGAACAATTGCTGAAGCAGGTGGAACAGGATAGCGACAATCGTAATCATTTATTGCTGGCTTTGAGTTGGATTGGAGATGATCAGGTGGTTCGGCGTTTCCATCAATGGCGTGAGAATAAGCCGCAATGGACACAAGAGCTGCATGTTGCACCTGAACTATACGCATATGAAGCAGGATGGGAGCTTACTGAAGAAGGGGAGCGCCGGAATTTATTTTATAAGAGCAATTATGCCATTGAAAAAGTGAAGGAATCCAAGAGTTCAGGCAACGGGGTAGATAAATCTACAAGTTTTCTGACTAAGAGCCAGCAGGTTTGCCCATGGTGCTGCGGGAGGTTGACCAACCTTTTGGAATTGGAGGTGGGCCACCACTCCATTCAACATTTGTCTCTGGATGGAGAACGATTTAAGGTGCAGACATGTGTAATCTGCGGCTGCTATAGTCCGATTTACATGGAGCTGGATTTTCGTACAGAACCCCAATGGAGTGCCTATAATCAAAAACCAGATTATTTGCCAAATATTAATCTTGATGAGAATGGCGATGAGTACTTATCTGTGGGCGAATATTTAAGGATAGCGACTGAGCCGCGGAATACATATCATGCCGTTCAGTGGACGCTGGAACCGATGGTTTCACAAATTGGCGGGCACCCGACCTGGATACAGGATGCGGAGTATCCCACATGTCCCTGCTGCTCCCAAAGCATGCATTTCATCGGCCAGTTGGATTGGTCGGAAGTAGAAGAGTATGGAGAGGGAATTTACTACATGTTCTTATGTCCCAAAGGCAAGATTACAGCTACGCTATTCCAGCAATCCTAGTACCGGAGCAGTTAATATCAATGGGGAATGTAAGCAGGTTTAGATGTAAAGAATGATTCGACAAATATCCGCATACCAATCCGATCATCCTGAAGCTTGGGGAAAAAGCTCACTGAAGTGGCCCAATGTTCTTTATATTGTGGAGAACTCGCCCTGTTGTTCATAAAATGGAGCAAATCTTATTAGGAGTGGTGCAACTAGTGGCGATTACACGACAGGTAAAGATTAGATTAATACTATTTCAAAGGGACTTTTTCACAAAGCGGAGAAGAGTTTTCAATACCATCAGTTTAATCATAAGAAATAATCTAAATTATTTACCGGTTAATACGATCTTGGAAATATTGGAATATGACATCAAAAAAAATAACATTAACAATTTTACAGTAACAGATGGGTCGGAATTTGTTACTATCCCTAAGACAGGGCCAGTTGCGAGAAGAGAAGGAATACATTTTCCAATTGATCCGTTAATTTATTTCAACAATAGACAGTTCATCAGTCTTCGATCTGTTAATCGCTTATTTAATGTGGCTTTAATATTAAACATAAAATCCAAAACGGTAACTATTCGACAACCCGGACGGTTCTTTGTAACCTTAAAGGGCGATGATCTCAGGAGCATTGCCGCTTTATTAAATACTTCTGTTAAGAGGCTACTTTCCGTTAACAAAAATTTGAATGAACCGATATCATCGGGTATTCGAGTGACCATTCCGAGTTTCTCTTCTAGAGCAGGAACACAAAACTCGAGATCACCTAAAAACGTAAAGGTGAAATTTCACATTGAAGCAGGACCGGTTATTAAATTAGGTCAAACCTTAAAAGGTACCCCTTATAAATTTGGAGCAGGACCATATAGAAAGACCGGAGTATTTGACTGTTCATCGTATATGCAATATATTTATGGCCGAAATGGAGAACCATTACCGAGAACAAGCAGATCACAAGCTCGACGCGGTATATTTCGTAGGCAACGCGATATAGAATCAGGGGATTTAATCTTCTTTAGGAGGGATAGATACTCCGATAATCGGATCGGTCACGTGGGAATGGATATTGGCAATGGCAGAATGTTAAATACCTACGAATCGCCGCCAGGCGTAACGATAACAAAGTGGAGAAGTCCCTATTGGTTGAGAAGGTATGTCACCGCCAGAGAAGTTTTATGATTGTTAGCGGAAGGCGGCTCGTTAAATAAACGGGGCGTCTTTTAATTTGGATTCGCTCGAAGTGCAAGCAACTTAACATTAATTCCTTCGCTGTTGTCTCATCCACTTTGTAGCTATCCACTTTTCCCCTTGAACAACCGGGGAACCTCCGTGCAGGGTCAATGGATCGACCTGACCAAGGCTATTACTGTATTCGAAATATACCGCCGATCCCATCTGTGGGACAATCGAAAGCCCGATTTTCGGGAATAAGGTTTCACCACCGGAGACCACATCATTAAGATAGATAACTAACGTGCTCATACGCTGACCACCATTTGCAAGTTGCACCTTACTTCCTGAGGCAGCGGCAAAGTAGTCGAAATGCGGCTTGTATTTTTTCCCTATGTCATAGTTTAGAATTTGAATCTCTTCTCCATTTTGGATGGGGCAATTCATGACTTCCGCGATGCGTCGGTCCAGTCTGGTAATCAGCTCATTTTCGTTGTCGAAACATCCATTTTATTTGCTAAAGCCTCGATGGAATCCGCTTCTTTGGTCGCTTCTTTTTTGACATTGTTCTGACTCTG
Source organism: Paenibacillus sp. KN14-4R (assembly GCF_052180255.1). Taxonomy (NCBI): domain Bacteria; kingdom Bacillati; phylum Bacillota; class Bacilli; order Caryophanales; family Paenibacillaceae; genus Paenibacillus; species Paenibacillus sp. KN14-4R. The sequence goes on from NZ_CP197466.1 coordinate 715,285, forward strand.
TTTTGGTTTCCGCAGCCGCATCCTACGATCACAAGCATGAAAGAGAGAACGAGTTTTGCGTTGATCTAATCTATTTTCGGTTCATTTTTTGTGAAATATTTCACATCTATTTTTAAAAATATAGTTTTTACTAGTGTTTGAGGTTCGGGAAAGTCATCTTTGTACAGAAGGAGTTATTTATGATGAAAAGAATCGTAACACTGAGTACCCGCAAACTAATGGATACCGCAAAACACGGCGGATGCGGTGCATGCCAGACATCTTGCCAGTCCGCTTGTAAAACTTCCTGCGGAGTTGCAAACCAGCGCTGTGAAAACGTAATGAACAGATAGGATTCGGAACTTTACCGCCCATTGCTTTGCAGATGGGCGGCTATTTTTAAGAAGTGGATGCCACCTTTAAAGGACGGCAAAGCCACATTTCCACTTGTGGGCAAAAGGAGCTTGATTAGCAAGTATGATTCATCAATATCAACTAAATGGATTTAACATCGTGCTCGACACCTACAGTGGCTCAGTACATATTGTCGATGACCTCGCATATGAAATTATAGAGCTTTATGAGAGAGCTTCTTTCGAAGAAATCGTGACAACGATGTTGGATAAATATAAACATGATTCCGGCATTTCCGAGATGGGCATTCTTAAAACCATCGCGGATATCGAGGAGCTTAAAAAGGATGGGCAGCTCTTTACAAAGGATGCGTATGAGGACCTCGCCCTTGATTTAAAAAATAGAAAAACTTATGTCAAAGCGCTCTGCCTCAATGTTGCGCATACCTGTAATCTGTCATGCGACTATTGCTTCGCCAGCCAGGGGAAATACAACGGAAATAGGGCAATCATGAGCTATGAGGTTGGACAAAGAGCTATCGATTACCTGCTTGAAAATTCGGGTCATCATCGAAACCTTGACATCGACTTTTTCGGTGGGGAACCGCTTATGGCCTGGAAGGTGGTTAAACAGATCGTAGCTTATGCAAGAAGCAGAGAAAAAGAATACAAAAAGAAGTTCCGCTTCACCTTCACGACGAACGGCATGCTGCTCAGCGATGAGGTCACCGAGTATTTAAATCAGGAAATGTACAATGTCGTATTAAGCCTGGATGGAAGAAAAGAGGTTCATGACCGACTTCGCACCACGGTTACTGGAAAAGGCAGCTACGATCATATTGTTCCGAAGTTCCAAGAATTCGTTCGTAAGCGCGGAGACCAAGAATACTATGTACGAGGAACCTATACTCGTAACAATGTCGATTTCACCAAAGATATATTTCATATTGCTGACCTGGGTTTTGACAAGCTCTCGATGGAACCGGTCATCTGTGATCCACGGGAACCCTATGCACTTACCGAGGAGGACCTCCCAGAGATTTACAGACAGTACGAAATTCTCGCCAAGGAAATGATCAAGCGAGGTGAAGAAGGTAAAGGATTTACTTTTTACCACTACATGCTTGATCTCTCGGAAGGACCTTGCATCCAGAAGAGAATCACCGGCTGTGGTTCAGGAACGGAATATCTCGCTGTAACACCTTGGGGTGAGCTTTTCCCTTGCCACCAGTTCGTCGGGGATGAAGAGTACAGCATGGGAAACATCTGGGATGGAATCACAAAACCTGAGCTGCAATGCCAATTTAAAGAGAGCAACTGCTACTCGAAGCCGGAGTGCAAGGACTGCTGGGCGAAACTCTACTGCAGCGGCGGCTGTCCTGCCAATGCGCTGCACGCGACTGGTTCCCTGGGTGGAACCTACGACTTCAGCTGCGACATCTTCCGTAAGAGGGTCGAATGTTCCATGATGGTGAAGGTTGATGAATCCATTAGAGCGATGGAGGGGCAATCTAGAAAGCTACCATAACGGAGTTAAAAGAGATGATTTTGCCGAAAGAATTGCAGAGAGAAGAGCCACTGCGGGAGAGCGCTTGAATGGATAGATTAATTTTAGACAACACCTGATGCTGAAATCAGGTGTTTTGCTTTTTAGCTAGGTGATCTGTCATCAAGATATCGGGCCGCCAACCGTCGTAAGCAAAAATCTTTCTTGACTTCATTTGCCAGTCTGGCCTTTTCCCTAACAAAACGCTGCTGTCGTTAATCACGGTTTCGGGTTCTGTTATAATAGTAGGCATATGCATCAATAGGGAGGAACGACGATGAACGAAGAAGTAAAGTCTGACGGATGGGACGCCATTGAACAGGCCATGTCCAAGCTCTACGGAGATCAGGAGCCGAAGCATTACGGCACGCTTATTTCATATAGGCTGGGAGGTCCCGATCCGCTCAACGGTATCAGCGCATACAAGGCGGAGCAGCCCCTGCCTCATTGGCATATCGTTACGTTTGGGTTTTCGGAGCTGTACGATAAGGAATCGGACGATGCCGAGCACAGCGGCTACGGATTTGAATTGACCTTTCGGCTCGCTCGCGAGGAAACGGAGGAAGAACCTCCGGCTTGGGCGCTAAACCTGCTGCAAAATATGGGGAGATATGTTTTCAAGAGCGGGAACATCTTCCGGTCGGGCGATTACTTGGATGCCAACGGCCCGATCTACCTTGGGTCCAATACGAAGCTGACGGCGCTGGCCTTTATCGAGGACCCCGAGCTTCCGGCAGCGGACACACCGAACGGTCGGGTGCAGTTTCTACAAATGGTCGGCATTATGGGCTGCGAACTCGAAGCGATGCAGACGTGGAATACGCTCGGCATGCTGAGGGCTTGCGAGGAATACATGCCCCGTTACATAACGGATCTGACGCGGGATTCTTTCATGCAGGTGCCTGCGGTCGACGAAGCGGTGAAAAGAGGGATGGCACGGGACGGGTCCAATACTGGCTTTTTATATGTGGATCAATTGGGCTGGGAACCGACTAAGAAGCGTCTGCTCGGCAAGACCCCGGCAGTGCTCAGATTAGGGGCTAAACAGGCCGGGATCGTCGGCAAGCTGCTGGCAGGCCGCATTTTGAAAGGGAAATCGCTTTATATGACAGGTCCGGATATTCAGGTTGTTTTGGATCCGGGGGAGACAGTGGGTTTGGAAGAAGGAGAGGACAGGGTTCGCATCAAGCTTGATGAGGCGAGCGCGGCCGAGTTGTCCCGGAAGCTGCAACCGAAGGAAGGCATGATTGCGCTGTCTTCCTTCAAAGGAATGACCATTCAAATCGTTAAAACCTATATTAAAGACCAGGACGGAAATGTCGTATCGACGATCGGTTAGCCGATGATGCCGTATATTAAGGAGAAGAAAATGAGCAGTTATCCCATCGTCATTGAAGAATTTCACAATACACTTCTCAAGCTAAGAGGCTTTACGGGAATTGAAAGCGGAGTCGAGAACCTAGAGCCGATCGATACGGACATGCTTGGGTCCAGCGCGTGCGCCCATCTTCCCCACACCGCCCTGCTGCGCACGGACGGCGGGCTGAATCATGAAGTGCTGATCCAGTTTGAGATTACCTTCGACTATTCACCTGAAAGCCTGCAATCCCTAGAGTTTCTGGCCTGGTTTGTCAGGGACTGCGCGCGGGGCGGAACGAAAGTCCAGCTCAGGCCCTTCGCTCTTCCGCCGGAAACTCCCTTCGGAAGGCAGCTGGGAACGACGCTGAAATGGCATATGGATCTTTTTATCGATGGTATCGAAGAGAGCCTGGAGCCGGCTTTTGAAACGGTTCGCCGGCTTCATCATTCCTTGCAAACGGCGATCCAGCTGTACGATATCCCGCTGAAATGATCAGTATCGCTTTTGGAATAAAAACAGGGGAGGAACACATGCCAAGAGAACAATTGTACCGGATTCGCCGGAAGCTGGAGCAAGCGGCCAAAGCCGATCCGGAGTGCAAAGTATTCGGAGCCAGAGCGCATAGGTACAAACTGAACGAGCCGCTCAGCCTTGCCGAGCTTCGCCGGTTCGAACGAGAGCACGGAATCGCTCTGCCTGAGCCTTATGCGGCTTTTGTGACGGAGCTGGGGAACGGAGGAGCCGGACCTTATTACGGGATTCATCCGTTGGGTGCCAAGCAGGCCATTGACCTTGACCTCATAGGGCATCCTTCGCCCTTGCGCCCGGGAGCCAAACTGGAGCCGTCCGGAACGCCCAGCGGCGACTGGGATGACGATTTTGAGGACGATGAAGACGAAAAGTACCCAGGACTGCTCAATATCGGCGAGCAGGGCTGCAGCTACGAAACGATGCTGATGATTACAGGGGATTACCGGGGCAAAGTGATCTATGCGGATCTGGACAGCCGAAAGACGTTTTTCACCTATGAAGCGAACTTTCTGGATTGGTACGAGCGCTGGCTGGACGAGACAATCGCGGGTTACGACAGCGCGTGGTTCGGGCTGCGCCGCGGCGGGGACGACCGGGAGCTGATGGAGCTGTACCGGTCGGTTTCGGAGGAAAGTATCAAAATCGAAGCGCTGGAAGGCATGCTTAAGTTGCCGGACATTGCCGATGAAACCGTCGGCTTTCTCCTGCGGCAATATCACGAGAGCTCCGGCGAAGTGTGCCGCTGGGCGCTTCATGTGCTGGCCAAGATGAGATTCTGCCAGGCGGAGATGCTGATCAGGCAAAAGCTGCGCAGCCAAGACGCCGCTGATCGCCTACATGCGCTGCAGCTCATCAAGTGGTACATGCCCGAAGGGGACTGGCACTTTACGGAGGAGCTTGCGGCCATGCTGCCGCTGGAGAATGACGAGGAGGCGTTTCTCTTTCTAGCGATGATATTGAGCGAAGCTGGGGCAGACATGCTGCCGCTCATGCTGCCTTTTTTTCTCAATCCCAACAAGGACATTCGCATCCAGGCGCTGTATCAAGCGGGAAAATCGCCTGCCTCTGTGAAAGCGGACTATGTGCCGAAATTCATCGCGGCCTTGGAAGATACGGAAGTGAGGGTGCAACTCATCGCCTTGCAGGCGCTGAGGGGCGTGACGGATGCCAGACTGCTTGAAGTCTTTGAGCGGCTGCTGCAGCAGCACAAGACGGACAAGGATTATATCCGCTCCAATGTGCGGGGGCTGCTCGAGGAATTCCCGTTCCGATCTCTGGAGCAGGTGGAACGGGAAGTTCCTTCCTCCTTAAGGCAAGTGAAGGGGACGCTAAGAAAACTGATGGAGCCTTAACGCATTCTGGCCAAGCTGGAATTGCTCAAACAGGAAGCAGCCCGATCATTTGGTGACCGGGCTGTTCTGATTTTAAGAATGAGTTTTATATGTTACAAGTCTACAAGCATTCCATTCGCGTCATAAACAGCAAATCCCCCACTTGTCGGAGCTTCCATCAATCTTTAAAGCTTGTTAGATCAAGAACTGTGAGGTATAGTTTTTACTTCCTCAGCTGAAAATAATATAAGTATAGTATAGGGATGTCTGAAAGCACGAATCTTGTGATCAGCTTGAGAATGAAGGAAGGAGGACAGTTACAAGATAATGAAATGGATTGCTAGGGGTTATTTGATATTATATAGCGTCACTTTCGGAGGGATTGCAGGGCTCCTGACGTGGAGTTTTTTAACTATCACCTCTTTAATGACCCACTTATTATGGGATGTTTTGCCGAGTACGATTCATGTTCAATATTGGACTATTCTTGTATGTTTAGTCGGAGGTATTTTGGTAGGATTGTGTCAGAAGTATTTCGGTAATTATCCGCGCAATATGGAGCAGGTCTTGGCCGAATTCAAGGAAACTAAAAGAATTGACTACAGTACCGGGTTTAAGAGTGCGCTTACTGCACTTATCGTCCTTTCTTTTGGTGCCAGTCTTGGGCCTGAAGCGGCTTTAGTTGGCATTGTGGGTGGACTCTCTACGTGGGTGGGAGACGTCCTTAAATCGAGGGTGAAGAAAAAAACCATCGAAAACCAGTACAAAGAAATTATCATACAGTACAGTGTTGAAACGACGATTGGTATGATTTTTAGAGCCCCGCTCATAGGAACGACTCCCCTAATTCAAGAGCGGCATGATTCAAAGTTATTAAAGTTGATCAAGACCACTGTGTATATAATTACGACGGCTGCGGGCTTTGGAGTATTTGTATTATTATCCAAAATCGATAACCGACAATTTGCGATAGCTGATTTTGGTCCGGCCACCATACGTGTAAATGAAATATTGGCTTTGATCCCGCTTATCCTGGTCGGAATATTGCTTGCCCAAATGTATGAGTTCTTCGGACGTATTTTTCATAAATTACTCAGACCGCTGGATCATTACAAAGTCATTAAAGCGGTAATCGGCGGATTAGTCCTTGGAATAACAGGTACGCTCCTTCCTCTTACGATGTTTTCAGGAGAGCATGGGCTCACCGATTTAGTAGTAGAATGGGGCAGCATGTCTATATATCTATTGCTGATATTAGGCATTGTAAAGTTATTCTTAACGGAATTTTGTTTATCCACCGGTTGGCGTGGAGGGCACATTTTTCCTATCATTTTCGCTGGAGTAAGTGTAGGGTACGCCATAGCAGCGTTAACTGGGATTGATCCTGTAACATCTATTACCATGGTCACTACTTCACTGACGAGTGCAGCTCTCAAAAAGCCAATTGTTGTCGTATTTCTTTTAATGATGATTTTCCCATTAAAGCTACTCGTACCTATAATTTTGGCGGCCTACCTCCCAGTATTTCTGTATAAGGCTTTAGCGAAACGGAAAATCGTCGAATCTTAGAGATAAAACGAACGAAGAACCGCAAGAAAGATACCTTGAAATAGGTACCGCTTGCGGTTTTTGTATTTTCCATAAATTGGTAGATCAAGTATGGGGATCATAGAATCGACAAAATCTTGCAAATTTTTCTTTTCAATTTCCTGCTTATGTAATAAAATAAAAGAGTTTGAACAAGAAGAGATTAAGAAAAGAGAATAGGAAAAGAGAAGAGAGGGGTAACACTACATGAGAAAGTTATTGCTTATGATGACCATGCTCGTATTTGTACTATCAATGGTACTGTCTGGATGCGGAGCGAAAATGGAACCGAAAAAGACGTTGGAGAATGCGTTTTCTAATATGTCCAACATCAAATCTGGAGATTTTAAAATGTCTTTTGCATTAAATCTCGAATTCCCAGAAGAGGCGATCCAAAATAATACTGGTCTCGCTACTGCTGCTCAATTATTGAAAAATATGGAAGTTAATGTTAACGGTACATATCAGAAGGATCCGATGCAACTGGAAATGAACTTGGAAGCTCACCTCAAAGGCGACATGCAAATGAACTTTACTTTGCCAATCGTTATGAATGAGAAAAAAGTGTGGATTAAAGTACCTAACATCCCGATGCTGCCACTGCCAAAAAATATCGTAGGTAAGTTCGTGGAATTGGACATGAAGGAACTGGCCGAAAAGTCAGACCAAAAAATTACTTTGGATGCAGCTGCGATCCAAAAGCAGCAAGAGTTTGGCAAAGAGGTTATGAAAACCATTCTAAAGAATGTTGACGAGAAAACATACTTCACGCAGCTAGACAAAAAAAATACGAAGCTTCCGGAAACTGTAGAAGCGGATCGTATCGTTAATTTCGCGGTAAAAGACGAAAACCTTGAAGCATTTGTAACTACAGTTGTAGAAAAGGTGTTGCCTGAATTGTTAGATTTGATGTCGAACGAGAAGTATGCGGGCCTCTTCAATATCGACAAAGCAGAAGTTGAGAAGATGAAAAAAGAGTTGGCAAACAAAGAATCGCTGAAATCAGGTCTAGAGGAAATCAAAAAGGCGCTGAAAATCAATGATCTTCAAATGACAACGGCTGTTAATAAAAAAGACTTCCCAGCATACTTCGAAATGAACGTTGATCTGGCGAACAAGGATGCTGAAGCAGCGGAAAAAGAAGAGCCGACCAAGTTCGGTTTTAATGTGAAAGTGGAATACAGTAAGATCAACGAGCAACCTCAGTTTAAAACGGGTATTCCGAAAGATACGATTACACTCGATCAATTGCAATCCCAAATGAACCAGTAAACGACCAAGGCCGTCTCCCCCATTCAAGGGAGGCGGCTTTTCATTTGTCCTAATTCTTTACAATTAGTTAAATATATACAATAATTACAGTTATATAATAATTGTGAGGTGCTCTATGAATCAGGTTTATATTACTAGTATAGGTAAATTTCTTCCTGGATCTCCGGTTAGCAATGATGAAATGGAAGATTATCTCGGCAAAATTGGCGGTAAATCTTCCAAAACGAAGCGAATCATTCTGGAGAGGAATCAAATAAAATATCGCTATTATGCGATAGATAAAGAGCAAAAGAGTTTATACTCAAATGCAGAGATGGCTGCCCTAGCAATTCGTGATGCATTAGAACGACATGGGCATGTAGCGGAACATGAGATTGGGTTCCTTGCAGCAGGTACGACAAGAGGCGACGTACTTCTACCTGGATTTGCTAGTATGGTGCATGCAGAGATTGCTTTTCCTGTAATGGAAATTGCTTCGTTTTCTGGGTTGTGTGCGAGTGGCATGCAGGCACTTAAGACTGCTTATTTACAAATTAAGGCGGGTGAGCATGAAGCAGCGATCTCTTGTGCAAGTGAGTTTCTGAGTCGGGAATTTAAACATACCAAATTTGAAGCACAGAGTGTCTGTAGCAATGGTAGGGTACCATTCGACACGGATTTCTTGCGATTTATGCTTTCGGATGGAGCGGGTGCAGCCATCTTGCAAAATAGCCCTTCTGCCAAGGGGCAATCGCTGCGCATTGAATGGATCGATAATAAGTCGTATGCGAATCAATACGATGTGTGTATGTATTCGGGCATGAGTAAAGAAGACGGTAATAAATCCTGGCTTGATTATCCATCCACGAATGAGGCGGCCGATCAAGGGGTTTTTAATTTAAAGCAAGATGTAAGGCTTGTTAATGAAATAACAAAGGTAGGAACGAATCATTTTTTGGAGATGGTGGAGGCAGGTCGTATTGATCCACAGGCGATTAATTGGATGGTCTGTCATTATTCATCGCATTTTTTCAAAGAAGAAATATTCCGATTGTTCGAACTTGGAGGAATTACGATCCCGGATGAGAAGTGGTTTACGAATTTATATACGAAGGGCAATACAGGTTCGGCTTCGATTTATATTATGCTGGAGGAACTGCTGAATTCAGGACATCTCTCTGAGGGTGAGCAAGTGGTGTGCGTCGTTCCCGAAAGTGGTAGATTCCAAAGCTCGATTATGCTTTTGACCGTTGTGGGATCCTAGGGCCTGACCAATATTTGTGAACGGGAACCCGCAGGGGCATCCTGCTGATTCCCGTTCTAATAGGATTCCTATACTGCCTGTTTCTTGCTGCGTTCCAATTCTTTTACCCCCATATGGGCCAATATACAGAAAATAATACAGCAGACTACAGCAGCCAATAGAACATAGAAGCCGCCATTCCAGCCCACCTTGTCAACCATTACACCAAAGAGGGTAGTACCAAGAGACGCACCTAGAATGTAGCTCATAAAGCCGCGCAAGCCAACCGCAGATCCTACGGCAAATGACGGCACAACCTCCAACGTTTGCACGGAAGCCAAAAATTGCGGGACGTAAATCAAACAACCGATGATGGCAGCGAAGATAGTAGTGCCAAGCAAAGTGCCGCTCTGCCAGTAGCCAATGACGCAGAAGAAGATCAACACCATGGCAATGATAGCAGGTGGCATGCGGTATCCCTTGAAAAACCTGTCCGATAGATAACCAACTAGAAGTGTGGAAGGAATAGCCGCCCACTCAAAAAATAAAAAGGCAACGCTCATTTCGGATTTGCTGAAGTGTTTTACACTTAGCAGATAAATAGGCAACCAGCTTATAATGCCAAAACGAACCATGTACACAAAAACGTCTACGAAGGAAACATACCATGCATTTTTGTTGCACAATACATAATTTTTGAAGATTTGCCAGACAGTCATATCTTCCGGCGGTTTGGAGTTGGTTTTTTGTAGCTTAGTAGAGTCCGATTCATCCTCGATGATTTCGTTCAATGGTGGCAAGCCTTCGCTTACCGGAGAGCCTTTGACCAGAGCTAATATGACCATTGCCAAAACGATAGCGACTGCTGCTGGTACCTGGTAGCTTGCCGCTTGCCAGTGATCAGTACCAAGCATAGCAAAGCCGACACCAACGATAGGCGCTACGATTCCGCCGCCTAGATTATGCGATATATTCCAGATGGCACCGGCAACACCTCTCTGTTTGCGCGGGAACCAGTTTGCGAGGGTAATGAAGCTAGGCCCGACTCCCATTCCCTGAAAAATACCGTTCAGAATAACGAGTGAGGCAAACATCCAGAACGCCGTAGTGAATCCCATCATAATATTGACGAGTCCGCACATAAGCAAACCAAGTGCCATGTACCTTTTCGGATCGGCTTTATCCGCAAGACTGCTCATGAGTCCCTTGCTGACTCCGTAAGCAATGAGCAGACAACTACTTAATAGCCCAACTTCCGTAGCACTAAGGTGAAGCTGTTCTTTCAGATATGGAGTAGACAATGCAAAATTGTTACGAACGATATAATAGGCCATGTAACCCAAAAATACACCTAATAAAGACTGCAACCGGAAGAGCTTGTATGTTTTTTGAACATCTCCCGGTGCTACCTTTTTGGTAGCGACTTTCGGTTTTAAAAATGAAATCATGCTATCAACCTCGATTCTTAGCTGTTAATGATGCTGTCTTCATGATAGTGCTTTCAAAAATTTCTTGATGTCGTTATGACCTCCCCGTTTTTGAATATCTCCCTACATCCTTTCTTTATTATCATGCCAATTGGAACTATAAAACTATCAGCAAAGTTCTGAATTTTTGTAGGAGAATAAGGAGGTCTTGTCAGATAAAATCCTATCGTGAATGTCAGTATTTCATGCTATACTTTGAAGAAATTAAATCAAATCAGATAGAGTTATGCTGCCTTCTGGCGGAAGCCTACTGCGTAGAATGGAGAAACTGATGATAAGGCTGCCGATGATACTGCTTATTATTTTGATTACTGTACTTGCGTCAGGATGTTCAAATAGTCGTTCTGATTATCAGATTGTTTTTTCCGAGAGGGATGTTACGCCTGCCAATGCCCAAGATGGGACGCCATCCCCGGTCCGTGTGGCCATTTCAAGTGTGCTGCCACCGAGCGAAACGGTTATGCACTACAGAACAATTGCCGATTATGTAGGAGAGAAACTTAACAGACCTGTTATTCTTATTCAGCGTAAGAGCTACAATGAGATCAGCAAGCTAATGATGAATGGTGGGGCTGACATCGCTTTGCTGTCGTCAGGCGCGTATCTAACCTCCAACCGAGTTGAGGGGATTGAACCGATTGCGATGCAAGAGCGAATGGGGGTACCTTACTATTACGGTTATCTTGTCGTAAATCGTGACAGCAATATGACAGATATTAGCGATTTAAAAGGAAAAAGCGTTGCCATTACCGACCCTTCCAGTTATTCCAGCTATATTTTTATGAGCGAAAGATTAGCTGAAATTGGGGAAACACCGGAGCATTTTTTTGGCAGTCAATTGTACACGTACAATCATGAAAACTCACTCAAAGCTGTCATCAACAGGGTCGTTGACGTTGCAGCTGTGAACAGTTTGGTTTGCGAACAAGCCAAGCTGAAAAATCCTGAATTAGCTGATTCTTTACAAATAATTGCCAAATCAGAGCCGATAGGTACTGGCCCGGTAGTAATCAGCAGCAGTTTACCTGATGAAGATAAGAAAATTATAAAAGAGACTTTTTTGTCCATGCACGAGCAAGGAACCATACAACCAGCTTTGCAAAGTTTGTTTATCGACCGATTTGTTCCGTTTGATCCTCTATTATATGACACCGCTTACAGTAAAAGCTCCTATAAACGAGGTCGCCTATGAAATGGTTGAGTAAACTTCGTATAAATCGGAAGATATTCGGAATGATCCTCGTGGCGCTGCTTTTTCTCGCCTCTGTCTTAGGGTCGATCATATGGGATTCGCTTACCAACATGATGACTGAAGAGCTGGAAAAACGCGGCACTAGTATTGCGAATAATATCGCGGCGTTGAGCTCGGATTATATTCTTACGGATGATCAATTTTCAATTCATCTTCTCATCTCCCAAGCACAAAAATCGAACGAAGACGTTCGTTATATCCTGATCATTAATAGCAAAAATGGTCTTGTGGGGGATACGTTCTCCGGTAATCTGCCGAAGGGGATATTAAGTGCGCATACTCTCGGTGGCGCGAATCATCAAAAAGTTGCTACACTAACCTCAGATGAAGGGAATATTCACGATATCCTTGTCCCCATCGAGGGGGGAGATGTAGGATTCGTTCGTGTTGGCATGGAGGAGAAACAGGCCAAAGCCTTTATTTTCACTAAAATTGGCGAGTTGGTTTGGGCCACATTATTGGTTTGCATAGGCACAGCCGGAATCGCTTATTATGTGACCCACTTTATTACGAAACCGATCAATAATCTGGTTGCTGTTGCAACAGGCATATCAGCGGGAAATTTATCTATACGGGCGAAAGTGACGAGTGACGATGAAGTGGGAAAACTCGCGCATGCTTTTAATGATATGGCAGATAACTTGATTAGCTCGGGTACCGAAGTAGAAATGCTATTGAGGAAGCTTCAAGAAAAAGAACGGCTTCGTGATACGCTAATCTTGAAGTTATTGACCGCTCAAGAAGATGAGAGAAAGAGGATCTCCCGTGAGCTTCACGATGAGACAAGCCAAGCACTTACTTCACTCATGGTTACCATGCGTGTGCTCGCTAATGAAGCGAAAGATGCCGAACAGCAGGAGCTGCTTCATACTAGCCGAGAGGTTGCAGCGAGTATTTTGCGGGAAATTAGGGATTTAGCGGTAGAATTAAGACCGCCTATTTTAGATGATATGGGATTAATTCCAGCAATAAAGAAATATATTCAAAAGTTTGAAGAGAAGCACGAAATTGTGGTAGATCTATTCGCTCCCGCAGATGATATCGTCATTGATAGTCTTACTGCTGTAGCCTTGTATCGTATTCTTCAAGAGAGCCTGACGAATGTAGTCAAACATACGGCAGCGACCAGAATCGAGATTACCATGGGAACTACAGATCATTGTATACAACTGACTATTCATGATAACGGGCACGGTATCCAGCCGGAAGATTTTGAAAGGGCTCGTCAGCAAAATCGGATCGGAATATATGGTATGAAGGAAAGAGCCGAGTTGCTTGGAGGTTCATTTTTTGTTAAAACTACGAATGTCGGCGGGACCGAACTTAGGGTGTCTATCCCGCTGAACCTGGAAAAAGGGGTGCAGTGATGGAACAGACTATAACAATCATGCTAGTTGATGATCACGCTTTGCTGCGGGCAGGCTTAAAGCTGTTGCTGCAGAAGAAGCCATCCTTAGAAGTTGTAGGTGAAGCCGCCGATGGAATTGAAGCTCTGCAGTTGTACGAAGAACTCAGACCTCAAATTTTAATACTTGATATCAGTATGCCGCGCTTAGACGGAATTCAGGTGCTCAAAGAAATCAAATTACGTTATGAGCAAGCGAAAGTCATCGTACTCACCATGCATGAAGATGAAGATTATATTACTTCAATCATGCAAGCAGGAGCTTCGGGTTACATCCCTAAGGTGGCAGTGGATGAAGAATTATACACCGCTATTGATTCCGTCGTGAACGGGCATATCTACCTTCGGCCGCAAGAAACTCGTACATTGCTTTCATCGATGCTCAAAAAAACACCAAAGAAAGCAGAATCGCAAAATCCTTATGTGCTATTAAGTCCACGTGAGCGCGAGGTGCTGGTGTTTCTTGCAAAAGGATATACACTAGTTGAGACAGCTCAGCAATTAACGCTTAGCATCAAAACGGTAGATACACATAAGACAAGAATGATGAATAAACTGAATGTTTCTCGAAAAAGCGAGCTTGTTGAATATGCGATGAAGTATAAGCTTTTAAATGATGGAACAGTATGAATGCAAGAATCAAATAGGGATAAAATTTCTTCAAATATTCAATTTTAAGCTAACAATTCTCAAATTTCTACTGGTAATATTAATAAATATTCCCTTTGTGACCGATGTAAATAGTCGTAATGGAATAATATAGAGATTAAGGAGTGTAGTGTTTTGAAGAAATTATTATCCGTTTTATCAGTATTACTTGTATTGTCGGTTCTTTTGATTTCATGTGGTTCTAAGGAGAAGGAAGGAAAAATTGATTCAGCAGCAGCAGTAGATGTAGAGAAATACAATTCCTATGTAGACATAAGCAATTATATGACGGGATTTTTGGAGACAGGTATTCGCAAATATTTAGAGAATTTTGGAACTGAAGAAGAGCTTAAATTTAAAAAGAATTTTGACGCGAAAAAGTTCGATGGTCAGATCTTATCTCCAATTGCCAAATTCGCTTTTGATCAAGTGGAAACGGCGCTGGCATACTCGTCTAAGAAGCCTTCTTTCGGTGCAGCAGATGAATCTATGAAGGCTTTACTGCCCAAAATGAAAGATTACTTAAATATGATAAATGAATTAGACACCTATTATCGTTCCAAAGCCTTTGCACAGGATGACTTCGCAAAAGGAAAAGAATTACATAAAAAGTTTTATAAGACGTACAATGAATACACAGCTTTAGGAGATAAATTTTTCATAGACTTCTCTGAAGTAACGAAGAAAATGGAACAGGCGGACTTGGAAAAGTTAAAGAAGGATGATTATCTGGTCAGATATTATGCGAAGAGCATAGTAATGAAAGCGAAGGAAATTCAAAGTGATTTTGCCTTAGCTAAGGTGAATGACAGTAACATACTGGATTATGACGCCAATAAATACAAAGAAAAGTATGACGTTTTAACGGAAGATATGAATAAGTTCTTGGAATACGCCAAGGACAAGTCGAGACTTGAAAAAGAAGGCATCAAAACTTTAGCGAGATTTGATCAGATCATACCAGAAGTGAAGGCAAGTGCTACAGATATTATGCAGGTCTTACAAACGAAGAGTACCAACTTAAATAAGCCTTCTGACGGTAAAGTAAAATCAAGTGAGACAGTAGGATATCTGGATAAATACAGCAATAAGGTTTCTAGTTTAATTAGCAGCTATAACAATATGATGAAGTAAGCTATTATTTAACAAATTTATCCAAATAGTGATGGTAGAAATGCACGCCTTAGAATAAGCATCGGACAACCTCAGGGTTACTTCGATCGATCGATTCTTTGGCGTGTATTTTGTTATAAGATTAACCTGATTGATGTAAAGGAGGAGTAGGAACGATGAAATGCCCTCAATGTAATAACGAATTAAACGAAGTTCCTTTATGTTATGGAATTGAAGCGCCATACTATTATTACACGGTACCAGAAGAGAAAAGAACAGAATTAATTAGAGATTTTTGCGTAATTGATGAGCAGTATTTTTTTATTAGAGGACACATTGAAATACCGATAATCGATAGTGAAGAGAAATTGATATGGAGTGTTTGGGTTTCACTTAGTGAAGAAAATTTTATGGAATCCAATGAATTATTGCACGTACAAGGAAGAGAAAATAACCAACCCTATTTTGGATGGTTGTCAACGGAACTTTCAATATATCCAATAACTACACTGTCGTTGAAAACAATGATACATACCCAAGAAGTTGGCGCTGTTCCATTAATAGTACTAGAACAGACTGATCATCCACTTGCAGTTGAACAAAGAGAAGGAATTACAATGGAGAGAGTAAAAGAGATTGCTCATTTAATAAATCATACGCAGTAATGCATATACCTATTGTCTAACCTGTCAGAGCTCAAGCGGAAACAATGCTTGAGCTCTTTTTAAATGTTAAATAACTTCCGAATCTTATAAAGACCGGGCAAGGCGGAATCCAAGGTCATCGATGCAAAAAGACGGGTGACTGCGACGACGGCAGGTAGCCCCACAGCCTCGTTCCTCTTCGGCCCAGCTGCCACCTCGGAAAATTCGGTAGGAACCATATACGTTCTGGTCATATAAATCCCAGCACCACTCCCAAACATTCCCTAACATGTCATACAGACCCCATGCATTCGGTTCCTTTTTTCCTACTTCATGGGTTTCACCTTCTGAATTTTCATTATACCAAGCGATCTTATCCATTTCTCCGTATCTGTACCCGCTAGTTCCTGCTTTACATGCATACTGCCACTCTGCTTCAGAAGGAAGTCGATAACCGTCTGCTTCCCAATCACAGATGATTTCTTCACTGTCATTACTAATAGAATAACACGCATTCAATCCAGCCTTCTGAGAAAGTAGATTGCATATGTAAATGGCTTCATTCCATGAAATATTCGTAACCGGCTTTTGACTTTTATCGATAGAAATGGGGGATTTCCCCGTAGCTGCACAATACAGTTCCATTGTTACAGGATACGGAGCAAGAAGGAAAGGTCTTATTTCGGCCTTCCATATCCTTTTTGTTCGATCGTCTCTTAATTCTATTTCTCCACCTGGAATTTTGACCATTGGATAATCAAAATCGCTTTTAAATGCAGCAGACACTCTACTTTCCTCCTCTAGTTAGCCTTTTGACATAGTCCTCACAGATATATCGATTATCTTCACCGTTCATTGGCGGGATATCTGCAACTCGAAAGAAGCTTAGCCCTACGACCATCGCCAGCAGGCCATAAGCAGCGCTATTCGAATCATCCACCTTCATACTCCCTAACATGTTGCCATAGTCAAAGATTTTCACTATACCTTTCATGTCTTCCTTATACCCCGCCGACACGACTTCTTGTAAACGGGGATCCAATACTGCTTTAGAAAAGAAATGAAGAAAAAGCTTTGCTTGAACTTCGTGTGGGATATACATCCTTTCAATACCTTCAAGATCCGATACATTGATGGGTTCTTGTGTATCCTTGCTATAAGGTGGGAGGATGTTCTTCAGTGTAACCTCGATCATTGCCTCTGGAGTCATTGTATTCTGAATTTGAGAATTGATCTTCAAACCATAATAGGCCAAGAACGACCTGAAAGCCTCAATAATCAAGTTATCCTTATTCTTAAAGTAATAAGTTACAACACCTTTTGAACAATCCGCATACTCAGCGACTTTATCCAGCGTCATGCCATCAATCCCATGTCTGCTGATACACATTAGAGTGGCGTTAATTACATCTGCTCGACGCTTTGGTTCCATTCCTACTTTAGGCATTTTTCTATTCCTCTTTTCATGAAAAGACTTCTGATTTATTTTATTTATACTGAACAGCCGGAATAAAATAAAACATACAGGATATGGAACCTTATGTCAATCCAGTACGGACTTGGGATCGATCATTTCAATTGGTATACTTATAATCAAAAGAAAAGTTAATAACCTATTAGAGAGGTAGTGGTCGTATGACGATAGCTCCGGATAAAAATAAGCTATATCCAAATGAAAATATTAGAACAGTTTGTTACATTAATAATCTACCAAGCAGGCCTAATGTTGAGATTGGTGATTATACATATTACAGCGACAATACAAACTCACCAGAGAATTTCTATAACAATATTCAGCATCATTATGATTTTTTAGGTGATAAGCTGATTATCGGTAAGTTCTGCGCCATGGCTGAAGGGGTTACTTTTATTATGAATGGTGCTAATCATCGGATGGATGGTATTACAACATATCCTTTCAATATTTTTGCTGGAGGTTGGGAAAAGGTCACTCCAACGTTAGAGCAGCTGCCTTTCAAAGGCGATACTTGGATTGGCAATGATGTATGGCTGGGACAACATGTCACGATTATGCCGGGAGTAAAAATTGGTGATGGTGCAATTGTCGCTTCGAACTCAACGGTTACAAAAAACGTTGAACCCTATACAATTGTTGGCGGCAATCCTGCAAATGTTATTAAGAAACGTTTCAGTGATGAGATGATTCAATTATTGTTGGAGCTTCAATGGTGGAACTGGGATGAGAAAAAGATATTTGAAAATCTTGAGCAATTAGTAGCGGTTAACGATATTGCCACACTAAAGAAGCTACTAAATGAGGAGTAATTATTTATGGAGAAATATCATCGCCGTTTTGGGAGATAAGCCTCAAGATAAGAACGTGTGTTTCTGTTATTGTTTGAGTTAGAGAGATGGAGGAACAGTCTATGAAATTGTACGTAACGGTTAAAAGCTTGGGTAAACGGAAAAATGTACTGACAAGGCTTGGAATAGAGCTTCCGGTTATTCCGACAACGCTGAAGGAGCTCATTACGGAAGTAGTTAGCTTTAACGTGCAGCAGCTAACCGAGAAGCAACAGAGTACTGCGCTGATTCCATTCTTAACGGGTGAGGAGATTAACGAGCGCGGAGAGAGTGGAAAGGTAGGGTTCGGCTCGGTATATAACGAACAGAGTCCTGATCTTGCCAAAGCAGTAGAGACCGCATTATTAGCTTTTGAAGATGGGCTATATAAAGTATTTATTCGTGAAGAAGAGAATAGTCATTTGGAATCACCCCTTCAGCTTATGGAAGAGGATGAAATTGTATTTATCAGGTTCACAATGTTAGCTGGAAGCCTATGGTGAGGGGAGACAAAGAATGATGGAGAAGCATGAACAAGAGAAGCGCTACTATGCATTATTACAAGAAAGAGCAGAGGGGTTAGATCCTCATCTTTCTCCATTAGCGAAGTTAGTGGTAGAGTTGGGGCAAGTGGGGTATGTACGTCAGGATGAAGAGTGTTTTTTGAAATGCCAAGAGATATTGCATTCACTTGCTGCGGGGAATGACGATCTATTATTCGAACCATTGGTGAAAGTTGTGAAGCAGCTCACGAATGAATACACAGGAGAAGTATTTGATTATATTACTGCTCATGCGACTGAATACCCATATAGCACAGGATACGTACGTAGACCTTTCCGTACATCGGAATGTAGTGCTCACTTGGGTCAGGTCATTAAGAAGATGAGCTCACTTATATCTATGGATTGTCAAGGGTTCGCAATTATAGATTATTTGACGTCAGCAGACTACCCGTTGAAGCAGAATTATAAGTTGGAACAGACGATCAGTGATGTTATTGCGTATGAGTTAGATCGTAACAATACAGAAGTACTTGCGGCACTTAAGGAAATTGTATATGGAGATAACCAAACGGCGCTGCTTACCCACGGAATGATCAAAGGGATATTTATGAGTCACCATGAGGAATTGTACGTGATGATGGGCGAGCTATTAGCTGCTTCTCGGTTGCAAGAGGGGCTTCGACAATCCATTGTGGAACGAATGGACGAGGGGACGTTGGAAGCGAACCTTTACATGCTGAAGGTTAACATTGACCAAGGTTTTATTCGCTATAGTTCTGTCGTAAGAGCGCTTGGCGTTTGGACAGGTATGGGACTGGAATCAACAAATCAGCGTGTAGCTGGGCAGCTTATCGAGGGAGCTTATCATGCTCTAAATGATGAATCCGTTCGTGCATCTTGGTTGACTAGTGATAATGCGAATCATGTCTATTTAAGCTTATGGGCTACAGCCGTATTTGAAGAACGTGACTTATTTAGTAGAATTAAGTATTTGATGGAGCATGGAGAGCTGTATCAGAAGATCATTGCACAGTATGTACTCGCGAACAGTGAGAATAAAGATGTTCGTTATGGAATAGCTCGACAATACTTAGATGCTGCGGATCCTGAATTGCAGTATTGGATTCTATCCAACTATTGTTATGATTACACGCGTATATGGAAAAAAGAGGAAGATGATAGGCTTAGTATTACGTTTGAACGTATTCCTCTTCTGGAGAACAAGGAGGAGCGGCGACGTGAATTTGAACAGCTTGAGGCGATGTTCCTTGGCGGTATTCACAAAGAGATATCTGCTCCTTCCAAAGTGCTAGATTTTGCGCATGTTCATTACACCCCCGACCTCCCTATTCGTAAGATGTTATATCTAATAGCGTATGATATGGATAGCGAATGGATCGCAAAAATTATTGCCTTGAAGGATCGGTTAAGTGCAGAAATGCGTGGAGAGCTGTTAGCTCATTTCATGCAGGATATGGATCATTCCATACAGCGTGAATTCATATTTGCCTCTTTATCAGATAAGAGCATGAGTAACCGCGAGAAGGCGCTCGATAAGGCGAAAAAATTAACGTTATCGGACGAAGAGTTGAAGCTGGTGGAAGGTTTGTTGAAGCTGAAGACGGGCTCCTTACGCCAAAGTGCTATCGAGCTGTTGTTGCGCCAGCCCGAGGATAGTGTGACAATCTCACTAACTCGGCTATTGCAAGGTAAGAGTGAATTACAGCGCCTGGCCGCGCTGGAGACGATTGTTGAAATTTTTGAGGATAGTGAACGTACGGGGCAGTATGAAGCTGTGAGTTCGCTGCCTACTTTAATTGAGAATCCGACAAACAATGAACGGCAATTGATCGGGAAGCTTAGTCAGAAAAATGAATATACAGCAGCGAATGGCTTCGGTCTATTCGATCCGAAAGTTATCGAACCTTGGCTTACAGAGACTCCGGTAATAGGAGAATTTGACTGGAAGCATATCTTCACTATGTCGGTGGAAGATGTGATCCGTTTTCTTTCTGGGCTGGATCAAGAAATTCATAATCATCGTGATGTTGAGTATGAGGTAGAGTATTACTCTGGTTACAAGGATACGCTGCTGTTGGGTACAGAATTAAGAAGGATTCGTCCATTTCAAGAGGAAGAGGACGATACAGCTGAGCTTACGAAATATCCGCTGCACGAGGTTTGGAGAGATTACTTAGAGCGGAGTAATTTAGGGGCCTCTGAATTAATGGAGCTCTACTTCTATTCCATACTGGAACCCCTTGATCAGAAAATGAGCCAGTATTATCGGTATTTCTCTGATGATGAGATGGATTACGCTGAGCTTGAGAAACATACGCTGTTAGAGGGTTCGCGCAAAGAGTTTGCGGAGCAGTTGTATCCTGTTGCTCAAATTCAAGAGATTAAAGATGCGCTCAAAGGATTTAAGTATAGTAGTCAGATCAGTAGTCTGCTTTTTGCTTACTTCATGGATAGCGATAAAAGCTCAACATTTGATTTAACGATAAATGCCTTGAGTGCTGTGATGCAAGCGATGCCTAAAGATAAAGTATCCAAAGAGTGGGGGATATTGAAGCTCTTAGCAAATCCATGGTTCTCAATGGCCCGTAGTCGAATGTATGATGATGACAGCTTTAAGCGAATGTTCCATACGTTCTATACATTTAATATCATGAACCCGAATGAGAAAGTTGATTCGATCCTTGACCTTAAGGATTACTTACGTGCTTTTGAAGCGGGGATGATCGGTACAGGGGAAGTATATCGGGAATTAGTAGGCAGTCAAAACAGTCGCAATCATATACGTAATATTACATCTAAACGATATGATTGGATCGATCATAATCCTGAGTTAGTTGCGATTCGTCAGACCGCTGTTGAGCGGATTCTAGAGATAGAGCTCGAACGTGGTGATCTAGCTACGGAGGTTACACCTATGGTCATGGGGCTGGAGCGGATCGAGGGTATGGAGCATTTTATTCATATATTATCCGGGCTGCAGCAGGAAACCTTCATCCGTGGCTATATCTATGGATATGGGGATAGTATTACGAAGAAGGAATCTTTCTCTCATTTACTTAAGATCAGTTATCCACGTAAAGGTGAAGACGATACACTCTTGAAACAAATGTTAGAAGGTCTTGATATTACGGAGAAAAGGTTGCTAGAGGCAGCCATGTATGCCCCTCAATGGTTAGACATTGTAGCCAAATATTTAAATTGGGATGGGCTGCGTAGTGCAGCTTGGTATTTCCATGCGCATATTAACGAAGGCTACTCCGCCGAAAAAGAAACGATTGTAGCGCATTATTCACCGATTTCAGCGCAAGACTTTAATGATGGCGCCTTTGATATAAGGTGGTTTAAAGAGGCTTATGACACGTTGGGGGAGAAGCGGTTCGACTTATTATACGATTGCGCTAAATATATTTCCGCCGGAGCCAATCATCGAAGATCACAGCTGTTCGCAGATGCTACACTGGGGAAGTTAGATATTATGGAAATACAAAAGTCCGTAGAAGAGAAGCGGAATAAGGATCACTTGCTCAGCTATAGCCTTATTCCATTAGCTAACAATCGTGAGAAAGATATTCGTGAACGGTATGATTTCATTCAGCATTTTATTATGCAGAGTAAGAAATTTGGCGCCCAACGTAGGGCAAGTGAAGGCATGACTTCACAGATTGCTCTTGGCAATTTAGCGAGAAATGCAGGGTATGGAGATGTCATCCGGCTGATGTGGGATATGGAAGCGCGGAAGCTGGACGATATGCAATCTTATTTCCAACCATATAAGCTAGATGAGGAGACGACCGTACAGCTTCTTATTGATGAAGAAGGACAATCAGAGATTGGCATTACGCGTAAAGGCAAAGAGTTGAAATCTGTCCCTGCAAAGTATAAGAAGGATGAATATATTGCTGATTTGAAAGAAATGAAGTCGGAACTAACAGATCAGTACCGGAGAGCACGTAAGGAGCTGGAACGCTCCATGGAATCAGGGAATACATTCACTTTACAGGAATTGAAGGGGCTATCAGGGAATCCAGTGATTACACCTCTATTGGGGACGTTGGTGTTTAAGTCGGGAGAGATATTGGGATACTTCGATGCAGCTGAAGGAGGGCTTATCGATCCAGCGGGTAAATTAATGCTCATAGGGGATTCAGAAGAGCTCCTTATTGCGCATCCCCTTCATTTATACGAGAGCGGTCATTGGAGTCAGTATCAGAAGGACTTGTTCGATCGCAAGCTTCGACAGCCATTTAAGCAGGTGTTCCGTGAATTGTATGTTCTGAATGCAGATGAGCAGGCTCAGGGTACGATTTCCCGCAGATATGCCGGGCATCAAGTGCAGCCAAGAAAAACAGTCTCCTTGCTTAAAGGCAGACAGTGGACAGTTAGTTATGAAGAGGGACTTCAGAAGGTATACTATGCTGAGAATTTGATTGCGAATCTCTATGCGATGGCGGATTGGTTCTCTCCTTCAGAGATTGAAGCACCTACACTGGAAACCGTTCAATTCTTGGATCGGAACACGTATAAGAGCGTTACCTTGGATAAGGTTCCTCCCATTTTGTTCTCAGAAGTGATGCGTGACATCGATTTAGTCGTGAGTGTGGCTCATGTTGGCGGTGTCGATCCAGAAGCCAGTCTGACAACGATTGAGATGCGAAGAGTAATTGTCAAAGAGTCACTGCGTCTCTTGAAGATTGATAATGTTCGCTTAGAAGGTAATTATGCTCGAATTGATGGTGCACTTGGCGAGTATGGGGTACATTTGGGCAGCGGTATGGTTTATAGACAAGCTACAGGAGCTATGCATATTATTCCTGTACATTCACAGCATAGAGGTCGTATATTCTTACCCTTTATTGATGAAGATCCGAAGACAGCAGAAATTCTGTCGAAGATCGTGATGTTGGCCGAGGATAAGAAGATTAAAGATCCGCAAATTCTCATGCAATTGCAATCATAAAGAAGTGAATAGGGATAGCCCGTGTTTAGGGGCTATCCTTTTTCATGAGTTGACTCAGCTGTTCCTTGGCTATCTTGGATGCCCATGTGAATGGTGACGACTAGAAAAATTAATAAATAATCCCTTTGTGGCCGATGTAAAGATTTGTAATAAAATAATGTGCTTTATCAATAGAAATGAAGGAGTGTAGTGTTTTGAAGAAATTATTATCTGTTTTTTCAGTATTAATTGTATTGTCTGTTCTTTTGATTTCCTGTGGTTCTCCGGAGAAGGAAAAGGAAGAAAAAAGTGATTCAGCAGCAGATGTAGGAAAATACAATTCCTATGTAGGCATAAGCAATTATATCACGGGATGGCTGGAGTCAGATATTTACGGATATATAGAGAATTTTGGATTTGAAGAAGAGATTAAATTTAAAAAGAATTTTGACCCGAAAAAGTTTGAAGGTATGATATTGACTCCAATTATCAAAGGTGGTTTCGATCAAGTGGAAGAGGCGCTGGCATACACGTCTAAGAAGCCTTCTTTCGGTGCAGCAGATGAATCTATGAAGATTTTACTGCCCAAAATGAAAGAGTACTTAAATACAATAAATGAAGTAGACACCTATTATCGTTCAAAAGCCTTTGCAGAGGATAACTTCGCAAAAGGAAAAGAATTACATAAAAAGTTCTATGCTATGTACAACGAATACAGGGATTTAGCGGATAAATTTTTCATAGACTTCTCTGAAATAGAGAAGAAAAGGCAACAGGTCGACTTGGAAAAGTTAAAGAAGGCGGATTATCTGGTCAGATATTATGCGAAAAGCATTGTAATAAAAGCCAAGGAAATTCAAAGTGATTTTGCCTTAGCTAAGGTGAATGACAGTAACATATTGGATTTTGACGCCAATAAATACAAAGAAAGGTATGACTCATTAACGGAAGATATGAATAAGTTCTTGGAATACGCTAAGGACAAGTCGAGACTTGAAAAAGAAGGCATCGGATCTTTATGGAGATTTGATGGGGCCATACCGGAAGTGAAGGCAAGCGCTACGGATATCATGCAGGTCTTACAAACGAAGAGTACCAACTTAAACAAGCCTTCCGACGGTAAAGTAAAATCACGTGAGACAATAGGATATCTGGAGAATTACAACAAAAAGGTTTCTAATTTAATTAGCTGCTATAACAATATGATTAAGTAAGTTATGGGGATGAGTATAGTGAAAAGAAAATTAGTCATGATGGTTGTGATGCTTGTACTGTGCAGCGTGCTTACTTCTTGTGATAATAGGACAAAGGAAGATAAGGAGATACCAAACATAAATGTGGCATCCTCCGACATGGACAAGTCTTTGCAGGATGAATCCATGATCAAGAAGTATACGGCGTATACGAAGCTGAATCTGCTTGTGACAGGGAAATTGGAAAGTTGTTTACGTTTTTACTTTGGTAAGTTCGGAGCAACAGAAGAGTTTAAGGTGGACAGTCGTACAAGCCTAAGTAATGGGATCTTCTTGGAGCTTAGCAAAAAAGATATGACCGGAGTTGAAGAATACGCGTCAAAGGAGCCATCCATTGCAGGGGTCGACAGTTCTGTAAAGGAGATGTACCCGAAACTCAAGGAATTGGTTCAATCTCTGGAGGAAGCCGATTTATATTATAAGATGAAGTCTTATGTAGATGATAATATGGCAAAAGGAAAAGAATTGCATAAGAAAATTTATTCTCAATCTCTGGAGGTAAAACCACTAGCTGCAAAGTTCACTTCTGAACTGGCTGCAGATTTTTCTAAGAAGAGTAAAGCGGAATTGAATAATCTGGAGAAGAAAGATTTCAAGGTGAGATACTATTCTTTGAGAAGTGTTATGAGTGCTATGGAGTTAGAGGATGAAATCGTCAGACAAGGCATTTCTTCTAAAAATCTGAAAGATCTAGATATGGAGAAGTTCAAAGAAAAGTATAACTTACTAGTTGAGCATACAAATAAGTTCCTAGAAATTTCCAAGGATCTCGAGCAGTTGAAAAAGGAAAAAATAAATGAATCCATTGCATACGTGAGTGATTTTCGGATATCAGTCATGAATACAAAAACAGCCGCAACAGATATGATCATAAGGGCAGAGGCAGAAAAGAATGCAAAGAATGGAACGGCAAAAGATATTTCGCGTGAGGAAAAAGAAGTAGGAACCCCAGAAAATTATAGTAAGAAAATCAAAGAGAGTATCATCCATTATTTAACAAATTTATCTAAATAGTTTGCTGATAGAAATACACGCTTTAGAATAAGTATCGAACAATCTCGGGGTTACTTCGATCGATTCTTTGGGGTGTATTTTTATGCAGACAAAGTTCGACAAATCTTTATTTTTTGTTATAAGATTAACCTGATTGATGTAAAGGAATAAATAGAACGGATGGATGAATGTGTTACATCTACTGCCTTTCATGATAGAAAAAATAGGAATCATTGTGATCGTAGCTTTTTTACTTTCTCAAATGAAATCATTTCGTCAAATTGTACAAGGGGAACACAAAACAAGTGGGAAAATTCAACTCACCATCCTGTTCGGAGCCTTTGGAATGATAAGTAACTATACGGGGATCGAAATCCATAACAATGCAATTGCCAACCATAGTTGGTTAGTTACTATTGGTTCGGATAATGCAATTGCTAACACGAGAATCATGGGTGTTTTCATTGGAGGCTTGATAGGAGGACCCATAGTAGGACTCGGAAGTGGGCTGATTGCAGGTATACATCGCTATTCATTGGGCGGCTTTACTGCTGCAGCCTGTGCAATTTCAACCATTTTGGCTGGAGTTACTGCGGGATATATAGGGAAATGGCGCCGGAAGTTCAGGAAAATTACCCCCTTATTTGCCGTAACAGTAGGGATGACATTAGAAGCAGTTCAAATGATGATTATTTTGTTGCTAGCAGAACCATTCGTGAATGCTTGGGAGCTTGTTCAGGTAATTGGACTGCCGATGATTATTGGAAACGGTTTTGGGACGTTGTTATTTGTTTTTATTATTCATTCGATACTCCGTGATGAAGAACGGACCCGTGCGTTCCAAACAAATCGTACGTTTCATATTGCGGATCAAACGCTGCCCTTTTTTAGACAAGGACTAAATCCGGTTTCGTGTAAAGAAATTTCCGAAATTTTGCTCTTAGGAACGGATGCAGACGCGGTTGCTATTACTGACGACCACAAGGTACTCGCTCATGTGGGTGCTGCGTCTGATCATCATACGCCTCTTGAGGGATTGGCAACAGGTTTAACTAAAAAAGTGCTTGAACAAGGTGTAATCCATGTAGTCAAATCAAAAAAAGATATTTATTGTTTTCAAGAGGACTGCCCTTTGCAGGCAGCGATTGTGATCCCATTGAAAGTACATCGTACAACGGTTGGCACACTTAAAATGTATTTCACAAATCCCGAAAAATTAAATGAAATTCAGCAAGAACTAGCTGAGGGCTTAGCTAATTTATTTTCTACCCAGTTAGAGTTAGCTCAAGCTGAACAACAAACGAAGTTGTTGAAGGATGCGGAAATCAGAGCGTTACAAGCACAAATACATCCACATTTCTTATTTAATGCGATTAATACGATTTCTGTATTATGTCGTACTGACGTCGAAAGAGCGCGAGAACTACTCATTGATCTGAGTGCTTTTTTTCGTAGTAATTTGCAGGGTGCACGTCAGTTACTTATCCCTCTAGAAAAAGAGTTAGAACATGTTGAGGCATATTTATCACTAGAGCAAGCCCGATTTCCGAATAAGTATCAAATTGTTTTGGATATAGAACCAGGTCTTGAGACAGTTCTTCTGCCTCCATTTTCCTTGCAGCCATTAGTGGAAAATGCGATTCGTCATGCTTTTTCAAATATTAAGAGCAGTGGGAAAATAACCATAAGGATTTTTTCCGAAAATGAATGCATGAATATTGAAGTTGAAGACAATGGGACAGGCATAAAGAGTGAGAGAATGAGTGCACTTGGTCAGCAAATTGTAGATTCCACAAAAGGTACAGGAACGGCAATTTTTAATATTACTGAACGTCTGGAAGGCATTTATAATGGGAGAGCTTCACTAATTATCCGAAGTGAAGTAGGAAAAGGCACGATAATTCAAATGGCCATCCCCCTTGATCGTAAAGGAGATACTGAGCATAATGCTGAAGGCTTTTATCGTTGATGATGAACCACTTGCTAGAGACGAATTGAAATATTTTCTGCTTCGAAGTAAACAGGTAGAAATCGTTGGCGAAGCAGATTGTATCGAAGACACACTTAAACAGATATCATTAGTGAACCCGAATGTTGTATTTTTGGATATACAGCTTGCGGAAGACAGTGGATTCGAATTGGCTAAACAATTGCTTACCTTTAATCCGCCCCCAGCAATTGTTTTTGCTACGGCCTATGACGAATATGCTCTACAGTCATTTGAAGTAAATGTCGTGGATTATATCTTAAAACCATTTAATGAAAAGCGAATCCAGCAAACATTAGAAAAAATTCGGAGTATGCAAAGAATCTCGGAGAAGGATAGGAATAGCCACACTTCCCCATCAGCCATTCCCGTTGAACAATTTGGAAAAATAGCTGTCTTAGTTGATGAACGAATTGTCATAATCGATTGTCAGATGATCGTGTGCGTAGGCTCGAGTGAAGGTAAATGTGCAATAAAGACGTTGGACAAAGAATACAAGGTGGGCGATTCGCTCATTATGTTAGAAAAAAAGCTCAATCCACATCGATTTATTAGAGTTCATCGTGGGTTCATCGTTAATATCGATCATATATCTGAAATTCAGCCTTGGTTTAATTCCACTTATAATCTAATCATGAAAGACGGATCTAAGATTCCAGTAAGTCGTACCTATATGAAAGACTTAAAGCAACTCTTAGGTTTTTAGCTTAAAATTGTAAGCGCTTTTGTATTTTGACGTTCTATTTTTGTAATCCATCTCCGCTTTTTTGTGCTTTATCTTGAAAATCAATTTAATTGGTTTTCATTGTGTATGATTAGCATAACATCAAGGAGATGGAGGTACACAATATGAATGCAGTTACAATAGTAGTTGGGTCTATATGTATTTTATTAATTGCTTATCGTCTATACGGTACGTTTATGGCTGCGAAAATATTAAAACTTGAGGCAATGGATGCCGCTAAGAAAACACCTGCACATGAGCTAGAGGATGGTAAAGACTTTGTACCAACCAATAAATGGGTCACGTTCGGTCATCACTTTGCAGCAATTGCTGCTGCGGGTCCATTAGTTGGTCCGATCTTGGCCGCACAATTCGGTTATTTACCTGGACTTATTTGGCTTCTTATTGGAGCTGTTATCGGAGGAGCCGTACATGATGCGGTTGTCTTATTTGCTTCGATGAGAAAAAATGGACAATCTTTATCTGAAGTGGCTAAAGCGGAACTCGGTCCTGTTGCAGGCTTTTGTACAGGGCTCGCGATGTTATTTATCATCACGATTACAATGGCGGGGCTTTCTATGGTTGTACTTCATGCCTTAGAAAATAATCCATGGGGTACATTTGCAGTTGGTATCACGATCCCAATCGCAATGGGTGTGGGAATCTACCACCGGATGACAGGTCAATTAAAAGGAGCTACCATTGTCGGTTTTGTCTTAATTATGGTGGGAATTCTGCTCGGACCAAACATCCAAGGTACAGCTCTTGGCGATTTCTTAACACTTAAAGCAAGCACGCTTGCAATTATTTTACCCGTGTATGCATTCTTTGCTGCAGCATTGCCTGTCTGGCTCTTACTCGCACCTCGTGATTATTTAAGCACCTTCATGAAAATTGGAGTTTTTGGAGCACTAATTGTTGGTGTTTTTTATGTAAACCCTACAATTCAATTTCCAGCTCTTACTGAATTCATTAATGGCGGCGGTCCAATCGTAGCGGGTCCAGTTTGGCCATTCATCTCCATTACGATTGCCTGTGGGGCCATTTCAGGATTCCACGCATTCGTTGGGTCAGGAACAACACCCAAAATGTTAAATCGGTGGACAGATATTAAACCAGTAGCATTTGGCGCTATGCTTGTTGAATGTCTTGTTGCCATTATGGCTTTGATTGCTGCTGTTTCCCTTCAACCAGGAGATTACTTTGCAATTAACTCCTCACCTGCAGTATTCGCAACACTCGGGATCGATACCGTCCATCTGAAAGAATTAGCCGCAGAGATTGGGATGAATCTAGAAGGACGTACGGGTGGTGCGGTTACACTAGCCGTCGGTATGACTTATATTTTCACGAAACTTCCTTGGTTTGAAAACTTAGCTTCTTTCTTCTTCCAATTTGTCATTCTCTTTGAAGCGGTCTTTATTTTAACAGCCATCGACTCAGGTACACGTGTAGCACGATACTTGATTCAAGATTTCTTTGGAGATTTCTATAAACCATTAAAGAGAACGAATTGGTTACCAGGTAACATATTTGCAAGTGCATTAGCATGTTTTATTTGGGGCTATCTGCTCTTTTCAGGGGATATCAGCTCGATCTGGGCACTGTTCGGAGTTTCCAATCAATTGATGGCATCTATCGGTTTAATTATCGGAGCAACGATCGTCTTGAAAATTGCGGATAAACGTTGGTATATGCTCACATGCTTGATTCCACTAGCTTACTTGTACGTAACAGTCAATGTAGCAGGATACTGGATGATTAAGAATGTGTATTTGAATACAGCTTCCAAAAGTTATAGTGTGTTAAATGGCGTTCTTTCCATCGTTATGTTGGTCTTAGGGTTAATCATTATTATTGCCGCTATCAAAAAGTGGATGGAGCTTTGGAAAACTCCTCAGCAAGAGTTAGCAAAAAAATATGGAATATAAATAAATAGAGCATAATTCATTGAGATTTCATCTCTATGGATTATGCTCTTTCTTTTTCTAAGCTTGCTGTATAATGATTACGTAGAACAATTTATATTATGGAGGAATACATCAAATGCCAGACATAATTGAAGAGCTCAGGAAAATGTCTCAAAAAAAGGGATTTGAAAATAAAATTGATTTTCAACAGTTGCTAGAAAAATGCAAGACCATAGCGTTATCAAGTGCAGATGCTGAATTTTTAACAGAATTATATTTTTTAGCAAAAAATTTGTACATTCGTAACATAATAATGATGTCACTTGTGTTTTGTGAAGATATTGATTTAAAGGACTTTTTCTTCAAAGCCTTTAAAAAAGAACGCTATCTAGATATGAGATTGACTGCAATCCGAGGATACGCGAATTATGCCACTGAAAAAGAAGTAGAGAAACTGATGTCTAAGTTCATAGAAACTCTGATGATGCGTCCTGAAAATACACCATATAACTATCAAGAATATGAGTTGATTCGTTCTGCTTTTGGGTTACCATATTTAGTAAATAGATTTGGATACGCTTGTTTTATTCAGGCATATGCACAAGAAGAAAAACAATACAATGCAATGCCAGATGCTTTCAAAGGACACTTTACGATAGATGAAAAAGGAAATTCTGTCCAACTTCGGTCATCTGAAGAAACCAAGAAAATGCTTGATGAATTTTGGGGAAGAGTATAAGCATTTTCTAATTAATTCATTTATAGATTATGTAAGTCGGTGGGTGATAGCAACGCTAGAGCATGTCGATGAAATTGCGATTGAAGGGAACTTGAAATTTGCCGATCCCGTTTATGAAATGTATAAGGAGGAAAGAGAATTGAATCCGAAGAGAATATTGCTTACAAAACCGAGCAAAAATTATAAACAATATATTCATTTGATGATCACGGAGACTTCGTCAGATCTACATATTTTAAATATCGTGAAAGGCCGGTTAACATTACGGAAAAAAACCACTAATGCGGTGTATCAACAATATCCAATGGAAGAAGCGCTTTATCAGCTTGAGCAATTGTCTCTGGAATACCAAGCGAAAGGATATATCGAAGAGCCTGAATCGATTCTAGATGCAATTATGATTCCTGAGGATCGTGTATTAGATAAAGCGAAGTGGCACTATGAAGGGGATTTCCCGGAGGATTTAACAAAAGATGCTGCTTACACCGCTACGGGCATGTTCATCACTTGGTTAATTAAAAATAATTGGTTTTCAGAGGAAATAGAGCATCAGTTCGCTACTGAAATAGAGAAAGTAAAGCAGAAGCAGCTTACGGGTGCTGAATTCTATCGAAAATGTCTGGACGGCGTGTTTTCAACCCAAGAACTTGCAGATGAGATTAAACCATTCGTCAATGAATATTTGAATATTCAAAAGGACATTTATATAGCTGAAGACTATGTCCATACCTTTCAAGGAGTTGGACTTACATTTTATCATGTTGCTAATATATGGGAAAATTACGACTTGATTGAACCTGTGATTGAACAACGTTTTAAAGAATTTTGGGAGAGAATACAAAAGATATAGGCTACTATTCTTATAAATTGTTTTCACTCTCTATTCGGTGCATGTGGAGTGCTGTGTGTCGGTAGTGAGAAAGTAGTGATTTAACGCCGCATTTACCTACTGTCTAACCTGTCAGAGCTCAAGCGGAAACAATGCTTGAGCTCTTTTTCAGTGTTAAAATAACTTCCGAATCTTATAAAGACCGGGCAAGGCGGAATCCAAGGTCGTCGATGCAAAAAGACGGGTGACTGCGACGACGGCAGGTAGCCCCACAGCCTCGTTCCTCTTCAGCCCAGCTGCCTCCTCGGAAAATTCGGTAGGAACCATATACGTTCTGGTCATATAAATCCCAGCACCACTCCCAAACATTCCCTAACATGTCATACAGACCCCATGCATTCGGTTCCTTTTTTCCTACTTCATGGTTTTCACCTTCTGAATTTTCATTATACCAAGCGATCTTATCCATTTCTCCGTATCTGTACCCGCTAGTTCCTGCCTTACATGCATACTGCCACTCTGCTTCAGAAGGAAGTCGATAACCGTCTGCTTCCCAATCACAGATGATTTCTTCACTGTCATTACTAATAGAATAACACGCATTCAGTCCAGCTTTCTCAGAAAGTAGATTGCATATGTAAATGGCTTCATTCCATGAAATATTCGTAACCGGCTTTTGACTTTTATCGATAGAAATGGGGGATTTCCCCGTAGCTGCACAATACAGTTCCATTGTTACAGGATACGGAGCAAGAAGGAAAGATCTTATTTCGGCCTTCCATATCCTTTTTGTTCGATCGTCTCTTAATTCTATTTCTCCACCTGGAATTTTGGCCATTGGATAATCAAAATCGCTCTTAATTGCATCAGACACTCTACTTTCCTCCTCTAGTTAGCCTTTTGACATAGTCCTCACAGATATATCGATTATCCTCACCGTTCATTGGCGGGATATCTGCTACTCGAAAGAAGTTTAGCCCTACGACCATCGCCAGCAGGCCATAAGCAGCGCTATTCGAATCATCCACCTTCATATTCCCTAACATGTTGCCATAGTCAAAGATTTTCACTATACCTTTCATGTCTTCCTTATACCCCGCCGACACGACTTCTTGTAAACGGGGATCCAATACTGCTTTAGAAAAGAAATGAAGAAAAAGCTTCACTTGAACTTCGTGTGGGATATACATCCTTTCAATACCTTCAAGATCCGATACATTGATGGGTTCTTGTGTATCCTTACTATAAGGTGGGAGGATGTTCTTCAGTGTGACCTCGATCATTGCCTCTGGAGTCATTGTATTCTGAATTTGAGAATTGATCTTCAAACCATAATAGGCTAAGAATGACCTGAAAGCCTCAATAATCAAGTTATCCTTATTCTTAAAGTAATAAGTTACAACACCTTTAGAACAATCCGCATACTCAGCGACTTTATCCAGCGTCATGCCATCAATCCCATGTTTGCTTATACACATTAGAGTGGCGTTAATTACATCTGCTCGACGCTTTGGTTCCATTCCTACTTTAGGCATTTTTCTATTCCTCTTTTCATAAAAGACTTCTGATTTATTTTATTTATACTGAACAGTCGGAATAAATAAAACATACAGGATATGGAACCTTATGTCAATCCAGTATTCGTGGGCAGGGTTTGATCCCCCTAGGTTTCGCCAAACACAAAAAAACACGCCATTGGTTGGCGTGTTTTTTGTTTATTGAATTGCTTGAACAAAATTAAATCATCACCAGCTCTTTGGCATGCTGCTTGCCTGCCGAGAGCAGGGTGTTGCTCAGTTCAGGATCATGAACAGACCGTGCAAGAACAAGGGAGCCAACCAAGGTACTAAGCAGTGCACTACCTTTGGACGTGTCAATTTCCGCTAGGTTGGAGATAAAAGCAATCATCCGTTTCAGTTCATGGGTGAATACCTGCTGAACCTCTTCTGAAGAACGGGATATTTCGCCAGAAAGGGCAGGAAGAATGCAGCCCATCTCCGTTTTGTCGCGGTGATATGGACTTAAATAATAATCAATGACCGTATTGATTTTGGGATTCTGATTCTCCTGATCAGCGGCTTCCTGTAGAAGTGCGATGGTATCGCTGATGGCATACCGGCAGGCTTCGGCGACCAGCTGTTCTTTGTTGTCAAAATGAGAATAAAACCCACCATGAGTTAGCCCCGCCCCTTTCATAATGAACGGAACACTTACATCGTGGATGCCATGGGTACGAAAAGCCTGGGCAGCACTTTCAACGATTTTATTCCGTACTTTCATCTTATGGCCTTTGGGATAAGGCATTGTAATCACTCCACGATTCATAATTCTATTTTCAAAATATTATAAGTGTCATAATTAAACCTGTCAATTTAGTGAATCGGCAACTGTTGGCTCATGAAAGGTTAATGAGCGGTTGACGTTTTTAAAATATGATGATTATAATATATTACGATCATCATATTATTTTACAAAAATTTCAACAGGGGGTATCAGAATATGAGTAAGCTTGAATCCGTAGAAACGTTGGTTATAGGATCAGGTCCGGGAGGTTATGTGGCGGCACTGCGATCTTCACAGCTTGGAATGAAGACGGCGATTGTCGAACGCAGTCAGATTGGCGGAGTTTGCACGCATATTGGATGCATTCCATCCAAAGCATTAATTGCAGAATCGCATCGCTATGATTTGCTCAGACAATTTAATAACGCAGATGCAGCAGCGTCATTTAAGAATGCTCAGGATTTCAAGCAGGGGATTGTGACTAAGCAGGCAGGTGGAGTTCGTTATTTATTGAAGACTGCTGGAGTGAGCATTCTGGAAGGAGAAGCTAGTTTAGTTGATGCACATTCAGCTATTATCAAACAAGCTGGACAGGAGCAAACTATTTCTTTTAAGTACGCCATACTGGCAACAGGCTCTCGTCCGATTGAACTGCAAGCATTTCCGGTTGGAGGACGTATTTTGTCTTCCACAGAAGCTTTGTCACTCCCTGAGGTTCCGAACAGCCTAGTAGTTATCGGCGGTGGATATATTGGTGTCGAACTGGGGCAAATGTATGCCAAATTTGGAACAAAAGTAACGATTCTGGAGGGAGGAGAACAAGTGCTGCCGGGATTCGAGGCAGACCTTGCGGTCCCTGTTGTTCGACAGTTGAAAGCCGATGGTATAAACGTTATAACCGGGGCGACAGCTGAGAAAGTGGTGCAGAATGCGGATACAATTACACTGCATTATGTAAAAAATCTGGAGCAGCAGCATGTTATAGCGGAATATGTGTTAGTCACTATTGGCAGAAAGCCAAACACAGACGGCAATTTAGGGCTGGAGCATATAGGTTTGCCAGTGACGAGCAGGGGGCTGATTGAGACGGACGAACAGTGCAGAACGGCTATCCCGCATATTTTCGCAATCGGAGATATTACGGCTGGTCCGACACTTGCTCACAAGGCATCCTATGAAGCCAAGATTGCGGCAGAAGCCATTGCAGGCCATGCCTCCGAGGTTGATTATAAAGCCATTCCGCTCGTCGTTTTTTCTAATCCAGAGCTGGCCAGCGTTGGCTTAAGTGAAACGGAAGCAAAGTCAAAATTCATTCCGATTGTTATGGGTAAAGCCTCTTTCGGGATCAACGGCAGGGCGTTGGCATTGGGGGAAACCGAAGGGTTTGTCAAAATTGTGGCGGACGCGACCTCAGGAATCGTGCTTGGTGCACAAATCGTTGGCGTGGAGGCATCAACACTCGTATCGGAGCTTGCACTTGCCATCGAGATGGGGGCAACCGTGGAGGACTTGGCTATGACGATTCATCCCCATCCCACATTGGGAGAAGTGATTATGGAGGCTGCTGAAAATACGGTCAGAAAAATGATGACAACATTTAGAGAATGGGAATAGGGATCAAGATCAGCAAGGAGCACCGATGGTGCAGCCTCCACCATTCATTACAACCATGTAAATGATAATGTTACATCAAACGCTGGATGTCTGTTAAATGACAGCAGCGTTTTTATCTGCAGTGAAATGATTTTTGACTGACCATTTTTCAGATAAATGGTATCCTTTAGTAAATGAGGAATGAGAGTTAGGAGGAAAAGTTAAATGATTATAAGAACAAAAGTAGAAAATGATCTGGACAGAATGGTAGAAATTTGGTTTGAAGGTTCGAAACAGGCTCATCATTTTATTGATGAAGTTTATTGGGAAACAAATCAGGCAGTAATGAAGGACGTATATCTACCTATGTCTCAGTCATATGTCATTGATAGGGATAGTGAGGTAGTGGGATTTATTTCTTTAGTTGATAACTACATAGCAGCTTTGTTTGTAGATCTCAGTGAACAAGGTAAAGGGTATGGAAAGATACTTCTTGATTACGTTAAAGATAAGAATGAAGGCTTGCACTTAAAAGTGTATCAAGAAAACCAAAATGCGGTTAGATTCTATTTGAAAAATGGCTTTACTATTTCATCTGAATCGATTGATGAAAAAACGAATGCCAACGAGTATGAGATGACTTGGAAAAAAGAGTAGAATGGCTTCTTTCACATTGAGGGATAGCTAAGAATCTTTATGATGACTAGTCGAGGATATCTAATCAAGTTCGTCGTGAGAATTGAAAGGAATATAAAAATGAATCTAATCCGCATAGAACCAATTGATAAAAATAATTGGGAAGAAGCTCTCTCGATATCTTTACTCAAATCACAAGAGAAGTTTGTGCCTTCTGTTATCGAATCATTAGCATGGGCTTATATAAAACCGTGGGATGAGGCTTTTGATCCATATATTTTGTGCAAGGATGATAAAACATTTGGATTTTTCTATCTTTCCTATACACCTAATAGTACTAATAATTACTGGATCGGTGGCTTTCAAATAGACAAGGAATATCAAGGGATGGGATTAGGAACACAATCTCTTAAAAGAATATTAGAATTCATTCAGGAAATGAACAGACAATGCGAAGTAATCTCTCTAACAATCGAAAAAAGTAATAATCATGCTAGAAAGCTTTACGAGAAATTAGGATTTGTCAATCAAGATAAAGAGAACCAAGATGGCGAGATTATATATAAACTAAAGTTAAAATAAACTATAAAGAACTTGTGCTAGGTTACTCGAAGAGGCCGTTGACATCAGCTAACATTACATTCCTGCGTCGTCGCTAAAGCTCCTCGGTCACCGAGAGGATTTTCGGAAAAGCAAATCAGGCGACACATCCAACCGGCTAAGTCTGACGACCCGGCAACTTTATTGCCTTAAGCCGCTTGGACGTCAGGAATGCGAAACGTTATATGAAATGGCCGAAATGCTGAAATGAAGGAGAAATAAAAATGAATAGACCAAAAAGCGATATTAATTTTTCTTCATTTAAAGGTCAGAGGATCAATGAAATAAACAGGATGTATCCAATATTAATTTTTGATATTGGACATCTGACTATCGAATGCCCTTGGAGATTAAGAAACGAAAATCGAATATTAGTTGGTGAACCTGAAACAAAAATTGAAAATCGAAAAAAGCAAGCTTATTTAGATTTTGAGAAGCACATATTGAATAACTCGATAGTTGAAATAATTCATTATGAAGATATCTCTGATTTAGTAATTATTTTTGAGAATGATGTTATTTTAGAATTGTTTCATGATAGTTCCTGGTATGAAGGCTGGCAATTGCAAGGATCAGGAAACTTTTTAGTTGTTTCAACCCCAGGAGGGCAATACTCATATTGGAAAGAATAGAATCGGTTTTTATAAGCATATCAAGGGAGCCCCACTTCATATAACAACGTATCTGCGTATCGTCGCGTACGCTCCTCGGTCTGCTCGAAAGGATTGGTGGAGTGGATTCAGCAGACAACCCTGCAAGGCTAAGTGGCGGAGCCACCCAGCCGCTGACGCTCCTTTAAGCTTTTCGGGTTCGCAAATACAACAACGTTATATGAAAAGGATGCAGACATAAAACCATAAAAATATGAATCAAAAACACATAGGAACACTTGTACGCAAATGAGAATAAAGGTAAAATATAACTACAATTGAATCTTGGGTGGGCATGGTTTCCCTTCGAAAGGAGGTGAAGCCATGGAAGTAAAAGATGCAATAACGATTATGTTCCTATTTGGAATGTTCATTCTTGCTCTATTAACATACATTAATCATAACAACAAGAAAAAGTAAAACCCACCCTAAGATTAGAAGCCGAAGGTGGGTTTTCGTTCCTATTGGACTCAGAAGGGAACAACCATCCAAGCCAATTGTACTGACCAGGTGTTGACGCACTTGGTCTTTAATAAATATATATTACCATATTACAAAAAATGTATCAAAGTATGAAATAACGATTTGAATTAAAGAGTTTGAAACAATTTAGTAAATGTAAAAATGAATTGTAGGGTAACTCAAAGAAGGCATCTCAATCATATAACACAGTATTCTCGCATCGGATCGCAAGCGATCCTCGGTCCGCCAGAAGTGAAGGAAGAAACATCACAACGAAGAAGTTTCAGTAACAGGAAGTTATACCAGTCGGACACATCCTGCGAGGCTAAGTCTTCGACCTGGCGCTAAAGCGCCTTAAGCCTCTATACAACAACGTTAGCTGAAACAACTGTAATGCATTATACAAACCCACAAAACGAAACAAAGGAGGAAATTCTATGAATAAATTGCCGTTATTTGTTGTCACCGGCGCCAGTGGAACAGGAAAAACTACAATATCTTCATTGGTACGTAAGTTGCTTCCTGATTTTGATGTCTTCGATTTGGACATTATTAATAATGTTGATTGGCAAATTGCTAAAGCTAATTGGTTGAGAATTGCTTATAGTATTTCTTTAAGTGGTCGAGGTACAGTGCTTTGTGGAACGATGATTCCGGAAAACATCGAAACGGCAGACCATAAAGATAAATTTGATAGAATTTATTATATGAACTTGCATTGTAATGATTCTGTTCGTGAAGAAAGATTAAAGGCAAGAGGATGGGGAGAAAACTCAATTGAAGATCATAAGAACTTTGCGAATTGGTTAGTTCACAATGCAAATACTGCATTTAACCCACCAATGCAAATAACTGATACATCAGAGCTTTTGCCTGAAGAAGTAGCAGAACAAATTAAAGATTGGATTTTAAAGAATTGGAATAATCAGTTGTCAGTATCTCAAGGGGACAGTTGCAACAGCTAACAACATGTTCAGGCATCGGGCATTCGCCCTCGGTCTGGCAGAGGAATTTCGGGGAAGTGGGAGCAGCCGGACACATCCGCACTGACTAAGCGCACCGCGCCCGGCACCTTTGGTGCCTTAAGTCGGTGGGACGTCGTGAACACAAGAACGTTATACGACAGAACGAAGATTAAGGTTTATTGTGGGTGAAGACAATGGAGTAATAGAGAAACATCAAAAAACTATATTATTAACGGAGATGTATATGAGTAACGAATACAGAACACTTAAAAGAATGCCTACTATTGCTGAATATAGAAACCTTTGTAATGCAGTTGGTTGGAAAGATTACATGAATTTTGATGTTGCAGAAGAATCTTTAAATCAATCATTATTTGGAGTTGTCGTTCAATATAAAGATGAAATAGTTGGAATGGGAAGAGTAATTGGGGACGGAAAGATCTATTTCTATATTCAAGACGTAGCTGTCATACCAGAACATCAAAACAAAGGAATCGGTAACATCATATTAAAGGCAATTACTGAATTCTTAAAAGAAAATGCACCAGAAAAATCATTTGTAGGCTTGTTTGCGGCCGCTGGTAAAGAGTCATTTTATAATAAATATGGTTTTAATAAGCATAATGGAATGACAGGAATGTTCGGAGTAATCCATGAGAATGAGATAAAGTGATTTTGAAAGTAACTCAGATTTCCATCGTATAACAATGTGTTCTTGCTTCACGTCTATCGCCGCTCGGTCTGCCAGAAGTATATCAAGGAGGTAGAAGCAGGCAGACACATAGATTCCCCTAAGATAAGAGCTATCTAAGGGGAATCGACGTCAGGAACACGAATACGTTATAAGAAATTGGCGTAAACCTAAAAGATTAAAAACCGTATTTAATGGGGGACTCAAGTGTGTGGAGATATTCAACGATCTTTCTTTTAACCACCTTTTTAATAATTACAGATTGTAATAAGAATGCAGATACGACGGTTATACCATCATCGGAATCTGTCCAATTGACTAGTTATGATGACAAGAATCTCAATTCGATGACTGTGGATCCGATTGAGAATACGTTCTTCTTTAAGAACAATGTTACGAAGGCCATCTATAAAGGTAAATTTCTTTTCAACGAATTTATAGAAACGGATATTAATGTTTCTGTTCATGAATCGTCTACCTATAAGAATGGCAAACTTTATGAATTGGTCATTGATTCAATTGAAGGTGTTCCTAATGAACGATTAAAGCTGGGGTACTTTTATGTCACGAAAGATAGAGTATATCGAATGGGAACAAGGGAAGATGAATCAAGTAAATTGAAATTGGGCCTAGTACCTGATGATAGTGTGGTGGTCTGTCAAGATGCTGAGTTAGAGGATAGATTAGATGTGGACCAACCAGGATGGCATCAATCTATACAAGTAAATGGAGAAAAACGAGAGTATCGATCTTACAATAGTCTGGTAGAAACCGGTTATTATGAAACAATAACATGGGAAAAGAATAAAGGACTAATAAACTATCGAAGTGGATTTGGTGCAGAAAGAGATTCCATCGAAATACAATTAAAAACCTTTTAATGTATAACAACACATATAATAGAACAAGAATTTTTAAGAATGATCGGAGATAGCACCTACATCTTATAAACCGTATTCACCTGCATGCTTAACGGTCCTTGGTCTGCTTGAGGCAATTCGGAGAAGTCGTATCAGGCAGACCACTCCTGCGAGGTTAAGTCTCCGATCCGACGCTATGCGCCTTAAGCCCCCGGGGTTCGTGAATACAAGAGCGTTAGACAAAATCACCTGAAGATTGAAGGGATGAAGTACTTCTAAAAACAAAATCTTTATAGATATACTATCTCGTTGTCAGGTTAGATGACTTTTAATAAATTACATTACTATACCTGTTCATAATAGACATAAATAACAGGAATGATACGAATAGAAGGGATAAGAAATTAATACCACTTAAATTATATTAATTGGTAATTTTAGTTAAATCCTTAATTATGGGGGGGATATATAATGGATGGTATAATTATTTCATTATTTTTATGGATTCTAGGGCTTATAATTTTATTTTTTATTATAAGACATGCAATCGATTCATCGAGGACAGCATCAAAGTACGATGATTTAATACATGAAATAAGAATGTTAAGAAATGAACTTAAGAATCAGGAAAATAAAAGAAAACATATTATAGATGAAAGAATTTAGCACGTATATCCAAAGAAGCCCCCACCATCTTATAACAACAAATTCACGCTGCGACCGGCAGCAAGCTGCCTTAAGGTTCTCGGCGTCGTCAGAAACGTTAGCCGAAACCATTGCAATGATTTTTTTACAAAAAGGAGTATCTTATGGGAGATCAATGGAGAATTGCGAAACATGATCCAGAATGGAGAGATCTGTTCCTTGAAACTGGATCGAAATTAAGGAGATCTTTAGGGGAATTGGCAGTTCGGATAGATCATGTGGGATCGACTTCAGTTTTTGGATTAGATGCAAAACCAATAATAGATATTCAGATCTCAGTTTTGAATTTCGAGGACGATTTAGCCTTTAAAGATAAAATTGAAGATATAGGATTTGTTTTACGCAAGGAAAACCCCGACAAAACTAAGAAGTACTTCAGGGAAGTGCCTGGATATAGAAGAACTCATGTTCATGTCAGGCAGTTAGGAAGTTTCTCAGAACAAATGACATTACTTTTTAGAGATTATTTGAGAGAACACGCAGAGGATTGTTGGAGATATGCTGAAGAGAAACATCATTTAATGAAATTATTTAAGAATGAACGCCCTAAATATGTTGAAGGTAAAGGTCCGATTGTATGGGATATATTACAAAAAGCTCATATTTGGTCACAAGAAACAGGATGGAAACCAGGTAAATCAGATTTGTAAGATTATCGAAGAGGGCAATGGCATCGGCTAACATCATATTCCCGCAGCGGATCGCAAGCGATCCTTGGTCGCAAGAGGTATAGGCAGGGAAGTGGAGTCAGGCGACGTATCCGCACCACCTAACCGCACTCGCGGCCGGCCCTAACGGGCCTTGTAGTGGGACGTCGGGAATACAGAAACGTTATCTTAAATTCTGTTAAATTCTAATTAAGCAATTCTTGGATGGTGACCTCAATTGAAAGAAGTATATCAAACTCTTGTAATCGAAGAAGTAAGTAAAGAAACTCAAGAACATGCTAAACATATTGTTTTAGCTGGACTAAAAGAAAGATTTGGATTATTGGATAAATCATTAAATCAAGATCTCAATGAAATTGTCCTTAATTATAATAGTAGAGGGAATCTCTTCTTGGTTGGCAGAATAAATACAAAAGTTGTTTGTACTGGTGCATTAATTCGTGAAGAGGCTGATACAGGAAGAATTGTTAGAATGTCAGTACAAAAAGAATATCGAAGACAAGGGATAGCTCAAAAAATGTTAAAAGAGATTGAAAAAAGAGCACAAGCTAAAGGATTCAAGAAAATTGTGTTAGAAACGACAAATTCCTGGCATGATGCAATTTCTTTCTATAAGAAATATGAGTATAAAGAATATGATAGAAATGAATATGAAGTGCATATGGTAAAGGATTTATTATAGTTATTCAATGGAGAACTGAACTTCAGATAACATCATGTTCACGCATCGGGCCTATCGGCCCTCGGTCCGTCCGAGGGATTTCGTAAAAGCGGAATCAGGCGGACAACCCTGCGAAGCCACCCGGCGACATCGTCGCCTTAAGCCTCTCGGTGTCGTGAATACGGGAAACGTTATCAGAAATGATTGCAAGATAATGTTAAAAGATATGTTACAGAAACTTGATTTCAAAAGCAATTATTAATACTACAAGAAATGAAATGATGGTAAAATCCAGAATGTACATGGTGTTGAAGAAAATTTATATACTCTGACGTAAGGAGAGAAAGCACATGGTCAAGAAGAAAAAAACCTTACCGAAAAATTTTGATGAACTAATTAAAGCAGGCGACATATCAGCATTAAAAAAGGTATTTACCCAATGCGAATTGGATGCGCGTGGTGGTTACAGTAAATCAACTGCCTTGAGCTTTTTCAAAATACCGAATGAATTGGTTCGCTGGCTCGTGGAACAGGGTGCTGATATAAATGCAAGAGACAATTACGGAAGAACGCCTTTGCATGAACATGTAGTAAGTTGGTGCGGTAATACTGAATTGCTGCTTGATTTGGGTGCAGATATAGAAGCCGTTGATTATCAAAACGAGACACCTTTATTTGCCGCCGCAGGTTCATTTAAACCAAATGCGGTTCACACGTTGGTTACTAATGGCGCAAATATCAGCGTAGAAAATAAGATGAAACAGACTCCATTAGAAAAAGCTTTGGCACGGTGCAGAAACGCGGATATTGTCAATATCGCGGAAG
Source organism: Paenibacillus sp. KN14-4R (assembly GCF_052180255.1). Taxonomy (NCBI): domain Bacteria; kingdom Bacillati; phylum Bacillota; class Bacilli; order Caryophanales; family Paenibacillaceae; genus Paenibacillus; species Paenibacillus sp. KN14-4R. The sequence goes on from NZ_CP197466.1 coordinate 758,816, forward strand.
TTGCCGATATTTTGCTTAACGCAGGAACAACAGTAACTCCGGAAATGATAGACTCTATTAAGCGAATCGGAAACGACTTTGAATTTCACAGAGAAGGCTTTAATAAAGAATATTTGAATCAAACCGATGAGGCACTTTTACGTTTATATGAGCTATTTGATGTTACCCCAGTAGAAAAGCGAAAGACGCACGACGGCGCCTCTTCAATAACAGTATCAACAAAGGGTTGGCAGGCGCAACATAATGAACTCTGGAGTTTACTCATTCCTTCAAACGGACATGCGAAAACCGTACAGGGTGAGGTTATCCGTATTACGGGTAAAGTGTCATACGAAGTTTTAGATAATGGCGGTATCAACTGGGATAATCAATATCGTAAAATGCTCAATATTTTGATACATTACTTTAGTTCGGGTACACCATTAAATCCCACTGCACTTCAGGAGGCAGTAACATTAGTGAAAGAACTTCACAACGGAAATGGTAGTGATGAACCTACGAGACTGTGCGAACTGGCAGTGCATTGGGTACTCAGCAATCCGAATCCTATTACTCTGGAAAAGCCTGACTATAAGCGATAACTTATGTTCGATTTATTCAACGTATATAATAAGCTTTTCTTGCGCAAAATACATTCCCTTTTTCTAAGCACTTTCTAGCTAAGAAAAGGGGATATTATTTTAATTCAATACAACAAGAAATGTAAATATAGTAAAATCTGATATAAATAGTGAGTTAGTGATTCATGCTAGGTTACCCTACAGAAAAGTGTAACATGAAATATGAAGCATTAAGATCAGTACATGGTAAATAATTCAAGAGCCGACTCTAGGTTAGGTTTTGATCAAAGGGATTGCGGCGCATTAGGAGTAGAGTTTTATAAAGAAATGTAAAGAACGAAGAGAAATGAAGTAACTAATGAAGTGCGTTGTAGAGTAACTCGAAGAAGGAAATCACATCTGATAACAACCTATTTACACTGCGGGGCTTACGCTCCTTGATCTGCCTGAGGAATTTCGAAGAGGTGAATTCAGGCAGATAACCCTGCAAGGCTAAGTGGCAGAGCCACCCGGCAGCAAGCTGCCTTAAGCCTTTCGGGTTCGTAAATACAACAACGTTATCAGAAATCTATGAAATGGGGTAAATATGAGCACACTTAAAAACAGGAAAATATTGGCTATATTAGTAACTGTGTTTCTGATTGTATTAATATCAACGTGGTATATTGGATCACAGCAAAATAATAACAAACAAACACCTGATGGAGTTATTAATAATTTTATGAAAGCTCTTGTTGATAAAGACGCTAAAACTGCTACCTCACTGATGTTTTTGGATTGCAGTAAATCATTAGATGAAAAAATTAATGGACTTGAAGAAGAACTATCTAAGAACCCTATCAGTTCCTATAGAATTATATTAACCAAACAGTTAGAAGATGATACTGTTCAATATATGATAGGACTTAATGAAAATACAGAATTAGAATATAGAGTGTTTAAAGTTGAAGGAGTTTGGATGTTATCCTATGAGAGATTGGGAGAGAATCCTAACAAATTATTAACGAAAAACTGTAAAGAATAAGTGTTTGTAGCTCGAAGAAGGCATAGTAATCTGATAAAGAGGAAATTACAGAGAAGCGAAATCAGCAGATAACCCTACACTGGCTAAGTCCGTCGGACCCGGGCGCAAGCGCCCTTAAGCCCCTCGGGTTTGTGAATACAACAACGTTAGCTAAACCTAGGCAATTATGAACGCGGGGTACATGAGATGGATAATGATTTCGAGAGTGATTTAAAACAGAAAAAGAAAAAAATTGTTAGACGAAGTTTATTAGTATTTACTTCTTCAATTTTATTGGTGATAGGAATCATTTTTACTTATTCTTTTAAGTTTGGCAGTGAGATTGTGTCCGGGCTATGTGGAAATACGATTATAAATAAAGTTGAACAACCTAGGAATGGACTCTATGAAGCGGTATATTTTAAGAGGGATTGTGGAGCAACAACCGGCGACAGTTTTCATTTGTCGTTGATTAAACATGGTAGTGAGTTGGAGAATGATCGGGGAAACATTTTTATATCAAATAGTGAATTTCAACTTATCTGGCAAGAACCGAAAAACATTGTTGTTATTGGTGGTTCAGGGGAGAACTTTAAAAAAACATCAAAATTTAAAGGGATCGAAATAACATATAAATGACGTTGATGGGCTCAGAGATGGCCTAGGCATCAGCTAACATCGTATTCACACTACGGTCACTTACGTTCCCTTGGTCCGCCCGAGGATTTCCGGTGAGGTGGAGTCAGGCGGACAACCCTGCAAACCTAACCGCGTAGCAGCCGGTCCTACGGGCCTTAAGGTTCTCGGGTTCGTCGTTAGCTGAAACCCCTTAAACCATATAGGTAAATTACGTTTATTATATTTAATTCACTTGAGTTGAAAGGACTGAAATAAAATTAATAAACGCAATCCATTTGGAGTAACTTTGATTGGTTATTTTTATGTTTTTGGAGCAATTGTTCTGTTAGTATCGTTGTTTTTTAGTTCTCCAGCAGACGAGATTAGTGTCTCAATGAGAATGGGACTTTCTTGGGTACCAGAAGGTATTATGAGAGTCGTGTTGGCTGCATTTACATTAATATTATCGTATTTGTATCTAAAGCTGACTGTTATTGGATTCTGGTTAATGGTTTTATATAGTTGTTATTTTTCAATTGTTAGTGTTTACTTGGCTATTCAAAGTAACAGTCAGCCCTTTATAGGTAACTTTATATTTTCAGGTATTGTGTTGATTTACACGATTTTTAGAAGAAAGGAATTTATTAATAAAAAATTATAAAGTAGTTTGTAGGCATAATCGAAGAAGAAGGGGCATCAGCTAACATCGTATCTACGCTGCGGGATAACGCCCTTGGTCTGGCAGGGGGATTTCGGAGAAGTAATATCAGCCAGACAACTCTGCCTTAACCCAGTGAGGGTTCGTTGATACAAGAACGTTAGCAGAAATGCGGTAAAGACAGAGGAGGAAACTTGAAGATGAAAGAAACAAAAATCTATAAGGAACTGAAGTATAGTTCAATTAGTGCTGATGTGTATTACCAAGGTAGCCGTACTCCAGTAATTATATATATTCATGGGGGCGCATTGATTTTTGGTACTAGAACTTGGTTGCCGTCAGAACAGATTGATTATTACACAAGAGAAGGATTTAGCGTTGTTAGCATAGATTATCGACTAGCTCCTGAAACGAAAATTGATTTAATTATCGAGGATATAAGAGACGCAATCAATTGGGTTAAGGCTAAAGCAATTCATGGATATGATTTTGATACTGATAATATTGCTTTAATTGGTAGTTCTGCTGGCGGGTACCTTAGCTTATTAGCTGGCACAATGGAAATAAAACCAAAAGCGATAGTTTCTTTTTATGGATATGGAGATATTCTTGGTGAATGGTACGCTCAACCTAGTGAGTTTTACTGTAGGAAGCCAACTATTGATAGAAATAGTGCCTATGAATATGTAGGGGATATGGAAATAACTAATGGTCCTTGGGAACGATTCAATTTTTATCTATATTGTCGTCAACAAGGAATATGGGTAAAAGAGGTAACTGGAATGGACCGAATTAATGATAATGATATGTTAATTAGCTACAATCCAATTGATATGATTTCGATAGATTATCCTCCTACACTTTTTCTTCATGGTGATCAAGACACGGATGTACCCTACGAACAATCAGTAATAATGTATGAGAAACTCAAAGAAATTGGAGTCTACACTAAGTTAATAACAATAGAAGGCGCTGATCATGTGTTTGATCATAAGTTTCAAGATTCTATAGTTCAAAGTGCTTTTATGAATGTTGTTGAATTTTTAAGAACACATTTAAGTAAGTGATTCGAAAAGGTACCGCACACATCAGCTAACACAGTTTTCCAGATGCGGGATTTACGTCCCTTGGTCCGCCAGAGGAATTTCGGAGATGTGGAGTCAGGCGAACAACCCTGCAAGGCTAAGTGGCGGAGCCACCCGGAGCAAATGCGCGTTAAGCCTTTCGGGTTCGTAGATACAAAAACGTTAGATGGAATTGCTGGGAAACTGATTATAAAAAATAAAAGAAGGATGATGAAATGTACGCAATCGAGTTATTTTTCGAAGCTCCATTTGAACAACATGTAAAAAACATATGGAAAGAATTAAGAGATAATAATATTAGTTCTGAAATGCATGACATTATTGGTTTAAGACCCCATATAACATTAGCAGTCTATGAAGACATTCCGAAATTTAGTTTATATTTGAAGCACTTCACGAATTATTTTCAGAATGTTCATGAAGTTAGTTTGAAATTCGATGTTCTGGCTTTTTTTCCAACATCGGGTACATTATTTATTGATCCAACCGTAACAGAAACTTTATTAAGACTTCATAAAGAGTATCATCAAGAATTTAACGAATTAATGGAGTTTGCCAATCAGTATTATATACCAGAGCAATGGGATCCTCACTGTACATTAGCGATTAAGCTTTCTTCAGATAAAATCTTAGAAGGAATGAAGTATTGTTATAGAGATTTTAAACCTCTAAGAAGCAAAATTATTGAAATAGGAGTGGTTAAGCTTGAATATGATTCAAATTACAGATGTTTAAGCAGTAATACAATTCATTCTAAAAGACTAAAACCGATTTGAGAGTTTATCAAGAAGTCAGTAACTTCATTTAACACCGAATTAACACTGCTGTCTGGCGCCCTTGGTCCGACCGTATTAGAAGTGCCGAGGGTATAATCAGTCGGACAACCACTGCGAGCCTAATTCTGACGACCCGTTCCCTTCGGTTCACTTAAGCCTCTCGGGTTCGTGAATACGGTGACGTTATAAGTTTATTCAGCGAATAACTCTGCACTGGCTAAGTCCGACAGACCCGCAGCTAATGCTGCTTAAGCCAGTGAGGGTTCGTGAAAACAAACGTTATATGAAAGGGATGCAATATTTCTAAAACCATAAAACCAAAGGAGCTGCTTATATGGATAAAGAATTTACATTTACACGAATAGGTAATGTTTATGTTCCGACTACAAAGATTGATGAGTCAATTGAGTGGTATACGAAGAACTTAGAATTAAAGTTGATGAATAGGTTTCAGGATCGAGGTTCATTTTTAGCTGTATTACATCATCCTCATAAGAGTTCAATAGCGTTATTACTAATTGAGACGGAAGACAGAAAGACATTAGAAATATCAAGGAATGGAAAACCATTTCCAATCATGGCTTTAAATTGCTCGGATATTGAATTTACTCATGGATACTTAAAGAACAATGGAGTTGAAGTAGAAGCAATACATACACTTGGGGCAGGAGAGGCGAAATATTTTTATTTTAGAGACAATGAAGGAAATCTATTAGAAGCTGCTTGGTCAATATGGGATCCAACAGATGAGATTAAAGAAGACTTTTAAAACAAGGAACCAAATAAATAGAGAAGTGTACACTAAAAAAAAACCGCCCCTTGCCCATTTTGGGCGAAGGAGCAGTTTATTATAAAATAATTATGCCTGATGGAAAGTCGACTGCATTAATTGTGCGTTAGACTTGCAACAGAACCATTGCTATCTACGCTGATGTTAATTACTTTGGTTCCACCGATATCACCGCCTGATACGAAAAATTCAATCGTATGATTGCCATTTGTCGTCAGCGGAATCACTGGCGTCCATGCTTTAACTGTAGTAGGTTGTCCACTTGGACCAGGGGGACCAATCTGAAGCGGAGCGTAATATTGTACGCCGTCAAGTTTGTAACCTACAGTAGAATTATGACTACCAGTCGTGTAAGGGGCTGATAGACGGAACGATCCATCTTTCAAGATGCCGTTCGTTTGATCTTCATTAATGAAGTCAATCCCATAATTCCCCAAGCTCCAATCAGGGCTTGTCGCCGCTGCTGACACAGTCGCTGGCTGTGCTGCAAGGGCGGGTGATACGATTGCTAATGCCAGTGCGGAAATGCGTAAAACTTTCTTGAACTTGTTTCTCTCCATTTTGTTTCCTCCTAGTATATTTATGGTTTGTTTTACAAATATATACTATCACAAAAATTATTAAGATAGTTTTAATTTTCTAACAATTCCGATAAAACAAGTGTGGTTTAAGCGCGTTGTTCAATGAATTGTCATATTTATGAACAGATTTACTGGAGTCTGTACATAAATTAATCAATCCATAAAAAAGCAGTACAATTGAACCTATGCTGACCGAAGAATTTAAGTGGATGCATCCATAGGCGGCGCGCCAGATTCGGTTCACCAATGTTCGAGACCCAAACAATCCAAAACTCGAGAGTCAAGGGTTGAAAAAGGTATGCAGCAAATTTAAGAATAAAAGAAAAGCTCATCCCCGATGAACGGAGATAAGCTTATGGCTTCGTTATTTTATTTTATTCAAATATCTATAGATCGTCGCTTCGGAAGCTTCCAAATGCTTGGCCACCTCACTTACGCCCCCTTTAAGCAAGAAAACCCCTTTTTCGTTAAGCTTTCTAACGACATCGATTTTCTCTTTAGGAGACATTCGCTCAGGCGTGATTTCACTCTCAGATAATACTCCTTTAATCAACGATAAGAGAAGATCTTCGATATTGTCCTCGAAGCTTTCCAGCACGTTAAGATCCAACGCCGATTTTTGCTTCTCCGTATGATTAGGTTCGTTGTTAGCCGGGATTGTAAAATTGGCAAGCATAATGGCATCTTCAATAACATTTCGTGCCGATATAAGATCGGATAGGTCGACGTTTACACAGATCATACCGATGATTTCATTATGTTCATCCTTTATAAAATAACTCGAAGAACGAAAAGGCTTCTTGCTCTTGCCTATGCTTTCGTAATTGCATATGAAATGTTTGTCTTTATAGTTTTTGTCCTTCATAACTTTTAAAGCAAGGTCCGTAATTGGACCGTTCACTTTTCGACCACTAATATGTCCATTAACAATCTCAACGATAGAGTTATCCGGCTTTGTCACATCGTGCAGCACAACCTCGCAATTCTTACCCAAGATTTCACCAATAAAATGAACAACCGGGATATACTTCGTGAGAGTACCTGGATCTTCCACTTATACCACTCCTTTGCTTTCATTATCTCATATTCCGAGTCTATCAATAAAAAATTATTATTTCAATAAAAAATTCTCAAAAAAGTATTGTAATCGTGAGAAACATGTATTAAAATAAAATCATCGTAATAATAAATTATCATTATGATAATTAATCCACATTGGAGGACATCACATGCATACAACAATTTCAACTGAAAACGCTCCAGGAGCAATCGGACCCTACTCGCAAGCTGTTAAAATTGGAAACCTCGTTTTCGTTTCCGGTCAACTCCCAATTAACCCTAAAACAAATGAGATGCCTGAATCCGTCGAAGAGCAAGCGAAACAATCGCTAGAGAATGTAACCGCTATCTTGGAAGCTGCAGGCAGTAATTTGAAGAATGTTGTTAAGACTGTTATCTTTCTGAAAGATATGAATACGTTTGCAAAGGTGAATGAAGTATACTCCACTTATTTCAAGGACAATTATCCGGCTAGAAGTACCATTGAAGTCGCACGTCTGCCGAAAGATGCATTGGTAGAAATTGAAGTGACTGCATTTATTGAAGGATAATAATTCAGGGGAGGGAATGAGTATCATGAATTCGAAAAACGTAAGATCAAAGAAATGGTTGACTCTTGTCGTACTCATTCTGGGCGGGGGGACTATTTTCAAATTACCTTATCTAAAAGACGCGTTTTATATTCCGATGATGGAATATTTCCATCTGACACATACGCAAATCGGTGTTACGATGTCCGTCTACGCCTTAGTTCAGACCTTTGGTTACATCACCTCGATGTACATCACAGATCGGTTTTCCAAGAAGAAGCTGCTCCCAATCGCACTGGGCGGAGTAGGCTTACTCGGCTTTTACATGACAACGTTTCCAGGATATTATGAGATTTTGATATTATGGGCGCTATTCGCTTTGTTTGCTGAACTCGCGTTCTGGCCTGTTCTGATCAAAACGGTAAGATTGCTTGGAGACAGTAATGAGCAGGGCAGAATGTTCGGCTTCCTGGAAGCGGGAAGAGGGATTGTAGATACGATTGTAGCGTTTGCTGCGCTTGGTATTTTCCAATGGATGGGGGCAAATGCAGCGGGCTTGAAAGGTGCCATCATTTTCTTCTCTATTACGGCAATTGTAATCGCTATCATCTCTTACTTCCTTATCGAAGACGACGTTATTAATGATACAGACGAACATGGCAATAAAATTAATCGAAGCAAGATGGCGTTTGATGGAGCCCTAAAAGCCCTCAAAATGCCTGAAATATGGGTGGTCTCATTTACAATCTTCTCCGTATACTCCGTTTATATCGGACTTACATATTTCATACCGTTCCTGAAAGATATTTACGGAATGCCTGTTGCACTGGTCGGGGCGTACGGGATTATCAACCAATACTGCTTGAAAATGGTCGGCGGACCTATTGGCGGTTTCCTGGCTGATAAAACTTTCAAATCTCCGTCTAAATATTTAAGAATTACTTTTGTGTTCGCTATTATCGGCATGATCATCTTTATGTGGCTTCCGCATGAATCTATGAATATCTATGTAGGTATGGTATTTACACTCTGCTATGGCGCGATTATTTTCTCACAAAGAGCTGTGTTCTTCGCTCCGATCGAAGAAGTTGGCATCCCTCGGGAAATTAGCGGTGCGGCGGTATCCATTGCTTGTATGATTGGTTATCTTCCATCCATGTTCGCCTTTACACTGTATGGAAATATGCTAGATAGTACGCCGGGGATTGATGGATACAAACATGTGTTTATGACCATGATTGGGTTTGCCGTGTTAGGTTTAATCGTCAGCAGTTACTTAGTAAGAATCGTTAAGAAGAAAAGAGCGCAAGAACAAGAACAAGCTCAACTTCAATAGTTAATCATATAAAAAAACAGAATGTATGGAGGAGAGACATATGAAAATCGGTTTAGAAACAGAAAGCTATCACTTGCAGTTTATTACAGGTAGAATGGATATTTTTAAATTTATTCAAAAAACCGCTGAGCTCGGGCTAGACGGGGTTATGATCAATATCGTGAAATGGCCGGGACTGCCTGGATGGGGAACACTCGAATCGTTCGAGCCTGAATACCTGAAAAGAGTGAAGGCTGAAATCCAGAAATACGGATTTTTCGCTGAGATCGATACGAATGGTACGGACCCGGATCACTTGTCGCAAGTGATTGAAGTTGCTCATCAAATCGGAGCGGATGTTATCCGTACATACACTTGTATGGGCGAATACGACGCTGCACGCATGGCTGAAGCACCTACAAACATTAAGAAAATTGTTCCTTTGCTGAAACAATACAGAATTAAGCTTGCCGTGGAAAACCATGAGGAAGAGCTAGCGGATGAGGTTATCCAAATCATTGAGGAAGTGAACAGTCCTTGGGTCGGCGCTCATTGTGATCTCGGTAATGGCATGATGGCGTGGGAGGATCCGGTTGATGCTGTGACCAAGTTGGCACCGTACGCATACACCACCCATTTTAAAGACCACATTATCGTTCATGACGGCGAGGACTACAGAGTATGCGGTGTTCCTGCTGGGACGGGTAACATTGATTTGGATCAACTGTTCAAAATCCTTGTTGAGCAATCGACTTTGACCCGAATCAACGTAGAAATGTGTTTCCCATACGCGATCCATTTCAAAAGAGAGCCGGGTGCTGGCGGCGTGTCCAAAGTCGGTGAAGGAGCCTTTAAAGTCGAGGAGCCACCTTATGACTTGTCCGTGATTAAGCCGCTAGATTATTATTACCCGCCACAAGAGTTAATGGAGCAAATGATTGAAGATCAAGCAAGAGGTGTGGAGCAATCTGCCAAACATGCACTCGCTTTGAGAGATAAGTATTGCCGTTAAATGCCGGATAAAGATTTAGCTTTAGGAGAGAGGGACGTTGCACTATGCGACGTCCCTCTTTTTTGTTTACTGATAGGTTGTAAATTTCCGTTCATACTCCGTTCATAGAACAAGCATATACTCTAGTTGTAACAAAGAAATGGAGGGCTTCTCATGAATATGGCATGGAAAGAAATGAAGAAGAGTAAAGCGAAGTTTATTATATTAGGGTCTATTATTTTCTTAGTTAGTTTTCTAACATTTATTATTTCGGGTTTAGCAAACGGTTTGTCCCAAGACAATGCAGCCCTAATCAAGGACTTACCTCAAGGTCACTTCTATATGAATACCGATGCGAAAGAAACATATAATCTTTCCAAAATAGATCCAAGCGTGCAAGACCAAGTGTTACAGGAACACAAGGATGCTGCAGCATTTTCCATTCAGATGGGCTTTGTTAACGATGCAGAGGACAAGCAGCATACCGTAGCGTTCGTGACTTCAACGGATTCCCCGTTATTCGAAAAAGTAGGTCCGGGAGAAATCGTGTTAGACCGTTCCTTGGAGAAGGATGGCATTAAAGTCGGGGATGTACTCACGAATAATCAGTTCAACGGCAAATTCAAAGTCGTCAAATTCGTGGATCAGAAGAAATACAGCCACGCCCCTGTCGCCTATATTAACATAGATAACTATAAAGAGATTTACCGTGCGAAGGGCTTGCAGCTGCTGTTCATCCCTGGACAAGATACGACACCGTCGATCACGGGATTACAATCCTTTTCAAATAATGGGTTTCTTAACACCATCTCAAGCTACAAGGCAGAGAACATGTCCCTCAATATGATCATTTGGTTCTTGATTGCCATCAGCGGCTTGTTGTTCGCGATTTTCTTCTACATGATGAATGTGCAGAAAATCGGGCTATACGGCATCTTGAAAGCGATCGGAGTAAAAACAGGTACGCTATTCCGTATGATGTGGGCTCAAATGTTCTTCATTACCATCACCGCATTGGTCCTGTCCGTAGCATTAAGCCTAGGCTTTAACATGATCGCACCGAAAGGCATGCCGTTTAGTCTGACAATAGAAGGGACGATGCTATTATCCATCCTTTTCTTAGTCATCGGATTTATCGGCGCTACTCTCTCTGGCTTACAGATTCGGAAAGTGGAACCTTTACAAGCTATTCAACAAGGAGACATGTAATATGACAACCTTCACAATACAAGACGTTACCAAATCATTTACTAATGGCGAAGTTACAGAGCCAGTACTCAACGGAATCAACCTTTCTCTCAAAAAAGGTGAGCTCACGGCTCTCGTGGGTGCTTCCGGTTCCGGAAAAAGCACGCTGCTCACTATTGCTGCCGGCCTTCAACGCGCATCCGATGGGCAGGTACAATTCGAAGGGAACAACATGACCGCGATGACGCAGGAGGAGATCCGAAAGATACGTGCAAGCAAATTTGGATTTGTGTTCCAATCTGCTCATCTGGTAGCGTTCCTTACCGTAGAAGAGCAGCTCATGCTAATGCTCGACGTGTCAGAGTCCAAAATGAATAAACGCGAGCAAAAGGAAGAAGTCGCCAAGATTCTCAAATTAGTCGAAATGGATCATCGCAAAGACGCTTATCCCGCTTCCTTATCCGGTGGGGAAAAACAACGGGTTGCTATCGCTCGTGCCATCATCCACAAGCCTAAAATCCTGTTCGCGGATGAGCCAACGGCAAGTCTTGACTCAAAGCGTTCACGGGATGTTATGACGCTCATCCGTGAACTGACCAAGACACTTAACATCACAACCTTGATGGTCACCCATGATGAAGAAATGCTCCCTTATGCGGATCATATCATTACAATGAAAGATGGATTGATTGTACAATAAAGAGGAAGTTGTATATTCATGATGAATATACGACTTCTTTTTTCTTTGGCTATACGATACTCATTCTATATCGCCACAACCCTTTACTTTCCCGCATATTTCCAACATACTAAGAATAGAAGGAAGCCCAATGGTGCACAATAACATCGATTACCGTTTGTTAGTAATGCTGCCTGCTCAGGCTTACCTCTCATCTAGACCAGTGAATAAGGGAGAGCGATCTGAATGTTAAGTGAGAAACTGCTCGCGAAGTTGAACGATCAAATGAATTATGAATTTTATTCTTCTCAGGTGTATTTGGCCATGGCGGCTTATTGTTCGTCAGAGAGTTTTGATGGATTTGCGAATTTTTTCATCATGCAGTCGGAAGAAGAAAAATTTCATGGAATGAAAATTTTCCACTTTATAAATACATTAGGGAAAAGAGCCATTGTTACTGGCATGGAAAATCCTCAGAATGAATACAGCTCATTACTGGATGCCTTTGAACATTCCTTCGAGCATGAGAAAACAGTAACCAAGCGAATCTATGAATTATCGGACATCGCGTGGGATGAGCGAGAGCATGCAACGATTAATTTCCTCAAGTGGTTTATTGATGAGCAAGTGGAGGAGGAAGCAACCTTCGACAGCATCATTCAGAAGCTGCGCCGCATCGATAATGACAGTAATGCTTTCTATATGCTCGATTCCGAGCTGGGTAAGCGCACATTCACGCCACCGGCAGGGGAAGCTTAAGCTTATACAATGAAGGAGCTGTTTTCCCGAAAATGAGGGAAGGCAGCTTCTTTTTCATGTGTTTTAGAAATAACTCTATAGAAACGATGTTGATGATGAAAATTGAATTTGGACAGCATATAATTGAATTTCATGCTGAATATGGACCTCGAAAGAAGATTTCCATTCATATTAATCCTACGGGTCTGATTACGGTGAAAGCGCCTAATGATACAAGTGACGATGTCGTAATGAGCGCCGTGAAGCAGCATGGGAATAAGATTATGGAACAATTACATGCGATTGAAAAAGCTCGTGAAACGCCGAAAACAAGAGAATATGAAGATCAGGGCAAGTTCCTTCATCTGGGGAAATATCATTCTCTTCATGAGTTAATCGAGACGAAAGATCGGAATGAAGACGAACTTAAACGCGATTTGAAGAAGTTTTATTTCTCCAGTTGCAAGAAGATTGTCGAGGAACGAATCAAAATCTATCAGAAGCAACTGAAAGTAAAACCCCGAACCATTGAGGTCGTGGAGTCTCGAAAGCAGTGGGGAAGCTGCAGCTCGGATAAACAGCTAACCTTTAATTATCGCCTAGCCATGGCACCCATTGAAGTGATTGATTATGTGATCATCCATGAATTATGCCATCTCACGCATATGAATCATGATCGATCCTTCTGGAGACGTGTAGGAAGCGTGATGCCGGATTATAAAGTAAAGGAAGAGTTTTTGGCTAGATATGGGCAAGCGATGACATTGTAATACGAACAAAATCCATTGTCCATGAGGATGAGTCATGATCACAGCGTAGCTTGTCAGTGGTATGATCCTAAGGGTTGACCCGCACCTTAAATCCTTTTACAATAGACAGATGCATCCAGATATTCAACTAAACTTCACGTAGGAGCCTAAGGCTTTATGACGTTGAAGGCGAAATTTTAACAAAGTACATCCGCTTTGGTTTCATTCGCCCCCTTGTTCGATTATGAACAAGGGGGTTTTAGTTTGCCATTATTCACTTCATCACGTTAAACAGAAAGGGGTACAAACTTGTGGATCGAATCAAATATTCACTGCTCGTTTTTCTTGGAGCGTGCAGTTATGGGGTGTTATCAACCAATTTTAAATTGGGGATGGGCGCAGGCTTTACAATGCCACAGATTCTAGGAGGACAATACTTTTTCGGATGGTGTATGCTGCTGCTCTTGATGTTGATATTCTCACGAGTCAAAGTTCGTCTTAAGCAAGTCGGTGCACTGCTGCTTGCAGGGATTCCGATGAGTTTGACAGGTCTTTTTTACGGTATTGCTGTTGAGGAGCTTCCAGCTTCAATGGCTGTACTGATGCTGTTCCAATTCACATGGATCGGTGTGATTCTCGAAGCAATCTGGGAACGTACAATGCCAAGTCTCGGCAAGTTGATCTCGATTATCGTGCTGATCATAGGTACGATCTTAGCTGGAGGGGTACTGGAGCAGACTGGTGGACATTGGACGTTCATGGGCATTGTGTGCGGTTTGTTATCTGCCTTAACATTTGCTATCTATATCTTCGTAAGTGGGAAAGTGGCGACAAATGTGCCGGTTTTCATGAAGAGTTTTATTATGGTGACAAGTGCTCTTATTATCTTGCTGTGCGTGCTCACGCCTTCGTTCTTATTCGATGGTTCCTTGGCTCAAGGTGCATGGAAATTCTCGATTCCGCAAGCCTTGCTCGGTAGCATTATTCCAGTTGTGTTCTTCACGATCGGTGTACCGAAAATTGGTCCAGGCTTGGGTACGATTCTTGGTGCAGCTGAACTGCCAGCAGCCGTTGTTGTGTCTGTTCTTGTGCTTCATGAGGAAATATCGGTTCTGCAATGGAGTGGCATTATATTGATTCTGATCGGGATTGTCATTCCGCAATTGATGGCCCAGCGTGATGGAAGGAAGTTGGAAGAACGGAGGCTTCGTTGTACGATGGAGCATTCCGTTTAATTTTTTCATAGATACAAAGCAAATTGATAAGGCGTCTCTATTAGGAGGCGTCTTTTTCATTTACAAAATAAATACAATTTTTACATCTTTAATTAATCTTCGGATCACAATCTATTAACAGTTGTTTATTACAATTCTATTGGTTGAACAAACTAGCGAGCATACCCTTATTTTCTTGAAATAAGGGTATTTATTTTCATCCAAGGGAGTGGAAGATTTCGTGATCACGTTTAGAAATGTTTCCAAGCAGTACAAGAATGGGACAATAGGATTGAAAAATATTGATTTATCTATTAAGCAAGGGGAGTTTGTGGTCATTGTCGGATTGTCGGGTGCAGGGAAATCAACGCTGCTGCGTTCGATTAACCGGATGCATGAGATTACCGAAGGCGAAATTATCATCGGCGATAAGTCCATAACAGCGGCTAAGGGTGAGGAGCTTCGTCATATGCGACGGGGGATTGGCATGATTTTTCAAAGCTTTAATCTTGTGAAGCGATCTTCTGTCATTCGTAATGTGCTCTCAGGTCGGGTTGGATACCATTCGACGCTAAGGACAATACTAGGGCTTTTTCCAAAAAAGGATATGGAACTGGCCATGCATGCATTAGATCGCGTTAATATTAGAGAAAAAGCGTATGTTCGTGCGGATCAATTATCGGGTGGACAACAGCAGCGTGTCTCAATTGCAAGAGCATTAGCGCAAGAACCTAAAATGATATTAGCGGATGAACCAGTAGCCTCGCTTGATCCATTAACGACTCAGCAAGTCATGGACGATTTACAGCGGATCAATCAGGAATTGGGAATAACAATGATCGTCAATTTGCATTACGTAGACTTGGCACGCCAGTATGCCACTCGAATTATTGGACTGCGGGCAGGAGAAGTCGTGTTCGACGGTCCTGTTGCCGAGGCAACCGACGAGAAATTTGCCGAAATCTATGGCAGACCGGTTCAAGAAGATGAATTACTCCGGGTGAGCAGCCTATGAGTCAGCAGCATGTACACAAACCAACACATGTGAAACCGGCATTAACTACGCTTCTGATCGTGGTACTTGTGTGGGCGAGCGCGAATCAGACAGGCGCAACATGGACTCAACTGGTTACAGGGCTTCCGGAAATGGGGAAGTTGATCGTTGAGATGTTCCCTCCAGATTGGAGTTACATCGATACAATCTGGGGACCGATGATGGAGACCGTACAAATGGCAGTTATCGGTACAACAATCGGGGCTATCCTTGCTGTTCCCATTTCACTACTTGCAGCAGGCAATGTGACACGTTCCCCTTTTCTATATTACCCGGCAAGAATGATTCTTAATTTGATCCGTACCATACCGGATTTGTTGTTTGCAGCTATATTCGTAGCGATCTTTGGTTTAGGTGCAGTAGCAGGGGTGGCAGCGCTTAGTTTATTCTCGTTCGGCTTAATATCCAAGTTGTTATATGAATCGATTGAAGCGATCGATCCGGGACCACTTGAAGCGATGACAGCGGTAGGTGCGAACAAAATCCAATGGATCTTTTTCGGTGTCATTCCGCAAGTGATTCCGCAGCTCATGACTTATCTTTTATTCACATTCGAAGTTAACGTACGTGCGGCAGGGGTACTAGGCCTAGTCGGTGCAGGCGGGATTGGGCTGCTGCTCACACGTACTCTAGATCAACTGCGATATGATCGGGCATGTCTTATTATTCTTTTAACATTAGCTATTGTCTTAATCATTGATTATGTAAGCAATAAAATTCAGGAGAAGCTGCTATGAATAATGAGTTATTGCGAAAACCGCCGTTGTTGCGAATGCGCTTTTGGATTGTGACGGTAATCCTCGTTGCTTTGTATGTTTGGTCGATTTCAGGTATTCCTTATTCGGGTATCAGGGAAAATGCAGGTTCCATTACGAAAGCCATCCTGAGCGGCATCGTTCATCCAGATTGGGATTATGTGTATTTGCCTGAAGGTGAGGATTTGCTTCGAGGGATGTTGGATACCATAGCGATTGCTTTGTTAGGAACTGTTGTATCGGCTATATTATGTATCCCATTCGCCTTTTGGGCGGCAAATAACTTGAGCAAGATCAAGGTCATAACGGGATCAGGAAAATTTGTTTTGAGTTTGATTCGAACTTTCCCAGAAATCGTAATGGCGATTCTTTTTATTAAAGCTGTTGGACCAGGGCCGTATGCGGGGGTTCTTGCACTAGGTTTACATTCGGTCGGTATGCTTGGCAAGCTCTACGCAGAAGCGATTGAGAAAATGGACAGGGGTCCAGTAGAGGCTTTAATCGCATGTGGAGCGGGCCGTTTGCAGATACTTTGGTATGCAGTGATCCCACAGGTGCTGCCAGACTTTTTCTCCTTAATGTTGTATCGATTTGAGATTAATCTACGTTCTGCTACGATCTTAGGGATGATCGGTGCGGGTGGGATTGGTACACCGCTCATTTTTGCACTGGATAGTCGGAATTGGCCACGAGTTGGCATCATCTTACTTGGCATTATTGTTACGATTACGCTTGTTGATATGATTTCCAGTTACATTCGTAAGAAACTCGTATAAAAGAGGGTTGTCTAAGTCGTGCTTTCGCATCGGACTTGGACAACCCTTCATCCATTCCCAAATCATAAAAACAAGCTAACTCCTGAATGATTCAGGTGTTAGCTTGCGGCGTTACAACGTATTATTTTTGTCCGATTTGCTTCGCTACATCACGCACGATATCAAAGTTCTTATCATTTGAAGGAATGTAACCTTTGTGTGAGTACACATCGGAGATGATTTGTTGTCCTTGTGGATCTTTGCCGATGGCAATGAAAGCATCTTGAATCTTTTTGCGCCATTCGTCGTTCATGTCGTTACGTACGGAAATCGTGTCGTTCGGGATAGCTGAAGTGAAAGTTAGCACTCTTGTTTTGCTCATCACATCTGGAATATCCTTCAGTACGACTGTGCGTGCATCTTGGAAAATTGCAGCTGCATCCACATCGCCGTTGAGTACAGCCATAACACCTTTATCGTGTCCTTTTACTGTGATGCCTGTAACATCTTTATCTGGATCAATGCCTGCTTTCTTTAATTCAAACGCCGGCCATACATAACCTGCTGATGAAGTCACGTCCTGCCAAGCGATCTTCTTGCCTTTCAGATCCTTAATGTCTTTGATCTTGGAGTCCGCTTTAACGATAATCATGGATTTGTAGAAATCAACTAAGCTTGTAGTTGGTTTGCCAGTCGCATCTTCCACTCCAAAACGCTGTGCTTGAAGCAGGATGTCTGCTGTCTTCTTCGTATCATGAGCAAGTACATAAGCGTTCGGCGGAAGGAATCCGATGTCTACTTGCTTAGAAGCCATGGCTTCAATGATTGTATTATAATTTGTAGAAACGCTGACTTTAACTGGAATTCCAAGTTTCTCGCCTAGCAGTTTCTCAAGCGGCTTGGCTTTGGCTTCTAATGTCTCTGCATTTTGCGATGGAACGAATTGTACTTTCAGTTCCTTAGGTACATAACCTTGAGCAGCTGGAGCTTTTGTAGGCGTAGGACTTTGTGGAGCAGTAGTCGTACTTGCGGCTTCTTTTTGTCCACATGCAGTAAGGAATCCTACTGATAGAACCAAGGATAAACCGAGGGTTGTTACTTTTTTCAACATGCTAAAAGACCTCCTAAGGGATGGTTGTATATGACCAAACTTAATTTAACATAAACAAGATTATCTTGCAGTTAAGATTTTGTAAAAAAGGTAGAATTATGTCGAATATACTTTACTATGGGCGCTTGCCGTTGCTATATTGGATTACAAATGAGTAGAAGAAAGATAGGGGGATGAATACATGACAGAGACGAATACGAATACCTCTTTCACTTTGACAATTTTGGAGACGAGTGATTTACACGGGACGATACTGCCCATTCAATATGCGAATAATACGCCGAAAGAAGTAGGCTTGGCTAAGGTGGCAACCTTAATTCACGTAGAGAGACAATTAAATCCCCATACGTTGTTAATAGATAATGGAGATCTGATTCAAGGCACACCACTGGCTTATTATCATGCGCGAGTGGATCATAAATCCATTGACCCCATGGTACTTTGTTTGAACGAATTGAAGTACGATGCGGCAGTTATCGGCAATCATGAATTTAATTACGGGTTGGATGTGCTTGGCAAAGCCGTGAGTGAGTCCAATTTCCCTTGGCTGTCTGCGAATACGATTTGCATAAAAGAAGAGACGCCTTACTTTGGACCTCCTTATGTGATTAAACAATTTGATGGAGGACCAAGAGTCGGGATTCTGGGGATTACCACCCCATTTATCCCAAATTGGGAAAATCCAAAACATATTGAAGGCCTTGCATTTGATGATGCTGTGGAGACGGCTAGTAAGTGGGTAAAGCACCTTCGTGAATGGGAGAAAGTTGATGTAGTCGTTGTATCCTATCACGGGGGATTCGAGCGAGATATTCAAAACGGCGAAGTGTCTGAGCCAGAGACAGGTGAAAATCAAGGCTATCGCATATGCACCGAAGTGCCGGGCATTGACGTGTTGTTAACCGGTCATCAACATCGGACGATTGCAGGAGAAATGATAAATGGGGTCGTTGTGGTGCAGCCAGGTACGCAGGGGACCTTTTTGGCTAAAGTTCAATTGCAGCTAGAGTTGCGGGATCAAGCGTGGGTGGTGGTACAGAAACAAAGTGAATTGCTGCCAGTAGAAGGTGTACCTGCCGACCCACGATTGATGGAACTTGTGCAAGATTACGAAGATAAGACTCAGGTATGGCTGGATCAACCGATCGGTAAGCTTATTGGGGATATGCGTGTGAGTGATCCGATGATGATTCGTCTAAAGTCAAGTAGTCTTATCGAATTGATTCATCAGATTCAAATGGAGTTTGGACAGACGGATATATCGAGTACAGCGCTGTTCGATAACGACGCACCCGGTTTTAGTTCCAATATTACGATGCGGGAAGTGGTAGCCAATTACATCTACCCCAACACGTTGAAAGTCATTCGAGTCACAGGTCAGGATGTGCTTGATGCATTGGAACATTCTGCTGCTTATTTTGCTCCTTATACAGGAGATGGTATCCGAGTAAGTGATGCATTCCTGTACCCGAAACCGCAGCATTATAACTATGACATGTGGGCAGGCATTGATTATGAAATCAATATTTCACGAGCGGTTGGTGAGAGGGTAACCAAGTTGGAGTACAAAGGTAAGCCGATTGATTTGAACGGACACTACGATGTGGTGATGAACAATTACCGAGCCAGTGGTGGCGGCAATTATACAATGTTTCAGGGGAAGCCGGTCATACGAGACATTCCGACCGATGTGTCGGAGCTGATCGTCAGCTATATGATGGAACGTGGAACCGTTGAAGCGAAGGTTAATCCGAACTGGCAAGTTGTGTATGAGAAGTGAGTAATTTACTTCTAAGTTTACGAGTAGTACGATAAAATGGCCTTAGGTATTCAACGGCTAAGAAATGGTTCCTGCTTGAATGAGGAGTCATTTTTTTTAGCTTTTTTTGCATTTATAAAGTATTTCTAAAATTCAGAGGAACGTTCATGAACGATTTTATAATAGACACAGGGAGAGGGAAAACACAATGAAACAAGCAGCTCATGTACTTTTGGTGGAAGATGATCCGGAAATCGCTTGTGTAGTACGCGATGATTTAAGAAGAAGAGGCTATACCGTCACTTGGTCTTCTACCGGTGTAGAGGGCTGGGAAGATTTCAATCGAGAATCGTATGATATCGTACTTGTTGATCTGATGCTGCCGGAAATGGATGGATTTACGTTATGCAAAAATATTCGCCTGATCAGCGATGTGCCCATGCTTATTATTAGCGCTTATCAAGAAGATGTACATAAGGTGCGCGGTTTGGATCTAGGAGCAGACGATTATGTGACAAAACCGTTCAGTCTGGCGGAGTTGAACGCAAGAGTGGAATCACATTTACGCCGGTTTCACAGATATCAGGACAGCGTTGTTCAAGAAACGGAATGTACATCCTATGCATACGAGCTCTCAATCGACTTTAAGAAACAGCGAGTTTTTCTTGAAGGGCAAGAAATGATGCTGACCGCTAAGGAGATGGCACTCGTGCTACTTATGGCACGGCATCCGTTCACAACCTTTTCCAAGAGGGAATTGTATGAACATGTGTGGCAGCAAGCGGATGCGGATGGAAACAATACGGTGACCGTACACGTGAAAAGTCTGCGAGCCAAGTTAATGGATACGAAGCGGGAGGCCAAATTCATTCAAACCGTGTGGGGAAGCGGGTATCGATTTATTGGGGAGCAACTGCTATGAAAGTAAAGCATTGGATGCTGACTGCCTTCGTGGTTGTGATGATTCTTCCCCTTGCGGCAATGTACTCGCTCTATTTGCTGCTAAGTTCGTATGACCAGAAACATGATCTGCTAGAATATATGTCAGTTTCCCAGCGAATCGCCGATATGGAAAAGGTGCTTCAGAACACCTCCCTATATGAATTTCAGTCTCAGAAGCAGTATGAGCCCCTTACCCAGTTAACTAGCAATACGGTCAAAATTAATCTTTACCGTTCGGATGGACTGCTGCTCTTTGCTTCATTGAAAGAATCTTTAATGCCTGCCTTTAATCGGGAAAATAAGGAGCAATTATACAGTCGTTTGTATGATTTACAGAAAAACTATAGCAGTTATATCGTGAAAAAGCCTGTATTTGAGGGTTCAAAAATGCTTGGGATATACGAGATTACGATTGCCCGCGATCAATGGGTGCAGGGAGTCGAACATCGAACGGCATGGCTTGTTAGCCTACTTGGATTATTCTTCATCATTTTGTATGGAAGTGTTGCCGTATTATTAAATCGTAAATTGAATCGCCCGATAAGACTACTTATGAATCAAATGACTGCTTTTGCTCACAATCAGCCTGTAGAACCGATTCGGCATCGTGCGAATGATGAAGTAGGACAGTTGATCGAGCATTTTTCAACGATGCGTAAAGAGATCGAGGCAGCGAGGCTGCAAGTGAAAACAGAACAGCAGGAGAAAGAGTTTATCGTTGCAGCTTTATCACATGATCTGAAAACACCACTCACTGCCATAAGCGCATACGCCGAGCTGCTTACGGATCGGAGAAGTATTAGTGATCAAGAGAAAAGAGAGTATTCGTCGCTCATACTCGATAAGATTGCTTACATGAAACATATGTTGGATGATCTCACGATGTATGCCGTCCTGCGATCGTCGAGTCATCAGATGGAGCTTATTGAAGCAGATGGCGAAGAATTGTTCGATATGCTGCTATGTGGTTACGATGAACTGTGTGCGAAGAAGCATGTACAGCTCGTTCAGGAAAGCAGTGTAAGAGGTGTGTGTCAGGTGAATGTCGCCCAGTTGACCCGTGTTGTCGATAATGTAATGAGCAACGCCATTCGCTATACACAGCCTGGAGATAGGATTTGGTTAGGAGCTTTTTCGAGTGAATATCAGATGCCAGAGTGGATATTCCCATCACTACGCAATGAAATTATGAACTGGCGCACGGATGGAGTTATTCTAATTGTCCAGAATCAAGGGAAAGCGATT
The DNA here is from genome assembly GCF_052180255.1 of Paenibacillus sp. KN14-4R. Classification (NCBI taxonomy): domain Bacteria; kingdom Bacillati; phylum Bacillota; class Bacilli; order Caryophanales; family Paenibacillaceae; genus Paenibacillus; species Paenibacillus sp. KN14-4R. Next base: position 780,971 of record NZ_CP197466.1, read on the forward strand.
GCTGAACAGGATCAGCCGAGAGTGTTTGAACCTTTTTACCAGATTGATGCAGCACGTACAAAATCAAAAGCCGGGTATGCCGGACTTGGGCTTAGCATTGCGAAGATCGTGATGGATAAGCACCTAGGAGATATTCGGCTGTGGTCCGTTACAGGGTATGGCACATTGGTAGCCGTATGGCTGCCTGAGAAGATAGATACAGAGAAAAGAGGATGAGAAGGTTATGATCAGACAAGTACTATTAATAGGAAGTTTAGCCGCAGGATTATTAATAACAGGGTGTTCGCAGCAGGTTGGAGCGTCTTCCACAGATATCGTGACAAAAGCGTTGGAGAAAGGGAAGCAAGTGGAATCTTATTCAGCGAAAGGCACTTTTCGATTTTATGATAAAGATAAACTCACAGAGGATGCAGCGTTTAGTGAGTGGATGGATGCGGGAAATAATAAAAAGAAGATCGAGATGACCAGCAATGGAAAAGAGATCATTACGGTAAATGACGGGAAGCAGTTGATTAGCTACGATAAAGCCAATGAATCCGCATTGACGATGGATATAGGGGAGGATGTTCTCCCAACCGCGCTCACACAGCGAGAGCAGTTAATTTCCATGTTGGAAAAAATGAAAAAGACGCACAGTTTCGAAGTATCGGGTGAAGAGAAAGTGCTTGGCAAGGATAGCTACCACATCAAAGTCAGGGAGAACAAAGAAAAATCGTTGATGGGTGACATGGATCTCTGGATCGATCAGAAAACATGGTTTGTTCTCAAATCAACGTCTGTCCATGGTACGATTCGTACAGAGTTTGAATATACGGATCTTCAGCTCGGGCCATCCTTTGCTCCTGATACGTTTATATTAAATTTACCTGATTCGGTGAAAAAGACGAAGATCGGTGACCTTGCTCCAGCAGCTAAAAACGTTACGATCCCAGAAGCTGAATTGGCGCTTGGTAAGCCATTTCTTCATTCAGTTGATACTGGATTCGATGTAGTGAAGATGGAAATGAATGAATTTAAGGGTGTTCTTAATCGTAATGAAGTAACGGCTTATTATGCAAAAGGAGACATGCCTTACTATGAATTAAGCGTATTCCCAGTCACGGGTGATGTCGGTAAGTTAGATGGGGAAGAAATTCAAGTTCGTGGTACAAAAGGCGAATATTTAGAACAAATTAAAACAATCTTTTGGGATGAACAGGGTTTACGGTATAATATCATGATCCAGCATCCAGATGTAACGAAGGAACAGGCGATTGCTTTTATTGAAAAGATGGTATTGACCAAAGGTAAATAGTGAATGAAGAGATAGAGATGGGAATGACCGCCAAGTCTTGGACTTGGCGGTTTTTTTGTTAGTATGCCACTACTTGTGAACCTATTTTAAAATAAATTGTAAGAAAATACAGAATAATGTTATGATACTTACCTACCAAATAATAGTAGAGAAAGGATAAATTGAATCTATGAAAATACAAACGTACATACTCGCAATTTGCTTTATGATCGGATCTGTATTGTTTCCTGCTCAAACTTATGCTGCTGCTAAAGAAGTCAAAATCGAGGATCCTGTTCTTGAGAAGGCTATTCGTGAAAAGTTGAAACTGGCGGCCAATCAAACACTAGATGAACTAGCCATAAGGGAACTGACTTCTCTGAGGGTATCATTGCCAGAGAAAATTAAGAGTTTGAAAGGTCTGGAAACGGCATATAATTTACGCGAATTGATCTTACCAGATCAATCCATAAAGGATGTTAATCCATTACGTAATTTATACCAATTGCAAGTTTTAGATGTTAGTAATAATGATATTAAAAACATATGTGGAATTACGGGATTGAATAAATTACTACAAGTAAATATAAGTAATAATTCTATTGCGGATATTGGCTGTTTCAGTCGATTAACTTCATTAAAATTTCTCTTTGCTAGTAATAATAACATTCAAGATATTACATCTCTTACTTCGTCTCCGTTACAGTTGTTAGATATCGAAAATAATCCGATAACTGATATTTCTACTATGCAGACAATGAATGAATTACGAGCAATTTTGGTGAATGAAAAGGAGTTGAATGAAAAGTCCAAAGAGCTGCTAGTTCCTTTTCAACGATCAGGAGTCGTGGTGAATCCAGACCGAAACAATCCAATTCCTACTTCTGGTACCGCAGTTATTATGAATGGGAATAAAGTTAAATTTGACTATGCACCATTGATAGAAACAGGGACAACGCTTGTACAGTTCCGTCCATTATTTGAAAAGTTAGGTTATACGATTGAGTGGAATAACGAGACGAGAACTATACAAGCACATAAAGATGGAGTTGGGATCTCCTTACAAGTAGATAGCTCCAAAGCCGAATTGAATGGACATTCCTACGACCTACCTATTGCACCTAAAGATGTAAATGGCAACGTCTTTGTACCTATTCGCTTTGTTGCAGAGGCTTCTAAATATGTGGTGACTTGGGATGATTTAACAAAGACCATTCATCTTATGCCACTAACTCGTGAGGTAGTGAGTTCGGATGGAAATTCACAGATAGAAGTTAGCGGAAAATGGATCAATAAGGATGAACCTAAAGTTTACTCACAAATGTATATGACAAAGGAGGAAAATCGATTAGTTTCTAATACTTACACGAATCTTGATTTCCCACAGTATACAACGCTTAAAGACGTTGAGAAAGATATAATGAGATCCTTGGAATCTTATAAAATTAAGGATTATGTTCCTGGGTATCCAATAAAAGTGAATGGAATGGATGCAATCCAATTTTCTTATTTGTTTCCGTGGAAAGAAGGTGTGTATGATAAATATATCCAAACCATTATTCAAGGAACAGATCAGTTTTTTAGAATTTTCATAGGTATAGAAGATCCTAGTAAGTATGAAGAAATGAATGAAGAATATCAGAAAATCATTCAAACCTTTCAAGAAAGAAAAACAATGCCTCAATTAATCGATGAAAAATTCGGTCAGATGTCTCCAAAGGAACGGTTATTAGATGCTGCTCATTATTATCGTAAAGCAGGTTTCTTCGCAAGTGATAAACACTTAACCAATCAGCAATTTGATCAGAAGTTCGAGAAGGTATATAAAGATCGAGTTAATGAAGATTGGGACCCATTTGATTCGAAAAAAGATTCAACATTTTTCGCGGATCTTTTCGTTTTACTAGAAGATAAAGATCGTACTTTGTATGAAGAATTGGAAATGGACGTAATTCAAGGGAATAATAAATATGTGGAAACTTTAAAAAAGTGGAGCACGATTTCTCGTGGAGCGTTTAACCCTACGGACATTTCGGAACAATGGGCAACTGGAGAGGGGCCAGTAACGGTCTCTTTCACGTTAAATGGACAGAAGAAATCCGTACATCCGGTGTATTCAGGGAATTTATTGGATCCTACAATCATAGAAGAGATTAATATCATGATTAAAGATACTGGCTATCAGTTCGCTGCAATCTCAGATTCGCAAAATTTATTAATTACAATGTTAACAGCAGACGAGAAGTCGAAAATAGAAAAAGATCGTTCGATGTATTTTGCTGGCTAGAGAGGATCGTGCTTCGATAAGAGGCATGATTTTTTTCACTTCATACTCGCTTAACAGTGGTATAATAATTGGAGTCGTATTAAAGCGATGAAGTATCTTGGCAAATACATCCAAAGAAGTGATGCGTGAAGTGAACATAATAGGGCCGAGTATGAGACGAAAAACGGTTTTTCTGTTAGATAAGTATCTTACAGGGGAATCGCTGGACTACAAAAAGATTTTTGCAATCATTATTCCGGTTTTGGTGGATCAGGCGTTTATTATTTTGATGAGTTTGTTGAATACAGCGATGATCAGTTCCTCTGGGGTTGCTGCCGTTAGTGCCGTGAGCATGGTAGATTCGCTTAATATTTTCCTAATTAATGTGTTTGTTGCTGTGGCAACGGGCGGTACGGTCATTGTGGCGCAGTATAAAGGCAGCGGAAATCAGGAAATGGTATCCAAGGCTGCTTCACAGGCTATATCTGCTGTTGCCATTCTTTCTGTGTTCATAAGTGCTTTTGTGATTATTTTCCATACTCCGACATTAAACTTGCTATTCGGGCAGGCTGAAGCTGAGGTATTCGAGAATGCAAGGATTTTTCTGATCGGTAGTTGTATTTCTTACCCATTCATTGCGGTATACCAGGCCGTAACAGGTGCGCTCAGGGGCGTTGCGGAAACCAAAGCATGCTTGGGTTTATCGTTAATTATGAATTTGACTTATTTAGCTTTGAATATATTGTTGATCTCTGTGTTTGATATGGGCGTGATGGGGCTTGTGATCTCCGTGATTACAGCAAGGGTACTTGGGATGTTTGTGTCCGTCATCTATTTAATGAAATACAATCATACCCTGCGGTTTCATATTAAAAATGCACTCAAGCTTAACTTCTCGATTCTGAAGAAAATCATGATTATCGGGATTCCTTTTGCTGCGGAACAGATGTTTTTCAATGGGGGAAAGCTGCTGACGCAGACTTTTATTGTACAGTTGGGCACACTTGCGATTACGGTGAATGCGATAAGCGGTTCCATCGGGTTGTTGTACCAAATTGGCGGGAATGCACTGAGTATTACGATTGTAACGGTTGTCGGTCAGTGTATCGGTCAGAGGAACATTGCGGATGCAAGGAAGTTTGTGAAGTCGTTTATCGGAATCTCGACGGTATTCTTCGTCATTGCAGCGGTCATCCTATTGCCATTATTCCCGCTTATTGTGAAGCTGTTTGCACCACCACCAGAAATTGTTCCATCGATTTTCGCGCTTACGTTATTAATTGCGATTGCTCAACCGTTCCTGTGGTCGATCAGTTTTATTATGCCGTCTGCCTTACGGGCGGCTGGGGATTCGAATTTTACGTCTCTCACTTCCTTATTAACGATGTGGGTGATTCGCGTTGTTCTTGGCTACGTGCTGGGCATTACGTTCCAATTCGGAATTATGGGCGTATGGATTGCGATGGTAATCGAGTGGGGAATTCGTGGATCGATCTTCGTGTGGCGATTTAGAGGAGAGAAATGGTATAGTCGGAAATTAATTTAACAATTGAGTTGAGGGTTATACTACCCCCAAAAAACAAGCTTTCCTAAGATAAACTTTAGGAAAGCTTGTTTAGTTCGTACATTTTATCAAAAATAATCTGGGTAGCGGGGGATACACGCTCCCGATCCGCATAGGTTAACCAAGCCAACTCTTCAATCTCAGAAGCTGGACGGAGCTCTCCTTCGTAATCCGCGAAATAACAAGTCATTTGAACTTGCGTACCTTCCGCTTTACCATGCGCTTCTGCCACAAACGTTCCAAAATGGGTGATCGTTGCTGGCTTAATGTGAACGGATAATTCTTCCTCAATTTCACGAACCAGCGTCTCGTGATCGGTCTCGCCAGGGTCCCTTTTGCCACCAGGAATATAATAAATATCTTTTCCCTTGGAACGAGCCCCCAGAATTTGACCTTCAAGAAGGTGGATCCATGCGATTTTATCAATTATTGCTGTCATTTTGTATTCCCTCTTAATCTGTATTTGTATCAAAATTATATCATTATTTGCATCAGTTGCATCATTTGAACTATGGGATCAGCAAGATGCGTCCACTGACCTGTCGCGATTCAAATGCTTGATGGGCTTTGGCGGCATCTGCTAATGAATAAGTACGGTCGACTTTAATGGATAACTTTCCTTCATTCATCCAAGCGAGGAAATGCTCCATATAAGTAGGCCACAGATCCGTATAGTATAGCGCAGAGAAGCGATTAATATAGAGTGAACCTTTATCTTGAAGCGTCATGAGATCAAATGGAGGGATAAATCCGCTCGCTTGACCGAAGATTTCCAAATATCCACGAGGAGCAAGACTGTCGAGACTGCCCTCGAACGTATCTTTTCCAACCCCATCATACACGACATGGACTCCGCAATTATTCGTGATGCGTCTTGCTTCCGTGGCAAAATCCGCCTGCGTAGAAATAATGACTTCATCCGCTCCTGCTTCTCGAACCGCTTGCACTTTTTCTGGAGAAGATACAACAGCAATGACTTTACCCCCACGAATCTTCACCATTTGGCATAGCAAAAGACCGATCCCTCCTGCTGCTGCATGAATCAAGCACCAATCTCCTGCTTTAACAGGGTAAGCTGCATGCGTAAGTGCATACGCCATAAAGCCCTGTACGAGGCCGGCTGCAGCTTGCTCAAGGTTGATCTCATCTGGAATTGGAATTAAGCGTTTGGCAGGAGCCAATACATGTGTCGCATACGTTCCGCTTCCTCCTCCGCAGATGACGCGATCCCCAACCTTCGCATGACTGTCCCCCGGACCGAGTGCTTCCACGACACCGACACACTGACTCCCGATTGTAGCAGGGAAACTGGAATCAACTGCTCCTTCTTTTTTATAAAAGGCTTGCTGCACAAGCTCCCCGCGACGATGTTGAATGTCCAAGAAGTTGACACTTGCCGCCAACACACGAACAAGAGCTTCACCTGGACCCGGTGTTGGAATAGGAAGTTCTTCAAGTTGCATAACCTCAGGGCTGCCAAACGTATGGATTCGAATTGCTTTCATGGACATGGTTGATTTCTCCTTTATTACTTCAGCTCAATTTTAGTTTCAATGGATACTAAATAAGTATCTTGGAAACAATATAATATATGGAATGTGCGTTGTCAATATTGTTTCATGGAAACTTTAAATGTGAGTCTGCTCTTGTTATACTGGAAATAACAGAAAACGGAAGGAGATCCGTGGATGACGAAAGACCTATTAATCAAAGAATTAATGGAAACGACTATGAAATTGCAGCAGAGATTTCAAGCTGAGGATGACGAAGAAAAAAGATGGTTAATGGAGAACAGTAGCAGTCCGGCAGTAGCTCAATTTTTAAAGGAATCGACCGTGATGATGCTGCACATTATTGATGCTATCGGGCGTCTTGAGCCTGTGAATGGGATTACGATTTCGAAGCAATTTGGTATCCCGAAAGGCAGTGTCTCCAAAATCACGAGGAAGTTAATCGAGCAGCAAATTATTCGGACTGAAAATTTGCCAGATAATAAGAAAGAAATCCTCTTTTGCACAACACCGCTTGGAAAAGAAATATTTCATCTGCATCAAGCCCTACACCGTAAAATTGATATCGGAGTCAATCAGTTTTTGCAAAGATATGACGAGAATGAGCTGCGCTTTATTATTCGATGTTTGAAGGACACGCTGGAGGCGTCTTGGATTCATACAGAGGAACCAGAGTTGGAGAAAGGGTTTGAAAGTAGTTTAGGAGAAACTTCAGGTAGAAGTGGTAGGAAGAGTGTTCGTTCGGATGGAAATGCCGAAGAGATGAATGAGATTGTTCAAATGCTTCAGACCTTGGATGGTCGTGATTTGAAGAAAGCGAAGGCGATATTGAAGAATGTGTTTTTTACGGAGTTTGAGGGGTAGGAATACACTAATTTTCTTTGGAAAAAAACGGATTGGTTATTATAATTGATTTCATAGTGCGAATGTATAGTGCACATGATTTCCCCAGGACATTCGCACCAAATTTCTACCAATTAAATTCCAGTTTCTTTGAGTTTGTTATCTTACTGATTATTTTTTGATTGAAAAAATCATTAAAGCATTCGATTTACCGAAATTATGATCAATTCTTATTAATATTGATTAAATTTCGCTGTCGCACCTTATGTAGGTGCGTGATTGAAATTGCTTGCATCTCTCGGATAGTTCCGAGAAGTACTTGTCGCACCTTATGTAGGTGCGTGATTGAAATCAACTCGAAAAGGCGTTGATTAACGGCGTTGCGTGTCGCACCTTATGTAGGTGCGTGGATTGAAATGAACGTATCGGACGGATGTCGCTAAAGGATAAGGTCGCACCTTATGTAGGTGCGTGGATTGAAATAATCGTAGAGATCGTGTCCATACAACTCTGAATGTCGCACCTTATGTAGGTGCGTGGATTGAAATAATCGTAGAGATCGTGTCCATACAACTCTGAATGTCGCACCTTATGTAGGTGCGTGGATTAATAAAGATTAAAGCAGTAGGGATATTATTCTTATAATGAATCAAAGAGCTTTTTGAGAAATATTGATTTTAAAGTCTAGTAAAGGAGGTGTTACCACAATGACCAACCACCTATCCAATCTAGTCCGAGATAACTTTATACATAAAGCTTCATATCTTGCACGACGTACGAATGGAATGAGTGTTCAAGCAACACCCGATTATATCAGGGTGGATTGCGGCTTGCCTTCCGATACGTTTAATGTTGTGGTCATACTTAAATCGGATCTACAAGATTCAGATATAACAATCCTTCAAGAAACCGTACATTATTTTAGAGATAAAAATACCCCTATGGCACTCTGGTCTTGGGAAGATAGTCATTGCGTGACTTTTCAAACCCTAAGGAAGATAGGTTTAGAAATAGCCGAAACCAATGTTGCTATGGTTGCTAACCTAGACAATTTACACCCAGATACAATGCCACCTGCAAACTTTCGGATCTTAGAAGTATCAACTCCCGTGGAGATCCAGCAATTTGGGCATACGCTCGCTTCGTTATTCGGTGAATCACAAGAAGCTGGCAATGTTCGTGCATACTACAAACTTGTCACGGAATCCCTTCTTCAACCAGATTCAGCATTGAAATTGTATATTGGATACATCGGCAGTGAGGTTGTATCAACAGGTAGCATCATGGTAACCGACGAATCGGTTGGGATTTATGACATTGCGACCAAACAAGAATATAGAGGCAAAGGATTTGGCTCCGCCATGTTCAATTTCTTAATAACAGAAGCACAGAGACACAAGCCCAAGTTCTGCGTACTCCAGGCTTCCTCTGACGGGATCAATATTTACCTTAGATCAGGTTTTGAGCCAGTTTGCGAAGTCACTGTTTTTGAAAATAAATAAGGAGCTGTTATTCCATGAAAAACATCTACCTCGTCCGCCATTGCAAAGCCTCTGGACAAGCCGCTGACGCTCCATTAACGGAGATTGGCATAGCACAAGCTAAGCAGTTGGTACATTTTTTCTCAGATAAAAATATTGATTCGATCATTTCCAGCCCATTTGAGAGAGCACACCAAACCATCCACCCTTTATCTGCTCAATTAGGCATCGAAATCACTTTGGATGACCGATTAATGGAGAGGGTTTTGATAGGAGAAGATCATCCGGATTGGTACGAAATGCTTCGTCAGACATTCGATGATCTAGATTTATGCTATGAGGGTGGAGAGTCGAGCCGTACAGCTATGGCTCGTGCTATCAGTGTCGTTGATGAAATATTGAGTAGTCGCGCCCAGAACACAGTCATCGTTTCACATGGCAATCTAATCTCGCTTCTTTTGAAGCATTTTGATAAGCGTATGGGCTTTAAAGAATGGGAAGCCCTGTCCAATCCAGATGTCTACCATCTCTCCTTTGACAATCATTCTCCGAGCGTCAAGCGCATTTGGACGGAGTCATCTTTGTAAAAATAGGGATTGACCTTCTCGTTACGTCAACTTTTATCATAAGATCTGCAAACAGTTGATGAAATTGAAGGAGGATCACGAAATGCCAGATCACACATCCATTTATTTGAACGAAGCTGAGAAATACCACCTCTTAATCTCCAAGCAGCCTAAACTTGCGGAAGTTATTGCTGAGATTCGAGAATTTGAAGGACTCGACATTGTCGATATGGGAGCAGGGTCTGGGAGACTCACTACCGTACTCGCGCCATATGCGAAGTCGATCATTGCCCTCGACGCCTCACCAGCGATGCTGGAAGAAACAGCCGAGAAGCTTACACAAGCCGGACTAACCAATTGGAAGACGGAAGTAGCTGACCATCGCAAGCTTCCTTTAGAAGATCAGAGTGCGGATTTAATTGTCGCGGGTTGGACGATCTGTTATTTAACAAGTACGAATGTCCCAGACTGGAAGCAGAATTTGAATGATGTAATTTCTGAAATAAAGCGTGTCCTTAAACCAAACGGAACAATTATTATTTTTGAAACGATGGGCACTGGATACGAAACTCCGAACCCGCCTGATTTTTTAAAAGCGTAATACGCAAGTTTAGTCGAAGACTACGGCTTTTCCCACAAATGGATTCGAACCGATTATGAATTTGAACATGTAAAACAAGCAGCCGAACTGACGAAGTTCTTCTTTAGCGACGAGTTGGCTAGTAAAGTTCTTGCAGAAAACCTAACCCAAGTACCTGAATGTGCAGGGATTTGGTGGCTTCATGTATAGATTTTTTTGAAAGGTTGATAAGAACATATGAACACTCAAGCATACAAACAGTTTTATGATCAGGTTGGAAAGGCGAATGGATGGGATTTTAGTAAGGTGAAATGCACAACGACAGGTGTGAAATGGGATTTCTATAAGGAAATCATCCAATTGTGTAAGCATACAGATCTGTTGTTGGATATTGGTACAGGTGGAGGCGAATCGTTGTTATCTATTGCGGATGAGGCTTTGCTGCTAGTGGGCATCGATCTCTCAGCAGGCATGATTGAGACAGCGAACCGCAACCTTACTAGAGCGAATAATCGCAATGTTCGTTTTTTACAAATGGATGCCAATAAGTTGGAATTTCCAGACCAGTTTTTTCAAATCGTATCCTGCCGACAATCTGTATTTCACGCGCAAGAAACAGCGAGAGTTCTCGTAAGTGATGGTGTATTCTTCACCCAGCAAGTAAGTGAGAATGATAAATTGAATTTGAAAATCGCATTTGGCAGAGGGCAAGCATTGGGTACAACAGCAGGTACTTTACAGCAGCAGTACATGAATGAGTTGCAGGATGCAGGTTTTACTGACGTACAGTCATTTGAATATGATGCCGCAGAATATTATGAGACACCAGAAGATTTAATTTTCCTTTTGAAACATACACCGATTATTCCTAACTTCGGCCAACAGGAACATGACTTTCAAACTCTTGAGCGATTCATTGCGGACAACATGACAGAACAAGGGATTCGAACCAATTCTGCACGATTTATGATTGTGGCTAGAAAAAGATGACTTCACAGACTTCCACTTTAACGAACTTTAACCCGATTCTTCATGCAGCAAGCAGCAATTACTATTGGAAGGGCAAAGGTTTGTTATCCATCAAAACCTTTAGGAACGGTCGAGCGTATTACCAGGCGGGGCAGGGGCATTTTGCTGTTGAAGAAGGTAGTTATTTGCTGCTGAATCAGGATCAGGAGTATTCGATATCAATCGAATCGGACGTCCTGGTGGAGTCATTTTGTATCTTTTTCCCGGAGCGCATGGTGGAAGAGGTTTACCAGAGTTCGGGGGGATCAAGTGAACAGCAGCTGGATAATCCCAATGGGATGAGTCACGGGCCAATTGATTTCGTTGAGAAAACATATAACGCCGCTTGGCTCACCTCTACCTTAAATCAGATGAAAGCAGCGTCCACGCATAGTCAAATCAATCAAACTTGGTTAGAGGAGAAAATGTACGAACTCGCTCAAGGTCTGCTGCATGTTCATCGACACGTTCATCATGAAGCCCAGAGGTTGCAATCCCTCAAAGCCTCGACGCGAGAAGAGTTGTACCGAAGACTACATATTGGACATGATTTTATGGCTGCTTGCTATTCTCAGCCCATCTCTTTGACGGACATAGCGAGAGTCGCCTGCCTATCACCGAATCATTTTCTCAGAAGTTACAAGCAATTATTCGGGATGTCTCCCCATCAATTTCTAACCGAAAAAAGACTCCAACAAGCCAAGCGGCTGCTCTTACAAACAGATCAACCCGTCACCGATATATGCCTAGAGGTTGGATTCCAAAGCCCAAGTTCGTTTAGTGGACTATTTACCAAACGCTTCGGGGTAAGTCCATCGCTTTTCAGGCAACAAAGTGATTTTCGGGAAGTCTGATGGAGTATCGTCTTAAGACCTGTAAAAAAACGGAATATCGATTATAATGAATAGTATTAATCATTGATCGAGTTTAATTTTATGGTGCGAATGTATAGTGCACATGAATTCACTGGGACATTCGCACCATGTTTTTTTCAGATAAATACCAATTATCGAAAAAATAATTTGGTTTTGACTATTTTTAAAACAAATAGATCTTTGTTTAATCATTTTTGGTGTCGCACCAAACGTAGGTGCGTGGATTGAAATAAAACTCTGTCTTTGAATGCAATGTAGATGTAGCGGTCGCACCTCATGTAGGTGCGTGGATTGAAATATTTCCATCGAAACGGTGATCGTTGCTGGTCTGGTCCCACCTCACACAGGTGCGCGAAAAAATTACACCTAATTTCGTAAGTTCTGACAGAAAATTGGCTCCAAGAAGCAAGACGACTTTAGTGCAAGCCCTTCTCAATTCCTTCAAAAAAAGTGATATTCGAGAAGTGGGATGCAATCGATCTGCTATAATTAACCATATGATATGTAAATCTATCAATCTTCATTAAACAGGAGGTTTTACGATTATGGAGTTAAAGCAATGGATCGAAGATGTATTTCAAGCAGCGCAGACAGGTGATGCCACCAGTCTGACAATGATTTTACAAACCCAACCAGAACTTGCTAACACAGAAAACAGCGAAGGACTTACGCCTCTTGGCTATGCTGCGCATTTTGGCAATGTGGATGCTGTTCAAGTATTACTAGATTACGGAGCAGATGTTAATGCGGTCTCTCATTCCAAAGTTACCTATATTCCATCTAACACTGCGCTGCATGCCGCGATTGCAGGGGAACGTAATTTGGATGTTATCAAGCTGCTGCTTGCGAACAAAGCCCAGACGGATATTCTCGACAGCAACGGTCAGACATGCTTGCACACCGCTGCTTTTCATGACGACAATGAAGACATCATCCGTTTATTACTTGCACATGGAGCGGATGTAACCATAAGTACTGAAGAGGGTGTAACGGCATTGTCACTTGCGATTCAGCAAGGCAATCACAAGGTTGCGAATCTGCTTCGAGAGCATGGCGTTTCTTTTAAATAAATTGAATTTTCAATATCGTAGGAGGGGATTGAGTGGTTGCATTAAAACCTATGAACCATGAGGAATTTCAGCAGTATCTAGCACATGCCATTGATGGCTATGCCAAAGAGAAAGTGATTGCAGGAAATTGGAGTGAAGATGAAGCGATTAACCTTTCTAGAAAAGAATTTAATCGACTGCTACCAGATGGTGAAAAGTCTGAATGTCATTACTTATTCTCTATTTTTCATGAGGAGCAAGTGATTGGAATGATCTGGATTGGGCAAAAATCACCTGCGAACAAAGATGATGGCTATATTTATGATTTTAAAATTTTGGAGTCCTATCAGGGTCTGGGATATGGGAAACAAGCCATGAAAGAAATTGAAGTAATCGCTAAAGAAATAGGAATGAAGAAAATGGGACTTCATGTTTTTGGTCATAACCAAATTGCACGTGGATTATATGAAAAGTTAGGCTATGAAACAACGAATATATCGATGGCAAAATCAATTTAATAAACAAAATAAAAAGCCCTGACTTCTCGTCGTCAGGGCTTTCTTTATGATCCTCTAAATATTAATTAATAGTAAAATAATAGAAGCAAGTGACAAACAAGTACTCATCAAATAAATGATCAAAACCGTTTGTTTCTGTGTTAATCCAGCCGACAGCAGGCGATAATGCATTTGGCTTCGATCCGCTTGGTAGATCGGCTTGCCTGCGAGCATTCTTTTGACGATGACATATAGATTATCGGCAATCGGTACGCCCAGAGCAAGAACTGGAATGAAGATAGAAATCGCTGTCACTTGTTTGAAAGCCCCATCGAGTGCGATAACACCAAGTAAGAACCCGATGAATGTGGCGCCAGCGTCACCCATGTATATTTTTGCCGGAGGTTTATTGAAGATTAAATATCCGAGCGTCGCACCCACAAGAAGGATAGACATGATCGCTGAATCAATCTGACCTTTCGACAATGCCACCAAGAACAACGTGATTGCCGCAATTGCACTGACTCCACCTGATAATCCGTCTAATCCATCCATAAAATTAATGACGGTTGTCACGCCGAAGATCCATAGAATCGTTAATACAAATTGCAGCCAGACTGGTAAGAGCACCATTTCCTGTGTAAAAGGATTCGTAAATCCCTCGAATGTGATTCCAGCACTAAATGCGATTACCGCAGCCGCAACTTGTACAATTAGCTTCGGCCATGCTGGGAAGTCCTTGGCTTTTGTTTTGTACCAATCGTCAATAAGTCCAATTCCAATCACCAACAATGCCCCTATTAAAATAGCAGCGGATTTCATATTCCAATCGATGAATACCAAATACGGAATAATAAATCCTAAAAAAATCGCAATGCTCGCAAGATGCGGAACAGGCTCAATATGGATTTTTCGACTATTGGGTCGATCGACAAAGTCGAGGTTGATCGCGATTTTACGTAAGGGAGGAATCAAAGCAATAACAGTAAGAAATGAACAAATGGAGTATAAAAAATACATAACAATTCCCCTATCACAGAGATTACTAGATTTGACCTCAGTATAGGCGAAAAAGGAAATATTGTAAAATATTTTGTTATTTCATGTAAGTTCTTGTAAAGTGAAGTTATATATGAAAACACAATTAATCGATTTTCTCAATCAAATGGAGAGCGCCAACTTAGAAGTCAACAGCTTCATCTTATTACAGAATGGAAAAGCTACAGCTCAGTTCTGGCGAAAGCCTTATCATAGGGACACACCTCAACTTCTGTACTCACTGAGTAAGAGCTTTACCTCAATAGCCATGGGAATTGCTTGGGACGATGGACTACTTCAATTAGATGATCCTGTGATTTCATTTTTCCCAGACAAGCTGCCAATTATAGTTTCTGCAAATCTAGCAAAAATGACGATTCATCATCTTTTATCGATGAACACAGGTCATCACGACAATATTTATTCCCAGGTGGCTGCGGAAGAAGATTGGGTTCAAGCATTCTTATCCCTTGAGGTCGAACATGAACCAGGGAGTCATTACGTTTACAACACGCATGCGACATATATGCTGTCGGCGATTTTGGAACGGGTAACGGGTCAGAATTTGGTCGACTACTTAATGCCACGTTTGTTTGAACCATTGGGAATTTCTAGACCTACCTGGGAAACCTGTCCAATGGGCATAACCGCAGGGGGAATGGGGTTAAGTCTGACAACTGAAGGCATTGCAAAGTTCGGCCAAATGCTCTTACAGCGAGGGATGTTTGGTGGCAGACGAATTGTGTCGGAGGCTTACATCGAGCTTGCGACAACGGAGCAGAGCGATAATCGTGGAAGAGTTGATCTAATAGAAAGACCGGATTCAGCCCAAGGCTACGGCTACCAATTTCATCTGTGCCGACATGGTTGTTACCGGGGGGATGGAGCGTTCGGTCAAATGTGTCTTGTCGCTCCGCAGCAGAACATTGTCATTGCCGTTACAGCAAGCTTTCCAAGTATGAAGTCCTTACAGCTACTTCTCGATCTTATTTATAACCATATTCTTTTTCGGATTGATCAAAATATGAATTTAGCATCTCACGATCCTATGCTGTTAGAGCAGCGATTGAGCAGTATGAGCTGTCCTGTTCCTGCCTTTCAACCGGTTCCCGACAATGTTCCAAATATCGATGATCATACCTACATCATGGACACGAACTCGGAGGGTCTTCATCGGGTCTTTTTCAAAAGGAATAAAGATCAGCTTGCCCTCCATACGATCTATACCAATGAACGCGAGCACATCTTGATGTTCGATTTTACAAAATCAATTCATACTCAAGATACCTTTATCAAGGATTTATCCTTGCATGTGCAGGAGGTTGTTACTTACGCAGTCTGGCTTAATCGTCATACTTTGCAGCTTACGCTCGTATATATCGAAACACCTTACGTCGTCACCTATACAATTGGTTTTCTTCAAGATCAGACTATTGAATTTCAAATGGAGATGAATGTATCTCTCGAAAACAAGGGATACCGCATTTTTGGAGAAGGGAAGATCTGATAATGAGCAATGCGATAAAATCGATCAATTGGATCGACTATAATGACAAACTAGACGATTTATTGCGAGATGCAGACACGTTAACTGTTCATCCCATGACGCAGGGGTTCGAAGCGGAAGTGAAGAAGGTTTGCTCGCATGATGAAAGTTTTGTGATGAAAATATGGAACAAAGCGTCCAAGCCTAATATTCAGTTTCAGTATCATTTGCTGAGTACCCTTGTAGATTGTGGCCTATCGGTGTCTAAGCCCCTTGGTTGGGGGAAGAATGCTGAAGGAAATGAGGTGCTGCTTACAACTTTTGATGGCAATCCTATTAGCAAGATAAACAAAAAGAAGATAACGGATATGGCTCATATTTTATCGAAAATCCATCACATTTCGTTAGAGGATGTTCAACATCTTCAACTCCCCAAGCATGATTTCATTGACTATTTCTATCCGGAGATCGAGCAGCATTCAGATTTGCAGAAAGTTGCTGAACATCTCGTCGAGTTGGCAAAGCTTCGGCAAGATCGGGTTATTCATGGCGATTATCACATGTACAATGTGCTGGAGTCAGGTGACCAGTATGCGGTTATTGATTGGACGAACGCCCAGTTGGGAGACACGAGGTACGACTTTGCATGGACATATATTTTAATACACATCTATGTCGCTGAGCGTAATGCGAATCTATTCCGATCTGCTTATGTGCTTGATCATCCAATGGAGCAGGAAGAGCTGGACCTCTTCATAGCTATTGCTTGTGTAAGGTGGATGCTGCTGAATCGAAGTGGTGGGGTGCCTCAAGGAGCCAAGGCAATGAAGCAAGCGCAGATGCTCATTGAGGCCAATCCCTATCTGAAAGAAGTGAAATTAATTGAGAACTGAGAAAGAAATGTTCGATCTGATACTTGGCGTAGCCCAAAGCGATGAGCGTATTCGTGCGGTATATATGAACGGTTCAAGGACAAATCCTAATGTGCCGAAAGATCAGTTTCAGGATTACGATATCGTGTATGTCGTAACGGAAATAGCCTCTTTTTTGCAAGATCCCGATTGGATTCAGGTTTTTGGGGATCGACTTATGCTGCAAGAGCCGGATAAAATGGATCGAAATTGTGGAATCGAAATGAATTTTGACCGTTCCTATATGATCTTGATGCTGTTTACCGATGGCAATCGAATTGATCTTCGACTTCTGGTGAAAGAAGCGATGTTGGAAGAGTATAGGAAAGAGAAACTCACCGTTTTGCTTCTGGATAAAGACAATGGCATGCCGCAAATTCCACCTCCGACGGATGCCGATTATCATGTAAAGCGTCCGACAGAACCGCTGTATATCAGTTGTTGTAACGACTTTTGGTGGTGTTTGCAGAACGTAGCCAAAGGCATGGGGCGGGATGAATTGCCCTATGTGAAACAAATGTTTGAATCTGTTATTCGGGATCAGCTGGATACCATGGTTGCATGGTGGATAGGGATTCAGCACGATTTCAAAGTGTCCGTAGGCAAAATGGGGAAATACTATAAAAATTACCTGCCAGAATCTTACTATGACATGTATAAACAAACGTATTCAGATTCTAATTATGAACACATCTGGAAATCCGTATTTGTTACGTGTGATTTGTTCCGGGCATTGGCTCAAGATGTAGCTAAACATAGTGAGTTTACTTATGCCGTTCAAGATGACACGAACATGATGGAATATTTGAAGCGTGTACACGAATCTACTCCAAATACATCTAAATAATCGGTGATCTAATGAGATGGACCGAGTTTAAATGGATTAGAGAAAAAAAGTATTTTCTTAGTGCTAAGATTAGGATAAGGCACTTTTTAAAGCCATACATGCTACCCGCGTATGTACTTTAATTAATAATTGGAAATGGAATATAATGAGGAGGACGTGGCCCAAGCGAAGGTGCGGGAGCGTTCTTTTTATTGAACTAACGGGCAGGTTAGTTGAAGAGTGATGTTTAACTTGTGTTAAACAATCCATTGTAAAAACAAAAATAATCGAGGTTAATTATGAGTGTATTTTTAAAAACTGATAAAATACGTACTAATATTAGAGTAGGCAAAAAGCAAATGGCATATTCTGTGTTATTTTCATCTATTTTAGGATTGACATTGGGTTTCGTTGCTAAAATACTCGATTCACCTATGATTCCTAACGAAGTTTCAATTTTAGGCTACATAGGAAGTAACTGGGGGATGTGGATATTTATTTCCACTTTGATAGCTGTATATTCTTACACGCCTAAATTAGCCGCAACACGTGTTTTCACATTCCTTATTTCATTATTACTTTCGTACTACATATATACAATATTAGTTCTTGAACTTTTTCCATTAAAATATATTATTTTTTGGTGCATCCTTGCATTACTATCAGCGATTCCAGCCTATATAATGTGGTTTTCTCATGCCAATCATTTAATTTCCAGTATTATTACATCGTTACCAATTTCCGTAATTGCATTTGAAGGATATAAAATCTATCTTTCTACGGTAAACTATTATGAAAAATTCATGCAATACGAAAATGTTCTTATAAGTAAGGGAAACTATTTTTATATGCTTGGCACTGAAATATTATATGCTTTAATGATAATTATTATTTTACTTCTTGTTCCTAAAAGAAAAAAGCAATGTTTATATATTATTCCGTTTTCTGTAGTTGTATTTTTTGCTTTAGTGACAATAATACTTTAATTGTTCTTATTCCTAACGGAGAACTTTAGCTCAATAATCATAAGGAGAATGCTGTCGACAGCAATGGATCGGCAGCCTTTTCAGCTAACGGGCAGTTATGCGTAACTTCCAGGGAATGTAAACATCTAAATAACGTAAGGAACGAGGAGGCAGACAATTCATGGGAGGAACGAATGTATGGGATGCGGAGTGGGAGGTTAACGAAGAGCAGGCGCGGACGCTGATCGGCAGACAATTCCCTCAGCTGTCATCGAAGCAAGTGAAGCGATTGGGCTGGGGCTGGGACAATACGGTTTTTCTCATCGGTGACGAGTACGTGTTCCGGTTTCCAAGAAGAACGATTGCAGTTGGCTCGATTCGTATGGAAGGGAAGCTGCTGCCGAAGCTGGAAGCATATATGACCATCCCCTATCCGAAACCGTTGTTTTATGGCGAAGCAAGTGACGAATACCCGGCACCATTTCTTGGCTATGCCTACGTGCCAGGAGATTTCCCAATCGGTTTGACGGAAGAACGCCGGGCTTTATCGGCAGAGACGCTGGCGAAATTTTTGCGGAGATTGCATGAGTTTCCGGTGCAGGCGGCGCTGAAGTGCGGAGTTCAGCAAGATCATCGAAACTTGACGGACATAGCATCGCGCAAAGTGAAATTGGAGGGCTTTCTATCGAAGGTGGTTGAACACTTGTCGCCGGAGGAGTCCGGTGTGATCGAAGCGTATATTAGCAGGCTGCAAAAGGACCGTGTCGAGGCGGTGAATGCACTGCTACATGGCGATCTTCATTTCAAAAATATGCTTGTGAATGAGAACGGGATCGTTTCCGGCATCATTGATTGGGGTGATCTGAGCGTAGGCCATCCGGCTTGCGATTTGAGCGTTGCTTATAGCTTTTTACCACCTTACGCTCGCGGCGTGTTTTTCGAAACGTACGGGGGAGCGGACGAGGAAACGAAGCTGCTGGCGCGGCTGATCGCGGTATACATCCCCGTACTGATCTTAATGCAAGCGGTCGATGACGGGAATGAAGCGATTGCGGCAGAGGCGAAATCCAACATCATGCGGGCACTGTCGGATTAGGCTCATTATTTCGTTGCGGCTATGGGGCTATGGCTATCGGCACCATTTTGTCGTTTAAAGGCCGCGATAAGGTACGATCCGCCTTCTCTGATGCCGCTTTATGTTGAGGAACACGAAATTCAACAGAGTAAGTCGTTGCGCTAACGGGACACGTTAGTTAAACAAAAAAGGGGTAATATATTAGTCATGTATAAAATATAGAGCTCTTTATTTTATCTGACTTTCTTAAATTTAGCTCTTGATAAACTGAGTAAATAAAGTTTTTTATGCAGTGACGGAGTCGGCTTAAACTAGGTTTTTTTGATGTGACAAATGTAGTGGAAAATCAAAAAAAGAACCTGAACGATTCTACCATATTATTCTTATATTGCACATAAATGGATGCAATGATATAATCGGATAAAAATTTGTAAGTATATCATGTTGAAGAACTAATATCAAATGATGATTTTTTCTCAATTTAATGATTAGGAGTGATAGGTAATGAGTTCGTTGGTTCTCAGCTTACATGAAATCGAAAAGACACAGCTTTTGCTCGTTGGCGGAAAAGGGTTAAATCTAGGGGAATTATCAAAAATCCAAGGAATACAAGTACCAGAAGGATTTTGTGTTACAACCGAGGGATATCAAAAAGCCATCGAACAAAACGAAACGTATTATGCTTTGCTCAATCGGCTAACCATGCTAAACGTAGAAGATCGAGATCAAATTGGTGAAATCAGCAGGAAGATCAGGCAAATCATTATAGAAACAGAAATTCCTTCCGATGTTATGAAAGCGGTTACTCACTATCTCATCAAGTTTGGCGAGAAACATGCTTATGCAGTGCGTTCTAGTGCAACTGCTGAAGATTTACCGCATGCCTCTTTTGCTGGTCAACAAGACACCTATTTAAATATCATCGGCGTCGATGCCATCTTGCAGCATATCAGCAAATGTTGGGCTTCTTTATTTACAGATCGCGCAGTAATCTACCGTATGCAAAATGGATTTGACCACAGTCAAGTTTATTTATCCGTTATCGTTCAAAAGATGGTTTTCCCACAGGCTTCAGGGATTTTATTTACAGCTGATCCGATTACCTGCAACCAAAAGGTGCTATCAATCGATGCCAGTTTTGGACTTGGAGAAGCTCTGGTCTCCGGCTTGGTTTCTGCCGATTGTTATAAAGTACAGGAAGGGAAAATCGTCGATAAGAGGATTGCAGCCAAAAAATTGGCTATCTATGGACGAAAAGAAGGCGGAACAGAGACACTGCAGATCGATCCTGATCAGCAAAAAACTCAAACACTTACTGATCAACAAATTGTGCAACTGGCACGCATTGGCAGACAGATCGAAACTTATTTTGGTTACCCACAAGATATCGAATGGTGTTTGGCCCATGATACATTTTATATTGTCCAGAGTCGGCCCATCACAACGTTATACCCCATCCCCGAAGCGAATGATCAAGGAAATCACGTGTACATATCTGTCGGTCACCTACAAATGATGACGGACCCTATAAAACCACTGGGACTGTCCTTTTTCTTGTTATCGACTCCTGCACCCATGCATAAAGCGGGTGGAAGGTTGTTTATTGATGTGACACCTATGTTGGTTTCACCTGACAGCAGAAAAACTGTATTTAATCCCCTAGGACAAACAGATCCACTCATCGAAGACGCACTTCGGACCCTCAAAGAGCGGGGAGATTTTATTAAACCGCTACCAGATGATAACACAG
This sequence comes from Paenibacillus sp. KN14-4R, assembly GCF_052180255.1. Lineage (NCBI taxonomy): Bacteria > Bacillati > Bacillota > Bacilli > Caryophanales > Paenibacillaceae > Paenibacillus > Paenibacillus sp. KN14-4R. The sequence goes on from NZ_CP197466.1 coordinate 802,535, forward strand.
CACCTAGTCGCAGTAAAAGCATGATGCCTCCGGCTCCTCAGGTACCAAGCGAATACGATCCTTCAATCGTTCCTGATTTGATTAAGAGCAGTCAAACATCAATTGAAGAGTTAAAACAAATCATCTCAACGAAATCTGGATTAGATTTATTTGATTTTGTTCTAGAAGAAATCCAACAATTAAAGAAGATTTTATTTAACCCACGAAGTTTGGGTATCATTATAGCTGCTACGGATGCTTCAACATGGATCAATGAAAACATGAATAAGTGGTTAGGCGAAAAAAACGTAGCAGATACACTTTCTCAATCTGTACCGGGCAATATTACTTCGGAAATGGGGCTAGCGCTACTAGATGTCGCAGATGTGATTCGTCCATATCCAGAAGTCATTGATTATTTGCAACATGTCAAAGAGGATAACTTTGGGGATGAACTCGTTAAGTTGGATGGTGGACAGGAAACCCAAGACGCGATCTATGCTTATCTCGACAAATACGGAATGCGATGTACGGGAGAAATCGATATCACTAGAACGCGTTGGAGCGAAAAACCAATTACACTTGTTCCCTTGATTCTTGCTAACATCAAAAACTTTGAGCCTAATGAAAGCAAACGTAAATTTGAGCAAGGCCGACAGGATGCTTTGAAAAAAGAACAAGAATTATTAGATCGATTGAAGCAACTACCGGACGGCGATCAAAAAGCCGAAGAAACTACAAGAATGATCGAGCTAATCCGTAATTTTATCGGCTATCGCGAATATCCAAAATACGACATGGTGACTCGCTACTTCGTTTATAAGCAGGCTTTACTAAAAGAAGCCGAACAACTCGTTCAAACAGGCGTTATTGATGAAAAAGAAGATATCTACTATCTCACTTTTGAAGAACTTCACGAAGCTGTACGCACAAATAAACTGGATTATCCGGGTTGCATGGTCGAGCAGCAAGCGAAGCTTGCGACCAGACAGATCATCAATAAACGAAAAGACGAATACAAACATTTTGAAAAATTAACTCCCCCACGTGTGATCACGTCTGATGGTGAAATCCTTGCAGGTGAGTACAAACGAGAAAATCTGCCAGCTAAAGCGATTGTAGGTCTAGCTGTTTCTTCCGGAGTTATAGAAGGACGGGCACGTGTCATTTTAAACATAGAAGATGCTGATCTAGAAGATGGAGATATATTAGTTACCTCTTTTACTGACCCTGGCTGGACACCGTTGTTTGTATCCATCAAAGGTCTAGTCACCGAAGTAGGTGGACTGATGACCCATGGTGCAGTTATCGCGCGTGAATATGGTTTACCAGCAGTTGTTGGGGTGGACAATGCCACCAATCTGATAAAAGACGGGCAACGAATTCGCGTGCATGGAACAGAAGGGTATATCGAAATATTGTAATAATACTACCAATAGGGATATTATGTACTTCGAATGGGAATGGAGACTTATGGGATGAGAATGTATACAGACCCTAAAGGCGAAGCTTACGAGCAGGTAATAGATTTGGCGATACGGAACTCGGAATGTTTTGTGCTTGGGGAGAAAATGCCGGCTGATGTGGTACGCGGCCATTACACAAGCGTATTGGAAGCGTTAAAACCTTACCTGGTGGAGACAATCGTAATCCAAGGCGATAATTTAGATGAAGTTATACAAATAAGAAATACCTATCGTAGTCATGCCTTTTATACCGCGGGAACCTACTATTTTTATAGATGCTGCGAAGAAAGCGGGAACCTACTGAAGCAAATGGCAAACCGCCTGTCGGATTGGATTTACCCTAGCCTACCGGAAGACTTGTGTTTCTTGAAAGAAGGTGGCGGAGACTACCTTTACTCGGTTGTGCATGAACATATGTATGGTATGGAAGTAACTGACGAAGAAGCAATCGAACTGATGGATCGAATCACAGGGCTTTTTTTGGAATTAAAGGCTCACCGGGATCTGGATTGTCTGCTAGATGATGCCATTAAGCATAAAACCGACTGGCTGTATATAAGTGGACATGGGCTGACAGAGCTGCCTGAGAGAATTCGGGACCTTACAGAGATGCGTGATCTGGAAATTTTTGAACAGGATCTTTATCGTCTACCCGAAGGGCTGTTCGAGTTAAGTAAGCTTGAACGCTTGAAAATCCTGACGGCTGATTTGGAGAGTATTCCCGCATCCATAGCCAGGCTGAAGAACCTGAGAGAGCTCTGCATCCAATGTGCGAGCTCGGATCGACCGACTCCAGGGTATCGGGTTAAGCCGAAGGAAGAGATCAGCCTAAACCGCATCCCACCGGAGATTGGAGAGCTGGAACAACTGGAGCGGCTTACGATTCAATACACCTCGATCCATGAGCTACCGCTTGAGCTAGAGAAGCTGAAGCACCTGCGATTCTTGGACTTAGGAATGTGTATGATCAATCGGAAACCTGATTTCCTCTATGGTATGAAGCAACTGGAATACATTAATGTGTCACAGAATTCGTTATGGGAAACGATTGAGTCAGAACAGTAGCTTAAATAACGGACAAATGCACTAATCTAACGGCACACGTTAATTCAATAAAACAGCGGCAGTCTAGGACTTTATTTTCTCGTCCATGGCTGCCGCTGTTTCTATAAACGGGGTCTTCTTTTGTTATGAGCGTTCCAAAATCGTGTTCATCGTTGTACGATCGGTATGTTTGACAAGTTGAATTAATAGCTCTTTGGCCGCATCGATATCATCTGTATGGACAATTGACGCTGAAGTATGGATATAACGTCCGCATACACCAATGATCGTAGATGGGACACCCGTACCACTTAGATGTACTTGCCCAGCATCCGTTCCGCCTGCGGATACGAAATATTGGTATGGGATTTTATAGGTTTCAGCCATATCTCGTACAAACTCTACGAGCCCGCGGTGTGTGATCATCGTCGGATCAAAGATGCGAAGTAAAGCGCCTTTTCCAAGTTGACCAAATGCGTTACGATCTCCCGTTGTATCATTCGCTGCACTGCAATCCAGTCCGTAGAAAATATCGGGTTGAATTAAATTTGCAGCCGTACGTGCACCACGTAATCCTGCTTCTTCTTGAACAGTAGCGCCGCAGTAAAGCACATTCGGAAGCTTCGCTTGTTCTTGATGAAGTTCTTTCATTAGTTCAATGGCAAGACCAACGCCATAGCGGTTATCCCAAGCTTTAGCCATGATTTTCTTCGGATTCGCAAGCGGTGTGAAGGGGCAGATCGGCAATACGGGCAACCCTGGATGTATGCCAAGTGACTCGACATGTTCCCTGCTATCCGCACCAATATCGATATACATGGTATTGATCTCAACGGGTCTACTTTTAGCCGCTGGATCTAATAAATGCGTCGGAGTAGATCCAACAACACCGTATACGGGTCCATTTTCTGTGATGACTTGTACGCGTTGAGCGAGTACAACCTGGCTCCACCAGCCACCTAGTGTGTGGAATTTGAGCATTCCATTATCCGTAATTTGCGTAATCATAAAACCAACTTCATCTAAATGGCCAGCAACCATAACGCGAGGCCCTTGCTCATCCCCACGTTTTACTCCGAAAATACCGCCCAATCCATCCTGCACGAATTCGTCCGTATATTTGGATAATTCCCCTTTTACGTAAGCGCGAAGTTCGCGTTCAAATCCTGGTGCTGCCGGGAATTCTGTTAATGTGCGGTACAACTCTAATGTGTCTTGATTCATGTCGAACACCTCATTTTGAAAGTTTCCTGATGTAGATACGTTGATGCATATATGGTTTAGTATGTACCTTTGCGATTTGCGATGCAAGCTTAGAATTCAGACTACTTATCTCGCTATGCAGGAACAATTAGAATCCAAGTCGAATTCTTTCTATTTCATCATTCCTTTTACATGTTCATCTTCTGGAGGTATATTCGTGAGATTAGCAGTGATTTCAGATACACATGGCAATGCGACCGCGCTTGAGGCAGTCGTCCATGATCTTAAGGGGCAAAGTCCCGATGCTATTGCATTTCTTGGAGATATGGTGATGCGCGGGCCACAGCCAAGCGAATGCATCGAGTTGATTCAGTCGTTAAACCCGCTCACGGTCATCCGTGGCAATTACGATAATCTTTTCACCCGTTTTCCGAAAAAGGATTGGGTGCCGACCAGTCATAAAGAAGAGCTGGTCCTGCGTGCGTTTGAGTATGATTGTGCGCGAATTTCAGCGGAAGATCAGATATGGTTGGGGAACTTGCCGATCGGGTTTCATGATTGTTTAGATGGCGTACCAACGGAGATGTACCACGCAAGTTCCAAGTCGCTCGTGGATATTGTGTACCCATGGGCGACATTGGACGAGCTGGACACGTTACATGCGGATGAACAAACAAAGCTTCTACTTTATGGTCACATTCACCATGCGCATGCGCGCCAAGGTAAAGGCAGACTGGTTGTGAATTGCGGTAGTGTCGGTACGCCATTTGATGGAGATAATCGGGCTAGCTATGCCATCGTCGATTTGAATAAGCAGGACATCGCCGTTCAACTACGCAGAGTCACTTATGATATTGAAAAAGCGATCACCATCGCCAAGGAGCGGAATATGCCCGATGTCGAGTATTTTGAAATCGCCCTCCGCACAGCGCAGTATCCATATACACAAGTGAAACAACCAGTTAATAACTAGCTTCTTAGCACCATTCACCGTCCAGCGGAATCGTAACTTGCTCCAATAGACTTTCCGCAGATAAACGGTCACGTAAAACTTCCCTCGTAACGAAGCAGTGATTGATCGCATCCATATGAACGGCAATCACCTTCGTGCAAGGGGCATACCTACTTGTGCGAACCACATCATCAGCATCCATCGTAATCGGATCACCAACTGCGAAATGAGCACCACCGCTATTCACAACGGTTACATCTGGGCGATGTGCATCTAGCACCTGTTTAACGTCCTCACACCAGATGGTATCTCCAGCAAGATATAAGGTCGGATGTCCATCCGCTTTGAAAATAAACCCCGACACGCGCCCCATAAGCTTGCGGATTACCCCCGTACCGTGCTGCCCGGATGTACGAATGAGGGTCACCCCTTTATAATCGACCCTACTGGACACAGGCGTCACGGAACTAAAACCATGCGAGCGAATCCTTTCATCCTCATCTGGTTGGCAGAAGATCGGAACTTGTTTCCCAATGGCTGCAGCGGCAGCTTCATCCCAGTGATCGCGGTGCAGATGAGTCACTATGACAGCATCAGGCTGAATAAGCTCATCAATGGGTATAGGCAGTTCTACAAGTGGATTTCGACGAGTATTAGAGGAGTTTGGAATTGGGGGATTTGCACCCTTATCACTAAACATTGGATCAATTAAAAATTGGACGCCCGCATACTGTACCCATAGTGTGGCGTTGCGAATAAGACGAATTTGCATGATTGGACACCTCATATCTTTTTAGTGAAGAAAAATTCTACTACTGTTAGGATATAGGATAGGAAGTGTGAAGCACATAATCTGGTGAAACGAATGACAAGGATTCTTTTTCACGATGAAAGGAAATAGCTCAAGATGAATCACTCGACGTTGGATGATGTTGATTTTCGTATATTGCAGCATTTACAGAAGGATGCGACCCTCTCTCATAAGGAGATTGGACAACTGGTTCACTTAACAGGACAGGCGGTTGGCGCTCGTGTACGCAAGTTGCAGGAGAATGGGATCATTGAAGGTTATACATTACGTGTGAATCCCGAAAAGTTGGGGCAGGTGGTGCATGCGTTTATTACAATGTTTTTAAAATCACCGACTGCGCATCAAAAATTTCAAACTTTTGTATTGCAGCATGACTCCATTATTGAATTACATCGTGTCAGTGGTGAAGGATGCTACTGGATGCGAGTGCGTATGGGTACATCCAGTGAGCTTAATACACTATTGGACGAGCTGCTGCATTATGGCAATTATAAATTGAGCTTATCAATTAGTCAGGTGAAGTAGGCCCTCTAACGCAAGGAGCTGCCTCTTCATCTCCAGACCACCTCGGTAGCCAGTGAGCGCACCATTTTTACCCATTACGCGGTGGCAAGGGATTGTTACGAGCAAAGGATTGGCTCCAATCGCTGTGCCGACTGCTCGAACTGCTGCTGGCTTTTGAATCTGATGAGCAATGTCGGAGTAAGATACCGTCTGACCGTACGGGATGTTACATAATGTCTCCCACACCGCGAGTTGGAACGAAGTGCCGTGATAATCATAAGGCAGGGTAAAGACTTGGCGTTTTCCTTGCAAATACTCGCTAATCTCCGCTTTATAAGGTTGCATCCCCACTTCATCCTGAATGAGTGTACGATTGGGAAAATACCTCTTCACCCATTCTTCGAGTTGCTCATAGGGTGCATGTTGCGAACCGACGTAGCATAGCCCTTTTGGTGTAGCTGCGATCATAAAGTTCCAACCATTCTCATTAATCAATGCCCAACGAATCCCTTCAATCTTTAAATCACTCATGATTTAGTCCCTCTCTTTGAAGTTTATTGTGCTGTAATTGGCGATAGATTGCAGGTGTATGCCCGGTTTTCTTTTTGAATAAGGTTATAAAATAAGGTGTATTCGCAATCCCAACAGCGTGGGCAATATCTGCAATAGATAGCTTGGAATGATTCAGATATTCGCAAGCTTTGTTCACTCGAACTTGCTGGATATAGGCAGTAGGTGTCATTCCAGTCACTTGCTTGAACGTGCGATGGAGATGATACGGACTGCCGTGACATTTGTCTGCAAGAAGTTCCAGGGTTATTTCTTCGCTATAATTCATGTCGATGAAATGTGTGATCTGAGCGGCCCACTCCTCATTGGGTAGGCGTTCTCCTGTTGGTTTACATCTCTTGCAAGGGCGGAAGTTGGCGTCTAGTGCTTCTTTGGAATCTTTGAAAATACGCACATTGTCTTTGAGCGGGGCTTTGGATTTACAAGATGGCTTGCAAAAGATCCCCGTCGTCTGAACGGCGTAAATAAACGTATGGTCATAGGACGTATCATTATTAAGAATCGCTTGCCATTGGTCATTGGAAATAGGATCTTGGATCAATTGAATCACCTCCATCTTCAGTATACCCTTGAAGGGTGCCTGCTGTACTTATTTGGAAATGGATGAGCAAGATAGTGAAATGACGGAAGTGAGGACTAAGGAAGGATTTACTAGTTGGAAGAACCTATCGTATAATAACAAGAGCTTAGCAATTCTAGTATGTATAAAAAAATATGGAGTGACTTTCATCATGTGGATGGTTATTGGAATAATAGGTTTAGTAGAGTTTCTTGTATGTATCGCCGCGTTGTTGTATGCGGTAAATAAGGGAACAGGCAGAGCCAAGTTGTTCGGCATACTGGCGGGCGTTAGTTATGTGGTTTTCATGATTGGCGGGTATCAAGTATTACAAGATCAGAAGATGCATTCCGCGGAGGCAGCCATTGTAAAGCAGGATATACAAGAACCAAAGCCGGATGAACAAGAAGTGGCACAGCCTTCTCCTTCGACTCCAAATCCAAATCCAAATCAAACAGAGGAATCTAATCTTACAAATTGGTTGGCGAAATGGAAGGAAGAAAGGTCGAAGTTAGATCTAACACAGATTAGTAATCTGGCGGATCAAGACCATTCAAAAGGTCAAGTGAAAGGGCTTAGTAAACAACAAGGCAATCAAACGATGACGTCATCTGTAACACCTAAGGCGAAACCAACGCCGGATACAACTCCGACTCCTGTGACGCAGGACAAGCCATCTGTAACACCGGAGGTTCCTTCAAAAGAGGGGTCTAAAGAGCAGGAATCCAAACCGGAACAGCCATCTGGGAACAAACCAACTTCGAATCAGATGACGGCAGCTGGTGGATTAGGTGATACCTTAGCGGTGTTTGAAGATAAGTATGGCGCTAATGCAGGTAACAAGGCGAATGCTAATTTTAAAAATGGAACGCTTAAAGCAACATTCCTCGATAACGGAAGAGCGATTAGCATGGACTACGCTTTTGCTGGAACAATTGATGAAGCGAAGGGATATGTCAACAGTCATATTCCAAGCGACGCAGTTATCGTGAAACAAAAAGAAGCGGGTAATAATACTTTGATCCAATATCAAAGCAAATTGTTATCTTCGGTCGTAAGTCACAGCGATTTCGTCGTTGTCTTCGTGAAGTCTAATAATAAGGTTAACGCAATCAGTATAAGCTTGGGTTCGATTAGCAAATCAGCAGGTGAATAAGCAGATTAGCAAGCACGCCTAGATAGGGCGTGTTTTTTATTTTCATAATTGACAAATAATTCGGTATCCATTAGCATGTAATTTAACAAGAATCTAATTAGATGATCATTAAATTAGTTTGCGAGTAAAGGGGATGTCTTGGATGCAACTGAGTAAAATCGTTAGTTATCACAAAGCTTTAGCAGATCCAACTCGAATTCGAATGTTAATCTTGCTTGCTGATGGAGAGTGTAATGGTCAGGTAATAGCGGAGAAATTGAGCGTAACGCCTGCAACAATCACGCATCATGCAGCCAAGCTGCGAGAGGCAAGTCTGATTCATGAACGTAGGGAGAAGAACACGATCTATTTTTCCCTGGATCATTACTTTATCAAGAATAGTGCAATGGCAACAGCTAACTTAATTTATCGTGCCGCCAATCAGACAGGAGGTGAGGATGTGTCGGAAAATCAGAATGAACGCTTGAAGACTTCGGTTATGAACAACTTTTTCACAGCAGCAGGGAAATTGAAGCATATACCCGCTCAGTATAAGAAGAAATTGATTGCCCTTGAGTACATTGTCATGCAATTAGAGAAGGGCCGGAAGTATACAGAGAAAGAGCTGAATGAATTTATTAAGACATTCCATGATGATTACGCAACGATTCGTCGCGAATTTATTGTGCATCAGTTCATGTTCCGGGAGAACGAAATTTATGAATTGAATCCGCAGGAGATGTGGACGAATTGGAAACAAGTTGGAAAGTAAATTAAGGGGCAGCTTCATGATAGAAGAGCTGCCCTTTTTATATACAAATTTATTCAATTTTTAAGCTGAATGTCATCTCGCCAATGGAGGCTAATTCCATATCTGTTTCATGCCCGTATTTGACATCTAATAGTAACACATTGTCCTGTAAAACAGATGTGAATCGATCTAGAGCTGCTTTTAATTGATCATTCACATCTAGCGTTAAGATCACCCGTTTATCAATAGGTAAATCCATTTTTTTACGGCAATCTTGGATAACACGGATGACTTCGCGAACCATGCCTTCCTGCTCCAGTTCTTCCGTTATTGTTGTATTTAGAGCGACATGAATCTGATTACCAGAAGCGGTAGCAAAGCCAGCTGCGCCTTGTTTTTCAATAAGAAGCTCATCAAGTGAAATCCGTACCATTTCGCCTTCTAGGCTGGCATCTAGATAACCGCTCTTCACGACTTCCTTCGCTTCGGAGGCTGATAAGCCTTTTAACAGATTTTGAATCGCACCGACGAGCTTTCCGTACTTCTTACCTGCTGCTTTTAAATTCAATTTGAAATGATACGTCACAAAGCTGCTGTCACTTTGCTCCATCCGGATTTGTTTGATGTTGATTTCCTCTTTGATGATGTCAGCAAATCGATTCAAATTGAAATCTCGATCCATGGAGATGATCATTTCAGATAGGGGCTGACGTGTTTTAATGCTGGTTTCGTTGCGGATGTTCCGTGCAAGTTCCACGATTTGGCGGGCCGTTGCCATGTCGTACTCCAGCTCTGGGTCGATTGCCGCTGTGTTTACAAGTGGATAATCGGTCAAATGGACACTTTTTTCCCCGTGCAGGTTGTCATAAATGTCCTCTGCAAGGAGCGGGGCATATGGCGCGATCATTCTTGCGAGTGTTAAGAGTACTTCCCGCAGCGTTTGGTAGGCAGATATTTTATCCTCGGACATATCACTGCTCCAGAAACGGTCCCGGGAACGGCGGATGTACCAGTTGCTGAGTTCATCTACGAACATTTCCATGGATTTTGCTGGATTAAGAAAATCGTACTTCTCAAGTCCAGTCACGACATTTTGCAAGGTAGAATGAAGTCGAGATAAGATCCATCGATCCAGCTCATTCGTAGACTGTTTTTGCGGATAGTCGTCATGGTTGTATTGATCGATTGATGCATACAGGCAATAGAAAGCATGTGTGTTATGGATCGTATCAATGAATTTGGATTTTGCTTCGGCTACAATTTTCTTGGAAAAGCGCTTGCTGCTCCACGGTGCACTGTCAGACAAGAGCGCCCAGCGGAACGCATCCGCACCGAATTCTTCAATAACTTCCCAAGGGTTGATACCATTGCCCTTACTTTTGGACATCTTTTGACCGTTCTCATCTAGGACGTGTCCAGTTGAGATCACCGCCTTATAGGGTGCTTTTCCATTATAAAGGGTAGAAACAGCCAATAAACTAAAGAACCAGCCTCTGGTTTGATCGATGCCTTCAGAAATCAGATCAGCGGGGTATTGTTCTTGGAACAATTCCTTATCTCCGAACGGGTGGTGGTATTGTGCGAATGGCATTGATCCACTGTCAAACCAGACGTCAATGACTTCGGATGTTCTTTCCATCGTCCCCCCGCAGGAACATCTTAATTTCACATCATCGACATAAGGTTTATGCAATTCTAGGTTTTCATCTAAAGGTTCTACGGATTTCTCACGCAAGTCCTTCATGCTGCCAGGTGCATATTCACATCCACAATCTTGGCACAGCCAAATATTAAGCGGTGTGCCCCAATAGCGATTGCGGCTAATGTTCCAATCCACGAGTTCTTCTAGGAATTTACCGAATCGTCCTTCGCGTAAATGACCAGGATACCAATCGATTTTACTGTTATTTTCGATCAACTGATCTTTTATCGCAGTCGTTTGGATGAACCAGCTTTCCATTGCATAGTAGAGCAGCGGAGATTTACAGCGCCAGCAGAATGGGTAGCTGTGTTCATAACGCTCTTTCGCGAATAGCAGCTTCAGGTGCGAAAGCTGTTTCACGATATCCAGATCGCAATCTTTAACAAAACGTCCTGCGTAATCCGTAATTTGATCCGTATAACACCCCGCTTGGTTGACCACATTTACGAAGTCCAATTCGTGTTGACGCGTCGTACGGTAGTCATCTTCCCCATGTGCAGGGGCAATGTGGACGATACCCGTACCACTCGTATCGCTGACATAATCAGCATCGACGACAAAGTGACCTTTGTTGACTTTGATATAGCCAAAAGGTGGTTCATAAGGTGTCCCAATGAATTCGGAACCTTTGTGTGTCGACAAGATTTCGTAATCTTGTTTCAATACTTTTTCCACTAGATTTTTGGCAATTACATACACTTCATCGTTATGTTTCACACGTAAATAGTTGATTTCTTTGTTCACCGCAAGCGCGATATTCGCAGGAAGTGTCCAAGGCGTAGTAGTCCAAGCAAGAAAAATATCGGAGCTTGTTTTACTTTTGAATTTCACAGTGGCACTTAAGTCAACAACGTCTTCATAACCTTGAGCAACTTCATGTGAGCTTAGCGTCGTCTGGCAGTCTGGGCAATAAGGACTGACGCGATGACCTTTGTACAGCAGCTCTTTTTTATGAATTTCGGCGAGGATGTGCCAGACACTTTCGATATAGTCGTTGGTTAACGTCACGTATGGATGATCCATGTCCGTCCAATAAGCGATTCCTTCGGTTAGCTCACGCCATTGCTTTTCGTACTCAAATACACTGCTCTTGCATTGCTCTACGAATTTGGCTACACCGTAGTTTTCAATCTCCTGTTTACCTGAGATGCCAAGCTGTTTTTCGACGCCAAGCTCAACAGGAAGTCCATGCGTATCCCAACCCGCTTTTCGTACAACACGAAACCCAGACATCGTTTTGTATCGTCCAATGAAGTCTTTGATTACCCTTCCAAGGACGTGACCGATATGGGGTTGCCCATTCGCAGTAGGAGGTCCTTCGTAAAACACAAAATTGGGTTTACCTGCTCGATTATCGATCGATTTCCGAAACGTATCCTCTTGTTTCCACTGCTGCAAAACACGCAGCTCGCGGGTTCTAGCTTTTTCTTTGACATCGACTTTTCTCATCGTTATTCATCCTCCTGTAAATTATTGGGATGTTAAAAAGTCGAACGGAGAAAAAAAGAAGCACTGGGTTAATGCTTACGATGTACATTTTCTTTCGAAAAGTTTGAGAGTGAAACGTTCGCCTTTGAAGAGGTGTCCAAACCTTCTAATTTAATCATAAGGACACCGATTCAACAGCGACCTCAAGAGTTTTCCAGAGGAAAACTTGCATCGAAAGCATAAGCTTTGTGCTTCTTTTCTTCGCAGCGATCAGACTTTTGAACATCCCCTGAAAAACAAAAAAATCCCGCCCCCTAAGGGACGAGATTTGAACTCGCGATACCACCCTTGTTCCAGTTGATCCATCAGAATGATCAACAGGCACCTCACTACGTACTATCATACGCGGCCCTTGTAACGGTGGGATTCCGGGTCAGCTTACTACTCATTGCCTTCAGCTTTCCTTCTCGGAGATGATTTTCGGCTATAACTTGAACATTGGCTTTCAGCACACGGCCAACTCTCTGGGGAACAAGGGAACAGCTTACTTTTTCTCGTCAATGAATGTAATAAATGAAATTATATTATGTTTTACACTATTTTCAAATAAATGTCAACTCATGAACAAGTGTAAATTTGGAGTGCTCAACCCTACAGTTATGACTTCAAATAAGCCTCTTAAGTCATAAAAGTATATCCCAATAGGGATGGTGCTAGACTGTGACTAGTTAGGAATCTACCTAAACAAAACATTTTGGGGAGGCTTATGAATGCGAACAGTATTCTCAGGAGAAGCGATTAATTTTAGTTATAACAAAAAGAAACCGGTCTTAAATGGTCTTTCACTTTCCATTGGTGATCGACAAATTTATGGCCTTTTAGGGCCAAATGGGGCAGGTAAATCTACACTAACGAAAGTCATGCTTGGACTGGATAAACCCAAAAGTGGCAAGCTGCAGTGGTTTAATGAGCATCCCAATCAGAGTACGAATAAAAGAGTGGGGTATGTGCCACAGGACTTAGCTCTTATTTATGATCTATCTGCTTATGAAAATGTGCAGTTCTTCGGTAAGCTCTATAATCTGAAGGGTGAGCGGCTGGAGAAGCAAGTACGTTATGCGCTAGAGTTCGTAGGGCTCTGGGATGAGCGTAAACAAAAGCCGAAGAAATTTTCCGGCGGTATGAAGCGTAGATTGAACATTGCCTGCGGAATTGTGCATAACCCGGATGTCATCATTTTGGATGAACCGACTGTCGGTGTCGATCCACAATCTCGTAACCGTATCTTGGATGCGATTCTGGAATTAAATCAAATGGGTACAACGGTCGTATATATCTCGCACTATATGGAAGAAGTTGAGAAGATTTGTTCTCACGTTGGCATTATTGATCAAGGTCAACTGCTTTGTGAAGGGAAATTAAGTGACATCATCGAGGAACATACAGATCAAGCGGTTTTGAAGCTGGAACTTCACCGTAAAAGCTCGAACTATACCTCTCAGCTCGAAAATTATGATGTTCTGGCAACAGAAGGCAACAATGTCGAAATTGGGGTCCCTAAGAACGATGTAGAGACAATTAGTCGAATTAAAGAAGGTTTCGGAGAAGAGGTTAAGAGTTTTCAATACATCTCACCGAACTTGGAACAAGTGTTTTTCAAATTAACGAAAAAGAATTTGAGGGATTAAGCGATGTGGACAATATTCGTAACGAGTATGAAACGCAAGGTGAAGAATCCGATCATTATCGTCAACTACATTTTACTGCCGTTACTTCTCATTCTCATTCTGGGTAATGCACTGTCTGCTGTGTTTCAAACTAAAGAAGACAGTAAGGCAGCCGTTAACCTGAAGCAAGTGAAGACGGTCGTTGTGAATGAAGATAGTGGAGAGCTCGGTCAAAATATCGTGAAGTTCCTGACAAGCGAGGACAATAAAGCGATGTTCGATGTAACCGTCAGTACAAATGCGGATGAGGCGAAGAAATCGCTTGAAGCAGGTGAATACGAGCAGTATATTCATTTACCGGCTAATTTAACAAGTGGATTTAAAGCCAAAGAGATCAGTAACGTCACGATCTATGGAAAAGATAACAACATTGATAAGGTCAATATTACGGGGCTGACTCTTTCAGCATTTGGTGATGGATACTTAGCAATGGATATCTCCAGTCAAAATAATCAACCGATTATGTACACACATGTGTATAACAATTTATTAACGGTAGGGAAAGATCAGGAAGCAGGTAAAACATCGGGGAACATAACAGCTCTTAGTTATTATGGGGTTACGATGCTTGTGCTGATTTTATTCTATGGGTTAGCTAATACGATGAACTTCATCCAGGAGGAATACAGTGAGGCACTTGGGGATCGTTACTTGATCTCACCTGTATCGAAAAGGTCGCTTGTCTTGGGTCAGCTGATGACAGGATGTACGATTTCTATTCTCCAGGGATTAATCATCGTGTATTTTGCCAAATGGTTCTTCCAAGTCAGTTACGGTGATAACATGCTCATTGCCTTGTTAATCGTCGTCGTAGGTGCGATCTTCTTCAATGCACTCGGACTTATTCTGGGTGTGATCGGACGACATTTTAAACAACTGGACAGTATTGTCACATTGCTGATTCCGATTATGACTTTTGTGGGTGGCGGATTCATTAAGATTGATCTTGGTTCACTAAGTAATTTTAGTGTGAATGAAATATTCCAACGTCCATTATTTGATTACATTCAACAAGGCACAATTAATTTGATGCCCCTCTATACATCACTCATTCTTGCAATCGGCTTTATTGGAATAGCGGTCTTTTCATTAACTAGAAGGGAGACCAGATAAGATGCGTGTATTCGAATTATATATGAGACGGATTATTAAACGTAAAATGACCTTTATCTTCATGCTGCTGCTTCCGATCATGTTCACATTCATGGTCGTTGCCCAGTACAAAGAGGCAACAAAGGTAAATCTCACCCTTTTTGTAGAGGATCAAGCCGTTGATACGTATGTATCCAGTCTATTGGAAAAACAGGGCGTAACGCTTACTCATGTGAAGACAGCAGATGAGTCCATTCACAACAGTACGAACATGGGAATTGTTTTTACGAACAATGTGAAAACGATTTTCTCAAATCCAGATCAAATTCGGGTTGAAATGTATGCGAAAGAGACGAATTATAACTCGAAATCACTAGAAATTAAGCTCAATAGCGTATTCTCTACGCTGAAGACACTCGCTAAGAATGCGAAGACTGTAGAAGCATTTGAAGCAAATATGAAACAAGCGGCAAGTTCAACATCACCGATTAAGGTGGAATCCAGTATTCTTGGTAACCCTAATGCAGCTGTATTAACAAGTACGTTCAATATGATCGCGTTCATTATGTTATTCCTGACGATGACCAATACCTTGTTGTTCCTAGGCGACAAAGTACACACCACAACGCAGCGTGTATTGTTATCCACAAGTAGTAAGCTCAGCTACTATCTGCAAACAGTTGGGGTATTTGCGGTTATCGGCATTGTGCAGTTCCTAGTCATGATTGTCCTCATGAAAACAGCATTTGCCATCGATTTATGGCTCTCAATTGGTGAACTACTACTCCTGGTATTGGCTTATGGCTTGCTCAATGTGATTTCAGCTGGCATCGGATTACTGATTGTAAGTCGTACGACACGATTGTCCACAGGCAGATTACTGATAACGGTCGTTTCACTGCCGCTTGCGATGTTGGGAGGAACGTTATGGCCTAGTTCCATTATGCCTGAAGGGATGCAATCATTCGCCAAGATCTTGCCAACAAATTGGGTAACTGAGCTAAATATAGAGATGTTCAGTGGTTTTTCAGGAAGCAATGGTTCGATTATGGTGCACTTCATGAGTTTACTGCTATTTGCAGTCGCAATCTTCTTCTTGTTGACTCGTGTGAAGACGGAGGATATTTAGGAAAAGGGAGGGCAGTGAAGCGATGGAGAATACGGCAAACGATATGGAGCTTCGAGCCATGGCTCCTCTCCACGAGAAGATTTTGTACGCAGAGAAGCATAAGAAAAATTATGATATTTATTTCTCCGTGCAGTATGATTCGAAGCTTTCGGTAACGGAGCTAGATGAGTCACTTCAATTTGTGATGAATGAGATGGAAATTTTCCGATATCGGGTCATCCAACAAGGTACACAATATTTCTTCTGTCTGGATCGAAATTCGCATTCAGCACCATTTAGAAGTGATAGATCATTACAATCACACAAAATAAATGTGTTCCAGGGTGATTTATTAGCGAACTATTACATTGATGAAGCCGCCAATCGAATTGAATTTTTAATGCACCATCTAATCTTTGATGGAGAATCGTTGTATTTATTTTTGGATTACGTGGAGAGGGCAATCCTTCAGCGTGAGCAGCTTTCTTTTACCCAATATACGCTAAAGCCAGTTTCTGAATCCAACTGCGGTACAAAGAATCCGTATCATGATCAGGTGGAACGGCATGCAAACCGAAGTCGACAGGTTCTTTCATTAGATCGCCCTGTATACGCACAAGGGAAAATATCCGAACAGGTGAATCGATCCATCATCTCCCTGGCTCAAAAATTACGTGTGACGAAATTCGTCGTCTTGCTCTTCGTGACAGCACTTCTTGCACGCCATCAGGAGCTTGTCATGGGAATTGTCGTATCACGGAAAGATAAACGAGATCAAGCAGATATGATCGGTAATTTCACAGATGTTGCACCTTACTTGCTTCAATTGGATTCGAATAAAAGTTATATGGAAAATGCCAAAAAAGTATTCAAAGACCTATTCGTCGCAATTGAGCAATCGGCGTCCCTATCTTACGATGCATATCGAAGTATCGTGGGTGTCAGAGGTTTTGATTGTATCGTGTCTTATACGAAAATGACTGACCTTGAGCAGCAGTCCACCTTATTTTCTAAGCTGGAGCTCGGTGAATATCTGGTTAAGTATGATAATCACATACAGTTTAATGAATATCACGATCATCTGGCCTGGGAAATGCGATATGACAATTCCCAGATGCAAGTGATTCATGCAGAGCTTGAAAAAATGATACTTGAACTCGATCAAATTGATCTGACGGCAGAGATTCCACTTGATCCAAGTGATCAAGTGGATCACAACACTCCCATTAAGAAGGAGCAATTATCGGAAACAACGGCTCAGAAGGGGGAAATAGGAGCACGCTCTGTTGATCTCTTGTTTGATCCGTATGAAGAGCATGTGAATATATTCGATTCGGGCATCTCTTCCTTTGAAATTGCCAATATCATTACAGAGGTTCATGAGAAATTCGGTGTGACTTTATCTTATTCCGACATGTATGCGACACAGACGATTCGTGAACTTAAAGATTTGATTGTCTCTAGGTTACAAGATCAATCGTATAAGGAGGCTTTGCAGCAGAGCCACACAGGGCAAGTCGTTCAAGCAGGGCAGTATTATGTATGTCCAAGTTTTATGAAAGCCATCTTTATTGACAGTTTTCGCTTTGTGGATTCACGTATGTATGATGTGGTGTATGCCTATCGGTTGACAGAAGAGGCGAAGGAGAAGGTAGAGAAACTGAAGCATGCGATTGAACAGGTTGTCATGAACAATGATGTGTTCTTCACAACGTTTACGTACGAAGAAGGCGAAGTTATTGGTTTGATTCAAAGCGACAGGTGGATGGACCTTGAGATTATCACGGTCAACGAGCTAGCCGACATGAATCATATCCCAAGGAATTTGCAAATTCTAGGTACTCAGAAGCTATGGGAAATGAAATTGATTCATATTCGCGCAACAGATGAAATTTACTTCTATGTTCACATGCACCACATGATTGTGGATCATATGGCAATTGCTATTTTACTTCAACAAATTTCTATGAATTATCAAAATCTAACTCCCGACTATACACAATATGGGCAAATTGCGAGTTATTACGAGCTGGCTAAAGATCAAGCAATTAAGGCTTGGACTTGCCTAGTCCCTCAGCAGAACTATCCGAATATCGGTAAACCGCTGCTGGCATCAGGAAGATATACCCACCACGCATTTCGCCTATCACCAATGACATGCTCCTTTCCAGATATGGAAAGAGCCCTGTTAACTTTCATAACACGTGCGCTTGCACCATTTTTCGATCATCAAAAGGGTTATATAGGTGCTGTCTATCATGGTAGGGTTGTGCCAAATGCTAACCATGTCATCCAGTCGTTCGCAAGGGTATTGCCGATATTTTTCGATGTATCGAATGATGAAATTCTCCAGACTAGTTTGCGTACGGCACATCAGCATCAAGGGGTATCGATCTATGATCTGAATGAATCGGGGCTTATGCTCGAATATCCTCGAATTGTCTATCAGACTTTATATGAAAATGTGGAGCAGATGACGTTATTCGATCATACGATCGAGTTTGAAGGACAATCGAAGTTTCAGATATTTATGAATCTGCACCTGCGTGCGGATGCATGGCAATTTAGTCTCTATATCGATTCGACAATGTATGATCCCAAAGAAGTGAATGCCATTGTTGCTGCTATGGGGGAAGGATTACTCCAGATGGATCCTGGTTTAGGAGAATTGCCATATGCACAATCCAATCAATAGTGAACTAACCTTGATGCAGGCAAAGATGTTTATTTGCAACCAGATGCCGATCTACCGGCTCCCACTGCTGTATGGGTTGGAAGCGGGTGATACCTATGAATCGGTAAGATCGGCTTTATATCTCACATTCCAAGACCATCTTTTATTGCAAGTGAAATACGGCTATAACCCTGATCATCGTAAGTTCTATCAGCAGATTATGCCTATACCGCAAGAAGACTTTACAATATCGATACAGCTCATAGATGAAGATCCGATCGCTTATGTCTCGAGGCGAAGATCTGGTATTGATCTAAATCGGGATTACCCTTGGTACATTCAATTCATTGAATATCAGGATAAGCGATTTCTGTATATCGAGTTTCATCATATTTGTATCGATGGATTAGGGATTCGAAGTTTTGAAGCGACTTTCATGAATCGATTAAAGCACAATCCGAGTACACCACTACCAGGGACATTGAATTTATCGACGTATAGAAAAATCTGCGAATTACAGCGTAGTGTTGATGACACGAAGCACTCCTCTTTTAACAATTTAGTACTTCCACAGACGACAACGATGATACATAAGAATGCCAGACTCAATCGCTGGACAAAAGACCTTCAACCCCATCAACAAAACACAATTGCTGCAATGGCTAGAACAATGAATGTAACGAAGAGCGCCATTTATCAAGGCGTAATGGAAGAAGTTTTAATGAATAGCTGTGATGGAGAGGCCTATGGAACGATTGGAAATTGGCGTATTCATCTTGGTAATTTCAATGAGGTTGGATGTTTTGCTCGAATGCAGCCCCAACTCTTAAATAGAAATTTAAGTTTAGAGGATCGGGTTAAGCATATATTTAGCGGCAACCTGAAGCGTTTTATGAATCAAGATCAAGAGATGAGAGGCAGCTTGGATTTCTCGATTGTGTTCTCTTATGAAGAAGATATGTTTCAGCATTTCCGCTACATTCCCGTTGACCAGCTTTGTAAGTTCGATCTTTACATTCGGGTTCACAGTTATCACAAACATACTCAGGTGGAATTTGAGTACAACAGAAGCAAGTATTCGGAAGATCAGATGATAGCAATTTACGAGGAATTCGTATCCATTCTCGACCAATATGCCGAATAGGAGGTTACTTTGTGGACTTAATAGAAAATTTTACTAAAGTTATAAATTTATACCAAAATAAGCAGGCCATCATTACGAATTTCTTAACGTTGACTTACAAGCAAGTGGATGAAATCACATACAAAGTTGCGAGTTATTTAATTTCGCAAGGCATTGGTGAAGAGGATGTTGTGACAATCGAGACGAGTGACAAGTTGGATGCCATTCTGATGTTGATTGGAGTGGTACGAGCGGGAGCAGCCTATTGTGTCATTCCAGAGGATTATCCCGATCATCGAAAAGAACACATGCGAACTAAAGTAGATGTGAAATTATCACTCTATGACTTAGCTCTCGTTCTTCAAGAAGCACCGCCACTAGCCATTTTACCTACCCATAGAAAACCAGATAGTCTGCTCTATGTCATCTTCACTTCAGGCTCTACCGGATTACCGAAAGCAGTGGCAATTCAGGATCGTGCCATAGACAAAATTGTCAATCATTCGCCGTTCTATGCCGGAGAAGTGATCGCTCAACTAGCGCCATTAGAATTCGATGCTTCGATTTATGAAGTGTTTGGCGGGTTACTGAACGGAATGACGTTGCGACTTGTTAGTAAAGATGACAGTCTGGATTTTGATGTGATGTCAGGCATGCTGGATACGATTGATTGCTGCTTTTTAACTACGCGTCTGTTTAATTTGTATGTGGAAGAGCTAGGTGAAGAGCTTAGCAAATTGTCACTTGTGCTAACGGGTGGAGAGCGATGCTCGGTTAAGCATCTGACGCAAGCGTCTCAATATTGCAAAGTTTTTAATGTATATGGGCCAACGGAGACAACCGTTTATGCGACCAAATATGAAGTCAAAGGAACGGAAAATGAAGTTCCAATTGGCAAAATGTTCGATAAGGGCTCCTATTTAATTCTCGATTCCAATCGGAACGAAGTTGGGCTAGGTCAACAGGGGGAGTTATGTATTTCTGATTCCGGCCTGATGCGTGGTTATATGGGGGATGATGCAGCAAGTGCAAAAGTATTTTTCTCCCATCAGGATAAGCGGTATTACCTAACAGGGGATATCGTGTATGAGAATCCAGATGGTGATCTAATCTATGTGGAGCGTAAGGATCGACAAGTGAAAATTTCGGGATATCGAATTGAGCTTGGTGAGGTGGAAAATTGCGCTTATTCGTATGGATTAGAAAAAGAATGCTACGCCCATTATGACGGGAAACGATTATATTTATACATCAAAGATCAAGTGGATCTTGAGGATTTTCGCCAATATGTAAGAAGTAGATTACCTGATTATATGATTCCAACGGTGAAGGTGGTGGACATTATTCCTATGAACACGAATGGAAAAACGGACTTAAACGCGATTTATGAAGAGCATCCACAAATGGCTGCAGATAACGAAATTGTAACTGTCGTGAAAAATGTGCTTAAGAGTGACATTCATCTAGATATGACATTCTTGGATTTAGGCGGAGATTCGATCAAAGCAATGGAGATCATTTGGCAATTGGGGAGTAAGGGATATCAATTGGATCTGGATATGCTCTTCAGCCGAACGATAGGAGAGATCGTGGACAATGTGGCAAACGGTTAGTGATAACGAGAAAAGAATAATTAACAGCAGTCTTTTAAGTAAGAACGCTTATAATATTCCGCTCTTCGTAAAGTTTCCCAAAGGACTTAACATTCCTAAAATGTACCGATTGCTTATTCAATACTTTGAGCAGCATGCCATTTTTCGAACTTCTTATCAGGTCGATGATCATATTCGCAAAAAAACCAACGATGATATTCCTACGATAGAGGTTCAGACATTCATGCATTTGGATAAGGAACTGTTGTTGGAACGGCAGTTGATATCCATTGAGGATCAAGATCTCGTGAAAGTTGTGCTCTGTAAAGTGGTGAAAGAGCCATACGATTATATGTTCATCAATGTGCATCATGTACTCATGGATGGGTTTAGTATGAATCTCTTTTTGCAGGATGTTATTCGTGCCTATCTCTATGATGAACCTACAAGCTTGGAGATCGATGAGCAACCTGGAGTCAAGCAGATGAGTGAGGGGCCAACGAATTCCGTTTCAGTCAATTTCGAACAGTATGGCGCATTCAAGTCCAAATTGCTCCAGAAGCAAGTGGATGCCGTTCATTACCTGGACGAACAGTTGATATTGCCTAGTAAGCCGACTCCTCGTTATTCCGAGTTTGCGATCAGCTTAACGGCTTTTGCAGTTAGTCTTGCAGAGTGGTTGGGGAGTTGGAATGTTTATTTGACGTATCCATCACTGGGCAGAGATAAGATGAACTACCGATCTCTAGGTAATTTCGTACAGTTAATCCCATTCCATCATAATTTTGATCAAGTGGGCGAAGGCGAATTGAATCACATTCTGGGTGAGATTCAGAAGCGCATTTTTTCCACACTTGGCTCCCATGATCTTTATGATGACGTGATTCAGAGGGAACAGATGAGCCATATGAATATTTTTCGAGATATTGTGTTCGATTACAAATCGGGCAGCCTTATTGGCAAAATGCTAGATGAAGCACATGGCATTACGTTGGAAGAAGCGAGCACGTATCGGGATGAGAAGTATGGCTTGCATGTCTCTGTCTATAAGTCTCAGAACGAGCTTACTGTAAATATCATTTCGAGTGAATATGAGCTGGTGGATCTGAAGCATCTCCTTACTCTTTTTCAAAAAAATATCCAAGCTTTGTATAGGTCTGATCACGTGTCATTAGGGGAGTTACTGACGGTTAATGAAGTAGCTGCAGCTCGGGAAGTCGATGTAATGCCAGGGATTAAGCAGGGAGCTGTATATGAAGAAGTAACGAGTCTCGTATCTGCATTGTTAGAAGACGATGTCCGTGTAGGTGTTGATGAGAGTTTCTTCGATCTTGGCATGGACTCCATGATGCTGGTCAAGTTTAAGAAAAAGGTAAAAGAAAAGTTCAATATCAATCTTAAAATATCTGATTTTTTCAACAATTATACAGCGGAACTATTAACCAAAAAAATTATGGAACAATTGAAGGAGGCCAATTGAAATGAAAATTGCATTATTGTTAGCAGGACAAGGAACCAAGGTAACGGAGCAAGTGAAAGAGCTGTGGTTGAACAATATTGAAGCCAGACGACTGATCGAAGTGGCAGAGGCGCAATTGCAAGAACCGATTGAAGCGTGGCTCACATCGGATTTGAGTCAAGATACGAGAAAAGCGCAATTGGTAACTTATATCGGTTCCATGTGCATGTATCAACTGTATAAGGAAGCGATCGGGCTCTATCCAAGTTATGTGCTGGGTCACAGCTTAGGTGAAATTACAGGCTTAACAATCGCAGGTGCGATGAGCTATGAAGAGGGCTTGCAACTCGTCGATATTCGTGGCAAAGCAATGAAAGCTGTCACCGAAGGCAAAGAACACTTAGGAATGATGGCGATTTTCGCATCCCCACAACGTGTAGAGGAATTGTTAGCGGGCTCCGACCAAATCTATGTTGCGAACTATAACTCTCCTAAACAGACGGTTATTGCAGGACCGAAACAAGAACTTCAGGAGTTCGCTAAACAGAACCGTTTGGAGAACGTATTGCTCGGTGTGAGCGGAGCATTCCATACCTATCACATGCAGGAAGCAGCTGATCGCGTATATGAGCAATTAGGGGAATTTACGTTTAACCCGAATTTGATTACACAAGTGATCAGCAATAAACACGCCTCATCTTATCCAATTGATCACATTCGTGAGGAAATCGCAAGTCAAATCGTAAGTCCAGTGAAATGGAATCAATCCATCGATCTCGCCAAACATAATGGTGTGCAATTGTTTGTGGATCTTTCGCCAAATGGTATGTTCGTGAAAATGTTTAAAGAATCAAGTTCGATTTTTGCTTTCCATAACGAAGACAATATTGCAGCATTGCGCACAGAGCTCAAGGATGATATTGAAGTCAGTCGGCACTATGACTTGTACGCTCGTGCTTTAGGTGTAATCGTCTCAACGAAGAACAATAGTGACGATGCAGAAGCTTATGAAAATATCGTAATGACAGGTTACAACCAAATTAAGTCCAGAATTGGTGAGAAAGTGACGGGAGAGGATATCGGTAAGACGTTATCGTTATTGGAACTGATCTTGCGCACGAAGGAAGTACCAGAAGACGAAATTATGGATTACCGTAACAAGCTGGCATGGAAAGTGGGATAAGTTCCTGTAACACATAAATGAAGGAAGGAGATGATTCGGTTTGCAAACAGGGGATATTGCGATTATTGGCTTGGATATTACGATGCCTCATTGTAACAATCAAGACCAAGTATGGCGCTTTCTAAGTGAAAAACGTGTGTCGAGAAGGAAATTTCCATCCGAACGATTAGATCAGATTGGGATATATGACGAAGCGGATCAATTTATGGAAGGCTCTTATTTAGACCAGATTGATCAATTCGATCATAAGTTCTTCCACATTTCTCAGAAGAGCGCTGACTATATGGAACCTAATCAAAGGCTGACACTGCTAAGCGCGACAAGAGCATTGCATGACTCTGGCTACTTGGACAAAATCAAAGGAACCCATGCAAGTGTATATGCGAGTGTGAACACGACACAGCAATATCAATATTTGGCGCTGCTGCAAGAGCGCAAGTTAAAGCCGGATTTACTCGGAATGTTGAACTCCACCATTTCTAGCCGCATTCATTATATTTATGATCTTAAAGGTCCGTCGGTTATGACGGACACAGCATGCTCCTCTTCACTGGTTTCCGTGATTCAAGCGTCTAATGCATTACGATCAGGTACCATTGATTACGCTATCGTCGTCAGCTCAAACCTTTATGTAAAGCCTGGTTATAAAGCAGATAAATTAGTTGATATTTTGGCTGGAGATGCGAAAACCAAAACTTTTGATGAACGAAGTACAGGGACCTCGCTTGGAGAAGGTGTATGTGCTGTTATTTTGAAAAGGCGGGAGGATGCGGAGCGGGATGGCGATTACATTTATGGCGTCATCAAGAACTATGCGATGAATAATGATGGCCTAACGGTGAACATGTCATCCCCTAACCCGCTTGCACAGGAAAGCTTGATTGAACAAGCATGGTCCCCTTTTACAAATGATCTGAAACATTTGGCATTCATCGAAGCGCATGGGACCGGAACAGCCGTCGGCGATACGATTGAATTTGAGAGTTTGAATCACTTTTTTCGGCAGCAGCAAGTAACGAAGCAATCCGTCGCATTAACAGCATGTAAGTCGAACTTCGGACATTTGGATGTCGCATCAGGATTATTTTCGATAATTAAGTCAGTGTTAAGTTTAAAATATCGTACGGTTCTACCTCATCCCGATTTTGTGATTCCGAATGAAGATATAGAGTTCGAAGACTCGATCTTTTATATTCCGGATCAATGTCAACCTATTGGTGAAAAGGCTCTAGCAGGTGTCAGTTCATTCGGTATGACGGGTACGAATGCCCACGTTGTGCTAGAGGGCTATGCAAGTGAAAGGGTTCATAACGTAAATGATTTACCTCTTCAGCTGCATTCGTATTGGTTCCCGCAGGAGATGAACTCTTTTGCAATCGATCATACCCTACAGCTTATTGAAACGGAGGACGTTTTGACAGTTCAATTTCCGCTTCATGTTAATAAGAATTGGGAGATCAAGGAACATAAGTTCAATCGAGAGCATCTGCTCGTAGGTACCAGTATATTTGAGATGATTGCGCAGAGTTTGGAGCATTCGACTTATAGTCTGGAACTTTACAATGTGCACAATCTTCATATCCTGAACCAGCTTCGCATCCAAGAAGGTGCATTTCCAATTGTGCTCGTTTTGGATAAGGAAAGTTTGAAAGCAACAGTCTCTTTTACAGCAAAAGGGGAAGAAAATCGGAAATGGATGCAATTTGATTTGAGGAAGAAGGAACCACATAGTAGGCAGAAGGACAATGTTCAGATGGACTTTCTTCTTGATGATTCGGATCTACATGAAATCACCGTCACGAATCAAGTTGGCGAAACCGATGAGACCGATATTTCGATCTCTGCTAGATGGAATGTTGTCGATCAGCTATGGGTCAATGAGGAGCGAACGAGAGCGATTGTGAAGCTGCGTATACCTACAGGATATGAGAAGGAGTTTAAGTTGTATCATTTTTACCCTTCGATCTTGGATCCGGCTTTTAATGCACTGAATCGGTTAGCTGAACCGGATGATATCTTGTTCCCATGGCATTGGAGCGATATTGAATTTCATGCAACACGGCTAACGGGCGAACAATTTTATTCAGAGATTCGTGTGCGAGAGAAGACAACGGATGAACGAGGTAACATTATTCTCTCGTATGATATTCGCTTGTACGATGCGAACCGTCATGTGATTTTGTCAGTGGATAATTACAAAGTAAAGAATGCGCTGACAGGAAGCGTCGCAGAGCGAAGTTCCTTTTTCAAACAGGAGCAATTCATTCCTACTACATTCGGAGTTCATGAGAATCAGATCAGGTCGTTAATCCTTATACATGAATCGCTACGAGATCGCGTGATAGAGGAAACTCGTGATTCACTTCAAGATCCGGTGCTTTATTTTGACCAATTATCGGATTTACAGCAGTTCGAACTTCGTCATGAGGAAGTCGAACAGATTTACTTCTGGGATCGGAATTATGACGATGAAGCAGCGATTGCAAGCCATACGTATGAGCTAGGTCAATTTCTGTTACGAGTCAATAAGGAACTCAAAATCAAATCTTTCTACTATGTAAGCTCAGGTATTTTCGGGTTTGATGGAATGAATGCATTAAACCGCAGTATTGCGATGGGGACGTACTCGCTTCGATTGGAGATGAATTATCGGATTGGGGTGATCGATTCCGACGATCAGATGCATGTCGATCAACTAAAGCAAATGGATCTGGAGCAGGAGGACTTCATCGTTGCACGTCATCATCAATTTCATCGAATTCGCTTTAAAACGTTGAGATTGGCCCCAGAACAAACGCCTAAATTCAACAACTGTAAAAACATATTAATCGTAGGTGGTGGATCTGGCATTGGTCTAGCTTATACACGCTATGCAGCTAATCTCTATCCAGATGCTCGAATCATTGTTGCAGGTCGTAAGCCAGCGTGGACGGCAGAATCGATTCCAGAAAATGTTCGTTACGTATCGATCGATATTACAGATGAGAATCAACTTCAGCAATTCACAGCTGCGCATCATGAAGGTATGGATTATGTTCTTAACTTTGCGGGTGAACCAGGAAAAGGTCTGTTCATAAATAAGACGCATGCTGAGTTTTGTGAGCGAACACGAAGCAAAATTAATGGTTCATTTCATTTAAGCAATTATTTTCCGCAGGCAAGGGAGATCATTCATTTCTCTTCTCTAGCTGGTCTGATCGGGGCGATGGGGCAAAGTGAATACTGTGCAGCGAATGCGTATCAATCCGGTTTATCGTATGGTGATGATGGTGTGAGGGCATTGAATTTAACTGGATGGGAAGATGTCGGAATGTCCGCGGGCAAGGAAGATTACTATTTCGAGAAATTGCACAGCGAAGCGGGTGTGAAGCTGATTGATTGGTTTGTTCAATCTGATGTGAAGCAAGCTTCGATGTTCAAATTAAACCATGCGGCAGATGACTATTCTTCTCTTTTCCAGAAGATTACGAAAGCACATACGCACAGCTCTCCCGAATATGAAGCAACGACTTCGAATACGGTTCAAGGTGAAATTGAGGATGCGTGGAAGCGCACACTTGGTGAGGATGTATATGAGACTGGGATTAGCTTTTTTGAACAAGGAGGCGATTCCATTACAATTGTGCATTTGTGTGATGAACTGAACAAGGTGTTCCCAGGAATCTTCGATGTGACTACTTTATTTTCGATACCAACCATTCAGGGACAAAAGGAATGGGTCGAACAAACCCTTCAACCTGAACACTTACCTGAAGCTAAAGATCAATATGTGGATGCAGCAGACATTCTAGCATTTTTATCAAATTAGTTGAAAGAGGCGATAGCGATGAAAGTAAGTGAGTTTATTTTTGATCAAGTGAAAAAAGGGAGTTTAGACGCCATAACTGGCAAAGAAATGTTAGAAGAAGTCATGCCAGATGATATCGCAATTGTCGGTATTTCTTGTGAGTACACCAATGTTAAGGAT
The DNA here is from genome assembly GCF_052180255.1 of Paenibacillus sp. KN14-4R. Lineage (NCBI taxonomy): Bacteria > Bacillati > Bacillota > Bacilli > Caryophanales > Paenibacillaceae > Paenibacillus > Paenibacillus sp. KN14-4R. The sequence goes on from NZ_CP197466.1 coordinate 830,564, forward strand.
ACTTTCGAATTCTATAATGTCGTGAAAAATGGGATGCGCGGTTTCAAGACGTTTCCTGAAAATCGGATTCCTTACATTCCTAAAGATCACAGCTATTTATACAATGGCGCCAATTATCTAAAAACAACAAAAGAAGATTTCCTCGATCGACTCTGCCGAGAAAAAGGAGCTTACTTGGACGATATTGATGCATTCGATCCGCAATTTTTCGGGATTTCGCAAGAGGAAGCGAAGTATATTGATCCGACACATCGACTCGTGATGAAACATTCCTATTTAGCTCTTGAAGATGCTGGCATTCGATTAGATAAAATTAAGGATAGTAAAACAGCAATATATATTGGAAAAGATAAGTCGATTACTGCGAATTACCGTTCTGAGATTGAGGAGGACTCCAACTATGTTAACTCGGGATGTTGGGAAGGAATTTTGGCCAGTCGCCTCAATTATATTTACAATTTATCCGGTGGTTCATTCGTCATCGATACGGCTTGCTCCTCCTCTTTAGTAGCAGCTCATCTAGCTGTCAAAACGCTGCGTGATAAAGAAATCGATACGGCGCTCGTTGGCGGGATTGCACTTGGTTTGTTCCCAAGACAAGGTAGTGTTATCGATCAATACAGCAACGTCGAAACTTCACGCTCGTTCCTGAAAGTGTTCGATGTGGAATCCTCAGGGACAATATTTGGCGAAGGAGTCGGACTCGTAGTCTTGAAACGTCTGAAAGATGCTATTGCGGATAATGACAATATTTACTCTGTTATTCGCGGCAGCATGATTAATAGTGACGGTAAATCTAATGGTTTGACAGCTCCTAATCCACATGCACAGAAAGATTTATTGCTTGATACTTATGAGCGCAGCCAGATTTCACCTGAAACCGTCGAGTATATCGATGCGCATGGTACAGGAACAAAATTAGGGGACCCGATTGAGGTCAGAGGTTTGACAGATGCTTATAAAAAATATGTGGACAAAAAAGGATTCTGTGCATTGACCAGCTTAAAGGAGAATATCGGTCATACTGTTGGTGCAGCTGGGGTTGGTGGATTAATTAAAATGTCGCTTGCCTTGCGTAACAAGGAAATTTTCCCGAATCAGTCTTTCGAGGCGCCTAATGAATACATCAAGTTTGTAGACAGCCCTTTTTACATTCCAACGAAAGCGAAATCATGGAAAAAAGGGAAATATCCACGCCGTGGCGGGATTAGCTCATTCGGGTTTAGCGGTACGAACGCACACGTTATTTTGGAAGAATACGATTACCAACAAGACAGAGACTATGTAGCGCAAGCCTATCCATTCGTCTTTACTGCTCAATCCCAAGAACAGTTATCTAAAGTGTTGAAAAAGTTCATTTTACATGGATCCTATATGCAGTCATACAGCTTGCGTGATATTTCGTATACGTTGATCCATAAACGGAATCATTTTCATACAGGTATTGGTTTTCAAGCTCAGACGATGGAAGAGTTTATGGCTAAACTTTCACAATCTGTTGCATTACTGGACCAGGATAAACATGCAGATGGCGTAATAACCGGTGACATTCAATCCCTTTCAAACGACATGAAGAAAATGATGCAGCACCGTCTGAAAACGAGCTATGACCAATTTACCCTCGATGAACTTATCCAATTGTATTTGGAAGGATATGATCTGGCACTTGAAGCCTTCGATTATGGTAGAGCCGTTACACTTTCTTTACCAACTTATGAGTTTAAAAAAGAAGTACTATGGGCGAATGTGAAAAAGTATGCGACGGACAACAATATCGGTCCTAGCTTGCCTATTAAGTCCACACTCATTAAGCAGCAGACATTAAAGACTGAAAATTCAGACGTTTATGTTGTGACATTATCGCCTCAAGATTGGTATGTTGACGACCATCGAATTGGAGGTAAACGGACTTTTTCAGGTACTACCTATACAGAAATTGCGGCAGAACTTGCAAGCATGTATTTTAACACGCCATCATTCACCATTGAAAAATTATATTTTATGAACCTCATCCAACTGGAGGAAAAGAACAAACGATTCTTGATTCAAGTGAATAAGTCCTCGTCTAAACATTTGGATGTTGAAGTATTCTCTTATGAGAATGATGAGTTAGACAATTATATCAAGCATGCTACTTTTACAATGAAAACTGCAGATGATATCTCCTCAACTAAAGTGGATGTGAATACAGAATTTGAGACTCTGTTACAGCCAGCTTCATTTGGAACGGAGAAAAATAATTTCTTCAAAGGACGTTGGGAATTTGTACAACATAATTTCCGTCTTGCGCAGAAGTCCAAATCCGAAATGCTCCTATCACTTTCATTAAAAGATGAATACCTCCAAGATTTAAATGAATTTTATTTACATCCTTCTATTCTTGACGGAATCATGGGCGCAATGGTGTTTGAACGGGCGTTAACGGTAAGTAAAACCTATTTACCGCTCTCTTATTTTAAATTTACTTATACAGGTTTGCGATTTACTCAAACCGTCTATTCCAAGACAGAATTTCTTTACGATCCAGACGGTGACCATGATGTGATTACCGCCAAAGTAACCGTATATAACGATCAAGGTGAACGAATTGCCTACGTGGATAAATATATGATGAAGGCGTTCACCAACATGTTCTTTAAGCCCTACTTACATCAGGTGCAGTGGGAGAAATCAGCCTACCATCTCGATCTTGCATCTGATCTTCAAGCACGCATATCCGATAAGAAGGTACTTCTAGTTGGTAATAAGGCGGCATCGGAGTATGTGTCCAGCCATGCAGCGATTGAAGTTGATTATGCAGATTATAGCGATGTGAAACAGGTGAAACCTGAAGATAAATATGATTTTGTATTGTATGCACCATGGCTAGGCGAACAACTTCCTGGAAGTGAAGAGATACAGGATCAAATGCGTCATTACTTTGACTTTGCGAAGAATGCGAATAAGTTAGTTAAACGCAATGGTAAAGTGCTGATTGTAGCAGATAATGGGGCTGCAATAGACGGTGATGAAGCAGTGATAAACCCATTGAATTACGCACTATTAAGTAGCGGAAGAATTCTGAGCATGGAGAATACGGGATTCAAGACGCAGATGATTAATATGAAGCAGTTCCAAATCGAGACGGTTCTGGCAATGGCCTTATCCAATGAATTAGATGGCAAGAAAGTACTCTATCAGAATGATACGTTGTACGAAGAATCCCTCGTTGAGTTGAAGGAACTTGATCCTAAATCAATTACTTTTGCAGACACAGATTGTGTTGTTGTGACGGGTGGTTATGGTGGGATTGGTCTGGAATATGTAGATCAATTGCTAGATATGAATTCGAATCTGCATATTGCTATTCTCGGTCGAACAGACACGCAAGCAGTATTGACTAGCAAAGAACAATTATCGGCCGTAGAAGAGAAGAAACTTGAGAAGATCAACAAAATAAAGCAAAAAGGGGTTAACGTTCAATTTTATCCTTGCGACATCTCGTCTGAAGAAGATGTTCGTAAAGTGATTGGGACGCTATCGACCGCTCACCGGATCGTAGGGGTCGTACACTTGGCAGGGGTACCAGAGGAAGGGATGCTGTTCTCAAAAACAGAGCAAGAATTTATGAAAGTTGTATCACCCAAAGTGACAGGAACAGTGCTTCTTCAAAAGTATGCGGCTAGTGAGGCGCTTCAATTCTTCATAACAAGTTCATCCATGACGACAATTGTTGGATCAGCAGGTCAGTTCTCTTATACACTTGCCAATGCATTCTTAGAGGGAGTGGCTTTAACAGACCGTAGAGTTAGAACGGTGCAATGGCCAGGTTGGAATGATACAGGAATGGCGCTCAACTTTGGAGATATCGCAGCTGCTGATGAGCATTTACTAATGAAATCTCTCTCTTCACTTGTCGGTAGACAATATATCAAATTGTCAATTGAGAAAAATGTGAGCAGGCTTATTGTTGGTGAGTTTAATACAGCGAAGGTGACGGACTATTTGGCGGATTACATGCGATTGCCGGGGCAATTGCTTAGTGTGAGTAAAACAGCAGACAGTGGCGGCTCTGCAACCGATGAAGCAGGTTCATATGCCGTTAAATCGTATGAACAACTGAAAATTACGGGCGCAGACCAACAAGATGAAATTGAAATGTTCATTACGGTTGTATTTGCTTCTGTACTGGATCGGGATGAGGTGGATGTCAACAAAAGCTTTACAGATCTTGGCGGGGATTCATTGAAAGCATTCGGTATCTATGCCCCAATTGCGGAGCAATTTAAGATCGATATTGAAGTGGCAGATGTATTCATTTATCCAACAATCACTCAACTAAGTGATTATGTGAAGGAATTGCTGGAGGAAAAGAATGGATAACCGCAGCGTTGTAATCGTCGATTGTATGTATGATTATCCCAATAAAGAAGGTCAATGCGCCAAAGAAATTTTGAGCCTTAAAGATCAAATTTGGGAAAGTCGTCTACGTGAGCTATCCAGTCAATATGATCAAAAATTTGAATATGTAGGTTCATTTGACGGTCTGTTCTATCGTTCAATTGAGGAGAAGTTCAAGGTCGAACACATTCCCATTGAGAAGAGTCGATTCTTACTTTCAAGTGAAAGAATAACGCTGTCCTTCTTCCAAACACTCATAGCGCGTAATCGAATCGGAGCGAAAAGTGACTTGTTACTATCAACAGGTTCAGCCCAAACCGATTTTCTTTCGAAATCCGCTTTGATGTCCAACATTAAGCCGGCTGATGTGGAACATGCGATATCTTTAATTGATCCGCTTTCTTATAACAGGTTCGTGCAAGTGAATCGACCAACTGCAGCTATTGAAATGATTAGCGAGGCTTCGACTTCAGGAATGGGCTCTTTGTACAGTGCTTATCGAAAGATTAAGAATGGCGATTTCAATATTGCGCTGTCAGGGGGCGCATGTGCAATGACTTTCCCTGTTCCGTTTGAACTCTCACATTTTGGAGTTGGAAGCGATCGCTGGATCCGACCGTTCGAAGATATGGCAGCAGGACATTATTTCTCAGAAGGAGGTGCTGCCTTTCTTCTTAAAGAAAGGCAGCAAGCTCTTGAAGATGGCGATGTGATTCTAGCCGAAATTAAGGATATTTCATCTGGCACGATGGGGAACGCGGTGGTGAATCGTAATGCCATTAAGAAGTTAGTAACGAAATCGATAGATCAAGCGGGTGTAGATGAAGAAGCGGATATTTTCCTGGAGTTGTACGGAAGAGGCAACGAAATTGATGATACAGCAGAGATTTCTTGTTTGAAAAATTTGCGAAAAAAATATAACAAATTAAGAGGTGGTTTTCTTAAAGAGAATGTTCAATATGTCGTTGGCTATTACGGGTTAATGGGCTTATGTCGCTTGTTAGAAGCGAAAAAAGAGAATCGTACTATAGTTGGAAGAAAAATTCAACAACCGAACAAATTTATTGGAATCATGAAGGAGGAGCAATGGGCAACGGAGATAAGTGATCAGCAGTTATTATCCATCCTCACTTACAACATGTATGGGAACAGCTATAACTTATTGGTGAAGGCAGGGGATACACAATGAAGCTAATATGCTTTCCTTATGCAGGCGCTCATGTGAATGTATTTACCGAATTGCAGAAGGGTCTGAAGCAAAGAGAATCTGAGATGCAAGTAATCGCAATGGAATACGCGGGTCATGGTAAGAGATTCTCTGAACGTGCGCATAGCTCCATTCATGATAATGTTGCGGATCTATTCCAGTCTTTGCGAGATACACTGGATCAGTCAGAAGAACTCTTCTTACTAGGGTACAGCATGGGTTCTCTTGTCGCTTATGAAATTGCACAATTATTAATCCAAGAAGGTTTTAATGTAAAAAAACTCTTATTTATGGCAGCGACACCGCCACATCGCATTCAAGTAGAGGATGAAGAAGATTTGGACGACGAAGCCTTGATTCAGAAATGCCAAATTTATGGATTGATCAAAGAAAATCAATTCACATCCGCGCAAATGCGTAAGTTGTTCCTACCTGCACTTCGCAGCGATATTGCATCTGTGAATCTGTATAATAACGTGAATCGATATCAATGTCACCCATTCGATGCATCGATTGATATTGCCATATTCCAAGGACTTGAGGATCGATCCGTCACTGACGTGGAACATTGGCAAGATCTTGCACAGCAGGACATTCATTCTTACAACTACCCTGCAGGACACTTCTTTATGAATGAGAATCCGCAGGAAGTCATCGACGACATAATCTATTTTTTGATGAATTCGAAGGCAAGTAAGATTAGAGGAGGAATCGATAAATGACGAACTTATTAGAAATTTTAGGTGAACAAGTCTCGACATTTGAAAAGAAAACGGCAATATCTGAAAGCAGCCGTTCGATTACCTATGGAGACTTAAATGCGCTGTCTAATTGCTATATGGACACTTTGATCGAAGAAGGAGTGAAGGCGAATGATGTTGTTGCAATTGAGCTTGAACGTAGTATTGAAGCGATTGCTGCTATGGTTGCCATATTGAAAGTTGGGGCTGCTTATACAGTTATTAATAAGGATTATCCCGATAGCAGAAAGCAGTACATGCGAGAAGTATTGAATGTGAAGGTAACCATCGATAAGAAGCTGGAACTCAGTGAGGAGCGAAATACGCAGTGGAATTATATCGAACGCACTCCAGATCAGCTCTGCTATGTGATCTTTACATCAGGTACAACATCGCTTCCCAAGGCTGTTGGTATTCCAGATCGCGGTGTGCTTCGATTATTGGGTGAGGCTCGACTTGGTTTCTCATCCGATAAGACGATATCACATATTAGCCCTCTAGAATTCGACGCTTCGATTATCGAGATCTGGGGTGGACTACTGAGCGGAATGACAATTGCTTTGTTGTCCAAGACAGAGATATTAAATATTTATCATGTTGAAAAAAGAATACAGCAAGAAATTGATATGATGTGGATTACAAGCTCCTTATTCAATTTCTGGGTCGATAAGAAACCGGAAATGTTCCAGAATCTGAGTCATGTCATTGTTGGCGGCGAGCAATTAAGTATATCTCATGTGCGGGAAGTATTGAAATACACGACCGTTATTAATGGGTATGGTCCGACAGAGAACACCGTATTTACAACACTCGATGTGATGCAACATGATGTACAAGAGATTGCGATTGGAACACCTATTCATGGAACCCAGGTATATGTAGTGAATGAACAGGGGAATCAAGCAATGGAGGGTGAATTGTACGTAAGTGGTGATGGCGTCGCACTAGGTTACCTCAGTAATCCAGACAAGACGAGGGAGTCATTTATCGAATGGGAAGGCATTCATGTTTACAAGACAGGTGATATAGTTCGGATCAATGAAGAAGGCAAGATTGTGTATTTAGGCCGAAAAGATACACAAGTAAAAATTAATGGTTACCGCATTGATTTACAAGAAATTGAGAACACCGTGCGATCATTAGGGGTGAAAAATTGCCACGCCTTCGTCCAAGAAAAACGCATCTATCTTGCGACCACATCCAGGTATGAGAATTTAAGCAATAAGTTGAAGAAACTGCTCCCAATGTACATGATTCCGTCCAAAATTGCCTATGTCAATGAATTACCATTAACAGCGAATGGTAAGACAGATACGAAATTGCTGTATGAGAGCTTTTTCCTTACAAAAAGCAAAAAACTGGCTCAAATCATCCAAAAGTATGTGCAAACCGATAAGCTGGATGAACATACGAATCTTTTTGAATACAACATCGATTCCATTACCGTGTGGGAAATTGCTAGGGATATTAATCACCACTTTAATTCGGATCTTAGCTTCTTCGACATCATTGAAAATCCGTCCATAAAGGAAATCACAGGTATGCTGGGGGAAGAATACTATGCAGCGAACAATTTATGATTTCTTGTTCCATAAATATGACTTCCTGAATAAAGGTGCAGATACCACGTTTCGTCATCAATTTCAGGAAAATATGAAGTTGTATTGGGGAATAAAGTTGCTTGCCGTTACAGTTTATTTAGGCATATTTTTAAAATTTGTGGGTCGAGACACGTTTCTGCCGAATGATACGTATTGGTTTGTAGGTTGTGTTGTTGCCTTACTAATCGTCATTACGCTTGCTTATTTTAATGTATTTAGTGCCTGGTTCATGATTACACTCAGTAAACATCGGAAGTGGCTGGATACGTTATTAATCTTCTCTGGAATCCTTTTATGCCTAAGTATCTACTTGCCCACTTATGCATTCGGGAACAGCACTTATGATCTTCAGACTCTCCATGATAATTTATTACTTCCGGGTATATTGATGTTTACAATTGGTATGTATCGGAAAATTCACTACAAAAAATCTCGGGCTGTTCCAATTAGTGCGATGTTTAGTCTTCTTGTTTCGGTGGGTATATTTGCTCTTTTTCCAGCTCACTCAATTGGAAAGAGTCTTTATCTCGGTTTTATTTTGCTAGTGAATGCAGGATTTTTGGCTGATATGGTTGTGTTTTATTATCTGCATAACAAATCGAAGGCTAATTATCGATAAGGGTGATGATGGACATGTTAAGTCCAAATTTAATCGAAATTAACAAGCAACAAAAGATCGATGCATCCCTCGTACTGAGCCCTGCAGAATATGAGATCTATCGGAATATGACCAATGAGAGCAGGAGGAATGAATATTTGATTGGAAGATATGCCATTAAGAAGAATATGGCAGATAACGTGCCTTTCTTCGATCTTCCTTTTACAAGCGTAACGGTTGAGTATGGCGCACTTCGGTTTCCAATCATTAAAGATAACCTTATTGAAGTAGGGTTAAGTCATTCGAAGCAATATGTGTTCTCGGTTATTTATTCCAAAGATAACATTGTAGGTGTCGATATCGAGACGATTCGATCTGACATCCCGATTGAAGAAATGTTAAGCAGTGACGAACGGAATTTAGTAGCAGGCTATGATACCCGCCCTGAGTTCGCCTATATCTTCTTTAGCTGCAAAGAGGCATTAGGCAAAGCTCTAAAGATGGGGCTACTAGCGGATTATTCCATCTATGAAATCAATCATATGGATTCTGAGATGCTGCATGGGACCGAGGTTTTCCGACTCCAATTCAAGCGATTTCCGTTCCTAACCGGGTATTCATTCATGAAGAATGAGAAGGAGATATGCAGCCTTGTAGTCCCGAAGAAAATGGATGTGAAGCATATTATCGGATTTCTAATTGCTTCATGAACAGACATCAACCGCCACCTGCAAATAGACTCGTTTCTATTTGCAGGTGGTGGTTTTTGTGTTTGTACAGTTAGGTCAAGAATCCATCCACTTATGATGAGATGTTTCTCATATATTTCCAATCATTACATATATTACATCCAATATGATGAAAACGTTTTCTTTGATTGAAAAGGATTATGATTATTTACAGAGAGGTGATACTTATCAAAGATGATCAAGTTGCACACATGAGTTTGACAGAATCGTTTTCCAGTAGAATGGCCAATTGGTTGAACAAGGAGCGTGGTGGAGAACACATTGACTATTTAAAAATGAAGCTAGGTCTCGAAATGATCTTTATCAATTTGAGTAAAGCCATCATTGTTTACGGAGTCGCTTTTACCCTACACGTATTTATTCAAACCGTAATTGTCCACATCACTTACTTTGCAATTCGGAGATCAGCTTTCGGTTTGCATGCAAACTCTAGTATGGCTTGCAATATCATGAGTGTCATCTTGTTCGTCGGTACTCCCCTGCTAATTGAATACATCTTACTTAACAACTATGTGGTAGCTGGTTTAGGAGTTGTATGTACAACTCTGCTTTATCGATATGCACCTGCTGACACTGACAAATATCCGATTCTTGGTGAGAAGAAGAGAAGAAAATTACGAAAGGAGACGGTGATCGCCAGTCTAATCATTACCTGTATCGCGCTTATTATCCCAAGTTTAGTAGTTAAAAGTTTGATGATATACGGAGTTCTCATTCAAGTATGTATGGTACTACCAATCACCTATAAACTATTAAAAAGGAGCTGTAATAATTATGAAAAATATGAAGGATAAATTGGTGAACGGATTCAAATCTAATGTTTCGAAGTCGGTAGGTAAAATGGCTTTAAAAGGCGGCGAAGTACAAATGGAAACTTGCTGCATCATATTTGGCTATGAACCTAAAATTCCAGCTGAATTACTTAAAATGAAATCAGAATAACAGAGGTAAGATGACGGAGTAGAAAATGCTACTAGATTATCCCATCTAGCAATTGTTAGATGAGGTCGTCTAATAGCATTTTTTTATATAAAAAAATTGACTATTAAAAGTGATTTCGCTATCCTCAAGTAATAGGATATATTATCCAATTTTGGTGGGGAGGACGTAAATGTTACTACTTTTTTCTGAATTGATTCAAGTAATTGCATTATGTGTATCCATTCAAATATTACTACAAAGAAGATTGAATTTGAAAATACTCATTTTCATGATTATCGGTGCAGAATGTATAGCTCACCCTCTATTTCCGAAGTTAGGTGCCTCAAGCATTTTATTTTCACTATTATTTATAATCTTATGTATATTTTGGACCATCCGTAAAATTTATTTAAGTGTAATCATTCCTGTATTTTCTTTGCTATTATTTGTAATCAGTAACTACATCATAGAGATGCTGCAAATCTATTTGTTGAGTAACGTATTACCATCTGATATACAGGGTAACGATTGGTACTTGGTGGTTGCGGTGATAGGTATAGGGATGTTAACGGTACTGCTCAGTTTAGTAGGCAGATCTCTTTTCCGTAAATTTAAAGGACATGATTTGTTTTTCCAGCGATATGGCATATTATTTACGGTACTTAGCATTGTGACTTTAATTATTTTTTATGTGAATATATATATCGGCAAGCAGCAAGGATTTTCAGATGAGAATATTGAAGCGAATAGTATCTTATTTTTGTTCTATTTTGCGCTGCTTCTTGTCGTATTTATCGTGTTATCTCGTAATGTTTATAAAGTGACGATGATGCAAAATAAGCAGGTGCAATACGAACGGTTAAAGGAATATACAGAGAATCTGGAACAATTGTATACGGATATGCAGAAGTTCCGGCATGATTATATCAACATTTTGCTCACGATGTCGGAGTACATCCGAACAAGAGATATGGACAATCTCGAGACGTATTTTGAACAAAAAATAATGCCGATCAGTCGAGGAATGGAGAATAACAATTATAAGCTAGGAACGTTGCAAAATGTCAAAATACAAGAAGTGAAAGGCATACTTTCTTCCAAATTAATTAAAGCTCAAGAGTTAAAGATCGATACATGCATTGAAGTGGTAGAGCCGATTTATAAGTTAAATATGGACTCGGTGAAGTTATGCCGATGCTTAGGAATTATTTTAGATAATGCGATTGAAGAAACGGAGCAGTGTGAGATTCCGACGATTCGTGTGGCTCTAATTCGAAGAGAGGGTGCTGATCTGATCGTTGTCACGAATAGCTGCAGACCGAATGGACCTGAACTGTTCAAGGTGTATGAGAAAGGCTTCTCAACAAAGGGACAGAATCGAGGCTTAGGACTTAGTAATCTCAAAGAAATCATATCGCAATGCGACAACGTAACACTGGATACACAGATCAAGGATGAACAATTTATCCAAGAGATAGAGATATTCGAGTAAGGGGGAGAAGCATGTTAGAAGTATTCGTGTGTGAAGATGATACTGAGCAGAGGAAACGCCTGACAACCTACATTGAGAACTATATTATGATGGAAAACTTAGATATGAAGGTCGTTATTTCAACTGGAAATTCGAATGATATCATTCAATATCTAAAAGAGAACCGCGTGACAGGCTTATATTTTCTAGATGTAGATTTGCAAGAAGAACAAAGCGGTATTGCCCTAGGAGCAGAAATTCGCCAATATGATAATCAAGGTTCCATTGTTTTTGTCACTACACATTCGGAATTGACGTACTTAACATTTACGTACAAAGTTGAAGCGATGGATTACATTACGAAAGACAAGTTCACGGATATTCAAAAAAGGGTCATCGATTGCATTGACACAGCGAATCAGCGTTATTTGCAAAATCGGCATAGTAACAAAAAAATATTTCAAACCAAAACAGGTGATAAAGTCATTAGCGTCGATTATAGTGACATTTTATTTTTTGAAACCTCGCCACAATTACATAAGATATTCCTGCATGCGACGAACCGGCAAGTGGAATTTTACGGGAAATTAAAAGATATATTGGAGATGGATAGTCGGTTCTATCGTTGTCACAATTCGTATGTCGTTAATAAGGATAATATTGCAGAAGTGGATATGAAAAAACGTGAGATCCGAATGATTAACGGTCAGATCTGCTACGCGTCCAGTCGGTTCCTTAAAGGCTTGAAGGACATCGTACAACACTAAGAAAGAGGAGAAATCGGACATGATTGAATTGAGCACACTCATCCAAGGCCAAGACAAGTTGCTGCCAGATTATCATGCAGATTTGAAAGTTGTTCTCTTAGGAACGGGTTCACCACGGGCTGTCTACGGGGTATCAAAGCCGGGAGTAGCGGTTTTAGCGGGTCATAAAGTGTTCTTGGTGGATTGTGGGTCAGGGACAGTCAATCAGTTAATATTAGCTGGCATTATGCCGCAACGAATTTCGGATGTGCTGTTTACGCATCATCATAGTGATCACAACTCAGGATTTTTCGATGTATTTATTAGTAGTTGGCGTACCCATGTCATTCCAGGTGCTGTCTACCGTAACCGTACCGTTCCGATGCAAGTATATGGTCCTGAGACGACCCAAGCTATTATTGGACAGATGGAACAGTCTTTTGCTTTCGATGTCAATCTTCGGATTAACTATAACAAGTCCGCACTCGACGGCTCCCGTATCGAATATCATGAATGTAATGAGGGGGTCGTGTACAATCAGGATGGCATCCGTATTACTGCCTTTGAGGTAGATCATCGTCCTGTGTATCCTGCTATTGCCTATAAATTCGAATTTAATGAGAAATCGGTCGTGATTTCCGGAGATACGATTCCGGTAGCGAATATGATCAAGTATGCCAAGGGTACTGATTTACTCATCCATGAAGCTTATAACAAGGAATGGCTTGATGCCTTAATTCAGATGTACCCGGATGAAGCTGTGGGGCTGAATAATCCGGCTAAATATCACACCACAACGCTCCAAGCTGCGGAAATTGCCCATCAAGCAGGCGTGAAGCATCTACTACTCACGCATCATATTCCTGCTCCCGCCAAGACACAAGAAGCCGCGGATGCCTATATCCAAGGGATGCAGGAGATTTACAGCGGTCCAATTACAGTCGGCAGAGATTTAATGGAAGTGGATTTAGGGTAAATTATGATAAATCGTATAAAAGGGGACTATCCCATAAGGTCATGGACCTTAAGGGATAGTCCCCTTTCATTCTTCGATTCTTTACCTTACATGCTTACAATTAGTTCATTGCCCGTATTTCAAGTATTTCATATTTCATTTCGCCCATAGGCGCGCTTACCGTCACAGTGTCACCAACGGATTTGCCCATTAGCGCAGTACCAAGCGGACTTTCGTAGGAAATTTTGTTCTCCATGACATCTGCCTCAGATGGGCCAACTATACGGTATTCAAGTTTTTCAGCGAACTCGAGGTCATTGAGTACGACAAGTGATCCAACATGAACGCTAGATGTATCTACGCTATCGGCAATACGTGCGACCTTAAGCATGCGTTCAATCGTAATGATCCGCGTTTCCATAAATCCTTGTTCTTCCTTAGCAGAATGATATTCACTGTTTTCTTTTAGATCACCATAGCTGATCGCGGTTTTGATCCGAGCTGCAAGCTCTCTTCTTCTAGGGCCTTTTAGTTCTTCAAGCTCTTGCTCCAATTGATGAAGACCTTCTTTAGTCAAAATGATTTCTTCTTTAGACATCGATGCGACTCCTTATTCTCAATTGCATACGGCATGAGATTTTATTATTTAATCTTATCATTCTACACGATATAGGCAAATCATGCGAAAAAAGAGTCAGATCCAAGAAAACAATCTGACCCGTAAGACGGCTTGGAATTGGCGGAATGTCTCTTAGTATGGTTTCAAACCACGACTAAAGCCAGCTAGAATTATTTGTTCCTCTTGTCAATGTAAGTCAACAATGTGAGTATGAACAACCCAAATGCGAACATGATTGAAAGAGCTTGGAATACATCCATTTGAACAGCCTCCACCTTTCAATTGAGGTGTCCGCCATAGTACAAGCCGCTTACTGTAAATTATGGCAATAATTAGTAAAATATGGTAGATGCCATTAGAACTATTTTTTATAACAATAATTTGTCCAAGTTGATATCGGGCGTAAGCCCTTCTTCAGCGGCGCGGCTGAGAAGAGTCGTTACAGCGGCATAGCCATCTTCACCTAGATTGGCAGTGAACTCATTCACATATAATTGAATGTGCTGCTGTACGACATCGGGAACCATTTCCTGAGCATGCGCTAGGATATAGGACTGCGAAGCTTCTGGATGAGCCCACGCATATTGTACAGACGCACGTGTCCATTTTGCGATTTCTTCGATTTGGAGAGAGCGATGAGCAATGATCGCACCGAGGGGGATCGGTAGGGAAGTATCAGACTCCCACCAGCTTCCAAGGTCTGTGAGCATGGACAATCCATAGTTGGGGTATGTAAAACGTGCTTCATGAATGACAAGCCCGGCATCAACATGTCCATCACGTACAGCAGGCATAATCTCGTGAAATGGCAGCACGACAATTTCGCCAACACCTCCTGGAACATGCTTGGCTGCCCATAGTCGGAACAGCAGATAAGCCGTGGAGCGTTCGCTAGGTACTGCTACTTTACGACCGGATAAGAGGGCAGGATCAGGAGTTTTAGATAGGCCGCTTCGTGTGAGAACAAGCGGTCCACAGCCTCTGCCAAGTGCGCCGCCGCAAGGAACGAGCGCATAATCATCGAGTACCCAAGGAAGGGCAGCGTAAGAGATTTTAAGCACTTCGGGGCCTTGTTTATTGGCAGCCAAATGATTTGTAATATCAATATCTGCATAAGTTACATCTAGCTTAGGCGCGTTTGGAATCAGTCCGTGCACCCAGGCATGAAAGACGAATGTATCATTGGGACAAGGTGAAAAGGCAATTTTCATCATAATACCTCCTTTATAATTGCAAAAGCTGACTCTAACGCTTTCAGCGCATCGCCAATTCGCCATGCGGCGCGATCACGGGGCCCAACGGCGTTCGAGATAGAACGGATTTCAAGTACGGGTATTCCAGCTTGTTTACACGCAGACGCAATCCCATAACCTTCCATCGCTTCGGCGGTAGCGCCTGCTACGCGATTTGTAAGATCTTCAGCAGTAGCAGCTGTTCCCGTTACCGTTGATAAAGTCAGGATAGGACCCGTATGAACAAGGAGCCCAGCTGTATGTAAAGCATCTACGATAGGTTTCGTTAATTGTTCATCTACGGATATTCGCGTGGAATCACCAAAGCCCAGCTCATCCAAACTGCTGAAGCCATCGGGCGTTTCTGCGCCTAGGTCAGCAGCGATGATTTCACTTGCTACGACGATTGAACCGATCTCGGCTTGTCCAACAAAGCCGCCGGCAATTCCTGCGCTGATAACCAAATCATATGGAGATGAAGCGGCTGTTAAATGAGCAGTCGTGCTGATGGCAGCTGAGATGGGTCCAACACCTGCGATCTGTACATCGAATCTAGAATCGTCTTGCAGTCCGCGTAATACAGCTTCTTTCTCCACTTTAACAGCAGTCATAATCAAAATTCGTTTCTTGCGAGCTGTCGCCATTTTTATATTCCCCTTTGCTATGAACACATCCTTTACTCTATGCAAGTATTATAGACCAACCCAGAATTCGATTCCAGACAGCAAGAAGTTATTGCCATTTCCCTTGAACTATTGTAAGGTATAGTCAATTACATACGAACCGACCGGGTGCTTGAGTGAGTCAGGCTGAGATAGTAGTCATTTTTTCCACTACTGACCGTTAATCTGAACTGGATAATGCCAGCGTAGAGAACATGTTGATTAGGGCCCTTTTCAACCGTCTGTGCATGTGCATTCAGGCGGTTTTTTTGATGTAAATTTACGCCTTAAGGAGAGGGTCATTGTGGCACAACAACCGACCAACGTTAGAGGATTAAAGTTCGCAGATATATTAATTACAGTGATGATTGCACTCGTATTCGGGGTTATTTTTAAGTTATGGGATAGTGTATATGGGGTTGTAAAGTCATTGCCATTATTCCCACAAGCAGGCCAATTAACGTACGGCATGTGGTTCATGGCAGGACCCGTTGCGTTTTTGCTCATTCGTAAGCCAGGCGTAGCGCTTCTTGCGAGTTTAGCAGCAGCCAATGTTTCGTCTTTGCTCGGTTCTTCATGGGGACAGGAAACGATTGTGTACGGTTTTGTTCAGGGACTGGCTGCTGAACTCATTTTTGCAGGTTTCCGTTATCGTAAGCATGGTCTTGTCCTAGCAGGATTCGCAGGCATATTATCTGCTGTGGGTTCATTCCTTGTTGACCTTGGCTATGGTTATGCCAACTACGAAACATGGGTGCTTGTGTTGAAATACGGCTTGCGTGTCGCGAGTGCATTCGTATTTGCTGGCATATTCGCTTACCTTATCGTTCGAGCAGTTGAGGCGACAGGGGTAACAAAGTTAATCCGTCCAATTTCGAAAGAAGATATTGCTTCATTAGATCAATAACGCCATGATGGCGAAGAGGTGTTTCATTTGTTAAAAGAACATAATGAGCCTGCTGTTCATGTCTCGAATTTAAGATTGAAATTTCCTGGAGAGGCGTCCTTCATTTTGAAGGACCTCTCTTTTGCTGTTCCACAAGGTCAAAAAGTACTGCTGCTTGGTCCAAGCGGCTGTGGGAAATCTACGCTGCTGCAAGTGCTAAGCGGAATCATTCCACACTCCGTCGAAGTTCCTCTTAAATATGATAAGATTCAGCTTCCAGCGTCTTGGGGATTTATTTTCCAAGATCCAGATACACAGTTCGGGCTGCCGTTTGTTGATGAGGAATTGGCATTCGTGCTGGAAAATTTACAGGTACCGCGGGAACGGATGGAAAAGGATATGAGAGGGGTATTGGAGCGGGTAGGATTGCAACTGAATGATTTGCATATGCCGATCCAATCGCTATCCCAAGGAATGAAGCAGCGGCTTGCATTGGCTTCTGTCTTATTGCTGGACCCGGACGTGTTATTTCTCGACGAGCCATCGGCTCTATTAGATCCAGAAGGTACCGTGCAAATATGGGATACGGTCAAAGAAATCGGCGCGGATCGCACGCTCATTATCGTCGAGCACAAAATCGAGCAGATTGTCAATTGGGTGGATCGTGTCGTCCTGTTTAATGATAAAGGGGAAATCGTTGCGGATGGGTCAGCTGTTCATATTTTTCATAATCATCATGATAAGCTGCTGGAGTATGGGATTTGGTACCCATCTGTATGGGAAGATTATACTCGGAGCAGTACATATCGCCATATGAAGGATGGTCGACAGTCAAGTCGTATGCATGCGAAGGGTCAGACTGAGGAGCTACTGAAGCTGAATGACTTTACAGGCTACCATCAGGATATGGCGAAAATAACAATACCGCACGCAATCGTTCATACTGGCGATTGGATCACAATTGTTGGTGAGAATGGGGCAGGTAAAAGCACGCTGCTGCTCTCACTCATGCAGCTTCTTCGTACAACAGGTGCCTATCGGATTCAAGGAGAAGAAGTCGGACAACAGAAGAGTAGACGATGGTTTACACGGTTACGTTCAATCCGTAAAGAAGCGTCATCATCTAAGCTGGGATTCGTATTTCAAAATCCAGAAATGCAATTTATTACAAATTCTATTTATGAAGAATTGGCCCACTCCTTGCGACAATCGAAAGTACCTGCTGAACGAATCGATCAAGAAGTAACAACTATGCTGAAAAAGTTCGATTTGCATATGAATGACGAGCGGCACCCCTACCAATTATCTATTGGGCAAAAGCGGCGTCTAAGCGTAGCTACAGCGATAGTCAATGAGCAGTTGATTCTGCTGCTGGATGAACCGACATTTGGTCAAGATGCAAAGAATACAATGATTATCTTGGAAATGCTGGAGCGCCTGCGATCACGAGGGATTGCGATTGTGATGGTGACGCATGATCCGCACATTGTCGAGCATTTTGCTACTGAAGTGTGGACGGTTGAAAAAGGTGTACTGGCTACCGCAACCATAGCTGCTCCAGCAAATACACAGACTTCGACAGGAAGGTCAAGCCGTTTCACCTTCGCCCCCGACAAGCTTACTTGGGCTCACCGCGTGAATCCAGCGCTAAAGTTTACTATTTTTCTCGTCTTGTTACTTATCGTCTTGTTTAATCGCAACCTAGATTTGGCATGGAATCAGATGATCGGCAGCTTCCTAATCCTTTTCTTATGCAGCGGATATCGCTGGCGTAGATTAGGGTTATTCCTGACACCATTTTTATTTATGTTTATTTCCTCCTCTTCTACGATGATTCTATTCGGTAAGGGAGAGCATGTCTGGTGGCAGTGGGGGTTGATACGCATTTCGGAGGAAAGCTTTCATTCAGGGCTTCTTATTGGGTTCAAGACGCTAACATTTGGATTGCTGGGGATGTTCTTTACGCTCACATCGAAGCCGATTCTGCTATTTTACTCGCTGATGCAGCAATTCCATCTCCCCCCTAAATACGGGTATAGCTTCATTGCTTCCATTCGGCTCCTGCCGGCGGTTTGGGAGGAAATATGGATTCGATCGAATGCGCTTCGTGTACGAGGTGTTCGGTATGCAAGAGGAATCAAAGGACTATATGAACGTTTCAGTCTATATGCCGTACCCATGCTAGCGCAGAGCATTCGCCGTGCTCAACGTGTAGCTATTGCGATGGAAGCCAAGCGTTTTCAGATAAAAGCATCACGTACCTACTATTATGTAACGACGTACTCCAGCGTCGATTTTGTATTTATTATTGTCATGGTCTGTTTCGTATGGTTTAGCTGGTTGGTAGCTCAATAATGGGGTATATCCTTGACTATAGACATACTATGAATGAGGTTTGGCGGTTATCTTACGTACCGTCTGGTTAAGCACTTCCGAGATGACAAGTCCGATTGCAATCGATCCAGAAATTAAGAAGGCTTTGGCAGCGAGCTGGATCGCTGTGTTGTAATCGTTCTCTACGAATTTGCGCATCGCATCATAAGCCAGTCCACCAGGTACAAGCGGAATAATGCCGGACACACTAAATATAATGACAGGTGTTCGGTATATTTTTGCAAATATAATGCTTATCAATCCGACAAAAAAAGTAGAAGCTAGCGTTGCTTGCACCGTATTAAAATTCGCTTGAAGCAGGATATACAACAGCCATCCCATCATACCGACGAAACCACACTGAACGAGGTATTTTCTAGGAGCGTTGAACAATATACCGAAGGCAGCAGATGCGATAAAGCTAGTAATGAGTTGCTCGATGATCACAAGATAACCTCTTCCTCTTAAAAAATTGTAAATACAAGTGCAATCCCCGTTCCAATTGCAAAAGCTGTCAGAAAAGCCTCTGCTCCCTTCGATAACCCAGATACAAGATGACCGGCCATTAAATCTCGAACAGCATTTGTAATAAGTAGCCCTGGAACTAGCGGCATCACGGACCCAATGATAATTTTATCGGCTTCATGCCCCAGCTCTGCTGTGACAAATAGGAAAGATAGTAGCCCAATAATAAATGATGCTGAGAATTCGGAGAAAAATTTGACCTCCACAAAGCGATTCATGAATAGAAACGTACAAAACCCGATTCCGCCGCACACAAGTGAAGGTAAGAAATCAAACCATGTACCTTGGAACATGATCATAAAGCAGCCGCTGGCAACGGATGCAGCAATAATCTGAAGCCATAACGAATAGGTGTGATTCGCAGCTTCTACTTGTCTAAGTTTCCGATACGCTTCATCAACAGTGATTGAACCACTGGTTAATGCCCGGGAAATACTATTCACCATATTAACTTTTTGTAAATCGGTTGTTCGATCTGTAATTCGAATGAGCTTCGCGGGCTCAGTACCGTCTGTTGAAAAAATAATGCCTGTTGGTGTGACATAGCTGTGAGAGTTTGGCATGCCGAGTGAGGTTGCCATTCGAGCCATTGTGTCTTCGACACGGTATGTTTCTCCTCCGCTTTGCAGCATGATCTTCCCTGCTAGCAGGCAAATTTCGATCAATTCAATTGTCTCTTTGTTTAGTGAGCGATTCATTTCAAACCTCTCCCCGTTCTGATAAAATGGAGTGAATTTGATCTTATCATTGTCATGATTAATCAGCAATGTCAACTTCATCTTTTATGCGGTATGATACACTATAATGACTACAGATATGAAGGAGCTGCGTATATGATTCGATTCGGTATTATAGGAACGAACTGGATTACAGACCGCTTAATTGACGCTGCACGTCAAGTGGACGATTTTGCATTGACAGCGGTTTATTCTCGAACAGAGGAGCAAGGCAAGGCTTTTCAAGAAAAACACGAGATCCCACATTTATATACGAATTTACAAGCGTTTGTTGCAAGCACTGAATTTGATGCTGTTTACATCGCAAGTCCGAATTCATTGCATGCGGAGCAAGCCATTCTCTGTATGAACCATGGTAAGCATGTGCTATGTGAGAAGCCGATCGCCTCGAATGCACGAGAGCTTAAGGCGATGATAGACGCTGCGCATCGGAATAACGTTTTACTCATGGAAGCCTTAAAGTCTACCTTGCAGCCGAATTTTAAATCGATCCAAGACAATTTGCATAAAATAGGCCCTGTTCGCCGTTACTTTGCGAGCTTTTGCCAATATTCATCACGTTATGACTCTTATAAGCAAGGCATAATCCTCAATGCATTCAATCCAGAGCTATCCAATGGCTCGATGATGGATTTAGGGATTTACTGCATTTATCCGATGGTGGCGTTGTTTGGCAAACCCGAGTATGTAAAAGCAAGCGGCGTCATGCTGGAATCGGGTGTGGATGGAGAAGGCAGCATTTTAGCCAAGTATAAGAATATGGATGCCGTTATGATGCACTCCAAAATCACGAATTCCTACCTGCCTTCAGAGATTCAAGGCGAGAACGGCAGTATCATCATTAGTAAAATCAGTCAATTGACAGACATCGAAATTCGCTATCATGACGGTACGGTTGAAGACATTTCTCTTCCTCAAGTGAGTAACACGATGTACTATGAGGTTCAACATTTTATTGAATTAATCCAAAAGGGTGAGCTGGAATCAGCTACGAATTCTTTTGCTAATTCCATGATTGTCATGGAAGTTATGGATGAGGCGAGAAGACAGTTAGGGCTGGTGTATCCGGCGGATTTACGATAATTGGTGGTTTCATGATTAATAGCAGCAGAGAAAAAAGCACTTCCGGTCGCTGTTGAAATCGTGAATTTTGAATTGATTTAATGGTACTTTCACGATTTCAAAGGCGAACACTTCGCTCCTCCAGTTGCTTTTTTCTCTTCCGTTTAACTTTTTGAACACGCTCTTAAAGCTACTTTGTGTCGAATGAACCTGAAGCAGACGTATTCCTTACCCTCTTTGACACGCTATGTTCGACTGATTTTATTTTTAAATAATGATAACAATTCCCTACCAGCAAACCTATAAATAAGTACATCAATCCCCCGAAGAGTGCATATATGGCGGCTCCGACAAGAGCAGTCAAAACTCCGAAAGCAATTTGATCTTTGTACTTCGCTGGTGATGTTGGCGGGTCTGTAAGCATCATGAAGGCAAAGAACAATGCAGCTTGAATAAAAGGTGGGCGTAAGGCGTCAGATGCATCCCCGCCATTTAGCAGGCCCATAATAAGCAAGAGAAATAAATAGGTACCCAGGAATGAAAAAACTTGGGGAAATTTATTAACTCGGTTGGTGACAGCGTACCCGCCTATCAACAGAAAAGCCATCATCCAAACAGGGAGATCAGCGAATGCTCCCCACCAATTTTGCCCTGTTTTAAAAATGATGATAGACAATAGTAGACCGAAAGTCGCTGGATTAAAGATCGGCTTCTTCTTATGAACGAGTAAATGCTTCGACAAAATGGCGATAATGGACGTTGCAGCAACAACTAGCCAACTCGTAGTCGAACTTAAGATCAAAGCAATAATTAAGCCGGTGATGAGTGCACCATCAGGCCTGATTCGTTTTCTTTTCTGAAACAAGCCAAAGAGGACGTCTGTGGCAAGTGAAGCGGCGATAGCGATGATGCCATTTTTTATTCCTTTGATGTCTTGATAGCCAATGGAAGCAATTAACAGATAGGCGATCAGAGAAAGAGCGACATATCCTTTTGGAGTTTTAGCCCATTTAATCACTACAACGTACACCTCCTAATGTATGAATTTCTAACCCAGGAGTGATCAAGATTGCTTTCATTTCTTCCTGCTGAATGAATCGTTTCCCGTTCTCAAAACCTAGTAAAAAAGTAGCTGTTGAAAAGGCATCCGCCATCATGGCAAAAGGTGCGATAACACTGCAGCTGATCCAATCATGGGGCGATTGCTTGGTTTTCGGATGGATTAAATGATGCATGTTTGTTATGTTCTCGCTTTTTCGCTCATAACTTCCAGAGGTACATATAGCTTCGTTTGAAATTTCAATAGTTTGAATAATTTGATTTTTTAACAAAGGGTGCTGGATTCCAATTTTCCATGGATGTCCATGTTCATCTACTCCCCCTGCAAATAGATCTCCACCAGCATTCACCACAAATCCTTCCAGATCTTTTAATTCACTTGCTGCTAGGTCAATTGCGAATCCTTTTGCAACAGCTCCTACATCAATCGTTAACGGTTTCCGTAATAACAATGTTCGATCTTGTTCATTTAAAATGATATCGCGGTAAGTTACCGATTCGTCGAATGCACTATGAGTCCGTTCTCCCGTTAAATAATGACGATTGAATCCATGTTGTTCCATCAGTGTTCCAATGGTAGGATCGAATACTCCATCGGTTAATTTAGCTATCTCTAAAGCGAAATTAAGCGGTTGAAATAGATAAGGACTTATAGCAACGGGTTTATGAGCGTGCTTACATGCCAGCATTAATTCACTATCTGGACTGAAACGACTGCATGCGTCTTCAACCCTACGAAATGCATCGAAAGCACGATTGATTTTTTGTTCGATATATTGGTTTGATTTTTCAATTACTGTGATTTCTACTACGGTGTCCATGTATAATTTGGTTCTTTTTATCATTGATTTCACCTATTATGAGTTAAGTGCCTGGGAAAGGGCATCTTTTATGGCGTTCTGAAAAGCCTCTGTACTATAAGTAGCTCCAGATACATTGTTAACAAGTGCACTTTGTTTTTGAAGCACTTCGTTAGGCAGTCCTATCACGTCGCTTTCAGAGTAATGCATGGCAAAATGACTAATTTCAACATCGGTAATCTTATCGTTCTTAATCGCGACGGTGACTTGTATGGAACCACGTCGATTATTTCCTGTTCCAGTAAAAGTTCCATTTTTATATATGGCTTTGATTTGGGACATTTGTGTGGATTGTGCTTGCTGCGATGAATGTGCAAGCAAGGCATTTGCTTGAGGCTCAGTTATCAAGTAACCAGTCGTGTAAATGGCTCCAATAGCTGCCGTACATAGGGTGATCCATTTTTTGTTCATTTTTGCCATCCAAACTCCCCCTATTTTTAGCCATCCATTCTCCCTCTATTAAAGTATAGAACACATAGATTAAAATAATCTTAAACTTTCTTGATTTCACTCATCCACTGGAGGGATAGCGCGATGAAGCAGCTTTTACAATTCAGTAAGGACGGTACGTTCACGATTGTCCAATTTACAGACATTCATTGGAAAAATGGCGATGAGAAAGATCAGAAGACGAAGGCATTAATGGAACGAGTCATTCAAGCTGAGCAGCCAGACCTCATTGTATTTACGGGTGATGTGATTGAAAGTGAGTTTTGTACGAATCCGGAGCAGTCTTTTCGTGATGCGGTCGCAACAGCCGAGAAGAGTGAGATTCCATGGGCTGCCGTATTTGGCAATCATGATTCGGAAGTGAATATCAAGCGTGAGCGATTGTTGGAAATTCAGATGGAGCATACCTATTCGTATGCTGCCAATCAGGCTGGAATAAGTGGATTCGGAAATTATGTACTTCCAATTATAGATCAATCGGGTTCCGGCAAAATAGAAGCCTTGCTTTATATGTTAGACAGTGGCGACTATTCCACACATCCCAATGTGGATGGTTATGCATGGATTAAGCGCGATCAAATTGATTGGTATTGCAAGCAATCTCAAAGTTTCACGCAGCGTAATGGAGGCAAGCCGCTTCCAGCCTTGGCATTCTTCCATATTCCACTCTTAGAATATCAATTAGTTTGGGATACACATACTTGCTATGGGCAAAAAGGTGAGCGGGTGTGCGGATCACTTGTTAATTCAGGGATGTTCGCAGCGATGCTGGAGATGGGGGATGTGATGGGGACGTTCGTCGGTCACGATCATATTAACGATTATTGGGGAGAGATGTGTGGGATTCGTCTTACATATGGGCGAGCAACGGGTTATAACACGTATGGAAAAGAAGGTTTTAAGCGTGGAGCACGCATCATTCGCTTAAGGCAGGGAGAGCGAGATTTCGAGTCGGTCTTGCATCTGGATGATGGCACGGTTGTAGCGTTTCAGCCTGAGCATGAGCCAGGCTCCTAATCATTTGGTGAAAGTTGGATAAGTGTCGAAAGTGTATATTATATGTTATGATGAAGGACGTACAAAAGAAAATTCATACAGGCGTATGAACGAGGTTCGCAATCCTCCCTCGATAAAAAACTAGGTGAATACGATCGCTGCGGCGCATCGTTGTATTTGGTTATGTAGAGGGATTGCTTATGAGCAGTCCCTTTTTGTGTGCGGCTATTTCGTGCTGCATAAGACCACAATTTATCGATATTCGGGTGTATTTCGAACACTTTTCTTTGACCATTTGGAGAAGGAAGTGTTAAACACATGAAGAATGAAAAAGCAGTTGTTGTATTTAGTGGCGGACAAGACAGTACAACTTGTTTGTTCTGGGCCAAGCAAAATTTTGCAGAAGTCGAAGTTATTACATTTGACTACAATCAGCGCCACGCTGAAGAGATTATGTGCGCGAAGGAAATTGCGCAAGATTTGAATGTGGAGCAGACGATTCTGAACATGTCGTTATTGAATCAATTAGCTCCTAATGCATTGACTCGTCAAGACATTGATATTACGGAAAAAGAAGGCGAGCTGCCTTCCACATTCGTAGATGGTCGCAATCTATTGTTCCTGACGTTCGCGGCTATTGCGGCGAAACAGAAGGGTGCAAGACATCTGATTACAGGCGTGTGTGAAACGGATTTTAGCGGCTATCCAGATTGTCGGGATGTGTTTGTGAAGTCACTTAATGTGACGCTAAATTTATCAATGGATTATCCATTTGTCATTCACACCCCGCTCATGTGGCTGAATAAAGCAGAGACTTGGAAGCTTGCCGATGAATTGGGCGCTTTTGACTATGTCCGTGAGAAAACATTAACTTGCTACAACGGAATCAAGGGTGAAGGCTGCAAAGAGTGCCCAGCTTGTAAGTTACGTAATCAAGGATTGGAACAGTACATGTCAGAAAAAAGTGAGATGAACCGCTAATGGTAGGTACTTTCCGAATTGTAGATAAGCTGCAGAAGTTGGATGAGGATATTAAGCGAGATCAATTAAAATATCATAAGAAACGCGTGCTGGTCAGCAAAGAATTTACGTTCGATGCGGCACATCACCTGCATGCCTATGAAGGGAAATGTAAAAACCTACACGGGCATACGTATAAGGTGATTTTCGGGATCAGTGGGTATGTGAATGAAATCGGGATAATGATCGATTTTGGTGATATTAAGCAGTTGTGGAAAGAACAAATTGAAGTTTATTTGGATCATCAATACTTGAATGAAACATTACCTTGTATGAATACAACAGCTGAGAATATGGTTGTCTGGATTTACGAGCAGATGGCTGCTGCCCTGCCAACGAATAATGAATTAGCTGCGAGAGTGGAATTCGTGAAGCTCTACGAGACACCGACAAGCTATGCGGAAGCGAGACGGGAGTGGATGATCGATGCGTAGCATTCCTGTACTAGAGATTTTTGGGCCGACTGTGCAAGGAGAGGGAATGGCTATTGGTCAGAAGACGATGTTCGTACGTACTGCTGGCTGTGATTATCGCTGCTCGTGGTGTGACTCGGCATTTACGTGGGACGGATCAGCCAAAGATGACATCCGTATGATGCGTGCTGAGGAGATATGGGAAGAGCTGTATCAGCTAGGTGGCGATAACTTTGCTTATGTTACTTTCTCAGGCGGTAATCCGCTTTTATTGCCCCAGGCTGCTGCATTAATCGATTTACTTAAAGCCAAAGGCATTCGCATCGGTGTGGAGACGCAGGGGACGATGTGGCAGGATTGGTTGACGAATATTGATGATATTACGTTATCCCCTAAACCACCAAGTTCCGGAATGACCACCGACTGGGCGAAGCTGGATGCCATTATTGCGAAAGTAAAGGATCAGAACGTGAGTCTCAAAGTCGTCGTGTTCGATGATACGGATTTTGAATATGCCAAAGAAGTACATGGTCGTTATCCGGGAATTCCATTTTATGTACAGGTTGGCAATGATGATACGAAGGCAGTAGATGATAAGCAGGTTGCATTGCATTTGATCGCACGTTATGAAACGTTGATCGAGCGGGCACTTCATGCACCTGAGATGAATCAAGTTCGTGTCCTGCCGCAGCTTCATGCACTGGTGTGGGGCAACAAAAAAGGGGTTTAGTAGCGATTATAGCGAGATCATAAATGAGTGCGATCCTTGGTTATCCAAGGGTCGCTTTTTGCATAATAAAAGGATACTGCCTACTAGTAAATATTACAACTTATATATATAAGTATTGACACACTCGTATATACGAGTTATATTATTATCTGAAAGCGCATACAGCATTTCATAACCATCATTACTTGATTGAAGGAGGCAGCCCCATGAGTAAGAACTATAGGGATACTGCAATAGAAATTTTAGAACATATAGGTGGAAAGGATAACATTGAACAGGCGGCACACTGTGTGACTAGACTGCGCATTGCACTAAAGGATGACAGCAAGATCAACACAGATAAATTACTAGAAATTCCTCTTGTTAAAGGCGCTTTTCATAACGCGGGTGTATTTCAGATCGTAATCGGACCTGTTGATGTGGAGCGAGTGTATGCAGAGCTTGTGGACCTTACGCAGATTGCAAAAGCGACAATTGCTGATGTAAAGACATCAGGATCTAAGAAGCTAAATCCACTTCAGAAGTTAGTGAAAATTTTCTCTGATGTATTCATGCCAATTCTTCCTGCAATTATTACGGCCGGTTTATTAATGGGTCTGAACAATTTGATCGGAGCCAAAGACTTATTTTTCGAAGGTAAAAATTTATTAGAAGTGTATCCGAGCCTTGAGGGGCTATGGGGCATTATCAATATGATGGCGAACACGTCATTCGTCTTCTTACCGGCTCTTGTCGGCTGGTCCGCAACGAAGCGATTCGGCGGAAGTGAAATTCTCGGTATGGTGCTTGGGCTTTTACTCGTACATCCAGACTTGCTTAATGCGTGGAACTACGGGCAAGCTGCAGCAGGTATTGACGGTCAATCCATTCCGCACTTTAACATTCTTGGATTATTTGAAATTGAAAAGGTTGGTTATCAGGGTCAAATTTTACCTGTACTTGTTGCAGCCTTTGTTTTAAGCAAAATTGAACTTTGGCTTCGTAAAAAGGTTCACAGTTCCATTCAATTGTTAGTCGTTCCTATCACATCGATTGTTGTAACTGGTTTCCTTGCACTTGGTATTATTGGACCGATTACGCGTTTGATCGGGAATTATATTACAGACGGTATCGTCCTTATTTTTGATGTTGCTCCTGTTGTAGGTGCTGTAATCTTCGGTGCTCTTTATGCGCCTCTGGTTATTACGGGGATGCATCATATGTTTATTGCGATTGATCTTCAATTGATCTCTCAAACAGGCGGGACATTCATATGGCCGATGATCGCGTTATCCAACATCGCACAAGGTAGTGCAGCACTCGCGATGTTCTGGATTGCGAAAAACCAAAATGATAAAAGTATGGCATCAACTTCAGCACTTTCGGCTTACTTTGGTATTACAGAACCTGCGATGTTCGGTGTGAATTTACGTAATAAATTCCCGTTCTATGCAGCCATTATCGGTTCCGCAATCGCAGCAATCTTTATTACGCTTATGGGCGTTCTTGCTGCTGGGGTTGGGGTTGGCGGTCTGCCAGGATTTATTTCAATCATTCCTAAACACATCCCGATGTTCTTAATCGGAATGGTCATTGCGATTATCGTTCCATTCACCCTCACTTTCCTGTTCTCGAAGTCCAAAAAGCTAGGTAAACGTGAGTTAAGTTAACGTTTTGTAGAAATAAGAGGTGAACAACCATGACTAACATCAAATATCCGGATTGGAAAAAATCCGTTATTTATCAAATCTATCCGAAGAGCTTCCGTAGTGCGCATCAGCGTGCTACGGGGGATATCCAAGGTATTATTGAGAAGCTTGATTACTTGGCAGGTCTTGGCGTAGATTACTTGTGGATTACCCCTATCTATACATCGCCGCAGCATGATAACGGCTATGATGTGAGTGATTATTATGCCATTGATGAAAGTTATGGGACGATGGCAGATTTCGATCAGCTCATTGCGGAAGCGAAGGCACGCGGCCTTGGTATTATGATGGATATTGTGGTGAATCACTCCTCCACGGAGCACGATTGGTTTAAAGAGGCTCGCAGTGGTCGGGATAATCCATACCGTGACTACTATATTTGGCAGGATAATCCCAATAATTGGGAATCAAAATTTGGTGGATCAGCATGGAAATACGATGAACTTACCGAACAATACTATTTACATTTATTCGACGAGACGCAAGCTGATCTGAACTGGGAAAATGAAAAATTGCGCCATGATGTCTATGAGATGATGCGTTTTTGGGTGAACAAAGGTGTATCCGGCTTCCGACTTGATGTCATTAATCTTATTTCCAAAAATAATGTATTTCCCGATGATCTAGCTGGTGATGGTCGAATCCATTATACAGATGGTCCGCATGTACACGAATATTTGCAAGAAATGAATCGTGAAGTATTCGAGGGTCATGAGGTCATTACAGTTGGTGAGATGTCTTCTACATCGATTGATAATTGTATACGCTACTCCAATCCAGATCGGAAGGAATTGTCGATGACATTCAGCTTCCATCATCTTAAAGTTGATTATCCGGGTGGAGAAAAATGGGTGAAGGCGCCTTTCGATTTCTTCATGCTTAAGCAAATCATGTCTGACTGGCAAGTCGGGATGCAAGAGGGCGGTGGTTGGAACGCTGTGTTCTGGTGTAACCATGATCAGCCGCGGATCGTCTCTCGCTTCGGTAATGATGGGCCCTATCGCGAGCATTCCGCTAAGATGCTTGCAACGGCGCTGCATATGCTGCAAGGAACTCCGTATATTTATCAGGGTGAAGAAATTGGAATGACGAACCCGAATTTTGACCAGATTGAAGATTATCGGGACGTCGAAACTCATAATATGTATGCGTTGAAACGTCAAGAAGGAGTGGCGGAGGAAGAAGTCATGGCTGCCATTCGTCAGAAATCCCGTGATAATTCACGCACCCCGATGCAGTGGGATGCTTCTAGACATGCAGGCTTCTCAGAAGCAACGCCTTGGATGAACGTTGTGTCCAATTATCGTGAAATTAATGTAGAGCAAGCATTACGTAATGAAGACTCCGTTCTTCATCATTACAAGAAACTCATTGCTTTGCGTAAAACGGTGGATGCCGTCACAAGTGGCTCATATGCCATTGTTTGTGCGGATCACCCCGAAGTTTGGGCTTATACGCGAAAAGCAGAGAATGAAATACTGTTTGTCGTCAATAACTTTTATGGGAATGAAACTACGATAGATTGGAGCGGTGAAGCCGAACTGCTCGCCAATTTTCGTGAGCTAGACGCTGAAGTAATTTTATCTAATTACGAAAATTCGGCATGCCCAACTGCGGGGGCTTATACACTTCGTCCTTACGAATCCATCATATTCCGATTCAAATCTCGTGCTTAAGTGCGACATGCTTTGAATCTACTTAGCAAAGAACCGCCTCAAGAGAAGCGGTTCTTTGCGCTTCATAGCGTTTGTTCAATAAGTGTCATTTATATCACGGGCTCATTTTGTGGTACGATAGAGTTAAACTTGTTTAACGGATGAAATGGGGGCTCACGCAGATGACGAAATACGAAATCATCATGGATGTGGTCGTCCAGAAGATCGAAGCGGGCAAATGGAAAGAAGGCCATAAAATTCCGTCCGAGACAGAACTAATGGATGAGTATGAAGCAAGTCGAGGCACGGTGCGAAAAGCAGTTGATTTACTGCAAGAACGAGGATATGTACAGAAGATTCATGGCAAAGGCGTCTTTGTGCTGCGCAAGAAAAATATTGAATTCCGCTTTGGCGGCATAGTCAGCTTCGCGGAAGAAAATATACGGCTAAATCGAAAGTTCCAGACGCGAGTTGTTGAAATGGATGATTTTCCAGCGGATAAAGAACTTGCAAAACTGCTAAGCGTCAAAGCGAAGACGAATGTAACACGGATCAAGCGGGTTAGGCATGTGGATGGCGAAAATGTCATTCTTGATATTAATCATTTTGTCTCGGAACTTATTCCTGGCTTAACACAGCAAATTGGTGAAGCATCCATCTATGCCTATATTGAGAAAATACTCGGGCTGCACATCAGCTATGCACAGCGTGTCATTGAAGTACAGCCATGTACGGAAGATGACTGTAAATATTTGGATTTAAATGGAACGGACTATGTCGTAGTCGTCAAAAATTACACGCACCTGTATGATGGCAGGCAGTTCGAATATACCGAGTCCCGGCATCGATTGGATAAGTTTTATTTCTCTGATGTAGCACGGAGATAGTGCGCCTTAATCTGGAATGACAATAGGAGCTGCCCGTTTTCTTGGGACCGCTCCTATTTTTGTTTTGTCCTATTTATTTTATCCCATAGACTCGATTTTCTTCGGTGCTTCATAGATCGTGGGATAAAAGAAGAAAGTTCCTCTGAAGGGGGTAATTCCGGAGATTTTGAAACAATCATGCTATCATCTTTGGATAGTAACATTCGCAGTTCTTCCTCTGTTAAAATATCACGCGACAGCATCTGACTCCATACCCCTTTTCATCCTAATTTTCCAGTATTTCCATTATACACAAAAAGCCAAGTTCGTCATAGCGACCTTGGCTAATGAATAGCTTTGAGCAATCTTACTTCAGTTTACGCGTAACCCACTTGATGAGATCCGGTTGCAAGTTCCAGAGATGAATGTGGCCTTGTACATAGTGAATCGCTTCGCTATCATCGCCGTATCCCATGAATTCTGGTGTCTTACGTGGAATTTTCTTATCGCCAGTTAAATAGGCAGCAACATGTGGATTCTGAGCAGCAGCATCTTTCCAGAGGGAGGTTAACTGCTTGGTAATGCCTTGTCGTTCAAAATGAATCAACATACGATTGAAGTTCATGTTTGCACAATCGTCATCTTTATACTGTTGAAGGAGTTGTTCTGCTTTATAAGTCTGCTTCGTGCTTAAATAAGCCGTTAGAAGCAAGTAACGAACGCCTTGGTTATCGCTGTGATTGAGCGTTAACATGTGTTCATAATGCATGATGGCTTCACGCATATGACCTAATTGATGGCACATTTGTGCATAGCCGATCTTAGCACGCATATAAGGACGAGTAGATACAATTCCCCAGAAATGTCCCGTATTTAACTCAAAGCTTGCAGCACCTAGCTCTTGTTCTGCTACATGCATCCCCTTTAAGTATAATTCCAAAGCTTCTTCTACTTGTGTGGATGCCTTTGCTAGAATCGTATACGCATCAGCACTGTTTGGATATAGAGCTAAAGCTTTTTTTGCTAGTTCCGTACGCGTCTCGATATCGGACTCTTTCCATGCATCGTAAAGGCAAGCTTGTGCTTCTTCTTTGCTTGTCATTTTCGTCTGGTTAGCTGCAGCAGGCTCATTCATAAGCCGGTCAATAAATGAGGCCGTTTTGATCTTACTTGCAGCATGGTTAGAGGTACCTTCGAACAATTGCTGCACCTGCATCAAATCCTGCTCCGTGATCGGAAGGCGAGCTAATGGATTATTCTCTTCGATTTCATTTCTATTGCCGTAATCTACGACTTCCATATATTCAATTACCTGTTGGAAGCGCTGTGAAATGGTACCGGAAGACACGTCATATTTTTCAGCTAAATGAGATTGTGTAATTTGGTTATGCGTATATTCCTGGGCAATGTAGTATTCGATTGCAGCTGCGAAAGCCCCTTCTTTACGAATGACAGGCTCTGTATCATTGACATAGGAATGCCACAAGAAAACGGCTTCTGTAATATATTTCCAATCATATACACCTGTCATTTGCGCAAATAGGTGTTCAGCGGTCGTTTTATATTGAGGCTGTTTCCAATTTAACTGGGTATCGATCAAGTCTTGGACCATTTTTTCTGTGAATTTAGTTGATCCAGATTTACCCGGCATAAAGGCAACAGTCGGTATAATGTTATGCATTTGATCATTTTCAAGACAGCAGCGTTTGTATTTTTTTTTGCTGCCGCATGGACATGGATCATTTCTACTTACTCGGTGGATGATCATACACCTCCAATGTTTGATAAAAAAATTAGGCACATGTCATTATACCATTACTTATTTTTTTGTGAACTAGGAGAGATCGGTATCTAAGCATGATCTAGACTACCATTTTATACCTGATGTAATTATTTTGGAAATTTTATAAAATATGTCTTGGAAAACAATTGCAACTAGAGAAGGAGAAGAGAAACAAATGAAAAAATGGTTATTGAGCGTAGCTGTGCTTGCTATGGTTACAACTGCTGTACCAACAGGTGCATTAGCTGCGGAAAACAAAGACGAACAACTGAAGGTAGACCCAAGATTACAATATTTTGCTGAGGACATGATGAATCATTGGGCAACGAATACGATGATTGATCTTGTACAAGCAGATGTACTTAAAGGTTACGAAGAAAATGGCGTTAGATTAATTAAACCTGAAGGAAACGTGACACGAGCAGAGTTCGTCGCTATCTTGCTTCGCGCTGCTGATGTGAAGATCGAAGCTTCCGAAACGCGGTTTGAAGATTCTACAAAAGAAGATTGGTTCCATGATACGGTTGCTACAGCAAGTAAGCTTGGCATCGTTGCAGGTAAGAGCGAAACAAAGTTTGCACCGAATGAATCCATTACTCGCGCAGAAGTTTCAGCAATTATGAATCGATTCTTTGAAAAAACGATTTCGTTTGATGGACAGGCTGTAGCGTTTAAAGACATTCAAGATCACTGGGCAAAAGCGGACATTGAGCAGATCAGCAAAGCTGGCGTAGTTGTGGGTTATGGTGATGAGTTCAGACCAGAGAACAATGCAACAAGAGCAGAAGCAGCAAGCATGATTGAGCGTGCGCTTCATAAGGAGCAGAAGTCACTTCCCGACACAGAAATATTTATTAAAAAGATGAATGATTCAAACGATGTCACCAAGAAATTAATTGAATCCAAAGATCTAGAAGCAGGATACAAATATTATGCAGAAGAAACAATGGGCTATGAAGCTGCTTCTGGTGAAGTCGGGTTGGAAGTTTTTAAAAAGCTATTCGAACAAGATATTAAAGCAGAGGCTACATTCTTAGGCGATCTGAAGACTGAGGTTGCTTATGTTTCTGATCGCTATGCAGCGATTAAAGTGAGTGGGCTTGAAGTGGAGTGGAAAATTGGCAATGAAGATAAGAGTCTAACTCAGAAATTTAAAATTGAAGATACATTCAAGTTCCGTAAAGTGAACGGAGTTTGGAAACTATATGGAGATAAAGATTTGTACCAAAAATTGGCAGATCAACTATTCTCTGAAGAAGGTCCAGATTCGGGAATCGAAGCAGAATAATAGCGAGTATTTTTATTGAAGGGCTTCAAATTTTGAAGCCCTTTTAGTAATATAGAAATATACGTTCGTATTCGTAGAGAGGTGAACACATGGGTGTAAATGTTAGAAAATTCTTTAAATTAGGAGGATTCCACCCTGTTGCCTGGGGTCTCATCATTGGAACTTTTCTCTCTCGCACGGGATTCTTTATGACCATTCCCTTCTTAGCTATCTATCTGGGTAAGGTCAAAGGAATTGATCCAGCTACAGTCGGGGCGATTCTTGCCGTGAGCTTATTCATTGGGACATTAACTAGCTTTATTGGTGGTGCTCTTTCAGATCTATTTGGCCGATATCCGGTGATGATTATTTCGATGGCGTTATGGAGCTTAGTTCTCCTTGGATTTGCTTATGCAGAAGAGACGTGGATGTTCTTCGTACTTAATGCACTTAACGGTATTTTCAGAAGCGTGTTCGAGCCGACGGCAAGGGCACTGCTTGCAGATGTAACGACCGAAGAACGCCGTGCAGATGTATTTAATGCGAGATATTTTGCAATTAATGTGGGTGGAACGATTGGTCCTTTAATCGGTCTCAAGCTTGGCATGGGAGGGAGTTCTTCTCAGTTGCCGTTTTTTGTGAGTGCTTCTATATTTGCCTTCTATACGGTAGTCTTGATTGGGTACTCGCTCAAATATAAAGAAGAAAAGTACGAGAAATCCGATTCCATACGAATGAATCAGATGATTCGGATTGTGTTCACAGATAAAGTATTCCTGTATTTTCTGCTGGGTAACATTTTCGTAGCAGGTGCCTACTCGAATCTGAACGGGACATTGTCACAATACATTGGACATTACAGTGTCGATACATTTTCATTCCTATACATAATAAACACAATTACCGTGCTTGTGCTGCAATATCCAATCGTGAAGATCATGAAGCGATATTCTTCCCTAACGGCCTTAAAGCTGGGCTGTATTTTATTCGGAATCGGGCTGTTTGGATTTGGGTTGACACAGAATATGATATGGCTTGCAGTTGCCATGGTTTTATTTACAGTAGGTGAGATATTAGCTTTTGTTATCGGCGATGTGTTAATTGGAGAAATTGCACCGCAGCATTTAAGAGGCACATACTATGGGGCGGCAGGATTCATGTTTATCGGGCAAAGCGCATGCGTCTGGCTCGGCGGCTATTTATTGCAAGTGCTCGGTTATAACCAAGGTCCGCTTTTATTCGGAATCTTGATGGTGCTATCTTTCGTCGCCTACCCATTTTTCAGTATGGGCCAGAGACAATGGGAGAAGAAGCAGGGGAATTCGAAATCTACTATTTTCGAAGCAGGAGGTTAAGGATATGAAGATGGATCGGCTGCTAGGCATCATAATGCTGCTCGTGAATCGGAAGCTTGTACAGGCTAAGGATTTGGCTGATATGTTCGAGGTGTCGATTCGAACGATTTATCGAGACATTGATACGATTAATCAAGCAGGGATTCCGGTTATCACCTATCAAGGTGTGAATGGGGGAATCGGCATAGCAGAGGGATATAGGCTGGATAAGAATCTGCTTACCAACAATGAGTTGGCAGCCATTGTAACAGCTCTGCAAAGCGTTTCTTCCACGCATCATAGTGCAGATAATCAGATTTTACTTGAGAAAATGAGCAGTATGATTCCAGATACACATGCAGAAGCTTTTCATTTTAAAACGAAACAATTATTTATCGATTTCGCACCATGGGGTCAGAATCAATGGCTAGAGGATAAAATTAAGCTGTTAAAAGAAGCGATTGAGCAGCTTCGGACGGTATTCTTTACGTATTGCAGCGCAAACGGAGATCTGACATCAAGGAAAGTCGAGCCGTATACACTTGTGCTTAAAAGTCAAAAATGGTATTTGTACGCTTACTGTAGAGAGCGTCATGATTTCCGCTTTTTTAAATTGTTTCGGATGAAAGATTTGAAGATCGAAGACACGGGATTTATACGCGAGAATATTGTGATTGAGGATTTACCGTGGGACAATCGTAAGAGCGATTCAGGTGTGCGGTCGCAGATCAAGCTGCGGTTTGATGAGAAGGTGAAGCATCTGGCTGAAGAGTGGTTCGGGGTAGAGAGCTTACTTGCAGTTGAGGGTGGGAAGTATGAAGTACAAGCTTCTTTCCCAGAAGACAATTGGTTATATGGCTTCATCTTGAGCTTTGGACCGAACGTTGAAGTGATGGAACCTGAACATCTACGCAAGAAGATCAAGAGCATTGTTGGCGAGATTCAAGCCTTGTATTAAATGATTGCAAAGAAATCTAGTAAACCTGACACTCTGTTGTCAAGTTTACTTCTGTACAATAGAGAAAAACGTATAGGAGTGATGGATGATGGCAATAAAATTTTGTCAAAGTTGTGGCATGCCAATGGAAAATGATGAAGTAAGAGGAACAGAGAAAGACGGGAGCAAGAGTGCAGATTACTGCAAATACTGTTATGAACAGGGTGCTTTCATACAGCCCGATTTATCCATGGAAGAAATGATTGCAGTATGTGTCCCTCATATGGTGGAGAGCGGTATGGAGGAGAATCAAGCAAGAGCGATCTTGAATCAAAGCATGCCTCATCTTAAACGCTGGTCTGACAGCCATGAAGGTTGTGTCCTAACACCTATTATTACGACGCGTGATGAAATGAAAATGGTCGGTATTGTAACCAGGACCTCGAATGCATGTGAGATGGGACCAAACGGAGCAATCCCTAAACTGTGGCAGCAATATGTGGAACAGCAAATTGGAGAGAAGATTCCCAATCAGGCAGAGCAACCTGTCCTCCTTGGCCTGTATACGAACTATGAGAGTGATGTCTCTGGGGAGTATGATATGGTCATTGGTATGACTGTGCATACATTGGATACCATTCCAGATGGGATGGTTGGTAAAGTCATTCCTGCTGCTAAATATGCGGTATTTACTTCACCGAAAGGTCCGTTTATGGAAGTCGTTCCGGTGACTTGGCAAGCAATATGGCAGTGGATGCAGACAACGAATGAAGTGCGTACGTACACAGGCGATTTTGAGTATTACGATGAGCGCAGCAGCAACCCGAATGACGCTCAAGTGGATATTTATATCGCAATTAAGTAGAATAAAGGATAGAAGAGACTTTTACGAAGCGCATTCGCGCTAGAAGTAAAAGTCTTTTTTCATCGAATTCAAGAGGATGGGTGAAGGTTTATGTTAATCAATCAACGGTTTACGATCGGTGAAATGGCTAAGATGCATCGAGTAGCAGAATCTACCCTTCGCTACTATGACGAAATGGACATTTTTACACCGAAGATGGTCGATCCGAAGACACAGTATCGATATTATACAATTGACCAGTTTTCGACAATTGATCATATTAAATTTCTGCGGCACTTGAACCTTCCACTTAAGGTAATCAAACGATACATGGATGAACGAACACCTTCCTATGCGCTTGATCTATTAATGCAGCAAAAAAATTTAATGATTCAGAAGCAGAAAGAAATCGAATATTTGCTTTTAAAAATGAACAGTGGCATCGAAGTCATCCAAGATGCGATGCAAACGCCACAGCAGACCGTGATGTTCAAATCCCTTCCGAGACGAATGATCGCCTCTGTCGCAATTGTACCAAATGCAACGGATGAGATGTTCGAGTATTGTATTCATAATCTGCAAAAGATGGTATTGCAAGATGCAAAGTGGAGTGAAATCATGCTGTATACAGGTGCCATTGGGGTCACTGTCGCGAAAGAAGCACTTTCTCACGGTCAGTTTCAATCGTTTAACCGTGTGTTTCTTCATATGAATGATATTCCATATGATGCCGCAAACTTTGATTCGATAGCTGAGGGAATGTTTGCTTCTATGTATCATCATGGACCTTATGAACGAACAGGTCAGACATATGAACAACTTCTCTCCGCAATTAAGCAAAATGGTTATGAGATCCTTGGAGATGCAATTGAACTCTGCATTGTCGATTTTTCCATGACCAAGAATACGGAGGAATATATAACCGAAATTCAAATTCCGGTTCATGGATAAAACGTTTCCCTACTTATCGCTTGACCTTCAAGTTACTTGAGAGTTTAAGCTGTTGAGAGCAAGAAGAAAAGGGGAAATTATCATGCAACAAGAAGTCATTCATCAAGATTTAAGGACGAAAAGTATTCGGAAGTTGTTTGTGTCTTATTTGGTACCTGCCGTACTGGGTATGGTGCTCATGTCGATTAACATTATTATTGATGGGATTATGGTTAGCCGCGGTGTGGGACAACTCGGTCTTGCGGGTGTTAACGTCGCATCTCCTGTGTTCCCGATTATTTTTGCGATTTCATTATGGATCGGGATGGGGGGAGCAACCCTGTATTCCATCGCACTTGGGGAGAATAAAATCGAACGTGCTAGGCATATCTTCACACAATCGATTACACTTGCCGTGGTTGTGGTTGGCATCTTAATGGTCGTGTGTTTATGGAACATAGAGGGACTTGCCTATTTGTTCGGTGCCAATGAAGTCATTTTGCCGTATACATTGGAATACCTAAAAGTTTTGTTAATGTTCGGGGTTATTTATGTATTGGAAAATGTACTGAGTATTTTTATTCGTAACGACGGCAATCCGCGACTTGCGATGACAGGACTCATCATTACTGCAATTTTGAATATTATTTTTAATTACGTATTTATTTTTATTTTTCATTGGGGCGTTAGAGGGTCCGCGCTTGGGACGATTTTATCTGCTGCTATTGGTTTCCTCGTGCTCCTCACTCATTTTTTCAAAAAGGATAGCCTATTGAAATGGACCAAGCTGCGGTTTGATTGGGCTATTGTGAAGGACATTATGACAATTGGATTCCCTAGTTTTGTGACGGAAATGTCAGTAGCGATCGTTACAGTCGGATACAATGTGGCCTTTATTAAACATGCAGGCGAGATAGGGGTTGCTGGCTTTGCAATCGTAAATAACATTCATACGATGGCACTCCTCGTCTTCTTCGGTGTTGGGGCTGCGCTGCAGCCAATCGTCAGCTACCACTTTGGTGCAGAGTTGTTTGATCGCATGAAAGCTGCGTTGCGACTTGCCGTGAAAACAGCCGTGGTATGTGGCATTATTGCGGTTGTGTTAGGGTTTATTTGTGCCAAATATATTGTCATGCTGTTTGATATTCAATCGCAGCAGTTGCTTGATTTTACAGTTAAAGGGATTGGACTATTCTTTATTCAATATATTTTCCTCGGTTTCAATATCGTATATGCCGAGTACTTCCAGTCGATTAGACAGACGAAGCGTTCTACGTTTATTATTCTAAGTCGTGGGTTACTATTGGTGTTCCCGCTGCTTTGGATCTTGCCAAACTTCCTAGGTGTGAATGGGATCTGGCTGGTACCTGTTACAGCTGAAGCACTGACAATGATCATGATTCTAGTTATGAACCGTAGGAAAGATCCGCTCCTAGTGACTAGAAAAGCTTAATATAATGAGCATGATCGGCGTAATGCGCTTGCACCGGTCTGAGCCCTGTGTCACAATCAGGGAAAGTGATGAAACAGGGACATTGGAGGCTTGATGGAATTCGTGAAGTTGCAAAAAATGATTGAAGCAGCCAAGCTTTATTATTTGTACGACTACAGTCAACAGGATATTGCGAATCAGCTTGGGATATCGCGTCCAACTGTCTCGCGGCTGTTGCAGCAAGCAAAAGAAGAGGGCATTGTTGAAATTCGAATTACGGACCCTACAGAAAATAGTAAGTTACTTGAACAGGAGCTGGAGCATACATTTGGACTGAAGAGGGCTCTTGTTACCTCTGTTCCTGTGTATGAAGACGATGTTATCAAACAGTATTTGGGGCAATTAACGGCTGCATATTTAAATGAAATTGTACAAGACGGTGATTTGATCGGCACGAGCTGGGGAACGACACTCTATCAAGTCGCCTTGCATTTAGAGCATAAGCATGTGAAGGATGTTCGGATTGTGCAATTAAAGGGCGGAGTGAGTCATTCGGAGACGAAGACGTTCGCTTCGGAGACTGTCCATCTGTTCGAACAAGCCTATGATGCGAAATCGTATCAGCTTCCTCTCCCCGCGATTGTCGACCACGTCGTCGTCAAAGAGGCCATAGAGAAAGATCGTCATATTCGAAAACTGCTGGACATGGGCAGACAGGCGAATATTGCGTTATTTACAATTGGCGTGCCGAAAACGGATTCACTGCTTTTTCAGGTCGGTTATTTGACAGAAGAGGAAGAACAGTTCATTATGAATCGCGCGGTTGGCGATATTGCTTCTCGCTTTTTTGATCAAGATGGTAACATCTGTAACGAAGCTTTGAACGCACGCACAATTGGGATTGAACTTCTTGAGTTAAGCTCGAAGGAGCAGTCTATTCTTGTTGCAGGTGGAGCGAAGAAAGTGGCAGGTATCCGTGGAGCCTTGAAGGCGAAATATGCGAATGTACTTGTGACGGATCACCATACAGCTCGAATGCTTCTGGAAAAAAAGAATGTAGAATAGATTCAATTTGGGTTTCAGTTATGTCATGGTATTTCACTTTTATATCATGTAAGATATAGGGTACTTAACATGTAAGAGGGAGGAACGACTGTGACTTTTGGAGCTAGAGTGCTCAAGACGGGGATGGCAGTTACCTTGTCTCTGTTTATCAGCACATTATTCCATTTTTCAAGTCCAGTAATTGCAGCTGTAGCGGCGATTTTTGCGATGCAGCCTTCTATTTATCGATCTTGGCGATATTTTATGGAGCAGCTTCAGACGAATACATTAGGCGCGATACTTGCGGTGCTGGGAGGTTTTTTCTTCTCAAAAGAGCCCATTGCAGTAGGACTTGTATGTATTTTAGTTATTATGCTTTGTTTGAAGCTTCGCATGGAAGAGACGATCGGACTGACACTTGTAACCGTAATTGCAGTAATGGAAGCATCTGGTGAATGGGAATTTGCACTTAATCGATTTTTACTTATTTTAATTGGAATGTGTTCGGCCTTTTTAATTAATATTTTATTTTTCCCACCTAAACCAAAGGAGCAGTTTGTCGGACATATTCATACGGTGTTCTCTAAGCTTTCTTTGCTGCTTCGTACCGTGATTTCAGATGAAATCAAAGAGAGTGTGTATCGGGATGAGAAACAATCGATGGAGGATTCACTTAAGTCGATTGCGGATAAATATAAATTGTTTGAGGAAGAGCTGAAGAAACTTAAGAAGGCGAAATACTCGCAGGCAAGAGAGTTAGTTATTTATAAGAAAATGCTGCACACGCTTCGTAAAGGCGCAGAAGTGCTGGATGTAGTGGAGGAACATTATTTTCACTCGCCACGAACGCAAGAGACGGATGATATTTTCGATCAGCATTTGGAGAAATTAATAAAATTCCATGAACATGTACTGCTCAAATTCGATGACATGCTCAAGCCAGAGTGTACGGATGGACTTCTTTTAGAAGAAGAGAATGAGACATTCATGGGACTTGTCTTGGACCAGTATGAAGATCGCCGTGATGGCATGCATCGCATGATGATTGTAGCAACTGTGATGTATGATTACGGCTATCAGATTCAAAGGTTAGATAAACTTGTGGAGCATTACAACCGAGGATCAGAATAAGAGGAATAAAATAAGGATAGTGACCGCGAATCAATTTCATCTGCGGCACTATCCTTATTTTTTGTGTGAAGTGGGTATAGCTGCAAGAATGAGATCCATGCACTCTTGTACCGTTTTTAAGTGAGTGGGGCAGATCGCTTGAGGAGCTAACGGAGGTTCGTAGGATTGATGAATCCCTGTGAATTGTTTCAGTTCACCGGATTCTACTTTTTGGTACAAACCTTTAGGATCACGCTGCTGGCAAATTTCCAGCGGGCATTCCACATACACCTCAATAAATTGCTCGGTACCCACCCCGCTGCGCACTTGATCACGAATAAGACGATACGGAGAAATGGAAGAAACAATGACATGGAATCCAGCAGTAAGAAGCAATTTCGCCACTTCCCCTGTCCGGCGCCCTACCTCACAGCGATCCTCTGTCGTAAATCCGAGATCACGATTCAATCCTTGTCTTAATTCATCGCCATCAAGAATAATGGATGGATCCAGCCTAAGTTTAAGTGCCTGAGCCAAGGTTGTCTTTCCAGCACCGGAGAGTCCTGTTAACCAGATGAGGTAATGAATACTCTCCTTACTCGTATCCATAAAGGTTCATTCCCTCACTGCAATATTGTCTGATTGCTTGTATTTCTTTGTGCGTCCTACGTCGACTTGTACTGTTCAGCTGAACGGATAATACGTGTTGAATGTCTTCGACGGATACATCTGCAAGCTTAGAGAGCATGTGAAGCGTATGTTCTTCTCGATTGTTGATATCTTCGTATCGGAATAAATAAATGGAGTTTGCATCATTTTGAAGTTGCCAATATTCATGGGCATGCTTATTCCAAGTCGCAGCGAATTTTTTAATATCACTTGCCCAATAGCGTTTCTCACTTCGCCATATATCTACTGGATGACGAACGAGTAGGATGATTATCATTTGTGGAAAGATCATCTTAAGCAGCTCAATTTCGTCTCTGCCATAGCGTACCTCCTTGAATCCAATCCGATCGTGATTATTGCGGTGCTGAACATATAAGGCTTGAAGCATCGTCCGCGCGCCCTCGATGATAGCCTCATGTATGAAGGGGTGATCCGGTGTCATATTCGCAATCCACGTATTCGGATCTTCTTGTCTGCCAAAATAATTTTGCTTCTCTGACTCGCTGCAAGTTGAGAAATGCTCTAAATCTTTGCGGAATTCGGTAAAACCTTTAAGGATGCCACCCTGCTCACCCCAGATCAGCGTCTGTTTCCTGCTATTAAAAATACGCTGTACGAGCGTTGAGCCTGTTCGCTGGGTGACACCCAGAATTACGATATCCATACGCACTCACCTCTAGCTGTCCACAGGGCATGAACCTGAACAGGGATTTCCGTATAAATTGCCTCTTCAGCGATGACTATATCGGGCTGAGCATAGTGTTCATCTTCCCAATTCATCCATTGCAGTCTGCCGAAGGAATAGAAATGCATGCCAGCTAAGTGCCGGATACGGAGA
Source organism: Paenibacillus sp. KN14-4R (assembly GCF_052180255.1). Taxonomy (NCBI): domain Bacteria; kingdom Bacillati; phylum Bacillota; class Bacilli; order Caryophanales; family Paenibacillaceae; genus Paenibacillus; species Paenibacillus sp. KN14-4R. The sequence continues at coordinate 873,953 of NZ_CP197466.1, forward strand.
TAGATAAGTTCCCCGCTTTGTAAGTATTGAATAATCATCTGCCCCAATTTTGTATCGTGTTGCGGGGACTGTTCGACGTAAATTTCAATGAGGCGTTTGGCATTTCGTACCGGAGTCAGATTGGATTCACTAGGAGTGCTTATGCATGATTTTAACAATTTCTTCCACTGATTATCCCATCGTAATTTGGAAAATGCAGTTGCAACACCCTGGGCTTTACTTTTGAATGATAATAGTTTATCTGGATGTTCAAGTAGATCGCAGATTGCCTCTTCAAGTGCGGCGCCATGAGGCTCAATTAATAAACCATTATATTGATTGATGACAAGATCAGTCAGCCCCCCTACCCTTGTTGCAATTACAGCATTGCCGCATGCCATTGCCTCTAGACAAGACAGGCTGGTGCCTTCACTGAATAAGGTTGGAATGATGGTGATGTCTGCTTCTTGATAAGCTTTTGACATTTCTTCTAGTGGAAGGGAGTACCATTTGATGCGACCGGGCCATTTTTTTATTTTTCCAGTTACATGTTGGGTATCTTCTTCAGAACCTTTTCCTACAAAATGAAACTCGACCTGCGGATACCTTTCCAAAATGGCATCTATTCGTTCTAGTGCTAAATAGAGTCCTCGTGCATGGTATAGACGGCGCGGATATAAAATAACGATTTTGTCTCGTAAGGCCAGGTGATCATCCCGAGGTACAAATACACTTGTATCGACATAGTTGGGAATGACGGTAATATTTTGACCTAATGTGTAGTCAATCGTTTGGAACCAATTCGGGCAATTGTTATCGACAGAGACGAGATTGCCGCATAACTGTGCGCCTTCGATAAATCGTCTATTCGTTTCCCAGAATGTCGTGCCATCTTTAAAAGAGGTATTCATGTGGTCCCAAGAGATGCCGTGTATGATCCCGATACTTGACCCACTCGCCTCGTAGGGCCATGCATTGAAATAAGCCGAGTAAATCGTAGCAGCGGATTGCTCAGCCGTCTGCTCTTGAAACAATCGATTGAAAGTCGAAACGGTAGAGATGGAGAAGGGATGCGTACGTTGTCCACCTCTTGATAAGGAAACGACATCGATTTCGTTAAACTTACGCACCCACGCATAGTTTCCGTATTGATAGATGGTCATCTGAATACCTAGCTGCTTACAGAGCTCGAATAGATCGACCAAGTAGCGCTCTGCCCCGCCTGAGTAAAAATTGTTCCCTTCATAATCTAGGAATGTCACAGTCATGACTGCTATTTTATTCGCAGATTGATAGTTTCCATATATTTTCCAAATAATAGGATGGTTCATAAGGAATTGCTCGAATTGATCAATGCGCGATGACCACTGATTGGCAAGGGCAAGCTGAATCCCGTTTTGATTCGCCTCCAATGCAGTTGAAGGATGCAGAGAGGCAAGAATAGCCTGCTCGAACTGTTCGACCTGGCTTGCAATCTGAACCCATTTACATGCATACGGCAGCATTTCAGGTAAAGGCGAAGTCACGACAGGAATGCCCAGTGCGGCATATTCATAGAACTTGATCGGTGAGACATGTTTTGTAATGTCATTCAAAAGGAAAGGAATCAGAGCAACTTGAAAAAATTGCCCATACGCAGCTAAATCTTTGTAATTTTTGGCACCTAAAAAATGAATATTGCTCGGTAAGATAAGATGATTCCGATCCTCTCGGCCATTATTACCAATACAGACAAATTGCCAATTAGGATGACGTTCTGCGAGTGTATGGATTAAATCCATATCGAACCATTTTTCAATCGCTCCAAAATATCCAATGATCGGTTGCCCCTGCTCAATGAAGGACTGCAGCTCAGCAGGTGGAGTAGGCGAGTGCATACAAGTTTGGAAGTCTGGGACATGGACCCCATTTGGTAAATAGATCGCATCTGTACGCTTGGATACATAATCTCGTAAATGCTTAGCAGAGTAAGTCAAGATAGGGGCATGTTTAACCAATTCCTCATGTTTCAACCGCATTTGCTCGTCATAGAGAGAGAAGAACTCCAATTGATCTAACAAGTCATACCAAATGATTTTATGAGGCAATAAATCCGCCCAAGCGAGTTGGACCATCCAGCTAATCAACACAATGACAGACAGACTCCGTAGAGCAGGCAGTAAAAAAGCCTCCCCACCTTGGATGACGAACATATTATTTTCTATCTCACGAATAGAGAATGTTTCTTCAGCCGTATCACAAAAAAAACATAAGTATCCCCTTTGCGCTAATTCTTTTAAAAAATGCTGCGGTCGTTGTTGGGGCTCCCACCCGACAGCACCGGGATAGACGACAATGGCTTTATAGGATCGTTCCTTTAATAGCCGCAGGATGAATAAAGTTTCATTGTGCAATTTTCCATGGAACATCCGGCTGTAATATGTCTGACGAGCTGTATATTCTGATAAAAAGGTAGTGATTGACTCCAAGGTGTCTCCTCCTACATATCCGTCTGATGTATACAACATGTTTATGTATGAAGCGAATATTTGGTTGTATCCTTGCCCAACAGACTTGAGCCAATTTGTAATAGCGTTAGGCCGCTTCATCATCTTAAGTAAGACGAGTTACTCCTAGTTAAAGTCAGACATAATGTGTACTAGGTTATGCGAGGAAAGAAAGGGGGGAGAAGCTTGGTGGTAAAAGTAAAAATTAGAGCTTTTCACACGATTAGAAGTGTTCGTAAAAAGCCTTGTAAAAAAACCTGTAAAAAGCCAAATCGTGTACCGCTTGCAACGCAAATCAAACGACTGCGCTGTTTTGTAATGAAGACAACCAATACATTGTCCAAACGAATCAAAGCCCTATCCAAAACAGTAAGTTATTTGCTAGCTGCTACGGCTTCCTTGCAGAAAAAAGTGTATCAAATCGCCAAATCACAACTGGTTATGAAGAGGGAAATCGCACAAATTAACGGTCAGTTAAACACGTTATTAGCACCATCTAAAGCTGTACAATCCTTATTTGAAAGTCGGTACGGCACTTCGACGACTATTACAACGGGTGGAGGGACGGTATCAGGCACAGTAATTGCGACAGGAACCGATTTCGTACAAATACTGGAGCCAACCGGTGACATCGTCATTATTCCTTTTGCCAATATCACGTCGGTTATCTAATAACTTCGAACAGGAGGATTATGATGGACTTTGCTCAAATTTTATCTAGTTACAAGGGACATGTCGTTGAAGTATTTCAAACGAACACGTTTATGGAAGGTAAGCTCCTATCCGTAAACGAAGGGTATAGTGTTGTCCGAGTGTCGAATCCAAGTTATACGACACCCCCAGTGGATACAACTGTGCTGCATTCCAGTATTCAGTTTGTACGTGTGTTATCAGCAGTCTAGATTACGTCATTATTCTGACGAGCGATTTTTCTCGAGCTGTGTTCGCATCCAAGATGCCCAAGCAGGGTAATGTTCTTTATTGCGCTGACTGATACTTGTTCCTCTTAATCTACGATGGTACAACGACATATCGAGTGTGATGACGGGGTGGCTCATGGCAACCTTGATGAGCATTTGGATGTCTTCAAACAATCGCCCTTCAAAAGGGTCTGCACATGACCACCCGCCTAACTCTTTTATGACAGAGATTTGATACATGCGAGGGGCACGAGGCATAGCACGAATTAGTAAATCTTGAATAGTAAAAGGTGGATCAGGTTGAGACTCCTTAAGAATAAGCTGTCGATTACGCCTTTCATGCCAAAGTACATGATTTGCACAGATAACTCCAGCATGTGGGGTTTCTTGTGCTTGATTCGCAAGTTCCATTAGACAGTTGGGAGCAAGCCAATCATCTGCATCTAGCTCTAGCATCCATATGCCACGGGCCATGGAGAGGGCATAATTTAAACAGTATGCCTTTCCATGATTCGTTGAATTTCGGATAACATTTATGTGTGGATGAGATCGAACAGAAGCAAGTTTTTCCTCTGTATGGTCTGTTGAAGCATCATCGATAAGGAGTAATTCCCATCTTGTATAAGTCTGATTGAGCAGACTACGTATAGACCATAGAATGGTTGAGGCATCGTTATGCGTGCACATGACAACGGTAATAAGAGGTGTCAGCTGCGAGGATCTAGTCATGATCGGTTGATGAATAATGGGATTGATAAAGTTCCATTCTTCGATCGGCTTGCTCCAAGCTGGAAGAGGATGCAAGGCTTGTTCGCCATGTTCACTGCATACGATATGCCAGCTCCAATTGGGATCGATCTGATAAGCGGTATCAAGCAGCACGTATTGTTCGAATGGCAGCCAATCGAGGGAAGTAAACCCACAATGGATGCGATTGTCCATGAGAGCGGAGATTCGCCATAGGATTGGACCCCGAGGAATACCCTTTAAGGAATAATTCTTGACGACCACGCCTGCTGTATGAGGCGGTAGTAGGTTGATCCATAAGTGTATTTCATCTGCAAAATGGGCTGAGAGATTTTCGCCTTCTATCAGTGTTAAGCAAAAGTCGTCATTCTCGCTGATCTTCCGATAGGTATGAAGCGCTGTATTCATTTGCTCCGCAAAATTGGATTGGAGTTTAATAAGGATACAATCTGGCAGCCATTTACGAACTTGCAGTTCGGTTTGTGCGATTGAGGCAATTTGGTTTGGCATTTGCAGGATGAATACAAGCAAGATTCTTCCCTCCCAAAGGTCAGGTGATTGAAGCATGAGTATTATCATCTATCCGCCTACACTAGATTGGGCATGGATGAAACAGCGGCCTCAGCATTTAATGAGTGAGTTTGCTAGACAGGGTCACACGATCTATTACTGTAATTTAACGCAAAGCGAGCAAGAAATAGAAGAGATCGAGCCTCGACTCTATCTCGTCCATCATCATCAAAAATGGCTAGAAAAACATTTCCCTTTCATAATAAATAAATCCAATACAGATGTGGGCATATGGTGCACACTTCCGATGCAGGCTGCTTCCATTGAACGTCAATATCAATCAGACTGGGTCATTTATGATTGTGTGGATGAGGTACCACAGTGGCAACCTTTTGAACGGCAAATGGTCGCTATTTCTGCTGCAATCGTATGTACGTCCGAGCGGTTGTATCGGCGTCTTCGCCTTACCTACCCGGATAAAATAACCCATCTTATTCGGAATGCCTATGATTTGAAAATGAATGTACACCATCAAGCAGCTCCCCTGCCTCAAACCCCTTCTCTTCAGCAAATTGGATATGTAGGTGCATGGGCGCCTTGGCTTGATGAAGCTCTTATTAGAAAGCTTGCAGCGATCGATCAGGTTGAACTCGTCTTGATTGGTCCTGAGTTTGAGAGAAAATACATCGATTTACATCATCGAAGATCAAACATTCATTTTATGGGAATCAAGAGGCACGATGAATTAGCAAATCTCATGCGGCAATTCGCTGTCGGGATCATTCCTTTTCACTTAACGACCATTACCCTCGCTACAAATCCGGTAAAAGCCTATGAGTATTTAGCATCTGGGATGCCTGTCGTGACAACGAATTTACCAGAATGCAGATTGATGAAGCCGCATGTAGATGTGGCACAAAGTCATGAGGCATTTGTTCAGATGGTTAAGCATCGTTTGCAGCAGCCTGGTGATCGGGATGGAAGAAGGCAATTCGCACTTGAGAATACATGGCAGCAGCGAGGGGAGCAAGCTGCACAATTACTACGCGCTATCCGGTCAAAGCGTGAGCTTTTCTTACCGTGACGATAGCAAATCCACACCCTTGAAGAAGACTGTCAATAAAATGGTTCAACTTGGGGTTATGGGTTGGTGTGAGATTGGAAGTCGTTAAGATATTGCCGAATATTTCTCTTAAGTTATTGAGTAAGAATTGATTGATCCATCCAATGACCATATCAGCGGCAATTTGAGAGGAGAAGTTGTTGTGTTCCTCGAATGCCTCACAGAACGATTCTCCCCAAAATTTACTTTTTAGGATGTTGTCAATGTTGATCATCGGACGAATGGGCCAAGGATAGGCTTGTATAATTTCATAATAAGGTGTAAACCTCTCTAATATATCGTCCAGTGTCTCGACTCCGATATGTCCCTCCATATATACATATTTGCGCACAAGATCCTCCGGATTTTTTGGGTCACAATTCAAGTAGTCGATGTAGCCCATTTCAATGCCATGATATCCATGACCACCGGGCTTTGTAATTCGATTCATTTCATGAATGATTTGATCTTTATCTTTGAACTCAACATGTCCAAAAAAATCCATGGTATAAATAAAATCGAACAGGTTGTCATCATAAGGTAAGTTCGTCACAACATTATGGGCAAGCACATGGTCGTAACCATTTAATTTGGCAGTTTCAATGCAAGTGGCACTCATATCGACCCCATATAAGAGAATGTCAGGGAAAATGGACTTCAATCTAGCCCCAATTGTTCCTGACCCACAGCCTACTTCCAGTACTTTAACGGGCGCTTGAGGATTTACTTCTGCGATATAGGTCCGCAGGGCATCATGTAGGGAGGCAGACTTTTGATAAATGAGTGTATGCTGAACTGCCTTTGTCTCATTCGCGACAATTGCTCGAACGGGAATATAAGCAAATCGTTCCTCGTAATATTCCGAGGGGTTCAAATCAAAAAGTTCATAAGTCACATCTTTTTTAGAGATTGAAGAATCATGTTCCAATCAGCTCACCTCTTTGAATTTATATCCTCCAATGTATTCGCTATTTTTCATAAACGGAACTTGTCAATTTGTCATAGAAGTCGAAATGACAAATAAATTTTACATAATTTCAGTCGTCAGTTTACAAATGTTCATCTGATTGTTATAGTAGTTTTAGATGGTTGTGGAAATGCTTCAAATGAAGCTAATCTTGGTTATAAACTGTCCGAATTGGAGGAAAAGATGATGAATAAAGAACAAATTGCAAAGTTGATCGATCATACATTATTAAAAGCGGATGCTAGTAAATCTGCGATTGTTCAGTTAGCAGAAGAAGCAAAACAGTACCATTTTGCATCTGTGTGTGTGAATCCGGCTAATGTTGCAGCGGCTTACGAAGTATTGAAGGATACACCAGAAGTGAAGGTTTGTACGGTAATTGGTTTTCCGCTAGGGGCTTCTACTCCAGAAGCTAAAGCATTCGAGACGAAGGATGCGATTGAAAAAGGGGCAACTGAAGTGGATATGGTCATTAATATCGGTGCCTTAAAAGATAGACTGGACGAACTCGTTGAGCGAGACATTCGTGCGGTAGTCGATGCCGCTAAAGGCAAAGCGTTAACGAAAGTTATTATTGAAACTTGCTTATTAACAGATGAGGAGAAAGTTCGCGCATGTGAATTATCTGTAAAAGCTGGAGCTGATTTTGTAAAAACTTCAACAGGTTTCTCCACAGGAGGCGCTACAGCAGCTGACATTAAGTTGATGCGTCAAACTGTTGGACCGAATGTAGGTGTCAAAGCATCTGGAGGCGTTCGCAGCTTAGATGACGTGATGGCGATGGTTGAAGCGGGTGCAACGCGTATCGGAGCTAGTGCGGGTATTGCGATTGTGTCCGGTGGAGAGTCTAGCGCTTCGTACTAAACTTCAATTAATGATTTGCATATGAAGAGCTGTCCCTAGGTCGAACTTGACCTAAGGGCGGCTCTTTTTTGATTTCTAACCCTTTTATCGCATAATCAGGCAATTTCTGTCGAACAATAATAATCAATTATATGAAAAAAAGGGTGATTATGGTGTTACCTCCCACACAAGACAGCACATCAGGACAATCTGAATCGCTCTCTCCGCAACTGCAAAGCAACATTGATCATGTGAAAAGTATGTTCACTCTAATGCCGGATCTAATTGTGAAATATATTGGTGAGGGTGAGCACGCATATGCACTGGTCTACATTGATAGTTTGACGAATTTGAATGCACTCAATAATAACGTCATTCAGCCGCTGAATCAGGGATTAGAGAAAAAGAAAGAAAAAGATAATGAAAATGAGAAGCAATCTTTGCCTATAACCATTGGTGAGTCTCATCCTGTAACCAAGTGGTCTGAAATTGAAAATGCAATTCTTCTCGGAGACAGCATCCTCTTCGTGGCAGGAAGCAAACAAGCCTATGTACTCGGAACAAAAGGGTGGCCACAGCGGTCAATTGAGGATCCACAGCTTGAAGCTTCTTTAAAAGGGGCTCATCAAGGCTTTGTTGAGACAGCTAGTCAAAATATTGCACTGATCCGGCGCTATATCCCCGATCGACAATTGAAGATTCAAGAATTGACTGTTGGTGCAAGAAGTCAGACCAAGGTTTCCATTCTTTATTTGGAAGATGTAGCGAATCCTGAAATTTTGCAAGAAATTAAAGACAGAATTGAGAAAATTGAAATCGACGCAATTATTAACACGGGTGAACTTGCTGAATTTATTGAAGATAATTCTTTCTCACCATTTCCTCAATTGATACTGACGGAGCGTCCAGACAGTGCATCTTCTCACATTTTACAGGGTAGATATGTTGTGGTTGTAGATAAATCTCCGAGCGTGCTCGTGGGTCCTGTGTCATTCGTATCTTTTTTCCAAAGTGTAGACGATTATAGTATGCGTTGGTTAATTGCTTCATTTGTTCGTTTGCTGCGCTTTTTTGCATGTTTTGTGGGGCTGTTCCTACCCGCTTTGTATATCTCATTCATTAGTTATAATTTCGAGGTCATTCCCATCCAACTTATTTTATCGGTAGCTGAATCGAGAGAGCGGGTACCCTTTCACCCCTTCTTAGAGGCTTTTATCATGGAAATTACGCTGGAAATGTTGCGAGAAGCAGGCATACGTCTGCCTGCTCCGATTGGTCAAACAGTGGGGCTAGTTGGAGGCATTGTTATTGGGCAGACGGCTGTTCAGACGGGCATTGTTAGTAACATCATGGTCATAGTTGTTGCTTCTACAGCCATTGCTTCTTTTATTATCCCTAATTATGACATGGGGGCAGCGATTAGATTGCTGCGCTTTCCATTGATGATGCTCGCTTATATGTTCGGCATTGTAGGAATTGTGATAGGCGCCATGATTATCGTAGGTCATTTATGTACTTTAAAATCACTAGGTGCTTCTTACGGCAGTCCATTTGGACCCGTTCACTTCGGAGATTGGAAAGATACTCTATTACGATTACCACTGAAAATAATGCTGAAGCGTCCTAAAGGCACGCGGGCTATTCAGTTGATTCGACAGAAGAATAAGGAGTCGGAAGGAGAATAACTTTGAAAAAACTTCCAATTACGCACTTACAATTTATTTTTCTCATATATGGGATACAGATAGGTACGGGGATATTATCCCTTCCTCGCACGCTTGCTGAAATAGCTGGAACGTCTGGCTGGATATCCATTATTATCGGAGGGTTCATTAATATTGTTTTCAGTGTTGTAATCGTATTCGTGATGAAGAAATATCCAAATGACATACTTCCGGAAATATTCACTCGATTATTTGGAAAAGTAATGGGAAAAATACTCTTCATTCCGGTGATTGCACACTTCGCTTTTTTTAGTTGGACTATTCTGGTAGAAGCAGTTCTGTACATCAAAGTTTGGTTTTTACCCTCGACGGGAACTGCCTATGTGATGTTTCTTTTTGCAGTTCCTACTTATTTAATTGCTAGAAAAAATTTACAAGTACTCTCGAGATACACCCAAATTGTATTCTACTTGACCATATGGATGCCATTTATCCTACTTTTTCCATTGAAGGATAGCCATTTCATTAATTTGTTGCCGTTGCTTAAAGACGGTTGGACCCCCATTTTTAAAGCCGTTGAACCGACAGTGTACTCTTATATAGGATTTGAGATTACATATTTTGTGTATCCTCACTTGATACAAAAAGAAAAAGCCATACGTGGTGTCATTATTGGGAACACCTTGACTATGCTGACTTATTTATTTGTCACCGTTCTTTGTTTCGCATTTTTTAGTCCAGATGAAATAACAACTTATAACCAGCCCGTGCTGAATTTGCTGAAAGTGATTGAATTCCGGTTTTTAGAGCGCTTTGACATGATATTCCTATCCTTGTACTTATTTGTTGTATCAACGGCTTGGATTCCCTATACCTACCTTGTGAGTTTTGGAACGGCTCAACTATTCGGTAAGCGAGACCACAGCTTGTTTATTGGGCTCTTTTTAATCGCTGTAGTAATAATGGCAATGGTTACAAAGCCTTCTTGGATGCAAGAGGAAAAATGGAAAACTTTGGCTGGGTATAATGGGATTATAATTTGCTATTGCTTGCCCGTTTTTTTACTTATTTACATTACGGTGTATCAAAAAATTACCCGGAGGAACAGAAAATGAGAAAAGCGCTGTTTATACTTGTTATCATTTGCTTAACCTGTTTCGTTACAGGATGCAAGGATCAGAACATTATTGAGAATTTAACACTTTCTCTTGTGATCGGTATCGATCTTAATGAAAATAATGAACTTGTGTTTTCTCTATCCAGTCCTGTTTTTAATAAAGAAGCGAAAGACAAAGAAGAGCAGTATGAGGTTAAGACAACTAGCTTACGGAAGTCTAGGGAAAAGTTCGATATGCACGTTTTAGGAATAACAAATGGTGGGAAAGCTCAAGTTATTCTAATCGGCAAGCGGTTAGCACAACAACCGGAATGGTATACCCTTCTGGACGGATTTTTTCGAGATGCCAAAAATACGGTTACGTCCCGTTTGGTTTTGGTTGATGGTAGTGTAACAGATATTATGCATCTCGCACCGAAGGATAAGCCTCGATTGCCAATATATTTAACTAAAATGATTGATACCTCTATTTTAAGAAACGAGACCATAAAAACAACTCTTCAGGAGTTTCATCGCCAAACCTTAGATAAAGGAGTGACAGCGAGCATAACAGAGATCGGACTTAAAGAAAAAAGAATAGAAATTATTGGGGCTGCATTACTGGATGAGCAAAGTCATTATAAACTGGCCATTCAATCGGGTGACACGAAGCTGTTATACATGCTACAACACAAATTAAAGGGGAAGTTTCCTTTCACATTAGAATTACCTGACATCCCTTCCAAGGGCGAATTGATTCAGAAGAATGAGCTGAGCTTCGACACTCAGACTATTAGTGTAAAGACAGATGCTCGTTATGAAAATGATAAATTTCGCTTTGATGTTAACATCAAGATGGGAATTTCATTGACAGAACTTTATTTTCCACTCGATCTTAGAAAAAGTGGCTCGAAACTTGAAGCACAAATCGAAGAGGAACTGGACCGTCATTTTAAACGTTTCGTGCAAAAAATACAAAAAGCTCATATTGATCCAGTCGGATTCGGTACGTATGCAAGGGCTTATGCTAATCCGGAATGGTTGAAAGTTCAGGATCATTGGGGGGATGCATTCGCACGCGCTGAAGTACATGTAAAGACAAATGTCAAAATTCTAGGAATGGGTATTGTGAAGTAACATCCACAATTTGTGGTTTGACAGCCATAGACCTCTGTATTATATTTTGCTATTATACTTAACCGCACAAAAGCGTAGAAGCTTAAAAGTATAAAAGTGAAAATATGATTAGAAGAAGTTAAGGGGTCGAAAACATCATGTCTAAACAACCTAGTTTTAGTCAAAGTCTTTCTCTATTTATCGGTATGTTCCTGTTATTATTCGTTGCCATGTTCGTCATGAAATCGGAGCCGCATATTCCACTTCTTGCAGGTACAGCGATTGTTGCAACTTGTTTGCATCTATTTGGTTTTAGCTGGAACGAGCTAGAGGAAGCTATTTTAAAAGGAATTCGTACAGCCATCATGCCGATCATTATTCTCGGTTTAATTGGTGTATTGATCGCCGTATGGATGATGAGTGGGACCGTGCCTACGATTCTTTATGTGGGACTGGAATATATCAATCCGAATTACTTTGCGCTAAGTGCGCTTTTCATCACGATTATCGTCTCGATGTTTACAGGAAGTTCATTTACAACAGTGAGCACAGTTGGGGTTGCACTTATGGGGATGGCTTTAGCGATGGGCATTCATCCGTTCTTAGCTGCGGGTGCCATTGTATGTGGGGCATGTTTCGGTGATAAAATGTCGCCGCTATCCGATACGACGAACTTTGCCCCTGCGGTCGCGGGTGTACAGTTGTTTACCCATATTCAAAATTTGTTGTATACAACGATACCAGCTCTTACACTTACGATTGTTTTCTTTATTTTTGTACCGCAAATAAGCGGGACGTCGATGTCTTCAATTGTAGAGATGAAACAATCGCTTCAAGCTAGCTTCAATATTCACTGGCTGACGATCGCATCTCCTGCCGTAGTTCTTTACTGCTCGATTCGTCGGAAACCAATTATACCCACACTTGCGATTGGTATCGTAAGTGGGCTGCTCGTTGCCCTTTTTGTGCAAGGAGAAACTTCCGTCTCGACATGGTTCCAAGTGATGCAAAATGGGTACAAAGGTGAAGTTGCAAGCGATCTGGTCGCATCCATCGTGCATCGAGGTGGTTTACAATCGATGCTTTCTTCCATTTCTCTAATACTAATTGCTCTAGCACTTGGCGGGCTGCTGCAGCATTGCGGCGTTATTCGTGCTTTGTTCGACCGTATCGTTCAACCCTTACGTAATCCAAGCCATATCGTACTTGCAACAGGTACTTCATCCATTGCTGTTAATGCACTCACAGGTGAACAATACTTGTCGATTCTACTGCCTGGTCAAATGTTTAAAGACGAGTATACGCGACGCAATATCCCACTTCGCACTCTATCACGCACCCTGGAAGACTGCGGTACACTGATGAATCCGCTCATCCCCTGGGGAGTAAGCGGCGCCTTTTTTGCTGCAACATTAGGTGTGCCTGTCATCGACTATATTCCTTATGCGACATTTCTTTGGTTATCGCCTCTGATTACGTTCCTCTATGCGTATGTGCCGAAGTTAAAACGGCTTAGTCTGGGGGATGGGCAAATCTGATTTTCAGATTAGGAAATGTTATAATAGAAAAAGAGCATTTTAATTATTAGTTTGATGGATAGAGAGGTTCTTTTTCTATGAATATTGCATTCTTTTTATTACCTAAACTTGAAGTTGTCTGTATCACAATCCAATATACATTGCGTCAGACTTTAGAAAAAATGGAACATCACCGTTACACGGCAATCCCTGTGCTTGATGATACAGGGAAATATATAGGGACCATTACAGAGGGTGACCTATTATGGTTTTTCAAAAATCAGGAAGGCATGTCTCTTGAAAATGCACACCGACGCTCGATTAGTGAGGTTCCGATGCGACTTGATAATCGTGCTGTGCGGATTGATGCGAATATGGACGATTTGATTCGCCTTGCGAAAGTGCAGAACTTTGTTCCTGTTGTGGATGATTCAGATAATTTTATTGGAATTGTAAGAAGAAGTGACATTATTGATTACTGTGCAAGCAAAATCTTCGTGCTAGAGCATAGCTCGGAGGTTGGTTAATTGATGTTTACGAATTTGACGATTCTAGATTTTGAGACAACAGGACTTGATCCGCAAAAAGATAAAGTGATTGAGATTGCTGCTATCCGTGTGATGGACGGTAAAATTGTTAGCGAATTTAGTACCCTTGTGCAATACGAGGGTACGCTTTCTCCTAAGATTACGGAGATCACCGGCCTTACGGACGAAGATTTGCGGTACGGGATGGATGAAATGACAGCTTTTAAAATTTTGAACCGTTTTTTAGGCGATAATGTGATCGTAGCTCATAATGCTGCGTTCGATCTGAGTTTTCTTCATTTTACATTAAAAAGATTAGCAGGCCGCTCGTTTAACAATTCATTCCTCGATACATTAACCATTAGTCGGGATCGTACTTTTTACCCGTATACCCTTAGCGAAACTTGTAAAAGGTTTAGTATTCCACTTGAAGGTGCCCACCGCGCATTGAACGATGTACATGGATGCTGGAAGTTGCTAGAGACGTATTATAACGAAGGTCCAATTGATTCGTATCTGAATCAACTTGGGTATCTGCGTAAATATGGTCCACCGAAGTGGACGCCAGATTATGCGACAACTGTACCGCAGGAAAATGTATATGAAGATAGAAAAAAATCACAAGCTTAGCCTAAATTAGGTTTTATTCGGACAGGAATGTTGTCGTAATCACAAATATTTTTGTTTATTTGGTGACAATACGCAAGTTTCTGTCTATTCGTTGTTGACAGAACAGTATGATAGATTATAGTGAAGAGGTAAGAGTTTATATTCATTAGGAGGAATTACTTTGAAAAAGAAGTTTTCTTTAACGAAAGCGCTTGCCGCTACTGTATTATGTGCAACAATTGTACCAACAGCTGTTGTTGGAGCAGCAGATGCGAAAAACCCTGAACTTAAATTACGTATTATGGAAACGACAGATATTCATACGAACGTTTTGAACTATGACTACTACAAAGATAGCCTTACTGACGAGTTTGGTCTTGCTAAGACTGCATCTTTGATTAAGAAACACCGTGATGCTGCGAAGAACAGCTTGCTTTTTGATAACGGAGATCTTTTGCAAGGTAACCCACTTGGCGACGTAATGGCTAAGATTGATCCGCTTAAAGATGGTGAAGTTCACCCTGTATATAAAGCAATGAATTTGCTTAAATATGATGCAGGTAACGTTGGTAACCACGAGTTTAACTATGGTCTAGATTTCTTGAACCGCAGCTTGAAAGGTTCTAACTTCCCTTATGTGAATGCAAACGTATACATAGATGATAAAGACAACAACCCAGATAACGATAAGAACTATTTTAAGCCTTACCTAATTTTGGATCGTACATTTAAAGATGAGAATGGCCAAGATCAAAAGCTTAAAATTGGTGTAATCGGCTTCGTTCCTCCACAAATTACGAACTGGGATAAAGCTAGTCTGGATGGCAAAGTAATCGCAAAAGATATCATCGAGACAGCTAACAAATTTATTCCTAAGATGAAAGCTGAAGGCGCTGACTTGATCGTTGCGATCCCTCACTCCGGTTTCGGTTCTGTTGAAGCAACGGGTACTGACGAGAATGCAACTTATTTGTTAAGTAAAGTTCCTGGTATCGACACGATTCTATTCGGTCACTCCCACGTTGTATTCCCGGATGCTAAATTCGCTGGTCCTACAGGCGTAGACCTTGCTAAAGCTGGCGTTGATTTGAAAAAAGGTACAATCAATGGTATTCCTGCAGTTGAGCCAGGTTTCTGGGGCGATAACCTGGGTGTTATTGACTTAAACTTGCAAAAAGTAGACGGTAAATGGAAAGTGGTTGATTCCCAATCATCTGTAGTTCCAATTTACGACAAAGCGAACAAAAAAGCGTTAGTAGATGCAGATAAAGACATTGTTAACGCTGTAAAAGGCGAGCACGAAAAAACATTGAAGTATGTTCGTGGATCTGTAGGTAAATCGACTGCACCGATCAACAGCTACTTTGCACTTATTCAAGATGATCCATCTATTCAAATCGTAACGAATGCACAAAAATGGTATGTAGAGAAGAATATCAAAGGTACTGAGCTTGACGGCCTTCCAGTGCTTTCTGCTGGTGCGCCATTTAAAGCTGGCGGACGTAACGGCGTAAGCTACTACACAGATATTCCTAAAGGCGACCTAGCGGTTAAGAACATGGCTGATCTTTACGTATATCCAAATACACTTAATGCTGTTCTTGTAACAGGTGCTGACGTGAAGAACTGGTTGGAAAGATCTGCTGGTCAATTTAACCAAATCGATCCAAGCAAAACGGAAGAGCAACCATTGGTGAACGTAAACTTCCCAACTTACAACTTCGACGTACTTGATGGCGTAACATACAAATATGATCTAACTCAACCGTCCAAATATGATCTTAGCGGTAAAGTAGTTAACCCAGAAGCAAGCCGTGTTGTTGACTTGCAATTTAATGGTAAGGCAATTGATCCAGCACAAAAATTCATCATCGCTACGAACAACTACCGTGCAAGCGGTGGCGGTAACTTCCCAGGTGTAAACCAAGGTAAGTCGATTGTAATCAACTCACCAGATGAGAACCGTCAAATCGTAATTGATTACATCAGCGAAAATAAAACAATTGATCCAGCTGCAGATAACAACTGGGCACTTCTTCACAACTTTGGTAAAGCTAATGTAACTTTCGAAACTTCACCAAATGCGAAAGCTTTTGCTGACTCGTATAATTACATGAAATATGTAGATACAAACAAAGAATCCGGTTTTGCTAAATATGCAATTAAATTTGCTGATAACGTTGAACCAACAAAACCAGTTGAGCCTACAAAACCAGTTGAGCCGAAAACTCCAGAACCAACAAAACCGACAACACCAGAACCGACTACACCTACTCCATCAGAAAAGCCAGTACAAGCTGATGAAGTGTACGTTGTTAAAGCAGGAGATATTCTTTCCAGAATCGCAAAACAATATGGTCTTGACTGGCATGAACTTGCTGCTTATAACCAATTGAAGAACCCACATATGATCTACATCGGTCAAGAAATTAAAATTCCTGCTAAGAAATAATAGTTCTCTATTATTTCCTGTGTAATAAACGTGTAAGGACGTTGTTCCTTACACGTTTTTTTATTTTCATAAAACAAATTGACTATCAATTACGAACAAATTCACGTTATGAAACGCTTCCAAAATCGTTATAATGAGGGAAAATGGGATTATTGACTTTACACATAAGAGAAGGGAGCAACATACCAGACATGTCGAAGTATGATGCAATTTTACGTTTAGATGGAAAAGTAGCGATTGTTACAGGAGGAGCTTCAGGAATTGGATTCGCAACAGCGGAAATGTTAGCTGAGTTTGGCGCGAATGTGATGCTGATCGATATTAATCAAGAGCAGGGTGAAAAAGCAGCATTAGCCATTCGTGAACAAGGCGGACAAGCGCACTTTTACTCCTGCAACGTAACTTCCAATGACGATTGTAAAATGACGGTCAGCCGCATTGTTGAAGAACAAGGCCGTATCGATATTTTATTCAATAATGCAGGTGTTATCCGCAGAAAGACAGTTGTGGATCTCGAAGAGAAAGATTGGGATCTTGTCATGGATGTTTCACTGAAAGGTGCCTACCTTCTGTCCAAATATGCAATCCCACACATGGCAGAAGTGGGTGGTGGCAGTATCGTGAACACAGGATCGGGCTGGGGGCTTAAAGGCGGCGATCAAGCGGCAGCTTATTGTGCGGCTAAGGCAGGAATTGTGAACTTAACGAAGGCGATGGCAATTGACCATGGTGTGCAAAATATTCGTGTGAACTGTGTGTGCCCAGGAGATACAGATACACCGCTACTAAGAGATGAAGCAAAACAGCTTGGTAAAGAAGAAGGCTCTTTCTTAGTATCATCCGCAGTTGGTCGTCCACTTGAGCGTTTGGGTACGCCGAGAGACATCGCAAGCTCAGTATTATTCCTTGTAAGCGACATGTCGAGTTGGGTTACAGGCAGCGTGCTTGTCGTCGACGGCGGAGGCTTGGCTTAATATTTTTTTATAAAATGATTCGATTGAGGTGACTTGGATGGAAAAGAACAATAAATCGGCTGCGCATCCTTATATACCAAATACGATCCCAGAAGTGCAGCGCCAAATGCTAGATGAGATCGGTGTTGACCGAATTGAAGATTTGTTTGCTATTATTCCAGATGATATCAAGTTAAACCGGATGATGAATTTGCCTCCAGTATTAACGGAATATGAACTTCAGCGCGATGTGGAGAAATTGCTTAATAAAAATAAAAGTGCCAAGGAAAAGCTAAACTTCTTAGGTGCGGGCTGTTGGCAGCATTACGTACCTGCTGTTTGTGACGAGATCAACCAACGTTCGGAGTTCGTGACAGCCTATGCAGGTGAACCGTATGAAGATCATGGCCGTTTTCAAACCTTATTTGAATATCAAAGTCTAGTTGCTGAGCTTGTAGACATGGACGTTGTAAATGTTCCTACATTTGACTGGGCGCAAGCAGCTTCCACAGCGCTTCGAATGGCAGCAAGAATTACAGGACGCAAGAAAGTCTTGCTTCCAGCGACGATTGATCGGGATAAGTTGATGATTATCGCGAACTACATTACACCAGATTTATCTTATTCCCTCGTTGATTATAATAGCGAGACAGGGGAACTGGATGTAGAGGATTTGAAACAGAAGGTGGATGCAGAGACAGCAGCAGTTTATATCGAGAATCCTACGTTTCTTGGAATAATTGAATCACAGGGAGCGTTAATTGCCGATATCACTCATCTTGCAGGAGCACTCTTTGTGGTTGGTGTTGATCCGAGTTCTCTCGGTGTATTGAAACCACCTAGTCAGTACGGTGCAGATATCGTATGCGGCGATTTACAGCCACTAGGCATGCATATGAATTTCGGCGGTGGTCAAGCGGGTTTTATCGCAACGCATGACGAAGAGAGATTCGTTATGGAGTACCCGTCCCGTTTGTTTGGTATCGCACCAACTTCGGTTGAAGGGGAATACGGCTTTGGTGATGTAGCGTATGAACGAACTTCTTTTGCCCATCGTGAGACTGGAAAAGAGTCCGTAGGTACACAAACCGCATTGTGGGGTATTACGGCAGGAGTTTACTTAAGCCTAATGGGTCCGTACGGAATGCAAGAGCTTGGACAGACTATCATGCAGAAATCCCAATATGCAGCAGGCTTGCTTGGTCAAGTAGAAGGTGTGCAACTTAAATTCACTTCACCTTTCTTCAAAGAATTCATTGTTGATTTTACGAATACCGGCTTGAGCGTTGCAGCCATTCATGCAAAACTCTCCGAGCTAGGCATTCAAGGCGGCAAAGATTTATCGCAAGATTTCCCTGAGCTTGGACAATCTGCTTTGTATTGTGTAACCGAGATTCATACGCAAGAGGAATTAGATCAATTGGCCTCTACCATTAAAGGATGCTTAGCAGCATTGCAGGAAGGAGTGAGCGTGTAATGAAGCGGATACGTCGTGATCACAAAGTAAGAAACTTTCATCAAGCGAAGTGGGATGAACCGGTAATTTTTGAATTGCATAAAGCAGGTGAACGTGGGGTTCAGGTTCCACAAGCTGAGGCAGCCATCGCGACTGCAATTGGGGATGGTATATCTGCTATTCCAGATTCGATGAAACGCACTGTTCCACCTGCACTGCCGGAAATCGGTCAAGCAAAAGTACTTCGTCATTACTTGCGCTTATCTCAAGAGACATTAGGCTCAGACTTGAATGTAGAGATTGGCCAAGGAACCTGTACGATGAAATACATCCCTCGTATTAATGAGATGATGATTCGCACGCCGAAGCTGATGGAGCTGCACCCCTTGCAGAACGTACAAGATGTGCAAGGGATATTGGAAGTATTTTATCGTTTAGACCTTGCTATGCGTGAAATTTCGGGGATGGATCAATTTACGTTCCAACCGAGCAGCGGTACGCAGGCATTGCTTGCGATGGCATCCATCGTACGTGCTTATCACGATTCTAGAGGCGAAGGTGAGCAGCGTAATGAAATTATTACGACGATTTTCTCCCACCCTTCTCAGGCGGCTACGGCTGTTGTAAAAGGGTATAAGATCATTACCTTATATCCAGATAAAGATGGTTTCCCAGATGTTGAGGAGCTGAAGAAAGTTGTTTCCAATCGGACAGCTGGCTTCGTAGTTGCAAATCCTGAAGATACAGGCATTTATAACCCTAAAATTAAGCAATTCACCGACATCGTCCATGAAGCAGGTGGTATTTGCTATTATGATCAGGCGAATGCCAATGGTTTGCTTGGTGTTACACGTGCTAAAGAAGCAGGATTTGATATGTGTTTCTTCAATTTGCACAAGACATTCGCAGCACCTCATATGTGCGGTGGCCCTGCAACTGGGGCGCTGGGTGTCGTAAGTGATCTGATTCCGTTCATGCCAGGGCCGATTGTTGGCTTTGATGGGGAGAAGTATCATTTTACAAGTGAACATGCGCATGCTAACAACATTGGTAAAGTTCGCAGTTTCCATGGTGTAGCACAGACCGTACTTCGGGCGTATGCTTGGATTCGTGCACTTGGTGCTGAAGGTTTGCTGCAAGTTGCACAGACAGCCGTGCTGAACAACAATTATTTGTATCATAAAATAACACAGATCCGTGGCGCATCAGCACCGTATGTACAGGGCAATCGTCTAGAGCAGGTTCGCTACAGTTGGGAGCAGATGACGAAGGAGACAGGTGTTACGACAGAAGATGTGACGCGCAGAATGTGCGATTTTGGTCTTCATTACTGGACCAGTCATCATCCGTATGTCGTACCGCAGCCTTTTACATTGGAACCGACAGAATCTTATTCCAAAGAAGATTTGGATGAATATATTGCTGCATTGACGCAAATTTCGAAGGAAGCTTATGAGACGCCTGAAGTTGTGAAAAATGCGCCAACACGCAGTACCGTACACCGAATTGATGAGTCCAGCTTCGATCACCCCGATCAATGGTGTATTACATGGAGAGCCTATCTGAAAAAGACCACAGCAGAGTAGCTAAAACGGAGTCCCTTTATCTAACACTTAATGAGTTGGATAGGGGGCTCTTTTTCATGATTTGGATATGCCAAGCGTTTATTATAAATGAATATTATGAATAATTATTGTTTTCTTTGTATTATTGACACATTTGCTTGATTTTGCCATGATAATCTTAAAGGGAGATGAGAGAATTGATTGAACTTTCAAATGTATCAAAAACGTATGGTGGGATGGTTAAAGCTGTAGACAATCTCAACCTAAATATTTCTAAAGGGGAAATATTCGGCTTCTTAGGACCCAACGGCGCTGGTAAAACAACTACCATTAAGATGATTACTGGCATTGCCAGTCCTGATAGCGGCTCCATTACGATCAATGATGTCAATTTACAGCAAAATCCGCTGGAAGCGAAGAAACAGTTTGGCTATGTACCCGATAGCCCCGACGTATTCCTTCGTTTAAAAGGATTGGAATATTTAAATTTTATGGCAGATATGTACGATGTATCGAAGGAAGATCGTTCGCAGCGCATTAACATGCTGGCGAATCGTTTTGAGATGATGCATGCTTTATCCGACCCTATTCTCAGCTATTCGCATGGGATGCGACAAAAGATCGTGATTATGGGTGTACTTGTACATGATCCATCCGTTTGGATTTTGGATGAACCGTTAACGGGACTTGATCCGAAGTCATCTTATACGTTAAAAGAAATGATGCGTGAGCATGCAAACGCAGGTAAAACCGTATTTTTCTCAACACATGTGTTAGAAGTTGCCGAAAAGGTATGTGATCGCGTAGCGATTATTAATAAAGGGGTTATTCAATTCTGCGGAACGTTCAGAGAGATGCAAGATCATTTTAAATCGAATGAATCGCTTGAGAAAATATTCTTGGAGCTGACAGAAAATGAATAAAACCTTGCTTCTTGCCAAAATGCTGATGAAAAACGGGAATGGAAAATCCGGAAAATTGCGCAAAAGCAAAATGGGACTTTCTAAGAACGTTATCGTAACGATTTTAATGTGTCTTGCATTCTTACCTATCGTATTAGCGATTGGTGGCTTAGTTTCTGTCATCTATGAATCTTTAGCAGAGATTAATCAAGAAGGGGTAATTATTGGATTTGGGCTGTCAATTGTAAGTGCGGTTATATTTGTTTTCGGAATCTTCTATGTGATCAACGTCTTTTATTTCTCTCAAGATACAGATCACCTGCTTCCATTACCGTTAAAGCCGTCTCAAATTCTATCTGCCAAATTCATTGTTACTCTTATTTATGAATACTTAACGGAGCTTTTCTTGCTCATGCCTATTCTCGTTACCTTCGGGATAAAAAGCGGAGCGGGAGTTGCTTACTATCTTTATACCGTACTTATTTTTATTACCTTACCGATTCTGCCCCTCGTGTTAGCTTCCATTATCGCAATGGTTGTGATGCGTTTTAGCAGTATTGCGAAGAACAAAGACCGTTTCCGAATGATTGGCGGAATATTAGCTGTTTTCATAGGTTTTGGTGTCAATATATTTGTCCAGCGATATTCTCGTAATCATATGGACCCTGAGAAAATACAAGAGATGCTTGGGCAGAACAATTCACTGCTCAATACGATAACAAGTATTTTTCCAAGTGTGAAGTTAGGGACGAATGCATTACTTCATCATGGAGCATTAAGTGGTCTTGCCTATTTGGGCTTATCAGTGGGTCTCTCGGCTTTCGTCATCTTATTGTTTGTATGGCTGGGTGAGAAATTCTACTTCAAAGGTGTCATGGGGATATCTGAATCGACAGCGAAAAGACGTAAAGTCACCAATGAACAATTGGATAAAAGCACTGTACGTAATTCGGCTTTCAAGTCATTATTTTTAAAAGAAATCAGAACCTTGCTGCGTACACCGATTTTCTTTCTTAACTGCGTATTGATGTGCTTTCTATGGCCGTTATTTTTACTTATTCCGTTTCTAACTAACATGAATGGGATGTCAAATCTCGGTTCAGTAGGTGAGATGTTTAATAATGAGAATATGGGTGGAATCATTATGGCAGTTGGATTTGCTGCCTGCTTAGTCATATCGGCGGCTAACTCCATCACTTCGACATCCATCTCACGTGAGGGGACTAAGCTTTTCGTTATTCAGTATTTGCCAGTTCCTTATATGAAGTACATTATGGCTAAGGTATTTACAGGTGTGATGTTTACGATGGTTAGTGTCGTGCTCATCTTGATCATGGGAATTGCTTTGTTCCACATCCCATTACTCTCTGTACTTATGCTCCTGCTTCTGAGCATACCAAGTGTACTGTTTGGTAATATGGTGGGGATGTTAATCGATTTGAGATCTCCGAAACTCAATTGGGACAACGAACAGAAAGCCGTGAAACAAAATATGAACGCGATGCTTAGCATTCTTGCCAACCTTCTAGTCGCAGGAATAATTGTGGCCTGTGTTCTATTCCTAGATATTGAAATAGTTGCTACATGTATTGGACTTCTTGTATTATTCTCGATATTGAATTTCTTACTTTATCAATTGTTAAAGACGAAAGGCACGAAGTGGCTAGGTAAAGCTGGAAATTAAAAGTTATATTAAAAACCACCAAGCGATGTTTATGTATCGTTTGGTGGTTTTTGTAATTTTGATGTCAATGCAGGTTACTTCTTCTTCCGTGCATTTGTTTTATCCATATAACTTATAGCATCTGGTGTTTTACAAGCTGTATCCCCATGATCCACATGAACTTGTCCGATAGCACGTGCGACATCCTTGGCTTTTGTCTCTAGATGTTCATTACGTACACCGATCGCGATTAAGGCGATGTTCATCGCTTCGCGTGTGCGGTTTTTATGTTCATGGATGTGATTACGAATGATTTCAAGATACTGCTCGAATTGCGTATCGTCTATTTCTTGTTTGCTGAGCGCTAGACAGGCGAGTGTCTGCCAACCCGCACGACCGATCCACTCATCGTCGGATGCCGTCCACAGTTCCATTTTTGTTAGAGCAAAAGGGGTCTTGGCAACAACATGCTTAACGAATTCATCGATTAAACAGGAATACTGTGTATCTTGAATCCAGCTATCGACTTGCTCTGAAGTCATCAACTTCGGGTCTGCGATCATCGTGGCAAGTGTACGGGCATCTGTATTGCCTGTTGCCCATAGCTGCTCGGCAAGTGATTGATCAACTTTGATTGATTTTTTCAACTTATTTAAATTGGCAAAGCTGACGCCATACAAATTGTCTCCTGCCCCGTGTCGTTTAAATGTTTTACGATTTTGCTCTGTTCCAAGACTCTCTAAGGTGGATAATGCAGCTTGTAAGTCCAGAGTAAACACCTCCGCTATGGTCTTCAGACTTTTTGAACATGCTCTTATTGTAAATGATTGTAACGGAAAATGAAGGTTAACACAAAGCGTGACGTATCTTAGAAGGTTCACTATAATGTTTAGTAAGATGATGACAGAGTAAAAGACAGCTAAGGGTGTGGATAAATATGTTATTAGAAGTTATCGGGACGACGTTATCCGAGGTAAAAACCATTGCAGCAAATGGTGCGGATCGAATTGAATTAATTACAGGTATTGCAGAAGGTGGACTTACACCAAGCATTGGCTTGATTGAGGAAGCTGCACATGCAGTTTCGATTCCCATTCAGGTGATGGTACGACCACATAGTCGTTCTTTTTGCTACGATGCAGATGATCTAAGGGTGATGGAGAAGGATATTGCAGCCATTCGGAAACTTGGTCATATAGGAGTCGGCGTTGTAATAGGCACGTTAACAGCTGACGGAAATATTGATATCTACGCATTGGAACGACTATTAGACGCAGCTGGAGATATGGATGTAACTTTCCATCGTGCATTTGATAAAGTTATGGATCAAGAAGCGGCTTATGAGCAGTTATCCCAGTATCCACTAATCCATCGTATATTGACTTCAGGAGGTCAGGCGAATGTGCTGCATGCCGTACCTCGAATGAAACGTCTGGTCGATCTTAGCCGCGATTCTCATATTCAAATTTTGGCGGGTAGTGGTTTAAATATGGAATCGATTGAAGGGTTTGTTAAAGAAACAGGTGTTCAGCAAGTTCATTTTGGTTCAGGGGTGCGTGGAGCGAAAGGATCGCTTGATGAGATTTATGGTGAGAAAATACAGATTATCAAACGATGTTTAACAGATATACAATAAACCTGTTAGAGAGTATGAGGGAATCACATGAGGGATTTAGCAAGAGGAGGATTAAATGATCGTCTCGGTAATTCAAAGAAAGCAACGATAAAAGAAGTGTCCTTACGAAGAATTTGGTCATTATTTCAATCCTATAGCAGGATGTTGATCTTTATCTTGTTTCTGGCGTTAACCGCAGCTGTGATTGGGTTGCTCCCGCCGCTAGTGATGCAGCGCATTATAGATGAGGCGATACCAGATAAGAACATGACGGAGTTATTCTGGTGCGCGGTGCTTATGGTGACGATCCCAGTCATCAGTGGAATGCTCGGTGTATGGCAGAATCACCTGAATACGAAGGTAGCACAAGGTGTCATGAGGGATTTGCGCCAAGGCTTATTTCGTAATTTACAGCAGCAATCAATGAGCTTCTTTACAGGGGCTCGTTCAGGTGAAGTGGTTCAGCGAGTGACGGATGATGTGCAAGCCGTTCAGAACGTGATCACAAGTGTTGTTGTTTCTTCGATTACGCAGATTGTTATCGTCCTGACAACGATCGGCATCTTGTTCTGGATGGATTGGCGGCTCGCCGTTCTATCTATTATTGTGCTGCCGCTCTTTATGATTCCTGTACGTAAAGTCTCTTCAATGCGTAAAAAGCTTCGAAACGAAACTCAGAAAGTACGAGGAGACATGTCTTCGATGCTTGGAGAGATATTTGGTATATCTGGTGCTATGCTGACTCGTATTTTTGGTCGGGAAAAAAGTCAGGAGCTTGGCTTCGAGCAAATGAATACGAAGGTTATGGATATGGAGTTAAAACTGAATCTAATGGGACGCTGGTTCATGATGTTCCTTGGTGTGCTCGGTCCTCTTGGAACTGCAATAATCTACATTTATGGTGGTTATGCGGTGATTCATGGCACAATGTCCATCGGGGCGATTGTTGCTTTTACAGCTTACTTGACACGCTTATATCAACCATTTGGCACACTGCTAAATTTGCATGTGGAAGTAGCGACCTCATTAGGTGTATTTAAACGTATTTTCGAATATCTTGATATGAAACCTGAAGTAATAGAGAAGCCTCATGCGAAGGTGATTCCTTCTGTAGAGGGGCATATTACTTATGAGGATGTGAATTTTTCCTATCAACAGGGGACAGAGGTTCTACACCATATTTCGTTTACTGCAAAAGCAGGTGAGATGGTTGCCTTAGTGGGTCCTAGTGGAGCGGGGAAATCAACGTTAATTGGAATGATCGGCAGATTACATGATCCGACGCAAGGGACCATTTATGTAGATGGGTATCGGATCACCGATGTGACCCTGGATTCTCTGCGTCAGCAGATGGCTTATGTGACACAAGAGTCCTTCTTATTTCATGCTACACTTCGAGACAACATGTTATTCGCCAAAGAGGATGCAACCGAAGCTGAGATAGTAGATGCTTGTCGGAAAGCTTACATTCATGACTTTATTCAAGGGCTTCCTAGTGGCCTTGATACGATGGTTGGTGAGCGGGGGCATCGTTTATCGGGTGGGGAACGTCAACGAATTGCGATAGCAAGAGCGATATTGAAAAATCCCCGCATTTTAATTTTAGATGAAGCGACCTCACATTTGGATTCGGAATCCGAATCCTATGTTCAAGCTGCGCTGCAGGAATTAATGAAAGATCGAACAACCCTTGTCATCGCTCATCGCCTTTCAACGGTACTAGCAGCGGATCAAATTCTAGTCGTAGAAGATGGGCAAATTGTGGAGAGCGGCAGCCATCAAGATCTTTTGGAAGTTGATGGTTTATATGCAAGACTGTATCGTAAACAAGTATTTGGTGCTGCATCGGAGACGGATGCTTTTGCTTAATCAATGTTAATTGGGGGTAGTCATGGGGAAAACAGCATGGATCATCGGAGGTACAGGACTTGTTGGTCAGCAATTAGTGGATCAAGCATTAAGGCACGCACAATATGACCGTGTTGTTATGCTCGTTCGTAAACGCAAAGAGCTGGATCATCCGAAGCTGGAGCAGCAGGAGATTGATTTCGCAAAGCTTGCTGATTACGAATTCGCCATGCAAGGTGATGATGTATTCTGCTGTTTAGGCACAACTCAGAAAAAGGCAGGTTCACAACAAGCTTTTCGTTTAGTCGATCATGATTATCCCCTATATGTAGCACGGACTGCCAAGATGCAGGGGGCTCGAAGCTTTCTAATTATCACAGCAATGGGAGCTAGTGTACATTCATCTATTTTTTATTCAAGGGTAAAAGGTGAGTTGGAGCAGCATCTTAAAGAGCTAGGTTTAAATGCGCTTCATATTTTCCGTCCTTCCCTTCTAACTGGTAATCGAACGGAACATCGCAGCGGCGAAAAGTATGCGGCAAAGCTATTTCAAGTAATCAACTTTTTGCTAGTTGGCCCTCTGAGAAAATATCGGAGCATTGACGCTGCTGTTGTTGCAAGAGCTATGCTGCATACTGCCAATGAATCGGTAAGCGATGTATCGATTTACGGGTCTGATCAAATTGCAGAACTAGGGAAGGCATAAGGCTTGTCTAATTCCATGTATAAGTCATTAATTCTGATACTGTTACGATCTGATAGCCCCGGCTCTTAAGCTCGGGCAATATTTTCTTAAGTGCTTGAATCGTATTTGTTCCTCTTTTTTCTACATGGTCATGTAACAATACAATGTCACCATTGCGAGCATTGTTTAGCACCTTGTTCACGATATAATCAACACCAGGAGAACGCCAATCCAGTGTATCTTGATGCCAGGACCAAAGAACAATGTTATAACCATTTCTCCGGGCTGTATTCACGAGTGTTTCGTTATAATATCCACCAGGCGGACGGAATAAGGTTGGGCGAATATTCCCTATTTTCATAATGGCTTCTTGGGTTAGTAAGATTTCTTGCTCGATTTTGGTAGATGTCTGATTGCGGTTGAAATAAGGATGATAAAAAGTATGATTAGCGATTTCGTGACCCTCAGCTATTTCTCGTTTTAGGAGATCAGGGAACTTTTGCACCCGGTTACCAACAACAAAAAAAGTCGCCTTAGCTTCATATTCTTTTAGTAAATCAAGAATTTGTGGGGTCTGAAAAGGATCAGGTCCATCATCAAAGGTGAGTGCAATCACTTTGGAATTTGTACGTACTTCCCATAAGATATCCCCCCGCTTTTCATAATAAGCACGATCTTTGGGAGCATCCATGGCAAGAAGAGCAGGCATGGCAAACAACAACAAACAAGCAGCAAGTAATCGTATAAAATTTCGTTTCATCGGTAACTCCTTTACCCATTATGTATAGCGCTTAGTTTGCGTTCATTTCGGCTAAAATATTACAGGGAAGCTCGTATGTTCATAAGCCTTCCCCGTAGTTTCTACCTATTAGGATTGGATTAACCGCCAAAAGCGTCACGAAATTTTCGAGATAACAAGTTCACATCAACTTCCCAGATGGCCGCAATGTCATCTGCAAGGTGCTGATCCCACCAGTTTGCAAGTTCTCTGCGATTGGAGCCATGCTCCAGAATAAAAGGTAGATTTAACAAAACTTGCTTATAGTACAATTTCTCAGCTTCTTCTATCTTTTCTGGTGGAATATAACAATTGAGGCGTTTAACAGTACGATATAATTCTTTATTGCAAGCTCGGCGAATTTTTCGTAAATTAGGAGCTTGCGCCTTATGTTTTTCAGGATTTTTAGGTATCATTGCTCCTCGTCTCCCTTCTATCACATATTTATGCAGGCACGTGAAGATGAGCGACAGTTTAACAAAGAGCTAATAATATTTATAATTGACTCAGCTTAAACGAATATAATACAATAATTCTTCGTATGAGCAGATGACCTTTGGAAAAGGTGAGGTAGTCACATGAATGAATCGAGCGCTTACACAATTCAACGGGTAATAAGCAACAATGTCGTGCAAGTGCAAGGGGATCAACCTGGGCAAGAAATAATATTGACAGGAAAAGGACTTGGCTTTGGTGTGAAAACGGGTTTTGAGTTAGCCTCAAATGATCCGCGCATCGAAAAGAAGTACATGCTCGATGATCAGCAAGAAACGCATAAGTATCAAATGATGTTCGATCAGATCGATCAAGAAGTTTTAGATGTATCGCAAGACATCATTTCGATGATTGGCAAGGAGTTTAACAGTGATCTGAATGATCAAGTGTTTTTCGCACTCCCGAGTCATATTCAATTTGCACTTCATCGCTTAAAAAATGATATGGAAATTGCGAACCCATTTATTTTCGAAATTCAAGCTCTTCATCATAAAGAGTATGAGATTGCACAAAAAGCAGCTAATATGATCGCTCAGGCATTTGATATTGAAGTTCCTGAGTCAGAAGTTGGTTTCTTAGCCATGCATATTCAATCCGCGGTTTGCCATGTTTCCGTAGGTAATATCGTAAAGGATACACATTTAATTCTTGAATTGGTTGAAGCCATTGAACAAGCGAAAGGAATTCAGATTCCCCGAGACAGCATTGATTACATTCGACTCATCACCCATCTCAGGTTTACTATTGAGCGATTGAAGACAGGGAAGGTTTCCAAGAACCCTTTCATTGATCAATTAAAGGAGTCACTGCCAGAGGAATATGTACTTGCTAAAAAAGTATCCGTCATTCTAGGAGATCGATTGGAAACGCCTGTTCCTGAAGATGAAATCGGCTACATTGTCATGCATTTATACCGATTATTCCAGTAGTTTAATCATAAATCCAATTAATCCAGCGGGTCTCACTTTGTGCATAAAAATCAGTAAAAGGAATAAGTTAGTTCAAGGTGGTTAAGCTAACATCGACACATGTTATAGCCGCCAGGACAAACTAGTTCGTGTATCCCTAACGATACATAAATGCCAAAAGTGTTGACATGAGGGACTCGTTGGTTTATTATCAATTTGTATTATTTAGCGTGCAACTAGTTAAATCTAGGCATGAGCTAAGTGAGACAAGAGAGTCTTCTTACTTTCTTACTTCACAGCTCATGCCTTTTTTGTGTTCATTGGCATAGTAGCTGTACTACAAAGGAGCTGCTTACTATGTTTTTTAAGAAAAAGAAAGTCATCACAATTGCATCACCGGTAACAGGAACATCCGTACCCCTCACAGAAGTACCAGACCCAGCGTTTGCACAAGGGTTTATTGGTGATGGTGTTGCAGTAGAGCCTACTCAAGGCGTTCTTGTTTCTCCTTGTGACGGTGTTGTTGCGCATATGATTGATACGTATCATTCTGCGATCGTTGCGCACGAATCAGGGATAGAAGTATTAATGCACATCGGTGTAAACACAGTTAATCTAAAAGGGCAACACTTTAACCCATTAGTGAAAACAGGTGACACTGTTAAATTAGGACAACCATTAATCGAATTCGATATCAAAGCGATTAAACAAGCGGGTTACCCGGTTATTACACCTGTCATTATGGCAAATGCTGAAGTGGTAGACAAACTAACTTCTTCTACAGGAGCTGTAACAGCAGGTGAAGGGAAATTGCTTGAAATTCAAGTCAAATAAGATTTGATGATCTAGACAACATCTCAGATGACATCGCAGATAACAACTTGGAGGTTTTCTTAATTATGTTGGCGTTTTTACAAAAAATCGGTAAGTCCTTGATGCTACCTGTTGCCTCGCTTCCTGCTGCAGCGATCCTGCTTCGTTTTGGTAACATTGATTATGTCAAAGATTTTCATCTAGGCGCATTTGGCGAATGGATGAATCATTATATTGCACCTTTCCTAGATGCGGGTGGTTCCGCAATTTTCGATAACTTGCCGCTTATTTTTGCGATTGGGGTCGCAATCGGTTTAGCAGGCGATGCTGTTGCTGCACTTGCAGCAGTAATCGCACACTTAGTACTAATTAAGGTATTGTCCAAGCTTCCGGCGGTATTTAGCTATATTGGCGCTGACGTGAAACTGGACATGGGTGTACTTGGCGGTATTTTAGCGGGTGCGCTAGCTGCATTCCTTTACAACAAGTACCACAACATTAAAGTACCCGATTGGCTCGGATTCTTCGGTGGTAAGCGTTTTGTTCCAATCGTAACTTCGATTACCATGGTATTTGTAGCCCTTCTATTCGGTATGATTTGGGGACCGGTTCAAAATGGTCTTGATGTATTCGGGAGATGGGTTGTAGATTTAGGTGCAACGGGATCTGCAATTTTCGGAACAGCGAACCGTTTGCTTATTCCTTTCGGTTTACACCACGTAATCAACGCAATCGCTTGGTTCCAAATTGGTGATTTCACAGATACAGTGAAAAATGTAGTTGTTCATGGCGACTTGCATCGTTTCTTCGCTGGAGATAAAACAGCTGGCCTATTTATGACAGGATTCTTCCCGGTTATGATGTTCGGTCTTCCTGCTGCGGCGTTTGCCATTATTCATACTGCAAAGCCGGAAAAACGTAAAACAGTTGCATCCGCATTCATTGGTCTTGCGCTTGCTTCCTTCTTAACAGGTATTACAGAGCCAATTGAATTTGCATTCATGTTTGTGGCTCCAGTATTATTTTTTATTCATGCGATCTTAATGGGTATTTCTGGATTCATTATGACTAGCCTTGGTGTTAAACTTGGATTTGGTTTCTCAGCGGGTGCGATTGATTACCTGCTTAACTTCCCACTAGCAACTAAGCCATTGCTCTTAATTCCAGTTGGTCTCGTGTTTGCTGTGGTCTACTACTTCTTGTTCCGTTTCTTCATCGTGAAGCTTAACTTGAAGACGCCAGGTCGTGAAGACGATGAGGATGGTGAAGAGCAAGCAGGCGGTACAACAGGTAAATCTTCTTTACACGACAAAGCTGTCAAAGTGACTGAGCTTATTGGTGGTAAGGATAACATTGTTGGTTTAGATGCTTGTATTACTCGTCTACGTCTTGTACTTAAAGATGACAAGGTAGTAAACGAAGCTGAGCTGAAGAAATTGGGCGCAGCTGGCGTAATGAAACTTGGTTCTGGTGCAGTTCAGGTCATTTTCGGTACACAATCCGAAATGATTAAAGACGAAATGAAAAAACTGTAATTGGAACAACAACCCATTTATATATAAAATTTATTTGAGGAGTGGAAGAAACATGTTACAACAACAATTCACAATCCAAAACCCTACAGGAATTCACGCAAGACCAGCTGGTGCTATTTTGAAGAAAGCTAGCATCTACGCATGTAAAGTAGAATTAGAAAAAGCAGACGGTACTCGCGTAAGCGCAAAGAGCATGGTTGGTTTGCTTAAACTAGGTCTTAAACAAGGCGAGCAAGTTACAATAATCACAGATGGTGACGGCGAAGCAGAAGCACTTCAAGCTGTTGGTGAAGTTGTAGAGCACGTATTCGAATAGAATAAGCGGGGGAGATGAACTGATGAAATTACAAGGAATTGCAGCAGCTCCTGGTTTTTCAATCGGACCCGCATTTGTAATGCAGGATCAGAAGGTTGAAGTCGAACGTAAGAAATTGTTGCCTCACCAGACTCCAGCTGAAGTTCAGCGTTTTACACAAAAAGTAAATGAAGCCATTGAGCAATTGAAAGTCATTCAAGAGCAAACTCGTGAGAAAATAGGCGATGAGCAAGCTGAAATTTTTGAAACACACATTTTGGTGCTGCATGACGAAGAATTCGTAGGCCGTATTAAAGAAGTGATTGACCAAGAAACGATTAATGCAGAGGCGGCTCTTCATGATGTTACCATTGAGCTCGTGGAATTTTTTGAATCCATGGATAATGAGTATATGAAAGAACGCGCAGCTGACTTCCGTGACGTAAGCAAGCGTGTAATGGGTCTTCTCACTGGCGCAAAGCAAGCTTCGCTTAACGATTTTGAAGAGCCAGTTGTACTGATTGCTGATGACTTAACACCATCGGATACAGCGCAATTGGATCGTGATCGTGTAGCTGGTTTCGCAACGAACATTGGTGGTCGTACTTCTCACTCTGCGATCATGGCTCGTTCCATGGAAATTCCAGCTGTTGTTGGTCTTAAGAATGTGACATCCCAAGTGATATCCGGAGACTATGTGATCCTTGATGGTGTATCAGGAGAAGTATTCGTAAATCCAACGGAGGAGCAAATTGCTCTTTATCAAGAGAAGCAAGTGAAATTTGAAGAGCAAAAGGCGGAGTACAAGAAGTATTTGAACTCTGCCTCTAAAACTGCTGATGGACATCAAGTTGAGCTTGTAGCGAACATTGGTAACCCAGGTGATGCGCTTGGTGCACATCGTAATGGTGCTGAAGGTATCGGTTTATTCCGTACGGAATTCCTTTATATGGGTCGTTCAGACTTCCCTACCGAAGAAGAGCAGTTCAAAGCTTATAAAGAAGTGGCAGAAACTTTCGGTGGCGATCATCCAATTGTTATTCGTACGCTTGATATCGGCGGTGACAAGGAGCTTGATTACCTGGAGCTTCCAAAAGAAATGAACCCATTCTTAGGTTATAGAGCGATTCGCCTGTGTCTAGATGAAGTGGAAATGTTCAAGACACAGCTTCGTGCAATTGTACGTGCAAGTGCGTTTGGTAATGTGAAAATGATGTACCCGATGATTGCAACTATTCAAGAATTGCGTGCAGCGAATGCGATCTTAGCTGAAGTTCGTGCTGAATTTGATGAAAAAGGCATTGCGTACAACCCGAAAATGGAAGTCGGCATCATGATCGAAATTCCTGCAGCTGTACTTGTGTCCGATCAATTGGCGAAAGAAGTTGATTTTTTCAGTATCGGAACGAATGATCTTGTTCAATACACAATGGCAGCAGACCGTATGAATGAGAAAGTATCGCATCTGACACAACCGATGAATCCATCTGTACTTCGCCTTATCCGCATGGTGATTGACAATGCGCATAACGAAGGGAGATGGGTTGGTATGTGCGGCGAGATGGCTGGTAACTTAACGGCTATTCCAGTTCTACTTGGTCTTGGACTAGATGAGTTCTCCATGAGTGCAGGTTCTGTACTTCCTGCTCGCGTTCTGATGAGCAAGATTACACATGAACAATCGAAGCGAATTGCAGCTGAAGTTTTGAACATGGAAACGGCAGATGAAATTCAAGTCTATGTGCGTGAAACACTCCCTGTCATTGTTGAAATGAACGGATAATTGTTTTTAATATTATAAATCTAACTAAATGAATGGACGCCCGATGTTTTACAAAGGGCGTTCTTTTTGTTAGTTATGATGGAGTATGATAGAATAAATAGCATATTAAAGGTAGGAAAGTAGGAAAATCATGATCAGTGAAATCGTCTCGTCAATACTTTTGTTTTTGGAAGGGCTTGGATATTGGGGGGTAATGTTCGGTTTGATGATCGAGATTATCCCTAGTGAGATTATTCTTTCTTTTGCAGGATATTTGGTTTCAAATGGAAGCATCTCTTTTGTTGGTGCAGTCATTTTTGGAACGATTGGCGGGGTATTTGCGCAGTTGTTTATTTATTGGATTAGTCGTTATGGCGGAAGACCTATACTTGAAAAATACGGTAAATATATTTTTATTTCTAAGCATCATATCGATATGTCGGAGAAATGGTTCAACAAATATGGGACAGGTATGATCTTTACAGCTCGGTTTATCCCGATTGTGCGTCACGCTATCTCCATTCCAGCAGGGCTTGTTAAAATGCCACTTGCACGTTTTATTACACTTACGACGCTTGCTGTCATACCATGGACAATTCTTTTCGTCTATTTGGGCAAGACGCTCGGCAGCAATTGGGAGAACATTAATGAGATTGCTGCACCTTATGTTAAACCTATTCTCATTGCTGCAATTGGTTTAACTGCTTTATACTTCTTAGTTAAGATACTCATGCGTAAAAAGCGTGCGTGATGGTCGGCATCATATAAATCGAGTTCATTTTGGGAGGCAGGATCGATGAGTAATAATGTTTCAGCCAAAATTGGCAAGGGCATCTCGCCACAGCAATTTCAACAAAGCATGACGAAGAATCAAGCCCAATTTGCAGAGTGGTTCGATCGATTTGCATGGCAGACAGAAGAGGATAAGCAGTTTTTTGAGTCATTGAACAATCGTGACGACTTACGCTGCCTCATTATTGCTGCGGATTGGTGCGGTGATGTCGTACGTAATATTCCTGTCGTGTTCCAAGTGTTAGAAAACAGCGGAATGCCTGTTGAAGTGTTCATCAAAGAACAACATGAGGATCTGATGAAAGATTTTGAAGGCAAGGGGATTCCTGTTGTGATCTTTGCTGATACAGGTGGATTTGTACTTGGTAAATGGGGACCGCGTCCTGCTCATGTCCAAGCAATTATGACTGAGTTCAAGGCGAGTAACCCAGATCGTGAAGCGCCAGATTTTCAAGAGAAAATGGCAGCTGTCCGTTCCCAAATGGTTCAAGCTTATGGAGAAGATACCGGCTATCAATCAGTCGTCGTATCCGAATTAAGAGAGTTACTATCCTCTTTCTAAGAAATGAACAAGGAGAATTATATGATCAGAATCGATGCTTTTTCTCTCGGTCCATTAGGGACCAATGCGTATTTATTATCCACAGAAGACGGTAGTAGAGGGATTATTATTGATCCAGGAATGAACCCCAAGCCGCTTGTAAAGCGAATCAAAGACATGAAGATTGAAGCGATCTTGCTGACACATGCTCATTTTGATCACATCGGCGGGGTCGAAGAGATTCGTAAAGATAAAGGTTGTCCCGTGTATTTACATGCACTTGAGGCAGATTGGCTGATGAATCCACGTAAGAATGGATCTACCAGATGGCCTGAAGTAACGGGGCCAATTACGACAGAAGACGCGGAGTTCGATTTAGACGAAGGTCA
Organism: Paenibacillus sp. KN14-4R; assembly: GCF_052180255.1. Taxonomy (NCBI): domain Bacteria; kingdom Bacillati; phylum Bacillota; class Bacilli; order Caryophanales; family Paenibacillaceae; genus Paenibacillus; species Paenibacillus sp. KN14-4R. The sequence continues at coordinate 909,483 of NZ_CP197466.1, forward strand.
AGTCCTGGATATGCTTGGTATTCAGCTTAAGGTTATGCATACCCCAGGTCATTCTCCTGGTAGTGTGTCCTTCTTATGGAATAACCACTTGTTTAGTGGAGATGTGTTGTTTAAGCTTTCAGTTGGAAGAGTGGATTTACCAGGAGGAGATGGTAATGATCTATTGGACTCCATTCACGGTAAATTATTCGAGCTTCCTGATGACGTGATCGTTTATCCAGGACACGGAGCGAAGACGACAATTGGATTTGAAAAAGTAAATAATCCGTATGTGTAACTTTCGGTGGAGAAGAAGTCAAGATTAAAAACCTTGACTTCTTTTTTTTGTCCAAGCTTTCAAATATGAGATATATGTCTAATTTCACCAAGGTAGGTGAATACCGTGTTCATGTGGGGGATGTTCCCATAGACTGTTGATGGAAGTACAGAGTTACCCCCTCATAATAACTACTTCAATAAGGAGGTGTTCGACATGGAAAAATACAACCCGATGCAAATGCCACATGTAACACAAATGCCAATGCCAATGCCGGCCGCACCAATGCCAATGCCAATGCCAATGCCAATGCCAGCCGCACCAATGCCAATGCCGATGCCAATGGCACCTAAGCCAGTTCATGTGACGGAAAAGAACTTTCTATTCATCGCTCCAACACAAGTGATGGAGAAACCAATGTGGGATGGCTGTCATCATAAGCCAGTTTATGTTAGTCCGGTAAATCAACAACCTCTAGTCCACCATTGTCACCACAAACCTATGCACATTCAATCTACTGGCTGCGGAAAGAAAGGTAAATGGTCGTCAACAGGTGAACTTCTTGTTTTATTCATTCTGCTCGTGATCATTGTTCGTGGATTTCATCATTGTTTTAAATAATAATGTAAAAATAAAAGCAGACATTCAAGCCTTCGTGGTTTGGATGTCTTTTTTTGTCTGATCAAATAAATGGATAATAAAAGTAATCCTATTGTATGATAAAAGTAGAGTATGTATTGAATAAAAAGGATGTGAATATGCAAGTGATCCAGCCTATTTATAAAGAACGTGAACAGCGTATGCAGGCTGTTATGAAGAGTAATGGTATTGATATATTTGTTGTCACGCAAAATATTGATTTGTATTATATGACGGGCTCTATGCAAAATGGATATTTGTTCGTCCCTGTCGAAGGAGACTCTATTTACATGGTACGCAGAAGCGTATTACGCGCACAGGAGGAATCCGCGACTGAAGTAGAAGCACTTGGATCCCTGCATACGCTGCAAGAGCGCCTTGCCGCTCGCTACCCGCAGGTGCGAGCGAAAGATATCGCCAGCGCTAATATCGCTGGCTCCCCGCTCGTGCTTGCCACGGAGCTGGATGTGCTTCCAGTTGCGACGTTCCGTCGTCTGGAAGCATCCATCCCTGGCGCGCAGTGGGTAGACGGCTCCCTGCTGATGCGGGAGCTGCGCATGATTAAATCGCCGGAGGAGATCGCGGCGATTCGAACTTCTGCCCGCGCCGTTGATGCGGCGCTGGAGGCGGCCCTGCGGCATGTCCGTCCCGGCATGCCGGAAGTGGAGCTGATGGCGTTTATCGAGCATCAGCTTCGGGTGAACGGGCATGCGGGTCTTATGCGCATGCGGGCGTACAATGCCGAGTTAGTCACCGGCATGGTAGCGGCAGGGTCGGCTGCTGCTGAGCCGACCTATTTTGACGGCCCCGGTGGGGGCCGTGGTCTGAGCGCTGCGTCGCCGCAAAGTTCTTCTCAACGGCCGATCGGTGCTGGAGAGCCAATTTTAATTGATTTGGGCTGCTGTATAGATGGTTATGTGATTGATCAAACACGGACTGCTGTTTTTGGTGAACTGGATGAAGATTTACAGCGTGCATACGAGGTTTCCGTAGCGATTCTTCATCAAGCTGAATCGAATCTCAAGCCCGGTATCAAATGTGAGCAGCTGTACTTAGATGCGCTGCAGCACGCTGCAGATGCAGGTCTTGCGGACCATTTTATGGGATATGGAGACAATCAGGTTAAGTTTTTGGGACATGGAATTGGACTTGAGATGGATGAACTACCTGTACTAGCTAAAGGGTTTTCTATTCCCTTAGAGCCCGGGATGGTTATCGCCATCGAACCGAAATTTACTTTCCCTGGTCGAGGCGTCGTCGGCATCGAAGACTCTTATTTAATCACGGAGGATGGATTTGAGAAACTATCAATTTCTCGAGATGGTGTGATGAAGCTACCCATTGATTAGAACAATTCTAGTAATGGAATAGACATGCCTTCTTATTTTTAGTACCATAGATAGATATTATAAACTGGTACTTAAGCATGGGGAGGGAACAATCATGCTGCAATTAGGAGAAAAAGTAGTTATTGTGGAGGACAGCATTGAGCAGAATTTGCCGATTGGTGAATATGCCTTTGTCATTGCCTATGACCGGAATCCGGATAATATATTTGACTATATGATTCGTATACCGAAGATAAATAAACATTTCTTTGTGCCTGCGAGCGATATCGAGCCAGAGGAAGTCTTGATACAGGAAGCTGTAGACCTCGTAGAACGAGAAGCACTCATTGACTATGCGCTTGCGACTCGGAATGAAGAACTCTTTTTCAAGCTTATGAATGGGGAAGAGGTTGATGAGGCTGAAGAAGTTGAGGTCGAGGAAAAGACAGAAACTCTAACTGCCGAAGATTTTATTAGACAAATTAATTTAAGAGCATGGATCTAATTATACAAGCAAGAGAGGGCTCGCTGCCGTAGGCAAGAGGTCCTCTTTTTCTATATAGCTAGAGGAATCTCACACATTGCGCATACATTGAGTTAGCGTAATTTCTAAGCTATAATATGAAAAGCTTTCAACAACATATTTGAAACGGTTGGCTGAAAAAGGGGTGTCTGTGATGAGTATTACATTAAAAGATGTTGAACATGTGGCCAAGCTGGCTCGTTTGGATTTAACGGATGAAGAGAAGGATCAATTTACCGAACAATTGAACGCGATTCTAAAATATGCGGAGCAATTAGGTCAATTAGATACGACGGGTGTTGTTCCAACCTCTCACGCAATGATTTTGAATAATGTAATGCGTGAAGATGAAGTTCGTCCATCTTTGCCAATTGAGAAAGTATTATTGAATGCGCCTGAGGAAGAAGAAGGGCAATTTAAAGTACCAGCGGTTCTTGAATAGAACTACATATGAGGAAGGAGGCGTATGACGATGTCATTATTTGAAAAGAAATTACAAGAGATTCATAATCTGCTGCACGCGCGTGAGTTAAGTACAACAGATTTGCTTAACCATGCCTATGATCGAATTGCGCAAGTAGAGCCTAAAGTGCAAGCTTTTATTAAATTAAATGAAGAAGATGCTCGTAAAACTGCGGCAAACCTCGATGAGCAACTAGCAAGTGGTATACAAGATCGTGGCTTGTTGTTTGGGTTACCCATCGGACTTAAAGATAATATTGTAACAGAAGGTTTAACTACAACTTGTGCGAGTCAATTTTTATCTAATTTTAATCCGGTTTATGATGCGACTGTCGTTCGTAAGTTGAAAGAAGCCGGCACTGTTACAGTAGGTAAACTAAATATGGATGAGTTTGCAATGGGGGGCTCCAATGAGAACTCTTCCTTCCATCCAACATATAATCCTTGGAATGTTGAGTATGTTCCTGGTGGTTCATCAGGCGGTTCGGCAGCATCCGTTGCTGCAGGAGAAGTCTATTTCTCATTAGGTTCTGATACGGGCGGCTCGATTCGTCAACCTGCTGCATATTGTGGGGTCGTTGGTCTAAAACCAACCTATGGTCTCGTTTCTCGTTTTGGGCTTGTTGCTTTCGCTTCATCACTGGATCAAATCGGACCTATTACGAAAAATGTTGAAGATTCGGCTTACTTACTTCAAGCGATTGCAGGACATGATCCAAGTGATTCGACTTCTGCAAAAGTGGATATTCCAGATTACATCGCTGCGCTTTCTGGGGATGTAAAAGGCTTGCGTATCGCAGTTCCTAAAGAGTACTTCGGAAGTGGGATTGATCCTCAAGTGAAAGAACGTGTGAAAGAAGCACTTCAAGTTCTTGAAGGTCTTGGTGCGATTTGTGAAGAGGTATCATTGCCTCACTCTGAGTATGCAGTTGCGACGTATTACTTGTTAGCTTCATCTGAAGCGTCATCTAACTTGGCTCGTTTTGATGGTGTTCGTTATGGTGTTCGTACAGATAATGCAGATAACCTGCTTGAGCTTTATCATAAGTCACGTAGTGAAGGCTTTGGCTCAGAAGTGAAGCGTCGGATTATGCTCGGAACGTATGCGCTATCTTCTGGCTACTATGATGCTTATTATTTGAAGGCACAGCAAGTTCGTACTTTAATTAAACAAGATTTTGAACAAGTGTTTGAAAAATATGATGTCATCATCGGACCTACTGCACCAACTACAGCGTTCCGTATCGGTGAACAAGTCAATAATCCATTAACGATGTATTTGAATGACATTCTTACAATTCCAGTTAACCTTGCGGGTGTTCCAGCGATCTCTGTACCTTGTGGATTAGCGGATGGTATGCCAGTTGGTTTGCAAATTATCGGAAAAGCATTGGATGAGTCCACTGTATTACGTGTTGCTCATGCCTTCGAACAACATACAGATCACCACAAGCAGCGTCCACAGCTGTAATTTTGTCAGGAAAGGAGCAATTATTAGTGACAACTAGCAAATATGAAACCGTTGTAGGTCTTGAAGTGCACGTCGAACTGCACACGCATTCCAAAATCTTTTGTGGCTGCTCGACTTCATTTGGAGCACCGCCTAATACTCATACATGTCCGATTTGCCTAGGTCATCCAGGTGTACTGCCTGTTTTGAATCATCAGGCATTAGAATTCGCGATGAAAGCGGCAATGGCGCTTAATTGTGAAATTGCGACAGAAACAAAGTTCGATCGTAAGAACTATTTTTACCCAGATTCACCTAAAGCCTATCAGATTTCCCAATACGATAAACCTGTCGGAGAAAATGGGTGGATCGATATTGAAGTTGATGGTAAAACAAAGCGGATTGGGATTACGAGATTACACTTGGAAGAAGACGCAGGTAAGCTTACGCACGTAGATGGTGGTTATGCTTCACTTGTTGACTTTAACCGTGTAGGTACACCACTTGTAGAGATCGTTTCTGAGCCAGACATTCGTACACCTGAAGAAGCTCGTGCTTACTTAGAGAAGCTTAAAGCGATCATGTTGTACTGCGAAGTTTCTGACGTGAAAATGGAAGAAGGATCTCTGCGTTGTGATGCGAACATCTCCATTCGTCCTTGGGGACAAGAAAAGTTCGGTACAAGAGCTGAACTGAAGAATATGAACTCCTTCCGCGGTGTGCAGCGTGGACTCGAATATGAAGAAATTCGTCAAGCAGATGTACTTGATAGTGGACAACAAGTTGTTCAAGAAACACGTCGCTGGGATGAAGCACAAGGAAAGACCATTTCCATGCGTTCGAAGGAAGAGTCCCACGATTATCGTTATTTCCCAGATCCGGACCTTGTGTCTATTCATATTGACGAAGCTTGGAAAGATCGTGTAAGAAATTCCATCCCTGAACTTCCAGATGCACGTAAGGTACGTTATAGTCAGGAGTTTGGTCTACCTGACTATGATGCCGAAGTTATTACGGCTTCCAAGAAAATGGCAGACTTCTTCGAAGAATCTCTCCAATATACAAAGGATGCAAAGCAAGTCTCCAATTGGATCATGGGAGATTTACTAGGTTACTTGAATGCAGGGAATTTGGAGCTTAAAGATGTCAGCATTACAGGTAAAGGCTTGGGCGAGATGATTAATCTCATCGACAGTGGAACCATTTCAACAAAGATTGCGAAGACTGTATTCAAGGAAATGCTTGAAACAGGTAAGGAACCAAAGCAAATTGTTGAGGAAAAGGGACTTGTTCAAATCAGCGATGAAGGTGCGATTAAAGAAATCGTGTTGGCTGTTATTGCAAACAACCCGAAATCAGTTGCTGATTATAAGTCGGGTAATGAACGAGCAGTTGGATTTATCGTTGGACAAGTGATGAAAGAAAGTAAAGGGAAAGCAAATCCAGGTATGGTGAATAAACTCATCGTTGAAGCCTTAAACAGCTAAAATAGTATGCTATCCAGAGAAAGAAGCGACATATCCTAGAATGTGTCGCTTTTTTATTTTGTATAGGGAGTTATTTGGGGGTGTTTTGGGATTACCGGCCAAAGTAAAATTGCTATTATTTTTTTTCGAATATTTGAAGGGGACGACGAATCATTTACGTCTAATAGGTATCAAACTAAATAAGAGGCGGGTGCTGCGATGCAAGAATTGACGGATGAACAGCTTATCCAATCAATCCGTCAAGGTCACATAGACGCGTATCGTGATTTGGTAGATCGGCACAAGGGACTGATTTTTAATTATATTTACCAAATGGTAGGCCAAAGAGAGACCGCGGAGGATTTGGCACAAGAAGTATTCATTAAAGTTTTTCGAAACCTAAGTCATTTTAGAGGCGATTCCAAATTCACGACATGGATTTTTCGACTGACAGTCAATGTGGTTACCGATTACAGAAGGTCTCAGAAGCGTAAGCCGTTACAAATTATGCTGGATAAAATCAAGGACTGGTGGCGCGATGACAGTCTTGGACCCGAAGGGATTATGATTAAACAAGAACAACAAGATGCTGTACACAGCTTGCTCGCTGAACTACCTGACAAATACCAGCACATTTTATTCTTGTATCACTTTAAGGAAATGTCCTATCAAGAAATAGCTGAAATAACGAATTTGCCAATCAAGACAGTAGAAACAAGGCTTTATCGTGGTAAGTCTCTTTTAAAGGAAAAATGGATGGAGGTGCATCCGCATGAACAACAAGCACACTTACGGCGACGAAATACTGCGTCAGAGTATAAATAAATACCTGGGTCCTCTAGATGTCATAGAGCCGTCCAGTGATTTTACAGATCAAGTAATGAAACAGGTGGTTATCGCCTCCTCGCAGCAGGAGAAAGGTTCTAACGAAGCACCCGGTGGTGTAATTCAATTGCGCAGAGAAATGATCCATGGCGCTATTGCGGCAGCAGCCACTTATATCTTCATCCAGACTGGTGTACTAAGTAAGCTGCTTGCACTTAATACAACTGTCCTTGAAGTTACACATTACATCGAGCGAATATCAGGTTATTTCACATTCTAATCTAACTAGAGGGGAGAATCATTCAAATGAATGAACATCCAAATTACAATGAACCGCCTTACCATCCAAATTATCATGGGTATCCACCCTATCCGTCATCTGTACCACGTAAGAAAAAATGGGCATCTGGGATGTTATCCTTCTTCATTCCAGGAACAGGTCACATGTATTTAGGCTTAATGCAGCGTGGCTTGATGTTTATGTTTTTTCTCGCATTTAGTATTTTTCTTGTCGTGACCTTAGCTTCATCGCATGATTCAAATCCAGGAATGATTTTTATCGCCTCTATACTAATTCCAATTACTTATTTCTACACCATATTCGATGCGCTTCAATATACAGATAAAGTAAATCATGCTACTGCTTTATATGGGGAACTTCCCAGTAACTTCGGTAAAGTGACTGGTAATAATACACTTGCATTTATCATCATTGCTGGAGGTTGTATGTTTTTCATGGCGAGCATGAAACCAACCTGGCTGTCGTCACTCGTACAAACATTGGGTACTTATGTAGGTGGGATTATTTTAATTGGTATCGGTGTGTTGATGGTTTTACTCAATATGCGCAAACGATAATTCTGGAGGAATTCGATGATAAAAGTTGGTCGTTATACTGCGGCATTTCTTCTTTTGGTGGTCGGCGGTTTATTGCTACTCGAGCAATTTACATCTATTTATACGCTGCCCATAATATTGGATTGGTGGCCAGTTCTTTTCATATTATTAGGTCTGGAATACATTTATTTTAGTTCAAAATATAAAAGCTCTGACCGTCAATTACGATTAGACTCGCTTGGGATATTGCTTTCTGTTTTGATATCCGTTGTGATTGTTGGCAGTGTACATGCATCATCTGCTATTGATTTTATTAAAGGTCTCAACATATCAACATTTTATGTAGATGACTCTGATGAGGAAGACGGAGTAAGCATACCCGTGATACAAGTTCAATCTAATGATAGTTCGAATATGAGCTCTAGTGCGAACGTGAATTCGAACTCGTTTGAACTTGAAAAAACGTATGTCCTTCTTTCTGCGGATACAAAAAATATCCAATTGAAGAATGTAAATGGCGGAGTGAATATTCACAGTGGCGATGTGCAGAGTATTGAAATCGTGACCCATGTAGTGGTTCCGCATGTAGGAGCAGCAGAAGCGAAAAGAATAGCAGAGGAATCACGTATTCACTATACGGCTGGAAAGGACATTCAAATTAGTGCAGAAGGTCAAACCTATTCGTCTTCGGGCATTAATAAGCAAAAAGCAATCATGAATCTTGAAGTTACTGTTCCAAAATCATTATCAAGTAATTATCAAATTGAGGTCATCAATGGCCAGGTTCGTGCAGAAGGTATTCCTGTTCAGCAAGTTCTGAGGACAACTGTTACGAATGGCTCAATCGAAATAACCAATATTGATGGAAGTGTAATTACACAGACGACCAATGGTGAAATCAAGCTGGACAATATCCGCGGTAATGCCCAAGCAATTACAACGACGGGTGTAGTAAAAGTCAGTAACATAAGCGGTGACCTTAAAGCAGAATCTACCGTTGGAGCAATAAATATTTCCGAGGCTGGCGGAGTTCTTCAGGCTCATACAACAACAGGGAAGATTTCGATTAAGTCTGGACAAATTAACGGTGCATGGGATATCGATAACTCGATAGGTTCCGTTAGTATTTCCTTGCCAGACAATGCCGATTTTAGAGTGGAGGGTAACATCACAGGCGGATTGAATTCTGATTTTCCTGACATACGTAAGAATGACGGACTTCAAGGGAAGAATGGCGCAGGTACACACGTGATCCGAATTAAAACAATTGGGCAAGTCTCAATAACAAAAAATATCTGAGTGTGCTAAGTTTCATTGACAACAATTCCTCTGCACCTTTACAATACAAGGTAAGATTTGATTCGAGTACGAGTCGCAGGGTGGTGAAAACATGTCTGAAAACCTGTCGGATGCATTAAGTAAACTGAAAAATAATGGAGTTCGGATGACGCCGCAACGGCATGCGATTTTATCGTTTTTGCTTCAGTCGATGAATCATCCAACTGCTGATGATATTTATAAAGCATTGGAAAAGAAATTTCCGAATATGAGTGTTGCTACTGTTTATAATAATTTGAAGGTGTTTATTGAAGCGGGGTTAGTTCGCGAATTGACGTATGGAGATAATTCATCTCGATTTGACGCGGATATGAGTGAACATTACCATGCAATGTGTGTCCAGTGTGGCAAAATTGTTGATTTCGAACATCCTCCATTATATAACGTTGAGCAAGCTGCAACTGAACAAACTAGCTTCCATGTAGAGGGACATCGTCTTGAAGTGTATGGAACTTGCAGTGAATGTGCCACAGCTTCCAAGCAATACTTGCATTAATTTATATTTATCCGCCATTTAATTCGTAACTGACCACAGGGTTCATTTTTAGTATAATAGACGTGTCTTCTTTCCGTATGAAATCGGAAGCGTAGATACGTCTTTTTTAATGATCTATAGGATGTAAAGGGTGTGTGATGATTATTAAGAAAAAAGGTTGTCTCTTTATACTGTTCCTCATTTTTTGTGTCATAGGCGCGATAGCGGCCGTATTCTTTTATTTCAACCGTGTTGTTCCAAATACGGAACATGTAGGGATTGAACATTATGGAAAAACGAAGCCCATCTTTTATAAAGGAGAGCTTTATGCAACGGATGCTACAGGCAACAAGGAAAGTTTGAAGCTCCCGCTTGATTTTATTCAAAAGCATATTGACCCATCGATCCTTTATGAAGATTCGAGTCAATCTGTGATTGTAACGACACAAGATAAAGTTGTTCGTTTACGCTCCAAAGGCTTAACTTCCACAATCAATGAGAAGCCGTATACATTGAAATTTCCAATTGATAAGCAAGGAAGTACAGTGAATGTACCAATTGATCCACTACAAGATTTGTATCATTTAGATATAAGAGAGAATGAAGAAACAGGAATTGTTGTTGTGAATCAAAGTGGGGATTCCCTTGCGTGGGGTTTAGTCATGTCGAAGGATAAAGAAATAACCACAGTACCTATGCGGACAGGCTCATCTGTCACTTATCCAATCATAGGCGATCTCGCGCTGCAAGAAGAAGTGATGATTTGGGGTGAAGAGAGCGGATGGTATAAGGTTCAACGTAAAAATGGGATGTTTGGATACATAGCGAAGGATTCGATTCAGTTTCAGCGGACTGAAGAAATCCCTAATAAAGTCCAGGTTAAACCATATATTCCCTGGAAACCGCTTGGCGGCAAAATTAACATGACATGGGAACACGTCACATCTAAAAATCCAGACACATCTAAATTACCAGCTATGCCAGGTTTAAATGTGATTTCGCCAACATGGTTTCATTTAGCTGATGTAAAAGGAAACTTAACGAATACAGCAGACGCTTCTTATGTGAAGTGGGCACATAGTAAAGGTTTGCAAGTTTGGGCATTATTCGATAATGGATTTGAACCGAAACAGACGACCCAGGCATTGTCGAGCTATGATACGCGTATGCACATGATTAAACAGCTGCTCTCCTTTGCACAGATGTATAAGCTGGAAGGAATTAATATTGATTTTGAGAATGTAGTTACAGCTGACAAGCAAAATCTTGTTCAATTTGTCCGCGAGTTTACACCTTTAGCCCATGAACAAGAACTCGTTGTATCGATTGATGTGACGCCAAAATCTCAATCTGAGATGTGGTCGCTTTTCTTAGATCGTAAAGCGTTAGCGCAAAGTGTGGATTATATGATGTTAATGGGATATGACGAGCATTGGGCGACAAGTCCTAAAGCGGGCTCTGTTGCTTCAATACCATGGGTGGAAAATGCAATAAAAAAACTCCTCGAAGAAGAGGAAGTTCCATCTGATAAACTTGTTCTTGGTGTACCTACCTACACTCGACTATGGACAGAAGAAACTGTGGATGGCAAGACAAAGGTATCTTCAAAAGCAATTTTTATGGAAAAAGCGCAAACTATTATCAAAGATAATAAGCTTACCCCAGTGTTCCAACCTGAAGTAGGTCAAAATTACGTGGAATATAAGGAAGGCGACAAACTGAATAAAATTTGGATCGAAGATGCGGAATCCATGAAACTGCGTACAGAGCTTGTGAAGAAATTCAATTTAGCAGGAATTGCTTCATGGAGACGCGGGTTTGAAACACAGGATATTTGGAAAGTTATTGAGGATAGTCTTACCAAGCGGCCTTAATTATTTCTTATTTGTTTATAAAATAGAACGAAGCATAAAAAGAAGGACTTTCGCTTAGGCGAAAGTCCTTCTTTTTAATACTACTAAAATTAGTTACTAGATGGTGTAGAAGTACCTGGGTCCAGATTAGGATCGAGTGTGAGGATCGTTTTACAAAACATACAACGATCTGTTTTACCTAGTAACTTGGTTTGCTTCCCGCATTCCGGACATTCAATGACCGTAGCTGATGTAGATAACATTCCTGCCCAGAAATAAACGCCCATACTGACCAACATACTGACCATACCGATAGCACCGAATATAATCGCAATGACTCGTCCAATTGTTCCCCAGTCAAATACAATCCCTGCAAGACCTACGATCATCATCATCATTCCACCCATAGTGAGTAGTAGTCCCCACAAGCGAAACTCATTAACTTTACTTGATTTCATTACTTTAGAAGTCTTTGCCATAACTCAAGATCACTACTTTCTCCACTTAATAATATTGTTAGCCGAATGAGCAGGAAACGAACACATGTATGTAGAATTACATCTTTTAAAAATGTGTTGCAACACTTATGGGGGCAATCATAATGCCGAAAAATTTCAATAATTGTTACGAGAAGTTCATACAGGACCAAAGCGTTCTTGGAGTAATTCGTGTTCCAGTAGAGGTGGAATATCCATCATCTACGAACAATATTGACCTGTTGTTGCTAATCTTAACATGCGATACTACGAAGCACAATTGTACTTTTTATTATATAAAAGGCAATATCCGTATACAAGAAAGATGGATTGAAACCGCATATATGAAGCAATGCACCATAGGTGGCAAGGATCCTAACCTTCTGCGGTGGGTACTAAGAGGAGAGATTGTGGTGGAACGAGATGCGCAGCTTGCAGGGCTACGTAACAATATTGTCAATTTTCCAGTGGAAATGAAGGATCGATTGTTACTCATTGAATTTGCTCAATTTTTAAGAAAATACCAGGAGAGCAGAGAATATGTGCTAGATGAGCAGGTGCTGGATGCTTACGCTTGTATTTTACAAGCCTTACACCATTGGGCAAGGATCGCTATTATTGAAGCGGGCTTTTATCCAGACAATATGATATGGCAGCAAATTCGAACGATTAATCCCGGTATATATAAACTTTTCGAAGAGCTGACAATGAGTAACGAGACATTAAAGCAGCGCGTTCAGCTCGTACTTCTTGCATGTGAATTTTCAGTTGTATCACGTATCTCTAACTGCTGTACATTGTTATTACGTATTTTAGATAGTCGCCCGGAACCATGGAGCTTAGAAGAATTGAAAATTTGCCTTGAGATTGAAGATATTCATTTGGAGCTTCCGATGTTATTGAACAAATTAATACGTAAATCATTAATTAAAGAAGTATTGGTTACGAACACGAGTGATATGAGTGAACTAACAATCATGTATACCATCGAATCAATGTGATTAGTGGGAACGATCTAGGAGCAGTCAGTCGACTGCTCTTTTATTATGGATTAGCCTTTTTTAAACACATCAATTTTCTGAAAATTACAATTCTAAAATAACTTTTGAATAGGTGTTGACTTACCAGCTTTGTCTATGTTAAATTAGATCTCGCCGCTAAAACGGCAGCATTCAAAACCTTATAACAAGTGAGGCCGAAACAGCCGAGTAAGAAATTGGAAATAAATAAACACTTGCAATAAACGGTGCGAATGTGGTATATTAAAGAAGTCGCCGCTAAAACGGCGCAAAGCTGAAAAGCGAGATTGTCCTTTGAAAACTGAACAACGAGTGAATGAATATAAAGAGATTGTAAAATCTCAAACAGTCGACGACAGTAGCGCTTTTAGCAAAGCGGTCGCGACAAAGCTAGTAAGTAAATTTTGAGCAATCAGCTCACCAGACATTTTCCTTTGGAAAAGTCTTTAATGGAGAGTTTGATCCTGGCTCAGGACGAACGCTGGCGGCGTGCCTAATACATGCAAGTCGAGCGGCTCAGCTTTCTTCGGAAAGCTCGGGTAGCGGCGGACGGGTGAGTAACACGTAGGCAACCTGCCTGTAAGATTGGGATAACTACCGGAAACGGTAGCTAAGACCAAATAAGTGGTCTTCTCGCATGAGAGGGTCAAGAAAAACGGGGTGACCTGTTGCTTACAGATGGGCCTGCGGCGCATTAGCTAGTTGGTGAGGTAATGGCTCACCAAGGCGACGATGCGTAGCCGACCTGAGAGGGTGAACGGCCACACTGGGACTGAGACACGGCCCAGACTCCTACGGGAGGCAGCAGTAGGGAATCTTCCGCAATGGACGAAAGTCTGACGGAGCAACGCCGCGTGAGTGATGAAGGTTTTCGGATCGTAAAGCTCTGTTGCCAGGGAAGAACGCTAAGGAGAGTAACTGCTCTTTAGGTGACGGTACCTGAGAAGAAAGCCCCGGCTAACTACGTGCCAGCAGCCGCGGTAATACGTAGGGGGCAAGCGTTGTCCGGAATTATTGGGCGTAAAGCGCGCGCAGGCGGTCTTTTAAGTCTGGTGTTTAAGGTTGGGGCTTAACCCCGATTCGCACTGGAAACTGGAAGACTTGAGTGTAGGAGAGGAAAGTGGAATTCCACGTGTAGCGGTGAAATGCGTAGAGATGTGGAGGAACACCAGTGGCGAAGGCGACTTTCTGGCCTATAACTGACGCTGAGGCGCGAAAGCGTGGGGAGCAAACAGGATTAGATACCCTGGTAGTCCACGCCGTAAACGATGAATGCTAGGTGTTAGGGGTTTCAATACCCTTGGTGCCGAAGTTAACACATTAAGCATTCCGCCTGGGGAGTACGGTCGCAAGACTGAAACTCAAAGGAATTGACGGGGACCCGCACAAGCAGTGGAGTATGTGGTTTAATTCGAAGCAACGCGAAGAACCTTACCAGGTCTTGACATCTGAATGCAAACTCTAGAGATAGAGTCCTTCTTCGGAACATTCAAGACAGGTGGTGCATGGTTGTCGTCAGCTCGTGTCGTGAGATGTTGGGTTAAGTCCCGCAACGAGCGCAACCCCTGATCTTAGTTGCCAGCATGTAATGGTGGGCACTCTAGGATGACTGCCGGTGACAAACCGGAGGAAGGTGGGGATGACGTCAAATCATCATGCCCCTTATGACCTGGGCTACACACGTACTACAATGGTCGGTACAACGGGAAGCGAAAGAGCGATCTGGAGCGAATCCTAAAAAGCCGATCTCAGTTCGGATTGCAGGCTGCAACTCGCCTGCATGAAGTCGGAATTGCTAGTAATCGCGGATCAGCATGCCGCGGTGAATACGTTCCCGGGTCTTGTACACACCGCCCGTCACACCACGAGAGTTTACAACACCCGAAGTCGGTGGGGTAACCCGCAAGGGAGCCAGCCGCCGAAGGTGGGGTAGATGATTGGGGTGAAGTCGTAACAAGGTAGCCGTATCGGAAGGTGCGGCTGGATCACCTCCTTTCTATGGAGAATCGTTTCCTGCAACGGAAACATTCAAATATATAATATTCATTCACTCGTGTTCAGTTTTGAAAGGCCAATAGCCTTTCGAAAACCTTGTTCCTTGAAAACTAGATAGCGAAACGAAGAAGTAAAGCATAGGACGATGTTATCCATGCAAATGGAAAATCATCGAACATCTAAAGCATTCTTATGTTTCATAAGAATTGCCTATTTAGTTGATCCGTAAGAAGACTTTGGTCTAATTACAATAAGATAAGCTAATAAGGGCGCACGGAGGATGCCTAGGCGCTAGGAGCCGAAGAAGGACGTGGCGAACGACGAAATGCCTCGGGGAGCCGTAAGCAGGCTTTGATCCGGGGATGTCCGAATGGGGGAACCCAGCTGTGGTAATGCACAGTTACCCTGCAGTGAATACATAGCTGCAGAGGAGGTATACCGAGGGAACTGAAACATCTAAGTACCTCGAGGAGAAGAAAACAAAAGTGATTCCGTCAGTAGCGGCGAGCGAACGCGGATTAGCCCAAACCAAAGAGCTTGCTCTTTGGGGTTGTAGGACGTCAACATGGAAATAGCTTGCTAGGCGAAGAGATCTGGAAAGGTCTGCGATAAAAGGTAACAGCCCTGTAGCCAAAAGTGAGCGAAATTCCTAGACGGATCCTGAGTACGGCGGGACACGTGAAACCCCGTCGGAATCTGGCAGGACCATCTGCCAAGGCTAAATACTCCCTAGCGACCGATAGTGAAGCAGTACCGTGAGGGAAAGGTGAAAAGCACCCCGGAAGGGGAGTGAAAAAGAACCTGAAACCGTGCGCTTACAAAAAGTCAGAGTCCGTTAAGGGATGATGGCGTGCCTTTTGTAGAATGAACCGGCGAGTTACGTTTGCATGCGAGGTTAAGGTGATAAGCCGGAGCCGCAGCGAAAGCGAGTCTGAATAGGGCGAATTTTAGTATGTAGACGTAGACCCGAAACCGTGTGATCTACCCCTGTCCAGGGTGAAGGTGCGGTAACACGCACTGGAGGCCCGAACCCACGCATGTTGAAAAATGCGGGGATGAGGTGGGGGTAGCGGAGAAATTCCAATCGAACTCGGAGATAGCTGGTTCTCCCCGAAATAGCTTTAGGGCTAGCCTTGGAAAGAGAGTAGTGGAGGTAAAGCACTGATTGGATGCGGGGCCCCCCAAGGGTTACCAAGTTCAGTCAAACTCTGAATGCCACATACTTATATCCAGGAGTCAGACAGTGAGTGCTAAGATCCATTGTCAAGAGGGAAACAGCCCAGATCATCAGCTAAGGTCCCCAAGTGTGTGTTAAGTGGGAAAGGATGTGGAGTTGCAAAGACAACCAGGATGTTGGCTTAGAAGCAGCCATCATTTAAAGAGTGCGTAATAGCTCACTGGTCGAGTGACTCTGCGCCGAAAATGTAACGGGGCTAAACACACCACCGAAGCTATGACAACAGATGAATTTCTGTTTGGGTAGGGGAGCGTTGTGTACAGCAGTGAAGGTTGATCGTGAGGACAGCTGGAGCGTACACAAGTGAGAATGCCGGTATGAGTAACGAAAAGACAAGTGAGAATCTTGTCCGCCGAAAACCTAAGGGTTCCTGAGGAAGGTTCGTCCGCTCAGGGTAAGTCGGGACCTAAGGCGAGGCCGAAAGGCGTAGTCGAATGGACAACAGGTTCAAATTCCTGTACCACCAAAAACCGTTATGAACGATGGAGTGACGCAGTAGGATAGTGACGTGAGCCGATGGATATGCTCGTCCAAGCAGTGAGGCTGATGTGTAGGCAAATCCGCACATCGATAAGGCTGGGCTGTGATGGGGAGGGAAACTTAAAGTACCGAAGGTCATGATTTCACACTGCCAAGAAAAGCTTCTAGTCAGGTCAAGGTGCCCGTACCGTAAACCGACACAGGTGGGTGAGAAGAGAATTCTAAGGCGCGCGGAAGAACTCTCGTTAAGGAACTCGGCAAAATGACCCCGTAACTTCGGGAGAAGGGGTACCCCGGTAGAGTGAATAGCTCGAGGGGGTCGCAGTGAAAAGGCCCAAGCGACTGTTTAGCAAAAACACAGGTCTATGCGAAGCCGTAAGGCGAAGTATATGGGCTGACGCCTGCCCGGTGCTGGAAGGTTAAGGGGAGTGGTTAGGGAGCAATCCCGAAGCTGTGAACCGAAGCCCCAGTAAACGGCGGCCGTAACTATAACGGTCCTAAGGTAGCGAAATTCCTTGTCAGGTAAATTCTGACCCGCACGAATGGCGTAACGACTTGGGCGCTGTCTCAACGAGAGATCCGGTGAAATTTTAATACCTGTGAAGATGCAGGTTACCCGCGACAAGACGGAAAGACCCCATGGAGCTTTACTGCAGCTTGATATTGAACTTTGGTACGATCTGTACAGGATAGGTGGGAGCCTTAGAAGCCTGAGCGCCAGCTTAGGTGGAGGCAACGTTGGGATACCACCCTGATCGTATCGGAGTTCTAACCTACTACCGTATAACCGGTAGAGGGACCGTGTCAGGTGGGCAGTTTGACTGGGGCGGTCGCCTCCTAAAGAGTAACGGAGGCGTCCCAAGGTTCCCTCAGAATGGTTGGAAATCATTCGAAGAGTGCAAAGGCATAAGGGAGCTTGACTGCGAGACCAACAAGTCGAGCAGGGACGAAAGTCGGGCTTAGTGATCCGGTGGTACCGCATGGAAGGGCCATCGCTCAACGGATAAAAGCTACCCTGGGGATAACAGGCTTATCTCCCCCAAGAGTCCACATCGACGGGGAGGTTTGGCACCTCGATGTCGGCTCATCGCATCCTGGGGCTGAAGTAGGTCCCAAGGGTTGGGCTGTTCGCCCATTAAAGCGGTACGCGAGCTGGGTTCAGAACGTCGTGAGACAGTTCGGTCCCTATCTGTCGTGGGCGTAGGAAATTTGAGAGGAGCTGTCCTTAGTACGAGAGGACCGGGATGGACGTACCGCTGGTGTACCAGTTGTTCCGCCAGGAGCACCGCTGGGTAGCTATGTACGGAGGGGATAAGCGCTGAAAGCATCTAAGCGCGAAGCCCCCCTCAAGATGAGATTTCCCAATTAGTAAGACCCCTTGTAGACGACGAGGTTGATAGGTTGGAGGTGGAAGCGCAGCAATGTGTGGAGCTGACCAATACTAATCGGTCGAGGGCTTATCTAAATACCATGATTTACCTTCGTTTTGCTACTAGTTTTCAGGGAATAAACCCTGTATAATAGTTAAGTATTCCCTGATAGCTCAGTTGGTAGAGCACACGACTGTTAATCGTGTTGTCACAGGTTCGAGCCCTGTTCGGGGAGCCATATGGAGAGGTGTCCGAGCTGGCCGAAGGAGCACGATTGGAAATCGTGTAGGCGTCACAAGCGTCTCGAGGGTTCGAATCCCTCTCTCTCCGCCAGATTATTTTCAATCAAGTTAGCAAGGCCCGTTGGTCAAGGGGTTAAGACACCTCCCTTTCACGGAGGTAACAGGGGTTCGAATCCCCTACGGGTCACCAACATTACGGAGGCTTAGCTCAGCTGGGAGAGCATCTGCCTTACAAGCAGAGGGTCAGCGGTTCGATCCCGTTAGCCTCCACCATTTATATTTCAATAATAACGCGGGGTGGAGCAGCTCGGTAGCTCGTCGGGCTCATAACCCGAAGGCCGCAGGTTCAAATCCTGCCCCCGCAACCAAATTCTCTTCATGAGAAACCTAATGTGGAGCTGTGGTGTAGAGGCCTAACATGCCTGCCTGTCACGCAGGAGACCGCGAGTTCGAATCTCGTCAGCTCCGCCATTTATCTTTCAAAATATGCATTAATTATGCATAATGGGCCTAAATGTGAGGCTCGGTAGCTCAGTCGGTAGAGCAGAGGACTGAAAATCCTCGTGTCGGCGGTTCGATTCCGTCCCGAGCCACCATTCTTAATAATATGCCGTTGTAGCTCAACTGGTAGAGCAACTGACTTGTAATCAGTAGGTTGGGGGTTCAAGTCCTCTCGACGGCACCATAGGTATTTTCTTCCGGAGGCTTAGTGAAGTGGCTAAACACGGCAGACTGTAAATCTGCTCTCTTCGAGTTCGGTGGTTCGAATCCATCAGCCTCCACCATTTATAGGGGCATAGTTTAAAGGTAGAACAAAGGTCTCCAAAACCTTTGGTGTGGGTTCAATTCCTGCTGCCCCTGCCAATTATTTTTCCTGAAATTTCGTGGCGGTCGTGGCGAAGTGGTTAACGCATCGGTTTGTGGATCCGACATTCGGGGGTTCAATTCCCCTCGTCCGCCCCATTTTTTCAAGACAATAGTGGGGATTAGCCAAGCGGTAAGGCAACGGACTTTGACTCCGTCATGCATAGGTTCAAATCCTATATCCCCAGTATATATATGCGGAAGTGGCTCAGGGGTAGAGCATCGCCTTGCCAAGGCGAGGGTCGCGGGTTCGAATCCCGTCTTCCGCTCCATTTCCAAAGATAGTGGCGCCATAGCCAAGTGGTAAGGCAGAGCTCTGCAAAAGCTTTACCCCCAGTTCGAGTCTGGGTGGCGCCTCCATAATCTTTATTAACTCGCCGGAGTGGCGGAATCGGCAGACGCACAGGACTTAAAATCCTGCGGTAGGTGACTACCGTACCAGTTCAAGTCTGGTCTTCGGCACCATTTATTAACAACACAGATTTTGCGCCCTTAGCTCAGCTGGATAGAGCGTTTGACTACGAATCAAAAGGCCGGGAGTTCGAATCTCTCAGGGCGCGCCATTATTTTTTGGCAAGCCGGTGTGGCGGAATTGGCAGACGCGCGCGACTCAAAATCGTGAGGGAAACCGTGGGGGTTCGAGTCCCTTCACCGGCATTACAGCAATAAGCCTTGATGATCATTTAATTCATGATCATCAAGGCTTATTTTTTTGTGTTAGATGGTAAGCTAGATGACCTATCCAATTGACTCAATTGAATGTAGAAGTTAATGAATGAGGTCGCTGCTTTTAAGCTTTTTTTAAACTTCGCTGTGAACTTATTAATACTTTTTTGAGTGCAACACCAAACAAAGTGCTTTACCAACATCATCGAAAATTGAAACCATCGTATACATAATAAGAGTGAATACCGTACTGTTAAATAATCCTTTATGGACGACATACGTGCCTAGAATGTAAATGTCACCTAAACATTTATTCCAACCTCCTGAGATAAAATAAGCATAAAATTACATTACAGATTCACAATTTTAGTGGCGATATTTTTACAAAATTCGCTGTCATGCTCAACAAAAATTATTGTCGGGGAATGTTCCAGCAATAATTCTTCGAGTTGGATACGGGAAATGACATCAATAAAGTTTAACGGTTCGTCCCATACATGGAGATGTGCTTTCTCGCATAAGCTCTTTGCGATTAATACCTTTTTCTTCTGTCCGCCGCTGAATGAAGACATATCTTTTTCAAATTGTATGCGCGAAATATCGAGTTTTCTTAAAATCGCTTTGAACAAACTCTCATCAATCTCGTTCTTGCTTGCAAAATCTGTTAAGTTACCTTGCAAATGAGAGGTGTCTTGTGAGACATATGAAATTTTTAGTTGACTACCTTTGCGAAACGTTCCTGTAAAAGGAATCTCCTCGCCAAGAATCAGCTTGAGAATACTTGATTTCCCTGAACCGTTTGGACCTGCAAGTATAATACGTTCTCCTTGTTCAATGGTAAAGGTTACGTCGTTGCATACTGTGTGTTCTACGTAATGAATTGAAACATTCTCTAATTCGACCATCAACTTTTTATTATAGGTAAGTTGAGTAATTTTCAAACTCTCCGCGCTTTCGATATTTTTCAAAAGTTTGGAACTTTCCTCAATTGAGGATTGCTGTCTCTGTTCAATCGATTTCGAGCGTTTCATCATTTTGGCGGCCTTGTGTCCGATATATCCTTTATCGACTTTTGAACCGGAGTTTCGAGTGCCGTTTTTTGTTTTTTCTACTTCGTGAGACCAGTTACTCGTTCTCTTTGAAGCTTCAGACAGCCGTTTAATATCTTTCCGTAGTTTGTCGTTTTCAGCTAACTCATAATTATCCTGTCTTTGTTTATTCTCCCACCAATCCGAGAAATTACCGTTTTGAACCTCAATATGAGTTTTGTTTATAGAAAGAATGTGATCTACACAGTTATCTAGAAATGCTCGATCGTGTGAAACCAAAATAAATCCTTTCTTTTTTTTGAGATAATCGCTAACCAGTTTCCGTGCGTGAATGTCCAAATGGTTAGTTGGCTCGTCGATAAGCAGAAAACTGTTTTCCTTCAAAAACAAGGTTGCTAATAATACTTTTGTTTGCTCCCCGTTTGACATGGTTTCAAACGGCCGATATAACACATCCTCTGACACCTTCAGCAAAGACAGTTCGCGTACGATCTGCCAATACTCGTAGTCAGGATAAATTTCGTCGATAACATCCAGGGTATTAAGTTCCTTGTGTTTAACTTGAAAAGGAAAGTATTCAAAACTGACATTTGCTGAGATGGTTCCACTGTAATCATATTTACCAAGTAGCAGATTCAGAAAGGTTGTTTTTCCTCGACCGTTTCTTCCAGTAAAACCTAATTTCCAATCTGTATCAATTTGAAAGCTAACGTTTTCGAAGATGTTGTCGTAACTACCCTCATAAGCAAAGGTTAGGTCAGACACATTGATTAAAGACATGGCAATTTCCTCCATCCAAAAAATAAAAAGCTACAAGAAAGTTACCTTTCTTGTAGCTCAAATAAACAATGTTAAAAGCTAACCCAAATAATGGGGTAGATAAAATGTTATTTTATTTGAGTGAAAAGAATAAGTAACTTTCTTGCTCTACAAAGAATAAAACAATTTTTTGTTTTACCTTTCGTAATTTAAGCAAGAAATTTTACATTATTCTCCTCAACTCCCGTTTCATATTTGACAGTATTCTAGCATATTTAATTTAACATTTCAACTTTTCAGTAAGAACTTCAGTTGGCACGAGCATTTACGGGGCTTGCGCAAAAAAACTTGATTTAACAAGGCTTTTCGCAGTTATTAGATTCCTCTTCTTGAACTTATCTTCTGCTATCTTCCGAATAGTATGCGCGACTCAAAATCGTGAGGGCAAAATAACCAATCCATTTAACTCAATTGAATGTAGAAGTTAATGTATGAGGTCGCTGCTTTTAAGCCTTTTTTTAAACTTCGCGGTGAACTTATTAATACTTTTCTTGAGTGCAACACCAAGCAAAATCATTAAACTACCATAGATGATAAGAATGATACAATTCTTTGCAACAACATCCCACAATATGCCTGCAGCTGCTTCGCGCATGATGTTAATAGCGTGAGTAAATGGCAAGAAGGGATAGATTGCTTGGAAAAATGGCGGCGTCACTTGAATGGGGAATGTTCCACCTGAACCGGAAATTTGCAATACCAACAAGACGATACAAAGTGCTTTACCTACATCACCGAAAATTGAAACCATCGTATAAATGATAAGTGTGAATACTGTACTGTTAAAAAGTGCAAATAAAATAAAGAATCCTTTATGGACGACATACGTTTCTAGAATATAAATGTCACCTAGCGTTACTACAAGGGCTTGTAATAGAGCAATCATTAGGAAAGTAAGGAACCGCCCAAAGAATATTTGATAGCTCTTATAATTAGCACTTGGTTGATGTACATCTACAGATAAAAGAGAAATGAGTAATAATGCACCGACCCATAACGAAAGGGTTGTAAAAAAAGGAGACATGCTGGAGCCATAGTTGGGCATTGGGAATATTTTATTTTCCTTTAAAAGGACAGGTTCGGCAAAAAAGTCACTTTGCTTCTTAATATCGTGCTTGAGCAGATCAATAATTTCTTTTATGTCTGCACTGTTTTCGAACTCACGAATTTTATTAGCAAGTTGATGTATTTTACGCTCGATATCAGGTAAGTCTTTTTGAACTTTTGCTAACTCATCTTTCCCTAAATCAATTCCTTTAGCGGCATCAGAAAGTAAGCTAGTGACATCTGGCAGACTCTTTTGTGCTTGTGCTAGGATATCTCCTACATCTTTAGCAATGGATTTGGATTTGTCGATTGCATTTTGAATGGCAGGCATGATTGTAGTATCAAAACCATCAATAACCCCACCTAAATCTTGTTTTAATTGCTTGGAAAGTTGGTTGACGTTGTTTATTAAGGCTTCTGTTGGCTTTTTACCTTGCTCAATTAATGAAATAATCTTTTGGATATTATTTTGTTGTTCATTAAATTTATTTTTAACACCGTTTAGTGAGTCTATCGCGCTTGCTAGTTTATTATTGCCTCCCATTGTTTGCAGACGATTTAAGAAGCCTACAATACCATCTACGGCTTTACCTGCGAGGCCGAGTCTTTCACTTATAGATTTTGCAGTAGGAATAGCTTTTTCCGGTTTAATATCACTGTTCATCAGTAATGAAGTGATGTCTTCCGTTGAAGATGCAATTTCCTGGAGCATGGTTAAATCTTGTTTGATACCAGGACCGGCTTTGACCAGTGCATCTTCGGCCTTATTTGAAAAGTTTAAGAAGTCAGATGACATCTCTTGCCCGTTTTTGGATAACCGTTCGATCGTAGGTAAATTATCTTGAATATTACTGACAAGACGTTGGGCTTTACCCGCATCTGTTAAGGCAAGGTTGATGATTTCTTTAATTTGTGGGAACTCACTTTCAAGCTTAAAAACGATTTGCTTTACTTTTTCAATGCTAGGGAGGTTTTGCTGAATATCGGCACCTAATTCATTAAATAGGGTGAAGATCGTAGTAGTTGCTGTTTTAACAAAATTTTTACTGATCTGTTCGGCAATGCCGGAAGCTCCTGTAGCCGTAATTTTAGGAGCAACCGCGTTGATTTTTTCATTTACACTATAGATGAGTTCAGGCTTAACGGGGTCATTAGTTAGGATAGTAGCTATTTTTTCGGAGAAATCAGGGGTAATGTCAATGCTTGCGTAATATTTGCCATGCTCGACACCTGACTGCGCCTCTGCTCGGTCTACGAACCTCCAACCCAGCAGATTATTTTCTTTTAAGGAATTAACAATTTCATTACCGATATTCACGTCTTTCCCTTGAATGGTTGTCCCTTTATCGTCGTTGACAATCGCAACAAGCAGCCCACTTGTACTTCCATAAGGGTCCCAAGAAGCTGCGATATTGAACCAAGCATATAAGGGAGCTAAAATAACGAGCCCGGAAATGATCACGAGTACGACCCAATTTTTCATTATACCATTAAGGTCATTTGTATAGATTTGGAGGATGGATCTCATATGTAAGCACCTTTTTAAAATTATGACTTACAGGTAGTATGAGTTTATTGCTTACCAATTATTAAGGACAGGATACCTGCCGCAATTAGAGGACCAACAGGAACACCACGGAAGAGTGCGACACCTAGTACTGTACCAATCAGCAATCCCGCGACAACGGTTGGCTGATTGCCCATGAGCAGTACGCCACGACCTCCTAAATAGGAGACAAGTACACCGATAATAATGGCAAGAATGGATTTCCAGTGGAAAAAAGATTGTATGATGGTTTGTAGAGATATTTTTCCACTTGCTAAAGGTGTCATGACGCCAATGGTTAAGATGATGATCCCGATCGTAATGCCATGTTTTTCGAGCCAAGGAAAAGCTTGCTGTAGATTGGTAATTCGAAGCAGAAGTAAAACGAGCATGGCAATAGTAACCGTAGCGTTGCTACTTATAATGCCAAGTCCGGCAAAGGCTAATAATATCAGTGCAGGCATGTCTATAGTTGTCATAAATAAAAACGCTCCTTCGGTTTGTCTTAGATATCAGTATGCACCAGAATAAAGTAGTTCCAACCCTTTCCTTCCTCATGATGCATAGGGATTAATGCTAATACAAAATTGAGGAAATATCAATGAAAGTGTAATTTCACCAAATTTGCGACATTTGCATGAAAAAGGGTAGATTTCCCTCTTTTTTGGGATTATATAGGGTGACAGTGGACTTAGTCTGTTCTATGATGAGAGAAGTTAAGGAATATGGTAAGAAAGAGGTGTATGGCAGATGGGGATGGTCTATTTTATTTCTTTCCTTTGTGTGGTTATAGTGGTGGGTATTACGTTCTATGTGACGAAAAAAGCTTACTCACGAAAGTGGGACCAAGAAGAGTAGAAATTTAATGCAATAAAATACTTGCTTTTTTATTGCGTACAAGGTATAATAATTTTTGTTGAAAGCCGGTGTGGCGGAATTGGCAGACGCGCGCGACTCAAAATCGTGAGGGAAACCGTGGGGGTTCGAGTCCCTTCACCGGCATAATTAGTAGAGAATGCGGCAATTTAAAGGGATTTGCTTTCAAGTTAGTTAGATGACTTGATAGCAGATCCCTTTTGCATTTTGAGTCAAAATGTTTTTCTTTTTCTGTATAGATATACAAAAGATCATTTTGATGGTATTTTGGAGTTCCGGCAGAATCAACGAAAGCGCTATATTTATGATGAACTTCATGTGAACTAATTCACATAAATATAATTAAATCTATAAGAGTGACCTAATCTTTACAGGGGTTTAGATTCATGCAATATGCTTATTCTATAACTGTCAGTTGTGTAAAAAAGAGTTTTGGGGTGAGGGAGTATGAAAATAGGGAGATTGACATTGAAACTGCGGACGACCATTACGTTGATGATCTGTGTCGTTGTTGTAATGGTGTTGTTAGTTGTTTATGTATTGTTCGGTATGAAAGTGACAGAAATGACGAAGGATGCTTTGCAAAACAAAGCTCTCTCAATCGCTCGTACTGTTTCACAAACATCATCTGTAATTGAAGAACTGGAGGGCCGGGGAGATCCAAATGCTGTTCAGCAATTTGCAAAGGATATTCTTACTATCAACGATGTACAGTTCGTGGTGGTGATTGATATGAACGGTATTCGTCATACCCATCCTGATCCGGCAAAGATCGGTCAACAGTTTATTGGCGGCGATGAAATCGTAGCTCTACACGGAAGTGAAAACGTATCCACAGCCAAAGGTTCACTAGGTGATTCAGTAAGAGCATTTTCACCGATTTATGGTGTAAACGGAGAACAGATTGGAGCTGTAGCGGTAGGCATTTCACTTGACAGCGTCCATACTGCGGTTAAACAGAATGAGTGGATTATTTATTTGGGAATTATACTTGGTGGTGTAATGGGGATAGCGGGAGCGGTTTTGCTAGCGAATAAAATTAAAAAAATGATGTTCGGTATGGAGCCTGAAGCCATTTCGAAACTGCTGGAAGAACGGAGTGCCATGCTCCAATACGCACGTGAAGGTATACTGGCCGTGGATAAAAATTTGAAAATTACACTGGTGAATACTGAAGCCAGGCGATTGATGGATCTTATTGGTGTAGATGCTGATCCTGTAAATCAGATGGTGGGTAATATTTTGCCGCAGCTGCGAATGGATAAGGTTTTGGAAACAGGTAAACCGCTGCAGGATATCGAGGTTGAGCAGAGTGGAGTCACGTTGTTGGCCAATGTAGTTCCAGTTAGAGTGGGCGAGAAAGTAGAAGGCGTAATCGCAAGCTTTCGTGACAAGACTGAAATATCTGTTCTTGTAGAAAGACTGAACGGTATTTCCATGTACGCCGATATACTGCGATCACAGACCCACGAATTTATGAATAAACTTCATGTCATTATAGGATTGACCCATATGCAACAATACGAACGATTGGAACAATATCTGGCAGGTACCATGCTTCATATTCACAATGAAGCTGATGCTGTAATCCAGTTAGTGAAAGATCCCGTTATGGCTGGATTTTTACTAGGTAAGCAAAGCCGTGGGCGTGAGGTGGGTGTTAAGATTGAACTGCTAGAGGAGGGTATACTACCTGAAGCCGCTGATCCGGACAATTCACGTGAACTAGTAACCATCGTTGGAAATCTGTTAGAAAACGCGCTGGAGGCCTCTCTAGGCAGCGCAAACAAAGTGATTGGCATTGGCTTCCTATACGAAGACCAAAAGCTGAGAATACGAGTCGTAGACAATGGAATAGGGTTACCTGAAATTAGAGCGGAGCAGTTGTATGAGCAGGGTTATTCTACAAAGGGTAAAGACCGTGGAATTGGTCTGTATTTGGTTAAGAAAAGCCTGGACAAACTGAGGGGATCTATTTACTTGGAGAGCCGCCCAGGACAAGGTACTGCATTTACTGTTCACTTACCATATGAAGCGAAGAGTGAGGAATAATAATGAATACATCTATAATTTCTGTACTTATCGTCGAAGATGATCCGATGGTTTCGGAAATGAATAAATTTTATTTAGAGCAGGTAGAGGGTTTCAAAGCCGAAGGTTGGGCTTCTTCCCCGGACGAAGCATTGAGTATGTTAGAGCAGGGAGTCTATGAACTGATTCTACTTGATATTTATATGAAAGAAAGCAATGGATTGGAGCTGCTATCCGAAATACGCCACAGAGGGATTAAGGTAGATGTCATTGTCATTTCGGCTGCAAGCGACAAAAAGAGTATTCAGGTGGCGTTGCAGAACGGGGCTGTGGATTATTTGATTAAACCTTTCGAATTCAGTCGGTTCCAAGCGGCATTAAGTAGATACAGAGAGCAAAATCGGCTGTTTCGTTATCAAGAATGCCTTAATCAATCTGAGCTCGATACGATTACACGTTTTCGTCAGGAACAGAGAGCGTCACAGGAATTGCCCAAAGGTTTCACAAGGCAGACGCTTCAAACGATCTGGAAAGTAATTGAGTCTGATGGGGCGGGATGGTTCTCGGCCGAGGACATATCTATGTTGTCCGGAATCTCACGAGTATCGGTTAGCAAATATTGTGCCGGTCTAGTGGAGATGGGCGTGCTCGAGATGGACTTGGCGTATGGAACAGTAGGGAGACCCGTTCAGAAATACCAGATTGCAGCTAATGGGAGGATGACGATATCCAAATATTTTGTATAAATCTGAATGTAGATTGCTGCTGCCATGATGGCAGCATTTTTTTATTTGAATAGAAAATTGAAGAAAAGAAGATAGCGCTTACTTTAAAAATTTACAAAATGTATTCAATATTTACGTAAAAACAAAAGCGCTTTCAAACCGTTTATAATGGGGGTGTAAACGATTTAAGGAGGTTAATAAGACATGGAAAATGTAATAAAGCCGTCAGTCGAATTAGGGGGAGAAGGGCAGCTGCCTAAAGAGAAACAAGGATTGTGGCAGCGACTCATGCAGCTTAAGGTAGGTGTCATTCCGTTACCGGTATACGTCGTATTAGCACTTATTATTTTTGCCGCCGCTGCTCTTGGTAAAGTACCAAACGATATGATCGGTGGGTTTGCTGTTATTATCATCATGGGTGTATTGCTCAGCGATTTAGGTTTCAAACTCCCGATTTTGAAAAACATTGGTGGCCCAGCTATTCTGTCGTTAATGATTCCTTCACTTCTGGTGTTCTGGAATGTGCTGAACCCTTCAGTTACTGATTCCGTTCACACATTAATGAAAACGTCTAACTTTCTATATCTCTATATTTCTATTCTAGTGGCGGGTAGCATCACTGGAATGAATCGCACCACTCTGATCAACGGTTTCATCCGTATTTTCATTCCGATGCTGCTTGGAACGTTAGCTGCTGTTGCAGTTGGCCTTGGAGTTGGGATGATGCTCGGCTACAGCGCACATCGTGTCTTGTTTTACATCATTGTGCCAATTATCTGTGGTGGTGTTGGTGAAGGCATTCTGCCGCTATCCATTGCATTCTCACAAATCCTTGGGGGCGAATCAGGTTATTATGTAGCACAAATGATTCCAGCTGCGGTGATTGGAAATGTATTTGCCATTATTGGCGCGGGGCTTCTTAAGAAAATGGCTGAGAAAAATCCATCCATTACTGGTAATGGCGTACTGGTTAAATCCAAAGATGGCACGAAGCTTGGCGGAAGTACCTATGATGCTGAAAAACCTGACTTTTTGCTCATGGGAGCGGGATTGTTGTTTGCCTGCGGATTATTTATCACTGGTCATCTATTGTCGCCTTATGTAGGTATTCCAGGACCGATTTTGATGATTTTTGCAGCAGCGTTACTTAAAGTGTTCAAGGTGTTGCCAGCGAAAATCGAGCAGGGTGCCTACCAATTGTACAAATTAGTTTCTGGTACATTGACTTGGCCGCTGATGGTTGGTCTAGGTATATTGTATATTCCACTGCAAGATGTAGCAGCTCTGATCTCTATTCCTTATATTCTGGTTTGTGCAAGCGTAATCGTAGCTATGATTGTTACAGGTTATTTTGTTGGCAAATGGGTCAGTATGTATCCTGTAGAAGCGGCGATTGTAACAGGGTGCCGCGGCGGTCTTGGCGGTACGGGCGACGTAGCCATTCTGTCAGCTTCCGGTCGGATGGAATTGATGCCTTTCGCTCAGATTTCTACACGGATTGGCGGTGCTCTCACAGTAGTCGCGGCTACACTGCTAATTGCAGTATGGGGTGGCTGATTGTTGGACAAGCGTTTAACAGAAACGGAAGCATGACAGCCAGTTCTATTCGTATAAGAATATTAAATGTTCACTAAGGAGGTTAGTGTTTTGAATAGTACAAGCGAACAATATGTCTTTACACTACGGATTCAGTATCGTCGTGACAGTGATTATATGGCAAATGTAGTGAATATCGTTGAAACCTACAAAGGAAAGACACATGTTGATATTAAGAACGAGGATTCCGAGATGTGCAGCGCGGATGTACAGATTATGCTAGATCAATCGGAAGATCGAAAGTGGATTGAAAAAGGTGTTAGCCAATTATCAGGAGGTGATATTGTGGAACTGTTAGAAGAAATTATGAATTTGCATAAAGGCGGCAAACTGGAAACAACATTAAAGAATCCGATTCTTTCCAAAGAGGATTTATCCAAAGTCTATACGCCAGGCGTGGCTAAAGTGTGCCAAGCAATTGCCCGGGATCAGAACCAGGCGTATGAGCTGACGACGAAAAAAAATACAGTGGCAGTCATTTCGGACGGGACTGCTGTATTGGGACTCGGCGACATTGGTCCCAAAGCAGCGATGCCGGTCATGGAAGGTAAGGCTGCACTATTCAAACAGTTCGCTGACGTGGATGCTGTACCGATCTGTCTCGATACGAAAGATACAGAGGAAATCATTTCAGTCGTCAAGGCACTTGCGCCGACCTTTGGTGGAATCAATCTGGAAGATATCTCTTCACCACGTTGCTTCGAGATTGAGAAAAGACTAAGAGATGAACTAGACATTCCAGTTTTCCATGATGATCAGCACGGAACTGCCATTGTCGTGTTAGCCGGTTTGCTGAACGCATTGAAGGTATGCGACAAAAATATAAAAGACGTCAAAATCGTCATAAACGGTTGTGGCGCTGCGGGTATCTCGATTTCCAAAATGCTTCTGCGAGCAGGGGCTGTTAATCTGATTGGGGTTGATCGTCAGGGTGCGATTAGCCGAAACATACAGTACGATCGGTCACACTGGAGTGATTTTGCTCAAATCACCAATCCAAATATGGAAAATGGAAAACTGCCAGATGTCATCAAAGGAGCAGATGTATTTATTGGTGTATCCGCGCCGAATATGCTGAAAGTAGAGGATCTTCAAAATATGGCGAAGGACCCGATTGTATTTGCTATGGCTAATCCAACGCCAGAAATTGATCCAACCATTGCGGCTCCGTATGTGAAAGTGATGGCGACTGGTCGTTCTGACTTCCCGAATCAAATTAATAATGTTTTATGTTTTCCTGGGATTTTCAGGGGTGCGCTGGATAGTGAGGCAACAGACATTAACGATGAGATGAAGCTTGCAGCGGCGGAAGCCATTTCTTCCGTTATTGATCCAGCAGATTTGAATGAAAAATACATTATTCCAGATGCTTTTGACACACGTGTGGTAGAACGAATCCGTAAAGCGGTTGCTGAGGCTGCTTATAAGAGCGGTGTAGCTCGCAAAAATTTGTTGTAGAGCATTAACTAGGACTCTTTTTTTCATAAAACGCTTTTAGTTCTTCTAAGGACGAGCTTACAGCCTGTAGGATCAATTGATCTTACAGGCTTTTTTAATGTATTTTTAAACGTGTGCTTTTCCAAGAAAATCAGATAATAGATTGTTAAAAGCATCGGGTTTTTCGACAGGGGTTAAGTGAGCTGTTTCTGCGATGAGGCGGTATTTAGCATTAGGGATTGAGTTAGCAAGCTGTTTGATCAGTTGTGGAGGAATGATTTTATCATGCTCACCGCCTATGACAATGGTAGGCACACGAATGGAAGCTAGCATACTGGTGCTATCTGGACGAAATGCCATTGCAAGCTGCGCATGCACTAGACCAAGCGGATCCATCTCTGTCATCCAATTTCCTACTTCATCAGCAAGGTGGGGTTGATCATGGAGGGTTGTGTCAGATAGCAATTTGCTAAGCATCGCCTGACGTGCTGCAATTGATCCATGTTCAAGAAGGTTTCGTGCAGCTTCCAAGCGACTTCGTTGACCATCTTTCGTATCTGCATCTGCTCGGGTATTAACTAATGCGATGGCTGAGATACGAGAAGGTGCTTTGCGTAGTAAGGCAAATAGGACATAACCACCCATTGAGAAGCCAGCGACTGTGACGCGATTGATACCAAGTTCATCAAGTAGAGTAATGATATCATCCGCATAATGATCGATCGTGATATTAGACGGGGTACCTTCGGATTGCCCCATTCCTCGTAAGTCAGGAACGATGACTCGGTGTGTGTGCCTGAAATATTCAATCTGTGCATCCCACATACGATGATCGAGCGGGTAGCCGTGAAGTAGAAGTAATGCAGGTCCTTGTCCTTTATCCGTAACATCAAGGGTTAACTTGTTTATTCTCACTTGCATGGTCTTCACTCCATTCGTTTGGTAATGTGAATAAAGCATGATCATAGGTTCATATCTAATCATATTCGCTAGGTGTCCAGATTTTCCTATGTCAACATGATTTTTAAGTACCCCTTAATTTGAAATTTATGATACAATAAACCATTGTGCCCAAATCCTATTGTAGAGGATGAGATGATGAAGCAAACTTACACATATAGTCAAAAGATACGTCAGTTTATTATGATATTATTTCCTATATTAATTACGCAAATATCATTATTTTTAATGTTATTCTTCGATACGGTGATGTCTGGTCAAGCAAGTCCAAGTGATTTAGCGGGTGTGGCAATTGGTTCTAGTATTTGGACACCAGTGAATACGGGTCTAACTGGTATTCTGATTGCGATTACACCGATTGTTGCCCAGCTCATTGGAGCTAAACGTCAAGATAAAGTGGCATTTGTAGTCTTTCAAGGGATGTATGTAGGACTCGTTATTGCAATCGTTGTTCTGATCTGTGGATGCTTTGTACTTGATCCTATACTCAATGTGATGCAGCTAGAAAGCAATGTTCGACAAATTGCACATGATTTTCTTATTGCACTTTCCATTGGTATCATACCACTGTTTATTTACACGGTATTGCGCAGTTTTATTGATGCACTTGGTCGTACTCGTGTGACGATGGTGATTACATTGACTTCATTACCGATTAACGTCGTTCTTAATTATATGTTGATCTATGGTAAAGGTGGCTTTCCGAAGCTTGGTGGCGTTGGAGCTGGTTATGCTTCTGCTGCTACACACTGGCTGATTCTGATTATTTTCTTATTCGTTGTAAGTCGGAATAAATCGTTTAAGCCATTCAACATTTTCGGGAAATGGCATAAAATTCATTGGGAAACATGGAAAGAGCAGCTTAAGCTTGGGATTCCGATCGGATTTTCGATCTTTTTTGAAACGAGTGTATTTGCCGGTGTTACAATCTTAATGAGTCAATTTAATACAAATACAATTGCTGCCCATCAAGCGGCGTTGAATTTCGCGTCATTGCTGTATATGGTGCCTTTGAGTATTGCAATGGCACTTACGATTACAATTGGTTTTGAGGCGGGAGCCCTTCGGAAAAAAGATGCCGCCCAGTACAGCATTATTGGTATTGTGTCAGCTGTCATGATGTCTGTCTTGTGTGGGGTACTGTTATTCTTCTTAAATGGAGGAATTGCAGGATTGTACAGCCAAGATCAAACGGTGATTGAGCTGACAAAAGTTTTCTTGTATTATGCGTTATTCTTCCAATTATTCGATGCGATTGCAGCACCCATTCAAGGAGCTCTTCGCGGCTACAAGGATGTAAACACGACTCTAATCGCTACGTTAGTTGCTTATTGGATTGTGGGGCTTCCTTTAGGTTATGTTCTTGCGAACTATACTTCTCTTGAGGCATATGGGTATTGGATTGGACTCATCTCGGGGATTGGAACAGGTGCCATTATTCTATCGATTCGTCTGATCAAAAAGCAGCGTCGTGTCATTTCAGATACAATAGCGATGTAATGAATAAAAAAAGTCATTTTCGCCGGAGCCTTCGCTCTTGTGAAAATGACTTTTTCAATTTTAATGGTACATTTTTAATGGAATACATCCCATAACTGCTTACCAATAAGTAATGCAGTCACTCCAATAAATAGCGGCTTCACATAAGCAGCTCCTTTACGAATCGCAAATCGGGATCCGACTAGAGCACCAACAATCATCGAAAGCCCGAGCGGTATGCCATAATAAAAATTAACAGAACCCATTAGGATAAATGTTATCAAGCTGCCAAGGTTACTTCCCAAATTCAGAACCTTGGAATTAGCGGAAGCCCCAATGAAATCAAAACCATACCAGAGAAATACGAACAGCAAGAAGGAACCTGTCCCTGGTCCAAAGAAACCATCGTAAAAACCAATGACGGAAGCAATGATGATAAGTAGGATTGCTTTACCGATTGTCATAGCTTTATAGGTCGTTTGGGCTCCCCAGTTCTTTTTAAATAAGGTATAAATGGTTACGATCACAAGCAGTGTAATGACAAGCGGCTTCAAGAAGCCCGATGGTATAAGGTGAATGACATAAGCTCCTCCAACTGAGCCTAAAAAGGATAGTGGAAAAAGCCATGCAACAAGCCGTATGTTTATTTTACCGGAAGATAAGAAAGACGCTGAACTTGTTAAGGAGGAAAGGGTGCCACCGAGCTTATTCGTCCCAAGGACCATATTAGGAGATAAACCTGTAAATAGTAAGGCTGGAACGGTTATTAATCCACCACCACCAACAACTGAATCTACAAATGCTGCTAAAAATCCAATTACAATTAAAAATAAGATCATATCTAGGCCGGGTATTTCCAAAGATGAAACCTCCTTATAAACCTAAGCTAGGTAACGCATAATAGCAATATGATACAGTTGTTTAGAATTGCTGGCAATATGACGGTTCTGATTAATAATAATATTTAAAATTTAGAGTTAATATTTAGGAAAAATAAATCTTGCATAGGGGTGGGGGGTATAGTATATTAAATAGAAGGTGATCTTTTTTTTGAAATTATATATACCCTATGGGGGTATGTTGAAGGGGAGATAAATGTGGCAAACCACTCACGGGCTCAAATGCAAACCACCCTACAAATTGCAGGTATGACTTGCGCTGCTTGTGCGAATCGGATAGAGAAGGGGTTAAACAAGATTGAAGGTGTATCTGGAGCAGCTGTCAATTTTGCCCTAGAGCAAGCTTCCGTAACGTTCGATCCTACCCTAACAAGTCGTACAGACCTGGAGCAGAAAATTAATTCACTCGGTTATGACACGGTAAAAGAGACAATTGATTTTCAAATCACAGGTATGACTTGTGCGGCATGTGCGACTCGCATTGAAAAAGGACTAAATAAGCTACCAGGTGTTGCGAAGGCTACTGTGAATCTTGCACTTGAAACGGCCCATGTAGAATATTTGCCGGGGGATGTAACTGTTAGCGATATGGTGAAGCAAGTTGATAAGCTGGGCTATAAGGCAGCTCCTAAGCAAGAGGTACAAGAAAGTGGAGATCGTAAAGCGAAAGAAATTAAAAAGCAAAAAATGAAGCTGCTCCTATCAGCTATTCTATCGTTTCCACTCCTATGGGCGATGGTGAGTCATTTTTCTTTTACTTCATTCATTTGGTTACCGGATTTGTTTATGAACCCCTGGTTCCAATTTGCATTAGCAACACCAGTGCAATTCATTATTGGTAGACAATTCTATGTGGGTGCATATAAGGCTTTACGTAACGGTAGTGCAAATATGGACGTACTCGTTGCACTAGGTACTTCTGCTGCATATTTCTACAGCCTTTACCTAACGATCCAATCCATAGCTCAAACCGGTCATCATATGGTTGAGCTGTATTATGAAACAAGTGCGGTTCTGATTACACTGATCCTGCTTGGTAAATTATTTGAATCTCTAGCAAAAGGTAGATCTTCTGAAGCAATCAAAACTTTAATGGGTCTGCAAGCAAAGACTGCACTTGTTATCCGTAAGGGTCAAGAAATAAGTGTTCCTGTTGAAGAAGTTGTTAAAGGTGATGTGATCATTGTAAAACCCGGTGAAAAAATTCCTGTCGACGGTATCGTAGTAGAAGGGGTATCTTCTGTTGATGAATCGATGTTAACTGGAGAAAGTCTCCCGGTAGAAAAGCATGCAGGAGATGCAGCAATTGGTGCAACGATTAACAAAAACGGTATTTTGAAAATAGAAGCCACTAAGGTGGGGAAAGAAACAGCATTAGCACAAATCATTAAGGTCGTTGAAGAAGCGCAAGGTTCAAAAGCACCCATTCAACGTGTAGTAGATAAAATTTCTGGTATTTTCGTTCCAATTGTTGTGGGTATTGCAGTCGTTACATTTTTAGTATGGTACTTCATTGTTGATGCAGGTAACTTCGCAAACAGCTTGGAAAAAGCAATTGCCGTTCTCGTTATCGCTTGTCCTTGTGCGCTTGGTCTTGCAACCCCAACTTCCATTATGGCTGGTTCAGGTCGTGCGGCAGAACTAGGGATCTTGTTTAAAGGTGGCGAGCATTTAGAAGCAACACATAAAATCGATGCGATTATTTTAGACAAAACAGGCACAGTTACAAAAGGTAAACCCGAGCTTACAGATGTTATTTTGAAAGGCAGCAACAATGAAAATGACTTCTTAAAATGGGTTGGAGCTGCTGAGCGTAATTCCGAGCATCCACTTGCTGAAGCAATTGTTACAGGGATTAAAGAAAAAGGCATTGAGCTTCCTGCTACCGAGGAATTTGAAGCGATTCCTGGGTACGGTATCCGTGCAGTTGTCGAAGGTAAAGAAGTGTTAGTGGGTACACGTAAATTGATGGCTAAGAATGATGTAGGCATTGAAGAAATTGTAAGTACGATGAACAGCCTTGAAGAGATGGGGAAAACAGCAATGCTTGTTGCAATTGATAAGCAGTATGCGGGCTTAGTAGCTGTTGCGGATACCATTAAAGAAACTTCAAAAGAAGCCGTTCAGCGGTTGAAAGATCTTGGCATTGAAGTCGTCATGATAACAGGCGACAACTCACGTACAGCAAAAGCAATTGGCGATCAAGCGGGAATTGATCACGTACTAGGTGAGGTATTACCAGAAGGTAAAGCTATTGAAGTGAAGAAGCTTCAAGAAGAAGGCAAGAAAGTTGCGATGGTGGGGGATGGTATTAACGATGCTCCAGCACTTGCTACAGCTGATATTGGTATGGCGATTGGCACAGGTACAGATGTTGCCATGGAAGCGGCAGATGTGACATTAATTCGCGGCGACTTAAACAGTATTCCTGATGCCATCTTTATGAGTAGAAAAACGATGGCTAATATTAAGCAAAACTTGTTCTGGGCACTTGCTTATAACGTGATTGGTATCCCGATTGCTGCAATTGGTTTCCTAGCGCCTTGGCTTGCTGGGGCTGCTATGGCACTTAGTTCGGTTTCCGTTGTGCTAAATGCACTCCGATTACAACGTGTAAAACTTAAGTAATTGGGAGGGAATCAGGCTGGTGAAGTAGGCATCCCATTGACCTTTATAGTCTAGGGGGGTATACTAAAAATATAAAATCTGACCATAAAAGGAGAAATGAACGATGAAAAATGTAACTTTACAAGTTGAAGGTATGTCTTGCAACCATTGTGTTAATGCCATTGAAGGTGCACTAAACGGAATTCATGCAAGCAGCAAAGTTGATTTGTCAGCTGGTACAGTAGCAGTTGAGTTTGACGAATCCAAACTATCATTGGAAGCA
The DNA here is from genome assembly GCF_052180255.1 of Paenibacillus sp. KN14-4R. Taxonomy (NCBI): domain Bacteria; kingdom Bacillati; phylum Bacillota; class Bacilli; order Caryophanales; family Paenibacillaceae; genus Paenibacillus; species Paenibacillus sp. KN14-4R. The sequence continues at coordinate 946,638 of NZ_CP197466.1, forward strand.
ATTAAAGAAGCAATCGAAGATCAAGGCTACGATATCGTCTAAAAATTGTTGCTTGAAATGATAAAGACCCCATCGACAGAAATGTCGTTAGGGGTCTTGTATTTTATCTTTTGTAATCATTTCACAAGTTGCAGATTCTTGTAGAAATTTTTAGGCAAAGAGATTATAATGCGCTCATAGAATAAAATGAGAAGAATTTAAGGGGAGGTCTTCGATTGTCAGAAGCGCCAAATATGTTACCTAATAAGGTGCGCATACAGCAGCAAAGTAAACCTAAACGTCGCCGTCGATGGATTGGAATTAGTGCAATTATATTTGCGATGATTGTCATTCTTGGGGTAACCGGCATTTCCGGATTTGTGGGCTGGAATTTAACACATCCCGCTAAAGATCCAATTACCAATAAACCTGAAAAGTTACAGATGACGTATACCAATGTACAATTTAACAGCGCATACGATGACACACTGCTTCGGGGCTGGCTCATTCCTGCCGGTGATAATAAAGATCGGATCGTTATTTTCTCACATGGTTACAGAGGTAATCGATCTGGGGAGAAACCAGCTTTACCAACTGCACAAGCGCTTCAAAAGCAAGGGATTGCTTCACTTTTATTCGATTTCCGCAACTCGGGTGAATCGGAGGGAACGGTAACAAGCGTAGGTTTGTTTGAAAAATCAGATTTGATTGCCGCGGTCAATTATGCGAAGAGTCTCGGTTATACGAAGATCGGGCTTGTGGGGTATTCCATGGGTGCTGTCGTCTCGATTGATGCTGCGCCAGAAGTATCCGATGTTCAAGCGGTTATCGCGGATTCACCATTTGCAGATATGCGTCCCTATCTAGAAGATAACTTGCCTGTATGGAGCAATTTGCCTGCATTCCCTTTTACTCCACTTGTCATATGGGAAACATCCATGCTGACAGGTTTAGATCCTGATCAAGTACGACCAATTGAGTCGATTACGAAGCTTAAAGATAAACAAGTATTGCTCATACATACGACGAATGATGGTAAGATTCCAGCAAGTAATAGTGAGCAGTTAATGAAGGCTTCTGGAAGTCCGAACACTTCATTGTGGCTTGTTCCTGGTGATCGACACGTAGGAGCCTACAATGCGGTACCGGATGAATACTTAACCAAGGTTACTCAATTCTTCACGCAGAATTTGAAATAACGAATTCAAACCAAAACAGGCGCCTGAGCGATTACGCCGCTCATTGCCTGTTTTTTTATGAAAGGCATGATCCTATCATTTCGGCAAAGAGATATGACATAATGAAAAAAGAGGGGGGCTGCTTATGTCCGCAGGTTTAGTGGATTCATTCAATCGCATACATGATTATTTGAGAATCTCGGTCACAGACCGCTGTAATCTTCGTTGTGTGTACTGTATGCCGGAAGAAGGTATGGAGTTCGAACCAAGTGAGAAGTTACTGACTTTTGACGAAATTACTGAAGTTGTTCGTGTACTTGCAAATCATGGCGTCCGTAAACTTCGTCTTACTGGTGGAGAGCCGCTTGTTCGTAAAAATGTGGAGCAGTTAGTAGCGATGCTAGCTAATATTCCTGGCATAGAGGATATCGCTTTAACGACAAATGCGATTTATTTTGCAGCAAAGGCAGATCAGTTAAAGCAGGCAGGACTGACGAGAATCAACATTTCTTTAGATTCACTTCAAGCTGAGCGGTTTGCTATGATCACTCGGGGTGGGAATATTGAAAAAGTGCTGCAATCGATCGAAGCTGCTTATCGGGTTGGGTTATATCCGATTAAAATAAATGTTGTCTTGATGAAAGGTATTAACGATGATGAGATTATGGATTTCCTAAGGCTGACACTAGATCGTGATATTCAAGTTCGATTCATTGAATACATGCCAATTGGTCATGATGATCAAGGTTGGAAAAATAAATATGTTCCATTATCAACTGTGCTTGAAACATGTGAAGGGCAGGGCTATATGTTTGAAGAATCTGCTGAAGTGTATGGGAATGGTCCTTCACAGAACTATCGGATTAAAGGTGCACAAGGCTCTTTTGGGCTGATCCATCCAGTCAGTAATCATTTTTGTCAAACTTGCAATCGTCTTCGCCTCACTGCGGATGGGAATATTAAACCATGTCTATACTGGTCAGATGAATTTAATGTACGTCCTCATCTTGGAAATGAAGAGGATCTAATGAAACTCTTTTACCGTGCACTGGGTCAAAAACCAGAAACACACGAGATGGCTCTAAAGCTAACGAATTCTTCTCAGTCCCATACGCCGACTATTCGTCGAATGTCACAGATAGGTGGCTAATCATAACCGTTGTTATGATTATTTATGAAAGAATTGCGATTTGGATAAGCTTAGAATGGATCTGGCGAATGCCACGACTAAGGTCGGGGTTAATGTACCGTCCCAGGGCTATGTTCAGTTTAATAGGGATAGGATACAATAGTATAAACTAGGGGAGGTGGCAACATGGGAGATCAAGTGAAAAATAACCGCAATCGTAACACAGCACTTTTTCTAATTTGTGCAGGTGTTTTTCTCATACTTCAAAGACTGATTGGTTCTTTTCCCGTGGTTGCCATATTAATATTTTTATTAGGTTTTTATCAGCTTCGGACCTTAGGAAACCGTAAAGGGTTAATCTGGATTGCGATTGGATTGATGTTTCTGTTAGCCGAGCACTTGGCTGCTGTGATTTCAATCACGTTACTGTCACTTGCTTATTTTTATTATCAATCCAAGAAGGTCCAAAAGCAGGATTATCATATTCAAAAGCAAAATATCCTCGGTGGGCTTCGTTTAGGAGATGAGCCATGGGTGTTGCGTGATACCTCCATTTGGTTCATGTTTGGTGAAGTGCATATCGATTTGTCAATGGCGCTTATTGAGCAAAAAGAAACAACGATTTTACTTCAAGGTATGATTGGTGATATAGACATACGAATTCCAGAAGAACTTGGTGTATCCGTAGAAGCATTCAGCTTTCTAGGACCCATTGATGTTCATCAAGAACGTGAACATGGTATCATGAATCGCATTCATTGGCGTTCACCAAATTATGAAACGAGTAACCACAAGGTGAAACTTCTCATTTCATATATCGTAGGAGATGTAGATGTGAAAATATTAGGATAAGGGGGATGACTCATGCAAAGCTACAAAAAAAAGCTTACGAATATGATATGGCGGAGCATGGGGGAATCCATTGTCTTTAGCTTTATTATTGTCGGAGCGATCATGTACAGTTTGAATTACTTCGGATTGCTGGCAAGGGTTGAGGCTTGGACAAGCGATTTCTTCCTTCTGGTTGCAATTGAACTTGCTGTACCGATCATAACTGGCGGGGTCTATGGTTTTTGGTCTTCCAATCGTATTAGACACCGACTAGAGCCTATTATGGAGACGATGCAACTCTTGGAAAAGGGTAACTTTGCTCGAGCTACACTAAACTTAGGTGAAGATGAGATTGGCCGATTGGGTCAGCAATTAGATCGAGTTACGAAAAAGTGGGAAGAACAAGTGAATTCTTTGCAAAGATTATCGAATCATAATGCTCAATTGGCGGAGAAAGCGAAATTCTCTGCGGTTGTTGAAGAACGTCAACGGTTGGCTCGTGAGCTGCATGATGCAGTATCTCAGCAGTTGTTTGCCATTTCAATGACAGCTACAGCAGTCGGGCGAATTATGGACAAAGATTTTGAAAAAGCGAAGCGGCAAATTTTCTTAATTGAGGAAATGTCATCTGTTGCACAATCGGAAATGAGAGCACTCTTGATGCATCTGCGACCTGTACATCTGGAAGGTAAACGGTTATCTGTTGCATTAAGTGATTTACTACAGGAACTGCGTGCCAAAGGGGTTATGGATATAGAGTGGGAGGCAGACGAAGATATTGCTTTGCCAAAAGGTATCGAAGACCACCTATTTCGTATTGTACAAGAAGCGTTATCCAATTCACTTCGTCATGCTAAAGCAACGAAGCTTGAACTTAAGCTTTTACAGCGAATAGATGGGGTACGTCTTATGATTCGTGATGATGGAGTCGGATTTAATCTTAATGATTCCAAGAAGCAATCATCTTATGGACTTGCAACGATGAAGGAAAGAGTGAGTGAAATCGGTGGCTCAATCTCCATAGTTGCAGCACCTGAACAAGGGACTCGTATTGAGATACGTGTACCAATCATAGCGGAGGGAGCGATCGATAATGGAGGACTCAATCATCAAAGTACTGTTAGTGGATGACCATGAAATGGTACGAATCGGTCTAGCGGCTGTTCTGGGGACAGAGGAAGATATTGAGGTTGTCGGTGAAGCCAGTTCTGGTGAAGAAGGAATTACGATGGCAGAGGAATATAATCCAGACGTTGTCTTGATGGATCTAGTGATGGAAGGCGGCATTGATGGAATCGAAGCTACGCGTCGATTAATAGAACGCAACCCAGAGAGCAAGGTTATTGTACTTACAAGTTATTTGGATGATGAAAAAATGTACCCTGTGCTTGAAGCGGGTGCTATTTCATATTTACTTAAAACTTCACGCGCAGGTGAAATTACAGGAGCTATTCGAGCAGCAGCTAAGGGTCAATCCATTCTGGAGTCTCAAGTTGCATCCAAATTAATGAATCGCTTTAGACAACCCAAGCAAGTAGCTGCACCGCACGAAGACTTAACAGAACGTGAGATGGAAGTGCTGCGACTTATTGCGGCTGGTAAATCGAATCAAGAGGTTGCAGATGAGTTATTCATTGGCATTAAGACAGTTAAGTTCCATGTAACGAACGTATTGTCTAAGCTAGGAGTAGATGATCGTACACAAGCTGCTATTTATGCCTTTAAACAAGGCTTGGTGGAATAGAGAAAAGGAGATTTGAGACATGGTAAACTATGTTGTGTGGCTTGTTATAGCTGCAGTTTGCGTTGTCTTTTTGCGGTTTGTCGGGAAAAAATATCGTAAATAAGCATGGAGAAGTTGAATCCCTTGTCTAATTTCGGTATGCTATTCCTAATAAATTTTATACAGAAAGAATGATGAACTCATGATAGGCGCAGTATTTTTCATTTTTGGAGCAACGGGGGATCTTGCGAAAAGAAAGCTTTTTCCCGCAATTTACAGCATGTATCGCGAAGGCAAGTTGGGAGAGAACTTTGCAGTTGTAGGATTAGCTCGTCGTCCTCGTACGAATGAACAATTCCGTAAGGATGTGTGTGAGTCCATTAATCAATTTGCGCGCTACTCCATTGAGGAAGATGAGAGTTGTTCAAGCTTTGCTGAACATTTTCAATACATGTCTCTAGACATTAATAATGTAGATGGTTTTAAAGCTCTTAGAGGGCTGACTGAAGAATTAGATGAGAAATTCCAGACGGGGGGCAACCGTCTATTTTACCTTGCACTCGCACCTGAGCTTTTTGGTAATGTTGCGTTTAACCTTCGTGAAGGTGGATTGCTTGAGACTGAAGGCTGGCATCGTCTTGTTATTGAGAAGCCTTTCGGCTATGATTTGCCATCCGCACAAAAATTGAACACACAACTACGTCAAGTATTTGAGGAGCAAGACATTTATCGGATCGACCATTACTTGGGTAAAGAAATGGTTCAAAATATTGGAATCGTTCGTTTTGCAAATGCGTTCATTGAACCCCTCTGGAACAATCGACATATCTCTAACATTCAAATTACTTTAAGTGAAACTGTGGGTGTTGAAGAGCGTGGAGGTTACTATGACCATGCAGGGGCTTTGCGTGATATGGGACAAAATCATATGCTGCAAATGCTCGCTATGATGGCAATGGAACCGCCTAGCCGTCTTTTACCAGAAGATATCCGGGATGAGAAAGTGAAGGTGCTACGTTCACTTCGTGCTTTTACATCATCAGATGATGTACGAGCTAACGTGATTCGTGGACAATATGCAAACGGGGAGACAGAAGGTAAAGCGCTGTCGGCCTATCGTGAAGAGGATTCAGTTAACACGAATTCAACAACGGAGACCTATTTTGCTGCACGAGTATTCGTGGATAATTTCCGTTGGGCAGGTGTGCCATTTTTCGTACGTACGGGTAAACGACTACCTGCGAAGACGACTGAAATTGTGGTTGAATTCAAGAATGTTCCCGACAATGTGTATTTGACTGAAAAGCATGAACTGGAGCCGAACTTACTTGTGTTCCGTGTTCACCCCGTTGAAGGCATTCACTTGAAGATGAACGCGAAGCAACCAGGTGGTGAAGGCTCGGTTATTCCAATTACGATGGACTTTGCGCAAAGCAGCGTAGTGGGCATGAATACGCCAGAGGCTTATGAGCTGCTCCTTTATGATGCGTCACGCGGTGACTCTACGTATTTCACGCGTTGGGATGAAGTTGCGCATGCTTGGGAGTATGTCGATAAGATTGCTGCAGCATGGAAAGAGACGACAGAAGATTTGCAACTGTATCCAGCCGGCTCTTGGGGACCTGAGGGCGCGAATGAACTGCTTGAGAAGGATGGTTTCAAATGGTGGCCTGTTCACGGGCAAGAATAATTCTTCCTGGAAGGAATGGAGTTTCATATGAAAATATTTGATATATCGATGACAATTGAAGAAAGCATGCAAGTGTATAAAAATAAAGAAGAGAAAAAACCAGAAATTCGCAACATGGCAAATTTCTCAAACTCTAAAGTACATGAAACCCGTATTGCACTTGATGTTCACTGTGGTACACATCTAGACGCAGCCTTGCATATGATTGAAGGCGGAGAAACTATCGAAGCAATTCCACTGAATCAACTAGTGGGTACGGCACGTGTAGTTGATTTGACTCATATCGAAGAGGCGATCGAACGGGAACATTTAGAGTCATTTGCTCTGCAAGAAGGGGAATGGGTGCTTTTAAAAACTCGGAATTCATTATCCGAGGAATTTGATTTTAATTTTGTTTACCTAGCTGAAAGCGGTGCTCAGTATTTAATCGAGCGAGGACTACGTGGGGTAGGTACTGATGGACTTGGGATCGAACGAGCACAACCGGAATATCCAACACATCGCTCTTTATTGAAGAATAGAGTGCATATCGTAGAAGGACTTCGTCTAAAAGACGTTCCAGCAGGAACTTACTTTATGGTGATTGCACCACTTAAGCTTACAGGTATTGATGCTGCTCCTGCACGGGCATTTTTAGTTGAGCAGTTAAAATAGAAGGGATTCAATCGACAATGAGTGAACAAGAACAAAAAAAATTAATTACGGAAGTAAATAAACGCAGAACGTTTGCAATTATTTCCCACCCGGATGCTGGTAAAACGACACTTACCGAGAAGCTATTGCTATTCGGGGGTGCGATTCGTCTTGCGGGAACAGTAAAGGGACGTAAAGCTAGTAAATTTGCAACATCGGATTGGATGGAAATTGAGAAACAAAGAGGGATCTCTGTTACTTCTTCCGTGATGCAATTTGATTATCAAGGACATAAGATTAACATTCTGGATACACCGGGGCACCAAGATTTCTCTGAAGATACGTACCGTACATTAACTGCAGCGGATGCTGCGGTTATGTTAATTGACGTTGCCAAGGGTGTCGAGGCGCAGACGATTAAGTTGTTCCAAGTATGTCGCTTGCGCAATATCCCTATTTTTACCTTTATAAATAAATTAGACCGTGAAGGACGCGATCCATTCGAGCTGCTTGAAGAGCTAGAGAATGTGCTTGGTATTCGTTCTTATCCGATGAATTGGCCAATTGGGATGGGAAAAAGTCTCTGTGGGGTATACGATCGTCAGAAAACCCAATTAGAGTTGTTCCAAGGCGATGATCATAGCGAAATTGAAGTGCGTCCGGTAAGCGGCTATGATGACCCTCTCGTACGTCAGATTGCAGGGGAGCATTTGTATGAGCAGTTAAGCCAAGAGTTGGAACTGCTTGATGTTGCAGGGGATCCTTTTGACATGGATAAGGTTCTAAATGGTGAGTTAACTCCTGTATTCTTTGGTTCTGCGGTGAATAACTTTGGTGTGCAGACTTTCTTAGAAAATTTCCTTCAGCTTGCGCCGGCCCCACAGCCGCGTAATTCTTCAGAAGGTGCTATCGAACCTACGAAGCCAGCATTCTCAGGATATGTGTTTAAGATTCAAGCGAATATGAATCCAGCACACCGTGATCGTCTTGCCTTCTTGCGTATTGTATCTGGTAAGTTTGAGCGTGGTATGTCAGTGCGTCATGTTCGTGCAGGTAAAGATATTAAGCTTGCTCAACCGCAGCAATTCCTAGCGCAAGATCGCGATATCGTCGAAGAGGCATATGCAGGGGATATTATCGGTTTATTTGATCCCGGTATTTTCCGAATTGGAGATTCCTTATCTCAAGGGGAGAGCATCGTGTATGATGAATTGCCAACGTTCTCGCCGGAATTATTCTGTAAAGTAACTGTTAAAAATGCACTTAAACATAAACAGTACCAAAAAGGTATTGATCAATTGACTGAAGAAGGCACGATTCAGGTGTTTACCTCTGCGGGTGTATTTGATGAGACGATTCTTGGTGTTGTTGGCCAACTTCAATTCGAAGTATTCGAACATCGGATGCGCGGGGAGTATGGCGTTGACATTCAGTTACAGCGACTAAATTTCCAATTTGCACGTTGGATTGTGGCGGATCAGATTGATCCAAGCAAATTTAGAATCAACTCTCATCTTGTAAAAGATAAGAATGGTAACTTTGTTGCCTTATTCGAGAGTGAATATGCGCTTAGATCCGCGATTGATCGTAATCCAACCACACAATTTTTACCGAATGCTCCTTAAATAGAATAGGATATATCAAGCATCTCCGAGAAAATTCGGGGATGCTTTTTTAATATACAGCGCATGCATGCTGTGTATTGCCTATGCAAAACAAAAGAGCTCATCATACTATATTGTGTCGGTTCTAAGATAAACTCAACCGAACTTGCAGCGATTTATACAGCAAAGATCAAAAAGATGAGGTGAGCACGGTTGGGGAGATTTGTGCATAGCAAATGGAGAAAAACACAGACGCTTAAAAAGGATTCCGGAATTAATAATTATGTTCCGCAGACACTACCTTTGACCGAAATATCATTAAAAAAGATGTTACAGCAGCATCATATGGTGTATATTAAGCCTGTTGTAGGCATGCATGGCAGAGGCGTTATGCGAATTGATTGGGATTCAAAGGCAAGTAAAAAGGCATATAAGTATCAGTATATATATAAAGTAAAAACGTTCAATAATGTAGAAGATCTGTATCGATCGATAAAGCTAACCATTAAAAAAAGGCCTTATTTAGTGCAGAAAGGAATTTACCTACTTCGTTACAATTCACGACCATTTGATATTCGGGTCATGGTTCAGTTAAATAGGCAGCAAACTTGGGAAACGACAGCGATGATTGGTCGGGTGGCATCCCCAGGTAAAATTATTACGAACGTTCACGGCGGCGGCATGCTAAAGCCGGTTGAAACCTTATTACACGGCCATATGAATGTGATGAAGCAGAGTGCTTTTATTGCTAATTTGCGATTCCTAGGCCAACGTGTTGCACGGCAATTGCATAAACAGTATTCAGGAATTCGGAATATCGGTCTTGATATTGCTGTCGACCATGCGCTTAAACCATGGATCATCGAAGTGAATACGAGTCCTGATCCTTTCATTTTTCGGAAATTAAAAGATAAACGAATATTCCGTAAAGTAATTGGCCTTACACGAAAAAAAATGAGTGTGGTAAAAAAAGTGCGAAGGAAAATAAAATGAAATGAAATACCATAGACTTTCTTGTAATGATAAAGAAGGTCTATGGTATTTGTTTATTTCAAGCGAGGAATTTAGGTTTTCTTGAGTGCTTGCTGCAGAGCGGTAATAAGTTGATTTTTCAGAGATGGATCAATACTCTTCCACACATGTTCAAAGATAACGCCAAGACCAGGCAATACCTGTTCCTGTCCGCCGATGGAATCGTCAATGATTTCTTGAAGTTCAGCATCGGATTTATTACTGATTCGTTGGAAAATAGCGTGTCTTAAATCTAAGTTCATCGGTGATGTTCACTCCCAATCTAATCTAGATGTAACAATCACAGCTTATTATGCTTCAAAGAGGAATAAGACATGCTCGAGCCATTATTTTTAGGGGTAACATAAAATTATGTTATAATAGGGAATAATAAATTGTTGTAACTTATAATGTAGTTTTCATATAGGAAACTTGGAGGAGGAGGGTTTTCGTGAAAAGACAATACGCCATTATAGGACTTGGCCGATTTGGTTCGAGCGTCGCAAAAAACCTATCAAAAGCAGGGTTTGAAGTGCTTGCTATTGATTCCAGTGAATCGAAGGTTCAGGAGATTTCACCCTTTGTTACACATGCGCTGCAAGCCGAAAGTACAGACGAAGATGCACTACGTGCGATTGGTATTCGGAATTTTGATGTAGTTATTGTCGCGATCGGTGAGGATATTCAGTCATCGATTTTAACGACATTGATTTTAAAAGAAATGGGTGTCAAAGGTCTAGTTGTAAAAGCAGCGAATGAGCTGCATGGTAGCGTACTCCGAAAAATCGGTGCTGATAAAATCGTATTCCCGGAGCGGGATATGGGGCAGCGTGTTGCACATAGTTTGATTTCCTCAAACATTATCGATTACATAGAGCTGTCAGACAATTATAGCATTGTGGAAACACATCCCTCAGGCGTTATGGTGGGACAAACAATCCGTCAATTGGACGTTCGCGCGAAATATAAATGTAACGTTATTGCCCTGAAAAAAGGCGATAAGCTCATTATTCCACCGGCAGTAGATGAACCGTTAAAAGAAAATGACATCCTTGTGGTGCTTGGACATAATGAAGATATACAAAAATTTGAATTGGCATTTACGGAGTGAATATAGTGCATAGTGAAATTAGTTCTACACAAAATCCCCGCGTGAAACAGTGGGTACAGCTTTTGGATCGTAAAGGTCGTCAAAAGCAAGGTCAATACTTGATTGAAGGTACACATCTGATCGAAGAGGCACTTAAACATCAGGCACCTGTTCGAACCATTGTGTATGATTTGGATAAAGGACTGCCTCGTGAGCTTCGCGCACTAAGTGAAGGGCAAGTCGAGTGGGTTGGTGTCACTTCGGCAATTATGGAAAAATGCTCGGATACACAGACCCCTCAAGGTACATTTGCGGTTGTAGATAAAAGAGGAACCGATGCAGCTGATCTATTCGAGCATGAGAATGCATTGATTGTCGCACTAGATGGGGTTCAGGACCCCGGAAATTTAGGGACGATTATTCGAAGTGCGGATGCGGTTGGTGCGCATGCAGTTGTACTTGGACGTGGAACAGTGGATCTATACAATCCGAAAACGATCCGTTCGACGATGGGTTCCCTATTCCATTTGCCAATTATTGAAGGTGATCTGCAAGAGCTATTATTGGAGGCATCCAATCGTGGCGTACAGATTATTGGCAGCTCACTTCAAGCTGAGGCCAGCTACTACGAGCTTGATCTAACCCGTTCTAGCTGGATTGTACTCGGCAATGAGGGACAAGGTCTTTCATCAGAGGTCGAACAGCTGGTTACACAGCGGGCGATTATTCCGATGCATGGACAGGCGGAGTCGCTTAATGTTGCGATGGCTGGGACTGTTATGTTGTTTGAGGCTGCGAGGCAGAGGCAAGTTTCAAACAACAGTAATTCCTGTCAACGAACCTGAATATCTGTCTTTTACTCAAATTACTGTCCTCAACTCACCAAAGACTGGAAATTGGTCGATGCTAACCTCGATCAATCTCCAGTCTTTTTTCTCTGCTTTTTAAAGCCTTCTCAAGCCTTTCCTCGATTCTTTTCTCTGCCTTCAAGATCAGCAATGATTATCTCGGAATTGAAGGAAAAGCCTTGTGGGAGTAAGGCGGAGGGAATAAACAATCCAATAAATCCCAAATTGACTGTTTCTATTAGTTATAGTAGTATTATTTTCTGGAAAAATAGAGGGAAAATTATCCTCTTTAATTACATACTGAAGGAATGGTGTTTTTGGGAAAAATTAAACAGTTATTTAAATCAGGTCTTGCCGCTCGGATTTTAGTTCCAAGTGGTCTACTCACGGTCATTGTAATTGCAGTGATGACTTACTTGTCCTACCAGTATTCATCACAAGCAATGATCAATGCCCTTGATAATGAATCAGTTCAGAGAATGGAAGAACTACATGAGGTATTGAGTACTAATTTAGACAGATATCAGAATATAGCAGATGTCTTAGAAAAAAATATTCAAGAAAAAACTAACAATAGTGGAGTCGTCTCTACAATGGATAACTTGTTGGGATCCGATAAACATCTTATGTCTGTTTATTTCGGTCAGACGGATGGAAAATTCATTGCTAATAAAGGAACTAATACACCAGCTGATTATGACCCTAGAAAGAGACCTTTTTATCAAAGTGCGTCAGCATTAAAACCTGGTGAATATTACTGGTCTGATGTCTACAAAGATGCGTTTACTGGTCAAAAGATTATGACTCTTTCAAAACCAGTCTATGAAAATTCAAAATTATTAGGTGTTGTAGGTATAGACTTAGATCTTGGATTCATAGCAGATATAATTAAACAAGTTAAACTAGGTCAAACTGGCTTTGCCACTTTGCTTGATAGAAACGGTATATTTGTGTATCATCCAGACAATAATTTGATGGATAAAGATGCAAGTAATGAGAATTATTATTTACAAACTGTAGGTAAGAAATCTGGTATCGTACATTACGATGCAAATGGTAATGCTAAAACATTTGCATTTTCTAGGACTGATAGAACAGGTTGGGTTATTGCAGGTGATGTTATGGATAGTGATATAAAAGCTGTAGCATCTACCGTTGTAAAACCTCTCTTAATTGTTGCATTGTTTGCTATCATTATTGCAAGTATAGTTATGATTCCTATAATCTCTAGTGCAATAACTCCGCTTATTCTTTTGGTTAGAAAAATGAAGGAAGTAGAGCAGGGAGACCTAACAGTCAATTTAGATTTAAAAAGAAAAGATGAGATTGGTTTAGTGGCAAACACATTCAATAACATGGTTGAAAACCTTAAGGAAATAATTGGAAAACTTAAAGATACCTCGCAGAATGTTGCTTCTACAGCAGAGGAACTATCTGCTTCAGCGGAGGAGTCAGCTAAATCTCTAGAAGAAGTTTCATCATCTATACAACAAGTTAGTGCGAGCACTGAAAACCAGACATTTACAGTTGGTAACGTTCTGGATGATGCAGAGCAAATAAAATCTCATATCCAAGAAATACATGATAGAAATGTCAAAATACTTGCCATAATTAAGGATGCTAAACTGCAGACTGCAGAAGGTGCTGATATTGTAGCTGAACTAGTATCCCATATCGAACAAATAAAAACCATGTCAGAATTTATTCTACAATCAACGATGAACTTAGAAAGTAAATCATCTAATATTAATGATATTGTCGATATAATTAAAGGTATAGCGGATCAAACCAATCTTCTTTCCCTAAATGCAGGTATAGAGGCAGCTAGAGCTGGTGAACATGGTAGGGGATTCGCAGTGGTAGCAAACGAAGTTCGTAAGTTAGCAGAACAATCCAAGAATGCCACTAACGATATCAGTACGTTAATCAGTGAGATTCAAGATAATGTTAAACAAGTAGTAGTATCCGTAGAGAATGGAGCTGGAAAAATCTCTGATGGAGTTCGTAAAGGGAATGAAGTAGGATCTAAGTTCAGCGAAATAAAAAATCAAGTAGATACTATTGATCAGACGTTCCTCAGTAAATTGCCTATAATGGAAAAAATACACAATAGCGCTGGAGATATAGTTAAATCGCTTGAGAATACGAAGCGTCAGTCTGATGAAGTCGCAGCTGGAGCGGAAGAAATAGCAGCTGCAACTGAACAACAGTTGGCTTCTATGGAAGAAGTAAGTAGTGTATCTAATAGCCTTTCTAACATGGCAGATGAGCTGCAGGAAGCAATTACGAGATTCAAGATATAAGAAATCAAAGAGAAATGCTGTAGCCAATAAAGGTTACAGCCTTTTTCTTTTGAAACAACGGACTCTTTCCGTATCTCTACCATCACTTATGATACGGTTCTTCGTGCTAATTGAAACGGCAAGTTTTCCTGTCTGCCTTTTTGTGGGCCTACTGCACTACCAATTTAAAGAAAAACCACCAAACAAAAAACGAGCACAAAAAAATCAAAAGACCCCGCGAGGGATCTTTCAATAGAAAGCTTTGAACTTGGCAACATTCAGGTGTACAGAATGGTTGTACAATTGACTGCAATAAGCAATTGTGAAAAAATTGGTAAGATAACATCAACTTAGGAGGAAAGACCAACGTGAAAAAGTTTCACTGGTGTTCTGCATTTCTGATTATTCTCATTTTTACTTTACTCCCCTTTGGCAGCCTCGCTGCTGCCAGCGGTGAAAACTCTGAGACCATGGCGACCATCGACAGCCGCCCCATCTACTTTGACGTCGCTCCTCAACAGATTAACGGACGCGTGATGGTTCCGCTTCGCGCCATTTTTGAAAGCCTAGGCGCAGAGGTAGGCTGGGATAGCTCCACGCAGACGATCACAGGCAAAAAGGACGCCATTGCCATCACTCTTCGCCTAAATGACACCAAGGCAGAGGTCGGCGGCAAGACAGTCCCACTGGATGTGGCCGCAACCCAAATCGAAGGAAGAACCTTCGTCCCGGCTCGATTCGTTGCGGAGAGCTTCGGAGCTGACGTCAAATGGGACGATAGCCGCAAGCAGGTCATCATCACTACAGGAACCGCTGCTCCGGAAGGACACTACTACTTCATTTACAACAGCCAGAAGGTAACGGCTCAGGACTTGGCTTCGATCAAGCTGTTCGTCAACAAATTCAGACAGACCTATAATGTTCTGTTAGATGCCGGACAGTACAAGACAGCTGTAGATTTGTACGACGCTCTGAAAGCAGAACAGAAGAAGCTAGGCGGCAAGGTCGCCGGAATCCAAATCTTCGGACTTGCTGAAGACGTGCCATCGTTCACCTACACGCATA
This sequence comes from Paenibacillus sp. KN14-4R, assembly GCF_052180255.1. Classification (NCBI taxonomy): domain Bacteria; kingdom Bacillati; phylum Bacillota; class Bacilli; order Caryophanales; family Paenibacillaceae; genus Paenibacillus; species Paenibacillus sp. KN14-4R. The sequence continues at coordinate 961,701 of NZ_CP197466.1, forward strand.
AGATGAAGCCTTCGAAGGGCAATTTCGAATGGAACGGCGTCGAGGAGGACAAGAACGAGAAGTCCGTGTCCGACTTTCCCTACTCCACCTTCAAAAACGACAGCAAGTACCTGAATGACGTCTCCGTCTACAACATCGTTCAGGAGAATCTTCCGATAAGCGTTATTCCGGAATGGCCCGTCTCTCGCCTGCCACTGACGAAAGGCGAAATCGCCAAGTACATTGACAACTACGACGCCTACCGCAAGCAGACCGAAGGGAAATCCGTTCCAACCGTCGCCCTTTCGGCCCCTGTCGAGTTTCAAAGAGGACTGGACACAGCTCAGGACGACATCGCATTCTTCATGAAATGTCTGAAAGAGGATAAGGAATTTGGTCTCTTCAAGAATACCGACCAGCGCATCTACTATAAGGAGTTGGCCGCGAGCTTGGCTAAGGAGAATAAGACCGGAATAATGGACCTTGTGGTGGGCAGCCGGGGTGACAGCGATGGGGCTTCCCTGAAAAAAGATAGTAAGGAGTACTTCTTAGACCGCAAAAGCGCGGCTAGCCTAAACTCCAACTATTATACGGCCTTCTTCTGGGGATTCACCGCCGCCAAGGGTCTTAGCGCGGACAGCATCGTCCACGACGGACTGGCTAAGGGTAAAATGATCAACCCTATCGCTCATACTGTCCCGGCGTTCAGCAGGGGAGTCAATAATTTCTTGTGGCTTCCGATCCCCACGCCGGAGGGTGAGACAGGAGACGACTGGAACGACTACGTCGCGGTGGACAAGGAGCATCTGGAGTGGGATAATCCGTTCTTCTTCGTCTACAAGTACTACGAGGCGATCGACGGCGGAAAGACCCGCCTACAGAGTTTCTTCGAGGCGAATGCCGCCTACGCGGCCCTGACCGTGGCCAACAAAAACACCTCGCGGTTCTTATTCGGATTTGACTACGTGTGGTCCTCGTTCGGCTTCGAGAACCTGTTCTCGCTGCATTACCTGGGCTTGGCCGACTACTAATAACAAGGTAGAAGAACTCTTGGAGAGCATCCAAGGGTTCTTCTTTTTCTAAGCACTGTCCGCCCTTTTTTGCGTTCCGCCTACCATCTTGAAAAAGCGAAAAAAGCGACAGTTGCGACTTTCCACTTTGGACACTATTGTCGCTTTTTTTTGGAGAAACGCTGAAATTTTGTGCAGGTAAACCGCTTCGCTGAATTGCCGCATTTGACGCTTCTGTCACTAAAACTAGCAAGTCATCGGAGAACTATTTTTGTAACTAAAGCCGCCAAAGATTGGCAATAGAATTAGCGGCAGAGGCGATATGTTCAGCAGCTAAGTCGTCGTCATGAATAACAATCGCAGGCGACGGATACAAACTTTCAAATTCAGTGTGGAGTATAAGCACGATTTGATTCGGCAGGCTAACTTGAGCACGCAGAATGTGATGCCAAAGTACAGTGAAAGAATCGGTTTCACCCAAATTGACGGCTTCGATGCCTTGAAGTTTTATCGGCGAAGTTCCATCGTAATACGTGATCTTGCTTGTTACAAGTGATGGAACCGATCTTTCTTTCTTGGTAGAGGGGATCTTTCTAGGGCGAATAAGTAGCTCCCACAAAACGATACAGAGAGAAGGAAGAAGGAAAGCTAGAACTGCCAGCCACTTGCTTGTGGTCAATAGCAAAGTTCCTAAAAAAAGTGCTGCCGATAGGGTAGCAAGCAGCCAGAAATATAACCCTTCCAACCGTTTCGAAGAACGCTTTTTGGCAAAATTCGAATTAGCAATCCATGTTTCTTCGATCTCCGACGTAGCCATTGGTTCATCTTTTTGCTGGTCTTCACCATTCCCTTCTCTCTTTGGTACATGCTCGCCTCCCAACAGGTACGGATTCATTTTATCGTCCCAGCGCTCAAATTCGTCTGGACGCCACCAAAAATGAAGGCAATGCTCAATCTGCTCCAAGTACTGAAGGGGGGCCTCATAGAGATGAAAATACTGCGATAGTTCCAAATGAACAACGGGAGATTGATGCGTTTGCACATGTGTAAATAAAGTTTCCAGCCATTTTAACATATAAGGACCAAGCATCGGGAAACGTGCCAATGTAACAGGCAAGCTCTGTCGCAATTGCGTTGCAGCCTCTCCCCATGGAATATGCCAATTTAATGCCTCCGCGAATGCTTCCCACTCGGGTAAATCCTCAAGCTCCTCATTTTTCAGATGGGGTTTAAGCTCATTCCACGTTGTTATAAGCTGCCCGCGATAACGTTGGTATTGCTCCTGACTGACGAGGCTGAACCACAAAAGTGCGAGAAAACTGTTCGTCTCAAAGGCAACATCTTCATATTGTCCATCTACTGCCTCCGCAGTAACACTTAAAAACGTCCGGTTTCCCATAATTCCCGACACTTCCTAACCGTCATAGAATGAAAGAAATGATGTTACTTTCGAGAGTCAAGAATAAACAAGATGCATCATGTCCCGTGAATATAATGTACGATTAGATTGCGAATCTTACTTAATTCAATATATCTTTCAATTTTTATTTGATTCCTTGCATGTAGGCCATTATCCAGTAAAATCCATTTTTTTGTTGACATGGCTGAAACATCACTGTACCATTGTCTTAAATTAAAGATAATGAAATCAGCTCAAAATTTCGCTGCCGCGGTCATACTAACTAGTAATGTTATCCAAAATTAATAATCGATTAGAGGAGGAAGAAATGACACCGAATCAAACAGCGCTTCCGTCAGTCGTTTCAGAAGACGAGTGGCGGATTGCTCGTGAAAAGCTGCTTATTAAAGAAAAAGAGCTCACCCGAACTTTGGACTCGCTCGCCGCAGAGCGTAGAAGACTTCCGATGGTCCGCTTCGACAAATTTTACACCTTCGAGGGTCCAAATGGCACAGCGGGCCTGCTTGATCTTTTTGAAGGACGCCGCCAGCTCATCGTCTACCACTTTATGATGGATCCGGGCTCCGACAACCGTTGTCGCGGCTGTTCATCCTTTGTCGACAACATCGGCCATCTCGCCCATCTGCACGCCCGTGATACCACCTTCATTCTTGTCTCCCCCGCGCCGCTGTCGCAGTTCGAGCCCTATAAGAAACGCATGGGCTGGAATGTGCCTTGGTTCTCTTCGAACGGCTACGATTTCAACTTAGACTGCGGTGTTGGCAAAGGATTTGGACTTAGTGTCTTCCTCCGCGATAATGACAGAATCTTTCGTACCTATTTTACAACGTCACGCGGCGTCGATAGACTCAGAGCCGATTTCAATTTCTTAGACCTTACGCCCTTTGGCCGTCAAGAAGACTGGGAAGACTCCCCTGAAGGGTGGCCACAAACCCCGCCGTACACGTGGTGGCGCCTACACGACGAATACGAAGAATAACAGAAAGCCTTCGGTCACGTTAATTGGAAAGGGGAACAGTTATGACAAAAACCTTGACAGATGACTGTCCACAACCTCATAAAACTTGCCGTCACTTATGATACGGTTCACCGTATCACTCGAACGACGAAATCGAAAGGCACCCTGTTGGGTGCCTTGATTGGTTTGTATGGACTCATATGGAACGTTGTTGTGAACATGATCATCGGAGTGACGATTCGATATCAAGACAAGAGATCCGGCCACCACTGCTGAAACTTCGGGCTGACCCGAATCAGTTCGTCAATCCGCTCCGTCTACCGGGAGCCGAAGCCGGCGCGGAAACGAGCCAATTGCCATCTCGCATGAACCTCCCAGCCTTCCCCGTTCAATCGAGTCCTATCATGATGTTTCATCTCCTTTATTCATAAATTTATTTTCTTCGCAGTCGCCTGGCGGCCTTCATGCCGAACAACACCCGTAGCACGCGGTTCCTACGAATCACAAAATGGTAAAGCAGCATAATTACAAGGCTTGCCGCCGCAAGCAGAAAGAGAAGCTTCGCCGGAACCGGCCGACGGAGAGCGTATATCAGATAACCGATCGTGACAATCACCGGTTGGTGCAGCACATAAATGGGCATCGACGCTTCCATGCCGAACGCCAGCGGAACGCCGAGGCGTAGCAGCCGTTCCTTCAGGAAGCCTTTCGAGTCCCGTTTCTGCAGCGAATAATACGCGCTGATCCCGGACACCGCAAAAAAGACCAGCATCATCCAATTCACGACAAGGTTCGTATAGGCGAAGATGAAGCCGTTATCCATCACATTGTTTTTGACATGCCAGGGCTGAGGATTGAAAAACATCGAGCAATGATACAAAACGACGACGAGCGTCATTGATATGCGGATCCAATCCAGATCCGTCTGCCGCGCGGAAGCGGATGATATCGCGGGTTGCCCAAGCCACATGACAGGAATAGCTCCTTTTTTCAATAAATCATCTTCAACAGCTCAATGACTTCATCCAAGGTAAGGCCGAAGGATTTGTAGTAGGAAGTGTCGCTTTCCATTTGCTTCAAAACCGTCTTATTGCGCATCAGCAGCATCTCCTCGGGTGAAAATTCGGCGACAAAGCATCCTTTGCCGGTTACGGTGTTGATCAAACCGCTTCGTTCAAGCTCTTCCCAAGCTTTCTTTACGGTGATGACGCTAACACGAAGCTCCAGGGCAGCCTGCCGAATGGGCGGTAAACAATAGCCGCCTTCTAACTCACCTTTCAGAATTTGGGCGCTGATTTGTTCGAAAAGCTGCTGATAAATTGGTTTCTCAGATGTGTTCGAGATTAATAAGTTCATAGGATTTCCACTTTTAGGAATCGCTTAACCCCAATCCGATAAGCTATCATGGTGAATGCAGCAAATATCACGATTCCTGCAATCAGAATGGATATTTGAAGCGTCGTATTATCAGCACCGCTACCATTGAAAATGTCTGACACATAAGAATTCTCGATTCCGACCCACTGTGCAACTCCGGCAAAAAGCATAGCAGCCGCTATAGATACAAGCTGCGCTGCACCATATTTATACGCCGTCTTGTAAAACATGGGTATCAAGATAATGTTATAGATCGCAAACATGACAAAGCATAAACCCCAGAAACCCATGTACGGCGCGAAGAAATGGTACGTCACATTCGGGTATAGGTGAATCGTGAACAAACCATAGATCATAGCGATCACAATATGCATTAATTCCAAGATAACAAAAACGGACACCCTTGCCTTCACTATGTCTTTCTTGGTTACAGGCATCATCGAGGTAAAGAGTAAATCGTTGGCGCCTCTAAATTGGGCGAACAAATTCGGTGCTGATACCCAGAAAAAATACATAACCACAATCATATACAGCCAACCCGGAATGAGCATTAAGGCGCCCATCAAAAAAGGAAATACAAAAAACAACGGATTTACGCCTAATTTCAAATCTTTTATCAATAAGTTATACATACATATCCTCCTTTTTCGCGAAATAAATCATGATTTCCTCGAGACTCGGTGTGGCTGCTTTCACATCGGAAGATGGATCTAAGTCTTTGGTATGGATCAATCCTGTAAAACCAAATGAATTCTTTTTGTAAGAAATCAATTGTTCTTTCACCTGGCTAAGCTGGCTTTCGCTACCACTCAGTAAACGATATGATTCCATAAATTCTTCTTTCTCTGCACTATTAATAATTTGCCCGTTTTCGATATAGGTAATAAAATCCGCGCATTTTTCCAAATCAGATGTAATGTGAGTAGAGAAAAGAATGCTGATTTCGCCATCAACGACGAGTTCTTGAAAAATATCCAACAGACCATCTCTTGCGACCGGATCAAGTCCGCTTGTCGGTTCATCAAGAATGAGTAGCTTCGCACCATGGGATAAAGCAATGGCCAAGCTGTACTTTACTTTCATTCCTGTCGACAATTCGGCGATTTTTTTGTTTTCATCCAATTTGAATCTTCTCAGATAGTTGTAATAGGTTTCATCATCCCAATTCTTGTAGAACTTCTTAATTACATCGGTCAACGTTTTCATCTTGCTTCGAGTATAAAATTCGAAGCCGCCGAATGCGTATCCGATTTCTTGCTTCAACTCGATTTCATGTTCGGCGATGTTCTTGCCCAAAATGCATACCTCGCCGCTATCAATGTGAATCATTTTCAAGATTGATTTTATCGTGGTTGTTTTTCCTGCACCATTGGCACCGATGAATCCCATAATATATCCCTTTTCCAGTTGAAACGATACGTCCTTTAACTCAAAATTCGGGTATTGCTTATTTATATTTCGAATGTCTAATGCCAGCATACCGTGCCTCCTCATCAAATTGTACATGTTGTGCATACACAATGTACCATGAGGGGTTTTATTAAGTCAACAAGTTTTTAAACTAAATTTTGGATATTCCTTTTCACCCTACTTGTGATACGGTTCTCCGCGCTGTCTATAACGGCAAGTTTTAGGGCCATCCCACAAAGGATGGCCCTTCTTTTGATCTTAACGTTCTTCAACTGATTGGAAGCAAATCAGAGGTGCAACACAGTTATTGACTCGTCGTTGAAAACTTCACCGTTGTCACGGAAGCCAAAGCTTTCATAAAGTTTTTTGGCAGCGATGTTTTCAGGTTTATAAGGAATCCAACAAAAATGTGCTGGCCCTGCTGGATAGGTACGAATAAATTCCAAAATCTTTTTCATAGCCTCCCGACCATAACCCCTGTTCTGGTATTGCTTATCAATCATCAGTCGCATGATGCAATAGTTGACTTCTGCGATAGATGGTTCATCATATCCAGTGATTCCATAAGCCAACATAACAAAACCGACCGGCTGCTCATCAGCGTAAATGACAAATGGAAATGGATGCCCCCCATTGGTTGCAAGAACATAACACGAAGCCACACTTGACAGATTGGACGCAACAAAGCGCCGTTGGTCTTCTGATACTTCCAAGTTAAACATGGCACGCCGGTTTTTCAGTGTGATCTTTCTGAGTGTAATCATATTGATCTTCTCCCATCATCCCTATTTACTGCGTTTGCGTCCGCATAAATAACATACAATTTATTCAAAAAAAGTAATAGACTTATGTTGGATTTTTTTTTATTTTCAGGAGGGATGTGGGAATGAGGATTTTTAAGACACACCATGACTTTGTCACCCTGCGCCGCACCGGTGCAATTCCGGTAACGCTCCTCGATCAAGTCGAGGGCTACTTTCAACAACTAAAGAACGAACTAGAGGATTCAGAAAAGGGATGATAGAATTTGATTTGAGAGATTCCTGAGAGTGAGGAATGATAACATATGGTTCAGGATTTGGGGAGGGGCAGGTTTTGAAGCGAATGAATTACCGTAGACTCGCAGGGATTATCGTTATATTTGTCATTACGATCGCGACCTACTCTGGTTTATATATGAAGACGATTCCAAGTTCTACGGCACCAATTGCTCATCAAGGCGTGCTTGATCTATCCAGTTGGAATTTCAAACAAGAGGGAACGGTTAGGTTAAATGGGGAATGGGAGTTTTATCGTGATGCCTTGTTAGAACCAACTGATTTTGATAAATCTTCTGCAAAAGCCAGCTTTATGTTGGTTCCGGGATCATGGGGAGGAAGTCACGAAAATGCAATGAGTAGGCGTGGTTATGCCACATACCGCTTGCATGTGTTACTTCCATCAAACATGGCAAGTACCGACTTCGGAATGAAAGTAACGAGCATCCGTATGTCGCACAGACTATTCGTCAATGGAGCGCTTCAAGGGGAAAGTGGTCGGCCTGCAACAGGGAGTGAGAATCACAAGCCGGGCAATACACCTTATATCACTTTTTTTCATACGAGTGACAAAACAGTCGAAATTGTAATTCAAACAGCCAACTATGTCTTCTTGGATGGAGGTGTGAATCCGATCCAATTCGGCTTATCTCGAGACATTAGTATGCAGGATAGTGTTAAGATTGCGGCCGATGTAGCGGGTATATTGATTCTCGGGATGTTTGGGGCGTATCACCTTAGCGTGTTCGTTTTACGAGGTAAAGAGAAAATGTATTTATATACGGGTCTTTACTTGTTAACACTGCTTATTAGCCAGCTTATTTATGGTGAAAAAATATTGCTGCGATTTATACCTGATATTCCGTTTGATATCGCTTACCGGATTCAGGATGGAGGGCTGCTGCTTAGTTCAATAGCATGTCTACTTTTTTTCTGCTCGCTCGATCCTCGCATCATGACAAAACGGGCACGAATCGCATGGATATCACCTATTGTTCTCTATCTGGTGGCTATGCTTGTACTTCCTTATCGCATATATACCGAACCCAAGTATTTATTTTTCATCTATATCGGCGTCATGTCTACTACCATTTTTGCGAGGATGATCTATCTCTCTGTTCGTAAACAGCAAGCTTCCGAGAGGAAAGAGTGGATGCTTTTTATCGGAGCAATTGTGTCACTAATGATCTTCCTCGCACAAGGCATGCTCTATTATATGAACTTGCAGCAGACGGACTTGTTGGGAAAGCTCGGTGCGATCTGTTTCATAACACTCGTCAATCTTCTTCTAGCGGTGCGATTTACGAATGCGTATGAGAAGTCAGAAAAGCTGGCGGAGCAGCTGCTTTTATCCAACCAATTAAAAGATGAGTTTCTAACACACACTTCTCACGAGATCAAGACACCTTTGCACGGGATTATGAATATGACGGCTCATTTGTTGGATGATAGGGAGCGAAATTTGACACCTGATCAGAAACAAAATTTATGGCTGGTTAACGATACCGCGATAAAGCTGTCTATGTTAATTCATGATCTAATCGATGTGACACGCCTTAAGCATGGAGAACTACGACTTTTGGAAATGGTTGTGGACGTTAGAGTCGTGACTCAAATTGTGTTTGATGTTCTTCATTTTGAATTAGTAGGGAAAAAGGTTATTTTGGACAATCAAGTCGATCCGAATATACGGGTTATTGCTGACGAAAATCGACTGAGACAGGTCATGTACAACTTGGTTCATAATTCGATTAAACACACGGAACGTGGGTTCATTCGTGTTTCTTCGAAAGTGGAGATGAATCAAGTTACGATTGTTGTACACGACACAGGTACAGGAATCCTTTCACAAAGTCATGAAATAATTTTCGAATATTTTGAACAGCACACACAGCCCCCTTCCTATAACGGGTATACGGGAATGGGAGTTGGGCTGTATATCAGCCGCAAGCTAATTGAGCGAATGCATGGAACCATTGACGTGGTGTGGTCTGAAGTTGGAGAAGGTACACGTATGGCGTTCACACTTCCACGTGCAGATACGTTTGACTTCTTAGGAGAAACTGCCGTTACCTTGGAGCAGCCGGGGCGTATGCCGATGATACAAGCTTCGCTGGATGTGCTGGATGAACAAGGCCCTACAATTCTGATCGTAGATGATGAAGCGTCAAATATCCATATTCTACATCAAATGTTAAGCCGACATCGCTACAATGTACTTACTGCATTTTCAGCTAGAGAAGCATTGTTGAAAATGAAACAATATCCAGATATCGACCTTGTTATTCTCGATGTAATGATGCCTGAAATGTCTGGTTTTGAACTTTGTCGTACGCTTAGGCAGCAGCACTCCATTTTGGATTTACCGATTCTGATTGCAACAGTCAAAGATACCAATCAGGATATCTCACTTGCCTTCAAGGTCGGTGCCAACGATTTTGTCACCAAGCCGTTTGACGTAGATACACTCATTGCTAGAATCCAGACGCTAATTGCAATGAAAAATTCGATCCAGGAAGCGCTTCGCAACGAGCAGGCGTTTCATCAAGCGCAGATCAAGCCGCATTTTCTATATAATGCGCTTAGCAGTGTCATTGCATTTTGTTATACAGATGGTGAAAAGGCAGCTCATTTGCTGTCTATGCTTAGTCAATACTTACGCTATATTTTGGATATGGATCGATCAACTTTGTTCGTGCCGCTTTATCAGGAGATGGAACTTATTGAAGCTTACGTTGAGATTGAGAAAGCAAGGTTCCGGGATCGATTCCAGTTTGTTTGTTCTATAGATGAAAGCTTGCAGCATCATGAAATTCCTTTTTTATGTATTCAGCCATTTGTGGAAAATGCGATTCGTCACGGTTTATTTGAGAAGGGTGGGCACGGTAAGGTTCATCTTACAATTGAACAAACCGATGATTTGTTCATCCGTGTGATTGTCGAAGATGATGGAGTAGGAATGCCACTAGAGGTGCTTCACTCATTGACGACGGGTGAGCGTAAAGTAGGGGGAATTGCCATTACGAATATTCGCAAGCGGTTGGAATCCTTGCCTGGAGCGGGTTTTGTTATTCATTCTGAAGCTGGCAAAGGGACGAAGGTTACGATTCAATTGCCGGTTATGGAGCAGCGAAGCGGAGAAATTACATAGATGATGAGAAAGGGGGGGCTCGAGTGTTTAACGCTGTAATTGTTGAAGACGAGGAGCTGATTTTAGATTTAATGAAGCATGTGATCGGTCATAGCAAGCACTACAACATTATAGGGGCTTTTACAGATCCTTATGAAGCTCTAGCAGCGTTGACGAAATTGAAGCCAGATGTTGTATTTTTAGATGTAGAAATGCCGAAGCTTAACGGACTTGAACTTGCAATGCAGTTAAATGATACGTTTGATGATGTCAAAATTATTTTTACAACAGCATACAAGCAATATGCGCTGGAAGCTTTTCAAGTATATGCGTTTGATTATATTCTGAAGCCCGTGACTCCTGCGGCTATCGAACGGGTGACGGGACGTTTAAATAAACAGATGAAACCAACTGAGCAATCTGCTCTGCCTCGGCGTAAAGCTACGGTCCGATGTTTGGGTGGGTTGGAGGTTCGAAGTGCAGAAGGGGAGCTTGTTCATTTCTCTACACGTAAGGCGGAGGAGCTGTTTGCCTATTTTTTGTGTCATCCATCCAAAGAAATTAGCAAATGGCAGTTGATGGATGTATTATGGCCGGATATCGATGAAGAAAGAGCTACCCCTAATCTTCACAATACGGTATATCGAGTTAAAAAAGTGCTCAAGGAGCATGAGCTTGGGATGGAATTATTGAAAATCAATGAGGGCTATATCCTTGAGCCAAGAGATCAGCAGTATGATGTACTTGCTTATCTGCAGGTGAATGATAATCAAGTCGATGTCGCACTTACTGAGGATTTATGTGCTTTGTATAAGGGGACGCTACTAGAAGGAAAAGATTATTATTGGAAACTGCCTCTTGAAGAGCTATTTAGCAAGAAGTTTCATTCGCTCATGCATAGGCTTATACAAGCAAATCTGGCTGAAAAAAATTGGGAGAAGGTGGAGTTAAAGCTAGATAATTTCCTGCGTTTATACCCCCTTCATGAAGAGATGAATCGAACTTTGATTGAGTTGTATTTGCAAATGGGTAGACGTGAACAAGCTGTGAAGCATTATAACAAGTTTGAACAGATATATCGCGATGAGCTAGGGCTTGAATTACCATGTGAAATTCAGCGTTTGGTAGCCATGGCATAGTATGTTGCTGTATACGAAAAGCAGGGGAACAATCCTCTGCTTTTTTTATGTCGGCATGATCTGACAGCTTGTGAGAACTTTGAGAGAAGTGTTTGGTAATATTTGCATTACAGGAATATTAATATTTGGATGGAAGGCTGGGATTGTTTATGAATAAGTTAATCAATCAAATCGACACTGAGAAATCGGTCTCTTTCTCACCTTCCTTGGATCAATGGATCGAACAGGCCACTAAGTACTCAGAGGATATGTTTGAACGAGTAAAGAGGAGACAGAAGCTGCCTCTTTTGGAGATCAAGCAAGAGCTGCTTCCACTTGTACAAGAAGCTGCGGAGGTCGAAGATATCTTTCAGTTGTTTGCATTAATCAGGGCTAAAGATGATTACATACATCAGCACAACATTGGAGTGGGTATACTTGCCACACGAATTGGAAAATGGATGGAAATAAGTGAGAAGGAATTAGCGTTGTTAAGCTTATCCGCAACGCTGCATGATATAGGAAAAGTGCGTATATCGGACGATATCCTTCTAAAGCCAACCAGATTGACGAACGAAGAGACTGCAGAGATGCGTAGGCATACGATTTATGGATATGAGCTGCTGAGAGGGACTATCGGACTTCATCAAAGAGTCGCACAAGTCGCTCTGCAGCACCATGAACGGGGTGATGGCGGTGGTTATCCACTTCACTTGAATAATTCGCAAATTGATCCATTTAGCCGGATTGTGGCTGTAGCTGATACTTTTCATGCTATGCTATCAGATCGACCTTATCATAAGGCACTACCATTCCAAGAGATCATTTATCAAATTCGCAATGGCGCTTTTGGGGCATTCGATCCACAGGTGACAGCGGTTTTTTTGAGAAAAATGATCGGGTGTTTGGTCGGTCGACCTGTAAAATTGTCTGATGATCGGGAAGGAGAGATTGTGTTTATTCATCCGCACGATGAGATGCATCCGCTCGTAAAAATCGGGAACGATTTTGTAGATTTAAGTGAACAACGTGATCTCTATATCAGAGAAGTGTTGATCGAATAGAAACGTTCGCATTCAAGCGCTGATCCTTGGGATCGACTGCCTGATCCATTCTTTTTCACCTTTCAAACGCATAGGCTTGTAGTATGTTCTGCACAAGCTTTCTTGGGGGGGATGAGCATGATCAAACGTAGATGGAGAAGCAGCCAGACGAGTAAAAAGAGTTTTCGTAAACGGAAGTGGCTGATCATTCTACTCATTCTTACACTAATAACGACACAGTCGGTTATTTATATTGAACGTAAAATGCAGCATCCGCTGATGAATTTGGCTCGAGTTAGATTGAAGCAAATTGCCACGCAGACCATAAATGCCGCAATCACGGATCGGATTTCACAAACTACAGATGCGGAGAAATTAATTGATTGGCGCTTGAACAAAGAAGATAAAGTCACTGGTTGGTCGCTCAACTATTCCGAATTGATGCGAATTACTTCGGATACGATTAAAATTGTACAACCGATTATGGATAAGCTCTCTAGTGTGCCGGAACATGTCCCACTCGGGCAAGCGATGGGAAGTACATTGATCGCCTCATTTGGACCGAATATTCCGGTTCGTTTGGAGCCTCAAGGAAACGTAAAAGTGAAACTGGACACGCGGTATCAAAATGCGGGTATTAATACAATATTAGTGGAAGTGTATATTCGGATTACTGCGGAGGTCACGATTATTATTCCATTTGATTCGGAACCAGAAATCGTAGATTCCGAAATACCGATTCTGTATTCGATGGTTGTCGGCGATGTTCCAATGTACTATTTTGACAATAAAGGAAATCCAACAGGTCAGAATAAAGAAGCGATGCCGCCAAATATTTCACTTCCCAACATGAATATATCCCCTTCAGCACCTCCTAAAAAAGATGGCGAGCATGAGACACAAAAGAATGGTTAATGGATTTAATTTGGAAGCTGTTTTGACACGGATATTTTTGTTATAATAGGTGGTATTGGGTTGCATTTATACAGATGACATACTTAGAGGTGAAGAGAAATGGCGACCAAGCAAATTGAAAGAAAGCCTGAATGGCTGAAAATTAAGCTAACGACAGGTGAAAATTTTAAAGAAATTAAAAATATGATGCGTGGCAAAACGTTGCATACGGTATGTGAGGAAGCAAAATGCCCGAATATCCATGAGTGTTGGGCGAACCGAACAGCAACATTCATGATTCTAGGCAGTATTTGTACACGTGCATGCCGGTTTTGCGCGGTAAATACAGGATTACCAACAGAGCTTGATTTAGACGAACCAGAACGTGTAGCAGAGGCAGCAGAGCAGATGAATTTGCGTCACTGCGTCATTACATCTGTTGCCAGAGATGACTTGCAAGATGGAGGCGCATCGATTTTTGCTGCATCGGTTCATGCTGTACGGGCGAAGCTGCCACTTTGTTCCGTGGAAGTGTTAATCCCTGACTTTATGGGAAATGAAGATGCATTACGCACAGTACTTGATGCAAAGCCTAATATTCTGAACCATAACGTGGAAACAGTAGAACGACTTTCGGATAAAGTTCGTGCAAAAGCGAAGTACAGCCGTACAATTGAGCTGCTCGCGCGTTCCAAAAAAATTGCACCTACAATCCGTACGAAGTCTTCGATTATGCTTGGAGTAGGCGAAACTTGGGATGAGATTTTGCAGACGATGGATGATCTTCGCAAGGTAGATTGCAATATTTTAACAATTGGTCAGTATTTGCAGCCAAGCGAGAAACATTTATATGTGGAAAAATATTATACGCCGGATGAATTTGCCTTGCTTAAGGTAGAAGGAATGAAGCGCGGATTTAGTCATGTTGAATCCGGTCCGTTAGTTCGCTCTTCCTATCATGCACATGATCAAGTGCAATCTGCAATCGCGAATCCTTGAGCGGCTCATAGGACACAAGGAGAGGTTGATGAACGCATGATTCAAGTCGGAGGCAAAGTGTATGAGATTGTCAAAGACCATAAGAATGGTTGGAATCTAGATGCTTTTCGTGACCGCTTTAGCGAGGTGCTAGAGAGGTACGATTATATTGTAGGAGACTGGGGATACAGTCAACTCAGGTTGCGTGGATTTTTTCGCGATACGCATCCGAAAGTGACGAAAGAGTCTTCCATTTCAAGCTTGCAGGATTATTTGAATGAATACTGCAATTTTGGGTGTGCTTATTTTATCGTGGAAAAAGTGAACGGCAACAAAGCACAGCAGAAGCAGCAGGATAACAGCCAACCACAGGATACTGCGACAAAAGATATAGAACCGAAACCCTCCTAATAATTAGAAAATAAAACCTCGGAGCAGCGCACCGCAAGTGCGAGATTCCGAGGTTTTTTAATTGAAACAGAAAGTTAATGAATATCGCTGCCGATGAAGGCTTCACGAACGCGGCTCCAGAACGGAAAGGGCCGGAAACGAGCGAAATTGACTTTAATATCAGCTGCGACACGGCAGCGAATGGAGATAACTTCAGAACGCTGCAAATATAAGTGATCGACTGAGAGTAACATATTTTGCTTTGACTGCGGGAAAATCTCGCAATAATGATGCTTCGGAAGTAGAATGGGTGATCCTAAGGTGCGGAAAAGGCGATTGTTAATCGATGCAATTTCAGCAATTTGAATGGCTTCAATGGATGGATGGACAATGGCTCCACCCAAGCTTTTATTGTAAGCGGTTGAGCCGGAAGGTGAGGATACACATATTCCGTCTCCGCGGAACGCTTCGAATGGTTCATCATTAATCCGTACTTCAGCAACTAACGTGATGTCTGTACTTTTCATTGTAAATTCGTTGAGGGCAAGGTGGGTTTCCACGCCATTTTTAGTCGTAATTTCGATCTCCACAACAGGATAATGGACGAGTCGGAGTCCGCCATCTTCAGACTTATGCATGAGGCTTACAAGTTCCTCAATCTTATCCGGCTTCCAATCAGCAAAAAAACCTAATTTCCCCGTATGTATACCCACAAATGAAATTTTATCTAATCCACCAATATACTTGTGGAAGGCTTGCAGCATCGTTCCATCTCCACCAATAGAAAGCACAATATCGGGGTCAGTCTCATCGTAAATCAAGCTATTTTGTTGTGCTAACTGCTTAAAATATTCGGTTAGTTCTAATGATCTTTCGTCATTCCGGTTTACGACAGCGTATTTCAACGAGGTTTCCTCCTAAGTAATGTGCGGTGCGTGATCTATGCTCAGTTATTAATGTAACCATCATAATCAATAACACGCCAGAACACAACGTTAGATCACACACGCCACCACTTCATACACAGATGTATCCCATAAAAGAACAGTATACAACCCAATACAGCCAAGATCATGATGCTGCTTGCAGGGAAAATATGCGCAATGGTTCGGGCAAGTGTGGGCACTTGCGTCCAACTGTCAGCCGTATCTGACGGAATGGGGGTTCTTCCTCCTTGTAAAGGCTGCCATAGAAGGAGTACTGCGATCGCGGCAATAATACCATGAATCATCCGAGCAAATAAGAAAGGCATATAGCGTAGATTCGTATTTGCGAGTAATGAGACGATTTGCGCGTGTACCGAAAGCCCCCCCCAAGATAGGATGAACGCAGCTGCAGCTACTTGGAATGACAGTGCAACTCCGACCGAACTACCAGCTTCCTTCGCACCCAAAGTCACTTCAAACAAGCCGCTCATCAAAGCCTCTGATAAAGTAGCAGGCAGGTGAATCCATGTCAGGAATGCAGCAAGTCCATTGTAAAAAAATTGCATGACTCCCCCTTGCGTAAGCATGGTCAGAACAACAGAGAAAAATACAACAAGTCCTCCAACAACGAACATCAAATTTAAGGAGCGCTGTACCGCGTCGCTGAGTAATGTACCGATTCTCCGACCATCTTTCATCCTAGCGGTATGCATCGCGTCAAAAGCTCGTGTCCAAATCGATTTTGTAGGAACAGATTTGTGAAGATCAACGTCACGATTAGCTTGAATCGAATGTGCTCCATGAAATCTCATGAGGATTCCAATGAGCATAGCTCCTCCATAATGGGCGATAGCTAATATTCCAGCAAGTCCCACATCGTGGAAAAAACCAACAGATACGGCTCCTATGAGGAAAATAGGATCTGAGCTCGTTGTCACCGCAACGAGACGTTCACCTTCTTCACGGTTAACAAGGCCTTGCTCCCAGAGCTGCGCCGTTAATTTAGCGCCAACAGGATAACCAGAAGCAAATCCCATCGCCATAATAAATCCCCCAATGCCAGGGACACGAAATACAGGACGCATCATCGGATCAAACAATGTACCGATAAAATGAACAATACCAAATCCAAGCAGCATCTCAGATATAACAAAGAAAGGGAATAATGCAGGGAACAGCACATCCCACCAAATAGATACACCTCGCAGCGCTGCCTGCACACCATTCTGAGCGTAGATGAGCAGCAGCAGAGTCACGAAGATTGCGATAGCACCAATGAGATAAACGGTAGTAAAGCTTTGGGTCTGCTGTGTTTGCTTCGTCATGCATGCACCTCCTCTTATTCATATATGAAGGAAAGTGGACATCCATTCCGTGTAATCGTCCTGTGGAATCATGACTTTTTATAAACGGCTATGGTAAAATTAATGAGAAGACAAGCTAATATAAGCCAAAACAACTGGAGTTGAATGACATGTCGGAGCAAGATCATAAAGAAACGATCTATGATTGGATTGGCGGAGCGGAAACATTACGCCGAATCGTAGAGACTTTTTACCCAAAAGTTCAAATTGATCCACTGCTTTCCCCGTTATTTCCTGAAGATATATTACCTGTTATGGAAAAACAATATTTATTCCTTACCCAATTTTTAGGTGGGCCCTCCCTATATTCCGACCAATACGGGCATCCCATGATGCGTGCTAGACACATGCCTTTTCCAATCACGAATGCACATGCACAGGCTTGGCTAAATTGTATGGAACAAGCCCTTGTTGAAGTTGGATTACCAAAGGATTTACGCGAGATCATGATACAGCGTTTATCTGCACCTGCCAATCATTTTGTAAATACAAATTAAATATCGATATAGATCAAAGAGGTGATGGTATGATTAACGAGATGGACATCGATCCCTTATATCAAATTAATGTACGCTGTCTACACTGTAAGCAAGCTTTTGAAACGTCACGCGTTCGTCCTAGCTTCAAGAAAGCTACACAGACAGATAGTGATTTCTGTGTGCACTATAAGAATCATAATCCTGATTTTTATGTGGTTCGGGTATGCCCGAATTGCGGATTTTCATTTACGGAGAATTTTAGTGATAAGCTGACTGAGGAACAGCAGGATCTATTTAAGGCAAAAGTTGCAAATAACTGGAGTCATCGCGATTTTGGCGGGGAACGGGATTGGGATACTGCTCTGCATACGTATAAGCTAGCACTTCTCTGTGCCCAGATTAAGTCAGAAAAAGAACGCGTTATTGCAGGATTACTTCACCACATTGCTTGGTTATATCGTTATAAAGGGAATAAGGAGGAAGAATTACGATTTCTCCAATATGCGCTCGATGCTTATATCGTGGTGTACGAGACTGAAGGGCTTGAGCTGAATAATGCCCGACTGATGTATTTGATGGGTGAAATCCATCGGAGATTAGGTCAATATGCAGATGCTGTAAAATGGTTTTCACGCATTATTAACGATAAACGGATTATGGATGCGGCGATGATTCAAAAAAGTCGTGAGCAATGGGTCGTTACTCGCGAAGATATGTTAGCTGCAAGACTGGAATTGCCTGAGGAAATGCAGAGCGAAGCCAAATAGACACAATAAACGCCTACCCTGTGTTTTCATCTGAAAACATAAGGTAGGCGTTATATTTTTTACAGTAAGGTGTAGAAATGATTACCCTCTTAGACGCTTATCTGTAAGCAGGTAATCCGCATCTACATCGATGATGGATAAGCTGTGATTGCAGCAAGGAAAGACGAGCAGACGCTTCTTCCCATCATGTATAGCTGGAAGTTCTGCTACCTTGAGTGGAAGCAGTACATTGCTAGCTTCGCAGTAAGGGCAGTTCATGACATAGACATCTTTACCAATTGTTTCATAAGGCCAGGTTTGAGAAAAAGGGATCACTGCGTATTGTCATCCTTTGGGCTAGATGCTTCTGCTGCTGTTTCGGCTTCCTCTTTAGCTAGTTCAACTAATTTCTCCACCAAAATATGGCGGGGCATGTGCATGATATGCTCAATAGGAACTTTCATCTTGGCAGCGAGTTTAATTGCGGTATCAGCAGATATTTGTAAAGGTTGCATAAGAACCTCCTCTTAAGAATTGATATTTATCATTAAAGCATATTTTGAGTGGATTTCCAACGCGCATATTTACAAATTGACCGACGGTAATGTTATGCTCATAATAGATACATAGTCTATTGTACTATTAATTCAGAAAATGAGGTGCAGATCATGAAACATCCGTTACCACAAAAATGGAATTTAGAGTCTATTTTCCCAGGTGGAAGTAAATCAGAGGTATTTGAAACCTTTTTAAGTCAATTAAAAGAAGAAATTACGGCATTTAAGCAAACGATTGAACAAGCTGTTGTGCCGCAGGATGCGAATCAAGTGGATGGACTTCGGAATTGGGTAGAGTCCTTACAATCTATTCAGAAGAAATTGCGTGAAGCTGGTGCATTTGCATCTTGTTTGTCTGCCGAAAATCAAAATGACAAGAAAGCAGTCCTGCTGGGTGGACAGATCAAGAGCTTGTCCGCACAGTTCGCTTCCACGCTTACATATTTGGATCAATTATTGTTAGGTATTCCTGATCAAGCATGGGAACTTATCGTGAAGCAAGAACCTTTTGCAGCCATCGCATTCCCTCTTACAGAGCGTCGTGAACGTGCAAAAGAGAAGCTTTCTCCAGAGCTAGAAGCATTAATCAATGACTTATCAATTGACGGCTACCATGGCTGGAGCGATGCCTACAATACGGCTGTAAGCAAATTCCGTATGACTGTTGAGCAGGGCGATAAAGAAGTGGAGCTATCCGCAGGGCAAGCCTATAACAAGCTGCATTCTCCGAATAATGAAGAGCGTACGGCTTTAATGCAAAAATGGGAGTCATCCTGGACAAATCTTGAAGACTACTGTGCGGACGCACTCAATCATCTTGCAGGCTTCCGTCTGAAAGTGTATGGAAAACGCGGTTGGACTTCTGTACATAAGGAACCGCTTGATATTAACCGTATGACGGATGCGACACTTAACGTTATGTGGGATGTTATCGATCGTAATAAAGATGTATTCGTTGAATACTTGAATCGCAAAGCGAAGCTTATGGGCCTTGAAAAGTTAGGCTGGGTAGATGTTGAAGCACCGCTAGCAGGCGGAGCGAAGGAAGTAACTTATGATGAAGGCGCGAAATTAATTGAGGAGAACTTCCGTAAATTCTCGCCTAAGATGGCGGAGTTTTCTGTTCATGCATTTGAAAATGCGTGGATTGAAGCAGAGGATCGCCCTGGTAAACGTCCAGGTGGTTTCTGTACGTCTTTACCTGTTAAAAAAGAAACACGTATTTTCATGACGTATAGCGGTACTTCCAATAACGTAGGAACTTTAGCTCATGAATTGGGTCATGGTTACCACCAGCATGTAATGAATGACATGCCTGTGATGGCACAGCGTTATGCTATGAATGTTGCAGAGACAGCTTCCACATTTGCAGAAATGATCATCTCGGATGCTCTTGTGAAGCAAGCAACTTCCAAAGAAGAGCGTATTGCACTATTGGAAGATAAAATCGGTCGTTCAATCGCGTTCTTTATGAACATTCATGCTCGTTTTATCTTCGAGACGAATTTCTATGCAGAACGTGAGAAGGGCTATGTGTCCGTGGAACGTTTGAATGAACTTATGGTGGATGCACAAAAAGTGGCATTTAAAGATTCCTTATCTTCTTACCACCCACATTTCTGGGCGGCGAAGCTTCACTTCTATTCCACGGGTGTTCCGTTCTACAACTTCCCGTATACATTCGGTTACTTGTTCTCTGCTGGCATTTACGCAAGAGCAGCCAAAGAAGGTATCGCGTTCGAAGATAAGTACGCAGCATTATTGCGTGACACGGGCTCCATGAACGTTGAAGACTTGGCTCAGAAGCATTTAGGTGTCGATCTAACAAAGCCAGAATTCTGGCAAAGTGCGGTTGATATGGCGATTGCAGACGTTCGTGAGTTCATGGAATTGACAGAGTAATAGTTGGTTAGTGTGAATAAAAAGAGCGCTTGGACGAATCGTCCGGCGCTCTTTTTGTCTATGAAGATCGTTTATTATAGCTTACAACTTAAAGATCTGAATTGTCTGCTGCAGCTTGGTTACCATTCGCGTCATCTCGGCGGATTGGTCAACAATCGTGCTAACCGCTGATATTTGTTCAGACATCGATGCGGATACTTGCTCAGTACCTGCTGCTGATTCCTCGGTTATGGCAGAGATGCTTTCCATCGTCGCAGAAATTTGCGTAGAACTTGCGAACATTTGATCACTTTCGCTCGCGAACTGTGCAATTTCTTTTGAAATAAATTCAACGGACGTTACGATATCAGAGAAAATATTCTCGGTATCTTGAATGAGTGCTGTCTGTTTATTTACGACATCTTCGTTAATCTGAATGTTATGTAAGGATTGCTTGATTCCTTTTTCGATCGATGTAACAAGACCGAATACTTCTTTTGTTAGCGAGGTGGACTCCTCTGCTAGCTTACGTACTTGCTGGGCGACAACTGCGAATCCTCGACCGTGCTCACCTGCACGTGCCGCCTCAATCGAAGCATTGAGTGAAAGTAAGTTGGTTTGCTCCGCAATGTCCGAAATGGATCTTGTAATTTTGGAAATGCCTGCTGCTTGTTCAGCAAGCAAGTGAATTGTTCTTGATACTTGTGTCGTTGTCTCCACGTTGCGCTTCATCCCCTCGCCTTGAAGGACCACTGCATTCTGCCCCTTTTCAACAAGTACGAGCATGTTAGAAGAACGTGAATTCATTTCTTTCGTTGAAGATGCGTAGCCAGACACCTTCGTTTCAATATCTTTCGTAGAAAGGGAAATGGTAGATACTTCTTCTGAAATTTGTCCAGCCCCAGAAGCAAGTTCCTGTGTGGATAATGTGACTTGTTCCATTAGATCTTTCAAATGCTCATTCTTCACGTAAATTTCGCGGCTAGAATCTGAAACGTGCTTCGTAATCGTACTTGTTTCTTTTAAAATGTCGCGAAGCTTATCTGTCATTTGGTTGAAAGACTTGGCCAGATCCCCAAGCGCATCATTTGATGTGACATCTGCTTTCTGTGAAAAGTCGCCTTTCGCAATCGACATTGCAACGCGAGACATGTCAGAAACTTGTTCAGTAAGCGTTTTCTCAAACCAGAGAACAAAAGGATAGCTTGCAGCTAAAAGTATAACTGGAATGATATAACCGAATACGGATGCATCGTTTAACAAGAGTAAAGTGATCATTAAGATAGAATAGATTCCAATAACACCGTACACACCGATCTGTAGCTTTTTCTTGAATGAAAAAGAAGAGAAGAAGCCCATTATCCAAGTCCCCTTTACGTATTAGTTCTCTTATAGAAGGAAAAACATTCCTTAGGAGGAATTATATCATCTCGATCTGACAAGGGTCTACAATTTTATACAATACATGGTCTGAAGACCTATTTATTTTAAAAAAGAAGTCGAAAACAAGAATCTAAAGTCGTGGAGATTTCGGGAACCTTTGTAAAAATATGTTGAAATAGCAAGAAAAGACCTATATAATGACAAAATACATAAGACTTTAGTCAGAATATTAGACCAATAAAGGAGGAGATTATTTGATATTGGAACAGCTGCCACTCGCACGCCAGGTGGAGATCGTATTTAGACAAGTGAGGGAAGAGCTGAGTTTATTATCATCTGGTAGCGTTTTCATTCAGATTCGCAACAATGTAATTGGCAAGTTTGGTGTTAGACATCTACCTATGGAAAGCAAGGGAGGCATTATAAGTCAGCAAGAAATGGGATTATCAGAATCACAGTTTATGTCTTTTAAAGAAATGGCAATTGATAGTCTGAAATACAAGAATAGCTGGACGCATGGGGAGATTTTATTTGATTTTACTGTGAAGAAATCAGTGTTGTTCGCCTCTGTTCAATTTGAATCGAATTATAATTTAGCAAGTCTTGCAAAAAGTGTGTAGGAGTACAGACATGACAAGGGGTGGCCATGAGGTCACCTCTTTTTTAAATCACACTTTTATTGGAGAAAATGGACCTATCGCTTATAATATAAGGAACTTGTCCAAGTCGCAGACGCACGGGGGATTCGATGTTTGAACTGAGAATAAAGCATTGGTCATGGAATCAAGAGCTGCAGATTATTGTAGCGGATGTGACTCTGAAGATGGATCACGAAATGATTGTGGATGAACCACTTTGCGTGGATGTGGGGATGCCTGCGCTTGTTCGCAGTGTACAGCAGGATTCAGAATTAAATCGGTTTGCGACCCCGGGTGAGTGGTGGCTCATGCCCTTTTTTGTATGTGGGTGTGGAGACCCAGCATGTCGTGGGTTTTCGTTCATCATTAAGCATCTAGAAGAGGATCAGATACGAATAACACATGTCGAAGAGAAGACAGATGGAAATTTTCGAGAATATGAGTCGTGTGAGGTCTCATTAGATGTTTATCGGCAATGTGTCTTAGAAGCTGCACACGCTTTTAACGCGTATGTAAGTTCACTGGGAGATGCTTATCAACCCCTGCTAGCGAATACAGCTGCGATTGTAAGAGAACTCATCGAACAGGCGGAAGACATAAGTTAACAGAACTAGTTCTAAGGTCATACATGAAAGAGGGTGTAGGAAATTGGCGAAAAGTAAATTTTATGTCGTATGGGTGGGTCATAAGCCAGGGATATACCGCACTTGGCCAGAGTGCCAGGCACAGGTGAACAACTATCCGCAGGCCAAATATAAATCGTATGAGTCAGAAAAAGAAGCACAAGAAGCGTTCACTCGTGGTTGGCAAAAATCGCTGAATTTCACTTCCGATAAAAAGAAGGAAGCCGCAGCCGCAGCTTTAGAAGAAGTTCCTGAAATTGACTACAACAGTATTTCCGTTGATGTTGGCTGTTCAGGTAATCCCGGTATTGTGGAGTATAAAGGGGTAGACACGCAAACCAGTGAAATCTTGTTCTACTACGGTCCGATAGCGAAGGGAACGAACAACCTAGGGGAGTTTCTAGCGATTGTACACGGACTAGCTTATCTCAAAGAGCGAGGCAGTAATAAGACAGTTTATACAGATTCACGTACGGCTCTTAGCTGGATCCGAAAAAAAGAAGTAGCAACGAATCTCGTACGTGACGAGTCTACCCAAGAGATTTGGTTCCTTGTGGATCGCGCACTAAAATGGCTCAGAACCAATGAATATACGAACCCTATCGTGAAGTGGGAAACGAAAAAATGGGGCGAAATTAAAGCAGACTTCGGGCGCAAGTAACCGAAGTCTTTATTCGTTTAAAGTAATGGGCAATAAGGCTCAAAATATGATATATTTAAATAATAGAATTTTTAGATTAGGAATGGGAGGAATCAACCAATGGCTAACAACAAAATGCGCAGCGATATGATTAAAAAAGGTTTCGATCGTGCTCCTCACCGCAGCTTACTACGTGCAGCAGGGGTAAAAGAAGAAGATTTTGGCAAACCGTTCATTGCTGTATGTAACTCTTATATTGATATTATTCCTGGTCATGTTCATTTGCAGGAATTCGGTAAACTAGTAAAGGAAGCAATTCGCGAAGCGGGTGGAGTTCCTTTTGAATTTAATACAATTGGTGTAGATGACGGAATTGCAATGGGGCATATCGGGATGCGTTACTCGCTGCCTAGCCGTGAAATTATTGCAGATTCCGTAGAAACTGTAGTCAATGCGCACTGGTTCGATGGTATGGTATGTATTCCGAACTGTGATAAAATCACGCCGGGTATGATCATGGGCGCACTGCGTGTAAACATTCCAACGATGCTCGTATCGGGTGGACCGATGAAAGCGGGTAAAACAAAAGACGGTCGTTCGATCTCACTTTCCTCTGTATTCGAAGGAGTAGGCGCACATCAAGCAGGAAAAATCGATGACAGTGCATTACTAGAACTTGAACAATATGGTTGTCCGACTTGCGGCTCATGTTCAGGCATGTTTACAGCGAACTCCATGAACTGCTTGGCAGAAGGTCTAGGGCTTGCACTTCCAGGAAACGGCACGATTCTTGCTGTATCTGAAGAGCGCAAAGCGTTCATCAAACGCTCAGCTCGACAATTAATTGAATTAATTGAAAAAGATATTAAACCACGTGATATCGTGACGATTGAAGCAATCGACAATGCGTTTGCACTTGACATGGCGATGGGTGGTTCGACGAATACAGTACTTCATACGCTAGCCATTGCACACGAAGCAGGCTTTGAATATCCGATCGAACGGATTAATGAGATTGCTGCTAGAGTACCGCATTTAGCGAAGATTGCACCGGCTTCTGACTACCACATTGAAGATGTTCACAATGCAGGCGGTGTTAGCGCAGTTATTAATGAACTTCTCAAAAAGCCGGGTGCTATGGACGGAAGTCGTATTACAGTTACGGGTAAAACGCTTCGTGAGAATGTAGCAGGTTGTGAAATTTTAGATACAGACGTTATTCATACACTGGATAATCCACATAGTGAACAAGGTGGTCTAGCTGTTCTATTCGGTAACTTGGCACCGGAGGGTTCCATCATCAAAGTTGGGGCAGTTGATGCTTCTGTTGGTGGTCGTCATGTTGGCCCAGCGATCTGCTTCGATTCTCAAGATGAGGCACTTTACGGTATCGCGAACGGGAAAGTGAAGGAAGGACATGTCGTTGTCATCCGATACGAAGGACCTAAAGGTGGTCCTGGTATGCCTGAGATGCTTGCCCCTACTTCCCAAATCGTAGGTATGGGTCTTGGAGCTAAGGTAGGATTAATTACAGATGGTCGTTTCTCCGGTGCATCGCGAGGCATCTCGATTGGTCACATTTCACCAGAAGCTGCTGAAGGTGGACCACTTGCTTTTGTTGAAGATGGTGACATCATTGATCTTGATTTGGTAAATCGCAAAATTGACCTTCAAGTGTCCGATGAGGAAATGGATCGTCGTCGTGCGAACTGGAAAGGTTTTGAACCGAAAATTAAAACAGGTTACCTTGCTCGATATTCTAAATTGGTAACGAACGCATCAACAGGTGGAATTTTGAAAATTTAATTTTAAAAAGAGGATCAACCCATTTGTCGGTTGATCCTCTTCTCGTATATAACTGAATCAATTTAATAATACCTTTAGCCGCTTTAATCAAGACTATATATAGATCCAAACGGTTCAATTGGTCTATATATAGTTTCAAATTTAAGGTTTAGATAAGTTATGAAATTGATTCAACTAAATGTTATTTATGTTCAATCTGAAGTAAAATATCAAGCTCAAGGGTTTGGCCTGGCTTCACACTTTGTACCCCTGTAACATCAGCAGGTAGATCAATATTCGGCGCGTTTGTTACCCAAGTATAAGGTTCAAGACAGATGAAATTGTCTGCTACACCTTTTGTATAAAGCACCCAATGCTTCATGAGATTGGATTCAGAGGAATAAGTGATCTTACACTGCTTATTCTCAAGGACAGCGACACAAGGGTGATCCCCTTTAAGGAAGACGGTGTCAAGATCAAATCCTTCAAGCGGCGCACCATGCGTGATCGATTCAAACTTATCTAGTGGCAAGATGTTCCCTGTTGGTAATAAATCAGAGCCTAGTTCCCACACGCCACTAAGCGGCACGGTCAAGTTCCACTCACTCGGGCTGTGATCAAGTAAGAACCAAGTATGTAGGCCATAGCCGAAAGGTGCGCTCAGATTGCTAAGGTTTGTAATTTTAAACTTGTGATTCAACTTTGAGCCAATCAATTCATACGTAATTTCCATCTCTGTATCATGTGGATATTGGGCCATCACTTCAGGGAAATCTGCCGTACGGAATGTAGAAGTAATGGAGATTATGCCATTTTCCTCACCCGCTGATTTCACAGTCCAAGGTAGGTTTTGCAAAATACCATGATTGTGCATATGATTTGGACGGTTCACAGCGAATTGATAAGGACGTCCATCAAATGTGAAGGCACCTCCATTAATGCGGTTTGGCGGCATGAGGACAGGTGTACCGAAATGAGCTGGATTTTTCATTAAGTCATGAGGAGCATCTGGAACACGTAGCACCTCACGGTTAAGCTTTTTATCCCAGATTCGGATTAAGTTATTATTAATAGATGGGCATAGACTTAAACTTAAATAGTCATTTTCCAAAATATACAGGGTTTCGCCTTGCCAATCTTGTTGTGAAATCATGCGTATCCTTCCTCTCTGTTTGGAAAAATAATTATTTCATTATTGTAGCAAACGAGATTAGGCTTGTCACATTGCAGTTACATGATAGGAGTGGTTGACTTTCTAAAGCACTGGCGTATAATATTATCCAATAGTTATGCAGCAATGAGAGGAATTAGTAATTCGTATATGAGATTTCAGAGAGCCGGTGGTTGGTGTGAATCGGCAGATCAGGCGAATGAATGGATCCTTGAGCTTGAAGTGGAACAGATGAGCGGGTGATGCTCATGTTCAGTACACGGAGCGGCAGCTCACCGTTATCGGAGCTTATGAAGGTCTTTTGTCACTTTTTTTATCAAGTGAAGAAGACGAATTAGGGTGGCACCACGGTCTCTCGTCCCTTTGCGGGGAGAGGCCTTTTTTTGTTGTATAAAAATTGTAGGGGGTTATCTGAATGGCAAATGTACTTTCAGGAATTCAATCAAGCGGACAATTAACAATTGGGAATTACATCGGGGCACTACGTAATTATACGAAGCTCCAGCATGAACATGACTGTTATTTTATGGTCGTAGATTTACATTCGGTCACATTGCCTCAAGATCCAGCAACATTAAGAGAGAACATCGAATCGGCGGTTGCATTATTTATTGCAGCGGGCATTGATACAAGTAAAGCGGCGGTGTTTTTGCAATCTCACGTACCTGCGCACGCTGAACTTGGCTGGTTGATGACGACACTCACGTATATGGGTGAACTTGAGCGTATGACACAATTTAAAGATAAATCAGCAGGCAAAGATTCCATTGGTGCGGGTCTGTTTACGTACCCATCTCTAATGGCGGCAGATATCCTGCTCTATAAAGCTACAATGGTTCCAGTAGGTGATGATCAGAAACAGCATTTGGAGCTTACGCGTGATCTGGCGAATCGCTTTAATAACCGTTTTGGTGAAACGTTCCCGATTCCTCAGCCTTACACGCCAGAAGTTGGTGCACGTATCATGTCACTAGATGATGCATCTAAAAAAATGAGCAAGAGCAGTACCAACCCTGCAAGCTTTATCTTAATGTTGGACGAACCAGCAGTTATTCGTAAAAAAATATCGCGTGCCGTAACAGATTCTGGCCGCGAAGTGAAATATGATCCGCAAAATAAACCTGAAGTTAGCAATCTCATGAGTATTTATTCCGAATGCTCGAATATGTCGATCGCGGATATTGAAGCGAAGTATGAAGGGCAAGGTTATGGGCC
Source organism: Paenibacillus sp. KN14-4R (assembly GCF_052180255.1). Classification (NCBI taxonomy): domain Bacteria; kingdom Bacillati; phylum Bacillota; class Bacilli; order Caryophanales; family Paenibacillaceae; genus Paenibacillus; species Paenibacillus sp. KN14-4R. The sequence goes on from NZ_CP197466.1 coordinate 989,853, forward strand.
TTTCAAAAAGGATTTGGCAGAAGTCGTAGTTGCTTTACTTGAGCCGATCCAACAGCGTTATCGTGAAATCCGTGAGTCCGGTGAAATTGCAAAAATTTTACGTGAGGGTGCTGAGAAGGCATCTGCTACTGCAAATGCCACCCTACGTGAAGTAAAAGAGAAAATGGGCTTTATCGTCTAGGATTGGGCTTGTTCAGATTTACGTCTCATACGAGCTTTGTAGGCGAAGCTAAATCCAAGAAATCCAATTGTGGCGAGGATGGAAAGTACCATAAACCATGGTTCTCGTACTGCAATGAAATAGGCGATGGACGCGAGTAATAAAGTGCCGATAAATGCGAATAACAGAGCCATAGATTTTTTCAAAAATGTTCTCCTCCTTGTGTGTATATTATTTAATCTGCTTCACATACTATGTTTGCAAGCTTGCAAAATACATCAAAACAATCATGAGTTGAAAGGATGTTGATTTATTATGGCAGGTCGCAATACACTAATTGTACCACAGGCAAACAAAGCTCTTGATCAAATGAAGTATGAAGTTGCACAAGAACTGAACATTTCATTCCCTAAAGACGGGTACTACGGTAACATGACTTCCCGTGATACTGGTTCTATTGGTGGCGGAATCACAAAACGCTTGGTACAAATGGCTGAGCAATCTCTTTCCGGTGGTCAAGGACGCTAATCATTTTTGAATAACAGATATATAAGCTCAAGGGATAATCCCTTGAGCTTTCTTTTTATATCAGTGAGATAAGATTATCGAGGATCGGGGTGCAGCCTTTTCTCTAACTTCGAATCGCTCAACCAACCTACATAAGAACTAATGGTTTGGTACTCTTTGTCCATGAGCAGTACGGCAACAAAAGGGTATTGCTTTCGGTGACGATAGCGAACATCCGCCCAACGCACCTCATATCCCCAAGGATGGACGGTTAATTCGGATGAAGTGTATGATGAGAAATAGAGTAGCGCTTGTACATCTGGATGCTGCTTGGATACGTCTATAGCAGGATGTGAATCGGAGACCACATGCTCAATCCAGCGCAATGTGCCGCCTCGAAGCTCTCCAACTTTAAATGTTTCATCGGCTAGTAACTTCACAATGTTCCAATGAGCGGGATGAATCGTCGGTATGGCGATATAGCGTTCACCTTGTACAAATGAAGGGTCTTTAAGCGGTAATGCTTTCATGACTTCATAGTGAACGTACGTACGCCATATATAGTATAGCGCAAGAAGCGCGTAAAGTGTCGGAAAAATTAATCTAGGATCGAGCAAGTGAAAAGCCCATAGACCAATCGCGATGACGTGACTTGCAAAAATGAACAAGTCAAAGATGTGGATGATATTCCATGAAATCCACCTGCTGGATAATGGCCATAAGCCCTGTGTACCGTACGTGTTGAATAAATCCATGAACACGTGTAGGAACACAGCTATGCCTACCCAAAACAACATATGTCCCATCGGAATAGGACCGAAAAGGATTGTAAGTAATAAGGTGATCGAGCTTATCCAAAACGCCATTAAGGGTAAGGAATGAGAGACCCCGCGGTGATTGCGAATGTAGAAGGCGTTGCTTTTTGCACGAGTCAGAGTATCAAGATCAGGTGCTTGAGAACCAAGCACGGTGCCGATTAGAACGGCAGTCATTACAGTTGGATCAGATGCTACGACTGGATCGATATGAGCAAGCCCGGCAAGTCCAAATCCAACAACAAGATGGGTTCCTGTATCCAATGGAGTACCTCCTCATGTTGATAGTAGAGTTCTTAGGTGGATGCTTGGACAACAGATTGACTAGCTTAGTTTACCATGTTTATTGGTTTTCATTAATTTTCGAATGAGAGGAAGTCATGCAGATGAATAAAGTATGGATTGAATATCAAATTATGCCAGAATATCGAGAAGGTTACATGCACTTTATACAAAAACGACAAAAAGAATACAAGCAAATGGAACTTTTCGAGGGTACAGATCAAATGGGCTTATTCGTGGAGCAGTGGAATGAAATGGACTATGAGGCATACTTACAATTGAAAGCACGTAGGCGCAATATGGAAGATGAAGAATGGGCTGCATTAGCTGGCTTTATAAAAGGTGGAATACATAAAATAAATATTTGGCATTTCACCCAAATTAAATACAGTCAGTAATCGACAATATCATGACATCTCGTGCCATTTTATTGTCAAAAAGTATTTGCATTGATATGATTGGGGAATAGATTTTTTTTATAAGGGGGCTTACAGGTGGATAAGCAGTTAAGCTTTGATGAGACTGCAGCTATTTCACATCAATCTGAACATACCACAAATTCAGATGATGCTGTGAAAAGACGCGCAACAATCAAAGATTATTTTAGACTCATAAAACCAGGCATTATTTACTCCAATTCACTGGCGACTTTAGCTGGTTTCTGGATTGCTTCTGGCTGGAATATAAATTGGACCTTACTTTTGTTTACCATATTAGGTACGGCATTTGTGATGGCTTCAGGGACAGTAATCAACAACTATCTGGATCGTGATATGGATGCGAAGATGGAGCGCACGGCTAAACGTGCATTACCTAGTGGCTTAATGACACCTGGTTCTGTTATGGCGTTTGGTGTAATCCTCGGAATCATCGGTATTGCTATTCTTGCATTCGGTACGACACATGTGGCGGCTTTGTTAGGTGTTCTTGGATTCGTCCTTTATGTGGGACTCTATACCGCATGGTTTAAACGCACTTCCGTATGGAGCACATTTGTAGGGGCATTCTCTGGTGCAATGCCTCCTGTTATTGGATTCTGTGCAGTAGACACGACAGATGCAATCGGGGCTTTGATCTTGTATGCATTTCTGTTCTTGTGGCAGCCGCCGCATTTCTGGGCTCTGGGTATTCGTCGTAGAGAAGATTATGCAGCAGCAGGTTTTCCACTCCTTCCGGTCGTTAAAGGTATTCACGCAACGAAACTTGCTATGATGCGTTATGTTGTACTTTTAGTTCCTGTATCAATTTTATTATCTGTTTATGGATATGTGGGTAAGATCTATTTAATCGGAGCAACAGTACTTGGTCTTCTATGGGTATATCAATGTTTGACTGGATTTAAAGCAAAAGATGAGATCAAGTGGGCAAAAGGTAATTTTATATTTTCCATTAACTACCTAACTATTCTCTTATTGCTTATGATTATTGATACCGTACACAAGGGGAGCTAATTAACATGGCATCACTTTCAAAAAATTGGTTTAAAATCGCAATTGTTGTTATTTTAGTAGCCATCATCGGTTCTTTTGCATATAAGCTGTGGTTTAAGGATCAAACGGAAAGTACCTTTAAAGTGTTAGGTCAAGCTCCCAACTTTGAATTGCAAAGTACAGAAGACAAGCAAGTCAAGTTTTCAGATTACGAAGATAAAGTGAAGCTAGTGTATTTCTTTTTCGCATCGTGTCCGGATGTATGTCCGCCAACTACACAATATTTAAGCAAAGTGCAGCAAGCGCTAAAAGCGGATAAGTTGTTTGGTACGAAAGCGCATATGTTCTCCATTACGATGGACCCGGATAAAGATACATTACCTAAGCTGACAAAATATTCGCAAGGATATGGTGTAGATCCTACTGGCTGGTCTTTCCTTCGAGGAGATGAAGAAGGAACAAAGCAAATTGGAGAAAAGTTTGGGATAACGATCGTTCATGATAAGAAAAACGATACTTTCATCCATACGAATGTTATTCTGCTCGTGGATAAAAAAGGTCAAGTTCGCAAGTACTATGACCCAAATGATACAAAAATTACAGCAGAATCAATCGCTAAGGATGTAGCAGCGCTTGCAAAAGCGAAATAAAACGAATTTAAGCAGGATCTCGATCAGGGTACAAAATGTACGCTTCGAGGCCTGCTTTTTCTATTTGGGTGATGAGGTATTCATTAGGGGTTCCTTCAACACCAGCATAACCTTTACGGGTATACATGTGGATCGCATCAGGGAATATATCACGCAGAAGGGAACGGATCTTTTTGCCAGCTGCATCGTTATCCATAAAGAGAAACACCTCATCATGAAAACAGGTTTTGTGAAGTTGATTAAGCGTTTCGTTACCAGGTGTTCCATATGTACAATAAATAGCAACTTCTAAGTTAAGAAGACGTCGCAGTCTTGCACGGTCATTTTTGCCTTCTACAATTATTGCAATTGACATGTGACTGTGTGTCCACCTCGCTCATCAGAATGATTTCCTCATTAACAAAACCATAATTACCCGGGAAATGTCAAATCATGACGAAAAAGAGGCGAACTGTTTGTTGACCAGCTTGCCACTTTATTTAAATTATAAGGTGTTCACTTGACCCCTTATTTTAGAATCGGGATTAATTTGGATGTACGTTGGGGGAGTAAGGCTAGTGCCAGCGTGAGAATAAAGAAAGCAATAAAATAAGGTGAAATGTAATCGCGTAATTGACCTGCAAGGATAGGCCCGATGAATGACCCGATTGAATAGGCAATTGACAACATCGAGAATGAACGGCCATAACGATTACTAGGAGTTATTGAGGCAAGTAATGAGGCGATCGCAGGGAATATAATACCTTTCGCCATACCGATTAAGAATAAAGAAATATGAATCGATAGGAACCAATGTATCGCAATCCCAAAAAAAATGATCGCAAGTGATAAGGAACCGAATAATGTTCGAATATAAGGCGATACTCGATTAATAAATAGTAAGGATAGACTGACCAGTGCTCCGATTGAAATTAGAGTAAATAAGATACCCGATGTGACGACAGCGTCTTTTCCTGTATTCATAAGTGGAAGTTCGAAGAACAAAATTCCCTGCGAGCATGAAATGGCCAGTGGGATGAGGAAAAATAGCCAAGGGATTGGAATGCTCACATCCGTGTCATTACCTTGTTCTTTCATCTGTATAGGAGCAAATAAAGCAACACGTTGATCTTTGACACCAAAAATTGCGATTACCCCTGTCGCAATAAGAACCCACCCTAAGATTTCGAATGATCGGCTGAATCCAACCTGTGTGACCAGATAAGCACCTGCTGCAGGCGATACGACGGAAGCTAATGTATGCATGAGACCATTGCCTGCCATTAGTTTACTTTGATGGGTACGATCTTTAGCTAATTTAGCAAGTAGTGCAAGACAAGCAGGAGACAAGAAAGCGAGCACGAACCCCGATATCGAACGAATGAAAAGCAGTTCCCAGGGATCATCCACTTGTGATTGGAAAACAAGTACAATTCCTGCTACAATCAAGGAGCTAAAGATGAATATTTTACTACCAAATTTATCCACGCCATAACCTGCAATCAGATTCCCTGGTAGATGTGTAATTGCATATGTTCCCATGATATAACCGATGAACGAGGGAGCAGCGCCAATGGATAGAGCGAATGGGGAAAGAATCGGATATTGGGCATGTAAATCAAAAAAAGCGATAAACATGAACAAATAGAGCCAGAGCGTTGTTTTCATTCTTATCACCGCCTTTGCTTGTACATACTCTACATGGTTACGCGACTTGTCCTGCACATATACCACATTTACATAAAGAAAGGAGTGTAAGTGATGGATTACCTCTGGATTATGATGGCCTTATTAATCGTCATGTTTCTTATTCGAATGCGTCATGCGCGCCGTAAATCACGCATGAATTGGAACAAAGGGGAAGAAATACAACATAAATTAAAACAATTAAGGCAAAAAAGGGATGATGATAACGAAGGTGTATAGTATGATGATAGATGAATTGGGAAAATTGGGGGAGTGGAGTATGGATCAATGGATGTCATTTTTACAAGAACGATGGATATTGATATTAGCGGCAGTTATTGTATTGATTATTGTCGTTAGTATTGTAAAAACGATCATGAAATGGGTGATCGTATTTGCGATCATTGCAGGTGTTGTTATTTATGGCGTACAATATACCGATACGCTAAAGACGGTTGGAACAACTGTAGTCAACGAGATTAAGACACAAGCGATTAAAGCGCTTAGCGATGATATGAAAGATGCAAAATATGTGGTAAACAAAGATGGTTCTTTTGAAGTATCGACAAAGAACTTGAAGATGGAAGGTAAAGCTGGTTCCAATGAACTCCAGGTTACTTTTCTAGGACAAACTTTTAAAATGGAAGCAGATGCTGCTGTTAAAGCCTTAATTGAACAAGCGAAGGCTAACGCAAAATAATGAACACAAGAAAGGATTGATGAGCAATGGCACCATTTTTTAACGTGATCTCGCTGCTGCTTATTGCAATCCTTGTTTTTTCTGCCATACAAGGTGGGCGACGTGGCGCATCAGGATCTGTTCGTCATTTAATTTCCATGGTGAGTTCGGGACTGCTCTCAATTGTCGCAATCGTAGCTGCATGGTATATCGTACAAGGCGTTTCTCCTTGGTTTCATCAATGGCTGCTTAACAAGAATGTGCAAATCCCTGTGGGCGAAGTTGGAGTGTGGAAGCAAGTTTACTATACCTTTGTAACAGGTATTCGTGATTTTCCACTCTTTCGATTCTCGATACTATTCGTCATCGTGTATTTGATTTTGAAACAGATCTTGTTCTTTATCATCGGTCCTATATTTGAACGCTGGCAGCATATAGGTGGACGTCCGTCCCATTCATCGCCAACGGTAATTAGTGCAGTAGTTGGTGGTCTTGTTGGAACAGTCGGTGGCGCTGTACGAGGACTTATTGTCCTTGTTGTCTTGTTTATGTATGTAACTTTATTCCCGCAGACGCAGTTCGCAACGTATATCCAAAACTCAACATTGTATCAAAAAGGTGCGGAGCAAATCATCGAGCCTTTTACAGGTAAAATGCTTGCGGACAATCTACCTGTTATTACAAGAGCGATGGAGCAGGATTTCAAAGGGCTTCTGCAGCGGAAGTATGAAGTCTTAGATGCTAATATATCTTCTGATATTGTAAAAGCTGCTCAAGAAGTGGCAGCAAAAGGCAAGACAGACGAAGAAAAAGCGAAACTGCTCTATCAATGGATCGGCTCACGAGTCCAGTATGATTGGGATAAAGTGAAGCTGTATGAAGAGAAACAAATATGGAAAGAGCAGACGCCGGAAGATACATTTAATACTCGCAAAGGCGTATGCATCGATTATTCGAGATTGTATGCGGCAATGGCAAGAGTGGTAGGACTTGATGCGAAAGTCATTACAGGTCTTGGCTATGACGGCAAAGGCGGATATGGCGCTCATGCGTGGAACGAGGTTTATTTGAAAGATAGCAAGGCATGGATACCACTTGATTCAACTTGGGTGTCGTCTGGTGGGAATTGGTTTAATCCCCCTAACTTTGAAAAAACACACATACGAGATGCTTAGATACACGAGAGAGTTTTTTTCTGAGAAATGGAAAAAGCTCTTTTTTTTGATTGCCGAGATTATGTGTTAAAATAAAGGGCAAGAAGTCTGCTAGAAAGGAAAGGTTTAATTGTGAGAAAGCAAATTTTGCATCGTGATGATGATCCGCAAAAAAACGAAAAAACGAAAAAACGCCACTTTTCGTTTCGGATTAATTTATTTTTCTTCCTTACTTTTGTTTTGTTCTCTATCTTGATCGTTAAATTAGCGATTTTACAGTTCGTAGAAGGGAAGCAGCTAACTGCCGAAGCACAGCGAATTAATAATCGTGACACACAGATCGCTCCGATTCGTGGCAACATTTATGATAAGGATGCATATCCGGTTGCATATTCGGTATCTGTTCAATCTGTATTCTTCCGTATGGAGACGGGACTTCCTCAGAAGCCGAGAGATGAGTACATTCAACTTGCTTATAAACTGGAAGAAGTATTTAAGAAATATGGAAAAGAAGGATCTAAGAAACCATCTGCTGATGAAATTATTAAAACGATGGATGTTGGTTATGACATCAATAAACAACCGACAAAAGAACCTGGTCTTTATTATGTCGCACGCCGGATTAAAGAGGATTTATCGAAGGAAGAGATTGCCTATATCCTTGAGCATCGGGATGAATTCAAGTGGCTTGAAGTGAATGAGGAAAGCAGTCGTCGCTATGATACCAACCCGATTGCTGCACAGCTAGTTGGTTATATGCGACCGTACGATTCAGCTAATAAATTGTCACTGTATAAAGATTCAGATGAGAATCGGAAGAAATACCGCGATAAAGAATATGTTGGTTTTGATGGTTTGGAATACATGTATCAAAATGAACTTCGTGGCGAGAGCGGTATTAAGTCGTATCCTGTTAACCTCAAAGATACGATTGTAGGTTTACCAACGATTCAGAAGCCAGAAAAAGGCCACAACCTTTATCTAACTCTTCAAAAGGATGTTCAGCGAGCGACGCAGCAAGCAATTACTGATCAGATCAAAAGTATGCAGGCTTCAAGTGGTAATAAATACTCAAGTGCACCGAATGCAACAACCGGTTATGCGGTTGCGATCGAAGTGAAGACTGGTAAAGTTGCCGCGATGGCATCGATGCCTGACTACGATACGAATAAGTGGATTGGTGGTTTCAGCGACGAAGAATATCAAAAGTTTAAATCGGTTGTGAACAACGGGACGATTCGTGCCTCATATCCGAAACTACCGGATGCCCAGATTGCAAACAGATTAAATTCGATGGTCTATATGGGCTCTGTTATTAAGCCACTCTCCATTCTTGTTGGACTAAATGAAAAATTGTTCTCTCCTTATGAAAAGTACAATGATACAGGGAGATTTACCTGGGGTATTAAAGGAAGAGAAGCATCGATTAATAACTCTGACGGCGCTGCGCATGGATTAATTAATTCTTCTGATGCGATACGCTACTCATCCAATACATTCATGTCGGCGATGGTAGGAAATAAATTGCATGAGAAATATACAACGAAAGAGACGCCAACCAAAGCGATTGATACGTGGGATAGTTACTTGAATAAATTTGGTCTTGGAGTTTTAACGGGTTCAGGTTTACCGTTCGAATCCGCAGGCAGCAGTGAGTACAAGGATGCATCTCAAAATGAGCCTGTGCAATCCCGGATGATTCGTGCATCTTGGGGGCAAAATGAGAAGTATACAACGCTGCAGCTCGCACAATTTGCAGCAACGCTAGCTTCCAAAGGTAAGCGGATGAAGCCGCAGTTTGTCGAGAAAATTACGACATTTGATGGAGAACTCGTTCAAGGTTTTACACCTGAGGTCTTAAATGAAGAGAAATTCCCGAATGAATATTGGAAAGTAATTGAAGACGGTATGAAACAAGTAAGGGTGCAGGGTTTCGATGGCTTTCCATACTCATTCGCTTCGAAAACAGGTACATCCACACAAACTTTAAAAGGGCAAAACGTCGATAATGCCGTGTTTATCGCGTATGCTCCAGTTGAAAACCCGACCCTTGCAATTGCCGTTGTCGTACCTGAGGGTGGGTATGGTGCATGGAATGCGGCTCCAATTGCGCGTAAGATGTTCGATGCTTATGATCAACATGTCGGACTGACAGGTACACCTAAACCTGTTGCACCACCAAGTTCGACGCAAACACCGCCTCCTAACCGCTAGAATATTAATTTAATGAATCATAGAAAACAAGAGACTTTTTCCCGCAATCACCTTTGTTAGACAGGTGCATATACTGCGGGTAAAGGGTCTCTTTTTTTAACCAAAAAGTTGCATCGAGTAAACAATATGTCTTTTGGGCAAACGGAGGGATTAGGATGAAAAGGAGACGTCTCATCGCTTCACTTAAGCGTTTGATCATCACCATGATTTTTCTATAACATTTTTCGTTCTAGCCAAGGTGTGCTATACTTACGTATCAAGCATCAAGTTGTCAGTTACTTATACGGAGGTGTATTTCACCGTGTGCGGAATCACTGGTGTACTATATTTTGAAGATCGGGAACCTTCCCAACACATGTTACAAGCGATGACAGATGTGATTGAGCATCGCGGACCGAACGACAGCGGATTTTGGACAGAGAATCGGATTGGTCTAGGTTTTCGTCGGTTGTCGATTATTGATTTGGCAGCAGGTCATCAACCGCTGTGTAATGAAGATGAGTCTGTTTGGATTGTTTTTAATGGAGAGATTTACAATTATAAAAGCTTGCGCAGCATGCTGACGGATCGTGGGCATATTTTCCGTACTCATAGTGATACGGAAGTCATTGTTCATCTGTACGAGGAGTTTGGAGAAGAGTGCGTGAAGCACCTTCGCGGAATGTTTGGCTTCTGCATATGGGATCGCAATAAAAAGCAGCTTTTCGGTGCACGCGATCACTTTGGGATTAAACCATTCTACTACCACCTCTCGGGCCGTCAGTTTTTGTTTGGGTCAGAGATTAAGAGTTTGCTTCAAGCAGAAGGTATGAATCGCTTGATCCATACGGATAGCTTGCTTAATTACTTAACGTTCCAATACGTACCAGAGCCGAACACGATGTTCGAAGGTATTCAGAAGCTCCCACCAGGTCATTTTGTAAAAGTGACATACGATGGTGACATGACAATTGAACGTTATTGGGACCCGATGTTTGATCCCATTGATCGTCCTTTTGATGAGTATGTGGAACAAATTCGCGCAACACTTGAAGATTCAGTTAAGCACCATATGGTGAGTGATGTAGATCGTGGTTGCTTCTTGTCAAGCGGGATTGATTCAACGGCAATTGCCGCACAGATGAAACGTATCGAGCCCATTCGTACATTCTCTGTTGGTTTTGAAGGGGCTAATAATGAAACGATTATTGCTAGGCAGACAGCTGAAGCGCTTGGAACCGATCATTATGAGAGAATCATCTCGAAAGATGATTACTTTGCATCGCTGCCTAAAGCGATCTGGCATCAGGACGAGCCTGTAGCGGATCCATCGGCAATTGCGCTGTACCATGTTGCACAGCTTGCTCGTGAGCATGTAACGGTTACACTTTCTGGTGAAGGTGCGGACGAACTGTTCGGCGGCTATCGCATTTATAATGAGCCCTCATCGCTACGTCCATTAGAACGCTTGCCACTGCCACTGCGTCGAATGATTAACCGTATGGCACGCATGCTGCCAAGCAGTATGTATGGACGCAATTATATGCTTCGCGGTACGACGCCGCTTGAAGAACGCTTCTTGGGCAACGCGAAGATATTTACCGAATCCATGAAGTCTGAGGTTCTTCGACTGGATTCAGAAATGCTTCGTCATTACAAGAATCCACAACAGATTGCAAGTGAATATTATGCAAAAACAAAACATCAAGATCCGGTAACACGTATGCAGTACATCGATATGAATTTATGGATGCCAGGCGACATTCTCATGAAAGCTGATAAAATGACGATGGCACATTCACTAGAACTTCGCGTTCCGTTTTTGGACAAGGAGTTATTCGAAGTGGCACGTCGCATTCCAGCTAAATATCGAATCGCGGGTGGAACAACGAAATATATTTTCCGTAAAGCAATGGAAGGTATTATCCCTGATTTTATCTTGGATCGTCCTAAGCTTGGTTTCCCAGTACCGCTTCGTGATTGGATGAAAGACTCCACGGGCATCATGATTTTGGAACAAATTAAAGCAAGTGGCATTGAAGATTATATTAACATTCAAGCCGTAGAAGAGATGCTGCATAAGCATCGCAATGGTCAAGGCGACTATGCGCGCCGCATATGGACAATTTATATTTTTGCTTTATGGCATGTAACGTATATGGAAGATGTTCCGCAAAAAGCAGTTCTGACGCACTAGAATAGGGAGGTTTTTTACAACAATGTCAACCACTTATAAACTCGTTGCTCTGGATATGGATGGAACCGTTCTGAATGAAGAAAAGCATATTTCCGAAAGAAACCGCAAAGCGATTGCGGATGCAATTGAAGCCGGTGTGACGGTCATGTTCTCAACAGGACGTGGCGTGCAAAGTGCTAGGCCTTATATTGAAGATTTGGGCCTGAAGGCTCCAATCGTATCCGTGAATGGTAGTGAGGTGTGGAAATCGCCGGATGAATTGCATAAGCGTGTGCTTGTATCTGCGGATACAATTCACAAGCTGCATGCACTAGCACTTGAGTATGGCTCTTGGTATTGGGCTTATGCAGTTGAAGGTTTGTTCAATAAGGAAAAATGGCTCGAGAATATCGACGAACTGAATTGGCTGAAATTCGGTTTTTATGAGGAAGATGCAGAAAAGCTTGCTGAAATCCGTAGAACGGTTGAGTCATGGGACCTTTTTGAAATAACGAATTCGCACTTAAGCAATATTGAATTGAACCCTAAAGGGATTTCCAAAGGCAGCGGCATGATTGAAGTCTGCAAACTGCTCGGTATAACGATGGATCAAGTGATTGCGATGGGTGATTCCCAGAACGATCTAGCGATGATTCGCGCTGCAGGTCTTGGTGTTGCAATGGGCAATGCGCAAGATGAAGTAAAAGCTGCGGCTGATTTGGTCACAGTAACAAATGATGAAGATGGTGTAGCTGCGATTATTGAAGAGTATGTACTGGGTCGCACGCGCTAATTGATAATGTTGAGGTGAAACCTTGTGATGGACATATTAGGCTGGCTGCTTATTGTAGCATTGTTCATTATCGGCATGCTCGGGACGGTGTTTCCGATTTTGCCTGGCGTATTTGCTGTTTACGCTGCTTTTTTCGTCTACGGATGGTTTTTCAGCTTTGAACCTTTCGGTTTCTGGTTCTGGACGATTCAAACCTTGATTGTTGTCATTATATTCGTTGCAGATTATGCGGTTTCAGCGATGGGCGTAAAGAAATTTGGCGGATCGAAGGCATCTGTTATTGGTTCCACGATTGGTCTGATTATCGGACCTTTCGTGATTCCGGCTTTTGGTCTGATTCTGGGACCGTTTATTGGGGCGGTTATCGGAGAGCTCATCATTGGAATGAGCATGAAACAGGCAATTAAGTCTGGAGTGGGCTCTGTAATTGGGTTTTTCTCTAGTGTTGTTGTCAAAGTGATCTTACAGCTCGTCATGATTATCGTATTTATTATCTGGATTTAAGGAAGAAGGAAGTCGCTTTGTCCAAAGATTCACTTGTAAAAGGAACGATTATTTTAACCGTCGCTGCGCTTGTGGCACGGTTCCTTGGTGTTTTTCAACGTATACCACTTGTCTATCTATTAGGCGATGAGGGTATGGGATCTTACTCCATTGCGTTTAACTTATATTCGGTACTGCTTGTCATTGCAACGGCAGGTATTCCAAGTGCGCTGAGTAAAATGATCTCCGAGCGTACCGCACTTGGACGTTACGAAGAAGCAGATCGCATCTATCGTGCCTCTATTCTTTTTGCGATCGTTGCCGGGGTTGTTGCAGCGAGTGTGTTATTCGCGTTATCAGCATGGTTTGCGGCTGATGTATCGAAAGACCCGATGGCTGTACTGGCTACTCAAGCTGTAGCACCAGGATTGCTGCTATTCCCTGTAATCGCAGTGATGCGCGGGTACTTCCAGGGTCGTCAGCATATGATGCCAAATGGTGTGTCTCAAGTCGTTGAGCAGATCTTCCGTTTAGTTGTAGCGGTTGGTCTTGCTTATGCTTTACTTAGCATCTCGCATGAATGGGCGATTGCAGGTGCATCATTCGGTGGTGTAGCAGGTGGCGTGGCAGCACTTGGTGTCATGATATACTATACAGTCAAGCTTAAACGGAAAGACGCTAGAGAGGCCGTTACACCGAACTCAACACCATCTCCAGCAGGGGGGAAAAGTAGTAGCAACCGTACTTCTTCCAATACACCTGTTCTTACAGGTTATGGCAGTATATATGCGGCATTGCTCAAATTGTCCATTCCGATTGTCATATTCTCTATTACGGTTACGCTTGTATACAGTATTGATTCTTCCTCCGTAATTCCATTACTACAAGATAAGTTTACAACAGAAGGTGCTCGGGAGATTCTTGGTATATTAGGAGGACGAGCGCAGTCGTTAGCGGGAATTCCAATTATTCTAGCGATTGCACTGAGTCAGTCGGTTGTTCCTTTGATATCATCATCATTTTCACGCGGAGAGATGGATCATGTGAAGCATCATACCTCGCGTGTGCTGCAGCTTGCGATTTTAACAGGACTGCCAATGGTACTTTTGATCGTTCTGGCAGCAAGACCATTGGATGGATTTATTTTCGGTTATGAGAAAAGTGTGTACGGCTATGAGAATGCGCCTTATATTATCGGGCTGCTGACGATAAGTGCTATGTTCCAAATTATCATGCAGACTTCCGGGGCTGTATTGATGGGAATGGGACGAATGAAGCCGTTAATGCTAGCTGTATTAGTTGGAATCGGATCGAAGCTGGCATTGAACTACTTGCTTGCTCCATGGCTCGATATTTATGGCATTGTGATTGCTACAGGGGTTTGTTTTATCGTCATGTCTTGTATCAATATCAGTGTGCTGCGTCAATCTGTGGCATTTCGGATGTTTACCCGCAGCAAATGGATTGGACTTATTGTATCGACTCTTGTTATTTGTGCAGTTGGGATTGGGCTTGAGCAGCTTACACACACGTACATCCATCTGTTCTCCATGGATCGCTTGAACGAAGGTTTGAACGCTTGTATCGTAAGTGCGGTTGTGTTAGCGATGTATCCACTTATGTTAATGCTGACGAAAGTCGTCACAAAGGAAGATGTTCGTAATCTTCCAGGTCCTATACAAAAGATTATTGCACGTGTGGCAAGAATGGCAAAACGGGGTCAAGCCTCATAAAACATCAATCATAGCGAATGAACCAGAAGAGTAATTCTTCTGGTTTTTTTGTTTTCATAGAAATTTCATAATAATTTCAAAATAACGTGCGACTATTCGCAAACAAAAACGTATAAATTAGAGTATTGTTATTTTTATATTAAGTACATAAGGAGTGGTATGATGTTTTTAAAGAAATGGAAGGTATTGCTAAGCGCTAGTCTTGCAGCATTGCTGTTAGTGCTTACTGGCTGCGCAAGTTTCACAGGATTTGATACGAGTAAGGTCGTTGCGAATGCAATGAATGTGACATCTACAGAATCGAACCAGACAGTCTCCCTTGAAATTGTTCCGGGCGATGGTATGAAATTATTACCAGAAGATAAAGCCATGTATGATCTTATGAAATCTATTAAGCTATCATTCAACAATACGAAGCAGCAAGATGTAAATACAATGTCGACAACAGGAACGCTTCAAATTGGTACCCGTACAGTTCCGTTCAAACTTGCGATGAATACTAAAGAAATGACGATCATGATCGAGGGTGCGAAGAAACCAATCGTACTTCAAATGAATTCAGATGCATCACTAGCGTTATTGAATGCAAGTGGTCTAAAGCTTAATGATTTACAAGCGAAATACAAGGAAATGATGCAATCATTAGTTTCTTACTTCGTCAAGAGTGCACCAACACCAACTGATCTATCTGTTAAACCCTTAGCAGCGAAAATTAACGGCGAAAGTCTTAATCTAGTTAATCTTCACGTAGATATGAATGGTCCACAAATTATTGATTTCGCGAAGCAATTGTTAACGAACATTTCGAAAGATGAGAAAGGTCTTAAAGAGCTAATTAGCGGACTTTACGATGTTGTTATTCCAATTGTAAAAGAAGCGATGAAGAATGATCCGGATGCTGGCGAGCTTCCAAGTATGATGGATAATAAAGAACTTGCAGTAGCAGCTGCATACCAAGCTGTTTCAACAGAGCTTAAGAAAGCAGTAGAAAATTTTGATCAAGCAGCGCAAGACAAAACATTGACATCAGTATTGAGCAAAAACACAAGCATTAAATTTGACATCGCGGTAGATAGTGTATTTGCAATTCGCAAGTCAAACTTCGAGCTTAATATTACATTGCCTAAAGACGTTGCTATGGCTGGACCAAAAGCAATTAATCTTAAAGTAACGAATGAACAATGGAATGTAAATAAGCCTGTAAAGGCGGATACAATTGATACATCTGCAGGTGCGATTGTTGTAAATCCAGAAGGTCCAAATGCGTCCGAACCGATTTCTGCAAGTCAAATGCTAAAAAATCTCGATCCAAAATCAGATGCTTATAAGCTGCTTATGGACGATTTTAAAGTAACAAAGAAAAACATTAAATTGTTCATCTCAGATGAGTCAGACTTTGATGAGTATGATTATCCTAGACCTTATAAAGCAAATGGTAACACAACGATGGTACCTGCACGCTTTGTTGCGCAAAGTTTAGATGGTTTGGTAAAATGGGATGAATCGACGAACCAAATTACAATTACAGATGACTTGTCTGGAAAAGTGATAGTACTTACGATCAATTCCAACAATGCGCTTGTAAACGGTAAAGCAGTCGATATGGGATCAGCTGCTGTAATCAAAGAAGGTACTACATTCATTCCGCTGCGCTTTATCGCGGATCAAATGGGTGCAAAAGTAGCTTGGAATGAAGAAGCGCAGCTTGTTACGATTACTCGTGACTAATCGAGAATTAATCGAAAGATAGAGGGAATTCGGATGCAAAAAATATCTACAGAGCAGCGATTTCGTGAAGAAATAGCCAGCGATACACTTACGATTGCTGTCTTTAAAACGGTGTGGTGTAAGGATTGTCATTTTATTGATCTCTTTATGCCAGACGTTGTACAACATTATGCGAATCAAGTAAAGTTTATCGAACTTGACCGCGATGAGGTACTAGATTTGTGTGAAGAACTGCATATTCTAGGTATTCCAAGTTTTATTGCTTTCAAAAAAGGGCAAGAAGTTGTTCGTTTTGTAAGCAAATTGCGTAAAACACGTGATGAAATCGAGCAATTCGTGGACCGTGCAATTGCGGTAAGCGCTGCGCTTGGACAATAAGGAAAAGTGTGAAAAGGCATGCGCCCAGAATTGTTTCTGGAGCATGTCTTTTTGTATGTTTCTACATGTTTTTTGCCTTCAATCGTTTGTCACAATTGTGAATAGCAATAGATTCAGAATATCGCTATAATTAAGGGTGGAATTAATCGAGACAGGGCGTGTTTACTTTTGGAAAAACGTATAAAAACCTTATCTTTCCTTACAACACTTATGATGTTATTCGTATTAATTGGCGGTGCAGTCGTAACGAAAACCGGTTCGGGAAAAGCTTGCGGTGACACTTGGCCATTATGTAATGGAGAGTTCATTCCTGCTTTTACAATTTCGAGATTGATCGAGTATAGTCACCGTTACATTTCAGGCGCGGCAGGGATGCTGCTGCTTGTCACTACGATTCTGGTATGGATATATATCAAACGTAAAGATGCCAAGTGGTTCTCAGCTGGCGCTGGATTATTTACTGTTATACAAGCCTATTTAGGGGCAATGGCTGCACTTTCTACTCCGACTTCGATTGTGAAGGCGCTGCATTTTGGCATATCGCTTATTGCCTTTGCGTTTACGTTATTACTGTGGCTTGTGTTTACCAAATGGGGGCGCTATAACACAGAAGCTGCAGCTCAATCGCTGCGTAAAATGTCAGTTGGCTTTGCAGCAATGATTTGGGGAACACTAATTTTTACATATGTAGCGGTATATTTCGGCGCTTATGTGCGTCATACAGAATCATCTGGTGGATGTATGGGCTGGCCGCTTTGTAATGGTGAATGGATACCGAGCCTTGATGGGGCAACAGGTGTTATTTTCACTCATCGCTTGATCGCCCTTGCGTTATTCATCTATACGATTGTGCTTGTGATGATTGCTTCTACACGTTATCGTGAGATTAGCCAAGTACGCACAGGAACACGTTGGGCACTGGCTTTACTTGTGGCACAAATATTTAGCGGTGCTTCTGTCACATTCACGCTTACAAGTGATTGGTACCTCTTGACGGCTTTGATACATGCGATATTAATTGCTGGATTATTTGCGGTACTTAGTTATTTATGTGTACTTACAATTTACGCCCATTTTGCCCATAAGTCTTATTTATCTGAAAAGAATAACTTCCCTTCATAAATCAGCTTAACAAGGGGTGAGAGTGATGCTGCGGTTTTTATTTGGTGAATCTCCGAGAGAAGACAATCAAGAGCTGCAAGAAGTGTTTGAAGCGATTCGGTTGGCGCAGGACGGATTAGCAGAAGGCCGTACCAAGATTCATGTCGCCCCTGAGAAAATGCGTCTTTTGGAATTGTGGTGCTCGGGTTTTATTGATGGTGTCAATGAATTGGAGCAGAGTAGTTATTGCGCACAGCGATATGCACAATTAGTGACCAAGCCGTTGCTTGAAGACATGTCTGAGCAGGAACGTTACGATTATTATCGGTTTGTTTATTTTTATAAAAACGGTATTATTCGCGTGTTCTCGATCCTGGATAAGCTGGGTTATTTTATGAATGAAGCATTAGGTTTGCAAACAGAGAAAATGAAGATCAAGTACTCATTCTTTACAGTTCTTCGCAATATGTATCACAATCATCTGCATAAAACCTTGAATGAAGAACTTTATATGCTCAAAACAGACCACAAGACAACACTTGCGAAATTAAGAAAACAACGGAATATGGAAATTCATTATATAAATGTGGATATGATGGACGATTTGATTCAAGTGGATGATACAGAAGATCGGATTGTTATTGAGAATGTGAAACAAAATGCACAAGATTTGCATGCAGCTTATGAATTGGTATGTCGATCTTTATTAAAGGTATTTACTTATATCAAAAGTTAGCAATGAATAGCATGGAGGGGAGACCATGATGGAAAAACGTACAGTCGCACTCATAACAGGCAGCAGCTCAGGACTTGGCCGTACTACTGCAATGGCGTTAGCACATCAGGGCTATGATATTGCTGTCAATTACGTACATAGTGTAGATGAAGCGCAGCTCCTCGTAAGTCAAATCCAGCAGGTTGGTGTTCGTGCAGTCGCGATCCAAGGGGATGTAACAGTTATTGAGGATGTACAGCGGCTTATTAGTAGAGTTCAAAGCTCACTTGGTGGAATCGATATTCTTGTGAATAGCGCAGGACCCTTCGTGCGGGAACGCAGACTGTTTGCAGCGTATAGCCTTGAGGAAATGGATTATTTGGTCCGTGGGAATCTGTTAAGCGTTATGCAGTTAGATGCACTTGTTTTACCGCATATGCGTGAGAATGGTTGGGGACGTATTATTCATTTTGGGTTTGGACATGCAAGTGAAGCTAGAGGTTGGCCGCATCGAGCCGTATATGCAGCGGCTAAAGTCGGGCTTGTATCATTTACGAAGACACTTGCTGAAGAAGAAGCGGCAAATGGGATTACCGTTAATATGATAGCGCCAGGCGATATTCGAGGAGCGAACAAAGAGAAGACAATTGCTGAAGTGGAGCATGTCGTGGATGAGGAAACGCCGCGTGGTCGCCCGGGTACGGGGGAAGATGTAGCAAGAATGATATCATTCCTATGCTTGCCGCAGTCTGATTTTATTACGGGAAATGTGATTGATATTACAGGTGGGCTTGATCCAATTAAGACGATTCCTGTTCTCAAGAACAAGGTACATTAAGGGAAGAAGGACGTGTTGGTGATTGTTAGCCATTGTTTTATTTGTTGTTGCTGGTTTAGCTGAAATTGGTGGCGGTTATCTGGTCTGGTTGTGGCTCAGAGAATCAAAGCCTTTGTGGTATGGAATAGTCGGAAGCCTTATTCTAATTGCTTATGGTGTGATACCGACTCTACAAAAATTTCCTTCATTTGGCCGGGTGTACGCCGCTTATGGGGGAGTTTTTATTATCTTGGCCGTGTTGTGGGGTTGGCTTGTGGATAAGAAAACACCGGATTTATATGACTGGATTGGGGCAGTAGTCTGTCTTATAGGTGTTAGCATCATGTTATGGGCACCTCGGAATTAAGCATGGAAATGTGGAGAGGAGGCATTTGTGATGAAGTTTATGGGGATTGATGTAGGCACGACGAATATTAAAGCAGGATTGTTTATGGATAATGGGACTGTCATTCGGATCGCAAGCAGACCTACTCCAACTGAACAAACCGATCAGGGTCATTATTATTATAATCCTGAAAAACTGTGGCTTACCGTAGCGGCCGTTATCCAAGAAGCAGCTGAAGCCGCAAAGCCAAGTGAGATCGCAGGTATTGGTGTTACAAGTATGGCTGAAGCGGGCTTAGTGCTTGATGCGAGATCAGGCAAACCTCGTTCGTCTATCATTCCTTGGTTCGATACTCGGACAAAAGTACAAGCGGAATGGATTGGACGTGAGAGTGATCCCTTAGAACGTTTTACAAAGACAGGGCTGCGAGCAAGTTACAAGCAGGGGCTAGCCAAGCTGCTCTGGCTGCGTGAGCATGAACAAGTTGATTTTACAAATGCGAAATGGCTATCGATGTCTGACTACATCACTTATCGCTTAACAGGAAATATGGCGACTGATTATACATTAGCTGCACGTACATTTGCTTTTCGGATAGATACGAAATGCTGGGATGAGGATTGGATTCGTCATTTTGGGTTAGAACCGGAATTGTTCCCGGAGGTTGTGCCCGCAGGAACTTCGATTGGAACTGTGTTAACAAGTATGGCGGAGCAATTAGGATTAAGTCCATCCACGACAGTTGCGATTGGCGGCCACGATCACGTATGTGCGGCATTATCGGTCGGCGCGATTCAACCCGATATCGTGTTTGACTCGATGGGGACCGCAGAAACGTTAATTGGCGTATTACCGGATCGTCCACTTGGTAAAGCTGAATTCGATTCGGGACTTTCTTTTGGTTGTCATGTAGCTGGTGGTAAACGGAACTTCTGGATGGGCGGTATAAATGCATCTGGTGGATCGGTTGAATGGATACGATCTAAGCTTGGTGATGAAGAACTAACGTATGAACAAATGGCACAGCTGCTCGCTCGTACAAAGTCAGGACCTACAGGCATCTTGTACTATCCATACTTGTCTGGAAGCGGAGCGCCGCAGTCAGATCCCTCAGCGAAAGCCGCGTTGATTGGTCTTGCCAAGCAGCATGAGAAGGGCGATCTTATTAAGGCAGTTCTTGAAGGAATTGCATATGAGATGGAATCGATTCGACGCGTAGCTGAGGTTGTGTCAGCGAAAAGGATTAATCGTATAATTGCGGTCGGTGGTGGAACACGTAATTTACATTTGATGCAAGCCAAGGCAGATGTATCTGGATGTGCAATGGTCATTTCCAATGTATCGGAAGCGGGATTACTTGGTGCAGCAATGATTGGCGGAATGGGAGCAGGTATTTTTGCAAGTGCAGATGAAGCGGTTCAACATATTGAATCCGAACATGCTCGAATTGCACACCCTCGTATCATGGTAACAAGCCCGGATCGCCATCAAGGGTACCAACAAATTTACTTAAATGGGTATGTGATGCTACAGCAGCCGCTGCGTCAATTTTACCGTGAAACATTGTAATAAATTGGCATGGAAAAAAGAGGATTATTAAGTTGAAAAATTTGGCATGATGACAGGGAATAACCCTGAAGTCATGCTTTTTTCTTTACAAAATGCTGATGTATCAATGGGTTGGCGATCTATCAAATAAGTCTGTGATTTTTTTTACATGAGTCACTTGTGAAACATGTTACAATATCCTCAAACATAGAAGCGGGGGGAACATACACAATGAAAAAATTATCGACATTATTTGCTAGTGTATTAATTATCGGTTTGCTTGCAGGTTGTGGCGAAAGTGCTGATAAAGGTGCAGCTGCTTCACCATCTCCATCATCCCAAACTGCTGTTCAAGGTAAATACAAAGACGGCGCTTACTACGCTGAAGGTCAATATGATGAAAAAGGCTTGAAAGGCGCGATTGTACTACAGGTTAAAGGCGGTAAAATTACGGACGTCAACTGGACGGAAGTTGACAAAAAAGGAGGCCCTGATAAAAAAGAGCTTTCCAAAACGGGTAAATACGGCATGAAAGAAAAAGGAAAAGCTCAATCAGAATGGCATGTGCAAGCTGAGAAAGTTGAGAAGTTCTTAGTTGAGAAGCAAGATGTTGCTGCAATCGCTTTAAAAGATGACGAAGGTCACACAGATGCAGTATCTGGCGTATCGATCAAAGTTAAAGACTTCACAGCGCTTGCTGCAAAAGCTCTAGAAGCTGGCCCTGCTAAAACGGGTCCATACAAAGACGGTGCTTACCACGCTGAACAAGCAGCATTTACTGATGGCTGGAAGTACACAGTGGACATGACTGTATTAAATGGTAATATCGTTGCCGTTAACTGGAACGGTGTGAACAAAGATGGCGGCGACGATAAGAAAACTTTAGATAAAGCTGGCAAGTACGGCATGAAAGAAAAAGCTAAAGCGCAAGGCGAATGGTATGAGCAAGCTGAAAAAGCTGAGCAGTTCTTAATGGAAAAACAAGATCCAAAAGCAATTGCGCTTAAGGGTGATGGTAAAACAGATGCAATATCTGGTGTTTCCATTACCGTTAAAGATTTCTTTGAATTAGCGGCAGAAGCGTTGAAGAATGCGAAGTAATAAATAAATCTAGGTACATGATTTGAGTTACTACATTTCAAGCGCAAATACGAGAAAACCGTGTTTGCGCTTGAGGTTTTCTACAAGTCATTTCCTAAAAAAACCCAAGAGGTGAAAAATTGTGAAAAACATCATAGTATTAGGCGGAGGATATGGCGGTGTCCTTACAGCTAAGAAATTAGCTAAGAAATTTAAAAATGACACGGATTTCAAGATCACGCTTATTGATAGAAAACCTTACCACACACTGTTAACTGAGCTTCATGAGGTTGCAGCATGCCGGGTAGAGGAAGATTCCATTAAAATCGACTTGAAGAAAATTTTTGCAGGTCGCAAAGTGGATGTCGTTTTGGATGAAATTCAAAACATCGATTTTAAAGGAAACAAACTTCAATCTGATTCCAAAACTTACAACTATGACTACTTGGTTATCGGTACGGGATGTAAGCCATCTTTCTTCGGTATTCCAGGTGCTGAGGAGCATGCATTCTCACTTTGGTCGTTTGAAAATGCAGTTACTTTAAAACACCAAATCCGTAACATGTTTATGGAAGGAACCAAACAAACAGATCCCAAAGTTCGTGCAGAAATGCTTACCTTCGTGGTAGTTGGTGCTGGTTTTACAGGTATCGAGATGATTGGTGAACTTGGTGAATACAAAGAGCAGCTGTGCCAAGAGTTCTATGTAGACCCATCTGAAGTGCGACTGGTTGTTGCAGATATGGCGCCTAAAATCTTGCCGATCTTGCCAGACAAGTTGATTCAAAAAGCGCAAAAACGTCTAGACAAGCTTGGGATCGAAGTTATTACAGGTACACAAATTAGCGGTGTAACTGAAAACTCCGTCATTCTTGGAGATAAAGGCGCAATCAACTCCAGAACGGTTATATGGACTGCAGGTGTCGAGGGTTCCGATTTAGTTGGAAATCTTGATGTATCTCAGCAAGGCAGAAAACGTATCGTGACAAATGACAAGCTGCAAAGTATTGATCATAAAAACGTATTCGTTGTCGGAGATAACATTTTCTATATCCCTGAGGGTGAAGAAAGACCTGTCCCGCAAATGGTTGAGAATGCAGAACTTGCTGCACCGATCATTGCGAACAACATTCATGCAGACGCTCATAATTTAGCTAAAAAATCATACAAGCCTACCTTCCATGGAACGATGGTATGTATTGGTGGACGCTACGGTGTTGCTAACATCGGTACGGGTAAAAAAATGTTTATGTTCAGCGGATTCTTAGCAATGTTCTTTAAACATTTCATTAATTTGTTCTACTTGTTCCAGGTTGTTGGTTTTAACAAATGTTACTCGTACATGATGCATGAATTTTTCCACGCAAAAAACAACCGTACTTTCGTTGGCGGCTTGTTATCAAAACGTACACCGAACTTCTGGTTAGTTCCGCTTCGGATTTTTGTCGGTGCGATGTGGTTAACGGAAGGACTTAAGAAAATTGGCAAGGTTATGGACGATCCGAACAACATTTTCTTGATTCCAGCCAAAGTAGTTGATGGTGCTTCCGCAGCATCTCAAGCGGTAGAAGGTGCTGCAGGTGCAGCGCATGAAGCAGCAAATGCAGTTGCAGCGCTTCCGGTTCCAGATTTTATCGCAAGTATGGTTAAAGGTACGATGGATTTATTTTTCTACAATGCGGATGGTGGATTTACGGCACTCGCTACTATTTTCCAAACAGGTATGGTGGTCGGTGAAATCGTGTTCGGCTTGATGTTGATCGCAGGCTTGTTCACACCGCTTGCAGCGCTAGGAACGATTGCAATGGGTCTTATGATTTACACATCAGGTATGGCACCTTATGAAATGCTATGGTACATCTTCGCAGCTATCGCACTTATTGGCGGTTCTGGCAGCGTATTATCCCTAGACTACTATCTATTGCCACGCTTGAAGCGTATTTGGAAGAAGATTCCTCTTATCAAAAAATGGTACCTGTTCGCTGACTAATTCAGCTGACGATTTGAATAGACTTTGTTGATCGGAGAGGAGTAATGTGGGCGGTGATTAGCTGTACATTACTCCTTTCTATTCCTAGGGGGGAGACATGATGAAATCACTTAATAATCCGTTGGTTCAAGAAACTATTCAAATGCTGCAGCATGCTTTATCTCAAGAGGCACAAGTTACTTTAACCCCAGATTATCGTGCTGTTAACAATATGGCACAATTGATTGGATCGTACCAAATAGACTGCGCAGAACGAATGCATCTGCTTGGTTGTTTTATCCTGCTTCATATGTCTCTAAATAAACACCATGGATTAAATTTGACAGACGGGCAATTGACAAAACATATTTTGGACGGCGATTACTTGTGCAGTATGTATTATGATTTGGCGCTAAAATGGAGAAACTTTGACCTACTCACTTTTTTAGCTCCTGTACACAAGCAAATTCAGATATCCCGGGTTCAAGGGGACAAAAAAGAATACTTATTGTCTCAACGATTCCAACAATTTTTGACTAAAAGCTATGTGAGGGTGAACAATGAAGCTATCTGAAGCATTAAATATCGATATCACACGAATTGATAAAGAAATGCTTCGCATTGTGAAGCATGACCGCGATGTGCCAAGACAATCAATTATTCAAAAGAGTGTAGCGGATCTGGTTGCATCAGGTGGTAAACGAATTCGTCCTATGCTGGTTATTGTAGGCAGTCGATTTGGACAAGAAGCAAGTAAAGCGCAAGTACTGCAGTTAGCTGCTGCGGCAGAGCTGATTCATGTCGCTTCTCTTATCCATGATGATATCATTGATGAGTCGGATATGCGCAGAGGGCAGCAAGCCCTGCATAAAGCTACAGACGTGAATAAGGCCGTACATGTCGCTAATTACTTAATGGCGCGTGTTGTCGAACTATTAACGAAGTATGGTGAAGATGGGCAGCAATTCATTCAAGAGCTATCGGGTATTACGACAAGCAAGCTTTGCTTGGGGGAGTATCAACAACTTAACAATCAATATAACTATGACATTCCGATGGAAACATATTTAGATAAAAGCAACAATAAAACAGCTATTCTCATGGCAGCTTGTCTGCAAATTGGGGCACAAGCCGCTAAAGCCGATCCCAAGGTCGTGGAGCTTTTGTATGCTTTTGGTGAGAATTTAGGTATGGCTTTTCAAATTAAAGATGATGTCCTTGATTTTACGCAATCCTCTGCTCAATTAGGGAAACCAGCTGGAACAGACTTAATGAATGGGCAAGTAACATTGCCAGTATTATATGCCTTGCAAGATCCAGAGCTTGCCCCCCGCATTCGATCTATTCACGCGGATACAGCACCTGAGGAGACGCAGGATGTCATTAAAGCGATCCGTGAGAGTGGCGTGATGGAGAAGGTCATAGAGCGAAGTGACGTGTATATGGACAAAGCACGCGATATTATTACACAGCTCAATACTTATGAAGCGCATGAAGATTTAGCACATATTTGGCGATATTTTTCCGCGCGCGATCATTAAAAAGATGCTTAAACCTGAATTAGAGTTTAAAGCATCTTTTTCTGTTATAATTTTACATATAATGAGATTGGTATTTTATTGGGGTGAGCGGATTTGGACTTGGGTATTCGCCGTAGGAATTGGCTGCATCTTTGTATTTTCATTGTCGTAGTGGTATCACCTTTTTTCATTGTAAAAGGGTGTGCTGAATCGATTGTAGATCAAATGCAGGCAGATCATGTGGGTACGATTTTTTTGCCGAATCAATATGAAGTCAGTAAAGTGAGTGTTCATGCTCGAGTAATTAGTAGGAAAGGTGATGCAGGAAACAAGAAGATAACTTACATTCCAGATGATATTCAGGAAGTTGGATGGAATAATGATGTGGTCATTTATAAGCAAGTCATCAATCAAGCAACTAAGTACGGGGTGTTAAATACGGTAAATGGTGAAGTGGAAGAGCTGCCAGATCAGACTTCTCTTGAGCGGAAGCTTCAAGAACATCAAATTGTACTGAAAAAAGTTGAAGACCTCTTCCCCGAAACGAAAGGAATTCAATAAGTTTGGTAGTTTTCTTAATAGATTGTGAGTAAAAGGGTTGTTAATTTACCATCAATTGGTCTACAATAAAGATTCACAATAACTTAATATTCAATAGATTTACGGAACATTTCCAGAAAAATAGAATTAAAATGTGAATAACTGTAAGCGCATACTTAATCTACTGTATAAAGGAGACTTACTACAAATGAATCCGATGAAAACGATCCAAAAATGCTTCAGTCTAGGGTTAACCGTTACACTTGCTGCTGCTGTGTTTGCAGGTATTCCAGCTCCAGCTAAGGCTGCCGAGGCTGCTAAGAATGAGGATGTCAAAATCACGCTGCTCGGTACGTCCGATATTCACGGCCGCTTTATGCCTTGGGACTATGCACTTGACGGCGCGAATAAGAATGGAAGTTTAACGCAACTGTTCACCATTATTAAAAAAGTACGTGCCGAGAATCCGAACACGATTCTACTTGATGCAGGAGATAGCATTCAGGATAACTCTGCAGAGCTGTTTAATGATCAACCCAAATCCCCAATGATGGTTGCGATGACTGAAATGGGTTATGACGCTTGGGCATTAGGTAATCATGAGTTCAACTTTGGTCTGAACACACTTGAGAAGATCAGCAGTCAGTATAAAGGACCGATCCTCGCAGGTAACGTTTATAAAACGAATGGCGAACGGTTCTTACCAGCTTCGACTGTGATTGAACGCGCAGGTGTGAAAATTGGAATTATTGGTATGGATACGCCGATGACGGCTGAGTTTGAGAAAGGTACGGATCATGTCGATGGGATCGTGTTCAAAAATCCAGTCGATGAGACGAAGAAAGCCGTAAAAGAGTTGGATGGCAAAGTGGATGCAATGATCGGTCTCATGCACATGGGTCTGGAAAATGAGAACGGTAAACCGGGTACTGGCGTAGCCGACGTTGCCAATGCAAATCCAGAATTAACAGCTATTTTTGCCGGACACATGCACAAACTAGTTAAAAAAGAAGAAGTGAATGGTGTTCTGATTACAGAACCTGATAAATACGGTACGCATATTTCCCGCATCGACCTGACTTTCGCTAAAGAAGGCGGCAAGATGGTACTGAAAAACAAAACAGTTACGGCTTTGCCTGTTAAAGAGGCAGATGGTACAACTGCGGAGTCAGATACAGGACTAGAAGCTACGCTGAAGCCTTTCCACGAATTTGCTCGTGCAGATGCGAATATCGTTGTGGCTGAGCTTAAAGGAATGAACCTTGTTCCGAAAAACGAAATTGAAGGTATTCCAAGTGTACAAATTCAAGAAACACCATTGTCTGACTTTTTCAGCGAAGTGATGCTGCATTACAGTAAAGCCGACGTAGTGGCTCACCAAATCGATAATGACAAAGCGCGCCTAGACGTAGGTCCGATTAAGAAGAAAGACATTGCCTACAACTATCAATTCGCACTTGGCGAAATCACGAACTATAAAGTAACAGGTAAAGATCTAAAAGATTACATGGAATGGGCAGTTGGCTATTTCAACTCCACACGTCCTGGTGATGTAACCGTTAGTTTTGATAAGAAGCGTCGTGCTTCCAAATACAGCACGAATGATTTCTTCGGTGGCGTGAAATATGAGATTGACCTAACTAAGCCTTATGGCGATCGCATTACAAACCTGCGTAAAATGGATGGTACGTCCATTAAAGCTACAGATAACTTAACTCTAGGTATGAATGCTTACAGAATGGAAGCTCTTCAGGCAAAAGGCGGCGCGTTAGAAGGACGTAAGTTCGAACATCCGTGGTCATCTAAAGATGAAAGTGCTTTTGGTGAAACAGGCGGGACGATCCGTAACCGTGCAATTGCTTACCTGAAAGAAGTGAAGAACGGTGTATACGAGCCGAAAGTAATGGATAATTGGAAAATTATTGGTGTAGATACGAAAGCACCTGAGCGTGCAGATGTCGTTGAGTTGATCAACAAAGGTATCCTAAGTGTACCGAAAACAGATGACGGTAAATATACGAACATCGCGTCCATTAACATTACAGATGCAGTAACCAAAGAAGAAGTTACAGAACTCACACAAAAAGCGAAAGTAACTCTTAATCAATCTACTGATGTGAAAACAAAAGGCCAATTCTATCATGAATTAAACGCAGCACTAAAAGCAGCTCCACCTGTTGTTACCGAAGAAAAGAAACCAACAGAAGTAACGACACCTCCAGTTAAACCGGTTGAAGTAGAGAAGCCTGCAGCTGTGCAGCAAGCAACAGTTACTGCATATTCTCTCAATGTTCGTGCAGGAGCTTCATATGATGCTAAGATTTATGCAGCAGTTCCGCAAGGAACGGTGTTGGAAGTTCTAGGTTATGAAAAAGGTTGGGTGAAAGTTTCCTATCAAGGAAAACCTGCTTACGTCGGTCCTTCTCATGTAACGATTCAATAATAACCTAATAAAAAACATTCTATCCGAAGGATGAGTAATCCAAAGAGGCTATCCCCCTTTGGTGTTGCTTGTCCTCTTTTTTTTGACAAAGAAAACTCCCCTTCAAGTAACGGTATATTTATTAAACCTGTCTACTTAAAGATGAGCTGAACAATACGGTCATTATTTACGCGTCCGATCATGGCGATATGCTTGGCGAGGTCGAATTGCAAGATTTGGCGGGTACGATCGTGAATCTTGCCGGCTTGCGCCTTCACAAAAAAGGAGTTTTAAAGAGATCCATCATTTCCGCGTGAAGCCCGCTGCGTAAATCGGTTTTCGGTTGGTAGCCGAGAAGCCTTTGTGCCTTGGAAATATTTGCCCACGTGTGGCGCGGCTCACCAGAGGCTTTGCTCATAAATTGCCTATCTATTTTTTTTGCAAAAAGCTCCTCAAGAATGGCAATGCAATCAAGTACAGATGCACGTTCTTTGCCTCCAATATTGATCGTCTCGCCAATGATGTTCTCCGCATAGACTGCTGCTGCGATAGCCTCCACACAGTCTGCCACGTACGTAAAGTCCCGTGTTTGAAGTCCATCGCCATTTATCGGGATCGGCTTACCTTGCCTGATATGGCTGATAAACTTATGAAACGCCATATCAGGGCGCTGTCTCGGTCCGTAAACGGTGAAGAAGCGCAGAATTACGATCGGGATGCCAGCATGGTGCGCATACACGTTGCACAGCTGCTCGCCTGTTAACTTACTTACCCCATAGGGGGATAGCGGCTCAGTGGCAGCGGTTTCGTGTACTTGGTCCGTTTTCTCACCATAAACGGAAGATGTCGATGCATAAATGAATTTGGTGACGGGATGCTTGCTGCAGCCTTCTAGCAGACGTTGGGTGGCTTCGATGTTATGGGTGACGTAGGTTTTGAAATCCGCCCCCCAGCTCGAGCGTACACCTGGCATGCCAGCCAAGTGGAAGACGATATCAACACCAGGAAGAACCTCATCCCATGGAACCTGCAGCAAATTTTGATTGATGAAAGTGAATCGGTCTTGCGGGAGTAAGAAACGTAGGTTATATTCCCTTACTTTAACGGGAGTTGGAGACTGCTGAACAAACGCATCTAAGCCAATGACTTCGTGTCTGGGATCTTGAAGAAGCTTTTCACAAAGATGAGATCCGATAAACCCGGCAGCTCCTGTAACGAGTATTTTCATTCATAGAACCTCCAATCGTGTCACGGTTTATCTATTTCCAATGCCAAAATAATAATAGCCCAGCTCTTTCATTTTCTTACCATTTAGCATATTTCTTCCATCAAAAACAAAATAATCGTTCATGCTGGCCCGTAATTTAGCCCAATCCGCACCAATATAATCTTTCCATTCCGAACAGAGAAGGATGGCGTCACATTGCTGCAGCGTCATTTCAATGGTATCGAATTGTTGAATTTCTTCAGACAGAAGAGCTGCTGGGAGCGTGGCTACTGGATCATGTACCCTGAGATTTGCTTGCTTCGTTCGCAATTGTTGAATAATGGATATGGACGGGGCTTCTCTTAAATCATCCGTATCTGGTTTGAAGGAAATACCAAGAATGGCAACGGTCTTATGGCTAAATCCTCCCAACTTCTGCTCCCATATGTTCAAATAGTGTGAGGACTGCGTGTCATTGATGTGAATGACCTTTTCGAGAATACGAAGTTCAATCTTCTGCTCTTTCGCTGTGAATAAGAGTGCCTTACTGTCTTTCGGAAAGCAAGAACCGCCGTATCCTATCCCAGCCCTTAAGAAATGGGGGCCAATCCGGTGATCCATGCCCATTCCCGCAGTGACGTCGGAAACATTGACCTCCAGTGTTTCACATAGTCTTGATAATTCATTTACATAGGAAATTTTCGTAGCCAGGAAAGCGTTCGATGCATATTTAATCATTTCTGCTGTTCTAGGCGTGGTTATGAAAATGGGTGCTGTCAGTTTGGCATATAAGGATACGATGACATTTGCAGCTTGATCATTATCGCTTCCTATAATAATGCGATCTGGATTCAGTGAATCATAAAGCGCGCTGCCTTCACGTAGGAACTCAGGGTTGGAGACAACATCGAACGGATAGGGATGATCCTGTGATTCTTTGATCCAGTCGACAACTTTACGGTTTGTTTCTATAGGAACTGTGCTTTTCACAGTAATGATTTTATAGTCATCCATGTAGGTTCCGATACTTTTGGCTGCTCCGCGTACGGCTTGAAGATCAGCGCTTCCGTCTTTGTCAGAGGGGGTACCGACACATAGGAAAATGATTGAGTTTTCACGTATTGCTGTTTCGAGTGATGTGGTAAAGCTTATTTGCTGGGAGGCCAAATGCTTCGCTAATACGAGGTCCAGCCCTGGTTCATAGAATGACAGCTTGCCCTTGGACAATTCCTGTATTTTCATCGTATCCGTATCTAACCCTGTCACATTCCATCCTAATTCGGCGAATACTAATCCTGTCGTAACACCGACATAACCCATTCCCATGATTAAAATGTTCATTTTCGCTTGCCTCCGTCCTCTTGAACGAACATCGACTGTGGACTAATAATCGAGTTTGTCATCGGATAGTGGTGAGGATTCAGAATGGCGTACTCCAATATGATGCTGTTCTCTAATGTACAGCTTTCGAGTCTGACATTAGGTCCAATCGTCACATAAGGTCCAATCACACAATTAATTACTTCCGCACTAGGGTCAATACAAACAGGAGGGATTAACGTTGTTCCTTCGTAATCTGTACGATTTGTAAGTAATCCATCTTCTTCCATCAACTGCAGCATCCACATGTTCGCACCTAACCAGCCCTCCATCGTGCCGACATCTGAGAAATTTTTATCTGTCATTTGATAAGCCACTGAATAGTGTTGATGGATCAGCCATTGAATGGCATCCGTAATTTCGTATTCGCCTCTGGCGGAAGGACTAATCGCATGAACCGCTTTAAAAATACTAGGTGTAAACGCATAGCCCCCCAGAACCGCAAGATCAGACTTGGGCACGGAAGGCTTTTCTTCGAGTCCAATAATATGATCTCCATTCACTTCGGCAATGCCAAAATCTTTCGGATTGGTCACCTTTCTTAGAAGAATAGCTGCATCATGGTTATCATGTGTTATTGCGTGACATAAGCCATGCAAATCTTGCGTAATCAAATTATCTCCAAGAAGCAGCACGAAAGGTTCGTCATCTATGAAAGACTCGGCATATTTGACAGCATCTGAAATACCCAAAGGATTATTTTGGAATATATATATAATGTTCACACCCCATCTCTCACCAGACCCTACTTCCTCTATAAACATACTGTGGAGATTAGGCCGGATCACAATGCCGATCTCGTTGATGCCTAGTTCCACTAGTTTTTCGATTCCATAGTAAATAAGGGGTTTATTCGCGACTGGAAGCAGACCTTTAGGTTTTATATTGGAAAATGGTTGGAGTCTAGTACCTTTGCCTGCACAGAGAATTAATCCTTTCATTAGCTTTTACCTCCTTCGACATTATTAATTTATGATGAAAATTATGAAATGGAAGGGCGATTAACAGGGAAAATACGCTGATATGTAGTTGTTTTGTTGATATTCGCTGATCAGGACAAACATAATCCGCCAATCTACTCTATTAAAAGCCTAAGCAGGGGGTACGAAAAATCATAGTATACATGGAGACAATATATGTTTCTAAATTTAGGGTGAGAGGAATGGTTATTTTGCAAAATCTAGACAAATTGGTCGACTATTTAAAGGGGAATGAAGACGTTGAAAAGATTTCGTTGGAATATTTAAACGGAGACAAAAACAAAGTTAATTTGGCCGACATTAATGATCTCATGACAGACATTGATTGGGACCAAGTTGATGAAGTTGAGGTTGAGCTTCCAGACGGATCAAAATTGGAGTTTGGTGAAGTGGATGAAGAGGACGAAGTGGACGAAGAGAACGAAGAAGACGAAGAGAACGAAGAGGAAGAGGACTCAGTAGAAGAAGAGTCAGAAGAAGATGACGATGACAACGACGATGACGATGACGATGACAACGACGATGACAACGACGATGACGACGACGATAACAACGACGACGATGACGACGATGACGATGACGACGACGACGATAACAACGACGACGATGACGATGACGACGAAGACGAAGAAACAACCGAAGAAGTATAAGTAGAAACGGACGATCGCTTGCAAAGAAGGCTGTCTAGAAGTAGATCTATCTACTTCAGGACAGCCTTCTTTGCAAATAATGCATAGGTTTCACTATCTTTGTTCCCAGACAGAAAGGATTTCCTGGGCAACACGGTTCCATGTGAAATTGCTTTCTGCCAGTCTGCGGCCGTTAAGACCCATCTGACGTGCATGACCTAGGTCAGATAGCATCGTATTCAGCTTTTGTGCGTATTCCTTCGGGTCTTCCGGGTTATTAATGAGCAA
Organism: Paenibacillus sp. KN14-4R; assembly: GCF_052180255.1. Taxonomy (NCBI): domain Bacteria; kingdom Bacillati; phylum Bacillota; class Bacilli; order Caryophanales; family Paenibacillaceae; genus Paenibacillus; species Paenibacillus sp. KN14-4R. The sequence continues at coordinate 1,023,221 of NZ_CP197466.1, forward strand.
GCCGTTATTTTTCATTACAATTTCTGGATTACCGCCTCTTGCTGTTGTGAGGAAAGGAAGACCAGCGGCCATGGCTTCGTAGTGTACTCTAGCTAAAGGTTCCTGCCAGATGGACGTACACACAAATACATCTCCTGCACAGAACCAACGGTGAACGTCCTGCGCCTGGACATAGCCGGTCGTAATGACCGGTATTGGTGATCGTTCAGCAAGCGCTCTAACATAAGCTACATAATCACTTACTGTGTTGTCGCTGAACCAAGAGCCACCTACAACGACAAGGACAGCATCCGAATGGATTAATCCTGACATTGCACGAACTAAAACATGAGGTCCTTTGTTGCGAGTCAGCCGCCCAACGAACAATATGACCTTTTTGGAGATGAGGTTGTATTCCGCTTTAAGGCTCTCACGGGCTCTGCGTACACTTTCTGACTCCATCCACGGAGCAAAGCGATCTAAATCAACACCGGAGTAAATCGGTTTAATTTTACCTGCTGCATGAGGATAGAACTCACAGATGGCATTTCCAATATAATTACTGATGGTAATAATACGCTCTGTTTGATCTATCACCGCATTTCCTTCGCTATGCTTAATCTTAAACGGATTGAACATATCGTTATGCATGCTCAAAATAATGCGAGATGTTGGCGCAACATTTCGAACAGGTAGGACCAGCAAGGGGCGGTTGAAAATATGAATAATATGATAGTATTCGGAATTACTTTCTAGGAATTGGAGGACTCCCGCAGCGTATTCTTCAAGTAAACCTTCTGATTTAACGCGCACATAACGAATACCATTTACAACTTCATCATTTGGTAAAGCAGGGTCCGTTCTTCCAAGAATGGTAATTCTGTGATGTTTATTTAACAGCGAGGCTACACCGTCAATATAGGTTTGGATAGCTCCCCCCCGAATGTTGGGAACAGGCAGCTTTTCTGTACAAATCATCAGAACGTTCACAAGTTACCAGCTTCCTTTCTCAGGCAGTCCTCTTACTTGATTGATTCTGCCTTTTTTCAACAATGGAGGTGCCACTTTCTTAGACCGTTGTGCTAGTTGTGGCTTTTTTCGAATAGGCTTTGCTACCTGTTTAATAGGCTTCGTTACATGTTTAATAGGTTTCTTAAGCCCTAGCTTTTTCTTCACTTGTTTCTTCTTTGGACGGAGTAAAGGCTTAACCTTTCTCTTAGCAGGCGACTTTCGGAAGCCCCCGATAATTTTGACACGTGATCCACTTTTCCATTTCGTTAGTTTCTTTTGTTTTTTTCGTTTTATATCGCGAACTTTTTTAACGATTTTGGTTTTTTTGGCTGTGCGCCGTTTAGGTAATGGTAGTGTAATTTTCTTTCGTCTGACTGTTGGAAGTTGGATCAGCGTAGGCCCAGAATCTGCTGCCATAGGCAATTGGAAAGCAGGCATTATCGGTATCGTAGGCGCAGGTGGGCTGGAAATAAACTCAGAGGGAACCGAAATACGGTCTGACGGAGGTGCATCAGAATAAATAGGAGTCCACAAGTCACCTGGAAGAACAACAGCTGGGCGCCAGATAATCTCAGGTTCGACTGTTTCCGTCGAGTAGTCACCCGCAGGGTAATTCATCTTATCCTTCTCTAGTTCAGATAAAGCCTGCCATTTGCTCGGCTCTGTTGTCAGGACTCTTTGAAGAATCGCCGCTAGATCTGTCTCAAGGAATTCTAGAGGGTTGAACACAATTTCTTTGACATGCTTGTAGAATTCGTTTGGAAAAGCCATATCAATCCACAAAATTTCAAAAGTTTCTTGATCAATTGGATTGGCTTGATGGTAAGCGTCAATCATGCCACGGATCCAGGTCAAGTCCCAGACCCCCATATCGTCCATCGTGCTTGTAATCAACTTGCGTAAATCACGAATCGGCAGATCGTAGGCAACGCCATCTAAATCGATGACCCAGATACCGCCAGGTCCCATCTGTCCATTCGACCAACCAAAATCCTGATGGGCAAGTCCCCAGTGGGCTTCACCTTTGGCAATCATACGAGGGTAAGGGGAGTTTTGGAAGCGTTGATAGATGTCGTTGGCCTGTCGCTTGAATTCATCAATGACAGCAAGTAAGCTTGCGCTTGCTGCTGTTTCCGAGTAGGCCAGGGCGAGATCTTCGAACCAGCCAATTTTGGCAATAATTTTTTCATAATATTTGCCCCAGCCGTAGATGCGCGAGGATTTCTCTGATCCGCGGGGTGGAACATAACCTTTGGAATTTTTATGGAATTCTCCCAAGCCAAAACACAGCTGTGAAGCTCCTTCCAGATCGATTTTCGATACTGGGACCAGGGGTTCGATCCAGTCTGTAACGATCCAAAGCTTTCCACCAGCTTCAATACTCAGATTGCCTTCCTTCGTCGGAATGAAGGATGGAACTCGGTAACCTAACTTGGACATGTATTCTTGAGCTCCTACACTGAAAAGACTTCTTCTGGGCCGCCTATGCAAACATTTTATACTGAGATTACCCTTGTCTGTGCCGATTTTCCAGATAGCTCCTCCTTTGTCGGGCTTGGAGGTAATCAAGAGCATTTCATAGACCTGCATGTCATAATGGGTCATGACCTCTCGTGCCAGCATTTCTAACTCGGGAGGAACATACTGTTCAGCCACGATTCCTGGGGATAAGACGTCATCGATCCAAGGAACGATTTGATATTTCTCCACCACCATCACTCCATAAATTATTTTAAAGTGAGTTGTACGATTCAAGCTCTTACAGATCATATAAACCAGAGTTGGTTTATCTATTTCTATGCATATGTCATTTGGCGAAAGGTTGATATGTACAAGAGTGGAACTTTGTAAAAAACGATTAGTCTTTCGTACATCTTTTTAAAGAACAAAAAAATGGATAGAGATTCAGATGTTTTCTGATAACTCTATCCATTCTCATTTTACCTGTTCAGGCATGAAACAGAAAATAATCGGTCATCGTACAAATCAGGATTACCATACTGATGACTTGATTCAATTTATAGGAAGCAAGCTTCATCATCTTCCGATTACTCGGTTTAATAACGCGGTGCTCCGTTAAGAGCAGGATAAGCGCAATACCAAGCCCCAGCAAGTAAATCCATCCCATATGTTGAATCCAGTAAAGGCTTAAGAGCAGCAGCATCATAATCAGATGCAAGCTTCTTGCGATGAATAGGGCATCCTCAAGTCCGAAGATGCTGGGGATTGACCAAAGGCCATTTTTTCGATCAAACTCAATGTCTTGGGTTGCATAGATGATGTCAAATCCTGCGATCCACAGCATGATAATTGTCCCTAAGATGAAGGGGGTAAATGCGAATTGTCCCGTTACAGCGAACCATGCGCCAACAGGTGCAGACGCGATTGTGAACCCTAAATACAGATGGCACAGCCATGTGAAACGCTTGGTATAGGAATAAGTGGAGATTAGGATAATGGCAATAGGTGATAGGGCGAAGCATAACGGATTAAGCATATACGCCGCGAATAGGAACAGGATGTAGTTCAAAATAATGAAGATCGCAACTTCTTTATCCTTAAGCAGCATACGAGGTAAGTGTCGATGTGCCGTTCTCGGATTTAATGCATCGAATTGTTTATCGACTAGACGGTTAAATGCATTAGCTCCATTCCTAGCGCCGATTAATGCGATAAGTGACCACAACATGACATACAGTGGCGGAATGCCGTGAGCAGCCCATACAATCGATATGATGGCAAAAGGAAGGGAGAATAAGGTGTGAGAGAACATCACCAATTCTCCGAACATTTTGGTCTTCTGATATATTCTACTTAAAACCATACTCAACCCATCTTTCATCTACTTTCTTTTTTATCTCATCCGACATGTCGATGTCATCTGGCCAATGCCGGGTATGCCCTTCACTAGCCCATTTCTTCGTTGCATCAATACCTAATCGGTGACCATAGAAAGCTGTGTTCGATGCATGATCGAGCGTATCAAGCGGTCCTTCCGAAATGACTAAGTCCCGCTTCGGATCGATATTGTTGAACACTTTCCACATCACTTTGGACACGTCATGCGGATTGACTTTCTCATCTACAATAATCAGCATCTTCGTAAACATCATGTGCTTTAATCCCCATAGGGCATACATCACCTTTTGGGCATGCTTCGGATAGGCCTTTTTTATGGAGATGATCGCGCAGTTATTGAATATACCTTCCAAAGGTAAATGGATGTCTACAATCTCAGGCAGGATGGTTTTCAAGATAGGAACCATGGTTCGTTCGGTCGCCTTGGCGATGTAGCAATTCTCTTGCGGAGGCTGACCTACAATCGTCGTTGGATAGACAGGATTAATCTTGCGTGTCACTTTCTCCACATGGAACACAGGATAAGGGTCGACCACTGAGTAATACCCGGTATGATTGGCAAATGGTCCTTCAAGTCGCATTTCATCCAACTCCACGTAACCTTCCAGAATAAACTCAGCATCCGAAGGTACTTCGATGTCGCTCGTTACACATTTGATCACTTCAATAGGCGATTTACGTAAATATCCGGCAAAAAGCATCTCATCAATCTGCTTAGGCAATGGCGCAGTCGCGGAATAGATGAGAGCAGGATCACCACCAAGTGCGATGGCCACCGGCATTCTTTGATGCCCAAGTTTCCGATATTTCTCGTAAGTCTCTCGTCCGTCCTTATGCCAATGCCAGTGAATGCCCGTCGTACTTTTATCATAAACTTGCAGGCGATACATCCCCACATTTTGCTGCCCGGTTTCTGGATCTTTGGTAATGACAAGTGGAAGTGTAATGGATCGGCCACCATCTTGCGGCCAGCAGTGCAGGATAGGCAGTGCATCAAGATTAGGATCTTCAACGACCTGCTGGCAAGGGGCAGATTGTATTTTTCTCGGTAAATAATCCTTGAGATCGTTTTGATCCCACAAGCGCATAAATGCCTGCATCACATCCGCTATATCATCCAGGCTCTCAATGCCAAGGGCAAGTCCCATTCGTTCATAAGAACCCATACTGTTAATGAGGACGGGATAGGGTGAATGTTTCACATTTGTAAAAAGAAGCGCTTTTCCGTATCGTTTAGACACACGATCCGTAATTTCGGTAATTTCGAGATGACTGTCTACTTCAACATCAATCGTATGAAGATGGCCCTGCTTATCCAAATCTTGAATAAAATGTTGTAAATCCTTATAGGCCATATAACGTTTCATCCAGCGCAGATAGCATGTTATTGATATCGGCTTCCGTTAGAACAAGCGGCGGTTGGAATGCGATAACGTTGCGATGAATGCCGTTTTTCCCGATGATGAAACCACGATCTTTCATCGTCTCCAAGATTTGATCGACAACAACCGCACCCTGTGCAGGATCATCTGCACACATCTCCATCCCGATCATCAGCCCAAGTCCTCGGACATCAGAGATGATACTGAACTTCTGTTTCATCTGAAGGAGTTGTTCTTTCATCTGTGTGCCCAAGCTTGCTGCACGATCAGCCAGATTCTCCTGCTCGATATAATCGAGAACAGCTAGTGCCGTAACCGAAGAAACAGGGTTGCCGCCGAATGTAGATGCAGATGGCTTTGTAAAGGACGCAGCAATCTGATCTGTTGAGGCGAAGCAGGAGATGGGAACACCATTACCAAGTGCTTTTGCCATTGTCATGATGTCAGGAACGACATCGAAATGTTCCATGGCGAACATCTTACCGGTCCGACCGAATCCAGTCTGAATTTCATCTGCGATAAGCAGGACATGATATTGGTTAAGCAATTTTTTTACCTCTAGGAAATACCAATCCACAGGAACAATAATTCCGCCATTGCCTTGAATAGGTTCAACGATCATCGCCGCGATTTGATCCCCTTTTTCCTCCAATACTTGCTTTAGCACTTCAAGTGAGTGGGTTGCGGCCTGTTCAGGTGTAAGCTTCTCATCATAAGGTCTTGGTATGAAAGATACACCAATGCTGTCCAAACTATTGTCAGCACGCCACATTGGAATGCCTGTAACGCCCATTGTAAGAAAAGTACGTCCGTGCAGCCCATTTTCTAGCGCGATAAATTCTTTCTTACCCGTATGAAGACGAGCGAGCAGCATGGCTCCTTCATTTGCCTCCGATCCACTATTGCAAAAGAATGTACGATTAAGCTTATCTGGCAAGACAGATGCCATTTTTTCGGATAAATCGACCATCGGCTGTGTCAAATAAATCGTCGTTGTGTGCTGTAATTGCTGGAGCTGCTTGATTGTTGCACTTGTTATTTGTGGATTACAGTGCCCACAAGCAACAACGGATACGCCTGCAAAAAAATCGACATATTGCTTATCATGTTCATCATACAAATACTGCATACTGCCGCGTACAAGCTGCGGCGGTTGTTTGTAAAAATGAGCCGTACACGGATAAAAGTAAGCCTTTCGTTTCGCAAGAATGCCATCGGGTCCGATGTAAGTCATAGGGTTCAGCTCCTTATTAAAACTGCAATGTCCCAAGCGTATAACCTGCATACACAGGCTTCATTTCTGCGAAAATACGTTCACTTTCATCAGGAACTGCTAGCGCCTGTTTATAAGCTTGAATAATGGTGCGGAGTTCATCCGTTTTATACGTACAGCCTTCAATACGGAAGTGGGATACACCCGCATGACTCATTTCTTTCAGAAGTGGCAAGTAGCACAATTCTTTCGCGAGTGTTAGATGGTTCTTACCGTGATGATCTCGGTATACGGGATTTTCTCCCTTGTCCGTAAGAAGAACTAAAAATTGATTGTCTACAAATTTATTATCTTCTTCCGCAATCGGTTGAAGGACATCCGAATTGTCATACAGGTCATGTTCAAGGTACATCGTAACAGGTGATCCGTGTACAACGACTTCAAGTGGAACTTCAGAATGTTCGATAAGGGCTTTGAAATTTACAATTGGCAATTCAAGTGACGCGACAAGGCGTTCAGCTCCGAATTCCTCATATTTTTTTGCTGCAAGATGATTGAAGATATTCAGGTTAAAGTCACCGATGAGTGTATAACCGTATTTCTTGAATTTGTACATGGCTCCGACATTGGTTACGAGCAAACCATCAAGATCCAGCTTATTATGGGATAGCAGTTGATCATATTGATCAAATTGCATTTCGTTCATCATTCTTGGCATACCCAAGTAAATTTTCGATTTCCCTTTCATCGTAGTAAGGGTCTCGATATCTTTTTTGGAAAATGGTAGATCAGGCATAAACACATCACCAGATAAGTAAATATGCTCAACACCTTCGACAATTGCCATCTTAGCTTGGTCCATGTTGTTTACACGCACGCACAGTTCACCTGGCTTGATGTCTGGATGTGTAGCAGTTTCGTCCCGCGTTGCAAATATTTCTTTGAGGCTGCTAATGCGTTCCTCAGAAATCTCACGCTCTTCGGTAGGTGTACTGAATACTTTTCCGGTACTGTAGAATTTCCCTGTCCCTTCATAACGACGGTTAATGTTAGAAAGACCTGGTTTACCGAAGGCATACGCCGTAGAGAAGTCGCGTTTACGGTTTTCGGATAATAGGGCACGATCTTGTCCACGATTAAAGCCAATTGGATCTTCGATATAACGATCAATCGCATCCCCATAGCTGTTAACCAGCATCGTTAGGAACTCTTTATCACGCATCCGTCCTTCGATTTTGAAAGAAGTAATATTGGCTTCGATAAGTTCAGGAATATGCTCATACATATACATGTCTTTGGCTGCCAGTGGATATTCGGTAGGGAAGACATAACCGTCTTTCTTAATGCGATACTCCCATCTACATGGTTTCAAGCATTTACCACGATTACTACTGAATCCGAACATCATGGAGCTTGTGAAGCAGTTTGCACCATTAACTGAGCACATATCGCCATGGACAAAGTATTCGATCTCCATTCCAGAAGTGGTTTGAAGCATCTTCACCGTCTGAAGATCAAGCTCACGGGAAGTCACAACGCGCGTCACGCCAAGTTCTTTTAGCGCCTCAATCATCTCTAAATTGTGCACGTTCATCATGACTGAAGCATGAATGTTAATGTTTAAATTCATTTCTTTTATAAGGGCAAATATGGCAAAGTCTTGTGAAATAATGGCATCAGGCTGTACGCGATCAAGGAATTGGAGGTAGGATCTTGCTTCTTCCAAATCACTTTCATTCAATAAGTTGTTAACTGTTATATAAACCTTTTTACCAAGGTCGTGTGCAATTTGAATCGCTTTCTCAATCTCTTCATAAGAGAAGTTATAGCCTTTACGCATCATACGCATATTGAGACTTGGTCCACCTAGATATACGGCATCACATTTTGTATGAATAACGGTTTCAAAAATGTCGAATGTGCCGACAGGAGCGAGGAGTTCAACTTCTTTTCCATTAAAATAACGTGCCAAGGTAGGTTCCTCCTTGTATATATCTCTATATTTTTTCTTACCTTGTATTAATTATAAATGAATAACTACTATTCAAATGTGAAAAATATCACAGACAAGAATTTAAAAGCAAATCACACCGATCATTGTCAGGATCATAAGGATAATAAATGCGGTATCTTGACGGTGCCAGGTTAACTTATAATAACTTGATCGTGGTACTCCTAATTGGAATCCTCGAGATTCCATGGAATTAAGCAGATCTTCTGCTCGCTTAAATGCACTGACCATGACAGGAACAAGCAGTACAATTGCCATTTTTCCTTTATCTTTCCAAGATAAATCTTTGATATCTGCACCACGTGAAGCCTGTGCTTTAACAATTTTTTGAGCTTCATCCAAGATCGTCGGAATAAAGCGAAGTGCAATGCTGATCATAAGTGCAATTTTTTGTGGAGAGACTCCGAGGATCTTAAATGGCTGAAGAATACCTTCTATTCCTTGTGTTAGCTTTGCAGGTGTAGTGGTAAACGTTAGAATAGCCGTAAAGGAAACGAATAAGATCATTCGACCTGCTGCAAGTAAACCTCGAGAGATACCTTCTGTGTATAGATGAATAAATCCCCAAGAGAAGACTAGTGACCCTTCGTTGAAGAAAAAGAACTGAAACAGCATCATGAAAATAATGAGCGGTGCAAGTGGCTTTACCCCTCTTGCAAACAGCTTGAGTGGAATCTTCGTGCTGGTCATAATGATCAACGAAAGCACTGCTATTATTAGCAAGGATGACCACGAGTTGATCAGAATGACGCTAATCGCGTAAAGCAGCATAGCCGTCATTTTGCATCGGGGATCCAGATGATGAACCCAAGAAGCTGTATCGATATATCTCCCGATTATTAATCTTTGCTGCATGCTGATGCTCCTTTGGCATGAACGACTTGGCTAATGTGCTCGGCAAGCTGCTCAGCAGAGTAATGATGGATAGGGCATGACAGGGAGAATTGTTCTTCGAATTGTTGCCAGAATCGAAGCGGCTTTGGCAATACAATATCCAGATGCTCGCCATGTTTGATCTGCTCATAGAGACCTTGCGTATCCCCTTGATAGGCGACTGTTCCTTCTTTCATCACGATCCATTCATCAGCATAATCCATAATCTCATCTGTACGATGGGTCACGATCATAATTGTTTTGTGATGTTCTTTGCATAGACGATAAAGCAATTCAATAAGCTCATCTCGACTTTTTGGATCAAGTGTGGCTGTAGGCTCATCTAGTAAGATCAGATCCGGATCCATGACAAGTATCGATGCAATTGCAACTTTACGCATCTGTCCACCGCTTAATTGCAGTGGGTTTCTTTGAAGTAAAGAGAGTGGAAGTCCCATAGTAAGTAAAGCCTTTTGTGCGAGTTCTTTTGCTTCATCTTCGGACGCCCCAAAATTTCGGGGACCAAATATCAATTCTTTCTCCACCGTATCTTCAAAAATTTGCTGTTCAGGAAATTGAAACACAAGACCTATACGTCTGCGAAGATCTCGAAATGACTTTAGTTTCTGCCCGGAGCGAATTTCATAATCCATAATTTGAATCGTTCCATCAGTTGGCAATAAGATGCCGTTACAATGCTGAAGCAAAGTTGATTTCCCTGATCCAGATGCCCCAATGATCCCGACGAATCGACCTTCATCAAGTGTTAAATTGACATCATCAAGCCCAAGAAACGTGTGAAGCGGGTCTGTTGAATAAGTATGTGTTACATGTTGGAATATAATTGCCATAGTGCGCTCACCAATTCTTTATCATTAGTTGGATTGCCGATTGAAATATTGCGTTTATGCAGTTCTTCCTTTAACTGATAGATGAAAGGAGGCTTTAATCGGCATTTTTGCATCAGATCTTGTCGGTTAAAAATATCTGCCGGAGCTGCATCTGCGATAATAGTGCCTCGCTCCATAGCAAGTACGCGATCAGATGCTGCGATCTCATCCATATCATGCGAAATTGAGATCAATGTATATTTTCCACTCCGATGCATTTCCTGCATGATGGCTATAACTTCACCCGTAGCCAGTTCATCAAGCATGGAAGTCGCCTCATCGAAAATAATGATTTTCGGTTCCATCGCCAAGATGGCAGCAATCGCTGCACGCTGCTTTTGTCCGCCAGATAATTGCCCAGGGTGCTTATCTAGCAGATGAGTTATTTTCATTTTAGAAGCGTATAATTGAAGCCTATCTTCCATTTCTGCTTTGGATAATGCTAAGTTTTCTAAACCGAATATCATGTCATCCCTTACGGTTTGTCCAATAAATTGATTATCAGGGTTTTGAAAAATAAAGCCGATCTGCTTTCGAATTTCATACTTGCTTTCTGCCACTAATTCGGTGCCACAAATGTGAATTTGTCCAGCATTTTTAAGTAAAAGAGCATTAAGCAGCTTCACAAGCGTAGATTTTCCGCTGCCGTTTGCCCCGACAATGGTTACCCATTGCCCTGCAGGAATACAGAGAGTCACATCTTGAATAAGGGGCTCTTCACCGCGGTAGGCGAATGAAACATGCTCCATTTGGATAATGGGTAGCTTCATGGATATCCCCTTTCTTGTTCTTGTAATTGATTATTCAGGTATGAATGTTTCGAATAGGGATAGCTTGGATAATGATGTGACCAAATACTTCACTGCGATTCCGACAAAAATACCCGTCGCAATACCCGTCAACATTAACGCTGGCAAATAGTAAAAGATCGCACTGCTCTTAAGAACGATCATCGCTGCCGCTAACTGCCCGAAATTGTGAGCAAGTCCGCCAACGATACTGATCCCGATTAGACTGAGCTGCTTACGTCCAATTTTCATTAACACGAACATGACAATGAAGCTAGCCATAGCGCCAAAGAAACTGAACATGAAACTGGAAAACGTACCGAATATGAAGGCAGTAAGCAGTGTTTTTAAGATGACAAGTGTTAGTGTGTCTTTACCGTTTAGGAAATATAAACAAGTCAGTACCATGATGTTAGCCAGACCGAGCTTGGCACCAGGTATCGAGAAATTAACTGGAATCATCGCTTCCACGATACTGAGGACAACTGCCACAGCGGCAAATATCGCTAGAATAATGACTTTTTTTAAAGCAGTTGAAGAATCGTTACTTGACGACGGCATCCAGATCATCTCCTTTGGTCTTACCGATGATTTCCACAAGAACCCGATTAGGAAGACAGACGATGGTTTGCCCAGGTTTGGTAATATGCCCGAAAGTAAAACAAACTTCATCTGGACAATCAGCTTCTGCCATTTCAATACCATGATCATGAATACGCAGCTTATTGTATCCACGGTCTGTTTTGACTTCAATGAACTGCTCTTCCTGAGTCAATTCAACGGTCTTAAATGGTTTACCATCCACAGATATTTTGGCAAAAGTATTCATGTTTTGTAGTTTTCCACTGTCATCTCCAGCAAAAAAACGGGGAACCATAAAAATCAGTGCACCAATTAGAACAACTGCGATGAGGATCATATCACCACGTTTAAGTTTCATATCCATTACCTCTACTTCTAGTTTTGTACAATCTAAATAATATGTGAAAAAATGTACATACTTAAAATCAATCATCATTATACACGAATTTAGTGTAACTCGCTATGAAGAAACCCATAGCCATTTTTGTAAAATACGTTTTGGCTGTGACATCCGTCATACTCTGTCTAAATAATGTTTGCTAAAATGACCCCAAATATGGAACGCTGGAGGACATCTATGGGTACTCAACTAAGAATCAAAAAATGGCTAATTATGTTCGTATGTGTATCTATGCTTCTCATTAGTGCATGCGGCACTAACAAGGGTGCGGCTGCAAGCGATAAGACGGATCAACCCCGTGTTGAATCGTACTTTATTTTTGATACATTAGTGACTTTAAAGGTATACAGCAAGAAAGTAACCGATCAGCATTTTGCAGAAATGCACGCGCTCATGAAAGATATTGATACTAAGCTAAATCGTGAGCATGAAGCGGGTGAGTTGTACAATGTGAATCATCAAGCGGGTAAAGAGGCCGTTCAAGTATCCAAAGATACATTTGATGTCGTAAAAAAAGCATACACTTACTCCGAACTGTCAAAAGGTAACTTTGACTTCGCCATTGGACCACTTGTTGACCTATGGCAGATTGGTAAAGAAGGTGCACATGTTCCAAAGAAAAGCGATATTGAGCATGCAGCTACCCTTGTCAACTATAAAGAAGTCATTTTAGATGAAGCCAATCACACCATCAAACTTACCAAAGAAGGCATGAGTATCGACCTTGGAGGTATTGGAAAAGGCTATGCAGCGGATAAGCTTGCCGAATATTTAAAAGATCATGGGATGGATAGTGCTATTATTGATTTGGGTGGAAATATTTATGCAGTTGGTTCCAAAGTCGGTGACCAACCATGGAATATTGGCATTCAAGATCCAAATGAAACGCGTGGGAACCAAATTGGAAAGATGAAAATTACAGACCAAACCGTAGTAACTTCGGGGGTTTATGAGCGCTTTTTCGTTGAAAATGGTGTACATTACCATCACATTTTAGATCCGCATACAGGCTATCCTGTGAAAAATAATATAAACAGTGTTACGATCGTGACAAAACACTCTACGGATGCAGATGCGTTATCGACAACTGCCTTTACTTTAGGAGTAGATGAGGGATTGAAATTAATGAATTCACTTGATGGGGTAGAAGCATTATTTATTACAACTGACAATAAAGTGTATGCAACTACGGGCATTAAGGATAAATTTGAACTTACAGATAAGACCTATCAATGGGCGAATTAAAAAAAGGAGTGCAATGCTGTTAACAGCTTGCACTCCATTTATATGTTGGTCAATCATTAGAATACTTGAACAACTTCGTGAATACCTTCTACTTCTTCAACCAATGCGCGCTCGATACCTGCTTTAAGCGTGATTGTCGAACTTGGGCAAGATCCACAAGCGCCCATAAGGCGAAGCTTTACAATACCGTCTTCTACATCTACTAGCTCAACATCACCGCCATCACGTTGCAAGAATGGGCGGAGCTTATCAAGAACCTCAAGAACTTCATCATATTGACTCACATTTTGTGTGTTTTCAGACATATTTTCCAACTCCCTTCTTACTCATTATTATATTACATCCAACTCCCAATTGAAAATATCTATTGTCCTGTGCGATACTTAATTATTATTTCCTTGAAGGTGGACAAGTTATGAGACCGATAATTGAATTTTGCGCATCCAACATGCACCACGGTACCGATAAAGTCATGAAGAAGTTGGAGGAAAATCCAGACTATGATGTCCTTGAATACGGTTGCCTTGGCAACTGTGGGGGCTGTTATTTAAGTCCCTATGCACTTGTAAACGGTGAAACCGTTGTTGCAGCCACAGCTGATGAATTATACGAAGAAATCTTACGTAAAATTAAAGAGATAGAAGAATGGGACAATTTATTTGAGTAATACTTGCTTGGATTAGCCAAAATGGTGTTTGGATTTCCATAGCACCCCATTTTTTAGAACACGAGGTACCATTCCAGTCATTACGGTACGTTTACCCATAATACCAAATCCAGTTTTCTTCCCTAGTGAACCAAGCACACCTTTTAGCTTAATCTGACCGACACGCGGCGTTTCGTTACGCCAGATGGCGCCCATAATATCTGCAATTTGTTTGCCCTGCGCTCCAGCTGCTTGACCACTCGGGGAGAAAGGCAGTGAGGCGCAATCCCCAACTACAAACACTTCTGTATACGCGGGTATTTGATGGTATTCATTAATCACTACCCGACCCTGCTTGTCTTTTGGAACTTGCAATGCTTCGACAATGGGACTTGGTTTAATCCCAGCTGTCCAAAGCGTCGTATCGGTTAGGATAATTTCATCCCCATTGTACAATTCACAACCTTCTAGACGCGATAGGGAGATGTGTGAGCGCATTTCGATATCGTGTTGGATCATCCAGCTGCGCACGAATTCTTGAAGTTTGCTCGGGAATGCTGACAGAATACTTGATCCGCGATCCAGTATGCGGATATTCAGATCAGGACGACTTTCACGAAGTTCAGCGGCAACCTCAACGCCACTTAATCCACCACCAACAATTGTCACTTGACCATAGGGGTTTACATCATTAATGTTCTGGTACGTTTTACGTGCTTGTGAGAAGGATTGAATCGAATTGGTGTATTGATCCGCACCGATAATCCCATGATAATTATCTGTACAACCTAGGCCAATCGTAAGCCAATCATAATCAAGCGGTTCTTTACCCGCGAATAATACTTGTTTGTTCTCCAGATCTACACCTGTTACTTCACCATAGCTCAGTATCAGCCTAGGATCATCAGGGAAAGGTGTGCGTAGACTCGTCTCTGCTACAGTGCCTGCAACTAGAGCATAATACTCGGTTTTGAGACCTTGAAATGGCATGCGATCTACGAGGACAATAACCGTATCATCAGGTAAATCTTTTTCCAGTAGTTGATGTGCAATTGCAAGTCCTCCATACCCTCCGCCGAGAATAACAAACTTCTTCATATGTCGTATCCTTCCCCAATCTGAATCTTGTTGGAAGTGTGTTCATAAGAACACACTCTGTATCTATTAGTAAGTTTTTACTTCGTTATAGAACGTATCGCGTTCAACTGGAATGCGATCAGCGCCTTTAATAAGCCAAATTAACTCATCTTTCGTCAGACCTTCAGGGGATGTCGCTCCTGCGGCATGAGAAATACGCTCCTCAACAATCGTACCGTGTACGTCAGAAGCTCCAAACGCTAGGGAAATTTGAGTAATCTTCGTTCCCATATTAATGAAATATGCTTTAATATGTTGAATGTTGTCAACCATTAAGCGCGAGATGGCAATCGTCTTTAGCTCGTCCCAAGCCGATACACGGCGTTTGATACTTGCATTAACGGATGCAGGTTGAACAGAGTTAGGAATAAATACAAGGAAGCCACCAGTCTCATCTTGAAGTTCACGAAGCTGCATCATATGTTCAATGCGTTCTTCCATTGTTTCAATTGATCCATAAAGCATGGTTGCATGCGTTTTCATGCCAAGGCTGTGAGCGACACGTTGCACTTCGAGCCATTGATCTGTTGTTGCTTTACCAACGCCCATTTTCTTGCGGTAACGTTCAGATAAGATTTCAGCGCCTCCACCAGTAAGTGTTCCAAGCCCTGCTTCAATCAAGGTTTCTAGCACTTCTTTGTAGCTCAAACCAGATATGCGAGAGAAGAATTCGATTTCAGCTGCAGTATGCGCCTTAATCTCCACATTTGGATACTGCTTTTTCAAACCACGAATACATTCCACATAGTAGTCAAACGACACATTCGGGTTATGTCCGCCTGTAATATGGAATTCTCTCATATTTGGGTGGTAGTGCTGATCGATGAATGGGAATATTTCTTCTGCTGTAAGGGTATAAGCCCCTTCTTCACCTTCATCACGGCGGAAATGGCAAAATGCGCAGTGTGCTTCACACACATTTGTGAAATAAAGGCTCATATTTTCAATGAAATACACTTTCTTTCCATTCATACGCAGGTTAACCATATTCGCTAATTGTCCAATCGTAAGTAAATCGTCAGATTGGTATAGGTATAAGCCGTCCTCTTTCGATAAGCGCTCTCCACGCTTAACTTTCTCTGAAATCTCAGTCATTCTTTGGTCAGGGCTGCTCAGGATTATACTCATCACTTAGCCTCCTTCATTTCGTTTATCAATCCATTATCCAATGGTTCAATCGTACTTAAATAATCCATCCTATTATAAACCTATCAATAAAGTGGGGCAATACAGAACTGTTGACATTTTCTATGTATGTTGTGAGCATATGACGTCAAATATTAGGGAAAATATATGAAAAAAGTGGATTTCTGGATTCCAATATGTCAGAATTTCCTGTATACTTTGACATTATGTAGGTTGGTACGGAGATCATATTTTGTGTAAAGGTGATGGAGAGTGCTGGGGATCATAGATAAGAAAGAGTTGCTTATTGATCTGAATAAACAAATCGAAAATATGCGAAGTCATATGGTATTGCTCGGAACCAAATATGATTTACTTCACCCAGAAGTTCAAATTTGTAGTAAAAGGTTAGATTGTTTATTGATGGAATACTATATCACTTCCTTACACCTGTACAAGGATTAATATGACGATTATCGTCCCTTGAGCCTCTTTTTAATTCAGGGTATACTGAAGGTAAGAAATAAAATGTGTGATAGGAGGGACTTACCCATGATTCAAATTAGCGTTGCTGCAGCCGATAAAATAAAAGAAATGTTAGCCGCTGAAGAATTGCCCAACTTGTTCTTACGTTTAGGCGTAACTGCAGGTGGATGCAGCGGTTTTTCTTATGGAATGGGATTTGACGATGCGCAAGTACCATCAGATAAAGAATTCGAATTGCATGGTTTAAAAGTAGTCGTAGACGAAGATAGCGCTAAATATTTGTACGGTGTTGAGATCGACTTTAAAGATGCAGGAATGGGCGGGGGCTTTACAATTGATAACCCGAATGCAGTTGCATCTTGTGGTTGTGGACAGTCCTTTAAGCATAAGGAAGAAGAAGGCGCACCTGAAAAGTGTGATTAAATAAGGTGAGACTAACCTTTTGAGTCCGTGTAGGTTTCCTGCACGATTCAAGAGGTTTTTTTATTTTCTTCAATAAAAAAACCTATTCAAGACAAGGTTTTAAATTATATTTTTTAATCATCAAAATAATTCACAGCTTGTGCATAATTCTTATCCACATAACCCCCAGTGGATTAACAAGGATTTAGACAATTATCAACAATTAATCAACAAAATATTCACAATATTCTGTGGATAAGCTCAGCTTGTTCTATTTTTTTGATCGTGATAGTATGATGATACTTTAAATGGAAAAAGGTGGTTAATTTGAGAATAATAAGTGACGAAATGCTTCTCAGTTCCTTTTATCAGGCTGTCGATTTACAGCTAGAGAACGAATTTATTGATCTTTTGTTGACCGAGATCAAGCGGCGTAGATTAAAACTAGTAAGAACGCACATACACAGATAATTGGAAGGTATGGTCACAAAGAGGACAACTCATCATGTGGACACAAGTGTGCTGCTGCAGATCAGCTAATCCATTGGTGAATGATAATACATCCATCGATCGATACGGAGCATAGGGTCCTAAATAATCGTTATATGGACCAAAGTCCTGAGCTTCAGCATGACAATGTGGGCAAGAAGCAGTGAGATTCTCTAGACCATTACATACTTCGCAAAAATAAGACAAAGGGTATTCCTCCTTGTAATCGATTTGATCGAACAAGGATAGAATACCCTTTTTTATTGGAAGCTATTTGTTACAATGAATTAGAACTTTAAATTGGAGCTGTGTCCTGGGGATAACTTCGCTTTTGGATCGATGTACACTTTAGCATTATTAATAGCGGTAGGTGCTTCACCAAATCCAACTGCAATGAGTTTCAATTTACCCGGATAAGTCGTGATATCTCCAGCTGCAAAAATACCTGGAATGCTTGTTTCCATACGTGAATCAACAACGATGGAGCCATTATCGATTTCAAGTCCCCACTCTGCAATCGGTCCAAGGGAAGATACAAAACCGAAGTTGACGATTACTGCATCCACATCAATTGTTACTTCTTCACCTGTTTTACAGTCAGCAAGCGTTACTTGTTCAATTTGATCAGCACCGTGGAGTTTCGTGATTTCTTTAGGTGTGACAACGTTCACTTTGGAATTCATCAAATTCTCAACACTATGTTCGTGTGCACGGAACTTGTCTCTGCGGTGAATGAGTGTAACTTGTTCAGCAATGGGTTCAAGCATAAGCGCCCAGTCAACAGCAGAGTCGCCGCCGCCGGAGATCAGTACTTTTTTACCTGCATAAGCATTTAGATCACTAATGAAATATTGCAAGTTTTTCTTTTCGTATTGTGGGGCTTCAGGAAGCTCAAGACGACGCGGTTCGAATGCGCCAACGCCTCCAGATATAATAATGGAGCGGCTATAGTGTACGCCTTTATCTGTTGTAACTTCAAATAAACGCTCTTCTTTTTTTGCAACAGAAACGACTTTCTCTTCTAGACATATTTGTAGATCTGGAAACAGCTTCATTTGCTCTTTTAGGTTATCGACCAAATTTTGAGCGGTCACCTTAGGGAAACCGGCAACATCATAAATATATTTTTCAGGATACAACGCTGCAAGCTGTCCGCCTAGCTGTGGCATACTCTCGATGATTCTTACTGAAGCTTGTCTCATTCCACCGTAGAACGCCGCGAACATACCAGCGGGTCCACCACCAATAATAATAATATCTACTAATTGATTGTCGTCGTTCTGAATGTCTGTCAATAGAAACACCTCCGAAGGGAATAGCACATCAATTATTCATTATAAATCTTAGTAGCAAGAAAATAAAATAGATTTTATTTAATATCAGAAAAAAGCCTTGATATTTATAAAAGGAAATTATATGATACACTTTGGACTTTATCTAATCGATGGAATAATTTACCTTTCCTCTTGATCTTTAAAATTGCTATGATAAATTGCATAATAAGAGTAAATAATTTTAAGTAACAATGTGTAAATTTTCACATAACAAAAAATACAACAAATTGGAGAAGTGGGAGAATATGAGCAGAATACCTAAGATCGTTATTTTAGGAGCAGGGTATGGCGGTGTCGTAACCGCATTGCGTTTACAAAAATCATTAAATTACAATGAAGCTGATGTAACATTGGTGAACAAACACGATTATCATTATATCACTACATCCCTGCATATCCCTGCTGCGGGCACTGGTAATCCAGATGATTCGCGCGTTAATATTACGAAGTTGATTGATGAATTCAAAATTGATTTTGTCAAATCAACGGTTACAAACATTAACTTGGAAGACAAAAAGATTACATTAGAAGATGGCACACTTTCCTATGACTATTTAGTTATTGGTCTTGGTGGCGAGCCTGAAACTTTTGGTATTCCAGGTTTGAAAGAAAACGCGATGAACATTCGCAGTATCAACTCCGTTCGTCATATTCGTGAGCATATTGAGTATCAATTCGCGAAATACAAGCGTGAGCCTGAACGTCCTGAGCTTTTGACAATTGTCGTGGGTGGTGCTGGCTTTACAGGTATCGAGTTCTTAGGTGAGCTTGCTGACCGTGTTCCAGAATTGTGCAAAGAATTTGACGTAGATCCAGGTCTAGTTCAAATTATCAACATTGAAGCTGCTCCAACTGCACTTCCTGGTTTTGATCCTGAACTTGTTGAATATGCAATGCGCGTTCTTGGTGATAAAGGTGTAACATTTAAAATTGCGACAGCCATTCAAGAATGTACAACTGAAGGTGTAACGATTGCTGGTGGCGAGTTCATTAAAGCTGGAACAGTCATTTGGACAGGCGGTATCCGTGGTAATCATCTACTTGATGAAGCTGGATTCGAAACCATGCGTGGACGTATTAAAGTTGATGAATTCCTACGTGCGCCAGGCCATGATAACATTTTCGTTCTTGGTGATTCATCACTCGTGATTAGCCCGGAAAATAGACCATATCCACCAACAGCACAAATTGCTTGCCAACAAGGTGTTGTATGTTCGCAAAACTTGATCGCATCTATCCGTGGTTCTGAGTTAAAAACATTTACATTCGTGAACAAAGGTGTTGTGGCATCTTTAGGTAAAGGCGAAGCAGTAGGTGTTGTTGGAACTCGTAAAATTAAAGGTAACATCGCTGCATTGATGAAGAAAGTGATCGATAACAGATACTTGTTCATTATTGGTGGATTGCCGCTCGTTATTAAGAAAGGTAAAATTCTCTAATTATGCGTCACTGTAGTGTGCAGGTTAGAGGTCTACTCACTCGAGACGAGCTGGATCGATACAATGCTTTGTTTGATGTTGGTCATTTTCTCGAATCGCAAAATCGATATGATCTTGTCGCTATCGTTCAAAAGGAAATCGACATACTTATTCTCCCAGCCATTGAACGCTTGAAGGATAAGGGACGTCAGCGTGATCGCGATACCGAAGAGTATTTAGCACGTAAAGCAGAAATGGAAGCGCAGCTTCGTGCCATCGCAGATGAAGATGACGACTAACTACACGTAATTGAGATAAGAAAAGTCTTACCAGAGGTGTATGCCGAAGGTAAGACTTTTTATGTTTTTGTTATAAAAATTAAACGTCTAGCAACTGCTCAAGTTTGGATTCATCTAGGCGGTTACCGACGTAGAAATCTCCGAACTCACCAAAGCGAGCACTGACTTCATCGAAGCGCATTTCATAGACAAGCTTCTTGAACTGAAGGGCATCGTCAGCGAACAATGTAACGCCCCATTCCCAATTATCGAATCCAACTGAGCCTGTAATAATTTGCTTCACTTTGCCTGCATAATTGCGACCAATCATACCGTGTGAACGCATGAATTTAGAACGGTCTGCCATGTCAAGCATGTACCAGTTGTCTTCACCATCACGACGCTTGTTCATCGGGTAGAAACAGATATGATTCGCTTGTGGCAAAGTCGGCTTCAAACGTGTCAAAATATCTGGATCTTGCATTGGATCAGTTCCTGGTTTAGCTAAGTAAGCACTAAGTTCTACGATTGAAACGTAAGAATACGTTGGTATCGTAAACTGTGCAAATAATGATTTATTAAAGCGTGTCTCCAGCGCATTAAGCTCTTCAAGAGTCTCGCGTAAGTGCATGAATACGAAGTCAGCCTTTTGTCCAACGATGCTGTAAAAGGCAGTGGAACCAAGCTTGTCATTCTCAACAGTACGGCAATCAGCTAGGAATGAAGTTAATTCATCCGCAGCAGCCTTACGTTCCTTTGGTGTTGCTGCATTCCAAGCAATCCAATCGATTAAACGAAAATCGTGCAGGGCGTACCATCCTTCTAACGTTTGGGCGGGTTCACTCATATGAAAAACCTCCTTGTTAATATATCTTTATTCCTATTTCAATTATTGACCTTTATCATTGTATCCAATTAATTGAAGGGTTACAATGAACGTGCTGTGACAAAACAATGTTCAAATAGTGTACACTTTACCTTGCAGGTGACGTGTTTTACAATAAAGAGTAGGTCTTTTATACGGGAGGTTTTTTCAAATGATTCAAACATTTATCGTGATCGTATTAATGTTTGTTTTGTTCTTCGGCCTAGGTTTTATCCTAAACATGTTGATCAAAACAACTTGGCTTCCAATGTATATGTTTATAGCTCTCATCATTGGTTTATTAATCTACCAGGGTTGGGGTGATTTTGCTGGACAAATCAGTAAGTATGGTGTTCCAGATTACCTAGCAACTTTTGGTGGTATCGCTGGTGCTTACTTAAGCGGACTAACGATTCGTTCGTTGCGCGTCAAAGGTTTCAAAATGTTCTAAGTAAGGCGGGATGCATGTCCAAAAACTCTGCTTCAAGCTCAGCTTCCAATAGGAAGCTTTTTTCTTTATCTTTCAAGATGATCATATGATAGAATAAAAAGAATAGATTGTTGAACGGCGAATAACACAGATCAAAGAGGAGGTGTGACATGAGGATTTCAAATATGCTGCAATTTACTGAAAAGCACCGGTTCTGTGTGTACCGAGATTTTGCAATGAGTCCCTTGCAGTTAAGGATGTTATCCAGTGCCTATCAGCCTATTATCGGTGGGCTGGCCACAGCTCTTTTTCATACCTTTTATGGACAAGTTCCAGCAGATAAAGCGGGCTACTCCGCGCTTGAGCAGCAGCGAAAGCTATTTCTTAATCTTGATTTAGAACAAGGTGAACGTGGACGTAAGAGCTTGATTGATTTAACTTCAAAGCTTGAAGCAGTTGGATTGCTGCAAACGTTGCGTAGATACGATCATCCGGATGAAGATCCTTTTTTCGAATATATATTAACACCACCCCTGTCTCCCTATGAGTTCTTCCATAGTGATCACCTTATGTTAGCCCTGCATGATAAAGTGGGTAAGCATCTCGTACTTGCTCTACGGGATGAATTACTGATGCCGAAGCTAGATCGAATTGGAAATGCCCCTGGCGAAGATTTATCGGTGTCTTTCTACGATTTATTCCGTCCAAGTCCACATGGCGTTGATATTGAACTCGAAAAAGCATTACAGGAAGCAGCGGCGACAAAGTCAATGGGAGACGCGTTACGCAGCTTTTCGAGTGATGTTGGGAATATTGATTATGCGGATATTATCGCATCGTTCCCTTTCTCCTCAGAGAATCGCGTATTTGTCGAGCAATTAAACCGACAGCCTGAGCAGATGGTATTAATTAATTTTGTCGCGTCCAAATATAATTTAGACATTGTCGATTTACGACGTTTATTGGATAAACAAGATATTTTCGATAAACAAGGCAATTTGCAAAAAGCGGTGCTGGAGGAAGAAGCCACCCTTCTTTATTTGCAAGGTGAGAAACGTAAGGATTCAGCTGTCATGCTGATGGGCAGAAAAGAAGACATGCAAGCTGCCTCTAATCATGCAGCCGAGCAAAGTGTTCCAATTGAGAAGCCGGTTTCACTCAGTCACTGTTTAGATGTTCCTGCCTTTCTCTTAGAGGAGTGCAATGATATTCAGCAGTATAACGTGTTCTTGCGCAACCAGCCTTATACAAAAGTATTAGAGACGTTCATTCCACAAGGGATAATTCCACCACAAATTCGAGAAACTTTCCTTCGTATTCATAAAGTGTATGGTATGGCGGATGAAGTCGTGAATGTCCTGATTCATTTTACGCATATTGATAATCGCTCATGGGAGAAATTTCGACTTGAGGATGTTGCATCTGATATGATTGGAAAAGGAGTTACAACATTCGAAGCTGCTGTCAGCTACGTCAAAGCACGCATTCGCACCCGTGAACTTGCTGTAGCAAAGGCAATGGAAGCGAAAGAGCGGGCAAATGCCAAGTCGAAGACAGGCGGTAGAGTAGGTAGAGGCGCCGCCGCTGCTAAGGTGCAAAAGCCTCGAATCCCGATTGCAACGGGAAGCAAACAAACACAGAAACCTACAGACGCAGAACTTGAAGCGATTCTAAGCAAGGCTCGGAAATTAGATGAAAAATACAAGGATTAAATGACGAAAGAGGGGGTGAGTGGATTGGAATCATTGTCGCAGATTTTGAAACAATTTGCCGAAGAACCGTTTATGAAAAGTGGCGAAGAGCGTGTCCAAAAAATTTTGCAAGATCCGCTAATCATCAAATTTCGTCAAAAACATCCTGAACTTGATGATCATACATTAAGAGTGAATATGAACCGTTTATATCAGTGTGTAAAAGAATATAAGAACTGCTCGAATTGTCCGGGACTTGATCGATGCCCGAATGATCTAACCGGCCATTATGCCGTTCTTACAGTCGAACATCAGGGAACTTACGCCTATATACATGAGACGAAAGCGGCTTGTAAGAAACAGCTTGCGCATGCGGCTGAGCTTACACTCCGATCTAGAATACGGACTTTTCATGTGGATGATAAAGCGATCTTGGAGAACCATTCATTCTCACAGATTGTCGAAAAAGATTTTGAACGCGCGAAAGCTGTGGATCAAATTCAAGATTATATCATTCAAACGACCGAGGAAGGCTTGCAGAAGAAAGGTTTATATCTATACGGCTCCTTTGGTACAGGGAAAACGTTCTTAATGTGCTATATGCTGCACAAGCTTGCAAAAGAAGGCCATACAGGAGCGATCGTGTACATGCCAGATTTTGCAGAAGATCTTAAAGGGATGTTCGGCGATGCGCAGGCACTTCGTGAAACAATCGAAGCGCTCAAAGATACAGATATTTTGATCTTTGATGATATCGGTGCGGAAAATTTGAATCCATGGCTTCGTGACCACGTGATAGGTGCGATTTTGAATTATCGAATGAATCGTAAACCGACTTTCTTCACTTCCAATTATGATTTAGACAGCTTGGAGAAGCATTTGTCGTTTACGAATAAAGATGGTGATGAAGAGCATAAAGGACAGCGGATTATGGATCGAATTCGACCATTTGTCGAAGCGGTTGAAGTATTGGGAGCGAATAAGCGCGGACAATCTTAGTGAATATTGCGAAAAAAGACCTCGCTGCAAGAAGCAGGAGGTCTCTTTTTATGTAGGAAATTAATCGATCATTAATTTAATTACTACACCTACAACAAAGATAAGGAAGAGAAAACCGAAAAATCCACCGAAACCTTTCATGAGATCCATAAAATCGTTACGCGGCTCTTCGTTAACATGCTGTTCGGGGTTCCTGATTTGGCTCATCGTAAATCCTCCTGACACGTACATTTTGCTTTAAGTATACTAATAGAAGCCAACTATTGTAAAGAAGAGGAAAGTGACAAAATTGCAAACGTCAATGAAGTAGCGCACATGACCATTTTTTTACGGGAGTTTGTTCGGTTGAAAACAAGTCTCTTTGTGGTATACTTTACATATTGACGGCAAAAAAGTCGTTATTACAAAAAAAGAATTATTTTTTTTATAATCAAGGAGGAGACATCCATGGCAATAGTAAATGTGACAGACCAAACGTTTAAAACAGAAGTTGAAAGTGAAGGCACTGTATTAGTTGACTTCTGGGCACCATGGTGCGGACCTTGTAAGATGATCGCTCCAATTTTGGATGAACTTTCACAAGAAGTAAGCAATAAAATTGCGAAAGTAAACGTGGATGATAATGCTGAATCCGCTGCTCGTTTTGGCGTAATGAGTATCCCAACTTTGATCGTATTCAAAGACGGTCAACCCGTTGATAAATTAGTTGGTTTGCAATCCAAAGACGCTCTTAAGAGTGTACTTGAGCGCCACGCATAATATATCGTCTATAGAATGATCTATACCGCCCTTTTCCTAAGTCTTTAGGAGAAGGGCTTTTTAATTGGAAGCTTTTTTCTATTATTTTAAGGAGTGAGAACTGACGTTTTTTCTGTTAAAATTAAATTAACATCGCTTGTAAGGGAGGGGACGCACATGCAAGAATCGAATAACGAGCCGCAGGATTTGCAGTATAAAGAAGCGATTCGACACAAGCTTTCACTGCTTCCTGATAAGCCAGGCTGTTATCTGATGAAGAACAGTGATGGCGCCATTATCTACGTGGGAAAAGCCAAAGTACTGAAAAATCGGGTGCGCTCCTATTTCACAGGTTCACATAGTGCGAAGACGCAACGACTTGTTGTTGATATCCGTGACTTTGAATACATCGTAACTTCCAGCAATATGGAAGCCCTTATTTTAGAATGCAATTTAATTAAACAGCATCAGCCACGCTACAATGTGCTGCTTAAAGATGACAAAACATTTCCTTATATCAAAATTACAGGGCATGAGCATCCACGTCTTGAAGTGACAAGACGAGTGCTTAAAGACAAAGGCAAGTACTTTGGTCCCTATCCGAATGCATTCGCTGCTCAGCAAACAAAGAAGCTGCTCGATCGATTATATCCACTTCGCAAATGCAGCACACTGCCTGATAAAGTATGCTTATATTATCACTTGGGTCAATGCCTGGCTCCTTGTGCTTATGAAGTCACTGCGGCGCAGAATGAGGCGCTGGTAAGTGAGATTACGCGTTTTCTTAATGGAGGATCGGATGCGGTGAAGCAGGATCTAACTGAGAAAATGCTTCAAGCTTCAGATGAGCTTCAGTTCGAGCGTGCGAAGGAGTATCGGGATCTAATCCAGAGCATCGATGCGGTCATGGAGAAGCAGAAAATCACGACATTGGATGCAACGGATCGGGATGTATTCGGTTATGTCGTAGATAAGGGCTGGATGAGCGTACAAATTCAATATATGCGTCAAGGAAAAATGATTGAGCGACATGTTTCGCTATTCCCGTTCTATGGGGATGCCTATGATGACTTTATTACGTATGTGACACAAGTTTATAGTGAGAACCCTGCACTGCCAAAAGAGATATTTTTACCGCAGCCATCTGATGAAGAAGAGGTGGACATCAAACAAGCCTTTGAAAGTTGGTTGAAAGTAAAAGTGATGTTCCCGCAGCGCGGTTTGAAGAAGCAGATGGTTGATATGGCAACGGATAATGCCAAAGTAGCCTTGGAAGAAAAATTCCGCATGTTGGAGCGGGATGAGAAACGTACGGTGAAAGCGGCAGCGAATCTCGGAGAATCTCTAGGTCTAGCGTCTGTGAATCGGATTGAGGCGTTTGATAATTCGAATATTGCGGGTACCAATGCGGTTTCGGCGATGGTCGTCTTTACCAATGGTAAACCGGATCGCAAAGAATATCGCAAATACAAAATTCGGACAGTCGAAGGTCCTGATGATTATGAATCCATGCGTGAAGTCATTCGCCGCAGGTACGAGCGGGTGCTAAAGGAAAACCTGACAATGCCTGACTTGATTATCGTTGATGGTGGTAAAGGGCATATGTCAGCAGCATCAGATGTACTTGAAAATGAGCTTGGACTCTACATTCCGGTCTGTGGGTTGAAAAAAGATGATAAGCACAAAACGTCAGAGCTGCTTATCGGTAACCCTCCCGAAGTCGTTCCTTTGCCGCGCGATTCGCAGGAATTTTATTTGCTGCACCGGATTCAAGATGAAGTGCATCGATTTGCGATTACATTCCATCGCGAAGTGAGATCGAAATCGATGATTGCATCGCAATTAGATACCATTCCAGGTATTGGCGAGAAGCGAAGAAAAGCATTGCTTCAGCACTTTGGTTCCCTGAAAAAAATCAAGGAAGCATCGCCTGAAGATTTTAAAGCTGCAGGTATTGGTGAGAAGTTAGCGCAAGAAATTTTACAGTCATTAAATGCAAAAGAGGAAGCGCAGGAAAATTAAGCGCTTCCTTTTTTTGGTTGATGACTCGTTTTCTCATAATACTTAGAAAAGCAGGGAAAATAGAAGATAATGAAGGAAAAGCAGGGTTCTAGAACATGCTATCCCCTCGTAAGATCGGAATTTTGCCTGATTTCAGTCAAAAATGGCATTGTGAACTAATTAACGAGGATATATAATTCAAATCAATTGAATAAAAGCCGAATTTCTTATCGAAAACGGGGGAACCATTTAAAGGGGTGAATTTCACTGTGTAATCAAGTTTTCACAGTGGATAGGGCGGAACTGACGCCCGAATCCGACAGCTAACTTCGTAGGCTTTGTGTCAGTTATCATTATGATGACACTATTGAAAGGTGTCTTTTTTTATGCTTAGGGGGATGTATGAAGAAGAAAAAATCAGGGCTAGCGAGATTATCACCGCCGCAAATATTATCTCTGGGTTTTGCAATGATTATCCTGATTGGAGCGAGTCTTCTGTCACTGCCATTTGCATCGGCAAGCGGGGAGTCGATCTCGTTCATTAATGCGCTATTTACAGCCACTTCCGCTACATGTGTGACAGGTCTTGTTGTTGTCGATACAGGATCAGATTTCACCATGTTTGGACAGATTGTCATTATTACGCTTATTCAAATTGGCGGATTAGGATTTATGACCTTTGCAACGCTTTATGCCTTTATGCTGCGTAAACGGATTTCTTTGAAAGAACGTTTATTGTTACAAGAGGCGCTTAACCAAGGTTCGATGGAAGGGATTGTAAGATTGATTCGGCGAGTTCTCATCTATTCGCTTACAATCGAAGGAATTGCGGCTGTTATTTTTACCATTCGTTGGTCATTTGATTTAGGGTTTAAAAAAGGACTCTATTTTGGAATCTTCCATGCGATTTCATTTTTTAATAATGCGGGATTTGACTTGTTCGGCTCCGTTTATGGTAAATTCAGCTCACTAACGACTTATGCCAGTGATTTTGTAACGAATTTTGTAGCTATGGCGCTTATTGTGCTCGGTGGTATCGGATTTTTCGTTATGGCAGATGTGCTTGATTACAAAAGAACTAAGCGACTTACATTGCATACAAAAGTGGTGTTAAGTTCAACAGCTGGACTCATTATCGTCGGAGCAATCGTGATTTTCATGTTTGAGTTTACGAATGCCCGCACGCTAGGATCGCTGGATTGGTTTGGTAAGGTGTTAGCTTCCTTCTTCCAATCCGTATCACCACGTACGGCAGGGGCTAATACAGTAGACATTGGTGCTATGCGTCAAGCTTCTCAATTTTTTATGATCATCTTAATGTTCATTGGTGCTTCACCGGGTTCGACAGGTGGGGGGATCAAGACCACAACTTTCATGGTCATGGTCGGTGCTGTTATTGCAATGATCCGCGGTAAAGAAGATATCGTATTATTCCGTTATCGCCTTGCAAAGGATCGTATTCTTAAAGCGATTACGCTTACAATCATTGCTTTAGCTCTCGTTATTTTTGTTTCGATGATATTATCAACAACCGAAGATCACTCTTTTATCATGATCCTGTTTGAAGTGACATCAGCGTTTGGTACGGTTGGATTGACGATGGGTCTGACGCAGGATTTAACGACTATTGGTAAAGTATTAATTTTGCTCATGATGTTCATTGGGCGATTAGGTCCACTAACGCTTGCCATTGCACTCGGTCCAAAAGCAGAAAAAGAACTTTATCGATATCCGGAGGGCAAGGTTACGATCGGTTAATTTTTTATTTCTTTTATGAAGATAGGAGCGCACATGATATGGAAAAACAATATGCAGTTATCGGGCTAGGACGCTTTGGTTCGTCGTTATCCAAGGAGTTAATGCGATTAGGCTATGAGGTACTTGGAATCGACCGCAATGAGGAAAGAGCAGACGATATGAATGAATTCCTCACCCATACCGTTGTAGCGGATTGTACAGACGAGGATGTGCTGCGCTCATTAGGGATTCGTAACTTTGACTGTGTAGTCGTTGCAATCGGAAATGACATTCAAGCAAGCATAATGACGGCTATCGTACTAAAGGACTTCGGTGTCAAAATGGTCGTTGCTAAAGCGATGACTGAGCTTCATGGTAAAGTGCTTCAAAAAATTGGTGTTGACCGGGTTATTTATCCGGAGCGGGATATGGGCATTCGAGTCGCGCATCAACTTGCATCTCCAAACTTACTCGATTACATCGAACTGTCTAAAGACTACACCATTGCAGAATTATCCGTGCCAAAACGACTATGTGGATATTCATTAAGTGATATTAATCCACGAGGTAAATATGGGTGCTCCGTTGTTGCTATTAATAAAAAGCAAAATGAGCAAGTTATTATCGCACCAAGTGCACAAGATGTGCTTGAAGAAGGTGATCTAATGGTCATTATCGGTGTTAACGAAAATATTGAGCGTTTAGAGCAAGAGATGGTTAATTAACAATGAATGAACTCATCCATCATGTTCTCTTTTTACTCGTCTTCATATGTGGGATCGGATTGATATTTGGAAAATTGGCGGGCTGGCTTCGACTGCCGGATGTCGCTCTTTTTCTAATTGCAGGTATGATTGTGGGGCAGGGGATGCATCTTGTTAGTGAACAAAGTGCTTCCTTTACGAACCAGTTCATTCTCGTTCTTGGATCCGTACTTATTTTGTTCGATGGTGGACGAAATATTAAACTGTCAGGTTTGAAAAAAGTATGGGTCACCGTTGCTATGCTTAGTGTACCAGGTGTATTAGTCACTTGTGGCGTCGTAGCGGTTGCTGCGCATTATTTGCTTGGATTGCCATGGATAATCGCCTTGCTGCTGGGTACGGTTATTTGTTCCACAGACCCTGCGACGTTAATTCCTGTATTTAAACAAGTGAAGATTCGGACAAAGGTACGCGAGACCGTTGAGAGTGAATCCGCGTTTAACGATGCGACAGGCTCGATACTAACGTTCTCGGTTCTAGCGATCATTATGGGGACTAGTGAGGTTACGGTTGCCTCAGGGGTTATGCAGTTTGTTAAAACAGCTTTCGGTGGACTTCTTGTTGGTGGAGGAATCGGATTTCTAGTCTCCTATCTAACAGCACATATGAAGTATGGTTTTCTTCGTGAATATGCGACGGTAGCGATGTTTGTAACAGCGCTGGGTAGTTATTTGTTAGGTGAGACACTAGGTGTGAGTGGATTTATGGCTACATTTACAGCAGGTCTGATTTGGGGAAATAGTGAAACCTTTGGTTTGCGGATGAAGGAGAAACTAACGGAAATGGGCCATTTCTCTGAGAATTTAACATTTATTATGCGGATGTTGATTTTTGTTCTGCTCGGCTCACAGGTAAACTTCAGTGTCATATTTGCTCACTTGTGGCCGAGCATTGGAGTCATCCTCGTGTTTATGTTTATTGCACGTCCCCTTACCGTACTCGTGTCCGCCTGGCCTGATCGTAAGGCGAAGTGGACATGGAAGGAACTATTATTTATAAGCTGGGTACGGGAGACTGGTGTTATTCCTGCTGCATTATCTGGTATGGTAACAGGTCTCGGTGTTCCAAATGCGGATATTATTGCTTCTGTGACGTTCCTTGCCGTCTTATTTACGATTCTACTTCAAGCTAGCAGTACAGGTTATGTTGCGAAACGATTAGGAGTTGCAATCGACGATTAACACGCATATCTGTATGGATTATTTTTTCTTTGCTGGTTTCATAGATTGACTTTGCGTCTCATAAAAAGTCTTGGCATATTGTATAAATGGATGAACGGCTTTCTGATCATACGCTTCTTTCGTATAGATGAGTGAAGTCGTTCTTTTTGTTTGCAAAAGTTCTGGTAAATGCCGAACAACAAGTCCGTTATTTTCTGCAAGGAGAGAGCGGACATACGACTGCGGCAGCAGAGTTGCTGTATAGCAGGAGGGCACTAGTCTGATAATCGCTTCGAATGAGTCGATTTCCATTTTAATATCGGGATGGATACCATATTGTTGAAAAAGTTCATCGGTTAGTACACGATACCACGTGCCGCGTGAAAATAGGATCATGGATAGTCCATCTAGATGCTTAATTGTAAGATCGGGTTGGTGGACATAACTATGACCAGGTGGCAGTACAAGACAAAGGTGATCGTCAAATAATGGTTCACATACAATTCCTGTTGCATTAATGGACGAAGCGATAAGTCCAATATCGACTTTCTTCTCTTTTACCATCGTGACAACCTCATGTGTTTTACCTGTCAACGCTTTAATATCGGTTTGCGGACGTGCATCTAAATAGGAAGCAAGAAGTTGTGGGAGAGTCGACTGAAGTGTTGTTAGTGATGCACCAACGGTTAATGTTACATGTTTGTCTTCTTCTTTAAATTGTTGCAATTGACGCATAAGCTTCACTTGCATGGCATGTAATTCTTTTGCATGTTCGTAACAAATTTCACCTGCTCGTGTGAGTTCCAGACGTTTGCCCCTTCGTGTAAAAAGTTCAACGCCAAGTGTTTCCTCTAGCTTCATGATTTGCCTAGACAGCGCTGGTTGCGAGAGATTGAGATTCCGAGAAGCTTGATTTAGGGAAGAGTGTTCAACAATACTGGCAAAAGAACGCCATCGCTCCATGGTTTTCGCATCCTTTTCTATTGAAAATGTCACCTTATGCAAAAAAGGTATAAATGATTATAAAAAAACGGCACTTCCATTATAAGCTATCAAGCAGTAACATGTATATGTCATCGAAAATTCAAACTTATATGTGATTAATCCAAGGAAGCGCATTCAAATGGATTGACGCCTTTTGGGGCGGGGGTTACAATGAAGCGTAGTTTGTCTAAAATTGACGAAAGTCCAATGACAATGGGGAATTTTAAAGAGGAGGGAATTGTTACAGATGGCAAGAAACTCGTATTTATTTCGAAAGGTGCATTCATTGCTTGGTGTGATACCAGTTGGTTTCTTTTTACTTGAGCATTTGCTGACTAACTTCAGTGCGACGAAAGGTCACGCTGAATTTGTGAAGCAAATCGATTGGCTGAACTCTTTACCACTGGTGCTATTATTAGAAATTTTCGGTATTTGGTTACCACTGCTTTATCATGCTGTATATGGTTTGTATGTGGCGTACACAGCGAAAAACAATGTTACGAATTATGGGTATTTCCGTAACCATATGTTTTTGTGGCAACGTGTTACAGGGGTACTTACATTCCTGTTCGTTGCATGGCATTTCTTCGAAACACGGTTCCAAGTTGCGATTGGAAACACAGGTCACGGTGAGCTAGGAACGGCGATGCATGATATCGTGAACAATCCGCTCTACTTCTGGATCTATGTAATTGGCGTACTTGCTGCGTCTTTCCACTTCTGTAATGGTATGTGGTCGTTCCTTGTATCATGGGGGATTACAATTGGACCTCGTGCACAGAAGGTTTCAACTGTAATTTGGTTAGTCGTATTCCTTGCAATGGCGACTATGTTCATTTTATCTTTAACAGCATTCCAAGGATCAGAATTCCAACAGCTTCCAGTAGGGGCAAAAGGATAAGGGAGGGTGAACGAAAATGGCAAAATCTAATGTTATTGTTGTAGGTGGCGGTTTAGCAGGACTTATGGCAACGATCAAAGCAGCTGAGGCCGGGGTTCACGTGGAACTTTTCTCTTTGGTTCCTGTTAAACGTTCTCACTCTGTTTGTGCACAAGGCGGCATTAATGGAGCGGTAAATACAAAAGGGGAAGGCGATTCTCCTTGGGAGCACTTTGATGATACGGTATATGGTGGAGACTTCTTAGCGAACCAACCACCTGTTAAAGCAATGTGCGAAGCAGCACCTGGTATTATTCACTTGATGGACCGTATGGGTGTAATGTTCAGTCGTACACCAGAAGGTTTACTTGATTTCCGTCGTTTCGGGGGTACACAGTATCACCGTACAGCATTTGCAGGAGCTACAACAGGTCAACAGCTCTTGTACGCACTGGATGAGCAAGTACGTCGTTGGGAAACAGAAGGTCTTGTAACGAAGCATGAGCACTGGGAATTCCTAGGTTCTGTGTTGGATGATGACGGCGTATGTCGAGGTATCTCTGCACAAGACTTGCGTACGATGCAAGTGCATACGTTCCGTTCTGACGCAGTTATTTTGGCGACAGGCGGTCCTGGTATTATTTTTGGTAAAACAACTAACTCTGTTATTAACACAGGCACAGCAGCTTCTGCTGTATATCAACAAGGTGTTCATTATGCGAATGGCGAGTTCATTCAAATTCACCCTACAGCGATTCCAGGGGACGACAAGCTACGTCTAATGTCTGAATCAGCTCGTGGTGAAGGTGGACGTATTTGGACATATAAAGACGGTAAGCCTTGGTATTTCTTAGAAGAGAAATATCCGGCGTACGGTAACCTTGTTCCGCGAGACATTGCAACTCGTGAGATTTTCTCTGTCTGTGTGGATCAGAAGCTTGGTATCAACGGTGAAAACATGGTATACCTGGATCTATCACACAAAGATCCAAAAGAGCTCGATGTGAAACTTGGTGGAATTATCGAAATCTACGAAAAGTTCATGGGCGACGATCCGCGTAAGATCCCAATGAAGATCTTCCCTGCGGTTCACTATTCCATGGGCGGTATGTGGGTGGATTACAACCAAATGACGAATATTCCGGGCTTATTCGCTTGCGGCGAGTGTGACTACCAATATCACGGTGCAAACCGTCTTGGTGCGAACTCCTTGTTATCCGCAATTTATGGCGGTATGGTTACAGGTCCGAAAGCGATTGAATACATTAAAGGCTTGTCCAAACATGTGGATGATATCTCCTCTTCCGTTTTCGATAAAGAACAGAAGAAACAAGAAGATAAATATACGCGCATTATGAAAATGGACGGCAATGAGAATGCATACGGCTTGCACCGTGAGCTTGGCGACTTAATGAACACGAACATGACTGTTGTTCGTTTCAATAACAAACTTGAGCAAACGATTGCTACGATTAAAGACCTGAAAGAGCGTTATGGCCGTATTAACATTAACGACACTGCAGGCTGGAATAACCAAGGTGCAGCATTCACACGTCAATTGTGGAACATGTTAGAGCTTTCCGAAGCAATGACACTCGGTGCATTACTTCGTAATGAAAGCCGCGGGGCTCACTACAAGCCAGAATTCCCTGAGCGTGATGATGAGAACTTCTTGAAAACAACAAAAGCAGCTTGGACACCTGAAGGACCACAAATTTCTTATGAGGAAGTTGATGTATCTTTAATCAAGCCTCGTAAACGTGATTATAGTGCAGATAAGAAAAAGGGGGCTAACTAATCATGGCAGAAGTAACTGCGAGTAAAACCGTTAAGTTTGTAGTCACTCGTCAAGATGGTCCCGATGCAAAATCATATACAGAGGAATTTGAAGTTCCTTATCGTCCGAATATGAACGTGATCTCCGCTTTGATGGAGGTTCAACGGAATCCAGTGACGACGGAAGGAAAGAAAACTGCTCCAGTATGTTGGGAATCCAACTGTCTAGAAGAAGTATGTGGTGCTTGTTCCATGGTGATCAATGGTAAGCCGCGTCAAGCTTGTTCCGCTCTTATTGATAAGCTTGAACAACCGATTCGCATTGCTCCAATGTCGACATTCCCAGTTGTGCGCGACCTTGTAATCGATCGCGATCGTATGTTTAACGCTTTGAAGAAAGTGAAAGCATGGATTCCAATTGATGGTACGTATGATTTAGGTCCTGGACCACGTATGGCAGAGTCGAAGCGTCAATGGGCTTACGAGCTAGCAAAATGTATGACTTGCGGCGTGTGTTTGGAAGCATGTCCGAACGTGAATGATAAGAACTCCTTTATCGGACCATCTGCCATTTCGCAAGTACGTTTGTTCAACGTTCACCCTACTGGGGAAATGAACAAAGAAGAGCGTTTAGATGCATTGATGGAAGATGGCGGTATTGAGGGCTGTGGTAACTCGCAGAACTGTGTACGCTCTTGTCCGAAAGGTATTCCGCTTACAACTTCTATTGCTGCGATGAATGCTGATACAACAAAGCATTTGTTCAAGAAGTGGTTGGGCATGTAGGAGGGTTTTGAGCGCGTCTGGTACACCCGTACACTGTACACTGTACACCGCTGCACAGACCAAACATTCCTCCAATCGCTGTTGTTCGCGAGTTTCTTTCATTGGATTAGAAGGTGGGAACTCGCTCACAAAGGCGACCACTTCGTTTTTCCGGAATTGTTTGGTCTGCTCCGCTCGGAGGAATGATTCACTCAAAACTGATAGAGATAGGAATAGCCATTGTGCGCCCCGTTGGGCGGCACAATGGCTGTTTTTTTGGTGCAGATGTTCAAGAGTCACACCGCTATGCACACCAAACATTCCTGTTGCTTGCGAGTTTCTTGATTCGATTAGAAAGTAGAAACTCGCTCACAGAGGCGACCGCTTCGTTTTTCCGGAATGTTCGGTCTGCTCCGCTCGGGCGCAAGGAGCTTGTCTTATAGGTCGTTCACCAATACGACCTTCCCGATCGCTTCGCCGGATTCGAGCAAAGTATGGGCTTCTGCCACTTGGCTGAAGCCAAATTGGCGGGAGTCGAGCAGCGGCCGCAGATGTCCGCTGTCGGCGATGTTGGCAAGCTGTGTGAGTGCTTGCCCAATGGTTTCTATGCGCTCTCCGGTTAGGAGAGGGAGAATTGTGAACACGACGTGGAGCGTCAAGCCTTTGGCGTGAAGCGGCGATAAGTCGTGGGTGGAACGGGCAGCGATCGCGATGACGCTGCCGCCGGGTGCGGCTGCCTCGAACGACGCGTCGAGGCAGGATTTGCCGACGGTGTCGAAGACAACGTCGAAGCCCTTGCCGTCCGTGTAATCACGGACGTAGTCGCGTACCGCGTATTCGCGGTACGAAATAGCCGCCCGCGCGCCAAGCTGGCGGGCAAGGTCTTGCTTCGCCGCCGTGGAGGCGGTCGCGTACACGTCAGCGCCCGCCCATGCGGCGAGCTGAATTGCGACGTGCCCGACACCGCCGGCGGCGCCATGCACGAGCACGCGCTGGCCGGGCTGCAGCGCGGCGCGTTCGATTAGGCCGTTCCATGCGGTAACGGCCACACAAGGCAACGCTGCCGATTCCGCCATCGTCAGCGCTCTTGGCTTACGCGCGATACACCGCGCATCGGCGATCATATATTCGCCGAGTGCACCGCCGAAGCCTCTCACTCCTCCTGCGAAGCCGTATACTTCATCTCCTGAGGTGAAGGAAGTAACCCCTTCACCAACTTCTACAATAACACCAGCGACATCCCCGTGCAGCAGCGCAGGTAGTTCTGGAGCCAATTGCGGCATAAGTCCGCAGCGAATTCTCGCGTCAATGGGATTCACAGAAGTAGCTGCAACTTGGATAAGCACATGCCCAATAGGAACGTTCGGGCGAGCGATCTCTTGTAGAGTAAACCCGCTGGGACCACCATATTCAGTTAGCATCATGGCTTTCATCATAAGGCTCATCTCATTTCACTCCTTGGTTAATAATGATGGAATTATACGACAAATTTGTTGAAGATGGAAATGAATCCGTGTAACTTTCAGAACACAGATGCGTCTGTATAGATAAGGAAAAATATTACATGTGGGAAGAGTGTGATTGTTTAATGCGTGTGAGAATATGGACGGGTGGAGTACTTGTATGCTGTATGGCCTTCGTCATGTTAATTGTCAATTGGAATAGTGATAAGCAAGCCTTACTAATACCCCAGGTTACACCTATTGAAGAGTCGAAGACGATTGATACAGAAGGAACAAGTGATCAACAAAGCTTCGTAGCTTCTGTTCGGGAAGAAGCATTTGATTATAACCAGATTTCAGCCGATGAGGGTGTTAACATTCGATTAGATTCTGATCCGATGCTTCTTGGGAATTATGTATCTACACTGATTCCAAAGCGCGATGAGACGATTACCTTCTTTTTCAAAGAGCCTATGAATCGTTCCTCAGTTGAGCAAGCGCTTCTAACCAAAAATAGCAAGGATGACTCCCGATTCTATCCACAGCTACTCATGCATTGGTCTAGTGATCGTCAGCTGCATGTGAAGGCATTGATTGTGCAGACCAAGGCTGAACTTTATCACAGCTTTAATCTGATTACGTTTGGGGCTCTGACACAAAAAGGAGTGAAACTGACAAGCGGATCTTTTACAGGGACGATAGGTGAGTTGAATCAATTGTGGAAGGTATCCTCAGATGGAAGTCAGAAAAAGCAGCTGACTTCATTTCAAGTTCCTTATTGGATTGAAGCTTTGGGTCAGAGTGATACGACCTTCCTATTAATACGTTCGCTTGGATACTGTCAGTGTGATAGAGAAAGTGCTAAATTTACGACTGTCTATGATGCAGCCAATCAGACACAGACGGCGTATCCTGTTGATATCCAAATTGTTCAATCTTATCGTGGAAGCGGATCATTTGTCGCAGATCGTCGTGGATTTTTCTATGAACTTTCTTCAAAGAATGCCATTGATTTTCCCAAGCGCGAATCGGCTGTGACCTTTAATCTTCCGTATTATATTCATGGGGCAAGCTTCTCTAAAGACGGACGAAGCCTGATTTTACTTACAGGTAAAGAAGATCAAACGCATGATTTTACGATGCGAATCGTACCTCTTGATCCTAAACAAGGCCAAGAAACTGTTATACAGACGAAATTGCAAGGAAAGTTGCATGAAAACGAAGCGAACGGGCATATTTTACCTCTAACATTTAATGATGACGGGAAAAAAGTGTATTTTACATTACGTGGTGAAAACGGGATTGAAGTTCGCTATGTCTATGATTGGAAAAAAGGCAGTGTTGAATCTTGGAATCCACCTATTGACCCGATGAATTGGGCAGGATTTCAAACCTCAAGTGATGGACGTTTTCGCATATATGCTAATGGTGGCCTATACGACGGGGATCTACCATTGAAAAATTCCTTTATTGGGTGGCATGAGGGGTTTTGGATTCCGAACACACATGAGTTTGTAGCCAATAATTTATCTAAGATCAATGCCGAGACTTTGATCGTTATCCCGAATGAGAAGGTAAAATTACCTACAGAATCTATGCTGCTTAAAGTGTCCAAAGATGCAAAATGGTACTACATGTCTACCTCAGGTCAAATCAAGTGATAAAGGCACATTTTTTGTTACACAAATGAAATATTCCTGTTATGGTTCCATAATGTTAATCGGATAATATAATAAACAAGACCCCCTTTTTAATATAAACAATTCAGGACCTGGCCCCGTTGGCTCAGGTCTCCTTTTTTTGTTACAGATATTTCGCCACAAAAAAGCTCGATTTTCCTATCTTGGGAGAATCGAGTTTTCTTTTGTATGTACGGATATGAACAATCGAGGACATATGTCCTTTCTGAAATACTCCATTTATTATTTAATAATTGAGAAATCAAAAATAAGGAGCGGCGGAACAATGAGAGGAAGTTTATTTGCTTTCTTAGGTGGGTTTTTTATTACTTTGCAAGGGGTAGCTAATTCTCGAATTAGTCAAGATATTGGTTCTTGGCAAACGGCGGCCATTACCCAGTTCACGGGGTTCATTGCTGCTTTACTGATCTTAATGTTCGTTCGAGATCGAAGTTTGCAAAAGTTGAAGCAAGTGAAACGATTGTATTTGATCGGTGGCTCTTTTGGGGCAGTCATTATTTTTAGCAATATCACAGCTATTCATCATATCGGTGTTACGCTTACCGTTTCTGTTGTACTGATTGCGCAGCTGAGTTTGACCTTTTTAATTGATAGTAACGGATGGTTTGGTGTCGTCAAGCAAAAGATGGGGCTGCCACAGTTTATTGGTCTCGGGATGATGATAGCTGGTGTGGTAATATTAAAGTTTTAATTGGAGGTGAAGCCTTGTCATGAGAGAAATGAAAGATCTCGAACAAGTTAGATATTATTTGCAAACCCATCAAATTGAATCGATATTCAATGAACCACTGATACCTCATTTGTCGCTGTATTGCTTTGAACAGGGGGAATTCATTTGTTCACAAGGTGAATCTTCCGAGATGTTGTATTTACTTGTTCAAGGGAAGATCAAAATTCATACGACTTCTGCTGAAGGCAAGACGCTGATTCTTTCCTTTAAAACGCCACTTGATGCGGTCGGGGATATTGAATATGTTCAGGGGATTGAAACGATCAATACGGTTGAAGCTGTTTCGTCCGTCTATATGATTGGTGTTCATCATCGGATGTTGAAAAAATATGTGAAGGATCATTCCCCATTTTTAGAATTTTTATTAGAAATCATTTCGCGGAAATTTTATATGAAATCCAAATCCATGAGCTTCAATTTGATGTATCCGGTGGAGGTCAGGCTTGCTAGTTATTTATTGTCTGTCATCTTTGATGATAACGAAATGCTGCCAAGCGGGAGATTAAACATATCTCATCTAACGGATATCGCTAACTTAATTGGAACCAGTTATCGCCATTTGAATCGGGTCATTCATAAATTTTATACGGATGGATTAATTGAGCGTAAAAAAGGATTTATCCTTATTCAGGATCGGGAAGGATTAATGTCCTTGGCTAATCATAATATTTACGAATAAATAGATTCGTTTTTCAAGACTTACACATGGGAGTGAATTCTTTATGATGTTTGGACTCATATTGGCATTTATTGCAGGCTCGCTGGTCAGTCTCCAGAATATCTTTAATAGTAAGGTGAATGAGCACACGGGATCCTGGACAACGACTACATTAGTATTAGGATTGGGATTCCTGGCCTCCTTGACGATTGGGTTATGTATGGAAGGGGAGCAATTATTCAGTGTGCCCAATATGAAGATTTGGTATTGGTTCAGTGGTTTAATCGGAGTCGGAGTAGTAACCTGTTTGGTGCGGGGGATTAAGCTGCTTGGTCCAACCTTTGCGATCTCAATTGCTCTGACAGCACAGCTCGGGTTCGCTTTATTGTGGGATTCTTTAGGCTGGTTTGGTATCGAACAGGTTCCTTTTACCCTTAAGCAGTTGGTAGGCGTGCTAGTGATTGTGAGTGGAATCAATTTCTTCAAATGGAGTGGAGGACGTAGATACCGGATTTTAAAAACGGGGTAACGGGTCACCCTGTTTTTTCGTTCACACTTAAATTTCGTTGGAATCCCATGCATGTCTTACTCTCGCTGCATATCATGTAGAAAAGCTTTAAGGGAGGAACTGCCGTGCAAGCAAGGGATAAGAGCCATGCAAGAGGAATCGACGTCTCCCACTATCAGGGTAAAATTGACTGGGCACAAGTACGCGCTTCAGGCATATCTTTTGCATTCATTAAAGCAACAGAAGGTACCACATATGTAGATAGCATGCTTTCGACTTATTTAGCAGGGGCAAGAAATGCTGGGGTTTTGGTTGGTGTTTATCATTTTTGTAGAGCAGGAACAGCTGCTGATGCAGAAAAGGAAGCTGATTTCTTCATAAATACGGTGAACCAGCAGGGCGGGATTGCTAATTTAGATCTTCCACCTGTACTCGATATCGAGACTACGAATGGCGCGACCCATTTAACGATATCATGTCAGGTTTG
Organism: Paenibacillus sp. KN14-4R; assembly: GCF_052180255.1. Classification (NCBI taxonomy): domain Bacteria; kingdom Bacillati; phylum Bacillota; class Bacilli; order Caryophanales; family Paenibacillaceae; genus Paenibacillus; species Paenibacillus sp. KN14-4R. The sequence continues at coordinate 1,064,084 of NZ_CP197466.1, forward strand.
GTTAAATAAAGTTCAAGCTGCTTGTAGTGTAGAACCACTTCTGTACACGTATCCTTATTTTGCAACATCCTATTTAGATGCTTCACTTGGCAATATTCCACTATGGTATGCCAATTATGGGGTTAATCAGCCAGTGGATGTCGCAGGTTGGACGAGGTGGAGGTTTCTTCAATATAGTGATAGTGGCACAGTACCTGGTATATCAGGGCCTGTAGACATGAATGAATTTGATGGAAGCGAGGAAGAGCTTATGGGATATCAGATGAGTGTAGCAGATGCAAATAAAGTGATTGCCTTTTTATCAGCTGCCTATAATGCAACTTCGATTGCAGCGGCACAAGATGAATTTCACCGGTTGGCGAACGAGCTGCGCAAAGCTTCGGGTCAGCCAGAGCAATAATGACTATGTCATAAAACCATTCTGTGAATAAAAAGTTATCCCCAGTCAACTGGGTTTAAGACCATTTGGCTGGGGATTTTATTTGTCATATCCAGTTGGACCTGCAGGTATTCTTATAAAGACCTGGCAACACGTTTTTTTGCTTTGAAATATACCCATTCTTTAAAGCCGATCTCTTTGAGCCGACTGCGGACAAGCTCCCATTCGTCACCTACGCGAGAAGGAAGGTGCGCATCCGATCCAAAAGTGATATCAACTCCATAATGCAGCGCCATCTCTAGCATCTCATCTGAAGGATACCAACCGCCAACATCTTTGGTTTTACCAGATGTATTGACCTCGATTGCAAGCTTATTCGCTCCAATGATTTTCAGTGTCTCTTCCACAATAGGAGTCTGAATATCAGAGAAAGCAGGGTAATAAGCTTTCATCGCATCAATGTGTCCTAGAATTTGAAATAACCCGCACTGTGCAGATTGCTGGATGAGGTTGTAATACGCTTCCTTATGCTGCCTTTGTTCATCTTCATTCAGACGCTTCCAGCGATTGCGATTGAAGATGCTAACTCCCCCAGAACGATGAACCGATCCAATGATATAGTCAAAGGGATACTTTTCGTACACATTTCGATACGCTTCTAAATGTTCTGAGAAATAATCCGATTCAACGCCTAGAAGCACATCAATTCGCCCTGCATACTCTTCTTTAAGCCGCAACACTTCTTCAACATAGCGAGGGAATTCTGTTTTTGCCATTGCAATTTCTGGATAAGCTTGATCTTCTTTTTCCCCATAATAAGGAGAATGATCCGAAATGCCAATTACATCCAAGCCCTCTCGCAACCCTGCTTCAATATATTGCCTAATATCTCCTTTAGCATGACCACAACGTTCATGATGGGTGTGTATATCAAATTTCACTTTTAACCCCTCCTCTAACATCATTGTGCACCGTTTTAATTCGATTATTCTGAGCTCAGAAAATGAGTTTCCGACATTCCTTTTAAATCTCTTAAAAATTGCTGCATTGCAGAACTTAAGTAACGTCCTGCTTTGTAAACTACGCCGACCGGGTGAGCGATATCAAGCTCATCGACTTTAATAATACTAAGTTTACCACTTGCATTACGTAAGTCATTTACTGCTGACAATTTTGAAATTATCGAGACCCCTAAGTTGAGTTCTACCATTCGTTTTACTTCTTCTGAGGAGGACAATTCCATGACGACATTTGGAATAATATCATAAGCTTTAAAAATTTCATCGACAAACTTTCGAGCGGCTGTATCTGTGGTTAGCATAATGAAAGGTAAGGTGCGAAGCTTCTCAATGGATACTTCCTTTAGTTCCGATAGCGGGTGATCTACTGAAACAATAAGCTCAAAGGTGTCGTAGTACAGAACAGCTGCTTCGTAGGCTGGATTTTTATCAGATAAGTAAGCAATGCCAATGTCAATGACGCCGTTTTCAACCGCGGTCATGATTTGGGAAGAAGTCATGGAGTGGATGGTCGTCTTGATCATCGGATATTCTTCTTGAAAATAGGATAGAACCCGTGGAAGGATTTGCATGGCAATCGATGCTGTTGTCCCGATATGAATATGTCCTTGTGGGATTTGGCTCATATCAGCAAGCCGTTGCTTCAGTTCTCCGACGGTTAGTAATATTTTCTCCGCATGCTCAAGAAAACATTTCCCACTGTCTGTTAGCGTCACAGGTTGGTTGCGATCAACGAGTAAGGTGCGGAACTCATCTTCTAAGCTCTTAATCTGAGCGGAAACGGCTGGCTGTGTCAGATTTAGAAGTTCTCCCGCTTTACGGAAACTCATTGTTTTGGAAATCGTGACAAGTGTTTCTAATTGGTTTATGTTCATGTGCAACCCTCCCTGGTCGCTCATCTTCGGCAATATGAAGGTAGAGGTTTTATAGATGAAATTTATCAAAAACAATAAAGTAGTAATAAAATGTTATTACTCTCCCATTATAAGATAATGTTGAACTGCATAGCAATGAATGGTGTGAAAAAAATGATTCTTTGTGAGGAGATTCGAAGAGATGGAAGAATGAAAAAAAGCAGGGTTCCCGCTTGGGAAGCTCTGCTTTATTAAATAGCTTGATTTGCGGATGAATCGACTAACGTTGAGTGGTCACCTGCTCATATACTTCTTCCAGGCTAGCACAGACGAGGTCAGGCTGCACGCCTGCACGTTCCGCTTGTTCACGCCAATTGCTCTCGGTCGCAATGCCTGTGAGCACTAGAGCCGTGCGGCAGCCTACAGCCGCGCCGCCAGCAATATCGGTGATACAGTTGTCACCGATCACCCATGTGTGGTTCGCAGCCGCACCAAGCCTGCTCATTGCATATCGCATAATGATAGGGGATGGCTTGCCTATGACGACCGGCTGCCTGCCTGTCGCTTTTTCGATGGACGCGGCGATGGTGCCTGCGCCTGGCCAGAGCTTACCATCTGCTGGCAGTAGATGGTCGGGGTTCGTTAGTACGAACCGTGCACCTGATTGAATGTGAGCGGTGGCAGCCGCTAGTTTGGCATAGTTGAACGAGCGGTCAATACCTTGCACGACGACATCAGGTGATTCTTCTACGATTTCGTAGTAGCTTTCTTGCAGGGCAGTTCGAATCCCTTCTTCTCCAATCACGTATACACGCTTTCCCAGCTGCTCTTCTTGTAAGTATTGGACAGTCGCTTGAGCAGAGGTGAAAATTTGTTCGGGTTCAACCCTAATGCCGAACTTGGCTAAGTGCGATGATACAGCTTCAGGCGTTTTTGAAGAGTTGTTCGTAACAAGCTGGAATGGATGACCTTGTTCACTTAACTTAGCAATAAACTGATCTGCACCGGGTATGGGTTCATTTCCTTTATATAACGTCCCGTCTAAATCAATGATAAATGCTTGCATGTTCTTTCCCTCATTCCCCTTATGAATTTCTTGATGTCATTGTAGCTTGCGCAACGGGTAAATAAATTTCAACATTCGTACCCACCTGCAGCATACTCGTTATGATCATATTACCACTATGGGCTTCAATAATCTTATAGGAAACCATCAGTCCAAGACCAGTACCCTTTTCCTTCGTTGAATAAAAAGGCTCTCCGAGCTGAGGCAAGCGTTCAGGTGCAATCCCACAACCATTATCCTGTACACGTACGACTAATTGCTGCTGTTCAGCATTCGAATATCCAGCTTGAATACGAAGCGTCCCTCCAGAAGGCATGGCTTCCAGAGCATTTTTCATAATATTGATGAACACTTGTTTTAATTGATTCTCATCACATGAGATAGGTGATAAGTCCGCATCGATCTCTGTTATAACCTCAATCCCATTGAGTAATGCTTGCAGTTGAAGCAGTTCAATTGTCGTTTCTAATATATGGCTTAAAGATCGTGCCGCGAAATAAGTGGTCTGCGGTTTGGCAACGAGTAAAAATTCATTCACAATGAACTCGATTCGTTGTAATTCTTTTTCCATTATACTCATGTAATTTTGTTCTTTTGGACTATTGGGCGGCAGCAGTTTTAGAAACCCTTTTAATGCTGTAAGTGGATTTCGAATCTCATGAGCTACACCCGCCGCAAGTTGGCCAACTGCGGATAGTTTGTCCGATTTACGTAGCAATTCATCGGTTTTGATCTGTTCGGTGACGTCTTTGAAAGTGACAACGCTCCCAATATGGCAGCCTTCTTCCGTGATAATGGGTGAGACCATGTATTCGGTAGGAAAAGAAGTGCCATCTTTTCTCCAAAATAGTGCTTCCTTTACCATCCTTACTTGACCATCTTGCAAGGAATGATAAATCGCGGATTGATGAAATGGAATAGTTGTGCCGCACTCTTTTGTCTCAAACAGAATATGGCCGGCAATCTGATGTACGGTTTCTTCAGATGTCCAACCAGTCAGACCTTCGGCCGTATGATTCCAAAAGCTGATATTGGCGTCTTTATCTATACTAATAATGCCGTCTGTTACGGAATTCAACAGCAGTTGATAGTAGCGATGAAGTCTTTCGATCTGCTTCTTGTGCTGTCTAATTTCAGTTAGATCTTTAATAATGATGAAGAGGCCTTCTGTTTTTTTGGAAACGATGATTGGAACGAGGGTCACGCTTGTTTCTATTGGGTTCCCTAATTTATGTCGGAGGGTGAGGTCGAAATGGTAAGGTACACCTTTTAAAGTGTTGTAAAAATAATCTTTTACCATCGGTAAGTCATCGATGTTGTTCAATAAATTGAAAGGAGAGTTGAGCGTTTCTTCTTGGGTATAACCACACATCTGCTCAAATTGCTTGTTTGATTGAATCACATTACCAAGTGGGTCGACAGACATAATCGAATCAACATGAAAATCAAATAAAGAGCGGTAACGCTGTTCGTTTACTGTTACACGACGGAGCACATATAACGTAATACAAGCGTTTAACCCAATTAGAAAAATAATAAAAGCTATTTCTCGAAAATGGGATTGGTCAAAAACAGTGTCATTAGTAAAAATGAGAAGGTGTGTGAGTAAGCTAAGAGTTGCAACTGTGCTGATATAGAGTAGAACTGTTACGAGAAACGACCAATTTCGCATTCGTTTGTTTGTTCCGAACATAGCGATGCAATGCTCCTTTGTACGATTAATTTCCATATTTTATAAGATTTCAATAATCCAAGTGTATCAGGATTAAGTCTGGATGGATACAAAAAAATGAATGAAAATACGAGATTTTTAGTGCTTTTTTACTAATTATCGACTTAAAAAGGTACAGATTTTTGTGAAATTATGCGACTTTTCGTATACGAGGCGACATTATTCGTTTATAATGTGAGGAAATGAAACAAATGAATGTTGAGGAGATCATATAGATGAAAGCAGAGTATATTAATCCTTTCTTAGAATCTGCAAGATTTGTCCTCGAGCAGGTTGCTAATGTTCGTCCAACCACTGGTCAACACACGATTAAGGATATTAAGTTGTCCGACAAATACATTTGGATACAAATCGGGATGACAGGGCACATGCAAGGCGATATTGTATTCGGTTTAGCAGAATCTGCTGCACTTAAGGTTGTATCCGCTATGATGGGCGGTTTCGTGCTGGATGAGATGAATGATATTGGACATAGTGCTATCTCTGAACTTAGTAATATGATTTCAGGAAATGCGTCAACCTTATTGTTTAATCAAGGCGTAAAAGTGGATATTACACCTCCTGTACTTATTGCGGAGAACCATTCTCACACTTTTTATGGGAAGCAAGCATTGGCGGTTCCGCTGATTATGGACGGTATTGGTGAGCTAGATATTCAAGTTTTAATTTCATAAATGGAAGATGAAGTAGATGATCGTGAGAGACGGCTGATAAGGAGTCGTCTATTTTTATTTGATAAAGAAGGATGTGGCGGGATGCAAATTCGAGATCGAGTTATTGTGATCACAGGAGCTTCAAGTGGAATTGGAGCTGAAATGGCTGTACAAATTGCCGCCAAAGGTGGGATTCCCGTTCTGATCGGGCGCTCAGAACAGAAATTGAATGAAGTTATTGCGGGGATCAAAGGGGAACACAGCACTTATGTGATGGATGTCAGTGACGGGGCAGCAGTTGAGCATACGATGAATCAGATTATCGAGCGTTATGGTCGGGTAGATATACTGATTAACAATGCAGGGTTTGGCGTCTTCTCTTCATTTCTGGAAGCCCCCGTTGAAGAATTTGAAGCGATGATGGATGTAAATTATATGGGTATCATTCGGTGCACGAAAGCGATTTTACCACAAATGATAGAACGTCACTCCGGGCATATCGTAAATATTGCCTCGATTGCTGGGAAGATCGGAACCGCAAAGTCAACTGGATATTCAGCATCCAAGCATGCCGTACTTGGACTTACAAATGCACTGCGTCAGGAACTCGCAGGGACTGGAATTAAGGTGACCGCGATTAACCCGGGACCCATTGCGACACCATTTTTTGAAAAAGCTGATCCGACCGGCAACTATGTAAAAGGGATTGCAGGTTTCATGTTACAACCAGCTCAAGTGGCACAAGTTGTTATTCGCTCTATTGAAAAAGAGCAGGATGAGCGAAATTTGCCACGTCTATTTGCTGTCGGGGCAAAATTTGCCCAATTATTCCCTCGGACGTTTAACCGTGTGTCGGTCAAATTTTTAAATAAAAAATAATACTGAACCAACACTAAGACGTATGCTAATATAGGTGTAAAATATATGGGAATGAGGGCCGATGATGAAGAGAATGTCGCTTATCACACTGCTGGTTGCTGTATGCTGGATGTTAGTTGCACCAGGGATATCTATGGTTCAGGCACAAGATGCTGACATTATAGAATGGGATAAACCGAAGACTGCAATTTACAATCGTCTGAGTGCACCTATGCTAATGTACAAGAATGAGCTGTTTGAAGGCGGGTATAGCTTGAAGCTAAATGGAACTGCGCCAAATGAAGTGGATGCGGATTTCGCCGTGTCTCAAGCTGGGGAGCTAGGTGCCAGAGGGATTGCTAAAATGAAGGAATCTTTGGAGGACGCATCGTCGTTCGTTGCTCTTAAGGAAACAATGATCCAGATCGAACTTGGAGCTGTGTACATGATCGCTTTGCACAATCATACGTTTGCTAAAATTCGTGTGGATAAGTTGACATCATCGGCTATCGAATTTACATATGTACTGCAGAAAAATCCTGCCGCGGGCAATTTGGAATTGCCGGATAATCACATTTTACAGCGGAACATGCCGGAAGGGCAGATCACAATTAAGGTAGGGGCCAAAGACGTCGATTATGGTTGGGATGTCTATCGTTCAGATAACGGACAAGATTTTGCAATGATCAATGATACCCGCTTATCTAAACCAAGTTTTGATGATGAAACAGCGAGATTGGGGCATATTTATCAATATTATTTTGAAGTATTCGACCGTAATGATGAGATGATCGGAAAATCGGACCGTATTGAGGTGACAGTAACAGCACCTGTGAAGCCTAAGACTGAGATTAAGATGCAGATTAATCACAATGCGGCCTCAATTAACGATAAAGTCGTTGAGTTAGAAGTTCCACCAATGATTCTAGATACGCGGACACTTGTACCGTTTCGTTTCTTGGGAGAAGCTTGGGGAGCAACGATTGAATGGGATGAAGAAGACCAGATGATCACATATAAATTAGATGGCAACGTTATCGAACTGTGGATTGGGAAAAATGTTGCACTCGTTAATGGTAAAGAAGAGAAGCTTGACGTTCCACCAATGGTGTATAACAATCGGACGCTTATCCCGGTACGTTTTGTAGCAGAAAGTTTGAAGCAGCGAGTAAAGTATGTAAAAGAAACGAATGAGGTTATCATTCGGAAGTGGTAAGCTGTGTGTAATGAACCTGGCGATTCAAGTATCGTCAGGTTTTATTATGCGGATGTAATTTGTACAACAGGCACTAGTCGCTTATAATATAAGGCAAAACAGACGAGAGAAATGAGGCACTAACATTGGCGAATAGCAAGACATTTGAAGAACTCGGAATATCAGATAATTGGGTTCAAGCCCTTCAACAATTGGATATTACAACACCAACACGGATTCAAGAGGAAGCATTCCCAGCGATTCTAGCTGGAAAAGATATTATTGCACAATCCCAGACAGGTACAGGTAAGACATTGGCTTATGTCCTGCCTATTTTACAAAATATTGATACGTCATCAAAAAATGTACAATCTATTATCCTTGTACCAACACGTGAGCTTGGTATGCAAGTGGTGCGCGTCATTGAGCAGTTATCACAGAAAAGTGAAAGCGGTATTCGTGCACTGGGTCTGATTGGTGGAGCAGCATTATCCAGACAAGTAGATCGTCTGAAGCAGAATCCGCATATTGTTGTGGGAACGCCAGGTCGTATTCTTGAACTCCTTAACATGCGCAAATTAAGTGTGCATCACGTACGTACAGCTGTTATTGATGAAGTGGATCAAGTCTTTATGCTAGGATCTGCGCATGATGTAGATAAAATTTTGAAGAAAATGATGCGTTCGCGTCAGCTGCTATTTTTCTCCGCAACGATTACTGATGACGTTCATCGCGTTGCAGAAAACCAGCTAACAGATCCTGTGAATATCGCGATTAATCCGAGTCAGCGCACTTCGGAAACAATTGAGCACGTGTATTTCGTTAGTGATGAACGTAATAAAATGGATACACTACGTCGTCTTGTTCATGCTTATAAACCGAAATCAGCGATTGTTTTTATTAATGCGGCTTCTGATGTAGACGATATTTTATCGAAAATGAAATATCTCGGTTTATCTGTTGAATCTTTACATGGTGAAGCGGGTAAAAATGAACGTGCACAAGTGATGCAGAATTTTAGAAGTGGCAAGTTCAAGCTGCTGCTTGCAACAGATGTCGCGGCAAGAGGGCTTGATATTGAAGGCGTAACGCACATTTTCCACTTCGACCCTGCACCTAATGCAGAGTATTATTTGCACCGTGTGGGTCGTACAGGTCGTATGGGCAGACAAGGAACAGCGGTTTCGATCGTTACGCCGCCAGAAGTATGGATTCTAGATAAGCTTGGTAAGCAGCTTGGTATTCAAATAGAACCAAAAGAAATGTATGAAGGGAAAGCTGTTGCACCAGGTACAGGTGCTAAGTTACGATCTGCAGGACGCAGTGCGTCCGAGAGGGCTTCCCAAGCCGTTTCAACAGCGTCTGCAACAGCAGTAGCTAAGAAAGTCCCGGCTAGCCAATCTTCAGGTAAAGTGCCAAGCATTAGTACGGGTGAGAATAAGCCTAAAGCTGCTGTAAGCCAAATAGCACCTGTTGCTAAAAAGAAGAACAAAAATGAAGAAGCGCGTGCACGTAAAAATAAAGGGGCACCAAAGTGGCTAAAAGCGAAGGACAAAGAAAATAACTAATATGAAAAAAATAATGATTGCATTCGTTATTTTAATTGTTGTTCTTATACTGGCAGTCGTAGGGGTAGTCTGGTATGTGAAGCCTACTCAGGAGCTGACTTTGGATTTCAAGCCGTTTGTTATCCAAGATAAAATAAAAGAAGTCGTTCAATCCCGTAAAATGGAAGTCAGATTAACTGAACAAGAGATTAATGATCTGCTAAAACAGCAGCTTCAGAACTATAAACAGTTACCTCATGACTTGCGTCTTACCGGAGCGAATTTTGACTTACAAGGGCAACAGCTCGTAATGGATGCGAACGTGATATGGAAGGATCAGATACCTACTACACTCACACTTACTTTTGATGTGAACTGGCAAAATGGTTCGATTGTGATTCAGCATACAGGAACCAAACTTAAGCAGTGGGACATATCAAAAAGCTGGCTATCTTTGCAGCCTATTACGATACCTATTGCAGATCACCTACCCCAAGTGATAGCTGTAAAAGATGTTATTTTTGAAGAAGATGAAATTGTGTTTAAATTGAAGCTAGCGTTGTAGTGCATATTCGAAAATAAAGGGTGAGCAGTAGACGATGGTCTTCTGCTCACCCTTTTTATGTCATTAACCTTCTATTTCGACTGGTGCTACAGATGTGTCTTCCGTACTCGATTTTTTGCGGAAAGGCCACCAATTCGCTTCCCCGAATATAGCGGTTAAGGAAGGGATCATCAGTCCCATCACAATTGTCGTATAAATGATTAGCCCAATTACAATGCCTGCCCCTAGCTGAAGTAATGTTGTAACGCCAGCAGGCATAAGTGCGGCGAATGTGCCTGACATGATGACAGCTGCTGACATGATGACCCCACCTGTAGATTTCATGGCTTTCAGGAGCGCGGGAATTACTTCACCAGGACGATACTGCTCTTTGAAGCGGGCCATGAGGAAGATGTTGTAGTCGACGCCTAATGCGACAATGATGACGAACAAGAAGAAGGAAACCGTCCAAGAAAGCCCTTGGTAACCTAACAGGTGAACGAAAATAAATTCTAGGATTCCCATCGTGACAAAATAGTTAAATAGTAAAGATGCAAGTAAGTATAACGGCATAAGTAAGGAACGAAGTTGCAGAGCAAGTACGATGTAGATCCCTGCGATCATAAGGGCTCCAGTTTTCAAGAAATCCGACCCTGAAATGCCCTTGAGCTCATGATACTGAGCAGTTGTTCCCGCAATCTTTATTTCAGCATTTTGAATCGCTGAACCTTTTAAGCTTTGTGTAACTGTATCATGTAGGACATCAATTGTATCCATCGCTTCCTTTGAATATGGATTGATGGAAAGGACGACATCGAGCTTAGCAATTTTTCCATCTTTGGACATATACATATCCAGTGCTTTACTTAAATCGTTGGATTCTTCTAATAGATCTTTAGGCATATACCAACCTACAATCTGGTTAGTGCTATTATCTGCTATGCCTTGTTGCGCATTTACGACTTGTTTAATGCCATCAGAAATTTTTGTTAGACCTGTAGTCCCCTCGCCAAGGCCACTTGAGAATTGACCAAGACCATTCTTAAGCTCACCTACGCCTGTTGCCACTTGCGTTTGGCCAGCAGCAAGCTGCCCAAGTCCGTCTGCGATTTTCTTCGTAGGTCCAGTAAGCTGAGATAGTCCTTGTGTAAGACTTTTCAATCCATTGGATGTCTGGGATAATCCGCCGGTTACACCCTGATTTTTAGCGACTAAAGCTTGATAGCTAGGATCGTTTACAAGTTCAGGGAATGATTTCACAAGATTATTTAAATCAGCATTCATGGATTGCGAAGTTTGCTCCAACTGTACAGCTGCTCCTGAAAGCTGCTGGGCGCCCTCATTCGATTGAGTTATGCCTCCTGCAATTTGAGATAAACCCCCTTGTGTTGTTTTGAGATTGTCTGCAATTTGATTGGCCCCTTGCAGCAGCTTGTCGAGGTCACCTGTTTTGCTATCGATTTCAGTCTGTGCTTTGTGTAATCCATCCCCAATATGATTAACCCCAGTTCCGATCTCAGTTAAGGCTTGATTGGTTTTGGAGAGTTGGTTAGGAACCGTTAATTCAATAATCTGCTTACCAAGTGGACGCGCTGCAGATCGTACCTCACGGACATTCGTGAGTTTACTTGCATCAGCACTCGCTCTCTCTAGAGCAGCCAAGGCTTCAGGTGAGCGCATGGATGTATGAGAAGATATAGCGATTGTTACAGGTAACACTTCGCCGGAAGAAAATTTCTCTTCGACTTTACGGAAACCTTTGACAGCTGATGCACTCTGATCCATTTCATCCAAATCATCAAAAGAGCGACTTCCTTGATATAACATAATAAATGGCGATAGAACAATTAAGCAGACGAGCAGTACAACACCTGATCGCTTGACGGCTAGGTTACCCATGACCCCCCAAAGTTTAGAGTCATGATGCTTCTCTTGGCCTGGTTTCACACGAATCGGCCAGAAAAGTTTAGGTCCGAAAATAAGCATAATCGCAGGGGTTAATGTAACAGCGGCCAGCAGGGTAACGGCCATTCCGATGGCGACACCAGCAGCAGATTGGTATAAGCCGAATTTAGCAAAACCGATAAGGAAAAAAGCAATAAAGACGGTGCTGCCTGCAAACATGACGGTTTTACCGACGGTTTTGATCGTATTAATCAAAGCCTCTACACGATCAGTCGTATGTGTTAATTCCTCACGGAATCGGTGAATAAGTAAGATGCAGTAATCCGTACCCGCTCCGAATAAGACAGCAATCAGGAATGTCTCCGTAAAAGATGAGACGGGAAGTCCCCAATAGGTAAATGCTGCGATGAGGCCACGACTCAAAATCACAGATATCCCAATTGTGACCAGCGGTACAAGTGGTGCGATGGGTGATCGAAATACGATGAGGAGAATGACGATAACAAGGATTACGGTTAAGAGTTCACTCCTGGCAAGGCCTGCCTCAGTAGAATGATTATAGTCGAGGAAAATTGGAGCAGATCCGGTAAATTCCACTGTTGCACCTTGTGGTGTATCTGTAAAAGCTTCTTTGACAAGTTTCACAGAATCTCCTGTACTTGCAACTTGAACCTCCTTCGGAAACTCGACAATGATCATTTCGGTCGATTTGTCCTTGGAAAGAAATTTCTCTGCAATGGCAGGATCTGCTGAGGCTGATAATACCCCTGCTATCCCAAGTGAAGCTTGATTGTTTGTTAATGTACTGACTTTGTTTTGTAACCAAGTTCGATCACTGTCTGTAAGCCCACCTTCTCGATTTAAGACGACAACAGCATTAGATTTGGACTTGTGGTCAGGAACCATTTGTTCCAGAATTTGATGGGCTTGAACAGACTCAGCATCCTTCGGAACGAACTTCCATTCGGTAGCTCGAACAATTTGCTTTAAGTCCGGAAAGACGAGCACGGATGCAGCTGCGATCATGATCCATACTGCTACGATTAACCATTTGAATTTCGCTAAATTTCTTAACCAAGCATCAATCACATTGTTTACCTCCACTTTATTTTTGATTAGTCATTTATTCGGGATGATCTATTTATAATAAAAAAATGACTGAAGGTCAAGAGTTTTTTTGACTCGTGGTCATTATATAAAAGAATATGTCTCTAGTTTTTGAACTATGAGTCATTTTATATTGTAAGCATCCTAACTTTCATCTATAATTGTCCTAATTCAAGAATGACAGGAGAAGCTCATGAAACGTGAAGAAAAGAAGCGTATTACTCGTGAAAAAATCATACAAACAGCGATGAATTTATTTGCGGAGCAGGGTTACGAGGAGACGACGGTTCATCAAATCACAGAGCAGGCAGGAGTGGCAAAAGGTACTTTTTTTAACTACTTCGCTTGCAAAGAAGATATTTTTTGCGATATTCAGATTATGTTTGCGGTTGAAGAGGTTCGAATTATCAAAGATAAACCAGGGCCTTTAATTCCGCATTTTCGCAATCTCATTATGTCTATCGATCATCAAATTAGGCTGAGTCGCCCACTAGTGCTCGCCGTCTGTCAAGGGAATCTAAAGAATGTGAATTCCATTCAAAATCTAGTCGAACAGATCGAGGAGCTGAAAGAAGCTCTTACTGAGGTGGCTGCAGTTGGCCAAGAACGCGGAGAGTTTATCATATCCATGCCGCCTGACATGATTGCAGAACTGGCCATTCAAACTTTTCTTGGCGCTAGATTACTGTGGAGTATCGGACGTGGCGATGAGGACATGAGTGGACATATGGCAGTTACTTTCGAACTGTTCTTTAGATCCATAGCTCTGCATCCGTAATATGTCGGTAAGTTGTTTGGTAGAATTGAAAAAGGGCAACCTTATAAGGTCTTAAATGACCTTAGGGTTGCCCTTTTGTATGCTTCAAATCTTCAATTTGAATTTATTTATGATCACTTTTAGACGGCTTTGTCTTCTCATCGTGAGATGGAGAGGCGGTCGGAGTGTGAGTTGGAGAAGGGCTTGGTGTTGCTGCTTTTTTGGCAGGTGCATGTTTACTAACATAACTCGGGAATAAAATTGTGCCATCATTGAGTTTCGTAATTTCGTCATCCGTCCATCCTGCAAGTTTATTCTCGCCTTTGATGCCGGTGAGCTTAATTTGGTATCGGCTCGCTAAGTATTGATGAAGCTGAGTCATATCCTGTTCTTTCAGTTCTTTAAGCTTTTTCTTGCCTTTGATTTGACCGAGCATGACACCAATGGATTCAGCTGCAATAGACGTGTTAGGTTGGATTCGAGCAGAACCATAGGCAATCGCAGAGGAACCTACATTTTTCCCAGCTGTAATGACATTATCATAGTTAGGGAGTAGGAAGCTGCGCAGCGGCATGCCGTATTTATCAGGACGCCCCATTTCAATGCCGCCTTTAACGTCTGTCACTCCCTGGAGATCTAGCGGATAGCCGGCAATACTGACGTTATCCCAGAACATGTGACCACCTAACATATCGGATGGCTGCAAGACATAGTCGGTTTCATAATGATTGTATTCTCGGATGTAAGGATAACTTGGCTGCTCACCTAATTCGGCATTTTCCCAACCAACCAACGTTTTACGGAAATGCTCTAAGATGAGTGCTGTTTCTTTATGACCTAGATCAACAGCGGTTGCAATCGAATCTGGTTTGGAAGGATCGATATTGTACACGAGAAGGGCGTTAATAATGACATCGCCATCTCGTTGGTGAAGGGCATTAAGACCCCGTAAGCGCACACGCTCATTGCTAGGTTTATAGCTGTCTGTAATTTTACTAAGATCAATTGCGAACGTTTCGTTCACATAGCCGGAGCCGTATTTAGCTAGACGCTCTTCTTTAGTGAGTGCATTAAAGCTTGCATTAAATTTGCTCCAATTGACATTTTTAAATTTCATCATCATACCTGAGCTCATGTATTCCACTTGTTTAAGTGCATACAATTTTTCGAGTCCAGGTAATCGTTTGGTCTTTAATTGACTAAGGAGTGCTGCATAATCCGTGTTATCGACCCAGTAGTTGGCCGAGATTTTTTGAGCGCCATGTTCTTTTGACTTATAAGTAAGATCCGTAATATGTAATTGTCCGTCGCTTGAAGTTGATGTCGCGATATCGGTAATTTGGACATTGGATTCAACTGGAATGGAACCGCGAAGTTTATCGACATATTGCTCGAATTCACGTAATTTTCGAATTTTTCCTTGTTTGAATCCGTCGAATAGACCTTTAACTCGACCTTGCAGCAAGCTTTTTTGTGCGCCGTCGCGAGCTTCATCCAAGAATAGCATTTGACCTTGAAGAAGCTGTCCACCAAATGCATCACGGGGATCAATAATTTTCACGGATAATCCTTCATCTGCTGCAGCACGTGCTAAATATAGTCCTTCAATTTCACTGCCAATCATCACGATATCGTATTTATCGGTGCTGTTAGTTGTTTGATCCGTTGGTGAAGGGGGAGCAGTAGAAGTAGAATCTTTGCTGGCACCCGGTTGTGGCGTGGAGTCAGCAGATTTATTGGCTTCGTGACTTGTTTTTTCGACCGAGCCCTTCTCATTTTGTCCATCTTTACTTGAAGATTCTGTTGATGGTGAAGTAGTTGATCCACGATCGGGTAATGCTGCCCAGACAATGCTTCCTACAGCGGCTATACATGCTAGGCTGAGCAGTACGAGTAAGGATATTTTTTTGATATGATGTGGAATTTGCATGCGCGAGACTCCTTTTGATCCATTAATAGAATTAGAATAGCATGGCAAATGTGGATTTCATATGTATTTTTTGTAAAATTCCAATATTTCAGTAGAAAAAAAGCACTCCAACGTCTTCAAGACGCGAGAGTGCTTCTTTCGCTTACTTGTATATCTTGGAAAAATATTAATGGGTAGCTTTAACGGTTTCTAAATCTTGTACACCTTGATAGATGAGATTGAACAGTTCTTCAATGTTTTCTTCTTCAATACAGGAGAATGCAACACGAAGGTCTGTTTCACCCAAAGCGATTGTTCCGATTCCGTATTGTTGTAACAAGTGGGTACGCAGCGTCTCGGCATCGATCGTTTTGAGTTTGAGGCACATGAAGTATCCGGAGTTGAATGGATAGTAGTCCCATGCACTGTCAAATTTGCCTGTGTCGAGCAAATGCTTCACGCGATTCGCACGGCCTTTCATGATCTCGAATTTCTCTTGCTTTTGAGCAGCAAATTCAGGAGATTTAAGGGCATGTAGTACGAATGTTTGGGTAGGGTGTGGACCGGATGAGATTGTCGCACGAATGATACCCATTGTTTTTTGCTCAAGTGCGCTAAGCAAGGCTTCACTTTTGCCTGCATATGTAATGAAACCAACGCGGAAGCCCCATACATATTCTTCTTTTGTTGCGCCGTCAACTTTGATCGCAAGTACGCGAGGGTGAAGATCAGCTAGTTGTCCAAACAAAGACTCTTGCAAGGAATCCTCAAAGAAAAGTCCAAAGTATGCATCATCGGTTACCACGACAACGTTAATGCCTGCATCTGCACCAGCTTTAATTGCTGCCACGATTTCTTGACCTTCAGCTGGATTTGGCGTATAACCTGTTGGGTTATTCGGGAAGTTGAGCACGACAAATGCTTTGCCTTTATCTTGTTGAGCTAAGATTGCGTGCTTCAAGCCCTCTGCATTGAATGTACCTTGCTCATTATATAAAGGATAATTGACAATTTCAGCTCCACGACGAATACCGAAAGTTAATTCGTAATTTTCCCAATTCTTATCCGGGATAATGACTGCATCACCGGCATCAGCAAACAAGTCAGCTGCAACGCTAAGTCCATGCGTCAAGGCATTTGTTACGAGTGGGTTACCAAAAAGCTTGCCTTGCAAGGATGGATTTTCCTCAACCATTTTCGCTCTCCATGCGGCACGCAGTTCAGGTTTCCCTGCTGGTGGAGCGTATTCGTAAATGTCCTTAGGCGCATAGGAGGATAGTGTGTCTTGAATGACTTTAAGATGCATCGGTTGGCCATTTTCAATCGCAATACCGATGGTTGCATTGAATTTAGTAGCTTTTGCTTTCGCTTCTGCTGACTGGCTTAGAATGCCTTCTTTCGGGAAGTAAATCAATTTACCTAGATCGGAAAGCATTTCGTACACATGTGGGTTTTCGCGTTTCAATGTTTCGTTAAGCGTCTGGGCAAGCTCATTCATTCGATTCATCCTCCATGGTTACAACACATTTTTGTGCCATCATTATATCATTTCCGGATAGACTAGTCACCGTTAGAAATGACTATGAATGGAAGAAAATTGCTAATTGTATGGGAAGTTTTGTATTCTGTCATGGAAAATATCTGAATAGACGATTTAATTCCGTATTAGAATGAAGTGCGTTCTAAAAAATGCTCTAATTTGGCTTTAACAGACGGCCATTCTTCTGCAATAATGCTGAACATTACCGTATCACGTACAAAGCCGTTGGGTTGGATCAAATGTTTACGCAGTGTCCCTTCGTAAGAAGCACCAATACGTTTGATGGCTGTTAATGAGCGATTGTTGCGAGCATCCGCTTTGAATTGCACGCGTACAAGCCCCCATTCCTCAAAGCAATGACTCAGTAACAAATATTTGCATTCCGTGTTGACTCTTGTGCGCCAAACTTTTGGGTTGTACCATGTCCAGCCGATTTCAGTAGAACGGTTATCCGGGGATAGGGTATGGAAACGAGTGCTTCCAACAATCTCTTCATGCTGTTTGTCCCAGACGACAAAAGGCATAGAGATGCTATTGTCGCGTTCTTTCAAAGCCGTTGCTACGTAACGCTCTGCATCAGCCATTTGTTGAAAATAAGCGCTATAGGGCAGCACTGAAAGTTCAGGATGATGATTCGCATGAAAAAGTGGCTCAATATGTTCCTCTTGCATGGGAGAAAGTCGTACCCGATGGCCCTCTAAAGTTAGGGGATTAAGCGTGCTCATGCTTAATTTCAAGTCTGTATTCATTGTCGTTGCACCTCAATTTTTATTTGGTTTTGTAATCATTTTAGTGGGAAAGTGGTTTAATCAAAAGATCCAATTTAGAATAATTTGAATATACCAATTAAAGAAGAACGTGTTAGGATAGAAAAGGAGAATTGTGAGTGAATAAGAACGGGGGAGATCATGGATGGATTTTCATCTTCCGTATTTACTTTATTTGGATAAATATACGAATAAAACGACCGCACTCTATTACGCACTTCGTGATCGAATTGTGGGGGGCGAGCTAATCTTTGGGTCGAAGCTGCCTTCATCTCGTGAGCTTGCGGGAATGTATGATCTCGCAAGGGGAACCGTTAATCAGGTGTATGAGACGCTGATTGCTGAAGGATATCTACGCGGAGAGCTTGGGCGTGGGACGTTCGTTGCTTATTCGGATCGAGCTGGAGAGCATATGGATCAGATAGAACGACATCCGTACAAGCGAAGTGAAATCAAGTTGTCATCATGGGGAGAACGGATTGCAGATCGATTTGCTGAGTCCTATTGGGAAAAAACAGCGAGTGGGGAAAGAGAGAAACTGTCTATCAAGTGGTCATTCAAACAGTCACTGCCAGATTTAAGTTATTTCCCGATTGCGGAGTGGAATCGCTGTGTACATGAGCAAGTACGTGTAATGACACAGCAGCATGAAAAGTCCGCTTATCTTGCAGCAGGCAGTCTAGAGCTTCGCGAAGCGATTGCACTTCATTTGCAGCGGGCAAGGGGGATTGATGCGAAGCCGGAACAGGTCGTGATTGTGAATGGATCCATGCAAGCGATCGCGCTGCTGGTGCAGCTGCTTGTGAATCCAGGTGATGGGGTTGTGATTGAGAGCCCGGGCTACAGCCCGGTCGCCCGCGCGGCGCAGGCTGCGGGCGGTAATGTGCTGCTTGCGCCTGTGGACGCAAGCGGGATTATTCCGCAGCCGTGGCAAGCCCGGCTGCTGCATGTTACACCGAGCCGCCAGTTCCCAACTGGCTCGGTGCTGTCCTTGGAGCGGCGGCAGGCGCTCCTGCGGTGGGCGGCGGAGCGCGATGCTGTCATCGTCGAAGACGATTATGACAGCGAGTTCCGCCACCGCGGGCGGCCGCTTGAGCCGCTCAAGCGGCTTGATGCCGATGGACGCGTCGTCTACATCGGCACGTTTTCGCTGACGATGCTGCGGACGCTGCGCATCGCCTATGCGGTGCTGCCGGAAGGACTTACGGCAGCTTTTGCCGCCGCGAAGCGCTTGTACGAGCCGATCCCGACAGGGCTCGTGATGCAGCGAGCGCTCGCTGCGTTTATGCGCAGCGGTGCCTATGAGCGTCATCTGCGCCGAATGAAGCGTGTATATGCGCGTAAATATGAATTTTTCATCGCGCTTTTGCAAAGCAAACTGGCCCACCTGTTCGATTGGGTCGAATGCGATGCGGGTTTGCATATTTTCGGGTGGTGGAAACATAGCCATGCTTCCTATAAATCTTTCAAACAAGTTTGCCGAGAAGCAGGTCTGGAATGGACCGAAGTAGCGGAACGGTACCTGACTCCTGAAGGCCGAATTGGCGCTAGCTTCAGTTTCTCTCATTTTACAATGAGTGAGCTTGAGGAAGTGGTTGATATGATGGAGCGTCAAACTGGCTCGACAACTGCTCTTCAACACTTATAATAGAACTAACAGTAGATTCCAAATGGAGGTCCCAATATGTTCCAACACCAAGCCTATGAAGGCAACAAGCAAGAACGGTATGAGCTGGTTATCAAGCAATTACGTGCATTAATTGACGGTGAACCTAACCGCATTGCTAATTTAGCTAATGCTTCAGCACTTTTAAATCAATTTTTGCATGACATTAATTGGGTTGGTTTTTATTTGATGGATGAACAGAATCAACTAGCACTTGGTCCATTTCAAGGGCAGCCGGCATGCACGCGTATCCCTCTCGGACGAGGTGTTTGCGGCACGTCTGCCCAGAATCGTGAAACATTACGTGTAGCCGATGTGCATCAATTCCCAGGTCACATTGCCTGTGATGCTGCTTCCCAATCTGAAATTGTGATCCCACTTATTGTGGGTGACGAAGTGATTGGTGTGTTGGATATTGATGCACCGATTGTGAATCGATTCGATGAAATCGATCAAGAAATGCTGGAGAAGTTCACGGCTGTTCTCGTACAATCCTTCTAGTGGTCTCTTTTGTACAACTCCACTGATCATTTATCCCCTTAAAATAAAACTAAAAAAGCCCTGCAGATTTCTCTACAGGGCTTAATCTTCTTCGTTTATTCTCCCTGCGCTTCTTCTGTCCAGGAAACAAGCTTACGGTCAGATGGCAGTAAGAAAGTCAACACACCGAGAAGCGGTAGATAACCTGCAAGCTTCATGATTGGCGCAATGGTGAAGGTTTCAATCATATCACCAATCGCCAGGGCCCCAACACCGCCAAGACCGAAAGCAAGGCCTGTGACGAGACCCGAGACCATGCCGATTTTGCCAGGAACAAGTGCTTGTGCATAAATCACGGTTACGGAGAAGCTGGACATCATTATAATGCCATTTAAGGCAAGCAGGACAAGCAACAGAGGTCCATCTACATACGGGATCGCAATACTAAGCGGTGCAGCGCCGAGCATCGAGAAGAAGATGACGTTTCTTTTACCAAAAACATCTGCTAGCGGTCCGCCAATAAATGTTCCAACTGCTCCTGCCACAAGATAGACGAATAAGTACATTTGAGCGTCTTCTATCAAGACACCAAAAGTTTCATTGAGGTAAAAGGCGTAATAGGTCGAGATTGCAGCGCCATACCATGAACGGAATAGAACAAGGAATAAGAGCAGGACCATAGCAAATGTAATCGCCTTTTTTCGCTGTGGACTGATCGAGCGTTTAATCGTTGATTTCTTTCTAACCTGACTTGATTGCAGCACACCACGGTACCACTTGGCGACGTATAATTGAACGAAAATTCCGATAGCAGCAATCCCAGTGAACCAGATCGCGCCGAATTGTCCAAGCGGCAGCAAGATCCATTTCGTAATGATCGGTCCCATTGCAGAACCCGTATTCCCACCAACTTGGAAAATGGACTGCGCCATCCCTTTACGTCCACCTGCTGCTAAATGTGACACCCTCGAGCCTTCCGGATGGAAGGCAGCTGAGCCAAGTCCAATAAAAATAACCGCAAATAAGATCAAGACGTAGCTTGGTGCGAAGGCTAGCAGCACGATCCCGATGAGGGAGGATACCATTCCAAGAGGCAGCAAGCCGGGGAAAGGCCTTTTATCTGTAAAAATACCTACGACCGGCTGCATGATGGATGCAGTTAATTGGAAAATAAAAAAAATAAACCCAACTTGTCGGTAAGACAAGTCGAGCTCCGATTTCAGAATCGGAAACATAGCAGGGATGACAGATTGCATCATATCATTGCACAAATGAACAATGGATACAGCAAACAAGATTCTAAAGGTAGTAGAACTCGCTATTTGAGATGGAGCACTTGTTTTACTTGCTATTCCATGATTCGTCCCTGTTTGCATGCAGCAGCTCCTCTTTCTATGAAAATCTAAGCTTCTGTAAGAACCCCTAGTTTTTCACCCATCTTTACTTTGCTTCCCACTTGTAAATCTTCACGTGGAGTGAAGATATCATTTTCCAATAATAAAACAACCGTAGAACCAAACTCAAAGTAAGCCAGATCATCGCCTGCTTGCATTTGTGTGCGTAGGTCTTTGGAGTATTGAATCGAAGCGACATTGAGTGCCCCAACTTTAATAACGGCAACTTCACCTTGCTCACAGTTCATAATTGTAATCAGACGTTCATTACGGCTAAGTACTTTACGCATATGGCGCAATCCAAAATCGTTCACTGGATAAACTCTACCAGGCACGTGTTCTTTTTCAAGAATTGTACCTGTAACTGGTGAGTGAATACGGTGATAGTCCGTTGGTGATAAATACAAAACAAAATAAAAGCCATTCTCATAATTGATCCGGCGTGGCGAATGATTGAGTAAATCATCAACTGTGTAATCCTGTCCTTTTACGTTCAAAATAAGACCTTCTTCAATCGGCCCCATTCCCGTAATGAGTGAATCAACAGGTGAAATTAAAGCATTAGTTTCATTATTCAATGGGCGCAACCCCGGTTTAAGTTTACGAGTAAAGAAGTCATTCAACGATTGATAATCGTGGAGTTCCTTCTCAGCATCTTCAATCGATATTCCATAGGTTTTGGCAAAACGGGGAATAAGTGTACGGCTCACCTTGGATTTGGCGAACGCTCCTGTTAGTTGTGAAACCCATTTCCTAGATGAAAGTTCCGTTAATAGCCGAAAAACCGGTTTTGACATGTGATCTTGCTCCATTTCTTTTGCATAATATTTTTATCTTGCCACAGAAAAGTTATTAAATCAATCCAGACGCATGGATTTCACACTTTTGCGCACCCTACTTATGGAGGTGTGGTTGATCATGGTAATTGCTATTTCACTAGGGGCACTTATCGTACCCTTTATCATGCAGATGACTGCTCGGCGTTACCGCTTTTGTAGGCAATTGTACGCATGGCTAGGCTTCTTGTTCTTGTGGTTGGTCAGTATTATCGCGGCTAATGGTGTGTATGAAGTTGTGCGTGATCAGACGGTTTTTATGACAAATATCCATGGACTGTTTCTGAATCCGTGGTTTTTAATCAGCAGCGCTTATACAGGAATGTATGCGTTATATCTTTGCATGGACCAGCTGTTTGAAAATAGGAAAAGCGCCTAACTCCCTTTATTGCATTTTATTGCGGTAAGTGGAGTTTTTTTGTGTGCAAAATGGCATGGATAAGCATATTTGATAAACCAGAGACTGGGTGAATGCATATGTTACAGGAGACTAGGATGTCAGAGAGGAGATATCTATGAAAAAGTGGAAAAGCCGCTCTAGCGGTAAATCATCATCTCAAGTAAACAAATACAGTGCATCCACCAATGAGCTGAAGTGGCTGGATGATGACACGAACAAAGCGAAAGAAAAGGATCGGCAAAATATTCAATACATCGCGAAAGTGCTGGATATAGAGAGCGATATATTCCCAGAATCCAACGTCCCTCAACCAATCGATGGGCAAGAGCCGACTCATGCAGGAGATGGTCGTGCTGTCGTCCCATCATCTGCCGCTTTACCACCCGTGTTTCCATCCGCACCTGCAGCTAACCAGGTGTACACACCACCGCAAGCTTCGCATTCAACATCCGTACCACCCTTAGAATCCGTACAATCGCCATCACCGCAGGTTGTTTCTGAATCAGCAACGAAGGTTCCGGGGCAGGAAGTATCTGGGAAGGTCACCTATAAGAAAGTAGGAAAATCAACCCGTAGCTCTGCACCGAAAAGCGTTGTCTCTTCTTCGGTCACACAGGAGGTTGTTGAAGAAGGAGTACGCAAACCAGAGGGGGGGACTTCTTCAGAGCTTGTGCTTCAACAGCGGAAAACGGGGAAAGTTACACAGGCTGTCGTCTACACAGATGATATCGTGGAATCAGCTGTTACGAATGAGAAAATTGCTTCTCGAGCCATTGATGAATCGAAGATCAAGCCGCAAAGTGTAGGAACCAAATCACTTAAAGACTATTCAGTAGATCAATCCAAATTAGCAAGTGGTGCTGTCACCCGAGATAAAATTGCTATAGGGGCTGTTGATCAGGAGCATCTTGCATTTCATGCGATAACAGGAGATAAAATTCAAGATCGAACCATTTCTGGTGAGAAGCTAATCGATTCTTCGATTACTTCAAATAAGTTGGCTGATGGTGCCATTGATGCGACGAAGCTTGCCTATCGTTCTATTCAGGCTGTTCATCTTGCTGAATTTTCTATTTCTTCTGAGCTAATTGAAGATCAAGCGATTACCCCTGATAAAATCAAGAGCGGTTCGATTCAATCACGTCATCTCGTGAATCAAGTGATCGATACGGCGAAATTGGCAGATAACGCGATTACGAACGAAAAGCTTCGGGATAGCTCGGTCACAAGAGAAAAGCTCGCACCTAAAAGTGTAGCTTCGGAACATATTCATCATCGCAGCATTACACATCAGCATTTAGGTTTAGGGATTGTGCAAGCCAGTAATATCGCGCTTGATCAAATACATGCTGAACATATCGCAGAGGGAAGCATTCAGTCCTACCATTTGGAAGATGAAATTATCACTTCTGAAAAATTAGGGAAATTCATTATAGGCTCAACACATATTGAATCAGGTGCAATTCTTGAAGAACATATTCCAGAAGGTGTCATCAATGAAGGTCACTTGCAGAATTATACCATCACCTCACGCAAAATCAGCCGGGGGGCTGTTACAGAAGATGTGCTCGCGAATAACGCAGTTACAACAAGGAAAATTGCGGACGAATCTGTAACTGCTGAGAAAATCGTTCAAGAATCTATTGATACGGATCATTTGGCACGTTCAGCAGTAACAAAAGATAAGATTGCTGCTGAAGCGATTCATTCTGCACATGTTTCCACAGGTGCAATTGGTTCCGCACATATTCAGACCAAAGCTATTTCGACAACGATGCTGCAAGATGGATCAGTCACAAGCACGAAGCTGCAACAAGGTTCGATTCAAAATCATCATCTAAGTGACAGTGTCATTGTAACCAATCATTTATCTGCCCATGCCGTAACGACTTCGAAGCTTGCTCCAGAATCCGTGTCAACAGATAAGCTAACCGATGTCTCGATAACGACAGTGAAAATTAGCGATGCTGCTGTGACTTCTGAGAAGCTTGCTGCACAATCCGTCCAACAAACACATATTGCAATCGGCGCCGTAGATTCAGAACAAATCGCTGAGCGAGCCGTTAAGGCAGATAAAATCGCATTGCAAACCATCCAAACGGATCACTTAGCAGATGGAATTATTCAATCCGATAAAATTGCGGATGAAGCGATTCAGTGTATTCATATTGCAGAAAAATCAATCCAAAGTATACACCTTGATCATCACATCGTACTTACTGAGCATCTTGCACCGTCTTCTGTGACTGAAAGCCATCTTGCAGGGCAAGCAATAACCGGCGAGAAAATTGCGGATAGCACGATTACGAGTTCGAAGCTTGCAATCGACTCGATTAGTGGTCAGCATTTACAAGCCAAATCAGTAGAGGGTTTTCACATTAAAGATCGTTCCATATCGCAAGAGCATTTGCAGCGTGGGATATTTACGATTGAACAGCTGATGGATCAAAGTATTGACGGAGATAAGCTCAAGATCGGCTCATTAGGTGCTGAACATATTCGGGATGAATCGATTACGGAATGCAAGCTCGGATATGGATCAGTCGGTACAGCTCAGCTTCAAGCAGGGGCTGTATTATCAGCGATTATTGCAGATGGTGCAGTAAATCGTGAGAAGTTGAGCGATGGAGCTGTCACGAGCGAAAAGCTGGCTAAAGAAACTGTCAATGCGCTTCACATTGTGCCGAACTCCATACAGTCGCAGCATATGCAGCGTTCATCCGTGCAACGTGCACATATCGCTTCGGAGTCTGTGACTAGCGATAAGATTGCAACAGGTGCCATACAATCCCAGCATATTGCTGAACGTACCATCTCTGCTGTGCATGTAGGCAAACGGGCCATTGGTACGATGCATTTGGAAGAAGAGTCGATTACAGGGGATAAGCTGCAAATTGGTTCGGTGCATACTGAAAAGCTAGCAGATGCAAGTGTTTCAACAGGTAAACTATCTGACGAAGCTGTTACCTTTGATAAGCTAGCTCGTGAAAGCGTAGATGGCAGTAAAGTTAGACCGACTTCCATTACGAACGACCATTTAGTAGATGGCGCAGTTAACAGTGCGAAACTGAGTACGAATTCGGTTTTAGATCGGCACATAGCTGACCATGCCATCACAGCTCGCAAAGTTGCACCAGGAGCCATTCAAAGTGAGAATATATCGCACCAATCCATTAGGGCGGAGCACCTGCGCGAAGGTATCGTTCATACGGATCATATTGCGGATGGTGCGGTAACAGCGGAAAAGCTAAATGAGGGTACAATTACAGCTCGACATTTGCTTGTGCAGTCTGTCCATGCAGAGCATCTCAATGTAGGCATTGTATGTGAAGAACACTTAGCAGATAAATCCATCACTTCAGCAAAGCTTGCGCCTAAAGCAGTACGTGCTCTTCATTTAGCGGATCGCTCGATTGTGACGGAACACTTAACCGATGCGCTTATCAAAGAGAAGCATATCAGTGATGGATCGGTCACTGGACTTAAACTGGCGGGGAATGCAGTTCATGCGATTCATCTTTCTGAACGTGCAGTATTGGGAGCGTCCATTGCACCAGGTGCTGTTGAAAGTCAACATTTAAATGTAGACGCCGTTGGAGAGACGAACTTAGCAGAGGGAGCTGTAACTTCAACCAAAATTGGGGATGGTGCAGTTGTTGGAAAGCATTTGGCAAGTGGGGTAATCGGAACAAGAGAATTGGGATATGCTGCTGTTACATTCGATAAATTGGCAGAGGATAGTGTGGATGGCTCTAAGATTCAGCACGGTGCTATCGCATCTGAGCATTTAACCGAAGGTGCTGTTACACGTTATAAAATTGCAACGGGTGCTGTGACTGACTCCCATTTAGCAGAGGAATCGGTTACGTCTGATAAAATTGCACCACTATCTGTCGAAGCTTCGCATCTTGCTAAAGGTATTATTGATGCTACGCATTTAAGTGCTGGATTGATTCATGAAGAGCACTTGGGTATACATTCGATTTCCGGTAATAAGTTGCAGGATGGTTCGATTTCTTCGCAAAAGCTTGCGTCAGGAAGTATTGATACAAGTAAGCTTGCGAGTGATAGCGTGACTTATGAGAAGCTGGCTCCACTGAGTGTCGATGGCAGTAAGCTGCGCTCACAGTCTATCTTGACCGGGCATATTGCTGCAGAAGCCATCACATCGGCGCAACTTGCACCAGAATCTATTGAAGAAGCGCATCTCATGGACGGCAGTGTTACGGCAGGAAAGCTGGGATCAAGCGTTGTTCACGGTAAACATTTAGCACCAAATGTAATCGATGCGACCCATCTGACTCCGGAGATCGTTAGTGAAGGTCACTTGTGCGATGAATCGGTGACAGAGATGAAGCTAAGAAACGATAGTGTCACAAGCGGAAAGCTAGCTAGTGGTAGTGTAAGCAGTGCAAAGTTGCAAGATGAATCGGTCACTTATGAGAAATTGGCCATAGGCAGTGTCGATGGTGTGAAACTAAGAAGAGGTTCCATTACGATGCTGCACTTGGTAGATGGAGCTGTAACTTCGGATAAAATTGCTGATAATGCAATTAGAAACGCACAGTTAATGGATGCAAGCGTCACTTCATCGAAAATAGCAGCCGGAGCTATTACACGAGAACATTTGGCTGATGGTAGTGTGATTGGCGAACACCTCTCAATGGCTATTATTACACAACAACATCTAACACCAGGCGCAATCCAGCTTGAGCACCTGGGCGAAGGTGTGATTACTGGCGAAAAGTTGGCAGATGGAATTGTAACTGCCGATAAGCTTGCTGTTAATAGCATTCGCGAGCATCATTTGGGACCTGAGTCTGTTACATGCGATAAGTTGGCTGATGATAGCGTAGACGGTGACAAATTGGTCGCATTTAGCGTGAGTGAAGATCACTTAATGGACTCGGCAGTAACGAGTGACAAGATCGCTTCCTTTGCAGTGACAGTTGCTCATTTAGCCGATGGGAGTGTTACGCAAGATAAGCTTGCAATGGGTGCTGTAAATGCAGAACACATTTGTGAAAATACGATTGTGAGTGAACATTTAACATTAGGTCTTATACGTTCGGAGCACCTCAGTGAAGACGCGATCTCCGGTGAGAAATTAATGAATGATACAATCACAGGTGATAAATTGCAGGATCGTACCATCTCAGGTATAAAATTAATGCCAGGCAGTGTAGATATTGTCAGTATCGCGGAAGAAAGTATCGATGCAACGAAACTGCAGAACAAAGCTGTTTCTACGATCCATCTGGAAGATGGAGCAGTGACGAGTTCCAAACTTGCAGACGCTTCTATTTATAATGAGCACCTTGTAAATGGATCTGTGACCCATGAGAAGTTGGCTATTCGATCTGTAACAGGTGAAAATTTGGTGGAAGGATCGATTCTGAGGGAGCATTTATCCCCTGAATCCATTCGTGAAATTCACTTAAGTGAGGCTATTATTCGAAGCTCCCATATTACAGATGCGGCCGTGACTGCAACGAAGCTTAGTCCTAACAGTGTATCTGCATTTGCTTTAGTGGATGGAGCTGTAACAAAAACAAAAATCGCAGATCGCAGTGTGGATAGTGCGAAGATTACTCTTTTTGCAATTACAACCGATCATGTCGTTGATCAAGCGATTACGGCTGATAAGCTAGGACCACAAGCTGTACTCGAGAATCATTTGAGTGAGAACATTATCAGTTCGAATCATCTGAACTTGCAAATTGTGGAAGGTCGCCATGTTGCGATGGAAGCTATTGGAGCCGAGCACTTGGCTGAGGGTATTATCTCGGAGCGGCATTTAACACCAGGTCTATTGCGAGAAGAGCATTTTTCAATAGGGACAATTGCAGGAGATAAGATCAAAGATGATTCGATTACTGGTGATAAAATTTCAGCTTTGAGCATCACAACCGAGAAAATCGCTGATGGTTCAGTAACAGCTGTTAAGCTTGCACCGGGCTCTATTGATGGCGCCAAGCTTGCCGCATCTAGTGTAGGCGCATCTCACTTGGAATCAGGCAGCGTCTCAAGAGAGAAGTTAGCGACTGGAGCTATTATCGAAGCGCATTTGGTAGATCGTTCTGTCACTCGTGATAAAATTGCTGCGGGTTCAATATGTGCGGATCACATCATCGTGAATTCAATTGAAAGCGACCATTTAACAGTGCAAGCGGTACGTGAGGAACATCTGACTAGTAATTCGATTACAGCTGAGAAACTTCAAGATGGATCTGTTCTAAACTCGAAGTTGGCAGACGCAAGTGTCACAACAAGTAAACTGAGTGTGAATTCGGTTACTTTTGAACATTTGACAGATGATAGTGTAGATGGCGCTAAAATTCGGAAACATTCCATTTCAACAAGTCACCTCTTATCAGAAGCAGTGACAGGTGATAAAATTGCCGCTCAATCCATCATTACGGAACATTTAACTGATGGCATTGTGACACAAGCAAAGTTAGCTGAGCAATCTGTTAAAAGCATGCACTTGGTAGATCATGCAGTGACATTCAACCATCATGCACCAGCAAGTATTGGACAGCACCATCTGTGTGAGGACATCATTGCAAATGAACATATCCAAGATTTTGCAATCACATCGAACAAAGTAACAGTCGGAGCAATCTCAACAATTAAGCTTGCAGACGAAGCAGTCACGAATGAAAAATTAGCGATTCAAAGTGTGGATGGTTCGAAGCTGAAGCGTCACTGCGTGACGACTGATCATCTCGCTGATGGCGCAGTAAAGCCTTCAAAATTAGCACTTGGTTCCATTCATGAATCTCATTTGCAGGATGCAGCTGTTTCTTCAATGAAAATAGCAGAAGGTGCTATACACGCCAATCATCTGGCAGCGGGTTCGATCTCGGAAGAGAAGCTTACATTCCGTCCAGTGTACACCTCGACTTCCAAACCTGTCGTGGTGCAGCAATTTGGACTTCAAACTTATCAAATGAATGTGCAGGATGAAATCTTTGATGTCGCTATTGAATTTGATGAGCCATTCGTCGACACGATGTATTCTCTCGTTGCGATGACCAATCATCAAGCGTGTTATGCAGTAGCCAAATCCAAAACATGCAACAGTGCTGTCATCTCGATTGTTCGCGCTAAATTCTCCACTGATCTGAATGGACTTATGAACTGGATTGCTATTGGTTCCAAGGCTTAATTTATATGGATGAAGACAAAATTACTGACAGCTCAGGCATATCCGAATAAAAGGCGTTCTAATCATGCAGGAAAACCGTGGCTGCTGCATCCTTTCAAAAGGAAGTAGAGCTACGGTTTTTGTTTGAACACGTGTTAAATTATCCCCAGCGTACGAGCAAGCCACAATGTGTTAATCCGCCACCAAATCCATATAAAAGCAGCAGATCACCTGGTTTTACTTGTCCTGACTTGACCCCAAGATCTAAGGCAAGCGGAATAGAGGCTGCAGAAGTATTCCCGAAGTAATCTAAGGAAATAAGTGTTTTCTCACGTGAAATCCCAGTTCGTTCATTCATGGCTTCAATAATTCGAAGATTGGCACTATGCGGAATAAACCAATCAATATCATCGATAGAGACTCCAGCTGCTTCAGTAAGTTCTTTAATGCCCTGTGGAATTTGTGTGACTGCAAATCGATACACTTCACGACCATTCTGGACTAGTTTACTGTTGCCCTCAAGCGATTGACCATTTAGCGTGTCAGCGAGACCTGTGCGATACACATGAATGCCGCCAGTACCGTCTGTTCCAAGCCTTGATCCGAGAAAAGCTTTCGGCTCAGGTTTACTTTCAATGATTACGGCGCCTGCTCCATCTCCGAATAAGATACAAGTTGAGCGATCCGTGTAATCGGTAATCTTGGACATGGTATCTGCAGCAACGACTAGAATTTTACGATGAGCCCCTCCAGCAATTAAGCCGTTGGCAAGATGGATAGCATATGGAAAACCAGCACATGTCGCATTAAGATCAAGCGCACCTGTATGTGGAATATTGAAATGAGCTTGCAGTTGGCAGGCTACAGATGGGAAAGGTAAATCAGGAGTGTGAGTAGCAACCAGAATCAGATCGACATTGCTTAGATCAGTTTGAAAAGCTGCAATCATGTGCTCAACTGCCGCAATCGCAAGATGCGAAGTAAATTCATCTTCTCTAGCAATCCGACGCTCATGCATGCCGGTACGCTTTACAATCCATTCATCATTCGTATCAACAAGCTGCTCCAAATCGGCATTTGTGAGCTTGCGCTCGGGTACATAACTTCCAATTGCAGTAATATGTGCATGTGATAAGCTCTCGGATGTATGGTAAGTCATTTTATCACTCCTTGTTATTAGTTGGTATTAGTATCTGGTACTAATTTCAATATATACGGACTTGGGATCGAAGTCAATTGTCAATAACAGCCCATTTTTAACTGAATCCGACACCATTACGAATAGCCCTTCATAAAATAACTTTGACTGTATCCCTTACCCTTGTAACTACAACAATCCGGGCAAGGAGGGGTGACACATTGAAGGGCAGCGAACACAAGAATAAATTTCTGTTAACAAACCGTGAACGTGAAGTCTTTGAGTTGCTAGTACAAGATAAAACAACCAAGGATATCGCGCAGCAGCTATTCATCTCTGAAAAGACTGTGCGCAATCACATCTCCAATGTGGTGGGGTATGAAACACATAACTCCTTAAAAAAACAACCCTTAATCTTTAGTTTGTGCATTGTTGATGCGCGTGATATACATACATAATAAAAGTGTAAAAGATATATTTGACGAGGGGGAAATGCAATGAAGAAAGTATTAACGATACTTTTAGCTTCGTCCTTAACGTTAGGACTTGCTGCATGCGGAAGTTCTAATGGTGCTAAAGAGAGTACTGCACCAAGCGTAAATCCAGCCACAGAAAAACCGGCAACGGAGAAACCGGCTGAGAAGAACGTAACCCTTACATTCCAGAATATTTATCCAGATGCAACAGCTCCTAATCATAAAATTATGAAGAAGATTGTAGGGGATTACGAAGCATCGCATAAGAACATTAAGATCGAACTTGATTCCTTAAACACGGATCAGCAGAAGATCAAGCTGAAAACACAAGCTGCCTCTGATGGAGTGCCGGATATTACGATTGTAAATCCAGCTGCACAAATGAAGCCTTTTGTTGATGGCGGTGTGCTTGCTCCACTTAATGACATGTTAGGTGATGGTTTGAAAGAAAGCTTTCAAACAGGTATTTTAGATTATTATTCTTTTAACAATAATGTGTATGCGCTTCCAGATGGTAATAACATCGCGGTTGTTTACTACAATAAGGAACTGTTTAGTCAAGCGGGTGTAGAGGTACCGAAGACTTATGAAGAGCTGGTTGAAGTTTCGAAGAAACTGAAAGCCAAAGGAATTACGCCCATTTCAGTCGGCGAGAAAGATACATGGACAGGTTCATTTTTATTCATGAACATCGTACTTCGTACGAACAACGGTCCGAACTTCTTGAAAGATATATTGGAAAAAAAGAAGACATTCAATGATCCTGCATTCGTTGAAGCGGTCCAGAAATTAGAAGATCTTGTTCAAGTGAAAGGGTTCCAAGATGGTGCAACTTCCGTTGATCAGAACGCAGCTGCGAATTTGTTTAAGTCAGGAAAAGCAGCGATGCACTTTATCGGAACTTGGGAAACAGGAGCCATGGACGCTTCTCCTATCAAAGATAAAATCGGCGTGTTCAAATTCCCAACTGTAGGTGGAAAAGGAGATCCTGATCAATTCATGCTTGCACCAGGAAGCGCATTTGCGATTTCCGCGAAGAGCAAGCATTTAAAAGAAACCAAAGAATTTCTCACTTATTTCATGAAAAATTACCCGAAAGTATCGTTTGACATGAAAAATGCAGTAGGTATTGCCCAGAAAGTGGATGGAGATTTCAAAGCTGCGGGCTACTCGCCACTTGCGATGGAAGTACTTGGACTGTTCAAAGGCGTAAAAGGTGGAGACCTAGCGTTTGACAATACAATGAACCCTGCAATTGCTCAAACACATCTAACAAGTATCCAGCGCGTGTTCGTTGAACAAATCAAGCCTGAAAATGTAGCAAAAGAACATCAAGCTTCATTTGATGCCAATAATAAATAGAAGCCATCAAGAGGGTGTTTATGACACCCTCTTTCAGTCAAGAAAAGGGGGGGAGAGTCGGGTGAATGGAGCTCTAAGGGTATCTAAATTAACGATCATGTGTTTTGTGCTGCCTTGTCTTGTTTTTTACATCGCATTTGTTTTTGCACCGATCCTCGTGTCCTTTTATTATTCATTAGTGGAATGGAGCGGTATGGGTTTACCAAAGTTTATCGGTTTGCAAAATTTTATCGAAATGTTCACAGCAGACCCGATTTTTTGGCCATCCGTTTACAGAACTCTTATTTTTGCGATCTTTTCTGTGCTTGAAATTCCATTTGCACTGTTATTAGCGATTATTATTAGTCGTTATGTAAGACGACCCAATTTTTTAGTTTCCAGTTATTTTATTCCGGTTATATTATCAGTTGTTGTCGTTGGACAGCTGTGGAGTACCATCTATAACCCTGCATCACTTGGGGGGATGCTCAATAAGGTACTAATCAGTGTGGGCCTGGAAAGCTGGACACATTCGTGGCTAGCTGATCCGCAGGTTGCGATGTACGCCATCTATTTTGTTGCCTTATGGCAGTACTTGGGTTACCACACCTTAATTCAGTTCACAGGGGTTCAGAACATTCCAAAAGAAATTTATGAAGCCGCACGAATTGACGGAGCAGAAGGATTCACTGCAGATCGTTACATAACCATTCCACTTGCCATGCCTGTTATAAAAATGTCCGTAGTACTTGCTGTGATTGGATCATTAAAGGCGTTTGATATGATTATGGTTATGACAGCTGGAGGACCTGCGCATGCGACGGATGTCATATCCACGCATATGTATAATGTTTCATTTCTTTCTTTGAAGTACGGTTATGGCAGTGCACTTTCCACATTTTTAGTGATTGAATGTTTGGTGGCAACTGTGCTGCTCAATCGGTTGTTCAAACGCTCTGAAGATCAAATATCTAAGTAGAATGGGGGCTGTAAAAGGTGAATCCCAGACCAGTAAATGCATCTGTAATGGCAGCCAAACCTACAGTTTCTAATCCAGTTCATCGCAAATTTTCTGTCAAAAAAATAATCATATGGACGATTCTTTCGATTCTATTCGTCACCCAAGTATATCCTTTGTTATGGTTGCTTTTGTATTCTCTGAAGACGAATCAGGAAATATTGGATGGGCAATTCTTTGCGTTGCCAAACTTGATTCAGTGGAGCAACTTTAAGGATGCCTATGTTTCTGGGAATTATCTGAAGTATTTATTTAACAGCATACTTGTAACGGGGTTTACGATGTTGTTTACCATTTTTTTTAGCACAATGGCAGCGTACGCGATCGCTAGATTTCGTTTTCGATTAAGTGGTGTAGTGATGCTTGTGTTCATGGTTGGGATTATGATTCCGATCCAATCGACACTGCTGCCACTTATGATCATTTTTAAAAATATAGATATATTAAATACGTATTTAGCACTCATTATCCCGTATATTGCTTTTTCGATTCCACTTTCAATTTTTATTCTTACTGGTTTTATGAAAGGTATTCCACATGAGATCGAGGAATCAGCGATCGTAGATGGTGCTTCTATTTTTAGGCTGTTTCGAAGTGTCATTCTACCGATTACAGTCCCTCCTGTTGTGACAGTATGTATCCTGACGTTTATCTCGGTGTGGAATGAGTATATTATGGCAGCGACTTTCATCTCTTCCGAGAAGTATAAGACACTTCCATTTGGTGTTTACAGTTTCTTTAGTCAATATTCGACGAATTATAGTGCGATTGGCGCTTATCTGGTACTTGGCGCATTGCCGGTGCTTGTGGTGTATTTTACACTGTCTGAGAAGATTACATCAGGTATGGTGGCAGGGGCTGTCAAAGGGTAAATTTCGTGATAGAATCAAGGCAACATGTACGATTTTGGGGGGGGCCGCAGAACATGAAACTTTTTCGTTCCAATGCGATTAGTGTTTCGGTGTTTAAGTGGTTCCTTCTTTATAATTTTGTACTATTGTCCGTGATTACATTTGCATATTACAAGAAAACAACGGATCAAATTAATACAGGAATTGCTGAAATCTCACAAAAAAATGTGATGCAGGCAGCCGATCATTTTGGTCTTCTGATGAAGGGTTATGACAGTGTATCCAAATCGATTATCGGAAATTTAGATATTCAGCGATTATTGTCTCACGAGGAGCCCAATCCAGCTGTGCAGGCGATTAATGGACTGACTTTACAGAATATTCTGGGTTCTATCTATTACAGCCGAGATGACATTATCGGGCTTTATATCATTACGAATAACGAAAAGGTATACAGCTATGGCAGCTATACACATGCGATTGATGAAAAATATGCGTCAACCAATTGGTACAAAGATGTAAAGAAATCCTCAGGCCAAATGACTTGGCTTGGATTGCAAAAAAAATCGTTGATCGACATGATACATACGGAACCTGTATTCTCGTTCGGACGAACGCTGTATAACATTTATGAGAATAAGCCAATTGGGATCGTTCTGATCGAGACTGAGCCTCGTGGTGTAATGAATACAATTGATAACCTTCATCTCAAGTACCAAGGGGAAGCTTATGTCCTATCTGAAAATGATCAATTATTAGCCTACTCGGGATTCCTTGAAAAAAAGCCACCGAATTTGATTGATATTCCTCCGTTTACAGAGGATGAACATACAAAATTATTGAATACCGGCGGTATACTGGCCGTTGTCGAGAAGCAAACTCCATTAAATTGGAAAATAGTCAGCTTAACGCCAAATTCAAATGTGAATATTGAGCTCGACAAAAACAAGCGATTTATTGCGCTTGTACTGGGTATTATGGTTATGATTTCGATTGGAATATCCATTTTCTTTTCTCGTGTAATTACATCACCCATTAAAAAAATGGTTCATGAAATGAAGCAGGTTGAGCGAGGGAAGTTTAATATTTTGCAGGAAGTAAAGTCGTTTGATGAAATCAATTATTTAATTGCTTCCTTCAATCGCATGGTCAGCCGGATTGATCAATTGATAGAACGTGTGCGATTTGCTTCGATTAGCGAAAAGAACGCTCAGCTTCATGCTCTTCAGTCACAGGTTAACCCCCACTTTCTATATAACACATTAGACATGATTTACTGGATGCTGGACGAGAAAGAGAACGAGCAATTAGGGAATATTATTTTATCCTTGTCCAAAATGTTTCGTTACAGCAGTGATTGGGAGCATTCAGATGTGACATTGCACGACGAACTGGAACAAATTAGCCATTATTTGACGATTCTACAGGCGCGAGCGGATGGTCGTCTATCCGTTCAGATGGATGTACCTGAGCAATGGCGAGCAATTCGGTTACCGAAAATGAGTTTACAGCCGATTATTGAGAATGCCATTATTCATGGGCTTACAAAGAAAGAGGGTTCTGGATCATTATCTCTTGGGATTGAGAAAGTTGACGATAGACTGGAAATTCATATTCAGGATAATGGTGTAGGTATTCCTCTAGAGAAGTTAGCAGCGATACATGCGATGCTGCAGCGAATTGCACAGAAAGAACCGATTTCCATGGACTTAGAGCAACAAATTGAACCTCTTGTAGAACAGGGAATTGGAATATTGAATGTACATAGAAGGTTAGTCATGAAGTTCGGACCGCATTACGGTATTCGTATGGAGAGTGTAGAAAACGTAGGGACAAGGGTTTCCATCTTCATTCCACTGAATACTTCGAACAAAGGGGGCGTCGTATGAATATTCTCGTTGTAGACGACGAAAAAGTGATTAGAGAAGGAGTTAAGCGAACGATACGGCATGCATTTCCCCATATTCAGCTATCGACGGCAGGTTCGGCTGAGGAAGCATTGGCTATTTTACGAACGCAGCAAATTCAAGTCGTGTTCTTGGATATTATGATGCCAGGCATGTCAGGACTTGAGCTAATGAGTGCGCTGCGAAAGACAAATCCAACGATCAAATGGATCGTAATCTCGGCATACTCCGATTTTACATTCGCGCAAGAAGCACTTCGTCTGGGGGCGATGGACTATATTCTAAAGCCGATCGGCAAAGAGAAGTTGAAGGAAGTCATCTCAGCCATTGAATTTGAAATGGATGCTAGTAAAATCACCACCTCAGATCTCGGTATACTTGAAATGAACCTCAAATATTTAAGAGAAGCCGTCTTTCAACGCTGGATTCATGGTCTTGATATCGGCCGATACGACATCTCGAAGTTGCAAGAGATGTATCCACGCTTTCACCTCATCTTCGTGCGATTGGAGTCGAAGGTGCAAGAGTTGAATGTGAAGCATTTTATAATTGAAAATGTGCTTACGGAGCTTGTGGAAACAAGGGGACATGGTTTTGTTGCAAGTTTTGATCGACACAGTTTGTTAGGTGTCGTTTCTATGAATGAGGGAACCACGATTCATCGATTTGAAGAGGAAATTCGGGAGCACTTGGGGCGGTATTTGAAAGTTCCATATGAATTGCTGACCAGTCATTTGCTTGAAGAGTTTGAAGTGATTCCAGTAGAGGTTCGTAAATTCCAGCAAGGGGGAACATCTTCGGCAAGTTACCTTAGGATGGGTAAGAATGAGGATACGATCGACATTGCCGTTCAATATATTAAGAACAATTTTCGTGAAAATTTATCGCTTGAAAAGGTTGCTTCTGTTGTGTATTTGAACCCGATCTACTTCAGCCAACTGTTCAAGCAAAAGACGGGCATCGGTTACAAAGATTACGTTATCCAACTTCGTCTAGAACAGGCCAAGCGCCTGCTTGCTAACCCGAACTTGAAAATTACAGATGTCGCAGGGCAAATTGGTTACCAAGACATTCGCCACTTTACCCAAGTATTTCGCAAAAAGTACCAAATCACTCCATCCCAATTCCGCAATATGTTGTAAGAGCGTTATGGGACATTCAGGTGTCATCATACATATGTGGTGAGGTGATGCCTGATGGAGAAACGTCCATTGCAGCTTGTACTTAGGCCAAGTAATCAAGGAAGGGATAGAGAACGACTTTTAAGTGAAATGATTCACGAAGTAATTCGTGCAGCGCTAAGCCATGATGAACGCGATAAGAAACCATGAATCACATCGCAGCCATCTATGTTCGTGTCTCCACGACAAAGGATTCCCAGAAAGATAGCCCTGAGCATCAGCGAGGGATATGCAAAGAGAAAGCACGAGCCCTCGGGCTAGAGGTTGGATATACGTATGAGGACCGGGATACGGGGACCTCGATTGTGGCACGTCCAGAAATTCAGAAATTGGTGCGTGATGCACAGAATAGGCTGTTCCAAATTATTATTTTTGCATCATTATCTCGGTTTTCAAGGGATACGTTAGATTCTTTGAGTTTAAAAAGAAAATTGGCAGACGCACTCGGCATACGTGTCATCTCAATTGAAGAAGGCTATGATTCATTCCTTGATAATGACGAGTTGAAGTTTCAAATCATATCCGCAGTGAACCAGAAGTTAAGCGAGCAAATTTCGCTTTCATCCAAACGAGGTATAAGACAGTCCGCACGAAGTGGTAATTTTACAGGATCTATTCCTCCCTATGGCTATCAGAAAGTAATGAAGGATAGGAAGAAGACGTTGATTCCAGATCCAGATACGGCACATGTGGTACGGC
The DNA here is from genome assembly GCF_052180255.1 of Paenibacillus sp. KN14-4R. Classification (NCBI taxonomy): domain Bacteria; kingdom Bacillati; phylum Bacillota; class Bacilli; order Caryophanales; family Paenibacillaceae; genus Paenibacillus; species Paenibacillus sp. KN14-4R. The sequence goes on from NZ_CP197466.1 coordinate 1,102,453, forward strand.
TTATTTATAGCTTGTATATCGATCGGAAAATAGGTGAAAAAGCGATTGTTACCTTTTTGAATGAAAGACATATTCCGGCTTATAAAGGCGGTGCTTGGGGACTTACGAGTGTGCAGAAAATATTGACGAATGAAGTGTACGCGGGGCAGAATGTATTTTCTAAATATGAGATAGAAAAAATTTATCATAACCTAGATGATGTGTCTGATCGTGGAAAAAAACAAGTGCGGCGTAATCCGGACAAGTGGGAACGGAGCGCAGAAAGAACACATGAAGCCATTGTAGATGAGACTACTTTCTTGGCAGCTCAACAGGTGAGATTGCAGCGCGGAGGAGGTACAAGGGGGGGGATCCGTAATAAGGTGAATGTGTTCGCAGGCTTTATCTTCTGTACACATTGCGGTGGAGCGATGGTGAGCATGAAGAGCGGTAGTTATCGCTACTTAATCTGTTCTAGACGGAGGCGACAAGGTGAAAGAGGATGTGTGAACAACTTTTGGCTACCTTATGAAGCTTTTCGTGACCAAGTGTTGGAGGTTGTAAGTTCGCGACTAAGAGCACTTGTTGATCCAAAATCCTTTGTCGAAATGAATGCGAAACAAGTTACAAGTGTTCGAAATGATCCTGAGATGGAGATAAGAAAAGTACAAAGAAAGTTAGAGGTTGTCCGAAAAACGTTGTATGGCATGAGGAAGTTATATTTGAATGGGCAGGTAGATGAGGAGCAGTATGCCTATGAGAAACAGCAATATGAGGCAGATATTGAAGCATGCCAGTTCAGGCTTATTCAGCTCCAACAACAGAACGAACAACAGATCAACCCAGATGCCTGTTATGCGATTGCGGAGACTGCTGTGGAAGAATGGATAAACTTAAAGTTTCGAGCTGATTTTGAACGATTGCGTGCGGCTATACAGAGATTGATCGATAAGATTGAAGTACCCCATACTGGGCAGATTGTGATTACAACCATTCTTGCTGACTAGATGGTTTTCAAACCCCATCTCCAATGTCATGCAAAAGCTCAACGTCAAAGGACGTTCGCAGGCTGTTGTAGAGTTAATTCGACTTGGGGAGTTAACGATTTGACCAACTGCACAACTTCGATTAACCTTCATTGCCAGATCCCGCTAAAGGGGCCCGGCAAGAGGGTTTTTTGATGTTTGGGGGATCGTGCACGAACATGTATTATCAAGTTGCAAATAAAAAAGACTGTTGAAGTAAATCAACAGTCTGAATGACAATTTAGTCCTTAATCACCTTTTTCAAATAAATGAGCAGCCATACAAGTCCAGCACCCATAATGGCGTGACTTAATCCTGCCATATGAGGCAACCCCTTGAAGTCTGATCCATTTACTTGAAAAATTCCTCTAGCAATTAACGTGCCGATCGTCCCTAACAATCCAATGTTATACACGATAAACCAAGCTTTGAAGCCTTTGCGCTGATGGATTTGGAACACTTTGGCGAGTACCAAGACGATGAGGAAGAACATGAATCCGAGCACGAGAATGTGCGTGTGTGCGACTCCTAGCACCGTTTGCCCTGTAAATCCTTCGCCCTTTGTAAATTCTCTGTAAAAGATACCGGATAGCAAGCCAAGCACCAAATACGTAAAAGCAGCATAGTACAATTTTTTCATAAATGTTCACTCCTTGAATGATTATGGGTTTGATTCGGATTGCTTTTGTTCATGAGTGTCATAATCCCTGGAAGCAGAATGCCTCTAACAAGGAATGTATCGATTAGAATCCCAAGTGCCATGGTCAGACCGAATAGGAAAAGCTCCTGCAAAGGCTGGGTAATGAGCACGCAGAATGTGGCGGCAAGGATTATCCCTGCTGATGAAATTACACCACCTGTAAAGCCAACTCCACGCTCAACAGCCTCCTTCCAACTGTGCAGGCGTGCTTCTTCTTTAATTCTCGAAACAAGCATGATGTTATAATCGACCCCTAATGCAACCATGAATACAAAGGTGTACACAGGCAAGCGATAACTGATGGAATCATATCCAAGGATGTTGTGGAAGATCATCCAACCAATCCCCAGTGTCGCTGCATAGGACAATAGAATCGTAGCAATCATATAGATTGGCATTAGGATCGAGCGAGTCTGGAATGCCAGCATAATCGTAATAAAGACGGTTACGAGCGAAAACAGCAAGATGGTATCTCGTGTGTTCATCGCTTTGACATCAAGTTGTTCTGCGGTTTGTCCGGCAAAATGCAACTCATAATTCGCTGCTCCAAGACCGCTGCTTGTTAATAAAGTATTGGACTGATCCCGTAATTGGCTTACAAGATTGAGAGCAGCTTGATCGTAAGGATTGTCTTGCAAAGTGATCTTGAACTTAACAGCTTGCTTCGTGTCCGATAAGAAATTCTTAGGCAGTGGTGCCGAAGGATCTGCTAATACAGCTTGCAAGTCAGGCGAGATCGATGCGATACCGCTTCGCTTTTTCAATTCAGCCATGAGGGAATTCATGCTTTTGATGAACGTTTCATCAGCTCGAATATCTTTATTGGACTTCAAAATAACCGTGACGGGTGCCAGCTCACCTTTTGGATAACGCTGCTCCAAGATATCGAATCCTTGACGGGAAGAAATATGGTCAGGGAATGATTTCATTAAGTTAAAGGAGAAATTCATCGTCGTAATATTGAGTGCTGAACCGATTAAGAGTACGAGTAAAATACATACCGATACAACAGGACGTTTCGTAACACCTTTACCGACTTTACTCCAGAAGCCTTTTGGCTTGGTAATGCCAGTGTCAGTCGTCACTTTCGGAATAAACGGCCAGAATGCTTTGCGACCGAGCAAAGTGAAGATACTTGGGATGAGCGTTAGACCTGCAAGCAGGATGACTACAATTGCAACCGAGAACACCGGTGCAAAATGGTTGTAAGGCTTAAAGATTGTAACGAACAAAGTGAGCATTGCGACAAGCACGGTACCACCACTGAATACAAGGGGCTCCGCCAGGTGTGTCATTGTCGACTTCATTGCATCGTTTTTGGAACTGGAGCGTTTAAGCTCTTCTTTGTAGCGGGAAATAATGAATAAGCAATAATCAGTTAAGACCGCAAACAGCATAACCATCATGATCGAGCTTGCGGAGCTGTCGACGACAAACCAGCCGTTTTTCGCAGCAAATCCGAGTATTCGATCGACAACCTGATAGACGATACCAGCTAATAATAACGGAATAATCGCCAAAAGGGGTGAGCGATAAATCACAACAAGAATAATAAGAATAAGCACCACAGTTGCGATCATCAGTACGAAATCAGCATTTTTGAAAAGTGTTTTCGTATCTGAAGAGATGCCTGCAGGTCCTGTAATTTCGAATTGCACACCATCAAGCTTCGCTTGTTTGACGTGATCACGGATCGCTTGCAGGGCGTTATAGACTTGATCAGTTGAACTATCTTTCGTAAGGGCAATGTTCAAAAGCAAAGTTGTTTTATCCTGAGAGAACATGCTGTCTTGTACTTGTGGCGGTAATTGGTGAAAAGGAAGTGAACTTGCAACATCAGCAGGCTTTTGATCAGATGCCAGCCATTGACTCATGCTAAGGATGCCTTGGCGATCCTCACTCGTAAGTCCTCCCTCACGATGAAACACAAGTAGCGCGGGAAGCCCATCCTTCGATGGAAATTGTTCGTTTACTAACTGCTGTGCAATTGCAGAGGACGTATCTTCGTGAATACTGCCTTCTTTACTGCTTTGCGCATAGGGCTTTGAACCAGGTGCGAGTACACTTAAGAGTACAATCCCAATGAGCCAGATGGTCAATACGACTTTGGCGCCTTTGGAACTGCTTGTGTACGCAGCCAGTTTTTTGAATGGATTTCGCATAGAATGCAACTCCTGTCCTAAAGGTTCTTGCAACTTTATCTTAGGACAGAAGTATGAACGGAGAGTGAACGGGGGGTTACATATGGGTAGGCTTGGCCGCTATGGAAGCCGAATAATCATCGTCGTTCCGCTATTTTTAGGGCTTTGCGCTTCGATTGTTCCTTGGTGCAAGAGGACGATTTTTTGCACAATAGATAAGCCTAGACCGCTTCCAGCTTGTGACCGATTCCGTGATTGATCGACCTTATAGAAACGATCAAAGATCGAAGGTAGATCAGCCTCGGGAATTCCAATTCCACGATCTGCTATTTGCACGACGACGACTTCGTGATCAAGTTCAATATGAACATGAATGGCACTGCCGGTATTGGAAAATTTTATGCTGTTGGTGATGAGATTGAGCCAGACGAGATGCATCAATTGCTTGTCTGCATTTACATGAATGGCCGTGGAATCGAGGTGAATCTCGATATTCTTTTCTGTCCATTGCCACTCCGTCATGATGATGATTTCCCGAATTTGTTCATCTAATCGGTAGATCGTCTTCTTCAGAACATTGGATTCTTTATCCAGTGATGCGAGAGTTAGCAGCTGTTTGCTGAGCGAAGACAATCTTCGGCTTTCATTATCTATAATGGATAAGTAGCGCATTTTATCATCAGGGGATGTCTCGCTATTCATCGCTTCACTTACGAAACCTTGGATGGAGGCAAGTGGAGATTGAATTTCATGCGAAACGTTCGCGACGAACTCTTGACGCATGTCATCGAGCTGTTTAAGCGATTGGGCCATGGATGAGAAATGTGATGCTAGATTCCCAATTTCATCCCCGCGAGAGACATCGAGCTTGATATCGTAATTGCCATCCATGATCTGCTTCGTTGCTTTTGTTAGTGACTTCACAGGCTTCACGATAAATCTTGTGAATATCACAACAAAGACGATGCTGAAGAAAAAAGTAAACGAGAGCAGGATCGCCATCAAATATCGGACTTCGCCAATCTGCTGTTCTAAATCAGGACGAACGAATAAAGCATAAGGTTTTTCCTCAATTTGCAGTGGAATACCGACACTGTTGCTCAAGCTATTTTTAAAAAAGCTAGTAAAGGAAAAATCATGAGGTTGTTCTAAAATACTGTATGGCTGCTTGTCTACTAGCACTTGTTTCTTGAATGTATCATCCAGATCCAGATATTTGAATGCCCGCCCATAATAGACTCCTTCGTGTTGTCCATCTAGAAGGAACATCTGAAATCCCATACCCGAAATTCGAGTTAAGTAAGCATCTGCCGCTCCTTTAGGGGCTTCTTCTACTAATGATTTGACCTCTAGGGCAATATTCATCACTTTGTCTTCGTAATAAGATTTGATACGGGTCTCGTAATAAATGTTCGATGCTAAGAAGGCAAGACCAATACTCATTATGGCAATGAGGAGCGAAATAATCACGACGCGAAAATATAAAGTTTTCATGATCCACCCACCTCAAGCTTATAACCTACGCTGCGAATGGTTGTGATGACGAAATCTTCGCTGCGATGCATAAACCGCTCCCGCAGCCGCTTAATATGTACATCAATCGTTCGACTATCCCCTTGGAAATCTGCTCCCCATATGAGTTGGAGCAGCTGTTCGCGGGTATAAATTTTACCGGGAAAGCTGGCAAGCTGAGATAACAATTCAAATTCTTTTAATGGCAAAATAATCGTCTCATCGCCTGTCTTCACTTCGTAACTGTTTCGATCAATGACGGTCTGATTGAGCCGAATCACATCCGAAGAGACCATCTGGTAACGACGCAGCAGCGCTTTGATCCGAAAGAGCAGCTCCTTTGGCTCAAATGGCTTGACCATGTAGTCGTCCGTTCCAGATAAGAATCCAATTTCTTTGTCCTTTACGTCCCCTTTGGCAGTTAGCAGGATCACAGGAATATCGTAATAACGTCGGATTTCCTCACAGATTTCCCAACCATTTTTGACAGGCATCATCACATCGATAACAGCGATATGGATTGTCTCCTGCTCAAGAAATTTTGAGGCTTCACCGCCGTCAGCTGCCTGGAAAACCGTATACCCCTCTCTTTTTAACACCAAAGTCAATAGTTCGCGAATATGAGAATCGTCGTCTGCGATCAGAATATGCATGCTCAATGCGTTCACACCTTTACATCAATAGGATTACTTTAATTGTCGGTCAATGGAATCAGGATTGTCAATCTTGTTGAATCTCCATGTAAATTTTGCTATAATTCCCGGATGGTAGGTGGTGAGATCATGGATATACTTACAGTGATTCAACAGCTATATCCGAGTTTTTCAAAGAAAGAACAGTTTATTGCGAATTACATTTTACAAAACGGTAAAGCGATTAAAAATATGAATATATCCGTGCTAGCTAACCATGTAGGTGTTTCAAACGGGACAATTACACATTTTTGCAAAAAGATTGGTTGCTATAATTTTGCAGATTTAAAGGTACAATTGGGTAGTATTAGTACAACAGTTAGTCCTGCTTCGGAGAATGATATTCTTGTACAAGTCCATCATTTTTATCAAACGGCGATTGAGCGTTCCAATCAATTATTGGAAATTAAATATTTGCATCAGCTTGCTGATCGGATCAGAAAAGCAGCACGAATCTATATTTATGGGATTGGGAGTTCGGGACTTTCTGCCAATGAGCTCATGCTCCGATTGCTTCGGATGGGTTTTAATGTGCAGAGTATTACGGACTCTCACTTGATGGTAATAAACAGTTCGATATTGAACGAAAAGGACTTTGTTATTGCAATATCGAGTTCGGGTGAAACAACTGCCATTATTGATGCTGCCCGGATCGCTAAAAATAACAAGTGCAAAGTGGTTTGCTTGACCACTTTTTCTGAAAGTAGGCTAGCCCAACTGACGGACTCTTACGTTATTGTTTCTAATTCTTTATTTATTGATAAAGAACGGTTTGTAAATAGCCAATTTTCTACCATGTATGCGATCGATGTTTTATGTTCGATCTTGCTAACAGATGTGAATCTAAAAGGCAGTATGCAAATTACGGTTGATACGATTCTTGAACATAATCGAGTCGAGTAAAGTTATGACTCCATCTTAATACCTGTAATCTTCAAAGGTGTTTTACACCATTTGATGATTACAGGTATTTTTTTCATGTCTAAATTTTTTATTAAAAATAAAATTATTTTATTTAAAATCTATTTACTAAATTTATTTCACAAATTACAATAACATTATATCTCGTAACCAAATGGGGGGAGTAATATGTTTAAACAATTGCAAAAGCTCGGCAAGTCATTTATGTTACCGATTGCAATCTTGCCTGCAGCTGGTTTGCTTCTTGGGATTGGTGGGGCTTTATCGAATCCGAATACAGTATCAGCCTATCCCATACTGAACGCAAAATTTTTGCAGTCTATTTTTCAAATTATGTCTGCAGCAGGAAATGTGGTTTTTGCGAATCTCGCCCTTATTATGTGTATTGGTCTTGCCGTTGGTTTAGCGAAGAAAGATAAAGGTACAGCCGCTCTTGCATCAGCAGTTGCTTTCTTAGTTATGAACGCATCCATTGGCTCGATGATCACGGTATTTAATCCAGATATTAAGTCCATCGATACAGGAGTAGTTGGAGCAATCGTAATTGGTTGTTTAGTTACTTATTTGCATAGTCGTTATAGAGAAATTCAATTACCTTCTTTTTTAGGATTTTTCGGAGGTTCTCGATTTATTCCAATCATCTCTTCGTTTAGTGCTATTTTTGTCGGAGCGATCTTTTTCATCATTTGGCCGACTTTCCAAGGATGGTTAGTATCAGCAGGTACAGCGATTGCTGGAATGGGTTACGTGGGGACGTTCTTCTATGGATTTTTGCTTCGTTTAACGGGGGCGGTCGGTCTTCACCATATTATTTACCCGATGTTCTGGTTTACTGAACTTGGTGGTGTGGCGACAGTAGCAGGTCAGCAAGTGGTTGGAGCGCAGAAAATATTTTTTGCAGAGTTAGCAGATCCGAATCATGTGGGACTTTTCTCAGAGGGAACTCGCTTTTTTGCAGGACGTTTTGCAACAATGATGTTTGGTCTGCCTGCTGCATGTCTTGCGATGTATCATTGTGTACCTAAAAATCGTAGAAAATTAGTATTTGGTTTGTTTTTAAGTGCAGCGCTTACATCTTTCCTAACCGGTATTACCGAACCGATTGAATTCATGTTCTTATTCGTGGCTCCTTGGTTATATGTCATTCATGCTGCATTAGATGGCTTATCTTTTATGATTGCAGATATGTTATCGATTCGTATAGGCAATACATTCTCAGGCGGGGCAATCGATTTCACGCTCTTCGGTGTTCTACAAGGTAACAGTAAAACGAACTGGATCTATGTCATCATTGTGGGTCTTGTGTGGGCAGTTTTATATTATGTCATCTTCCGTTTCTTAATTACAAAGTTTAAAGTTGCGACACCAGGACGTGAGAGTGATGGTGAAGATGCAGCGGTAGTAGTTGAAACGAAAGATACGATTAAAGAAACAGCACTTCAAGTACTAGATGCGCTGGGTGGTCCATCAAATTTAGAAGATGTAGATGCTTGTATTACAAGACTTCGTGTAGCGGTAAAAGATGTGAACAAGGTAGATAAAGATGCGATTAAGAAATTAGGTGCTACGGCAGTATTAGATGTACAAGGTGGAATTCAAGCTATCTTTGGTGCTAAAGCAGATTTAATCAAGCAAAAAATCAATGATGCTCTTGGTGAAGAATAAATGAAATAGAAAAAATTAGATCGTGGAGGACTATACTGTGAACAGAGGATTAATTGTTTCATGTCAAGCCTTAGAGGAAGAACCACTTCATAGTTCATTTATTATGGGACGTATGGCAATCGCGGCTGTAGTAGGCGGTGCAGTAGGCATTCGTTCGAATAGCGTTGCAGACATCGAAGAAATAAAAAAACAGGTTCATGTACCAATTATTGGTATTATAAAACAAGATTATCCAGGTTTGAAATCATTCATTACTCCAACCATGGCAGAGGTAGACGCTCTTGTACAAACGGGAGTAGAAATCATCGCTGTGCAGGCAACAGAGGATCAAGACGAAAGTTTTTTACAAGCGATTTTCAACAAATACCCATCCCAGAAATTCATGGCGGATATTTCAACACTTGAAGAAGGGCTGCGAGCTGACCGATTAGGGTTTCATTATATTGGAACAACCTTAATTGGCTATACACCGCAATCTCAAAACATTGAAAAGTTTGATGTGTTAAAGCAACTTATTATGCATTGTAAAAAGCCAGTGATCGCAGAAGGTAATTTTAATACACCAGAAGAAGCAGCTCAAGCGATCGAGATGGGCGCCTATTCCGTTGTCGTAGGGACTGCGATTACTAGACCGCAAATCATTTCAAAATGGTTTGCTGATGCAGTAGATGAGGCTCTATAAGGAACACGAAAAAACGGTTAAGCACATTGCTGCTTAACCGTTTTAACGCTATTTCTATTTGATGCTCAAAATGATCAGTGACTAATCTTACCTGTCGGGTATAACGTCGTTCCTCCAATGGAAACTTTTATATCGCTGGATAATGGAACGTTCGTTTCATTTATAACTGTTCTCCACCAATCCCACGCAAGACCTGTACATTCTTTTGCAGAAATGTTGATGTTCTTGGAATTAGGAGGAAGTGGAATCTCTGTCGAGAAATGTGCTGTTTTATCTAGACCATTTCCTTCCCAAGTTCTATGGGTAACAACTTCTTGTCCATCTGCACCAAATGTGAATTCATCCCAAGATACTTGGAATTGAGCCACGTATGCACCACGATGATCAAGCGTTATTTTGCCTTTCGAATATTCTGTGGATTTAGTCTCAATATAATCCGTGTTGTTGTGAACAGCAGCAATGGAATTGTCTTTCAAGAAGACACTTGTATATGAAATTGGGTAAGCTGGATTCTTAGTACTAAATTGTGCATTGTCCTTGATTACATTTTGAATGACATTGAAGTCTTTCGATACGACCTGGTTATGTGTTTGTGCATCGCCGCCTAATACAACAGCAGTAAACGAACTTTCATCATAAATATTTTTGTATTGTCCACTAGCTTGTATGTTAGAATTTTTGAGCAATGCTTTAAATGCAGCTTGTACATCACTGCTCTTCGAAGTTGTCTCTAATTTCACGTAAATGGTTCTGCCATAAGCTACGTTGGAAACCATCAGAGGTGGAGCCTCTTTACTTACCCCTTTGCGGACCAATTCAGCAAACGTCACACTGTTATCAAAAAGGTCGGATGGATTGTTAGGAAGAGCTGCATTTACGGTATAAAAGATTTGCTTATAGGCAGCTACCATTACTTTTTTCTCGCCACTTGCCACCGCGTTAAAGTCGATGCCCAGCGTATTGTTAAGCACTTGAGCGTTCACATTCAGTGCACTGGCAATTTGATTTTTGCTGTAAACCATAGATTCTGCATACTGTAGTCGTGCAGGCAGTGTATGCGTGCTCGAATACTTATCAACCCAATTCGACACTAGCTGATCAACGGCACCAGAAACGCGACTGTAAGTTGGATTTTGAACCGCAATTGTATTTTCATTCTTCAACCCAGGTAGATCAATGCTAATATCTAATGGTTTTCTTGCAGCCATAACCAGACTAGGCTGATTATCCGCAAAATCCTTATTTGCAAGCTGTATTGCGCCTGGATAAGTGCGATTCGTTATCGAATCAATAATAGAAATATCTACTGGTGAAGTTGTTAGTGATTTTTTCTCCCGTTCAACCACGATAAATTTGCCATTGGACTGGGTACCTTCTTTGGGAACAAAACTACTAATTTGATCCCCATTAACGGCCAAAACTTCATTACGATTATAATTCAGGTTTGCGATCCCAGCATCAATCTCATTAGGCACGGTGGCTTCAGCTAATGAAATATTGGGATAAGTAAAGACGTTTAAACTAACTAATAGACTTGCTAATAACAATTTCGCTCCTTTAAAATGTTTTAGTTTTTTCATAAATATCGCTCCTTTTTGTAAACTAGGGGAGTTCCCTACTCTATATATCGGTTTTTTGTAGAGAATTTGTTGTATTTGCAGAAAAATATTCACTCGTGCTGTAAAGAACACGAAAAACGGTTAAGCACATTGCGGCTTAACCGTTCTTCTTTTATATGAACCGATTCCATGCAAAATTAACGCTTACCAGTAAATTTCTCAGTCCGCAATGTCACCCAAACAACCCGCTCACATAGTCATTGGAGAACAACCCATCTGGATCTAACATCCTCCGCACTTCAAGAAAATCCTCAAACTTCGGATACAGCTGATTTAGTTCACTAGCTCGAAGCGAATGCAGCTTGCCCCAATGCGGTCGTCCGCCATGGCGAAGGAAAATAGTTTCCAATGTAGTGAAGTAGTCCTTGTAAGGCATGCCTTTATACATGTGAACCGCAATATAGGCGGAATCACGACCATAAGCAGGACTAAGCCAGATATCGTCTCCTCGCACATATCGGCATTCAATTGGAAAGTGAACGGCGAATTGCTTGCGCTCCATACAAGCTTTGACCTCTTCCAAGATCGGGTGCATACTGTCCGCTGGGACACTGTATTCCATCTCACTGAACCGCACTAAACGTGGCGTAGCGAACAATTGATGCCCGTAGCCTGATTCGCTTAAAGTCGGGATCGCCTTGGCAGATAGTCGGCTTGCCGCCTGACACATTTTCGGAAATATACGGCATCCTTCGGAAATGAGCCAGAAGGCGGCATTTTCCATTACAAGCTTATTCAGATGATTCCAGACATTATTCTTGCTCGCAGGCAAATCGGTTGTATTCATGAACTTCACTTGTGTTTGATCGGTATATGGGAACCAATAAAACTCGAAATGCCGATGCTCCTGTCGCCAGATTTCAAGGTTATCCATACACGTTGTAAAGCTTGCCATTTTACTTTGAAAATGCATCCGTTGTGCAGGTATCACCTTCAATCGAACCTGCACAATAATCCCTAAAGTACCGAGTGACAACTGCATCGCTTTAAAAAGCTGCGGATTCACCTCATCACTGCACTCTAGTACACTTCCATCTGCAGTGACGACAGTGAGCCCCACGACTTGCGTCGATAAGCTGCCAAACTGAACACCAGTTCCATGTGTCCCTGTGCCAATTGCACCCCCAATTGACTGCGCGTTAATATCACCAAGGTTTTCTTGCGCCCAGCCTGCGGCGTACAAATCTTCACCGAGCTTTTTGAGCTTGGTTCCTGCCCAGACAAGAGCGGTTTGTTGTTCCCGATCAATATGAAGAATACCCTGCATGGCATCAAGTGATAATAAAGTGAAATCAGTTCGCGCAAGCGGTGGAAAAGAATGTCCAGAGCCGACAATGCGAATTTTGGTCCAGTCTTTACGGCATTGGTGTACGATGTCCACGACATCTTGAATGGATTCAGGGTAGAGCAGCTCTTGCGGCTTACTCATCGATAATCTAGACCAATTACGCCACGTTGGATTCGCGATTTGCTTCATAGAAAACACCGTCCCAGTCCACGATAAGTTGGAAACACCATCTTTATTTCCCCTTGTGAATAGCCGTGTAGTTGTGTAAAACGCTCACATAGCTCGCCTGCCTTGCTGTGGCGCATGAAGATCGGATCTCCTAAATTCAGTGTTTCAGGTCCTTGGTATACGATGGGGGTCTGCACCTCGCCTGCTCCTTCTAATTTCGTAAGTTCGGCACCTTGAGGCAGATGGACTTTTGGCAATTTATCTCGTGCACATGCACCTGATGCCGTATAGCCACCGCCGAGGCAGGTGTACGTGTCAGTCCGGGGTTGTCTAACGATTTCGATGGCATATCCTGCCGCGGGTTGGAATTGAATATCCTGGTAGTAGTCGAACAAAGCGGGGGCATAGAATGCGGAGCCGACTGTCACTTCAGTAACGACATCTTCCAGTGTAGTGGTAAGTAAGCTGCCGCTACCGCCTCCATTGACAAATCGTGGTGTAATGCCTTTTTGATTAAGAGTATGAAGGAGTTCTGCACGTGTTTTAGTGAACTCAGCAATGGAGCTTTGTTTAAGTAAACGGATAACGTGGTTTTTCATTCGAGTAGCGGGGTTTTGATCACCGAGGCCTGCAATTTGTGCTTCATAACCCATGATACCGTCTAGTACCAGATTGTCTGATAAAGCGATTTTCTCAGCTAATTGAACAGCGGCTTCCACCGTTCGAGTGGGGGATCTCCACACACCAAAATGCAGCTTCCAAAAATCCGAGGAAAGGTCTAGATCGATGCATACAGGCATCTTTACCTTAAACTTTCGGGCAATCTGCTCGATATGTGCGACATGCGCCATGGAGTCTACCATGAGCGTTATGGCTCGTCCTTGATCAACAAGCCCGGCAATGGATTCAATTAGGGTTGGATTCCAGATGGGGTAGCCAAGAAGTAAGTCATTAAAGCCTTGCGAAGCGAGAAAGATCGTTTCCTCCCCTGTGAAAGTCATGAGGCCGATAAAGGCAGGATCACTGTCCATCAACAGATGTAAGACATGGACGGAGCGGATGGATTTGCTGGCAATTCGGATTTTTTTGGTGGTGGCAAGTCGTAGGACTTGCTGGCGATTTTGCTCCAAGAGATCGAGGTCCAGATAAGCAAAAGGCTTGGCTAAACCGGCAAAAGCAGCTTTATATGCTGCATAGGTGGATGCTTGGTTCGGCATGAGGAATGCACCTCCAGGAAATAAATAGATTTCTTGTCGCTGTGAAATCGCTTTCTGCCTATTGTAACATGGAATCTTTTTCCATAAAAGAGTGTTTGCGGGTCTATATCGATAGCAGTATCGAAGGATGTTACACTTGCAAAATGATTAAAACAAAATTGGCTCAAAACCAAAATCAGTTCTTGACGAATTAAAGTTCGGCTAAAATGGAAAAACATCTGCTAATCCTGTATTGTTGTAAGTCCCCACCCACAACAAAAAAGGAATAGACAGATGCATATCCAGTATATCTAAAACGGAAATTGTAAGAGCATTACGTGACCGAGAATTTAGGAGTCAGTTTGAAGGATTTGAACATCCAGCAGGTAACAACATTCAACTTTTGTCCAATGACACAAAAGTGCCTACATAATCGTTATTTGACAGAATGTTATCTACATTGTCGAGGATGCTGGTTTAAGTGGAAAAACACTCACTTTTATGCAAGTTTAAATCGCACTTTATTGAGCTAACGGGCAGACTAACGTAATGGATAAAAATGGCATATAAAGTTCTTGATATTTGACTATGTCAAGAACTTGATCCGATTCTCGAATCATGCCATAAATATTGTCCGATTGCCGATACAATATTACCTGGGTCCACACTTAACATTATGCTTATTATTCCAATTTTCTTTATGGCACGTTTTTTATGTAGACTATGAATGCAATGGATACTTTGATAGGTTTTTGTTTCACATAAAGGAATTTGAGAGATAAAGTCGAAATCAATAATATTTTTCTTAGGCGGACAACCCTGTGAGGTGAACCGCTTCGCGAGGCCAGCCTTTACAGGCGTTAAGGTTCTCGGGTTCGTAAATAAAAGAGACACTAGACGATATCATTTATAGGAGGAAAAGCATTGTCAAAAATATTTGAAACTATATTTAGGGAGATGAATACAGTATGATTCGTAAACTATCTCTTATTACAAGATGTACTCTTCTTTTCATATTATTATTTTTCACGCTGTTTAATCGTACAATTATTACTCATGCGGAGACCTCTTCAGAGATAAGTAATACCAAGGTTGCCTGGAAAGAGATTGCTGTTGGAAGCACGATTAGTTTGGCAGTAAAGCAGGATGGGACAGTGTGGGCATGGGGGATGAATAATTACTACGGTTTATTTGGAAATGGAGAAAGCGGAGATCAGGCGGTAAATACCAAAATACCAGTCCAAGTTAAAGGTTTGAATAACGTGATTTCTGTTGCAGTAGGAGCAGATCATGCACTTGCCTTAATGAAGGACGGAACCGTCTGGGCATGGGGATTTAATGAAGTTGGACAAATTGGGGATGGGACCCAATCAATGTATTATTATGATAAATCTAATGAATCTAGGATTGATAATAATCGCCTGTTTCCTGTAAAAGTTAAAGGTATATCGAATGTTATTGCGATTGCAGCAAACCGATTAGGGAGTTATGCGATTAAGGAAGACGGAACGCTTTGGGCGTGGGGCAAAATACAAGAGACCTGTGAATGTGTAGAATACCAATCATCTCCTTTGGAGATTAAACGATATACGAACGTTGCAGCTATTGCATTAGGGTATGATAATCTTTTGGTATTAAAAAAGGATGGAACCGTTTGGACAACGGAAAAATCTATAACTTTTCAAATTAAAGAGTTGAGTAACATAAAAGCTATTGCAGCAAGTTACGGAGCTAACTTCGCTTTGAAAGAGGATGGCACGGTTTGGGCATGGGGTTCCAACTCGCGTGGACAACTAGGGGATGGAACTTTTATAGATCGACAATCGCCCATACAAATACAAGGAATAAAAGATGTTGTATCGCTATCTGCAAGTATAGCAGGACCCCTTTACTTAAAGGAAGATGGAACGGTATGGGCAAATGGTCAAAATGGTGGAGGTCAGTTAGGAATTGGCTCTTATGAACATAGTAATGTGCCTGTTCAGGTAAAAGGACTAAAGAAAATTACGAAAATAGCTGCATCCTCGATAGGGTTTCGATCTATGGCTCTCCGTGTAGACGGAACACTCTGGTCTTGGGGAATTAATTACGTTGGAGATGGTACAGAAGGGACCAGAACGGAGCCGGTATGGATAAAAAGCTATGATACCGAGATTCTACAAAGCGATCCGATAACAGTAAAATTAAATGAGAAAATATTGGATTTTGAACAACCTCCAATTGAGATTAATGACCGTATTATGGTACCACTTCGCAAAATTAGCGAGTTGATCGGAGCAGATGTGCAATGGGATCAGAATACAACCACCCTGACTATGACAAAAGGAAATAATATAATTAATCTGACAATAGGGAATGATTTAGCATTTAAAAATGGGCAAATCATTCGACTGGATAGTCCACCTACAATAATCAACGACAAAACCTTCGTGCCTGTAAGATTCATAGGAGAATCATTCGGCGTTACGATTGATTGGGACGACAAAACAAAAACCGTTATGATAAATACTACAAAATAATAAAATGATTATTCACCTATTTACTTCCAGAGGAATAAATACCAGTAAACTAATACTTTATACACTTTAAGTTATAATTGAGCATTTCACTTCCAGTAAACTTTGAATCAAAATGAATAAGGATAAAGTGCCCTCCTTGTGGTAAATAGTAGTCACCAGAACAACTTTACACGAAGTAGAAAACACTTTGTCTCATGAAGCAATCGTTCCGCAGTTCGGAACTACCTATTGCAACCGTTTACCATTTTACTTTTTCAAACCATTATAATTACGAACGCCCACACCAATCCCTTAACGACTGCAAGCCATTTCAGTATTATGCACATAGTATTGAAAGAGTTGCATCGTAATCTAGCAATTAAAAACGAACAGGAGGCTTAACTTATTCCTCTTGGTAGAGAGGCTCTAACATCTCTCATTATTGTTAAGCAAGGGCACACTTTTTTTCTACAATGGAACGACAATAAGTGTCAATATTATCTATAGTTGAAAGTTAAATTGACAAAATATTCGTGTATTCATACTATAAGAATAGAGCAAACTCAGGTTCATATTGGAGGGTGGACATACGAAGGATAGGATGTGATAAACGAGTTATCGAGCCAATAACATCATGGAGCAATCGATACAAGGAAGCGAAATATACTCGATGATTCATACTATTTTGTGCATATTTTATAGGAAAAGGCAGGAAAAAGATTGTCTGTATTTCTAAATAAAATGTCTGGGATGGTGAAACATCAGTGAAAAAATTCTTTAGTGATAGTATTACTTTAGAAAGTTACATGGAGAGTCCTACACAGATCGACTTCTCTCCAGGAAGCGTGAATTTTACTATTGATCCTTCGCTTACTAACAGAATGAGATCAATTGCCGAGAAAGATAAGATTTCAGTTAACACCCTTTTATTTACTGCATTTACAACTTTATTGTTTAAGTATACGCGTGAAGAAGAACATAAGATTGGAAATATAGTTGCAACTGAAAATAGCAGTAATCCATTCAAATATGCTTTCATTAACAATGTCATAAATGAAAATGAAACTTTTAGAAGTGCAAGCATGAATGCAGATGTTAAATTTTCTGAATTTTCTATCGCTTCCAATGAGTCGGATAATTATCACGATGTAATCTTTGATACAGTGACTATGCTGAAGGAAATTTCTTTGTTAAAAGAACTTAAGTTTGGTATATGGATTAGATTTGGTGAAATTTCGCAAGGAATAAATGGAAGAATCGAATTTAACACAAGTCTTTTCGAGAAAAATGAAATTAAACAAAAATGCGAACATTTTATCAATATATTAAAAAAAATAACGGAAAATCCAGAAATTAAACTGTGCGAAATAGACATGCTTTCAGATGTAGAAAAGAAGAGAATTTTAGTGGATTTCAATGAAACCAAGGCGGAATTCCCTAAAGATAAAACGATATCTGCGTTATTTGAGGAGCAAGTTGAAAAGACACCGGATAACCTAGCAGCAGTTTATGAAGATAAGAAATTAACCTATAGAGAACTGAATGAGAAGGCCAATCGATTGGCAAGGGTGCTACGGTATAAAGGTGTAGTGCCGGACAGCATTGTAGGAGTAATGGCAGAGCCATCGATAGAAATGCTGATCGGAATAATGGCAACGTTAAAAGCGGGTGGAGGTTACCTGCCTATAGACACCAATTATCCCAAGGAAAGGATACAATATATGCTTGAAGACAGCGGAACAAGCATATTACTTACGCAAAAGGATTTACCCGAAATAGATTTTACGGGAGAAATAATCGACCTGAACAATGAAGAAGGATATTCAACGGAAGGGGGAAATTTAGAAAGTATAAATAGCCCAAATGCATTAGCTTATGTGATATATACCTCCGGGTCTACGGGAACGCCTAAGGGAGTTATGGTCGAACATACAAGCTTAGTGAATTTATGCGTTTGGCATAACGATTATTATGAGGTAGACGAATCTGATCGAGCAGCAAAATATGCAGGAGTCGGTTTTGATGCTTCTGTGTGGGAAATATTCCCTTATCTTATATCCGGTGCTTCCATACATATCCTCAGTGACGAATTGAAACTTGATGTCAATAAGTTAAATCAGTACTTCGAGGAGAACGAAATATCAATAGGCTTCATGCCGACCCAAATTTTCGAACAATTCATAAGATTGGAAAATCATTCGTTACGGAAATTATTAACGGGAGCGGATACGCTCAGATATACAGAGAATAAGAACTATGAGATATACAATAACTATGGCCCGACAGAGTATACGGTTGTATCGACAAGTTTTAAGATCGATCAGGAATATGAAAATATACCAATTGGAAAACCAATAAACAACACAAAGATTTATATTGTGGATAAAAATAATAATCTTCAGCCAATAGGCGTTCCAGGAGAGATCTGTTTATCGGGCAGCGGTATTTCAAGGGGATACTTAAATAATGAAGATTTAACTAAGGAAAAATTCATAGAAAATCCTTTTGAATCCGGTACGTACATCTATAAAACAGGAGATTTAGGAAGATGGTTGAGCGATGGAAATATAGAATTTCTAGGCAGGATAGATAGTCAAGTAAAAATAAGGGGCTATCGAATCGAACTTGGAGAAATCGAAAGTCAGTTGCTGAAATATGAAGGAATAAAGCAGGCAGTTGTGCTGGATAAACAGGATGGACAAGGAAATAATTACTTATGTGCCTATATGGTATCCGAAGAAGAGATAACAGTAAGAGAGTTAAGAGAAAACCTGTCTCAAAGCTTGCCGAATTATATGATACCCACATATTTTATGCAAATCGAAAAAGTGCCTGTAACACCAAATGGCAAGATAAATAGAAGGGCACTGCCAACACCGGACAAGGAAATCGATACAGGAGTGGAATATGTCGCTCCAACAAATGAAGTAGAAGAAAAGCTTGCGAAAATATGGAGTGAAGTATTAGAAGTAGATCGGATTGGAATCAATGATGATTTCTTCACTTTGGGTGGACATTCATTAAAGGCGATCAAAATCGCGCTCATGATCCAAAGAGAGCTAAATGCCGATCTATCTGTAGGTAAAATATTTAGCCATCCGACTGTAAGAGTGCTGGGAGAATATATAGGGAAAACGGAAGAAGCTGTCTATTCACCTATAGAAGTTGTAGAGGAAAAAGAACTTTACGAGGTATCCTCCGCTCAAAAAAGGATGTTTGCTTTACATCAGTTTTCAAAACAGGAGATCCATTATAATCTACCGTTCATCCTGCTTTTGGAAGGCGAGCTGGACAGAAATAAAGTTGAAGAGACGTTGAGTAAGCTTGTGCAAAGACATGAAGCCTTCAGAACTTCCTTTGAATTGGAAGCTGGAGAAATTATGCAAAGAATTCACCAAACGGTTGAATGTAAGGTGGAATACGAAGAAATAAACACAGATTCAGAAGAAATGATGAAGGGTGAAGTAGAGAAATTCGTAAAACCTTTTGATTTATCAAAAGCGCCTCTTCTTAGAGTGAAGCTTATTCGACTTGCGGCAGAAAAACACTTGTTCATGTTCGACATGCATCACATCATATCTGACGGTACTTCCATGAGTATTTTTATGGAGGAGTTCACAAAACTGTATAGAGGTGAAAGCTTAAAAGAGCTAAGCGTACAGTATAAGGATTATTCTGCCTGGGAACATAACTTGCTGAAATCCGAGGCCATGAAAAAACAGGAAATATACTGGACAGAGCTATTCCGTGATGGCGTACCGGTATTAGACTTGCCAATGGATGAACCAAGACCCGCTCTGCAAAGCTTTGAAGGGGAAAGTATCGGCTTTCAACTAAACAAGAGACTAACGGAAAAGCTGAAGAAAGTAGGCAAGGATAGCGGAGCAACCTTGTACATGACTTTATTGTCCGCCTACAATATCTTGCTAGCCAAATACAGTGGACAGGAAGATATAGTCGTAGGTTCGGCGACAGCAGGCAGATCCCATGATGATTTGCAGGGAGTCATGGGTATGTTTGTCAATACCTTGGCTCTAAGAAACTATCCTGAAGGAAAGAAAAGTTTTGCTGCATTTTTAGATGAGGTCAAGCAAAATGCATTGGGTGCCTATGAAAATCAGGATTATCCGTTTGATCGATTGGTGGAAGCACTAAATCTAAGAAAAGATGTAAGCAGGAATCCGTTGTTTGATACGATGCTTGTGCTGCAAAATACGGATACGAAAGAAATGGAACTTGAAAATATAAGCATAAGAGAATATGCGTATAGAGGGAAAGTATCCAAGTTTGATATGACGTTGGAAGCAGAAGAAGTAGGAGACGAAATAAGATTTCATTTAGAATATTGTACCAAGCTATTTAAGCGGGAGACCATAGAAAGAGTCGTTCAACATTTTATCAATATCGTAAAGGTAGTAACAGAGAATCCGGAAATAAAACTATGTGACATCGATATGCTTGCAGAGGAAGAGAGACATCAGTTGCTGCATAAATTCAATGACACCTATGCAGAGTATCCAAGTGGCAAATCTGTTCATGAGTTGTTTGAGGAGCAAGTAGAAAGGACACCGGATCATATAGCCATTGTATTTGAAGATAAGGAGCTTACTTACAGGGAACTAAACAGCAAGGCGAACCAGGTTGCAAGAACGCTCCGAAATGAGGGAATCGATGAGAATAAGATCGTCGGTATTTTAATTTCCAGATCTGCTGAACTTCTCATCGGTATACTTGGCGTACTGAAGGCCGGAGGAACTTACCTGCCTATCGATACGCAATACCCATCAGATCGAATTGAATATATGCTGAAGGATAGCGGCGCAGGCATATTGTTGACACAGGAGAGCTGCCGTACGCAGACGGAAGGTTTGGGTATACAAGTAGTAGGGATAGAAAAAATAGTAGAAGCGTCCGAACAATCCGTAGAAAATTTGAATCTCAAGTATCGTCCGGATCGGCAGATGTACCTGATCTATACCTCAGGTTCTACTGGGAATCCAAAGGGCGCCACGGTAAGAGCCGATTCTTTTACGAACCTTATGAACTGGTTTACAAGGGATTTTGAAATAAATGAAAGCGACAGCATTCTCTTAATCGCACCTGTAGGTTTTGATCTAGCGCAAAAGAATCTTTACGCGTCCCTCATCAAAGGGGGAAGGCTGATTGTGCTTCCAGAAAAAATTTACAGCTACAAAAATGTTCTTTCACTGATGGATGAGCAAAAAGTCACGATCGTGAATTGTACGCCGAGTGCATTTCAAATCCTTGTGGATACAACATCGGACTATCGTGAATTAAGGCATTTGAAGCGGGTATTTTTAGGCGGGGAACCCATCAATATCCCTAAATTGTTAAGCTGGATCAATACGCCGTACTATCAGGCAGAAATCGTCAATACCTATGGCCCGACAGAGTGTACGGATATCGCGGCATACTACAGAATTCCGAATGAACAGATCAAACATATAGAAGTAGTACCGATAGGGAAACCCATTGACAACGTAAAACTGTATATAGTCAATAAAGATGATCAGTTGCTTACCATTGGACAACCGGGTGAACTGTGTATCGCGGGTGACAGTTTAGGAACAGGGTATCTAAACAGACCGGAGCTGACGGCAGAGAAGTTTGTTTCCAACCCGTTCGTACCGGGAACTAAAATGTACCGAACAGGAGACTTGGCAAGATGGCTGCCTGATGGCAACGTAGAATATTTGGGAAGGATCGATCACCAGGTAAAGATACGGGGCTTCAGGATCGAACTGGGAGAGATAGAAAGCCAGCTGCTTTGTTATCCAAATGTCATGGAAGCAGTCGTCGTAGCAAGAGGGGAAGGCGGCAGCAAGTACCTCTGTGCATACATTGTAGGAAATAAAGAACTAACGGTAGGCGAGCTAAGAGTATATTTATCGAAGGTATTACCGGATTACATGATTCCATCCTATTTTGTACAATTGGACAAATTTCCGTTGACACCAAACGGTAAGGTTGACAGGAAGGCGTTGCCCGAACCTGATGGAAGTATGGAAACAGGAACAGAATACGAAGCACCAAGAAACGAAACAGAAGAAAAATTGGTGGAAATATGGCAGGAAGTACTTCATGTAGATGTAGTAGGAATAAATGATAACTTCTTTATCTTGGGGGGTCATTCTCTAAAGGCCATAAAAATGGCAGCCATTGTACAAAGAGACTTACTTGCTGAAATATCCGTAGATGAAATATTTAAAAACCCAACGGTAAGGCAATTGGCAGAGTATGTAGGGAATACCAAGCAAGCTGAATATTCATCGATCGAAGCTGTAGAAGAAAGGGAACGGTATGAGGTTTCCTCGGCACAAAAGAGATTGTTTGCTTTAAATCAGTTCGCGAAGGAAGAAATCAGTTACAATATCCCGTATGTGTTCGTTTTCGAAGGAAAATTGGATCGAGAGAAGTTATCGGAAAGCTTTTCTAGGCTTGTGCAAAGACATGAAGTCTTCAGAACTTGCTTTGAATTGGAAGATGGAGAAATCAAGCAGAAAATTTATGGAACGATTGCATTTAGCATGGAATACGAAGAGAGGAATACAGACTCTGAAGAGATGATCATCTCTGAGGCGGGAAAATTCGTAAAACCCTTTGATTTAGAAAAATCGCCGCTGCTAAGGGTGAAGCTAATTCGGCTTGCAGCAGAGAAGCATGTTGTTATGATGGATATGCATCACATTATATCCGACGGTACTTCCATGGGTATTATTTTGGAGGAACTCGCGAAGCTGTATAAAGGTGAAGCATTAGAAGAGCTGAAAATACAGTATAAGGATTACTCTGCCTGGGAACATAAAATGATAGAATCCGAGGCTATGAAAAAACAAGAAGCCTATTGGACAAACCTATTCAGCGATGAAATACCTGTATTGAATTTGCCTAATGATTATCCGAGGCCAAGTTTTCAAAGTTTTGAAGGAGAAAGCATCGGATTCCATCTGGACAAGCATGTAACCGAAAAGCTAAAGCACATATGCAAGACGAAGGAAGTCACCTTGTATATGACGTTACTGTCCGCCTACAACGTATTGCTTTCCAAGTATAGCGGACAAGAAGATATCGTAGTAGGTTCGCCAATATCAGGCAGGCCGCATGCGGATCTGCAGCATATGGTAGGAATGTTCGTCAACACGCTTGCCATGCGAAACTATCCTGGAAGAACGAAAACGTTTGCCGGATTTCTGCAGGAAGTAAAGAGAAATGCTTTATGCGCATATGAACATCAAAATGTTCAATTCGATCGATTGGTGGAAAATCTAAACCTACGAAAAGATTTAAGTAGAAATCCATTGTTTGACACGATGTTTGTACTGCAAAATACGGACACGAAAGAAATGGAGCTGGATGGGGTAACAATTAAACAGCTTCCATTTGAAAGAGGCGTTTCCAAGTTTGATCTCACGCTAGGAGCGGAAGAAAAAGGGGAGGAAATCTGCTTCGAGTTAGAGTATTGCACCAAGCTGTTTAAGCGAGAAACCATCGAACGAATGATTGCGCATTTTCAGAATATCGTCAAGGCAGTAGTAGAGAATCCGGAAATACAGTTGTGCAAAATCGAGATGCTTTCAGCGGAAGAGAAAAAGGAAGTCGTAGTCGATTTTAATAACACGAAAGCACCATATCCCCAGGATAAAACGATCTGCGAAGCCTTTGAGGAACAAGTAAAAAAGACGCCGGACCAGATCGCAGTCGTATATGAAAATCGAAAATTAACTTACCGGGAACTCAATGAGAAAGCCAATCAATTGGCAGGCGTGTTACGAGGAAAAGGTGTAAAACCGGATACCATCGTCGGAATCATGGTGGATCGATCGGTGGAGATGATGGTTGGAATCATGGGCATTATAAAAGCCGGAGGAGCTTATTTGCCAATTTCACCTGATTATCCGAGTGACAGGATCACCTATATGCTGGAGGATAGTAAAACTACCCTGTTGCTGACACAAAAACATCTCATGCATACGATACAGTTTGAGGGAATGGTATTAGATTTAGAAGACGAACAATGGTATCAAGGTGATAAAACGAATGTAGAAATCGTCAATCATCCGAATGATCTTGTCTATGTCATCTATACTTCTGGTTCAACGGGCAGACCAAAAGGCGTGATGATCCAGCATGGTAATGTGATCAATCTTGTTACAGGGCTGGGTAAAATCATTTATGACCAATATACCGGACCATTACAGGTAGCTTTGGTTGCACAATATGTTTTTGATGCTTCCGTCAAGCAGATATTTGCCAGTTTGTTACGAGGCGACTGCCTGCATCTAATCCCAGAAGACTACAGAACCATAGGGGAAAAACTGGTAGAATACTACATTGATCACGCAATCGATGTTTCAGACGGAACACCGTCTCATTTGAAATTGATCTTGAGCGATAACAGAGAAATAATAAAAGAGATGACCGTCAAGCATTTTATATTCGGCGGGGAAGAATTGACCGTTTCAGCCGTGAAAGACTTCTTCACACTTTGCGGCGAGAGAAAACCCGAGATCACCAATATATACGGGCCAACCGAATGCTGCGTGGACTCGACTGCCTTCCTGATTGACCGAACACGTCTGGATCAGTTGAACACGATTCCGATTGGTCGTCCGCTAGTCAATTATTGTGTGTACGTCTTGGACAAAGACAATCATCCTCAGCCTGTAGGGGTACCAGGGGAATTATGTATTGCAGGAGACGGACTTGCAAGAGGTTATCTCAATAATCCAGAGCTGACAGAAGAAAAGTTTGTAGCAAATCCATTTGCCCCAGGGGAAAGGATGTATAAAACAGGAGACCTTGTTAAATGGCTGCCTGATGGAAATGTACAATTTTTAGGACGTATCGACCACCAGGTAAAAATCAGAGGCTACCGCATTGAAATCGGGGAAATCGAGGCTACGATTAAGAGTTACCCTTCCGTGCAAGATGCCGTCGTACTGGTTCGCGAGGATAACGCGGGCGAAAATAGAATATTCGCGTACATTGTTCCAAAGACAAACAGCGAGGAGAAATATAGCGAAGCGGGAATAAAGGAATATGTAAAGAAACAACTTCCTCAATACATGATTCCGGCTAAATTTGTTCAGCTTGAGTTGATCCCGCTAAATACGAATGGTAAGGTTGACCGTTTTGCACTTCCTGAGCCTGATTTGCTGTCAAGAGATTCGGATGAAGGCTTTGTCGCGCCGAGGAACAAAGAAGAAATGGACATGGCTGAAATTTGGGCCGGCGTACTCGGAATTGAGAAAATAGGCATTGATGAAGATTTCTTTGATTTAGGTGGAGATTCTTTTAAAGCCATAAAGCTGGTCAGAAGTATTAGCAACAACCTAGGAGTCATGGAGCTGTTTAAAAATTCAACGATTCGCGAATTGGTCGCTTATTTATCCCAATCAAAAGGTGCAGGAAACGATGGGAATCGGACGATGCTGCATGAGCTTACCAAGCCGATTGATGAGAAACATAAAGTGGTCTCCCTCATTTGTTTTCCTTACGGGGGAGGAAGCGCGATCTCGTATCAACCTTTAGCCAACTCATTACCGAAGAATTACTCGCTATATGCCGTTGAGCTTCCGGGCCACGACTACAGCTGCCCCGATGAAGAATTGGCTTCTATCGAGGAGAGCGCGGCTCGTTGCTTGGAGGAAATCAAGCAGAAGGTGAAGGGACCTGTCGTTCTTTATGGACATTGTCTGGGCGCCACGATGTCGGTACTTCTTGCTCCTAAACTGGAAGAGGCGGGCATTCAGGTGAATGGCGTTGTTGTTGGAGCCATGTTCCCGACACCGCGCATTACCAATAAATTTTTCGACATATGGGAAAAAATATTCCCTACTCAATTGACGGACAAAGGCAATCGGGACATGTTGAAAATGATTGGTGGTTTAAACAGTGAATTTAGTTCCGATGAAACAGAATTTGTGCTTAGGAATTTAAAGCATGATGCAAAAGAATGCGTCAAGTGGTATACCCAGCACTATAGCAACAAGAATAATACGAAATTCCATGCGCCAATCACATGCATTATTGGAGAGGGCGATCGAGCTACGGAATTTTATCAGGAAAGATATAAGGAATGGGAGTACTTCAGTGACGATGTGGATTTACGAACAATTGATCATGCCGGACATTTTTTCTTTAAAAATCAAGTAGCGGAGCTTGTTGATATTATTGAAGAGAAGGTAGATGTATGGAAGGATCGATCTTCAAAGGTATCTGAAAGCAAGAAAATGAATGAAAGCAAAGAAAACAGGGTAAGGTTGAATGCCTCAGCGAAAAACAAAGTCGTTCCAAGTATGAAATTGTTTTTAATGGTTGCCTTCGTGCAGATCATTTCTGAAATAGGTACAATTTTATCTACGTTTGGGACCGGGATCTGGATTTTCAATCAAACCAATGCACTATCGGAATTTGCCATGATGTTTCTTATGGGAATGATTCCCACCATTTTGGTGCTTCCATTTGCAGGTGCCATTGTAGACAGGTTTGACAGACGGGTCATTTTAATTATTAGTGACTTGCTTTCGACAGTATGTTCTTTAGGTTTGCTTATCTTGTTAGGGTTTAATGAGCTTCAACTTTGGCATGTCTATGTCTTTACCATCGTATTATCTGTTGCAAACAGCTTCAGGCAGCCAGCGTATATGGCAGCAGTGACGCAGATTACGCCAAAGATGTACTTGCCGCAGGCAAATAGTGTTTCTCAATTTTCCGTTGCAATCGGAGGCGTACTGGCAGCCATCTTCGGAGGCGTATTTATGGATTCTATAGGCTTTAAGGGGCTTGTTATTATTGATCTTATAACATTTGGACTATCCGTGATCGTTTTGCTCTTTTTGAGATTTCCGGATACCATGTTTACAAGATCAGAGGAACCGATTCGGAAAGAGTTAATGGGTGGCTGGAATTTTATCATGAGAAGAAAAAGTTTGATTGCCATGGTTGTCTTCTTTGTTGTCGTTAACTTTTTACTGAGCATTTTTACGGTTACGATGACGCCGCTCATCCTTTCTTTCACGAATTCATCCACGTTGGGGATTCTTAATGCATTTGCAGGAATCGGCGTTCTTTGCGGAGCTATAGCGATGTTAATAACTGGCGGTATGAGTAAGAGAGCAAAAGGGATGGTTGGTTTTGTCCTTCCATTAGCCATTTCTATTATGATTGCAGGAATACAACCATTGCCTATTTTTGCGGCGATTGCTTTGTTCGTATCCTCTTTGTCTATAACGATTACAAATATTCATTGGCAGTCATTGATCCAGGTGAAGGTTGGATTGGAATTGCAAGGACGTGTATTTGCTGTGAATCGTATGTTGGTAGCTCTATTAGCACCGGTCAGCTATATTGTCGCAGGTGTATTAGCTGATAATGTATTCACGACTGTACTGACATCCAGTGTATTTGATTCCCCAATTGTAAACTTGATTTTAGGGCCGGGTGCAGGCCGCGAAATGAGACTTAGTCTATTACTTGCCGGAGCCGTATTATTTGTCTGGAGCATAATCGGGATCAAGTATAAACCACTGAGTGATATGGATGACATCCTTGAAGATGCAACTCCAGGCGAAGTAATTATTAAAGATAAGGATAAACTACAAAGAATAGCCGATGAAAAAGTTCAAGGGTTTACATTCTAAATGACAAAGTAGATCCAATTGCTTAAGGTGAAAGTCAATATGCAAAATGTAAGAGGAAAGACGCGTGGATATTAAATTCCACAGCGTCTTTTTTCTGTGAAAAGAAATATGCACGCATGAAATGTATCGCTTCTTAAAGCTCATCATTTCAAGAAGAATGTGCTGCTTATAATGCCGCCAGAACCTGAGACACGGGAGAGTGAAAAATAAGTTATACTAGAACTATGGAAAAACGAATTCGAAAACCCTCGCGAGCTGCGCAAGGGCACATTGGAGAGCATTACAATAACACTATAATTCTAATTTTGAGTTCATATCGCACTGAGACAGTTGAACACAGGAATGAAACCAGTCAGGGGGAATGCAAAATGCGTGAGATTACAACATGGCGCAGAGAAGATTTATTACAAGTGAGGGTACCACTTCCGTTTCCGCTGCGCTGGGTGAATGCGTATGTGCTTCGCGGGGATCGCGGTTACACGATCATTGATCCGGGGCTGCATACACCGGAAGCAGAGGCACTCTGGGAGAGCGTCCTTCGCGAGGAAGGAATCGGCAACGACCAAGTGGAGCAGGTCGTGCTCACCCATTTCCATCCCGATCACTACGGGATGGCAGGTTGGTTCCAGGAGCGTACGGGCGCACCAGTCCTCCTCTCTGAGGAGGGCTGTCGGATCGCTTCGCTCCTGTGGGGGCCTGAGCAGCCGATGACGCGGCTGCTCGCAGATTGCTTCGCTCAGCACGGGCTGCCTGCTGAGCTGCAAGAAGAGATGACGAAGCACATGGATGGCTTCGTCCAATGGGTATCCCCGCAGCCTACGTTAACCCCGCTTCGGCTGCAGGCTGGGGAACACATTCGCCTCGGTAATGACATGTACGAAGCCATTGAAACCCCTGGCCATGCCGCGGGGCATCTATGCTTCTACGATCGCGAGGCGAAAGAAATTTTGTGCGGTGACCATGTGATCTCGCACATCTCCCCAAACGTCGGCTACATGCCGGGTGAGCATCCGAATCCGCTTGAGCAGTATTTGCAATCTTTACAAGCAGTAGCTTCACTTGAAGTCGACCATGCATACCCGGGTCATCGCGAGCCGTTGATGAATTTCAATACCAGGGTGCAAGAACTTATCGAGCATCATCATGAGCGTTTGGCCCATATGGAAAATCTGTTACAAGACTCGATGACTGCTTATGAACTATGCATGACTGTATTTGGAGGTAGATTGACCGTTCATCAACTCCGATTTGCATTAGCCGAGACGATCGCCCACATTTTGTATTTACAAGAGGTTGGCAGAGTCAAGCAAACAGATCGAGACGGATTGATCTATTACCAAAGCTAATTTTAAACGACGATTGCATGCATAATTTCCTATGAAAAAAGACGTGCTTATGGCTGAGAAGCTAACGGGCACGTCTTTTTCATGTTGATATTCTTCTCTCAATTTTGTCATTTTCGACACTTTTATAACTTCTGGTTCAATTCTTTGTATAATATAAAGGAAAAACATGGAGATAAAGAAGGATTATTTATAAAAATGTCAAATATTTCATTTAAATGATTTTCCAAAAACAGAGGCAAAGTGCCAAAATTACACAAAGGGAGTGAGTGTGATGAAAGCGGTTCGAACAGTTGTTCAATTATTATTAGAAGGAGGAGTAAAGTATATTTTTGGCATACCTGCAGGGTCAGTCAATGCATTCTTCGATGAATTAATGGATGTGCCACAGATTGAACCCATTATTGCCAAACATGAAGGCGCAGCTGCTTATATGGCAACTGCCTATGCGAAGCATTCTAAGAGTTTAGGTGTCTGCATCGGCTGCAGTGGTCCGGGCAGTACGAATTTAATTACGGGTGCAGCCAATGCAATGCGCGAACATCTTCCCGTTTTATTCTTAACAGGTTCAGTACCAAGGCGGACAGTAGGTTTGAATGCATCCCAGGAATTAGATGCAGTTCCGCTGTTTCAGCCCGTGACGAAATACAGTGTGTCCGTTCAAGATCCAGAGCGTCTTGGTATTGAGGTTGCTCGTGCGATCCAGATTGCTCAATCGGGTATTCCCGGTCCCGTTCATGTTGCAATGCCTATTGATGTACAGCTTAGTGAAATTACCTCACCTGTTATTCCCTCCTTTACCCACAGTCAACCGCTTGTCCCCGATGAGATTAGTATTCACATTGCAGCGACAGAACTTCTAAAGCGAAAGCGTGGCTTTATTTTTGTAGGACAAGGGGCAAGACATGCAGTGACGGAACTTATTCAACTTGCAGAGATGTTGAATTGGCCATTTGTCACAACCCCTCAAGCCAAAGGGCTAATACCAGACAGTCATCCTTTACATCATGGAGTCTTCGGTTTTGCAGGAGAGGAACAAGCTTCAAATTTGGTTCAAGATCCAGAAAGAGATGCCGTGTTGATTGTTGGTTCCAGCTTAGGTGAAACAGCCACAAGCAATTGGAATAATCATTTGACAGATCAGCGTTATGTCGTTCAGATTGATACAGATTCGACTGTTTTTAATCGAGTGTATAAGGTGAATACCCCCATTCATGGAGATGCGACATTAAGCTTGGATGCTATTATTTTTGAATTAGAGCAGAAGGGTTTCAAGCATAAACCTTATGCACATCGTGCGAAGGACAAGCTTCAATCTACATATAATGAGCTTCCTTTTAACACGCAAAATGTACTGACTACCCTACAGGATTCACTTCCAGCTTCAACTCGGTACACGATCGATATTGGCGAGTTTATGTCGTATGTCATTCATTACATGTCTGTGCGATCTGCTGATTCATTTGATATCAATGTTCATTTTGGTGCCATGGGTTCGGCAATTGGTTCAGCAATTGGCTGGAGTCTAGTTGATCGGAGCAGACCGATGGTGTGTGTAACGGGGGACGGATGCTTCTTCATGCACGGAATGGAAATATTAACAGCCATTGAGTATCAGCTGCCTATCGTATTTGTCGTTATGAATAACGCCAGATTAGGGATGGTCTATCACGGTCATAATTTGCAGTACAGACGAAGTCATCCACGATTTGAGCAATCCCCAATACGGATTAGTGATATGGCACAGGCGATAGGAATACCGAGTGCGCGTGTAGAAAATATGGAACAGCTCTATGAATGGTGCCAAAATAAAGAAGAGTACAAAGGTCCTTCAATTATTGAAGTGGCGCTCGTCGATAATAACGTACCTCCGATGGGAGATCGCGTGAAATTTTTGTCTTCATTCCAGAGATGAGACTTCGGAAAGATGAGGGAAAAGCAATGTTAGATCAAGCGAGATACGTACGACTAGCCGAGATGTGTCAGTTAATTAACTCCAATAGGGATTTGAGATCTGTACTAGATGCGGTAGCAACAGCGATATCAGCAGAAGTGGCAAGATGTAATTCAGTAGGCATCTATTTGCCGCAAGAAGATGGTGGATTTCGTGGTTATGTAGGAAAACCAAATCATATAAACGGTGTTACGTTAGATGAATTGCTCGTAGATCCTTCAACAGACCAGCTTGTATCGGATTTGATTCACTCGCGCAAAAGCATTTATATCCCAGATACATCCGTTGATGGCAGGCCTGATCCACGCCCTATCGAAATGTTTCAGATCAAGTCTTTATTCGGCCTTCCGATTACTTATGAGAATGATCTGTATGGTTTAGTGTTCCTCTTCAATTATGGTGTGGAGATGAATTTGACTCCAGAAGAGATGCAATCGATTGAAGCTTATGTGAATATGGCAGCAGTCGCGATTCGAAATTGTAAGCAATTCAATCATATTCAAACCTTGTTGGCTGAAAAACAATTATTGCTCGATGTAACCCGTGAATTAGCGCATTGCTCGACAACAGAACAAATATTGAGCACCTGTTTCCGTTATGTCGGACAAGTATTGAATAATAGAAACATTGGCGTACATTTATGTGACATCACGGCTTTAAATGGAACCCGTTTCCGACCAGCGAAAATGAGCAAGCAAAGTGATTGGACAGAAGAGGATTGGAAGAAGACACATAGTGAGATCAAGCTCGATTACAACCGTGACCTTCTATTCCAGGAAGTGATTCAGAAGAAAAAAGCAATCTTTGTTCAAGATGTGGATCAAGATCATCGACCTAATCATACGGCTTGTCACAAGTTTGGGATTAAGAGTATCTTCATGCTTCCGCTCGTTGCGATGGGGCAAGTTCTTGGAACGATTCCTGTTGTTAGTCTAGGCGAGATAGGTAGTTATACGGAAGTGGAGATGATGCTTGCGCAGTCTGTTGTTGATGTGACAGCAACCGCATTATCCAATGTAATCCGAATGGAGTATTTGGAGTGTATTGTTGCAGAGAGAACGTCTGAATTAGAAGAAAAAACGAAGCTGTTTCAGCTTATCTTAAATTCCGCAGGTGAAGGAATATATGGACTGAATTTAAAAGGGCGGATCACCTTCTGTAACCCCTCTGCAGCTGAAATGCTAGGCTATGAAGTGTCTGAACTCATTGGTGCTTCCTACACAACCATTCTAACAGGGCCAAATGATGGCGAGGTTCTCAAAAATCATTTTTTAACATTATTAGAACAAAATGGTTGTCAACAAGCTTCTAGTTGTGATTATAATTTTTATAGAAAAGATGGCAAATCCATTCCGGTTGAGTACGTCCTTACTCCAATTCAAGAAGAAGGTAGAACAACAGGTGCGGTCGTTACATTCAAAGATATTACCGATCGTAAAAATACGGAGGAAATTATTCGTAAAGCAGATAAGCTTTCTGTCATTGGTGAACTTGCGGCCGGAGTTGCACATGAGATTCGGAATCCTTTGACCACAATTCGTGGATTCATTCAGCTGTTACAATCCCGTGCGAAGCAGGATTCAGCTAATTTTGGTATTATGTTGGATGAACTTGATCGGATTAATTTTATAATTAGCGAATTGCTGTTTGTAGCCAAGCCGGAAGATGTTATTTTCAAAAATAAAGAGCTGTTGCCCATCTTAAATAATGTCATCTTACTCCTGCAAGCACAGGCAACGATGAATAATGTGCAGTTGATTATTGAATACGTGACCGACATCCCCGAAATGCTTTGTGGGGAGAATCAGCTCAAACAGGCCTTTATTAACATTTTGAAAAATGCGATAGAGTCGATGGAACATGGGGGTACCATTCGTATTCGGGTACAGATGGATGACGATAAGCATGTGTCCATTGAATTTGCGGATCAGGGTATCGGGATTTCAGCCGAACGAATCAAAAAGCTGGGTGAGCCGTTCTACACAACGAAGGAAAAAGGCTTTGGACTTGGTCTTATGATAACTTTTCAAATTGTCAAAAGGCATCAAGGGACGATTCGGATTGCCAGTCCGGAAAATGGAGGAACCCTCGTAACGGTTACATTACCTATCCTTACACACGAAGAATAAATGAGAAGAGAAATGCTGCTTGTGCGAATGAGGCACATAGCAGCATTTTTAAATATTTAGGTAGCAGATTCCATTTCTGCTTGTTTTCTGTGAGCAATACGTGAGCTAGCGGCAGCTGCAATAGCACCAACGATATCATCCAAGAACGTATGTATTTCGCCAGTACTCTTATCATTGAGCCGCTCTAGAATACCGGGCTTTACTTTATCGATATAACCATAATTAGTGAATCCAATTGAGCCATACACATTCACGATCGAGAAGGCTAGCACCTCATCACAGCCATATAAGCCTTCATCATTCACGATCATATCTTGTAATTCAGGCAGGAGCTGCCGTTTTTCTGCCAGTAGATCCAGTTGAATGCCTGTAAGAATCGCGTTTTGCACCTCACGCTTAATAAGCACACTTTCAACACTATCGATGCACTGCTCCATCGTCAGCTCTGGATAATATTTTTGCTGTAAGAAATGAGTAAGCTCAGCGATTTGTTCCACCTTAATACCTCGACTTTCTAACAGTTGGCGAGCCGCTGTGGCTACTTTTTTACTATTTAAGCTATATTCCATTCCTGACACTCTCCTTATTTGTTTCTTTACGGATTAGTTTTCCCTGTTCACCCTGCAATATGTTGGCAATTATATTTTGGCTTGTACGTGCATGTGGACAAAAAGTCGGCATAATTTGGACAACGTCTTTGTATACATGTACTACCAAGCCAACCGTGCAGCGGGGCTCAATTTGCGAAGGGGGAATAAACATGAAACATGGATATTGGATTCGATCTGTAGCTGTGACAGGAACAGTCGCGATTTTGATGTCAGGATGCTCGATGCTCGGTCTCGGGGAAAAGAAGGCGATTGACGAGCCACCACCAAATAGTTTGGAACAGCAAACAGCGAAATCATTAGAGGAAACATATCTGACGGCACAAACCAATCAGACGAATCAAAACTCAAACGTAAGTCCAACTCAAAGCCAGACTGCACAAACACAAGGCGCATTAACGGTTTATGCGAAGGATACGAAAGGTTTAGTTGCTCCAATTACATTACATGGTCCACAAACACCGGCATCAGCGAAAATAGCGCTTGAATATATGGTGCAAGGCGGACCGGCTCAAGCTCAGCTTCCAAAAGGATTTAGCTCTTTGCTTCCAGAAGGAACAAAGGTTGATGTAACCATTGATAAACAAAAAGTGGCTACTGTTAACTTTTCTAAAGAACTGCTTAATTATCAGGCAGCGGACGAACGCAAAATTGTAGAGGGAATCGCATGGACACTGACCTCGTTCCCGACTGTAGAAAAAGTACAATTTAAAGTAGATGGAAAAGACCTCAAACAAATGCCAAAGGCAAAACTTCCATTAGATGGTCCTGTGAATCGTACAATGGGGATTAATTTAGAAAAAACGGACGGTTTGGATTACGGACAAACAACAGCGGTCACCGTTTATTATATGAATCAAACCGATGCAAGCTATAAATATTATGTGCCAGTAACGCGTCTAGTTGCCCGCACAGACGATATTCCGAAAGCTGTTATGGATCAGCTTATCCAAGGAACTTCGAACACGAAAGGTTTATCATCACCAGTTAACGCTAAGACCAAAGTAATTGGTCAAATCAAGCCAAGCGACGGCCTCCTGACCATCAACTTATCCAAAGAAATATTGAATGATCAAGGCAAAGCTCCAGTCGAAGCATTGAATGCGATCATCTTGTCCTTGACCGAAAATACGAATATGTCCAAGGTACAATTGATGGTCAACAATAATATCCAGTTTGCATCTTCTGACAATAAAAACTACTCCAAGCCAGTTACTCGTCCTATCGAGCTGAATGCAACGAAGTTGTAGAGAACATTTTCTAAACGGAAAGAAGAGAAAAACCTTAAAGCGCCAATTTGGCGCTTTTTTGCAATCACACTTCATTTTTTTAAAATGAAATGTATGTTATTTGCCCTTTTTCCGTACAGTATAAAAGGTTATTATCTTGCCGAGCTTTATGAGCAGTGTACTTTACAGGAAGTAGTTTGTTACAATAAGATAAAATGTACAACAGATAAGGTTCAATACGGGAGGGACTACATATGAGAATAGATGGAAGAGTACCAAATCAACTGCGTGAAATGAAAATTACGCCTCATTATAATAAGCACGCCGAAGGATCAGTCTTGATCGAAGTAGGCGATACGAAAGTTATTTGTACAGCGACAATTGAAGAGCGCGTACCTCCTTTTATGAAAAATCAAGGCCGAGGCTGGGTAACTGCTGAATATTCCATGCTTCCGCGTGCAACACAAACTCGTAACCAACGTGAAGCAAACAAAGGCAAGCTTGGCGGACGTACGATGGAAATTCAACGACTTATTGGTCGTGCGCTTCGTTCTGTCGTTATTCTTGAAAAATTAGGTGAGCGTACAATTACACTGGATTGCGATGTTATTCAAGCTGATGGTGGAACACGTACAACATCGATTACAGGTGCTTTTGTAGCTATGGCAATGGCGATGCATAAGCTTGTGAAAGACGGTAAATTGTCGATCATTCCAATTTCAGATTATTTGGGTTCTGTTTCAGTTGGAATCGTGGAGGAACAGACTTATTTGGATTTAAAATATGAAGAAGATTCCACGGCCAAAGTCGACATGAACGTCGTTATGACGGGGCAAGGCAATTTTGTCGAAGTACAAGGTACAGGCGAAGATGCGCCATTCTCCCGAGAAGAACTTGACTCTTTGTTAGCAATGGCAGAAAAGGGCATTCACGAAATGATTGAAAAACAAAAAGAAGTGTTAGGTAGTGAAGTTACGGCGTACATTGGTAAGGTGTCGCGTTAATGAATATCGAACAAACACGAGTGGTCGTAATTGCGACCTCCAATAAAGGCAAAGTGAAAGAATTTGCGAATTGGTTTGGAGCAAGAGGTATGGAAGTCCGCTCTTTAGCCGATTATGACAATCTACCGGAACTCATTGAAGATGGCGATACATTTGCAGCGAATGCACGGATTAAAGCAGAAACGATCGCGAAGCACTTATCCTTGCCCGTTCTTGCTGATGATTCAGGTCTGAGTGTTGATCGTCTTGGCGGTGATCCTGGTGTATACTCGGCTAGGTATGCAGGTGAACCATCTTCCGATGCGAATAATAACGCCAAGCTGCTTCATGAGTTAGGCATACTCGGTGAGACAGACGGCTTTATCCCAACTAAATTGCCCAGCTCGGTTAGCGGTGAGAATAATAATGCTCTCGTCTTGCTTAGTCAAGCACACTTCGTAAGCGCACTGGCACTTGCTCTACCTGAACAAGGTACAACGCTCGAAGCGGAGGGACGTTGCTCCGGTTACATCCTATCTGAGCCGCGTGGTACAAGTGGTTTCGGTTACGACCCACTCTTTTATCTCCCTGAGTTCGACAAAACAATGGCCGAACTCTCCCTAGACCAAAAGAACAAAATCTCACACCGCGCCAAAGCACTCGAACTTTTCTTTCAAAAGTATCCGGATCCTTTTGGTGCGTAAGCGTTCATACTCGCACGTACAAGCAAATGAGCTTCCATATTTGGAAGCTCATTTGCTTTCTTGCCCTTTTTCTACTCATCGTCGTCAACCCTCAAAATGAGGCATTACCTTATGCTCACCTTATATTCCCTCAGCCACATATCCACCTGAATCAAATAAGCAAATAACTGCGGTCCGCTCATTAATTGCCCGAACCATGGCAAGTTAAACGAGGTATGATCTGAATTTGCCAAAGCATGAATTTTGGCTGTATCGATAAAAGGTAATAACGGTGAAGAAGTATCATTCAGAATATCTAATATCTGCTCACGTACAGCTGCTAAATAATTCGGATTGTGCGTTTTCGGATAAGGACTCTTTTTGCGTGTTAAAATTTCTTCAGGTAAGACACCTTTAAGCGCTTTTCGCAAAATGCCCTTTTCTCGATCACCGGCCGTTTTGATTTCCCATGGGATGTTCCAAACATATTCCACAAGGCGATGGTCACAGAAAGGGACACGAACCTCTAGACCGACAGCCATACTGGTCCGATCCTTACGATCGAGCAGTGTAGGCATGAATCGAGTGATATTCAGGTAGGACATCTCACGCATTCGATTCTCGATTACATTCTCCCCTGCGAGTCGGGGTACCTCATTTAGCGCCTGCTGATACCGATTGCGCACATATTCTTGGGGGCGAATCCATTGCACCAGTTCATTCGATAACAATTCCACACGTGCAGGCAGAGCGAGTGACCAAGGGAAAGTTTCCGCTGTTAGTGACTCTTCTTTGTGAAACCAGGGATAGCCGCCGAATATTTCATCTGCTGCTTCACCTGAGATTGCAACCGTTGAATGCTTCTTAATTTCCTCGCAAAATAAAAATAAGCTTCCATCCACATCCGCCATTCCTGGCGTATCTCTAGCTAATACGACGCGGCGCAGCGATTGAACCAATTCAGGGGTATCGAACTCAATAGAATGATGGGCACTGCCGAGATATTCTGTCATTTTTTCAATCCAAGGTGCATCTGCATTAGGTTGAAAAGCGCTAGCTCGAAAATGCTTCTGATTATCCACATAATCGACTGAGAACGTATGCAATTGCTCATTCTTCGTCTCCCGTAAATGCTTAGCGGCGAAAGAACTAAGCGCGGATGAGTCCAGACCGCCAGAGAGCAATGTACAGATCGGAACATCTGATATTAATTGACGTTCTGTTGTGTCCTTTAACAGCTCGAAAACCATATGCGCCGTTTGATCAATTCCGTCTTCATGAGGTTTACTCTCCAGCTTCCAATATGCGCGGGTCGTAAGACCTTCACGATTAAGCAGCATGAAATGACCTGGTTTTAATTCGGACATATTGCGATATATGCCATGCCCAGGTGTTCGGGCAGGACCTACTGCGAATATTTCTGCCAGCCCGTCCGCACCAATTTCTGTTTTAAAATCAGGGTGGGCAAGAATCGCTTTCGGCTCAGAACCGAACAACAGCACACCACTTTGATACGAATAGAACAGCGGCTTTACGCCAAGTCTGTCACGGGCTAAAAACAGTGATTGTTCCATGTCATTCCAGACTGCAAATGCAAATATTCCATTCAACCGATCCACACAAGCGCGTCCCCACTCTACATAGGAAAGCAGCAGCACCTCGGTGTCACAAGTCGTTTGGAAAATATGCCCCTTATCCTCTAACTCCTTACGTAACTCTAAGAAATTATACAATTCTCCATTATAGACAATGGAATAAATTTGATCGCCGTACCTACGAATCATAGGCTGGGCGCCATTCTCAGGGTCAATTACGCTCAAGCGTCGATGTCCGAGTGCACAGTGCTGTGTAATCCATGTACCCGATGCATCTGGACCTCGATATGCCAGTGTTTCTGTCATATTTTCAAGAATGGTTGGGTATCCGGTCAAATCCTTGCGCCAGTCAATCCAACCTGTAATGCCACACATTGCGCTCAACCCCTTTGTGCATACGATGATAACAAGGTATGCACAGCCCGCCTAGATAATGTCTGTCCGAAAGTCAAAGTCATGCAGATCGTTCCACTACTTACCGATTCTCGCGAAGTAGGGAGCAGCTGTGTTTTTTTAACAAAGTCTGTTACAATAGTACAACGATACAATTTGAGTAGAAGGTGATCCTGTGAAGAGAAGAAGACTCGCGCGCGCGCAAATTGATTATATGGCGGCCAAAGAGCATTTTTTATTAACAAGTAAACAAGCGGACCGTAAACTTGAAGAGATGAAGGATAACGGTTTTGAGATCGGTGAAAAAGAAATGGAAGATGCAATTAACCGCAGTGGTTTCCATAAAGCATTTAACGAACTCATTCAAGCTGAGAATACATTGATCGAATGGTCTCATACTTCCATTAGAAGCGTTCCTCATGTCCAAGAAAACCGTGCAGCATATGAAGAGCTGTATCGTGAAGCAAAGGGTAATGTAGAATCTAGAGCGACTCTTGTTGAATTAGCAATGCTTCTTGGAAATGAAGATTAATTCCTACTATCAATAAGAGCTAACACCCATGGTGTTGGCTTTTTTTGTATGTGAACAATTGAGCCGGTACGGGAATATTTCATTGCCAAAAATGAAATAGTAACTCATACATAAGGAAGGGTGGCGCGAACATGGTTCGGATCGGAATTGCCTTTGGCGGGGGTGGAATCGCTGGAAGCGCCCACCTTGGTGTGCTGGCTGCATTAGAAGAAGCGAATATTCCTATACATTGCATGGCAGGTACAAGTTGCGGTGCATTGGTTGCAGGTTTGTATGCATGCGGCTTTACAACAGGGCAGCTTATGGATATGGTTCCGGAGTTCTCAAAAAAATATTTAGATTATGACTATCGATCCATGCTCGCTAAATTCGTACGAAGACCTGTTAAATTACAAGGTCTCATTAAGGGTAAAAAATTTCGTGATTACTTGTTTACACAAACACAGGGACGATCAGTTAAGGATCTGAATTTTCCAATTGCATTAGTTTCCGCTGATTTGCGAAGAGCTCGTAAAGCGATTTTTAATTCTTCTTCCTTAATCTCAGATACGAACAACGAAGTGGACTATGATCCAATTTCGGACATACTCGTGGCGGATGCGATATTAGCTAGCTGCTCCATCCCTTTCTTATTCCCGCCTGTATTAATGGGAGATCGCGTTTTGGTTGACGGCGGACTGCTGGACAACTGTCCGATTTCTTTTGTTCGTGCACTTGGTGCAGATTTTGTGATCGCTGTTGATCTTTGCTCGGATGATGAACTGATAACACCTCTTAATTCCATATATGACATCGTATCTCGCTCAGTATCGGTAAATCTCATTCAACAGTCCAAGCATTTACCGACCCAATCAGATATTCTCTTGCGCCCCAATTTGGGAATGGTCAGTGCATTTGAATTTAATAAAGGCCAAAGCTGTATCGAGCTTGGGTATTTATATGCTTTACAGAGAATGGATGAAATTCTTTTGAAAATACAACAAAAAAACGAACAGAATGACTCAATCAACACGATCCCATTCATCGGGGAAGTCGATTCGTCGGCTCCACTTGGTGGACAATTGTATCAATAAAAGAGATAGAAAGGAGGGGGAATAGATGGCACAAAAGTTTAAGAAAAATAAAGGGAATAAGTATGCTCACGATGCTGAATTTGCTGATGAGGTCATTGCTAAAAATGCAAAGATGCCTGGACAGCAAAAACCATCTGAGGGTAGTCGTAATAATTACTAATTATTGTGAACGAAAGAAAGAGGCAATCTCCAAGGTCATCTTTATGACCTGAGAGAGTGCCTCTTTTTTGATAGTAAGTTATTTTTTCAAATTATGAAGTTCTTTGTTGCCTTTACCATCCATCATTTTCGTTACCATTTGTGTGAAAGAAGCTTTGCGTTTGTCGGCCTGCTCTTTTGTGATTTTGCCATCTTGAACTTGCTTCTCTACATTTTTCATGAGTGCAGTGACTTGTACATCAATTAATTTTTGTACATCGACATTTTTTTCCTTCGCCAGATCAGCTAATGATTTTCCTGACTTCAAAGCCTGTTTTAGATCAGCTTCACTTAGGCCAAGCAATTTTGCGATTTCTGTGGAATTCATGTGAATTGCGGATTTGTGTGCCTCTTTATTTGGATGCTTTTCACTGATAATTTTATCGACGGAGTTCGCGAACTTCGATTTAGCTTTCTCCAACATTTGATTGTTAGCATCGATGAGTGCTTTCTTCAGATCATCTTGAGAGACCCCTTGCTGCTCCGCGATTTGCTTCAATGTCTCACCTTGAGCTAATTTTGATTTTAATGTCTTCGCATCGAGTTTTAGCAATTTAACAAGCTCTTCTTGGATATCTTTACTGGAAAAACCAATATTATCTCCCCGTTTATCATGCATACGGTGGTTTACGCCTGCGTCTTCTTTATGTACGCTGGGGGTCTTGCTAGCTGTACCAACATCTGCTGCATTAGCGCTGATCGGTACCATAGTTGCGAGAAGAACAGCAGCTCCAAGCATTTTAATTTTTTTTTTCATGTCATACTCCTCCTTAAGATCGCAATCATTTGCCTAACATCGTCAGTATAAGGAGGTTAGCTTAAAAACACCTTAGGATTAGATAAAAATATCACTTATAATATTCTAAAATTTCTGTCAATATATAGCGATTCTTTTGAAAGAAAGCTATAATTTACTCATAAATGATGGTAGAGAAGGAGTAATGGATTTGAAGAAAATGATCGTCACCGTATGTTCGGTCTTATTTGCTTTCATCTTTATTTTTTTATTAAGTAACCTACAGTATGGAATTTCAAGTAAGCCGTCTGAGCGTATTCAAGTCTTTGTGGATAAGCGGATAATTGACAATTTTGAAGATCTGGTGAAATTGTATCCCGGTGTTAAAGTTCTAGACAATGAGAAGGGGATATTAGGAGTAACGACAGAAAATTTAATCTCGACCGTTAAAAAGATTCAAAAAGTACCGGGTGTAGTCGAAATTAATACACTTCCAGGTAACCCATCGTATTCATTTTCGAAATATTTTGAAAATATTAGCGGCATGCTAAGTAAATATGCAAAAGGTGATTTTGGTTATTATTACATGCCGTCAGGTGGGAAGAAGCCTTTCCTAGACATTCTTCCGTCGGTTCTCAAAAATTCAGCTTCCTATTTTATTCCCGGTTTTCTACTTGCAATTGTTGGTGCGATATGTTTTTCCTTAATTGCGACGATGAATCGTGCTCTCGGTAGAGTGTGTGATTTGATTCAACGTGTTTTGCTTACGATACCTGATTTTTTTATTAATACATTAATTATTCTGTTCGCAATCTTTATTAGCCAATTCACTTCCAAGCGACTTATTCTCATCGTACAGCTTAATAATGAGATTCCATTTTTTATCCCATTTATGACGATTATGATCGTACCTGGTGTATTGATTTATGGATCTCTTCGCCTAGCGCTTCAACGTGAAATGGCAGAACCTTATATTCGAACGGCGATTGCCAAAGGCTTTTCTCAACAACGAATTGTAATTACACATGCATTTCGTAATGTTATGGAAGATTTGTTAACGATCCTGCCCCGAGCTACAACGGTTGCAATTGGAAGTATGATTATTGCTGAAGTTTTATGTCATATCTCTGGAATTGGAGGTTATTTGACCAGATCGTTTACCACATTGCCATTAACCTGCATGATCCTTGCCCTTTTTGCCTTGATTTTGCAAGGGGTATACTCTCTTTTACGTAAGATGCTTGTGGTTTCTACGAAAGAGGTGAGTGTAAGTGCGTAATCGTCGCTTTTTATATTTGCTATCGTGGGCATTGATGATCTTTCTCGTCTTACTAGCTATTGTAGGGCCATTGTTTAAACCGCATAGTATTGAAGCAGATGCCAAAATTTATTGGATTGATAATCCCAATCCAGCATCTGTTCTGAAAAAGATTTCACCACCACTTGCACCAGATCATAATTTCATGTTAGGTACGGATCAGCGGGGTTACGACATTTTAAGTCTGCTTCTTAATGGAATGCGATATACGCTCGGAATTGCTTTTATTATTACACTAGGCCGTTTTCTGCTTGCGCTTCCAATTGGAATGTATGTAGGGGCGACAGGAAGATTTCGCTCATTACTATCATCCCTGCAATGGGTAACATCGGCGGTGCCTCCTATCGTATTCGTGTTTCCTGGATTGCTTGCGCTTTTCTATGGTTTGGAAGTCGCGTATGGGATCCCAACGGATCACCTGAATCAATACATATTTAATGCAATTTTTATCCTTGCGGTTATTTTTATTGGGCTGTTCCCAATTGCCCAGCAGTTTGCCGAGCGTTCCCGTTATTGGAATGAGAAGCTATTTGTCACGGCATCTTCCTTATTAGGCGCATCCATTTTCCGACGTATTTGGAAGCATATTTTCCCAAGTATACGTTCGGAAGTATTGTTTGCTTTCTTAGCTGATTATGTACAAGTCTTGTTTTTGATGGGACAGTTAGCTGTACTTGGAGTCTTTTTAGGTGGCGGTGAAATGTTGATTATTGATGATGGTATTTCATTGGTCATAACAAAAACAGGTGAATGGTCGGCTATGATTGCTTATGGCATATATAAGTACCGCCAATCTCCTTGGATTATTTCAAGTGTACTCGTGTTCTTCGTGGTTTCTGTTGCTATTGTTCAATTTTTCTTGCACCAACAAAAGAAAGAGTTTGTACAGCGATAACGGATGATTCGGGATAAACTTTCGGCGAAACTTTGTCAAATGGATCAAGATGCTCTACACTGATAGGTACATATTTTGCCGAAAGTGAATCAGGAGATAGCGACATGACAGCCTTAATACCTATGTTTACAAGACCCGAAGGTACGATGAAAGAAAGCATTCCGAATGCTTCAATAGCAAGCACATTAACAAGCATTGATCTTGTCCCTGAGCAGGACAGCGATGCTTTTTACTTTCGTTCTTTAGAAGAGCGAAATATTAAATTGAATAAACCGCAAATTGAAGCTGTGCGGCATGTAGAAGGACCGGCCTTAATTGTAGCAGGAGCTGGCAGTGGGAAGACTTCTGTTCTTACTTCAAGAGCTGGATACCTCATTACAATGGGACATGTGA
This sequence comes from Paenibacillus sp. KN14-4R, assembly GCF_052180255.1. NCBI lineage: Bacteria > Bacillati > Bacillota > Bacilli > Caryophanales > Paenibacillaceae > Paenibacillus > Paenibacillus sp. KN14-4R. Next base: position 1,146,264 of record NZ_CP197466.1, read on the forward strand.
ACCCGAATAACATACTGCTCGTCACATTTACAAGTAAAGCAGCGGAAGAGATGAAGCAGCGCATTTCGTTACTGCCCGGGTTGACTTCACGGATGGCGCGCGATGTCGTAACAGGCACGTTTCATTCGATTTTTTATCGCATTTTAAGAAGCGAAGGCTTCGACCAGAAGATTATGAGTAGTGAGAATCACCGTCAGACGATTATTAAGATTATTTTACGAAAAATGAACCTGCACGACGCATACGAACCCGAGACGCTATTATCCTTACTTTCATCTTATAAGAGTAATATGATGGCCATAGAGGATTTGCCCAACAAGTCGCCTGCTGAGAAGGAGCAGAAAGAAGTCTTCCGTCAATACGAGGCTTGGAAGCGGGATAATTATTATATGGACTTTGATGATATGCTGCTGGAAGCTTACTTGTTACTGCAGCGTTCCCCGAATTTACTATGGTCACTCCAAGAGCGTTTCCGTTATATTATGGTTGATGAATGGCAGGATACGAACCCGATCCAGTATGAGTTGGTTAAGATGCTGGCAGGTACACGTCAAAACTTATTCGTCGTTGGAGATGATGACCAGACGATTTTCACCTTTAATGGGGCAGATGGATCGATCATTCTAAATTTTGATCAGGTATTTCCCAAGGCTAAAGTAATCTTACTTGATGTGAATTATCGTTCCACGAATAGCATTGTAGGGCTCGGTAATGAAGTGATTCGCTTCAATCAGATGCGTAAAGTAAAGACGCTTCAAGCGACAAAGACAGGTGAGCATCAGCCCTATTTCCTGCGGCCTAGTACAACTGATGATGAAGCGATGATGATTGTGAACAAGATTAAACATGAAGTGCAGCAGGGAAAAAGGAACTTTCGAGATTTTGCCATCCTGCATCGTACAATAAGCAGCAGTCGGGCTATTTTTGAACAATTAGTCATGGATGAAATCCCATTTATGTCATTTTCCATGGGCGTCAGTTTTTATGAACAATCGATTGTGAAGCCTATTATTGACTACTTGCGATTATCTTTAAATGCCAAGCTTCAGACTGCTATGGAAGGCATTATCCCATCTTTATATCTCAATCGTGAAAAGTCGCTGACTTTTATTTATGCACAAGATTTGAAGGAACCCCTTGAGAAACCTTTACATCATCTGCTCAAGCTTCCCGATTTGAAATCATTCCAACAGCAGCAGCTAGCCGGGCGTCTACGTATGATAGACAAGTTGAAAGATATGAAGCCCTTGTTAGCGATTCAAGAAATAAGACGCACGTATGATGCATTCTTGGATGCTAGTGAGCGTCAGCAGTTAACCTTGCATAAAGAAATGGTGAAAGAAACGCTCTCTGAGATCGAAGCTTCAGCCAAACGTTTTGATACGGTTGCTGAATATGTCGCATTTATCGATCATGTTATTCAGAAAAATAGCCAAATGGAGCAGCTGCGCAAAGACCCAACATCAGATGCGTTATCACTGCTCACCATTCATAAAGCAAAAGGCTTGGAGTTTCCCGTCGTATATGTGATTGGAGCGTCAGAATCGATTTTACCGCACAGTTCGGCGTTGGATGCAGACGGACGTAAAGATATGATTTCGGATAAAAAGGGTCCAGAGAAAGTTGCTGCTGCGATTGAAGAAGAACGGCGCCTCGCCTATGTTGCCGTTACACGAGCGATGCAAGAGGTGTATATTAGCTCGCCTTCGTATTATAGGGGAGATCAGGTTGAAGTTTCGCGGTTTTTCATGGAGCCGTATGGTTTCAAGAAGAAGGATGAAGCGGCCAAGCTAAAAGCCACACAGGAGCAGGAAACGTTCCCTACATGGGAATGCACGAAGATGGGCTGCCGTGGCTGGATGCGCATTACTTCGTTGAAGCATGCCCCGAAGGAGAAGACGTGTCCGTTATGTAATGAAGCGATGGAGCGTTCCAAGCGTACAATTGTTATGGATAAAAAATAAAAGAAATCAACCTAGCGTGACGTTTGATTGGCTAGGTTGATTTCTTTATTATTCCATGGCATTCAAATGCCTTTGTTGTCACGAAGTTCGACAATAGTACCTTCTGGAGCTTTTACTTTGCATAAGGAACCGTTCTCAACGTGATAAATGTATTCAGAGTTCTTCAATAAGAATTCGGTGCCTAACTCCCGTAGACGAGTTACCTCTGCATTTAAATCCTCAACCCATAAACAAAAATGGGCTAGGCCTTGATTATTTGTATTTCCATCACCAAGTATTTCATTGTGTTTTCCAGTTTGCAGTTCAATGTAAAATTCCCCTAATTGTATCCATGTGTTAAAACTACGACCATGGAAATCAGGTGACTCATGTACTAACTTAAAACCTAGTCCTTCCGTGTAAAATCTCAATGTTTCTATATATGAATTGGTTTGTATACACAAATGATGAACATAACTTTTTGTCATTAAAACTTCCTCTTTTCACAAAAAATCAGCCTTCTGTGAAGAAAGCTGCATTGCTAATTAATATTTTATTATCCTTTTTTTGCCCAAATCGATTGTTCGATGTTGTTGTAGATTTTAAAAATGGTTCCCATGAACTTCTGGGCTGGTAACCAAGCTGCGAAAATAAGAGTGACGATTAGAACACATAAAACTCCATTAAGCATTCCGCAGATCACATCAAGAGGATAGTGAACACCTACCCAAACACGCGAAAAGGATATTGCTGCTGCTAGAATTAACCACACACGACCTTCTTTTCTTCGGAATAACCAAATGGACGTTGCGATTGCGAATGATGCAGTTGCATGGTCACTTGGAAAAGAAGCATTCATTGCATGCGGAACTAATTGAAAGACTTGATGTGTAACGAAAGGGCGGTCACGATAAAAAATGTCACCCAGTAGCATACTGATGGCTAGTGCAACCGCTGCAGATATGACAGCAATGAATATCATTCTCCGATTTTTAACAGTACGTGTAAACCAATAGATAATTACTGCAGCATAAAATAAGTACTCAGCACCACCTGCTAGGAATTTCATGAATGGGTTTAGAAAAGAGAATGTCTCAGAGAGATTATTAATTGACTCAAACACCATATAGTCCATGTATCGAAATCTCCTTTTAATTTTATAAACGTATAAAAAACGCTGAAACCCCTTATAAAGGATTTTCAGCGTTTTGGTTTTGACCAAACTTGTTCAAGTTTGACCTATTAACGTCCCAGGAGGGATTCGAACCCCCGACCCACGCCTTAGAAGGGCGTTGCTCTATCCAGCTGAGCTACTGAGACAAGTAATCTTCACTTTAAGCTTACGTGCTGTTCTTGTGAAGCGAGATTAATAATATCATACAAAAATAATAGAAGTCAATACGATATTCATGGTAATTTCATACAGTTACTTTTGCTTTCCACTCACGTATCCGTTACACTTGTCTGCAGTGGATTTTGATAGTGAGGTGTAAAGTCATGATAGAACGAGATGAGCTGGCTCATCCTAATGTTGTAATGCTGCCTCAGACAGTGAAGTATTACGAAGATCAGTTGGCTTCTTATTTTAAAATGGAACGATATGAGCAGGCTGCAGGCTTACTGTCTCACTTGTTACAATTCTCAAACGTAGAGCGAGCAAAGCGGGAAGAGTGGGAAATGCTGTTGGTATGGCTGCAAACCATGTTCCCTGAAGTGATGTTTGCTCCGCTTCATACAGACGATTTTGAACAAATAACTGCAATCGAAGAAGATGAACCGACAGAAGAAGAGATGCATCGACAAGCGATTGATACACGTATTCAGCAAGATCATGGATATGTCGACAATTTACTTGCTACGTTCTTGGAGTCTCACTCGCCACAAGAACAGTTAATTGCATTGGAAAAGCTTCCGTTTGTCGATCATCCAGATGCGCCCCATATTCTCATGAACTGGCTTACTGCTGAAGTACGTCATCCTTTACTCCAGTTCAGAGGACTTCAAGCTTTGAAACATTGGGGAGTTCAAGATGAAATACATCTTCCCAAACTCGTAGGTAGCGTACATCTTCGAATAGAAGATACTCCACTTGACTCAGAAGATATGCCGCAAGCGATTCGTGACATTTTTCGCCATCTACGTGAGACATGTGAAGAAAAGTATCCTGATTTAGCACTTTTCTCAACACAGATCGAATGTGAATTTTCAGCTTTCGCTTACGGTACAGAGTTGTATACGGAGATGTCGCAAGTACCGGAATCTGACATCCATCTGTGGGCTAGTGCACTGCAAGATGTGTTACAAGAGCATATATTTAAACTACCTGAGACAGTGGTTGGGTACGACCGAAATGAGATTGATGTGAAGTATGAAGCGGAATGGCAGCGTATCAGGTGCGCACTGGGCCAATTTTTTACCGAACAATTTCCACCTCACTCCTAATCGATCACCTTGAAAAGAAGATGTTTTATGTTATAATAAGGTGGTTATAATGGCGGATAAAAGATTCTTTTAACGTTTTTTGCCTGCCTGAACGTGAAAATACAAGTATGTGTACATTTTTGGAGGGGAAAGCATAAAATGAAAGCAAGCTGGGAAAAAATAGAGAAGAACGTTGGCGTTCTTGAAGTTGAAGTTAACGAGGATCGCGTATCCGACGCATTGGACAAGGCATTTAAAAAAGTCGTAGCTAAAGTAAACGTACCTGGTTTCCGTAAAGGAAAAGTACCTCGTGCAATGTTCGAAAAGAAATTCGGCATCGAGAGCTTATACCAAGACGCTTTAGATATCATTTTGCCTGAAGCTTATGTACAAGCAGTCGAAGAAGCAGGAATTACACCTGTTGATCGTCCTGAAGTTGACGTTGAGCAATTCGGTAAAGGTCAAACTTTGAAATTCAAAGCAAAAGTAACTGTGAAACCAGAAGTTACTTTGGGTGATTACAAAGGTCTTGAAATCGAAGCTGCTGACGTAAACGTAACTGACGAAGAAATTCAAGAAGAGTTGAATCGTCAACAACAACGTCATGCTGAGCTAGCAGTTGTTGAAGAAGGCGCAGCTGAAAACGGCGACATCACTGTAATCGACTTTGAAGGTTTCGTTAACAACGAAGCATTCGAAGGCGGCAAAGCTGAGAAGTATTCCCTAGAACTTGGTTCAGGTTCCTTCATTCCAGGCTTTGAAGATCAAGTGGTTGGTATGGCGATTGGTGAGACGAAAGACGTTAACGTAACGTTCCCTGAAGAATACCAAGCAGAAGAACTTAAAGGTAAAGAGGCTGTGTTCAAAGTAACACTTCACGAGTTGAAGCGTAAAAACTTGCCAGCACTTGACGATGAGTTCGCAAAAGATGTAAGTGAATTTGATACTCTTGATGAGTACAAAGCTGACATCAAGACTCGTCTTGAAGAAAAGAAAGCAAAAGATGCAGAAGTGAAGAAAGAAGTAGACGTAGTAGCTAAGGCATCTGCGAATGCAGAAGTTGAAATTCCAGCTGCAATGATCGAAACTGAGCTTGTGCAAATGCTTAAAGAATTCGAAAGACGTCTAAGCTCACAAGGCTTGAACTTAGATCTTTACTACCAATTCTCCGGTCAAAACGAAGCTGCTTTGAAAGAGCAAATGAATGACGACGCATTAACTCGTGTTCGTAACAATTTGGTTCTTGAAGCAATCGGAGCTGCAGAAAAAATTGAAGCATCTGATGCTGATGTTGATGCAGAAATCACGAAAGTGGCTGAGCAGTTCAAGAAATCTGCTGATGAAGTTCGTGAAATCTTCGAAGCTAACGGTTCTTTGGAAGGTATGAAAGAAGATTTAGCGCTTCGCAAAACGGTTGAGTTCTTAGTAAGCAACATCAAGAATGCTTAAATAGGTATACAAGGCACGTAGTTTTATGAAGCGTGCCTTTGTTTTACCCAAAAAAGCACCCACAGAAGAAGAAAAGCGGACGCATGTTCGTTTTAGGGCGAATATGACTTTGATTCGCAAACGTGTTAAAATATACTTGCATGTTGTTTCAAAATTAAAAATTTGCATTCTGAGGAGTTGATACCATGAATCTTATTCCAATGGTTGTTGAGCAAGAAGCGCGTGGAGAAAGGTCGTATGACATTTATTCACGTCTGCTGAAAGACCGAATTGTTTTCATCGGAAGTGCTATTGATGATGATGTAGCTAACCTGGTCATCGCCCAGCTTCTCTTTTTGCAAGCACAGGATTCAGAGAAAGATATTCACTTATATATCAACTCTCCGGGTGGTTCTGTTACAGCAGGACTCGGCATATACGATACAATGCAGTTCATCAAACCCGATGTATCCACGATTTGCGTAGGAATGGCAGCAAGTATGGGCTCAATTCTGCTTACGGCTGGAGCAAAAGGCAAGCGTTTTGCACTTCCGAACTCGGAAGTAATGATTCACCAACCGCTAGGCGGTGTTCGCGGTCAGGCGACAGATATCAAAATCCATGCGGATTGGATTTTGCATACGAAGAAGAAGCTGAATGAAATTTATGTTCACCATACTGGTCAACCGTACGATAAAATCGAACGTGATACGGATCGAGATAATTTTATGAGCGCTGAAGAAGCAAAAGCTTATGGTTTAATCGATGAAGTTATCACTCGAAACGACCTGATATAAAAAGGAGTGATAGAATGTTTAAGTTTAACGATGAAAAAGGGCAGCTCAAATGCTCATTTTGCGGTAAATCACAAGAACAAGTGCGTAAACTTGTAGCGGGTCCAGGCGTCTACATATGCGACGAGTGTATTGAATTGTGCACAGAAATTGTAGAAGAAGAACTCGGACACGAAGAAGAACTTGATCTGAAGGATATTCCGAAACCAAAAGAGATTTGTGATATTCTTGGTCAGTATGTGATTGGTCAAGACCAAGCGAAGAAATCGCTTTCGGTTGCTGTTTATAATCATTATAAACGGATCAATTCCCACCAGAACAAATCCGAGGAAGTGGAATTGCAGAAGAGTAATATCTTGCTCGTAGGTCCTACGGGTAGTGGTAAAACGCTTCTTGCACAAACCCTTGCGAAGATTCTCAATGTACCTTTTGCAATTGCAGATGCGACTTCCTTAACAGAAGCGGGTTATGTAGGGGAAGATGTCGAGAACATCTTGCTTAAATTAATCCAAGCTGCGGATTATGATGTGGAAAAGGCTGAGCGCGGCATCATTTATATCGATGAGATCGATAAAGTGGCTCGCAAATCAGAGAACCCTTCTATTACACGTGATGTGTCTGGTGAAGGGGTTCAACAAGCCCTGCTTAAAATCCTTGAAGGTACAGTAGCTTCTGTGCCACCACAAGGTGGACGTAAGCATCCACATCAAGAATTTATCCAAATCGATACAACGAACATTTTGTTTATTTGCGGTGGAGCATTTGATGGTCTAGAGCAAATTATTAAACGTCGTATTGGTAAAAAAGTGATTGGTTTCTCGACCGATGGAACAAAAGTCGATTTGAAACCAGGCGAATACTTGTCGATGGTATTGCCAGAAGATCTATTGAAATTCGGTTTAATTCCGGAGTTCGTAGGTCGTCTGCCTGTGATCTCATCACTTGAGCCGCTGGATGAAGCTGCACTCGTTCGTATTCTGTCTGAACCGAAGAATGCGCTTGTGAAACAGTATCAAAAGCTGCTTGAGATGGATAATGTGAAGCTTGATTTCAATCAGGAAGCGCTTGAAGCCATTGCAAAAGAAGCGATTAAGCGTAATACAGGAGCAAGGGGGCTTCGTGCAATCATCGAAAGTATTATGCTTGACGTGATGTTCGACGTACCATCTCGTACAGACGTGTCCAACTGCACCGTTACGCAAGATGCTATTCAGAACAAGCTTGCGCCTGTGCTGACGACAAAAGAAGGTAAGCCTTCGAAAAAGAAAGAAGAAAGTGCATAAACGTAAAGTTGATGTGCTGACAATAAATTAACACAAACAGCCTCCAATCTGGATTGCGGCCCCTAATCAATCGATGATCATTGATCTTGCTTGGGCCGTGCCGGAGAGGAGGATGTTTGGCGTATGGGAGAGAGCAGCGCTTATGTTCCATAGAAAAGATACCCGTCCCGTCCGTGTGGGGAATTTAACGATCGGCGGAAGCAACGAAGTTATTATGCAAAGTATGTGTACGACGAAGACAGCAGATGTTAAAGCCACGGTGGCTGAAATTCATCGTTTGGAAGAAGCGGGTTGTCAAATCGTCCGCGTGACAGTTAACAATAAGGAAGCAGCAGAAGCGATCAAAGAAATTAAGAAGCAAATTTCGATTCCTCTTGTTGCAGATATACACTTTGACTATCGATTAGCCCTTTCTGCGATTGAGAATGGGATTGATAAAGTACGTATTAATCCAGGTAATATTGGTCGCCGTGAGAAAGTTGAAGCGGTAGTTAAAGCATGTAAAGAACGCGGCATTCCGATTCGTATCGGTGTGAATGCGGGCTCACTTGAGAGTCATTTGTTGGACAAGTATGGGTATCCGACTGCTGATGCGATGGTGGAGAGTGCATTGTATCACATTGGGATTTTGGAAGAGCTTGATTTCCACGATATTATCGTGTCACTCAAAGCTTCGGATGTTCCCATGGCGATTGAAGCATACTCCAAAGCAGCGCAAGCATTTAATTATCCCCTGCACTTAGGGATTACGGAAGCAGGAACGTTGTTTACGGGCGCAGTAAAAAGTGCGGCAGGAATCGGAACTTTGCTGAACATGGGTCTTGGTTCGACTCTTCGTATTTCCTTAAGTGCCGATCCTGTGGAAGAGATTAAAGTAGCACGTGAATTGCTCAAAACGTTCGGTTTGATTACGAACGCAGCAACGCTTGTATCTTGCCCAACTTGTGGTCGACTGGATATTGATCTGTTCTCGATTGCCAATGAGGTAGAAGAGTACATTTCCAAGATCAAAGTGCCGATTAAAGTATCGGTTCTTGGCTGTGCGGTAAACGGCCCCGGAGAAGCACGTGAAGCGGATATTGGTATCGCAGGTGCTCGCGGCGAAGGGATGCTGTTCAGATACGGAGAAATGATCCGCAAGGTACCTGAGGCTGAACTTTTGCAAGAGCTGAAAAAAGAAATTGATATCATCGTGAAAGTTTACGAAGAGACGGGTCAAATTCCAGGTCGTAAACACTAAGCGGAAAAATAAAGCCGACGTGAGCCTAATTAGCTTCGTCGGCTTTTTGGTATGTTTCAAGCATTGCTAAAAATTCCATTATTCCTTCTGCTATTGACTTGGTGATGGCATCCTGCCCTTTTGTCGTCGTAAGTCGGTTACGATCCTCCGGATTGGAGATATATCCCATCTCCACAATGACCGTGGGACATGTTGTATGATTGAGTAGATAAAACGGTTTGCCGTGTATGGTAAGCTTTCTTGTTTGGAACAAGCGATTCATTGAGTTTTGGATCATTTCAGCTAAATAAACACTTAGTTCCGTATTCTGGTGCATCACGAGTGGCCCATGATGGAAAGGGCGTTTGGACCAGTTTACATGCAAAGATACCATCAACTTGGGATGCAAGTCATTAGCGAGCTGCTTTCGCTGTGCGAGATCACGTTTATGACGAGAGGGGTTTTTTAACCATTGATTATGATCACTTAGCGAGTGGTCTCCCGTTCGATCTACAATGACAGCAAGTCCTCGCTTGGACAACTCGCGGAACAACTTATTGGCGATAATCAAGTTAATGTCTTTTTCATATAAAGTACCGAAAGTGGTTCCGCCATCTATGCCGCCATGTCCCACATCAATAATGACATCTGTATCCGAAGATAGGGGGACCGCAAGTGCAGGTTGAAGTGGAATGATGGCTATTGAAAGTATAAGAAGCACACTAATAACCCGTGCGAAAGCCAAATTTAAAGTAAATTTCAAATGAGTTTCCGTCCTCCCGGTCATAAATTTGCAAATGGAAGTGTCATTCGCATTCCCCTTTATCCTCACACATTTCAGTCATTTACATTCATTTGTGAAGCAAGAACATTTTTGTTGATTATTCGTTAGTTTCCAGGGTAATACTACCGAGTATTAGATTTTTTTTCAAAAAGCCTTGGGAGGTAAGTTATGAACGGATTAAGTGTAATTGTGATGCTGGTACAATTCTTTTTTGCGATCATCATTGGACTTTATTTTTGGAACATGCTGCGCAATCAACAGACGAATCGAACAGCAGTTGATAGAGAATCGAAGAAAGAGATGGATAAGCTTCGCAAGATGCGCTCCATTACATTGTCCAAGCCTTTAGCAGAGAAGACGAGACCACAAACCATGAATGACATTGTTGGGCAAAAGGAAGGCCTTCGTGCGCTTAAAGCCGCGCTTTGTGGGGCAAATCCACAACATGTCATTATTTATGGGCCGCCAGGGGTTGGTAAAACAGCCGCAGCAAGGGTTGTTTTAGAAGAAGCCAAGAAAAACAGCTTATCTCCATTTGGGGCAGAAGCGAAGTTTACTGAAATTGATGCGACTACCGCTAGATTTGATGAACGTGGAATCGCGGACCCATTAATTGGTTCTGTGCACGATCCGATTTATCAAGGTGCAGGTGCAATGGGCGCTGCCGGAATCCCGCAGCCGAAGCCAGGTGCAGTGACGAAAGCGCATGGCGGTATCTTGTTTATTGACGAAATAGGCGAATTACATTCAATCCAGATGAATAAGTTATTAAAAGTATTGGAAGACCGCAAAGTATATTTGGAAAGTGCTTATTACAATTCGGAGGACGCTAACATTCCGAATTACATACATGATATTTTCCAAAATGGATTACCCGCTGATTTTCGTTTAGTGGGTGCAACAACGCGGATGTCCACGGAAATTCCACCTGCGATTCGATCACGGTGCATGGAGATCTTTTTTCGCCCATTGCTTCCAGAGGAGATTGGTGAAATTGCTGAAAATGCGCTTCGTAAAATTGGGTTGCCTGAGAACCAAGCTGCAATTAATGTAATTAAAAAATACGCAACCAATGGCCGTGAAGCCGTCAATATCGTACAACTTGCAGCTGGTATTGCTTTGACGGAAGGCCAAGCAAGCATCTCAGCTGCTGATGTGGAATGGGTTGTAAATTCCTCGCAAATTCCACCAAGACCAGAGCGGAAAGTACCTTTAACGCCACAAGTAGGTTTTGTAAATGGTCTTGCTGTGTATGGGCCTAACCAGGGAACATTGCTTGAAATTGAAGTAACAGCCGTACCCGTTCATAGTAATCAAGTGGGTAAATTTACGATCACAGGTGTTGTAGATGAGGAAGAAATGGGCGGCGGTTCTAGAACGATTCGTCGTAAAAGTATGGCGAGAGGTTCTGTTGAAAATGTACTAACTGTACTCAAAAGATTCGGCTATGACTCCAGTGGTTATGACTTGCATATCAACTTCCCAGGTGGGGTACCGATCGACGGCCCATCCGCAGGAATATCGATGGCTACTGCAATCGTATCTGCGATGCTGCAAATCCCTGTGGATAACCGCTTAGCGATGACAGGTGAAGTTAGTATTCATGGAAAAGTGAAGCCGATTGGCGGGGTTGTTGCTAAGGTGGAAGCAGCTTTACAGGCAGGTGTAACAAAAGTGCTTATTCCGAAAGAGAACTGGCAGGAAATGTTCACGGATTTGCCAGGTGCCACCGTCATTGCAGTAGATTCGGTTGAGGATGTACTGAAAGAAGCTCTCGGAATTGAAAGTTTCGAAATGGCAGGTCATGCGGTTATTTCACAAGAGGAAGATGCTGAACTTCCACTAACGAACCTGATACATTCGGATTTTCCACTTCAGTTAGAGTCCTAACTGGAGGATAGATTGGAGTTTTGTGGTACATTTTGATACAATGTTAGCTACAGTCAATGGGAAAAGACAGTGGAGGTGCGTCAATGATGGGGGCTAACAAAAATAAGGTGAGTCGGTTGCCCTTGTTGCCTTTGCGGGGACTGTTAGTATATCCCAGCATGGTGCTGCATTTGGATGTTGGCCGAGAAAAGTCGATTAAAGCATTAGAGAAGGCAATGATTGATGAAGGCATGATTTTGCTATGTTCACAATCAGAGCTCAGTATCGAAGAGCCGACTCGCGAAGACATTTATCGAATTGGAACTATTTCCAAGATAAGACAAATGCTCAAACTACCGAATGGAACGATTCGCGTCCTTGTGGAGGGTGTGCTTCGTGCAGAAATTTTGGAATATGTAGGTAATGAAGAGTACTATGAGGTGTCTGTCAAAGAACTTCCTGAGCAGGAGATCAACGATCCTGAGATGGATGCGCTCATGCGTACGATTCTTGCCCAATTTGAGCATTACATTAATTTGTCAAAAAAGGTTACACCTGAAACACTTGCTGCGGTTTCTGATATTAATGAACCCGGTCGTTTGGCGGACGTAATCTGTTCTCATTTATCGCTAAAAATAAAAGATAAGCAGGACATTCTTGAGACGATTGATGTGCGTTTGCGTCTAGAAAAGTTGCTCGAGATACTCAATAATGAACGCGAAGTGCTGGAGCTTGAGCGGAAAATTAACCAGCGCGTAAAGAAACAAATGGAGAAAACGCAAAAGGAATACTATCTACGCGAGCAAATGAAGGCGATTCAGAAGGAGCTTGGAGAGAAAGAAGGCCGAGCGGGTGAAATTGAAGAGCTTCGTGCACAGTTAGCGGAAAAAGAAGTTCCGGAGAACGTCCAGGAGAAGATCGAGAAAGAAATTGATCGTCTGGAGAAAATGCCAATAACTTCTGCTGAAGGCAGCGTTATTCGTAATTATATTGATTGGCTCTTATCCATTCCTTGGGGCGATAAAACAGAAGATATTCTGGATATTGTAAAAGCCGAGCAAATACTAAATGAAGAGCACTATGCGCTAGATAAGCCGAAAGAGCGGGTGCTGGAATACTTAGCCGTTCAGAAATTAGTGAACAAACTAAAAGGACCCATTTTGTGCTTAGTCGGGCCTCCAGGGGTTGGTAAAACATCCATAGCCAGATCGATTGCAAAATCAATGGGACGTGAGTTTGTTCGGATGTCGCTTGGTGGTGTGCGGGATGAAGCAGAGATTCGTGGACATAGACGCACGTATGTAGGTGCAATGCCGGGACGTGTGATTCAAGGGATGAAGACTGCGGGTGTAAGTAATCCGGTATTCTTACTTGATGAGATCGATAAAATGGCGATGGATTTCCGCGGCGACCCAGGTGCTGCCTTACTCGAAGTACTTGATCCAGAACAGAATAATACATTTAGCGATCACTATATCGAATTACCCTTTGATCTTTCGAATGTCATGTTCATTACTACGGCAAACGTAGTTCATAACATTCCCAGACCCTTATTAGATCGGATGGAAATGCTTCATATTCCGGGCTACACAGAGCTTGAGAAAGAGCAAATTGCACGCAAGTATTTGCTTCCGAAGCAGATGAAAGATCATGGACTGCAAGAGCATCAGCTTATTGTAGATGATGAGGCATTAGTTAAAGTCATTCGTGAATATACGCGTGAAGCGGGTGTGCGTAATTTGGAACAGCAGTTAGCGGCATTGTGCCGGAAAGCTGCGAAGCAAATTGTGACCGATCCATCGCAAATTGTACATGTACAGACAAGCAACTTGAAAGACTTACTTGGTCCGCTTAAATATAGTTATCGTAAAGCCGATGAGGAGGATCAAGTTGGGACTGTAACAGGTCTTGCGTGGACTGAAGTAGGCGGTGTCACGTTAGTCATTGAAGTGACCGTAATGCCAGGTAACGGCAAGCTAACGTTAACTGGACAGCTGGGCGATGTCATGAAAGAATCTGCGCAAGCTGCATTCTCGTATGCCCGATCACGTGCTGAGCATTTTGGTATCCCAACTGATTTCCATGAGAAAAATGATATCCATATTCACATCCCAGAAGGGGCAATTCCTAAAGATGGACCTTCTGCAGGTATTACAATGGTAACTGCGCTCATTTCTGCGCTCGCTAATATCCCGGCTTCCAGCAATGTTGCGATGACAGGTGAGATTACACTTCGCGGTAGAGTACTTCCGATAGGTGGTCTTAAGGAGAAGTCGCTCGCTGCGCATCGTGCAGGATTTACGAAGATTATTATCCCGAAAGATAATGAGAAGGACCTAGAGGACATTCCTGAGAGTGTACGACAGGAACTCACATTCGTACCGGTTGCACATATGGATGAAGTATTAGAACATGCACTGACCAAATCGTTTGTGATCCCGAATGAATCGGTGTCTCAGACAGATAACGAATCCTCGCACATCCATCACTAGAAGAGATGAGGAACGTATAAAAGGAAGCGAGTAAACGATGAAAGTAAACACAGCTGAATTTGTTATTTCTGCCGTTCAGCCTAGCCAATATCCAGAAGACGCTTTGCCAGAGGTTGCTCTGGCAGGGCGTTCAAATGTCGGGAAATCTTCACTTATTAACCGTATGATTAGCCGCAAAAACTTAGCTAGGACAAGCTCCCAACCGGGGAAAACGCAGACTTTGAACTATTATCGCATTAATAATGATTTACATTTTGTTGACCTTCCAGGTTATGGATATGCAAAGGTTTCCAAGACTGAGCGCGAGCGCTGGGGACGTTTTATTGAGCAATATTTAGTAAGTCGAGAAGAGCTTAAACTTGTTCTTCAGCTTGTTGATTTACGTCACCCGCCGTCCAAAGATGATCAAGCGATGTTTGAGTGGCTGCAGCATTTTGATAAGCCTATGCTTGTAGTTGCGACAAAAGCGGATAAAGTGCCGAAGAGTCAATGGCAAAAGCATGCCAAGATCATTCGTGAGACACTCGGTATGACGCCAAGTCAAGGTCCACTGCTCTTCTCTTCTGAGCTAGGTCTAGGCAAAGATGAGTTATGGAATCTAATCGAGCAAAGCATCGGATATCCAACACTAGAAGCTGCACCAGAAGCTCCAATTGTTGAGTAATAAAAACACAGTTTGATTCTTTTGAACACGTCGTTCACTGCGGCCCTATGCCGCCAGTTTGAGCGACGTGTTTTTGTTTTAATAAGGGATTCCCAGAACATTCATAAAGAAACAGCGTTTTTATAGGGAAAAAGCTTTAGAAAACCGTCTCAAAGCGATTTTTCCTTATTTTAGCCTGATTTTACTAGCGGATGACACAGGAATATTACCTTTTGTTGTAGTATAATAATATACAAGGTTACAAACATTGCTTGAACAAAAAGAATTGAGGGATTTTCCATGGCGATAAGGTTAGCGACTGAATTTGTCAAAGCCTGCCTGCATGTAACGGAAGTCGAATTGTCAAAATTTATTGATGCTTTTGCTGAGCAAGGCGTGAAGCTTCATGTTCACGTGCTAGAAAACGGTAATCAAGAAGTTGGTTTTGAAGATGATAACGGGCAAGAAATTTTACTTTCTTTTGAGAAGAAAGCTGGGATTTATGAGTGTAAAGGTTCGTCTCGTATTTATGACGTGCGAATTGCGAATGTGATGCGCAAAGTTCTCTGTCAATTTAAAGGGGATGCGATTGTAAATCGAATTTATACGGGTTACACGATGGTGTATCACTATGAAGGCGGATCCGTTGTCCGGATTGTTGAAGTGAAGAATGGTGTACAAAAATTAATTTATGAGCACAAAGATACGCTTGGTCAATTAGAACGTTTGTTCAACCAACAATTGGTTGAAGAAGAAATTTCTATGATTAACAGTCAGATTAATCATTTACTTGATATGAGAAATGAGATGAAAGATCCCGTCGTTCAACATGAAATTGATGGAAGACTGAAGCGACTGACCAACCGTTTGTTTGTTCTTGAAGTATAAATAGTAAGATAAGATAAAGGGCGTTCCGATAAGGGCGTCCTTATTTTTATGTGCGGATATAATGGTACCAAGGGATAAATGCTCACATATGGTATGTATTGGGGGATCAAAAAAAACTATTGCATTTCTTCGCAAGAGATGGTATTTTTATTGTCGTTGACAACAATATAGGAACCAGGATTCACTCAGGACATGTAATGTTGCGAGAGATTACTCCCTCGAAGAGAAGTGAATGACGTAGGTCCTAGCGGATGAAATTTTTAACACATTTTATTCCTAGGAAGGGGGAACCGGAAGATGGAATATTCAACTTTCGGAAGACACGTTGCTGTAGATACTTGGGGTGTAGACTTTGCACTTCTTAACAGCGCAGAATGGCTACAAGCACAAATGGTGGAGGCTGCCGAGGCTTGCGGCGCAACAGTGATGTCTGTACAATCGAAGCAATTCGAACCACAAGGAGCGACAGTATTAGTACTGTTATCAGAGAGCCATCTCTCGATTCACACGTATCCTGAGAAAGGCTTCGCGGCACTTGATTGCTACACATGTGGCGAGACAGTGGACCCACAGCTTGCCATTGATTACATGGTATCCGTACTAAAACCAGAAACTGTACACGCGAAGAAGCTCGTACGCGGTATGGGAGAATTGATAGTTGAAACGCCGGTCATGAAACAAGCTCAGCTTGTGCGCTAAAACGTGCTGTGTTTGAACACATAATAAAGATAAAATAACCACGAACTCTGTTCGTGGTTATTTGTTTTATTGGCCTTCCATACAATTAAAAGTGTAGACAACTAGTACGGGGGCGAGTATAAAATGCGGTTACGGAAATTCAAAATCAATGGTGGTATCTTGTATGTGCTGTTGGCGATCTTGTTGATTTGGCCAACCTTCCAACTTTTTAGCGGCGGCAGCGATAGCAGTGGACATCATGGAAATGCGGAAAAGCTGCTTTATGAAGTCAGTTTGTTCCAAATGGAAATATTAAATTCACAACTCAGTAATCCATCTCGCTTCACACAAACGACTGCACTTGATGGTGTGAAAAGTGCAGTGTACTCGGTATCTTTTACGCATGAACGATTGAGACTTGCTATTGGTGAAAACAATCTTGCTGATATGGATGGTCTGCCACAATTGTTGCAATATATGATGCGGCTGCAAATGGGCGCTCAACGACCGCTTAAAAGTGAAGAAATGGAAGTGTTCGTAGCTGCATCAAAGCTTGTGTCGGAGATGTATGGCAATTACGAAAAGTTACTGACTTCTACCGGCGAAGTGGTTCCATCGCAGAATGAGCTGCTTGCAGGGAATAATACGAAGCTTCGGAAGCTGCTCCAGAACAAATAATGGGCTTGTAGCGATTGTAATAGCATAAATGGTTAATGGTTACAATATAGGAACATCCTAGTTCTAGATGTAGGGTGAGTAACCTGAGAGGCAGCGGCATCCATGAAAAATAAGATGAAAGTAATTATGCTCAGTATGTGTCTGTTGGCAGGTGGTTGTGCGATGAACAAGAAGGATGCACAACCCAATATCAAGCCAAATTCCAATCCCAATCCCCTACATATCCAAAATGTAAATCAAGCAGGCAACGCTGAAGAGTATGCCAATTACGTGCAACTCATGACTATGAAGGTATGGCCGCATATGTCTGTCATATGGCCAAATATAAATTTTTCCCGTCTCCATATGCTATTTACAGATGGCAAGCGTGCCTGGGACATTTCTGCAAGCGGCATCCAGGAAGTGCCCTTGGAGGAAGTTCTGAAATCTTTTGAAATGCCAAGTAATTCGCCTGGCATACCTGGGGGCTATTCGACGGGAATATGGCATCAACAATCCAGTGTGCTTGTCTATATGAATCAAGATGAAATCATGAATCATTTGAAAACATACATGACTAACGATCGCTTTGGCATGTCGTATGGAACCCCTTTTGCATTTCCGCTCGGGACGCATGAGTTATTTCATTATGCCATTCAAATGCCGAAGTGGAATTCGAAAATTTCTGTGATTTCCAAGAAGCAGTCACTCGTTTATCCAATTGAAATTGGGCCGCGAACGTACCGTTTAGCGCTCATCGACAATTTGTATCAAGCCTTTTTAGATAAACAAAATCGTAAAAAGCATTTGGGGCATGCGGCATATATTTATCAAATGTGGAAGTGGGAATTTCCAGAGGACATGGAACATGTAAGACGGTCTGATGTGATGGAAGGAACAGCACGATATGTAGACACGATGGCAGATGCTTATGGGAAGCTTGGGATGAAGGCGAGTCAATCACAAGTGCATGCATATTTGGCAAGACGGTTTAACGAGACGAAGAGAGAAGATGTTGGAACGATTACGCAGGAAAGCTATGAAATTAGCAAGCTTGCCGGACTGCTTGCAGATGAAGCGGGATTACGTTGGAAAAAACAAGCCGAGCAAGGTGTGACACCTCTCGAGGTACTGCTAAGCCAAGTTACTCCACTTAAACTGGAGAAATGGGCAGATATCATGGATAACTATCATAAGCAAGCTGACGAACATGAGACGAAGCTTAACCAATCAGTAAATGGTTTTCTTCATAATTATGATAATAAGACGATGCCGTTGTTAATTATTCCAGGAAACGCGGGAAACATGAAATTGCGAACGGACGGTCAGTACCATAATGATGCAGTTCCAATTGAAATTTTGCCCAATTCAAATGGTATTCTGAATGAGGTTCATTTGCAGGTGATCCAAAAGACGATTGGTGTTCAATATTTGGAAGGAAAGAAGATTAATTATGTCATCCCGATCAAAGATACGGAGATTCAAATCAGCAACAATCATGCAATACTTAATACGACAGAGTTAAAGGGAGAATTTGATGTACAGATGAGTGAGGATCAAGGGGGACGCAAGATTTATCAGGTGTCTGATTTTCATAGATAGTTCAAACTTGGAAGAGGATTAGGATATTCGCTTGTGATATAATGTACTATGGCATACAATCCGGGCGAAGAAGGAAGTGAGACACATGCATATAGTTGTTGTCGGCTTAAACCATCGTACTGCTCCTGTAGAGGTGCGAGAGAAGTTCACCTTTGCAAATGACGATTTGCCTCAAGCACTTCAGGAACTGAAAAATACAAAGAGTGTGCTTGAATGTGTCGTTGTAGCCACATGCAATCGTACAGAAATTTACGCGGTCGTAGATAAGCTTCCTCGATATGCGCATTATATCAGAGGTTTTATTGAAAAATGGTTTGGTGTTCCCCGTGAACAATTTCGGGAATTTTTATATAGCTATGAAGAAGAACAAGCGACTCGTCATCTATTTAGAGTGACTGCGGGTCTTAATTCGATGATCATTGGTGAGACGCAGATTTTGGGACAAGTGAAAGATGCATTCCTTCTTGCACAGCAAAATCAGGCAACAGGCACGATGTTTAATGCCCTGTTCAAGCAAGCGATCACATTGGCGAAACGTGCTCATTATGAAACATCAATTGGTGAAAATCCTGTGTCCGTTTCTTATGCGGCAGTAGAGCTTGGGAAGCGAATTTTCGGTTCTTATGCGAATAAAAAGGTACTCATTGTGGGTGCTGGTAAAATGGGCGAGCTCACACTTAAGCATTTGCATGCTAGCGGGCTCAAACAGCTCTATGTGATTAATAGGACATACAGTAAGGCCGTTGAGCTTGCTGAATCGTCAGGAGGCACAGCGTGTAAATTTGAGCGTCTAGCTGAGCTGTTGGTCGAAGTGGATATTGTAATCACATCAACTGGGGCGACGGAATTTGTATTAACACATCATATGCTGCAAGGCGTAGTTACGAAGCGCAAGTCACGTCCGCTTTTCATGATGGATATCGCAGTGCCACGTGATGCAGATCCGAAGATCGGTGAGCTACCGAATATATTTTTGTATGACATTGATGATCTGGAGGCTTTAGTAGAAAGCAACCTGGAAGAACGTCAAAAAGAAGCAGCAAAGATTGAAATGATGATCGATAAGGAAATTGCTGCATTTGAAATATGGACGCGCACACTTGGCGTATCTCCACTTATTCAAGCCCTACAGCAAAAAGCTGGAAACGTGCATGAGGAGACGATGGACAGCTTGCTGAAAAAGCTGCCTGAGCTCGATGAACGTCAGATTAAAGTCATTCGGAAGTTGACGAAAAGCATTGTCAATCAAATGCTTCGTGATCCAATTCTACGAATTAAGGAAATGTCTGCTCAGCGTAATAGTGACGAGGCTTTAGATTATTTTACACAAATATTCGCTTTAGAAGAGATTCTCGTACAAAATGAGTTGGAATCGCAAGACCGGCAGCTAGATCAAAGTGAAGAAGAGAAGCCAGCAACTACGATGCAAGGATGGCAGCGTGAGCTTTCGACGCTCGCTCTCTCGTAAAGGGAATTATGGTTACTCAAAGTGTGTTTTATGATGCAATTCTTTATATTTATGCCCTAAGCCTTCTGTTTTATTTCTCCGATTTTGCCCGGGCAAACCGGAGTGCAAAGCGGATGGGTGCGGGGCTACTTTTGTTTGTGTGGGTGTTGCAGACGATTTATTTAGGACTTTCGGCGCTTAAACACTTGAACAATGCGTCGATGTTCGAAACCTTATTGTTGTTCTCATGGCTCATTATTACAATTTCATTTATCGTTAGCCGATTTGTACGGATTGATTTATTTGTTTTTCTTGTGAATGTTATTGGATTTGGTATATTAGCGGTTAACTTTTTTAGTAATCCTGCAGTAAAACCGTCGCTTCCGCAATGGAAAATCAGTGATGAATTGTTGTTTATTCATATCACACTATCAATTGCTAGTTACGCGGCATTTACAGTCGGAGCTGTCTTCTCTGGCATGTATATATTTGTCCATCGGAAGTTGAAGACCAAAGAATGGTCATCGACGATGAAAAGGATGCCAGCTTTGTATAATGCAGAAAAGTTCATGCATGGCAGTGTTATCATTGGTTTCCCGTTATTATTACTAGCACTTTCGCTTGGGATTGCATGGATTACGATTGAAGGAAATGGTACGCTGTTCTATGATGTAAAAGTAATTCATTCCTTCTCGGTACTGCTTGCTTATGGGGGTTACTTATTCTTGAATTACGGCATTAAGCTGCCAGGTAACCGTCTTGCAAAATGGAACTTAGCAGCGTTTGTTATTGTTCTATTGAATTTTGTTGTAACAAACGATATTTCAACCTTTCATGGCTGGAAGTGATGGGACATGGGTTATCAATATCCGGTAATGATGAATCTAGCAAATAAGATTTGTTTAGTTATTGGCGGAGGCCGCATCGCAGAGCGGAAAGTTCGAGGTCTACTCGAAGCGGGAGCTGTCATTCATCTTATGACTCCCGCTGTGACAGATGGATTAAAGCAGCTTATAGACGCGGGTGCTTTACTTTGGATAAATGGCAGGTATACACAGAAAATTTTCCAGGGGAATCGGTATCTACTTGTATTCACAGCAACTTCGGATCAAGCAGTGAATGAGCAAGCTGCAATGGATGCAGGTGATCATGGCGCACTTGTTTGCCGTGTGGATCATTATGAGCAGGGGGATTTTATAGTACCGGCCGCAGTAAAACGGGGCGACCTTCACATCACGGTATCCACAGGCGGTGGCAGTCCAGCTTTGGCAGCGATGTTAAAGCGTCAATTGGAGCAATCATATGGGCAAGAGTATGAGGCATATCTGGATTTTTTGCAGGAGCTTCGAGTGAAGCTAAAGGAATGGGTTGAAGATAGGGCGCTGCGGCAGGAAATGCTCAGGCTTGTACTAGATTTTGATTTATTACCGTTGATTCGCCGAGGGGAACAATATTGGCTGCCACTGCGAGAACGTATATGGATAGAAATCGAGCAGCAGCCAAGCGTAGTAACCATGACGAGATTGAATAACTGGATACAGATATGGGAGGAGAGATTCGATGCGCAAGATAGTTGTGGGAACTAGGCAGAGTGCTCTAGCGCTAACACAAACGGGGCAAGTTGTGGATCAACTGAAACGGTTATGCGCGGAGCATGACATCGCTTGTGAGTTTGAAATCAAGAAGATTGTAACCAAAGGTGACCGCATTCTGGATGTGACATTATCAAAAGTTGGCGGTAAAGGATTGTTTGTAAAGGAAATCGAGCAAGCCCTACTTGATGGAGAGATTGATATGGCTGTTCATTCCATGAAAGACATGCCATTTGAACTGCCGGATGGTTTAGTGATCGGGGCTATTCCGCTGCGTGAAGATGCAAGGGATTGCCTCATCTCTGGAAAAGGCTTTTCGCTAGACGAGCTGCCTGAAGGGGCGCTCGTTGGAACAAGCTCACTGCGCCGCGCAAGCCAGCTGCAGCATAGACGACCGGATCTGCGCATCGCATCGATCCGGGGCAACATTGATTCGAGGCTGCGTAAGCTCGAATCGGAAGGCTTTGATGCGATCGTGCTGGCATCCGCCGGCTTGCGGCGGATGGGCTGGGGAGATCGCATCGAGCATTTACTGCCGCCGGAGCACTGCGTCCCTGCCGTGGGGCAGGGCGCGCTGTGCATCGAATGCCGCGGCGGCGATGGCTTTGTGCTGGAACTGCTGAGCAAGTTCCAGCATGAGCCTACCGCGCTCGCTGTACGAGCCGAGCGCGCGTTCCTTGGCAGCCTCAATGGCGGCTGCCAAGTGCCTTTGGGCGCCCACGCTGTGGTGGCGCCTGAGGTTGACGGCAGCGGTGTGGAGCCGCTGCTGCATATCGTAGCCATCGTTGGGACACCCGATGGCCAGACGCTCTTGCGCGAGGAGCTCTCCGGGACTAATCCGGAAGAGCTGGGACTTGCAGTCGCGCAGAAGCTGAAAGCTCGTGGCGCAGATTGTATTCTTGCTGAGGTGAGGGAGGAAGTTCAGTGAATCATGGGAAAGTGTATCTCGTAGGGGCTGGCCCCGGAGATCCCAAACTCATCACGATTCGTGGACTTGAAGCGATTCAAAAGGCGGATGTCATCGTCTATGATCGATTAGCTTCTCCGCGCTTACTTAAGCATCGCAAAGCGGGATCCAACCTTATATTTGTCGGTAAATTACCCAACAAACATATGATGAAACAAAATGAAATTAATCAGCTATTAGTTGATTTAGCGATAGAAGGTCATGTGGTTACACGTCTTAAAGGCGGTGATCCTACTGTATTTGGTCGAGTTGGAGAAGAAGCGGAAACACTTGCTGATAATGGGATTGAATTTGAAATTATTCCTGGCGTCACATCTGCCATAGCAGTGCCTGCTTATGCAGGCATTCCGGTCACTTATCGAGATATGACCTCTTCCTTTGCTGTCGTAACGGGGCATGAATATCCTAATAAGACATATTCTAGGCTGGAATGGGAACATTTAGCTAAAGCGGTTGGAACGATGGTTTTTTTAATGGGTGTTGCCAACTTGGAGCAGATCTGTACCAGACTGATCGAAGCTGGGAAACCAACTGATATGCCAGTAGCGATTATTCGTTGGGGTACATGGATGGAGCAAAGAACGTTAGTAGGCACACTGGCGAACATCGTAGAAAAAGTTCGCGAGGCGGATTTCCAGTCACCGGCAGTCATCATTATTGGGGATGTGGTTAGTCTTCGGGAGAAGCTTGCATGGTTTGAGAAAAAGCCGTTATTCGGGCAGCGGGTACTTGTTACACGTGCTAGAAGTCAAGCAAGTGAGCTAGCAGAAGCGATTGATGAGCTTGGCGGAGAAGCGATCGAGTTTCCCGTCATTTCCATTCAGGCACCGACGAATTCTGAAGCGGTGACGAAATTGGATTCAGCACTTCGTGACCTACCGGCGTATGACTGGGTATTTTTCACAAGTGCAAATGGAGTAGAGTTCTTTTTCCGTCGTTTACGTGAAATAGGAATCGATATTCGCGTGCTCTCTGGGGCAAAAATTGCAGCTGTAGGTCCAAAGACAGCAGAAGCACTTCGTGAACGAGGCATCGTAGCTGACGTTCAGCCTGCGAAGTACCAAGCGGAGGATTTACTAGATTCTGTTCTTACTCAGCTTGAGTCAGGGCAGAAGGTTTTGCTTCCTACGAATCGGCTTGCACGTGACTTTTTACCTGAACAATTGCTTCAATTAGGTATTGAAGCGACAAAAGTCGAAGTCTATGAGAATGTACCTTGCACAGAAGATAGTGAGGAAGTCGTACGGCTTCTCCAAGAACGAGCAATTGGTGTTGTCACCTTTACAAGCTCTTCGACTGTGCGGAATTTGTTTGCAGCGCTTGCTGCTCAGGGATTCGAGCAACCGTTTCAGCTGTTGGAAGGCGTAACAGTGGCATGTATCGGTCCCAAAACAGCGGAAACGGCAAAGGAATATGGCCTTAATGTGACCGTACTTGCCGAAGAGGCTACGATTCAAGGGCTCTTAAATGCTCTTATCGCATCACGAAGGAACTAGATTAAGAGGGGAGATAAATACAATGGCATTTCCTATTGTACGTCATCGTCGCTTGCGCAGCTCAGCTGCTATGCGTAACTTGGTAAGAGAGACGACTCTTACGATCCATGACTTGATTCAACCTTTATTTGTAACTTTTGGGTTAAATAAGAAAGAAGAAATTCCATCGATGCCGGGTGTGTATCATTTTTCATTGGATCGAATGGATGAAGAAGTTCATCAAATTGCAGAACTCGGTATTCAAGGTATTTTGTTATTCGGTGTACCGGATCATAAGGATGAAATAGGTACTTCTGCTTATGACGATCAAGGGATTGTCCAACAGGCAACTAAACGCATCAAAGCGTTATATCCAGACATGCTAGTCATAGCGGACACTTGCTTGTGCCAGTTCACGAATACAGGGCATTGCGGTGTCATTCACCACGATCCAACTACAGGACGTGCAGATGTGACGAATGATGAATCCCTAGCATTGCTTACACGCACAGCGGTTTCTCAGGCTCGTGCAGGTGCTGACATTATTGCACCTTCTAACATGATGGATGGATTCGTAGCCGCGATTCGTGAAGGTTTAGACGAAGCAGGTTTCTCCCATATTCCAATTATGTCCTACTCCGTAAAATACGCTTCTGCTTTCTACGGACCGTTTCGTGATGCCGCACATTCGGCACCACAATTCGGAGATCGCAAAACGTATCAAATGGACCCTGCGAATGCAAACGAAGCGCTTCGTGAGGCAGAGAGTGATGTAATTGAAGGTGCTGATTTCCTCATGGTGAAACCTGCCCTTGCTTACATGGATGTTATTCGCAGACTAAAGGAGAACTTTGATCTGCCGGTTGTAGCTTATAATGTATCGGCTGAGTATTCGATGGTTAAAGCAGCAGCAGCAAATGGCTGGATCGATGAGCGTGCGATTGTACTGGAGACTTTGACCGGTTTCAAACGTGCAGGTGCAGATATTATCCTGACTTATTTTGCAAAAGATGCTGCAGCTTGGCTGCGTGAAAACTAACATTTTATTAATCATAAATCATTATCCATATGTTGTGCCTGGAACCATGTTTCTCTAAAAGGAGCATGGTTCTTTGTCATATATTTGTCGGAATATCTGGCAGCATCTTGGTTGTGACACAGTAGGGTTTAGGGCATAATGAAGAAAGAAGTGAAAAAAGTTTCAAAGAGTAAAGAGTCTGTCTAGAAGAAGGTGCCTGATGACTTACAACGATAATTTTATACGTGCTTGCAGGAAACAAGAGATTGATACACTACCTGTGTGGTATATGAGACAAGCTGGAAGGTATGACCCTGATTATCGAAAAATCAAAGAGAAATATTCTTTGCTTGAAATATGTGCCCAACCTGAATTAGCTGCTGAGGTATCTTTGATGCCTGTTCAAAAGCTTGGGGTTGATGCTGCTATTTTATATTCGGATATTATGAATCCGGTTGCTTCACTAGGTGTGAAATTTGATATTGTTGCGAATGTCGGCCCTGTTATAGACAATCCAATTCGCAGTAAAGAGGATGTAGAACGTCTTCGACCGATTGATGTGGAGGGTGATTTAGGTCATGTCCTTGAAACAATTCGCATCTTAGATCGGGAACTTTCAGTGCCTTTGATTACCTTCGCTGGTGCACCGTTTACGATTGCATCTTATTTAATCGAAGGTCGTCCGTCTAAGAGTTATATTCGTACGAAAGAAATGATGTATGGAAATCCAACTGTATGGTTTGCTCTAATGGATAAACTTGGCGAAATGGTGATCACATACTTACGCGCACAAATTGCAAACGGCGCAAAAGCAATACAATTATTTGACTCTTGGGTGGGTGCATTAAGACCTGCTGATTTTGAAAAATATGTGTTACCAACGATTACGAAAATTTTTGAGGGCATTGCAGATTTGCCGCAGCCAAAAATTTATTTCCCAGGCGTGGCATCTGGTGAATTGCTCCCTTGTTTACATCATATAAAAGCAGACGTTATTGGACTTGATTGGCGTGTTTCGATCCATGAAGGACGTCAAAGATTAGATAACCGATTTGCTGTTCAAGGCAACTTGGATCCTTATGTGTTAACTGCTCCAATGTCGGTCATTGAAGAGCATGCTAAACAAATTATCGATGAGGGTCTGAAGAAGCCAGGGTTTATTTTTAATCTAGGGCATGGTCTATTCCCTGAAGCATCGCTGGAAAAACTTCGTGAATTAACAAGCTATATTCATACGTATTCACGTTCTTGTATAGCTAAATCATGATCCAGATGGGCAATCTTCAAACTAGAAGGAAGTGAGAATAAATGGAAAAAGAACATATTGGCGTACTTGTGATGTCCTATGGTACACCTGAAAGCATGGATCATATTGAGCAGTATTACACGCATATTCGCAGGGGTCATGCACCAACTGCAGAGCAGCTTGCGGAGCTCACTGAGCGATATGAAGCTATTGTTGGCGGTGTATTCCCACTGCGTGAACATACGAACCAACAAGTTGCGGCGCTAGAGGAAATGTTGAATCTCGAACATCCAGACAAGCGTTTTACATGCTACCAAGGGCTTAAACATGCGTCACCTTTTATTGAAGATGGTATCGAGCAGATGGTGAAAGATGGGGTATCACGTGGAATTGGTGTTATCTTAGCTCCTCATTATTCGACAATGAGTGTTGGTGCTTATATCAAGCGTGCGCAGGAGAAGGCTGATGAACAGGGGCTATCGATGTCTTTTGTTGAAAGTTATCATTTGCATCCCAAGCTTCTACAAGCGTTAACGGAACGTGTACGTACGAATCTAGCGTCTTTTGCAGATGAGCATGTACGTGTGTTATTCACCGCGCATAGCCTACCAGAGAAAATCGTGGAGATGGGCGATCCGTACCCGAATCAGCTGCTTGAGACAGCTCGTGCTGTTGCGGATGCTGCGGGAGTTGCAGATTGGCAGTTTGCTTGGCAAAGTGCTGGACGTACTTCAGTCCCTTGGCTTGGCCCGGATATTCAAGATGTTCTGCATACGATTTCCCAAGAAGAACAAATTCGTAATGTACTTGTTTGTCCAATCGGATTTGTATCGGATCATCTGGAAGTGTTATATGACCTTGATATTGAAAGCAAGCAAACAGCTGCTAGTCTAGGTATGAAACTTGAGCGTACGGCTTCTTTGAACTCGGACCCGCTCTATATGCAAACTTTAAGTGATGTTGTATACGCGAAGCTTAGCGAATAAGATTGCTCAGAAAGGTAAGATCCCTATGGAACTTCAAACAAAGAAAATTGCAGTAATAGGTGGTGGCATTACCGGTTTAAGTGCAGCCTTTTATTTGCATAAACAGCTAGAAGAACAGGGGTTGGAAGCAGCAATCCAAGTGTATGAGGCATCGCCTCATTTTGGCGGTAAAATTCATACGCGCGAGCGTGAAGGTATTATTTTTGAAAAGGGACCTGATTCATTTTTATCTCGTAAGCTGCCAATCATAGAATTAACGAAGGATCTTGGCTTAGAGGGTGAATTGACGGGAACAAATCCAGATGCCAAGAAGACGTATATCTTACATCGCGGACGGTTACATCCGATGCCTGCTGGACTCGTACTCGGTATTCCGTCGAAAATATCTCCTTTTATAAGAACATCATTAATTTCACCACTTGGTAAGCTTCGTGCATTGATGGATCTTATGCTTCCACGAAAAGAAGATTTAGCGGATGAATCACTAGGTGATTTTCTAGAACGGCGTCTTGGCAAGGAAGTGTTGGATCGGATTGCAGAACCGCTGCTTGCAGGCATATATGCAGGAGACACACATGAGCTTTCTTTACAAGCGACATTCCCGCAATTTGCAAGTATGGAGCTTAAATATCGGAGTTTAATTCTAGGTACCATGCGAGCTGGCTCATCACCTCAGCCTAATTTGCCAGGTTTGCCTCCTGCAGCAGGTAAATCGATCTTTATGACCTACCGTAAAGGTTTAAAGACGTTAGTAGATGGTCTGTTGTCTGCTTTAAAAGATCGTGCTGAATTAATGAATAACATCGCGGTGGATCGTATAGTAAAGCAAGTTGGACACGATAGTTATGAGCTGATGCTATCTGATGGCACAAAGGAACTCGTGCACTATGTCATTATCGCACTTCCTGCTTATCAAACTGCAAAGCTGCTTGCTGATATTGCGAGTGCAGATGTGCTTGAGAAATTAGAATATGTGTCTGTTGCGAATGTTGTTCTTGCTTTCAAACGGGAAGAGCTCAATTATCATTTTGACGGCTCTGGATTTGTAATTCCGCGCAGTGAACGACGATTTATTACTGCATGTACGTTTACATCGGAAAAGTGGCTGCATACAGCACCGAAGGATAAAGTGTTGATTCGTTGTTATGTAGGGCGTTCCGGTGAGCAGGAATGGACGCAAATGACGGAGGAACAAATTGTAGCCCGTGTACGTCAAGATTTACAGGAAATTATGGGAATTGAAACGGAGCCATTATTTCATGAGGTCACGCCACTTCATCGTTCCATGCCGCAATATGGCGTTGGGCATTTAGACCGTATTGAAACGCTTCGAAATGACCTAAAACAAGTGATGCCTCATGTCTGGGCGACAGGCGCTTGCTTCCACGGTGTGGGCTTACCCGATTGTGTAAGACAGGGTAGGGAAGCTGCTGCCTATATCGTTGGACATATGAAAGAGACAATGAAATAGGATGGGGGTTCGTTAAGTGACGAATACAACTAGAAAAGATACACGTTCTGCTGCAGCCTTTGCGGAAGCTAAACAATATATACCCGGAGGTGTTAACTCTCCTGTTCGGGCGTTTCGTTCTGTAGGCCTAACACCGGTGTATATGGATCGCGGTCAAGGCTCCCGTGTGTACGACATTGACGGCAATACTTTCATTGATTATGTGTGCTCATGGGGTCCATTAATTATGGGTCATGCACATCCTGAGGTTATTGCTGCAGTTACAGAAACTGCTGCAAAAGGGACGAGCTTTGGAGCGCCGACACTTATTGAAACTGAAATGGCGAAGCGGGTTACAGAGCGTATTCCATCCATGGATATTGTGCGTATGGTCAATTCGGGAACAGAAGCTACGATGAGTGCAATTCGACTTGCTCGTGGTTATACGAAACGCAGCAAAATCTTGAAGTTCGAAGGTAGTTATCATGGTCATGCAGATGCCCTTCTCATTAAAGCTGGCTCTGGTGTTGCTACACTTGGATTACCGGATTCACCAGGTGTTCCTGAAAGTGTCGCTAGCAATACGATTACCGTACCTTATAATGATATTGCGTCAGTGGAGCTTGTATTTGAGCGCTTTGGCGAGGATATTGCTGCTGTCATTGTTGAACCAATCGCGGGTAACATGGGAGTGGTTCCTCCATTACTAGGTTTCTTGGAAGGATTACGTAATGTAACGAAAAAATTCGGCGCATTACTTATTTTCGATGAAGTCATGACTGGATTCCGTGTTGGTTTACATTCCGCACAAGGACTATTCGGAATTGAACCTGACATCACTTGTTTAGGTAAAGTTATTGGTGGTGGCTTGCCTGTAGGGGCATATGGTGGTAAGCGTGAAATTATCGAGCAGATTGCACCAAGCGGCCCTATATATCAAGCCGGTACTTTATCAGGAAATCCATTGGCAATGGCTGCTGGTTACACAACACTTAAGTTGCTTGGTGAGCCAGGTGTTTATGAAGAATTGGAACGTAAGGGAGCTCGTCTTGAAGAAGGCTTTATACGCAATGCACAAGACCTTGGAATCCCATGTACGGTTAACCGTGTTGGTTCGATGGTATGTCCATTCTTTACGGATCAGCAAGTGATTAACTATGACACAGCAAAACAATCCAATTTGGAAATGTTCAAAGCTTACTTTTCGAACATGCTAAACCTCGGTATTTCAATCGCTCCTTCGCAGTTCGAGGGAATGTTCGTATCTGCTGCTCATACAGATGAAGATATTGAAATTACGATTACTGCCCAGCGACGTGCTTTGGAACAGCTTGCACGCTGATAAATGCTATAAAAGTAAAGTAATAAATAAGAGCACGAATGGAGTTGGGATTGCCCTCACTCATTCGCGCTCTTATTTAGATATGTATGATTATTGCGACTATTGTGATGACTTGGAATTTCCTATTTCGGAATTTCAGCCAGTTGGTGCTTGTGTCTCCGTAGAAGTTGGTGTTTCAGGATTCTTTGTAGGAGTCACATTTTTCGATGGTGGACTTGAAGCAGGTGTTTCATTGGATGAATCGGTATTATTACCAGAGGGATCAGATCCCTCTGGCTTTTTAGTTGGGCTATTTGCTTTATTTGGACTTGGGTTAGTTGGATTTGGGTTAGTTGGGTTTTTCTTTGCTTTTTCTTGTTGTTCTTTAATGTAATCGGGGTGATCATAGCTACCGCCTGGATCGATGTGTGTTAATCCATCCCAGACGCTATCTACTTTAATAGAGTCAGGATTATCGAACACCAAGAATCCAGATGGTAATCTGCGCTCACCATAACGGGAAGAAGGTTTCGTAATCAGCTCCCCTTTATATACAAGCTCAGAGGAAGCACCGCCATCTAAGAAACCAGCGTTAATGCAACCATCTTCTAGCAATAAATCTTGTACCTCACGAAGAGTTGCGCCTACGCTATGTGATTGACGTCCATCAATGACAATAAAGATGACTGTTCCATCTGCTCGTTGCCCGATAGCAGTACGAGGAGCACGTCCCCAGCCGCCATCCCCTTTAGTAATCAACGGATTACCGTTAGCAATGACACGCGGATAGAAGGATACGGCTTCTGTCACTCCTAATTTGCGTAATTCATTTGCGGAATATTTACCGATAATAAGTGTACCTTCTTTGGTAAATCCTACGATATGTTGACCGACATCATCACCCGTATCAGTAAACAATAATTTACCACCAGACATGATCGCTCCAATTGCAGCAAATCCATTACCTAGACCTTCGGGATCATCGAATCCGCCGCCGTTGACACCGGCAATGGCCCCAGTACGTTGTACCATCGAAGTAATACGTTCACCTTCTCCTTGCTTATGTGGGACAACCACGCGAATGGCGTGTGGGTCATAGACGTACATTTTTTTACCAACCCAATTATCGCCTTTAATGTCCACTACCTCTGCAAGTTTACCTTGGTGATTCTTACGTGTAATTGCGGTTAAATCTTGTTTCTCTTCAGCGTTGTCATCGCTCATTCGTTGCATAGCAGCAACCATTGCATCACGTTTCTCACTGCCTACAAAGATCCATGCCCAATCACGGTGCTGGGTTGTAATTACGGTTTCGGCAAGAAACATACGAATTTTGCTACCTGGTGCAGTAAAATATAAGAATGATGACGAGAAAAATATAGCTAATGTAAACAGCAGCAATGATCTTTTGAACATGCTCCAGTTCCCAATGCCTCTTAATAAAGTACTTCTATTCAAATGTGCTCACACTCCCAAGATCCTCGCAGGATCTTTTTTATTTATTTAATTAAACATATAATATAATAATCGATGATGAGACATGTCGTATTTTGTAAAAAAACCAGACAAAAGCCCTTCCTATTCTATCACAGAAAAGGATGATAATATAATGGTAATTGTTAAAGTTTATAATCATGTTTTGGAAATTAGGTGACAATATGTTCAGTAAACGATATTTTTTCTTCGGCTTTCCGTTTGAGTTGATTGTGTTATGTTTTGGTTTTGCATTGTTGTTCTTAGGCATTTTACTTTATATGTACATGGGGCGCAAGCGATGAGGGGCTTAATACGTAAAGGTGAATGGTTATCCATACAACATCCAGCGGAGGATACCCCTACCTATGAGGGAGTCGTACGCTTACTCCCAATGACTCTTAAATATTGGAATCGACTGCAAAGTCGTGGGGATATTAAGGTTCAAGGTCAGCGACTTTTGTTAAGAGTTTTTCCAGAAGAAACGGGGCCATTTGTCTCACAATGGGGTGAAGTGGATATCATTTATGAAGATGATTGGTGCTTAGTTGTGAATAAACCAGCTGGTATCCCGGTTCATCCTGCTTCTCATGAGCAAATAGACACCTTGGGTAATCAACTTGCATCCTATTATGAGATGACTGGACAAGCATGTCGTGTCCGTCATATTCATAGGCTGGATGCAGACACGACTGGTCTGGTTTTATATGCTAAAAATGAACTAGCGCAGATTCTTCTCGATGAAGCAATGCGCAACAAGGCGATTCGACGAACTTATTTAGCGATTGCAGAGGGGTATTTTAAAGAAACCAAAGGCTCTATTCATGCTCCTATTGGAAAAGATCGTCATCATTCAGGAAAACGTCGGATATCCCCGAATGGTGATCCGGCTCTGACACACTATCAAGTGGTGAAACAGATGAAGGAAGCTGCACTTGTTGAGGTGGAACTGGAGACAGGTCGTACCCATCAGATTCGAGTTCATCTTCAGTCTCTAGGTCATCCTCTAGTTGGTGATCATTTATACGGGGGCAGTAATCGCTTTTTAACAAGACAAGCTTTACATGGATTTAAGCTAATCTTTGACCACCCGATAACGGCAGAGAAGATCGAATTGGAATGTCCTTTACCAGAAGATATGAAGCAGCTAAATGAAAGGTTAAGTACATCTGGAAAAATATAGGCATGCTCGGCTCCCTCCCACAATATAATCTAGAGACGATGGATATCGGTTGATTGGGAAGGGAGGACGATTATTATGGCTGAAAAAGGAAAAGGCCTTCGATTCGATATTTATGAGCGTGTTCATCTAGCAGATGAATCGATAGGCATTCACGAATTAAACGAAGTGGAGCTTATTCCGCATATTCAAGTCGTTGTTCAGCAGGAGCAAGCGATTCTAAAAGGGAATTTATTGTTAACTGGGCAATATGTTGGCGAAGATCAAAATGACAAGCGATCACTAGAGCATCTCATTCCAGTAGAAATTACACTACCGATGAGTCGTATTCAGAAGATCGAGGACATCATGGTGGAAATTGAGAACTTTGATGTTGAGCTGCTTTCTACACGTAATTTAAATGTGACAGGTGTACTATCCCTACACGGTGTTGAAGTAACATCTAATCAACCCGTGGAGCCAGCTTGGCTGAAAGAAGAAATGTCGTTCAAACATGAGGTGAGTGCTCCACGGTGGGATCAAGAGGCAGAGGAAGTGTTACATACGGCCTCGACTTCACTTGACGAACCTTGGACTCCATCTGATCCTATTCCATCTTATCAGCCTTGGCAATCGCCATCCGATTATCGGGATTCTGGAGTAAGGGATGCATGGACTGCACCGACAGTAATGGATCAAGCTGACCAAGTGGAATCTAGTGTGGATGCCGATACTGCATTGAATGATCTAGCGCTGCAAGCTTCTTACATACCGACATCCGAACAGTTGGATTTGCGTTCAGATACGCAGCAGCAGGAGTATGAGCCGCAGATCGAAGCATATCCCAACATCCACGAGGCATTCGATCAAGAAGCGCAGTTCCATCATGCTGCTCATGATGCAGTTGTAAGCTATGATGCTGTTGCAAGCTATGATGCACCTAATTCGAGTTCTTTTGCGGATGATGAGCCAAAGGAGCTTAAAGTGGCTTTTGCGAGTAAAAAAGTTGAGGAGAACACGGATAATGAGTTTCAAGCCCAGCCACAATCACAAAGTAAAACTTTTGGGATTCAAAATCTAATTAAGCCATCATCACAAATAGAGGCAAGAGCGGACAATGCTGCTCCAGCTGCTGTTGAAACTGATCATTCACGTTTAAATGGGCTCGAATGGCGCCGTTTGTTCCTTCGGGAAGATTCGGAAAATCCGCAGTTCTCACGCGTAAGAATGTACATTGTTCAAAAGGATGATAGTATTGAAGACATCGCCCGTAAATACAGTGTGAATCAGCGGGAGCTGCTTCAATACAATTCGAAAGGCTTGGAAGACGTGCAGGCAGGTCAAATCTTGTATATTCCTCGTTAATAAAATGAATGTGAGTAAAACCTTCTATTCCTCGGAATGGAAGGTTTTTTTGCATCTTTTATAGGAAAGGCGGAGAAACGCTTATCGCCGTACAAAGGACGACAATCGTCGGTTCCTCCTAATTGTGTAACTAATTTGTAACTCCATCATTGTTTACTGATATAAAAGGATACAAGGTGGGTGGAGACCAACATGAAAGAGATCGTTATTGCTAGTGCTGTGCGTACTCCAATTGGTTCATTTTTGGGTGGACTGCAGGATGTATCAGCTGTCGATATGGGTGGAGCTGTGATTCAAGAAGCATTGAGGCGGGGGAATGTAGCCGCAGAATTTGTTGAAGAAGTCGTCATGGGGAATGTGCTTCAAGCTGGACTTGGACAAAACACAGCTAGACAGGCTCAGATGAAGGCAGGTATTCCTTATCATTCGACTGCTACAACGATTAACATGGTGTGTGGTTCTGGACTTAAAGCGGTTATGCAAGCAGCTCTTGCTATTCGTAGTGGAGAGAGGGAGCTTATGGTAGCAGGTGGTATGGAGAACATGAGCCAAGCCCCCTATTTACTCAAGAAAGCTCGTTCAGGTTACCGAATGGGCGAAGGACAGTTAGTCGATTCGCTCATGAATGATGGTCTGACTTGCGCTATTCTGGATGCCGGTATGGGCATAACAGCCGAAGCGATAGCAGCTAAATATGGCATTACGCGCGTGGAACAGGATGCTTTTGCATTACAAAGTCAACAAAAAGCAGAGCAGGCAGGATTGGATTTGCTATTTCAAGATGAACTAACGCCTGTATCTTATCTAGATAAAAAGGGAAAGTCAGTCTCATTCGAGAAGGATGAGCACCCGCGTGCAGGTATGACAATGGAACTACTTGCAAAATTAAAACCTTCTTTTCAAAAAGAGGGAACTGTAACCGCAGGCAATAGCTCAGGAATTAATGACGGAGCCGCGGCAGTCGTTGTTTGCTCGAAGGAGCGGGCATTGGAACTTGGTTTACAGCCAATGGCTCGGATCCGTTCTTTTGCATCAGCAGGAGTAGATCCGGCTTATATGGGACTTGGACCTATTCCGGCAACTCGAATGGCTCTTGAGTCCGCTGGGCTCACAATAAAAGATATCGGCTTAGTTGAATTAAATGAAGCTTTTGCTGTTCAATCTCTAGCCGTAATGCGTGATTTAGAATTGGACCCTGCTATTGTAAATGTTTATGGGGGTGCAATTGCACTCGGACATCCGATTGGCGCGAGCGGTGCAAGAGTATTAACAACATTGCTGCATGCGATGAAGAGAAGGTCAGTGGAACTTGGACTTGTTTCATTATGTGTGGGTGGTGGGCAAGGCGTTGCTATGATCGTAGAACAGATGTAAGTGAAGCGAATTAAAGGAGTGTCGAATGTGCTTCTGGAGGTTGAAACAGCAATGAATCCTGTGATCAATTGGATGGAGAATAGATGTCTACTCTCACCTGAGCATCGGGCTGTGATAGACAGTGAAACGGGCGAGTCTTGGACGTACAGTCAATTGTGGCAGAGCGTTAACAACATGGCTCAGTATTTGCAAAAATCGGGCATTCAAAAAGGAGATCGAGTTGTACTGTTAGCCCCGAATCATCGCGTGTATTTTGATTTATTATTTGCTTGCGGAAGGATTGGAGCGATTCTCGTACCTCTCAATTGGAAGCTAGCCGCGCAAGAAATGACATACATTTTAAACGATTGTACGCCTAAGCTTATTGTCGTTCACCCTGATTTAGTATGCGCAGTATCTGAATTAAGCTCGATCATAATGGAATGCAAAATCTTATATATGAATAGTGAAAAGTACCAATCAATTTTAAAGAAACAACTGCCGGGTGAACAATGCATCGCTCAAATACCTGTTGATCTAACCGATCCACTCGCTATTATTTATACCGGTGGAACTACAGGCGATCCTAAAGGGGTTGTACTGAGTCATCAGTCGATTTTCTGGAATGCGGCGAATACGATTGCAAGCTGGAATCTTACCGAGCTTGACGTCACGCCAACGTATTTACCGATGTTTCATACAGGCGGGCTAAATGCATTATCTGTTCCAGTATTGATGGCAGGGGGAACGGTTATTATTGCTCGTCAATTTGAACCTGTTCAGTCCATGGAGCTGCTCATTCAATCCAAATGTACGATTGTATTGATGGTTCCGACGATGTATCACATGCTTATACAGACTTCAGAATTCCATAGACTTCAGTTTCCAAAGGAATTAACTTTTTTATCGGGTGGGGCGCCTTGCCCACTGACGATTTATGAAGCTTTTGCATTAAAAGATCTAGCGTTTAAAGAAGGTTATGGCGGTACAGAAACAGGACCTAATAATTTCAGTGTTCAGCCTGAGTATGCAAGACGCAAACCGGGAACGGTAGGGAAATCGATGCTGTTTGGAGATGTAAAAATCGTCGATGAACACGGTGCAGAGGTGCAAATGGGTGAAGTTGGAGAGCTTGTGCTCAAAGGCGGACATTTATTTGAAGCTTATTGGAATCAGCCCGAACTAACCAAAAAGGTGAAGCGCGATGGATGGTTTTATACAGGGGATTTAAGTAGGCAAGATAATGACGGTGATTATTTCATAGTCGGACGTAAAAAGGACATGATTATCACAGGCGGTGAAAATGTGTACCCGCTTGAGGTTGAGCAGCTTTTGTATAAGAATCCTGCTGTTGAGGATGCTGCGGTCGTTGGGGTCCCGGATGAGAAATGGGGAGAAATTGTTGCGGCTGTTGTCGTGTTAAAACAAGGATTCGATATGTCAGAGGAAGAATTACGCAATTATTGTTCCCTAGCGATTGCCAAATATAAAGTACCGAAGAAAATTCGTATTCTCGAAGAATTGCCGAAGACGACCGTCGGTAAGTTGGATAAAAAACGGATTGCACAGAGCTTTCGATAATACTTGGTACCCACCAAGTATTTTTCTGTTGTAGAATAGATATAAATATCTGAAAATTTTACCATTTTCCAGCTAGGGGGTTGGAAGTGAAGACAGAGAACATGATCTTAATGACGAAGCTAGCTGCTCCTCAATTGAAAAAACATATGCTCAGACGTTCAATCCTTACGAAGAAATTAAAGCGAATTGTAGATTACCCACTAACTCTTGTTCATTCAGGGCCGGGTTATGGTAAAAGCACAGCATTGTCCGCTTTTGTTCATTCGGAATCGATTCCATTTTGTTGGTATAGCACATCTGCACAAGATGATGATTTGGTACCTTTTCTTCATTATGTCATTTATTCGATTCGAATGAACGTTCCGGAATTTGGAACAAGTTTACTTACGCGAATGAAGGTAGGCGAACACTTCACACAGGAAAAGGAAATTAATGCACTGTGCGAATCATTCATTAATCATCTCTTGGATTTGAAGCAGGAGATGGTGCTTATCATTGATGACTTTCATTTGGTCATGCATTCTGTTGCGATTGATCGATTCATGCAGATGTGGATTAATCACATGCCAAGTGGGTTTCACCTTGTGCTGTTAAGTCGTAGGCTTCCGAAATGGGATCTGCTCACAACAATGGCAGTCCGTGGTGATATGTTGGAAATTGGCGAGAAAGATCTTGCGTTTTCGGAAGAAGAAATTGAAGTTCTTTTTACGGATAACTATGAATGTACGTTGCAATCTGAGGACGTTCGTCGTATTTACCACAAGACCGAAGGTTGGGTTATTGCTATTCAGCTTATATGGCAGCGCTTGCTTCTTACCGGCGGCAATGTGTCGACTGTACTCGGAGCAAATACAGAGACAATGGAAGGTTTGTTTCGTTTTCTGGCCTTAGAAGTAACCCAGAAATTATCCCCTGAGATGAGCCAGTTCATGCTCGAGACGAGTATTTTGGAGGAATTAACAGGGGAGCTGTGCGACCGTATTTTTGATCGTAATGAATCGCATGCTTTGCTTGCTCAAATTAGTAGACAAAATTTATTTTTACTGCCGCTTGTTGATGGGCAATTTCGGTATCATGCTTTGTTTAGAGATTTTCTGCAAGAGGAGCTTCGCAAACGTAAAGATGATTATATGGAATTGCATCGTGCCGCAGCTAAATATTTTGAACGAAATGGTAAACATGATCAGGCGATTTATCATTTAGATGCAATTGGGGATGATTATGCGCTGGCACAAGTGCTTCAAACCTATGGAAGACAGATGATTGATCATGGTCAATTGGAAAGCTTGCTTCAACGCATTAAAAGCATTCCTGAGCGATTAAAAAGCCAGTTTTATATGCTATGGATATATGAAGGAGAAATTCACCGTTTTCGTTGTTCGTTCGAGCAATCGCTGGCTTGTTACATAAAAGGAGAAGAAGTTGCGGGTAAGAACAGGGATGTGTTCATTCGAAGTCTTGCATTAGAAGGTCAAGCACGTATTTATTTAGACACGATTCAGCCAGGGAAAGCGGAGGCTCTGCTAGAGAAATCAATTGAACTCTTAGAGCTAGAAGAACATCCGGATCATGAACATTTGCTTCGATTGTACGGATTAATGGCGGAGAACCTTGTGAATTCTGGACGTGCTATGCAGGCTGAAATGTGGTATGCACGCTGTCGCGAGTTAAATTCAAATTTTCAAGATGAGCAGTTGGAGGCTCGGTTGCACTTGCGGACAGGCCGATTGCAGCAGGTGAAGAAAGATTTAGAACGGATTAGCCGTCTTGAATTGCAAAAAGGCAAAAACCATTTATCACGCTCACATCGAGAGATCAATTTATTGCTTGCTCTTGTGGAAGTGATGGTCGGTCATGCCGAGCAGGCTAAACTTTTGGCTGAATCTGGAATGATGCAGGGTATTGAACTGAAAGCTCCATTTGTTGAAGCATGCGGTTGGATGCGAATGGGACATGCGGCACAGCTTATGCCCAAGTATACGTTCTCGATTGCCCATAATTGCTACAAAACAGCGTTGGATATGATGGAGCAGCTTGATATTTCTAGAGGGAAGGCTGAGCCTTTGATGGGTCTTTGCTTACTATATGGTCGCGAAGGTCTCATTGAGCAAGCGCTGCAATATGGCAAAGATGCTTTAGCGGAAACCGTTAAGGTGAAGGATGATTGGTTATCCGCATTGATACAAACATCGATAGGCGTATCGCTGTATCATGCGCGCAGATTAACGGAAGCGTTTGCAGTCTTTCAAGAATGTCAGGAGCAGTATGTGCATGTTGGAGATAGTTACGGGGTTACAGTTTCATTACTTTGGCAAGCGATGATTACGTATCAACAGGAATTGTCTGAGCAGTTTGGTAAGGTGATGGAGTCATTCTTGCGAATGATGCAAGCGGGTGGATATGACTTTTTAATTGAAAAACGCACTTTGCTAGGGCCTAGCGATATCCGTCAGATTGTTCCGTTATTAATTGAAGCACAGCGACTCGATATTCAAAGCCATTATGTTTCGTATTTGCTTAATCGGTTAGGCTTGGAACACATGACTTACCATCCAGGTTATACACTTCGGATTGATACCCTTGGCAGTTTCAGGGTGTGGCTGGGTGATCGGGAACTGCTGGAGAAAGACTGGCAGCGTGGGAAAGCGAAGGAACTATTCCAATTGCTCCTGATTAAAAGACAGAGGCTGGTGACAAAAGACGAGATTGTGGCTCGTCTATTCCCTCATATGGATGAGAAGTCAGCCATGCGTGATTTTAAAGTGGCGCTTAATGCGCTTAACACGGCACTAGAGCCGAATCGACAGGCGCGCGTGAATCCTTTTTTCATCCATCGACAGGCTTCTTCTTATGGGTTAAATATTGCTGCGGGGTTGGAACTAGATTTAGTTGACTTTGAAAACTTAATGAAGGCGGGTTTAGAAGAGCAAATTGATGAGCGTGCTGTGCGTTATTTGGAAAAAGGCCTTGAACTGTATAAAGGGGATTTCCTACCTGATCGTCGATTTGAGGATTGGTGTATCGAGGAACGGGAGCGGTTGCTTGTATTTTTCCTAAGAGGGGCAGAGCGATTGGCAAAGCTTTTTGTAAAAATAGGTCAATATGATGGCGCTATTCACTGGTGTGAGCAGATGCTTCTAAAGGACAACTGTTGGGAAGAAGCTTATCGGCTTCTCATGCAATGTCATTACCAATTAAACAATCGGCATCAGGCGATCAAATGGTATCACAAATGCTGCAATGTACTTGAAGGGGAACTAGGGATAGAGCCAATGCCTGTGACGAAACAGTTGTATCAGCTCATCATGCAGACAGATGTAACTCATTTGTAACTGATCTCTTTTATGATGTGAGCAATACAAGGTAAGGGGGATTTGTACATGTTTGTCCATACATTAGCACGTAAAGGAAGCCTACTTTTGGTTGGTGCAGCGTTATTGTTATCTGCTTGCGGAAGTAATCAGGCAAGTGGGGGGAATTCAAGCACGCCAAGCAGCAGTCCGAGTTCAGCAGTGAGCACAGGTGCTCCAGCAGCTACAGGTAAACCAATTAAGATTGGTGTTCTTGCATCGCTTACAGGTGCATTAGAAAGCTATGGTAAGCAAACTACTAAAGGGTTTGAACTTGGAATTGACTATGCGACTAAAGGCACAAAAACCATTGCAGGTCACCCGATTCAATTCATAATTGAAGACACAGAAACCAAGTCAGATGTAGCTGTGAAAAAAGCAACTAAATTGCTCGATCAAGATAAAGTTGATTTTCTTGTAGGTTCTTCCAGTTCAGGCGATACATTAGCGGTATTACCACTTGCGCAGGAATATAAAAAAGTAATGGTCGTTGAACCGGCTGTTGCAGACAGCATCACAGGTGAGTTCTGGAATAAGTATGTATTCCGTACTGCACGCAACTCTTCGCAGGATGCGGCTGCTGGAGCAGCTGCAATTGCCAAGCCGGGCATTAAGATTGCCACTTTCGCTCCAGAAAGTGCTTTTGGACGCGATGGTATTAAAGCCTTCAAAGAATCTGCACAAAAATTAGGTGCACAAATCGTATCCGAGCAGTATGCAGATGCGGCAGCAACCGATTTTACAGCAAATATTCAGAAGATCGTTAGCTCGAAGCCAGATTATCTATTCATTGTATGGGCTGGTGCGAATACACCTTGGAAACAATTGCAGGATATGAAAGTGCAGCAGCAAGGCATTAAGATTTCGACAGGTGCCCCAGATATTGCAGCTCTTAAAACGATGAACGATCTGATTGGGATGGAAGGCTTCTCTGTCTATTACAATGAACTTTCGAAGACTGATACGAATAAATGGCTTGTTGAAGAACATAAAAAACGCTTTAACGGCGAAGTGCCGGATTTATTCACGGCTGGTGGGATGAGTGCTGCGATTGCCGTCGTGGAAGCAATTAAGAAAACCAATGGCGATGTAGATGCAGAGAAACTGATTAAAGCGATGGAAGGCATGTCATTCGAGACTCCGAAAGGCACGATGACATTCCGCCCTGAAGATCACCAAGCTTTACAACCCCTATATGCGATTAAACTTGAGAAAAAAGATGGAGTTGCTTACCCAGTGCCTGTCTTGATGCGTGAACTGACGAAAGAAGAAACGACACCACCGATTCGTAATAAAAAGTAACGAGGTGCTTTCATTTGGATTCGATACTGGAAACGCGCGATTTAACCATCGCTTTTGGAGGACATACAGCAGTTAATGAAGTCAGTTTACACATTCCAAATAACCATTTTAAATCCATCATCGGACCCAATGGTGCAGGCAAAACGACATTTTTCAATCTACTTAGTGGGCAGTTAAAACCTACGAAAGGTCAAGTCATTTTCAAGGGAGCAGATGTTACACATCTGCCCCCTCCTTTACGCACGAGACTTGGTATGGGACGCTCGTTCCAGATTACAAATGTATTTCCTAATTTATCGGTATTTGAGAATGTGCGTTTAGCGGTTCAATCTACTGCGGGTGTTCGATTTAATCTATTTTCTCATTTTTCAAAATTCAAGCAATTCGAAGAAGAATCGCTCCAACTGCTTGATGCTGTATTTCTTGGTGCCAAAGCGGATGCGCTTGCGAAAAACTTAGCGCATGGCGAGAAACGTAAGCTCGAGATTGCAATGCTGCTTGCGCTAAAATCCGATTTATTACTATTAGATGAACCAACGGCTGGAATTTCACTTGAAGAAGTGCCTGCGATCTTGGACGTCATTCGCAGCATTAAAGAACGTCGTGATCGGGCGATTGTGCTGATCGAGCATAAGATGGAGATGGTCTTAGACTTATCAGACAGTGTTACCGTACTGTTTAATGGGCGTCTGCTCGCGGATGGCACACCGGAGGATATTATGCAAAATGAACTTGTGCAATCGGCTTATTTGGGAGGGTTGTACGATGACGCTTCTTAAATTGGATGCAATTGAGACGTATATCGAACAATATCATATTTTACAAGGCGTCTCTCTAGAGGTGACTCCTGGCGATATTACGGTGTTATTTGGACGTAATGGTGCGGGCAAGACAACGACCCTCAGAACGATTATGGGACTCAATCCAGCTGCCAAGGGATCGATTACCTTTAAAGGAGAAACGATTCAAGCAATGCCCACCCATATGATTTCAAGAAAAGGCATCGGTTATGTGCCCGAGGATCAAGGGATGTTCTACGATTTAACGGTTGAAGAGAATATGCAGCTTGCGATTCGAAAGTACGATGACAAGACGCTAGAGAAGCAAGAATGGGTTCTGGAGTTGTTCCCGGATCTTCGAACATTTTGGAAACGGAAAAGCGGGCTCTTAAGCGGTGGACAAAAGCAAATGCTTGCGATTGCACGCGCCTATGTGAATGATAATGAACTTCTTCTCATCGATGAACCGAGCAAAGGTCTTGCTCCAATTGTCGTAGAGAAGGTGATGCAAGCCATAGAACAAATGAAAGAGAAAACGACGGTACTGCTTGTCGAGCAGAATTTTTTTATGGCAAGTCGGATTGGCAATCGGTTTTACATTATGGATGAGGGCAGAATCGTTCATCATGGCCAGATGCAAGAACTGAGGGATGATCAAGATTCTCGCAAAAAGTACTTAGGAATTGCGTGATACAGTGAAAAGGGGAATCACCTATGGATACACTTTTAAGCCTGCTAGTCAATGGTCTAGCAACAGGTATGCTGTTGTTTTTGTTGGCATCGGGTTTAACGCTAATCTTTGGCTTAATGAGTGTACTTAATTTTAGCCATGGCGGGTTATTCGCTTGGGGTGCTTACTCTGGTGTGTGGCTCTATCAAATGACAGACAGCTTCCTGATTGCTGTGATCGGTGCGGTACTGATCGGCATGTTGCTCGGGTTCATTATAGAACGAATCGTGATACGGCCTGTATATAACAATCATGTTTCACAAATTTTAGTGACACTGGGTTTAATGCTTGTTTTGAGTGAATTGTTAAAAGTATTTTGGTCACCCAATCCGCTGAATGCGGTTGCCCCGACTTTTTTACAGGGGAGCTTTGAGCTGGGTGGCGTTATTTTTATCAAATATCGCTTATTCATTATTGCTGTTGGAATTATCGCATTGGTCGGCCTGCATTGGATGCTCAGTCGGACAAAGCTCGGGCTCATTGTTCGTGCGGGTGTGATGAACAAAGAGATGGTTCAGGCGCTGGGTATTCCGATTCAACGTGTGTTTACCTTTGTCTTCATGCTAGGTGCAGGTCTTGCTGCACTAGGAGGTGCGCTGCTTGCACCGTATTCAGGGGTTATTTTCGCTGAAATGGGCATGCAGTTTGCGATTCAATCGTTTATTGTTGTTGTCATTGGTGGGATGGGAAGCATTAAAGGCTCGGCGCTCGCATCTGTACTCGTCGGCTTGTCAGGTGCGTTCATGGCCTATTATGTACCTGATTTGTCACTAGCGGTAAATATGCTGCTGATGGTAATTGTACTGTTGGTTAAACCATCGGGATTATTCGGAGCAAAGGGGTGAGAGATGCATGTTGATGAATAAAACGTGGACGAAATCAAATCTTGTACTATTGATCATCGCAATCATGCTCGCTTGTTTTCCGTTTGTGAATGATTCTCGGATGATGATGATATTGATGACACAAATTTTTATCTTTGGCATTTATGCGATGAGCTACGATATTTTACTTGGTTATGTGGGTATTGTGTCGTTTGGGCATTGTATGTTTTTCGGAATAGGGGCATATGCCGTCGGTATTTTTATGAAAATGTTCGGTCATTCGCTCGGTATGCTGCTCCTCGCATTCGTAGCCGGTATCATTCTCGCAGCAATTCTGAGTTACGTTGTGGGCATCTTATCCCTGCGGCTCAAGAGTCATTTCTATGCGATGTTAACTTTGGCTTTATCGGGATTATTGCTCGTTGTTGCTGATAAATGGCGTTCGCTTACGAATGGTAGTGAGGGATTCGCTTTTCAAATACCGGAAGCGATTATGGACCGCAGAACCTTTTATCTGATTAGCTTAGGTGCTATGGTTGTCATTTTCTTATTGTTACGACGTTTTACAGTCTCTCCACTTGGCAAAGTGCTGCAAGCGATTCGTGAAAATGAGCAGCGAAC
Source organism: Paenibacillus sp. KN14-4R (assembly GCF_052180255.1). Classification (NCBI taxonomy): domain Bacteria; kingdom Bacillati; phylum Bacillota; class Bacilli; order Caryophanales; family Paenibacillaceae; genus Paenibacillus; species Paenibacillus sp. KN14-4R. The sequence goes on from NZ_CP197466.1 coordinate 1,191,004, forward strand.
GGAGTCGCTTGGCTATGAGACGGTTCATTATAAAGTGATCGCAAGTGTTGTTGCAGGCGTCGCTGCAGCTTGTAGTGGAGGATTGTATGTCCTGATGCTGCGTTTTGTAAGTAGTTCCGTGTTAGCTGTAGACGTTACGCTTAACGCTCTACTTATGACGATTATCGGCGGTGTAGGTACATTAATTGGTGCTGTGCTTGGCTCCGCCATTATCGAGCTTGCGCATCACTGGTTAACAGAGCTAGCTAAGATTCATCCCATATTCGAACGCTGGGTCATATTCTTCGGGTTGTTATATATATTGGTTGTTCTCGTATTTCCACGTGGAATTGTTGGCACAACGAAATTGTGGTTATCCAATCGTAGGACGAAGGCACATGGAAAGAAGGTCGATTCAACATGGCAGAGTTCCAATCCCAAGTAGTTTCGTCTTTCGTGCTGCGTTTCAGTCCGAATGAAGCAAGTAGAGAGCAGGATCGGCCGTGGCGTATTCGTGTGACACATGTGCAAAGTCAAGAAGAAGTGACAGTAGGTACACTTGATGATGCAATGAAATATATCGATGACGCGCTGAAGAAAGGAACATTTCCGATATGAAACAGTCACAATCCATTTCGATACGAGGCTTAGCCACTTATATTCCAGAGCAATACATTACTAGTCAGGAGATTGCTGATAAGTCAGGAATTCCACAGGACATTATTGAACGTAAAATGGGCATTTCGCGCAAGCCGATCCCTAATAGTGAGGAGCACAGCTGTGAGATGGGCGTTCGTGCCGCACGTAAAGCGATTTCTCAAGCGGGTATTGATCCCTTGTCCATTGATCTCGTTCTCTATATTGGGGAAGAACATAAGGAATATCCCGTCTGGACAGCAGCACTGAAGCTGCAGCAAGAGGTCGGTGCATTTAATGCATGGGGATTCGACGTTGCGCTGCGCTGCTGCACGACGATTATGGCACTTAAGGTTGCCAAAAATATGATGCTAGCCGACGAGTCGATTCGTACAGTACTTCTGGCTGGTGGCTATCGCAATTCAGATTTAGTCGATTATACGAATCCACGTACACGCTTCCTATTTAATTTATCTGCCGGTGGGGGCGCCATTATTTTGCGAAAAAATGGATCTGATGACGGAGTTGCCAGCATTGCTGAGTTACTGGAAACGCATGTGATTACAGATGGCTCTTTTTCCGAGGATGTGATTATCCCTTGTGGTGGAACGAAGCAGTTGATTACGCAGGGTGCTGTGGAGGCTGGGATTAATCCATTTATGTTCGATGTTCCAGATCCGGAGGCAATGAAAGTACGTCTGGAAGAGAGGTCAATGCATCATTTTGTAGAGGCGGTTAAGAAGTCAGTTGCAAGCAGTGGCTACTCGATCTCCGACATTGATTATCTTGCGATTCTTCACATGAAAAAGTCTGCGCACGATTATGTGTTAAAGGAACTTGGGCTTACTGTGGATCAAGCTGTCTATTTGCATGAATATGGTCATATGGGTCAGTTTGACCAAATTTTGAGTCTAGAGCTTGGACTTGAGCAAGGGAAGATAAAAAGCGGCGATTTAGTTGTGCTTGTATCGGCTGGTATTGGCTATGCTTGGGGTGCCACAACAATCAAATGGAGATGATGAAGAATGGTTCAAATCACGCTTAAATCCATTCATTTACCGAATGGAGAAACACTTGGGTATCGGGAACGTGAGGGCGGTGAGCAGGTTGTATTGCTCGTGCATGGAAACATGAATTCTTCGCAGCATTGGGATTTAGTCATGGAGCATCTGGATGATCGATTCAAAGTGTATGCCGTAGATTTACGAGGGTTTGGCATTTCAACGTATCATGAGAAAATCTCAAGTTTAGGGGATTTTACAATCGATCTAAAGATGTTCACAGATGAGCTCGGGTTGCAACGGTTTACATTAGTCGGCTGGTCAACAGGCGGAGGAGTCGTGATGCAGTTTGCAGCAGATTATCCGGATCGGGTGGAGAAGCTTATTTTGCTCGAATCGATGTCAACACGTGGATATCCTTTTTATGAAACGGATGCCAATTTTGTCTCTGATTTGAGCCAGCGTATTCAATCGCAGGAGCAGATGAACAATACGATTCGTACTCAAGTGGTGCAAGGGGCTAATGTGCGACGAGATCGTGAATTCATGCGGTTTTTGTTCAATGCCTCTCTCTATAACCATAACCAGCCAGTTCCTGAGCGATATGAAATCTATCTAGATGATATTTTGACACAACGTAATTTACCTGAGGTCTATCATGGTTTGAATATTTTTAATATTAGCGAGATAGATGGAGCTGTATCAGCGGGTTCTGGTGCGTCCAAACGCATTACTGCTCCTACACTTGTGTTGTGGGGCGAGAACGATCTCGTCATTACGGAAGCAATGACACAAGAAATTATGGAAGATCTTGCGCATGTCGCTGAGCTTGTTGTTTTAACGAATTGCGGCCATTCACCGCTTGTTGATGACATTGAACAGTTGATTCGGGAAATGACTGATTTTTTCACGAACGAGAAGAATGGAGCGTGATGGTGTGAATAAGTTAAACGGTAAAGTTGCGCTTGTAACTGGTGGGGCTAATGGAATTGGCCTAGAGACAGTCAGATTATTTTTGGAAAATGGCGCTTCTGTTGTCATGGCAGATTTTAATGCGGAAGCTGGAAATGCAGCTTGTGAGAAGCTGTGTGCTGCGGGTTATCAAGATGCGGTTACATTTATACAAGTGGACGTATCAAGTGCAGAAAGCGTCGCGTCGATGGTGGTAAGCGTTATCGAGCAATTCGGTCAGATTGATATTCTGATCAACAATGCTGGAATTACACAAGACAGTATGCTGAGCAAAATGTCCATTGAACAATGGCAGCGTGTTGTTGATGTGAACTTGAATGGGGTATTTTACTGTACGAAATTCGTCGCTCCGCATATGGTTCAGAAAGGCCAAGGCAAAATTATTAATACTTCTTCCATCGTTGGTGTGCATGGCAATATTGGCCAGACTAACTATGCAGCAACTAAGGCTGGCGTGATCGGCATGACGAAAACTTGGGCCAAGGAATTGGGCTTTAAAGGGATTAATGTGAACGCAGTCGCTCCTGGATATGTGGAAACCGGGATGGTTGCCAGCGTACCTGAGAAAGTACTTGCGCTGATGGTTGAGAAAGTCCCCTTACGCCGGCTTGGTAAGCCTTCTGATATAGCTCAAGCATACTTGTACCTTGCTTCGGATGATGCGAATTATGTGAACGGTACTGTTCTTGAAGTTAACGGAGGCCTCGTTATTTAATGTATGGGAAGATGGTCCAGTTTCTATCCACAGACGAAGCTGTACAGATCATAGAAGCGGGGCATACCGTTGCGGTTAGCGGCTTTGTCGGCTGTGCACATCCTGAAGGATTGACTGCTGCGCTCGAGAGAAGATTTTTGCAGGAAAAGATGCCACTTGATCTGACACTCATCTACGCAGCAGGCCAAGGTGACGGTAAGGATCGAGGGTTAAATCATTTAGCTCATGAAGGCTTAGTGAGGCGAGTGATTGGAGGGCACTTTGGACTTGCGCCACAATTGGGTAAGCTCATTTTGGATAATCGAATTGAAGCGTATAATTTGCCCCAAGGCGTCATTACACACTTATTTCGAGATATTGCAGCTGGTAAGCCAGGGACCATTACTTCGGTTGGCTTGCATACATTCGTAGATCCTAGATACGAAGGCGGTAAGCTGAATGCACGATCCACAGAAGATTTGGTGCAACTGATTCAAATCAATGGGGAAGAGATACTGTTCTATCCCATTTTCCCTGTGCACGTTGCATTATTACGTGGTACAACTGCTGATGAATACGGAAACATCACGATGGAAAAGGAAGCTGCAACACTTGAAATGCTGGCAATGGCGCAAGCCGTACGCAATTGTGGGGGCAAAGTTATCGTTCAAGTGGAGCGGGTTGCTAAAGGTGGATCGCTGGATCCGAAGCTGGTCGTGATCCCAAGTATACTAGTGGATGTAATCGTAGTCAGTGAACCTATGGACCATTGGCAGACGTTTGCTGAGGTGTATAACTCGGCTTATTCTGGAGAAACAATCGAAGCAGTTGATCGCATGAAACCAATGAAGTTGGATGAACGTAAAATTATTGCGCGTCGAGCAGCCCAAGAGATTGAATCGGGTCATGTTATCAATTTAGGAATCGGCTTACCGGAGGGCATTGGTTGCATTGCTGCTGAGGATGGTGTGCATGATTTTACACTATTGGTTGAATCAGGTCCGATTGGCGGGGTGCCTGCGCAAGGATTAAGCTTCGGTGCAGCGACAAATCCTTATGCCATATTGAATCAGCCTTCGCAGTTCGATTTTATTGATGGTGGCGGGATTGATGTTGCTTTTCTGGGGATGGCGGAAGCAGATCAATTCGGAGATGTGAACGTGAGTAAATATGGATCGAAATTAACGGGGTGTGGCGGATTTATTAACATTAGTCAAAATGCGAAAAAAATCGTGTTCTGCTCAACGTTTACTGCTGGCGGACTACAAATTGATGTTTCCGAGGGGAAATTGCACATTGTACAAGAAGGCAGGCATCATAAGTTTACTCAACAGGTTGAACAGATTACATTCAATGCTAAATATGCGCTTCAGCGGAGTATCCCTGTGCTATATGTGACAGAACGTGCTGTTTTTCAATTAAAGGATCATCATCTCGAATTAATTGAAATTGCCCCAGGAATGGAACTTGAGCGAGATCTCTTTCCATATATGTCGTTTCGTCCACGCCTATCTGCCCATTTAAAAATAATGGATGAACATCTATTCCGTTAGGATGTTTACATATTGACTCTCTAACCAATAATGTTTATCATATGATGTAATATATGAACATACTCTAGCGAGGATGGGGAGTAGTAGGCGTTATGCCCTTCAGAGAACGGAATTGTAATTGCTGAGAAATTCCGTAGTTAAGCAGACCGCACGAAGTCGCCCCGGAGTTGTTAACGTGAACAAGCTTGCCGCAAGAATAACATGCTATGCATGGATATAGCGGTTTCCTTTTAGCGTTGACCGGCCGCAGCCGTTATCTGCTTTGAAGTGTCATATTCCTATTAGTGCCGCTGGCTGCGTCATTTTTGAAGCTGCGGAAAGGGGTATGAAATAAAGGTGGTACCACGGAAGCTGAGCCCTTTCGTCCTTTGTGACGGAAGGGTTTTTTAGTTGTCTAGAATTTATATGGATTAGCACTTTTTCTGAATTCGCACGTGCCCGACATGTGGTCTGTGATGCAATTCGTCTTGTGTGCTGAGAAGCATACTTCAAAAAATAGGAGGTAATCTCATGTCTGAACAAAAAGAAACACAACCAACCCTTTCGATGCCAACAACCTATGATCCAAAAGGCGCAGAGAAAAAATGGTATGACTTTTGGATGAAAAATGAGTTTTTCAAAGCAGGTCAGCGTAAAGACGCAGAAACGTATACCATAGTAATCCCACCTCCAAATGTGACTGGAATGCTGCATATTGGTCATGCGCTCGATAACACTTTGCAAGATATCCTAATTCGTACCAAAAGAATGCAAGGCTATGATGCACTATGGCTGCCAGGATCCGATCATGCAGGGATTGCTACACAGACACGAGTAGAGCAAAAGCTTCGTGAAGAAGGTTTAACACGTTATGACCTTGGACGGGAAAAGTTTTTGGAGAAAGTATGGGAATGGAAAGAACATTACGCTGAAACGATCCGTGAACAATGGGCGAAAATGGGCTTCTCGCTCGACTATTCGCGCGAACGCTTTACGTTGGATGAAGGTTTGTCCAAGGCGGTTCGTGAAGTATTCGTATCTCTTTATGAAAAAGGTTTGATCTACCGCGGGAACTACATCATTAACTGGGATCCGGCAGCTCGTACAGCGCTATCGGATATCGAAGTTGAATATAAAGAAGTGCAGGGTGCGCTTTACCACCTTGAGTACAAAACCAAAGATGGTCAGCACTCCATCGTTGTGGCGACAACTCGTCCAGAGACAATGCTTGGTGATACAGCAGTTGCCGTTCATCCAGAAGATGAGCGTTACAAGCACTTGATCGGTCAAATGCTTGTTCTGCCAGTAGTTGGTCGAGAAATCCCGATTATTGCCGATGAATATGTAGAAAAAGAATTTGGTTCGGGTGCAGTTAAAATTACACCTGCTCATGATCCGAATGACTTTGAAGTAGGAAATCGTCATGATTTACCGCGCATTCTCGTGATGGATGAATCCGGTACAATGAACAACAATGCAGGTCCTTACGAGGGAATGGATCGCTTCGATTGCCGTAAGAAAATCGTAGCTGATCTAAAAGAACAAGGCGTTCTAATCAAGATCGAAGAGCACATGCATCAAGTGGGACACTCCGAGCGCAGCGGTGCAGTTGTTGAGCCGTATCTTTCCACTCAATGGTTTGTGAGCATGAAGCCACTAGCTGAACGCGCAATTGCAGCTCAAAAATCTGGTGATGGCGTAAACTTCGTACCCGATCGTTTTGAAAGAACGTATTTGAACTGGATCGAAAATGTTCGTGACTGGTGTATATCCCGTCAGCTTTGGTGGGGTCATCGTATTCCAGCGTGGCATTGCGGCGACTGTGGCGAGACGACAGTTGCGCGTGAAGATGCAACGTGCTGCTCGAAGTGCGGATCTGCTAACTTAAATCAAGACAATGATGTCCTAGATACATGGTTCTCTTCCGCATTGTGGCCGTTCTCCACACTCGGTTGGCCGGAAAAAACGGCTGATCTGGAGCGTTACTACCCAACCAATGTACTTGTAACTGGTTATGACATCATTTATTTCTGGGTTGCTCGTATGATCTTTACAGGCTTGGAATTTACAGAGCAAGTGCCGTTTAAAGATGTCCTTATTCACGGACTTGTTCGTGATGCCGATGGTCGTAAGATGTCCAAGTCATTGGGTAATGGCGTTGATCCACTTGAAGTGATTGAAAAATATGGTGTAGATGCGATGCGTTACATGCTTTCCACTTCTTCTACTCCAGGTCAAGATTTACGTTTCCGTTGGGAACGTGTAGAGCAAGCGCGTAACTTTGCGAATAAGATTTGGAACGCGTCTCGTTTTGCGCTTATGAATTTAGAAGGATTCAAGGCTTCGGATATCGACTTGAGCGGTAACTTGAGCACAGCTGATCGCTGGATTTTACATCGTTTGAATGAAACAGTTCGTGATGTAACCCGCTTGATTGAACAATATGAATTTGGTGAAACAGGTCGCTTGCTGTATAACTTCATCTGGGATGATCTTTGCGATTGGTACATTGAATTTAGTAAACTAAGCTTGTATGGTGAAGATGCGGCAGCGAAAAAGACGACTCAGTCTGTTCTTGCTTACGTGCTCGATCACACGCAGCGCTTAATTCACCCATTCATGCCGTTTATTTCCGAGGAAATATGGCAGCATCTGCCGCATGAAGGGGAAACCATTACACTTGCTGCTTGGCCGACATATGAAGCAGGATTTGAAGCTCCAGAAGCTGTTCGAGAGATGGAAATGTTGATGGACATCATCCGTTCTGTGCGTAACATTCGTGCAGAAGTAAACGTGCCAATGAGCAAGAAAATCGAATTGAACATTAAACCTGCAACTGCTCAAGTAGAAGCGATTCTACAAGGTAATGTAAACTATGTTCAACGTTTCTGTAACACGTCATCACTTGAAATTAATAGTTCGATGACTGCACCAGAGAAAGCAATGACAGCTGTTGTGACAGGCGTTGAGCTCTTCTTACCACTTGCTGGATTAATTGACATTGCCCAAGAACTCGTTCGTCTTGAAAAAGAAGTAGCGACGCTTGATGGTGAAGTGGAGCGAATTGAGAAGAAGCTTGCCAACCAAGGGTTCGTTGCAAAAGCGCCTGCTAAAGTAATTGAAGAAGAAAAAGCGAAGCTAGCAGACTATGCCGATAAGCGTGAAAAAGTAATTGCCCGTCTAGCAGAACTGAAAGCGTAAAAACGCATTCTAACAAGCAAAGGGATGAGAAACAGTGGCACAATCTAATGGGGAAGCAGTAAAGCTAGCATTTGATCGATATGAAGATGCAGTAAATTGGATTGTAGGTTTAGTACCGCATGGGATTAAACCCGGACTTAAACGCATGGAAATGTTCATGGAAAAGCTCGGTCATCCAGAGCGCAGACTTAAATTTATTCATGTTGCGGGGACGAATGGAAAAGGATCGACCTGTGCGTATTTGAGTGAAGTGCTGCACAGAGGCGGCTATGATGTGGGGACGTTTACGTCCCCTTACATCGAGAAATTCACGAACCGCATGAAATATAACGGTGCAGACATTGAAGAGCAGCAATTGCTTGATTTAGCGAATCGGTTGAAGCCGGCATTTGATGAAATTGCTGAATCTGAACTTGGATCACCTACCATGTTTGAAGTTTGCACGGCGATTTCCCTGCTTTATTTTGGAACAGTGACATTCCCGGATTATGTGGTCTGGGAGACAGGACTTGGCGGTCGTTTGGACTCAACCAATATTGTAACACCTGTTGTGTCGATCATTACGAACATTGGGCATGACCATATGGATGTGCTTGGTGATACGATTGAGGCGGTTGCAGCAGAGAAGGCTGGAATTATTAAGTCTGGCGTACCTGTTGTATGTACAGTCGAAGATCCGGCAGCACTTGAAGTAATTAAGCGTGTAGCCAAAGAACGTAAAGCAACACTATACACACTCCATGAGGAATTCCATTATGAAACGTTATCGAATGAAGAGAACAGTCAGAAGTTCCGCTTTGATGGGCCATTTAGAAAGCTGCCTGAACTTGAGATTTCGCTGAATGGACAGCATCAATTGAAGAATGCTTCAGCCGCGCTTATGACGCTCGAAGTACTTCGTCAGTATTATGCGCTAATGATTGAAGATGAGCAGCTGCAAGAAGCGCTGAAGCATACGCAATGGGCGGGGCGATTAGAGCTAGTGTCCAAAGAGCCGAAGCTTTTACTGGATGGTGCACACAATCCGGAAGGTGCTGCTGCGCTTGCTCAAGCGTTACAAAGTACTTATTCGTACAAAAAGCTTCATTTTATGATCGGAATGCTCTCGACGAAGTATCATACGGGCTATTTGAGTCATATACTACCAATAGTGGATACTTTGATCGTTACGGAAGCGAATTTTCATAAAAAAGAAGATGCGTCTAAACTCGCCGATAAGGTGTATCAGCAGTTAGCTGAGATGGGACGCACGGATGTTGAAGTAATCGTAGAAACAGATTGGAAGTCGGCATTAGAATTATTACAAAGCAAAACCAAACCAGAGGATTTAGGAGTCGTGTCAGGCACGCTATACCTGATCTCTGATGTACGCGCCTGGATTTTGCGTAAAGCCGATTCGGAAAAGGGATGGTGAGGAAGGCTTGAATATATCAGAACATGTACATTTTATCGGCATTGGTGGATATGGTATGAGTGCCATCGCCAAGGTGATGCTGGAAATGGGATACCAGGTATCTGGATCTGATTTGGCACAGCAGGAATTGACAGAGAAATTAAAAGCCAAAGGTGCGCATGTTTATATTGGACATGAGGCAGACAACGTTAAAGGTGCTGACCTTGTCGTGTATTCGACAGCTCTTTCGAAGGATAATGTGGAAATTAAGGAAGCAGAGAAATTAAGTATTCCAGTTATCCATCGTTCACAAATGCTTGCTAGATTGATGAACGCTCGAAAAGGAATTGCAGTTGCAGGTGCACACGGGAAGACGACGACTTCTTCCATGATTGCCCTTGTGATGGAAAACTGCGGTGAGGATCCAACCTATATTATTGGCGGAGAGATCATGAATGTTGGATCTAATGCTAAGGCGGGTAAAGGGGATTATGTAGTAGCAGAAGCGGATGAGAGTGATGGTACGTTCCTTCAATATCACCCGACTCTTGCACTTGTGAACAATATTGAAGCCGATCATTTGGAGAACTACAATGGCGACTTTGAAAACTTGAAAAAGGCATATGCACAGTTTTTGAGCCAAGTGCGTGAAGGCGGAAAAGCGATCATCTGTCTGGATGACCCCTATTTAAAACAAATGCAGCAAGACATTCGCAGCGAAGTGATTACGTATGGTATTCACGCGCAAGCGAATTATATCGCACAGAATATTCATTTAGGCGATCGTCAAGTATCTTTTGATGTTGTGCGAGAAGGTGAGCTGTTAGGTCAAATCGAGCTCTCTGTTCCAGGTAAGCACAATGTGTACAATGCACTTGCAACAGTTATTACTTGCTTAGAAGCAGGTATTTCCTTTGAAAAAATAGCGATTGCGATAAAAGAGTTCCGTGGTGCGAAGCGTAGATTCCAAGTGCTTGGTGAAGTAGATGATATTCTAGTTATTGATGACTATGCACATCATCCGACTGAAATTGAAGCGACAATTGCAGCGACCAAAGCTACTGGGAAGAATATTATAGTTGTGTTCCAACCACAGCGTTACACACGTACTTATTATTTGTTCGAACAGTTCTCACGTGCATTTACTGAGGCAAATGAGGTTATTATTTCTGATATATACTCCCCTGCCGGTGAGAAGCAGATTGAGGGTATCTCATCAGCTAAGCTCGTAGAATTGATTCGTCAGAATAGCAATCCGAATGTACAGCATATTCCAGATCGTGAGGATGTGCTGAACTACTTGGCTGGTCACGTGAAAAGCGGAGATTTGGTTATTACAATGGGTGCAGGAGACATCTGGAAAGTATCTCATGGTTTAGCTAAATTGCTGCAAGAACGTTCTAGTTTGTAATAAGAACCTCATATTTATAGTTGTAAAAAAGGGTCACAACCTGATCGGAAGTAAATCTTCCTGAAGGCTGTGGCCCTTTTGTTAGTCAACCATAATCAAAAAGTCGAGTCACTTGGAAAAGCGGCATAAATCTCTCCTCTTAATCATAGTCTAGTAACAAACACTCACAAACTATTAAATTGATTGTGTTAGGAGAGAGGATTATGGATAACGGTAAATTTACAATTCGGTTTGATCGTAATGGCAATCGGGTTGATAAATTAAATAAGGAACAAGCTGAACCTGTCATTATTCCACTTAAGGAAGATGAATACCGAGTTGAAACCCGGGTGGACATTCCAGTAGAGTCTCAAGTGAATGAGCGGTACAGAGACGATGTTGAATATTTAGATCCAACACTACTCAATCAATATACAACTGATTTTGGGCCATGGCAGAGTGCGTTTGAGACGGAGACTGAACGCGTTGAACGGATCATCAGAGAGTCACAGGAGCAGCGTAACGGCGTTAATGATTATTATGATGCAGAAAGAGCCCAGGATCCTTACACACAGCCTAGACGAATTCATTTCAGCAACCCACATCAGAATAACGAGCAAAGGCAAGAGTCAGAAATGTACGAAGACTGGGGTGTTGATCAATTTTGGAGCGAAGGTGATCCCGAGCTAAGTACAATCTACCGAAAACGCCCTCCTATGCAATGGTGGAAAGTGGCAGGTGCTGTTGCAGGTGCTGTTGTGACAGGAGCTGCATTTGGTTTTTTTATACTCACGATGCTTATGGGAGATGGCTCTAAACAAGAATCAAAGAGTGTGGAATCTATTTCTACACTCGGACAAGTAAGTACGATTACACCGAATCCGGGAACCCTATTGAAGCCAACCGAAGGGACAGCAGGTGAGAAAAGTACGGTAAAATCAGAAGATACCGGAGCGACGAAATCGGCAGCTTCATCAACAAATGAAAAAGTTACAGCTGTACCTGTTAAGATAGAAGCACGTTCATATGTTTTATTGCAGCATGGTATATTCTCAAGTGCAGCATCACTGAAATCGGATGTGGATAGCTTAAAGAGTAAAGGTATCTTACCGGCAACAGAAGAAGGCGACAAGTCAACTGTATTCGCAGGTATAGCAGCGTCCAAAGCGGAATCCCAGCGATTAACGAAAGTGTTTAAAGATAAGAAGATCGATGTATACGCTAAAATGATTGACCTCCCTGCGCTTACTCAAATGAAATGGACAGGGGCAAAGCCAGACCAAGTTGGAAACATGCTAAATACGGGAAGTAAGTTAATGGTTACGCTCTCCGGTATCATCATGCCGCATATTGAAGAGACACGTCTTACTACAATAGATGCTGCAACCATAAATGCGCTTAAAGCAGCGGAGCAGGCCTGGCTTACGTCAGCAGCGTCTCTTAAGGATGGCGACACCTCCTCCATGACTTATGTGCAAAATATGACCAAGTCGTTGACAGCAGCAATTGGTGCTTTAGAAGCCTATGTGACCAAGCCAGCAACAGCACAATTATGGCAAGCGCAATCCGCAATGATGCAATATGTGCTTGCGGAAAAAGCATTCCAACAAGTTATTAAACTCGTATAAACGAACAGGAAAACACCGACTAAAAGTAAAGGATGTGATCGGATGATTAATCCATACTTTCAAGTCGGTGTTTTTATTGTGTTTTATTTGATTTGGGATACGTAGCGATCTAACAATACAGCAATCTCTGCCCGATTCATGCTTCGATCGGGTTGAAATGTCGTCGGTGTGAATCCGTTAATAATGCCTGCGGTATGAAGCGCATAGATTGCAGGTGCACTCCATAGATCTCTCGGTACATCGGTGAATACGAACGCATCTGCTTGTTTTTGTTCCGTTTTTCCTTTGGATGTTTGCATTAATTTGTAAAATAAGTGGGCGACTTCACCACGCGTAATCGGAGCTTCTGGTCGCAAAGTGTTATCTGGATAACCACTAATTACGCCAAGTTGCACCCCTTTAATAATGGATGAATAAGCCCAGTGCTGATTAGATAAATCTGTAAATGTAGTTGACTGACTATCGCCACTTGATGGGAGCTTGTCAAACTCAAAGACACGGTCCATTAGCGATACAAACTCAGCTCGAGTTAAAGCACGATCCGGTTCAAACTTGTTCTGATACCCTTTAAGCAAGCCTTTATCGATCATTCGGAGTATCGGATCACGAGCCCAATGACCCATGATATCTGGATATTTTGTCTCTGGTGGCTTCGTTCCTTGGAAAGCTTCAATACCATTCACAATCCCAATCGCCATTTTGGTTTTCATAGCATCACTTTTAAGCATAGCTTCGTCTTCAGCGTTGCTTAAAAAGGCGGTCTCCACTAAAATGCTGGGAATTGTCCCCTTCCTTACGACATATACAGCACTTGGCACCAAACCTTGATTATTTAAACCGGTATTTTGTATGTATGCCTGCAGCATGTTTTCCGCAAATTTCTTTGATAAAGGCGAAAGAGCCTCCATCTCGGAAGAAGCTGGGTAATCTGCCTGTGGATAACGATTGTCGTAATATAAAACGAGTCCACCACGTGCATTTTCGTTGGAATGCGAATTTGCATGTACCGATACGAAGAGGTCAGCAGATTGACGATTTGTAAAATCGACTCGTTCTTGCAAGCTTAAATACTTGTCACTTTCTCGAGTCATGATAACCTCAATGCCACGTTTACGAAGTTCATCTCGAACTTTCAGAGCAATACTGAGGTTAACTGTTTTTTCTTGTAAACCCGTTACACCGATCGCTCCAGGGTCATTTCCACCATGTCCAGGATCGACCACAACTCGCAGAGCAGAAGCTGCACCTGGAAATGCGAGAGTGAAAATAGTAAAAAGAAGTAGAATTCGTGTTGCTTTTTTCATATTATGTATCTCCTCCCAGGCCTTATTCTACATTGAAAGCGCTCGAAGATGCACGTATAATTAGGCATGTAGATTTTGGGAGAGGACGGAAACTAGTAAATATATGAAAAAAAACTATTTTGTACTGATTCTATTTATTATGATTGGACTGGTAGTAGGAATCATTATTGGCGAGTTACTAGCCCCTGTTAAAGCACTTTCATTTTTGACGAAATCAGTAGGGTTCTCTTGGAAGCCTGAGGCTGATTTAAATGTCATCAAGTATAATGTGTCTCTTCAGGTTCAACTGAATCTATGTGCGGTTATAGGGCTCATCGGAGCGATATGGTTGTATCGAAAGCTTTAAGATTGCACATCCTGAAAGGCGAATTATTGGAAAATGAAAAGGAGGGATTTAGCGTGCATACGACTGATTCTGATCAAGTCATGCTTGTTCTTGCGTCGTCTTCACCACGCAGGCAAGAGCTTGTTCGGTCACTAGGGTTTCCTTATCGGATTGAAGTTAGCGATGCGGATGAACAAGTAGAGGCATCCTTATCACCTGCACAAATTGTGGAATCGCTTAGTTTACGTAAGGTAAAAGTTGTCTATGAACGATTGAAACAAGAAGGCCAAGCCGGGACCGTATTGTTCCAAGGTAAAACCATCCTAATTGGATCAGATACCATTGTTGTCAAAGATGGTGTTGTACTTGGTAAACCTGCAGATGAACAAGATGCTGCGCATATGCTGACTATGCTGCAGGATACAACCCATCAAGTGTATACAGGGATTGCTTGTGTTGATCTAGCCACTGGCGCAGAAATTGTTCGGCATCGTACTACTGATGTGCATATGAAGCCGCTTAGTCCAGCACAAATCGAACGTTATATTGCAACAGGAGAGCCGATGGATAAGGCAGGTTCATATGCGATTCAAGGCATTGGTGCGACTTTCGTAGATTCGATTAATGGTGACTATTTTAATGTCGTGGGGTTATCCGTTTCCTTACTGAGTGATATGCTGAGTGAATTCGGCGTTGATGTCTTGTAAATCCGTAATAATTCCAAAATATTACCATATGACTTCCCTGTGAAAATGTTATAATAGATGGGAATTAATGAAAATTCATACACCCATATTATGACGAAAGAAGGGAAATCATATTTTGCCTCATCTTGCACTACGAGATGTTCCTAGTGAAGAAAGACCACGTGAACGTATGCTGCGCTTTGGTGCAGAAGCACTTAGCAATACGGAACTTCTTGCTATTCTGCTGCGGACGGGTACAATGGCAGAATCCGCAATCGGACTTGCACAACGAGTGTTGGTAGAAGCGGGCAGCTTACGTTCATTGGTAGAAATGCGCAGGGAACAATTAACTCAGATTCGAGGCATCGGTGATGCCAAAGCCCTGCAAATACAGGCTGGCATCGAGCTTGGTCGCAGAATTGCCCGATCGACGATGAGTGATGCAATTACAATACGCTCACCCCATGACGCGGCTAATTTGCTTACCGAGGAACTTAGATATTTAACGAAAGAGCATTTCGTCTGTTTATTTCTAAACACGAAAAACCATGTGATTGGTCAGGAAACATTATCCATCGGATCCCTTAATGCCGCTATCGTACATCCGCGCGAAATTTTTCGGGCGGCAATTACACGAAGTGCAGCGTCAATTGTATGCGTACATAATCATCCGAGCGGTGACCCAACGC
Source organism: Paenibacillus sp. KN14-4R (assembly GCF_052180255.1). Classification (NCBI taxonomy): domain Bacteria; kingdom Bacillati; phylum Bacillota; class Bacilli; order Caryophanales; family Paenibacillaceae; genus Paenibacillus; species Paenibacillus sp. KN14-4R. Next base: position 1,206,434 of record NZ_CP197466.1, read on the forward strand.
CTAGTAAAGAGGATATTGACATTACGAGACGATTGCTTGAAGCTGGTGGTATTATTGGGATTGAGGTGCTTGATCACATCATAATTGGAGATAAAGAATTCGTAAGTTTGAAGGAACAGGGGTTTATGTAATATAATGAGCATTATGTTTGAACTGAACACAGTGATGACAGTAAGGGAAAGGAGCTTCTACAAATGTTCGGTGGAAAAGATTATGGAATTGATTTAGGTACTGCAAATACCCTTGTTTATGAAAAAGGCAACGGTATTATTGTCCGCGAACCCTCAGTGGTTGCTCTGCGTACAGATACAAAAACAATTGAAGCGGTAGGTAACTCCGCGAGAAATATGATTGGTCGTACACCAGGGAATATCAGAGCGGTTCGTCCGATGAAAGACGGCGTTATTGCTGATTTTGAAACAACAGCTGTTATGATTCGTTACTTCTTGCGTCAAGCGCATAAACCAAGCATGTTCTTCGGGCGTCATCCGAATGTGATGATTTGCGTGCCGTCAGGTATTACTGCTGTTGAGAAACGTGCAGTGACAGACGCAGCCAAACAAGCTGGTGCACGTGAAGCACATACAATTGAGGAGCCGCTAGCAGCTGCAATTGGTGCAGATCTGCCGGTATGGGAGCCAACAGGTTCCATGGTTGTTGATATTGGTGGGGGTACAACTGAAGTTGCTGTTATCTCTCTTGGAAGTATTGTAACAAGCCGCTCGATTCGAGTAGCTGGGGATAACATGGACGATTCAGTTACACAGTTTATTAAGAAAACGTATAGCATGATGATTGGTGAACGTACGGCTGAAGCACTCAAGATTGAGATTGGTTCTGCCATGCAGCTTGACGAGCAAGAAAGCTTTGAAATTCGTGGTCGTGATCTTGTGTCGGGATTGCCGAAAACAATGCAGATCACTTCGGATGAAATTACAGAAGCTTTAGCTGATACTGTTACTGCTATTGTTGATTCAGTTAAAATGACACTTGAAAAATGCCCACCAGAACTTGCGGCAGATATTATGGATCGCGGTATTGTGTTAACAGGCGGTGGGGCGCTCCTACGTAATTTAGATAAATTGTTAACAAGAGAGACAGGCATGCCTGTTATTGTTGCAGATAATCCGCTTGATTGTGTTGCAATCGGAACGGGTCGTTCCCTTGATCACATGCATTTGTTCAAAGGGTCAGACTCCAGTGCAAGATACAAGAAAAAATAGCTCTAGCGCCATGTTGAGAAGGTGTTCATATTGTTTAGATTTATGGGGAATAAACGGCTAATTGTACTGATGTTCGCACTCATTTTCTTCTTTATTATGATGGGTCTGACGCTTGGTGGACGTGTTGGTATGACTTGGCCGGAAAAATTTATAAAAGACTCAATTTCTTGGACGCAAAGTATCGTCTACAAGCCCGCTGCTTATATAGCGGGTTTCTTTAAAGATGTTGGAAGTCTAGGTGTTATTTATGATGAGAACAAAACGCTTAAATTAACATTAACGCAATATGCTAGAGATACGCAGCGTCTGAATGATCTAGAAGCACAGAATGCACGTTTAAAAGAGCAGCTTCATTTTACAGAAAATCAGAAACAAGCAAATAACTATAAGTATCGCATTGCTGAAGTGACAGGTTCGAATTCTATTGATCCATACAACAATTCGATTACCATCAATATAGGTGAAAAAGATGGAATCAAACCGAATATGGCCGTTATGACGGTGGATGGATTAATCGGTCGCGTAAAAGAAACTCGACCTCTTTCTTCTACAGTTCAATTATTAATGGATATCAATGAGGCTGATAACTCGTCCAAGGCGATCTCCACAACTGTACAAGGGAAAGATAAGGATTCTTATGGTGTTATTGAAAGCTATGACAATGAGAAAGGTCTACTTATCATGACACGTGTAGATAAGGATGATCCGATTGCTGTTGGCGATACGGTTATTACATCAGGCCTAGGTCAAGTGTTCCCAAGTGGGATTCCGGTTGGAACCGTTGTTTCACGTGATGTTGGAGACTTTGGAATCACCCATAAAGTCATGGTTAAGCCCTTCGTGTCATTCCGCAAAATTCGCGAAGTGTTCGTCGTTGAAGTGCCAGGGCAGGGGTGAGTGATGAGAGGGTTAAGAAGACATTATCCGTGGTTATTGATGTTGTTGTTATTTATCGTGCAAGGAACGCTGATGCCTTGGCTTTTGCCTGAATCCTGGCAGTCCAATGTACATGTCTCACCTAACTTTGTGCTTGTCGTCATTCTTTATTTTGGACTCTATGTTGGCAGGCACCAAGCTTTACTATATGGCGTTATTTTTGGATTATTCCAAGATTTCATTTATTATGGGCATATGATAGGCGTTTTTTCGTTTGCAATGGGTTTAACAGGCTACATCATTGGGCTTATGCAAGTGTTCAGACCTCATTTTGTATTGTACACCATCGTGTTAATTGGAATAGGGGATGCAATCTGCGAGGCGATGGTAGGTAGTCTTTACCTGCTATTTGATGTGACGAAAATACCTTTTGTACATGCTATGACTCATTTTGTTTTACCAAGTGCATTATTCAATATGCTGTTCGCACTTGCGATTTATATTCCGATGCGCAAGTGGATCGATTCGATGCATTTGGTGAAAAAAGACGGAGAAGCTTTATAACGAGGAAGGAAATACTTGCCCACAAGCCGAATTGTAAGCATTAGGAGGCTGAATGGGATGACTGCAGAGAGAAAACAACATGTAACCTTAAAGGGAACCAAAGAAGGTTTAGTTTTTCGTTTCGAGGATACTTGTGAGTTTGAAGAGTTATTAAGTAGTTTACGCCACATGTTAGAAGAATCGCATGTTCAGATATTATCTGGGCCAATTGTCCATGTGTACATGAAGCTTGGTAAACGTAGTATTACGGAAGATCAAGAAGAGCAAATTCGGGATATCCTTCGAACCAAAGGTAATCTATTGATTCAATCCATTGAATCAGATGGACTTAAAGATAATTATTCGCAGCAAGGAAAGTTAAACCCAATCAAAGGAATTGTCCGTTCTGGACAAATCTTAGAGCATAGTGGGGATTTGCTGTTTCTTGGTGATGTGAATCCAGGAGGTTCGATTATTTGCACGGGATCCATCTATATTTTGGGTGCGCTCAGAGGGATGGCTCACGCTGGTTGTGAGGGAGAGGAAACAGCTATTATCGCTGCATCCTACATGAGACCAACACAATTACGAATTGCAGGTATTGTATCACGTTCACCAGATGAGTGGGGTATAGAAGAGGCTCATATGGAATTTGCATATATTCAAGAAGGCGTGATGCAGATTAATAAACTTAATCATTTGCATCACATCTTACCGTAATGAAAAAGCCGTTGTTTCAATATCAAGGAGAGTGAACGTTCATGGGAGAAGCTATTGTTGTTACTTCAGGTAAAGGCGGAGTCGGCAAAACGACGACTTCGGCTAATCTGGGCTCCGCTCTTGCTTTATTAGGCAAAAAAGTTTGTATGGTTGACACGGACATTGGACTAAGAAATTTGGACGTTGTCATGGGACTAGAGAATCGTATTATTTATGATATTGTCGATGTCGCTGAAGGACGCTGCAGATTACAGCAGGCGCTGGTTCGTGATAAGCGCTTCACCGAATTATACTTATTGCCAGCTGCACAAACCAAAGATAAAGATGATATTACGCCTGAATCTATAAAGAAGATTGTCGATTCTCTTAAAGAAGAATTTGATTATATTATTATTGATTGTCCGGCAGGCATTGAGCATGGATTTCGCAATGCGATTGCAGGTGCGGATCAAGCAGTCGTTGTCACAACACCTGAGCTTACAGCCACGCGTGATGCGGATCGTGTCATTGGATTACTTGATAAATCAGGTATTAAATCACCTAAGCTGGTCATTAATCGCATTCGCCCGAATATGATGAAAAAAGGCGAAATGTTGGATATTGATGAAATTTGCTCTATACTTGCGATTGATTTGCTTGGCATCGTACCGGATGATGAACATGTCATTAAAGCAGCGAATACCGGAGAACCTACGGTGATGAGCGATACGTCACGAGCGTCGATCGCTTATCGGAACATTGCTCGCCGCATTTTGGGTGATTCGGTTCCACTTGCCCCGCTTGAATATAAGCAAGGGGTATTCACAAAAATGAAAAAGATGCTCGGGATAGGATGAGGACTTGAATTGCTGAAGAAACTCAAACAATTTGATTTTATCATCGTCTTTATTCTGGTTTGTTTTATGATTATTTCTACGATGGTCGTATATAGCGCTACATTTAATGACCCGAAAATTTCGGTCTCTTTTGGGAAAAGTTTTGGAATCTATGGTGTCTGTCTTTTGGCATTTATCCTTACAGCGTTGTTTGATTATCGTGTTCTAATGAAATATTGGCCCTATTTATACGGTATTGGTATTGCATTGCTGATTGCCATCTTCTTATTTGGTACTGAGCAGAATGGGGCAAAGGGCTGGTTCAAGATTACAAGTAATCTAAGTTTTCAGCCTGCGGAGTTTATGAAGCTGATCTTGATCTTGGTCATCGGTGCTTGGCTTGCTAAGCGTAGAGGAGAACGATTAGAATTCGTACGAGATGTACTGCCAATTGGGGTACTCGTCTTTGTTCCTTTTCTTATGGTAATGGTTATGCCGGATATGGGAAATGCGATGATCTATGTCATTATCCTGTTTGGTATGTATTGGATTGGCAACATTCGATATTTGCATGCGTTTATCGGTGTGGCTATAATTGTGGGTACTGGTCTACTTTCCTATTACTTGTACAATACGTATCATGAGTCTATTACGACATTTCTAGTTGATAATCATTTTGGTCACTGGGTGAAGCGGATTGATGGTTTCTTATACTCTGAAAATGTAGATAAGGATTGGATCCTTCAGCAGCGCAGAGCTCTGGTCGCGATTGGATCTGGTGGTCTTGCAGGCCAAGGCTTTATGCAAGGGCAGGCTACCCATAGCGGCGGTATCATTTATGGCTACTCGGATACAATCTTCGCGGTTATTGGGGAAGAGTTCGGATTCCGTGGTGGTGCTATACTGCTATTAATGTACTTTGTACTTATTTACCGCATGATTCTAATTTCGATTCGAAGTATCCACCTGAGTGGTTCTTACATCATTATTGGAATTGTCTCCATGTTCGTTCTCCAGATCTTCCAGAATATCGGGATGTTGATCGGAGTTATGCCGTTAACAGGGATTACACTTCCCTTTATTTCTTACGGCGGAACTTCATTGTTTATTAACATGATTTCAATGGGTCTTGTAATGAGTGTGAAACTGCACCAAGACAAGTACTTTGACTTTGAAAATGATTGATACGCTTTTTAAGAGCTCAGCTGCGGCTGGGCTCTTTTTGTTGATGAATCCGATCGAAGAGGGTCTATTTGGCCATGTCTATTCATAAAGTAGAGTAATCAACTTTCATGAAGTACAAGCTTTGTGAAGAAGGAGGCAAGCAGGTGCAAATCAAAAATAATGTTCGCCAACGTCGGTTGGAAAGAATAAAGTTATTGCAAGAAAATGGTAATCAAGTCGAGCGAGTTGATCATGATCAACTCCGATTACCTAAGCCACAGGGACTTCAACAACCGTCTGTATTGCCCTCGTTCCTACCAGATGACTCGGAGAGAAACTATGATCCAAGAATGAATGACCCTGAATTTGTATGGAGACAAAAATATAAATTGGACCATGAAGATCATGGAGAACCTCCATTAACCATATGGCGAGGTTTTCGAACGAAGGCGTGGGTTGCGCTGCTGCTTTTTATTCTGATTTGGGCTCTGTTTCAATTGAAACATCCACTCGCTCAAAAGGGACAATCTTACATCGCAACATTACTTGTACAGCCCATTTCCTATGAAGCAATTTCGACTTGGTATCATCGAACTTTTGGTGATTCTCCTTCCTTTATCCCTGTCTTTAATAGCAAAGGAAAAGACGATGCTATAAAAGCGAGCCTAGGTAATAAACGTAATTATTTCGCTCCGCTGCAAGGTAAAGTCACGGTTCCATATACACAATCAAATGGAGGCATCTTGTTATCTGCTCGTACGGGCACTCCTGTATTCGCGATGGACGATGGTCAAGTAATCCGTGCAGGTGAGAGTGAAACGACAGGATATACAATCGTCATTCAGCACCCTGAAGGGGTACAGTCTGTTTATGGTTGGATGGATGGGGCGAAGCTCCAAGTGAATGATTGGATTAAAGCAGGTGAGACAATTGGTTATGCAGCAAAAGATGAAATCAAGGGAACAGGTACTCTTTACTTTGCTATCAAAAAGGACAAGATGAGCGTGGATCCGGTGGATGTGATTTCGTTTGATTAAATGCTTTGGAATAACCTTTAGTATTCATCCCCTATTTACGATTATGTTGCTGCTATCTATTATAACCGGATATTTTATGGAGGCACTGACGCTGTTTGGTATTGTCCTGATCCATGAGATGGGTCATGTGGCAGCGATCCGCGGGTTCGGTTGGCGGTTAAAAATTGTAAGGCTGCTTCCTTTTGGTGGTGTTGCGGAAGTTGAGGAATTAGGTAATGTGCCAGCTTGGGAAGAGCTTATTGTTGCAATTGCAGGACCGCTACAACATATTTGGATGATCGGTCTAGCTCTGTTGATGAAAGCATGCGGTGTGTTTGATCCTGTATGGTGGGATTATTTTATTCAAGCCAATCTGATGCTTGGCTTATTTAATTTACTCCCAATCTTGCCGCTAGATGGCGGGAAAGTGATGCAATGCGCCGTTAGCTATCTTCTGCCCTATCATCGTACGATTCGTGTAAGCATTATGCTCTCTCTAATCCTTAGTTTGATTGTCGTTGGTGTGGCCATACATGAGATCGCTTTGGGGCGTATTCAGCTTAGTATTGCGGTGGTTGGGGTGTTTCTCCTCGTCTCGAATTGGTATGCATGGCGGCAGGTGCCTTTTCATTTTCTACGGTTTCTGGCGGTTCGAGGGGAGCGCGGGAGCATCCTCATTCATTCGGGGACACTTGCACAGCCGATTGTCGTCACCAAGCATCGTACAATTGAACAAATCCTCAAATTGCTTAAGCGTGAGCGCTATCACTTGGTTTACGTTGTGAATGAATATGGAAAAATTCAAGGCGTCTTACCTGAGCAGCGGCTGTTGTATGCTTTTTTTTATGAAAAAAAACAGGGGAGTGCAGTTTCAGAGCTTTTCATGTAAAATATCACTTGGGGTGAGGGCATGAGGCAAGTTATTGTGCATTGCAAACCTGAGTTAACACAGGCAGCTGTTATTGAAGATGGGCGACTTGTGGAATATGACGTACAGCACCTGCTGGATAAGCAGCGGGCAGGCTCCATTTATTTAGGGCGTGTCGTGAATGTGCTGCCAGGGATGCAGGCTGCTTTTATTGATATTGGTCTTGAAAAGAATGCATTTTTATACATAGATGATTTACTTCCCGTACATTTGGAAAAACAACCGCTTTCTAAGCCATTAATTAACGATTTAATTTCGGTTGGGCAAGAGTTGATGGTACAAGTAGTAAAAGATCCTGAAGGGTCTAAAGGGGCAAGAATAACGACACATTTCTCCATACCAGGTAAATGGATCGTGTACATGCCCTATGCAGACTATGTAGCAGCTTCACGCAAAATTGACTCTGATGCGGAGAAGCTGAGATTAAAGACGATTATGGAAAATTTGAAGCACGGTGAAGAAGGCATCATTGTGCGCACGGTAGCATCCGGACAAAGTGAAGATGCACTGCAGCGGGACTTAACCGAACTACGTGAGCTGTGGAAAAGTGTGGAAAAGAAAAGCGTGGAAAGCCAAGCACCTGCCCAGCTATACCAAGATTTAGATCTTCTGCCGAAATTGGCTCGTGATGTAATTAATCATGAGGTAGGTGAAGTGTGGATTGACCGCAGTGAGGTTTGTGAGGAGATGCAGCAGCTTCTGAATCGCCAACTGACACATGCAGGAACAGGCATAATGCCAACTGTTAAGCTTTATGAGGACCCTATGTCGATTTTCGATAAATTTGGTGTTACAGATGAGTTAGGCCGTGCCTTTCGTCGGAAAGTATGGCTACCAAGCGGTGGATATTTAGTTATTGATCCAACAGAAGCCTTGACTGTAATTGACGTGAATACAGGCAAATATGTTGGTTCTACGCATTTAGAGGAAACCGTGTTCCAGACAAACTTAGAGGCGGCTAGTGAAATCGCAAGGCTGCTGCGGCTTCGTAATATCCGTGGAATGATCGTTATCGATTTTATTGATATGACGCAGGAAGCGAATCGTGCCAAAATCATGGAAACACTTGTACAAGCGGCTCGTAAAGATCGTTCCAAGACGATTGTTGTCGGCTGGACAAAACTTGGTTTGTTAGAAATGACACGAAAACGTAAATAGGCGTTGCTTTCGCCTTGTAATTATGATAAAGTATTTCAAGTGTGTTGCTAACACATGCTGTAACCGCACGAATCGGGTATTCAAGTATGACGTTACGTCATTTATGACTGTAAGGGTCATCACCTAGACGTAGGCGAGTCTGAGACATGAGGGAGGTGCAACAAAATGTACGCAATTATTGAAACTGGTGGTAAACAATACAAAGTTCAAGAGGGCGATGTATTATTTATCGAAAAAATGACTGCAGGCGAGGGCGAAGTAGTAACTTTTGACCGCGTATTGGCAGTATCCAAAGAAGACGGTTTAGTAGTAGGTTCTCCGGTTGTTTCCGGTGCTTCCGTTTCTGCGAAAGTAGAAAAGCACGGTAAAGACAAGAAAATCATCGTTTTTAAATTCAAAGCGAAGAAAAACTACCGTCGTAAGCAAGGTCACCGTCAACCATACACGAAAGTTGTGATTGAAAAAATCCAAGCGTAAGAGGCCACTATGATACGAGTTACCATAAGGCGTAAAGACGTGAAAGATTCAGCTATTACTTCTTTTAAGGTTGAAGGACATGCTAATTATGACGAACACGGCAAAGACATTGTCTGCGCAGCTGTTTCTGCAATTACTGTCGGAACAGTTAATTCTATCGAAGCACTTACTCGTGTGACGCCGAAGACGAAAGTTAAAAGCGGACTGCTGCAAGTGGAAATTCCGCAAGGAATCGATTCACAAGTTGCTGAACGAGTATCGTTGTTGCTAGATAGTATGGTCGTCATGCTTAATTCGATCGAAGAAACGTACAGTGAGCATATAAATGTACAAACATCTTATTCAAAAGGAGGTTGACATCTATGTTGAGATTAGATCTTCAGTTATTCGCATCCAAAAAAGGTGTGGGTTCCACAAAGAACGGACGTGATTCCCACTCCAAACGTCTTGGTGTAAAACGTGCTGATGGTCAAGGTGTTACAGCTGGAAGCATTATCGTTCGCCAACGCGGTACGAAAATTCACCCAGGTAACAACGTTGGCATCGGTAAAGACGACACGTTGTTCGCACTAATTCCTGGCGTTGTGAAATTCGAACGTATGGGACGCGACCGTAAGAAAGCGAGCGTTTATGCATTCGAGACAGCTGCTGTCGAAGCATAAGGTTAGCATAAAAGCCCTGGCGACACGTTCGTCAGGGCTTTTTTTCTCTAGAATTTGAAGCTTGAACTGTCCTTTAAAGATAGTGGTGAACTTTTCCAAGTTAAATGATATACTGACTTAGCAAAGTTCCAAAGGATCGGGGAGAAGTGGATGAAACGCTGGAGAAGCGCAACGATCGGGTATATACTAGCCATATTAGTTGGTCTTGCGGGCATTGTGATACCTTGGCATATTGGTGTCAGGTTGGGGCTTGCAGGCGTGGCAATTATGCTCGTGATATTGGCACTTAGAGCAGATCGCAACGAGGTTCGAAGACGGTGTCAGCTGGAAACGGCAGAATCAACTCTTCATCATGATGTGGAGTTGCTGCGTGTCATTAATCGATTCAGACATGATTGGATGAATCATTTTCAAATTTTATTCGGGTATATTCAACTAAAAAAAGTTGATAATTTACAGGATACAATGGAGAAAATAAAAGGTAAGATGCTGCAGGACAGTTTCTTGTCCAAGCTAGGTATTCCATCGCTTATCGTTTATTTACTCAAGGCAAGGATGGATAGCAGCAAGATGGAGCTTGAAATCGATATCGTGCAGGAAGTCGATTTATCCCAGTTGCCGATTAAAGCTGAGACGATCACTGCGTTGACACGTACAGTCGTGACTTTGTTTCAAGTGTATGCACAGCTTGCTGAGGAAAACCCGAATGTATTGTCGGTACAATACTGCCAAGAAGGCGATGCGCTGTTGTGTGATTTTGTATACCAAGGAGCGTATGAACGGGATCAACTGGAGCGGGGCTTGGAGAAGGAATTGGTTTGCAGAACAGAGGAGCTAGCCGCAGACGAGATGACGTTTGGCGAGCAAGAAGCGGTAGTTACAATACGTATCCCGTTTCAGACCGGATGAGGTGAAAGGTAATGTTTGTAGATAAAGCGAAGATTTATGTAAAAGGTGGCGACGGTGGCGACGGTTTAGTTGCGTTTCGTCGTGAAAAATATGTACCAGAGGGTGGTCCTGCTGGTGGTGATGGTGGCCGTGGCGGAAGTGTTATTTTCCGAGTAGAAGAAGGTTTAAGAACACTCGTCGATTTCCGCTACCAAAAGCACTTTAAAGCGGACCGTGGTGAAAAAGGGCGCAATAAAAGTCAGCATGGTGCAAATTCGGAGCATATGATTGTGAAAGTACCACCGGGTACGATTGTAATCGATGATGACACGAATGAAGTGCTTGCCGATTTAACGCGTCATGGTCAAGAGGTTGTGATTGCCAAGGGTGGTCGCGGCGGCCGTGGGAATACACGATTTGCAACACCGAATAATCCAGCACCTGAAATTGCTGAAAAAGGTGAAGAAGGCGTTGAGCGTTGGGTTGTGCTCGAGCTTAAAGTGATGGCGGACATCGGTCTTGTTGGGTTCCCGAGTGTAGGGAAATCCACACTCTTATCTGTCGTTTCTGCGGCTAGACCGAAGATTGGTGCCTACCATTTTACAACGATTACTCCGAACTTAGGTGTTGTAGATGTGGGGGATGGTCGCTCATTCGTTATGGCAGATTTGCCTGGACTTATTGAAGGGGCCAGCGAAGGTGTAGGTCTGGGTCATGACTTCCTACGTCACGTAGAGCGTACGCGCGCGATTATTCACGTTATTGATATGTCAGCTTCTGAGGGTCGTGATCCTTATCAGGATTGGCTTACAATCAACGAAGAGATGAAGCAATACAATGCGAAGTTAGAGGAACGTCCACAGCTCATTGTAGCGAATAAGATGGATATTCCAGAGTCAGAAGAGCAGCTTGCAATTTTCAAACAAAAGTTAGCAGAGTCTGGTAAAGAATATTCGATATTCCCGGTTTCTGCGGTAACCAAAGATGGCGTGCAAGAGCTTCTGTATAAGGCTGCAGATCTGCTTGCAAACATTCCAGATATGCCGCTTCTGGAAGATATCGCTGAGGTAGAAGAGCGTAAAGTATACCGCCTTGCTCCGAAAGAAGATCAATCGTTCACGATTAGTCGAGATAATGATGTATTCGTTGTTGAAGGGGCTGCAATTGAGCGTTTATTCAAACGGACAAATTTCTCCACACAAGAATCGGTTCTGCGCTTTGCGCGTATTCTTCGTAAAATGGGTATCGACCAAGCATTGCGTGATCGTGGTGTAGAAGAAGGTGCAGTTATCCGCATTTGTGACGTAGAGTTTGAGTTTGTGGAACATCAATAACATGCAAATATAAATAAGGGCAGTCCAAGGAGTTGATTTTCAACTTCGAGGGCGGCCCTTTTTTTGATTTCACATTCTAGTTATTTTAAGATTTTCTTAATCCATTGCAAGCCATTTTTCATAGTAGGATAACGAAATGGCAGATCAAAGCGGGTTGTCTGGTGCAGCACGCTTTTGTGATGAGAGAACAGGTCGAAGGTGTGATGCCCGTGATATCTACCCATACCGCTGTTGCCAACGCCGCCAATAGGCAGGTGGTGGGAGGCGAATTGAATCACCGTATCGTTGATCGCACCACAGCCGAATGAAATTCGCTGTAACAAGTCTTTTTGCAGTCTCTTAGATTCAGAGAAAAGATAGAGTGCAAGCGGCTTCGGTCTTGTGGTGATGGGTACTATGACTTCGCGCTCCAATTCGTTATAGGTGAAGATCGGTAGGATCGGTCCGAATATTTCCTCTTCCATGATGGGGTCCTCCCACGTCATGTTACCGAGGATCGTCGGTTCGATATACCGACGATCCTCCTCCCCGCCGCCTCCGACAAGGAGCGTGCCGCTGCTGCGATCCAGCAGCGCACGCAGGCGGCGATAGTGCCGGCCACTGATGATGGCCGGCAACTCCTTGCGGCGGGGATCGCTGGGCGACTCGCCGTAAAGCTCCGCGATGGAGGCTTGCATCGCGGCAACAAGGGCTCCGTGCACGGATTCGTGCACGAGGACATAATCCGGCGCAACGCAGGTTTGGCCGGAGTTCAAGAACTTGCCCCAAACAATTCGTTTGGCAGCAAGTTTGATATTGGCATCATGGTGGACGATGCAAGGGCTTTTTCCACCAAGCTCTAGCGTGACCGGTGTTAAATGCTTACTTGCAGCTTCCATGACGATTTTACCCACTGCAGGTCCACCTGTGAAAAAAATGTAATCCCAGTGCTGATGCAATAGTGCAGTACTGACCTCTGCATCACCTTCGACCACACTCAATATCCCTTCTGCCAAGCCATTCGAATGAGCGTCTTTAATCAGCTTTACAAGGGCTGCGGATGTATGGGGCGCCTGCTCGGACGGTTTAAGTACAATACAATTACCTGCAGCGATAGCGCCAATGACAGGGGCAAGAGAGAGTTGAAAGGGATAATTCCATGGTGCAATAACAAGGACTGCGCCGAAAGGTTCTGGGTAGATGATACCACGCGCACCGAAGTGGATAACGGCCGTTTTCACACGTTTCGGTTTCGCCCAGCGACGCAAGTGCTTAAGTGTGTGCGTGATCTCAGATAAGATGATACCAATTTCTGTTGTATAAGCTTCAAAGTTGGTTTTATTTAGATCTAGTCTTAATGCTTCAAGCAGCTGAGGTTCATGACGCTTTATTGCTTCCTGGAGCTTGCGAAGGGCTTGAATACGTACTTCTACATCTAGAGTTGCCCCGGTTGCGAAGAAACGTCTTATTCGTTCGACAATCTGTTGTGCAACCTTATTCATACAATCACCCTCTTTTCCACACATGACCGTAATGGAGCTTTAGCTATATGTATAGCAAAAGCGATGTACGCATGCTGATTTTTTAATAGATGCATGACATTTATCGAATTAATGGGTCTACAAATGGGATCCAATGAATCGTGGGTGTTCCATGATCATGGCTTAAGCCAGCAGTTCCTACCCAAGGGTGGGAACTTGTCTCATTGACCAAATAATGTTCCAACATCGACCTGAAAATAAACGGTAAATCTCGATCTAGAATCTGATCCCGTGGTATCCAGTGAAGTTCACCTTCGTCGGTTGAAATACGGGGATTCATAGATGTCATCGCGGTATAAAAAAATTGCTGCCTAAGCTCGCCGCCAAACAGTCGGAGAAGCACATACTGGAGCTGCATATCACAGATCTCATGCGCTTGAATACCTGTCTCTTCCTCAATCTCACGCAAGCATGTGGCCCTTGGTGTACCAATCTCTTCAGGCTCAATGTGACCACCTACTGCGGCCCATTTTCCAGGAGATAGCGTTCGATTTATAGATCGTTTCATCATAAGTAACTCATCTCTTTCGTTAAATAAGAGAACGGCAGACATGAGTCGCAAGGTCATCATTGGGGTATCCACTCCTACGAATTTTTTGACTATAATGAAAGGATACCATTTCTGTAATTCAGTGGTCGAGTCTATTTTATTAGCAAAAAAACACCCATTGCCCTTTTGCGGTACTTGCAGTATAATGTCCACTGTAAGGATACAGTTGTATTTTTAGAGAGGACGTTAATGATGGTGCAGGAAAAAAACAACTATTATGTCGTCCGTGAAGATATTCTTCCAGAAGGCATTTTGAAAACGGTGCAGGCGAAGGAGCTGCTCGCCCGTGGTGAAGTCAATACGATTCACGAAGCGGTTGAGAAAGTTGGTCTTAGTCGAAGCGCATTTTATAAATATAAAGATCGTATTCATCCAATTACAAAATTGGAACGCGAGCGAATCATTACAATTGGTATGGATTTGACACATCGGTCAGGCATTCTGTCCCAAGTATTGTCTATGGTTGCAGGTCACGATGGAAATGTACTGACGATTAATCAGACGATTCCACTGCAGGGGATGGCGAACGTAACCATTTCTATGGATGCAACGCAAATGGGACCCAAGGTAGATGAGCTGATGCATGCACTTCGTGCGCAAGATGGTGTGAAGCGTGCTTCGATTTTAGGTGAAGGCGGAACATTATCATTCAATTCATAAATAGATCATAGTTTATAGGAGGAAGATGAGATGAAACCTATTAAAGTGGGACTGCTAGGATTAGGAACTGTGGGAACTGGTGTTGTGCGTATTGTGGAAGGGCATCAAGAGGATTTACAGCGAAAGACAGCAGGTGCTCAGATTTGTATTGAGAAAATTTTAGTGCAGAATTTGGAAAAAGAGCGCAATGTCCATGTGGATCGTGACTTACTAACAGATCAAGCTGAGGATGTTATCGCAAATAGCGAAATTGATATTGTGATCGAAGTAATGGGCGGTGTTGAACTGGCTCGCACTTATATTTTGGAAGCATTGGAACGCGGAAAACATGTCGTAACAGCGAACAAAGATTTAATGGCACTACATGGTCCAGAGATTTTGGCAAAAGCAGCGGAAAAGGGCTGCGACGTATTTTATGAGGCAAGTGTTGCTGGTGGAATTCCAATTATCAGAACGTTGATTGATGGATTCTCCTCGGACAGAATTACCAA
The DNA here is from genome assembly GCF_052180255.1 of Paenibacillus sp. KN14-4R. NCBI lineage: Bacteria > Bacillati > Bacillota > Bacilli > Caryophanales > Paenibacillaceae > Paenibacillus > Paenibacillus sp. KN14-4R. The sequence continues at coordinate 1,221,459 of NZ_CP197466.1, forward strand.
AATAATGGGAATCGTGAATGGGACAACGAACTATATTTTAACGAAAATGAGTCAAGAAGGCGTTGCATACCTCGATGTATTAAAAGAAGCACAAGAACTTGGTTATGCAGAAGCAGATCCAACTTCCGACGTTGAAGGGCTGGATGCTGCTCGTAAAATGACAATCCTATCCACGCTCGGATTTCACGCGAACGTTGATTTAAATGATGTTGAAGTAAAAGGGATTTCTCAAGTAACGAAGGAAGACATCGCATATGGGAAGCAGCTTGGTTATGAAGTGAAGCTATTAGGGATCGCAGAGAGCCAAGATGATCATATTAGTGTTTCGGTACAACCAACAATGGTGAAGAGAACACATCCACTTGCTTCTGTTAATGGCGTATTTAATGCTGTGTATGTGTACGGAGAAGCAGTTGGCGAGACAATGTTCTATGGCCCAGGTGCAGGCACAATGCCAACGGCTACTTCCGTCGTTGCAGATCTAGTTGCCGTGATTCGTAATCTACAAGCGGGTGTAAGTGGACATGAAGTGTTCAAGCCCTATAAAGAGAAAAAGTTGAAGTCTGATGAGCAAATTTCATCTAAATACTTCTTGTTGTTACATGTGGACGATAAAGCAGGTGTGCTAGCTAGAATTACACAAGTATTCTCGCAATATGATGTAAGTCTGGAATCCGTATTGCAGCATCCGAACGCACATAACCCGAATGCTGAAATTATTATTATTACACATGGTGCGAATCGTGCAGCAATGAATCAAGTGATTGCTGAATTTGACCATTTGGAAGTCATTCGCTCCATTAAAAGCGTGTACCGTGTTGAAGGTTAATCGATAAATTGATACGAATAGGGAGAGGCGGACATACGATGAGATACATGGGATTGCTGCATCAATATAAAGAGTTTTTACCAGTGAATGAGAATACACCAAATTTAACTTTACATGAAGGAAATACACCGCTTGTTCGTGCCGATCAGTTATCGGAAGAACTTGGTCTTGATCTGTATTTTAAATATGAGGGCTTAAACCCTACAGGTTCATTCAAGGACCGCGGTATGGTAATGGCGGTTGCCAAGGCGATGGAAGAAGGTTCACGTACGATTATGTGTGCTTCTACAGGGAATACATCGGCAGCAGCTGCAGCTTATGCGGCTAGAGGAAATTTGAATTGTATCGTGTTGATTCCAAATAACAACATTGCACTTGGTAAGCTTGCACAAGCGATGATCTATGGTGCAAAAGTAATTGCGATCGAAGGTAACTTTGACCGTGCGCTTGAAATTGTTCGTGAAATTACAGCAAAGCACCCAATCACTTTGGTAAACTCAGTGAATCCTTATCGAATTGAAGGTCAGAAGACAGCTGCTTTTGAAGTGTGTGAGCAGCTGGGCGAAGCACCTGATTATTTAGCAATTCCAGTTGGAAATGCGGGTAATATTTCGGCATATTGGAAAGGATTTAAAGAGTTTAAAGAGCGGGGTAAGATCCATTCCTTACCTAAAATGATCGGATTCGAAGCAGAAGGCGCAATGGCAATTGTCAAAGGAGAACCGATTCTGGAACCAGAAACAGTAGCAACAGCGATTCGTATTGGCAACCCGGCATCATGGAAAACAGCAGTAGCTGCAGCTGAAGAATCTAAGGGTCAAATTAATTATGTAACGGATGATCAGATTTTGCATGCCTATCGCTTGATTGCAGCTAAAGAAGGAATTTTTGCAGAGCCAGGTTCTGCAGCATCCATCGCTGGTGTATTGAAATTGCATAGTGAAGGATATTTCACTAAAGGCCAAAAGGTTGTATGTGTATTGACTGGACATGGATTGAAAGATCCTAACATAGCAATTAAAACCGTGGCTACAGAGCCGCTCGTTGTTCAAGATACAGAAGAAGCTGTAATGGAAGCAATTGCGAAGCTGGAATCGCAAGGTTAAGGTGGGAACAAGATGAGACATCAACGCGTACGAGTTAAGGTTCCTGCTTCTACAGCGAATTTGGGACCCGGGTTTGATTCGCTTGGGATGGCACTTGAAATATATGCTTGGATCGAGATGGGATTTGCTGAAAAGACTCAAATTGAGCTCTTTGGCGACAATTTGGAAGGAGTAGCACTTGATAAATCCAATTTGATTTATGAGGTTGCACAGATGGTGTTCGCCGAAGCAGGCGAACATCACCCTGAGCTGTACATTGGGATGTACAGCGAAATCCCCTTAACGCGGGGGCTCGGCTCCTCCGCGTCCGCTATTGTTGGCGCACTAAGCGCCGCCAACGCTCTGATCGGCGGTAAGCTATCCGCTGACCGCCTCTTCCAGCTGGCTTCCCAGCTGGAGAAGCACCCCGACAATGTTGGCGCCTCGCTGTTCGGCGGCATTGTCGTCGCATTCTGGGATGGTGCTCGGGCGGAGCACATCCGACTAGAGCCGCACCTCGATATGGAGGTGCTGGTTGCGATTCCGTCGTTCCAACTATCGACGGAAAAGGCACGCCACGTGCTGCCGCAGTCTGTGGCGCTTCCCGAGGCTGTGTATAACCTCAGCCATTCCTCTTTACTTGTTGCTTCATTTGCTACTGGTAACCTTGCGATGATCCGTCATGCGATGCAGGATCGCTTGCATCAGCCGCATCGTGCAGCGCTCATCCCAGGTATGACAGAGATCTTGGATCGCGCTGTAGAACACGGCGCACTTGGTGCCGCCCTATCGGGAGCAGGTCCAACGATGCTTGCATTACTAGATGCTCGAGGTGGGCGTAGAGATGAGCTTGAAGCCTTTTTAAGAAATACATTTGTGAAGCATCAGATTGAAGTTGATACTAGGCTGCTGCGCCCTTGTCTAACGGGTGTTCAAGTACTGCCTGCTGAACAAGGGGACTGTTCATTACTAGAGCTCGCAAAAGGAGAACTTGCTGTATGAGACGAATAGCACTACTAGGACCCGGTACGTTTTCCGAAGAATCTGTACAGCATTTTCTTGGGAGTGGTCACTATGAATATGTAAATAGTAGATTTATTTCTGACGTATTTACACAAACAGCTAGTGGGCAGACAGATTATGGTGTCATCCCGATTGAAAATACAATAGATGGTTCAGTTGCTCTGCATATGGACTGGCTTGTGCATGAAGTTGATTTGCCAATACAAGCTGAGTGGGTTTATCCTGTAGATATCAATTTAATAGGCTTTACACCCAAAGGGCAGATAGATTCTGAGAACCCGTATCGTCACATCCGTAAAGTGCTCTCGCATCCTGTTGCCTTAGCACAATGTCGCCAGTTTATTAAGCAGCATATGCCTGATGTAGAAATTGAACAGGTAAGCACGACAGCAGAAGGTGTGCGTCAGGTACAAGCTGCGAAAGATCCCGCAACTGCTGCTTTCGGGACAACAAATGCATCCAAACTTTATGATGTACCTGTACTTGCTGCATTGATTCAAGATCATAAAGATAACGTGACACGGTTTTTGTTAGTTGGGGAAGAAAAACCACAGCTGCAGAAATCTGAGCATATGAAAACGACGATTCTAGTCACGATGCCTGAGGATTATCCGGGTGGACTTCATCAGGTGCTCTCTGCATTTGCTTGGCGGCGCATCAATTTGTCTCGTATTGAGTCCAGACCTACGAAGAAGAAGCTAGGGAATTACTATTTTTATATCGAAATTGAGGGTTCTCTGGATTCTATTTTGCTGCGTTCATCCTTCGAGGAGATTGAGGCCATCGGCTGCGAAGTAAGAATATTGGGCTGTTACCCGTGCTATACGCACAAAAGCGGCCCCATTATGATGGAGGTGTAAGTTTCACATGTCAGAACAATGTATTTATTTAGACGGCGAATACGTTAGTAAAGCGGAAGCAAAGGTTTCCATCTTCGATCATGGTTTCCTATATGGTGATGGTATTTTTGAAGGAATTCGTATTTATAACGGCAACATTTTTAAATGTAAAGAGCACTTGGACCGCCTCTATGATTCAGCGAAATCGATTATGTTGAACATCCCGCTCTCCTATGAAGACATGCAAGACGTGATGGTAGAGACGATTCGTCGTAACGGTCTGCGTGATGGCTATATCCGTTTAATCGTCTCGCGTGGAGCTGGTGATCTCGGAATAGACCCTCGTCGTTCCCCTAAAGCAAGCGTGATCATTATTGTAGAAAAACTTGCGATCTATACCGAAGAAATGTATCAGAACGGTCTAAAGACGGTTTCCGTATCCCAACGCCGCAATATTCCAGATGCATTAAATCCGAAGATCAAATCACTCAATTATTTAAACAACATTCTGGTTAAAATCCAAGCGAATCTTGCAGGTGTGGGCGAAGCGATCATGCTTAACTCCCAAGGCTATGTGGCTGAAGGATCCGCAGATAATATTTTTATCATTAAACGTGGAACGCTTTACACACCTCCATGCTACTGCGGAGCTCTTGAAGGAATTACGCGTGGCGCGATTATCGAGCTTTGCGAGCGTCTTGGTTACAAAATGAAAGAAGAGCCATTTACACTTCATGATGTATATGTTGCCGACGAAGTGTTCTTCACAGGTACAGCAGCAGAAGTAATCGCTGTGCGTGAAGTAGATGGTCGTATCATCGGTGATGGTAAAGCGGGTCCGATTACGACTCACTTGTTACAAGAATTCCGTTCATTTGTTGAGGTTGACGGTGTAAAAATATACGAATAGTTCGTCCTGTGGACGCTTAAAATTCCGTGCAGACAGTGTTTAACACTTGTGCATGGGATTTTTTTTTGTAACTAGAGGTCAAAAGCCCAGAACCTGCATAAAATGTACTGTCTTGAGATGGGCGAGGGGATTAAAGGAATCAGAAGGAGGATTTAAGTTGAAAATTCATATTTCGAAAAAAGGGGATACCCTATTTAGTATCGCGACAAAATATAATGTCGATCTGGATAAGTTAGCCGCAACTAATCCCATGTTAGTAAGAGGAGATGACTTGGAGCCAGGCGTAAAGGTGAAAGTCCCAATTCCGCCCACACCCATTGAACTTCCTCCAGCACAGTATTTACATCAACATACGGTTCATCAAGGAGATACGCTGTGGAAGTTGAGCAAAGCATGGAATGTGCCATTGAAAGTCTTAATATCTGTAAATCCGCAGCTCAGAAATCCTAATGTGTTATTAAGCGGTGAAATTGTGAACATTCCCAAACTGGCAGACACAATCGCTCATGTCAGTATGGTTGCAGAGCCAGTTGTTAAGAGAAGTAAAGTAGAGGGACGTCAGCCAATAGAAACTGCCCAGGAAGAAGTTCGTGAAGAGAATCAAGTCGATTGGAAGCAAGAGACGATCACGGGTCAGGAAGCAGATACGTATACTGGTAATGCTTACGTAACATCTGAGAGTATCTTACCTGAAGTGAATTATAACTACGCGATAGAAGAGCAGCAGAGAATCATGCCGATGAATACAGAATGGGGAACGAACTATCCCGTCTATGAGACAAATGTGACAAACCCTTATGAAACGTATGCGATTGACCCTCGAACTAATATTCCAGCACTCCCATATGATGATTCAACTCAAATTGCGCCGGAGCAAGGGATTGATACGGAACAATTGAAAGCACAAATTCATCAAATTTTGAATGCTGCAGTAGATCAGCAATCTGAGGCAGCTCCATCAGCTAACAAACAGAAAACGACTAAATCTAGTGAGAAATCCAAGGTAAAGGCGAAAACCTCATCGCTTTCTAAAAAATCTTCCAAAACAACCTCTAGAACGACGACGAAAAATGGGCGGCCTTGGATCAAAATGTAAGGTACCATTTAAGAAATAAAAGTGGAGCATCTGAGCAGAAGCTGAGATACTCCACATTTGTTTATTAAGAAAAAAATTTCTATTTGGGCTGTCTTTGAGTAGAAATGAGCCACTTCCCTTCCTGCTCACCTACAATGAAATTGGGATTGATGGTTGGCGATTCTTCTGTAGAGAGTAGGCGTGCATTTTTTGCCTTCGGATCGATGCGATACCATCCTTTGCCTTCAACATAGAATAACGCTACTGCACCGGTCATATAAGGACCTGACAGCCGGGTTTCAGGTGAGATACCCATGGAAGTTTGGAACGAAATTTCTTGATCCATACTGGTCCACGTCCATTGCTCATTTCCTTTGTCCGCTTGAACGAGAACATTCCAGGTGTGTCCAGCATATTGAACAATTTTTTGTGTCAATTTCTTTCCACTCGGAGATTTATGAAGGATACGTGTTTGTCCGGTTGCGATATCAAGAATCTGTAGTCCGGAATCGGATGGGTAGATTATTTTTTTGCCTTCTAACCATTGCACATCCGTGATACATGAGCCTTCATAACAAGTATTCGAGCCTAAATTGTCATAATGCTTGATCGTTTTGCCATTAAAACCATCGAGAACTTCTAGCTGCATATGGATAATATTTTTATCGTTCATGATGCCCCAGATAATAGCAAGGGTTCCGGCTTGTGCATCGATGTCGAAACCGATTATTCTACCGTTTGCTTTAGGTACTGTCCATATCGAATCAAATTGCAGTGTGGTCGTGTCAAAACGCTGCAGCTCAGTAAATTTAGAGCCTCGTCGGATCGATATGATTTCTTCTGACTGCGAATTCCATTTCGGGTTTAGCAGTTCAGAATCGAATTGATATAAAAACGTTTGAAGCACATTGCCTTTGCGATTGACGAGTTCGTATATCATTTCAGCTCGCATCTCTGTCTCCACATGAAATGCGGCGAGAAGTAATCCATTATTTTTGCTTGATGGAACAATCGAGCTATATAAGTTATCAGCAGTGAAAGGATGATTTTGCGTACGTGTTACTGGATCATACCAGATGTACTTCGCAAGGGTTGTTGGCTCAAGTAAAATATGCTTCTCAGATTTCATTTGGAATCCACGTGCTGTACGGATACTTGTTGCGTCAAGTGTGACGAACTTATTTTTAATCGCCTCTTCATATTGCAGGGTTAAATCAAACGATCGATTATCGATCCAAGATATACTCCACTGTGCACCTGGAAGGGAGCGTTGATAATGCTCGTTAACCGATGTACGGTCAAGCTCCTCACTAAAGCTAAAGTTAATCATATACTTTTCGCCAATTTGAATTGGACGTGGCATGGTGATATGTTCACTGCTCCAATTAAAAGCTTGATCGATAAGTGGAATAGTAGAACTTGTAATTGTATATGTAATGGGCTTCATGTAATAAACATTGATCTGCTTGCTCTCATTGTGGCTAGGTGAGAAGAAACTGATGGCTAAGTCCGTCGTAGGCGCCCCTTTTAATGAAATGATAATGTGCTGGTCCCCTGAACCTATCGCTGCTGTGAAGGATACAGGCTCTCCTCGTGTAGTCGTAACCGCAATGTTGCGTCTAATCGTCTCGAACTGCTCCATTGTAGATGTCGTGGTTTTCGGAATGTTAAGGGAGAATGTAATTGCAGCATCTCGATGGGAGAACCAAATTTGTTGACCAGGTTCATAATCCCAGTATTGGTCATTCTCACTAATGCGAATAGAGTGAAATTTATCCTGCTGAATTTTATCAAAGAGTTTATTTGCCGACGCCGTACTATCCTTAGGTGTAGGAAGAGGCGTTGTTATAGGAAGTGGAGATTGCGGGTTTGGTGTCTGAGTTTGCTGCCTGCTTAATGATGTGAGTATGAGCACGATGCAGCATAGCGCAAATACACTTCCATATAGGATTCTCCAATTGGTTTTGGTCCAACGGTTCATCTTTTCTTTCCTCCTGAAAGTTTCATCCTTATTTCATAGAAGATTCTCTACTACTGGTTCGACCTCTCTTGTCCTAAATCCTCTATGTATATCCAATGCATCGAATGGGAAAAATAGAGAAAAATCGAATGAATAGAAGGGGATCAACGTGGTTGTTTTCAAAATACTGAGACAATGGAAGAAGATGCTTCGTCGCCAACGCAAATGGCTGCCGCTCGGATTCTTTATCGTGATCGTCCTGCTCATTATTGGCGGTTATAAAGCAAACGTAAAATCGGGCGTTAACCAGATACAAGGTGAAATTCAAAGTGTATTTGCACCTTCTGATCAGAAGATTCATCCTGATCAAGTGAAGACGTTGGCCGAGATAAGAAATACGAACCAGGATCGTGAAGTGATTTTACAGAAAAAGTATGTTTGTGGAGAAGAATTGCAAAATCTAGGACTGTTGTCCCCGAGTAAAGTGGATGAACTCCTTACTGAGCATCCTGATTGGTCGATTGCTTTACATCCAGATGGAACGGTTTATATGAGTCAACACATTTCGGATTTGTCGCCACAGTGTAAGAAGGGGGCTTATTTTGGATTGGATGAGAAAGGTGTTTTCTCATTATTTGACGGGCTCCCAGCTGAGAAGAAAGTCATGCGAACCTTTTTCCAATTAAATATTCAGCATTTACGCAGTGCGCTGCCGGATGATACGATTTCGCAGCTAATGAAAGGAATTCGTGTGAAGGATGTAGACGAATACAACTCTGTGTTATCAACATTTGCAGATTATGCATTGGCTGAGTATGCACCGAGAATAGACCCTTCTTCGTAGGTTTAAAACGTATGCGTCTGTAGAACGAAAAGGTCATGGATGAGATAGGTATCCACTCCTAAGCGGGGAGTGCCTATCTCTTTTTGTTGTGATCTGCTATAATGGCAGTGAATACATATGTTCGCTTTTTGGTGAAAAAGGAGAGATTTCGCTTGCGTATTTTAGGCATCGATCCGGGGATTGCAATTGTCGGTTTCGGCTTTATTGATAAAATAGGATCAAGGCTCACACCCGTCCAATATGGGTGCATCCAGACAGAGGCACATACAGACCCTGCAGAGCGTTTAAAACAGGTCTATGACTCCATTCAGGAGCTTATTAAGCGCTATAAACCGGATGCAGTGGCTATTGAGAAATTATTTTTCAATCGGAATGTGACGACGGCAATGTCGGTATCACAAGCGCGCGGTGTACTCATTCTAGCTGCTGTGCAGCATAACTTGCCCATTGCGGAATATACACCACTTCAGATCAAACAAGCGATTGTCGGTTATGGTAAAGCAGAGAAGAAGCAGGTGCAGGAGATGGTTAAGGTATTCTTGAAGCTGTCGGCTGTTCCGAAGCCTGACGATGTGGCAGATGCACTTGCGGTTGCTATTTGTCATGCACATTCATCCACTCTATTAAATAAAATGAACGAGGGTAAAAAAATATGATCGATTTTTTACGGGGTCGCCTTGCGGTTAAAGAAATAGATTATGTCGTATTGGATGTAAATGGGGTCGGGTATCGAGTATGGTGTCCAAATCCACATGAACCTAAATTTCGTGATGGAGAAGAATTAACATTGTTCGTTCATTATCATGTGAGAGAAGACGCACATCTGTTATTTGGCTTCCCGACTAGAGAAGAACAATATTTGTTTCGTAGATTAATAGAAGTATCGGGCATCGGACCGAAAGTTGCCCTCGGCATACTCGGTGGGGCTAGGCCTGAGGCTGTTATTTCGGCGATTCGTAGTGATAACCTGAACTTCTTATGCAAGTTGCCGGGTATCGGAAAAAAGACGGCTCAGCGTCTAATTCTGGACTTGAAAGACAAACTAGGTGCTGCACTGGAAGGTGGTGGAGCACTTAGTAGCGCTTCATGGGCTTCAAGTATTGATATCGGCTTAGGACTAGATCTTGTTCCAGCTGAAAGCTCTACGGGTGTCTCCTCCGAATGGCAGGCTGCCAAAGAAGTGCTGCTTGCACTTGGATATAGCGAAGCTGAGGCAGATCGAGCGATACAGTCGGTTCGTGGTAAGCTTTCAGAGACAGATAGCTCAGTTGATATTATCGTGCGTCATGCACTGCAGGCGCTTTATAAGCAGTAGAGTTGTAGGGGGATGAACATGGAAGATCGAATTATTTCCGCTAATTTAATGATGGAAGATAGCGGAGTCGAGTTTAGTCTGCGTCCTCGCTATTTAGCGGAATATATTGGACAAGCACAAGCCAAAGAAAATTTAAAAATATATATTGAAGCTGCTAAGCAGCGTAAGGAAGCGCTTGACCATGTGCTTTTGTATGGTCCTCCTGGACTTGGTAAAACGACGTTGTCGAACATTATTGCCAATGAACTGGGGGTCGGTATCCGAACGACTTCAGGTCCAGCGATTGAACGCCCTGGTGATCTAGCTGCGATCCTTACCAACTTGCAGGAAGGCGATGTTCTTTTCATTGATGAAATTCATCGCTTGCATCGTACAGTGGAAGAAGTACTGTATCCAGCTATGGAGGATTTTGCACTCGATATTATTATCGGAAAAGGACCATCCGCACGATCTGTTCGTCTGGACTTGCCTCCTTTTACACTAATTGGTGCGACAACTCGGGCAGGTTTGCTCTCATCTCCACTTCGAGATCGTTTTGGCGTTGTGTCACGCCTTGAATATTATTCTGTGGATGAACTGACTTATATCGTATCTCGTACAGCTGACATATTGGAAGTAGGGATTGTCGGTGAGGCGGCTAGAGAGATTGGGATGCGTTCACGAGGTACACCGAGGATTGCGAACCGCTTGTTGAAGCGGGTGCGTGATTTTGCACAAGTAATAGGTGACGGTATCATTACGCCTGAAATTGCAGCACAAGCTCTAAAATCGATTCAGATCGATGACTTGGGTCTCGATGAGATTGATCACAAAATGCTTCGCTCGATCATCACGAGTTTTGCTGGGGGACCTGTAGGTCTTGATACAATTGCGGCAACAATCGGGGAAGAAAGTCAGACGATTGAAGATGTCTATGAGCCCTATTTGCTTCAAATCGGTTTTTTGCAACGTACACCAAGAGGTCGTATGGTAACGCCTCAAGCTTACAATCATTTGGGTATTCCAATTCCTAAATCAAATTAAGCTTGCATACGTCAAAGATTCCGCGGGAGAGGATGAACTTAAAGATGAAATTAAGCAAATTATGGATGCATACGGGGAAATATGTTATAGCAGGAGCTCTATTATTTGGCGCTACATTGCCAATTGCAACAACCTCAACTTATGCAGCTGCAGCTGTACCTAAGCTAGATCAAATACGAGTTGCATTGTTTATGAATACGAGTAAAAGCAGCAATACGTCAGTTGTTACATTGAAATCAGATAAGGGGTTTGACCTTAATGTCCGCACGCCAAATGGTTCGACGCCGCTCTTTAGTTCAGCAGATTCATCTATTCGTGCATCTGCTGATGGCTACCGCGTATTATTGCTAGAAACGGATAACCAAGGTACAGCCAAAACAATTGCAGACCAGCTTTCTAAGGGTGCTGATAAAGTGAATCTAATTACATACACGAAGCAAGGTAAGCTGATGTACCGCGCTGAGTATGGTTATTATTCAACCCAAGAGCAAGCTGCTGCTGGACGGGATTCCGTACTGCGTAATGGCACAACGAGTGCATTGCTAGGTGCATTTAAACCTGTTGTAATAGGTAACGCTCGTTTACAAGCTGGGAATGCGGGTACTGAAAGTGAAGCAGTAAAGATGCTGGCTGTCGTGAATCAAGCTGGTATTTATGGCAACATCGTAGTTCAACCTGACGCTTCAGGCAACCCTCAATATATGGTTTGGATTGGTGATGAACAGGACGCAGCATCATTACAGACTTTTCAAGCATCTGCTGCGCAGCTATTACCTGGAATCTCACTGCAAGCTGTTGATTTAAAAAAGCCTTATGTCATCCGTAAGACAGATGCAGGAGCTCCTCATTTTGTATTTTATGGGGCGGGTAATACGAATTTGCTTATTCATCCTAAACAGCTTGGTGTAAGTGTGAAAGAGAAATCGGATAATACATACCGTGGTGATATTGAACTTAGCTTGTATAAAGATCGGCTCGCTGTGATTAATGAAGTAGCTTTTGAGCAGTATCTATACTCGGTAGTTGGTGCTGAGATGGGGGGATCTTTCCCGACTGAAGCATTGAAAGCGCAAGCTGTATCTGCTCGCACTTATGCATTAATGAATGGTCTGGCCTATGATATCGCTCATGTGGTTGACAATACTTATGATCAAGCCTATTACGGCATGAGCAGAGAAGCGAGTAACGTCAATCAAGCTGTGGATGCAACCAAAGGCGAAGTGATCATCGATGCACAGCAAAAATTAGTTGCTCCATTCTACTCTGCAAGTGCGGGTGGCGTAACAGCAGACCCTTCTGAGGCATGGGGTGGCCAAGGATATGATTATTTAAAAAGTGTCAGTTCGCCTGATGAGGCAACTGCTGAAAAATGGTATCGAGTTCTATTGAATGATGGAAAGACCGGTTATGTATTTGGAAATTATATGAAAGCAACAGGTAATTCGACAGTTGCTGGATTTTCATATTACCGGGTCACAGAACCGAACTTGAATGTTCGGATGGCACCAACGACATTCGCATCACTTGGACCCATTATTGGGAAGCTAAATGTTGGTGATCAAGTCGTCGTTTTAGAAGAAGTAATGATTGCGTCACCTTATGTGTGGGAAAGGGTCTTTGATGCAGCATCACTTGCTAATACACTAGGTAAAAATGGGGTATCGGTCAATGGGCGTATCTCTTCATTTGAAATTACGAAGCGGGGTCCATCAGGTCGAGTTGTAGAAGTTTCTGTGAATGGTCAGCCGATCAAAGTGAAAAATCCGGATGCAATTCGAACGACACTAGGCTCTCTTCCAAGCACATTGTTTGAAATTGAACAAACCGGGCGTTATACTATAAAAGGCGCTTCGGCTGTAAACAATCGGGATAATTCACAGCCTATCTATGCTTTGACCGGAAATCAATCGCAAGGAACGCAAATCTCGCAATCCCAGTATTTTGTGCTTGGAGCAAGTGGTAAGGGTAATTCATTGACTTCAGATCCTAATTTCCGTATTATCGGGAAAGGATATGGACATGGAATTGGAATGTCCCAGTATGGAGCTAAGAATTATGCCCTTCAAGGCTTTACGTATTTGCAAATCATTCAGGCATATTATAATGGAGTAACACTAACAAAAGGATGAAATCACATGGATGTTGAAGCTTTTGATTATATATTACCTGAGGAGCTAATCGCGCAGACGCCATTGGCGGATCGGACTAGCTCCCGTCTGATGACATTGAACAAGCAATCAGGCGAAATTCGTCACCAACATTTTGCTGATCTTATCCATGATATGAAAGCCGGGGATTTACTCGTGATGAACGATACACGGGTCATTCCAGCCCGGCTTTTTGGCGTCAAAAAGGACACTGGCGCTAAGGTAGAAGTGCTTCTGCTCAAATCACTGGGTGAGGACCGCTGGGAAGCGCTTGTTAAACCAGGGAAACGAATTCGAAGTGGTGCAACGCTTGTATTTGATTCAAAACTGAGTGCGATCGTTGAAGAATCGGGTGAGATGGGATCACGCATCCTAAAATTTGAGTATGAAGGTATTTTTAATGAAATTTTAGATGAGCTTGGCCATATGCCTTTGCCGCCTTATATTAAAGAACGTTTGGATGAAAAGGACCGTTATCAGACGGTTTATGCCAAGCACGAAGGATCTGCTGCTGCACCGACAGCAGGGCTTCATTTTACGAATGAATTCTTGAAAGCTGTTAAGGATAAAGGCATTCAAATTGCTTATATTACACTTCATGTGGGTCTTGGAACTTTCCGGCCGGTTTCTGTCGATCGGATTGAAGATCATGCGATGCATGCAGAGTACTTCGACGTCCCAGAGGAAACGGCTGCTGCAATCAATGAGACGAAAAAAAGAGGCAGTCGCGTAATTGCAGTGGGTACAACCTCTTCTCGAACACTTGAAACAGCAGCGCGTGTGAGCGCGGCGAAGCAAGAACAAGCAGATGGAGTTAAGCAATCAAGTTCTTCTGAGTTTCAACCGATTACAAGCTGTCAAGGATGGACGGATATTTTTATTTATCCAGGCTATCAGTTCCAAGTCGTTGATGCATTAATTACGAATTTCCATTTGCCAAAATCAACATTGTTAATGTTAATCTCAGCAATGGCGGGACGTGACAATATTTTACGAGCCTACGAAGAAGCAGTTAAAGAACGCTATCGCTTCTTTTCTTTTGGCGACGCGATGTTTATTTATTGAATATAGATTAGGATGTGAATGAAGTTGGCAGCAGTAACGTACGAACATATTAAAACTTGCAAACAGTCTGGCGCTCGTCTAGGTCTCGTTCATACACCGCATGGTACGTTTGAAACTCCGGCATTTATGCCAGTGGGTACGCAAGCAACCGTGAAGACGATGAGTCCGGAAGAACTCAAAGTGATGGATGCGCAAATTATTTTGAGTAACACGTATCATCTATTTCTTCGCCCTGGTCATGAGATTGTTAGAAAAGCAGGTGGATTACACAAGTTCATGAATTGGGATCGTCCGATTCTAACAGATAGCGGCGGGTTTCAAGTCTTCTCATTAAGCGACATGCGTAAAATTACAGAAGAAGGCGTACACTTCCGCTCTCACTTAAATGGAGATAAGTTATTCCTTTCCCCAGAAGTAGCCATGGAAATTCAAAATGCCCTTGGTTCGGATATCATGATGGCGTTCGACGAATGTCCACCGCCAGATGCAGATTACAATTATGTGCTCAAATCACTTGAGCGCACAACCCGTTGGGCAGAGCGCTGCTTGAAAAGCCATGCAAGACCACATGATCAAGCACTTTTCGGTATTGTGCAAGGCGGAATGTTCAAGGATTTGCGCAAAATGAGCGCGGAGCATTTGACTTCCATGGATTTCCCGGGTTATGCTATTGGTGGACTAAGTGTTGGCGAGCCTAAACCTGTGATGTATGAGATGCTTGAATGTACAGTTCCATTGCTTCCGACAAACAAGCCTCGTTATTTAATGGGGGTTGGGTCACCGGACGCGTTGATCGAAGGTGCAATTCGCGGTGTCGATATGTTCGATTGCGTGCTTCCGAGTCGGATTGCGCGTAACGGAACGTTAATGACATCTAGTGGACGGTTAGTCATTCGCAATGCGAAGTTTGCGGAGGATTTTGGTCCGATTGATCCAGAATGTTCGTGTTATACGTGTCAGAATTATAGTCGTGCGTATATTCGTCATCTCATTAAAGCAGATGAAACATTCGGTCTTCGTTTGACAACGTACCACAATTTGCATTTCTTACTCCAATTAATGCGTGATGTCAGACAAGCTATTATGGAAGATCGCCTCTTGGATTTTCGAGATGGGTTTTTCACAAAGTATGGACTCTATGACAATGATAGAGGATTTTAAGAACTAGGGAGGAATTTTGAAGATGAGTTTCTTAGCTGCTGATGCCGTTGGAGGTTCCAGTTTGTTAACCTTTTTGCCATTAATCGTGATGGTCGTGTTGTTCTACTTCTTGCTTATTCGTCCACAGCAAAAACGTACAAAAACACGTAACATGATGCTTGGCAACTTGAAAAAAGGTGATAAAATCGTTACAATCGGCGGTTTGCATGGTACGATCATGGAAATCACTGACGATGTGATTGTTCTTCGTGTAAACGATGCAACAAAATTAACGTTTGACCGTTCTGCTATTAACACGGTTGTTTCAACTTCTGAAGCAAGCGCTTCGTAATCCATCCCTTTTGTGTGATGGGTCATAAAATAAAGGGCTGCCCAAAATGTCGATTTAGACAATGGGCGGCTCTTTTTTTAATTCCACATCAATAAAACCAACCTGAGCGAGTCAGCGAATCTGTACCTGCCCTCAGGTCCAAGATAATAAAAACACCCTGCACTTAAACGCGCAGGATGTGGATGTTATTAAGAAAAGTAATGTGGTTAATCGCTCAATCCACGCTGTCGAACAGGGGTATTTACACGGTAAGGTAACCGAGCAGTCTGAGCACCCTCAGCAATTTGCAATCCATATCTGGCTGCTGTAATGCCAAGGATTAAACCGGCTCCCATATCAAGGAACCAATGAATACCAAGATAGAAGATGGAGAAAATAATAATAACAGCTGTAATGGCACTAAACCATTTCCAGAAAACATTACCTGATCTTGCAGCAATAATCGCAATTGTGACAGAAAGCGAAGTGTGCAAACTCGGGAAACAGTTATTCAGTCCAGACATCTCACGATACGATTGCTCAAAAGTCGGGAAGACATTCGAGATAAGCATATTGACATTCGGATTTAAATACCATACTTCATTGACTTGGAAAAATAAATAAAATGGCATTGCCACAACGTAATTGATAATGATGGCATAACAAAGTGCATAAAATAATTGATATTTTTTCTCCCAAGTATACAAGGCAATGGAGACTATCATTAAAGTGGAGAAAATAACGACATAGAAAAAGCTTGTGACATAAGTCAGCGTATCATTTAAGAAAAAGTGCTGAATGTTGGCTACAAAATCTTTTTCAATCTGATAAAAAATAAGAGTAAAGTCGGTTTTATTATGGATAAACTTCTCGATCCATAACTCTAGTTTATTTATTAAGAGAATCGAGACAAGTGCTAGAAAATGTAATAAATACTTTGGGGAACGAAATAAACTTGTTATAAATGCAATCGTAATCCGAATTGGATCTTTTCTTGTTGCAATAAATAAAAGAACGATTGTACAAATTGTAGTATATACGGACACATGTGTCATTGACTCAAATGGACCCATGATGTAATTTCCTCCTAAAAATTGGAGCATTTATGAAGACAACTAGGTCATTATAGCATACATATAAATTGTTTACTATGAGGTGCTCACAATTGGCTTACTTTCTAGAATTTACCCCAAAGATGCCGCCAATCCCCGCGGATAATAGAGACACGCATAATAATAGGAATGAACGCCCGTTCAAACCCGCATCAAAACTTAGAAATGCGATCATAAAAATGATAAGTGTATAAATGCAACCGAGCATGCCCCCATAGTACCAACCTTTAGTGCCTGATTTTTTACCTGCAACCCAGCCACCAACAAGTAAGGAAATAATATGATTAATATATGAAAAGGCTGGCAAGTTGGATTCATTAGCAGAAGTTAATAGAAGAATGAGAGATGTGAAAAGCGTGCCTGCGAACATAATGACAAAAGCATAAATGAGGCCGGACAATATGGGTGACATCACGCGTGCCTGACTTACTTTATTGATTGGATTCATAGTTTGGTCCATCCCTTCTTTGACTCACATTGATTTATCACATTGTATGGTCAAGCTGATAGAAATAGTACAAGTTATCTGGAATGATTGGATGGATTGCCAAGAATTAAGCAAGTTAGAATTGTATTTTCATAAAATTGCAGGTCACACTAAGGATTGAAATCGTTAGAAATGAATAGGCGGGAGGCTTGAGAAGGTTGAATGAGCTGACCTTGATTCTGCGTTTGGTTCTAATTGGTTTAGTTGTGATATTGATTGTGCGCCCGATTTATAAGGTAGAAGTGGGCAAGCTGTCAGTCATTGATTTTGTCATCTTGATGATGGTTGCGCAAATTACGGTAATGGGTTTTATGGAAACTGATCGTAAAGTGATGGATGTGTTGTTACCTTTGGCGTTATTGGCAGTTGTGCGCTTCATGTTATCTGTAAAGATGCCTGTTCGAAATATACCAAAAGAAGGAATTCCTCAAGCTGCCACTAGGAGTGAACTTTTATCAAATGGGTTGATTCGTTATGAGGGGCTGCCATTACCGCTTATCTTGGATGGGAAAGTACAAGATGAAAATTTGGAAAAAATAGGGCAAACTCGGTTTTGGCTAAAAAATCAGCTGCAAGAAATGGGCGCACAAGGTTTTAAACAAGTGTTCTTCTGCTCCTTTGATCATCGCGGTCGGATGTATTTTTTGGATAAAAAGAGAAGATAAACCTATCTGGGTAACCAGCTAGGTTTTTACTATTTTACGCCCGAGTTTCAAAATACGTGTTAGATCTGTTCGATTTATTAATTTGAGTGCAATAATCATGAACAGATAGGTCAAAAAGGCAGTCATTGAGGCAGTAAGAAAACGAAGGGTTTCGCTACTTGTCCAATGAACTTGCATCACGAAGTTACATACAAAACCGGTAACAGTCATTGCTATACATACTTTGAGTAGATCATAACCATTAACCGTAAATTGTAATGTACGCTGCACAGCCCACAGATGAAGCAAAGTGACGAGAATAGTATTGGCGTTGAAAGCTATAATCGCGCCTTTAATGCCTATTTCCGGCTGTTTGACAAGGATGTAAATAAGAGTTAATTTGATCGTTGCACTGATAAGTGTATTAATGAGTGCAGTCCCGGGCCGATCAAGGACTTGGAGAGCGGCTTGTAAGGGAGCTTGCAGGTAAATGAAGAGAGCGACAGGTGCCATCATTTTAAGCATGATTCCAATTTCTGCATTGTTGTACATCAGCTGACAAAGTGGACCAGCCAGTACGAACATGATGACGGCAAAAGGAGCTCCTGATACAAGTGCCAGCCGTAAAGAATGATTCATACGGGAGTGGATGAGGGCAGCATCCTTATGAGCAGCCGCCTCAGATAATGATGGGATGAGAACTGTTGAAAGTGAATAAGTTAATGCGGTTGGCAAGAGTAGGATGGGAATGACCATACCTTGCAGAGCCCCATACTGTGCAGTTGCAAGAGCAGTTGCAATGCCGGCAAGTGCTAAGCACCTCGCGATGAGGATCGATTCGATTAAATAGGAGAATGCCCCAACAAGTTTGCTTCCAGTAACCGGAATTGAGATGGAAATAATTTGTTTGAAAATTCCCAGTCTGCCAATAGGCGGTGCGGGAATGGGTTCTAGAACAGCTGCTGCGCGATTCTTTATTTTAATTCCATGTCGATAATGAAAGTATAGAACGGCAACTCCTCCGATTTCCCCGATCATGACACCTACCATAGCGCCCGCAGCCGCTAAATGAATGCCATATGGCAGCATGAGGAAGGCAAATAACAAGATCATGACGATTCGAATCGAGGTTTCCGCTATCTGAGAGACCGCTGTAGGAATCATGTTATGTTTACCTTGAAAATAACCACGATACACTGCCGAGATGGAAGCTGTAATAATAACAGGTCCCATGCACATGAATGTATAAAAAACACGGGGGTCAGTTAAAAGATGCTTTGTGATCCAAGGAGCGAAGACATAACTTAATGAGGTTAAGGTGACAGATAAGATAATGGAAAAAGTTAATGAGATTCGTAAAATGGCGCTCGCCCTCTTGTCGTTGCCTTCTGCTTCAGCCTGCGCAATTAGCTTTGCTACGGCAAGCGGAACTCCACCGGATATGAGTGTAAGGATGAGGACAAGAAAAGGCCATCCTAATTGGTATAAGCCTACCCCTTCGGCACCAATGACGCGGGGTAATGCGATTCGTGGAATAAAGCCAAGAATTCGGGTGATGATGCCTGCTCCAAGCAAAATCAGTGTCCCTTTAATAAATGATTGCTTGCTCACGCTAACTCGTCCCCTTTAGACCGTATACAATCACCATATGCGAGTCATGTCCAAGCTGATGCTAACATTTTCTGGATAGTCATTGGAATCAGAAGGGAAATGGTGTAATCTAGTAGAATGGATGCGATTACAGAGTCGCTTTGCCTACGCTCAACATGGAGGAGGATACGTAATGAATCTGGAGGATCAACAAGACGTGAAGGAGCATGAACTTACTGAAACCGAACTGTCTGAAATGATCAAAGACATGTGTAAGAGCAAGGCGGAAGAAATTCGTATGATCGGCTATGAAAACGTGACAGACAAAGATGTATGGGACTGTGTTTCTGATAAATACAGAAAAAGTGGCACTCCATATCTACATCAAATGGTGAATGATATTTTTTCATTAAAACCGACACAATTTATGAATTGGTTGACCATGCAAATGTACAAAGGGTCCTAACTCGACAGAGGAGGGGCTTTTTTGTTGTGTATGGGAAAGTGATTTCTAATTTGTTGCAAATTGCTGTAAATTGACGCGTTTTTCTAGCGTGAGTATAATAGGAATATTGAGTTAGGAAGGGAGACAAGCAGGCACATGAATTTTAAACGGATTAGCGTTTTTATCCTGACCGTTGTAATCACACTTGGCGTCGTTATTTGGTCAAGTCCGAGCTTGGTCAGTAAAATTAATTTGGGGTTAGATTTAAAAGGCGGCTTCGAGATTCTGTATGTAGCGGAACCACTTGAAGCTGGCGGAAAAGTAACGCAATCCGCACTGAATGAAACAGCGAACAACATTACAAAGCGTGTCGATTCACAAGGGATCGCTGAACCGGAAATTCGTCCGGAAGGTACTGATCGTATTCGTGCTCGTCTAGCTGGTGTAAAAGATGAAGCAGCAGTTCGTGAAATGATTAAGAAGCCTCAAGAGCTTTCCTTTAGAGGTTCTGATGGAACAAAAGAATTGATCGGAACTGACTTCGTGCCAGGTGGTGCTAAAGTTGGCTATGATGGCAGAACGAATCAGCCTTTGGTTGAGATTAAACTGAAAGATCAAAAAAAGTTCAGAGACATCACAGCTAAAATTTCTGCTCTCCCAGCAGGAAAGAATACGCTTGGCATTTTCCTAGATGAAGAAATGTTATCGGATCCACAAGTTAGCCAGACATTGGATACTGATGTAGCAACAATCTCAGGGAGATTCACGTATGATGAAGCGAAAAAACTTGCAGATACGATTAACTTAGGTGCGTTACCGCTTAAATTAACGGAGAAATATGTACAGTCCGTTGGTGCTACTTTGGGACAAGCGTCTTTGGAACAAACAGCAAAAGCAGGTATCATCGGATCTATTGTGATTTTGTTATTCATGGTTCTTTACTACCGTATTCCAGGTCTTGTAGCGGCTTTCACGCTCATTACATATACGTGGTTACTACTTCTCGTATTTGACTTAATGCATGCTACACTAACACTACCGGGGATTGCGGCGCTGGTGCTCGGAATCGGGATGGCCGTCGACGCCAATATCATTACGTATGAACGGATTAAAGAAGAAATTCGTTCAGGTAAAAGTGTGGCATCTTCGGTTAAAGCAGGCTCCAAACATTCTTTCCGTACAATTATGGATGCGAATGTGACGAACATCATTTCAGGTGTTGTCTTGTACTTTATTGGAAATGGTGCGATACGCGGCTTTGCTGTTGTGAGTATGCTAAGTATCGTGATTTCCATTCTAACGAACGTGTTTCTTTCCAGATTCCTCATGCATTTGCTTGTTCGCGGGAATGTCCTGAAGAAGCCAGGTTTATTTGGTGTAAAGGAGGCTGACATCCGTGAGCTCTAAGTCCAGATTTCATTTAGATACAGGATCGCATAGCAATCGTTTTGATTTTATGAAACACCGCAAGAAATTTTTTGGAATATCCATTACAATCACAGTACTCGGCTTCATTATGCTGCTCGTGTTTGGATTAAACTATGGTGTCGATTTTAAAGCAGGTTCCTCTGTTGATGTTCATGTGCCGCAAGCTGTTGAGAAGGCGAAGGTGCATGAGGTATTGAAAGGTGCTGGCTTTGAAGAAGTGATCTTAACCATCGGTGGCGATAACAATAACTTGATTTCAGCTAGATTCGAACAAGTGTTGGATGATCCATCTGTGAAGAAAATTGATACAGCGATGAAAGCGGCATTCGGCGAAGGTGCATCCATGGAAGTTAACATCGTGCCTCCTGATATTGCACAAGAGCTCGGACTTAAAGCGATTTATGCCGTAGCGATTGCAAGTATTGCGATCTGTATATATGTAAGTATCCGATTTGAATGGAGATTTGCAGTAGCTGCAATTATTGCGATTTTGCATGATGCTTTTATCACAGTGAGTGTATTCTCTATTTTCCAATTAAAAGTAGACATTCCATTTATTGCAGCGATCTTAACCATTATCGGTTACTCGATTAATGATAAAATCGTTATTTTCGATCGTATTCGTGAGAATCAACGTTTTACGAAGTTGAAAACGGCTGAAGACTTGTCATTGATGATTAACAACTCGATTTGGCAGACAATGGCTCGCAATATCAACACGGTATTAACAGTACTCTTTGCAGCATCATGTTTGTACATTTTCGGTAGTGAGTCCATTAAATTGTTTGCATTAGCAAAAATAATCGGTCTCATTTCGGGTGCATACTCCTCCATCTGTATCGCAAGTCCGCTATGGTATTTGTTTAAACGTGGTACAGTTGGTACAAAGCGGAAACCTACTCTTGCAAAAGAATAGTAATGGTTCTGGAAGACATGTTCATTGCGTAAGATGATATACAAGTCTAAATTGACGGCCGCGTGAGCTTCTTTACGCGGCCTTTCGTCAGTAGAAGCGAGTATTCCGCTGGATAATTTTCATGGGGAGGGCAACATGACTGTAGAACGTTTGAGAAAAGCTGCATTTGCTGCTTGGTCTGGTATTGCAGTAAATGTTATTCTTGCCGTGACTAAGGGGTTTGTGGGCTGGTTTTCTGGAAGTAAGGCACTTTTAGCGGATGCGATCCATTCTGCATCACAGGTCGCAGGATCTTTTGCTGTAATGATTGGTCAACGCGCTGGAAAAATGGCGCCGCAGCCTAACAATCCGTACGGACGAGGGAGAGCCGAGTATATTGCTTCGGTTATTGTTTCATTGCTCATGCTTATTGTTGGCGTGGAAATTGGCATCTCAGCAATTAAATCAATTTATCATGGCGGCATTGCTGAACCCAATGGATATTCGCTAATTGTGATCGTTGTTTCTATTATCGTTAAAGAGGCGATGTTCCGATATCAATTCCATTTAGGCAAAAAGACACATTCACCGTTTCTTTCAGCACATATGTGGTCACACCGATCGGACTTATATTGCTCTTTAGCCGCTTTAGTTGGGGTTGGCGGAGCTTATCTTGGTCAATTATTGTCACTATCTTTTTTCAACTATTTAGACCCATTAGCAGGCCTTATCATTTCATTCTTTGTTCTAAAAATGGGCTATGATTTAATGATGGAGGCGATTTATAACACACTTGACCGTGCACTTCACCATGAAGATGCACAAGAGTTAATCCAAACTGTTCAACGGGTTAAGGGTGTTATTATAATCGAGGAGTTACGGGCAAGAGAACATGGACACTATGTAATTGTAGATGTCAAAATCAGTGTGAATCCTAGGATTACCGTTCAAGAGGGGCAAGAGATTGCCAAAACAGTTAAAACGCAATTAATGAAAAGATTCATTCATATCTCCGATGTTTATGTCCATGTATTTCCATATGACCCGGGTTATCCTTACAAGAATAATCTGAATGTGGACCATAGCGACTTCCCGTCATTGTTGCATTAACGGAAGTTATGATTCAAATTTCGCTTATTCGTGTTTGATGGCAAGGGGGAGTTAAGGTGTTACTTGGTAAAGGAAGATGGCAAGTTGGTAACGTAGATGAGGCGAGATTGGCCTCAATTTCACAGATGATGGAGCTACCGCCGCTTGTACTTCAGCTGCTGGCATCTCGGGGTTTAACGAAACCTGAGGAAGTACAGCGATTTTTATATGGTGGAATGGAAGGATATCATGATCCTTATTTACTCGATGGGATGCAGGTTGCTGTTGATCGAATCAAGCTTGCCATTGAAAAGGGTGAAAAGATCCGCGTTTATGGTGATTACGATGCGGATGGGGTAAGTTCAACCGCATTAATGGTACGGTTGTTGCAAGGACTGGATGCGAATGTAGATTATTATATTCCACATCGGGTAAAAGAAGGTTATGGATTAAATTGCGAAGCTGTAGATCAAGCAAAGCAAGATGGCGTATCCTTAATTGTAACGGTTGATACAGGTGTAAGCGCTGTAGATGAGGTGGCTTACATACATGAATGCGGGATGGAAGTCATTGTAACAGATCACCATGAACCTCCAGCTTTGCTGCCTACCCCGCTTGCTCTTATTAATCCGAAGAAACCAGGCTGCTCTTATCCATTTAAAGGATTGGCAGGTGTAGGTGTCGCGCTGAAGGTTGGACAAGCTCTTCTTGGCAGAGTACCCGAGGAGCTGCTCGAGCTTGCTGCTATCGGTACTGTAGCTGATCTGATGCCGTTACAAGATGAGAATAGACTCATTGTGAAGCAAGGGCTTGATCGGATACGATCAGGAGGATTTGCAGGAGTAAGAGCATTACTTCGGGTTTGCAGTATTGAGAAGCGAGATGTTTCCGCTGGTCACATTGGATTTTCAATTGGACCGCGTATTAATGCTAGCGGACGATTAGAATCTGCGGAGACGGCTGTCCGCCTATTGCTGACAGAAGATATGTCAGAAGCAGATGAACTTGCTCAAGAACTAGATATTCTTAATGTTGAGCGTCAGCGTATCGTAGAAGAAATGACAGCAGAGGCTGTAGCGATGGTTGAAGCTCAGCGCATCGAATCGGGGCTCCCTTATGTACTTGTGCTAGCGGGAGAGAAGTGGAATATCGGTGTTGTCGGCATTGTAGCTTCTCGGATTGTAGAACGTTATTATCGCCCTACACTTGTGCTTAGTATTGATTCTGAACGGGGTACGGTTAAAGGATCAGCACGTTCGATTGCAGGATTCCATCTTCACGAAGCGCTTACAGAATGCGACCCAATATTAGACCATTACGGTGGCCACAGTGCGGCAGCAGGGATGTCATTTCAAGCCGAGTATTTAGAAGCATTCACGAAGCAGATGAATGGAATTGCATCCCGCCTACTAAGTGAGGAGGATCTAGTACCTTTATTAGGTGCAGATCTGGAGTGCAGATTGGAAGATATTCCGCTACCATGTATCGAGACGTTACAGCTTCTTGCGCCCTTTGGTATGGGAAACCCAGCACCTAAATTCGTAATTCGTGAGCTTGCGGTTACTGAAGTTCGAACAATGGGGAAAGAAAGCCAACATTTGAAGCTTGGACTTTCCCAAGTTTCTGGGGATACAAACTTAGCCATTGAAGGTGTTGCTTTTGGTAAAGGTGAGCTAAGTCCATGGATGACCATTGGTGCAAGACTAGAGACACTTGCTGAACTGTCGGTGAATGAGTGGAATGGCATCCGTAAGCCACAACTCATGTTGAAAGATATTCGTATTCCACATGTTCAGATATTTGATTGGCGGGGAAACGCTAAGGCAGCAGATAAGCTGTCATCCCTTCGTACAACAGTAGCCACATGTACTGCTGTTGGGCAATCCATAATTGGTTTGGTTTTGTTCGAAGATCCGAGTACGGAATTACATTCAGCAGTACAAAATGTTGCTTTAAGTAGTGGGTTGCCTGTTTGGATGCATCATGCTGCAGAGGACCAAGTAACCCCACTTAACGAACTGGCAAAGATGTATGCTTTTCAAGTGGTGACTGATGTGGTATTCTACAATTTGCCGGCGCATGTTTCCCAACTGCGTCAAGTTGTTGTGCATGCTACCTGTTGTCAGCGTATTTATGCGCTTTTTGCTGATACAAATCCACTGCTAAGCGGCAGTATACCATCACGGGAACAATTTAAAACCCTATACGGATTACTTGGTCGTGCTGGCTCGTGGGAAACGCAAAGTTCGCTTTTTGAGCGTCAGCTTGCTAAGCGACTTCAGGTTTCAGAAACATCAGCGACCTTTATGCTTCAGGTGTTTGAACAATTAGGTTTTATCGAGCATGAAGGTGACCAGAGTCGTTTGGCTGCACAACCGCCAAAGCGTGATTTGACGGCATCTTACTTGTATCAAGCGAGGCAAAATCGAAGTGAAGTCGAACAACTGTGTATGTTCAGTTCAGCTAAAGAGCTCGAGCATTGGATTGCACAACCATAACACTATTTCATTGAATGATTGGAGGGGTACTGATGAATTTTAAAGAGCACATTCGTGTGATTCCAGACTTTCCTCAGCCAGGTATTCGCTTTAAGGATATTACAACATTATTAAAAAATGGTCCCGCTTATAGAGAGGCAATTAACCATATTGCTCAGCTCGTAAAAGATTTAGAAATTGATGTAATCGCAGGCCCTGAGGCTCGTGGTTTTGTAGTGGGTGCACCACTTGCATACGCTCTAGGAGTTGGTTTTATTCCAATTCGTAAAAGTGGTAAACTGCCTGGTGAGACAATTGAGGCAGAGTATTCCCTTGAATATGGTAAAGATAAGTTAGCTATGCATAAAGATGCGATTACACCAGGTCAACGCGTATTGATCGCGGACGATTTACTTGCAACTGGTGGTACAATTAAAACTTCAATCAACCTAATTAATCAACTTGGTGGTCAAGTGATTGGTGCGGCATTTATGATCGAGCTTTCCTACTTGAATGGTCGTGAGATGTTAGGCGATATTCCGACATTCTCAATGGTTACGTACTAAAATAAATGTAATAATTACACCCCTTAGAAGATATATCGGCGTATGTACCGTGTATCGGATGATGGGTGTCTTTATTTTTAGGTATGAATATGCCTCAGCAGTTGACGTAGGGCTATCGCCCAAGGCATAATGAATTAAAATTACTTAAGGGAATGGATGGGTCCATGGGCATTGAGCTTTTACTTCAAAAGGCGTCGACTTATCTAAAAGAAGCCGATCTCAAGAAAATTGAGGAAGCATATGAGTTTGCCGATCAAGCACACCATGGTCAGGTGCGTCGATCAGGTGAGCCTTATATTTTGCACCCTGTTGCGGTGGCTGAAATTATAGTGAATATGCAGATGGATACGACTTCCATAATCGCTGCCTTGCTTCATGATGTCGTTGAAGATACTACGGTCCCCTTAGATAGGGTAAAAGAAAAGTTTGGCGAAACGTGTGCAATGCTTGTTGATGGATTGACGAAGCTTGAGCGTATTCAATTCAAGTCAAAAGAAGAGCAGCAGAACGAGAATTATCGAAAAATGTTTGTTGCAATGGCGCAAGACATCCGCGTGATCTTAATCAAACTCGCAGATCGTCTTCACAATATGCGAACTTTAAAGTTTCAGTCGGAAGAAAATCAGCGCAGAATTGCTTATGAAACTATAGAAATTTTTTGCCCAATCGCACATCGCCTCGGTATTTCTGCTATTAAATGGGAGATGGAGGATACTGCACTTCGCTTCTTAAATCCTCAGCAATATTATCGTATTGTCAATCTCATGCAGAAAAAACGTACGGAACGTGAACGCTACATCGAAGAAGTGGGCATTAGTATTAAAGATAAACTAAAAGATATGGGTATTGACGCGGATATCTCAGGACGTCCAAAGCATATTTATTCCATTTATAAAAAAATGTCCGCGAAGAACAAACAATTCAGCGAAATATATGATTTGATGGCACTTCGCGTTATTGTAGATAACATCAAAGATTGCTATGCAGCACTAGGTATCATTCATACACTGTGGAAGCCGATGCCAGGTCGCTTTAAAGACTATATTGCGATGCCGAAGACCAATATGTATCAATCTCTGCATACGACTGTAGTAGGTCCGTCTGGAGAGCCGCTGGAAGTGCAAATTCGTACATGGGAAATGCATCGGACCTCCGAGTTCGGGGTTGCCGCACACTGGGCCTATAAAGAAGGTACGGTTGCACCGGCAGGTTTTGGCGATAAGATGAGCTGGTTCAGAGAAATTCTGGAGCTTCAACAAGAGACACATGATGCAGCTGAATTTATGGAATCCATGAAAATGGATTTCTTCTCCGATCTTGTATTCGTATTTACACCAAAAGGAGAAGTATTTGAATTGCCAGCAGGATCAGTTCCGCTTGATTATGCGTATCGGATTCATACTGAAGTGGGAAATCGGACAATTGGTGCAAAAGTGAACGGTCGTATCGTGCCTCTTGACCATAAGTTGAAAACGGGTGATATCGTTGAAATCTTAACATCCAAGCATTCCTATGGTCCAAGCCAGGACTGGGTCAAAATTGCTCAGTCTTCTCATGCTCGTTCCAAAATTAAACAATGGTTTAAGAAAGAAAGACGAGAAGAGAATGTAGAAAAAGGTCGCGATGCGATTGAACGCGAACTAAAGCGTATGGGAATTGAACCTTCCCAGTTCATGTCGGAAGATAAATTGATGGAAGCTGCACGCAAATTTACATTCAATGATGTTGAAGATATGTTATCAGCAATCGGTTTTAGCGGTCTAACAGCTGCTCAAGTCTGTACGAAGCTAACAGAGAAAATGCGTAAAGAAGCAGAAGAAGCGCAAATTATTCAACTAACGAATGAAATTAAAGAAGTGAAATCAGCTCCGGAACGGAAGAGCAGACCGACCAATGGTATCCGTGTTAAAGGTGTCGATAATCTGCTTGTTCGATTTGCACGCTGCTGTAACCCAGTGCCTGGGGATGATGTGGTCGGATATATTACACGCGGACGCGGTGTATCTGTTCACCGTGCAGATTGTACGAATATCCCGGTTGGAGATAACGAAGAAGGTAATCGTGTAATTGAAGTGGAATGGGCGGAAGCAATGGAAGCTAATTTCAATGTTGAAATTGAAATTACTGGCCATGATCGTCGTGGTTTACTGAACGAAGTACTGAAGGTCGTGTCGGAAAGCAAGACAATGATCTCTGCTGTATCAGGTCGTTCAGACAAAAATCGGATGGCACAAATCCATATGACCATTTTGATAAAAAACATCGATCATCTTCAATCCGTTGTTGAAAAAATTAAACGTGTTCAGGATGTATATTCCGTTCAACGTATTATGCAAGCTTAAGGAGAAGACATTGAGATGCGAGTTGTGATACAGCGCAGCAAGGAAGCTAAAGTTACTGTAGATGGACAAGTTGTTGGTCAAATTGACCGAGGACTTGTACTGTTAGTCGGTATAACTCATGATGATACCTCCGACGATGTGCGTTATGCGGCAGAAAAAATTGCTGGCTTGCGTATTTTTGAAGATGAATCTGGAAAAATGAATGAATCCGTCATCCAAGTCGGAGGGCAGATCTTATCGATATCCCAGTTTACGTTGTATGGCGATTGCCGGAAGGGCAAACGTCCGAATTTTATGGCAGCAGCTCGTCCTGAGCAAGCAGAGCCGCTTTATAATCAATTTAATGATTTGTTGAGAGAGCAAGGTTTACTGGTGGAGACAGGTAGATTCGGTGAAATGATGGACGTGAGTCTAACGAATTGGGGTCCTGTTACGATTGTACTTGAAACCAAGCAAAGCTAATAGATACGAACCGTCATCTTCTTAAGGTTGAAGAATGGCGGTTTTTTATTCTTATAAATTACCTTACAAATGGCGATACTAGCAATTAGGAAAGTATGCAGATGAGGAGAATTGCAGCCTGATGCGCCAATCGATGAAAGAAATATTAATGACAAGGTCATCCGATGGTATGATTCAGTCTCACCATGAGGTTATGCGTGTTGGTGGCAGACTTAGTGACATGGAAGTGGGACAATTTGACCTGGTATCCCCTAATCAAGTACGGAGGCTGCCTCACAAAACAATACGATAATAGCTCGATTAAAGACGTTTCGACCTTGATTTATCAAGGGTTGGGACGTCTTTTTCTGTGCAAGGAAGTGAGGATTTTTTTCCAATTGCAAGGAATTATGGTACACTAGTCATGTTTGCAAATTTCGACACTATATACGGATTTATACATGAAAACATTCTAGGATGGTGGACAATGTCAACACAAAGCAGTCGACACAATAAGCAATCTAAAACTTGGTTAATCTTTATGCTCGTACTTATACTGCTAGCTGTAGCAGGAGCGGGCGGCGCATTATATTATCAATATAAGCACCAAAAGCACCTTGGAATTCCTCAGAAACTTGAACAAGTAGAGTCTGCAAATAAGATCAATGATGAATACGATGTCATTGTAGTGGGTACTGATCCAGAGGGTATTACAGCAGCTGTATCTGCTGCACGTAATGGACAAAAAACACTGCTTATCGATGGGAATGGCAGAGAAGTGCTTGGTGGGTTATTCACAGTGGGTTGGCTCAATTCATTGGATATGAACATAAGTCCCAATAGCGGTGGAATTTTAAATAAGGAAGTACCTTTGAATAAAGGTTTGTTTTCCGAATGGTACGACAAGGTAGAAGGAGATTCTTTTGACGTAACGACAGCAGCTAATGTTTTTTATGATATGGTGAAAAAAGAGTCTAACCTTGATTTGATTATGAAAATGAAAAGCATCAAACCAAAAATGAAAAAAGGCACAGATGGTAATGATGCAATCGAAGGAATTGTTGTAACAAAAGCCGATGGCACGGAGCAAACAATTAAAGCTAAAGCAGTCATTGATGCGACGCAGGATGCTGATATCGCTGTAGCTGCAGGTGTGCCGTACACGTATGGTCGCGAAGATTTAGGTGACAAGAACACGAAAATGGCCGTTACACTCGTGTTTCGCTTAAAGAATATTACACCTGAAGTATGGAGCAAGGTAAAAGATCGAATGCAAAATGATAATGATCCAGGAACAGGTGCTAACGATGTAAGTGCATGGGGATATAAAGAAATGTATGATTATCCATCCAGCAATCCGAAACGTGTTGCGATGCGCGGTCTTAACATTGGTAGACAAAATGATGAAACCATGTTAATTAATGCTTTGCAAATTTATGGTATTGATGGTGCTGATCCTGCTTCAAGAGCAGAAGCATTCGAAATTGGGAAGAAGGAAATTCCCCTTGTTGTAGACTATATGAAGAAGAAATTCCCTGAGTTTGCGAATATCGAACTGGATGCAACAGCTCCTGAATTGTATGTACGTGAGACGCGCCATATTGAAGGAGAATACCGCTTAAACATCCTGGATGTATTAGAGAATCGAGATCAGTGGGATCGCATCGGATTTGGTTCCTATGAAGTGGATATTCAGCGTTCGTATGCTGGAGATGGAGGAGCAGTAGTAGCGGATTCTGACCAATATGCCGTTCCGTTCCGCAGTATTGTTCCTAAGAAAGTGGACGGTCTGCTTGTAGTCGGACGCTCTGCAAGTTTTGATACACTACCACACGGTTCAGCACGAACAGTACCAGTGGGGATGGCAACGGGTCAATCTGCAGGTGTTGCTGCCAAAATCGCAGCTGAAGCGAATGTGACATTCCGTGAGATGTCGAATAAAAAAGATCTGATTGTGAAACTACAGGAACAAATCAATCAACAGGGAATGGATGTTAAACCTTTCACCATTGCGCCCTACGCATTTATGAAACATCCACAATATGAAGGCTTAAAAGCTGCAGTCACATACGGTTTAGCCTATGGTAGCTATGGTAACGTAGCGTTTGAATTGGATAATAAATCAAATCCGGTTCGTTTTGTTAATCTATTGTATGGAGCTAAAAAAATGAAGCCAGATGCATTCAAAGGTGATCCGGGATCCGCATTGAAATTCACTCAAGATGCAACGGCTGATCAGATTGTTGAACAACGTAAGGTGCTTGCAGGTAAGGAGTTAACATTAGATCAAGCCTGCTATACAATTGCGCTATCGCTTGGGATTCATGTTGATAATCCAAATGATGCACAAGCAGAATTGATAAAACAAGGTGTGTTAACAGGGTCGTCAATACAAACAATTAAAAACAAATCAAAACTAACGGATGGCGATAGTTACATGTTAATTAAAGATTTGCATGATCATTTTGTTGGAACGAAGTTGTAAGTAAATTTGTAATAGGAATGTAACCTGTTTTTCATGCCACATTAATATGGATTGCCTATAATAAAAGTCGACCCCCTTTTATAATATGATATGGATGGCTCGCAGCGGTTGCTTGCGGGTCTTTTTCTTTGTAAAATTGTAAATGCTAACTATTAGTAAGTAATTTATGAAAAATAAATGAAACTCTATCCTCTACTGAGGTGATATGTTAAAATGATGAGTAAGGAGATGATCGCTATGGATGATTTTTTATGTCCAAAGTTTGAAAGTGCGTTTGAGCTGCTCGGAAAAAAATGGACTGGCTTAATCATTAAAGTATTATTAACAGGCCCTAAAAGGTTTAAGGATATTTCGGATGTCATTCCCGCGATGAGTGATCGAATGCTGTCTGAAAGATGTAAAGAGCTTGAACTTTCCGGTATTGTATTACGCCACGTATATCCGGAGACACCCGTTCGTATTGAATACGAATTAACGGAAAAAGGTAAAGATTTATTTTCTGTTATGGAGGAAGTTGGTAAATGGGCGGAGAAGTGGGGCTCAAGCTGTAATTAAATAAATATTGCTTCGTGGAATATTTTGTGATATTAATTAAGTAACATATCAAATGTGCGGAAGAACCGCCTATAGATACGCGTATTTATCGTATCTGTAGGCGGTTTCTTTTTGTGCAAAGGAGGCAAGATAACTTTACGAGATAGATGATGGAATCAAATCAAGCTAGGGGGAGATGCATACAAAACGATTCACACAAAACGGGGCATGAAGGAGTGAAATTGAAATTTCTTGACTTTATCTTTTTCGATGATTAATATATACATTATTATAACTTTAAAAGACTTTGATCCAGTGAAGGGATAAAGTAGTTTGCCCCCACATATTTAGAGAGGAAAGCCTTGGCTGTGAGCTTTCTTATGATGAGCAACCGAATGACCTCCCAGAGGACAACCAATGAACAACACGCTTGGCATCTGCTAAGCGAAGTCAGTAATTGGATTGCGTACACGGGCGTTAACCGTTTAAGCGAAGTGTTTATCATTCTTTTGATAAAAAGAAGATAGCCTTCGAAATGTGGGTGGTACCACGGGTGAATTGTGAATACAAATCTCTCGTCCCTGATGTTTTTTACGTCGGGGATGGGGGATTTTTTTAATTTTTATAACATTAGAATATCGTGAGGGAGGGAATCAAATGGCGATACAAAAGCCAAAAGGAACAGCGGATCTGCTGCCTGGAGTAGTGGAGAAGTGGCAGTTTCTAGAATCGAAGGCAAGAGAGCTGTGTCACCGTTTTAATTATAAAGAGGTGCGTACACCGATTTTTGAACAAACCGAGTTGTTTACACGCGGTGTAGGCGAGACTACGGATATTGTGCAAAAAGAAATGTATACGTTCGATGATAAAGGCGAGCGCAGCATGACACTTCGTCCTGAAGGTACAGCTGGTGTTGTTCGCTCGTATGTGGAGAACAAGCTGTATGGAGAGCCGGATCTAACGAAGCTGTATTACATGGGGCCGATGTTCCGCTATGAGCAGCCCCAAGCAGGGCGTCAACGTCAATTCCACCAATTCGGGATTGAGGCGTTTGGCTCAACAGATCCTAGCTTAGATGCAGAGGTTGTTGCTCTGGGTTACGCATTTACACAAGAAGTTGGTTTGAAGGATGTAACGGTTGAAATTAACTCCGTAGGAACGCCAGAGATTAGAGCGGTTTATCGTGAGAAACTAAGAGCCTTTTTTGCACCAGTTAAAGACCAACTTTGTAAGGATTGCCAAACTCGTTTTGATACGAACCCACTTCGAATTCTCGATTGTAAGAAAGACGTTGCATTCGGGGAAGGGGCTCCAGAATTGTTGGCAGATTTAGATGATGCAGCGAGATCGCACTTTGAATCGGTTAAATCCCACCTGACAAAAATGGGTGTACCCTTTAAAGTAAATACACGTCTTGTTCGTGGATTGGATTACTATACACATACGGCCTTTGAATATAAAGCTGCAGGTATTGGAGCGATCGATACGATTGGTGGCGGTGGTCGTTACAATGGACTTGTGGAGCAAATCGGTGGACCGGATCAATCAGGTGTTGGTCTTGGAATCGGTCTGGAACGTATATTACTTGTACTTGAAGCGCAGCAAGCGCACATCCCAGTTCCCAGACCGCTTGATGTATACTTAATCGGTTTAGGTGAAGCAGCGGAGAAGGAAACAACAAGTTTACTGCACAAGCTTAGGCTTGAAGGGCTTGTAGCCGAAAAGGACTATCAAGGGCGTAAGATGAAAGCCCAAATGAAGTCCGCAGATCGTTATCAAGCGAGTTATGTTGCGATTTTGGGTGATGATGAGTTGGAACGTGGAGAAATCTCCGTTAAGGCAATGGCAACAGGTGAACAGGTATTAGTGCCGCTTCATGAACTAGCGGCTTGGATTCATAAACAGGGGAACAATTAGAGGAGGAAAATGACGATGATGCTCAAAACACATAACTGTGGCGAAATTACGAAATCACATGTTGGCGAGACAATCACATTAAACGGTTGGGTACAAAGAAGACGTGACCTTGGGGGCGTACATTTTATTGATTTACGTGACCGCAGTGGTATCGTTCAAATTGTTTTTAACCCAGATTTCTCAGGGGAGGCATTAAAAGTTGCAGATCGTGCACGTAATGAATATGTGCTTGCTGTAACAGGAAAAGTAGTAGAGCGTGATGCTGAAACCGTGAATAACAACATCCCAACGGGTGAAGTTGAAGTTCAAATTACAGAAATCGAAATTATGAACGCGGCTAAAAACCCACCATTCTTCATTGAGGATGGTATTGAAATTGATGAGTCTTTGCGTTTGAAATATCGTTACTTGGACCTTCGTCGTCCTGAAATGCAAAAAACATTAATGCTTCGTTCCAAAGCATCAAAAATTTTCCGTGACTTCCTAGACGAAAATGGATTTATTGATGTGGAAACACCAATTTTGACAAAATCCACGCCTGAAGGCGCACGTGACTATCTTGTACCAAGCCGTGTACATCCAGGAGAATTCTACGCATTGCCACAATCACCACAGCTATTTAAGCAGTTATTGATGGTAAGTGGAATTGAGCGCTACTATCAGATCGCTCGCTGTTTCCGCGATGAAGACTTACGCGCTGACCGTCAGCCTGAATTTACACAAGTCGATATTGAGACTTCCTTCATGTCTCAAGATCAATTGCTTGAAATGATGGAGAAACTCGTTGCTCGTCTCATGAAAGAAACAACAGGTGCAGAAATTGAAGCACCATTTGAGCGTATTACTTATGCAGATGCAATGGGTAAATACGGATCAGATAAGCCAGACCTTCGCTTTGGTCTTGAATTAGTGGATTTGTCTGATATGCTTGCAGACACAGAAGCTAAAGTATTTGCAGGTGCAATTAAGTCCGGTGGACAAGTAAAAGCACTTAATGCAAAAGGTTGCGGATTGTGGAGCCGTAAAGATATTGACGATTTGACTCCTTATGCAATGCGTTATGGTGCGAAAGGTCTCGCGTGGATTCAAATGAAAGACGGCGAGATGAAAGGCCCAATCGTGAAGTTCTTGAATGAATCCGAACAAGCGGCTATCAAAGAGCGCTTAGAAGCAGAAGAAGGCGACTTGCTATTGTTCTCGGCTGATTCTAAAAAGGTAGTTGCGGACGTTCTTGGTAACTTACGTTTAAAAATTGGTAAGCAATTGGGACTTATCGATGAATCTAAATTTAAGTTTGCTTGGGTTGTTGACTTCCCGTTACTTTCTTACGATGCAGATGAAAAACGCTATGTAGCTGAGCATCATCCGTTTACTCGTCCAAAAGAAGAAGACCTTCATTTCTTCGATACAGATCCAGGTCAAATTCGTGCTCAAGCATATGATTTGGTACTTAACGGTTATGAAGTGGGCGGTGGCTCGATGCGGATTTACAAGCGTGATGTGCAAGAAAAAATGTTCGCAGCGCTTGGATTCTCTCCTGAGGAATACAACGAGCAATTTGGCTTCTTGCTAGAAGCGTTTGAATATGGTACGCCTCCACACGGCGGAATTGCGTTTGGTTTTGACCGTTTAGTCATGCTAATCACGGGTCGTACTAACCTTCGTGAAACAATTGCATTCCCGAAAACAGCAAGTGCATCAGACTTGTTAACAGATGCTCCAAGTCCAGTCGATACCAAACAATTAGACCACCTTTCACTTCAAATTGCGCTTAAAAAGAAAAATGAAGAGAAAGTAAACTCGTAAGAACCATTCATTAAAATCGCTAAGGGCCCCAAAGGGCCCTTTTTTTAAACAGGAGGTTAACTTCAACATGTTGCATGCATTTTCTCGTACAGAACTGGCTATTGGGCCAGATGGTCTGGAATTGATGAAGAATAGTACTGTAGCGGTTCTTGGCGTTGGTGGTGTTGGCTCAATGGCAGCAGAAGCGCTTGCTCGTACTGGAGTTGGACGCATTGTACTTGTAGACAAAGATGTCGTAGATATCACGAACATTAATCGTCAGATTCATGCACTCACAACGACTGTAGGTCAATCTAAGGTTGATCTGATGCGTGATCGGATTCATTTGATCAATCCAGAGTGTGAAGTCATTACCTTGCATATGTTCTATACAGAAGAAACGTATGAGCAGTTTTTTGCTTATCCGCTTGATTACGTAATCGATGCTGCTGATACGATTATGTATAAAATCCATGTGATTAAGGAATGCTTGGCTCGTAAAATTCCAATCATCTCGTCAATGGGTGCAGCGAATAAAATGGATCCATCTCGATTCCAAGTTGCTGATATTTCGAAGACTTCGATGGATCCGATTGCTCGAGTTGTTCGTACGAATCTTCGTAAAGAGGGCATCAAAAAAGGAGTCAAAGTTGTGTTTTCCACGGAAGAACCAATGAAACCCCGTGAAGATGTGACCAAAAAAATTGTTCCAGAGACAGCACCGGATATTCGTAAAGCGAAGCAGCCCCCTGCTTCTAATGCATTTGTACCACCAGTTGCAGGACTGATCGCAGTGAGTGTAGTTGTTCAGGATTTGCTCAAAAAGTTGGACCAGTAGCAGTTAAATATGTGGTTCGTATATCAATCACTTCGGACGAGAGTTTGTGTAAAATTCCGTCCGAAGTGATTTTTTTGTTATAATGAAGGGAAGGAGATGAACGGGAATGGATTTATTTACGTATGCCGCTGAAGCGGAAGGCAATCGTTCAAAGCTGCTTGCGGATCGGATGCGACCGCAAACACTGGAAGAATATATTGGACAAGAACACATTGTAGGGGCTGGTAAACTACTGCGTCGTGCAATTGAGGCGGATCAAATTAGTTCTATATTGTTATATGGGCCACCGGGATCAGGGAAGACGACGCTCGCGCATATCATATCAAATCGTACAAAGGGCGAGTTCGTAAAGTTGAATGCAGTTGATGCCAGTGTGAAAGACGTGCGAGAAGTGATCGATCAGGCAAAGACGACGAAAGCGATGTATGGTCGTAAAACGATTCTGTTCTTAGATGAGGTACATCGATTTAATACATCCCGGCAGGATGCGCTGCTGCCAGCGGTAGAAGAAGGCACCATTATTTTCATCGGTGCCACGACAGAGAACCCGTTCCGCTACGTGAACGGGGCCTTGCTCTCCCGCTCGACGCTGTATCAGCTCGAGCCATTAACCCCTGCGCATGCGCTTATCGCCATGCGCCGCGCCCTCACCGACGAGTCCCGTGGCCTCGGTGGAATCAAGCTTAGCGCGGATGAAGATGCGCTTGTGCATATCGCGCAAATGGCGAATGGGGACATTCGCCGTGCGCTCCAAGCGCTTGAGCTGGCCGCGCTGTCAACACCACCCGATGCGGACGGAACGATCCGCATCAACCTTGAGACGGCGGAAGAGTCGATCCGCCGTCCCCTCGTCAAAGCGGACGAATCGACGCAATACGACGTCTTGTCCGCTTTTCACAAGAGCGTGCGCGGCTCTTCGAGTGCCGCTTTGTTCTGGTTTCTCTACGCAGTTGAGAAACTGGGTATGGACCCGAAGGTTTTCCTTCGCAGATTAATCGTCGCATGCTCGGAAGATATTGGCTTAGCCAATCCGCAAGCGATGCCACAGGCAGTAGCTGCATTAGAAGCTTTTCAACAAATTGGCTGGCCGGAGTCGAAGTATGTCATTTCCCAGGCAATCTTGTTTGCTGTTGAAAGTCCGAAGTCGAATGCTGTTCCTGTGGCAATTGGCAAAGCGATGGGGCTCATGGAGCGTATCCGCTCAGCTGAGGTGCCGATGCATTTACG
Organism: Paenibacillus sp. KN14-4R; assembly: GCF_052180255.1. Lineage (NCBI taxonomy): Bacteria > Bacillati > Bacillota > Bacilli > Caryophanales > Paenibacillaceae > Paenibacillus > Paenibacillus sp. KN14-4R. Next base: position 1,259,347 of record NZ_CP197466.1, read on the forward strand.
TGATACGCACTATTCAGGTGCAGAGCAGCTAGGGCATAAAGGGTACATGTATCCACACAATTATCCGAATCACTATGTGGAACAGCAGTATTTGCCAGCACCCATTAAAGATGAAATTATTTATGAAGCTACCGATCAAGGGATGGAAGCCAAAATCCAGATCAACCAGCAAAAACGCAGAAATTCAAGACTCAAGTAACCGGCTATTTTCGGAAAAGCAAATGGATAAAACGTCAAATTTGCAGATTTTTCTTGTTGAGAGGCTTTAAATCCTCGCATATGCACTATAAATCTTATTAATAAGGGCAGTTGCCGCGTTTTGAGTCAATCTATGCCGTTTGACGGTAGAGTTTGAAACTAGATATAATTAAGACAGTATACCTAATTTATCGTCCAGTACGCATGAGAGGAGTGAGACACCGATGGGGAGTTGACGGTTGTAAGAGCAGTGTCGTTTAGCGGAAAGTTTGACGCAACATAATTTATTTATAATCCAAAGGAGGTGTACCTATCCTGCTTATGTATAGAGGATAGGAAATAATTTGACAGACCCTTTACCGAGTATATTAAACTTAGTGTTAGTGATGTTTCTGGTATTATTGAACGGATTTTTTGTAGCAGCTGAATTTGCAATGGTGAAAGTAAGAGGCAGCCGAATCGATACACTTGTTGATGAAGGGAATAAAAGGGCCTCGTTCGCTCAAAACGTTGTGAACAATTTAGATGCTTACTTATCTGCTTGCCAGTTAGGAATTACGCTAGCATCATTAGGACTAGGTTGGCTGGGTGAACCTGCAATTGCCAATTTGATTCGACCCTTGTTTGGATCAATCGGCATTACGAATGATGTAATCATTCATACAGTATCAGTTATTATTGCATTTGTTATCATTACGATTTTACACATTGTATTAGGTGAGCTGGCACCGAAGACGCTTGCGATTCGCAAAGCGGAGAGTGTTACATTATGGACTGCTGCTCCGATGATGTTTTTCCATAAGCTGATGTACCCTTTCATCTATGTATTGAACAGAATGGCGAATGCATTGCTGCGAGTAATAGGTATTGAGCCGGCTAGTGAGCATGATTCAGCACATACGGAAGAAGAAATTCGGATCTTAATGAAAGAAAGTAATAAAAGCGGGTTAATTAACAATACAGAGCTTGCTCTTGTTGATAATATCTTTGAATTCGCGGAAACGACAGCTAGGGAGATTATGATTCCCCGAACTGAAATGATTTGTCTATATACGAATTTGTCATTTGAAGAGAATAAACAAATCGCCCTGCAGGAAATGCGCACGAGGTATCCGATCTGTGAGAAAGATAAGGATAACATTGTAGGTTTTATTCACATCAAAGACTTACTTAAATTCCAAGAGGTAAAAGACTATCGTTCAATTATTAGACCGATTACTTCGATTCCAGAATCGATGCAAATCAGTAATTTGCTGAAATTGATGCAAAAGAAGAAGACGCAAATTGCGATTTTGATCGATGAGTATGGCGGTACTTCAGGTCTCGTCACACTTGAGGATATTATGGAAGAAATCGTTGGTGAGATTCAAGATGAATTTGATGAAGAGCGTCCAACAATCGAGAAGAAAGAGGACTCCTCGTATTCACTTGATGGTCTAATGCTAATTGATGAAGTTAACGATTATTTTGGGTTTGAGATGGAATCAGAAGATTATGATACCATTGGAGGATGGCTGTATTCACAGATTGAAATCCCTCCAAAAAAAGGTCAATCAATCACATATAACGATCATGTACTCATTGTGGATGAAACGGATCATTTACGGATCTCCAGAATTATTGTACGTAAAAGAGAACTGACACAAGAAGATACAATTGAAGCCGTATCGTAAGCATAAATCCAGAGAAGGTATCCGAACCAGGATGCCTTCTCTTTTTCAAATAAGATGAAGTTGACAGCGAAAAATATTTGAGTTATTATTATCTTAAATTAAAGATATTATTCAGGAAGGGGCGAAAGTGGATGATTGAAAAGAAGAAAGATCAATCACTTGACCTGTTTATCGTATTATCACGTGCTTATAATTCAGTCAGCGCCCATGCAATTCGCGATATTCGGGAATGTGGACTCAATGGAACTGAATTCGGCGTTCTTGAATTATTGTGGCACAAGGGTGGGCTTCCTTTGCAGCAAATTGGTGAGAAGGTATTGATGTCAAGTGGTAATATCACTTATGTTGTCGATAAGCTTGAAAATAAAGGTTTACTCGTACGTAAGCCATGTCCAACAGATCGCCGTGTCACTTACGCAGAAATTTCTGAACAAGGAAGTGAGCTGCTCGCTCGGGTTTTCCCAAAGCATGAAGAAGCGATTCGATTAGCAACATCAGGCTTAGATGCAGAGGAGAAGCAGCAGGCGATTCAATTGTTAAAAAAGTTAGGGCTGGCTGCACAGAAGGCATTTTAGCCTTTTGCTTTTGTCATAAATCTTAAATTTAAGATATTGGCGAATAAAGTTATTTTATTAAAAAGTGAAGGAGTGAAAATTATGACATTACACATTTATGGGTTGGATCAGCAAGCAGTTGGCGCATTTGATGAAGGAAGAATTACGGAACAGAAACCAATCGGATTTCCAGGTGAAGATTCTGCGGTTAAAGGTGTGGGACCCTTATTTTACTGGGCATGGGCTGAGGCGCATGAAGATAGTATCATTGGACTTCATCCCCATCGCGGATTTGAAATAATGACATATGTAATAAATGGAAAAGTAGGACATCGTGATACATTAGGTACTCGCAGTTTTGTGGGTGATGGTGGTGTGCAAGTCATGCAGACAGGTTCGGGTGTATCGCATGAGGAGCATTTTGCAAAAGGAACACAGGGGATGCAAATCTGGTTCGAGCCTTTTCTAAAGGATGCATTGAAACGGATGCCAACCTATGCACAGTTTGAACATGAGCAGTTTTCGATGATGGAACAAGAAGGGGTACGGATTAAATCAGTCATCGGGGAAGGTTCTCCAATTGAGCTCGCTGCTGAAGTTCAAATGTGGGATGTGGAAGTTGCTACTGGTGCTGCATATACACAATCTGTGCCAGCAGGCTATTCATTAACGCTATTGCAAATTGGTGGTCAAGGAGATTGGTCAACATCTCAAGGTGAAGCCGCAGCAACACTTCAAGGAAAAGACTTTGCTGTTTATAACGCGGAGAAAAATTCGACAATTCAATTAGAGGCAACTGGAGATACATCCATGCGTGCGCTCATTATTCAAATTCCGACTGAAGTGAACTATCCGCTTTTAAGACAAAAATAATTTATTTATGCGAACAGGAGTGTATGAAATCATGACAAATATATTAATTCCTTATTACAGTGCTTACGGACATATTTACAGCATGGCGAAAGCTGTTGCTGAAGGAGCAAGCCAATTAGAAGGTGTCAATGTAAGAATGGTACGTATTCCTGAATTTGATTTTTTAAAAGAGAAAATGCAGAGCCAGCCCTTCTATGTGCAAGCGCAGGAAGTGCAAAAAGATATTCCAGAAGCAACACATGCTGATCTTTCATGGGCGGATGGGATTGTATGGGGAATTCCTTCGCGTTATGGCTCAATGCCTGCACAAGTGAAGCAATTTCTCGATTCAGCAAGTTGGTTGTGGATGAAAGGAGAGCTCGAAGGTAAGGCGACTGCTGTATTTACCAGTTCGGGATCCATTCATGGCGGGCAAGAAGCAACGATATTAACTTCCTTGGTCCCGTTGCTTCATTTTGGTCTAGTATTTGTCGGGTTACCATATGCGGAGAATCCAGAGCAATTAACTGCCGATGGGATTGGTGGTTCACCATATGGGGCATCAACAGTGGCAGGACCTGATGGGACAAAAACACCTGATCCGCGGGAACTTGTGATGGCTGCAAGACTTGGAGCACGAGTAGCGAAAGTGTCAAAGGCACTTCAGACGTTAAAATAAACAAAGCCAAAGCACCACGCATGCAGTGGTGCTTTGGCTTTTTGTTCAATTGGTTCTTACTTATCTGCTCGATAAGTTATTTTATTGTTTCACGATGTCGATAATACCGCCACCGAGGCAGATCTCACCGTCATAGAATACAACGGATTGTCCCGGAGTGATTGCTTTTTGCGGTTGATCGAACACGACTTCGCAAGTGTTGTCATCCAAGAATTTCATCGTTACACCTTGATCTGCCTGACGATAGCGGAATTTCGCTGTGCATTTATATTCACCTTGCGGTTTCACTGGGGAAATCCAGTTCACTTGTACGGCAGATAGACTGGTGGAATACAGATGCGGGTCTTTATCACCTTGAACAACGTACAAAATATTGCGATCCAGATCTTTACCAGCTACAAACCAAGGTTCGCCGTTACCAGCTCCACCAATACCAAGCCCTTGACGTTGGCCGAGCGTGTAGTACATGAGTCCATCGTGACGTCCCTTCACTTCACCGTCATAGGTGCGGATGTCACCTTGCTGGGCAGGTAGGTAGGAACTTAGGAACTCTTTAAAGTTACGTTCTCCAATGAAGCATACGCCTGTTGAATCTTTTTTCTTCGCAGTTGCAAGACCGGCAGCGGCAGCAATTTCCCGTACTTGAGGTTTCGGCATATGTCCAATCGGGAACATGGCTTTGGATAATTGATATTGATTTAGTGCATGTAAGAAATACGTTTGATCTTTATTGGAATCATTCCCACGCAGTAGAACGAATTCGCCATCACGCTCTTCGACCTGTGCATAATGACCCGTTGCGATGAATTCAGCACCAAGGGCAAGTCCCTTTTGCAAAAATTCACCGAATTTAATCTCGCGATTGCACAAAACATCTGGATTAGGAGTTCGTCCTGCGCGGTATTCATCTAAGAAGTAAGCGAATACTTTATCCATGTATTGCTTTTCAAAATTTACCGTATAAAAAGGGATTCCGATCTGATCACATACACGGCGAACATCTTCTGCGTCTTCTTCCGCTGTGCAGTGTCCAAATTCATCCGTATCATCCCAATTTTTCATAAAAACGCCAATGACGTCATAGCCTTGCTCTTTTAGTAGCAGTGCAGCCACAGAGGAGTCGACCCCTCCAGACATGCCTAACACGACACGCGCTTTATCACTCATGGTTTGAACCTCACTTTCAATCGTCTGTCCAGACTATTATAACGTTTTTGGACCGAATTATAAAATATGTCATCGATATGTAACTTTTTTTCTTATATAATTGTTATAATTATGTTAACATGTATTCTGATAAACTCTCTAAAAAAATTGGTTTACATGATAGACAAATAGGTAAACCTTGAAATGTAAGATGAAAGATAGTCAAATGAGGTGCTTTGTTTGAAAATTTCCACAAAAGGTCGCTACGGCTTAACGATTATGATGGAGCTTGGTACACGGATGGGTGAAGGTCCTACCTCACTTAAAAGTATTGCTGAGAAACATCAATTATCCGAACACTATTTAGAACAACTGGTTGCTCCACTTCGAAATGCTGGGCTTGTGAAAAGCATTCGCGGAGCCTATGGCGGATATATACTTTCTAAAAATCCCGAAGAAGTGACTGCGGGAGAAGTAATTCGAGTATTGGAGGGTCCGATTTCTCCGGTGGATTTCACGGAAGAAGATGATCCAGCCAAACGTGATCTATGGATCCGTATTCGTGATTCGATTGCAGAGGTTTTGGATTCCACGACCTTGGCTAATCTTATTTATTTTAAAGACGAAGGCAAACAAGATAACTATATGTTTTATATTTAGTAGGTGATTGACTATGAAATCGATCTATTTAGATTATGCGGCTACGTCACCTCTTCATCCTGACGTACTAGAAGCAATGCTTCCATACTATTTGGAAGCATTCGGCAATCCTTCCTCCCTTCATGCCTATGGACGTGAGGCACGCAATGCACTTAACCGTTCGCGGGACGCCATTGCGATGCACTTAGGCTGTCATTCATCAGAGATCATATTTACGAGCGGTGGTACAGAAAGTAGCAACTTGGCCCTGTTCGGTATGATGCAGACACTAGGTAGTGAAAAGAAGCACATAATCACGTCGCAAATTGAACATCACTGTGTTCTTCATCCTTGTAACGAGCTAGAAAAGATGGGTTATGAAGTTACATACGTAAGCGTTGATTCAACTGGACTTGTGTCAGTCGAGGAAATTGCAAATGCAATTCGACCAGACACGGCCCTGATCTCCGTTATGTATGGTAATAATGAAGTCGGCACGGTTCAACCTATCGAGCAAATCGGTGAGCTCGCTCGTAAGCACCAAGTGATCTTTCATGTGGATGGCGTTCAAGCGCTAGGCAAAATTCCACTTCATCTGGCAAGCTTACCCGTTGATTTAATGAGCTTTTCTGCTCACAAAATTAATGGTCCAAAAGGGGTAGGCGCATTGTATGTTGCGAAACATGTCCCTTTAAAAGCGTATCAGCACGGTGGCGGTCAAGAACGTAAACGACGCAGTGGTACAGAAAATGTGGCAGGAATTGTTGGATTTGCTAAGGCGATAAAGTTAGCTACAGAAGAGTTAACATCTCGAGTAGCACACGCCGAGCAATTACGACAAGCGATGATTAATAAGCTAGAAGCCGAGCTTGGACCTGTCGGTGACAACTGGGTAATTAATGGGCATCTAACTGAGCGATTACCGCATATTCTTAACATCAGTTTCGTTGGACTTGATACAGAGACATTGTTGATGAATTTGGACCTTGATGGAGTAGCTGCTGCAAGTGGGTCGGCTTGTACTTCCGGTTCCTTAGAAATATCCCATGTTCTTAAAGCGATGCATTTACCAGAAAATGTTACATTGTCTGCGGTGCGATTTAGCGTAGGAATTGGGAATTCTATGGAGGAAATTGAAACGGCTGCCCAGAAAATTGCAACCATCGTGAAACGTACACGTATATAGAGGGATACGAAACGATTTTGATTGACTAATTAAGGGCGCCGAAATCCGAAAACATCGGATGGAGGTAGAAGAACTTGCGAAAAGCACGGAATATTGTCGGGCTTCCGATTTTCTGTTTACAAACTGGAAAAAAGGTTGGCAATGTGAACGATTTACTTATTAGTCAAGAGTGGCAAGTTCATGGAATTTGTCTTCGTCAAAAAAATTGGTTTACGACCCCACAATATATGAAATGGGAAAGTCTCTCCTCATGCGGTGATGATGCGTTGACGGTAGAGGAAAACAACTTATTAACCGAATGGGATGCAGAAAGCATTACATTGCTGGATGGTAAGCGAAAAGTAAAGGGTCTTCCGGTCGTTACGACTAATGGTATCCAACTCGGATATGTTGAGGACGTTTATTTAGAGGAACAATTGGGAAATAAAATAATAGGGTTTGAATTATCCGAAGGATTCATTTCCGATTTAATAGAAGGTCGCAAGTGGCTTCCTTATGAGGAACCAGTGATACAAGGTGAAGATGCACTCATCGTTCCTGTTCACTGTCAAGATCAATTAAAGGATTTCATTGTAGACAAAGAGGAATAGGGTGAGATTATGATGCGTTGTCCAAATTGTAATTCAAAAGATATAGGGAAAATCGGCTCCCATCAATTTTATTGCTGGGGCTGCTTCATTGAGCTTAGTGTTCATGGCGAGAAAATGTCTGTCTATCAGGTGGAAGAAGACGGGACTCTAAGTTCACTTGATGACTTGTTTTTTGAAGAAGAAATGCAAGATATGCCGCAAGTACACGCCAACTAACCATAACGGGTGCTTGGGCTGCCCGACTTTATATGCGTCGAATTTAGCTGTACCTTCCCATCAATGGGGGAGTGTACTGCTTAGATTCGGCGCTTTTTCTCGTTTGGACAGGGATTATTTTTTAGAGGTTGTACATATACTTTCTGTAATACGTTGCTAAGAAAGTTTTCATGTACAAGGAGGTGGTACGAATGGAGCGATTTTGGAGAAGTCCATGGTTTGTAGGCTTAGTGTTCGCGCTGCTCGGGTTACTTACCTTGTTTATGATGTTACAAATCAAGCCTCTTTTGATGGGTATCTTTCAATTTTTAGAGGCGGTGCTGGCACCGTTCTTTGTGGCGATGATCATCTCGTATGTATTAAATCCAATAGTAAATATGTTGAATCAACGTCGAGTACCGCGGACAATCGCGATTCTTTTGATATATGCGCTATTTTTCACCTTACTGACCGTTATCTTTATGAATCTGATACCGGTTTTTATTAAGCAGCTGGATGAGTTAAATGAGCATTTACCTGAACTAACGACGCGTGTGCGAATTTTTATGGATGGGTTTAATCAAAATAAATTTTTGCCAGACTCGATTCGGATGGGGTTTAACAATTCACTGTTGAAAATGAATGAGGTCGTCTCGCAATCGATTACGAGCTATATCAATGGGATCGGTAGTACGCTTAATACATTATTCGTAGCCTTTATCGTACCGTTCTTGGCCTTCTATATTCTCAAAGATTTTCAAATCATTGAACGGACTGCTCTTGCGATCGTACCGCGATCCCATCGCAAAGAAGTGGTGTCATTGCTTATTGATATCGACACAGCGCTTGGCAGCTATATCCGTGGTCAGCTCCTGGTCTGTTTAATAATTGGCGTTTTTGCATATATGGGCTATTGGACGATTGGGATGCCTTATCCGCTGCTGCTCGCATTTATTGTCGCCGTATTTAATATTGTTCCGTATCTTGGACCGTTCTTAGGAGCTGCACCCGCAATTCTTATGGCTTCAACGATTTCTTTCAAATTAGTGACGCTCGTCATAATCGTGAACACGATCATTCAGATTTTAGAGGGAAATGTGATATCACCGCAGGTGGTCGGACGTACCTTACATATGCATCCACTGACGATTATTATGGTTCTGCTCGTAGGTGGAGAAGTGGCGGGAATGATGGGACTTATTCTTGCAGTGCCATTCTTTGCTGTATTAAAAGTTATTGTCCAGCATGTGTTCAAATACTATGTACATCGAAAAACAAAGAAAGTGTAAGGGGTTAGAGTTGACATGCTTTTACCGTCTAGATATAATTTTCCTTATATAAAATGTTGATGAAAACATAGTCGATTATAGACCACGGTACAGAGAAAAGGTTACGGATTCGAAAGTTTATCTGAAGCTCATCAGATGGAAGACGAAGCTGGGTGTAAGAACCTTACGTGAAGAATAATCAACTGCTAATTTCGGAGTGCAGATGAACTCTGCCGGTTGGACCCGTTATTCGTCCGCACAAGGAGATTGCTTAATCGATAGGTAAGTAAACGATTGCAATAACCAGGGTGGTACCGCGAATATGAATTCGTCCCTGTTTGTAGGGGCGATTTTTTGTTTTTTTCCATAAAAAAAGATTGTTTAAGGGGGCTTCTTCCAATGAAATCAAGTGAAATTCGTTCGAAATGGTTGCAGTTTTTTGAAGAAAAAGGTCATAAAGTAGAGCCGAGTGCACCGCTTGTACCGCATAATGATCCATCTTTGTTATGGATTAACGCAGGTATGGCGCCGCTCAAGCCATATTTTGACGGAAGAGAAATTCCTGAGAATCCCCGCATTGTAAATGCACAAAAATGTATTCGTACGAACGATATTGAAAATGTCGGTAAAACACGCCGTCATCATACATTCTTCGAAATGTTGGGTAACTTCTCGATTGGTGATTATTTTAAAGAAGAAGCAATTACTTGGGCTTGGGAATTCTTGAGCGATCCGAAGTGGATCGGCTTTGACCCAGAACGTATTTCCGTAACCGTATATGAAGAGGACCAAGAAGCATTCGATTTGTGGAATAAGAAAATTGGTCTGCCTGAAGAGCGTATCTACAAGCTAGGTAAAGATAACTTCTGGGACATTGGTGAAGGACCATGTGGTCCGTGTACCGAAATTTTCTACGACCGTGGAGATAAGTACGGCGATTTAAGCGATCCTGAATGCTGGCCAGGTGGTGAGAATGAACGTTTCCTAGAAGTATGGAACAATGTATTCTCCCAATTCAACCATAACAAAGATGGCTCTTATACGCCGCTTCCGAAGAAGAACATTGATACAGGTGCAGGACTTGAGCGCTTTGCTTCCATTTTACAAGACGTAGATTCGAACTTTGATACAGATTTGTTCATGCCTTACATCGAGAAAACGTGTGAAATGGCTAAAGTTGAATACCACGTGAATGCGGAACATGACGTTGCACTTAAAGTGATTGCCGACCATATCCGTACAGTTGTGTTCGCGGTTGGAGATGGCGTACTTCCATCGAACGAAGGCCGTGGTTACATTATCCGTCGCTTGCTGCGCCGTGCAGTACGTTATGGAAAAGTACTCGGTATGGACAAGCCGTTCTTGCACACGTTAACGCCTGTTGTATGTGAAGTGATGGGCTCCCATTACACGGCAATTGTTGAAAAACGTGAGTTTATTGAGAAAATCATTCGTTTGGAAGAAGAACGTTTCCACGAGACATTGTCTGATGGATTGAACATTCTGGCTGAAATGGTTGAAAAAGCACACGAGAACGGTTCCTCTGAAATCTCAGGAGCTGATGCATTCAAATTGTATGATACGTATGGTTTCCCGTTTGACTTAACGGAAGATTTTGCTGCTGAAAAAGGAATGAAAGTCGATCAAGCAGGTTTTGATGTTGCGATGCAGGAACAGCGTGATCGCGCGCGTGCTGCTCGTCAAGATTCTGATTCCATGAAAGTCCAAGGCGGCCCATTAAGCCAATTAACGGATAAAAGCGAATTTGTTGGTTATAATGAAATGGGAGTATCTGCTAAAGTAATTGCCATCGTACACGAGCAGCAATTCGTTGAATTCGTAGGGGTTGGTGAGACTTGTCAAGTGATCTTAGATCGCACACCTTTCTATGCAGAAAGCGGTGGTCAGGTCAGCGATACAGGTACAATGAAGAATGATCAAGTGACACTCGTCGTTGAAGAAGTAGGCAAAGCACCACACGGTCAATTCGTGCATACGGTTCACGTAGAATCAGGTGTATTGCGTAAAGGCGATGAGGTGTTAGCTGAAATTGCACAAGAAAATCGCGAAGATATTATCAAGAACCATACTGCGACACACTTGCTGCATAAAGCGCTCAAAGAAGTGCTAGGAACACATGTAAATCAAGCAGGTTCCTTAGTGGAAGCTGAACGTTTGCGGTTTGACTTCTCTCACTTTGGTTCGATTACTGCCGAAGAATTGCAAGAAATTGAGCTTCGTGTCAACAAACAAATTTGGTTGAACACACCTGTATCCATTACGACTAAAGCGATTGACGAAGCGAAGGCAATGGGTGCAATGGCTCTATTCGGCGAGAAGTATGGCGATGTTGTTCGTGTTGTACAAATCGGCGATTATAGCTTAGAGCTGTGCGGAGGCTGTCACGTAGCGACAACAGGACAAATTGGTATTTTCAAAATTGCATCTGAATCCGGTATCGGCTCCGGCGTACGTCGTATTGAAGCTGTGACAGGTCGTGCTGCTTATGAATATATGGATGGGCAGCTTAACCTCTTAAAGGATGCTGCAGAATTGTTAAAATCGAACATTAACGATGTGCCGAAGCGTGTAGAACTTACCCTTGTGAACATTAAAGAAATGCAACGTGAGATCGATTCTTTACGTAGTAAATTAAGTCATATTGAAGCAGGATCACTTAGCGATCAAGTGAAACAAATTGGTGACGTGCAAGTTCTTGCGGCAGCAGTTAATGCACAGGATATGGATTCTCTTCGCAATATTGTGGATGAGATGAAGAATAAATTAGGATCTGCTGTAATCGTATTAGGTGCCGCTTCAGGTGATAAGGTAAACCTTGTAACAGCAGTTACACAGGACTTGATTGCAAAAGGCTTCCATGCAGGAAAGATCATTAAAGAAGTCGCTTCGAAATGCGGCGGTTCTGGCGGTGGTCGTCCGGATATGGCGCAAGCAGGAGGTAAAGAACCTGCGAAGCTAGAAGAAGCTCTGCAGTCCGTAGAAGCGCTAGTTTCAACGATTTTGACGTAATATTTTCAAATGTGACCGTATATTTGCTATCTTGTAACGGCGTTTTGTGAGATAATAAGTAAGAGTTTTGTAGATCGGAATGGAGGTGTATACGGTGAATTCGATGGATAAAACAATGAAATTCAGCATGAAAGCTGAAGAAATCGATGTTACGCCCAAAGAGGTTCTTCTTACCGTTTATAATGCGCTGCAGGAGAAGGGATATAATCCAATTAATCAGATTGTAGGGTACCTTCTATCTGGAGACCCGGCTTACATTCCGCGTCATAACAACGCGCGCAGCCTCATCCGTAAGAGAGAACGCGACGAGTTAGTTGAAGAACTGGTTCGCTCGTATCTTAGTCAGCATAAATGAAGGACTGATATGTAGTGATTAGACTCATGGGATTAGACTACGGGGACAGAACGATTGGCGTGGCGCTCAGTGACTTACTCGGCTTTACAGCACAAGGATTAGAAGTGATCCGTCGTAAAAGTGTGGAAAGTGATTGGGAGAGATTAAGTCAGATTATTCGGGAGTACGAAGTTCAAGAGATTGTAGTTGGATTACCGAAAAATATGAATGCTACCATTGGTCCACGTGGTGAGCTTTGCATGGCATTTGCTAAAGAATTACAAGAAAAATTTCAATTACCCGTACATCTTTGGGATGAGAGATTGACTACTGTATCGGCGACTCGGACTCTGCTTGAGGCAGATGTTTCTCGTAAAAAGCGTAAAGCTGTTGTCGATAAAATGGCTGCCGCTCTTATCCTCCAGGGATATATGGATTCTAAGATGAAGAGGTGAGGGAAATTATGGCTAACAATGAACCTAACAACATGGAAGAACCTGAAATCATTTACATTCCCGATGATGAAGGAAATGAGGAAGAATTTGAAGTTATCATGAAGTTTGATGTGGATGGTTCTGATAAAAAATATATGATGGTTGTCCCTGTAGATGGGGATGAAGAAACAGATGAAGTCTATGCATTCCGTTATGAAGAAGACGAGAATGGTGATGACTTGAAGTTATATACCATTGAGAATGAAGAAGAGTGGGAGATTGTAGAAGAAACTTTTGCAACTCTTGTCGCTGAGATGGAGGAAGACAATTAATGAGTTTCATCCAGACGAATGTATTACAAGGTGTTTATGGTGACGAGATCATTCTTGTCGATGAGCAAGAAGAATCCACTGTCTTCAAGATTATGGCTGAGTTCGATTATGAAGGTTCCAAATATGCGGTGCTTCAATCCGATGAGCATAAAAAGGAAGAAGAAGTCGTTATTTATCGCATAACATCTTCTACTGAAGGGCAATATGAGCTTGAAACGATTGAAGACGACGATGAGTGGGAAGCTGTATCTGAAGTGTATGACGAAATTGCTTACCCAATTGAAATCGACCAGTAAGATTGATGAGGAGCGGAGTCCATTCCGCTCTTTTTATGTGATATGACAAGTTAAGATGGAGGATCAATATCAATTATGGAACAATGGAACGAACCGGCAAAAAAGAAGCCTAAACGCACCGCGGTCCGTGTGTTGCTCGTAATCGTGATTCTTCTGCTGTTAGTAGGGGCAGGTTCATTCATCTATGTTTATCAACAGTTAAAGCCAACTCCTGCAGGGGATAAGGAAGTACGAGTGAAAATCGAACAGGGAATGGGGACGCGTAAAATTTCGAGTCTCCTTGAAGAAAAAGGACTTATTCGTAATGCTGCTGTATTTATGGGTTACTTGAAGTGGAACAATCAAGGGTCGCTTTTTAAAGCAGGTGAATACGCGATGACTCCAGGTGTTACATTTGACCAAATCATTGATCAATTAAATAAAGGCTTGATTGTGAAAGAAGAAATGGTTCGATTGACAATTCCTGAGGGCTACACGATTCAGCAAATTTTTGATAAGCTTAAAGGATTGACTGAATTTAATGCCGATGTATTTTTAAAGCAAGTGGATCAGCCGACTGGTCTTACTTCTGAAGTTGCACTGCAAATTCCGAACAATGATAAACTGCGTCATCCATTAGAGGGATATCTTTTCCCAGAGACTTATGAGTTTAAGAAAGGGTCAACAGAGAAGGATATTATTGTACGGATGACGGAAGAGTTAGATAGCAAGCTTGAGCAGCTGCCGATTGGGTGGAAAGATCAGTTAACGAAGCACAATGTGACTTTTCATGAAATGCTGACGATCGCTTCATTAATTGAAAAAGAAGTCGCCGTAGATAAGGAACGTGGGCTTGTTGCGGGTGTCATCTATAATCGGTTAAACAAGAAAATGCCGCTGCAAATTGATGCGACGATTCAATATTTGTTCGACAAGCCAAAAGAACGCTTATTATTGAAGGATTTAAAGATTGAAAGTCCTTATAATACGTATTTGAATGCAGGGCTTCCACCTGGACCAATTGGCTCTCCGAGCTTGGATTCCATTCGTGCTGCGCTTTATCCAGAAGCGTCTAAGTACTTGTTCTATGTAACAAAGAAAGATGGTTCCAAAGAGCATTTGTTCGCGGAAACATTCGAAGAGCATCAGAAAAACAATGCAGAAAGCAAAAAATAAAGAAATGCAAGCAGGTATGCTTGTCGTTGGAAGTGAGGTACCTATGAAAAAACCAGAATTGCTCGTAAGTGCGGGCTCGTTAGAAGAAATGCGTCAATTGATCGAAGCAGGGGCAGATGCTGTGACGATGGGGGAGCATACATTTGGATTACGTCTTGCTGGAGATGTATCCGTAGCTGAGCTAAAAGAGGCAGCAGAGTGGGCACATGCGCGCGGAGCTAAGGTATATGTGTCTGTGAATCAAATCATGACTAATGAGCAAGTTGCGATTTTACCCGACTATCTTCGTGGACTTGATAATGCAGGCGTAGATGGTATTTTATTTGGTGATCCTGCCGTACTCATGGCTGTGAAAGAAACGGGTGTAAAGTTGAAGCTGCATTGGAACGCGGAAATGACTTCCACGAACTATATTACGGCGAACTATTGGGGAACAAAGGGTGCTTCCCGCGTATTCTTAGCACGTGAGCTTAACTTAGAAGAAGTGATTGATTTTAAACAACACTGCGATCTTGCGGTACAGGTTCAAGTACATGGAATTACAAACATTTATCATTCCAGACGTGAACTTGTGCGCAGCTACCTTGAGCATCAAGAAAAGGGCGATGCAGGAAGTCAAGATCGCTCAATCAAGCGTGGTTTGTATTTAATTGAACAAGAACGTCAAGATGAGCGTTACCCGATTTTTGAAGATACGACAGGCACTCATATTATGAGTTCTGACGATATTTGCATGCTGGAGAGTTTAGATGAAGTAATGGCAGGTAATATCGATGTGCTTTATATCGAAGGCTTGATGAAGTCGTTGGCTTATAACGTAGCAACAGTGAAAAGCTACCGTGCAGCCATTGAAGCTTATACAGCTGATCCTGAGAACTATACATTTAAGGAAGAATGGTTAGATTCGATTCGTGAGCTTCAAGATCCTGATCGTGAGTTATCTTTCGGATTCTTCTTCAAAGAGCAAGTATACTAGGTTGTAAATAAAGAGGTGAATGGAATGAATGTTGACGCAGTGGTTGAAGCTCGTGCACGCGGCAAACGGGTAAGATTGGATAAACCTGAATTGTTGGCACCAGCAGGAAACTTGGAAAAATTGAAATTTGCTGTACATTACGGCGCTGATGCGGTATATATCGGTGGACAGAAATACGGATTGCGCTCCAATGCGGATAATTTCTCCATCGAAGAAATGCGTGAAGGCGTGGAGTTTGCAGCTAAATACGGTGCGAAAGTATTTGTAGCGACGAATATTTTTGCGCATAACGAAGATATTGAAGGATTAGAAGCCTATTTGCGCGATATTGCAGGCGCTGGTGTTGCTGCAATTATCGTGGCCGATCCCCTTATTATTGAGACGTGTAAGCGTGTTGCACCAGGTATTGAGATTCACTTAAGTACACAGCAGTCGACTGTGAACTGGCTCGCGGTGAAGTACTGGAAAGAAGAAGGTATTGACCGTGTTGTGCTAGGCCGTGAAGCAAGTATGGAAGAGATTGATGAGATCAAGCGTAACGTGGAAGTTGAGATTGAGACTTTCGTACACGGCGCAATGTGTTCCTCCTGGTCGGGTCGATGCGTATTGTCCAATCACTTTACAGATCGTGATTCGAATCGTGGGGGTTGCTCACAATCATGCCGCTGGAAATACGATTTGTTTGCGACGGATCAGCCATTAGCCGATTCACCACTTGCAAGTGGTCTTCCTTTGTTTGCGCAAGAAGATGATTCTTTCACAATGGGTTCCAAAGACTTGTACATGATTGAGCATATTCCAGCGATGATTGAATCGGGTGTGGATTCTTTTAAAATTGAAGGTCGTATGAAGAGTATTCACTATGTAGCAACAGTTGTGAATGCTTACCGCCAAGCAATTGATGCTTATTTTGATAATCCAGAAGAATTTAAGCTTAAGCAGCAATGGCTGGAGGAAATCTACAAAGCCGCGAATCGTCCACTTAACACTGGATTTTTCTTTGATGTACCTGGTCGTGAAGATCACATCTATGAGCCAGAAGATAAAGCGATTGGTTATGACTTTACAGGTCTTGTGCTTGGGTATGATGAAGCGACTGGAATGGCTACGATTCAACAGCGTAATCATTTTAAAAAAGGTCAAGATGTTGAGTTCTTCGGGCCTAACGGTACTTACTTCAAACAAATGATTGAAACGATCTGGGATGAAGAAGGTAATGAGCTAGATGCAGCGAGACACCCTCTGCAAGTGATCAAAATTCATACGAATCAGCCTGTTAGTGAATTTGATATGATGCGGAAAAAAGTAGGGAAATAATGAAACTAGTCCTTTTGACTTCTTTTTAGGTCAAGAGGGCTATTTTTATTGTGTCGAATTCAGAAAGTTAATCTTTGAAAATTAAGTTTTTTTTACATAAATGCCGATACATACTATACAACAAAAAAAGTATACTTCATGGTGGTGATTGAGGAAGATGTCCAAATGGTTAGAAACTATTGTATCTCTAAGCAAGAAGGTAGGTAATCAAGTCCTTGGTTTAGTTGGCAAACTCAAACCTAAGACTAAAGCCTTAGCAAGTGGAAGTGAAAGACAATCCTCTAATAATGGGGTTCGGCTCGTTAATCCGCTGCGTTCAGTAGGACTTAAATTATTTGTTATCTTTTTTGTTTCTATTCTAGTATTTGTATTAACGGTTGGGATTTTATCTTATCAAATCTCAAAAAGTGTTATTCAGACGAAGGTGTCCAAAGTTTCTTCAGAAGCGATTGTGCTTGCGCAGCAGAAGTTAGATTATTTCTTTTCAACTTATGAGAAAATGTCCCTTCAGCTTATTTCAGATAATAACCTGAAATCTCAAATTGAAGCAGTTAAAAAGCAGAAAGAAGGCAGCTACGAATATTTACAAACAACTCGATCAATGAGTGATAAGCTGAATCAATTCATACTTACGGATACGAATGTGAAGTCGATTCAGCTGTATAGTATGGATGGCAAGCAGCTTAAGCTTTATGGGGATATGCCAAATGAAACAGATACCAGTGATAATGGTTGGTTCAAGAATGTTGTGGATCAGCAAGGTAAAACGGTATGGATTTCGAATGGTTCTAAATCTGTTTCCCAGAATAAAGATGAGGTGGCAATTGGCAGGGTCATTAATGATGTCAATTCTCTAGGTGGCTCGATTGGTGTCCTCGTGATTGAAATCTCACTGAATACGATTGCAAAAGATATCGATATGATTCATTTAGGCGATCAGGATGATATTGTAATAACAGATTCCAACAATATCCTTATTTATTCCGAACAAGCGGATAAAATCGGGAAAAAATCAGCTGTAGAATTGAATCAAAATGAACTACAAGTAGACAAAGGTTCCATGCAGCGTGATGACCAGCAAGTTGTATATGCACGATCTGCCGTTACGAATTGGTTCATAGTCGGTAGTGTTCCGATTCGAGAGTTAGTAAGAGACGCCGATCAGATTTTTAATGTAACGATCTATGCAGCTATCATTGCAGCTATCCTTGCTATTTTAATTGGTCTCTTCATCGTTCGCATGATTGGTAAACCTTTAAAAGCTTTAATGAATCTAATGCGTGAAGGTGCGAGTGGTAATCTGACAGTTCGTTCGAGATTCAAGTCTCAAGATGAGATCGGTCAATTGGGTCAGAGCTTTGACCTGATGATGCAAGAAATTACTAGCTTAGTGAAACAGACGAATCAATCGGCTCAAGAAGTTCTTGAGACTGCGGCTGAGCTTACACATGCTTCTAAGACGACAGCGACAGCAGCTAAGGAAATCGCTGTTGCAACGGATGAAATTTCTAATGGGGCAGCAGGGTTGGCTAATGAATCTGAAAAAGGATCCGAGTTAACCCATCATATTACAGAAAAGATGAAGAACGTTATTCATTCCAATTTGGAAATGGGTACTGCAGCAGGCGAAGTTCGTTCGTCAAGTGAGAAGGGTACTCAATATATGGGTGAGCTCATCTCCAAGACGAATATTACTGAAGAATTAGTACGTTCGATGGCTTTGAATGTGAATAAATTGAAAGACAGTACAAGCTCCATTCGTAAGATATTGGATTTACTCAATAACATGACGAAACAAACAAACATTTTGTCCCTCAATGCAACGATTGAAGCGGCAAGAGCAGGAGTTGCGGGTAAAGGATTCATGGTTGTTGCGGATGAGATTCGCAAACTCGCAGACCAATCCAAGCAATCCATTGAAGTTGTAGGCCAGATTACGGAGACGATTCAAGCTGGAATTGAAGAAACCGTTCATGTGCTTACAAATGCAAATCCAATATTCAATGAACAGATTGTTTCTGTAAAAGAAGCAAATACGATCTTTGATCAAGTTCACGAGCAGATGAGTGGCTTCATTGTTCAATTAAGTGAAGTGAGTGACTCGATCGTTGAATTGGATCAATCACAAAATGTATTAGCTGGAGCGATGACAAGTGTTAGTGCGGTTGCAGAAGAGTCTCTAGCTACTTCTGAAGAAGTTGCATCCCTATGCACCGAACAGTTATCAATCTCTGAGAACCTTGTGAAGTTATCGGATAAACTCGGGGATTTATCCAATTCCTTGAAGGAGAGTTTATCTCGATTCAAAATTTAAGATATTCAAACAAAAGTGGAAGACTCCTGACATAAGCAGGGTCTTCTTTTTTTGTTCGATAGGGATCGTTTCTCCTTAGGTTTGAGTGTGAATCGTAACGTCGATACTAGTAGTACTTGTAGTGGAAGGAGGTAATTAAGCATGCGAATTCCTCAAATTGATCTGATTATTTTAATGCGTCGACGTATCACGATTGTGGTCGTTGTGATGAGTATTGCTGTGTCATGTCTTGTCGGTCGTTTGTTCTGGATTCAGCTCTTAACACCGAGACGCTACTCTTTCGAACATATTGATTTGGTTGCAAATTCGGTTCAGCATCGGAAAAGGGGGCTGGAGCTTGATAGCGGCAGGGGTGATTTTTATGATCGTAATCAGCAATTACTTACGGGTGAGACGATCCCTGTGCTCGTTTTTTTCCATACAGACCCGCAAGATAAGAAGAAAACGTTAGTACCCCAGCAGCAGTTGAACAAACTCATATCTATTTTAAAAACAAATTTGGAGTCGTGGAACTTTTTTGCTGCAACATTAAATTCATCATCTGATTTTTGGAAAGAGCCGGGTCAAGAAGAACCGATAGCACTGACAGAGGATCAGATCAAACAAATTGAACAGCTTCAGCTACAAAATGCAGCGATCGTTGATTATAAGAGAAGGTACCAAACTACACCACTGGCTGCTCAATTAATCGGGTATATTGGGCAAAATCCAATCCGAATCGAGACAACCTTTGCGCAGGAACTAAAGCGAGGGCTGCTTACAACAGACAGTAAAATAGGTGGAGCGGGATTAGAAAAGACATTTCAGCGCTGGCTGCTTGGACTTGGCAAGACTTCGCTCACTTATTATGTGGATGCCAAAGAACGTTTCCTAGAAGGCTTGGGTCAACGAGTGATGATGGTAGATAACGATCATTATCCCTTGCAAGTCATTACGACACTGGATAAGAATATTCAGCTGCAGCTTGAAAGTTTGATGCAGAAGGCGGGGATTAAACAAGGAGCGGCAGTTATTCTGGATACGAAGAATGCAGATATTGTTGCAATGGCAAGCGTTCCGAAATTTAATCCCTCTAATATTCATTTAGAAGATGGGAGCTGGAGTAATCTTGCGATCAAAAGTACGGTTCCAGGCTCTATCTACAAAACGGTCATAGCAGCAGCGGCTCTAGAGGAAGGTGTTGTGTCTCCTAATGAGCTTTTTGAATGTAATGGAGATTTAGGAAAGTTCGATTTCCATTGCTGGAAACAAGGAGGTCACGGCATTATTACGCTAGAGGAAGCATATGCCGACTCTTGTAATATTGCATTTGCTCAAATTGCACAGCGACTAACAGCGGAGCAAATTACGCACTATGCACAAAAGATGGGGGTGCTCTCAACGGTAGGCTGGCAGGGGGATGCAACTCGTGAGTCATCTAATTTTAAGCAGCTTGATGGGGAAGAAGAGGGACAATTATTCATCGGTGGGATTCCGAGTCGAGATCCCGGTGTGTTGGTCCAATCTAGTATTGGACAGCGAGATGTACGGATGACGCCACTGCAAGCTGCGAATCTAGTCGTGACTCTAATTAATGGAGGGGTTGTAAGAGCACCTCGTGCTGTGAAGGAAATTCGCTTTCAAGATGGGTTGTTGAGGGAAAAGTTCCCGGAGCAAGTAATTGCTCCTCGTAATCAAGGGATTTCCTCTCGCACAACACATTTTTTATTAGATGGGATGCGCGAAGTTGTGACACATGGAACAGCACAAGCGTTGTTAGGTGGAAAATGGGAATTAGCGGGTAAAACAGGTACGGCAGAGGTCCTAAACGCAGGGAAATCTTTTGAAAATCAATGGTTTATCGGGTATGGTCCCGTTAGTAAACCGCGCTATGCCATGGCTATCGTTGCTGAAAATGTAGAGCCTGGTTATCCGAATCAAGTGCTGCCTGTATTTAAAGCGATGATGAATGGGCTGGCAACTACTCCATTGCAGAGATGATAGGCATCCCTTACAATAAGGAAACGACTGAAAAGTCATGGACCTTGGATTGTAAGTAAGGAGATGAAAGGCATGAATAATATCGAACGAAACTTGGGAAAGGTTCAATTGCTGGATCGATCTCAAGACTTAAATCATACGGATATCCTATATCCTTTTGCACTTGAGGAGCTGCTTTGCCGACGTGTAGGAGAAGGTGCAAATGCAATTGTGCATATTTGGAGACATCCCCAGGCTTTTGTTATGGGACTAAAAGATAGTCGTCTACCGAATGCGGCTGTAGCTAAAGGGAATTTGGAGCGTCAAGGCTATCGTGTTGCGGTGCGTAATTCAGGAGGTGCAGCAGTCCCGCTGGATGCAGGTGTTGTCAATGTCACGCTAATTACTCCGAAACTACAGGGAAATATCGATTTCCGTAAAGATTTTGAGCGTATGTATCGTTTCATTCAGAACGCTTTGCAGTTTTGGACGGATGGAGTAAATAAAGGGGAGATAATCGGTTCTTTTTGCCCAGGCGACTTTGATTTAAGTATCGGTAATCAGAAGTTTTGTGGAATCGCACAGCGTCGACAGACACATGCAATAGCGGTACAAGCTTTCGTCATTGTAGAAGGTAAGGGGCAGGAGAAGGCTTCCATGGTAAAAACTTTCTATGATGAAGCAGCATTCGGAGGGAATCAGGAGTATGAGGGAAAGGCCGCTCAACCGACCTTTCCTCTTGTAACGGAGCATTCGATGATTTCGCTTGCCGAGGCTTTGAATCAGCCGTTTACAGTAGAGCAATTTATCGAAGGTATTCATCATGCTATTTCGGAATTTACGAATGAAGCTTGCAAACCGTTTACACCTGATGAACTGCCGTCCGAGCAGGACATTCAAGCGATGATCGATCAGCTGCGTAAGCGGTATGATATTTCCTCTTTAGAGGCTTAAGCTAAAAAATGTTTTAAAGCATGCATCATTTCTTTTTGCCAAAATCCCCAAAGATGATGACCAGGCTTCTCGATATAGAGGAGTTTGGTCTTTTTTTGCTCCAAAATTTCTTTGGTTGCTCGATTCTCTTCCACAAAGTCAAAAGTTCCACGTTCAGTCTCTACGGATGTTTCGTCCAAACCGATTAACATGTAGAGATCCAGCCAGGATAAATCTTCTTGCTCCTGCAAGGCTTGACGAGTGTCGAGAAAAAATGCACCAGAAAAGGATATAACTTTGGAAAATAGGTCACGATAATGGATGGCAAGATGTAGGGAGACGGTTCCGCCAAGAGAATCTCCTGCTAAGATCCGCTCGTCAGATGTGGTGCGTACAGAATAGTTCTCTTCCACCCAAGGGATAAGCTCTTCTGTGAAAAAGGATAAGTAGCTTGCGTGAAGATGACCATTTGGTGCATATTCCGCTGTACGAATGGAGGTATCGACGTCTACACCAACAACAATTGCAGGTTCCATTCCTTCATCTAGAATGCCTTGAGTTAAGAAGGTTGCAATTCGACCGAAGTTAAAAAACTGCTCACCATCTTGGCAATAAATAACGGGGTAAGATAGTAATTCGCTATAACCAGGTGGCAAATATATCCGAATTGGGCGATTAGCCCCAAGGTAATTTGAGGGAATAATATGTTTAACGATTGTTCTTTTGGTGTAATAGGTATTGTCCATGTAGCGAAAACCTCCAGTTTTTACAAAAGTGTCATATAATAGTTTACATTTTACGTTAATCTGTATTATAGATTTACATAAACTGTACTATTCACTAAGATAATAATTCGTAAGTATATAGGTAATAACTGTGTACTTTTTAAGAAAACAGCATTATAATGTTACTATAACAGAAATCATTGCGTTAGTAATTAATTTCATTGTACTAACTGCTCTTGATAAGTTGTAATAAGCCTATGCTTTAGGAAACGAAGTTCTTAGTGTTCTAGTAATGATGTGTTTCCTAATGTGGATCAGATATTGTTTCTTTTGTTAGTAATGATCTCTGCTTCACTAAATAATGACTAGAGGTGAATGATATGAGTAAGGTTCAAAACAAACTGAACTATGAAGTAAGCTCAGAAAATGTGACGCCATTAACGATCCTTGCACCGGACGGTACAGTAGTTAATGACGACAAAATGCCTAAACTTAGCGACGACCAGCTGCGCGAATTAATGCGTAGAATGGTTTTTACTCGTGTTTGGGATGAGCGTGCAATCAATTTAGGACGTCAAGGTCGTCTTGGTTTCTATGCGCCAGTATCTGGACAAGAAGCTTCCATGATCGGTTCTGAATTTGCACTTAATAAAGATGATTTTATTTGCCCAGGATATCGCGATATGCCGCAGCTTGTATGGCACGGTCTTCCGCTTTATCAAGCATTCCTATACTCCCGCGGTCACCAACACGGCGGACAAATTCCGGCTGATGTACACGTATTGATGCCACAAATTATTATTGGCGCACAAATGTTGCATGCAACAGGTGTTGCAATGGCGTTCAAACAACGTAATGAGAAACGCGTAGCAATCGGTTATACTGGCGATGGCGGTAGCTCCGAAGGCGATTTCTATGAAGGTTTGAACTTTGCTGGCGCATTCAAATTGCCTGCCATTTATTTTGTACAAAACAATGGTTATGCGATCACAACACCTTACAGCAAACAAACGGGTGCTCAATCCGTTGCGCATAAAGCACTAGCTGCTGGTATTAAAGGTGTTCAAGTTGATGGTATGGACGTACTTGCTGTTTATACGGCTGTAACGGAAGCTGCTGAACGTGCACGTAATGGTGAAGGTGCAACATTGATCGAAGCGTTGACTTACCGTTACAAACCGCATTCCTTGGCGGATGATACAACGAAATATCGTACAAAAGACGAAGAAGCTGTATGGGCTGAAAAAGATCCACTTAATCGCTTCCGCGTTTTCTTAACGAAAAAAGGTCTATGGACTGAAGAAGAAGAAGCACAACTAAAAGAAGAAGCAAAAGCTACAATTGCAGAACAAATCAAGAAAGCGGAAGAAACAGAGAAGATGACAGTTAATGGTCTAATCGACTCCATGTTCGAAGTTACTCCGAAATATCTAGAAGAGCAAAAGGCTTATTTTTCTTAAGAGGGAGGCACAAATATCATGGCACAAATGAATATGATTCAAGCAATTAAAGACGCACTTCGCGTTGAGCTTGCTAGAGATAAAAATGTTCTTTTATTCGGTGAAGACGTAGGTCACGTTGGCGGTGTATTCCGTGCAACTGAAGGCTTGCAAGCAGAATTTGGCGAGACTCGTGTATTCGATACACCGCTTGCTGAATCCGCAATCGGCGGTTTGGCTGTAGGTCTTGGTGTTCAAGGTTTCCGTCCAGTTGCTGAAATTCAATTCGTTGGTTTTATCTATGAAGCACTTGACCAAATCTGTGTTCAAGCAGCTCGTATGCGTTACCGTTCTGGCGGTCGTTATAACTCACCAATCGTATTCCGTACACCATTTGGTGGTGGCGTTAAAGCAGCTGAACTTCACACAGATTCCTTGGAAGGTTTGTTGATCCAAACTCCAGGTATCAAAGTCGTAGTTCCTTCCAACCCTTACGATGCAAAAGGTCTAATGATCGCTGCAATTCGTGATAACGATCCTGTATTCTTCATGGAGCACTTGAACTTGTACCGTGCATTCCGTGCTGAAGTACCAGAAGGCGAATACACAGTTGAGCTTGGTAAAGCTAACGTTGTTCGTGAAGGTGCTGACGTAACGATTATCACTTACGGTTTGATGGTTCACACTTCCATCAAAGCTGCTGAGGAAATCGAAAAAACACGTGGAGTGAAAGTAGAAGTTATCGATCTTCGTACTCTAATGCCACTTGATATTGACACGATTGTTGAATCAATTAAGAAAACAAACCGTGCAATTATCGTACAAGAAGCACAACAAACATCAGGTGTTGCTGCTGAGGTTATTGCTCAGATCAATGAAAAAGCAATTCTTCACTTGGAAGCTCCAGTACTGCGTATTGCAGGTCCGGACACCATTTATCCTTTTGCACAAATTGAAGATGCTTGGTTGCCAACTCCAACGCGTATCGTTGATGGCTTAAACCGTGTTCTTGATTTCTAGAATATTTGAAGCGGATAGACTTAATTAGGGAGGTAATCCATCTTGGCTCTTTTTCAATATAAATTTCCTGAATTAGGTGAAGGTATTCACGAAGGCGAGATCGTAAAAGTGAATATCAAGCCTGGTGATAAAGTAGACGACGAAACAATTTTGATGGAAGTACAAAACGATAAAGCAGTAGTTGAAGTACCATGTCCAGTTAACGGTGTGGTAAAAGAAGTACTAGTAAAAGACGGACAAGTATGTTCGATCGGTGAACTTGTTGCTGTAATCGAAGCTGAAGGCGAATTGCCAGAAAGCATGCACACTGGTACTGGACATGCATCCACTGAGAGTGCACCAGCAGCCGAAGCAACGCCAGCAGCACCTGCTGCACCAGTAGCAGCTCCTGCGGCATCTGGTAACGTTCTTGCGACTCCAAGTGTTCGTAAACTTGCTCGTGAAAAAGGCGTTAACATCGCTAACGTTCCAGCTTCCGGTAAAAACGGTAAAGTAACTCGTGAAGATGTTGAAGCATTCGCAGCAGGCGGAGTTGCTCCAGCAGCAACTGCAGCAGCAAAAGCTGAGACAACTGCACCGGCAGCAGCTAGTGCGCCAGTTGCAGCAGCACCAGCGAACCTTGCTGAAGAGCGCGTACCATTTAAAGGTATCCGTAAAGCAATCTCTAATGCGATGGTTAAATCCGCATACACAGCACCTCACGTAACAATCATGGACGAAGTTGATGTTACTGAACTTGTTGCTTTCCGTGCGAAAATGAAGCCACTTGCTGAGAAAAAAGGCGTAAAAGTAACTTACCTTCCGTTCATCGTGAAGGCACTCGTTGCGGCTTGCCGTGAGTTCCCAGCGCTTAACGCTTCAATCGACGAAGAAAGACAAGAAATTGTATACAAAAAACACTACGATATCGGTATTGCTACAGATACAGATAACGGTTTAATCGTTCCTGTCATTGCAGAAGCAGATCGTAAAAACATCTGGAGTGTTGCATCTTCAATTGCTGATCTAGCTAAACGTGGTCGTGATGGCAAACTAGCACCTGCTGAGATGAAAGGAAGCACAATTTCCATTTCCAACATCGGTTCTGCAGGCGGTATGTTCTTCACTCCAATTATTAACTACCCAGAAGTGGCGATCCTAGGTACAGGTCGTATTACAGAGAAACCAGTTGCTAAGAATGGTGAAATCGTGGTTGCTCCTGTAATGGCTCTTTCCTTGAGCTTTGACCACCGTTTGATTGATGGCGCTACAGCACAAAACTTCATGAATTATATTAAAAAATTGCTAGCAAGTCCTGAATTGTTCTTAATGGAGGTGTAACACACATGGTCGTAGGCGATGCTTCTTTAGATATTGATGTGTTGGTAATCGGGGCTGGTCCCGGTGGTTACGTAGCTGCTATTCGTGCAGCTCAATTAGGTAAAAGTGTTCTAATCGTAGATAAATCCGAAGTTGGCGGCGTGTGTTTGAACCGCGGATGTATTCCATCCAAAGCTTTGATTTCTGCAGCTCACCACTATGAGGCAATGACTCATGCGAATGACATGGGTATTTCCGCAGAAGGCGTAAAAGTAGACTTTGCTAAGGTTCAAGCATGGAAAGGCACTGTTGTTAAGAAATTAACTGGCGGTGTATCTGGATTGCTTAAAGGCAATAAAATTCAAGTGTTCAATGGCGAAGCGATGTTCATTAATAGCAACGAAGCTCGAGTATTCAATGATCAGGAAGCACCTCGTTACCGTTTCCAACATTGCATCATTGCAACGGGTTCCCGTCCAATTGAACTTAAGCCTTTCCCATTTGGCGGACGCATTCTGTCTTCAACAGAAGCGCTTGAGCTAACAGAAATTCCGAAGAGCATGGTTGTAATCGGCGGCGGATACATCGGTATCGAGCTTGGCCAAACTTTTGCGAAATTCGGAACAGAAGTTACAATCTTGGAAGGTTCCAAATCCATTCTTCCTGCTTCTGAGAGAGATATGTCCCGTCTTGTTGAGAAGAACTTGAATCGCTTGAAAGTAACGATTCACACAGAGGCTCTTGCCCAAAGTTCTGCACAAACAGACAAAGACGTTACCGTTACTTTCACAGTTAATGGTGAAGAGAAGAAAGTTACAGCTGAGTACTGCTTAGTAACAGTAGGTCGTCGTCCAAATACGGATGGTGAGCTTGGACTTGATCTAATCGGTATGAAGGTGACTGATCGCGCTCTGGTTGAAGTAGATAACCAATGCCGTACAAGTATTCCACATATTTATGCGATTGGTGATATCGTTGCTGGTCCTGCGCTTGCACACAAAGCTTCTTACGAAGGTAAAGTGGCAGCTGAGGTTATCGGTGGGTTGCCAAGCATTGTTGATTATAAAGTAATCCCTGCAGTTGTATTCTCTGATCCAGAGATCGCTTATGTAGGAATGAGTGAATCCGAAGCGAAAGCAGAAGGCATCAACGTTGCTATCGGTAAATTCCCTTACGTAGCTAATGGTCGTGCACTTTCCATGAACATCAGTGATGGATTCGTGAAGCTAATCGCGAACAAAGATACAGGCATCCTTCTTGGTGCTCAAATCATTGGACCTGAAGCTTCGAACTTAATCTCTGAAATGTGCTTAGCAATTGAAATGGGTGCAACTCTTGAAGATGTGGCACTTACCATTCACGCACACCCAACATTGGGTGAAATTACGATGGAAGCAGCGGAAGTTGCTCTTGGACATCCAATTCACTCCATGAAGTAATATTCTTCTTAAATAATAAAACCGCGGTTGCCGAATATTTCGGTTAACCGCGGTTTTTTTGTTCTATTTTATGATAAGGGTTTGATAAAAGAAAGAACTCTATGAAGAACGCGAATATCTAATGATTGTGTGTGGCTGATTTCACCATCGCTTTGGACACAATGAGGGCGATCTATTGCGATTTGGACATGAGTACCTTTAAAAATGGATACGGCAGGGTGTTTCATGTGCTTTCCAGTATAAATCGAAATGAAGATAGAGAGTAATTTCATTCGATTTAAAGAATGAATCACAACTACATCTGCAAGACCATCATCACTAATTGCACGGGGATTAATCTTCATCCCACCGCCAAAGTATGGAATGTTGGAATTTACGATCATCCACACCTTGGGAAAATGACGGGTTTCACCATCTACTTCAATCGTTGCAGGAAATGGACGGAATGTAAAGAATGCACGAACAGCAGATAATAAGTATGATACTTTGCCAAGCGAGAGGCGATTAAATGTCTTTTTATATACAGCTTCATTCGTATTTTTCGCAACAACCGCATCAAATCCTGCCCCTACACAATTAACTGCAACACTACCGTTTGACTCTAACAAATCAATAGGAGTAGGTGTAATAGAGGATAAAATAAGCTTTAAGGCTTTTCGAGGATCGACAGGAATCTTGTGTCCGGCAGCAAAGTCATTACCTGTTCCAGCTGGAATAAAGCCAAACTTCGTTTTATGGAGTTCATTAGACTCATATAAGCCATTGACTACATCATGAACCGTGCCATCACCGCCAATTACGACAAGTGTTTCAATTGCATGCTGCTGAAGAAGTTCTTTAGTCAATCGAGTTGTCTCACTAGCGTGCTGTGTTATTTTATAACAAAATGGGATGGATCTCCGATTTAATTCACTTAAGACGGTTTCCCAGACGAATTTCCCTTTTCCGTGACCTGAAATGGGATTTACAACAAAACCAAGCATGAAAACCTCCGAAAATCGTATTTAACATACTTAATCATAAAGCAATTCGGAAAAAGATAAAAGAGATTTGTCCCCCCTTTTAGTTGAAATGAAGACCTGTGAAAGCGCTATTTTAATTCATATAATTAAATTGTAAGTTAACACAAACAATTTTGGGAGGTCACACAAATGAAAAAGACAGTTGTTTCCATGACGGCATTACTACTCGTATTGTCCTCAGCGCTTGCTGCATGCGGTAAAGAAGAGAAAAAAGACGCTGCATCTGCAACACCTGCGACAACACCAGCAGCAAAGCCAGCGGATACAGGTAAACCATTCACACTGAACCTGCGTCATATTCTTATTAAAGATACGGACAAGCCTGCTCTAACTCGTTTGGAAGATGTAAAGAAGAAGACAGAAGCGGCGATTCCTGGTCTTACAATTAACTTTGAAGGTATGGAAGAAAACGTTAACCGTTTCCAAAAGCTTCGTGCTGAAATGTCAGCTGGCAATCCTCCTCAAATCTTTAATTTATTCGGTGGTACAGATACAAGAGACTTCTCCAAAACAGGAAATCTTCTTGATCTAACACCAATCTTGACTGAGCTTGGAATTAAAGACAAGTTCAACTCCCTATCCGAGTTTACAGTAGATAACAAAATCTACGGTTTACCGTTAACTGGATATGCGGAAGGCGTATTCTACAACAAGAAAATTTTCGCTGACAACGGACTTAAAGTACCACAAACATATGATGAGTTGACAAAAGTTGCGGATACGTTGAAATCCAAAGGAGTTATTCCATTTGCACTAGGTTCTAAAGAGCCTTGGGCAATCAACATGCAAATGAACACAATGTGGGTTCGTGAAGCAGGTAACAACATTACAGAAGAAATCGTGGCTGGTACAAAAAAATGGACGGAGCCCGGTGTTGTAGCAGCATTTGCTAAATATGAAGAGATGCACAAAAAGGGATACTTCTCCAAAGGCACATTGTCCCTTGCTTATCCAGAAGGACAAAATGACTTCAGAACAGGAAAAGCGGCAATGGCATTCGATGGCAGCTGGGCTGGCGGTTCCTTCACAGACGAAACAAAAACAGCAGTAGCTAAAGACGTAGGATTCTTCGCATTCCCTGGATCTGGTGGTCCTGGAGATGGTGCACTTAACGCTTCCTACTCCAATGGCTATGGTTTCTCTGCGAAACTAAATGACCAAGAGAAAAAAGCAGTTAAAGAATTCATCAAGCAAATGTGGAGCCAAGAACAACAAGAGAAGCAATACAAAGAAGAAGGCTGGTTGCCAGCTATGAAGTTTGAGCTTGCAAGCGCGAAAGAAATCACGAAAGACATCAGTGGAGTAATGGGAAAAGCAAAAACTGTATTCCCGGCATTTGACTCTGTAGTACACGCTAAAGTTCGTGATGCACTAGAAAAAGGTATGCAAGAATTGATCGGCGGTAAGATCACACCGGAGAAACTGGCTGAAAAGATCCAAAAAGTTCAGGACGAAGTGGCAAAAGAGAAGAAGTAATATCTCTTTCACATAAGTCTGAGCAAGTAACGGGTATCTCCACCAGGTGATACCCGTTACTTGTCCATAAACATTTACCTGATGATCAGGATAGAGACTGGAGGTTCATATGAATAAGACTTTGCGTAATCCCGTAACGTATATCTTGTTTATCATACCGACGCTTTTATTGTACTGCATGTTCTTTATATTCCCCGTCATTAGCACATTGAAATCTGGTTTTACAAGCTGGGATGGTGTGAATACACCGGTTTTCAACGGACTTGATAATTATATTAAAGCGTTGACAGACGATCCGATTTTCTGGAAAGCATTTTTAAATAACGTGTTCTTCATTGCTTTCTCACTTTTCATTCAAATTCCTGTCATTATCTTTTTAGGTGTTCTCGTATCTGGAGTTAAAAAATTCCGTGGATTTTATAAAACAACCGTATTCCTACCAAGTATTCTATCTACAGCAGTAGTAGGTATCTTGTTCTCCTTCGTAGTCTTTCACCCGGAGATCGGTTTGTTAAACAAATTGTTTAGTGCTGTCGGCCTTGAGAGTTTAATACCTGAAGGCAGCTGGCTTGGTTCAGAAAGTACAGCGATGCTTGCCATTTTGTTTACCAACGCGTGGCAGTGGACAGGATTCTATGTTGTTCTCGTGCTAGCAGCGATCCTTGGTATTTCCAAAGAAGTTTTTGAAGCTGCAGAAATTGACGGCGCGACAGGCTTCCAAAAAGCTCGACTCATTACGATACCATTGATTCGTCCGATTATCCTAGTGATTATGCTTCTCTCGATAACTGGAGCTATGAAAGCCTTAGACGTTATCTTGGTTATGACTAACGGTGGTCCGTTCAGCTCTACTGAGGTTATGGCGACACACATGTATAACGTTGCGTTTAAAACGAATGATTACGGATACGGTAACGCGATTGCGAATCTCATTATGATCTTTACTTTGGGAATCACACTTTTGTTCGCTATCTTTTCGAAAAAATTCGGGGATGTGGAAAGCTAAATGAAAAACAAAAAGAGTATTATTATACACGTTGTCCTTTGGCTATATGTTATTATTACTTTGTACCCAGTTTTCTGGGCATTCCAGAACTCATTTAAAACGTCGGCAGAAGTGATCTCACATCCATTTGCCTTGCCAACAAGTTTCCAAATTTCAAACTATATCAATGCTTGGACGTCTTCCAAGATTAGTACTTATTTCCTAAACAGTTTATATATTTCTACACTTTCCAGTGTGGTTTCAATGGTATTTGCAGCAGCGGCAGCATATGCTTTAACGCGTATGCGTTTTAGAACCATGAGTAAAATTATTTCCGCATTTATTGGACTAGCACTTATGATTCCTGGTTCATTCTTGCTCGTACCTTTATACTTCTTACTTACAGATTTGCACTTGTACAATTCGCATTGGGCACTTATTATTCCGTACATCACATTCGGTATTCCACTTACCGTATTTGTTATCTCGGCCTTTCTACGTTCGATTCCGAATGATTTGGAAGAGGCGGGTGTTATGGATGGTTTATCCGCATTCGGTTTATTCTGGAGAGTGATCCTACCGCTTTGTACACCAGCGCTTGTAACCGTGTTCATCCTTAATTTCCTGGGCAATTGGAATGAGTTTGTCATGGCGCAATTCTTCTTAACAAAAGAAACACTGCGCACATTGCCGGTCGGCATGGTTGCCTTTATGAACTCGCTTAATATGAACTATAGTGGTCTATTCGCTTCAACGATGTTCAGTGTCATCCCGGTTGTTGTTATCTATTCGATTCTTCAAGAGAAAATTATTGAAGGCGTAACAGCGGGAAGTGTGAAGGGATGACCAATGAAGGAGAAATGACGTAATGATGAATCTTAGAAAAAAAGTGTTCCTTGCTTTCTTTGCATTCATCATTATTCCTCTCATCATTATTGGAGCTATTACGTATTTCGTCATCCAGAATATTATCCAGGGAAATTACACGGATCAATCGGAACTTACGATTCAAGCAATCGGACAGAATATTACATCCATTTTTAAAGAAGCAAACACGTACTCGGAATATTGGCGATTCCAAAATGAACTAAATGCAATGCTGACCGCACCTGATGGTATCGGTAGTGATTCAGCCCGTTATTTAGAAAACATAGGCAGTTTAAAAGGGACCTTTTTAACTTATGGAGCTGTTGAAAAGGTTGCTATCTATGATTTGCAAGGTGGTTATGTCTCTTCCTACAAACGATCCGATAAAAATATTCTGAAGGTGCCTTTTTATCAGTTCCAACAGGAATCTGTTTTTAAAGAAATGATAAAGCAAAATGGGCGTTCGACATGGGTCGGACCTAATGAATATACGGATATCATTGATAATGATGGTTTGTTTACTTCGATTCGTTTGATGCGTGATCCATCTTCGATGGAAATCAAAGGATATTTATTGCTTAAATTGAAGTTTGGTGAATTAGACAGACTTGCAAGCACATTCTTTTATAATCAACCTGAGGAAAGTCGTTTCTTAATTGTGAATCACGAGGGAACGATTCTGAAAGACAGTAAGAATCAGATTGATGGTAAAAAACTAGCTGATTATAGCTCGAAAAACGTAGATCTAACAAAAGAATATGCGACTTCCAAAGTGGTGTTCAACGGCGTTGAGAGTATGCTTTCTGTGTACGATTTTGACTTGGAGAAGGAAGGCATTACGAACTGGAGTCTGATTTATATTACACCGTGGGATTATTTATCAGGTAAGATGATTACGGTTCTAAAATGGGTATCCATCTTCATTATGTTCGTCTTAACGTGCGCTTTGCTGTTTAACCTGTTGTTCGTCAATCGCTATATCCGGTTCATTCTTCACTTTGTATCAAAGATGAAATATGTGGAACTAGGTGATTTAAGGGTTCGAGTACCTGTCAAAGGGAAAGACGAGACGACGATCCTTGCCCGCGGATTTAATTCTCTCGTAGAGCGGATGGAGTCTCTCATTGAGGATGTGAAGATGGAACAAGAGCGGAAGAAGAAGGCGGAGCTTATGCTGCTTGAAGCGCAGATTAAGCCACATTTTCTTTTTAACACACTGGAATCCATTAATGCCTTAGCCATTCAAAATGAGGGGAAAAAAGTAAGCCAAATCGTATACCGATTAGGCTCGATGCTGCGTATGTTCGAGCATGAAGAAGAGATTTCGATTGCGCTTGAAATCAATTATTTGAAAAACTATTTGGATATCCAAGCTTTCCGCTTCGAGAATTTATTCCAATTTGAAATTGATATATCGAAAAACCTTGAGAACTATTCCATTTTAAAATTAACCCTGCAGCCTCTTGTCGAGAATAGTATTCAGCACGGTTTTGAAGGAAGAGAAAGTGGAGGCAAGATCAAGATTACAGTCGAAGATCAAGACGAATATATTGTGATCTGGGTTGAAGATAATGGCAAGGGTATTACGAATGAAGTGTTACATCGTTTGGAGTACAAAGGAACGGGATTCAAGTTACCTAAGCAAACATCTGAGACGAAGCGAATTGGCCTTGGAATTTTGAATGTGGCAGATCGGCTTCGCATTCATTACGGCAGCTCTTGCGGCATATTCATTTGCAGTGAGTTAGGCAAAGGCACAACAATTAAATGCGTAATTCCAAAATACATTGCTGGGTGATTGAAATGAAACTAAAAGCTTTACTTGTGGATGATGAAATCAACATTGTACGCAATTTACAAAAAGTTTTGCCTTGGGAATCGATAGGTTTTAGTTCGGTTGAAACGACAAGTGATGGACAAAAGGCACTTGCGTATGTCATCGATCATGATCCTGATCTTATTTTATGTGACATTCGGATGCCGAATTTAGATGGACTTGGATTTTTACAAAAGCTTAATGATTTAGGGAAAGATTGTTTGGTTATCATGCTTACTGGCTATCAAGACTTTGATTATGTCCGAACTGCCCTCAAGTATGGTGCGCGTGATTACATCCTCAAACCAATTAATTATGAGGATTTGGAAAATGTCGTCACGAAACTAGCCGAAGAAATGATGGAAAAGCATGCTGAACAAGTACGTGAACAAAAAAAGTGGCACAGCGTCATGAACCTGGCTTATGAAAAATTATTGCATGACGTCCTGCTGGACTACACGAATGTCAGTGCTAGACAATTCTTATTTAATGATGAACATTTTCTCGAAGAGCTCGAATATACACTGATATTAGTTGACTTGGATGAGTATTCACATATTTCTAGAAATTGGAATGAAAAAGAGCGCAAACTACGGAATTTTGCTCTGCGTAATGTCTTACAGGATGCCCTAAGTAATGATGGGCTTAATTATGCCGTCCTCCAAACACGCGAAGGTGAATGGTGTGTGTTAATTCAGCACCAGAAAGGGATAAGCCCTAGCGATCTTGATCAAGTGAAGATTTGGTCAGATAAGTTGCAAGATGCGGTTCATCGTCATGTGAAGCTCCATGTTTCCTTGGGGATCTATCCGAGACATGTGAGTATGAACGAGCTCGCTGATGCATATAAAAAAATGCAACGTGCGTTACACTTATCGCCTGAAAAGATGCAAATTCTTGTTCTTGAAGAGCAAATGGGTACGAATGAATTGAATTATTCGATGTGGGGCTTGATTGAAGAAATTGTTTCAGCGCTTAAGATGAGGGATCAAAGCAAGATGGATCAAGCTTTTAGTGAATTGAACCAAACGTTAAAAGCGATCTCAGAGCAGTCTGTACTGCGTGTTGAGCAAATTCTGCATTTCTTGATTCTACACCTTGTGCGTGAGATGAAAGAAATCAATGTACTGAGTGACGAGGAAGAGTCCGTATTATGGACAAAACTGGAGCGTTCGATATCTGTCAAAGATCTAATGGAAAATATTCATCAACTTATTCATACTTCCATGAATACGAGAATTAATCGTAAACCAAGCGATACGTTTATGCTCTCTGCCAAGGAGTATATGAACAAGAACTTGGCTTCGGATTTTGGAGTAGAAGAAATTGCGGATTACATTGGTATTTCCTGTTCCTACTTCTCCCTGCTTTTTAAACAGCAGTTTGGCGAGACGTTCTTGGAATATTTGACTAGACAACGGATTGAGTTAGCGAAGTCTATTTTACTAATGAGTGATAAAAGTATTACCCAGATTGGCAAAATGGTCGGCTATGCAGAACGTAGATATTTTACACGTGTATTTTTAAAATTTACGGGCATGACGCCTACGGAATATCGGGAAAAAAGAGAGTAAATCGATATTATTTCTTATGAAGAGAGGTCTTCACTTATGAAACTCAAAAACATGTCGTTGCGTCAAAAGATCGGTCAAATGTTCATGTGTGGTTTTAAAGCTCAGACTCCTAATACAGAGGTAAGAAGCTTGATTGAACAATATCAAGTAGGTGGAATTATCTACTTCCGTCGTAACTTGGTTGATCCAGAGCAAGCAGCTGCATTATCAAGTGAGCTTCAGGCTACGGCAGGCGAAGAGAATCCGCTTCTGATTGCTATCGACCAAGAAGGCGGTATGGTGGCAAGAATTGAACAGGGTGTAAGCCTAATGCCGGGTAATATGACACTGGGTGCGAGCCGAGATCTGGAAGCTGCCTATCAAACGGCGCAAATTTGTGGTAAAGAGCTTCGTGCAATGGGTATTAATGTGAACTTTGCACCGGATGTTGACGTGAATAATAATCCGCTTAATCCGGTTATTGGTGTTCGTTCGTATGGTGAAGATCCGAAGCTTGTTGCTGAAATGGGGTCAGCTGCTGTTCGTGGTTACCAAGATGCAGGTGTAGCTGCTACGATCAAGCATTTCCCTGGTCATGGGGATACGAATACGGACTCCCATTATGCATTGCCTACTATTCTTCATGATATGGATCGCTTAAAATCAGTTGAGCTTGTCCCATTCATTGATGCGATTGACAAAGGTGCTGAGATGGTGATGTCAGCACATATTATTTTCCCAGCGTTAGAGCAAGATAAGCTTCCTTCAACATTGTCGCCACGTGTGATGCAAGGATTCCTTCGGGAAGAGCTGGGCTTTAAAGGTGTTATCGTAACAGATTGCTTAGAGATGAAGGCAATAGATGATCATTTTGGACCTGCAGAAGGCTCCGTTCTAGCTGTTGAGGCAGGTGTCGATATTGTTCTAATCTCTCATACGTATGAGAAACAAATAGCTGGAATTAAAGCGTTGATTCAAGCGGTTGAAGAGGGAAGAATTTCGGAAGCGCGTATCGACGAATCTGTTGAACGTATTCTAGCTTTGAAAGCGAAACTTCAACAAGCAAATGAGTCTACGATCTCCTTAAGTGAAGTTGGGCTGCCAGTCTCTGATGAGGTAGCAGCTGCTGTATATGAAAAGAGCGTAACGGTTGTCCAAGATAACATGCATTCACTTCCAATCGCTTATGATAAGAAAACGCTTGTGATCTGGTCAGAAGTTCGTGAGAATACGGAAGTGGTTGAATTTATCCCACAGACGGAAACATTAGGATACTATTTATCTGAAATGATGGAAGATGTGAGTGAAACTCGAATTTTCCTAGATCCGACTGGGCAGGAGATTACAGATACTCTTAAACGGGTTGAATCAGTTGATCAAGTGGTCTATGTGACTTATAATGCGACATTCGCAGAGGGGCAGATTCAACTTGCGAAGGAAATAGTTAATTTGGAGAAAACGTTTATCGTAGTTGCAGGTCGTAATCCATTTGATTTGCTTTCCTTCCCTGAGGTTCCGGTATATATCGCTGCCTACGAAAATCGTCCACTTGCCATGAAGGCTGTAGCTAAAGTATTATTAGGTCGAATTCAGGCACAAGGAAAATTACCGGTGACGATAACAGAAAAGTATCCTTTCGGATGGTCCCTATAGTTCGTACCAAAGCTTCTCACGTTCTGGCGTGAGGGCTTTTTTTATATACAAAATAATGGTAATTTATCCCTTATTATTGAAATCATACCCTATTGCATGGTGGAAGGGTTTTATATACTAATATATGTAAAGATATCAAATAATTGGAGGTCGAAGCATGAAAAAGACAGCAGTTACTCTTGATAGTCTACTAGCAGTTGGCAGTGTGTTCGCTGGATGCAGTAAAGAAGCAGCAACAACACCTGCGCCAACATCGACATCGGCAGGAACACAAGCACCTGCAGCAACTCCAGCACCTAGTAAAGTTCCAGAAAAAGTTACGTTGAACTTACGGAACATCTTGGTGAAAGAAACACAAGCTAAAGAATTAGCGCGCTTGACACAAGTGAAGAAAGATGTTGAAGCAAAAGTTCCTGGCTTAACGATTGAGATGGTTTCTATGGAAGAGCAAACCCATCGTTTCCAACGGTTACCTGCTGAAATTGCACAGGGAAATCCTCCGGAAATTTTCACATTGCAAGGTGGAACTGACACGCAAAAATTTGCGAAAACGGGGAACTTACTTGACATCTCGCCTATTTTAACAGAGATAGGGATGAAAGATAAGTTTTATAATTTAGGCGAATTTACGGTAGATGGCAAAATCTATGGTCTTCCGCTTAACGGTTTCCAAGAAGGTATCTTCTACAACAAGCAATTGTTTAAAGATAATGGTGTTGACATTCCAAAAACTTGGGATGAATTAATGAAAGCATGTGAAACTTTTAAAGCAAAAGGTATTCAGCCATTTGCATTTGGCGCTAAAGATCAATGGGCAGTTACTATGCCGCTGAACACACTTTGGGTACGCTATGGCGGTGCCAATATTACGGCTGATATCCAGGCAGGCAAAGCCAAGTGGACAGATGCAGGTGTGGTTCAAGGCTTCAAAAAATTCAAAGAAATCATTGATAAAGGGTTTGTAACACCGAATTCCTTGTCGCTTAGTAACGAGCAAGGGTATGGCGAATTCCAAAAAGGGAATGCCGCAATGAGATTTGACGGTTCATGGTCAGGCGGGGCATTTTCAGATCCGAAATTCTCCAAAGTCGGTGACAATCTTGGTTTCTTCGCACTACCTGGTGTTGGCGGCCCTGGAGATGGTGTAGTTAACGCCTCGTATGCAGCTGGATACGGTTTCTCCGCGAAAGTAAACGATGCACAGAAGAATGCAATTAAAGAATTTATTAAGCGCATGTATAGCGATGAAGAACAACTCAAACAAAACCAAGAAGAAGGCTGGTTACCAGCTAAGAAGATTGAAATCGCTGGCGCTAAACCTTATGTAAAAGATATCTTTGCTGCAGCAGCAGCTGCCAAAGGTTCTTTCCCTGCTTTTGATGCTGAGGTACCTGCAGTAGTTCGTGATGCAATCTACACGGAATCACAAAAACTAGTTGGCGGTAAAGTAACGCCAGAGCAGTTAGCAGATGCTGTCCAGAAGATTCAAGAGAAAGCAGATAAAGAAAAGAAATAATAAGGATTGGAGGTCTTCATGAATCGAACACTGCGAAACCCGACAACGTTTATATTGTTTATCTTACCGGCAATTATTTTATACAGCATTTTTTACATTTATCCCATTTTCACGACGTTGCGCTATGGATTTACCAATTACAACGGACTGACGAAGCCTGATTTTATCGGGTTCGAGAACTATATTAATGCCCTTACGAATGACTCTAACTTATGGATCGGATTTTTAAATAACATTTGGTTTATTTTGTTTTCAATCTTTATACAAGTGCCGATTATTATATTAATTGGTGTACTTGTCTCCAGTGTAAAGAAGCTTCGTGGATTTTATAAAACAACGGTTTTCATACCGAGCATCTTATCGACAGCAGTAATTGGTGTATTGTTCTCGTTTGTTGTGTTCCATCCGCAAATCGGTATGATAAACAGATTCCTTATCTCAATCGGACTTGAAAGTTGGGCACATGGTTGGTTGGGAGATGAGAAAACAGCCATGCTCTCTATCTTGGTGACCAATGCGTGGCAGTGGACAGGTTTCTATGTTGTACTTGTGCTGGCTGCGATTTTTGGTATATCCAAAGAGGTATTGGAAGCGGCTGAAATTGACGGGGCAACGGGATTTCAACGCACGAAACACATCATTATTCCGCTTATTCGTCCGGTTATTATCGTTATTATTCTTCTTTCTATAACGGGAGCAATGAAAGCGCTCGATATTGTCATTGTAATGACGAACGGTGGGCCGTTTGGTACAACTGAGGTTATGGCGACTTACATGTATAAGGTTGCTTTTAATCAAGATCAATATGGATACGGAAACGCAATCGCGAATTTGATCTTTATTTTCTCACTGTTGATTACGCTTGCCTTTAATATCATTTCCAAAAAATTCGGGGATGTGGAGAAGGAATGAAGAAGTTCAAAGGTGTCGGGGTACACATTTTTTTATGGATTTACGTCATCGTGACGCTCTATTCGATCCTCTGGGCGTTCCAAAATTCTTTTAAAATATCTGCGGATGTCATTTCAAGCCCATTCAAGCTGCCAACTTCCTTTTATATTCAAAATTATATTGATGTGTGGGTAAAGGCGAAGGTTAGTACATACTTTCTCAACAGCTTGTATATTGCCACTGCGGCGAGTATTGTTTCCATCATTATTGCGGCGATGGTGGCGTATGCCGTGACACGTATGCGTTATAAGCTTGCTGCAAAGCTCGTGATGTCTTTCATTGGATTGGCACTGTTGCTGCCAGGATCATTCCTATTAATTCCGCTGTTTCGGTTAGTGAGTGATCTTCATCTTAAGGATACACCTTTTGCCATTTTATTTCCCTACATTACTTTCGGTATTCCACTTACGATGTTCATTATCTCTGCATTCTTAAAGTCCATTCCGAGCGACTTGGAAGAAGCGGGCGTCATG
This sequence comes from Paenibacillus sp. KN14-4R, assembly GCF_052180255.1. Lineage (NCBI taxonomy): Bacteria > Bacillati > Bacillota > Bacilli > Caryophanales > Paenibacillaceae > Paenibacillus > Paenibacillus sp. KN14-4R. The sequence goes on from NZ_CP197466.1 coordinate 1,299,641, forward strand.
GATGGACTTACTGCATTCGGGCTTTTCTGGCGTGTTGTACTACCTTTAACATTGCCAGCTCTAGTGACCGTGTTTATTTTGAACTTTTTGTCCAATTGGAATGAGTTCATTCTGGCTTCATTTTTTATTACCAAGGAGACGTATCGAACACTTCCGGTCGGGATGGTTGCATTTCGGGACAGCTTAAATCAAAATTATGGTGGGTTGTTCGCAGCGACGATGTTCAGCATTATTCCTGTTGTCGTCATCTATGCATTTTTACAGGAGAAAATTATTGAAGGGGTTACTGCGGGGAGTATTAAAGGTTAATAAAAAGAAAAAGCTGCTAACCATCTCATTTAGGATGCTAGCAGCTTTTGTATGTGTATTTAATCGAACCAACCCTTACGCTTGAAGTAGAAGTATAAGGCGCCCGCAAGTGCGATCATAAATCCGAGTATCATAAAATATCCCCAATGCCATCCAAGTTCCGGCATATTTACAAAATTCATTCCATACACGCCTACAATAAATGTAAGTGGCATGAATATGACGGTGATCACCGTTAATGTTGTCATAATGCTGTTCATTCGATTCGAATTAATGGAGATGTAAGAATCTCTAAGATCAGCTGTAATCTCACGATTGGATTCAATCATATCAGCTAATTTTAACAAATGGTCATGAATGTCGGAGAAATAAAATAACTGCTCTTTTAAACCTGGAATGCGACTCGAGTTAATGATGTGATACATCAAGTCACGCATGGGTAAAATGGTTCTCCGAAGTTTAAGCAGACGAGAGCGGATTGCAAATAATTGATCCATGTTATCATCCAATTCATTGTTCTTGCTTTCCAGATCATTCAAGTCGTCTTCAATGAAATGTACACATGGAAAATACTGATCGACAATCTTATCGATTACCGCATGTGCAGCAAATAAACTACCTATATGCCACGAATCCTGTTGTCTACGAATGAGCTCTCGAGCATCTTCGACGACATGGAGCGTTTCTAATGAGAAGGTCACAATAAAATGGGGTCCGACGAACATATTAATTTCTTTGGCACCCAGTGATTTCGGATCAATGGCATGAAGGACGAAAAATTGGGTATCTCCGTAATGATCCATCTTCGGTCGCTGCAGTAAATTGAAACAATCTTCAATAGCTAAAGGATGAAAATGGAAAAAATGTTGAAGCAGCTTGCCCTCTTCCTCGGTTGGGGAGACAAAATCGACCCAGTACCAATGGATGTGGTCTTGTGTCAATTGCTCAAGCGGAAGGTTCTCTAGCAATTGATTATCTTTGGTTATAGCTAATGTATGAATCAATAAGAGTCACCCCTCTCTAGTATTTGTATTTATTTCTTATTTTACTACACGAAGAGGTATGAAACGGAGACAAGAATAATATTTTTGTATTAGAAAGATTTAACTTATCGAGGAGGAATGTGTGGTGAAATCTGAAATGGAAGATTTGGATTTTAATGGAAATGAATTAATTGATGATCTGGATGAAGATGAAGATGAAGAAGACGATGAGGACGAGGAAGAACAGTTGGAAATTGATGATGCTGGGATCGATGAATTTGATGCTGAATATGATAGTGCTGAGGAAGAGGATTTAGGCTAAATGTTAATCATATTGTGAAAATGACGAAAGGATGCCGTTCTGGCATCCTTATTTGTTTAAGTCAGGTAATACCTTACAATTGGCGTAGTTTGGTAGACATCAAGAGGTAAAAAATAGTAGAGTAGAGATATTGTTGGTTATTTAGGAGGCTCCAAGATATGAAAGTGATGAATTTGAAAGTAATGAAAGTTTTATGTAGTTTGTTGGTTCTATTACTAGGTTTACAGTCTACTTCAATTGTATCTGCCAAGACACCATCATCGATTTCTTATGATGTGGTTTTGAAGGTGAACGACAAAGTTATTCAATCGGACTCCCCTCCGTTTATTTACTCGGAAATTGGACTGACGATGGTACCGATACGATTTGTAACGGAAGCACTTGGTGCGAAGGTAGAGTGGAATGGAAGTACGAATGAGGTATACATAACGAAACAAAATAATAAAATCATTCAAAAGATTGGAAGTAAAACGGCAAGCCTCAATGGTACATCAATTGAGCTCGGTGCTCCTGCAGAACTGCGAAATGGTCGGACGATGGTTCCATTACGTTTTGTAAGTGAGGGCTTGGGAGCGAAAGTGCTCTGGAATGGTAGTGCAAATGAAGTTAATATTGTTGATCAAGCTCCAATAACGGATCCGTCAACGGATAATGGGCAGGAGAAGCAGAAGGATCTGCGCGCTGCATGGATTTCAACGGTATACAATATCGATTGGCCATCTAAGGCAGGTTTATCGGTTCAAAGTCAGAAGGCAGAGTACGTGAAGCTGCTAGATAGCTTGAAAGAAACAGGGATCAATGCCGTGTTCGTTCAAGTTCGACCGGAGTCCGATGCGCTTTACCCGTCCAAGCTTGTCCCTTGGTCCAAGTGGCTAACAGGAGTTCAAGGGAAAGATCCAGGTTATGATCCGCTTGCATTTATGGTAGAGGAGACACATAAGCGGGGAATGGAATTCCATGCGTGGTTCAATCCTTTTCGTGCAAGTAATGGTAGTGATGTAAAGGAACTGGCTAGCAATCACCCTGCTAATACACATAGCGATTGGATTGTTAAAAATAGTGGCAAGCTGTATTTGAATCCTGGTATTCCAGCAGTTCGCTCACATATTATTGACACGATTATGGAAGTTGTAAAAGGGTATAACGTAGATGGCGTTCACTTGGATGATTATTTTTACCCCTATGGCTCAGAAAGCTTCGATGATGCTGAGGCATTCGCTGCATTTAATACAGGTAAGATAAAAAATATCGATGATTGGCGTCGGGATAACATTAATCAATTCGTAAGAGACTTGTATCAATCCATCAAAGCAGTAAAGAAAAATGTAGAGTTCGGGATAAGCCCATTTGGTGTTTGGAAAAATCAAAGTACAGATCCAACAGGTTCGGCGACAACAGCTGGTGTGACGGCATATGATAGCCTGCGTGCTGATGTTCGGACATGGATTCGCAACGGTTGGGTGGATTATGTAGCTCCACAAGTGTATTGGAGCATCGGATTTAAGGCAGCAGCTTACGATAAACTTGTCGATTGGTGGGCAAATGAAACGCGTGGGCGTGGTGTAAAACTGTACATCGGTCATGCACCATACAAGCTAGGCACGACAGAAGCGGGTTGGTCTTCTGCATCACAAATTACAGATCAACTCAATTTCAATAAAAAATACCCGGAAGTCACTGGCAGCATTTATTTTAGTGCCAAAAATTTATTAGGTAATGTGCTCGGCATTCAGGATGCGTTGAAAGCTTATTATGCATCCAAATAATGTAAAAGAAGCCTTAGAAGGGTCTAATTAAGACCTTTCTAAGGCTTCTTTCTATCAAGCGTGATAAAAAAGTCGAACGGAAGAGAAAAGAAGTGTCATAGGAGTGAAACGCCAGCCTTTGAAATCGTGAAAATACCACTTACTCTAATCAAATTCCACGATTTCAACAGCGGCCGGAGGCACTTCTTTTCTACGCAGTGAAACAGACTTTTTGATTACGACCTCACATCATTTCAATTTTGCTAGGCATATAGTGGGAAGATTTAATATAACGAATTGTCTTCGTTGCAGCACGCATGACGATGGATTCAGTCTCTGCTCTTTGATTTGGCAAGAACCGAACTCCGCTTACAAAGTCACCAGGTGTAATGCCAGTTGCAGCGAAGATGACATCATCATCACCAACCATGTCTTTCATGTATAAAATTTTATGCGGATCTACAATACCCATCGCTTGGCATCTTTTATGATCTTCTTCATCCAGGGGCATAAGTCGTCCCTGAAGTTCGCCTTCTAAGCAATATAATGCAGCTGCAGCTAAGACGCCTTCCGGGGCACCGCCAGAACCTACATACAGATCAACCCCAGATTCCTGGAATGCAGTCGCAATCGCACCCGCCACATCACCCGCACTTAATAGCTTGATGCGCACCCCTAATTCACGAAGAATCCGAATATGCTCCGCATGACGCTCGCGATCCAAGATCGAAACGGTAATATCACCAATTTCTTTATTTAAATGATATGCTGCTTTGCGAATCGTTTCGTGAAGCGGATCATCAAGGCTTAAACGTCCTTTAAGCATTGGACCACAGGCAAGCTTTTCCATGTACATATCCGGTGCGTGTAATAGCTGTCCTTTATCTGCAATTGCAATGACAGCGAGTGCATGATTTAGACCGTTGGCAACAAGCTCTGTACCTTCAACGGGATCTACAGCTACATCGACTTCACAGCCTTGACCGTTGCCCACTTTTTCACCTATATAGAGCATCGGTGCTTCATCCATCTCTCCTTCGCCAATGACGACTGTCCCGTGAATGGGCACGGAATCAAACATTTTGCGCATGGCAGAAGTAGCTGCACCGTCTGCTTCATTCTTCATTCCCTTACCCATCCATCTTGCAGATGCTAATGCGGCAAGCTCCGTTACTCGAACAATTTCTAAAGACAGTTCTCTTCTCATTTGTCTGTTCCCTCCGAATAGTATGTCACATATAATGATTTTAAATAAATATTGTGTCATAATTAATAATATGATATAAAATATAATCAATCAACATAAATGTGACTCATTATAAAAAATATTGAAGGAGTTGTCATCGTAATGCGCCCAATGATACAAACTGAAACATCCCGAGTAAATTTCCGCTGGATTATGCCTTTTGAAGAAGGAAATAGAGACCTAAAGCAGTTACTAGGCGGTAAAGGAGCAAATTTAGCTGAGATGACTCGTGCTGGATTAGCTGTACCACCTGGTTTTACAATTACAACTGAGGCTTGCCGGGCGTATTATCAAGGGAGCAATTTGCCAGAAGGCTTGTTAGAGGAATTGCAACAATCGATGACTGCGTTGGAACAGAAAAAAGGGCAACGATTCGGTGATCCGACGGCTCCACTGCTCATCTCCGTTCGCTCTGGTTCTGTGAACTCGATGCCTGGAATGATGGACACCATCTTGAACTTGGGTCTAAATGATGAGACAGTGAAAGGACTTGCCCGTCTTAGTGGGAATGAACGTTTTGCATTAGACTGTTATCGCCGGTTTATTCAAATGTTCAGTAACGTTGTGTTCGGTGTTGAGTCGGTTTATTTTGAAAAAATATTACGTACATTGAAGCAGGAACGTAAGGTAGACACAGATCAGGAATTAACTGCCGAAGACCTTTCAGGCCTTATTGATGCTTATAAAAATACAGTCAAATCAATCGCAGGAAAAGTATTTCCCCAAGATGTACAAGAACAATTGGAACTTGCCGTTGAATCCGTATTCCGCAGTTGGAATAACAATCGTGCTGTGATCTACAGAAGGCTGCATGCAATTCCAGATGAACAGGGAACGGCTGTTAACATTCAGTCCATGGTGTTCGGTAATTTAGGTGATGATTGTGGTACAGGCGTCTTATTCACACGCAATCCTTCTACAGGAGAGCGAAAGCTGTTCGGTGAATATTTAACGAATGCGCAAGGGGAAGATGTGGTTGCAGGTGTACGAACACCGAAGGCAATTGCAGAAATGGAACAAGAAATGCCGGAAATTTATCAGTTGTTAAGTGACACTGCTGCACAATTAGAAGCTCATTACCGTGATGTACAAGACATTGAGTTTACAATTGAAAAGAATCGCTTGTATATGCTGCAAACTCGAAATGCGAAACGTACAGCGCAAGCTGCGATTAAGACAGCTGTTGATTTTGTACATGAGCAGATTATTACGAAGGAAGAAGCGATTGAACGTTTGGATACAGCGCATTTGAATCAATTGCTGCACCCTTCAATTGATCCATCGATCGCATTAGATGTATTAGCAGTTGGATTGCCTGCATCACCAGGTGCGGCTAGTGGACAAATCGTGTTTGATGCGGATGTTGCAGAACAGTGGAGCAAGAAGCAAATGAAAGTTCTTCTTGTACGTAATGAGACCACCCCTGAAGATATTCACGGTGTCATTGCTGCACAGGGTATTTTAACAAGTCACGGTGGAATGACAAGTCATGCTGCGGTTGTTGCTCGTGGGATGGGCAAACCATGTGTGTGTGGTTGTGAGGCGATTGAGGTAGATGACGAACAGAAGCAGCTAATGATTGGTGGACGTACGTATCAAGAAGGAGATTGGATCTCAATTGATGGCTCAACAGGACGCGTTATTGAAGGCAAAGTTGAGCTTACAGATGTGAATTTATCGGATGAATTGCTGCTCTTGCTCACTTGGGCAGATGAAATTCGTCATTTGAAAATATACGCGAATGCGGATCATCCTGAAGACGCGCGTAAAGCCCGTGAATTTGGTGCTGAAGGTATCGGTTTATGTCGGACTGAACATATGTTTTTCGGAAACGACCGACTACCGGTCGTACAGGCAATGATTCTTGCAGAAAATTTAAAAGATCGTAAAGAAGCACTAGATCGTTTGTTACCCATGCAGCAGGGAGATTTTGAAGGTTTATTCAAGGCTATGGATGGATATCCTGTGACAGTTCGCTTACTAGATCCACCGCTTCATGAATTTTTACCGAATCTAGAAGAATTGAACGAACAGATGGCACATTTGATTCAAAATGGAAGAGAACAATCATCTGATGCACATAAGCTGCGTCAACTCATCAAGAAAGTACGTTCACTGCATGAAGTAAATCCAATGTTAGGACAACGTGGTTGCCGCCTAGGCATTTTATATCCAGAAATTTATGACATGCAAATTCAGGCTTTATTCCAAGCTGCTGTAATCTGTATCCATAAAGGGATTGAGGTTATACCGCACCTCATGATCCCGCTAGTTGGACATTATACAGAATTAAAATATTTCCACGGACGGATTACGAGAATGGCTCAAGAAATATTCGATGCTGCAGGCGTAAAATGCGAATATGAAATTGGCACAATGATTGAAGTACCTCGCGCTGCACTGACTGCAGAAAAGCTCGTCCCTTATGCCGATTTCTTCTCTTACGGGACGAACGATTTGACGCAAATGACATTTGGCTATAGTCGTGATGATGCAGAAGGTAAGTTCCTTACGTATTATGTAGATCAAAAAATATTACCGAATAATCCATTCCAAGTGCTAGACCGTGACGGAGTCGGCCAATTAGTTGAGCTTGCGACGACAAAAGGAAAAAATCTAAAACCATCGCTTCAAGCTGGAATCTGTGGCGAACATGGTGGTGACCCCGAATCCATTATGTATTGTCAGGAAATCGGTCTGGATTACGTAAGTTGCTCGCCATACCGTGTTCCTCTTGCACGTATTGCAGCGGCACAAGCCAAATTAGCAGCTGATCGTAGAGATTCAAATTGTAACTTGGCCTAATTTTTAATATAGTAGGATACAAGAAGTTAAAGTAGGAGGGATTGTTATCCAACTAACCTCGCGCCAGATTAGCATTGTCAAGTTGGTTCGCGAGCAAGTTCCAATTACAGGGGAACAAATCGCTGAACAACTTGGTGTCAGCAGACCTACAATCCGATCCGATCTGTCACTCCTCGTTATGCTTGGATATATTGACGCGAAGCCCAAAGTCGGTTATTTCCCTGCCACAACTGAGGATGTGAAACGAGAAGGTCGAAGCCATCTCTCGCAGCTAAAAGTAAAGGATGTACAGTCACTTCCTGTTATTGTTAAAGAGACCACGACCGTTAATGATGCAGTCGTTACGCTGTTTCTTGAAAATGTGGGTAGTCTGCTCGTTACCGATAGCGAAGGCATGCTGCTTGGAGTCGTATCACGAAAAGACTTGCTCAAAGTGACTTTAGGAAATTCAGGTGCGGCAACAATGCCGATTGGTCTTGCGATGACACGTGCCAACTTGATAACCGTATCACCTGAGGATGACTTGGTCGAAGCTGCTCGCAAAATTATTCACTACGAGGTTGATAGCCTGCCCGTTGTGATCAAGCATACAACGCCAGGTGGCAAAGAAAAGCTCGAAGTAATCGGAAGAATCACAAAAACGAGCATGACCAAAATATTACTTGATTTCGTATTGGGGTAGGGGGATCTCATGCCGAAGGACCAACAAATAATAACAATATGCTCTGATTCAGTCGGTGAGACTGGCGAAGCAGTAGTCAAAGCGACAATCCGTCAGTTTAATGGTCAAAATACGCGTATTAAGCGTATCGGTCATATTAAGAATGAAGAGGAAGTCACAGCGATTATGGAACAAGTTGCAAGTGAAGGTGGTTTTGTTGCTTACACACTTGTACAGCCTGAGCTCAGAGAAATGCTTAAGCAAGAGGCGATCCGTTTAGGAATTCGAGCCGTAGATATTATGGGTCCGATGATGCAGGCGTACATCGACACATTTAACGGTGCGCCTAGCAGTAAGCCTGGTTTACTGCATCAATTAGATGAAGATTATTTTAAACGGGTTGAAGCTATTGAGTTCACAGTAAAATGTGATGATGGCCGTGATACTGCCTCCATGCTAAAAGCTGATCTTGTATTAATCGGGATTTCGCGTACATCCAAGACCCCACTAAGTATTTTCTTAGCGCACAAGGGGTATAAAGTGGCTAATTTTCCACTCGTGCCTGAAGTGAAAATTCCAGCCGAGCTGTACCAGGTTGACAGAGGGAAAATCGTAGGTCTTACGATGGAACCGGAATATTTACTTAAGATCCGAACGGAACGCCTAAAGACGCTTGGTCTTCCGTTTGGTTCACAATATTCTTCTTATGATCGGATACTGGAGGAAATGGATCATGCCCATTCCTTAATGAAGCAACTTCATTGTCCAATTGTTGATGTAACGAATAAAGCGATTGAAGAAACGGCCGGTATTATTATGGGTTATCTATAGTTGAAAATTGGTAAACTAAGGTGTATGATAAAGGTTAAGTTCATATTATAAGGTCGGAGATCAAGAGAGACCGCAGCTGTCCATTGAATTGTTTTTCAATGGCTGGTTGCGGTTCTTTTGTTATTCTCGGGAGGAGTACAACATGAGTTATTCGTTCTCAAGCTTAAATCGCAAACAAATTTTAGAGCAGTTGCAACAGGATACATATGACTTAATCGTGATAGGTGGTGGAGTGACTGGAGCTGGTATTGCGTTGGATGGCGTGGTACGGGGGCTGAAGGTTGCACTAATCGAAATGCAGGACTTTGCTGCAGGAACGAGCAGTCGTTCTACTAAGCTTGTTCATGGTGGATTACGTTACTTGAAGCAAGGGGAGATTGGACTTGTCCGAGAAGTGGGGCGGGAGCGAGCGATCGTACATCAGAATGCACAGCATGTTGTGACTCCCGAGTGGATGCTTATGCCAATTGTAAAAGGGGGTACCTATGGAAAGTGGAGCTCGTCCATTGGTATATATATGTATGATTGGTTAGCAGGTGTGAAGAAAGAAGAACGTAGACGCATGCTATCCAAAAAGCAGACATTAGAGAAAGAGCCGCTGCTGAGGCCAGAAGGATTACTCGGAGGTGGCTATTATGTGGAGTATCGTACGGATGATGCTCGGCTTACGATTGAGATCATGAAAGAGGCTGTTAAGCGAGGAGCCTGCGCGATTAACTATGTAAAAGTGGAAAATTTCATCTATACAGATGGCAAAGTAACAGGCATTCAAGCTCAAGATCTTCATAAAGGCGAAAAATTAAACATCCATGCCCATAAGATCGCCAATGCAGCGGGCCCATGGGTAGACACCCTTCGTGATTTGGATCATTCAAAGACCGGGAAAAGACTGCATTTGACCAAAGGTGTACATCTCGTCTTTGATCAAAGTCGCTTCCCGCTTAAACAAGCCATTTACTTTGACACCCCTGACAAGCGGATGATGTTCGCGATTCCGCGTGATGGTAAGACATATGTAGGAACGACTGATACGAATTTTGTAGGTGATATCGTTCATCCACGTATGACAAATAAGGATAGAGACTACATATTAAACTGTACGAACACGATGTTTCCTAGTCTTCAATTATCGACTCAAGATGTTGATTCGAGTTGGGTAGGCTTGCGTCCATTAATTCATGAAGATGGGAAGTCCCCTTCAGAGCTTTCGCGCAAGGATGAGATTTTCGAGTCATCATCAGGATTGATTACGATTGCAGGAGGGAAGTTAACGGGTTATCGCAAAATGGCAGAGCGCATCATTGATTTGGTGACTAGACAACTTTCTGTAGAAAAAGGGCAATCTTATCCGGCTTGTAGTACGGATCAAATCAAGCTGTCAGGCGGGAGTTTCACAAGCAGCTTTAGTGACTACAAGAGCAAATGGACAGAGCACGGCAAGAAGCTAGGCTTAACGCAATTCAGAGCTGCGGAACTGGTTCAAAGATATGGAAGTAATGTTGAACATGTATTTTTGAAAATGGAGCAGCTGCAAGAAAAGGCAATTGAACTTGGCGTCGAACGTGACGTTCTGGCTGCTTTGGTATATGGAATAGAAGAAGAGATGGTCACACACCCAATTGACTTTTTAAGCCGCCGTTCAGCAGCCATTAACTTTAATCATGAAGAGGCTTGGAAATGGTTCAAACCAACTGTTGCTTATATGGCTGAAAAGTTCGGGTGGGATGAGACGACCTCAAAGAAATATTTGTTAGAAGTTGAAGAAGCCTTCCGCTTGGCGCGTGAGGCTGTGGAGTAGATTCAACATAGTAACTTGTAACGATAGTGATCCCTATCAGATTGAAAAACATCCCATTCCTCAGCTATAGAGGAGCGGGATGTTATTTTTTAATCGGTCTATGATTCATTTAAGCCGAAATCGTCTCAACCTCGACAGCCACTACATTCTCAAGTTGTTTAATCGAATAGTAAATGGAAGTTGTTCGCACCTTCCGGGAAGCGGAGAGAACCAATTGAATTTGCTGGTTGTTATCAATTAAATCTTTTACTTTAATATGTTTTACTCGCATATTCTCGCGCTCTATACTGTCAATCATACGCGCCATCTCGGAGTTTTGTCTGACAACAATTTTAACGGATAAATCTCTTTCACTGAGTTTCTGCGGACCCCATAGCTTAATGCCAAGTGGAAACAGGTTAATGGCGAGAATGATCAGGATAACAGCTGTGAACGCTTCGATATAGAAGCCGGCACCCGCAGCAATCCCGAGACCAGAAGCCGCCCATACCATCGCTGCGGTTGTAAGTCCTGAGATGACATCATTGCTGCGTCTTAGAATAGCACCTGCCCCGATAAAACCAACCCCACTTACAACTTGTGCTGCAAGACGCATGGGGTCCATGTTCGTATGTCCAGGAACAGAGTAAATGTTCACGGCTTCAATTGACACGATGGTAATGAGGCAGCTTGCTACGGATATGACCATACTTGTCTTCATCCCAAGTGGTTTATGTTTGAGTTGTCGATCGATTCCAATTAATAGTCCTAAAAGTAAAGAAGTGGAGAGCTTAATTAGAAATTCATAATGCATATAGGACCCCCCTTGCCGTCGTTAGTAGTTGTTACTCAAATTGATCCGGGTAATGCCTAACATCCTCTTTTTAGAAAATGTGCTGAAGCATCAGCGCTTCAGCACATATCGGTCTAATCTTATTTTACTTCTTCTGATTTACTTTGTTATCGTCTTGAATGAGTTTATCTACTTTCTTAGTCAGATCATCAACAACACTCTTCGCATCTTTACCTGTGTATAACTGTTCAATTGCTGTTGCTGTCTCAAGCCTTACTTCAGGGAATACGGAAATTAAAGCCCCAGCAGTAGATTTGCCTGATTTCGTGCTCTGAAGTTGTTTCACGGCAGTTAGGAACTGTGGTTTCTTAGCGTAAACGTCTTTTAGTACAGGTTCGTTCTGAGCTGCTTTTGTGATAGGGAAGTAACCTGTACCTGCAGCCCACTCTGCTTGGACACTAGGCTTCGTTACATATTTCATGAAATCCCAAGCACCTTGCTTCTCATCTTCGGCAACACTCTTCATCGTCCAGAGGGATGCACCACCGATGATTACACCATTAGGTTGTTTGCCATCAGGTGTGGGTAAGAAGCCTGTACCGACTTCAAACTTGGAATCCTTAAGAACAGTGGAAATACCTGCTGTGGAATCCATATACATGGCGACTTTGCCAGAAGCAAATGCTGCACGAAGATCGTCCCATTTACGTCCGTAGTTACCAAGTGTACCTTCTTTATTCATATCGCCAAGCCAGTTAAAGATGCCAAGATTTGCTTCGGAACTAAGTAGTGATTTGGTTGCTACAGCATCACGACCGTTACCATTGTCTACGAAGTCAGCTTGTTGATTGGCAAGAAGCTGTTCAATAAACCAACCATAGATGAGGATCGCAAAGCCTTTTTCGTTCTTTGCATCGTTCGTTAATTTCTTTGCGGCAGCTTTGATTTCGTTATAGGTCTTTGGTGGATTTGCAGGGTCTAATCCTGCTGCTTTGAATTTATCCTTGTTATACACAAGAATAGGATTAGATGAGTTGAAAGGTAGGGAGTTCAACTTGCCATTAATTGTATAATAATTCAGAATGTTAGGTTCCCACTGTGACACGTCAAATTTCTCTTTATCGATGAAGTCTTGTACAGGTTGAGCAAATCCACTTTCAATCATATACTTGGTTCCAATTTCTTGTACTTGAATGAGAGTTGGTGCTTCTGGCGTGCTTCCGACTGTTTTTAGCTTTGTCAGCGATTCTTCGTAAGTACCTTGGAAAATCGCATCCACATAATACTTCTTCTGGCTCTTGTTATAATCATCTGAAATTTTCTTAATCAGCTCACCGCCGATGCCGCTCATACCGTGCCAGAAGGAGACTTTGATTCTTCCATCTTCAGATTGCCTTGCTTTGGCGCTTGACGCAGAATTGCTGCAGCCTGAAGATACGAGCAATGCGGTACTCAAGATTGCGATTGCTAAACTTCTTTTTTTCATGAGATATTCCTCTTTTCATCCATATATTATTTATCCCTTTAAAGCCCCTGAAGTAATCCCACGTTTGAGTTGTTTGAAACTCAGGAACAAGAAAAGCAGCGTCGGAATAAGCACAATACATACGCCTGCCATGACAACTGGCCAGTTGGTGTTCGTCTCTTGTGCTTGCATCATCTTAATTCCAATCTGGACAGTACGTACACTTTCATTCGTAGTCGAAAGAAGTGGCCATAAATATTGGTTCCAAGTCGTTAAGAAACCATATACCCCTAAAGCGCTGAGCATTGACTTGGAAAGTGGCAGCACGATGGATATGAAATATCGGAAATGTCCACATCCTTCAAGTTCTGCAGCTTCATGCAATTCCTTAGGTAAGGTAAGAAAATGCTGTCGGAGTAGAAAGATACCGAAAGCGACTGCGAAGAATGGAATCGATAATCCTTGGTACGTATTGATCCAGTTGAGATTAAGGATGGTGAGGTAATTCGGGATCATCGTTGCTTCCCAAGGAATCATCATCGTTGAGATAATGAGCGCGAAGACGACAGATCTACCTTTAAAGGGTATAAACACGATACCAAAGGCAGCGAGTGAACATACAGCAATTTGTCCGACCATGACAGATAAAGAGACAATTAAGCTGTTCAACATAAATTTTGTTAAGGGTACACTTGAAAGCGCTTTACTAAAGTTATCGAATGAGAACGTAGACGGGAAGAACGTTCCTGTCATGATTTCATCTGATGTCATGAAGCTAGCAAGGACCACATAGACGACAGGGAAGAACATGATGACTGAAACTAGGCAAAGAATGAGATAGTGCAGTGTTCTTTGAGCTAGGGATGTTTTCATTGATAATGCACCTTCTTTTCGCCTACTTTAAATTGAATGATTGTAATGATTAGGATGATGACGAATAGAATAATGGCTTGTGCACTAGCAAGGCCGTATTTCGTATGTATAAATGCATTCTGATAGATCGAATACACGATCAGATTCGTCGATTCTGCGGGTCCGCCCTGAGTCAAGATATCAATTTGACCGAAAGACTGGAAGGAATGAATCACCGTCACGATAATGACGAAGAACAACGTTGGCGAGACGAGCGGAATCGTAATTTTGAACAATCTTGTAAAATAGCCAGCGCCATCAATTTTAGCAGCTTCGTACATGTCTTCAGGAATATTTTGCAAGCCGCTTAGCAGGATGATGTAGTTGAATCCGATACCCATCCAGATGGATGTTGCAGCGATAGATATTAAGGCCCACTTCGGATCGGTTAACCAATGAATAGGTGAGATGCCTACCAAGCCTATGATATGATTCAGAAAGCCAATGGTAGGGTGGAATAAAAATAGAAACATCATTGAACCTGCCGCAACCGATACTCCCATTGTAGATGAAAAGATGACTCGGAATATCCCGATTGCCCGTATCTTTTCGCTGGATATAACGGCAAGAAATAAGGCGATCACGACACCAAGCGGCACCGTATAAAGCACATAGAGGAAAGTTCCACGCATCGAAATGAGAAAGCTTTCTGATGTGAAAAGATTAATAAAGTTATCCAATCCTGCGAATGTGACCGGGATACCACGATTGTTCGTGTAGTAAAAGCTGTAATAAATCGTTTTCAAAACAGGATAAAAAATAAATACTGACATGAGAATAAGAGCAGGAGCGAGATAAACCATTCCCCAAAAAAACTTGGAACGTTCTTTGGACTTCTTCCTTACCTGTACACGGGAGTCATTTGCAAGTTGACTCATTGAATCTTGTCCCCCTTTTTAGTGGAAAAAATAAAAGAAGACCATTCATTACCTGCATATGAAAATATATGAGGTAGCATGAGGTCTTCTCCATTTCGATAACCAAGTTATTAACTTATAATTTAGTATATTGAAATAATTTTTTTAAATCAATACTTGTTTTTGTAATAGGAGGCGATTTACAGTAAAAACATATTTACTACACGGAAGAGGGGAAAAGCATGCATTTTATGAATCAGCGGATATTACCAGCGGTGAGACAAATGAAAGATTTTGAGAAGTTGTTAGCTAGTTCCTATGAGTATATGATTATGCTAGATATTCATATCTCGCAAATTCGTAGTGTATTTCAATTAGCAAGAGAGAATCGGAAGAAGTTGATGCTGCATGTCGATCTGATTAATGGGTTGCAAAGTGATCAATATGCGACGGAATATTTATGTCAGGAATTTAAACCTGATGGACTGCTCTCAACGAAGGCGAGTGTTATTTTGAAAGCGAAAGAAAAAGGGGTGCTTGCTATCCAGCGTATTTTTCTGCTCGATAACAGTGCATTAACGAAAAGTTATTCCCTGCTGGAAAAGACGAAGCCAGATTATATTGAGGTTATGCCAGGTGCGATGCTTCATATCATTAAGGAAGATAAGACGTTTCATACCGATATTCCGATTCTTGCAGGCGGATTTATTCGTTCTGCTCATGATGTTGAGCATGCACTTCAGTTAGGCGCAATCACAGTGACGACTTCGAATAAAGATCTTTGGCGAGAGTATGAGTCTTACAATACATATAAATAAAGTTGAGTATACAGAAAGGGAGATTGATGATGGATACTTATATCCTGTCGTTGGATCAAGGCACGACAAGTTCTAGAGCAATACTTTTTAATCAAGCAGGAGAAATCGTTCATTCCTCACAAAAGGAATTTCAGCAATATTTTCCGAAACCGGGCTATGTAGAGCATCATCCGCAAGAAATTTGGGGTTCGATCGTAGCTGTTATCGCGAGTTGTTTAATGGAGTCGGGTATACAACCTCGTCAAATTGCGGGGATTGGCATTACGAATCAACGCGAGACGACGATAGTGTGGGATAAATATACCGGTGAGCCTGTATATCCAGCCATCGTCTGGCAATCTAGACAAACGAGCGAAATTTGCGAGCAATTGAAGGAGCAGGGGCATGAGGAACTCTTTAGAGCCAAAACCGGGCTTCTACTCGATGCTTATTTTTCAGGCACGAAAGTGAAATGGATTCTGGATCATGTTGAAGGTGCGAGAGAAAGAGCAGAGCGTGGAGATTTATTGTTCGGTACAGTTGATACTTGGCTCGTCTGGAAGCTAACAGGTCATTCCGTACATGTGACGGATTACTCGAATGCTTCACGCACATTGATGTACAACATTCATGATTTAGAGTGGGATGAAGAGCTGCTAAACCTTCTAACGATTCCTCAATCGATGCTACCGGCAGTTCGTCAGTCGTCTGAAGTGGTAGGTACAACTGCGCCAGAGCTATTTTTTGGAGAGCAAATTCCGATTGCAGGTATGGCAGGCGATCAGCAGGCAGCACTATTTGGCCAAGCTTGTTATGCAAAAGGCATGGCGAAAAATACATATGGAACGGGCTGCTTTATGTTGATGAATACCGGAGAAAGGGCAGTCGTATCCCAACGTGGACTGCTGACAACAATTGCCTGGGGTATGAATGGTAAGGTGGAATATGCGCTAGAAGGAAGTATATTTGTGGCTGGCTCGGCGGTACAATGGCTGCGTGATGGACTTCGTATGATCAAAAGTTCGGAGGACAGCGAGGATTATGCATGGAGAGTGAAATCGACCGATGGTGTGTATGTCGTTCCAGCTTTCGTTGGACTTGGGACGCCTTATTGGGATAGCGAAGTGAGAGGGTCTGTTTTTGGAATAACGAGGGGAACTACAAAGGAACATTTCATTCGCGCTACACTTGAATCTCTGGCCTATCAGACAAAAGATGTGCTTACAGCGATGGAGGCAGATTCCGGCATTCAGTTAAATTCATTACGCGTAGATGGCGGGGCGACGGCAAACCGATTTCTAATGCAATTTCAAAGTGACATATTGGGCGTATGTGTCGAACGTCCTGCTGTCAGTGAGACAACTGCGCTTGGAGCAGCCTATTTAGCAGGACTCGCAGTTGGCTATTGGCGGGATCAGGACGAAATTAGGCAACAGCAGAAACTAGATTGCACTTTTGAACCGAATATGGATGATCAGACAAGAGATGGATTGTATCAAGGTTGGCAAAAAGCGATTCGCGCAGCGATGGCTTTTAAATAAGGGTTTAATTTTTCCATAATTTATGAGAAGATTAATAGCATTACGGTAAATGGGGAGGAACTTAGATGTCTAAAGCTCGTACTTTATCCTTTGAAACACTAGCGGTTCATGCAGGACAAGAGATCGATCCAACTACATTATCTAGGGCTGTTCCGCTGTATCAGACGACTTCTTATGGTTTCCGCGATACAGATCATGCGGCAGATTTATTTGCACTAAAGGAATTTGGTAACATTTATACTCGCTTAATGAACCCGACAACCGATGTGTTTGAAAAAAGAGTTGCTGCGCTTGAAGGTGCTCCTGCAGCACTTGCGACAGCATCCGGTCAAGCTGCCATCACGTATGCCATTATGAATATCGCAGGAAGCGGCGATGAAATTGTGTCTGCGTCCACATTGTATGGTGGAACTTATAACTTATTCTCCACAACCCTTTCAAAACTTGGTATTCATGTAAAGTTTGTCGATGCAAGTGATCCTGAAAATTTCCGCGGCGCGATTACAGATCGTACAAAAGCGTTGTATGCAGAAGCAATTGGTAATCCGAAGGGTGATGTACTCGACATCGAAGCAGTAGCTCAAATTGCACATGAGCATGGCATCCCATTAATCATTGATAATACATTCCCTAGTCCTTATTTACTTCGTCCAATTGAGCATGGCGCAGATATTGTTGTGCATTCCGCAACGAAATTCATCGGTGGACATGGTACATCCATTGGCGGTGTTATCGTAGATGGCGGTACATTTGATTGGAAGCAGAACGATAAATTCCCAGGTCTTACAGAGCCGGATTCCAGTTATCACGGCGTCGTATTTGCCGATGCAGTTGGGCCGATTGCTTATGTCATTAAAGCGCGTGTTCAATTGATGCGGGATATGGGTGCTACCATCTCACCATTTAATTCATTCTTACTCCTGCAAGGATTGGAAACTCTTCACCTTCGTATGGAGCGTCACTGTTCGAATGCACAGAAGGTAGCGGAATTCTTGGAGCAGCATGAGGGTGTTGATTGGGTTAGTTATGCAGGACTTCCAAGCCATAGCTCCTACCAATTGGCGCAAAAATATTTACCTAAAGGTGCTGGAGCGATTATGACTTTCGGCATTAAAGGTGGAATTGAAGCGGGTCGTAAAGTAATTAACGCCGTACAACTCTTTTCCCATCTGGCGAATGTCGGAGATTCCAAGTCACTGATTATCCATCCTGCAAGTACAACGCATCAGCAATTGGATGAGCAAGAGCAGATTGCAGCAGGTGTAATGCCGGGTATGATCAGACTTTCAATTGGAACAGAAGCGATCGACGATATCTTGTATGATTTGGATCAAGCGATTCGTGCAAGCCAGGCGTGAATCTTTTTAACATAAAACAACTATTAAAAAGGCGTTCTTAGCGTATGCTAAGAATGCTTTTTTCTTTCAAATCGGGAAATTTATGTTATAATCGTAACTTATAAATGACAACTTAGAATAAACGGAGCGATTTTTTGAATGACAAAACAGGACGAACAATGGACCAGTAGGTTCGGATTTATTTTGGCTGCAGCCGGATCTGCGATCGGTTTGGGCGCAATTTGGAAGTTTCCTTATATGGTTGGAACAAGCGGTGGCGGTGCATTTTTCTTACTATTTATCGCTTTTACGATCTTAATTGGACTTCCACTTCTCTTAGCTGAATTTGTTATCGGTCGTAGCACAGGGAAGGAAGCGGTATCCGCCTACCAAGAGATTGCACCAAAAACTCGATGGTACTGGCTTGGTTATGTGGGTATACTCACAGCCGGCATTTTGCTATCTTTTTATGCGGTAGTGGGTGGCTGGATTCTGATTTATTTGTTTAAAAGTATGACAGGGCAGTTGTTGCATCCAGCAGAGGGATATAGCGAATTGTTCAATAAAATAATATCGAATCCCTACGAGGCAGTAGGGGCACAATTAGTTTTTATTATACTAACCATTGTAGTAGTGGCTCGTGGAGTCAAGGATGGGATAGAAAAATCAAGTAAATACATGATGCCAGCGTTATTTATCCTATTCATCGCCTTAATTGTGAGATCGTTGACATTAGATGGCTCTATGGCGGGTGTAACTTTCTTCTTATGGCCTGACTTTTCGAAGTTAGATGCTCACGCAATATTATTTGCACTTGGTCAATCATTCTTCTCCCTCAGTGTGGGGGTATCCGTAATGGCGACCTACAGTTCCTATCTGAGCAAAGAAGAAAGCTTAACAAATTCAGCATTTTCAATTGTTGGATTAAACTTAATGATCTCCTTATTTGCTGGCCTAGCGATTTTCCCAGCGATCTTCTCCCTTGGGATGAAGCCTGAGGCAGGACCGGGGCTGTTGTTCATCGTGTTACCATCGGTATTTGAACATATTCCGATGGGCAGACTATTTTTAATGATGTTCTTGGCCTTGTTCTTATTTGCTACACTAACATCTGCATTCTCTATGCTTGAAATTATTGTTGCTTCATTGACGAAAGGTGCAACTGAAAAGCGGGTGAAATGGGCATGGATTGTAGGCATCATTATATTTATCATTGGGATCCCATCTGCACTTTCTTTCGGTATCGCAGGGGACATTAAAATCTTTGGTCAAACATTCTTCGATGCAGCTGATTATTTAGTCAGTAACATTTTGCTGCCACTAGGCGCACTCTTGATCTCGATCTTCGTTCCACTGCGTATGAAGCGCGAGGTGCTTATGCATGAATTGCATGTGGCAACTTCAATTGGTAAAAAGATGTTTGTCGTATGGCTCATGCTGCTTCGTTATCTCGTGCCACTCGTTATTGTACTTGTGTTCTTGAATGTAATTGGGATTATATAAATAAAAGGAGTCCACGGCGGTTCATACCGTCAGGGCTCCTTTTTTGATGTCAGCTACTTACAAATAAAGCGCATCTGTATACATCGTCGTGATCGTATCTGCGATTTGATCTGATGAAGCGACGGAAGGGCGTTCTTTCTTTTGTCTAGCGTATTAGTTGCGTATTTTAGACGATGTTTGCGGATTATAGGATTCAGCTGCGAGTACGGTTCTTGTTACAATAACATTGTAAATACGAAATTAAACAACTTAGTTCAAGGGGGAAATAGCAATGAAGAAGTTTTCAATGCTGATTATCGTATGTATGTTAGTTGTGACAGCGCTTACAGGTTGTGGTGGTAGTGAGAAGGAGTCTGCTTCATCCAATAAGCTTGTTGTGTATAGTCCGAACAGTGAAGAAATTATTAAGACGATTATTCCGATGTTCGAGAAACAAACAGGGATTACAGTTGAGCTTGTAACGGCTGGAACAGGCGAAATTGTAAAGCGCTTACAGTCAGAGAAACAAAATCCATACGCAGACGTCATGTTCGGCGGATCCATGGCAGGATACCTTGAGAACGAGGGCTTATACGAGCATTACGTATCTCCTAATGATGAATTCCTAATTGAAGGACATCGCAATAAGTCGGGATTCGCTACACCTTATATTTCAGATGGAAGCGTTCTCTTAGTCAATAAGAATCTGATCGGCAACATTAAGATTGACAGCTACGCTGACTTGTTGAAACCGGAGCTTAAAGGGAAAATTGCTTCGGCCGATCCGGCGAGCTCAAGCTCTGCATTTGCACAGCTCACGAATATGCTGAAAGCGATGGGCGGCGACTATGAGAACGTGAAAGGCTGGAGCTATGTCAGCGAATTAATCAAGAATCTGAATGGTAAAATCGCGAGCGGTTCAGGAGCTGTTCACAAAAGCGTGGCTGACGGCGAGTACGTAGTTGGCTTAACCTATGAAGGTCCAGCAAACACGTATGTTAGAAATGGTGCCCCTGTAGAAGTGGTGTACCCGAAAGAAGGCGCCGTATTCTTGGATGCAGCATCCGGTATCATTAAAGGCGCTCCGCACATGGACAATGCCAAGAAATTTATTGACTTTATTCTATCTCAAGAAGCGCAGGATGCATTTGGTTCGCAATTAACGAACCGTCCACTACGTAAAGATGCGAAGCTTGGCGACTATATGACCCCTTTTGACAAGATTACGATGATCAACGAAGACACGGAATATGTTAGTAAAAATAAATCCAAAATCATCACGCACTACACGGATGTATTCACAAGCACAAAATAAACGAAAGAATTAGGTGACAACCATGACAGTAACGATTAACATCAAAGACTTAGTCAAAAAGTATGCAGATGCGACGGTCATTCCTGCGTTGTCCCTGGAGATTAAGAAGGGTGAGTTCTTCACCCTTCTCGGTCCTTCCGGATGCGGGAAAACTACACTATTACGAATGATTGCTGGCTTTAACAGCATTGAAGGCGGGACGATCAGCTTCAATGAACGGGTCATCAATCAGGTCGAACCGGGCAAACGGAATATCGGGATGGTATTTCAGAGCTATGCGATTTTCCCTCACTTAACGGTTAAAGGCAATATTTCGTTTGGACTGGAGAATCGTAAAATTCCGAAGGAACAAATTGCCGCTAAGGTCGATGATATTCTGAAGGTTGTACAAATCGAACAATATAAGGATCGGATGCCGAAGAATCTATCTGGGGGACAGCAACAGCGTGTCGCACTTGCTAGAGCGATCGTCATTCGTCCAGATGTGCTGCTCATGGATGAGCCGCTTTCCAACCTCGATGCGAAATTACGGATCGACATGCGGAATGCAATCAAGGATATTCAGAGGGAAGTTGGGATCACAACCGTATACGTCACGCATGACCAAGAAGAAGCGATGGCTGTATCGGATCGGATTGCAGTCATGAAATCGGGGATCATTCAGCACCTGGGTACACCACAAGAGATTTATCAACGTCCTGCCAATGTATTCGTTGCTACCTTTATCGGTCGAACGAACATTATAGAAGGCACCCTAACGCAAGAGGAAGGCCGTTATTCCTTACAGATCGGTTCTTATTATGCTGAGCCAATGTCTAATATCCGCGTTCCTAAACCACAAGCTTCGCTGAAAGTACAAATTTCGGTACGCCCGGAGGAGTTCATTATGTCGGAGGATCAGAGCGGGATCCGAGCTACCATTGTACAAAGCGTATTTTTGGGACAAAATACACATTATTTCGTAGATCTCGAATCGGGTCAGCGGATCGAAATCACGCAGGAATCGAAAACGAGTCAAATCCTTTCCCCCGGTGAAGTGATTTATCTGAAAGTCAAAACAGACAAGATTAATGTATACGATGCTGCGGGTGAATTGAACTACACAGGGAGCGGTCAGCTATGAATGATACGCGCAAACGGTTTGACATCTGGACCAACATTTCGTTACTGATCTTTGTCTTCTATATTCTCTTTCTAGCACTTCCGTTATTCACCATGTTGATTAAGAGTTTTTACAACGGCACGACAGGCGATTTTTCACTTGCGTATTTCACGAAATTTTTCAGCAAGCCCTATTATTTAACGGCACTATTCAATAGTATTAAAGTAACGGTCTGTGTAACTGCACTTGCTGCGCTGATTGCAACGCCGCTGGCCTACTTGATGGCCACGATTAAAATTAAAGGGAATTCTACCATCCGCATTTTGATTCTGATCTCGTCGATGTCAGCACCATTCATAGGCGCTTACTCCTGGATCCTGCTATTAGGACGAAATGGCGTAATTACTCAATTCATCAAAAATGTGTTTGGGTTCACTATGCCTGATATATATGGGTTTACAGGGATTCTCGTCGTCTTAACGTTACAGATGGTTCCGCTTATCTTCATGTATGTATCTGGTGCGCTGAAGAATGTGGATCAATCGCTCATGGAAGCGGCGGAAAGTATGGGTTACAAAGGCTTCAGCAAAATGCGCAAGGTTCTGCTTCCATTGATTACACCAACGCTGCTCGCTGGCGGATTGCTCGTATTCATGCGCGCACTTGCTGATTTTGGTACACCGATGTTGATCGGTGAAGGGTTTAAAACTGTTCCCGTCCTTATTTTCAATGAATTTATTAGTGAGGTCGGCGGCGATGATGGGTTTGCTGCTGCGATTAGTGTCATTGTCGTGCTCTTTGCTACCGTGATCTTCTTGCTGCAGAAATATGTATCCAATCGTAAATCTTTCACGATGAGCGCTTTGCATCCAATTGAACCGAAGAAGAAGTCGGGGATCGGTAATATTGTGGCTCACGCTGTGATCTATCTATATACGTTAATAGCTCTTTTGCCGCAGCTGTATGTTATTTATACGTCCTTTCTCAAAACAAACGGTCGAATTTTCGTCGATGGCTACTCGCTGAAGAGTTACATTGACGCATTCAGCAATATTGGTGGTGTTATCGCGAATACGTTCCTCCTTGCGGTTGTATCCATCGTCGTGATTATTCTGCTCGCGATTCTGATCGCATATGTGACGGTTCGCCGTAAAAATGCATTAACGAACACACTTGATATCTTCACCATGTTCCCTTATATCGTTCCTGGTTCTATTTTAGGGATTGCACTGCTCATTACCTTTAACGATAAGCCGCTCGCATTAAGTGGAACCGCACTTATTATGATTATTTCCTTCGTGATTCGACGTCTGCCTTATACGATTCGATCCAGTGCAGCGATATTGCATCAGATCAACGGGGGCATTGAAGAAGCGGCGATCAGTTTGGGAGCTTCTCAGATGCGAACATTTTTCAAGATTACACTTCCGATGATGGTGGCGGGTGTCGTCTCGGGAGCTATTCTTAGCTGGGTTACCATCATTACGGAGTTAAGTACTTCCATCATCTTATATACGGGGAAAACGAAGACGGTTACGGTTGCGATTTATACCGAAGTTATTCGAGGCAACTATGGCGTCGCTGCAGCGTTGTCTACCATTTTAACATTGATTACCGTCATCTCACTTCTGGTCTTCCTCAAGCTGTCTGGGCAGAAGGAAGTATCGCTATAAAGCTCGTTCATATCATGCAAGTCGGCACCTGCGGTAAGAGGGTCGACTTGTTTTGATTTTTAGAGTTTATTACCATGGACGAATGTCCACCTTTTTCCTTACACTGAATAGAGGGGCGTAAGGTAAATAGACGGATATCATAGTCGGAGGACAGCATGAAACGCAGAAAACATCGCAATTTTAAAGAATCGACCCGTCGCTTGTTTCGTTTATATACGATGATTCCGTTTGCGATATTAATGGTATTGTTCGTTATATTTACGATTGTCAACGGTAGAATCAACATGATACAGAAAACGAATCAAGCTGCACAATCGATCAGTCATTCCATCGCTGAAGTCTATCAACAATACAATGATGAGATTCAGCGGATGGCGGATTCTCCTGCCGTTGAGAACTATGTGAGTACACGTTTGGAAAGCGAGAAGGTATACTCTGAATTCTATGATTTCAACAACCAACAGAAGGTGAAGAGCATATTTCATATTCTGAACAAAGACGGGATTTTTCTCGCTACCTCTGCACCAACGGATTTATTGGATTCCGACTTTACTTTCCGAAACTTCATTCACCGGGTAGGGTTGTATCCAAATGAGACGATAGCTGAAATGAACAGCTTTCGGTACTCACATGATCGGAATACAAGTTATTCGTTTGGCCGAGCGATCGTGAAAGATGGTCAGACGATTGGCTACATTATCTATCAGCTGTATGAAGCCGATTTTCAGAAGCTGATCTTTACGCAAAATAATGAAATCGCGTTGATTACCGATGAGTATAAGACGATCATTGCGACCACCAGTAACATTACCAAAGGGGTTCTAAACAAGTTCCAACCAACGCTCAATAATCAGGGACATGCCCAGATTAATAACGGAAGCTACTATATGTATTCCAAACCTATCCAAGGCACGCCGATGCAAGTATTTACGCTGAATTCCTATAACTCAGAGCAATACACGTACTATACCGTGGCTATCTTTATCGTAGCGACTTGTGTGCTGCTGTGGATTATGCTGCAGTTCTTATCGAATAAAATGTCAACCCGCAATTCAGAGTCGATTGACAAATTTGTTACTGCGCTGGATGCGCTAAGAGATGGGAAGTTAGATGGTTATGTCGATATTCAGACGGGGGATGAATTCGAAACGCTGGGTCAAGAGTATAATGCGATGCTGGACCGGCTGCAGGACTTGCTCAAGAAAAATAAAGAGCTGTCGGAACTCAGTACGATGATCGAAGTCAAACAATTACAGGCGCAATTCCACCCGCATTTCATTTTTAACGTGCTCGAAACCTTACGGTATGCGATCAAGATGGATGTAAATCAAGCACAAGAGATTGTAATCCTATTATCTCGCTTGTTGCGATATAGTATCGGACATGATCGCAGCGTCAAGTTGAAGGATGATATGAATTATGTGCGTGATTATTTGAAGCTCCAGCAAATTCGATTCAATGAGCGACTTGAGTATCGCATATCCGACACGGAGGAGACGCAAGATATATTTATTCCTAAGCTTTTACTGCAGCCCTTTATCGAAAACGCTATCAAGTATGGGTATCAGAATCAGAGCAATGTCCTGATTGAGATTCGTGTTTATACGTCGGACGAACAGCTAATTCTTGAAGTTCAAGATAATGGTCAAGGGATGGATGAGCAGACCCTGCAGGAAGTCAATCAGCTATTGCGAAGCCAGAACAACATGACGCAGCATATCGGACTGTACAACGTTCATCGTCGTCTAGTTCTTCTGTATGGCGAAGCGTCTGGGATTCGCATGAATAGCATCCAAGGAAAAGGTACATGTGTGACCGTTACAATTCCTTTCGAAAGGAGTGGATCAGATGTTTAAAGTGTTGCTTGTTGAAGATGAAGATATGATCCGACGGGGCATTCGATTTAGTATCGATTGGTTGAAATATGATTGTATTGTGATCGAGGAGGGGCTGAACGGACAAGATGGGCTGCAGAAAATCTGCGAATACAAGCCAGATATCGTGATTACGGACATTAATATGCCCATTATGGACGGTATATCCATGATTCGTGAGGGGCTCGAGCAGCATACCTTCAGTAGTATCATCATCTCGGGCTATAATGAATTTCATTTGGCGAAACAGGCGATTCAGTTAGGCGTAACTGAATTTCTCGTGAAGCCGTTAGAGGACGATCAACTCATCGCAGCATTGGAATCGGCGAAGGCTAAAGTGGACCTTCTCCGCAAATACGAGATTATTTCCAATCATCCGCAAGAGAAAGAGGAGATCATTAACAGTCGGTTTCTGGAGAAAGAGACGAAGACATCGAAGTACGTATCCAAAATGATCGCCTATGTGCAGGAGAATTATCCAAAAAAAATAAGCATTCGTGATCTCGTGGAAGAGCTGGATTTAAGCGCTTATTATTTGAATCAGAAATTCAAGGCGGAGACCAGCTACACCTTCAATGAGTTCCTGAATCGCTACCGTATTCAGAAGTCCATTGATTTGTTAAAAGCCGGAGATGGCAAAGTATATACCATTGCTCAGGATATTGGTTTTAGTGATTATAAATACTTTATCAGCATCTTCAAAAAATACGCTCATGGGACGCCTAGTAAATACCTAGAATATTTCGGGGAGAAGGACATGTAGTGTGTGAAGCGTTGGAGACAACGAAAGACGCCTTGCGGCAAGGAGTGTCCCTGAAACTGCAAGGCGCTTCGTGTATATATCAGACCGTTAATGACGTGTAACCTTAACAAGAAGTGTTCAATCAGGAGTTTGAAGATTATAAGCTTTAAGCTACGACACCACGCTGTGAATCGAATGCTTCGTATTGTTTATTATGGATGATCGCTTTAAGCACCTGTACAGTCTTCCATACATCTTCATATGTTACGTAAAGGGCAACCGGTGCTAAACGTATAACATTTGGAGCCCGGTAGTCAGGGATGATGTTGTTCGCTTTCAGTGCTTTACAAATACGAACAGCTTCTTCATGATGCAAGCTGATGTGGCCGCCTCTACGGGAATCTTCCGTTGGGTTAAGTAATGTGAAGCCCAATTCTAACAAATCTTCATTAACCAATTGCATGAAATATTGGGTGATATGTAGCGATTTAATGCGAATTTCTTCGATTGAAGTTTTCGCAAAAATTTCTAAGGATCCCATTAATGGAGCCATACTTAAAATATGCGGTGTACCTGTTTGGAAAGCACCTGCCGAATGTTCAACCGTTAATTGATGCTCCATATCGAACTGTTTATCTTTTCTTGAGCTGTACCAGCCTGTTAAACCGGGAATACGACCAAAATGTTTCTTGTTCACATAAAGGGAAGCAACCCCGCCTGGACCTGCATTTAAGTATTTGTAGTTACACCATACAGCAAAATCAACACCCCACTTACTGAAGTAGTGAGGGATTGCGCCTACAGAGTGACAGCCATCAAAACCGATTATAATCCCACGAGCATGAGCTTCTTCAGTTAGGCGCTGAATATCAAGCAATTGACCACTTCGATACAGAACCGTTGGTAGTAAGATCAAAGCAACTTCATCCGTCATTGCTGCAATAATGTCTTCTTCTTCAATGAGGCGACCATCTCTACTTTGAATAGAAATCAGATGGGTCTCAGGATCATATCCACGCAGTCGAATTTGACTTTGAAGAGCGTAAATATCGGTTGGGAAATCAAGCTCCGTTGCGATAATTTTGGTACGATTGCCCTTTGGTTCATAAAAAGTAGCTGCAAGTTGGTGTAGGTTAATTGTTGTAGAACCTGTTATGATTACTTCTTCGGGTTCAGCGCCTACAAGCGGAGCCATCATTCTGCCGAGTTTTTCAGGTAAATAGAACCAAGGTTCCTCGCCTGTCGTCCAACCGTCGATATGATAATTTTTCCATGATTGGAGCATGTTAAGCAGCGTTTGCTCCGCACGTTTCGAAAGTAATCCGAGTGAATTTCCATCCAGATAAATCATACCATCCGGGATATAGAACTCATCACGAAGAGCACCTAATTTATCCTGTGCATCCAGGTTTTTAGCGAAGTCGAGCGAGTTTTCAAATGCTGTGATTTCCAAGTCAATTCACCTCTTATTTTGTAAATTATGTCAATTTGGTATCAATATAATATAAATATGATGCAACGTCAATCACACAAAGAAAGCGCTGTCAAATGGTTTCTTTACCAAACGCCTTCAAAGAACTAATCGATCTTTGCTCCATACGAGCGTGCCATGGCAACGGCTTGATGCATATCCATGCGAACCCCTTTGACATCTAGAGACTTAAAGTCAACACCATCTAGAATAGCCCCTCTTAAATCTGCCCCCAATAAACGGCATTTGGACATTTGTGCGCGGGACAAGTCAGCATCACGAAGATCTGCTTTTTCAAGATTACACTCATGTAGATCGGCTTCAACGAAGCGAACCCCGCGTAAATTTTGTTTGGCTAAATGCGTATGTCGCAAGTTGGTATAAGACCAATCTCCTTCTAGGATCGTCAATCCATCTAAATGAGCTTCTGCGAAGTCAGAGCCGACCATTTTACAAGATTCAAACTTGGCGACAAATAGATTCGCTCCTCGAAAGCGGCAGTTTGTAAAAGAGGATCCCTTATGGATGGAAGCATTAAAGGCCGTATTGGTAAAATCACATTCGATAAAATGACAGTTATTTGTCCACACTTCTTCTAGATGGGCACCAGTAAATCGACATTTGGTGAATGTACATTTGTTGAGCTCACCTTCTCTAAAATCTGCATGGCTAAAATCAACTTGATGATATTCTTGATCGTTATATTGATGCATGGAGTCATCTCCCTATTACTTTTTGGTTCGTATATTTATCCTACACTATCGCATGTGAAAGGGACAACTTAACAAGTCTTTTTTCTTAATGCTAAACGCATATAAATATGATAATATTCCGTTTATCATTAAAAATAGAAAGCGCTTTCTAATTGAACGATCTTTGAAATGGGAAAGGTAAGGGAACGGATGTATAAATTAATGCTTGTAGATGACGAAGAAGATGTAAGTGGTGAAATAGAATGGTCGGTGTACGGGTTTAATGAAGTAGAGAAGGCAGATAATGGGATCGACGCATTGGAACTGATGGATCGATGGATCCCGGATGTGGTCGTAACGGATATTAAGATGCCTTTTATGGATGGTTTACAATTATCTGAGATCGTAAGGGAGAAGTTCCCACATACAAAAGTTATTATTTTGACAGGATTTGATGAGTTTGAATATGCGCAAAAAGCCATCCATTTACATATAGACCAATATGTCCTCAAGCCTTTCTCGGCCCAAGAGTTAGTTGAGGTACTCATAAAGGTCAAGCTACAAATGGATGAAGAATTCGCGCAGAAAAAAGATATGCAAATGTTAAAAGAACAATACCGCCAGAGCCTACCTATTCTAAGGGAAAATTTCCTAACCTCACTTATTAACGGAAGACTCACTCCACAGCTTATTCAAGATAAATCGCTTCAGTATCAAATGCAATTACATGGAAAAGGATTCGTCGCATCTGTGATTCGTATGGATCATTACGCTGTAACGAATAAAGAGCTGCAAGGCTTCGCCGTATTCAACATAACAGATGAAATTGTAAGTAAATCAGAGCTTGGTGTCGCTTTTATGCATCATGATGACGTGGTTTTATTAAGCATCTATGACACATCGGATCGGGAACAAGTCATGCAATCTACACTTACTGTGCTGAGTGAAATCGTCCAAAGCATTCAGAAATATTTGAAATTAACCGTGACCATCGGTGTGGGTACGGTTGTAGATGAAGCAGCAAAATTGAATTATTCGTATGAAGATGCTATACAAGCGCTTGATTATCGGCCGATCCTTGGTAGTAATCGAGTTATCTGTATTGATGATGTGGAGAAGCGTTTCAATGATCAGCTACGATTCGATGAGAGTAAAGCACATGCACTCATACTCGGGATTAAAGTCGGAACAAGTGAAGAAATAACGGGAATTGTCGAACAATTATTTGATGGAATCACAGATCGATCCATTTCTTTTAAAGATTATCAAATTTATTTATTAGAGATGATTACAACGATCTTGAAGGCAGCTAAAGATTGAAATCTGGATTTTGATACCGTATTTGGAGCGAATTATTTGCCGTTTGCGGATATTAATAAATTTACAAACCTGCGTGAAACGAAGAGTTGGATTCTGGGCATCTGCTTGCGAATGATGGATCATATTGCATTGGATCGCCAGTCCAATTACCGTAATCTAGTTGAGAAGGCGATTCAATTTACGAAAAAACACTATGCAGAAAGTGACATTTCGATCCAAAAATTGTGCGAGCATCTGCATATTAGCGCAGGGTACTTCAGTAGCATTTTTAAAAAGGAAACGAAGATGACGTTCGTTACTTATTTACTTCAAGTTCGGATGGAAGCGGCTAAGGAGTTATTACGTACGACAGATTTAAGAGCACTTGATATTGCTGAACAAGTGGGTTATGCAGACGCCAATTACTTCAGTCATTGCTTCCGTAAATTCGTCGGTCAATCACCCAAAGAGTATAGGAATTATTCAGGAGCATCGGGATGAAGGTGAAAAGTATTCAGTTTGTCATCACGGTATCTTTTACTATGATCTCTCTAGTCATGCTTATGGTTGGGTTTGTGCTTTATCAGAAGTTTTCAAGTACAGCAGAGCAGAATGCGTACTTAAATACGGAACAGATTGTCGATCAGGTGAGTTACAACCTGGAATCATACATCAAAGGCATGTCCGATGTATTTGAAGTGATCGATTATAAAATCCAAAATAGTAAAGCGTTTCAAAGTGATACCCTACGTGAGCAATTGGACGTTGTTCTTAACTCGAGGCAGGATATTGTTTCTTTGACGCTCTTTACGAGCCAAGGGGAAATTTTGACAGAGATTCCTAAGAATGATGTGCGAAAAAATGTCAATTACACCGAACAAAGTTGGTTTCAAGCGGCACTTGAAAATCCGAATCACCTGACATTCTCGCTCCCTCATATCCAGAATATTTTTAAAGGGCAATATAAATGGGTCGTCTCAATGAGCAAGGAAGTGATGCTGGACCAGGGTGGTAGTAGGGTACGTGGTGTGCTGTTGATCGATGTCAATTTTAAAACCATTGATGAATTATGTAAGCGAGTCAGTTTAGGAAAGAAAGGCTATGTGTACATTATCGATGAATCAGCAGGCAATATTGTTTATCATCCACAGCAGCAATTAATTAATATTGGACTCAAGTATGAGAACGTGGAGCAGGCGCTTAAATTCTCGTATGGGCGATACACCGACAAGATGGATGATGAAAAACGGCTAATTACGGTCAAAACCGTCAGTAACATTGGCTGGAAAATTATTGGTGTCTCTTACTTAAATGAAATGGTTACGGTGAAAAAAGATACAGGCGGTTTTATTGTGTGGGTGATTATTATTGTCATCATCTGTATTTTGCTGTTGTCAGCTTTTATGTCGGCACGTATTTCCAAACCGATCAATCGCTTGAAAAAATCGATGGAGAAAGTAGAGAAAGGTGACTTTGACATCAGTATCAATGTAAAAGGCGGCGATGAGGTCGAGCAGCTATCACGTAGATTTAATTTGATGGTGGCACGCATCAGGCAGTTGATGGATCAAAGCTTGCAGGAGCAAGAGACGAAGCGGAAGAATGAGCTAGAAGTACTGCAATCGCAGATTAACCCCCATTTTTTATACAATACGCTTAATTCTGTCGTTCGTATGGTAGGAAGTGGTAAGAATGAAGAAGTCGTTACGACGATAACCTCATTGTCTAAGTTTTTCCGCATATCGCTTAGTCGGGGTAAGTCGATTATTACAATCCAAGAAGAATTGGAGCACATTCGGCACTACTTAATTATTCAAACGATGCGTTTCAAGAATAAATTTGACTTCGAAATTACAGCGGATGAAGATACACTTGCTTGCTTGACACCGAAGCTTATTTTGCAACCTCTAGTCGAAAATGCAATATACCACGGAATCGAATATATGGTAGACAAGGGGCATATTCAAATTGCTGCCTCGGTTATAGATGACAAGATTCTACTTATCATTCGGGATAACGGTCTAGGTATGCCATCTGATGTTCTGGCTAACATATTGGTCGGTGGAAGTAAGAGTGATACAGGTTCTGGGGTAGGCGTTCGCAATGTACATGAGCGCATCCGGCTTTATTTTGGTGATGCATTTGGTCTGGAATTCGAAAGTCAATTGGAAGAAGGTACTGAAGTGAAAATATGGATTCCACGGATGAAGGAGGAAGGTTAAGCCGTTGAATAGGAAGCGATTAGGACTCCTGCTTTTCATATGGTTATGTGTCGCAGCTTCGATTAGTTCATGCTCGAATCAAGCTATAGAACGCGATAGAGGCCAACGTAAAGAAATTGCATTTGTTGCCAAGCTAAAGCAGGGTGACTATTGGAATACGGTTCGGATGGGTGCGGAAACCGCAGCGAAGGAGCTTGGCATTAATCTGAACTATATGGCACCTGATCTTGAAGAAGATGTATCACGATTGAATGATTTAGTCTTGCAGTCTATCCGAAGCCATGTAGATGCTGTTGTAGTCGCGCCACATGATACTAGTTCTCTGACTGACATTACAGAACAAGCGGGTAAAAAACATATTCCCGTTATTACTATTGATTCCGAAGTTGGAACTCCGTCTGTACAAAGTATGATCGGTACCAACAACTATGAAGCGGGTAAAAAAGCCGGAGAGAAGCTGATCGAATTAACAGGTAAATCTGCAAGAATTGCCCTTATGAGCATAATGCAAGACTCTCATCAAGCAGATTTGCGCGAACAAGGTTTCCTTGACGCGATTAAACAACACCCCCAAGTTCAGTTAGTAGATACTTTATTTTGCTTATCGGATCAACGATACGCTAACAAACTGACATTGGATACGATAGAGAACAATGGTCCAATCAACGGTTTTGTCGCTTTGAATACGGCAGCTTCTTTGGGGGTTGCCGATGGTGTTAAACAGCTTGGACTTGCAGGGAAAGTGAAGATTGTTGCGTTTGACAATACACCTACTGAACTAGAGCTGCTGCAAGCTGGTGTGTTTCAAGCCACAATCGTACAAAATCCATTCAGCATCGGTTATTTAAGTGTGAAGTACGCGGTTGAGGCTGCTCGAAACAAAAAAGTACCACAGCGGGTGGATACGGGTTTTAAAGTGATCGATAACGAGAATATGTTCTGGTCCGAAAACCAGAAGCTGTTATTTCCGTTTGTGAAGTAAAGCAAACGGATAAAAGCGAAATCGTAACATATGAGAATATTGCTAGAACACATGAGGATTTTGTATTTGTTTTCGTTTTGTAATCCCTTACATTTAGGGTGTAGAGAGAAAGAAGTCCTAATATGGAATAATTAAGGGAGGTTTTTAAATGAAAAAAGCGTTACCAATCGTAGTAGCAGGTGCATTAGCCGTTTTGATCGCTGGTTGTTCCACTTCAAGTAGTGGTTCTAGTCCTGATAAAAGCACACCAGGAGCAGCAACACCTGCAGCAACTACCAATACTAAAGCTGGAAATTCAACAATCGGTGTTGCGATCTATAAGTTTGATGACACATTTATGACAGGTGTACGTAATGCAATCTTCACGGCTGCCGAAGGTAAAGGAAAAGTAGACATCGTGGACAGCCAAAACTCACAACCTACACAAAACGATAAAGTGGATCTATTTATTACAAAAAAAGTAAATGCACTTGCGATTAACCCAGTTGACCGTACAGCTGCAAGCATCATTATTGATAAAGCTAAAGCGGCAAAAACCCCGGTCGTATTCTTCAATCGTGAACCACTGGCTGATGATATGAAGAAATGGGATAAAGTGTATTATGTGGGAGCAAAAGCCGAGCAATCCGGTACGATGGAAGGCCAACTGCTTGTTGATTATTTCAAAGCTCATCCTGAAGCAGATAAGAACAAAGATGGCGTTATTCAATATGTGATGTTAAAAGGTGAGCCTGGACACCAAGATGCTGAACTTCGTACGAAATTCTCTGTCGCTGCGATTCAAGATGCAGGTATGAAAGTGGAGAAGCTCGCTGAAGATACAGCAATGTGGGATTTGGTTAAAGCACAAGACAAAATGGCTGCATTCTTAGCTGCACATGGCGATAAAATCGAGGCAGTCATTACGAATAATGATGATATGGCACTTGGTGCAATTTCTGCATTGAAAGCAAAAGGATATTTTAAAGATAACAAGTTTATGCCGGTTGTTGGTGTAGATGCAACAGCTCCTGCTCTTAAGGCCCTTGAAGAAGGCACACTTCTTGGCACGGTTCTGAACGATGCGAAGAACCAAGGTAAAGCAACATTCAACCTTGCAAACGTATTAGCTCAAGGACAGACACCCAATAAAGAGAATACAGGATACGATGTAACAGACGGTAAATATGTATGGGTTCCTTATAAAAAAATCACAAAAGACAATATGAAGGACGCACAATAATTGTTAATTACACGCATAAGACAAGGGAGCAATGTATGCTTACGTTGCTCCTTTGCTCTTGAATCGTTGATTTGCATGAGGTAGGAGGGGTTACGATGACCCAAGGTAGGTTCTTACTTGAGATGAAGAACATCGCCAAAGAGTTTCCTGGTGTAAAGGCGCTGGATGATGTCACGCTTCAAGTACGCCCTGGTACAGTTCATGCGCTCATGGGTGAGAATGGTGCAGGGAAATCTACACTGATGAAATGTTTGTTTGGCATCTATACACCAGATGCTGGCGAGATTTATTTGGATGGGACGAAAGTGACAATCCACAATTCCAAAGATGCACTAAATAGTGGTATTTCAATGATTCATCAAGAGCTTCACCCGATTCCTTTTCGAAGCGTGATGGAAAATTTATGGCTCGGCCGGTATCCGTTGACGAAAATTGGCCCCTTTAAAATTGTAAATAATAAGAAAATGCTGCAAAACACAGAGACATTATTACAAGAATTAGATCTCGATATTAATCCGAAAGCCATTGTTGGCAGTTTGTCTGTTTCCAAAGTTCAGTTATTAGAAATTGCCAAAGCAGTGTCTTATCATGCGAAGGTCATCGTCATGGATGAACCGACTTCTTCTTTAACAGGAAACGAAGTTGAGCAATTATTTGCAATTATTGCGGAGTTGAAAAGTCGTGGCGTGTCCATTATCTATATTTCTCATAAAATGGAAGAAATATTGCGAATCTCAGATGATGTAACGATTATGCGTGATGGGAAGCGAACAGGCACATGGCCTGCAACAGAGCTTACAACAGATTTGATTATTAGCAAAATGGTTGGGCGCGACTTAACGGAAAGGTTCCCTGAACGTGATAATGCCCCACACGGCGAAATTTTACGGGTTGAAAGTTTAACTTCAGCCATGTACAAATCATTCAAGGACATTTCTTTTACGCTAAAAAAAGGCGAAGTGCTTGGTGTCGGTGGTCTAGTTGGTGCACAGCGTACCGAGCTAATTGAATCACTCTTTGGTCTTCGCGCACTTTCTTCGGGGAAAATTATGATTCATGGCAAAGAAACAACAATTAAATCACCTAGAGATGCGATTAAGCAAAAAATTGCACTGCTTACGGAAGAACGACGGGTAACGGGTATATTCCCTGTGTTATCTGTTCTTGAAAATACTGTCATTACAAGTCTTTCACGCTATATCAATCGCTTTTTCCTCTTTGCGGATAAGAAACCTAAGATAGACGTGCAGAGTAGTATTGAGAAACTTCGGATAAAAACCCCTTCATATCGTACTTTAATTGGTAATCTGTCTGGAGGAAACCAGCAGAAAGTACTGTTCGCCAGATGGCTGATGACAGAGCCTGATATTCTGTTGTTAGACGAACCTACGCGTGGGATTGATGTTGGGGCAAAATATGAAATTTATATGATGATTGCAGACCTTGCTAAGCAAGGAAAAAGCATCATCATGATTTCTTCAGAAATGCCGGAGTTAATGGGGATGTCTGACCGGATAATGGTCATGTGTGAAGGGAAGCTGGCAGGAATTGTAGATGGAAAGACGGCGACAGAAGAAGAAATTATGCGCCTTGCAGCACAAGATACAGCATAATTCTTTCGTTAAATACGGGAGGGGTACTAAGATGGACAGCTTACAAGTAAAGAAAATTGGTAATTTCATGACCCAGTATGCGATTTATATCGTCCTCGTCGTGCTGGTCATTGGTATCGCATTGTATGACCCGGGCTTCTTACAATTATCAATTTTACGAGATATTCTATCGCAATCATCTACACGTGCTATTATTGCGCTCGGTACCGCATGTATTTTGATCACAGGTGGGACGGATCTTTCGTCAGGAAGAGTAGTTGGTCTTACAGCAGTCGTATCTGCCTCCATGCTACAAATGATGGATTATCCGAGAAGATTTTTCCCAGATATGCCGGAGATCAGCATCTTTATCCCCATTGCCATTGCAATACTTGCAGGTTTAGTTATTGGCATTATTAATGGTGTAATTGTAGCCAAATTCAGGGTGCCGCCGTTTATCGCAACACTGGGTACGATGGTTATGGTATATGGCTTGAACTCGATATATTTTGATACCAAACCGAATGAATCGCAGCCAATAGGCGGGTTACGGTCAGAATTTACGAACCTTGGACAAGGTTATATTGGCAAAGATGGCTCGTTTTCGATTCCGTATATCGTATTAATTGCGTTAGGTGTGGCGATTATTACATGGATTATTTTTAATAAGACACGTCTGGGTAAAAATATGTATGCGATTGGTGGCAACATACAAGCGGCTACGGTGTCAGGTATTCATGTGGCACGTAACTTGATTTATATTTATGCATTTGCCGGTGCTTTGTATGGTTTATCAGGTGTATTAGAAGCTTCCCGTACGGGTGGTGCAACGAATAACTATGGAAATATGTATGAACTTGATGCGATTGCAGCCTGCGTCGTAGGTGGTGTCTCCACATCAGGTGGGATCGGAACCGTGCCAGGCGTTCTTGCAGGGGTATTGATCTTCGGTGTTATTAACTATGGATTAACTTTTATCGGGGTAAGTCCGTACTGGCAGCTTATTATTAAGGGATTAATTATTGTGGCAGCAGTCGGTTTTGATATTCGGAAGTATTTGGCTAAGAAATGATAGAATGGTTGCTGAAAAAGGTTATAAATGAGGAGGCTATCGAACATGCTCGATAGCCTTTCCCTATGACTAAAATAAAGATGATATAATTTCTTTATTATTGTGATAATTTATTTTTTTCTCATAGAAATAGGAGTATGATTAGAGAGTAAACATGTGTTAGATATTAATCATTATTCATGTACACGGAGGTCTTTGTAATGACGAAAGAAGCGGTTCGGATCGAGAAAGATTTTTTAGGATCAAAGGAAGTACCGATTGATGCATATTATGGGGTTCAAACTCTGAGAGCGATCGAGAACTTCCCAATGACTGGATATCGAATTCATGAAGAACTTATAAAAGCGATGGCTATGGTGAAGAAATCTGCAGCTTTGGCAAACATGGAAATTAAGCGTTTACAACCGCAAATCGGAGAAGCGATTGTCCAAGCAGCCGATGAGATGATTGCTGGACAGTGGCATGATCACTTCATAGTTGATCCGATCCAAGGTGGAGCAGGAACTTCGATTAACATGAATACGAATGAGATCATTGCGAATCGCGCAATTGAATTAATGGGTGGAACCAAGGGAGATTATTTCTCCGTTAGCCCAAACACGCATGTGAACATGGCACAATCGACGAATGACACGTTCCCAACAGCGATTCATCTTTCGACTTTGTCCTTAATTGATAAGCTGCTCGTTACCATGCAAGAGCTGGCCGAAGCATTTTTCAAAAAGGCAAAAGAATTTGACGGTATCATTAAAATGGGTCGTACTCATTTACAAGATGCGGTACCGATTCGTCTTGGTCAAGAGTTCGCAGCATATGGCCGTGTATTAGAGCGTGATATTAAGCGTGTGAGACAAACGCGTGATCACTTATATGAAGTAAATATGGGTGCGACAGCAGTCGGAACAGGACTAAACGCAGACCCTCGATATATTAAACGTGTTGTTGAAATTTTGGCTGAAGTAAGTGGCTTACCAGTTGTAGGTGCAGAAGATCTTGTAGATGCTACGCAGAACACAGATGCCTATACAGAGGTTTCCGCATCCCTTAAAGTATGTATGATGAACATGTCCAAGGTTGCCAATGACTTGCGCTTGATGGCATCCGGTCCACGTAGTGGTTTTGCAGAAATTAAATTGCCAGATCGCCAGCCAGGATCATCCATCATGCCAGGTAAAGTAAACCCTGTTATGTGTGAAGTGCTTAACCAAGTGGCATTCCAAGTTATCGGTAACGACCACACGATTTGTCTTGCTTCTGAAGCAGGTCAATTGGAATTGAACGTTATGGAACCTGTGCTCGTGTTTAACCTACTTCAATCTCTAAGCCTTATGAATCAAGTGTTTACAGTGTTCAGAACACATTGTATTGAAGGCATTGAAGCGAATGTTGAGCAATGCAAAGAGTATGTGGAGAAAAGTATCGGTATTATTACTGCGCTTAACCCGCACCTTGGCTACGAAGCAGCTGCTCGAATTGCACGTATCGCATCCCAAACAGGTCAGTCCGTGCGTGAACTGATTTTGCTTCATAACTTGCTTACAGAAGAAGAGTTGGACAAAATTCTAGATCCTTATGAAATGACACACCCAGGTATTGCGGGTGAAGAATTATTGCTCAACCAAGATTAATGGTTCATCTACGTAGATAAGAATCCCCTTTTAAGTAGAACCTATTACGAAAGAACGCTTTTCGTTGTAAACTACTTAAGAGGGTTTTTTATTTTGTACAATTCTTGTTATTAGGTAGGTGTTGGTTTGTGAAAAAAATTACGGTTAAAGATTTGGTCGATAGATTCAAGCTAGAAGTATTGGCAGGAGATCAACAAATGGATCGTGTGATTGTACAGAAAAGTGTACATCGTCCGGGACTTGAATTTGTTGGATATTTTGACTTTTTTCCTCAAGAACATGTTCAAGTTATAGGTGAGAAAGAAGTCGCATATTTACATACGCTCAGCAAAGAGGAGCGGGATAGTCGCATTAAGAACGTCGTTCAGTACCACCCACCATGCTTTGTGGTGACATGGAATCAAGAGGGATTGGATTATTTAATTGAACATTGTACCCGTGAAAATATTCCGCTTTTACGCACGCCGCAACCGACGACGAAATTTATTGAGCTTGTTGATAATTTCTTGGCTAAAGCGCTGGCTGAAGAAATTCAAGTGCACGGTGTATGCGTAAATGTAGCAGGTATCGGGATCTTATTACGCGGTAAATCTGGGATAGGTAAAAGCGAAACAGCGCTTACCCTGATCCGTCGTGGACACCGTCTGGTTGCCGATGATGCAGTTGTACTGAAAAAAATTAATCCAGAGAACATCATTGGAACACATACTGGGGCAACCAGAGAGCTGCTTGCATTACGCAGTGTCGGTCTCATTAACGTTGCACGTATTTATGGACGAGGTGCTTTTCAGGATGAATCACGCATTGTGCTTGATATTGAATTGGTGAAATGGAATGAGAATGAACTATATAATGACTTGGAAGTCGAGTCAAAGTATACGAACTATATGGATGTTAACATCCCACACATTCAAATTCCGCTTCAGCCGGGTAGAGATGTCGCAGGACTTGTAGAGGCAGCGGCGCATAATTGGTACTTGCAGTTGCAGGGATATAGTGCGGCGGAGGAGTTCATGCAGAGGCTAAATTAAGGTTTGAAATATGAGGGCATAGTTCGTTCTAAAAAAAATTGTGGGTGACGGCGAGTGATCAAAGTCCTTTCATCGCTGTTGAAATTGTGTTTCCTGATTAGATGAGGTGGTTGAAACACAATTTCAAAGGCGACCGCTTCGCTTTGCAGGAC
The DNA here is from genome assembly GCF_052180255.1 of Paenibacillus sp. KN14-4R. NCBI lineage: Bacteria > Bacillati > Bacillota > Bacilli > Caryophanales > Paenibacillaceae > Paenibacillus > Paenibacillus sp. KN14-4R. The sequence goes on from NZ_CP197466.1 coordinate 1,339,573, forward strand.
TTCGTTCACTCTCTGTCTCAGGCAGGATGTTTATTGTTTTAAAAGAGGACGATGTCCTCTTTTTTTGTTGGAAAGAAAGGCACTTACTACTTGGTAAGACAGAGAGTTGTCTAAGTCATGGAGAGCGGAGCGGCCGCTTTTTGAAGAAGTGTCCTAACTTACTAATCTAATCAGAGGACACGGATTCAACTGCGGCGTAAAGACTTAGACAACTCGCCGTCCCTAACCTTAGAATTTTTATACCAATCTCCGAGGACGCTGGTCCTCTTTTTTTTTGTATAAATATCCACTAATTTAATTGATTATTAAGATAATTTTAAGTATTCCTTCAGGTTCGCCTAGTACTTTGAAGCTAGTACAGCGTTTACAAGGCTTTCATGTACAGAAAAAGGGGGACTAGTTAAGCATATGGGGAATGAAGGTCGTAGTAAGAAGAAAAAATGGTTATTCATCTCACTGAGTATTGTGGTGTTAGCTGGATCTGGGGGTTGGTATTATTTTTATGGCAAAACGAATCCGATCAAGCCCATGGTCATGAATACAGCCCAGGTGAAGCAAGGTTCGATCAAAGTAAGCGTTGCAGGTTCGGGTGTCATTGCAGCAGCGGAGCGTCAGACCATTAAAGGTGGAGAAGGCGGTAAAATTAAGAGTCTCGCTGTCAAGCAAGGCGATAAAGTGAAGAAGGGACAAGAACTCATTACTTTTGAAAGTAAAGATGTGAAGGATCAAATCAATCAAGAAGAATTGTCCCTGCAAAAGAAACAGATGGATCTAGACACCGCACAGCAGGCGCTGAAGGATAACACGGACGAGTCCAAGATCAATGATATGAAAATTAATATTAAAAAGCAGATGCTCGATATGGATCTGTCCAAGAGTAAAATTCAAACGCTGCTTAATGATCAAAAACCACCTACCCCTATCACAGCCCAAATAGATGGTGAGTTAATTACACTCAATAATGCAGTTGGCGATCAAATAAATGGCAATACGACGATTGGCGAAATTGTCAATTACGGTAATTTAAAATTAGATATTGAAGTCGACGAAATGGATGTTTTGAAAATAAAAGAAGGCTTACCTGCGGATATAACAGTTGATGCTTCACCAGGTAATAAATTTAGCGGCGTTGTTACGAAAGTAGCTGCAGAAGGTGTTGCAAAAAACGGAGTCTCCGTGTTCACGATTACCCTCAGCGTAACGGGTGGTAAAGATACGACGATCAAAGCAGGCATGTCTGCGCGTGCAGATATTAAAATTGAAGAGAAACAAGACATTCTTGTCGTTCCAATTGAAGCTGTTCAGCAAAGACAAGGTAAAAGCTTCGTCATGGTAGAGGAACAAGCGGAAACTGCTGGAGAGCAGGAGAAGCAAGCTGCGTCGACACCTGCATCTGCGCCTACATCCCAACCTGATGCATCTGCTCAGCCAAGAGGGGCAAACGGAGAGAATCGTTCGGGGCAATCTTCACAGTTCAGGCAGCGAGCGCAGTCAGGACAACAGCCAGGACAATCTTCACAAGCAAGTTCGGGTTCATCACAATCTAATCCTTCTCAAACGAATCAAGCTCAAACTTCGCAATCCATGCCTTCACGATCAGCGGGAACTGCGAATGGTGCAGCAGGGAAAATGAGAGAAGTGCAAGTTGGTATACACAATGAGAGTCTCATTGAAATTATAAGTGGACTAAAACCTGGTGAAAAAGTCATTCTCCCGACCATCGTTTCAAATTCAAGTACTCAGGTTAAACAACAATCATTCATGATGGATGGAGCTCGAATGCCAGTTGGTGGTGGAGGCGGAGGCGGTGGAGGTCAAAACTTTACTCGTTCAAGCGGCGGTGGAAATGGAAGATAAGGAGATTAGTGGCATGGTGGATAAACCGCTCATTGAAATTAATCAATTGGTCAAAACATATGTCATGGCAGGTGAGACCGTTCCGATCCTGAAAGAAATTTCTTTTTCAATCGAGCAAGGGGAGTTTGTTGCGATTGTTGGACCGTCAGGGTCAGGTAAATCTACGCTAATGAATATGATTGGGTGCTTGGACATCCCAAGTTCGGGAAGTTATTTATTGGATGGTCAAGAAGTGAGTCAGATGTCTGAAAATCGGCAAGCACAGGTTCGCAATGAAAAGATCGGTTTTATTTTCCAAAGTTTTAATTTACTTCCTAAATTATCTGCAATGGAAAATGTGGAATTACCGCTCATTTACCGAGGGATTCCGCTAAAAGATAGGCAGACCATGGCGAAGCAAGCACTTGCTAACGTTGGTTTGGGAGATCGAATCGATCACAAGCCGATGCAGCTCTCAGGGGGGCAGCAGCAGCGTGTGGCCATTGCTCGTGCGCTTGCAGGCGATCCGCCAATCTTGCTGGCCGATGAACCTACAGGTGCTCTAGATACGAAAACAGGCAAAGAAATTATGCAGATGCTTCATGATCTGAATGCTAAAGGACATACCATTATCGTAATTACACACGATCCTGCGATTGCCCAGCAAGCGAATCGAACAATACGTATCCAAGATGGTCAGATCACAGAGGATCGAGGTGCTGCATCATGATCCTCAACCAAGCACTCAAGATGGCCTGGAAAAGCATGATCGGCAGTAAATTACGCTCTTTCTTGACCATTCTCGGTATGATTATCGGAGTATTCTCTGTTATTGCACTCGTATCCTTAGGACAAGGACTTGGGAGCAACATCAAGAGTGAGCTAAATAAACTGGGCACTTATACACTTTCTGTTAGCATTACAGGTAGGGGAACGAAAGCATCTCTTAGCTTAGAGGACACGATGGAATTTGCAAATAAACCGAATGTAGTTGCAGTTTCTCCAACGATCAGAGGCAGCGTGAAAGCGAAGAACGGTGGCAAGAATAAAGACGTTTCACTAGAAGGTGTTGTGCCAGATTATGAAACTGTCCAAAATTTTCACGTGCAAAGTGGTCGCTTCATCGTTCAAGCAGATATTGATCATAGACAGAAAGTTGCATTGATCGGAACGACAACAGCAACGAATTTATTCGGCTTACTCGATCCTGTCGGTCAAGATGTCATCATTAATGGGATACCGTTCCGAGTGGTCGGGCTTCTTGAATCGAAGGGAAGCAGCTTCGCCGGTTCGAATGACGACAAACTTATTATTCCGCTCACTACGGCGGAGCGAGTCCTTGCCAATCCAGGGATTAAAAGCTTTATCGTACAGGTCGATAGCGCAGAGCATGTAGATGGGGTTATGGATAGTTTGAAAATCGATTTATTAAAAAGATTCAAAACAGCAAATAGTGACGGTTTCACTATTTTTAACCAACAAGATATTCTCAATTCCAGTGCTTCCATTATGTCAACCATCTCCGCAGTCCTTGGCGGTATTGCAGGTATTTCCTTACTTGTCGGTGGTATCGGGATCATGAATATTATGCTCGTGTCAGTTAGTGAGCGGACGAGGGAGATTGGCATTCGTAAAGCAGTAGGAGCGAAGAAACGGGACATTTTGCTGCAATTTTTAATTGAATCCGTGCTATTAGGGGCAACTGGCGGGTTTATTGGTGTCATTGTTGGAATTGGTCTAGCAATTGGTCTTGCAAAGGTGTTCTCGCTTGGTGTTGTTATCTCTTGGCAAGTTATTATTATTGCTTTTTCATTCTCATTATTAATCGGTGTTATCTTCGGCCTGTTTCCAGCGAATAAAGCAGCCAAATTACGCCCGATTGATGCACTGCGGGTGGACTAACGAGAGGAAGATCACGAACTATAGGAGGCTTGTATGAAGAATCTTTTTTCTATCAAAATAATGAGCGCTGCTCTTGGCGTTACCATTAGTTTAAGTGGGGTTGTGCCATATGCGAATGCTGCAGATGCACTTGATTCAACAGCAACAACACCGGTCGTTAACCTTTTGCAAGTATCGAAGGATGTTACTTTTGAAGTAAAGCAAGTACAAAGCCTAGTTGAGCAAGGTAACAGCATCTTGTCATTTGTTGTGTCCGTGATAAATGGCAGTGACAAAGTGGTCGATTGGTCGGACTACCGGATTCGTTCCACAACAAGCTCAGGACATACCTACACGGCGCAGCAAAATGTTATCAACAAAGATAAAAATAAAATAGCCCCCAGCACATCCCGAGACATTAGCTATTCTGTCAAAATAAACGAACTTGTTAAGCCACAAGATGTGACGCTAGAGTTCGTAAAATGGGATTTTAGCAAACCTAGCTTTGAAAGTTCACTAGGGAAATTAGCCATAGACGATACTATGATTACGAAGATAGCATCGGGGACATCCGGTCCGATTCAAAACAACGATCTGGGACTCATTGCGGCTGTTACGAAATTCAATCGTACTGCAAATGAGAAATATTACAGCCCTTTAGTTACAGTTGAAATGAAAAATCTAGGCTCTGAGAGTGTTGATATTCCCGATTATAAGATCAGTATTCGAACAGCAGACGGCATTATGTATCCACTTGACCGGAAGGAAGAGAAGGCAGCACCTCTGCGGGCGAAAGACAGTAAAAGCATTCAATTAACAGGGCAAATTCCAGTTTCGAACAATCCGGATCATTGGGAGCTTGTCATGACGCAAAATGTGACGGAACTGAAGCGCAATATTCCTGTACTGACTTTTAATCTGCCTGAAATAGCGCAAATTGTGACACAACCAATGAAAACGAAGGTTGAGTTAAATAGTGAGAAAGGCCATTATCAAGCTCAATTGAATGAGGTGTATCGTTTACCTTGGGAAGGTGATGATATTGTGACGGCTGAAGTGATCATCTCGAATGAAGATGTGAAGTCACTGCCAATTCCAAGCCTTTCGGGATACTTGATGCTGGACGATTCATTCCAAATCAAAGCGAATGTCATTAACACTTCCAAGGCAATTGGACTTGCGCCACATGAAATGGTGAAATTGCAAGTAACAGGTAAAATTCCTTATACAATAGACTATAAGTCCCTAAAACTCGTTCTTCAGGAAAAAGGGGACAACGACGTTGTGAACGATCTTGTCGATTTCGTTGTTACGAATACAACGCAATCCTATCCCATTTACCGGGCGGGCGATCAGTATGCCAATACAGAACCTGGACATAAATCCAAATATCAATTGCTTGAAACGAAGATGTATCAAGGCTTGACACGTAATGTACTGATGACCCGTTTTGAAGTGGAAAATCAGGAAAAACGGCAAGTCAACGTATCGAATTTGATAGGTAATTTCATGACAACCGATGGTGGATTGTATCCAGCACAAGCAGCGCAAATATCCAATAAACTCAGTCCGAATAATAAAGCAGTTATTGAGTTTTGGAGCTACGTTCCGACAACGTTTAATCCTTCTTCAGCATATTTATTAATCGGCGATGCTGTAACAGGTGGGAAATTGGCGGAGGCAAAGGATGTACCCGATGGCTTTATTAATCCTGTTGCATTCTGGTTGCCAGACGAGTCGACCAAAAAGCCAAGTACGATTAGTAAAGTCGTTGTGAATCCATACACACTCACTTTTAACAACGTAACGACGACAGTATCCAAGTCCGATAGTGTCCAATTGAAAATTAACTATGATCTTACTAAAAATATGCAGGCAGAAACCAATTCAGAGGGGCATAAGCTGATCCTAGAATTCAGGCTGCCGGAAGGTAACATGTCATTTGAGAAATCATTTGCAATGAAAGATTTTGATGCAAGTGATGCAGACCCAAGCAAATTAAAGGTCGGCAAAAGTCAGCAATTCCAGACGTCCGTTAATTTATCTGGTGTTTCATCAAGTGTAACGAATACGTTCATTCTGAATCTGTATGATGAGTTCCAGGGTCAACGGAAGCTTATTGCAACGCAAGCAGGATTTTGGGATGAAGAAGTTGTAAAAAAATAATAAATAAAGAAGATGAGCCAACGAATGCAGATCCATAGCGGGATTGCATATGTTGGCTCTATTTTTATTTAAGAAAAATAAATGAAATGTGTTGACATTTGAAAGCGCATACAATAGACTTAGTAATCAGAATACTTTGTTAGTTAATTTAACTAACTTAAGGGTGGTGAGCAGTTTCGAATGCGTGCTCGTGGGCAGACAGGGAATACAAAATATGTGAAACAGATGAACCGAGAGGGAATTCTTTTTCAATTAAAACAGAAGCAAATGTCCAGAGCAGATCTGGCAAAAGAAACTGAACTTAGCAGACCCTGTGTCTCTGCGTTAGTTGAGGAGATGATTAACGAAGGATTAGTCCATGAAGTAGGGATTGGTGAGTCCAAGGGTGGACGCAAACCGATGCTCCTTGAGTACAATACCCAGGCTTTTGCAGTTGTAGGTGCAGTCTTTGAAGGCAGCACGATTCGCATGGCACTTGCTGATTTAAAAGGCGAGCTTCTCGCACAGTATGAAGCAACTCTACCGCAACCTACAAGTGGAGAGATGGCGATTAAGGGTCTTGAGATTGGTTTGAAAGATTTATTGGCAATGACGCATTTTGACAAAAGTAGGCTTCTCGGCATGGGTGTCGGTTTACCCGGAATCACGCAGAAACGTAACGGTACAATTAGTTATGCGCCTAGTACAGGGTGGATGGGACTACCTGTACAACAGGAGATCGAAGCCAGACTTGGCTTACCTGTAACGATTGACAACGATGTAAACATGATGACTTTGGGTGAATATTACCAAGGTGCTGGCAAGGAAATGTCTACCTTAGTGAACATGTACGTGGGCACAGGAATTGGTGCAGGTATTATGATTAATGGTCAATTTTACAGAGGTTCTCATGAAGCATCAGGCGAAATCGGCTATATGATGATAGGTCCTTCGGATAATCCAAGACATGGCGATTATGGGGTTTTTGAGAGCAATTATGCAGTACCAGCCATTTATGCGAAGGCAAGTACGCTGCTTCCTTTTATCCAAGAAGGAGTGAGCATTGTAGAACAATTAGTTGCTCATGCGGAGCAGGGAACAGTTGGTGTACAAGAACTGCTGGATGAGTTATATCGCAAATGGGCGTATGGGATCGCAAATATTGTAAGTGTGCTTGATCCGGAGCTCTTAATTCTAAGCGGTGAGATGCTCTACATCAAAGAACAAGGGGTTCAAACGATTCGTGAATGGCTGTCTAATTGGGTTCCTGTTGTACCAGCAATAAAGCTGGCCACATTAGGGAATCAAGCCGGGATCGCAGGTGCAGTGCACAGCGTTCTAGAGTCGTTTCCAAATAAAAGTGCAACCATTTAAAAGTTACTTAAGGGGGATTTAGAATGAAACTTGCATTAAGTAAGATGAAGGTATTGCTGAACACAGCTGTTGTAGGTTCTATGGTACTTGCATTAACAGCATGTGGCGGAGGGAATGCAGCAGATAAACCGGCAGATAAATCAACGTCACAGCCAGCTGCAACAAAATCGGCAGAAGGTCAAAAGCTTGTTATCTATACAGGTAGAGACAAGAATGTCGTGGATGTCATTATCCCTAAATTCAAGGAGAAAAATCCAGGTATTGAGGTTGAAGTTCTAACCATGGGCGCGCAGCAAATCTTAGAGCGTGTACGTGGTGAAAAAGCAAATCCGCAGGGTGACTTTTGGTGGGGAGGCACACAATCAGCTTTAATGACGGCAGCAGATGAAGATTTGCTCAAGAGTTTTAAGCCGAGCTTTGCTGATAGTGTTAATGCAAGCTATAAGGATGCAAAAGATCGTTGGTATGGGGAAATGCTACTTCCTGAAGTTATTATGTATAACCCAACTGCGATTAAGAAGGAAGACGCACCGAAAGATTGGGACGATTTGCTTGATCCCAAGTATAAAGACAAAATCATTATCCGTGGTGTATTAGCATCCGGTACGATGAGAACGATTTACTCCGCAATGATTCACCGTCAAGGTGCAGCAGATCCTACAAAAGGATATGAATGGTTGAAAAAACTTGATGCGAACACGAAAGAGTACGCACAAGATCCAACGAATTTATATCTGAAATTAGCTCGTCAAGAAGGTTCCTTATCCTTATGGAATTTACAAGATATCATGCTGCAAAAAGAAACAAAAAACCAACCGTTTGACTTTATCTATCCAACAAGTGGCGCACCTATCCTCGTAGATGGCGTTGGGATGATTAAAGGTGGTAAAAATGAAGAAGCAGCTAAGAAATTCTATGAGTTCTTATTTGAACCAACGCTTCGCGCAGAACTTGCTGAAAAGCTGTACCAAATTCCAACACGCAGTGACATTAAGAAAGAAACATTACCTGCTTGGTTAAAAGGACTTGAACTTAAGCAGCTTCCGCTTGATTGGTCTGTTATGGCATCCAAAGAGAAAGAATGGATGGACTATTGGGATCAAAGTATCAAGGGTAAAGGTGCAAAAAAATAATAATTGGAGCTGGGCGGAGTGCGAACTCCGCCTCATCCTTACAACAAGGGGGATACCATCTTGATCAGTGTCACTTTGGATCATGTAGGCAAGAAATTTGGGAGTGCAAAAGGTGTTGAAGATGTCCATATTGAGGTCAAACCTGGTGAATTTTTCACCTTCCTTGGGCCAAGTGGTTGTGGGAAAACGACCACACTGCGGATGATTGCTGGATTTTATTATCCAAGTTCTGGACGCATTTTGTTTGGTGATCAGAATGTAACCAATCTTCCGCCAAATAAACGTAATACAGGTATGGTATTTCAGAACTATGCTTTATTTCCACACATGACTGTAAATGAGAACGTAGCTTTCGGGTTGCAAGTGAGAAAGCAATCGAAGTCCGAAATCGCTCAAAAAGTAGAACGCGCACTGAAACAAGTGCATTTAGATGGTTATGGAACAAGAAGAATTGATCAATTATCGGGTGGACAGCAGCAGCGCGTAGCTTTGGCGAGAGCGCTTGTGATCGAACCGCAGATTTTACTATTAGATGAGCCGTTATCCAATTTGGACGCCAAATTAAGAGAAGAAACAAGGTTGGAAATAAAGAGACTTCAGATGGAGCTAGGAATAACGACGATTTATGTCACGCACGATCAGGCTGAGGCGATGTCGATGTCCGATCGCATTATGGTGATGCAAGGCGGCGTTGTTCAGCAAATTGGAAGTCCTCAAGACATATATAATCGTCCAGTGAATCGCTTTGTCGCTTCGTTTATTGGAGAGACAAATCTATGGGAAGGTACCGTGGAGCGGATTGAGGGAAATGATGTATTCGTGAGAATCTCGCCTGATCTCGTACTTTGCGGGCTTGCGAATCAAGCTTCTCATGATCAAGTTGTAAAGGTGGGAGCTTCGGTCACTTTATCGATTCGCCCAGAGTCAGTGACAGAGATAAGAGCAGAAGAAGCTGCTCAAGGTAATATCGTTACAGGTAAGGTAGTCATTTCCGAATTTACTGGGGTTAGCGTTAATTATATCACCCAAGTTGGGGATGTTTCTTTAAAAGCGATGTTCGTCAATCAGGGCCACACATTAAGAGAACGCGGTGATCAAATCGCCTTTCATATTCCAAAAGAAAGTATCTTCTTTGTAGGATAATGGGGGATCAAGTATGAAGCCACAACTACAAACAACGAATCCACAAGTGAAAACTTGGCAATCCATTACATCATCTCGTTATTTTGTTTACGTTCTCGTTGCTCCCTTATTTTTAGTCTTGCTTGCTTATGTCGTGTATCCGTTTTATCAGACGTTTATGGATGGTGTTCTCATCAAGGGTGAGTATTCATTCAAGAATTATGCCAAGTTCTTTTCTTTGGAGCATACAGCCAATTTAGAAGCGCTATGGAACAGTATTTACATATCGGTACTAAGTGTAATTTCATGCGGCATTGTCGGAGTGGCGATGGCATTTTTGCTAGAACGCTATGAGTTTCCTGGTCGCAAAATATTAATGGTACTTGCGCTTGTACCCATGGCCTTACCTCCACTTATTGGGGTATTATCCTTTACCTTTTTATACGGAGAGAGCGGTATTATTCCAAGGGCGTTGAAATTACTCTTTCACTTAGATAAAGTGCCCTTTTCTTTAAAAGGAATTTGGGGCGTCATCATGGTTCATACGTTTACGATGTACACCTACTTTTACATGACGGCTTCAGCCGCCATTAAAGGGCTTGACCCTTCACTAGAAGAGGCAGCAGCAAGTTTAGGTGCTGGAAGGCTATATGTATGGCGCAGAGTCATTTTGCCGATGCTTACACCGGCATTAATTGCATCGTCGCTGCTTGTGTTTATGATCTCTATGGCATCCTATACAGCTCCATTAATTTTTGGAATTGAACGTACGATGACGATGCAAATTTACTTGTCACGTACGAACGGAAGTCTGGATATGGCATCTACTCAATCGACAATTTTATCTGTCGTATCGATCCTATTCTTGCTCCTCATGCGCTGGTATCAAGGTAGACGGAACTATCAGAACATGAGTAAGGGCATTAGTGTACATCGTACGGAAGTTAAAAGTGCATTCGGTAAATATGTCGCAATTACACTTTCTGTTATTGGTGTAATTATCCTTTTGCTACCAATCTTTGTACTAATACTTATTTCATTCTCTGTAGATGGTACATGGACCGTGCAAATTCTTCCACCTCAATATACGATGAGTCATTATTTAGACTTGTTTACAGATAGTAAGACATGGAAGCCGATTCTTAACAGCTTTAAGATGAGTGCGATTTCAGTTGTTGGTATCGTGATCTTCGGTGTTGCTGCTGCTTACGCGATGGTTCGCATGAAGTTTAAAGGAAAGTTCTTACTTGAACTACTGATCATGCTGCCTTGGGCACTTCCAGGAACCGTAGTCGCTGTTAACTTAATCTCTGCTTTCAGCGAGCGCTCTGTGTTTAGTTTTAATCAAGTGCTAATTGGAACGTTTTGGATACTACCACTCGCCTATTTCGTTCGTCACTTGCCGCTTGTATATCGTTCGACATCAGCTACGCTTATTCAGATGGACGCATCAGTTGAGGAAGCAGCACGAAATCTAGGAGCTTCTTGGTGGTACAGCTTCCGTCGTGTAGTATTCCCAATGGCACTTAGTGGCATTTTGGCTGGAACATTGCTTGCCTTTGTGCAAGGGATTGGTGAATTCGTGTCATCCATTCTTCTTTTTACAACAAAGACAGTTCCAATTTCCGTAGAGATTTTCCAACGTATGTATGCTTTTGATTTTGGTACAGCTTGCGCATACGGGGTCCTACAAATTGTACTTATCATTATTGTGTTGTTTGTATCTCGTAAAATTACAGGAGATAACGCAGGCTCCGCCATTTAACAGCTGGATCATTATGTGGGGATTACCTAGGAATCTGAACCACGTTGTGATAGATGAATGGATTAAGGGAGGAAAACTATGAGTCAAGCCAAAAGATTCACGAAATTATTGTCCATTGTTACATGTGTAACATTGGCGGGCAGCGTGTTGTTAACAGTGACAGCGAAACCCGCACTTGCAGATCGTGGAGTTGTTGATCTGTGGAAGTCCATTAAGCCGCTTACTACGATTGCAAGTGCGATGAATACGGGCGCTCATCCAGATGACGAACACAGTGCGACCCTGGCTTATCTTTCACTTGGAAAAGGCATTAATACGTCAAGTGTTATTGCGAACCGTGGTGAAGGTGGACAGAATGAAATTGGTAGCGAACTTGGAAATGCACTTGGCATTATTCGAACTCGCGAATTGCAGGAAGCTTCCAAAATTACAAACATCACACTCGCGAATTTAAGTGAACAATTGAATGATCCGATCTTTGATTTTGGATTTTCCAAGAGCCCTGATGAAACATTGCAAAAATGGGGAGATTCCATCGCATATGAACGCTTGATTCGCAAAATTCGTGAATTGCGTCCAGATGTCGTCATTCCCGCTTTCTTAAATGAGGATTCAACTCATGGACATCATCGTGCGATTAACGTCATTACGGTTCGTGCTTATAAAGATGCAGCTGATCCGAATATTTTCCCTGAACATTTGAAAAAAGGCTTGCAGCCTTGGCAGATCAAGAAATTGTACCTGCCTGCTGATAAAAAGGCATTCAATGTTTCCGTACCTGTTGGTGACTACGACCAAATTTATGGCGCATCCTATGAGCAGCTTGGTGAAGAGTCTCGCTTCATGCATAAGAGCCAAGGAATGGGACGCAATGTAAATGAAGGGCCTAATTTTACTTATTACAAACTAGAATCCTCCATTGTCAAAGGGAAGGATAAAGAAAAAGATTTATTTGAAGGCATTGCTTTCACATTTGAAGATTTGGCAAAAGAAGTAGAAGCGAAATCCAAAGATACGAAAGTTGCCCAAGGGTTGCGTGAACTTCAAAAGGACGCAAACAACATCATCGCATCCTATCCGAAATTTGCAGATGTTGCACATGACGTGCAAGAAATGAAACTTGATGTGGCTAGCACATTGGCAGATATTCAGAAATCCAGCTTAGATGAAGCAACCAAAACAGATCTTACTTATCGTCTTCATGTGAAGGAAGATCAATTAAACAAGGCAAGTATGGAAGCTGCTTCATTCGTAGCCAAAGTAAAACCAGAGACAGGTGAATTGGTGCCTGGCCAGACAACCAAGATGACGATGACTGCTTATAACGGTGGGGATGTCGACATCAAGAACGTTAACTTAAAGCTCAATGTACCTGAGGGCTGGACAGCGAAAGCAACGGGTGCGACAACATTTAAGAAACTGGGTAACAATGAGACAGTATCAGCTGTGTTTGAAGTGAGTGTACCAGCGAATGCTGCTGGATTTAAACCCTATGACAAACCGATTATTACAGGTGATGTATCCTATGAGAGCTATACAGTTACGACTAATCTTCATGTGACACCAGACATAGCTGTAGCTGTTTTGCCTCCGTTCTCGATGTCATTAAATCCAAGTGCAACCGTGCTTAATACGTTGAAGCCTGGTGATCCAATTCCGGTTAAAGTAACGGTTCGTAACTACAATCCTGGTGCTGCAAAAGCGACTTTATCGTTGCAATTACCTGATGGTTGGAAAGCAGTGCCTGCTGCTGAGAACTTAAGTTTTGCGGCAAAAGGAGAAACGAAATCCGTCGCATTTACAGTAACTCCTTCATCTGATGTGAAAAATGGCAGTTATTCGATCAAAGCTGTTGCTCAAAGCGGTGATGTAAAAAGTACAGAAGGCGCGCAAGTCATTTCGTACCCTCACATCGGTAAAACGTACTTTGTTCAACCAGCGGAATTAAAAATCGAAGCCTTTGATCTTGCTGTACCTGACAAAATTAAAGTGGGCTATGTATCAAGTGGATTTGATAACATCGATCAATACTTGCGCCAAGTTGGGGTAAATGTTGTGAAGTTGGAAGAGAAAGATATTCAGTTTGGCGATCTCTCTTCGTATGATTCCATTGTGCTCGGCATCCGTGCATATGCGTTCCGTCCTGAATTGATCCCAAGCAATCAACGCTTACTTGATTACGTGAAGAATGGCGGTAATCTGGTTGTACAATATCACAAACCGGAAGACAAATGGACACCAGATTTAGCTCCTTATCCAATCACCATTGGTTCACCGCTTATCAAATGGCGTGTGACAGATGAAACATCCAAAGTAACGATGCTTGCGCCAGATCATAAAATCTTCAACTATCCGAACAAAATTACGGATAAAGATTGGGACAACTGGATTCAAGACCGTTCTGCTTACAATCCTTCCGAATGGGGTAAGGAATATACACAGCTGATCTCCAATGGTGATCCGGGTGAGGCAGAATTTACAGGAACTTATCTGACTGCACCATATGGAAAAGGTACTTATTCTTATAGTTCCATCGTATGGTACCGTGAAATTCCGAATCTGGTTCCAGGTTCGATTCGTATGTTCGTCAATATGATCAGTCAAAAGCAATAATACAAATAGAGGTGAAGAGAGGGCCTTGAATCGAGGTCCTCTCCCAAATAAATCGTATACGTGAGATGGAGGATGAGTACATCATGGGATATCGTGAACAAATTATTGCAGAGGAAGGCAGTAGCTTTCCAGGAAAGACCTATACGGAGGTTGTGCTGGAACCTGCATTTAATGAAGCGAAGCAGCAATTACTAGGGCCAATGATGGCCATTAATAAAGCTCATTTGATTATGCTCTTACAGCAAAATTTGATTACGACAGAGGATGCTCACGCAATTGCGAATGCAATTCAGGAGTTGGATCTAGACGGACTTCGTAAGAGTCCATATACAGGTGAATTTGAAGATTTATTTTTTCAAGTAGAGAAACAATTGTTAGATAAAGCGGGGGATATTGCTGGGAATTTGCATTTAGGACGAAGCCGTAATGATATGGGGATTGCGATCTATCGCATGACTTTGCGCGAGAAGATGCTCACTACACTTGGCTCAGCCTTGCATTTAAAGGAGCATTTACTTGCATTTGCTGAAGAACATGTGGATACCCTGATGATCGGTTATACCCATACCCAGCAGGCACAACCGACGACCATGGCCCATTATATAACGGCGGTCGTTGATTCATTAAGTCGTGATATTCGTCGTTTAATCGCAGCGTATATGAACTGTAATCGCAGCAGCATGGGGGCAGCAGCACTCACTACATCAGGATTTGATATTAGTCGAGAGAAAATGATGGATTTACTCGCTTTTGAAGGACTTGTCGAGAACTCTTATGATGCCATTGGCGGAGCTGATTATGTAGGGGAAATCGCCAGTTGCGTGCAGTTAGCAGCAACGAATTTAGGACGGGTTGTACAAGATTTACTGTTGTGGAGTACACAAGAATTCGGTGTGCTGAAAGTATCGGCTCCTTATGTTCAGATTAGTTCCATCATGCCGCAAAAAAGGAACCCGGTATCACTGGAGCATATGCGCTCCTTGTTATCCAGTTGTGTAGGTAATGCAAGTACTGTTCTGACAATGATACATAATACACCGTTCGGAGATATCGTAGATACAGAAGATGACATGCAACCTTATGCATGGAAAGCGCTCGAAATATTGGAGAAAATGTACCGGTTGCTTGCAGCCGTTATGGGTACAATGGAAGTAAATAAAGAAGTGCTGCGCAAACGCACGGAGGGCAGCTTTGCTACTGTAACAGAGCTTGCGGATACATTAGTTCGCACGGACGCACTTTCTTTCCGTAAATCGCATCACATTGTAAGTGGAGTCGTCAAGCGAGCTTTAGAGCAAGGACTTGCGGCGAATGAGATTACATTAAATTTAGTCAATGAAGTTGCGATGGATGTGATTGGTCGCGAGCTTTCTATAGATGAAGTAATTTTACAGCAATCGCTCGACCCTGCTCATTTCGTCCACATCAGATCACTACCCGGTGGTCCAAGTCCCAAAGAAATGGAGCGCATGATTGCTGAGCGTAAAGTACGACTTCAAGCACATCGTCAGTGGCTTCATGAATCCAAAGAGAAGTGCCAAGCTGCCCTGCAACATCTTGATGAAGTGATCACAGATTGGAGCAAGTAGGAATGCCTGTTCAGATACCTCTATTAGCCGTAGATGGTGGGGGGACAAAATGTCTTGCTATGGTTGTGGATGAGAAGGGGAACATCTTAGGAACGGGTAGATCAGGCTCTTGTAATTATCAAGGTGTTGGCCGGGCAGCGGTCAAGCAAGAGCTGATCCTTGCGATTCGTGAGGCATTAAATGGATTTGAAGTCATACAGGATAGCCTTGATCAATCCATTGAGGTAGAATGCGCTGTGTTTGCACTCGCAGGACTAGATACCAACTATGATCGAGAGATCATTTACTCCCTTGTTGATGAAGCACTCGATGAGTTGAATATGAAAGTAGACAATCTAATCATTGAAAACGATGGATTTGCTGCACTCATTGGGGCGACAGGTGGAAAAGCGGGGGTTCTTGTTATTGCGGGTACAGGATCCATCGTCTTCGGGATAAATGAACAAGGTGAGAGTGCCCGAGCCGGAGGCTGGGGACATGTCGTTGGAGATGAAGGAAGCGGGTATTGGATTGGTAAGCGAGCCATTACAGCAATCTTGTGTGCTGAAGATGGTAGAGGGAAGCCGACGAGACTTGGCGAGTGGATACTTCCTCATTTAGGTGTAAAGGACTCAGAGGACTTATACAATTGGACGTATAGTGATGAAGCTACTATTGAGAAAATTGCTGGGTTGCAAGCCATGGTACGAACGGCTTACATTGCAGGTGATGAAGTTAGTAAGGAATTGCTGGAAGCTGCTGTTCATGAATTATTCTCAGGTGTAAGGATCGTTATTGAAAAGCTAGGACTTATTCAAACGCCGATCACGATTATTTTACAAGGAGGCGTACTTGAGAATGGGGATTTCATGCGGCAGCTATTGATGGAGAAACTACAAAAGCTTGCGCCTCTCTCCAAGCTTTACACAGTTAGCAATGAACCAATTGAAGGTATTATTGCAATGGGGTTGTCCAAACTTAAAGGATAATAGCATTCAGAAGATCTGCTTTATTGAAGCAGGTCTTCTTTTTTATGTGTGGCTTGGATTTCCAGAGTTGTAAATATCGATAGTAATATAGACAGAATCGGTGTATGATTATGTATAAAACTGTTAATTTGTGTTAGGAGACGTGCCTCATGCTTATGAATGGAACGGTCAAAATAATGGTCGTGGATGACACAGCATTTATGCGAATTATGCTCAAAAATTTCTTGACGGAAAGTGGGTTCGAATTTATTACAGAAGCAAGTAATGGCGTAGAAGCCATTCGTTTGTTTAAGCAATACAGACCTGACATTGTTATTATGGATATTACGATGCCGGATATGAATGGGATTGACGCTCTCAAAGAAATAAAAATCATGGACCCTCAGGCAAAAGTTATTATGTGCTCCGCAATGGGCCAACAAGAACTGATTGTTGAGTCAATCATGGCAGGAGCTAGTGATTTTATCGTTAAACCTTTTCAAAAAGAACGTATAGTGGAAGCTGTTCTTAAAGTGGCGCAATAACATCTAGAGAGAGACTTCATTGGAGTCTCTTTTTTGATACCATCGCATAAAAATGAAGGATAGGATTCACTACAAATGAGGAGGGAATACAATGGATGATCAATTGTTTCGAAAGGCAATGGGTAAATTTGCAACAGGTGTAACGGTAGTGACAACAGAGTGTGAAGGTACGGCTTACGGGATGACAGCGAATGCGTTTATGTCTGTCTCACTGCATCCGAAGCTTGTCGTTGTTTCCGTTGCTGAAAAAGCACAAATGTTTCAGCGTATTCATCAGAGCAAGCAATATGCCGTAAACATATTATCCAGTGATCAACAAGAGTACTCCATGATTTTCGCGAATCAGATTAAGAAGGATGTTGAGTTTCAATATTTAGATGGCTTTCCTGTGCTTCATGGTGCTTTGGCAATTATTAAGTGCGATCTTGTTGCTGCACACGAAGCCGGTGATCATACACTTTTTATTGGTCAGGTTACGGACATTAAACTTAATGAGGGCGAACCCTTACTCTATGCAAGTGGGAAATATCGGACATTAAATATGCATTCGGAGAGTATAGATTAATCCCAATGCGTATATTTTGAATAGGACAATCATCTTCGGCAGGGTTTCGGAGAGATTGTCTTTTTTGAATTAGGTCATCAAATCCACGTAAGATCATGTGGTATAATCATCTAAAAATGTTCGTGAAAAAAGGGGAGTTCTTATGCAAGTTTCTGAGCTGCAGCAAATAATCAAGCAAAGTCGTAATATTGTCTTCTTCGGAGGAGCGGGAACTTCTACAGAGAGTGGAATCCCAGATTTTCGTTCAGCCGATGGTTTGTACAATACGAATACAGGTCACAATTACGCACCTGAGGAAATCTTAAGTCATGATTTTTTCGTATCCCAGACCGAACAGTTCTATGAATTTTATAAAGGGAAAATGCTGCATCCAGCCGCACAGCCGAATCCAGCACATCAAGCGTTATTCGAACTAGAAAAGCGAGGGCAATTGAAGGCGATCATCACGCAAAATATTGACGGGTTGCATCAATTAGCGGGAAGCACGAATGTGTTGGAGCTGCATGGAACGGTCCACCAAAATTATTGTATGGACTGTCGTGCTTTTTACCCACTAGCTTATGTTGCCAACTCATCCCAGTCAGTTCCGACATGTACGCAATGTGGTGGAATTGTTAAGCCTGATGTGGTGCTGTATCAAGAAAGCTTGGACATGGAATTGTTGCAAAATGCAGCTTCCTATATTCAGCAGGCTGATGTGTTGATCGTAGCTGGAACATCGCTCACTGTACAGCCAGCGGCTGGTTTAGTGCGGTATTACAACGGGGATAAGTTTATCTTGATTAATAAAAGTTCGACACCGATGGATCGATTGGCGAACTATGTGGTACCTGATCGTATTGCTAAAGTGCTTCAGCAGATAACGGTTGACGAATAAAATGGAGTGAATCTATTAAGTTGCCATCGTCTACATAAGCCTGTAAAATATTTAGTAAACAATTCGAACACATCGATGTGGAAAGCGTGTGAAGGCATGGTAACGATAAAAGATATAGCGAGTAAAGCGAAAGTCTCAAGCGCGACAGTATCACGTGTCTTGAATAATGATATGACTTTGCAAGTCGCGGAAGAAATGAGGAGTCGGGTCTTTGAGATCGCCAAGCAGTTGGGCTATAAAAAGGCGAAGACGCGGGTAAGCAAACCGGTTACGCAAGAAGGAGAAGATAAACAAAGAATAGGTCTGGTCATCTGGGGATCGGAGCAGTTGGAGGCATCGGATCCTTATTTTATGTTTATCCGCCAAGGTATTGGTAAAGAGTGCGCGAAACAAGGGCTAGTTGTCAGCAAGGTGATATTTATGGACGACTTGGAGATGAATATAACCGACCAAGAGCTAGATGGTTTGATCGTCATCGGCAAAGTGCATATTGACCTGTTGAGAAAATCAACCGGCATACAACATATTGTATCGATTGATTATGTGATGGATGACGAGCACGACTCTGTGATGTTCGATTTAAAAAAAGCAACTAGACAAGCCATGGATTACTTATTTCAACTTGGTCACCAAAAGATCGGTTACATTGGCGGAATCAGTTATATTCGAACGCCATCGGGAAAGGTGCACAACCAAGATGTGCGTCAAGAAGAGTATGAGATGATCATGAGGGAAAAAGGATGGTTTGATCCCTCCCATCTGTTCGTGGATGAATGGCGAACGGAGCAGGGTTACCGATTGATGAAGTTGGCACTGGAAATGGACAATTCACCAACTGCATTTTTGATTGGGAGCGATCCGATGGCCATTGCTGCGCTCAAAGCATTGCATGAAGCGGATATTAAAGTTCCCGAAGAGGTGGCTATTGTAAGCTTCGATGATATCCCACTGGCTTCATTCGCCACTCCTCCTCTTACAACGATCAAAGTTCTAACGGAAGATATGGGGGTAACGGCTGTAAAGCTGTTGGTTGACCGTTTTAACGGCCGTGATTTCCCATTGCACGTCACCATTCCGACTAAACTTATAATACGTGAAAGCTGCGGAAGCAAGAACATATAGTGTAACGTTATGGAAGCTATCCATTCCTATCTGAAAAAGATGTGAATGGATAGCTTTTTTCATTCATTTATCTTTACTAAAAAATAGAACAAATCATTGAAAAAACAGGTGCTCAATGCTAGAATTAAGTAAATTTTAGTAAAACAATATCATTGTTTTATATGGAGGAGACAGTAATGAAGACAGGGGAATTATTCGATTCGACGTTACAGTCAGGACCTTACATTTTTAGCTTAACAGGCTGCTCGGAACAATTTCGCGGCACTTTGTCATCGTCTTTCGAGGCCAAAGGCGTTCAATTGATTCATATCAAGCTGACAAGCGACACGATGCAGCAGCCACCTACAATCGAATTAACATGGCACCATACAGGAATCGATATCCAAGGTACTTGGCACCCAAATGCATATCGATCTAGAAGACTTCACGTAGATTGGGAGAAAGGGTTCGTATCGAAAGCAGCATTTTCGGCTCCCGTCATTAGTTTATTTAATGTGCAGGGCAGCAACAGACTCACATTTGCCTTTTCTGATGCACTTAACTCGGTATCGTTGTCTGCGGGGGTCAATGAAGAGACGGCCACTTTTCGCTGCGGCGTGAAGTTGTTTTTTGAACCAAGCGCGGCCATGCACACTTACGAAGCAACGCTGCGTCTGGATACGCGAGAAGTGCCCTATTATGAATGCTTGGATGATGTCCAAAAGTGGTGGGCGGAATTGCCTGGCTATACACCTGCATTTGTACCAGAAGCTGCCAAGCTGCCGATGTATTCGACTTGGTACAGTTTTCATCAGCAGCTTTCTCCCGAGGCCGTGGAACAACAGTGTATACTTGCCAAAGCGCTTGGCTGCGAAGCAGTGATCGTCGACGATGGCTGGCAGACGTCCGATCATATGCGTGGTTACGCCTATTGCGGGGATTGGGAAGTATGCGAAGACAAATTCCCCGACATGAAGGTTCATGTTGAACGCGTCCATCAGATGGGGATGAAATACTTACTATGGTACTCTGTGCCCTTTGTAGGCTACAAGAGTAAAAACTGGGAACGATTCAAAAATAAGCTGCTCAAAACCATCGATTCTTTGCAAACAGGCGTTGTAGACCCACGCTATCCCGAAGTCAGGGAATTCATAATTGAAATGTATGAAAAAGCGCTTGTTCAATGGGACCTAGACGGTTTCAAGCTTGATTTCGTGGACACCTTCAGCGCAGCGGAAGAGACCGTAAATAAAGAAGACAGCGCAATGGACTATACTTCAATTCCAGAGGCTGTAGACCGATTAATGAGTGACATCATTACCAGATTGCGTGCCATTAAGCCTGACGTCATGATCGAGTTCCGTCAAAATTACATCGGTCCGTTAATGCGCAAATACGGGAACATGTTCAGGGCTACGGATTGCCCGAATGACGCGATCGAGAATCGAGTCCGGACGATTGATGTGCGGTTGATCGGAGGAGATACAGCCGTTCACTCGGACATGATGATGTGGCATCCGAATGAGCCTGTTGAAAGCGCCGCCTTACAAATCGTAAATGCACTCTTCTCCGTTCCTCAAATATCCGTTTTATTGGATCGTCTTCCGGAATCGCATCATCAAATGCTGCGCTTTTGGCTTGCTTTTTGGCGTGAGCATCGCGATGTGTTGCTGGAAGGTACGATAAAACCTGCTCATCCCGACTTTTTATATCCGCAGGTTGCTGCTGATAACGTGAACAAAAGGGTTATTTGCGTGTATGGCGATGTTATCGTTAATCCGGGTGTAGATATTCCAAAGCAAATATGGATTGTTAATGGGACGTTGAATTCGAGGATCTATATGGAAATCAATGAGACTTGGGGAGAGAAAAGGGTGGGAATTCGTGATTGTCAGGGCCATCTGGTGGAGCAAATGATGGTTGACTTTAAGGTGGGTGTCCATCGACTAAATATCCCGCCATGCGGTGTTGCTGCGCTGATAGATTAGATCATAAAATGTGTCTGAGAGTATGTGATGATTATAGCCACGATTAAAGATATAGCTAAAATTGCCAATGTTTCTTCGGCTACCGTATCCAGGGTATTAAATAACGATCTGACATTCAGTGTACCTGAGGAGACGAGACATCGAGTTATAGAGATCGCGAAAAACCTGAACTATCGCAGAAAAGAACGAAAAATGAGAGGTGAGTCGAATAAAGAAAAACATTTGAAGTTCGGCTTGCTGATCTGGTGTTCGGAGCAGATGGAGTATTTGGATCCCTATTATTTAGGTATACGTCAAGGGATAGAAAATGAGTGCGAGAAGCAGGGAATCACGATTAGCAGAGTATTTCGTTTTTTGGATGAGTCCAATATCATTATTGATGCTCAGCAGTTGGATGGATTGTTCGTGATAGGCAACGTGCATGCAGAAATTATCAACAATGCGACTGACACGCTGAACATCGTATCCATTGACTCCGTAATCAGCGACGATTACGATTCTGTCATGTTCGATTTGCGCAAAGCAACAAGGCAAGCGTTGAATCATCTTTTTCAGTTGGGTCATCGGAAAATCGGGTATATGGGCGGAATCAGTTATATTCGCACTTCTGAAGGCAAAATGTATAATACGGATACCCGACAAAAAGAGTTTGAACTGATGTTGAAAGAGCTGGACTTATTTAATCCGAACTATGTATTTACCGGCGAGTGGCGTGCTGAAGATGGATATCAATTGATGAAGCAAGCACTAGAGGCTGAGGATAAGCCTACAGCATTTTTGATTGGGAGCGATCCGATGGCAATCGCTGCACTTAAGGCAATCAGTGAATCCATTTATACAGTGCCGGAAGATATAGCTATTGTCAGTATAGACGATATAGAGCTAGCTTCGTTCGTAACGCCTTCATTAACGAGCATCAGAGTTTTCATGGAAGAAATGGGACAAACAGCGGTCAAGCTAATGATGGACCGCTTAAAGGGACGCAAACTGCCTCTTCATGTAACCATCCCGACAAAGCTTATGATTAGGAAAAGCTGTGGTGCAGACGCGTGATAGCATGAACCAGTACGGTAAAGCGAATACGAGGGTCAATTAGTAATATTACTTTTTGACCTCATGTTCGCTTTATCGTTTTTTTTTTTTGTTTTAAATGTTTTTTGGAAATTCAATGATTTAGTAAAACTAATAGTAATAAAGTATATTTTTTATAAATAAATTAGTAAATATATATTGAAATTAAGGATTGTATTTAGTAAAATTACGAATGTGGAGCGCTTTCAGCGAACAGCTAATAATCGGTACGATGTGATGTCAAATATCACTTAGACCGAGGAGTCTGGTTATTAAGAGGAAGGTTTTCATTCTAGTAATGATCTTGAAAGCGTATTCATATTGTGAAACTATATATAAAAGAAGGGGTGGAAGTTGAAAAAGACAATGCGAGTTTTACTGTCAACGGCAATAGCGATGAGCGTTACACTTGGCTCAGTAAAAGGTTAATTCATACATTCAAACGGATAACAATCAGGAGGAAATCATCATGTCCAAAATTACATTCTTAGGTGCAGGAAGCACCATATTTGCAAAAAATGTATTAGGCGATTGTATGCTTACGCCAGCGCTTCAAGGATTTGAATTGGCACTCTTTGATATCGATGCGGAGCGTTTGAAAGATTCAGAAAATATGCTCAATAATTTGAAGGTGACGCTCGGCAGTACTTGCAGGGTTAAAGCTTATACTGACCGAAAAGAAGCGCTGCGAGGGGCTGCATTTGTCGTCAATGCGATCCAGGTCGGTGGCTACGACCCGTGTACGATTACCGATTTTGAAATTCCGAAAAAATATGGCTTACGGCAAACAATTGCCGATACCATCGGAATCGGCGGCATTTTCCGTAATTTGCGCACGATCCCCGTCATGCTGGACTTCGCCAAGGATATTCAAGAGGTTTGTCCGGATGCCTGGTTTTTGAATTACACGAATCCGATGGCAGTTTTGACCAACGTCATGAACACCTACGGCGGTGTGAAGACGGTCGGCTTGTGCCATAGCGTTCAAGTATGCGTCCCACATATTTTCGAACATTTAGGTATGGATCACACCGGTGTTCAATGGAAAATTGCGGGCATTAACCACATGGCATGGCTGCTGGAAGTGACCAAAGATGGCGTTGATTTATATCCTGAAATCAAACAACGCGCCCGTGAAAAACAAAAAGAAATTCATGACGATATGGTGCGTTTCGAGCTGATGCATCGTTTTGGCTATTACATTACAGAGTCGTCCGAGCACAATGCTGAATACCATCCGTATTTTATTAAACGTAATTATCCCGAGCTCATTGAGAGATTTAATATTCCACTTGACGAGTATCCGCGCCGCTGTGTGAACCAGATCAACCGCTGGAAAACGATGAGGGAAGAACTAGTAAGCAACAAGAGTTTGACACATAAAAGAACGCTTGAGTACGCGTCGTACATTTTTGAAGCGATGGAAACGAACAATCCGTTCAAAATCGGCGGCAACGTCATGAATACTGGGCTGATCACCAATCTGCCGAAAGAAGCTTGTGTAGAAGTGCCTTGCCTGGTTGATGCGAGCGGAGTGACGCCGACTTTTGTCGGAGACCTTCCACCGCAATGTGCAGCGCTCAACAGAACGAATATTAACACGCAATTGCTCACAATCGAGGCAGCTATGACCGGGAAGAAAGAGCATATTTATCATGCTGCATTGCTGGACCCACACACGTCGGCCGAACTGTCGATCGACGAGATTGTGGCGATGTGCGATGACCTCATTGAAGCCCATGGCAATTGGCTTCCTGCGTTCAAGTAACAGATATGCGCACAGCGAGAATAATTACAACCTTGGCAGACAGTATACGCGATTTACTGCAACGGTCGGCGTGGACGATGAAGTCGGTCCTAATGGCGCTGTTGTGTTTCAAGTATTTGCGGATGGTGTAAAAATTTATGACAGCGAAGCGATAATCGGTGGTGCGTTTGAATTATCAATGACCGTCCGATTGGTTGGATTCGAAGCTGTACAAATAAAGGGGATGCTCGCTAATGAAGAAAACTTGGTTAAGTCTAGTGGCTTTCATGTTGATTCTCTCGATTACATTAATGGGGTGCTCGCAGCGCCCAGAGGGCTCCGGCACGGCGAAAACAGAAGCACCGAAAGAAACGCCTAAATCGGAGGGCGGCAACCAAGCATCCGGTGGAGGAAACAAGACCAAGGTTACCGTCTACAGTTCCGTCACTTTAAAATCCATTCAAGATGTTTATAAGCAAATTGCTGCGGATTTCTCTAAAGAAAACACGACCGTGGATGTTGACTTGCAATTTCCGGGTTCCGAGTACGAGAACATTATGAAGGTCAAAATGGCCGCTACCGATTTACCGGATGTTTTTGACACTCACGGTTGGGCGATTATCCGTTACGGTAAGTATCTGGCTGATTTGAAAGATCAACCGTGGGCGTCACAGCAGACGGATACGATCAAGAATGTTGTCACCGACAAAGACGGCAAATTGTACGCGCTTGTTCTTGCGGAAGCCAAAGATGGTTTGACATACAATGCGGATCTGCTCAAACAGTATAATATCGAGCCGCCTAAAACGTTCAATGAGCTGATGGCTGCTGCAGAAAAGATCAAATCGGCCAGCAATGGCGCAGTAACGCCCTTCTACTTCTCGGGTGTCGATGACTGGTTAATTGGTCAATTTTTTGATTACTTTGCAACATCTGCGTTCATTAGTCCGCAGCAAAATGAAGCACAAAACCTGTTGGACGGCAAGTTTGACTGGCGGAAGTGGGATGTGCTGTCGGAGAAGTTCCTGGACTTTTTCAACAAAGGATATATGAACAAAGATGTGCTTACCGCTAAGTACAGCGATTTACCGCAGCAATTCGCACAAGGGAAAGTCGCATTCTCCTTGCAGGGTCCTTCCTTCGCTGATGAAGTGCATAAAGTAAAACCGGATCTGAAAATTGGCTTTATGCCTGTACCTTCCATGGTTCAAGGCGATGAGCCTAACTTCTCCGGCGGCGAACGCTATACAATGGGCGTTTGGAAAGATAGTAAACAATTAAATGAAGCGAAGAAACTGGTCGCATTCTTTGCGAAGAAAGAAAATATGGAGAAAATTGCAAACGTAACTAAGCTTCCAGCGGGATTGAAAGGTATTGATTCAAAGCACGAATTCAGTGAGTTCTACAACAAGTATGCATCGGTTCGCGTTTTTCCTTATTTTGACCGTGTTTACTTGCCTAACGGCATGTGGGATGTCATGTGTAAAATGGGAACGTCGATGCTCGGCGGCGGTGTAACGCCAAAACAATTCTCTGACAAAATGAAGCAAGAAGTAGAACGACTGCGCAAGTAGTTCCTAGGGAGCTAAGGGGGAGGGGACCACTCCTCCTTTTATATGTCAAAACGCAATTGGAGGTAGCTAAATGATCAACACGCAAAAAGGCAAACTCGGCCTTTCCGTTCAATCAAGCGCCAAGCGCAACGGTTTCAAACGTTGGCTTAACTCCCCTGCCGTCATGAACCTCTTGTATGTGCCTGCGCTGATGCTGTTTGGCATCTTTATTCTTTATCCTTTCATCAAAGGTATTCAAATCTCGTTTACAAACTGGGACGGTTACTCACAAGATTTCAAGTGGATTGGAATAGACAATTACCAGCGCATGCTGACGGATCCCGATATCGGCAGAGTCATCCGGAATACGTTTATTTATGGCGTAGGCAGCACCATCCTCCAAAATGTGGTCGGACTGGCCTATGCGCTGTTCTTGAATATGAGTTTTCGTCTCAAAGGAATTACCCGAACAATCATTTACTTGCCGGTTATCATCAGCCCTCTCATTATGGGATACATTTGGTACTTTTTTTTCCAATATAATGGCGGGGCCATTAATGACGTTATTCAATTTTTCGGTTCACAGCCCGTTAATTTACTCGGTGATCAGAAGCTTAACGTTTGGATGATTACATTTGTCAACACATACCAGTATGTGGGTATTGCGATGGTGATCTATTTGGCCGGACTACAGGTAATCCCAAAAGATTACTACGAAGCGTCAAAGATCGATGGAGCTGGTGCTGTTGCACGTTTTCTCCATGTGACTTGGCCTTTGCTAGCCCCATCGGTCACGATCAGCATCGTGCTGAATCTGATCGGCGGACTAAAGCTGTTCGATGTCGTTACGGCAATGACTAACAGCGGCCCCGGGTACGCATCCGCTTCTCTTTCCACTTTAATGTACCAACTGTATTTCGGGAGACAGGATGCAGGATATGCGGCTTCTATCGGTAATCTGATGTTTCTGATCATTTCCATCATCAGCATTACGGCACTGTTCTTTTTACGGCGACGGGAGGTTACGGTATGAGAAAGAAAAAATGGCTACTTAATTTGCTTGCGCTGATCATTGGCGTCATTCACATCCTGCCGTTTTATATTTTGTGCACGTCATCTTTCAAAGCTGCGGACGATCTAAGTTCAAAATGGGTTCCTCCAGGCTATGCATATTGGCAAAACTTTATTAGTGCCTGGCAGGAAGCGAATTTAGGCCGCACATTCATCAATAATTCGGTCATTACATTTGTGGCTGAAGTGCTTGTTATTCTGCTCGGCTCTATCGCGGCCTATCCACTTGCGAGAAACAAAACCAAATGGAACAAGTTTATTTACACCTTGTTTATTTCCTGTCTAATCATACCTCCGCTGACCATACTCGTACCGCTTTATAAGGTTATGGTTGATATTGGAGGTGTCAATCACTTCTGGGGCATTATTTTACTGCATGTTACTTTTTATCTGCCGATCACCATATTCCTGTATACCGGTTTCATTAATTCCATTCCTGCTGAGCTCGATGAGGCAGCTATGATCGACGGAGCGGGCCGATTCTCACTATTCTACCGCATCATATTACCGCTTTTAACACCGATAACAGCGACTGTCATCATCTTGACAGGTGTGCAAATATGGAACGACTTTTCGTTCTCCGTGTTTTTCTTGCAAAAACCGGATACGCGTACGATCACTGTTGCACTATCCGCATTTTTCGGAAGATTTAACAACAATATCGGCTGGGTTGCCGCCGGGTCGCTATTAGGAGCCATTCCGATCACATTCGTTTATTTGTTTTTGCAGCGATACTTTATTCAAGGTATGGCATCGGGGGCTGTGAAGGGGTAATTCAAGTTAAAACGAGGTAAGAGCATATAAGGAACAATTATCACAGTAGTTTCTAATGTACAGGCACTTCTAGGCACCTACCCACATAAACTAGAGAACGTACTTCATGTTCGATAAATTGGTTTATGGATTACCCGTCTGATGAAAACAACGTGGGGGTGTTCAATTATGCCTGGATTGTTTGCAGCGATTGCGCTGTTTATTAAACAGTTGACCTTACTTGTGTCTTATGTAAAAAATAATGCTTTTCCCCAACCTCTTCATGAAGAAGAGGAGACGAAACATCTCCAGCTTATGGCAGAAGGGAATCAGCGTTCACGCAACCTGCTGATTGAACACAATCTCCGTTTAGTGGCTCATATAGTGAACACGTTGTGAACACGAACCGATGTAGTTTTGTTGTTACATTGTTTCCGCATACGGTGCATGTGGAGTCGGTTGCTATGCTGGTGAGGGATGGTACAGAGAACTGAAAACTTTATATTTATTGGGTTTTAGGGTGTGTTACAGTATGAGTGTAAGTGGTAGTACAGAGGTTGTAAAATGGTGTTGATGTAAAATTGATGTAAAAGTTAATCGCAATTCAACCTAAAAGAACATAAAGATGACGCTAGGAAGTGTTGATCCTGCGCGTCATTTTTGTTGTCCTGAAGACTGACTTGTGAAAAATGATTCGAACTTATCTGCAGCCGACTGATCGGCCGATCGGAGTGCATGACCGTAGATATTCATTGTTGTGGTAATGCTTCCGTGACCAAGTCGCTCTGATATGATTTTAGCATGAACTCCTTGATTAATCAGAATTGTAGCTGATGTATGCCGTAGGTCATGAAACCGGATATATCTGAATCCGTTTTTGTTAATGAAATGTCTAAACCATAAGTAGGGTCGTTCGTGATGGAAAGGTTGTCCGTTTGGATGAGAGAACATAAAAAACCAGTTACTCTTATACTACTCGTTACCTATGTCAGATCGTTCTTTTAGGCGGTAAGCGTAGTATGCCCTCATCTCCTCGAGCATTGAACTCGGTAAAGCGACCTTTCGAATTGAATTTCTTGTTTTGGGCTGTTTAACGATTACGTGACCTTTTAATGCGTGTATCATTAGTTTGCGAGACATCTATTACACCACTATCCCAGTCAATATGCTTCCATTCAAGTCCTAGTAACTCACTTCGACGTAGACCAGTCGTAAGTGCTAGCGTAATCATAACCCTCCAATGGTATGGCTCCTTCTGTAGGGCATATATCATTCGTCCTACTTCCGCTTCGTCATAGGGGATAACTTCATTAGAGATAACCTTAGGTTTTTGCACATCGTTTGCAGGATTACGCTTGAGAACTCTCCATTCTACAGCACGACTGAAGATGTTCTTTAATATGCGGTGCTGAATCTGAATGGTTCCAGAGGCTAACCCTCCGCTCTTTTTATCCCCGCGACTGCTTTCCTTCTCAAGAGTATCAAGAAAGTTCAGAATGTGAAGCGGTTTAATATCTTCCAGCCTTAAATGCTGAAAGTAAGGAAGAATTTGGTTCTTTAAATTGGATCCGTAAGTATATAGTGTCTTGTACCCCAGATGTTTAACAGCATATTTGCTTTTCCATTCTTCAACGAATGCTTCGAATGTCATCTTTTGAGGTGCGATATATTCATCAGACTCAACCTCTATGCGAAACTTTGCATATTCGTTTTCAGCTTCCCGCTTTGTTCGACAGTGAATGGTCTTTGTGCATCGAATATATTTACCCTTGGCGTTTCTGCCAATGTTCACCGTTAAGAACCATGAATTATCGCCACGTTTTTGAATGTTAGCCATTAGGATCATCCCTTAGTAATAATAGTTTATACTACTAGTATGTCCAAGATATCCGCACCGAGACCAGGAATTGGTTTAGACAAGTTATATTTATAATTGATAATTACTTTGTAGAATAGGAAGATAACAACTATTTGGTTAGCAAAACAATCAAATAACTGGATCGTGACATGTAATATTATTTGTTCTGCGAGTATCCATTGTTTCTCAATTAGGTATTTCCCAATGGATCTAGGAAACTCAACTTCAGACTCTAGTAATGAAAATAAAAATGTAAATAGATAGAAATCCAACTATCGATATCAGTGCTGTTATGGAATTACGTACCAATAATGTAGGCAAGTTTGTGCTAATAGTTGAAAGTATAATTCTTAATATTCTTACTGGTAAATCGGAGGAAAAAAAAGAATTATGTCGAATTAATTATAAACTTAAGTAAATATAGAAAATTGTATGCATTTGAAAACTGAGGTGACCTACATGACTACCTATACAACAGATCAGAGTGGTATTCATAGTTTAAGTGGCTTTTCCTTTCAGATAAGGGTGTTTGTGAATTATATGCTTTCATTAAAAGAAGGCATGCAAATCGAGTTCGAAACTATTGATGATGTAAATATTTCGAAAATTGGTCCCAAAGAAATAGATGATTTTGAAGATAACTATTTGAACAAACTTGTTTCTAAGAGCTCGAATACAGCTATTCAAGTCAAACGAACTACCATTAACGAAAGTAGTGCAGAGAAAATACTGATTAATTGGGTGTTATTAGAATCATCAGAAAATAAGATCTCCGAGTATGTACTATTTACCCATGATGAATATGACAACGATGATATTGTATTTAAAAGAACTGCTAAGGAGTATTATGAATTAATTCAGGCGTCCATGAAAGGGCCTAGAGCGCATATAACAAAGGTTAAGGAGTTATGTAATAGTTTGCAAGAGTTTGAGTTAATATATAATTCCATTTGCGAAAAGTATAAATTTATTTCAGTGAGAAATATAGATGAAAAAATAGATGAGAATTGCTGTGATCATTTTAGAAAAGCAGCTGTAAATTCGGTTATTTATTATCAACGCATTGGTCAATTAATTCAGCATATTACAGTGAAAATAATGGAAAGTATTAATAACAAACAGCCATTCATCTTAAGTTACGCTGATTTTATAACGTCAGTGGAAGAAATTTGTTCAAGATTGAATGATCATGTTATGCAGCCGCTTTATTCTGAGTTTAAAAAACTCCAATCGATAGATTTGGGTGATCATAGGATTTCCCATTCTAGGCAGTATAAGCAGTTAATGGCTTGTGGATTGCCGCAAAATCTTATTAAAGATCATTTAATCTTTAATGAGTACTATAGACAATTACGTTTAAACTATATGGAAGCAAATAAAGTAGGGAAAGTCGGAGATATAGAGGAAACTACATTTGAAAATTTTGAGAATGCTAAATTTAGCTTAGTAAGGAACAAAAAGGATGAGCCATATAACCGACTGGAAGAAACTAAAAAGCTTCCTAATTCTCATGCGGATAATGAACAAATACGCTATGGATCGTGTATTTATTTAACTAGTGATGAGTCTGAAGATCATCAAATTTCGTGGGAGGACGAATAGAATGAAACAAAGGGGAATGTCAAAACTAAAGTTAGAGGCAGAATCATTACAGATTAGTATATACTGTTCTATTATTATGGATATTTTGATAACACATAAAGAACTGAGTGTTAATAAAATGTTGTTCTTTACATACATCGTGAAAAAGGAAAAGCTTTTACCTGGTAGTATTTACAATGGAAATAATACTCAAGATATAATATATAAGTGTCTTTCATATCTCACAGGTGATTTTCATGAGTATTGTAATAGTATTGAATTTATACTTAAGGCGATCCACATACTTAAGGTAAAAGGTATGATAGATTTAAAAAACAGTATAATACGAATAGATATACAGAATGAAACAAAACTGTCTGGAAAAAGGATTTATGAAGAAAGTTCATTTATTAGGAAAGCGATCGATGCAAGCAAGAGAATATCCGATACACAATTTATGAGAGAGGTCGTAAGTAATGTTTAAAATACATAATTTAATACTTTACGGTGCTAACGGTGATGAATATCAGTATAAATTTGAATCCGGATTAAATTACTTCAAAGGGAAAAATAGTTCAGGTAAAACTGAATTTTATGATTTTATTGATTATATGTTTGGATCCACAAAAACAATTAACAAAAGGCCGTGGTTTATTGATAGTTTAGAAAAAGCGACAATGTTCTTCGAGTATAAAGGAATAAATTACTCAGCAACAAGAAATATAGGATCAAATAGGAATAATATAAGTTATACCAACGAAGTGAATAATGAATCTATAGATTTACGAGAATATAAAGAGAGACTTAATTCAATTTTTGCTCATGATTTAGGATTTCTAGATGAAATAAGAAATTTCACGGATGAAGACCTAACATACAGAACCTTTACGATGTTTAATTTCCTCGGAGAAAAAAGACAGGGTGCGATTCAAGACTTTTTGGATAAGTGCAGTGATGTTAAGTATTCAATCAAATTGACACCAATATTAAATTTTATTTTCAATAAAAATTTGGATAAAATTTTTGAATTGCAGCGGGAACTAAAGGACCTAACAGATGAGGTTAATACTTTAGAAATAGAGTCTTCTAGATATGAATTTATACTTCGTCAGGTTAATAAAAACTTAGAAATACTCGGTATTAATAGGTGGTATACAGGGAAAAATGCAAATGATGTTCGAATTGAAGTTGGTAAATTAAAAGAAATGCGTAAAGTAGATAAGACTAAAAAGGAAAAAAATATAGCCGAGTTAGAAGTTATGTATAGCAATATCACAGAGCAAATTAAAATTTATGAGAATCGGATTTCAGACTCTAAACAGCATGAAAAAAACAATGAAAATAGAAAATATTTGCTAAATAGGTTGGATACTTTGCTAGAGGACAATGCTAGTTTTGAGTATCTAATATTTCCTATAAGAAAGATCATATCTGAACTTGAGCACACTATATCTTTTAATAAATTGATTATAGGCGATAATACTATTAAAGAATTGCGAAATCAACAAAGTAACCTGAAGGATGAGATAAAGAGGAACGATTCAAGGTTCAGATTATTCTCATTAGAAGAAAAAACAAAAGCGATTATTTTGATTGAAGATTATCTATCTGTGAATATTAGGCAGTGTGATAATGAAATTAAAGAAAAGAGGAAAAGAATACGAGAGATCCGAGAGGAATTGAAAGTATTACAAAGTTCAGATGATACAAAAAAGATTAATGAGTTATCTCAATTTATTACAGAGCTTTATCTTGCTGCTAAAGATATTTCCTCAATAGTAGGCGATGATATTAAACAAGATGGATTTAATATACAATATCGAAAAAAAGGTAATATTTTGCAGCCTACCGTTGTAGTAAGTGACGAAAAAGAACATGGTCAGAAGGTTACAAGTAACTATTATATTGGTAGTATGGCTCGCCATACTCTAATTCAACTTTGTGGTTATTTAGCATTCCTTGCTATGTTAATAAAAGAAGATAAGTACCCATTGATTCCTATCTTAGTCATCGATCATATATCAAAGCCATTTGATGAAAAGAATGCTAGAGCTATTGGAAAAGTTATTACTACGGCATACAATTGGATCGGTAAAACCAATTTGCAATTGTTTATGTTTGATGATGAGGAGTTTGATACTCTAGGGATAGAGCCTGATCATTCAGAAGATTTGGTTATGAAGGGCAAGTCGGGATTTAACCCATTTTACTTCCCTCCAATGAATAGTTATGAAGTTTAAGACAATAGCACTACTTCAGGGGTTCAATTGGATTATTTTTTTCTTTTCTAACTGATAGATAATATTGGTGGGTTTGATTCGATATAAAAAGGGGAGTATCGTATATTAAGGCGTCCGCAATCTAGATGTCATTTAATAGTTAAGCTATGGTGAACAGAGAATTTTGTTGAGCATCATTCCCATCTTGTGGTCTTTCATGTGTTGAAAGAATGTCTAATACAACAGCAAATCCATTAGTTCAGAAGTGTACCTCTTCGCTCAATTTAAGCCTTAGTTATCACTTGAGTAAGTGTTTTCTAATATTCTTGCAAATATTCATTAATAGAATACTAGAGAGTAAGTTCAATCGATAATTTAAAAAATCGAATCGATAGAGTTGGACAATAAGTGAAAAAATATTCAATGATTATGTCTCTTCAAGTATTTTGGCCATATCAAAAAGAGGAGGGACATATCGTAGCGTTGTGCCTACATTTTTGTGGCGTAGCTGGTGTTGAATATCCACGATGTTCATACCCCCTTTTTGCATCAAATATCCTGCAGTGCGTCTGAGATCATGTGGTCGAATGTGCCTCGCAAGACCTGCCTCACGAGACTATTCCGACAATATCCGTTTAAAGGTATCAACCGACATGGCTTTCCCTTTTTGATGGAACAGGTATTCATCGTCCTGATTTGCAAATTTGAGATATTCATGATGTTGTGTGTAACGCTCAAGTTCTGCGCTGAGGTCTTTGGGGATCGCAACGGGCTGTTTAAAGGTTTTTTGTGCATCAAAAACGTGTATGATTCTTGTTTTGAAATTTAGCCGCTTCCGCCGAAGGAAGCGGACCTCTGAAATACGTAATCCTGTAATCAGCATGAATCAAATAAACACAAATTGCTGCTGGTAAAAGGGATCTTTCCGTAAGGCGGCTTTTAGGAGAGCGATATACTCCTCTAGCGATAACGCAGTGTTTTGAACCGGTGACTCGCATTTAGGCCTAGGATAACCGATCATCGGGTTATACTTTATCAGATCCATGGAGTGAAGGAACTGAAAAAAACGTTTCAGCGCAGTTACGGCTGCTGCTTGTCCGTTATCCGTAAGTTGATCGTTTTGCTTTAAATTAATGAAAAAACGATCGTTAAGATCTGGTATTACAGATGTAAAGAAAATGGCTCTATTTAGAAAAGAAGAGCCATGTGATTCTCTTCTTTACATGATTACTAGAGTATTCACTGTCTCCCTCCGTTTCTTCGCCGGTTAAAACGCAGGGTACAAATCTCTGGTTTACATCCTGCTCTGAGGTACAAGAAAGATTTGATTGCTATTCTAGAAAGAATGGAGGAGCAGGACTTTTGGTTTACTTATAGAAAACAAAGTATTATTGATATCAAAAATGTTTGGATTAATTTATAAGATAAATTTCCCCATACACATGGGGGATTTGTGAAATTTAGAGGGAGGCCTATAATGAGTGGATCCATGTACTTTGACAGTATTGAGACAGAAAACGAAACAGTTCACTTAGTATTAGATCAAATCGAGGAGTTTTCTAAACAGAATAGCAAACAAATCTATGTATTAAATAGCCCTTTAGCAGAAAAGAAATACGAATATGAATATAATGAAGCAATTGTAATATTAATTCCGGACTATAAAATCATATTTTTAAATGTTGGATCAAATGAAGAAGCTTTTGAAGATTTTTATAGCGATTTTTTAGAAGACTTAGGAAACATATCTGACAAATATGATTATAGAGATATATTAGGTAGACGCCGGCAGTGGGGGACTGATCTTTTTGCTACAGCTAAATGGAATTCTGGAGATTCAATACAAACTGTATTAAGTGATTTTATTTTGAAAGATGAAGATCAAAAAAGAAAAATAGATTTACTAATTTCACTACTAATTGGAAGTATTAACTCTGTAGATAGAGTAGGGAAGGAATTACCCACGAGCATTTTAGATAAGGTAAAAAGAAAGATCATCTTATTTGATGGAGACCAGACACAGTTTATTTTTAAAAAGATAAATAAAAAGAGGGTAATAATACAAGGTCTTGCTGGTACAGGAAAGACCGAATTATTACTACATAAGTTAAAAGAACTTTATACTGAAAAAGGCACAGAAAATAGAGTTGTTTTTACTTGTCACAACAGATCATTAGCAAATAAATTAAAATCACGCGTTCCAGAGTTTTTCAATTTTATGAAGGTTGAGGAACAAATTGAATGGGATAAAAGATTATGGGTAATGCATAGTTGGGGTTCTCGTACTGATCTGTCTAATGTTGGTCTGTACAGTTTGATTTGTAAGACGTATGGCGCGATTTTTTGGAGCGCTGGTCAAACATCGTTTGAATATGCATGTAAAATGGCTCTTCAACAACTTAACTCTATGCCTGATTTTGAACCTTGTTTCGATTATATATTAATAGATGAAAGCCAAGATTTTTATGAATCATTCTTTCAGCTTTGTGAAAAAGTCACTACTAAGACTGTTTATGTATCGGGGGATATATTCCAAAATATATTTAGAGATACTTTACCCGAAGTGGAAGCTGACTTTTTATTGAATAAATGTTATCGTACAGATTCTAAAACTTTAATGTTTGCACATGCACTGGGTATGGGGATATTGGAGAGACCTGTATTACGCTGGTTAACAGATGACGAATGGGCTGCATGTGGCTATGAAATTGACACTAATGGACAAACATATAGTTTATCCAGAAATCTACTGAGAAGATTTGAAGATATCAGAAAAGAAGATGTACCAAGCATCGAAATTTTACGCACACCAAGCTACGATTGTCGAGAAATAGTGATAGATGCAATAAAAAATATTAAAGCTAATCACCCAACAGTTGGTCCTGAGGATATAGCTATAATATTTGTAGATGCAGTGAATTCTAATTATGATATGTTGGATGATATTTCGATTATGATTTCAAATGAGTTCGGTTGGAGGACCAATAAAATATATAAAACTAAAGTGAATATCAAAGAATCAGTGTTTATTAGTAATAAAAATAATGTAAAAGGTCTGGAATTTCCATTTGTTATATGTATAGCTAATTACAAAATAAGTGATAACATAAATGCTCGAAATACCTTATATATGGCTCTAACACGTTCTTTCATAACAACTAATTTAATAATTTCAGAGAATGCAAATACTGACTTACTTCCAATATTGGAAAATGGACTTAATTCGATTAACGAGAACGATGCTATTGTTGTTAATAAACCTAAAGAATCTGATATTTTAGATAGAACAGCATTATTAAGAAGAACGGAAGAACATTTTAAATCCCAAAGAGAAATTGTTAGTGAGATTTTTGTTGAGCTGAAAATCCCTAAAAAGAACCAAGAGAAGTTCAGGCAACTTGTCTCACTTATTTGTGAGGATAGTGTTGATAAACAAGAAATCAAACAATTAATTCTCCAAAATAAGGACTCTGTGAAATGAGAAAGTTTAAAGAATACTATTTGACTGTCAACTTAGCAGATATATTAAGATCTCCCATAAGAAATAAGAGTGACATTGTGTGGTTATTATTAAACTCATTAGAAGTTATCTTATCCGAAATTCCGGTTGCGGATAGAGGTTATGGTATTTTTAGTTTAAATATTAATAAAATGAGTAGAATATTTTTTGCTGCTAATATCGAAGGCTACATGAAAAACTTTTCATTTACGTTTCCTTTTACCATTCATCTTGAAGATAATTCAGTAAAAAAGCTATATAGCACTAACACTAAAATTGGGATCAACAAAACGATAGTTAGAATATTATTAGAATTAGCTGCTGAAGGTTTCTTTAAAGAAAAAGAACAAACCCCAAATATTTATGATGAAATGGATGCTTTATCTGTAGCGATAAAGAATAATATTAATGTAGATGAAGATTTAGATGATTATGAGGAAAAGGTTTGGACTATCATTAAAGAGTTTTTACTGTTCGAGCCTGGATACCTTCGATACGATTTTGATGAGGAGAGAGCTGACCCTGATTTACATCCTTTACATCATTTAGATGTGTTTTATTCATCACAAGCTACTTTTAAATTAGGTTTAAATGAATCTATATTTAAGAACAAATTGCTTGAAAGAGAGGACTTGATAAATGTCTTAGATATCACAACCCCGTGTTACTATATATCCAATTTATCTATAAAGAAATGACTTCGCAGCCACTAACGATGGTGAGTCAGCGATTTGTACTATTGAACGTGATGGCGCTGATGAAAACCGTGAAGAGCCGCTAAAAGGTATTCAAAACAAAAAGGGCTACGACCGGGATGAATGGCCAATGGCTATGTGTGAAGAAGGCGGCACAGGTGCGGGTATTGCATACATAAAACCATCTGATAATCGTGGAGTGGGCTCTTGGGTAGGAAATCAACTTGAAGATTATTCAGATGGAACAAGAGTCTTGTTTGTAATCAATGGAGGGGCTAGTGAATCAGTTAAAGCTGTTACTGGTGCAGATTCAAAGATTAACGCATCTACTGCAACCCCTAAGCCTAAACCAACTGCTAAGGCCCAACTCACACTAGAAGCTGAAGTAGATGAAAGTGTGATCTACTATCAAAATTGTAATGCAGTGAGAGCAGCGGGAGCGGCGCCATTATATAAGGAGATCCAGAGTATTCATTTAAACTTGATCGTGACAAAGACGGAGTAGCATGCGAGTAATAAACTCGGCATGAAGCTCTAGATTGCTATTGCAATAATAACTGTTTTTTTGTAAAATAAGAACAAATCCGAAAGCATCGGTAATTAAGGCAAAAGAGCCAGCGGGAAAGCATCCTGCATGGCTCTTTTTTATTGGAAAATTACCGTCCTCTTAACGAAAAGAAGGATAATGCATTTCCGGATCAAGCTATATTCCTTGTCAGTCAGTGGGTATTATTGATGTAAAATTGATGTAAAACATCAACCAAACCGAACGGAATGAAGCCTTCCCTAACAGAAGCTCATTAATAAATAGCCCGTCAATTCAAGGTTACTACGGATTGTAACAGATTAATTCCCAGGACAATATGTTCCCGCATACGGTGCATGTGTAGTGTGTAGTGTCAACATATAGAAAAGATCTTTTATAGAAGGCGATAAGGGGTTGGATGTCTTGTCATCGCCTTCAGTTCTATATTTGTTTAGACGGTGAAGTTGTAAATGATTTTTACATCACCGTCTTCTTTGATTTCAATTCGTTTTACAATCATGAGCAGCAGTTCTCGATCTAGTTTTTCAAATGAAGTTAGTTTGGCAATGTCGGGAAATTTCGGTTTGTTAACTTCATCATCCTTGGAGAGATCAGAAATCCTTTGTCGATATTCTGAAAGCTCCTTCTCATAACGTACAAGTAGTTCATGATACTTCTCTTTGGTCATTTCACCATCTAACCATTTATCCTCAGCATTATTTTTGCGCTTTATAACCAATTCGATATTATTATTGAGATTCAAAATTTCCTTAGCAGTTGACCGTTTCCCACTGTCAGCTTCTTTTGCAGCTTTTTTGTAAAGGTTTTAGTGTCAATATGTTCTCCCATTAGCATTCTGATATCGCTCAGAATGAGTTCTTCCAGATGAGATTCATAGACAGAATGTCGAGATGAGC
This sequence comes from Paenibacillus sp. KN14-4R, assembly GCF_052180255.1. Lineage (NCBI taxonomy): Bacteria > Bacillati > Bacillota > Bacilli > Caryophanales > Paenibacillaceae > Paenibacillus > Paenibacillus sp. KN14-4R. The sequence continues at coordinate 1,378,544 of NZ_CP197466.1, forward strand.
AGGACGAGTATATTGAGTTCATCAATAAGCATTTAGTAAATGACGGATTTAAGTTCAATTTGGCTGATAATATTTCAGGTTTTCCAGTTTATCGTATCGATAAAGTGCTTGACGGGGTTAAAGGCAATGTGAAGAATCTGATATTCGCCGCAGTTGGTCAGAAGCCTGAAATTGTTATTAGCGACTCGATCAATAATGACATTAGAATTGTGAAGCATGAAGAAAACTGTTTAGTCTACGACCGTAATATTCCTAATACAGGTCTTTATTGGGCTGACCTTGTAATGTGGTGGGCAGATATGAATGGTATATCAGAGCCAGATATAGAGACGGAAAAACAACTATATTTGCGTTTATTTCAAACATTGGCATCTCCACCAGAGAAGCTACTATTTAAAAGTTACTTTAGATGCTTCAAGGAATTGTTCGACAAAAACTTCCCTGCTTTAATACCTCAAGTGTATTTACACTATGACCCATATACAATAAGGCAGCGTGCAGGAAAACCTTATTTATCAAGGCAACGTATGGATTTTCTCTTACTGTTTTCAAACAAGCAGCGTATCGTCCTTGAAGTAGATGGAAAGCAACACTATTCTGATGAAGATATATCGAGTCCCAAAAAATATGCTGAAATGGTCCAAGCCGACAGGAAATTAAAGCTAAGCGGCTATGAGGTTTATCGATTCGGCGGTTATGAATTGATGGATGAGGAAGCGGGGGCAAAGGTCATAAAAGACTCATGGTTATGTTAAGGATTGAGCTCTTGACTCGTATTTTGTCAACTCGTGTATAATACAGCAGGGTTAAAAACTAACGCAATATTCATCTTGAAGCCTTGTTCAGATAAAGGTGTTTCTGTTATAAATTTACCACTTTTACTCATCGGATCGTAAATGAAAAAGAAACTACACCGTTAAGTGTAGAACATGCAGAATTGGCAATAGATACTCTTTGTGATATTGCAAAAAATAGTGTTAAAAGAAAATAAACCATTAGACTGAAAAATAAAGTGTTTTCTTAGTGCTTAGATTAAGATAAGTTCCCTGTTTAAGCACTACATGCTACCCGCGTACGTTCTTTAATAGGTGATTGGAAATGGAATATAATGAGGAGGACGTAGCCCAAGCGAAGGCGCGGGAGCGTTCTTTTTATTGAACTAACGGGCAGTTTAGCTCAATGTACTAATAGAGGAAAGATGAGGAAATCTAGGTGCAAACCGAATCGCAGGATAAATGAATACTACGACAAGAAAAGGAAAGAGGGCAAGCCTTACAAAGTGGTCGTGATAGCTTGCGCCAACAAGCTTCTCCATCACGTGTACGCCATCCTTTGTAAAAGCGAGCCCTACAAAGCTTTAAAAAACCATATTCATCCATAACCCTCTCGCCAATGAAGGTTATTTGTGCTGTTCAGAAAAGTATATCTGTATTCTATTACTTAACCAAGTTGTAATGCCTGACAAGTATTAGCTGGTTTTTTTGTTTTACGCAAATAAGGAGTATTTGAGTGATGTAAAGTATGCTTGACATCAAAATGAAAGTAAAGTATCCTTTACGTAAAGCTAGTTTTACATAGAGGTGGGGTTGGATGGAACATCGCATTAAAAATTTAAGAGCAGCTATAGGGCTAACACAGGAACAGTTGTCCGAACGAGTTGGTGTTTCGAGACAGACGATCATATCCATTGAGAATGGTCGATATAATCCATCCTTAGAATTGGCATATAAAATTGCTAAAGTGTTTGATCGTTACATTGAAGATGTATTTATTTTTGACAAGGGGAGTGAATAATCATGAGTTTGGATCAGGTTGGAGTCTTACTGATGATACTGCTCGGCATTTTTGGAGGATTGCTCGGGTTATGGTGGGGTCGCAAGCAAGCAGCGCGTCAAAGGGGACTTGATGAAAGATTTCATATCATTTCAAGTAAATCTCAAGCAGCCGCATGGAAAATTACGCTGGTAGCAATCTATTTCCTATTCATCATGATGGTATGCGGTGTGAAATTGTCTGCAGCTCCTGTCCTAGGGATTGTATTGCTCGTTCATATGGCAGGATGGGCGTTCTCGAGCGTGTATTACAATATTAAGCTATAGTGAACATCGAGCATGTTAGATTGACAATCGCTAAAATATAGGTGGTTTTGTCTTAAAATAGAGAAGTAAGGATCATTAAGCTAACGGGAAACTATAGCTTAATAAACAAAAACGCGGCTGCCGGCATGGATCGGCAGCCGCGTTGCGCTAACGGGCAGTTAACGCAACTTTCCAAACACTAGTAACGTTAAACTATCGATTGCTGTCTTTATCCGATATGGGAAGCGTATCCCCGGATTTGGCGCGACTAGCCGGGCGACCGCTGCGTTCGCTGCACAACGAGGTTCGCGACATGTTCGCATAAGGCTTAGCTGGTTCGGTGAACTGGCCAAGGCCATCCATTTAAAAACCACGCTGAGCACCTCATGCGAGATGCCTCAGCGTGGTTACGAGCCCGGAAGCCGGTTCGCGATCGGTTAGTCTTGCGGCCGATTGCCTGGTTCCAGGCCGGATGACGATACCGTCATCACCGGTTTTACAGTAAGATCGTTATGTACTCGAATCTGGCACGATAAGCGGATGTTCGATTCCGCAATGCCTTTGGCCTGCAGAAGAGCGGCTTCCGCTTCACCAACCGGACCGGCGTCTCCATCCACCACTTCGACCCGGCACGTTGTGCATTTGGCGTTGCTGCCGCAGCGGTGCAATATGTCTACCCCGTTATCCACCAGGGCAAGCACAAGTTTAGTACCTTCTGCAACTTCATAGGAGCCTCTTCCTTCAATTTGAATCGTCGGCATCTTAGACTTCTCCCCATTCCTAATTTGGTAACTGCGCAATCAATGGCTTATCATGTGCAATATCACTAATCATACTCTCCAAAATCGCGATCTGTAAACAACCGAACGCGTTATCCATTGGCATGTATGAGGAGATCAAGCTTTGCTACTTCATCACGGTTGCGTAATAGCGGCATCGGATAAAATCGAGGGAGTTCAATAGCAACAAGAAGGCAGCCGATTATCGATCGGTTGCTTTTTTCGTTATACTAACTGGCAGGATAGCTTCAACAATTGTCATTGTTTGAGAACCGGCAGCTACTATGACAATCTAGGATAAAATTGGTAGTTCCAACTAAAATTCAAGCTAAGGAGCCTAGTTAGTTTGCTTCTAGCTTATACAGCAATGGCTGCTAAGCCGTTTTTGGTTCTGCGAATGTTGAGTTATTAAACCTCAAAGAACAATTCTTATATATATTCTACGATTCGTAGGTGTGATTGTACCAGTGATTGAAATATAATACTCTTCAAAGAAAGGGAGGTGTCTGTTTGAATCAAGTTAAAATCGGAAGATTTATTGCAAAAATGAGAAAACAGCAGAATTTAACTCAGTGTGAATTTGCTGATACTCTCGGAATTAGTGATAAAACTGTAAGTAAATGGGAATGTGGCAACGGGATGCCTGAATTATCCCTTATGATGCCGATTTGTGAAATTCTCCAAATCAATCTTAACGAGTTATTTTCAGGAGAAATGCTGACCGATTCAGACTACAAAAAGAAAGCAGAGGAAAATATAATGAAACTAATAGAAGAAGCGGAGAAAATGAAAAAGAACATTGTTGGTGGTAAAGTTTTAGGTAAGGTGGCTAATATTGATATGAATGTGAGCGAAGCACATAAAACTAATATCGAGTTTTGGAATACAATAGGCAGTGAGTTTTTGGGTGTAACAGCTTTACCAAGTTGGGGGGGGTATTTACCATCAGAGGAGAAGTTGAACTTACTTGGAGATTTGTCGGATAAAAGCGTGCTCGAAATCGGCTGTGGTAATGGTCACTCCTTAAAATATGTTGCAGATTTAGGGTCAACTGATTTGTGGGGATTGGATATATCTGCTAATCAAATTCTAAGAACTGAAAATTATCTTCAAACACAAGGAATCAGTGCTAAACTGATTTGTTCATCTATGGAGGATGAATGTGGATTACCAATTGATTATTTCGATTTAGTATACTCTGTTTATGGAATTGGTTGGACAACAAGCTTGGACAAAACCTTTAAACATATTCATTCTTATTTGAAAAAAGATGGAGTATTCGTTTTCGGTTGGTCACATCCTATTCATAAATGTGTGTCAGTTGAAGATGACAAACTTGTTTTTAGTAATTCTTATTTTAATGAAGAATGGTATTGTGCTGGTATGAGCGATAAAGAAATTATGCTCTCTAATCGTATGTTGAGTACATATATTAACTCTTTAGCCAGAAATGGTTTTGTTGTTGAAGAACTTATTGAAGAAACGGACAAAGAAAAAGCAATGGCATCAGATAATGATTTTGGCAAAAAAGCATTAATGCTGCCAACGGCTTTTGCCATTAAGGCGAGAAAATTGTAGGTTCTCAAGCATACATTCTTGTCAATTTGATTTATTTGATAAGAATGGCAATAAACTTACAACTGTACCCTCAAATGCTACTAATGTAACAGTTGGAGGTACTGACAGTTAGGGTCATTAGGAATTAACATATCTGCACCGGTTGCAAGTGTTAAAGTACGAGTACAATTACAACAATCATAACAGCTAGAGATTTCAACAAAATTGAATATATATCAGAAGGCATCATCATCATTCGAATGGTGCCTTTTTATGCTCATGTGAGCATCTAGGTAAGCCAATAGAAGCGTTAGATGTATAAGGAAAGACGGCTATTCGGTGAACCGTACCACTGTTAATCACTACGCTAACGGGACACGTTAGTTCAATAAAATGAGCAGCTAGCATCCGCCGAGCATAGAAAGACCGCCATTGAAGGCGGTCTAAAAAATTTATCATTTCTGCCCGACAATAAGTCCTGGGGATATTAAGATTGCATCTGTTTACAAACAGTATTCCAATCATAGAGAGGAGACCTGAGATGATTCGCTGTAAGCCTTGATTTTATACATCAAAAGGAATTAATTTTGTTAGGTCACAGCCACTCACCCTAATTAGAGCGTCTCAACCAATTTCTGAATCTTTGAGTGGGAAATTAAATATACATTACCCATTATATCTATTTTGCCGTCCTTTACACGCATAGCGCTCTCCTGTTCTGCCGCATAAACATCAATCTCCTCAGACAAGGGGAACAGGTAGCCTTGAACCAGCGCGGCGTAGTCGAGTCTAGAATGAGATTCGTAGGCAAAACGATCAAAGCCTATACCATCATAAATAGTACTTGTTTCAACTTCATAGCCAGCGTTTTTCGAGCATAACCATTTTGCAGACATGTTTATCGCACCAGCGCTGGCACCCATTATAAAGGCATTGCTGTTCTTAATCGCATCCGATAATTCATATTCAACCAAAAAATCGTTCTGCAAAACAGTATTTCCACCGCATAAAAAAATGACAGAAGCGTTTTGAATTAATCGCTGGGCATCTTCCTTCTGCATGCGGTAATCAATTAAATGATATTCATCAAAAATAATGTTAGCCTGATTAAACCATGTCCTTTCAAAAACATCATCAATGTTAACTTGCTCATCTTTATAACCAGACGGTTGAGCGCTAATCATAACAAGCGATTTTCTGTCTGTTATATCCTCATGCAACAATTTGACCAGCTTCTCTGGAAAAAAATCATTAAACCAACTGAGATAGTAGTGAGTTTTCAAACTTAATTACCTCCATATGTACTATTTACATTCATCCATTCTTAACTATAAAACATATTATACACGCTAGAAAGATGAACGTTTCTTCAGCCATTTCGTTTACACACCCTTGTACACTTTTCATAAATCCAACTCTATATTACCATAAAATGGAATTTAAGTATGAGAAATATGTTTCCACGTTAACCTGCCCGTTAGCTTAATGAAAAACAATTTATAACCTCCACCCTTTATATTACGGCATCACCCGAAGGAGTAATTAATATGGCGGCGACAAAAAACTCCACCTCATATGTGACCATTTCAGAACAAATGGTATGGTAGCTCAATGAACCGCCTTTACACATCTAAAGTGGTTTTCTTATGATTAAATATCAACATTTGAATTTAACAAAGCCTTATAAAAAAAGGAGCGAAGAGCTGGAAAAGGCATATTTTATTAAAACTCCTGCGTATGGTTTGGCGGGGTTTATTGGGTCTTTATATCGTGGTGCTATACTGGTTTGTGACTTGGTTTTCGGGATATATTCATGTAAACAAAAAAACACCCCATCATGGGGTGTTCCAAATGTTAACTTAAAACTTTCAGTCGGTAGCTTTCAAACCTTGAACGTAGTTTTTTGAATCCACAGTTAGTTGATTTGCCTTATTGTCGTATTCCTTTGCTTGCTGTGATGCCTTCTGAACTGCACTAATTGAGCTATCAATTTTATCCTGCGCCTGTTGACAGGCTTGCTCAATATCCTTTGAAGTAAATTGTGCCTTTGGTGAACCTGTCGTATTCGCTGAAACTACTTTTTGTAACGTTACCCAATCAGATTGTACAACGGAAAACTGCTTCTTGATGGATAATATGTAATCATTTATCACACCGACTTTGTTATCCATCGAAGTGTCGTCGTACTCGATAGAAGTTAAGTCATACTCCACTTGCGTTAAGTTATATTCAACTTGCGTAAGTTGATAATCGGTAAACGGCTTCACAGAAGCTAGTTCCTTCATCTTCTTTTGGTGTTCCTGCATTTGATTCCAATGGGCTTGATATGATTTCATCACATTATCAAAATCCGTAGCCTTCACAAGTGATTCGCTAAGATTTGAAAGTCTGCTAATATCGTTGCTCAACTTATTGTTAGCGTTTTTAACGGCTTCCTGTTGGTCATTGATTGTCTTTGCTTCCGCTTTTTTCTCCTGCTCTTTTGTGTTGTAGTCTTGGACATTATCACGTAACTTTGAAACAGCTGTATTATACTCTGAAACCGTTGCAGGCTTGTAAACATTTGTGTTCAAGTTTCCTTGTGCATCTGGAAAGACAAGACTTAATTCCTTATTCTTTAATGTTCCTGTCAGCACCTTGCCGTCATTAAGAGTAATGCTAACGGAATCTCCGTTACGGATACCCTTGAATGGATCATTTTTACTATCTGTTTTAACCGATTGATCTTTAATTACATGAAAGGTTTGAACCTGTCCTACTAACTGCTTATCCACTTCTGTCCATTGGACAAACTGTACACCACCACTAGCAACCAAAAGAAATCCTTCTTGTGTATTATTTGCTTCATTTGTCTTTTGTGGTTGAAGTGTGTTGGTAACGGCATTGATAGGGTTAGCCGTAGTTCCGTTATTTGCTTCCTTTTTGGAGCACGCTGATAACAATAAAGCCATACAACATACAATTATGGTTATTCGCCATGTTTTCTTATTCATCTAGTATTCCACCTACTGCCATTCCTTATTTTGGTATAAAATTTATAGTTCGATAGTCACAAAAGAATTCCTTCTTATATTCTAGAATTGTACCGAAACAGGTTCGTAAAAAATAAGCCCTTCGGCTTTTGACCGTTAGGCTTATTGATAATATGTATTGTTGAATTATTCATAAATTAAAAAATAATGTCGAAAATAGCTTTCGATCTAGAGTCTTGTTTGCCTAAAAGCTCTATCGTGTTTTTTAATATTAAACTTACCATAATGTTTGTTGATTCACGATCATTATACCTATCAAAATAACCTATATGTATTTCGACGTGTTCTTGAATATCCATTGCGTCTTCGGTAACGGAATCAAACCATATTTATGATCGGCTGTCTTTTTTCAAATAACAATCAGATCAGTGAAAAACATGAAGAAGGAAAGATATACGACTGTGCATATCCCCATCGTACCGAGGCGCTCGTTTTTGTTTAAACGCTAATTTTTTTATTTTACAGGAATTCTAACGGGCAGGATAATCAAGGACAGGCGTATTAATGAGTTTTGCAAGATCTTTGCCCAATTCATCGATGAAGCCTGTAAAACAACAGCGCAAGAAATAAACAACTTTAGTTAGAACCCCGATTTTCCCTTGAAGCTTTTTTTGAGTTCGCTCTAGTTCAAGATCGAATGCTTTTGTGTTATTCTCTAATTTTCGAATTAGTTTTTGAGCTTTTCGTTCGGTTTGTAATAGTATCTTTAAGTTAGCCTTTATTTTAATCATATTACTTAACATTTCTTCCATTTCATTCTCGATTTCTTTAATCTTTTTATTTGCACTCATGTGACTAAATACGCCAAGCACTGCTAGTGCTGGTAACAATACAAGTCCTCCTAAGACAACAGAGCCAGCCGCCATTCCTCCTCCTCCAACTGCCAATGCCCCTCCTCCGAACCAAGCTAATGTCGCATTTGTTGCTGCTATTCCTGAAAGGCTTGCAATTGCCGTACCAGTTGAAGCCGATCCAAGAGCTGAAACAAGCGCCCAAGCTCCAACCGCCGTTCCAACACCTGAAGTGATACCCGCTGCTGCGTTAACGGCAATATTGTAGGCATTCAGTGTTTGGTCGATATAATCGAATTTATGAGAAACTTGGTTCAGATTAATACTTTTCTCAGTCATCTGAAAATCTTTCGACAGATATCTCCACTTCTCAAGACTTTTTGAAGCAGATACTTTCAGATCAATTACTTTTTGCAAAGTTCGGTTTACTCTTGAACGACGCATTTCCATAAGATTGTACTTTGCTTGGTATTTCGAACGAAGATTTCGATATTCTTCCATTTTCTTTTGGACTCGTCCATGGGCACCTAATGTGAGAATATTTTTAAAAGTATCCAACTTTGTTCTCCTTCTTTCGATCAGAACTGGAATTCGATATTCGCATTCTTGAAATGTGATAATTTTACCAAGGTAAATTTTACCCTTTTTCTGTATAGTGTGGCAATGACTAATGTTGAAAGTTTGTAGCAACGAAATAAAACTCCACCCTTTAAAATACCGTACCACATGATACGGTATTTTAAAGGGTGGAGAAATAGTTATTATTGATTTCGTTGCGTATCAGCAATGTATTCGTACTGCAACGAAACTGCTCTTCATTAAGCTAACGGGCAGGTTAATACAGCGACAAGGGGGAGAGACAATGGAATATAGGTTACCTACTTGTGATGAGGTAAAAGATATGTTTAAAATGTCCTTAGAGGTGAGATGTCGAGGGAAAAAGTTTCAGAATGGGCATCGCATTACATTGTAAATGACGATATATACGACATCAGAGATGCAAGGTTGTGGAGATTGCTTGACCTGGCTTCTGGTATTGATTTATTGGTTTCCCAAAATGAATATTTACACTGTACAGAGGATATAGAAGATTGGATAAAGATATAATAGTCAATTGTTACGCAAACGGGAAACGCTAGTTAAATAGATTAAAACCTTCCATAAAAAGAAAAACTAGATTTACTAGCACTTATGGGAGGTTTTTTTATGATTTTAAGTGAGTTATGGCGACTGTACGAAGCTGATAAACGTATCCAGGGATTTAGTTCGAGTACATTGAAAGCCTACGCTCTGCAGCTCAAGATGCTACTAAGAGAACTAGGAGACCTGGATATTACTGAAGTTACACTTAACTTGTTGAAGGAATACTTAGCAAAGCAGTCAAGTCGGTTGAAACCTAGCAGTTTAGGACATCGTATCCGTTTTGTTCGTTCTCTATTTCGATTTGCCTATGAAGAAACATACTTAACCTCAAATCCAGCTTTGAAGTTACGCGAACCTAAAATGGACAAGCGTATTCCTAAGTTTTTGATCGAGGAAGATGTCATTCACTTGAAAATCTCTTGCCAGTCCCTGAGGGAAAGGGCACTTCTGGAGTTTCTCTACAGTACCGGCTGCCGGGTTGGAGAGGTGGAGAAGTTAAACATTGAAGACCTGAACTGGGAGAACTGCTCCGCTATTGTAAATGGCAAGGGGTCAAAACAGAGAGAGGTATACTTTACAACCGAGTGTAAAGTGTGGATGAAGAAGTATCTCGCGAGCCGTGAGGATTCCTGTAAGGCCTTATTTGCAACCGATACACATCCGACAAGACGAATGGCTATTCCGACGATTAGGTGGACATTAAAACGGCTTGCTAATCGGGGAGAGATCGAAGCAAATGTATACCCGCATCGCTTTCGTCATACCTATGCGTGTCAGCTTCTTGATAACGGAGCACCATTAGATTTCATTCAAGGTATGTTGGGGCATGAAAAAGCATCAACCACTCAAATTTATGCCCAGCTGCGTGGGGAACGCCGACGAGAACTTTACCGTCGGTTTTTTTAGCTTTTCCGTAATATTACGAGATGAAATGCTCCTAAGTAAAATGTTACTCAACTAAAGGGCAGTTATCTTGAGCAAGTTCTTGACTAAGGTGACGGGAAAGAGTAATATTTAACCAATATCCGTAAATCAATGATGGAACAAAAGTAAATCATTAAACTCTTCACAGGAAAGGGTTTCATGACTGAGAAAACCCTAGAGTACTGATTGAAAATGCCAGTTCCAGAGTATGGCTAATACCCATCGGTTTGACCCGTTATAGTCAATTAAGGTGGCTGTGTGAAAATACAGCAACCTGGGTGGTACCGCGATTAATATCGTCCCAGAGCATTTGGCTTTGGGGCGTTTTTTATTTTGGGAGGAGTCTATATGATATTAGAAAAAGTTATAAAAAGAATTGTAATACAAAGTGAATATAAGGATTTTGTTGATAAGTATATAGATAATATACTTACCGAATTTATAGGTAAGATTCATAGCATTTATATGTGTGGCTCGATTCCAAAAGGAACTGCTAAACCTTTTAAGTCAGATGCAGACTTTACTATTGTATGTGTAAATCCCAAAGATATTGATTACGAAAGATTGTCAAATATTAAAGACAGGCTTTTGGGAGAATATCCAGTATTAACTAAGATTGATACGACAATTTGCTCGATTGACGATGTATTAAGTAAACCAAATGATTGGGGTTTTTGGGTAAAGATAATTTGTGTTTGCATATATGGTCATGACGTTGGTGAAAAAGTACCACCGATAATTATTTCTCCAGAGTTCATTTTAGACTTAAATACAGAGACCAAGAAGGAAGTAGATCGTAGACATAGTTTACTTTCTAATGCTAGTGATAACACAATGAAGAATAGATATATTAAAGGTTACTCTAAGAGATTAATTCGTGCATTATACTCTTTGGTTTTAGAAGATACAGGTGTATGGCAAGATGACATTATTATGATGAAGAATGCCATATTAAACTATTGTGAGATTGACTCCGCTTTAGTTGATTATCTGTATGCTTGTTACTTGGATAGTAATAATGTACTTGTTGAAGAGTTTCTGGGAATTGCAGATGAAGTATATAGCTATTTTGAGAACGCGTTAAATGCAATGGCTGCTTCCAGAACTTCCTTCGACTAACACCATATTGACGCTTCGGGTCACTCTGAGAAGCGAGTGACCACATCCAGCCCCCTAAGCCCGTCGGGACGTCACTGCATTAGGTGTTCGGCAAGCCTCACAACTATAAGCAGCGACTCTAATTAAAACATAAGACTATTGAGCTCCCTCGGTATGATTTAATTTCCTCACGCAAGCTCGTCTATTCGCAGGATTTAACCCTTTATGTTTCGATGATGAATGAAAGATAGCGAGATATATTAGGACGTGTCGTTAAAAAGGCATGCGGGAACAGAGGTGGAGTTTAATCACCTAATTCATTCCAAATGATGCGCGTATTCTCCACGATGCCCCTAGCGATTTTCACTCCCATGTCTCAACGGGTCAAGCGCCCTATCATTCCTTCGTCACATCTAACTAAGGGGTGGAGTTCGGTCTTTCTAACGGAACGGGTCAGAGCCCTTTTGCGTAATGTATCCCGATACTCCGCGCTTTCTTTGTCTCCTGCGAATACGCCAACTTGCATGAGATAAGGTTTATTTCTAGGCTGCCAGTACAAAGATTTTATTTGGGTTGTAGACTTCATCACTACGAACCATTCCAACTAACAATCTGGCCAGCTTACCGCATAACTTCATGATAGATTTCATCTTTTTAAGCTTTTTTACTTGAACGTTATAGTGGTGTAAAGCTTTAAACTCTTGGTTACTCATGACCATGCACATCGTGATTAAATAGAGAAAGTGACGCAGGCGTGGACGCCCTCGTTTACTGATCGTCATTTGTCCCTTCCATTTACCCGAACTTGCTTCCGTCAAATTAAGGCCTGCGTGTCGGAGTAGGGCATTCCCGTGCGCGTAATCTCTAAGATCTCCAGACTCTCCTAAAACACCGGCTAAAGCAATTGAACTTATACCTGTAATGGCTAGAATTTTTCCTGAATAGGGGATACGTTCAACAACGTCTTTGGCTTCTTTTTCGATCCTCTGCAGCTGTTTAGTTGCTAAGTCATGCTCCTCAAGAAGCTGCTCTAAATGGAGTTTGTAAGCGTGTGAAGCCTGTTTGGAACCAACGGTTTGCTTGGCAAGATCGATGAGTAGATGAGCTCTACGCACACCAGAATGACGTTTCATGGATTTCTGCTATCCTTTAATGACATCTTCAGGACTTAGTTTACATAGGTCAGCTGGGAGCGGAAAATGCCGAAGGGTTAACAATGCACCCTTGCAAGTTAAGATCTTAAAGACTTGCCTCAGTTCAGGGAAGACAATGTCGACCCAGCGGTGGATCTGATTAACCGCACTTACAAGCCTTTTAACGACGGTTTCTCGGTTAGCCATCAGCACTCGGAGTTCCTCGTACTCAGAAGAATGGAAACGGACGGGGGAATAGTAGCCGTTTTTCACCATGTCGGCAATTACTAAAGCATCTTTTCTGTCGCTTTTAGAACGTGTATTATCGCGGTTTTCTTTATTCTTTTTAACTAGGTGAGGATTCACAAGTACGGCTTCAATGGCTTTGTTTTTGAGCCATCCGGCAAGATTGAGCCAGTAATGACCGGTCGGTTCCATGCCAACGATTATTTGAGATAGCTTATATGAAACTAACAAGTCGTGAATCCAACACTCGAGGGATTTGAAACCATCTTCGTCATTACTGAACTCTAAAGGATTACCGAGAGCGACACCACGGAAGTTAACGGCTCTAGCGACATGAGCCTCTTGAGCAATGTCTACACCAACAACAATATGATGAACGGTAATATTTTCAATGAGTTGATTTTGCTTATCTTGTGATTTAAACTTCATAGTAGAGCGTCCTCCTGGATGATGGAATTAAAGGGCTTTTGACCCGTAGCGTACTTCCATCGTACAGAGGCGCTCCTTTTTTTACATAGCTGAAATTTATCCATCTACAGGAATCTAACGGGAAACGTTAGTTGAATGACACCAGCGGTAGTCTAAGACTTTATTTTTCAAGTCTTGGTCCGCCGCTGTTCTTTTAATTGGATTAGTCTAAAACTTATTTTTCAAAATCTGACGATTTTTCAATTCAAAAACAGAGTCATATCAACGATTCCAGTCTAATTCTTTATTTTCATAGGACAAATAGGATTATATAGGGTTTTTATGTTCTGTAAGAGGCACGAACAACATTGTGGGTGAGGATGGACAAGACTTAGTTGGTAGCAAGCTTATCCGTGAAAAGGGTAACTTATCAGCTTCTGGCCTTTGAATACTGTATGCTTTTAACATAGCCTATATATATGGCATCCTTATGAAGACGAACGCCTAGCTCAGGACCTTGGTAGAACCGATTTTGCTCCAGTTAACGATGAATTAATTTACATCTAATAACTGATTATACTACTGTTTGATTTTCATAAGCACTCTTTACGTGTATTTACTAAGGAAAAGATGATTTACAAATCTATATTTATAATCTAAGCTTTATCGTTGTTCGGAATTTATGATAAAAATCATCATGTTCTTTTATCTTAATGTTTGCATTTCTCGTGTAATGTGATTGTGTGTAATTCAAGGTTGATTGGAGCTTCTCATGTCCAAGTAACTCCATTAAGGTTAACAAATCAATACCTGCATCTCTCATGTGTGTTGCAAAGGAATGACGGATGCTATGGATTCGCATTGGAGGCAGAATGGCCATGTTTAAGAATCGCTTGAATAGCTTATCTACATCAGACCTGGTTATCGGTGAAGTCTTTGCTTCTCTGGGAAAAAGATAATCTATCACCTGAAGATTATTTGTGGTTTGATACTCACGTAGTACTGCTCCAAATCCCTTCCGGAGTACCACGACACGCTGAATCTTGTTTTTGGTCTTTAGTAATAAAATCATTTCATCATCGTAATTGATGTCAGAAATCTTTAAATTAAGGATCTCTGAAATACGACATCCAGTTGAAAAAAGTAAAGAAAATAAAAGAGTATCACGAATCAAATTATCGCTGTGTGAAATTAAACTTTGAAGAAATCGAAGTAATTCGTGTCGACTCATTATCCGGATTTCATTTGCTATTGGACTGTAATCGCTGAGTTTGAATTTCATAAGAGGTACAATATTAGGGAAATGACGGTTGTTAGTCAAAAAACGGAAGAAGCTTTTCACAGCATGGGTTGCAGAAGATAATTTTGAAAAACTGTTATTAATTTGTGTCATTAGATAGTGGTCGATAACGACTGCATCTATTGGTTTGTATGCTATGACTTTGTCCCCATGCTTAATTGTATATATTCGATCCAAGTAAACTTCTCCTGGAGGACACCTAAGTTCAGTAGCCAAAAAGTCACAAAAGCTAGTCAGAGATTTTATATATTTATTAAATCTATCCTTAGATAACTTACAAATTTTTTTGTAGTTATTTATCTCTTCATGAAAATTAATCATCTAGCTTCTCTCCAATACCCATAACTTGCTCTACTAACTTCTCAAGAGGAAATGGATAACGTTGTACCGCATTCCTTAAGTCTGCAGGACGGCGTTTAGTATAGATTCTTGTCGTCTCTATACTGTTGTGACCTAGTATTTCCTGAAGATCATATATTGCCATTCCGGCAGTCAAAGCATTGTATGCAAAGGTATGGCGTAAACTGTGAACTGTAAACAGTCCATCAATGTTTAGTTTTTTATATATTCCTGTGATCATATGCTGAATATTCCTTATCATAATCGGTTCACGGCTTTCGTAACATCTTTTTGAAAAAAGATAGGATTGATCACTTATGTCCCATTCAGACACCCCACTTCTCGCTAAGTAGTCCATAATAACCTTTTTTATTTGGGGATACATTGGAATGTAACGTTCTTTTTGCCCCTTACCTTTCCGAATAAAAATAAGGTTTTCATTGATCTGGAAATCACATATTCTCATACTCGCTACTTCACTGACCCTACATCCTGTACCCAACATAAAATAGATCATAGCAAAATTTAGAAACGGCCATGATGTTCTCTTTGATTCTTTTAATAAGCTAGGCACTAGCTCGTCAGGCAGATATCGAGGAAGGATTTCACCATTCATTTTGTCTATTTTGTTACGTAAATCTTCGCTAATATACTTCCGAGTGAGAGCATATTCCATTAGATTTCTTATAATGGCCCGATAAGTATTATAAGTTCTACCGGACAATTTATCTCCTTTTAACGGCTTACACGAGTTTGTGAACTCGATGAATAGTTCTTCCGTGATTTCAGCCATTTTATACTTTGCTTCTTTTGATAATATAAATCTACCAAATCTTCGAAGTATCGTGATGTAATATTTAATGGTCAATTGAGATTTGGATGTATTCAACTCAATAGTTTTAATATATTCTTCGATAACAAATAAAATGGTCTTTTCGTCCCGTATTACTTTCTTACCTTCTACAAGTTCGAGGAAATCACGGATATCAATCTTATAAAGATCACAGATGTCTTCAGGTGTTATTTCAACTTGATATTCGAACTCCATATTACACCTCATCCAACTGATTTAAAGGATTGTGGGGGAGTGAGCGAGTTAGCATCCTTTGAACACTTCTATGAATGTACCATTCAGTAGAGCGGCGATGTTTATGTCCCATTGATTCAGATACTTGATCGAAATCATTTGAATTATCCAGAGCATTTGTTGCATAGGTGTGTCTTAGAGCTTTTCCACTAAATCGTATTTCACCAAAGACTTGCTTATTTTTTTCACTGAACAATGAAGTTATCGTACTAGACGATATTGGTTCTCCTGAAGATTTAACAAAAAAAACATCGTTGTATGTTGGGTATAAGGGGCGGCATGTACTAAGATACTCTTGCAGCATATTCGTCAAATCTTTGCTCATTTTCAGGGTTCTTGTTCTAGATTTAACTGAGCGAAGGGTTATAAGTCTTTCGGTAAATCTAATATCGTCCAGACGAATACTTGCCACTTCAATTGGACGACAACCTAATTCCATAATTAACAAGAAGATGCTTATATTTCTGAGTTTTAGTTTTGATCTACACTTTTCGATTGACTCTAATAAGACGAGTACTTCCTCCAGGTTTACATATTCATTTGATCTTTTGGCTTGAGCACGCAGTGACTGATGAATTATGTACCTAAGGTGATTTACTTTAAGAACCGATAACATGTCCAAAAATAATTTCATCGAATATAACATTCGATTTACGCTGCTTCTTTGAATTTGCTCAAGATATATCCGGTCAACTAGATGCTCTTCATAGTTAGTTACCATTGCAATTGTGATCTTTTTGCAATCTTGGATAGATTGTAGAGTGGATAAACTAGGGAAATTGCGTGAAAGGTAGCCAATAAATTTGCCAACGTGATAAATGTGATGCGTAAGCGAGGTTTTGGTGTATTTTTTTGAGTAGTAGTTTTCAAATTCTAATATAACCTTCGGGTATTCGGAACGACATCGGTTATGAATTCTTTTTTTGTTACGTGTTCTAATATGTTTTTCAAATGCAAGTAACATCTTATTTGTAATTTCACGATCAGAACAAGCATGCTCAATTATCGTTTTGAGTGTAGTGAAGTTTACTTTCTTTTTTTCTAGAGTTGACTCATGAAGGCGTTCAGGTTTCATTTTTAATTTGGGAATCATCTACAATCACCTCTGATTCTATTATTTTAATTTTACTAGATTTTTATACTAGCGTAGTATAAAATGGATATATTACGTAACACATTAATTTTCTCTGCCACTACTTATTTGGCAGAGAGGGGGAAGCTTTATAGGATGGATTTTTGGATTATTTTTACAAATTTATCCAAAAATTACGCAAAATTTCTTTTTTGCGTAAAAAACTTTACTGTGATAAAGCTAAAATAAAAAGATGTAATTGTTACTAGGCGGTTAATTGATGGCTACTTATGAAGCCCTTTATTTGTCATGTGTACTTTCGACATATAAAATGGACTTTTTTTGTGGTCATTTTTACGTAAAGTCGGCCTAATTAATGATTCATAATAGGAATGAAGATAGGCAATCTTTCTCAATAGAGAAAGCTTGCCTTTTTTTGTTGGTCATTTATTTTTGGTGTAGCAGTACACATTTTAGCCAGAGGTACTTTTTAATATCTCTAAAAACCATTGGATGGTTTAACTAATAAATTACAGCAGTTAGAATGACGGTTGAACTTAATAAAAAAACGATTTTTAACCTAAATAGGGTTTATTAATGAAGTATCGATTTCTTTTATCCATAATAAAGATTGGTGATAACAGTGGGGAATTTCGAATATGAGCGATTTGGGAACATGGTGGAACGTTTTATAAATCCAATTAACCATGTTGTAGAAGATGGATCTAAGGATAGTTTTATTGAGGATTTTGATGATATCAATAATAATATTAAACGCGCTTTTTTCTTTCGATTTCCGAAGAAACTTGATGAAGTTTTTCTAAAGTTGGATATGGTAAATAGAATTAAAATCGGTAAATTAATGAGCGGATTAAGTAACCAGGATATAATATATAACTATGAATCATTAGGTGGATCGAAAAGTGGAGGAATGTTAGGGAAAATTCTCAATTATGGGAATTTAGATTCCAATAATAATCTAACCCTCATTCCAACAAAGTTAATGACTGCAATTATTACAGAAATACCAGCTCAATATATAATTAGCGATAATATTATTGCGCGCCAAAATGATTTATTTGAGTACACAGCTTTAAAAGTACCGGTAATCGATGTCTCGCAGTTAAGTAATGTTGTAAAGAAATCTATTGACAATGCTAGAGGTAAGTTCGAACTCAATACTAAGATACGGAAAGTTATTGATGTAATGATGATTAATGAGTCAAACAGTCGAGCTCATTTAATAATTCACCATTATAAAAGTTTCTTTGAACTTCGATTTATTTTCGATGTTGTCCAAAAAAACACTCAAAAAATTATTAACAGCATTTATGGGCTAAGGTTGGATAGTTACTATTATTCACCGATGATTCTACAAAATGATAAAATAAAGATTTGTATTATTGGGACTCACAAAGAAAAAATAACAAGTAACTTGAAGCAGTATAAAAAAGAAATAGAATCACTTACATCGATATATTTAATTCAATGAACCGTTAAATGGTTTTCGCATATAAAAGTAATATAGTGAGGAAAACCTTCTGATAACAATTATCAGGAGGTTTTTTAATGATAAAAAAAATTAAGGATGATGAATCGAATCAAAGGAAACGAGCTCTAGAAATGATTGAAAAATGGATAAAAGTAGAAAAAACAAGACTTGATAACGAGAATGAACGAGTCACTATCAAAATGAATGAATCTGATAACTAATTGAATGGCTGTATGGGAACGAAGTGATTAAACCCATTCCGAAGAGAAAAAACATCATACGCTTCAATTTATGGACTAGGTCAAGCAGCAGTTTGAATACGCATATGTTGAGGTGGTTTGATGGATAAAGTTGAGGTGTTTGATTATATATCTTTGATCAAGCCTGACTGTGATGATGCAAGTGCTGCTGTTATGTCTGACGAAACTCTTGAAGCTAAGTGGCGAGTCATTGACTATATTTTGAAGAAAATTATTTTAAAAACCGACTGAATTTAATCAGACGGTTTATTTTTTTAAATTAAGGAAATGCTATAGTTACAGGAACAAGCGTTCCTATTTAAGGGATGTATCTAGATTGTCGATCAAAACTAATTTAGGTACCATCTGTACGAAAGCAATTATCGTAAATGAAGACATTTACAGTTGTTCTACAGCAATAAGGGAGCAATGTTTACTGGGGCATTTCAAGTTTCTTGGGAGGGTGACTATTGATGATGAGGTATATTTTTATCGAACAACTTAATGGAGGTTTTTCTCCAATAAGGCATGGGTTACCTATCATGTCTATCTACGAAACCGGAAAATTTAGAGAAACATTTAAAGATCTACATTGATCACATGGTGAGGCTAAAAGATGCCTACAGGAATTGGAATAGGAAATCATAAATACTAATTCCCTAAATGAAAGGAGCAACTTATTTATGTATACGGCCGTATATGCACGTGTTTCCACTGGTATGCAAGCTATGGAAGGAACAAGCTTAGACGGCCAAGTTGAACTTTGCATAAAAAAAGCAAAAGAAATGCATGTCTACGAGAATGATCTAAAGATCTATAAAGAAGAAGGATTTAGCGGTGAAGATATTGAACGCCCATCTATGAATCTACTAAGACAGGATATTGCTTCTGGTCTGGTAAATCAAATTATTATCACGCATCCTGACCGGCTATCTCGTGATCTGACAGATAAACTATTTGTTTGCCGAGAATTTGAATCAAGGAATGTAAATTTGATTTTTGTAGATACGGAATACAAGAATACCCCAGAAGGACAACTTTTTTTCAATCTCATCAGTGTAATAGCTCAATATGAATTGTCTCTGATTAAAAAAAGAACTGTTCGAGGGCGCTTAAAAGCCGTAGAAAAAGATAACAAAGTGATGCCTATGAGGGTGCCTCCTTATGGATATAATTGGACCGCTGGGCAACTAGAAATCAATGACCATGAAGCTGCTTTCGTGAAATTAATTTATCAATGGTATGTGTATGATCATTTAACCATAAGAGAAATAGGTACTAAATTGATTGATCTAGGTGCTACACCAAAGCGTGCTGAAAGTAAAAACTGGAGTGCCAGCTCTATTCAGAAGATTTTGAAGTCAGATGTTTATATAGGGAGATTTTATTACAACAGGAGAAAAACACAAAAAATAAAAGGGGAAAGAACAAAAAAAGGAGCACCTAAGAAAACGTATGGTTACCGTGATGAAAAAGACTGGATACTTGTTACAGTACCTTCAATTATAGATGAGCATATCTTTAAGCTTGCACAAGATCAGCGGTCCAAAAACAAGAAACTGTCTGGAAATATGAAATATGAATATCTGCTTAAATCATTACTGAGATGCGGTTTATGTGGAAGGAAATGGGAAGCAACCACTTATTCCGGTCGTGTTAATAAAATAACGGGAATACGTGAGAAATATAAATGCTATCGTTGTCCAAACATAAACCCTAGAATGTATGGACCAACAGTAACAAGTTGTCCGAGTCGTTCAATCAGAGCAGAGTTAGTAGACGAATACGTATGGGGACTTATTATGGAAACGATCTCTGATCCTCACGAGTATGTGAAGCGGATTGAGTTGAAGTCGGAATCTGTGGTTCAAGAACTAGAAAAAGTCGCGGAGTCTATAAAAAAACAGCTAACTCTTAAGGAGAAGGAAAAAGAAAAAATTAAAATCATGTTTAAACGGGAGCTGATTAACGAGCAAGAAATGGATTCTGATTTTAGAATTATTAAGGGTGAGATTGAAGAATTAATGAAGCAGGAGAAAGAATATATGAGTCAAATTAAATCGCTGAATGAAAAACTAACTATGGATGAAAAAAACAATGCAATTCTCCAAAGTATTTGCAGCTTCATTCAGCACGAGGGGAATGAACTGGATTTTGACGGGAAACGTTATGTTGTTGAGACACTCATAAGTGAGTTGCTATTAAGATGTGAGGATTCAAGAATTCAAGTTACTGCAATTGGTTATTTAGATGAGCTTCGTTCCAATGTGGGGTTTGAGAAAAGTACAAAGATACCAATCATTATTGGAGAACTAGAGAGAAATAAGTGATTGAGAATTGCAGCGGTTTGACCTAATGTATCATGGGGGATATTTCTATGACAAAGACAATAAAGTAGTCGCGAGGAAAGATCGAATATGCTGATGTGTAACTGTAACTGTAACTGTAACTGTAACTGTAACTGTAACTGTTACACTCATAACTGAACTACACTTGATAATAATTTCCGTGAAAAGCCGTTCTTTACTCCGAGGGGTATTGAACGGCTTTTTGTACTCTTGCAGCGGGGAAAACATCTAGGTAAGAGAGCTAAAGCGTGAGCGGATGTATAGATTTAATCGGTGGGTGGACATAACCTAAGTCTTTTAGATCGATTAGGTATCTCTAGAACCAATAAAGAACGAATGGCGAGTTTCTGATAGGAAGGTATTTGACGTAAAGCCTTGTTTTGCACTAAATTTTATTCTCTTTTGAAATTATCCGAAAGCATCGGCAAACTCCTCAATGGGAAGCACCCATGAGGAGTTCTTAATATGTTCCTGTATATAATGCAAAGTAAGCTCGAGAAGTAAGATAATGTTGTAGTGGTGGTTCGATTTAATGAGTATGATAATAATTTTGAGGGTTTAAGCGTTCCTCATTTATTTAATTAATGTGTTGATTTTGCTTACTCCACACATGTGGAGTGGGGAAATAAATTTGCGAAGTGACATCAGGTTGTGTCCACATCGTCAAGAAATTCGACAACACTGGAGAAGACCTTGAAGATTTGATCTCCATTGGAACGATTGGACTCATCAAAGCAATCGAGAGCTTTCAAACAGGAAAAGGGACGAAGCTCGCAACTTTCGCAGCGCGTTGTATTGAGAATGAGATCCTAATGCACTTGCGATCCCTCAAAAAGACACGAAAAGACGTTTCCCTTCACGATCCGATAGGAACCGACAAAGAAGGCAACGAAATCACGCTTATTGATATCCTGGGGACTGAAGCTGATGATGTTGTGGATAAGGTTCAACTCAAAATTGAGAAAAGTAAAATTTACCGTAACCTGGATATTCTTGATGCTAGGGAGCAGGAAGTGATCAAAGGTCGTTTTGGCTTGGAGCACGGCGGAGACGAGCGAACGCAGCGGGAAATCGCCAAGGAGTTAGGCATTTCGCGCTCATATGTCTCGCGGATTGAGAAGCGAGCACTAATGAAGCTGTATCATGAGTTTTATAAGGCGAAGCGTTGAGGGATAAAATTCAGAATACAAAGTAAAGTGTTGGAAAAGTTTTTATAATTCTTATCATAAGGCTAAATCTGCAATTGTTAGTTTCATATACAACTGTTTGTATTATGATTAATAATTGACTCACTGATAAAACACAAAACAGCCAATAGGATCGAGTACCCGTTGTCTCGTTCTTATTGGCTATTTCATTACACGCGTATACGTTATTCGTAGAAAATACTAAAGGAGATTGGTGAGAAACTTTACGCCATTTATATTGCTTTCGTATTTCCTCAACTTCATCTGGATAAATATCCCGTAATGCCAGAGAAATATCAGGAATCTTTCGGGTAATACAAAGAAGTCGATTTTGCTGATGTGTGCGTTTATTAACGCATGTTTAACTTCGTCATAACACTCTCTTATTTCTATCATGTAATTTAATGGTAGAATATAAAATGAGGGTACCCATTATAGGAGGGCTGTTATGAATCTGCGTCGAAAGATTCTAATTATTGAAGATGATCAGGATATTTCCCGAATTATCAAAGATTACATAGAGAAGAACGGTTATGAGGTATATATCGCCAATGATGGTAATGAGGCTTGGCAATCCATAGAGTCGCTGAAACCCGATTTCATTATACTTGATATCATGCTTCCTGATATAGATGGCATTGATCTGTGCCGCCAGATTCGAGAAAAGAATAATGTACCTATTCTTATTTTGAGCGCTCGTGGCAGCGATACGGATAAGGTGCTTGGTCTCGGATTTGGAGCAGATGATTATATGACAAAACCATTTTCACTCAGTGAGCTGCTGGCAAGGGTGAAATCGAACCTACGAAGAGTGGAAAGCATGATTAATAATCCGGTGGCAATGCTGCCTGAACTGGAGGATGTCCTTCGGTTCGGCAAAATTACCATTGATCGAAAAGGATACAAGGTGATGAAAGAAGGGAGAGAAATTTCACTATCCGTGAAAGAGCTTGAGCTGTTATTCTACCTATCCAAACACAAAAATCAGGTTTTTTCGAAAATTCAGCTTCTGGATGCGGTTTGGGGATATACATCTTATGGGGATGAGAGCACGATTACCGTGTACATTCGCAGATTACGAGAGAAGCTGGAAGAAGATCCGTCCTATCCTACATATATTAAGACCGTCTGGGGGATCGGTTATAAATTCAGCTACGATGAATGATTACAGAATAGGAGAAACCTATGTATTTAAATGTTTGGATTAAAAAATGGCTTCTCACGGTCTTAACATGTTTTCTTGTTTTGTTTGGATGTACAACTTTTCTCTTCTGGAATCATGTGGATAGAGAACGGGAAGCAGAATCCGAGGCGGTTATTAATCAAGTACGGCTGCATGTCAATGAGATGCTGTTGTTTTTAGAAAAAAATCATGTTGTGATTAAGGATGATCTTGAACTTCAAGCGACACTGCATGCAATGGCAGAGGATTCTGAAGCAGAGGTGGTCTATGCAGACCTCACTGGACAAATCCTGTTTAATTCCTCTGGTGATTTAACCCTCTCCCGGATCAATCCAAGCATGGATCTGCACTATGATCTTTATCAAGCAAAAGTATCTGATCATCGTTACCAAATCGCATTCCCTGTAGTGGATGAGTTAACTCAGGCGCAGGTGGGCAATGCCATTTTTACAGTACCTGCAAGTTTAGTTTTTGCCAGAGAAACGAATCTGTACGCCGTTTCCCCTTTTATCACCATTGCATTATTGCTGGTGATTCTGGGAATACTCATGATTCTGATTCAAAGAAAAATAAAAAGAGACATTATGAGGCCCATTCATCATTTGAAGGATATCTCTGAAGCGATTCTTAAAGGAGACTATGAGCAAAAATCTACATATAAAAACATGGACGAAATTGGTGAGGTTTATGCGATGTTTGATCAGATGAGGATGGAAATTATGCATCACAGCCTTCGAAGGGGTGAGCAGGAGCAAGCACAGAAGGAACTGATATCGAATATTTCCCATGAATTGAAAACCCCTCTGACAACGTTAAAAGCGTATATTGAAGCTATTCGGGAGGGGAGCTGTTCCAATATGCAGGAAGTAATGGAATACGTGGAGGTTATGCACAACAGTACCGAAAAAATGACTCGATTAACAGAAGATCTGCTGCTTCATGCCCTAAAAGAGCTTGGTCAGATTTCCGTGACGCTGACAGAGCAATACAGCAAGGATGTTTTTGAAAAAATATTGCGTCCGATCGGTCATTATGTTCGCACCACCGGTGTTCATTTCATTGAACCCGCAGAAATTCCTAATGTACTGATTCGTTTGGACGCGCAGCGGATGGAGCAGGTTATTTCCAATCTTATTTCTAACGCTCTGAAGCATACCTCAGCGGGTGATACCATCCAGATTAATATTGAGCTGGAGCAAGGCCAACTAAAAATCACGATTGCGGATACGGGAAATGGAATACTTCCTCAGGATATGCCTTTTGTTTTTGACCGTTATTTCAAAGGAAAATCCAATGAAGGTGCAGGGAGAAAGGGAACGGGCCTTGGATTGTCCATCTGTAAATATATTATCGAAGCACATGAGGGTACAATATCATTCAACAGCAGGCAAGGGAAAGGGACGGTGTTTTATTGCTTCATTCCATTAGGCTAATCAGAGAAATGAGCCTAAATTTCATCCTGTAATATTTCATTAATATTTAGATAAGGATTTATATATATGTGCCCCTTACAATAAGATCATAATCCTATTGGAGGAGGGCACTTTTTTAGTGAAAAAACCGATAATTCAAGCGAAAAATCTTTGCAAAACCTATTCAACAGGCAGTGTGCAATTTCATGCGATTCGAAATCTGGATTTAGATGTGTATGATGGAGACTTCACCGTAATTATGGGGAATTCAGGTTCAGGCAAATCTACTTTGCTGTATCTTCTGAGCGGTCTGGATTCCGTAACCGTAGGTGAGGTTTATTTTCAAGGAGAGCGTATAGACAGCTATACAGAGCAGCAATTAGCCGAGTTCAGGGCTCACCAAATCGGATATATATACCAGAGTGTAAACCTCGTACCGGACCTGACTTTGTTCGAAAATATCGCATTACCTGGATATATCGCTGGACAACCTAAAAACAAAGTGAAGAGTACTGTCCTCTCGTTGATGAAGGCAATGGAGATCGATGAACAAAAAAATCGGCTTCCTGCACAAACTTCAGGGGGCCAACAGCAAAGAGCAGCGATTGCGAGGGCATTGATTAATTCACCGGATTTGATTTTTGCCGATGAGCCGACAGGAAGCCTGAATTATGATCACGGGGTGGCTGTGCTCGATATTTTAACCGATATGAATCGGAAAGGACAGTCTGTCGTCATGGTAACTCATGATATTAAGGCTGCTTGCCGTGCGGACAGGCTGATTCTGATTAAAGACGGTAAAATTGCGGATGTATTGGAGTTTGATAAATTTGATCATACCCAAATCCAAGACAGAGAAGCGGTCATCTTCTCCTGTGTCTCGGGAAAGGGGTAAGATATTATGACTGCCGTGCTTTCCCTTTGCTTGTCTAATTTAAGGAAAAAGAAAATTCACAATGGTCTGATCGGTCTGCTTATTCTGTTGTCAACCCTGCTCCTTGCTACCTCTATTACGGTGATAATGAATTCCAACAGTTTATTTTCTGATATGCACAGCAAATCGAACGGCTCACATGAAATGCTGCTTTTACGAGATGAGCTTCATGATCCCAACCAGGTATATCAGTGGTGGAAAGGTCAGAAAGGAGTCAGCACTTCTAAGTTAATTCCTTACCGAATGCTGGCTGGAATGAACAAAGAGGGTGAACCGCCATCTGCCGAGCTTTCAAGTCTGACTTTGTATATGATGAACACACCAGAAAGGCCGTTTCCGGTCGATGAGCTTTTGTTTGCGCATGGAAAGGAAAGATCTGTACCTGAAAAAGGAAAAATTTGGATACCGACTTCCATTGCCTATTTACACGATTTATCTGTAGGAGATACCCTGGAGTTTTCTACAGGTGAGAACAATTTTGCTTTACAGGTATCTGCAATCGTTGTGGATATTCCTTACGGAGCTCCCTTTGCCACCGATGCAAGAATTTGGATGAATCATGAGGATTATGCTCGGGAAGTACAAGGGATTCAGGGGAAAGAGCAGTATATGCTTGGACTAAGATATGCGGATTACAGCAGCAGTTTAGGTTATTGGGAGAAGTTCGAGAAGGAGATGGGCACCCCTTATCTGGAATCCAAAATAAGTTTCGAGCAAATGTCCTCTTTTTATTTAATTATGAATAAAGCCATTGGTTTTATTATGGTTTTTCTGGGCATCGTCATGATTCTCGTCGCTTTATTCACGATCGGGTTTACGATATCGGATGATATTTTATCCAATTATAAAACGATTGGTGTCATTAAAGCGCTGGGCTTATCTTCGAAAAAAATAATGCTTATTTATTTGATGCAGTATATATTCATTTCTATCATTGCCATTATCCCGGGTCTGTTCATCAGCCGCTTTCTTTCCAACCTGATTGTAGAGAGCACCTTATCGTCCTTGAAAAGCAGCACTGCGGCGGGAAGTCCGGGTGAAAGTCTTGTAACCGTCATTGTAGGTATCTTTGTGTTAGTAATGGTCATTCTCTGTGTGGCTATTTACGCCAATAAAGCTCGTCCTATACAGCCTATGCAGGCTATTCGGTTTGGGATGTCTGAAACGGATAACAGCAAATTGTTCAAGCGAATCAGTACCAAAGAGAATACGCTGCTCTCTTTTGGAAAAGCGCCACTTTTAATCGTTCTTGGACTAAGAAATGTAAGGAAGAATAAGAAAGCCTCCATTCTGATGATGCTGTTGGCAACAGTGATGTCAGCTGTCCTCGTTCTTGGATTTGTATTGTTATACAGTATCGGTAATATCAAAGAGACGTCAGCCGCATGGGGGTATGATTCATCCGATATTTCCTTAAGAGTGGTGAACACTTCAACCTTTTCCCGAACCGAATTCCAACAGAAGATGCAGTCGGACAAAAGAATCAAAAATACAGGATGGCTCGGGAATGTGAATGGGGTTGTGTCTGATGGGAGAAACGTAGATTCAGAAACAAAGAACAAGCAGTCTATGAATTTTAGTATTTATGTGATTGATGGCAGCTATGACGAAGTCGGTTATACCACGATCAAAGGCAGAAATCCCAAAAATAAAAATGAGATCTCGATTGGCATCAGTGTCGCCAAACAATTGAAAAAAGACGTAGGGGATACGGTTGAGGTTTATATTGAAGGTTATAAGCATAGGCTTATCGTCAGCGGTGTCTTTCAGTCGATTGCTAACCAATCGGTATCTGCCCGAATTGTTGCTGAAACACTTCAGGTCAGTCACCCAGAATATAACGATTATATCGCTGCCTTCATCAATCTGAATAATGATCAGGATGCGGATAAGATCGTTAGTGAAATCAATGCAAAGTATAAAGACTCCGCCTCAGCCGCAACAATGCAGACACTTCTGGATGCCACTTTTAAACAGGCGGTAGCTTCTTTGATCCTCCCGATGAGTATCATGGGTCTTCTGTTTACAGCAGTCACGACCATCATCATTTACAGTATCAGTAGGATTAACATCAGAAAAGAAAGCAAAACCTACGGCATTTATAAATCCATAGGATTATCTTCGAACCGAATCAGATGGTCTGTCACTATGGGGATCATTGCGGTTTCAGGTATCGGGGCAGTAATCGGAGTGGTGCTTGGCGTGTATTTTCTTCCGATTATACTTGGCAGTATTCTCTCGGATTACGGTATTGCCAATCTGCCGCTAATTCTGCATTGGGGAGGGATTATTTCGCTGGCCTGCATTACGATGTTCGCCGCAGGTCTCGGTTCTTGGGCTTCATCGAGAGTAGTGTCCAAAACATCTCCGCGCATCCTAGTTATTGAATAAAAAGAACACACAAATTTCCATCTGCTGAGAGCCGATGGAAATTTGATTCATTTATCGCTTATAGAGCTTGAGACCCCCGGCTTCTACTCCTGCCACACTTTTGACATTAGAATAGAGATCCTGATGCACTTGCGATCCCTCAAAAAGACACGAAAAGACGTTTCCCTTCACGATCCGATAGGAACCGACAAAGAAGGCAACGAAATTACATTGATAGATATCCTTGGCACCGAGCCGGATGATGTCATTGACAAGGTACAGCTTAAAATTGAAAAAAGTAAAATTTACCGTAATTTAGATATTTTAGATGAACGTGAACAGGAAGTCATACGAGGGCGGTTTGGTTTGGAGCATGGTGGGGACGAACGGACCCAGCGAGAGATCGCCAAGGATCTTGGTATATCCAGGTCGTATGTTTCTCGTATTGAAAAGCGGGCATTAATGAAGCTTTATCATGAGTTTTATAAGGCGAAGCGATAAAAAATTCAAAATGAGAAGCATGGTGAGGACAGCATCATGCTTTTTTGTTGTCTTATTAGGGAGTTTGAGATTGGACGCAGTGCAACTGTCTAAATTATAAGGATTTAATTATGCCAAGTGTTTAAATTAGTGGGCAGTTCGGACTGTAATTGTTTTCAGAATTTCCAGTCTTTTTAGAGTGAAAAGAGGTGGCACTGATATTGCATATAAGATACTGGATAGGTGTTGAAGTGCTGGTTAGTTTAAGAATTCCTATGGGAGTGATTAATTGTTGGAGGTGAAAACGAGGAAATTCACAGTTGACTTTGCAAACGCTTTCAAAAGAATGAAAAGGGAGTGTGAGTTTCTTGAAGTGGTTCAAACGTAAAAGTAGAGTTGGAATTGTATTCACGATCATCGCATTTATTGTAAGCAATAGTATGGGAACGGCCATTCAAGCCCAATCCCCCGATGTCGCCCCAACGACCTATCAGATCGATCAAACGAAGCAAGGCAGCAGTCAATCAAATGCGAAGCCGCTAGGCAAATTAGAGAAGCCGAAATCAACGGACCAGTCGATTCACGACATTGACGATGCTTCGGCAGGTGGGGACAGGTCAGATCTAGCTCCGGAAGCACCGCAGCCGTATGAGCTGTCGCTTAATCACTCCACGGTTCCAAACTCCGGTACGGCCCAGAAGCAAATACGGAGTCTGAGTACAATTGAAGTGAGAAGTTACTCGATGGCAGAGCTGAACGACATGGCATTCGACGATTTGATCGCAACCATTCAACAGCTTACATGGACCGATATCCCTGAGCTGTTCCGGTTCAATGCGGACACCGCGGAATTTTATGGCGATAGAGACCGGATGGATGCGCTATTTACGGGATTGGAGAAAGCGGGAAATGAATTTACGCAGGATGATAAAAAAGGGATAAACACTTTGGTGGAAGTTTTGCGTTCCGGTTATTATCTAGGCTATTACAATAGTCAACTGGGGTATATTAACAAATGGAATTACAGAATGAAGGTGCTACCGGCAGTAAAAGCCATTGAGAATAACCCTAATTTCCAGGTCGGGACAGAAGCGCAAAATTCTGTTATCGCCTCGGTGGGCCTGTTAATCGGGAATACTGCGGTCGATGCGGAAGTGATTAATAAGGCGACGAAAATTCTCAACCAGATCGAGAGCAATTTTCATACGTTTAATAATGGAACGGGGAAAGAATTCTCCGCTGCTTATGAATTGGTCAAAGGAATCAATTTTATTCTAAACGAGGTGTTGAATGAACAAAATGTTCCCAAGATACCTGATTATGTCGGTAAGTTCGATTCGTTCTTGGCAGCGGTCGGTCAATTAAGCCTGCATAATGATTATACAGAAAGCAATAATTGGTTTCTGAATAATGCGATTTATTACGTAGGGAAGCTCAGCGCTTTCAATAGCAATCCATCCGCTTCGAATGATGTCTTAACGAAGGATATGGAGATGTTCCCGAAATTTAGCTATGCATATATGCAAGCTGCATCTTCAATTGCAATCGCTTTCAAAGGGATCGATTCGAGGGGGAACGCGATCCGCTATGATCAGCTAGTGAAAGCTGCGAAAAGCTTTTACTTCCCGAACCGTTATACATTCGATGACGGACAAATGGTCATGTACACCGGTAAAGACGTAACGGAAGATAAAGTAAAACGTTTGTACTGGGCGTCAAAAGAAGTTAGGGCGCAGTTTTATCGTGTGTTTGGTAATGACGAGCCATTAGAAAAAAATCATGCGGACGATATTTTGACCATGTTCATTTACAACACGAAGAAAGAGTACGCTATCAACCTGCTTCTAAACGGGATTGAGACTGAGAATGGCGGTATATACATTGAGGGCGAAGGAACTTTCTACACTTGGGAAAGAACGCCTGAAATCAGCATTTACACGCTGGAAGAACTGTTCCGTCACGAATTCACTCACTTCCTGCAGGGACGCTATCTGGTGCCGGGCTTGTGGGGAAAGAGTGAAATCTACCGCAATGATCGGGTGACATGGCTGGAAGAGGGGGGCGCGGAGCTGTTCGCCGGTTCGACGCGGGAAAACGAAATTTTGCCGCGGAAATCGATGTCTGAACGGAATTTGTACGACCCGGTCGATAAGTGGATGCAGGCTAACGAAGTCGTTCACGCCAAGTACGATGGATTCCGCTTCTACACGTTTGCGTACCAGCTTCAATACTACATCTATAAGAATCATCCAGAAGTGTTAGAGAGGATCGCCCAGTTGGTTCGCGCGAACGACGGAGCCAGATACGATTCTTACATGAATGAGCTGGGACGGGACGCGCAATTAAACGATAATTATATTAATTCCGCTGTAGATCTGCATGCTAAGGCAGGCAGGAATGAATTGACGATTCCACTTGTTGCAGACGACTATGTCCAACCGCAGCCAAGCAAGCCGCGTTCGGAAATTTTCAATGAAATTGCTCAACATACAGGTTTAAGTAACATCGTGCCAGAAGTACATTCCTCGACTTTCTTTAATACATTCGCCGTGCGAGGGACTTATAAAGGCGGCGCCAGTCAAGGCATTATTGCAGACCGCAAGATCATGGATGGGATTGTAAACCAATATTTGAAGACACTCGATACTTTGTCTTGGTCCGGTTATAAGACGGTAACGGCGTATTACGTGAATTATCGTCTGGATGAGAACAATCAATATGTATTCGATGTCGTTCTTCACGGTTTATTGCCCAATGAATCCAACGATACGACGATTCCCCCTACCATTGATATTCATGGACCGTATGAGGGGACGAACGGATATCCGGTAATGTTTACGAGCAAAGGAACGTTTTCGCCTAACGGGACGATTACCAGCTATGAATGGGATTTTGGAGACGGTACGACCAGTACGCTGCCGAGTCCTCCTCATGTGTATCGAACAACAGGCGTATACCAAGTAACTTTAAAGGTGACGAACAGCCACGGAATCACGCAAGTAAAGACAACGACCGCGGACATTGGCCCATTAACTAAGGAAATGAAGCCGAACGGTACGTTTCAAACAGCCAACGGTCCGTTGCCGCTTAACGTCAATTTTCCAGCATCAATGGAGCAAAGCGATAGTTCAAGCTATTTTTACTTCGAACTGGATCGTGTAGATACGATCAACCTCCTTGTTACGCAAACCAACGGGATGGATTTAACCTGGACGTTGTATAAGGATAGCGAGTTTAATCAATATTGGCAGTACTCGCGTAAGAATGGCAATAAATTGGAACACACATTTGACGCCCCTCCAGGAAGATACTATTTGTGCGTATATAAAAATTCGAATTCACAGACGAACGTTGGGGACTACAAGATCAAGGTTACCATTGGCGACGAAATCCCCGTTCTCACCAGCGTTAAGATGATAGGACCGAAGACGGTCGTTATTCCGAATGGAAGAAGCAGAAAATCCGTTCAATATGACGCGCAGGTGTATGATCAACATGACGTTGTCATTGCAGATGAGAATATCAATTGGAAGCTTAAGGATCCGGTTCGCGGCGTAACGTTTCAACCAGTGACCCATACGATTGCGGTAGATCCGACGGCAAGTGACCCCAGTTTTACGCTGATTGCTTCCGCTGCCAAGGATCAAGCCATCTTAAAGGAACAAGAAGTGAAGCTCATTCATGATATTACAGAAGAAATAAAGCCCAATCAGTCGTTTGAAACTGCGACAGGCCCTTTGTCGTTCGGGGTGACGGTATCCGCTACGCTCGATATTCCATCGAATCTCGATTATTATTACTTCGAAGTACCGATTGCGACTCAAGTCAATGTTTCCGCTGCAAATCCGATGGGAATAGCGATGCAGTGGGTGCTTCGCAGCGATAAAGATATTCACACGGATCTTGCCCAGGCAAGCGGAACCGGAAGCAAGCTTTCGAAATCGATTATGCTTGATCCTGGTACCTATTATGTAATCGCTTCCAAATCAACTGGGACGGATTCTGTTCCCTACCAGCTTATCGTGACATCGGATCCGATTATTTCTACTATTGTGATTGAAGGAAAAGATGTGATCACGATCCCTGACTCCGGTTCGACGAGCGGAAGTTATCAGGCATTCGTCTTAGATCAGAATGGTACAACGGTTCCCGATAAAATGTCTTCCTTGAAATGGAAACTGAAAGCACCTGTGACGGGAGTAAGTATCCATGCGGACACAGGCGAACTCACGGTTGGAAGTTCGGCGGTCAATGGGGAAGCGATAATCATCGCGACTTCCGAGATTTCGCCGACTATCGCTCAGAGCAAAATGATTATCATAAAAAATGTAGTTCGAGCAGAGGAGAAACCTAACGGCAGCTATGAAACGGCTACGGGCCCTCTAGCTTCCGGTGTTCCGGTGGCAGGCGGGTTCAACCCTGCGCAAGGTTCCAATTACTTTTATTTTGATTCCGACACGACACAGAAAATTTTAGTGAATATCAATGTACCAGCCGATGCTACGGGAAGTACCTGGAATTGGGTAGCAACACATGAATCGAATCGCAATGAATACCTTCCGACCCTTTGGATTCCCGGAACTCCGCTTTCCGTATCGGGGTACTTCATTGCAAAACCAGGACGAAATTATGTGTCGGCCTATCAATACACAGCGCTGACGAGGCCGTTTACGTTAACGGTTACATCGCAGCCGGATCCAGTCCCAAATGCAGCTTCGATAGCCGGGGCGAATGCCATTGCGATTCCTGTAGATCAGGATGTTCAGGTAACTTATACGGTTACTATACAGGATCAATTTAATCAAGAAATGAAGAACGAGCTTGTCAGGTGGACGTTGTCGCAGCCTGCTGCAGGAGTCAGTATCGATGAATGGACTGGCATTGTGACCGTGTCGAAATCGGCGTCTGCAGGCAACTTAACAGTCGTCGCAACGCCGGAGAACAATCATCAGGCCCGTGCGACAAAAACTGTAATGCTCTCGAAAGTAACGAACGAGCCAATGACAGTGAAAGTGACAGGTCCATCGCAACTTACGATACCGGCAAACGGCAGCATTAACGCTGACTATACGGCTCAGGTACTCGATCAGAATAGCGCAGTCATGCCAGGCGAAACGGTGGTCTGGAGCCTGCAAGGCGCCGGCAGCGGCATTAGCGTCGATCCGTCAACGGGTCGAGTTACTCTAACGAATACGGCGACTGCAGGTACATTCCAACTCGTTGCCACATCGGCAAGCAATTCGAATGTGCATGCATCGATAACCGTCACGCTGACGAAAGCAAATGGCAGCTATGAAACAGCGGTGGCTCTAACTTCCGGTGTTCCGGTATCAGGCATGTTCGACCCGGCACAAAGTTCGAATTACTATTATTTTGATGTCGCCACGACGCAGAAAGTTTTAGTGCATCTTGATGTTCCTGGCGATGATACGGGAAGTACTCGGAATTGGGTGGCCGTGCATGAATCGAATCATGATGAATACCTGACGAACGTATGGATTCCCGGAACTCCGCTTTCCGTATCGGGGTACTTCATTGCAAAACCAGGACGAAATTATGTGTCGGCCTATCAATACACAGCGCTGACAAGGCCGTTTACGTTAACGGTTACATCGCAGCCGGATCCAGTCCCGAATGCAGCTTCGATAGCCGGGATGAATGCTATTGCGATTCCTGAAGATCAGGATGTTAAGGTAACTTATACGGTTACGATACAGGATCAATTTAATCAAGAAATGAAGAACGAGCTTGTCAGGTGGACGTTGTCGCAGCCTGCTGCAGGAGTCAGCATCGATGAATGGAGCGGCGTTGTGACAGTGTCGAAATCGGCGTCTGCAGGCAACTTAACAATCGTCGCAACGCCGGAGAACAATCATCAGGCCCGTGCGACAAAAACCGTGACGCTCTCGAAAGTATCGAACGTGACAATGACAGTGAAAGTGACAGGGCAATCGCAACTGACGTTACCGGAAAGCGGCAGCATCAACGCTGACTACACAGCTCAGGTGCTCGATCAATTTGGTGTAATCATGCCAGACGAAACGGTGAAGTGGAGCCTGCAAGGAGCTGGCAGCGGCATTAGCGTTGAACCATCAACGGGTCGAGTCACTCTAACGAATACAGTGACTGCAGGTACATTCCAACTCGTCGCCACATCGTCAAGCAATTCGAATGTGCATGCATCGATAACCGTCACGCTGACGAAAGAAGTCCCTTCTTCTATCGTAACGAAGGTGGTAGTGACAGGTTCATCGCAACTTACGATACCGGAAAACGGCAGCATAAACGCTGACTATACGGCTCAGGTACTCGATCAGAATAGCGCAGTCATGCCAGGCGAAACGGTGGTCTGGAGCCTGCAAGGCGCCGGCAGCGGCATTAGTGTCGAACCGTCAACGGGTCGAGTCACTATAGCGAATACGGCGACTGCAGGTACATTCCAACTCGTTGCCACATCGTCAAGCAATCCGAATGCGCATACATCGATAACGATTACGCTGACGAAAGAAGTCATTCCGTCTGTCATAACGAACGTGACGTTGACAGGGCCATTGCAACTGACGATACCGGAAAACGGCAGTATCAACGCTGACTACAGAGCTCAGGTGCTCGATCAATACGGTGCAGTCATGCCAGGGGAAACGGTGATCTGGAACCAGCAAGGAGCTTGCAGCGGCATTAGCGTTGAACCATCAACGGGTCGAGTCACTCTAACGAATACAGTGACTGCAGGTACATTCCAACTCGTCGCCACATCGGCAAGCAATTCGAATGTGCATGCATCGATAACCGTCACACTGACGAAAGAAGTCCCTTCTTCAATCGTAACGAAGGTGGCGGTGACAGGTGCATCGCAACTTACGATACCAGAAAGCAGTAGCATCAACGCTGACTACACGGCTCAGGTACTCGATCAATATGGTGCAGTCATGCCAGGCGAAACGGTGGTCTGGAGCCTGCAAGGCGCTGGAAACGGCATTAACGTCGATCAGTCAGCGGGTCGAGTCACTATAGCGAATACGGCGACTGCAGGTACATTCCAACTCGTCGCCACATCGGCAAGCAATTCGAATGTGCATGCATCGAAAACCGTCACGCTGACGAAAGAAGTCCCTTCTTCTATCGTAACGAACGTAACAGTGACAGGCCAATCGCAACTGACAATACCGGAAAGTGGCAGCATCAACGCTGACTACACGGCTCAGGTACTCGATCAATATGGTGCAGTCATGCCAGGCGAAACGGTGATCTGGAGCCTGCAAGGAGCTGGCAGCGGCATCAGCGTCGATCAGTCAACGGGTCGAGTTACCGTAACGAACAAAGCAAAAGCCAGTACGATAAAACTTGTTGCAACTTCTCAACACAATCAGGACATTAGGTTCGAATTTGCGATTAAGCTGCTCGTAAAGCAGATTGATAACAATCCGGATTCGCCGAATCCTCCTCAAATTGATGTGAAAGTGCCACAGCAACCGCCACAGCAACCGCAAGGCCCTAAGGTT
Source organism: Paenibacillus sp. KN14-4R (assembly GCF_052180255.1). NCBI lineage: Bacteria > Bacillati > Bacillota > Bacilli > Caryophanales > Paenibacillaceae > Paenibacillus > Paenibacillus sp. KN14-4R. The sequence continues at coordinate 1,414,678 of NZ_CP197466.1, forward strand.
GTCATTAGTAAAAGTGGTAACAACGTGAATGTTCTGTACGAACAACCTGTTAGCGGGAAGATGGTGATGGACGACAACGTTATTCGCAAAGCGCTGAAGTTGATCGCTGAGAATCCCGGTATCACGACTATTTCATTCATGCTGCAAACAACAAGAGCCGACAAGGCAGACGTGATCATTTCCGCGAAGTTTATACTGGAATTGAAGAATGAATTGCCCAATGGTTCCCTAATTTTCTTGTTCAACGACAGGACGATCAGTCTACCAATGAAGAACGTAAGCGAACAAGAATTGAGGAATGCGTTAGACAGTCCGATCAATCAAATCTTTGTTAGTATCGGTGCGAAAGCAATCAGTGAAGCTGATTCATCCAAAATACGACAAAAGATGAAGAAAGAAGGACTGGAAGTTATCGATCTAGTGTCTGATAGCCAGGTCGTCTTTTACAGTACGAATGGAAAAACTAAAACAGTGAACGGTATTGGTGGCTCGCTCTTCATGGATAGGGAAGTAGATCCAGCGAAAACAACTGTTCTATTATTCAATCCAGTCACCAATGAAATTTCGTTCGTGCCTGCAACGTTCCAGTATGTAAACGGACAGACGCTGTTGAGTGTGAAGGGGAATGTCGAGGATATCTTGATTATTGCTCAAAACAGCAAAACGTTTATAGACATTCAGAATCACTGGGCTCAAGCGGATATTGAATTGCTTGCTTCAAAAAGGATACTGAGCGGTATAACCGATATCACTTTCCAACCTGACGAGCAAGTGACGCGAGCACAATTCGTGACAATGCTATTCCGTTCATTGGGATTACAAATTGTCACTAGCGGGGAGGCTCGCACGTTTACGGACGTTTCTGATAATGACTGGTATGCGAAGAATGTTCGCATGGCTGCTAGAGCGGGAATTATCAGCGGGTTTGAAGATGGCACATTCCGTCCCGATGCCCCAATTACCCGTGAAGAAATAGCCGTCATGATTCTGAATGTGTTCCATAACGTTCAGCAAACGAATCGTAACAGCACATCAGGATCAACTTCCAAGTTTCAAGATCGCGACACCATATCCAGTTGGGCGCAGCAAGCCGTCGCTGAACTGGTGGAACAAGGCATCGTTGCGGGAATCACGGAAGATTCATTCGCTCCCTCCGAGAATGCCACACGTGCACAATCAGCCACATTATTAAAACGGATATTGCAGTACCTGCATGACATCAACTAGAAATTCACCTTAGTTTACGAAAACTGCCGCTCAAATTAGAGTGGCAGTTTTCGTTTCTTGACACGCTCGAGAAGAGAACATTGATAAAGCTATATCTTGAGTACTATAAAGCGAAGCGATAATTGGAGAAAGAACCTGCCTATATGGCAGGTTTTTGTATCATTATACGAAGTAAAAATCTAATTTATTGTTAAGTAATTTACAGAATAATCAATTAATATTGTATATAATGAGCTCATATCCTTTCTGTTCCATTATCTATAGTAGGAGTGAAGACCTTGTCCAATTCGGAAAAGCGCGAACAATCACAGTCAAATGCAACGGAGTCTAGAATTCATCTTGATTTTTCAAAAGAGATGTCTTACGGCGACTATCTCCAGCTCGATAAAATATTATCCAGTCAGCAGCGGTTGTCAGACCACCATGATGAAATGCTGTTTATCATTATCCACCAAACGAGTGAACTTTGGATGAAATTGATCTTGCATGAATTAGAAGCTGCACGATACTCGATTCAGCAAAACAATTTGGAACCAGCTTTCAAAATGCTCGCTCGGGTATCTAGAATACAGCAACAATTGATTCAATCCTGGGATGTGCTGTCGACACTTACACCGACTGAATACATGCAATTCCGAGACAAGTTGGGTCGTTCCTCTGGATTTCAGTCTTACCAGAATCGACTTATCGAATTTATGTTGGGAAGCAAACGATCAAAGGGACTTTCTGTCTATGAACATCAACCGGAGCTCCATCAGCTATTAAGTCAAGCACAACACCTACCTAGTCTATACGATGCTGCGATTTCGGCACTTTCGATGCGTGGTTTGGAGATTGATGAATCTTATTTAAAACGGGACTGGTCGCAAGATTATAAGGAGAATGCAAGCGTGAAAGCTGCTTGGTTGACAGTGTATCGGGATGTCGGGCGCTATTGGGATCTGTATGAACTTGCGGAAAAATTAGTTGATATCGACAGCCGCCAACAACAGTGGAGATTCAATCATATGGTTACAGTGGAAAGAGTCATCGGTTTCAAACCAGGGACAGGTGGATCAACCGGCGTTGAGTACTTAAAACAGGTCGTAGCACAGCGTTATTTCCCTGAATTATGGGGCCTGCGTACAGAGCTGTAAGTTATCCCCCTATGATTTCTTTAAGCTTGTCCGTATCGGTGATGCGGATCGTTCCGCGTTGGGAGAATTCGATTAAATGAAGGCTTTTCCACTTTTGAAAAATTTTATTTACTGTATTTCTGGATGTACCGATATAACGAGCGAGTGCAGTTTGATCAATTGGAATATTGCCATTGTCATGTACCTGAATCAGCTTAAGCAAGTAATGTGCCATTTGCTGCTCAACAGGACTATCATGGAATGCGATGATCTCAGCGAGCAATCTAACCTTGTAAATAAGAGAGTTTGTGAATAACAAGGATGTTTCAGGATGATTTTTACACATTTTACTTAAAGCTTCATCGGAAAAAAAATACAAGATGGTGGAAGATGTAGCTATAGCAGATGTTAAATAGGGGGACTTGTTTACGCCATGTTCTCCTAGTAATGTTCCGATCGGAACGTAGTCTACAATACGTTCTTGACCATTGTCCGACAGGAGAACAATATTGACTCCTCCTTGCTCCAAGTAAAAAAAGCCTCTCCCGGGTTCACCTTGACGATAAATGATAGCGTTTTTTTTGATATGAACGACTTGGGCATAAGATAAATAGGGCTCAAATTTATAACGAAGGTATAACATTCGATCACCTTTTCCCTCGATTCAGCGCATACATGAACGACCCTCGACAATATCTTTTAACAGCTTAGGTCTCTTGATCATAAAGGCGCGGTCTTTTATCTCAATGATTCCTGCTTCTTTCCATTGTTTAAGGATTTTGTAAACCGTTATTCGGGTTAAGCCCGTACAATTGGCAAGTTCTTGTTGGGAGAGTGGGATATCGAAGTTTTTAAAATCTTCAAACAGATTGAGTAGGATCATGGCAATTTGCCCTTCTGTTGAAAGGGTTTTGATATGAATTGCAAATAAAAGAATACGCATTTTTTGTATGATCGTTTGCGAAACAAGGTGGACTAGCTCAGGCTGATGGGTCATTAGGTTTTTAAACCGTGCCGAAGAGAAATGGTAGAGTACGGAGTCTTTGGCCGTTATTGAAGTTGTAAAATGGGTTTGCTGGTCAATGGCTTGAACACCGACGAGTTGTCCGGGAACAACAATATTTAACATCCGTTCTTTCCCTGTTGAAGTAGAGGCGATAATTTTAACTAAGCCGCTATACAAAAAATAGAAACCATCTCCAGATGTACCTTGGTGGTAAATGATCGTTTTCTTTTTGAAAAATTGTCGGTTGCCATACTTCAAAACACGCTGCCATTGTTCACTCATTTCAAACTGGTTTACCATATCGAACACCCCTCTGGAGAAACCGCTATCATATTAATTATAGGAGATGAACAGTTGCAAGATCAACTAGGATCTACATACTTCTTGTATCCGTTTACAAAAAGTGAGAAAAATGTTAATTGTATTACAATCCTTTTGCCTAGCCGCTCATATAATCTAGACATACGGTTCTGATTCATAGCTATGAAGGAGGAATGACTATGGGTATTCGTACGGGGTCTCAATATATCGAAGGACTGAAATTTCGCCAGCCTGAGATATGGTTATCGGGGAGAAGAGTAACAAATGTATATGATGAAGTTGTATTTAAACAACCGATTCATGAAATTGCGAAGTTATATGACATGCAGCACGATCTAGCATTTCAAGATAAAATTACGCATCTCTGTGAAGAGACTGGAGATCGAGTAAACAATGCTTTCCTAGTACCGAAAAACGCAGAAGATTTAAAGGCTCGCAGGGAATTATTCGAAGCTTATGCCAGAGCGACTTTTGGTTTAATGGGGAGAACGCCGGATTTTCTTAATATCGTGGTCACTTCGCTATATAGCAACTCAGACTTTCTAGCCAAATATAACTCCGATTGGGCAACAAATATACAAAACTATTACCGTCATGTTCGCGACAATGACTTGTTCTTAACACATGCGATTATAAATCCGCAGAACGACCGCAGCAAAACGTCACATGAGCAGCAAGATATGTATACACATTTGGGCGCAGTAGAAGAAACGCCAGAAGGCTTAATCGTACGCGGAGCTAAGATGTTGGCTACCCTTGCGCCGATCACAGATGAAGTCATTATTTATTCCTTCCCTGGATTTAAGCCGGGGGATGAACGTTATGCACTTGCGTTTGCGATTCCTATTGATACCCCTGGACTTCGTATCCTTTGTCGTGAGCCGATGCAAGATGGAACCCGGAATGTGGCGGATCATCCACTTGCATCCCGTTTTGAAGAAATGGACGCGTTACTCGTCTTTAACGATGTGCTGGTTCCTTGGAATCGTGTGTTTTTGTACAATAACGTGGAAGCTGCAAACTTGCTGTATCCCAAAACGGGTATTGGGCAGCAGCCCTCACACCAAACGGGTGTAAGAGGTTTAGTTAAACTACAATTTGCCACAGAAGTGGCTGTTCGATTGGCTGATTCGATCGGCGTAGATGTATACTTGAACGTTCAAAATGATTTAGGTGAATTGATCCAGTCGGTGGAATCGATTCGAGCACTGCTCAAGGTTGCCGAACAAGAGTATGAGACACTGCCATCCGGTGATGTGGTTCCAGCTTATATCCCGATTGAAACCATTCGCGGGCTGCTGCCAACGCTTTATCCGCGTGCAATTGAGGTGATGCAAATCATCGGTGCAGGTGGATTGCTGATGTCACCAACGGAAGCTGATCTAACTCATCCAGAATTGGCTTTAGATATGGAGCGCTATTATGGCGGCCGGAAAGGTGTATCAGGTACAGATCGTATTCACCTCTTTAAGCTTGCTTGGGATCTTTGCGGTGAGGCATTCGGACAGAGATTACTTCAATACGAGCGGTACTACACAGGTGATCCAATTCGCAAAAGAGCAATTTTCTATAACAACTATAAGAAGTTGCATGCCTTTGCAATGGTAGATGAAGCATTGGATGTGTCTAATGGTGCATCGGAACCAAAGATTATGAAGTAAACGAACCTAGAGGGGAATTTTTTGGTCCTGAAGAAGTTAAACGTTACTCAAAATTGGATGATGTTAAGGTTATCGTAGCAGGCTGTACCTTAGGCGTTGAACAATTAGCTTCAGCTTTTATAAAAAGTGGTTGTCATTCTTATATTGGTCCAAATGACTACATAGACGGTAATGGCTTTATTTATCATAAACACTAAATGACAACACAAAAAAGCATCTACTCTTTGGAGCGGATGCTTTTTGTGTTTATGTGTTAACTGTTTATGAGAAGCAAATCAGGTAATTATTCCTGGTCAAAGTAGGGAATAGTTACATTTTTCCTATAGAAAGATACTGTTTTATAAAAACACACTACATTTTTGTCATACACTGGTTGCTTTTCGTCGTTTAGATATCACTGGTTTACTAGTAGAATCTGTAAAGTATGCAAACAATATTCCCAATAGCATAATCATACTTGCGGTTTTAAAAGTATTATTAAATGCTTTGGACACATGTGATTTAAAAGTTTCTTCAATCTCTGGGTACAGTGTTTCAACAGCTTTTCTACCTTGCTCAAATGATAGTTTAATGGCCTCCTGAGCTTGTGGAGGAGCTTTTTTCAGTACTTCTTTTTTTTTACTTTCTATCTTTTGAAGAGTATCTTCTTTGCTTGGTACCGAATTGTTTTCGGAAAAATTTGCCCCTGTTAGTTCATCTATTAATTCTTTTTTTCCTTTATTGTCTAATGATGAACTGGATTGAACAATAGAAATTGCTTTTGCTTGTGCATCAGGCATAATATTATTCATGTTTCCATTTAAAATAGTTACAAGCAATGCAACTCCTAAGACTGTTCCGAATGTTCGAGTCATATTTGTAATACCTGAAGCAATACCAACTTTATCTTCTGGAACAGCATTAACACTAGTGCTCATTAATGGTGCCATTGTCAGTCCGATGCCCGCACCACCTAAAACCAATCGCCAAATAATATCCCATTTACTTGAATATAATGTTAAATCACCACAAAGGTAAATCATAGCAGTTAAACAAATCATTCCGGTAATAATGAACCAGCGACTACCGAATTTTTGAGACAATGGTCCGGATATAGCTGAGAAAGGAATTGCGGTTAACGGCATAGCTGTAATAATAAGACCTGCTTCCAACTCGCTTAGTCCCATTACCTTAGTTAAATAGAAGGATAAAAGAAAAGCCCCACTCATTAGTCCAAGTCCAACCATTAAGAAAGAAAGGCTTCCAGCTGAGAATGACAAGTTTTGAAAAAGCCCAAGCGGTACCATTGGTTCTTGCGATTTGTGCTCATTAAAGACAAATAAAATAATAAAGAATAAACTGACAGCAAACAACGATAGAATGTACGACGAAGTCCATCCTTCATCTGTCGCTTTGATTAAAGCCAATACTACCGCGAAAAGACTTACAGACAATGTGATTATGCCGAACCAATCTATTTTTTTACTTGAGGTTGGGTCGTATGATTCACGAATTAGGAAGATTGTTAGAATGATAGCTAACAGTCCAATCGGTATATTAATATAAAAAATCCATTGCCAATTAAATTTGTCCGTTAATATTCCTCCAACGGCAGGACCGCTTGCCGCTGCCAAGCCCCCAAAAGCACCCCAAAAGCCCATCAAAGCTCCACGCTTTTCTTTAGATACTAATTCCATTGACATAGGCATTGTGACAGGTACAACTAATGCTGCAGAAAGTCCCTGTAGTACACGGAATGCAATCATCATTTCAACAGATGTAGAAATTCCACATAAGAAAGATGTGATGGTAAAGAGAGTAACACCAATCAAGTATATTTTTTTTCGTCCAAATTGATCCGCCAGTCGTGAGGCGGTAATTAAAAAGACGGCGAAAGCAAGGTTATATCCATTTAAAACCCAAGAGATTGTCTTAATGTCTGTATTATAATGTTCTGTTATTTTGGGTAATGTTATATTGACAATTGTCGTATCTAATAATGCGATGAAAAAGCCTAATAAAATTGATAGTAATCCAAGAAACCTTTTCATTTTTTTTATTCACCCTTCCCTGATTAGTAGTTGTTGAAAATAAATTCCATAGAAGATTTGATGTATTCGTCACGTGCTTCCTTATCCCGATAATCAAAGCCATATAGCATAGGAAGTTGAGTGCTCATGAGAATGGGATAAATGATGCTTGACATGAGTTGTAAAGCGATAAACGATAACTTCTTATCGTCTTTTGATTGTAATAACTGTCCAATCACTTGCTTAATAGCAGCAGATCCTTTTTCCATGGCAAGAGCAACCTCAGAACGAATTTCACCATTGTCCATCATTTGATTAACTAAACTTTTGACAACACCTGGATATGTAACGGCAGTCTCAGCGAAACTGGTCAAGAAAAGATATAACGTATCTTTCAAAGGGTTTTCCTTTTGTTGAAAAAAACGAAATGAATCTTGCATTGTATCCGCAAAGTATTGCATTGATTGTTGAATTAAATTATTTTTTGAACCGAAATAATAATTTACTGCAGCAACATTGACTCCAACCCGACTAGCGATTTCGCGAATTGTTACTTTATCGGTTCCGTAATTACCTATTATTTCTAATGTCGCTTGAATAATTCGTTCTTTTGGATCTTGATTTTCCATTGTTATAATTCACTCCCTAACTGTAAACTGCTTTCTTAAACACTAGTTCTAAACAGTTGTTTGAAACTTTCGTTTTAATTATAATCAAATTATCATTTGGATGTCAATTGGAAATCAATAAACGCAAAAAAGCATCTCTGCTTATTACAGAAATGCTAATTATCCTTATTAAAATCTGAACTTAAGAAACGAACTTGTTAGCTTTCGTTCATCAATATTATGTTAGTAATTAAATTGACCACAACGGGTCAAGAATAAGTAGTTACTAACAGTGATAAATATGAGTGATTTCGATGAATAATTGACGACTATCTTAATTTGGATTTTCAAAACATCGTGAAATCAAGGGGATCATTTCATGTTAGACAACCTCCTAAATCTGGAACCACTAACCACGACTACACAGGTGACCCTATTCGCAAAAAAGCAATTTTCTATAATAACTATAAGAAGTTGCATGACTTTGCAATGGTAGATGAAGCACTGGATGTGTCTAATGCGACCTATGTGCCAAAGGAATATGTAAAAAAGTAAAAGTAATCTGTATTTTCTATTTATCTCTTTACAGCCTCCATCTCAATCTGCTAATCTATCACAAATATCCAAACGCAGTGACGAGAAGAGTAAATGCATACATTCTTTTAACAGAGAGCTCTATAAGCTGAAAAGGAGCAAAGAATGTACCATTGAACCAAGCCTCTGAGCGGTGCATCGGAACCAATATGATTGGGGATGGTGTAACAGGAGCTCCTGTTATAGAGCTAGAGTATAAGCGGATTGATTCGATCTGCCGTACTTGAAGAGGTTAATATGGCGACATATTAGCGATGCTGGGGTGGCACCACGAATGTTAGAATCTCGTCCCCAAGACTTAAGGTCTTGGGGGTGGGATTTTTTTGTTGTTTATATTTATTTTTATGTTCACTCTGAATACCTAAAGGAGAAGGGCTATGTTTACTAAAAAATTGTTAGAAACCTGGAAGTATGCTTCTATCTTGCTGATCGGCATTGGTGTATCGAACATAGGAGCATGGATCTATTTGATCGCTCTGAACTTAATGGTGCTTAACATGACGGAATCTGTGCTTGCGGTGGCTGCACTTTATATTTTACGACCGTTAGCATCCATTTTTACGAACTTATGGTCAGGCAGTCTCATTGATCGATTGAATAAAAGAAATCTCATGGTTTTTCTTGATATTTCTAGAGCGATATTAATTGCTATGCTTCCGTTGTTTTCTTCGCTTGGGTACATATTCACGCTTGTTCTAGTGATTAATATGGCTTCAACAATCTTTGGCCCAACGTCCATGACGTACATTACCAAGCTGATTCCGACACACCAAAGACAACGATTTAATTCGCTGAATAGTTTAATTAGTTCAGGTGCTTTTCTCATTGGTCCTGCGATTGCGGGTATGTTGTTTTTAATCGGTTCACCGGTATTTGCGATCTACATCAATGCAATTGCTCTCTTGATCTCAGGACTTCTCACCTTAATCATGCCAAATCTTGAGAAGGACACTCTAGCACAAAAACAAGGTAGTAAACTCTCTATCCATCTATTGAAAAAAGACTGGGGCGCTGTTCTCCAATTTTATCGTCAAAAGAAGTATGTCTTGATTATTTGTCTATTGTTTAGCTTTGTAATGGTAGTCATGACTTCTTCTGTGGATTCATTAGAAGCTTCTTTTGCAAAAATGGTCCTTCATCTCTCAGAGGGTGAGTATGGAGTTCTTGTTAGTGTTGCAGGTGCAGGAATCATCGTAGGTGCGCTATTAAATACCTTGATCGTGAAGAAAGTAGCTACCTCTGTGATGATTAGCGGCGGATCGATCGGGATGTGTCTGGGTTACATTATCTTTGCCTTCTCACATTCATTTATGATGGCGGCGGTTGGATTTTTCATCCTTGCTTTTTTTATTGCATTTGCGAATACAGGCTTCATGACCTTTTACCAGAACAACATACCTGTAGATGTAATGGGCAGGGTGGGCAGTATGAATCAATTTATTGAAGCTATTTTGAAAATAATCACGACTGCCGCATTGGGACTTGCTGCAGATTTAATCTCCATCCAAGTTGTTGTCATTGTAGGGGTGCTCATCATGTTTGGATTCGGATTAGTCTTATGTGGATTTACCTTGCAACGCTCAAAATCAGCTTTTTTTTAATTACCAAGCATGTTCGATCTATCATGAAAATGATGGATGTGCATGCTTTTTTCATTTCAGCGCATAACTAGAGAATCTAACCCAATTTCAGGCTAAAAGGTGGGATCGATCCTTGACTACATTAATTCGCATTATCATGGTCGTGGCTCTAGTCATCGCTGCGTTCGGATTCGTGATTACATGGAAGACTATTCGTCGTAAGGAACAAGAGGAAATGGACCGTGGCATCAGCCAGACAAGAGTGAAACATCCGATACTTGCCAACCCGATTTTTTATGCGTATGTGTTGTTTCCGATTGCGGTTTTTATAGGAGCAGTTGTCATTCTGTATTACTTTAAAACGGTCTAATGTGGAGGGAACTTCGTTATGAGTAAAAGCAAATATTATGTTTCCGTGCAATCCGGCTCGATTTTGCCCAATCAAGGAGATGCTGCCTATGAACTCGAAATTTTGGCAAACGAAGAGGAAATAGACCATCTTCAATCCCTTTTTGCTTATAAAGACGTCTATGATGAAGAAACGCATTTACGCGCACCGATTCCGGGAATCCCGTATAATCATGATGAAGAAAATGATCAATATGACATGAACTTGAATCATATTTACCAATTTCTCTATGAAGTGGGTACTCCTGAGACGAAGCAGCATATTGATTCGATGCAAATTTTAAGTTGAGATGTCCATTGCCACACGTCCTTGGGTATTTGTGCATAGACTAAGATTAAATCGGACGTAATACGAAATTAAGGCGGCAGTATAGCCAAGGCAGTTAAGGAACATCTTGCATATTATCATAAGGAGCTTGTTATTGACTTTTGGACAGGAAAATAAAGTTAAGGGCGGGGACGTTTATGGTAATTCGGAGGCACAAATTTTTGTTCTTTGTTCTGTTTTTGTTTATCCTGTTATTTACGCTATTGGTGCTAATGACTTAGATTTATTTGTATATTTTGAGGACACGTTTGAATCTCTTGAACATAACGTTCAAGGTGTTCAAGGTGTCTTTTTTCGTGATCGGAATCCGTTTTTCCTTGATACATAACAATTCCATTGCTGCAAATAATACATGAGATCAAGAAATTATGGGCTGAAAGGAAATAGATGACGTGCTGGATTCTGGTTATATTGTGTTACGTGCTTTAGGCGCAATCATTGCATTGTTTGGAATGACACGGTTGCTTGGGAAAAAGCAGATTTCTCAGCTTACATTCTTCGAGTACATCACAGGCATTACAATCGGTGATTTAGCAGGGTTTATATCGACAGATGTAGAGGCGAATTATTTACACGGCATGATTGCGATTATGGTGTGGTTTCTCATCCCCTTCTTTGTGGAATGGATATCTTTAAAGAGCACGAAGTTGCGCTATATTTTTGAAGGGAAAGGGACAATTGTCATCCAACACGGGGTTATTTTAGAGAAAAATTTGGGGAAAGAACGCTTTACAGCAGACGAATTACTAGAGCAGCTGCGAGTCAAGAATGTGTTTAATGCTGCCGATGTTGAATTTGCCATGTTAGAGACGACAGGCGAAATTAGTGTGCTGCTCAAGCCAGAAAAACAACCGCTAACTCCGCAGCATTTGAATATGGTCCTGCCTGTTGAACATGAACCTGTGCTGTTAATTGCAGATGGCAGTATACGTAATGAAGGATTGAATGATTCAGGCCGCTCGAAAGCTTGGCTGTATGCAGAACTTGAGAAGCTGGGCTTGTCTGTAAACGAAATATTTTTAGCGCAAGTGGACAGCATGGGCAAATTGTATGTCGATGTGTATGATGATCCCAATCATGTGACGAACAAAGGGAAAAATAATTCGGATCGGAAACAATTCCTTATAGATTTAAAGCAATGTCAATTTGATCTCATGAAGATGCTGAAATCAACAGATGATCAAAATAAGAAAAGTATATATTTGGCGCAAATTCACCAGCTACATGAGATGAGGGATAAGTTCAAGCAAGCTTAGCATTTTTATCCACTTAATGATTTGGAGGCAATGAAAATGAGTGATAAGAAAAAACCAACTCCTGAGCAGATTCAGTATAAAAAGCTTGCCAAAAATATTGAGCCCAAAAGACCGCTGCTTCGAAATGTGATTCTTGCCTTTGTAGTGGGTGGATTCATTTGTGATATTGGACAAGTTCTGATGATGATGTACATGAAATGGTTTGGTTTTTCAAAAGAAACAGCTGGTAACCCAACTGTAGCAACATTAGTGTTAATTTCTGTCATTCTTACATCATTTGGCGTATACGATAAGATTGCCCAGTGGGCGGGTGCGGGTACTGCTGTTCCGGTGACAGGCTTTGCAAATTCGATGTGTTCAGCTGCGCTTGAGCATCGTAGTGAAGGACTGGTGCTCGGCGTTGGTGGTAACATGTTTAAACTTGCAGGTTCAGTCATTGTGTTTGGAACCGTTGCTGCGTTTTTCGTAGGGATTTTCCAACTTATCTTCGGAACACCTGGGGGACATTGAGATGTTAAAAGGAAAACAAACGTGGTTGTTTGATATACCTCCGATCATTGTCTCAACTGCTACTGTTGTAGGTCCAGAAGAGGGTAAAGGACCTCTAAAGAATGATTTTGATATCGTCCATGATGACACAACATTACAAGAGAACTCATGGGAAAAGGCTGAGAAAAAGCTCATGGAGCAAGCAGCTCAAATCGCCGTACAAAAGGTGAATTTAAAAAACAGTGATATGCAGTTCTACATAGGCGGGGATTTGTTAAACCAGATTATTTCCGCCTCATTCTCAGCTCGTACATTAGCCATACCATATATTGGGATTTTCGGTGCCTGCTCGACCTCAATGGAAGGTCTCGCACTTGGTTCGATGATTGTCGCATCAGGAGGTGCACAGCATGTGCTGGTTGGCACTTGCTCACATAATAGCTCAGTAGAGAAGCAATTCCGTTATCCAACTGAGTATGGGTCTCAGAAGCCACCAACCGCGCAATTTACGGTTACGGGAGCGGGTGCTTGTGTGTTAGCTAGAACGGGCAAAGGTCCAAGGGTGACAGCGGCTACGATTGGTAAGGTTGTGGATATGGGCATTACGGATCCGTTTAACATGGGGGCAGCGATGGCCCCTGCTGCGGTAGATACAATTGAGACACATTTTAAAGATTTGAAACGTGATCCAAGTTATTACGACCTAATTGTAACTGGAGATTTAGCCGCTGTAGGGCACGAAATTGCAAAAGAGTTATTTAAACAACGTAATTTCCCGATTAAACATACGAAATTCCAAGATTGCGGTTTGATGATATATGACCGAGAGAAGCAGGGGGTGCAAGCTGGTGGTTCTGGGGCTGCTTGCTCTGCAGTTGTTACCTATGGGACACTGATGAAAAAACTTCAATCGGGTGAGTTAAAACGCATTTTAGTAGTCGCGACAGGTGCGCTGTTATCCCCATTAACTTTTCAGCAAGACGAGAGTATTCCGTGTATTGCACATGCTGTAGCAATAGAGAACGGAGGGAATTAATGATGATGCAGTTTGTGTGGGCTTTTCTAATTGGTGGAGCAATCTGTGTGGTGGGTCAATTGCTAATGGATGTGTTCAGGCTAACTCCTGCACATACCATGAGTGCGTTAGTTGTTGCAGGTGCGATTCTTGATGGGGTTGGGCTCTATGATCCACTCATCCAATTTGCAGGGGCAGGAGCAACTGTGCCAATCACGAGTTTTGGGAATTCACTTGTACATGGGGCACTGATGGAGATTGAAGAGCATGGGTGGATTGGTGTTTTAATGGGGATATTCACTATTACGAGTGCGGGGATATCGTCCGCGATCATCTTCTCTTTTCTGGCCTCTTTGTTCGTTAGACCTAAAGGATAAACAAACACTTTTTTATAGAAAAAACCTCGGTTCGTGCTAATCCACGGTAACCGAGGTTTTTTTTGTATAGTCGATTATACAACTTTTAATTGTAAGAGTATTCTTATATTTAGTAATATAGAATTAATTACCATCCTATATATCCACAATCTAAGGAGGATTCACTTAATGGCAATATTTTCAGAAGAAATCCCCAATATTCTTAAACATATTAAAAGTAATTTAGAAGGATGTATTCATGGGAAACCAGCGGAAATCAATCTATTGTTAACCGCGCTTTTGGCCAAGGGTCATGTCTTAATTGAAGATGTTCCTGGAACGGGAAAGACTGTGTTTGTGAAAGCGCTTGCCAAGTCCATTGAAGGGCAGTTCCGAAGAATTCAATGTAACCCTGATTTGCTTCCTACGGATGTAACGGGCGTTTCAATCTATCATCCGAAAGAAGAGCAGTTTATTTTTCGACCAGGTCCGTTATTTACGAACTTATTATTAGTAGATGAAATTAATAGAGCCACGACGAAGACACAATCCGCGCTGCTTGAAGCAATGGAAGAGAAAGTGGTAACGATGGATGGAGAGGGACATGCGCTTCCAGAACCATTTATGATGTTAGCGACTCAGAATCCAATTGATTTTGAAGGTACATATTCCCTGCCAGAAGCTCAATTAGATCGATTTATGTTCAAGTTGTCACTTGGATATCCGGATCAAGCGACTGAGCACAAAATGATCCTATCTCAGGAAGAATCCCATCCACTTGAACGATTAGCTGCAGTTGCGGATATTCAGCAAATCCAAGCGATACAAGAACATGTTCACAAGGTACACTTGGACGAGTCGGTCGCGGCATACATTGTGGATATTACTAGGGCAACACGGGTACATCCTTCGGTATATTTAGGCGCTTCACCACGGGCTACGCTTGCTTTCGTCCATGCTGCAAAAGCATTCGCCTTAATCAATGGCAGAAGCTTCGTTCTCCCAGATGATGTGAAGTATCTAGCACCCTATATATTGAGTCATCGGATCTTAATTCATAGTGGAGCTAGAATGGAAGGAGCGAATGTTAATTCAGTTCTACAATCCATTCTTGAGCAGGTGAAAGTACCTGTCCGATTGGAGAAATAATTCGATGGAGAGACGAGTTGTTAATCGTACATTTAACGATAAAAAGCTTCCGAAATCATTCTGGTATTTATGTGCATTCTTTCTGTTCACATTATTCTTCCTATTATTTCAGGGTGGGAAACTTGCAGTCATGCTGTTCATTTTTTCACTCGTCTTCTGTATCTACGTATATTTAGGGCGATGGAGCGGTATTCGCCAGGCGATAGGTTCACGAACGTTTCTTAACACGCATGGAAATATTCAATTAGAAGCGGGTCAAAGTCTAGAGTCACAAATTGTTATGTATATTCCTGGTTACTGGCCGATTCCTTATGTGAGAGTAAAAGAAAGTCTTGTTCGTCGTAATGGAGAAGGGGTTATGCAGGAAGGGACATTTGTACCGGATTGGGCGCGCAGAGGTGTTGTGAATTTTAGCTCGCCTCCACTTCGCAGAGGGATTTATTCTTTTGATCGAACAGAGTTAACGACGGTAGATGTATTCGGAATCTTTGAACATAAAGGCGAAATTCAATTGCCCTATTCCATCATTGTGTTTCCCAAAACAGCAGAACTTGGGTATTGGACACAATTTCAACAATTGATGAAAGGTATCGAGCACCACACCGTATCTACGTTAGCACACCGGGAAACGACACAAATTAATGGAGTCAGAGAATATAACTATGGCGATCGGCTATCTCGCATCCATTGGAATGCAACTGCGAAGACAGGCACGTGGAAATCAAAGGAATTTGAACGTGAATCACTGCCTATTACGGTTGTGGTACTGGATCGTTGGCAAAAATCGTATTCCAGCTCGGAAGAATTCGAGTTAGCCGTATCCGTAACAGCCTCTTTATTAAAATATGGTTCTCACAATCAGCTGCCATTTGGATTGTTGACGACGGGTGGGAATGGTACCTTGTTTCACTCCAAAGTGAAGAGCGACCATTTTAAAGAAATGACCCAGCATCTTGTAGAAGTAGAGCCTGATGGATGGCAGAGTATGGAAGAATCTTTACAGCAATACGCTAAAGAATGGAAGCGTGGGACATTGTTCGTATTTGTGTCTCCTCGTAAAAATCAGGAAATGCTTACCTATATGAAGCATCTGGAAGCCCAAGGGATGCATGGGTGTCATATCTTAATTGATCTCAAACCTGTTTCATCCAAAACAACAATTCAAAGTGAAGAATGGGTCCACCAACTTCGTAAAAGTGGGATATTGGGGTATTCCATTTCAAGTTTAGAAGCACTTCCGACTGCATTAGGGGGGGCGAAACTGCATGTCTAAACCCAAGAAGAGTTGGATGCATATTGTGTTTATTCAGGATTTTCTAAATCGAGCGATGGTTGTATTCATTGGTATTTTTTTGTTGCAATTTGTTCAATGGATGATTAAAGAACCAGGTGTATGGGCTCCAACTACAGCATTGCTAATCAAGATTACTTTATTAATCGTTGCGGTTTCCTTTTTAATCCCTCGGATTCCAAGTGCGCTACGAATTGTCATTCAAATGATTGCAATTCTAATTGTGCATGGGGTATACCTCGATTATCACTGGATTCCATTAAAAAAAGTTTCGTTGGAACAATTCATGATTTTCTGGGATCAGAATGCATCTCAATTAGCACCTTACATTTTCTTTTCCCTTGTAACTTGGTTTGTTTACTTAGTTGCTATTCATTTGTTCACGAATAAAAAATGGCTGATCTTCTTTGTTGTTCTCAGCATTATCGTATTATGTACGCGAGATTCATTTTCTAATTTAACTTTGTGGCAAGAAGTTGCCGGTGTGATGGTATCCGGCAGTCTGTTATTTGTTATTAATCATATTCAGAGATTGAAAAGTCAGGCACCTGACACGGTGTTAAAGCTTGCTAGAAAACCGTTCCCGTTTCTGATTCCTCTTGCCTGCCTAGGTGTCTTATGTTGGCTAATTATTGTTTATTCTCCATCGATGACTCCAATTCTGACCGATCCTTATACAGCATGGAAGCGATATCACGGGGAGTCCGTTCAGCGATTCATTGATGAATCTGGCGTTAGTAAAATGTTGAATTTTGGAAACGCCTCATCTGGATACAGTCGGGATGATGGTAAGCTCGGAGGGGGGTTCCAATTTGACTACGTGACAGTTATGACGGTTCAAACTTCTCAACGTGGATATATGCGTGGGGAAACGCGTAGTGTATACACGGGTAAGGGATGGGAAAAGTCTTCGGAATCAGTTGATAAAGGTGTAGAAGTTGCTCTCAATGAGAAGTTTATCCATGATGCATCAGTAGATCAGTCAAAGCTTAAAACAAAAGATGTAACCGTGAAAGTGAATATGGCGTCATCGAAATCTTATCCAGTCTTATTTGGCCCAGCGTCCATACAATCTATTGCCGAACAAGATGGAAAGAGTATTGCGATCTCTCAGCTGGGATGGACCAAACAAGATGAAGTCATACATTTTACGGGGCAAAATAATTTTCCTAGTCACTATACGCTTACCACAAGTATGCCGATGGTTGATCCAAATGAACTGCGAAGTGTTGTATTTGATTCAAGACTTTCGCCTAAATGGAACACATACTTGAGCTTGCCTAAAGAATTGCCTGATCGTGTAAAGAAGCTTGCTGAATCACTAGCCAATCAAGCAAGTAATCCTTATGATAAGGTGAAGAATATTGAACGCTATTTAGCAGAGAAGTATAAATATACGAGCACACCAGATATGAAAAAAGGTAAAAGTGATGATTTCGTGGATCAATTTTTATTTGAAACCCAAGAAGGGTACTGTGATTACTTCTCAACAGCAATGGTGGTGATGGCACGTTCGATTGGAATGCCTGCTCGCTGGGTAAAGGGTTTTACATCGGGTGTATCGGAGAGGTCTGATCTACAAGAATCGATTAGAAGTCGCAGCGCTATGCAAAGTCCGACAGATCCCAACGGAGAAGAAACGTATGTGATCCGTAACGCAGATGCACATTCATGGGCTGAGGTCTATTTTCCAGGTTGGGGATGGATTCCATTCGAAGCAACAGCTGGATTTACCTTTCCTTCTGTTCTTGATCATCAAGAAATCATCGCTCCAGTAGAAGTGAAGAATCAGCCGAACCAAGCCGTAGATTCGGATATTCCTGCTCCATCCAAATGGGCTGTTTGGGTAACAAGTGGCGGAGTCATCCTAGCATTGGCCATGTTAGCTTATTATTTGTATAGACGGTATGGTGGGAATTTCTTGCAAAATTTTCTTCAGAACCGGAGGCAGCGTAGATTCGCAAATAATTACAACAAGATTATCTTGATGGAAATCAATCGCTGGCTTAAGTTCTCACGTCGCAAAGGATATATCAGACATGAACATGAAACGATGCGTGAGACTTTAATGCGCTGGTCTAATCAAAGCATATGGCTAAAAGCTGATCTGGAAAGGCTGCTTCAACTATTCGAAAGTTCCAAGTATAGCGGCGAATCATTAACAAGAGAAGATTGGGTACATGCACACAAGACGATGATTAAGCTGCGAACTGCGATGAAATAAGTAATCTAATCGGGAGAAACCCTGCTCGCAATCGTGCGACAGGGTTTTTTTGTTGATTGGAATCCTTTTGCAACGTAAAGAATAAGTGTGGTATAGTTTCGTATAGATTAGGAACATTTTGGGGTGAACCATTTGTTTACAAAGCTCGTGCCTAAACAGTCCGCTCGGACCGTGTATGAAATAGATATACAGCAGCTGTGGAACCAAGGAAAACGTGGGATTATTACGGATTTGGATAACACATTAGTTGGGGCCAAAGATCCTTTGGCTACGCCTGAGTTAATTGTCTGGCTTGATGGTGTACGTGAAATAGGGTTTAAAGTGATCATCGTGTCAAATAATTATCATGGACGTGTATCTGCTTTTGCAGATCCTTTAAACATTCCATTTATTCATGCCGCGAAGAAACCGACAAGCAATCCTTTTCATAAAGCGATGGAATTGCTCGGCACTTCAGCGGATGAAACAGTCGTGATTGGCGATCAAATGATGACAGATATCTTTGGCGGTAATCGTCTAGGATTATACACCATTCTGGTTGATCCAATTACACCTAAGGATGAGGGCGTGTTCACGAAAGTCGTTAATCGAACACTGGAAAAAGTGGCATTACGCTTTATGAAGAAATGATGACTTGCTAAAGCAAGACCAGGAGGACAAGTAAAGAATGAGTGAAGAAGTTTTATATTGTGCGGGTTGTGGGGTAAAGTTGCAGCTAGAGGACCCAAGCAAGCTTGGTTTCGTTCCGCCAGAAGCATTTTTAAAGGAACCTGTAATTTGTCAGCGTTGTTATCGGATTAAGCATTATAATGAAGCAAGTTCAATCGCACTGGATCAAGATGACTTTTTGAAAATATTAGGTGGCATCGGCAAGACGAATTCGCTTGTCGTAAACATCGTGGATATTTTTGATTTCGAGGGTAGTATGATTGCAGGTTTGCAGCGGTTTGTAGGAAACAATCCGGTCATTCTTGTCGTCAATAAAATTGACTTGTTACCAAAAGTAACGAACTATAACCGGATCGTGAATTGGGTGCAAAAACAGGCGAAGCAATGGGGTCTGCGTGTTGCGGATGTTGTCCTGTGCTCGGCCAAGCGGAATATGGGATTTGAACGGGTGATTGAATCTTTAGGGGAGCACCGCGGTAATCAAGATATTTATGTCGTGGGTGCAACGAATGTCGGTAAATCTACACTCATTAATCGATTGATCTCGGATTTCAGTGATCTTGGGTCGGAGCTAACAACCTCATCATATCCAGGAACGACGCTGGATTTAGTGAAAATCCCACTTGAAGATGGTAAATCGATTATTGATACACCAGGAATCGTGTACAAGCATCGTTTAACGGAGCTTATTTCACGTCGTGATTTGGCGAAGGTAATGCCAAGCGCAACGATTAAGCCAATGATCTACCAATTAAACGAGGAACAGACGTTGTTTGTTGGAGCGCTTGCCCGATTTGATTTTATTAAAGGCGATCGTCAATCGTTCACTTTCTATATTTCTAATGCGCTTAAACTTCATCGCACGAAGCTTGAAAGAGCAGACGATTTATACGCCAACCATAAAGGCGAACTCTTAACTCCACCGACTAAAGATGAAGTTGAGAACTTGCCAAAATTCGTGAAGCAGCAGATCTCGATACCACGTAATAAGCAAATGGATATTATGATCTCTGGACTTGGCTGGATTAAAGTGAACAGTACAGCAGGTGCGGAAGTTGCGGTTCATGTGCCAAAAGGTGTTAAGGTTGTTGTTCGTGAGTCGTTAATATAGTGATCACAAGTCGCTAAGGGGGAATAGCGCATGAAGAGGAGTCTGTTAGATAGTCAGACTGTGCTGTACGGGGTATTGGGTGATCCTATTGGTCATTCTCGTTCACCAATTATGCATAACCGCGCATTTCGTGAATGCGGAATTAATGCAGCATATACGGCTTTCCATGTAACTGCTGAGCAATTGCACGGTGCAGTTGAAGGCATTCGTGCGCTAGGACTTGGGGGAGTTAATGTTACCATCCCGCATAAAGTGGAAATCATGCCTTATCTCGATAAGATTGATGAAGGCGCTCGGATAGCTGGAGCCGTAAATACGGTTGTGAACCAGAATGGTGTTCTAACCGGCTATAACACGGATGGAATCGGGTATGTACGTTCTTTAAAGGAAGAGACAGGTGTTGATCTAACGACAGCACGTGTTCTGCTTATTGGTGCGGGAGGAGCTGCTCGCGGAGTAGCTTACGAGCTTGCCCGAGAGGGTGTGCCTTGTATCTATATTGCGAATCGCACGAGTAAACGTGCAGTTGAGCTAGCTGAAGTAATGGGTAAGTATACGGAAGTGATCGGACTTGGAATGGATGAAATAGGGGACATTATGCATGAGGTTTCCATTGTGATTAACACGACTTCTGTTGGGATGTCCCCACATGTTGATTTGACTCCGATACCTGAGGAGTATTTGCATCAGGGCTTAATTGTTAGTGATCTTATTTATAACCCAAGAGTTACAAGACTGCTGCGAGAAGCAGAAGCATGCGGCGCACGTACGCATGGTGGATTGGGTATGTTTATTTTTCAAGGCGCATGTGCATTTGAATTATGGACAGGGAAACCTGCACCTATCGAAGTTATGCGAGAAATCGTTCTAGAATCATTACAGAATAGAGGATGAATTTATTATGTTAACAGGAAAACAAAAACGTTTTTTACGAGCGGAAGCCCATCATTTGACACCTATTTTTCAAGTTGGAAAAGGCGGCGTGAATGATCAATTAATCAAACACATTCTTGAAGCGATTGAAACAAGAGAATTGATGAAGATCTCTGTGCTTAACAACTGCATGGAAGACCGTGATGAAGTCGCGCAAGAACTTGCCAAACAATCCGGTTGTGAGCTTGTACAAGTCATTGGTAAGACGATCGTTCTATATAAAGAATCCAAAGATCATAAACAAATTGAGCTTCCGAAAAGTAAATAAGATGAATTCTTACGCGGAGGAAATCCTATGCGAATCGGAATAATGGGTGGAACGTTCGATCCTATTCATATGGGTCACTTAATTGCGGCAGAGAGTGCAAGAGTGAATGGGGAGTTGGACGAAGTGTGGTTTATGCCCACTTTTGTGCCGCCTCATAAAGAACACGCCCCACAGGCATCGCCCGAGCAGCGACTTGAGATGGTACGTCTTGCGACAGAGAGTAACCCTCATTTTCACGTCAATGAGTTGGAGCTTCGAAAGGGTGGGGTTTCTTATTCCATTCATACGGTGGAGGAATTAATCCAATCCAACCCGGGGTATTCTTTTTATTATATTATTGGTGGCGATATGGTGCAGTTCCTTCCCAATTGGTTCGCAATTGCGGAGCTTGTGTTAAAAGTGAAATTCATAGGATTAACTCGTGCGGGGTATGACGTTGATTTGGGGCAACTGCCACCGAATGTGGCGTCTGCAGTTACGATGGTGAACATGCCTTATATTCATCTTTCATCCACCTTAATTCGGGACAAGGTACACGCGGGTGAATCGATTCGTTATTTGGTTCCTCATGCTGTGAATGCGTATATCAAGGAGTGTGGACTGTATGGATCGTGAGCAATTAATTGAGAATGTACGCGCTCAAATGCCAGAAAAACGCTGGACCCATACCTTAGGTGTAATGGAGACCGCTATACGGCTTGCTGAACAGTATGGATCAGATCCTGCAAAAGCAGAATTAGCAGCTATTTTACACGATTATTGTAAGTATTGGCCTGTTCAGAAGCAAGCAGAAACGGTTCGTGAAAGTGGACGTGATTTGGATGTTCTAAACTACGACAAGCAATTATGGCATGCTCCAGCAGCGGCTTGGATCGCAGAACAAACTTTTCATATCAATGATGAAGATGTACTTAATGCCATTCGCTATCATACATCAGGTCGTGTGAATATGTCTTTGCTTGAGAAAATCGTTTGTCTAGCCGATTACATTGAGCCCGGTCGAGATTTTCCAGGTGTAGATCGACTTCGCAAATTAGCCGAAACATCACTAGATGAAGCACTGTTGGCAGGGTTCGATGGTACAATTACCGTTTTGTTAGAAAAAAGGAAAATTGTCTATCCACTCACTTTACTAACGCGAAATGATCTTGTAGCAAAGCTAGAAGCTTAAATTTGTCAAAAGTGAATGAAACAATAGACGGAACAATGCGAAGGAGGACGGAATGAACCTTTCCCCTCAAGAAATAATGGAACTTGTCGTTCATGCAGTAGAAGATAAGAAAGCGATGAATGTAGTCGTTCTTCATGTAAGTGAAATATCGATGGTAGCAGATTACTTCGTGATCTGCAGCGGTAATTCGGATATACAAGTACAAGCCATAGCAACAGAAGCTCGCAAAAAAGCAGATGCAAACGGTATTCGTATCCGCGGTTTAGAAGGTTTTGATACGGCTAAATGGGTGCTTCTTGATATGGGAGATGTTGTTCTTCATGTCTTTCATCGCGATGATCGTGAGTATTACAACATAGAACGGATTTGGTCCGATGCGAAAGTGGTGGAACGTATATGAGTTTCCAAGCAGGAACAATGGCAACTTTAGAGGTTGCGCGTGAAATACCGCCTAATGGTTATTTTCTAACAGATGGCGAGCAGGATATTTTATTGCATTACAGTGAAATTGTTGGCAAAATCAAGCCAGGTGATCGTGTCGAGGTATTTTTATATCATGATACGTATGACCGCATGATGGCGACCATGAATCGTCCATTATTGCTTAAAGGTGAGATAGCCAAGTTAGAAGTGGTGGATATTCACCCGCGCTTTGGTCTTTTCCTAGAGATGGGACTTGGACGTAATTTATTATTGCCAGTTCGTGAATTACCAGAGAAAAAAGAACTTCGTCCAGTCGTGGGTGATCATGTTTATGTCATGATGGATACAGATAAATCAGGTCGATTAATCGCCAAGACAGCACGTGAAGACGAGCTGATCGCGCGTTGTGTGCATGCACCTGAATCGTGGAAAAACCGCTGGGTTGATGCGACCGTATATAAGCCATTGCAAATGGGGACATTCGTCGTATGTGATGCAGGTGTACTAGGTTTTGGCGTTATCGGACTTATTCCAGGTGGTGAGCGTCCTCGTCCACTTCGTCAAGGTGAAACAGTTAAAGTGCGTGTCACTTTCGTACGCCCTGAAGATGGACGCGTGAATCTTTCCATGAAGGCTCCTAAAGAAGTGAGTCGCAATGACGATGCAGATCGAATCCTACAGATGCTCAAAGAGCGTCCTGACGGCGGTATGCCTTATTCAGACAAAACAGATACAGATATCATCATGAGTCGTTTTGGTATTAGTAAATCGGCATTCAAACGTGCGCTTGGTAAGCTCCTTAAAGAAGATTTGATTGAGCTGCGCGAGAACTGGACTTATTTGAAAAAGGAAAAGTAAGGCACATGGGAGGGTGACTGCGGTCAGCCTATATGCTTTCACCTCCCCAAAAGATATGGGCATCCTTCTGTCAGAAACTTAAGGGTGCCTTTTTTTTGACGTATGCTTGCCCAAGCTGAGCAGTATGATTTTATTAAAAGGAGTGTGACCCAAAAATCATGGCATACGAACAATTCGCCTACACCTATGACCGTCTGATGGCTGACATGCCTTACGATAGTTGGGTGGCTTGGCTCGAACAAAGCTGCCACAAAGCTGACTTGAAGCCACGCACAATTGCTGATCTTGGCTGCGGCACAGGGACTATAGCAATTCCGCTAGCTCAACAAGGATATAAAGTATACGGCGTTGATCTGTCCGAGGACATGCTGGCAGTCGCACAGGATAAATCACAAGGTCTTAGTCTTCCTGTAAAAGGCTCTGTGACGTGGTTACAAGGAGATTTACGAGATTGGGTTTTGCCGGAAGCTGTTGATGTAGCGATCTCTTTTTGTGACTGCCTGAATTATATTCTTGACGAAGAAGGGATCATTGGTGCATTCCGCAGCGCATATGAAGGGCTTGCTAAGGGTGGTTTGTTCCTATTCGATGTACACACACCTCAACTTCTGCAGAAGTACGCTGCTGAACAGCCTTATGTTTTAGATGATGAAGAAATTGCCTATACGTGGACATGTGAGCTGGATGAGGAAAAGATGACGATCCAGCATCAGCTTTCAATATTTGTGGAAGAGTCAAATGGTTTGTACCGACGTACAGATGAAGAGCATGTGCAGCGTGCTTATGCCCTCAATTGGCTAACAGAGGAACTTCGTAAAGCTGGCTTCTCAGACATACAGGTAACTGCTGATTTTACTGCTTTTGCACCCTGTGCAACAACTTCTCGTGCCTTTTTTTCTGCCCAAAAAAAGTGAGCTTACAGCATAAAGCGTCAGGTTCTTGACATCTAGGGACATTTTTACATATAATCAATTACAAAATGCAAGATATAATCGAAGTGGATATGGAAAAGTAACGATTGAACGGACTGCACAGAGAGTCGGCGGATGGTGGAAGCCGATAGACGGTCGTCGCGAACTCGCCATGGAGCTTGAAAGTGAACGAATGGATCTTTTGAAGTTTCATTCCTAGCTGGAACGAACACCCCGCGTTAAGGGGATCGAGTGAACACTGGCAAAGCATGCCGGTTGTTAACTAGGGTGGTACCACGGGAATATAACCTCTCGTCCCTAGCTATTAAGCTAGAGGCGCGAGGTTTTTTTGATTTTTATAACAAGCTATTGATGAATTGAGGAGGAAGTCGTATGACAGAGAGAGAGCAATTTGGCTACAATGCAATTGAATTGGAACCAAGATGGCAAAAATATTGGGATGAACATAAATCCTTCAAGGTGCTTGATGATGAGAGCAAGCCTAAATTTTATGCACTAGACATGTTTCCTTATCCATCTGGAGCGGGGCTGCATGTAGGTCACCCAGAAGGTTACACAGCAACTGACATCGTGTCAAGATATAAGCGTATGAAAGGCTTTAATGTGCTTCACCCAATGGGCTGGGATGCGTTCGGTCTACCTGCTGAGCAGTATGCACTTGATACCGGGAAACACCCGCTTGGATTTACCGTGGAAAATATTAATACATTCCGTGCTCAAATTAAATCATTAGGTTTCTCCTACGATTGGGATCGTGAGATTTCCACAACAGACCCTGAATATTACAAATGGACGCAATGGATTTTCATTCAGTTGTATAACAAAGGTCTTGCTTACGTAGATGAAGTGCCTGTGAACTGGTGTCCAGCACTTGGCACCGTACTTGCGAACGAAGAAGTCATCGATGGCTTGTCCGAGCGCGGTGGTCACCCGGTGATTCGTAAGCCGATGCGTCAATGGATCTTGAAGATTACGGAATATGCAGAGCGCCTGCTTGAAGATTTGGAAGAATTGGATTGGGCGGAAAGCATCAAAGATATGCAGCGCAACTGGATCGGCAAGTCCAAAGGTGCAGAAGTTCGTTTTGCAATTGATGGGCACGCAGATTCCGAATTGGTCGTATTTACAACGCGTCCAGATACATTGTTCGGTGCGACTTATTGCGTACTTGCTCCTGAACATGATCTTGTGGCACGTATTACAACGCCTGAGCAAGAAGGAGCAGTTAAAGCGTACCAAGAGCAAGCCGCTCGTAAGAGTGACTTGGAGCGTACAGACTTGGCGAAGGAAAAATCCGGTGTATTCACTGGTGCATATGCGATTAACCCCGTTAATGGCGTAAAAACACCAATCTGGATTGCAGACTATGTACTTGCTGGGTACGGTACAGGTGCAATCATGGCGGTTCCGGCGCATGATGAGCGTGACTGGGAATTCGCGAAGACTTTCGATCTTCCAATCATTGAAGTTGTTTCTGGCGGTAATGTGCAAGAAGAAGCATATGCTGGCGATGGTCCGCACGTGAATTCTGACATCTTGAACGGTTTGAACAATGTAGATGCAATGGCTCGCATGATCGAGTGGTTGGAAGCAAACGGTAAAGGCCAAGGCAAAGTGACTTACCGCTTACGTGATTGGTTGTTCTCCCGTCAACGTTACTGGGGTGAGCCGATTCCGATCATTCACTTGGAAGATGGCACAATGAAGACCGTTCCAGAATCCGAATTGCCGCTTATGCTGCCGGAGATGGAAACGATCACGCCATCTGGAACAGGGGAATCACCGCTTGCCAATGCGACGGATTGGGTGAATACAATTGACCCTGAGACAGGTATGAAAGCACGTCGTGAAACGAATACGATGCCGCAATGGGCAGGTTCGTGCTGGTACTACTTGCGATATATCGATCCGCACAACAATGAGCAGCTGTGCGCGCCTGAATTGTTGGAAAAATGGCTGCCGGTTGATCTTTACATTGGTGGTGCAGAGCACGCGGTTCTTCACTTACTGTACGCTCGTTTCTGGCACAAAGTATTGTACGATCTAGGTGTTGTAACAACAAAAGAGCCGTTCCACAAGCTAGTCAATCAAGGGATGATCTTGGGTACGAATAATGAGAAAATGAGTAAGTCTCGCGGCAACGTCGTGAATCCAGATGAGATCGTGAACAACTTTGGTGCGGATACGCTTCGCATGTATGAGATGTTCATGGGACCTCTTGAAGCAACGAAGCCTTGGAATGAGAACGGCGTAGAAGGATCCTACCGCTTCTTAGCTCGGATCTGGCGCTTGTTCATTGATGAGTCGACAGGTAAGTCGAACGAAAAAATTACCGATGATGCTTCCGCAGGCAGCGATGCATTTAAGCGCGTATGGCACCGTTCGATCAAAAAAATAACCGAGGACTTGGAAGGCCTACGGTTTAACACAGCCATTTCACAAATGATGATTTTTGTGAATGAAGCTTATAAGACAGAAGTGCTTCCGCTTGAAGCGATGAAAAACTTCGTTCAAATGCTTTCCCCAATTGCGCCGCACATTGCAGAAGAGTTATGGGCAAAATTAGGCGGCACGCAGTCCATTACGTACGTACAGTGGCCTTCTTACGATGAAGCATGGACTGTAGATAACGAAGTGGAAATCGTCGTTCAAGTCAATGGTAAAATCGTAGAGCGTGTCATGATCTCCAAAGAACTTGGCGAAGCCGAAATGCAAGAACTTGCACATGGATTGGAAAAAGTCCAAGAAGCAAGTGTAGGCAAAACCGTTCGTAAAGTAATCGTTGTAAAAGGTAAGCTTGTCAACATCGTTGTAGGCTAATCCGAATGAAAGAGGGTCCCTCGTTAGGAAACGAATCGTTATTGCTTTTTCGTGGTGAACAGGGACTCGACCTTCTCTAAATCTTCTTCATACTTGGCATGAGTGATGCGAACGAGCTTGTTGAACACATCAATGAGCTCGCCCTCCATCATGCGAAGTCCTTCAGCAGTTATTCCCCCTGGCACGGACACCCGATTCTGAACCGTTATCGGATCAAGCCCACCAGTTGTTAATAATTTTCCTGTTCCAAGCAGCATTTCAGATGCAAGAGCCGTCGCTTTATCCGAAGGGATGCCTGTTTCTTCAATGGCTGCATTAATAAATTTTTGCAGAACAAATGTCATAAAAGCAGGCCCGCAACTAGATAAATCGGAGCAGATCCGTGTAAGGTCTTCTGCAACTCGTATAGGAGCAGAGATGTTAGCAAGCAAGTTCTCTAATTCTTCAATATCCTCTGGCTGCATTCTTTCACTGTACATACATAGCGTAGCACCACTTAGGACCAAGTTCGTGATACTTGGGATGACTTTGGCAATTTTGCAAGCCATTTGGTTTTCGAGATGCTTGATTAAGACAGATGAGGTAATGGATACGATCGTTTGCGTCGGTAATATAATTTTGCGAATCTCATCAATCACTTTTTTAAATTCAATAGGTTTCACGCATAGAAAAATAATATCGCTGTCCAGCACGACCTCAATATTAGAGCGCGCAACCCTTAGTCCTGGAAATCGTTCGGCAAGCTGCTGCACTTTATGTAGGGTTCGATTTCCTGCGATGATTTGCTGTGGAGCTAAGGCTCCCGACTGAATGAATGCTTCTATTAAAATGCTTCCCATGCTGCCGGTGCCAATGAAGCCGACTCTCATCAAAATCCCCTCCCGGAACATCAAAGACGACCCAATTTATTTCTTCATATATATGTGACATAGCTTGTCATCATTCGTTTAGTCTGCATATTTTATCTTTTATAAATGGAGGTTAGTTTATTGTATTTATTATCGAAAAAAATGATGCTCTGGTTCTTACTCGTATTCGGTGGGATTGGAGTAACCATTTATATGCTCGTTTCATCGAGCAATGCGAATCCGTTGACACAAGGATTTAATGAAGTGAATCAAGAGATGAACACACTCTTACAGCAGCAGGGAAATCTCAAAGACAACAAAGCAGGAACTTCTCCGAATAGCAAGCTTTCCAATAGCTCAGTGGACTCCAATCCAAATTCAAATGGCATCTTAGATTCACAAGCTTCTAATAATCAAGCGTCCAATCAAGAACAATCTGAGCAAGCCAATGATCATTCTAGTGCAGATCAGAGCGGAGCACCTAAGTCGACAACTGCTAAGCCTGCCTCAAAATCAGGAGAATCTGCAGCCAAACCATCTCAAGGTAAAATAAACTTAAACACTGCCACCGCTGCTCAACTAGAAACTCTACCAGGTATTGGTCCAAGCAAAGCGCAAGCGATCATCGAATACCGCCAATCCAAAGGTGGTTTTAAATCCGTCAAAGACCTCGATGCGGTGAAAGGTATTGGTGAAAAAATGTTGGCTAAACTCGAATCGCATGTCTATGTACAAGGCAAATAAACCTTTGCGACCTTCCTTCCCATCTCGACCAAAATATGAGAAAATAAGCACAAAGCCCTTTAAATGGATGGTAGGTGGTATTATGGCAATGAGGAAAGATTGGGACACATACTTTATGGACATCGCCTATATGGCTTCTACTCGCTCGCGCTGTGACCGACGTCATGTCGGTGCTGTGTTAGTCAAAGGGAAAAAGTTGCTAGGCACCGCATATAATGGTGCACCAATGGGAGTACCCGATTGCTCAGAGGCAGGTTGTATGCTTGTCGAAGAGTACGAATTAAAGATAGTCGATAGCAAAGAAGAAATGATTCGCAAAGAACGCTGCATTCGTACGATCCACGCTGAGCAGAATTTACTGCTTTTCACAGATATGCACAACCGAGAAGGTGCAACTGTGTACGTCACAGATCAGCCTTGCTGGACTTGTGCGAACATGCTCGCGAATTCAGGTGTAAAGGAAATCGTGTACGATCGAGCCTATCCGAAAGATAGCAGTAAAGTGAGTGAATTGATGCGTACCCGACACATTATTTTCCGACAAATCGCAGCTTACGAGCCACCGGTTGGCACTGTGAGTGTCGTTACGAATTAATAGAAATAAATAACCCAATAACAGGAATGAAGAGGAAGCACCTCATTTTTGCAATAGCAGAAGTGAGGTGTTTTTTGTGTTTGTTTGGCTGAAAGTTTAAAGAGAAAGGAAAGTACATATATGAAGAATAGTGTAGTATGGATAACAATTGCATGGGTCATCGGGTATGGATTGCAAATTTATATGGAATGGACAAGTTTTGGGTATGTCGCGGCAGGTCTCGCAGCACTATGTTGTATCCTTGTCCATGTGCTTTGCTTGCCTCATCGTGAAAAAATAACAGTAGCACTCATTGTAGTCATCGCGATTGGATATTACCATGGTAATGATAATAGGAATCAGACTACTTTGCCTGGGTGGAACAGTCAGACTGAGCATTCAAATTTGGAGGGGAGCGAGTTGACTGTAAAAGGAATGATCGATTCCCCAGTTGAAGTTGACGGGGATAAGGTTACTTTTACACTTAAGGCAAATGAAATCTTGCCCGTAGGAGACTCTGATCTTGCTGCGAGCCAGACAAATATCGGTTCAAGCTCCGTCCATACATCACTACCTATTAAGGAGCGCATGCAGATCTCCATCCGCCTCGCCCAGAAGGTGGAGCAAGCCACCGCTGGCACATGGAGGCGCGGAGATCGGATTAGTATCCGCTCTACCTTGCAGCGCCCCTCGCCTGCGCAGAACTTCGGCGGCTTCGATTACCGCCGCTATCTTCGCGAGCATCGTATCCACTGGATGCTCACAGCCAAAAGTGCGGCCTCCGTCACAGTTGAGGCAGCACCACAGACCTTCAGCGCAGTTCAACTCTTGCGCCAAACCGATAGACTGCGAGATTTCCTCGCAGCCCACCTAGATCAGATCTTCGCGAAAGAGCATGCTCCGCTTATGAAAGGCATGCTTCTCGGGATGAATGATGCGCTGGAACCAGACCGTTTCAACCAATTTTCATCACTTGGACTCACCCATATCATTGCAATTTCAGGGCTGAATGTAGCAGTTTTCTTGGGAGCGATCATTGCGTTACTAAAGCGATGTCGCTTTTCCAAGGAAACTTATTTGCTTGTCAGTATCTGTTTAATGCCTCCCTACATTTTATTAACTGGTGCTTCTCCGTCCATCGTTCGTGCGGGAGCGATGGCAATGATCGGTCTTTGGGCAACACGCCAAGGATACGTGAAGGATGTTCTAAATATACTGTGCCTCGTTGCGATAGCCTTACTGATCTGGGAACCTTATATGATTCTTGATGTTTCATTTCAATTATCTTTTATCGCAACTGCCGGGTTAATTTGGGCCGTACCGCGTGTGACAAAGCTGCTTCCTTCTTCCCATCCTAAACTGTATGGTGCGCTAGCTGTGATGGGGGTGTCGCAGCTTGTTTCTTTTCCTTTATCGATCTATTACTTCAATCAATTCTCGATGTTATCTCCAGTTGCTAATCTATTACTTGTCCCCGTGTTTTCTTTAGTTGTATATCCTGTGGGCTTACTGGCCTTAATAGTAGGGCTAATGTGGCTTCCGATCGGAAAGCTTTTAGGTACTCTGCTGGGGTTCCTTAATACGATCTTATTTCATATCATGGATTGGATGGGGAAGTGGAAAGGTTCTTTGATCTGGCCTTCACCTTCATTGATCTGGATTCTGACCTACTTTTGCATCTTACTTGTCATGTATGCATTTATTGCAAAATGGATGTCATATCGAAGGTCCAATATAGAGCCAAGTGATATGATTGCAGCTAGGGGAAAGATGATATTATTTCGGAAAATAGCACGTGCCGGTTCGATTCTAACGGTAGGTGCACTTATCATGGTTCTAACTATTGGATACACGCCAGATCGCTGGGACAAGCAAGGTGAAGTGCATTTTATTAATGTTGGTCAGGGCGACTCCATTCTCATTCGAACGCCTGCAGGAAAGCATCTGTTAATTGATGGAGGCGGAACAGTTAGCTTTCGTAAACCGGGTGAAGAGTGGCGAATTCGTAAAGATCCATATGAAGTCGGACGTAAGCTGCTCGTTCCGCTTCTTAAGAAACGTGGTGTGCATGAACTGGATTGGGTCTTTCTGAGTCATGAGGATGCCGACCATGCTGGAGGGCTTGCTGCTGTTCTACAGGACATCCCTGTGAAACAATTTATTTTTAATGGAACCTATAAGCCGTCAGCAGGCAATGAAGCATTGTTCCAGGCTGTACTTGCGAAATCGATTCCACTTCAAAAAGCCCAAAGTGGTCAATCCATCACAATCGATGGACAGACAAAACTCCACATTCTGTATCCACACCCTTCTGCAACAGGAACTGCTATCTCCATTCAGGAAGATCAGAATGAAAGTTCAGTTGTTTTTATACTAGAAATGGCAGGAACGCGGTGGTTATTTGGTGGAGACTTGGGAACACCTACAGAGTCCCAATTGCTCAAAACTTGGCAGCAGAACAATCAAGTGAATCCTTTCGGGGAGATAGATGTATTAAAAGTAGCACACCACGGATCTAAGAATTCCACCTCTAATGAATGGTTGCAATGGTGGAAGCCCAAAGTGGCAGTTATTTCTGTTGGTGAAAAGAATAGCTATGGTCATCCTTCTGATGCTGCATTACAGCGACTTTTGACTGCAAATAGTTTTATTTTTCGAACAGATCGAATGGGTGAGGTCCAAGCAATTGTTCAAAAGGGCAAGATCGTATGGAGGACCAAATATACCCTGAATTAAGGAATTTTGAGATTTGGTCATTTTTTTGCTATTCTAGATAGGAAAATATTGATTAATTTCGAGGAAAGCGCAACTTTTTAGATGGCACGTTCGTCTGTTAGGTTGCGGGAGAGGAGGAATCCCATTGATTGCGGCAGAACTTGTAAGGGAGGCTCAATCGGGGGATCGGGAGGCTCTTATCACCTTGTTGCGAGACATTGAGACACACGTCTACCGCACCGCTTTTTATATTCTAGGCAATGAGCAGGATGCTCTCGATGCTTCACAAGAAGCTCTCATTCGGATTTATACGAAGATTCATTCATACGAAGAAAAGGCATTATTCAAAACATGGGTTCAGCGAATTGTAACGAATATTTGTATCGATAAATTTCGTAAAAAGCGTCCGCAGGTTTCCATTGAAGAAAATGATATGCAATTTATATATAGTAAAGATGTCGAATCTGAAGTCATGTCTACATATGTTGCCAAAGATGTAAGGGAGGCAATTGAAAAGCTGCCTGAGCATCATCGTACCGTTATCGTACTTCGGTATTTGCAAGATTTTTCATATAATGAAATCGCGGAAAGCTTGGATTTGCCTTTGAATACGGTTAAGTCTTACTTATTCCGTGCAAGGCAGCAACTTCAAAACCTACTTAAAGAGTATCAGAACGGAGGTGTCCGGGGATGAATTGCGAGAAAGCAACTGAATGGATCCAGAGATATGTCGATAATGACCTTGAGCAGCTAGAAGAACGGGAGCTTCTCGCTCATGCGCAGAGCTGTCATGAATGTGCGGAATTGCTGCAGCGGATGAAGCTGCTTGCATTCGAGCTTGAACAGCTACCCAAAGTGAATCCTCGTTACAGCCTTGTTGATGCAATATTGCCGAAGCTTGCGGAACTGGATGAGAGAAACAACAAGCGAGAAGAAAGCGCAGCTCTTGTTATCGAGAATGAAGTTGCTAAGAAGCAAAATGTACCTTGGGCACAACGTTTGTCTTCATACATATCTTGGAAGTTGGTAGGAGCTGTTGCGGCAGCAGGATGCGCGGCTGTCTTGTTTATTTGGAATGATCAGTCACTGCAGGATCCGAAGCTTTCGTCGATTGGATCAAACCTTAGTAAAGATGAATCTACAGATGCGTCTAAACGCTTACCTGAAAAAGCGACTGCGGATCCAACTCAGCAGCCTAAAGTTGTTGCCCCTCCAACATCTTTACCAAGTAAGTTATCGAGTGAGGCGAATACACCTTCACAGCAGGAGCAGGCTTCAGGTGAATCGAAATTGTCTGCTGAATCTGAGCATAAAGAAGGTTTGCCGAGCATTAATCCTTCACCAACTCCTGAAGAGAAGAAAGATGCCAAAGTATCTACACTTGATAATCATAAGGGAGCAGTCAAACAACCGCCTACGGATCAACGAGATGCAGAATCGGTGCCTGTTGAAAAAAAGAAAGTTGAATCGACTCCAACTTCAACGATATCCCCATCACCAGAAGCGACTAAGCAAGATGACGCTGAAAAAGATAAATCTGATCATGTGAGTGATGATTCGACTGTAAAAGAAAATTTGAATTTATCAGACTCGATTAGAGGATTCAATGTTCCCCGAATAAACGGTAAGCTGCTTCCGGAGATCAACAATGATATACGGATTGCGAATCATCTGTATGTGGCTGAAATTAAGGATAAAAGAGTTTCGATTACAACGCTTACAACCCATGAGACTTTATTTGCTTCCCTACGGTTATGGTCTGATAAGGAGTCCGTTACACCAATTGGATGGGTTTCGGAGACAACCTTTCAGTATGAAGTGGCGAAAGGGAATAAAACGCATGTATTTTCAATTGATTTGAACTTAAGAATAGAGCGGCAAATAAAATGATTCATTATTTCGGATCAATCTTGCACCAAGTGCAAGGAAATGCGTATATTGGAATATAAACTACTTTAAGTCGAAGCACTACGCCATCTCACGAATCGTTTCTAGAGCTATTCGTGGGGATGTTTAAATAGATGCTTCCACCGCATGGCAATCATGTGGAATCTTCTGCTCGGGCAAAGGGATTGCGTCAAAACGACAACGTTTTGACGTAATCCCTTTGTCATTGTTAAGATAGATACAAGAGGTGAGATAACGTTATGGATTATCGTAAGGTGGCTAAAGACATAGGTGCAGGAAACACACTTCCTATCTACTTATGTTACGGCCCTGAAAAATATTTGATGCAACAATTCATTGAATTTATGACAACGAAGCTTATTGAGCCGGAGCATCGTGAGTTTGCGATTAGCAAGTTCGATTTATCAGAGACTTCGATCGATACTGTGATCGAAGATGCAGAGACGTTACCATTCATGGTTCCACGTAAAATCGTTATTGCAAAAAATGCTACTTTTTTTACAGGGGCGAGAGATCAGAGTAAAGTCGATCACAATCTAGATAAATTAACTTCTTATTTAAAATCACCTGTTGATTATTCGATAATTGTATTCATTGTTGATGCAGATAAGCTGGATGAACGCAAGACAATTGTAAAAACCATAAAAACAATGGATGCTGCACTGCCTTTCCTCTCTTTATCGGCTGAAGGTGTGCAAGACTGGGTTTTAAAAGGTGCAGCGAAAGCCGGGTTCAGCTTTGAGAATGGGGCGCTTGATCAGCTGATCTTATGCACAGGAGGAAACCTTCAAGCGTTAGCGGCAGAGATTGAGAAGCTTTCGTTATACTTGGGTGGTAGCGGGGTAGTGACGATGGATCTAGTGGATGAGCTGGTTGTCCGTAGTGCCGAGCAGAACGTGTTCTTACTTGTAGAAGAAGTTGTGAAACTTCGTCTTGAGCGTGCATTCATGCTGCTTGAACAGCTCCTTAAGCAAAAAGAAGAGCCGATCAAAATCATGATGTTGATCGCAAGACAGTTCCGAATCATGCTCCAGGTCAAAGAGCTAAGCAAGCAAAGCTATTCACAGAGCCAAATAGCTTCACAACTTGGTCTTCATCCATTCGCCGTAAAAGTTGCGGAGGGTCAAGCTCGTGCTTTTGACATCGAATCCCTCTCTCGCATTATAGGCGACATCGCCGATTTGGATTACCAAATGAAAACAGGCGCTATCGAAAAGGTGCTAGGTCTAGAAATGTTCCTGCTTAGCCTGACCCAAACGAAAGCATAGAAAGCAAAGCTGTCGCTTCTTGAACATGTATTCATACTCTATTGTTATTTTAGAGAATACATGTTCAACAGCGAGGGGAGAACTTCGGAAACTCGGAGTCAGCACGAACACTATATTTGTGCTGCACAACATAAAAAAGCCCAGCTGCTCGACTGAGCCTCTGGACTAGCTTATGTGTGTAGCTGTTATTACGCCTGTGCAGAAACAGCATTAAGCTTTTTAGCAAGACGAGATTTTTTGCGAGCTGCTGCATTTTTATGGATTAATCCTTTGGAAGCTGCCTTGTCCAATTTCTTAGAAGCAAGTACTAGAGCTTCTTTTGCGGAATCGACATTATTTGTAGCA
Organism: Paenibacillus sp. KN14-4R; assembly: GCF_052180255.1. Classification (NCBI taxonomy): domain Bacteria; kingdom Bacillati; phylum Bacillota; class Bacilli; order Caryophanales; family Paenibacillaceae; genus Paenibacillus; species Paenibacillus sp. KN14-4R. The sequence goes on from NZ_CP197466.1 coordinate 1,450,902, forward strand.
ACTGTAGTTTCAAAAGCTTTCACAGCTGTGCGAAGTGCAGACTTTTGAGACGCGTTGCGAAGACGGCGCTTTTCGCTAACTTTTACTCTTTTAATAGCAGATTTAATGTTTGGCATTGACGTTCACCTCCTACTTCGATAAACATCGTTCAACGTTTCTTTTGTTGACAACTTACAGTAGTTTATCATGGGTATGTTTAAATTGCAAGAGCTACACCCAGACATTTTACTATACATACGGCATTCATTGCAAAGCATTTGTTCTTTCTTTTCGTGAATAAGCAGTATGTAATTTTCGCACAATAAACATAATAGGTGACGCAAGTTGACGAAAAGTGAAGCAAATGACGTTAAAAGGGGTATTAGGATGGACTTAAGCATGTATGCAGTTCGAACGGATCTCGCATTAGAAGCAAGAGATATGGCAGTAGACTCTAAAGGAACAGTTCCTGGAGGATCTGCACCGAATATTCCGGGTCTGCAATCCGAGTTCACGGATGAAGAAGGCATCAAAGTCACGAATATTCATGTGCAGACCGATCAGGCAGCGCAGACGATTGGCAAGATGAAAGGACATTACATAACGATCGAGGTGCCGGAACTTCGCAATAAAGATAGTGAACTGCAAGATCGGGTGGCAACAAAGTTCGCTAAACTCTTCGAGAAGTTTCTTGTGGATATGGGTATATCAAAAAGCGCTAAGGTACTTGTAATCGGACTTGGGAACTGGAATGTGACACCGGATGCTTTAGGACCTTTAGTTGTGGAGAACTTAATGGTCACGCGACATTACTTCGAGCTGATGCCGGACCAAGTAAGCCCGGGCTATCGTCCAGTAAGTGCAGTTGCACCTGGGGTTCTTGGGATTACAGGAATTGAGAGCAGTGAGATTGTGCAAGGTATTGTGGAAAAGTCTAAGCCCGACCTTGTGATTGCCGTAGACGCCCTTGCATCCAAAGCACTTGAACGAGTAAATACGACGATTCAGATCGCAGATACCGGGATTCATCCTGGATCTGGAATTGGGAATAAGCGTAAAGGACTCACACATGAAATCTTAGGTGTACCTGTGATCGCCATTGGTGTACCTACCGTTGTGTATGCGTCCACAATTGTGAATTCATGTATAGACATGATGCAGGGACATTTTAACACCCAGACGAGTAACTCTGGCGCTATTATGGGGATGATTGGCAGTATGCAGGAGAATGAACGACTTGCTCTTGTCAAAGAGGTGCTGAACCCACTTGGTCATGATCTGTTAGTGACTCCTAAGGAAATTGATGAATTTATCGAGGATATTGCCAACATTATTGCATCTGGATTAAATGCAGCGCTGCACGAAGCTGTAGATGTGAATAACGTGTCGGCTTACACCCATTAACTGACCAGCCATTCCTGGCTGATTTTCTCTTACGGAATGACATGCAAGCACAAAGGCCGCTTAATTGTGGACTTTGGTGCTTGTTTCTTTTTCTAGTAAAAAACAGTTCTATCCTATTTCTTTCGCTCATAGATTGAGAGTAACTAGATTCCATTCGATAGAGTGGCAGGCGATTCGCGATTTCAGCGAAAGAGGAGGAATATGGGATGAAATGGGTATCACTCACTATGAATGTAAGCGTCATTCGGAAAAGTGTACAAAATGCGGGGTCACTAGTAAAAATTTTTGTCATCAGCACAATGACGACGCTAGCCATTTTTTTATTGATAGGAATTGGGGGCATCATTCAGTCCAAAGCAACCAATTCACCCGTATCAACGGTAAAGGGCCTTATGGCTTCGGTATCCAATCAATTTATAGTGGATATCCTAGGAATGGAAGTGCCGCATCTACAAAAAGATGCTATGAGATTCACTTTTTCACAAAAAAATGTGTTTCAGTTCATGTTTCGGTTTCTGACGAATATTGATCCGCAGGATAAGAAATCATTAATGGCTCGTGAAATGCCAGGGATGAGTATTGGCAATACAACAGTACTAAGACCGGGAGATGTGGATAATCCAAGTCAACCCGAGCATTTGACACCGCCAGAGCGTGTGTTTACGCAAGATCAGGTACAAGCCACAACAGCACCTGCGCCTACACCTAAGCCAGCACCTGCACCGGTAGTTTCAGGAGGTAATGTAGCATTCATTTATCAAACTCACAGTTCAGAATCTTATCTACCAGAGCTTAAGGAAAAGGGAGTTACAGATCCAGATCAAGCCTATGATTCCACTAAAAATGTAACACTCGTTGGGCAGCGGCTGGCACAAGGACTTGAGAAGTCGGGTATAGGCGTTATTCATTCGACTGAGAATTATGGTCCGAATACAATCAAAAACTTTAATTTTAATTACTCTTATAAATATTCCTTAAATACATTGAAAGAAGCATTCGCATCTCATCCTAGTCTAAATTTTTATTTTGATATCCATCGAGATTCGTTACCACGTAAAAAGACAACGGTGACGATAGACGGTACGGATTATGCCCAGTTATATTTTATCATCGGTGGAGATAATACGAATTGGAAAAAGAATGAGGAGTTCGCCAATCAAATTCATCAATTGATCGGTAATCAAATGCCAGGTTTGTCTAAGGGTGTTTATGCAAAATCGGGTAAATCAGTAGATGGTCTTTACAATCAGAATTTCTCACCAAACCTTGCTGTAATCGAGATAGGCGGGCCTGGTAACACACTAGAGGAGTGCTATCGCACAGCAGATATATTAGCCAAGGTCATTTCACAAGTGATTCTTAAAGCGGAAAAGGTAGACGCTCCAGCAGCTGAGCCGAATGCAGATAAAAAGTAGAAATTATGCCGTCATTACGGCTTTGGAGGTGCGCTTGACATGCATCGGTTTTATTTTAAAATGCTGTTGGTCGTTGCACTTGTGGCGTTCTGTATTCTGTTCGGTGTTAGTGTAGCTAAACAAGGTGTGGATCGTGTAAACGGGCCTGTTCCAAATCAAGTCATTGTTGGGAAGAAAGACACGGAGAACGAGAAACTACTGCTTCAGCTTCAACGGGAACGCAAGGCACGAGAACAGCTTCAAGATGAACTGCAAAAAGCTCGTGTAGCTAGGGAGAAGGAGATAGATCCGATCAATAAAACAAAAGTGAATACACCAGATAACTCGAATATGAATGGAATCGGGAATCGATTAGGGGATTTAATGCAAGGGGCCGCGCGAGGTGTAATCTCTGTTTTTGCAGGGTTGTTCGATGCATTTTAAGGAAAACACCGATCAAAACATTGATGCCTATTCCATTGACTGATATAATAAAAGTTATTGCGTAATTTAGTGGGGGTAAGGCATGACGGACATTCAAGCAAGACAGAAACAGATTCGTAACTTTTCGATTATTGCTCATATTGACCATGGTAAATCGACACTTGCGGATCGGATATTGGAATATACAGGTGCACTGTCTTCTCGCGAAATGCAGGAGCAAGTGCTGGATCAAATGGATCTGGAACGGGAACGTGGCATTACGATTAAGCTGCAGGCTGTACGATTGAACTATCGTGCGGAGGACGGACAAGATTACATTTTGAACTTAATTGATACACCGGGGCACGTCGATTTCACATACGAGGTGTCACGAAGTCTTGCTGCTTGTGAAGGGGCATTGCTTGTTGTCGATGCGGCACAAGGGATCGAAGCTCAGACACTTGCTAACGTTTACTTGGCACTGGATAATAATCTTGAAATTTTACCAGTTATCAATAAAATCGATCTTCCAAGTGCGGATCCGGATCGTGTGAAGCAGGAGATTGAGGATGTAATTGGTCTTGATGCATCTGAAGCTGTACATGCCTCGGCAAAAGCGGGTATTGGTATCAAGGAAATCATCGAACAAGTGTGCCAGAAGGTACCTGCTCCAACAGGAGATCATACGAAGCCGCTTAAAGCTTTGATCTTTGATTCGCACTATGATGCGTATAAAGGCGTAATTGTGTATGTGCGTGTTGTGGACGGTTCCATTCGTCCAGGTTCCAAAATTAAATTCATGGCGACGAACAAGATTTTCGAAGTTATCGAAGTCGGCGCATTTATGCCGCGCATGACGATGGTAGATGAGCTAAACATTGGTGATGTTGGTTTCGTCGTAGCGGGTATTAAGAACGTGGGCGATACGCGTGTCGGGGATACAATTACGAACGCGGTTAATCCAGCGCCAGAGCCATTGCCAGGTTATCGTAAAATTAACCCAATGGTATTCTGTGGTTTGTATCCAATTGAAACTCAAGATTACAATGATCTTCGTGAAGCACTTCAAAAGCTTGAGCTTAACGATGCGTCCTTGACGTATGAGCCAGAGACGTCATCTGCGCTAGGTTTTGGATTCCGTTGCGGTTTCTTGGGACTTCTCCACATGGAGATTATTCAAGAGCGTATTGAGCGTGAATTTAACATTCCACTTATTACGACAGCACCGAGCGTTGTATACAGAATCACATTAACGAACGGGGAATCCATGCAAATTGATAACCCATCGAATTATCCGGATCCACAACGTGTAGAATTCGTAGAGGAGCCTTATGTGAAGGCCTCCATCATTGTTCCTAACGATTTCGTAGGAGCGATTATGGAGCTGTGTCAAGGCAAACGCGGCGAATTTATTAACATGGAGTATCTCGATACGACTCGCGTAACTTTGAGTTACAATATGCCACTTTCCGAGATCGTGTATGACTTCTTCGATCAATTGAAGTCCAGCACGAAAGGCTATGCTTCCTTCGATTATGAATTATCTGGATACAAGCGTTCGAATCTCGTGAAAATGGACATCTTGCTTAACAATGAACAAGTCGATGCGTTGTCCTTCATCGTTCACCGTGATCGTGCTTATCACCGTGGTAAGATCATTTGTGAGAAGCTTAGAGAGCTTATTCCGCGTCAAATGTTCGAAGTGCCGATTCAAGCGGCAATTGGACAAAAGATCGTGTCTCGTGAGACGGTTAAAGCGATGCGTAAGAACGTTCTTGCTAAATGTTATGGTGGTGACATTTCCCGTAAGCGGAAATTGCTCGATAAACAAAAAGAAGGTAAGAAGCGCATGAAGCAAGTCGGTTCTGTGGAGGTTCCACAAGAGGCGTTCATGGCGGTATTGCGGATTGACGACTAGGAGTAGAGATAAGGCTTGAGGGGGCGGCGACGAGTTGCCTACTCAAGATGATTTCTCTATAAATATCCCCCTATTCGCAGGGTTAGGGGAGGTAAATAAAAAACAGGAACTTTTTTGGTTCCTGTTTTTTGCTTTTTCATACCAGTACCTCATAGATAGCGATGCCCACAAGGACGATGCCGGCGATTAGATTGGAATAACTGCCTAGGCGTGTTTTACTGATTTTGCAGCCGATACGTACGCCTCCACCAACAAATATAAAGGAGAATATCCCTGCGCTGATTGTCGTCCATAATGGGGATATGCCCGTAGCTCCTGCGCCAATACCAGTTGCAATATTGTTAAGGGCTAGCGCTAAGCCGAGTGCAAGGGATTCTTTCCATGAGATCGTAAGATTATGATCGCTATCGGCATTGATTGGATGACGAATGACACTAGCGAGATCGGAAGATTCTTTCGTTGTATCAAGTACTTTTTTAGGACGTAGACTGGTCCAGATGGTTTGTAAACCGATCAAAGCAATAATGGAGGCACCAGCAATGTTCGCGAAAGTTTCGGATACATATTGGGATAGAAACTCACCCATGATCATGGATATAAATGTCCCAGTCATCGTGATGAAGGCAATCATCAAATTTGAGAAGAATGGAATACGGGTTGATTTCATCCCGAATGAGATACCAACCCCTAAATTATCTAAATTTGAAGCGAAAGCAACTAATAAAATCGAAATAACATGCATGGTTAGTCCCCACCCTAATGATCTAGTTATTTACCTAGACTATGTGGGAAATTTCAAAAAAGTGAATCGGAATCTTATGAATAGACCTATAGCAGCATACATGACTGAAAAACCTGCCGTTGTAATTCCCATTGTTTCGCTAAACCCATTTCTTTTTGTTTTGGGAATAAGACCTATTTGATGTACAATGAAGGTTAGCTTTATAACTATAATGAAGTAGAATAAGGGCTTTAATTGGCTAAGGATGAAAGGAAGTATTTAGAATGAACGTACGATTAGCAGCGCCGAAGGCAGTTTATATACACATTCCATTTTGTACGAATAAATGTTTTTACTGTGACTTTAACTCGTTCGTGTTACAGGGACAGCCAGTGGACGCATATTTGGATGCGTTAGAACGAGAAATGGAACGGACGGTGGCGGTGGTTCCACCTGAAGAGGTGAAGACGATCTTTGTAGGTGGCGGGACACCAACTGTTTTGACACCTCCACAGATGGAGAAATTTTTGCGTATGGTGGGTCAGTATTTTCCGCTTAATCATCCAGAACTTGAATTCTCGATGGAAGCGAATCCGGGGACAACGGATAAAGACAAACTCACGGTGATGCGAGCAGGCGGGGTGAATCGGTTATCTTTTGGTGTACAATCCTTTGATAATGGGTTGCTTGAGCGAATCGGGCGTATTCATAATACGGATGATGTGTATCGTAGTATTGAGAATGCAAAGGATGTTGGTTTTGACAATATATCCATTGACTTGATGTTTGGTTTACCCAAGCAGACGGTGGACATTATGAACTCCACGTTGGATGCTGCGCTCAAGCTTGATCTACAGCACTATTCGATCTATTCATTGAAAGTGGAGGAGAATACGCTGTTCCATACGTTGTTTAATAAGAATCAGCTTCCTTTGCCAGATGAGGATGAAGAGTTAGACATGTACGAGCTTATTATGCGACGCTTGAAAGAGGCGGGCTATGAGCAATATGAAATTTCGAATTTTGCACGTCCAGGGCGAAAGTCGATGCACAATATTACGTATTGGCTGAATCATCCTTACTATGGACTTGGAGCCGGTGCGCATGGCTATGTTCGAGGTATGCGTCATGTGAATATTAAAGGTGTACAGCCTTATATTAATGCGGCGATGGAAGGTTTGCCGATTCTTGAGAAGAATGAAGTATCTGAAAAAGAGGCGATGGAAGACTTCATGATGGTCGGTCTTCGTCTATTAAGCGGTGTGCGTTCAGTCGATTTTGAAGCGCAATTTGGGGTAAAGCTGCATGATGTATTCGGCTCGAAACTAGATAAGCTCGTGGCTCAAGAACTTCTTATTCAAAGAGAAGATGGAGTTTATTGCTTAACTGATCGTGGATTGTTACTTGGTAACGAAGTGTTCGGTGAGTTTCTTGAATAACACGCAATGATTCTATTATTAAACTTGTTACGAAAGAGAGAAGAAGTGTTGTAGGATACATCTTCTCTCTATAGTGACTTGGCTTTTTGAGTAAGCACACCGCGGATGATCAAATTGACGAAAAATTTACTCTTGTATAAATATATAATTTTGTTGTATATTTATTCAGTGAATTATGCAGACTCTAATTCACCTTAGAGAGCGTTGTACGGGCGTATCCACACAGCGGTCTTTTCTGACTAGGTTGATTAAAGGTGGGATCTTCATGGGAGTAGCTTGCCGAAAGGCTGCTGAGCAGGATTTGGACGCTTTATTTACAATTATTCAGGGGTATGCAGAGCAGGGTATTATGCTGGCTAGATCGCGTGATATGTTGATGGAGCAGCTTTCTACTTTTGTCATTGCGGAAGCTGAAGAAGGATTAATTGGATGTGGGTCACTTACTAGGTTAGGACCTGATCTAGTTGAAGTCCGATCACTTGGTATTAGTGATGGATATAAAGGACAAGGCGTTGGCCGAATGTTAATGGATGAATTGCTCGCGGAAGCGCGCAGTCAAAATATATCAAAAGTGATGGCACTGACGTACGAAGTTGGCTTTTTTCAAAAAAATGGATTTTCAATCGTACCGAAAGAAGTGTTTCCTGAGAAGGTTTGGCGAGATTGTGTGAACTGCAAGAAACAGTATTGCTGTGATGAAATTGCAGTGCTAAATAGGCTGGAATGAACTTGACAACAGACCTCAGGGTCTGTTATTTTTGTATTATGATTTAGCACTCAGCGACGAAGAGTGCTAACGATTAAATCGTAAACTTAAATGGAGGTATCTGCTATGTTGTCGGAACGCCAGCGTATGATCTTAAGCGCTATTGTCGATGACTATATTCGTTTCGCCGAGCCGGTTGGATCTAGAACGATTTCCAAACGTGGTAATGTGGGTTTTAGCCCCGCGACGATTCGTAATGAAATGTCCGATCTGGAGGAGATGGGTTTTTTAGATCAACCGCATACTTCTGCAGGGCGCATTCCTTCTAATAAAGGGTATCGTTATTATGTGGATCATCTTGTGCAGCAAGGGGCGTTAAGCCCGGAAGAGATCAATATGATGAAGCTATTTTTCACGCAAAAAATTCAAGAAATGGAAGATGTCGTTGGTCATGCGGCTACGATCCTTTCATCTCTCACGAATTATACGTCGATTGTGCTCGCCCCAGAGGTGTATGGGACGACGCTTAAACATATGCAAATTGTTCCGCTATCAGATACGACGGCGGTTGCGATATTCGTAACGAATACAGGGCATGTAGAGAATAAAACGGTGACAATTCCTCCAGGGATGTCGATGTCCGATATTCAAACGGTAGTAAATCTACTCAATGATAGGCTTACTAACGTTTCTTTGCTCGAGTTCAAGTCAAAGCTTTATAATGAAGTGTCTGCTGAACTTGGAAAATATGTGTCTGGTTATCATGAACTACTAACCGTAGTTGAAGATGTCTTGCACGGCGGTGATAAGGATCGAATATTTGTTAGTGGTTCGACGAATATGTTGATTCAGCCGGAATTCAAGGATCTCGACAAGGTTAAAAATATCCTGGATTTACTTGGCGAAGCTCCGAAATTAATTGGTCTATTCTCCGATACGCAGCTTGGTGTTCAAGTGAGGATTGGAACTGAAAATACGATGCAAATTATGAATGATTGTTCGCTAATTACAGCTACTTATTCAATAGAAGATCGACCGATAGGAACGATTGGAATTTTAGGACCGACCCGAATGGAGTATGGCAAGGTGATTAGTGTGCTTGATTATGTTTCGAAAAATTTGGAGCAGGCATTTGCACGCTGGTACAAAACGAATGGGTAATCTCGTTCACATCTAGCTAGTTAGATGAGTCTTGAACCGAAAGGGAACACGGTCAACCATGAGTAGTGGATGGAAGCAAGGAGCAGTTGAAGGTGAGGAAGCTTATGCGACGCTGCTCAACAATGCTGGAGCTGTTCGTGCAATCTGCGCGGCAGTGGAAGGTACGTTAGGTCCTAAAGGACTTGATACGATGCTAGTTGGTGGGCAGGGTGAAGTTATTATCACGAATGATGGTGTCACGATTCTGGAAAAGATGGATGTGACACATCCAGCTGCTCGCTTAATGGTTGGCGTAGCGCAGTCGCAGCAGCGTTTTGTCGGCGATGGTACGACGACAGCTACCGTGCTCGCCGGCGCACTTGTCGCCGAGTGTGTAGCGCATGTGACCCGCGGCGTTCCGGTCGCGAAGGTCGTGCGCGGGCTGCAAGACGGCGTTGCATGCGCCGTCAGCAGCTTGCGTGAGCGCAGTCGCGCGGTAGCAGGGACCGACGATCCGATGCTTGCACGGATCGCGTACACAGCAGGCCGCGAACAAGGCGATATCGCGGCGCTGGTCATGGATGCCGCGCAGCAGCTCGGCCTCGGGCAATTGTCGGAGGAAGCGTATCGCTTCTCCGACAGTGTGCTCGCTCACGCCGATGCCGTGAGCGAAGTGTGGCCCGGCATCGTCCTGCGGGCGATGCCGATGAACCCGGGCGCGGCGGAACAGGTGCGCCGCGCGAAGGTGCTCGTGCTCCGCGATGCGCTGGAGCCCGAAGCAGTAGCTGAAGAAGCCCTCGTGACGGAGTCGGGCTTCCAGCGATACATGCATCTTCGCGAACAATTCCGTGAAGATGTACGCAAGCTCGCTGAGCTTGGCGTCGGGCTTGTCGCCGCTGATCGCGGCGTCGATCCAGAAGCGGAGCAGATTTGCTCCGATTACGGCATTATGGTGCTCCAACGTGTTGCGAAGCGTGAACTAGAAGCGCTTTGCACCTATACAGGAGCGAAGCCGCTGCGCCGCATGGCGCTGAAAAAAAGTGTCGATGAGCTGCGTACTGGACTCGGTTATGCAGATCATGTATTATTCGATGAACAATTGGATTTTGTTAAAATAAGCGGTGGCGCAGGTGCACGTAACGTTACGGTAATCGTGGGTGCATCCACGCAAGAAGTCGTTGGTGAACGTACTCGCATTGCAAAAGATGCAGCGTCTGCCGTTCAAGCGGCTGTTCGTAACGGATACGTCCCAGGCGGTGGCGCGGTGGAAATGGCGATTTCACAAGTCGTGGAAAAATCACGGGAAAGCGTAACTGGGATGGAGAGCTTCGGTATCCAAGCGGTTGCATCCGCAATTAGGAAGCCTTTGGGACAGATGGTGCTTAATAGCGGCTATAATCCATTGGAAAAGGTGGAAGCCTTAAGAGCGGAACAGTTACGAACTGGCAGCGATGAACTGGGTGTTAATTGTGATACAGGTGAACTCATGAACATGATGGAAGCGGGAGTCGTCGATCCGACACGTGTAAAAATTCACGCCCTGCAATCTGCGGGTGAAGTTGCGGCAGCCGTGCTCCGTATTCATACTGTGATCAAGATGAAATAAATAAAAGACGATGTTTACTTTGGTAAGGAGGTGAATCCTAGTGAGTGCACAAGAAAAGGATGTTAAAGATACGAAGGATGCAAACCTGGATGAGAGCCAAGAGGTTGTAGGAGACGAAACCTCTACATATACACAAGAAGGAGATGCGTCATCGTTGGAACAAGAACAGCTAGACGAGGTTGAAACCGTAGAAAATGAAGAGAATGTAACAGAGAATACTTCCGAAATCGAACAATTACGCGCACAAGCAGATGAGAACTATCAAAAGTATTTGCGCACGCAAGCTGATTTTGATAACTTCCGTCGCAGAGCGCGTTTGGAAAAAGAAGATTTCGCAAAATATGCAGCATTGAAAGTTATTGAAGGATTAATTCCAGTACTTGATAATTTTGAGCGTGCCATTTCCGCTTCCAAAGAAAGCCAAGATTTTGATGGCTTGATTAAGGGTATTGATATGGTATTCCGTCAGTTTGATGGAGTCTTGCAGCAGGAGGGTTTAACTCCAATTGATTCTGTCGGTCAGCCATTCAACCCCGACTTCCATCAAGCGATCATGTCCGTCGAATCCGATGAGCATGAAGAAGGTATCGTAGTAGAGGAAGTTCAAAAAGGCTATAAATTAAAGGACAAAGTGATTCGTCCAGCAATGGTTAAAGTGAGTATGTAACCCCAAATTCATATAAAAGCGGAAAACGAACATTCGTTACAACCGCATAAATCCAAGGAGGAACTAAATATGAGTAAAGTAATCGGTATTGACTTAGGTACAACAAACTCTTGCGTAGCAGTAATGGAAGGCGGCGAAGCTGTCGTAATTCCTAACCCAGAAGGTAACCGTACAACACCTTCCGTTGTTGGTTTCAAGAAAGATGGCGAGCGTGTAGTTGGTGAAACAGCGAAGCGTCAAGCGATCACAAACCCTGACCGTACAATCAGCTCCATTAAGCGTCACATTGGTACAAATCACAAAGAATCTATTGATGGTAAAGACTACACACCTCAAGAAATTTCAGCAATCATTTTGCAAAAATTAAAAGCAGATGCAGAGGCATACCTAGGAACATCGGTAACGCAAGCTGTAATTACAGTTCCTGCTTACTTCAATGACTCCCAACGTCAAGCAACAAAAGATGCTGGTAAAATTGCGGGTCTAGAAGTTCTTCGTATCGTAAACGAACCAACGGCTGCAGCTCTTGCATACGGTTTGGAAAAAGCAGAAGACCATACAATCCTAGTATTTGACCTTGGTGGTGGTACGTTTGACGTATCTATTCTTGAGCTAGGCGATGGATTCTTTGAAGTAAAATCAACTTCCGGTGACAATCACCTAGGTGGGGATGACTTTGACGAATTGGTAATGAACCATATCGTAGCAGAGTTCAAAAAAGAGCACGGTATCGATCTAAGCAAAGATAAATCTGCCGTACAGCGTTTGAAAGATGCAGCTGAGAAAGCAAAAAAAGAATTGTCTGGCGTTCTTACAACAGCGATTTCTTTACCGTTCATCACGGTTGTTGATGGCGTGCCACAACACTTAGAGATGACTCTAACTCGTGCTAAATTTGATGAAATTACAGCAAACCTAGTTGAAAGAACATTAGGACCAACTCGTCAAGCACTTAGCGATGCGGGTATGACAGCTAATGATATTGACAAGATCGTTCTTGTTGGTGGTTCCACTCGTATCCCTGCAGTTGTGGAAGCAATCAAGAAATTAACAGGTAAAGACCCTCATAAAGGTGTTAACCCGGATGAAGTTGTTGCACTTGGTGCTGCTATTCAAGCGGGTGTACTAACAGGTGATGTGAAAGACGTTGTACTTCTTGACGTAACTCCACTATCCCTTGGTATCGAAACAGCTGGTGGCGTATTTACAAAAATGATTGATCGCAATACAACGATCCCAACAAGTAAATCCCAAGTGTTCTCCACTTACGCAGACAGCCAAACAAGCGTAGAAATTCACGTCTTGCAAGGTGAGCGTTCCATGGCTGGCGACAACAAAACATTGGGTCGCTTCATGCTTGGAGATATTCCTCCAGCACCGCGCGGCGTTCCACAAATCGAAGTATCCTTCGACATCGATGCGAACGGTATCGTGAATGTATCCGCTCTAGATAAAGGTACAGGTAAGAGCCAGAAGATTACAATTACATCTTCTTCAGGTTTAAATGCTGAAGAAATCGATAAAATGATGAAAGATGCTGAAGTGCATGCAGAAGAAGACCGTAAGCGTAAAGAAATGGTTGAAGTTCGCAACAACGCGGATCAACTTGTATATACAGTAGATAAAACGTTGAAAGACCTTGAAGGTAAAGTAGATGCTGCTGAAGTAGAAAAAGCAAATGCAGCGAAAGAAAAAGTGAAAACAGCTCTTGAAGGTACGGATTCTGATGCAATTAAGACTGCAACAGACGAACTTTCTGAGATTGTTCAACAACTTTCTGTTAAACTGTATGAGCAAGCTGCTCAAGCACAAGAAGCACAAGGTGAAGCAGGTGCTGAAGGTCAACCAAAGCGCGACAACGTAGTTGATGCTGATTATGAAGTTGTTAACGAAGATAAGAAGTAAGCGAAACAAGTCATAACTTAAACGACGAGTGTGGATGTTAAAGTGTTTTATACGAAAGTCAAAGCAGCTAGTTTAGCATGCTTTGACTTTCAACTGTAATAAAAAGCAATTCAGCGTGGTAGCTGATAAGTGGGAGTGGAACGATGAGCAAACGCGATTACTATGAGGTGTTAGGTGTTAGCAAAGACGCCTCGCCAGAAGAATTAAAAAAAGCATACCGTAAACTTGCCCGAGAATATCACCCTGACGTGAATAAGGCTGCCGATGCAGAAGATAAGTTCAAAGAAGCAAAGGAAGCTTATGACGTACTAGGTGATGATCAGAAACGTTCGACGTATGATCAGTACGGTCACGTTGACCCGAACCAAGGTGGTTTTGGCGGAGCTGATTTTAATGGTGGCTTTGGGGATATTTTTGATATGTTTTTCGGTGGTGGCGGGGGAAGACGCAATCCGAACGCACCGCAGCGTGGTAACGATCTGCAATATTCGTTAACCATTGATTTTAAAGAAGCTGTATTTGGTAAAGAATTGGATATTACGATTCCACGTACAGAAAACTGTGATACATGCCAAGGCAGTGGCGCCAAACCAGGCACAAAGCCGGATACTTGCAGTACTTGTAAAGGTTCAGGCCAGCAAGAAGTTGCCCAGAACACGCCATTTGGCCGTGTAGTTAATCGCCGAGTATGTTCAACGTGTAATGGTCAAGGTAAGATCATTCGTGAAAAATGTGGAACTTGCCACGGTGCAGGTAAAGTGAAGAAACAGCGTACGATTCATGTCCGTATCCCTGCGGGTGTAGATGATGGAGCGCAGCTTCGTATTTCCGGTGAAGGGGAAGCGGGAACACGTGGGGGTCCATCCGGTGATTTGTATGTTGTGATTCGTGTACGTACACATGAATTCTTTGATCGTGAAGGAGACGATATTTATTGCGAAGTGCCGCTGACATTCGCGCAAGCTGCACTGGGTGATGAAATTGAAATACCTACATTAACTGAAAAAGTGAAACTGAAAATCCCAGCAGGGACACAAACAGGCACTTATTTCCGTCTAAGAGGCAAAGGTGTTCCACGTCTTCGCGGTCATGGTCAAGGTGATCAACACGTGAAAGTAACCGTTGTGACGCCTTCCAGCATGAACGACGAACAGAAAGATCTGCTTCGCCAGTTTGCTGCTCTAAGTGGCGAACATACACATGGTCAGCAGCTTTCTATATTTGAAAGATTCAAAAAAGCAATATTAGGCGACTAATCATTAATAAAATAAACAAAACACTCCGTATGAAGCGGCTAGCAGATGATGATGATCTGTAGGATGCTTCTCACGGAGTGTTTTTTGTTAACGGCGACTTAACAATTCTTGGAATATTTTACACAGCGCAAATGTCCTATTAACTCTCCCTAAATCTATGCAAGTTAAGATAAGAGAAATACTAGTTTTGGAGGGGTTACACTTGAAAAAAGGATTAAAACAAATCATTGGTTCTGGGCTTTCAGTTTCATTACTTTCTCTTAGCGTTTGTGGTGCAGCCCTCGCAGCAAATCCAACGACAACGACAACACCGACAACTACAAAAGCGACTGAAGCAGTAGCCGCACCATCTAAAAATTTGATTGTACTCATTGGTGATGGTATGGGTCCAGCTGAAGTAACAGCGGCAAGATATTATTCGAAAAAGTTTTTGAACAAAGATCATTTGGAACTAGATGGTGGCTATTACGTTGGTAAAGCGACTACATACTCTCAAGCAGGCCCTTATACAACAGAATCCGGTGCGGTTACGGACTCTGCTGCGGCTGCAACAGCTTTCTCAACTGGTAATAAAACATACAACAACGCGATTAGCGTGTCCAACGGCGATGTTGCGAAGCCATTCGGTTCCGTTATCGAAGCTGCTATGAAACAAGGTAAAGCAACAGGTCTTGTTACAACAGATAACATTACCGGAGCTACACCTGCTGTATGGGCTTCTCACGTACGTCAACGTGGTAACCAAAATGCAATTGCTTCCCAGTACCTTAACAGTGGCGTAAATGTTTTCTTTGGCGGTGGTAAAGTCAACTTTACAACGAAAGAAGAAAAAGGTAAGCGCACAGACAAAAACATCATCCCTGACTTTGAAGCAAAAGGCTATAAAACGGCTTTTGATAAAAAGGGTTTAGATGCGATTCCTAATACAACTGAAAAAGCACTTGGACTATTCGCGGGTGCTGAAATTCCTTACGTTCTTGATCGTGATGACAAAACACCTAATTTGCCGCAATTGGCGCAAAAAGCAATCGATATTTTGTCTCAGAATAAAAATGGTTTCGTGTTAATGGTAGAAGCGGCTCGGATCGACCATGCAGGACATGCGAATGACCTTCCTGCCGATATCCAAGAAACACTTGAACTAGATGCTACATTTAAAGCACTAATTGATTTTGCAAAAAAAGACGGTAATACATCCGTTGTTGTAACAGCTGATCACGAAACAGGTGGCTTGTCACTTGCTAGAGACAATGTGTATGAATTAAACGTAGATTTGTTTAATAAAGAAAAACGCTCTTATGAATTTTTAGACAGTATTTTGAAGAAAGCAGAAACAGCAGATGATGTTCGTAAAATTGTTGCTGACAACATGGGTTTCACTGATTTAACGGATGAAGAAATTGCACTTATTCTTAAAGGTGATGGCTCCTCATATGGCCGTGCAGGTGGTTATAATGCAGTTGTTTCTAAGCGTCTGGCTGTTGGTTGGACGGGTCACGGACATACAGGTGTTGATGTAGGCGTATGGGCATATGGTCCGATTGCTTCTCTTGTGAAAGGCGATGTGGATAACACGGATATTGCAAAAAGCGGTGCAAAAGTGATTGGTGCAGATCTAACAGCAGTTACGAAAGAGCTGCAAGACAAATACCTATATCCACTCTTCAAAGTAACACGTGATAACAAAACATTATTTACTGCAAAATCACTTGCTGAATCGTTAGATATCAAAGTGACTTGGGACGCAGTAACAAGAACAGTTACACTTTCCAAAGACGGTAATCAATTATCCGTCCTTGTAGATACGGGAGTAATCACAGAGAACGGTAAAGCAAGCAGCTTAGTTGGAAGTGAAGATAACGGAAAGTTGTATCTGCCTCTGGAAGCATTCAATAAATTGACTGGCAAAAACTTGACATGGGATGCGTCCAGTGAGCGTATTGTGAAAAATTAATTATTAGAAAAGGTGTGTGGACAGGGATTATGTGCCCCTGTCCTATTTTTCTATTTAGGGGAGTGAACGTATGATCGAAATGCGGGGTGTCAGTAAATCGTTTACGGTGGGGGGAAACAAATTACCGATTTTGAGCGTCGCTAATTGGCAGATCCAGCAAGGTGAACGCATGGCTCTGATTGGCCCTAGTGGCAGTGGAAAAAGCACACTTTTGCATCTTCTTAGTGGTGTAATCTCGCCAGATCAGGGTGAAATATCGGTGGATGGGGAGCCGCTGCATCAGTACTCGGAAGCAAAGCGCGATCGCTACCGGGCGGAGAAGGTTGGTTATATTTTTCAGGATTTTCACCTCATATCTTCGCTCACGGCAAAACAAAATGTGGAACTCATCGTCCCACAGGACTGGTCGAAGAAGCAAAGCAGCGAGCAGTTGGATTTCTGGTTCGAGCGTGTAGGATTGAAAGATCGACAACACCACCTTCCCTCTTAGTTATCTCGCGGTCAGCAGCAGCGGGTAGCGATCATTCGTGCATTAATTCGGAAGCCTCAATTGGTATTGGCAGATGAGCCAACAGGTAGTCTGGATTGGGAGACTGCTGGTGATATCATGACACTTTTACTGGAAATATGTGAGACGGAGAAATTGACTTTGCTTACGGTTACTCATGATTTGCATTTAGCAGAGATGTACCCCAAACGTGTGCATATCCAAGAACTAAATGAAATGGCTAGGAGAGAAGTGGTATGAAATTGATTTCGTTGCTTTGGAGCAATATTCTTCACCGTAAAACCCTATCACTTCTAACCATTTTTTCGGTTGCTATCACGGTAGCGCTAGTCGTATTTCTATTACTTTGTAGTCAAGGGGTCGAACAAGGAGCGGAAAAAGGTTACGGTCCTTTTGAAGTAACGATCGGAGCGAAGGGGAGTGCTACACAACTCGCTCTAAATACGTACTACCATATTGGTGCTCCAACGGGTAATATTCCATACTCCTTGCTAGACGAGTTGCGGAAAGATGCTCAAGTAGATAGCGCCTATGCGATGACAACTGGGGATAATTACAATGGTTTTCCGATTGTCGGGATGGAACAGGGCTATTTTGTAACACGATATGGCTCCGATAAGATGATGGCAAAAGGAAAACTCTATAGCAAGCTTGGCGAAGCCATAGTCGGTTCTCATGTAGCAAGTACATTGGGGCTGAAGGTGGGGGATACATTCCAAGGTGCTCATGGGCTTGTTAAAGGTGCAGTCGATGAGGAAGATGATAACCACGATGCTAGTGCTGGGGAGCATCACCATAGCTTTTCTTATACAGTTGTAGGCATATTACCGTCCTTATTAACTTCTGATGACAGGGCTATTTTTACAACGCTGGATTATGCGTGGGCTGTACATGAAAATCAACAGAGTGATCAAAGGGAAGTTACTACTCTACTAGTAAAGCCGAAGTCGTTACTCGGTGCGCAATCGATCAAGACGAAGTTTGGTCAGGTTAGTAACGTTCAAGCGATCTACACGAGCAAGGCAGTTGCTGATGTCGTAAATGTTGTAGATAAAGGTACGCAAGCATTAAGTGTAGTCACGATCATATGTATTTTACTTGCCGCTGGCTCGATCTTACTTTCATTAATTGCGGCTGTGAACGAGCGCAAGAAAGATGTGGGGCTATTACGATTGATCGGGAAATCCAAGAAATTTATCTGGGCATCGCTCATTGGTGAAGGGATTGTATTAACACTAATTGGACTAATAGCAGGTTTATTGATTGGTCATGTAGGAGGGTTCTTAAGCCGTGAGGCGGTATTTGAGTTCTCAGGGCTCCAAATTCAATCGTGGGAATTGATGCCAGGCGAGTGGCTTCTTGTAGCAGGTACGTTACTGATCGGTCTGTTAGCTTCAATTGGACCGGCGTTACAAGCGTACCGCGTGGATCCTCTCCAATTATTTAGGTCGTGAGGTGATGGGATTGAACATAACGAAATATATGGTGTGGATTGGAACTGCAGCCCTTCTAATCACAGTGATGGGGTGTGGGCAGAAGAAGATAGAAGCTGGAGGTGAATCCTTTGGAAGTTCGATTGTGACGGCAGTTCCTTATAATTCGACAAGCCCTGCTCCGAGTCCAACAGCAAGCCCAAAGGCTTCTCTTGTTGATGAGCAACCAAGCACTGTAGCATCGTCGTCTTCGCTTCCTGCGGCAGAGGGGAATGCAACCAAACAGACAATAGAAGAACATCCAGTGGCCAAACAAGCAGAACAGCCGCAAACAGTCGCAAAATCTTCTTCATCAAGTGATAAGCCAGCTAAGGGGACGGACCAGAAGGCTACCTCAGCGGTCAAGCCTCAGCAGGTGGATGTGCAGCCAAGCACCAAACCGAAAGCACCCAACTTATCCAATGAAATTAACTGGTCACAGTTTTTTGACAATGAGAAGCAGGATCAACCATCGGAGCGTTTCTGGGATATGAGTGGTAAAACCGTTCAGATTAAAGGTTTTATGGGTGAGGTACTTTCTTTTGACAAGCATTGGTTTCTTCTCATCCCTAAACCAGGGGCAGAGTGCCCGTTTGATAACGGGAACGAGACCTATTGGAATAAAATTATGATCGTTTTTGTTCCCGACAGTGTGAAGCTTCGTTACACTTCCGGTCCGTTGATGATAACAGGTAAGCTGGATGTCGGTATCAAGATGGATGAGTCCGGATATAAAACGATGTTTCGTCTATATGATGCATCTTTTGAGAAAATGAAAGAATAGTTGTTCGTAAAATTTTATTTTGGAGTAGGAATATTTAACGAGCAGATCGCAAACAATATAAAGGTTATTTTAGTAATGGAAAGGAGGAACGAAGATGCCAAACGAAATGAACAAAAATGGTGCAGGCGCAGCAGGAGCAGTAGGAGCAGCAGCAGGACAAGCTGCAGGTCAATCACGTTCTTATGCAGCAGATGCTGGCAAGAATGAAGATGTAGAGTTTGCAGCAGATGCAGCAGATGCTGCTGATGTTGCTGCAGCAGCACGCGCAAAAGCTGCGGATGCACGCCAAGATGACTAACCTCCAATTTTGATTGCCAAAGAGTTACCCAAATCGTACCTGCTTATAAAGGCAGGTACGATTTTTTGTCTTTCTGTGCGATAATATCAAATGTTATGATTTTATTCGTAATAGATCGAAAAGGCAGGGGAACCGAACATGAACGAATATGCGTTACAGGTGCGAATTGATCAAGCAGGCTACAGTAAAGATCAAACGACCATTCATGATATTGTTTTTTCGCTCAAACGGGGGCAATTAATAGGTATTATTGGACCCAACGGTGCAGGGAAAAGCACGACGATAAAAGGAATTCTTGGACTACTAGCTCATTGCGAAGGAGATATCGCTTTTGAGACTGAACATGCGAAATTCGCATATATTCCTGAGCATCCAGTTATTTATGATGGCTTAACGATGTGGGAACATCTCGTGCTTGCGGCATCCGTGTATGAGATGCCACAAGAAGTGTTTGAAGAGCGTACAGAATTACTGCTTACGCGTTTTAAGCTAATGGAGGCGAAGCACGAACTTCCGGCTAACTTTTCCAAGGGGATGCAGCAAAAATTGATGCTCATTATTGGGTTTCTTAATCAGCCGGATGTGTATATTGTTGACGAGCCTTTTATCGGTCTGGACCCTCATGCTACAAAGGATTTATTAATGATGATTAATGAGGAAAAAGAGCGCGGTGCAGCTATCCTTATGTCAACACACGTGCTGGATACAGCAGAGCGAATATGTGATGGTTTTGTACTTATATCCGGTGGGACAGTTGTCGCTCAAGGTACTCTCGATGATATTCGCGAAATATGTGAAATGCCAGAAGCTGCCCTATTCGATTGCTTCCATAAGCTGGTTTAGGGAGGGCATGTGATGAATGTAAAACAGTTATTCTTACATCGAATCCGGTACAATGCAAAATTTCAGCTTCGTGTCATTTCATTAATTATTGATTGGATAATTGCCTTATATCTTATTGTTCCACCTCTTTTGATTGGAGGTTATCAATACGTACAGCTGTGGAAACAGCCTCCGACATGGTTTGTGTTTATTATTTTACCGATCGTTCTTCTGGTTATTAAGTTGGTAGGCAGTGTTGGGAACAATCGCTTTTTTATTGAAGGTGCAGATCAATTATTTATCCTGCATCGTGATCGCTGGTATAAAGGAATTATGCGGTATGGACTTGTCTATTCCTTCTTTATTCGATTCGTGATCGTCACAGTCATTTGTGGGATATTTGCCCCTTGGTTCTACGCGCAACTGGGATATAACGGTCTGCAGTTCGCCAGTCTGGTTGTGGGTGGGACAGTTTACATATGGATTGAAAAGATTGTGAATGATTTCATTGGGTTTAAGTTCAAAGGATGGATGTTTTACTTGATTCAGATACCATTAACATTGTTCGGCATCTTATTATTCATTGGAGGGGGTTACTTAATAACGAATTTCCCTTGGATAGCAAGTGGGGCTTCTTTATTGATGTTACTCCTGATCCCTCTGGTCGGTCGCTGGAGGTTAGCTTGGCAGGGTACTTTCTACGAGCAAATAGACAAAGAGCTTGAAATGAAGACTCGGTTATTGTCTCTTATCATGATGCAGGTTGATGATAAGAAAAAACCAACCAAGCGTAGACGAGCGCTGCTCTTTCGTAAATCGAATCGTTTGTTCCGAAAATACACACCGATTAAGGGTGTTGCGGAGTGTTTAATCAAAGCTTTTATACGTGATGGAAAGCAGGTAAGACTATACTTACAGTGCATTATTCCAGTTTGCGGCGCCATGTTCTTAATTCCTGTTTTTGCAAAATGGATCTTATTTGGTGTTGTATTCATCATTCTTAATATCTGGATGCGTGTGTGGACAAAAAATGCGCTGAAAGCTGATTTCCTGCAATTATTCTCTATATCCGATCGATTTAAGAGTGACGTGATGGAATTAACTTCGTATTGGCTTGCAAGTCCGGGATTGCTTTTGGTAAGTGGAGTTATCGGGGCTGTTACATGGGGTTGGTTCGGGTTATTCCTTACAATGATCGGAACAAGTGGGATTCATTATGGATTGAACAAGTGGTACTAATTTTTAAATACATGGATGAGGGTTGCGTTTTACCCATAAGCGTTTGTATAGTACAATAAGCAAGATAACTGAAACATGAAATCGGAGGCAATGTGAACGATGCGTTGGCATGAACTTACAGTCAATACGACAGAAGAAGCAATTGAGATGGTAACGAATTTTATACATGAACTAGGTGCTGGTGGAGTATCAATCGAGGAATCAGGTACGCTCAATAAAGAACGTGACACCTCTTATGGCCAGTTGTATGATAAACCATTCAATGACATTCCAGAGGGCCGTGCGGTCATCAAAGGATATTTTTCCACAGATGTAGACATGGTTGAAGTTCTTGAAGTGTTAAAAGAACGTGTAAATGAATTAAAGGATTTCAATATTGATACGGGCGCTCCTACATATGACGTTCGTGAAGTAGACGATGAAGATTGGGCAGATGCGTGGAAACAGTATTTTAAACCCATGCGGATTTCAGATCGTCTAACCATTAAACCGACTTGGGAGGAATATGAGGCTTCCCCTGGAGAGATCATTCTAGAATTGGACCCAGGAATGGCATTCGGTACGGGAACACATGCCACAACTTCCCTTTGCTTAAAAGCACTTGAGAAAGTAATCGCTGGCGACGAGGATGTTATTGATGTAGGTACAGGTTCGGGTGTGCTTTCGATTGCAGCAGCGAAGTTAGGTGCCCGTCAGGTGCTGGCTGTGGATCTTGATCCTGTGGCGGTGACCATCGCAGGTGAGAATACGAGCTTGAATGGGCTTGATTCACAAATTACGACGAAGCTCAGTGATTTGCTAGGTGTACTTAAAGAAAGTGAATCGGGTGCTGCTTTAAATGTAAAACTTCCTGTGCAAGTAGTGGTGGCTAACATTCTAGCGGAGATCATTCTTCTCTTTATTGACGATGTGTACCAAGTTCTGGAATCGGGTGGACGTTACATTACGTCAGGCATTATTATTTCGAAGGAGCAGCAAGTTGTCGATGGGCTTGTTGCAGCTGGCTTTGAAATTGAAGAGAAACAGTATGATGGTGATTGGGTTGTATTGATAGCGAAAAAACGGTAGGTGACGAAGTTTGAGTAATTTTTTAGCGTTTCCTTTAGATCGAATTCCATTTGTGCTGCTGGTGCTTATGATTTCATTTAGCGTCCATGAATTTGCACATGCGTATACAGCAACTAAATTCGGTGACCCAACACCGAGAAGCATGGGTCGTGTTACCCTAAATCCAAGATCACATTTGGATGTTTTGGGTACGATTTTGTTCGTACTATTTGGAATCGGTTGGGCGAAGCCCGTATTAATTAATCCATCCCGATTTAAACGTCCGCGCTTGATGTCTATTCTGGTGTCGGTTGCTGGACCTGTATCGAATTTAGTCCTTTCATTTGTGACGCTTGCTGTGTTTTTTGCGATGATCAAATGGGGATGGATTAACAGCTGGTCAGTAGGTGCGAAGGATGCGGTGCTCGTTTTCATTGGCTACATGGTAAAGTTGAATTTATTCTTGTTTATTTTTAACTTGATTCCGATTCCGCCACTTGATGGTTACCGTATTTTATCGGACTCTTTGCCAAGACGTATGGCGATGCAGCTGCGCCCTTATGAGCAATGGCTGTTTTATATTATATTGTTGGCTGTATTTATTAAGCCGATCTATAATGTTACGTTGGGTCCAATTTTTAAGCTGCAATGGGTCATATTGGATTTGTTCAGTTCGATTTTGGAGCCGTTGTTCCATTTAAGAATTCCGATGGGAATATTTGGTCTATAAGAGAGTAAAGGCAGAGATGAGTATGCAGCGATATTTTATACCTAAAGAACAATTTAACGACGACTCTGTTACGATCACAGGTGATGATGCTCATCATCTGGTACGTGTGATGCGTGCAGAGATTGATGATGAATGCATCTGCTCCAATGGCGAGGATCGAGAGGCAAGGGTTCGAATTGTCGCAATTGATAAGGGTAGTGTTACTGCGAATATTGTAGAAATGCTCCCACTAGCTGCTGAAGCACAAGTAAAAGTGTGGATAGCGCAAAGCTTGCCTAAGGGAGATAAGATGGAACTTGTCATTCAAAAAGGTACCGAGATCGGTGCGGCAGGTTTTATTCCTTTCGTATCAGACCGTACGGTCGTTCAATATGACGCGAAGAAGGAAGCGAAACGCGGTGAGCGTTGGAACAAAATTGCGAAGGAAGCTGCGGAACAAGCGCATCGTAATCGTGTGCCAAACGTGGAGTCTGTGCAGAGCTGGAAAAACTTTTTGAATAAGATCACCGATTTCGATGCGGCATGGATTTGCTACGAGCGTGAAGCGGGCCTATCTTTTCGACAGTTGGTACAGAAAAGCTTAACGTCATCTGAGCAACCTAAAGTGTTGTTAGTTATTGGTCCTGAAGGTGGATTTACAGAAGATGAAATTACAGAAGCCGAGCAGCGCGGATGTGTGTCGGTGTCACTTGGTAAAAGAATACTACGAACTGAGACTGCCGCTATGGTTGGCTTATCTTGCATTTTATATGAATCTGGAGAAATGGGGGTTTGACGAATGTCGTCAGTAGCATTTCACACACTTGGGTGTAAAGTGAATTTTTACGATACAGAAGCCATCTGGCAAATGTTTAAGCATGAGGGATATGAACAGGTGGATTTTGAACAAACCGCTGATGTGTATGTCATTAATACATGTACAGTAACAAATACAGGGGATAAGAAGAGCCGTCAGATGATTCGTCGTGCGATCCGTCGTAACCCGGAAGCGATTATCGCAGTTACTGGTTGCTATGCGCAAACGTCACCTGCTGAAATTCTTGCAATTCCTGGGGTTGATCTCGTTATTGGTACGCAAGATCGTGATAAAATCATGACTTACGTGAATGAAATTAAATCCAAGCGCGAACCGATTAATGCCGTTCGTAACATTATGAAAACTCGCCAGTTCGAAGAACTGGATGTACCTGATTTTGCAGATCGTACACGTGCATTCTTGAAAATCCAAGAGGGCTGTAATAACTTCTGCACATTTTGCATCATTCCTTGGTCCCGCGGACTTATGCGATCACGTGAGCCTGAAAGTGTAATCAAACAAGCGCGTATGCTCGTTGCTGCGGGTTATCAGGAGATTGTTCTAACGGGTATCCACACAGGCGGTTATGGTGAAGATATCGACAACTACTCACTTGCTAAGCTGCTGTGGGACTTAGACAAAGTGGAAGGCTTAAAGCGTATTCGGATTTCCTCTATTGAAGCGAGCCAAATCACAGATGAAGTACTTGAAGTGCTGGCTAGTTCGGATAAAATGTGCCGCCATCTCCATGTGCCGCTTCAAGCAGGTAATGATACGGTACTTGGACGTATGCGTCGGAAGTATACAACAGAAGAATTTGGTCGCAAAATCGAACTCATTCATAAAGCGATGCCCGATGTCGCGATTACAACAGACATTATCGTAGGTTTCCCAGGTGAAACCGATGAGATGTTCCGTGAAGGCTTTGAGTTCATGCAAGCCATGAAATTCTCGGAGATGCACGTGTTCCCTTATTCACAACGTACAGGAACACCTGCTGCACGTATGACAGATCAAATTGATGAAGAAGTAAAGAACGAACGTGTTCACGAGCTCATTGATCTTTCTGAAAAAATGCAACTTGCATACGCGGAGAAATTCGTTGGTCAAACACTGGAAGTTATTCCAGAACGCGCTCATAAAGGTGATGAAGATGGCCTTGTTATGGGTTATACAGATAATTATATTCAAGTTGTATTCCCAGGCAGTGAAGATTTAATTGGCCGCGTGTGTCAGGTGAAGCTGATTGAAGCGGGAGTTAATGAGTGTAAAGGGGAGTTAGTTGGCGTCGTACAGCTTGCAAAAGCCGCTAATAACTAAGTTTTAGATACGAAAGAAGGATTTCATAATGCCAATTGGCAAAGTGAAATCCTTTCTTGTTGGTAAAATAGAATTCCTACTATTCATGAAGAGGTGAAAGAAGAATGTTGGAAATCTCAGCTGGTGGCGTTGTGTATCGCAAGGTGGATAACAAGCTGCAAATTCAAATGATTAAAGATCGTTTTGGTAAAATGACCTTGGCCAAAGGTAAAATGGAGCTGGGTGAAACCGTGGAACAAACCGCAATTCGTGAAATCTGGGAAGAGACCGGTATTACAAGTGAAATCCGTGACTTTTTGGAAATGATCAAATACCAATTCACACACCCGGAAAAAGGTGTCATCGATAAGGAAGTCCATTACTTTCTCGCAGAAGCGATCAGCGGCGAAACCGTTGCCCAAATCGAAGAAATTGGGGAAGTTCACTGGTTAGAGCCTTTAGCGGCATGGCACGAGCAATTAAACGCGGGCTACGACAACAATGACTCTGTCCTGCGATTGGGTCTGCAAAAATTAGGTGTAGTTGTTGACGTATAGTCTCTTATGATAAATGTTTTGTAGGCTCATACTCGCTTCCTTAGCTTGATATAGCAAAATGGCAGTGCCATTAGCGAGCAGCTCACATTAAATATCGTCTGTGCTCTCGCAATTTGCACAGCCGGTTCTGCTGAAAATGTTGCCGCTGCCTGCGCTAATTCTGCAACAAATGGGAAAAATAATAGTGCGCCAAGTAAGTTAAGCCCAATATGCGTCCATGCTACAAAAGTACTGGCACGAGTTCCGCCAATTGAAGCCATCCAAGCTGTGACACAAGTGCCGATATTCGCGCCGAGCGTCACGGCAATCCCGAGTTCGGGGGATAAACTATGTGCCGCTGCTAGGCTCATCGCAATCGCAATAACAGCCGCGGAGGAATGGACGAGTGCTGTCACACAAGCACCCGCAAGTAGTGCCCAGCCAAGAGACTCTGAAGCATGTTCAATGAACCAAGTAAATAGGCCATGGGCTTGTAGAGCAGGACCGATACTTTGCATGATCTGAATACCAAGCAGGACAAGTGCAAAACCGGCTAATGCACCAGATCCGCAGCGAACCGGGAGCATCCATTTCATCATGCCAGTTGAAGTTGTTTCAGTTTCTTTCCTATCACTCTTATGAGCATGCATCAGCCATGTAGCAAGCCAGATGCTCGCAGAACCGATAAGCAAAGGTAGTCCAACCTTACCGAGACTTGCGCCTATTAACTCAGTGGTCAGACAGGCTCCAATATTGGTTCCAAGAATGATGCCTACTGTTTGGGCAAAGCGTAGAATACCTGCATTAACTAGACCAATGACGATGACAGTAATAGCCGATGAACTTTGAAGCAAAGCGGTTAGGACAGTGCCTGCTAACAAGCCGCGAAGTGGAGTGCGAGTCAAAGTGGCTAACCAGCGTTCAAGTGAAGGTCCTGCCCAATTGTGCAGTGCCCACTCCATTGACTTCATTCCGAATAAAAACATCGCCATACCAGCAAGCAGCGGTACAATGATTGAATTAAACATGGTTGGTTCCTCCAAGTACTACGGTCTTGTCCTATCAATATATGAGACAACTTGGCAGAGCATAACCAAACCTAATCATGAAAAAATAGGTTTATGAATTGAAAAAGGGGAGGCTGTTTGATGACAGCAGTATATCTACATAAAAAAAGAAAACCGCGTATTGAAGGCGCACACCCATGGGTGTTTGCTTCAGAAATCGAGCGTGTAGAAGGGGAGCCAGTTCCAGGTTCCATCGTAACCGTTCGTAATCATGTAGGCATGTTCCTAGCAGCGGGTTATTATAATCCCAAGTCACAAATTACGGTTCGTATTATGTCGTATGAAGAACTTGAAGACACGAGTGTAGAGTTCTTTGCAGAGCGTTTCCGTCGATGCCAAGATCATCGTGCGCGTTTTGTACCAGGCGCAGATGCTTGTCGTCTTGTATACGGGGAAGCCGATTTCTTGCCGGGCTTAATCGTGGATCGATTTGGCGACATTCTGGTTGTGCAAATCCTAACACTTGGCATGGATACAAGGCGTGAACAAATTGTCCAAGCACTCGTTGAAGTGTTTCAACCAAAAGGCATTTACGAACGCAGTGATGTCAGCATTCGCAGCTTAGAAGGTCTTGAAGAAGTAAAAGGATTACTTTATGGTGAATGCCCGAGGCATGTCCAAGTTACAGAGAACGGCCTCATCATTGAAGTTGATATTGTAGAAGGTCAGAAAACAGGCTATTTCTTTGATCAACGTGAAAATCGTGCAGCAATTGCTCCTTTAATGATCGGCTGGGGCAAGCGCAGTGGTATTGAAGTCCAAGAAGTAGAACAAGACGGCGAAATTAAACCATTACCTGTTAACGCGAATGGTAAAGTTGTTACGTTCCCATTCTGGGATGGCGCTAATGTATTGGAATGCTTCTCACATACAGGTTCATTTACACTGAACGCTTGTCAGACAGGTGCTAAGAAAGTAACTTGTTTGGATATTTCTGAACATGCAATTGAGAGTGCACGTCGCAACGTCGCATTGAACGGATTTGAAGATCGTGTGGAGTTTGTCGTAGCCGATGCATTTGATTATCTGCGTGAACATTCCAAGGGACTTGATCAACGTAAGCAATGGGCACAAGCAAGTGAAGGCAAGATCGACACATCTAAGCCTCTTGCTAAAGGTGGACGCACTTGGGATGTCGTGATTCTTGATCCACCTGCCTTTGCCAAAACAAAAGGCGCTGTAGAAGGAGCTTGCAGAGGTTATAAAGACATTAACCTTCATGGTATGAAATTGGTGAACGAAGGTGGCTACCTCGTAACAGCTAGCTGCTCCTACCACATGAAACCGGAATTGTTCCTTGAGACGATTCATGCTGCTGCAGCGGATGCGCGTAAAATTTTACGTTTAGTAGAATTCCGTGCTGCAGGTAAGGATCACCCACGAATTCTGGGAGTAGATGAGGGGAATTATTTGAAGTTCGCTATTTTTGAAGTGCGCAGCAGAGGATAATTATTTTTCATATGTGTTTTGGAAAGGAGAGCAGACCGTGGTGTTACGGTTTGCTCTTTTTTTATCATTATATTGTGAATGTACTGAAATTTTTGTAAAATACTTATAATGTAATGGCGAGGGAGTTGGTAACAATGGCAATTCGCGATTGTCGGATTGGCACAGTCTCATGCAGAGCCTGATTTAGAGGCGATACTTTGCATGGGCGTAACATTTTTAACTATAAATCGCCTGAATGAAATGTAATCGTTTCTAATAATGGGCTTTGCACCTTATTTTCATCATTCATCACAACAAATAAGGGGCTGGGCTAAGATGTGTGAACCATTTATTAGAAACCATGAATATAATTTTATTAAGAAACAAGCAGGTACACTGCTGCAAACCATAAGAACAGTTGCCGATCTCAAAATTGTGCAATCCGTAAGGGGCGATTCCGTTTCCAAAATCGTGGAACTGTTTCCAAGTGGAACTGATGGCCAGAAACAAATGCTGGAATCGATTTCTGGACTTGAAAGAGCGGATGATTTTCAAAGGTATCTGAATACGTTAGAAGCGTATTTAGTAGATTTCCCCCAAATAACACCCAAACAGATTCAGAAGCTTTTTCCTAAGAACAAAAAGTTAAGAATGCCTGATTTAGGAGCCATAGACAATCGATTTGTCACTTATCTTGGCTGGAACGATATCGCAACCAATAAGTTGTTCATGGTGTATCATTTAAATGGACATTTCATCGGTGTAGAGGGCAGGTTTACTCCGACCCACAAGAAAAGCTATTGCTTTTTGTGTAATCGTTATGAAGAGCTTGCTTTATTTACGGCGGTATCTAAAAAAAGACCCGCACATGCTTCCTCTGATTACTATAAGGCGGTAGGAAATTACATGTGTATGGATAGTCAGGAATGTAATAAGAACATTCGAGATACTTCAGCTTTGGAGAAGTTTATTGGTTCTGTATTAGGTTGAAATAGCAAGTGAGAATAGAAGACTGGAACTCCAAGTATTTTAAGGGGTTCCAGTCTTTTTTTATTATGACTTTGCCGTTTGTAACGGATTACTATTATTTTAATTTTTCTTGCAACTTTTTACATCGCCCAAACGTAGAATAGATATGGAACATTTTTCCTAATAATCGAACTAGGGAGTGAATGGCTTGAAAGAAATGAAACGAACGCTTCGTACGCTAAGCAAAGCGATGTTTACGACTGTGATTGGAGTTAGTTTATTAGCTCCAAGTGCCGCGCTTGCTGCGGAACATACAAGTGGTAGTCAAACTGTAACAGCGGTTTCACCTAATGCAAGTGCTGATTCTAAAACTGCAAATTCAAAACCAAAGTACACCGAAGATAAAGCAAAAATTTCTAAAGAACAAGCTGTTTCTTTAACAAGAAAATTGTTCCCTAAATTAAAGGATGCTGAGGCTCAGAGTGTGCAATTTGGTATAAATAACCAGTATCCACGTCCAGATATGAATGTATGGACCATCGATTGGCAGCTCAAAACAACCAATAATGGCAGCCACGGTTTTAACAGTACAATTGCTGCTGATACGGGAGATTTGTTAAGTATGTACGTGCCATACATGGAAGAAGATCGCAATCAAACCTATTATCCTCCTAAGGTTACGAAAGATCAGGCACGAGAAATAGCGAAATCGTTTATCGTACAGGCATCACCCTCTTTAAGTGCGAAAGATTTGGTTGAAGGTGAATCTCCATTTTACGCATATGATACGGCCCTATTTGGTCCGGTCAATTACTCATTTCAGTATGATGTTCTAGTGAATGGTGTCGCTGTAAAGAATGGTGGAATTAATGTAAATATTGATGGTGACGGTAATGTGATGCGTTTCTTCAGGCAAGCACTTGTAAGTGAGTATCCATCATCTACACCTAAGGTAACACTCGAACAAGCAACGAAGTATGCCAAAGAGCATCAATCTGCTGAGCTTCAATATATTCTTGATCGAAGAACGTCTGGCGTACCTACATCGTATCTAGGATATGTTCCAGTAATGACTCCAATTGACGCGCAAACGGGGCATTTTGTAGAGAATGGAATGGGATATGAGATCCTTTCTAGAAATTACAAAAATGTACCTGCAACGGAGCATACATATACAGGAAAGTCCGATAAGGCTGATCTAACTGCAGAACAGGCTGCTAAACTTGTAGAGGATGCATTCGGAATTCCGAAAGAGAAGAAATTACTTCGTCAATCTTTTCAAGCTGATTGGGGAAATATTAACGGCAAGTTGTGGCAATTGAATTGGGGTGATGAAGAGCAAGGACGCGGATTTGGATTTGATAACCAGATTAATGCAGCGGTTCAAGCCCAAATGGGGTATGTAAGTAATTATTTTAATAACCAATATTCACCTAATAATCTAGGTTCGAAACAGGGGTCAACACTGCCTGCAATTTCGAGAGAGGAAGCGGAGAAACGGGTCATTATTCTTCTAAATCAAGTGTATCCGAACGCAAGTAAGGAATTGAAGCAAGTTGTAATTCCTGAAACAACAAGTAAAAATACACCAACAAATTATCAATTTAACTTTCAGCGCTTTTATAAGGGTATTCCGATCAGTGGAGATACCGTGAATGTTAACATGGATCTTCAGGGGAACATCAGCAATTACTTTGTCACAAGGAATGAGTTAAATGAAAAGTATTTAGATAACTTAAAGCCAAAAATTACAATGGAACAAGCACTGGAAAAAATATGGAAGAATACAAAGTTGGAACTTCAATTTTTACCATCTGGTGGATATTACGAAGGTAATCCTCAAGAATCAGCAGCGATGAATTTGGCCTACAGTCAATCATTGAAAGAGAATCCGAATACAACGATTATTGATGCAGTAGAAGGTACTTGGAAAAAGCAATGGTATGGAATGCCTGATGCAAGTAGATCATCGGTCAAACCAGTTGATGTTACAGGGCATTGGGCTCAAAAAGAATTGGAGACCTTAGTTCAATATAAAGTTCTTAGTACGGATGATGCAGGGAAAGTTAACCCGAATCAAGTGATTACCAGTGGCGATTGGTGGACGATGATGATGAAGGCGATCTCACCGCAATATTTGAACTACGGTGGATCGAATGAAGTTAAGCAGCCTTTTGCTGATGTCGACGAGAAGAGCCCTTATTATGACGCTGTCCGTTTTGGCGTTCAATTCAAATGGCTCAAAGCAGATGCTTCAAAAAAATTAGAAGCAGATCAAGAACTGACACGTGAAGCATTTGCTACTAATCTGATTAAAGTTGCGAAATATAGCAAGTTAACCACGGAGTTAGCTACAAAGATACCAAGCTTACCTTATTCTGATGCGAGTCAGATTGCGAATAAAGGGGACGTCTGGTTAGCTGTTCAACTTGGTTTGTTAAAGACAAAAGATGGCAAGTTCAATCCGAAAGATAAAGTAACCAAAGCTGATGCTGCGGTAGCGATAATGAATTTGGTTTATTTGCAAGGGAAGTTGGATCAGAGTGTCTCGTCAAATTACCCTTTTTAAGTTAAAGTCACCGTCTCTTTTGAGGCGGTTTTTTCTTGCATATAAAGATTTGCTGGAAGGAAAAGAACGTCTCTCTTTTGAATATATTGCAATAGGGATTGAAACATGGGAGGGACTCTAGATGGCAATGGAAGTGAACATGAACTCGCATCCGTACTCTGAGCAGGATTATGAACATTCGGAGCTATTACCCTCATATCGGGTGGATTTACGAAATGCAAGGAACGTACGATTGGATCGGTTTTTCAAAGCTAATCAAGTGCATGATTGGTCGCAGATCAATTGGAAGATGATTGGTAAGCCCTATGAAGTGAAGAATATGTCTGAGGAGCGTCTTAGATGGGAACGAGAGCATAGTCAGAGTATGCCGGTCAAGACGTCTTGGGAAACATTCAATCGTTCCTTTCATGAATGGTTTGAGAAGGATGTTCCAAGTGAATTGGCGGAAGCAAGACAATCGTTCGTGCGGCATATGGGGCGGTTTCAAATGAAGGAAGTAAAGCGTGCTTTGAATCATGTCATTTCGCTAAGTTTATGGAATTATGCGCATCGCATCAAGGATGGGATATGGGATCCGCGTGGCAAGCGAGCATTGTTCGAAGGACTTGATGTGCACAAACCTCGAATTTTATTCTTAGGAGCCGCCGAAGGATATGAAGCGATGCAGCTGCATGCCATGTATCCTGGGGGGGAAGTTGTACTCGTCGATTATGATACGTATTGCAAGACACATCGGTTTGCTGATTTTCCAAATACGTATCCGTTTCTTGGTGCGAATCCAGCGACGGGAAGCTCTAGAGTATGGTACAAAGATCAGATGAACATCCACTATATTGTAGATGATATTCGTAATCTTTCTTTTGGAAACGAGTTCGATATCGTGCTGAGTGTTGGATTACTGGAACATTTTCCGGATGAGCACAAGGCTGAAGTGATGGAATGGCACCGAAAATTTTTAAAACCTGGTGGGTATGTAGTTATGACGACGCCGCGCAATCAGATGAGTTCTCGACTATTTTACAAAATCATGGAAGATGTCATGAACCACACGTACCGCGAACTCATGGATATCAAACAAATGGGTTTATATGTGTACGAGAATGGCTTTGACATATTACGTCATGGATTCATTAAAGTGCATAATGGGATCGTAGCGAAACCTCATTAATCGCATATGGCTAATATTTTATTGCCCAAGGAATCGATCTTTGGGCAACTTTTATGATATAATAAGAACAAATGTTCCATTGCGTGCATTTTGTACATACATAGAGTCAGTCATAAGGGAGAATTGCGATGTTTATGAAAAAATTAATCATGTTCGTTATCACATGCTTGCTCGCGTTCAGCGTAGCGGGTTGTTCCAATCAAGTAATCGAACCAAAATCCACACAATCGGATATGCATTCAAGTGCCAAAAAGCTAAAAGCCGAGGCTGCCGGGAAATTAGGCGTATTTTATTTGGATGTGGGTCAGGGCAGTTCGCAGCTGCTAATTTCCCCCTCAGGCAAAACGATGCTAATTGACACAGGGGATGTAGATAAGGAACAACTCATGCTGAATTACATGAAAGAGTATGACATAAAGAAGATTGATGTACTCGTACTGTCTCATGCGCACGCGGATCATATTGGAACAGCTAGTGCAATCATTGATCAATTGGATATCGGCAAAATATATATGCCTAAAGCAGGCAATACAACAAAAACTTACGAAAATGTGTTGAAATCGATCAAGAATAAAGGGCTGAAAGTATCAACAGCCAAAGCAGGAATTACACTTGATTGGGACGAAAAGGTGAAGGTACAAATGCTAGCTCCAGTTCAACCCTCATATGAGGATATGAACGATACAAGTGCGGTCGTTAAAGTGACTTATGGCGCTACGAGCTTCCTCTTTACAGGTGATGCTGAAAAACAGAGTGAAACGGATATGCTGGAATCTAAAGCAGATTTATCTGCAACGGTACTTACTGTAGGGCATCATGGTTCAAGTACCTCGACATCAGCTGCATTTTTAAAAGAAGTAAATCCAAAAGTCGCAGTTATTCAAGTGGGTGCAGGTAACTCCTACAACCATCCGACAGAAGCTGTACTCAAACGGTTAGATAAAAAAGGAGTTAAAGTGTATCGCAATGATCAAAATGGAACAGTGAGTGCTGTTTCCGATGGGAAAGATGTCAAATGGGCGACAGAAAGGTAGTGTGTTCATGAGAGGGATCGTGGATCGTATCGAAGAGAATTACTTTGTCATTGAAATTGATGGGGTTAACCATGATATACCGCGTTTGCAAGTTTCCGATCATGTGAAAGAAGGGGATACGGTAGAACTTGAAGACGGGATTTGGGTGACGAATCGCAAACTGACAGAGGAACGCGCTCAATCTATTCATAAGCTGATGAAAGACGTCTGGGAAGATTAACTAGCTAGAGCAAGCTCATACGCGCATAAACAAATAAAGGCAATCCCTAGGTGGATTGCTTTTCTTCATTTGCATATAGATGATTTTCTTATTAAATCGGGCCCATTCCATCTAGACGATTGTTCTTCTTATAGCCATATAAGAGTTCTTCAATGGTGGGTGTCTTGGTTTTTTTACTAGATGCTTTCTTCACTTTAGGTAGTTTCTCTGTATCAGAAAGCTTAGGATCCGCTTTTTCTGTATCGTTGGTCTCTATCTGTCCTAGCAAGCTCGAAATGGCGGAATTATCTAAGTTTGAGAAATTAATCATGTTGTTCATCTCCTGATGTATTCGGGTTCAATAGAATAACCATCTTATTCTACCAAAAGTAAACTCATTATTACAAGAACGAAGTTGCGAGATTTGGTATTTAATGAAAAAGAGTTTGTCCTGTTTGTATGTTAAAATAAATGGAATGAAATTGAGGTCGGAAGGAGTGAGGTTTCACAATGGCTGTTAAGTTTGTAATCGGTCGGGCAGGCAGTGGAAAAACCCGATATTGTATAGATCAAATCCGAGAGCATTTGATTCGGGAACCGGAGGGTTCTCCGCTTATTTTACTTGTTCCACAGCAATTTACATTTGAAGCGGAGCGGGAACTTGTGTCAAAGGACGGAGTAAGTGGCACGATTCGTGCGCAAGTACTCAGCTTTCATCGACTTGCTTGGCGAATTATGCAAGCTGAAGGCGGGACTGCACGTATGCCAATTGACGAGATTGGTAAAAAGCTGCTGCTTAGACGTATCTTGCAGCGTCGTCAGGGTCAATTGAAGTTTTATGCGGGAACACAAGATCAACAGGGCGTTATTGATCGAATGGACGAGTTATTCACAGAGTGGAAGCGGTATGGGATGCTTCCGCTGCAACTTGAGGAGCGAATGACGAAGGGACGGCACCACTGGGAACATTCACAGTCATTGGAGCCGAAGCTTCAAGATTTAATGATGGTGTATCGTGAGTTTGAAGAGGAGCTTAAGGCACAGTACTTGGACGGAGAAGATGTACTGACGTTATTAGCTGAGCAGGTTATTAATTCGGAGTGGCTCTCCTCTGCTCAAATTTGGATCGATGGGTTTCATGGATTTACACCGCAGGAAATGGCGGTTATTGAACGTCTCATGATTCGTTGTCCGGAAGTCTCGATGACGTTTTGTTTGGATCGCCCATTTTATGATTATGATGACTTGGATGAACTGCATTTATTCCATCCTACAGCTAGAACGATGCGGCAGCTGCAGCGAAGTTTAGTTAATTATGGATTGCCGACACCGCTTATGGTTGAACTTGCTGATAAGCAGCATCCGACACGATTTACGGAAACTCCGATGCTTGGATTTCTAGAGAGGAATTTTGACCGAAATGCAGGTAGGGTTAGATTTGATAAGAAGATTACCGATCATGCCCCACTTGTTATTGCTGAAGCTGCTTCGCGTCGTGCAGAAATCGAAGGTGTATGCCGAGATATGGTGCGTCTTACCCGTGAAGAGAATGTTCGCTGGCGGGATATGGCTGTAATGGTTCGGAATATGAACGAATATGGCGAGCTGCTGTCTGTGGTGATGCGTGATTTCGGTATTCCACATTTTATCGATCAAAAGAGATCGGTTCTGCATCACCCTTTAGTTGAGTTTATTCGATCAGCTCTGGAGGTCGTCAATCATCAATGGCATTATGACGCCGTATTTCGATGTGTGAAAACAGACTTCTTGCTCCCGTGGGGACATGAGAATAGTGAGAGTAGACTTCGCAGAAGAATGGACCGTTTGGAAAATTATGTGCTTGCCTTTGGGATAAAAGGCAGCCGTTGGACAGATGACAAGAATTGGTTGTATCGGGAACGAAGATCGCTTGAGGGCCCTGAAGAAGAGATGCGTGAAGATGAGGAGCAAGCTCTTGCAGAAATTAACGACACACGCCGCTGGGTAGCGGTCCCACTCGATCATTTTGCGCGAAAATTAAAAGACCGATCACAAGTCAGAGGAAAGGTTGAAGCTTTGTTTGAGCTGCTTACAATTTCACATGTACCCGATCGTTTGGAGCGATGGAGTCTAACAAGTAGTGAGGCAGGGCAGTTAGAACAAGCACGGGAACACACCCAATTGTGGGATCGGGTTATGGATGTGTTCGATCAGTTAGTAGACATGCTGGGTGACGAGGAAGTATCAAATGAATTATTCGCGGACTTGGTGGAAACGGGGCTTGAAAGCATATCGATGGGACTTGTCCCGCCTTCTTTAGATGAAGTGCTTATCGGAACTGTGGATCGGACTAGATCAGGTTCGGTGACGCATGCTTTTATTCTTGGAGTGAATGACGGTGTCCTCCCAGCAAGGTTAAGTGAAGATGGATTGCTGACCGAAAATGAGCGTGAGCTGCTGCAGCAGGCGGATATAAGTATGGCTGACAGCGCAAAGCGAAAATTGTTGGATGAGCAGTTCCTCATTTATAACGCGATTACGTCCGCAAGTTCGTATTTATGGCTTAGTTACCCGCTTGCAGACGAAGAAGGGAAAGGTTTGCTGCCGTCTGAAGTGATGAAGCGGATTCGGTACTTATTCCCTCAAGTCGTGATTAAACAGTTGGCACTCGAACCGACGAATTTTATGTCTGAAGATGAGCTGATAAGCTATTTATCTCATCCGCAGCAAGCATTCTCCTTCCTAGGTGTTCAACTTAAGCGCAGGATGCAGGGAGAGGAAATGCCAGATGCGTGGTGGGAGGTCTATAATTGGCTGCTGCAAGATGAAGCATGGAGCGGGAAACTAGGTCGAATGGTACAAGCTCTACTCTTCGATAATCACGAAGAGCGATTACCTGCCCTAACAAGCCGCGAATTATATGGCACACATCTTAAAGCGAGTGTGTCTAGAATGGAGCGTTTTGCAGGCTGCCCATTTTCTCATTTTGTCTCACATGGTCTTCGTCTGCGGGAACGTCGGGTTTATGCGCTAGAAGCGCCTGATATTGGGCAATTATACCATGCTGCTCTAAGTGAATTTGCTCAGGGTCTGCAGCGCGATGGATTGGATTGGGGTGATTTATCGCCAGAGGATTGCTATGCGCGCTCTGCACAAGTGGTAGAGGAGTTGGCACCAAAGTTACCGGGGGATATCTTGCTTAGTTCGCACCGGTTCCGACATATTACACGGAAACTCCAAGATGTGGTGGGGCGCTCATCGGTCGTGCTTGCTGAACATGCGAAACGTGGGGAGTTTAAGCCACTTGCCACCGAACTCGATTTTGGACCTGGTCAAACGTTACCTCCGCTTGAATTTACACTTGAGAATGGCTGCACAATGGAAATTATCGGGCGGATCGACCGTGTAGATCAGGCAGATACAGATGGCGGCGTGCTGCTGCGCGTTATTGACTATAAATCTTCCTCTACGGCATTAGATATGTCAGAGGTGTATCATGGGCTGTCATTACAGATGCTTACTTACCTGGATGTGGTGATTACCCATGCGGAGAAATGGCTAGGCATAGAGGCGAAGCCGGCTGGTGTGCTTTATTTTCATGTGCATAATCCACTTCTGCTTCATGCGAATCGAATTGGTGCAGACAAGGCAGAGGAGGAAACAAGGAAACGTTTCAAGATGAAAGGGTTGCTTACGGCAGACACTGAAATTATTGGGATGATGGACAGCAGCTTGAAAACAGGTAGTGGACATTCTCAGCTTCTACCTGTTGCGATTACAAAAGATGGCGGTTTCTATAAAAACTCTTCTGTTGCAACAGATAAGCAGTGGAGGCAGATCCGTTCGTTCGTTAGAGGACAGATTAAACAAATTGGTACTGATATTACCGAGGGCGCAGTTGATATTTCGCCATATCGAATGGGGAATAAAGCGGCATGTATGCGATGTTCGTATCGTCCTGTCTGTCAGTTCGAGCCGAATTTCTCGGGCAGCCAGTATCAAGTTCGGAAGAAGCTGAGTGGAGACGATCTCTGGTCGGAGATTGATCGTTGTGTGAAGAAAGAAGCTGAAGGAGTGACGGAGTATGACAATAGAACATAACCCAATCATCATGCAGACGGCTCCAAGTAAGCCGCAGAATAGTACGTGGACGGATGAACAGTGGGAAGCAATCGCGCTTCGCGGAAGTGATCTGCTAGTCGCAGCAGCAGCGGGTTCGGGGAAAACGGCGGTACTCGTTGAACGTATCATTGGGCGAATTTCATCCGAAGACGCTCCTGTGGATGTCGATCGTCTGCTTGTCGCGACTTTTACGAAGGCTGCTGCGGCAGAGATGAAGGAACGGATTCGCGAAGCGTTGGAACGTAAGCTTGAAGATAATCCTCATTCCGATCATCTCCGCCGTCAGCTCGCGTTAATGGGACGCGCATCTGTGACGACGCTACATTCTTTTTGCTTAGAAGTGATTCAACGTTATTACAGTATGATTGGGCTTGATCCTGGATTTCGAATTGCCAACGAGACAGAGGGCGATTTGCTTCGCCAGGATGTCTTGGAAGAAATGCTTGAACAGTATTATGAAAATAGCGATGAGAATGCTCCTTTTTGGCAATTGGTCGATGGCTTTGGTGGTGAGCGCGGGGATGGCCCCTTGCTTGAGTTAATCGAACGGTTGTACGAGATTTCACGAAGTCAACCATGGCCGGAGCATTGGCTTACGGAAACTGCGGCAATGTTCGGTACTAGAGACGTCCAAACTACTCCATCTACGGGTATACAGGATGCGCTGCGGATGTGGCAGGAAAGTTTGCTCCCCATTGTAAGATTGGAGCTTGAAGGTGCAGCAGAACTGTATGTTCAAGCCATCAGATTTGCAGATCTGCCTAATGGACCTGAGCCCTATCTAGAAACATTTCATGAGGAATTAAGAGAAGTTCGGACGTTGATTGAATTAACGAATCAGACGTGGCATTCGGTTCAAGTGATGCTGTCGCAAATCCCTGCTCGTAGACTTAAGCCTTGCCGAGGTGATGAAATCGATTCAGGCTGCAAAGAGCAGGCTTCGGATTTACGAAAGAAGGCAAAAGCTGCGCTGGATAAGCTGCGTACGGAGTTGTTTGCACGTACGGAAGCGGAATATGCGGAGGAAGTGCAGTTACTTGCACCCATGCTGAGGACATTATCAGCGATTGTTATTGAATTTGGACAGCGATATCAAGCGGCAAAAGCAGATAAAGGATTGCTAGATTTCGGGGATTTGGAACATTATACGCTGCAAATCTTAAGAGATTCAGCATCAAGTCCTGTTCATACAGAACCCTCTCAAGCTGCACTTGAATATCGTACACAATTTGTAGAGGTACTCATTGATGAATATCAAGATACGAACCGAGTGCAAGAAGCGATCCTGGATTTAATCTCAAACTCTTCTCCTGGTAATCGATTTATGGTGGGGGATGTCAAACAGAGTATTTATAAATTCCGTTTAGCCGAACCCGGATTGTTCTTGGACAAGTATAAGTCATTTTCGGCGGGTGCTAGACAAGATGGTGTGAAGATTGATTTGGCGCGGAACTTTCGTTCACGGCTTGAAGTTGTGGATGCTGTCAATTTCGTCTTTCGTCAATTGATGAATGAACGTGTTGGAGAAATTTCTTATGACTCGGATGCTGAGTTGATCCATGGTGCTAGTTATCCGAATGCAGAGCAAGACTTTGCAGTTCATGTCACATTGATTGATCGCAGCAGTGACGTCGCTGGGGAGAATGACACAAGTGAGAATGATGAAACAGATGAGGTAGAGTCAAAGTCTGAAGATGGAGCAGAAGGAGAGAATCCATTTGCTGAAGCGCAGGAGTTAGCAACTGCCGAAGCAGAAGCAAGAACGATTGCACGGCATATTCATTCCTTGCTTCATCCTGAAACAGGCCAACCTTTCATGATTTATGACAAACAACTTAAAGGTATGCGTGAAGCGACTTACCGAGATATTGTCATCTTAATGCGTGCGACTTCCTCTTGGGCGCCAGCTTTTATGGAGGAATTGCAATCTCAAGGGATTCCGGCGTATGCAGATTTAAGTTCGGGTTATTTTTCAGCAACTGAAGTTGAAGTGATGATTTCTCTACTAAAAATAATCGACAACCCTTATCAAGATGTTCCGCTTGCAGCGGTATTGCGTTCCCCTCTTGTGGGATTAACTGCTGATGAGCTGGCTCTTATTCGTATTAAAGGCGGACAGAAAGTAAGTTTCTACGATACTTTGCGAGCTGCAGCTAGTCTAGAAAGTAGTGAGCAATCCGAAGATCGTGAAGTGGGAGCTGATGCGAGTTATTTGCAAACAAAGCTCAGGAATATACTCACTAAACTGAACGAATGGCGGACTGCAGCTAGACGGGGATCGTTGGCTGAATTGATCTGGAACATCTATCGCGATACAGGCTTTTATGATTTTGTCGGGGGCATGCCACAAGGTGGTCAGCGACAGGCCAATTTGCGAGCGCTCTATGATCGGGCGAAGCAATATGAAAGTACTTCGCTTCGTGGGTTGTTCCGATTCTTGCGGTTTATTAAGCGGATGCAAGACTCAGGTGGTGATTTAGGGACTGCTAGAGCACTAGGGGAAGGCGAGAATGTTGTACGCATCATGTCCATTCATAAGAGTAAAGGTCTGGAATTTCCGGTTGTATTTGTAGCTGGAATAGCCAAGATGTTCAATCAACGCGATCTCAATGAACCTTTTTTAGTGCATAAAGAATTAGGTTTTGGTCCAAGGTTTGTGGATGCCGAGTTGCGAGTTGCCTATCCAACATTGCCGCTGTTAGCTATTCGCAGAGCGATGAAGCTGGAAACACTTGCGGAGGAGCTTCGGGTGCTCTATGTTGCCCTGACTCGTGCGCGTGAGAAGCTTTATTTAATTGGAACTGTAAAAGATGCTGCGAAGCAGATGAGAGATTGGGCACGGCTAGCCCAGCATCAACCATGGAATTTACCAGATAATGAATTGGCAAAGGCAAAGAGCTATTTGGATTGGCTGGGTCCTGCTCTAATGAGACATAAAGATGCATCGCTATGGCGCGAATTAGGGGAATGTGAAACAGATTTGCAGATGGGAACTGTTGCCCAGGATCGTTCACGCTGGACGTTTGATATAAGGGCGCTTTACACTCTTTTCGAGTCGGAAAATGAAGTGGTTGATCCGACTGCTGGTGATCCTTATCTTACTGCGGTCCGAGAGGGTAAACCCGTTGATGTTCAGAAAATAAGCGACCCAATCAGACAAAGGTTGGAGTGGCAATATGCATATCCGTATGCAAAGACTTATTTTGGTAAAACGACCGTATCAGAAATGAAGCGGGTTGGAGAAGAGAAACGAATGGCGGCTGCTGGTGAAAGGGTAGAAGCGAGATTGGAATGGAAACCCGCTTCACTTTTGCGCAGACCCAGATTTCTTGAAGAGCGTAAGATGACCTCTGCGGAGCGAGGAACGGTGTACCATGCTGTTATGCAGAATCTGCCTCTAGAAGGGGAAATGCCTGATGAAGGGGTAGTTGAGCGTACGTTAGCGGGGATGATCGATCGTGAGATGTTAACGCCTGCTCAATGTGAAGCAGTAGATGCGGCGATGATAGTATCTTTTTTCCATACAGAGGTTGGGCAAAGACTTCTTAAAGCATCTGTTATTAGACGAGAAGTTCCATTCTCTTATGGTTTGCGTGCAGGTGAAGTGTATGGAGAGGCAGATCCGATTACAGCGCAGGAAACGGTATTGATTCAAGGGGTTATTGACTGTTTGTTTGAAGATGAAGAAGGGCTTGTGCTGCTTGATTATAAGACAGATCGCGTACATGGCAAGTCATTGGAAGATTTAGCGGCACAGTATCGGGTGCAGATAGAGCTATATTCGCGTGCGATTGAGCATATTTATCGAAAGCCTTTAAGTCGTAAATATTTGTATTTCTTTGAGGGTCAAGCTCTTGTGGATATGGATGAAGCGGTTAGGCGAATGGAGGGGAAGCAGTAGTCATGCGTATTTTGCATACAGGAGATTGGCATTTAGGACGTACATTAGAAGGGCGTTCGCGCATAGAGGAGCAAGCCGCATTCTTGGACGAGCTGTCTAATCTCGTTCGAGATGAGGACATCGATCTTGTGCTAATTGCAGGGGATATCTATGATTCTGTAAACCCTCCTGCAGCAGCTGAGAGCATGTTTTATGAAAGTCTTGCGGAACTAGCCGAGGGTGGTAAACGACACGTTGTTGTGATCTCAGGTAATCATGATCACCCAGATCGGCTAGCTGCCTCAGGTCCTCTTGCTCAGAAGCAGGGAGTGACACTTATTGGCATGCCTACACCCAATCTGCAGACCTATAACATCCAGCGTACGGGCGAACAGGCTAAGGTGTTTGGTCTACCTTATCCATCGGAAGCACGATTAAGAGAGCTTTTTACAGAAGCAGGTGAAGAGGAAAAGCTACGATCTGCATACTCAGATCGAGTTGCGAGATTAATTGCAAAAGGTGCAGAAGGTTTTCAGAACGACACCGTTAATCTGGTCATGAGCCATCTTTACGTATTAGGTGGGGCAGAGTCGGAGTCTGAGCGTCCGATTCAAGTTGGGGGTGCGTATACCGTGGATGTGAATGCATTTGCTGTAAACGCACAATATGCGGCGCTCGGACATTTGCACCGTGCTCAAAATATGAAAGCCTCTATACCTGTACGTTACTCGGGTTCTCCGCTTGCGTATTCATTCTCGGAAGCAGGACAAGCCAAGTCAGTCACGATTCTTGATTTAAAGCCGGGTCAAGCCGCTCATCCGCGAGAAGTATTCTTGCAAAGTGGGAAGCCACTTGTAAAATGGCGTGCTAAGGAAGGGCTCCCCGAGTTGTGGAGCTGGCTTGAAGAAAGACGTGATGCTTCCGCTTGGATTGATGTCGAGGTGCATCTTAAGGAAGCGATGTCACTGGAACAGATTCAGCGATTACGCAAAGCACATGATGGGTTTATTCATATTCGACCTATCTATCCGGAGATGAAGCAGGAAGAGTCGAGGGTGTCTATTGCTGAACTTAGCATGGAAGAGTTGTTCCGACGGTTTTATGTACGTCAGACTGGGGGAGCCGAGCCGGATCACGAACTTGTTCAGTTGTTCTTAGAGTTGTTGAATGAAGAGAACGACGGTGGAAATAAAGATCAAGCGAGAGAGGAGGTTGGGGTGTAGATGAAACCGATATTGTTGAAGTTATCAGGTTTACAGAGCTATCGAGAAGAACAAGTCATTGATTTTACAAAGTTGTGTGATCAGGGTGTATTTGGGATATTTGGTCCAACAGGTAGCGGGAAATCAAGTATTCTTGATGCGATTACATTGGCATTGTATGGTCGTGTTGAACGGGCGAATGGTGGGACACAGGGCATTTTGAATCATGCGGAACAAGCCTTATTCGTTTCATTTACATTCCAACTCTCTCATGCGGGAGGCGCGCAAACATATCGCGTAGAACGTCAGTTTAAACGTAACTCAGATATTTCGGTGAACAGTACGGTATCCCGACTTGTTCATATTCAAG
The DNA here is from genome assembly GCF_052180255.1 of Paenibacillus sp. KN14-4R. NCBI lineage: Bacteria > Bacillati > Bacillota > Bacilli > Caryophanales > Paenibacillaceae > Paenibacillus > Paenibacillus sp. KN14-4R. Next base: position 1,494,932 of record NZ_CP197466.1, read on the forward strand.
AAGATGGGGAAAGTATTGTCCTTGCAGATAAAGCGAATGAAGTCACGGCTGGCGTTCAGCAGGTCATTGGGTTATCGATGACGGATTTTACGCGTGCAGTTGTGTTACCGCAAGGAAAGTTCGCGGAATTTTTGCTGTTGAAAGGCAGTGATCGTCGTGCGATGCTGCAGCGTTTGTTTCATCTGGAAAAATATGGTGATTTACTTAGTATGAAGGTGAGCTCACAGCTCAAACAATCGGATACGGCATTGACTGCTATTCATGCAGAACAAGTCGGTCTTGGCGATGCCTCAGAGGAAGCGCTGCAGGAAGCTAAAGGTGAGCTGCATAACTTGCAGATTCAATCAACGGCTGCTCGAACGGATTTACTGTTGAAGCAGGAAATCTATGAGGAGCAGCAGCAGGTCGTTCAGCTTCAACAAGAGGAAGAACATATTCAGAAGGAACTTCAGCAACACAGTGAGACGGATGCTGAAGTGAAGATGTGGGAAGAAAAGTTAGCGTTATCGACGAAAGCTGAAATTGTACGACCATTCATGGAAAGTTGGCAGGAAGCCGTTAAACTCGAGAAACAGCAGATGGAAAACTTGCGTGTTGCTGTTAGCGAAGCGGATAAGGCTAAAGTTGACAATGAAGCTGCAAAAATCGAATTAAATCAAGCTCAGGATGGATTAATTCGGAATGAAGAGTCGTTTATTTCCCGCATTGAATCGCTGAAATCGGCTTTAGAGATAGAACGGGAAATTACTCAAGAGCAAGAAGAAGCGGATCGATTGCAGAAACAAGCTGATGCTGTGCAGCAATCTTTTGATAAAACAATGGAAGTGCATAAATCTGCTATTGTGAGGAAAGAAAAGGCAGCATTGTTGCAGCAACAATTACAAGAACAGCTTAAATCTGCGCAAGTTCCACTTGAGAAGCGGCAGCAAATGCAGATGGCATGGAGAGAGAGTAAGGAGATGCTTAATCTTCGTGCGAAGCAAGTGGAATTGCTTAAAGAGGTTGAATCCTACAAAGATGCTTTGCACACACGTGAGGAGCAGCTTGAACAGTTGGCAATTGCAAAACGAGCATCGCAGGAACAGGTAGCACAGTGCCTGCTGGATGCGCAGCGTATTAGTGAAGGGTTTGTTTCTTCAGAATGGAAGGGCACGCTGTTAGAGACTGATGTACGAAATAGAATGGAACAAGGGAAGACATGGTTACAGCGACAAGAGCGAGATAACCTAGCAGCTATATTGGCTAGGCAGCTAGAACATGGCGAGGAATGCCCTGTATGCGGTTCGAAGCATCATCCTTTGCCTGCTGATGGAAGTCATGAAAGTGTTGATAACAGTCATGAATCTGTAGAAGTATTGAAACGTAGCTTGGATGATGCAGAGAAAATATTACAGTATGTGAGCCTGCGGAGAATGGAGTTGAAGAACGCTGTTATTCGCCTTGATACGGTAAAGCATGATGCCATTGCACTATTCGGGAGTGAGTCCGATCGTCTAATGCGAGCAGAAAGCGAAGCAGCGTTGGCGGCTCTGAGTTTGGCTCCACAATTGATCGAGCAGAAGGAAACTGTACATCCTGATATAGATTTTCTCCCACTGAATGATCAGGTTGATATCGATGTTGTTGTGTCCTCAATTGCTGGATGCGAACAGGAGAAAGAGCAGTGGGATCTAGATGTACAAGCTTGCTTGGATTCACTTGGAAGTATAGAGCGTACATGCACGGAGTTAGCAAGAACTTATCGCGAACAAGATGCGGCTTGGCAGACATGCTTCGCACAGCTGCAAGTTGAACGTACTGCCTATGAAAGGCAGGATGCAAAACGAAGTGAATTAGGGAAAGAATTAGACGAGCGCTCAGAAGCTTGGAATCAAGCTTATCCGGGACTATTGGTGGAAGATGTCGATTCGCAAATGAATGCGATACATGAGCAGGAACGTCTTGCAGAAGAATTGCGCAGTCGGTTAGAGAAAAGCGTAACTGTACTCGAAGGAATGCAGGCTGAAGGTGAGCGCCTTCGCGGTGAAACCGAATCGCTCAGCCGAGACATCCTGCTGCTGCGCACGCAGGCTGAGAGCGCCGCGCAGCGAGCCGCGGCGAAGAACCAGGCGCTGCGCGCCCGCTTCGGCGATGCCCCCGTGCCGGGGCTCATCGCCGAATCTACCGCAGCGCTCGAAGCGCTGCGGATGCGCGCGCGCGAGGCCGCCGCAGCGCATGAGCGCACGCGCGACGCACACGCGCATGCGCAGCAGCGGCACTCTGCCGCTGCTGAGGGCAGCGCGGCGGCGAGCCGCGGCCGCGCCGAGACCGAGCGCCGGCTGCGCGAGGCGCTCCAGGCGGCCGCCTTTGCCACAGGCGAGGCGGCGATGGCTGCGCTGCTCGCGAGCGATGTGGCTCGCGAGTGGACAGCTCGCGTGCAGGCGCACCGCGAGCGGGCGACTGCCCTGCGTGCGGCACACGCAGGGGTAAGCGCTAAGCGGCGCGGACGTTCCGTCGCCGCTGAAGAGTGGACACGCGCTCAGTCCGAGCGCGTGGATGCCCAGGAGCGCCTGGAAGCGGCGCTCCAAGCTACTGCGCGAGCGGAGCAGACACTCGCCACGTTAATGGAGAAGCACGCGAGATGGAGCGTGCTTCAGACCAAGCGTGACGAACTGGAGCAGCATCGTGGCAGGCTTCTTAAGCTGCAAAGTACACTAAAGGCGAATGCTTTTGTCGAGTTTTTGGCAGAGGAACAATTGCTCGGCGTCTCACGACTTGCATCCGAGCGCCTCAGTCAGCTGACAAGACGTCGTTATGCACTTGAAGTCGATTCAGGCGGTGGTTTTATCATTCGAGATGATGCCAATGGAGGAGTTAGACGACCAGTTACAACCTTATCTGGCGGCGAAACCTTCTTGACATCGCTGGCTCTAGCACTTGCCTTATCTGCGCAAATTCAGCTTAAAGGACAGTACCCGCTTGAATTCTTTTTCCTAGATGAAGGATTCGGAACATTAGATGGCGACCTGCTGGATACGGTCATCACCGCACTTGAGCAGCTGCATATGGATAAACTCGCGGTCGGTGTCATTTCCCATGTGCCAGAACTTCGCGCAAGATTATCTCGCAAGCTCATCGTGCATCCACCAGAGCCATCTGGACATGGGACACGCATTGAACTGGAACAGGGTTAAGTAACCGAACGTTCCCCAAAAGACTGACCTTCGCATCTTGCAACAGGTGTAAAGGCAGTCTTTTTTTATAAAGAGAATAAGCTGTTCACAACTTTGTGATATTTTTCACGTAATAAGTGATTTTTTTCACATGCAATAAAACTTGCTATCGCATATAATATAGACATGAGGTGAACAGTATTACTTATCACATCATCAGAACAAGGGATATGTACTTGATCTTGACAGAGATTTGATCGAGTTTTTCAGTTAAAAAGAAATGATACCTCGTTCTAATAGGGCAAGCATTTCTTAAATAGAGATTTAATTGGAGGGGAAGCAAATGGCTAAAACAGAAACAGAAAAAGAAATCAAAAAGCCAGTTACCGCACAAGACCAAGTAAATGAATTAGTGAAAAAAGCGAAGGTTGCATTGGATCAATTTATGTCAATGAATCAAGAACAGATCGATCTCATCGTTCATGAGATGGCCCTCGCAGGTGTTGACCAGCATATGGTACTTGCTAAATTGGCTCACCAAGAAACAGGCAGAGGCGTTTATGAAGATAAAATAATTAAGAACATGTTTGCAACAGAATACATTTACCATAGCATCAAGAACGATAAAACAGTTGGAGTAATTGAAGATAACTCATATGGTAATTTTCAAAGAATTGCAGAACCTATAGGTATAGTTGCAGGGGTTACACCTGTAACGAATCCAACATCCACAACGATGTTTAAATCATTAATTGCGATCAAGACTCGTAACCCAATCATCTTCGCATTCCATCCATCTGCACAAAAAAGCTCTGCGGAGGCTGCGCGTGTCTTACTAGAGGCTGCGGTCAAACATGGAGCACCAGAAAATTGCATACAATGGATCGAACTTCCATCTATTGAAGCAACAAATGCACTAATGAATCACCTTGATGTATCCCTTGTACTTGCAACTGGTGGTTCAGGGATGGTAAAGGCTGCATATTCCACGGGTAAACCTGCACTTGGCGTAGGTCCTGGTAACGTTCCTTGCTTTATCGAGAAAACAGCGAATATTCAACAAGCTGTTACTGATCTTATTTTATCCAAAACATTCGATAACGGTATGATTTGTGCTTCTGAACAAGCTGTTATTATTGAAAAACCAATCTATGATCAAGTGAAAAAGCTCCTTATTGAAAAAGGCTGCTACTTTACAAATAAAGCGGAAACAGAAAAATTAACAAAGCTTGCGATAAACCCTGATAAATGTGCAGTAAATCCAGACATCGTAGGACAACCAGCTGCTAAAATTGCTGCTCTTGCTGGTATTGAAGTACCGGAAGATACAAAAATTTTGATCGCTGAAATTGAGGGTGTTGGACGTGATTTCCCACTATCTGCTGAGAAATTATCTCCAATCCTAGCTTGTTATAAAGTAAATTCGGCTGAAGAAGGCATTGAGCGTGCTGCACAAATCGTTCGATTTGGCGGTATGGGACACTCATCTGCTATTCACTCCCAAGATCAAGAGGTTATAGCAGCGTTCGGTAAACGTCTACAAACAGGCCGTATCATTGTGAACTCTCCTTCTACACAAGGTGCAATTGGCGACCTATACAATACGAACCTACCTTCCTTGACACTTGGCTGTGGTTCATATGGACGTAACTCCACAACTTCTAACGTGACGGCGGTGAATCTGATTAACGTAAAAAGAGTGGCACATCGTACAGTAAATATGCAATGGTTCAAAATTCCTTCTAAGGTATACTTTGAAAAAGGATCAACGCAATATCTAGCTAAAATGCAGGATATTTCTCGGGTAATGATCGTAACCGATGAAGTCATGGTCAAGCTTGGGTATGTGGAAAAAGTAGAACACTGGTTGCGCCAACGTCAAGTTCCGGTTGCAATAGAAGTATTCTCCGCTGTTGAAGCTGATCCATCAGTTGACACTGTTGAAAGAGGAACTGCACTCATGAATGAGTTCAAACCCGATTGCATTATTGCGCTGGGCGGAGGTTCACCAATGGATGCGGCTAAAGCAATGTGGTTGTTCTACGAATATCCAGATGCAAACTTTAGCGATTTGAAACAAAAATTCTTAGATATCCGCAAACGTGTCTATCAATACCCACGCTTAGGTAAGAAGACGAAATTTGTTGCGATCCCTACAACATCAGGCACGGGTTCTGAAGTTACATCCTTTGCCGTTATCACAGATAAGAGCGAAGGAAATAATACAAAGTATCCGCTTGCTGATTATGAATTAACACCAGACGTAGCGATTATCGATCCTGAGTTTGTGTACTCCCTGCCTAAGACATCTGTTGCAGATACCGGTATGGATGTTCTGACACATGCGATCGAAGCTTATGTATCTGTCATGGCAAGTGATTATACCGATGGTCTTGCGATTAAAGCGATCCAATTGGTGTTCGAACATCTTGAGAACTCTTATAAAACGGCTTGTCCGATTGCCCGTGAGAAAATGCATAATGCATCCACACTTGCAGGTATGGCCTTCGCTAACGCGTTCCTTGGCATTAACCACTCCTTGGCACACAAGTGGGGCGGACAATACCATACCGCACATGGACGCACAAATGCCATTTTAATGCCACATGTTATCCGTTATAATGCGAAAAAACCAACGAAATTTGCTTCATTCCCGAAATACAGCCATTTCGTTGCAGACCAACGCTATGCGGAAATCGCAAGAATTTTGGGACTTCCAGCTCGTACAACAGAAGAGGGTGTCAACTCCTTAGTGCAGGCTATTCGTGACATGAATAAGAGATTGAACATCCCTGAAAGCTTCCAAGCACTTGGTTTTGATGCAAAAGACTTCGAATCCAAGGTCGACTATCTAGCGGATCGTGCATTCGAAGATCAATGTACAACAGCGAATCCTAAAATGCCACTTGTAAGCGAACTTGCCGACGTCTACCGCGACGCTTTTTACGGTAGATTTTAATCAAAAGCAATCCGAATATATATAATTCCTTCTCTCTTTTCTGCTATAAGCCGTGCAAAGTAATTTGCGCGGCTTTTTTGCGCATGTATGACGATCTAAAGGAATTAGATCCCTCGTAGTCTCCAAATTGCTTTGTCCTGTTGTTTTTGTTACTGTATTGTTACGCTTTTTAAAGGCACATTTTCTACAATGAATACAATTCTTGGCTTGCAAACATTCATAACCTTGAAGGAGGACGCGTAACGAATGCGTAAAATATCTCTTAGTTTCGTCCTGCTCGCAATATCGCTTTTATTTAGCGGATGCAGCTTTCAGACATTCCCGACTGAACTGCTTCGTGCACCCAAAATGACCTCCGATCTTAACCAAATTCGCGAAGCGGTTTCTTACTATATGCCCTCAGGTGCTAGGTTATTAATCCCATCGCGGCATCGGACCTTAGAATCCTCCATTCAAGAAGTTGATTTGGACGGTGACGGAGTAGATGAAGCCGTTGCCTTTTATAAGATTGAAAAATCTCAGCTCGAAGTTGGCATCCTTATATTGAAAAAAGAAGGTACAAAATGGATCAAAACGGAGCAATACTCCGATGTTGGTACATCTATTGATTACATTCAATTTAGCGATTTATCTGGTGATGGCAAGAAAGAACTACTTGTCGGATGGAATAGCGGCGACTTGGGTATCAAGCAGCTTAATATTTACAGCTATGAGAATGAAAAGCTAAAACAAGTTGGTCAAATGAGTTATTCCGATCTAGCGCTTGATGATCTCGATAAAGATGGCAAACAAGATCTTGTGTTGTTCAATCACGATCATGTGAAATTGGAGTCAAGTGCTACCTTGTACCATATGGAAAAACAGCGAATGGTAAAATTAGATACCATTCCATTAGATGGAGCAATTAATGGGTTTACGCAAGTGATTTCAGGTCAGGCGACTCCAGACAAAAAAGGTGTATTTGTTGAAATTAATGTTGGCGCACATTCCGCTTATACACTGTTACTGACTTTAGAGGGCGGTAAACTACGTGATATATTAAAAGATCAGTATGATAAGACGTTTAAAGCATACGCGTTTCCATCTGAAGATATGAATGGTGATAATATCATTGAAATTGCGCTTTTAGAAGAGCCACCTCTTTCAGAAAATTTGAGCATGGCAGAAATGCCTTGGATCACGAATTGGGTACAATGGGATGGAAAGAAAGGGCTGACCTCAGTTCGTAAAAATTATAATAATTATACGGCCGGATATCGTTTTGATTTTCCGCAAACTTGGAATTCTTATATGACCATTCAGAGGAAAGAAAGCGATAATAGCGGTGAATCAGTATTTTATTATATTTCCGAAGATAAACAGCGATTAATTCCACTTGCATCGATTCGATATGTTGACAGCCTGGACTGGCCGGATACCGAGAAGAAATTGAAGGATGCGGATACGGATTACACGTTGATTGGACAAAACTATGGAAAGACGATATTTGCTTTGGTATACCCAATGCCGGAAAATCTAAAACCTAGTGATCGAAATCGATATAACAGTCTTAGAACGAGTACGACCTATTTGGATCAGAACATTAGCATTCTAAATGTAAATTAAATTGGAAGAGGAGGATGGTTAATTGGAAGCCAAAGTTCTTGTACTAGAAGATGAATCATCCATTCGCAGTTTTGTCCGTGTTAATTTAAAAAGAAGTGGGTATCAAGTTATAGAGGCAGAGACTGGCGAACAAGCAATTGAGGCAGTGAAAAATGAACCGACTATCAGTGTTGCGTTACTTGATGTGATGCTTCCAACCTCTTGTTCAGGCTTTGATGTATGCCGCGAATTACGTAAGACATATCCACATATTGGCATCATTATGCTCACCGCCAAAGGTCAAGATCTAGACAAGGTTGAAGGTTTTGAAAGTGGTGCGGACGACTATGTAACCAAGCCATTCTCACCCGTAGAGTTAGTCGCAAGGGTCAAAGCGCTTCATCGCAGAATGAGTGCTGCCATTGCTGTCCAGGAAACGACCGATAATGATATGCAACATTCAGGCCCTTTTTCGATCTCGATGAATACACGTAAATTTTATAAGAATAACGAGCTGATTGAACTGACACCTACAGAATTTTCGATTATCAAACTTTTTATGGATTCTCCGAACAAAAGCATTTCCCGGGACGATATACTCAATGAAATATGGGGAAGACATTACATGGGTGATTTAAAAATTGTCGATGTCAATATACGCCGAATCCGTCAAAAAATAGAGGACCAACCTTCTCAACCTCAATATATTGAAACGGTGTGGGGATACGGATATTTGTGGAAGAAGGAATAACTCTTGAATAGTATTAAAGGTAGAGTTGTATGGAAATTTGTTATCATTATTTTTGTTGTCGTGGTCTTAATGGGCGGCATGTTTACAGGGATGACGTGGCAGTACTATTATGGGAGCGCTTCTCACGCCCTGAACCAGAAAGCAGATATTTCTGTTGCATTTTATAATAAATATATGGAAGATTCCTCCTTGCAGGAAAAGGCTAGATATATCCTTGACAACGCTCCAGATAATGATGAAACCAGAACGGAAATCCTTGATCCCCAAGGTGGTCTAATTATTGATTCTTACGGATTCCACACGGAAGACAAAATAACGACACCTGATGTGAAGTCAGCATTAAAAGGTGATACAGGACATTGGATCGGACCGAATGAAAAGACAGGTGAGCGTATACTTGCCTTATCCAAGCCATTAAAGAGGGAAAATACAGTCATTGGCGTCATACGTTATACCACATCCATGGAACTCATTGATGAGACGGTACGATTAATTGTGTTTATGACTGTCGGAGTTGGTATTGCCATTATCTTGTTAGCCATTGGAGGCTCAATTATTATGGCGAATCAAATCGTACGTCCAATACAGGAATTGACACAGGTTGCTAAGACACTGGCTGATGGTAATTTTGAAGTGAGAGCAATTAAACGACAGGATGATGAAATTGGTCATTTGGCAGAAACACTCAATTATATGAGTTCAGAGATTTTACGTAATGATCAGTTGAAAAATGAATTTATATCTTCCATATCCCATGAACTCCGCACGCCGCTTACTTCGATTAAAGGTTGGAATGAAACCCTTGTATCCGGAGAAATGGAGGATAAGGAGGAAATTCATGAGGGATTAAATGTTATTTCCAAAGAGACTGATCGTCTAATCGGGTTAGTTGAAAATTTACTCGATTTCTCCAAACTACATGGAGATACGATGACCCTTCACTATGACGATCTCGATATGAACCAGATCGTAACCGAAATCGGAAGTCAATTCATCCCGATCTGTACACGTAAACAAATCGACCTGAAGCTTATGATGCAAGAGGGCGTGATATGGATTGAAGGAGACGCCAATCGGCTTAAGCAAGTGCTCATTAACTTACTGGATAACGCAATCAAATTCACTCCTATAGGCGGTACCATTTCTATTACGACCAAGCAAGAAGAGAGCGTGGTACTTGTTCAAGTACAAGACACTGGTACAGGCATTCCGCCTGATAAGCTAAGATATGTAACGGATAAATTCTACAAAGCAGGAACACTACATCCTGGCACTGGACTAGGCTTATCCATAAGTAAGGAACTCACGCGACTGCACGGTGGTCTCATGCATATCACGAGTAACCTGAACGAAGGCACAACAGTCACTTTAGAATTTCCTGCCCTTGATCTCACAACTATCGACTTTGATCCTCCATCTAGTTAATTACTGAAGCTTAAGAATCTTGATTATCATTTTCATTTTATGAATATAAAAAAGGATGGCAATTTAGCCATCCTTTCATTCATTCATTCATCTAGACTAAAGCAGTACTAGCCTCAACCTCTTTTAGAACTAGCTTAGCTGCGTTGCGTGCACTTGAGAACGAACGCTCAGCCAACTCTCCCTTGCCCTGACAACCATCGCCACAGAAGTAGAACGGCACATTCTCAACACGTGTGGGAAGCAACGAGTTTGTTGCAATATTTTTGACTGAGGCGACCATCGCCTTCTTGGACACCCGTTTCACAGCAACATGATCTCTCCAACCCGGATAATACGTATCGAATAACGATTCCATCTGTACGGTCTTGTTTTCGAGATATGCTTTACGCTCCTCATCACTTTCGAAGTTGTCGCTTAAGTAAGCAATCGCTTGCAACAATTGTCCACCAGGAGGAACGAGTGTATGGTCTGTCGCGGATACATCCGAGATAAACAACTTGTTATCCATATCTGAGATGTAGCTGAACGGACGCGCTACAACTTGGCTTAGACCAATGTCATACACCATGACTTCAGTGGATGTATTATTCTCATAATCGGATAAAAACGGTTCCCAAGGTGTGTTTCTCAGCATTTTAACAACTTGTTGGACCGGCATTGCAAAGATTACTTTATCAAAAGCCATCTCACGATTTTTTGTCATAAGGACGAATTTTTTGTCCTGATACTTAATCCCGTCAACGCCTTCTTGCAGAGCAATCTCAAATCGATTGGAATCCGTGATTTTCGTACGCAAACCATTCGTAATCACAGCCCAAGAGCCGAGTACATAGTTGACTGGGCGAGAAGACAGGAACAGATTGTGGTAATATTCTGAAATAACAGGTCCTGGAACTTTACGAGCTTCTTCAGGCGTGATGAAGAAGTTTGAACATACGAGATGTTCCCATAATTCCTTAATTTCCTCACTTGCATCGGATTCTGCTAAATATTCACCTAGTGTTGCGAAGTTTTTAACATTATGGATATGGCCGATGATTGCAGCAATTTCGCCAACAAAACGTACTTTTTCCAATGGGTTAAGCAGTTCTGTACGCATTAAGTTAACGAAATCCAGTGGAGCCGGAGTGAGTTGACCATGTTTAGCGTACATTACTTTGCGTTTATCGACTTGCTTCGAGGAGAAAGATAGACCCAATTCCTTTTCAAGGGCAGATATGTTGTGGCGATCAATGCCATAGATGGCATGGGCGCCATAGTTTAATGTGAAACCAGCTTTTTCATACGTAAAGGCACGTCCGCCAAGCTGAGGACTTCTTTCGAATAATACACCTTCAATTAATCGATTTTCAGATAAATAAGCTGCTGCTGTAAGTCCCGCTAGCCCGCCTCCGATTACTGCAACCTTCATTACAGACTCCTCCTTGATTTCCGGTTCTAGTTGAAAAGGAATGGATGTACCTTCTACACGAAGACCTGCCCAAACCCAAGACAAATTACTTCGAAGCAAATGAGTGAGAACATCATCAGATTCATCCTCTGCGCACCAGCGCAATAATGTACCCATATACGTTGTGATAAGTAATTCTGCCTTTCTGGCATCCGGGAGCCAGTGACCAATTGCTTCTCGAAGCGTTTGCATAAATTGTTCTTGAACTGCACCTGCTGTTTCATTATGTAGAGCAAGAGCAGTCATCGAGCGCATTAAACGAGGATAGGCTATGGCATTAGACGCTAAGTCTACAAATAGTCGATTAATGTGACCTTCTACAGAAAGAACTTGGGATGGCTTGTGAAGCATCCAAGCATTTACGATCTGTATTTGTTTATGAGCGATTTCGCAAATGATTTCATCTTTCGCTTGGAAGTAGTGGTAAAAAGTCCCTTTAGAAATGCCGCTTTTGGCAATTATGTCATCAACGGAAACGCTCTCAAAACCATGTTCCATAAACAGCTCGAGAGCTGTTTCGACCACAGTTTCCCGCTTTTTTCGAGTACTGGCTCGCATGAAAGGATTCATTCGGACATACCCCATTTCAAGTGCTTTTCTTCAGTATATCGTGTTGGGATACGAAGCGTCCAGAGTAAATTAGACTAATAGTCTAAAATATTTTAAAAACTTAGTTTTTGCGATTTGCTTTATAATTTTGTATGATAGTGATAAAGTGTAAGGAAAGGGTTGAAATACGATGGATTGTATTTTTTGCAAAATTGTTGATGGCGAGCTTCCTGCTAAGAAGCTGTTTGAGAACGATGTTGTCGTAGCTTTTCATGATATTAACCCTGCTGCACCTGTTCATGTAGTCATTATTCCTAAAAAGCACATCGCTTCCATGAATGATGTGGAAGATGATGATTGGCCGATTATCGCGGAGATGAACCGCGCAGCCCAAATTGTTGCACGTGATCTTGGTATCGCCGATAGTGGGTACCGTACAGCGAATAATTGCGGGAAAAATGGAGGCCAAGAGGTGTATCACATACATAATCACCTACTTGGAGGAGCAAAGCTTAAACCGCTTGCATCTGTTTAACAGCCCTCAAGGACAATGTGGCATATAATTGAGATGCGAAAGTAAGCCGTTTTTTATTGACAGTTGGCCCATCTTTCACATATAATGTAGTTTGATGAACCGCTTTGTCTTGGACGGTCTATTCGGAGGGAGGGAAAACTGGTGTCGGAAACTCGCGTTCGAAAGAATGAAACTATAGATGCTGCTCTTCGTCGTTTTAAGCGTTCCATTGCGAAAGATGGCGTTTTAGCAGAAGTAAAAAAACGCAAACACTATGAGAAGCCTAGTGTGAAGCGCAAATTGAAGTCTGAGGCTGCTCGTAAGAGAAAGTTCTAGGAGGCAACACGTTACATGAATTTAAGCGAACGATTGAACGAAGATATGAAACAAGCGATGAAGAGTCAGGACAAGTTTAAACTCTCTGTAATCCGTATGGTTCGTAGCGCGGTAAAAAACATTGAAATCGAACAGCGTAAAGCTCTAGAAGACAATGAAGTGCTTGACGTTCTTAGTCGCGAGATCAAACAGCGTAAAGATTCCCTCCAAGAATTTGAAAAGGCAGGTCGTGAAGATCTGGCTGAACCACTTAAAGCAGAAATTGACATTCTCATGGAGTACTTGCCGCAACAGTTGTCTGAGGAAGAAGTTAAAGCTATTGTACAGCAGACCATCCAAGAAGTGGGAGCTTCCTCAAAAGCGGATATGGGAAAAGTGATGAGTGCACTTATGCCGAAAGTAAAAGGACTTGCTGATGGCAAGATTGTCAATCAGTGTGTTCAACAATTATTATCCTAAGACTTAAACATAAGACCGGAAGAAGGTGACTTCTTCCGGTCTTTTCTATTTTTTTGAAACGATATTTGTCGAATTACGTAATACCTTTTATTAGGAATGAAAAAACGATTGGGAAAGGGGGCGTTCGAATGTTAAGTGCAATAGCATCAACACCTTATCTCTATGTCATTTTACTCCTCATCGGTACTGTAGGCATTTTGTTGGAGTTACTTTTCTTGAAGAAAGGAATGTTCTTGTTTGCAGGTGTTGTTGCTTTTGGTCTCTACTTCGCACTTCAATTCGCAGCAGGAACTGGTGAATACACGGATCTTATTCTTTTCGGTGTAGGAATTGTATTCTTGCTATTGGAATTAATTGTGGTCAGCTTTGGGATTCTAGGTATAGTGGGTGGTTTGTGTGTGTTCACAGGAGTGATACAAGCGGCACCGAACCCGACCGAAGCTTTATATGCTGCAATTGTAGCTATTGTGCTTGCCGTTATCGTTATTCTGATTATTTTGAAGTATTTTGCGCGAAGCAGTTCTTGGCAGCGCTTAATCCTCAAGGAACAGTTAACGACAGAAGAAGGATTTATTTCTGCACCTGACCAAAAGTTCCGCCTTGCTCAGCGAGGTGTTGCGATTACGCCACTTCGACCTTCTGGTACCGCTTCAATCGAAGGTAATCGAGTTGATGTGGTCACACAAGGAGAGTTTATCGCAAGCGGCAGTTCCATTGAAGTTATTCAAGTTGAAGGTGTACGTGTTGTTGTACAAGTTGTTAAAGAGTAGTTGTGGGGTTAATTTGAGGGAGGAATAGGAATGGATCAACAGGTATTTAACTTTATTATTATTGGACTTATTGTAGTGGCATTAATTATTTTCTTCAGCTTCGTGCCGGTAATGCTATGGATTTCAGCATTAGCATCAGGTGTTCGCGTTTCTTTATTGACTCTTGTTGCCATGCGAATTAGACGTGTAACACCGAGCCGGATCATTAATCCGTTAATTAAGGCGACAAAAGCAGGTATCGATTTAAATCTAAATCAGTTGGAAAGTCACTATTTAGCAGGCGGTAATGTCGACCGTGTTGTCAATGCGCTAGTAGCGGCACACCGAGCGAATATTATGTTGGAGTTTGAACGTGCAGCTGCAATTGACCTTGCAGGTCGTGATGTTCTTCTTGCTGTTCAAATGAGTGTTAATCCACGTGTGATTGAAACACCAGTCGTTTCTGCCGTAGCAAAAGACGGGATTGAAGTCCGTGTTATTGCTCGTGTAACGGTTCGTGCAAACATTGATCGACTTGTCGGTGGTGCTGGTGAAGAGACGATTATTGCTCGTGTAGGTGAAGGTATCGTAACAACAGTAGGTTCTTCCTCTTCTCATAAGAATGTACTTGAGAATCCAGATATGATCTCTCGTACCGTATTAGATAAAGGTCTTGATGCAGGGACAGCATTTGAAATTCTGTCCATTGATATTGCGGATGTGGATGTAGGTAAAAATATTGGTGCTCATTTGCAAACGGAACAAGCAGAAGCGGATAAGCGTATCGCCCAGGCTAAGGCAGAAGAGCGTCGTGCAATGGCGGTTGCACAAGAGCAAGAGATGGTGGCACGCGTCGTTGAGATGCGCGCAAAAGTGGTTGAATCTGAATCACAAGTGCCGCTTGCGATGGCAGAAGCGTTCCGCTCAGGTAATTTAGGAATTATGGATTATATGAACTACAAAAATGTGGGAGCTGATACGCAAATGCGTCAATCGATCAGCGAAATGAATGACGGAAAATCCGATAAGGAATAATGCCGATGGAAAAAATCATCGATTTAATCTTAAAAAATTGGGTATTTGTAGTCATCATTATTAGTGTGTTGACTTCGCTTTGGAGTAAGATTAATAAGAGTAATCCGACTGGCACTGAGAATCGTCCGATGAAAGATATGCCTTCATTCGGAGGTGGCACATCTCACAAGAAGCTAGATAATAGAGATAGAGAAGATGATGATGAATATGAGGATACACCTGAACGTACGAAGGGGCAGATCGCTCCATCTGTAGCAGCGATGGACAGTGATACTGTGATTCGGACGAAAATGGTTATGAGAGAGCATGAAGAAGGATCAGGTGAGCCGCGTGAGGCGCTTAATTTGATGCGATCTGCTGATGCGCTCGTCTCGAAAAAGCCTCTAACTCATGAAAAACGAACAAGTGTTACAATTTCGCAAAAGAACATGGCCCAAGCGATCATTTGGTCCGAAATTCTAGGACCCCCACGTTCAAAGAAACCGCGTATTCGATAAAAAAACAATAATGGCTAGGAAAGTCGGATCTCATTTCCGCTTTCCTAGCCATTTCTATTATTGACCGACTGCTTCTTCGCTGTAACGCATGATGGACTCGGCACTAATGAGCGTGCCAATTTGATTGCCAGTTAAGATTTGTTTCATAGAACCAGGTTTATCGAAATCGAATACATGAATCGGAACTTTGTAATCCCTCGCCAAAATAAATGCAGATTGATCCATCACTTTGAGATCGTGTTGAAGGACATCATTATAATGCAGGGAGTCATATTTTTTCGCATCAGCGTGATATTTAGGATCTTTGTTATATACGCCATCCACCCCTTGTTTGGCGACGAGTATGGCGTCACACTCAACTTCGATTGCACGCTGGACGGATGGGTAATCGGTCGTAACGAATGGTTGACCGTTGCCACCCGCGAAGATGACGATGTACCCTTTTTCAAGATGATGTATAGCCCTGAGGCGGATATATGGCTCTGCGACTGAACTGACGGGAATAGCAGTCATGACCCTTACTTCGGCATTTGTTCGTGCCTTTAGTACACCTCTTAGCATGAGGCTGTTGATGACGGTTGCAAGTGTGCCGATATTATCTGCTTCTGCTCGTTCAATTCCCCAGTTTTCACCCATATTGCCTCTAAAAATATTCCCTCCGCCGATAACAATAGAGACCTCGATCCCCATATTTATGACCGACACGATTTCGCTGGCAATATGCTCTAACTGCAGAGGGTCAAATCCGAACTCACTACTGCCTGCGACGGCTCCACCACTTAGCTTAATAAGCACTCTTTTATACAATATAGCCACCTCCAACGTCATAAAAAAACACTAAAGCTTAATAGCCTTAGTGTTAAAAGAATGAAAATATGAAACGAAAAAGATTCGATTGATTCGCTGTATTGTTCGTGTCATACATTCACCCCCTGAATATTCTCAATATTTAACTATATTCCAATTGAAGCAAAAATGCAATCTATAATTACCTTCTTCATAAATTTCGATCACGCTGCATATGGATGTTAAAAGCTATGCCTATGTCTGCGAGATGCTGTGTATAGAGGAGGTGTGGAGCTATGGGACGCTTAACACGTAAATTGAACCAATTTGCTGCGAAAATGTTGGATTTGCCACAAGACGTTGTTCAAGATTTGCCACGGATTACACTGATCGGCAATGTTCAATTGTATTTGGAAAATCATCAAGGGGTGCTCCATTTCTCCGATGAGCTTCTTCGTTTGCAGCTTTCAAAAGGGCAAGTTGAAGTGACAGGTAAACAGCTAGTCATTCGTGCCATTTTGACGGAAGAAGTGTTTATTGAGGGTTTTATCGATAGTGTGAAGTACATACCTAAAAGTTAAATTAAAGTCCGAATAGGGGGATGGGACATGCAGTCAGCAATGATGACATGGTTTCAAGGGTCTGTTTGTGTAGAAGTGAAAGGTAAAGACACAGATGGTTTTCTAAATGCGGTATTATCTCGCTCTCTGCATGTCTGGGACATTCGTTATCTAGGGCCCAATAAAATTCAGTTGAATCTGATGCTGCGCGACTTTTTTAAGTTGCGTCCAATTTTACGTCGGACAGGCTGTAAAGTGCATGTGACTGGGCGTAAAGGTGCGCCTTTTGTTCTTGAAAAAATGAGCAAACGGAAAATTTTTATTGGAGGGATTGCTGCTTTTGTTATTGCTCTGTACATGCTGACATCGTTAGTGTGGCAAGTGTCTATTACAGGTAATGATAAAATCTCAGAATCCGTCATTATGCAAGCTGCGGCAAAACAAGGGATATACCGTTTTCAATGGAAATACCGATTGAAGGATACAGCAGAGCTCGCTAAACAGTTGCAAGCCAATCTCCCAGAAACGACTTGGGTCGGGATTGAAGTGAGAGGGACTCATCTACATATTCATGTTGTTGAAGCGCGTATTCCAGAAGAGAAGCCGCTCCAATCTCCGCGGAATCTCATTGCTTCTAAAAATGCACTGGTTACTGAAATTTTAACGACGAAAGGAAAACCTCTCGTGAAGCCGCAGACGTATGTCAGGCAGGGTGATGTTCTCATTTCGGGCTATATCGGAGATGCGAATTACAGCCAAGCGGTTGTAGCAGAGGGTATAGTGAGAGGAATCGTATGGTACACCTCGAAAATTGAATCGCCTTTATCTCGCCAATATAAGGTGTTAACAGGTGAGTCCAAGAGCCGGAATTATCTCGTCATTGGCTCTCGTGCGTTGAAAATAACAGGCTTTGGGAAGCCTTCTTTTAACCAATATGAAACAAATGTGAAGCGAAGCACGCTGCAATGGCGTAATTTTACGCTGCCAATTGGTTGGATGACAGAGAAACTGATGGATATGCGTGTGATTGAACAATCAATTGATCCGCAGCAAGCTAAAGAGACGGCAATTGCGCAAGCTAGAGAGGAATTATTGGCTCAGACAGGTACAGGTTCACGCATTATCTCCCAAAATATTTTGCATGAGAAAACAGAGAGTGGTAAAGTTTATATGGAAGTTCATTTTGCAGTAGAAGAAAATATTGTGCAGGAACAACCTATTGCTACACAAGGAGAATGAATCTATTGGCAGACTATAGTCAACATGCAAAAATTACACTTCGCAACCCGTCAGAAGCACTTGCTTTATTTGGTCCACAGGACACGTTCCTGAAATGGATCGAAGAACATACTGAAGCGCAAATTCTTACGAGAGATGCAGAAATAGCCATTCAAGGATCTGCTGCTGAGACAGCATCGCTTGAGCAATTGTTTCAAGTGTTATTGGAACTTATTCGGGCGAATTACGTAGTTACACAAAGAGACGTTCAGTATGCGTGGGAGCTTGCTAAAGAGATGCGTGCTGATCAGTTGCTCGACCTGTTTAAAGCTGTGATTACCAATACAAGTAAGGGTAAACCGATTCGTGTCAAAACCATTGGTCAGCGTCAATATGTCAATTTGATTAAGAAACTGGATATTGTATTTGGGATTGGACCTGCAGGAACAGGTAAAACGTATTTAGCAGTCGTACTAGCTGTCATGGCACTTAAAGAAGGACATGTTAAACGAATTGTACTCACGCGTCCTGCTGTAGAAGCTGGTGAAAGTCTTGGCTTTTTACCAGGCGACTTGCAAGAGAAGGTCGACCCTTATCTACGACCTTTGTATGACGCGCTCTATGATGTGTTAGGGACCGAGCCAGTGGCGAAGATGCTAGAACGCGGAATGATTGAAATCGCGCCTCTTGCCTATATGAGAGGTCGTACACTCGACGATTCGTTTATTATTCTAGATGAAGCACAGAATACAACGCCGGAGCAGATGAAAATGTTCCTGACACGTCTTGGATTTAATTCGAAAATGGTTGTAACAGGCGATGTCACTCAAATCGATTTACCCAAAGGTAAATCTTCTGGCTTAAAGGAAGCAGAACGTATATTACGTGAGATTGAGGATATTGGTTTTATGTATTTTTCAGAAGGAGATGTCGTTCGTCACTCATTGGTACAGAAGATTATTGTAGCGTATAACGAAGATAAGGAATGATTCCATTGACCCAAACACCGGTACGTACATCAGACAATCAGGATGTTCGTCTTCAAGGCTGGAGGTACAGCAAATGGGTGCGGCTCATATTGTTTGTTGTTCTTGGCATCATGTTTTATTTTTCTCTGATCAACCCGCTTGTTCCGCAAACCTATAACATCGTTAAAGGCCAGCGGAGCGATAAGACGATTTATGCGCCTAAGCAGTTGGAGAATAAAGAGGCAACGGATCAAGCGAAAGAAGATGCTGCAAAAAAAGTAATGCCCGTTTATAAAACAGTTAATTTTAAAAATGAAGATATCGTGGATGCGATCTTTTTCAAAATCAATTCGATTAACGGGGATACAGAAGCGAAATATGAAGATAAAGTCAATATGTTCCGCACTGTAATTCCGTCCATCATTAAAGAAGCCGAAGAGCAAATGATCAAGAACTTTATCGGGAGCGGTCTGTATAGCCCTGAATTCATTAGTGAAATTAGGCAAAAAGTGGACGATCAAACGTATCGACTCTCTGACGAGCGCTTCTACAAATTCCCACGGCTGACGAAGGAAGAAGTAGCAGAGATGCTTCCTGTCGCTAGGGAAATCGTCTATAAGCTCATGGCGGATCAGATTACAGATGCTCAGGTCGCTCGTTCAAAGGTGGTAGAGCTTGTCAATACGTCGAATTTGACGAAGAACACTGCTCGAGAGCTTGTGACAGAAATTTGCCGGGCGGTTATCACACCTAACCGTTTCTATGACGATAAAGGGACAGATGAGGCAAAAGCGAAAGTAAAAGAAACGGTCAAACCTGTTTTTATCAGTAAGAATGATGTGCTTGTGAACGCGGGTGATTTAATTACAGATGATTTGTATGAGAAGCTCAAAGAATTCGGGCTCCTTAAAGATAAAGCGAATTATTGGCCGCATGTAGGGTTGTTTATTCTTGTGACTTTATTCTGCTTTCTCATGTACATGCTCGTGAGACAGAGCCATCTGCCGATTCGATATAACAATACACAGCTGCTTATGCTTGTCCTGATATTAATCATCGGTATTATCATTATGAAAATATTTGGGATCGCGCAAAATTTGGAAAATCAAAATTTAGCCTTTCTTGCACCGACAGCAGTAGGTGCGATGTTGATTGCGATTTTGCTTGACGCGCCGATTGCTTATATTGCGTCTATTTTATTATCGATTTTGGCATCCATTATTTTTAATACCGATCATTTACAGCCGTTTGATTACCGTTATGGATTTGTAACGCTCGTGGTTAGCTTTGTTTCTATTTTTTCCATACAGCGTGCAAGTCAGCGTTCGTCCATTTTGAAGGCCGGTCTTGTGATTTCACTCGCAGGGGTTGTCGCTATTGGATGCTTGTTAATGCTTGATGGCGGGATGAATCGCAACGAATCATTATTGTCACTTGCTTATGGGGTTGGAGGCGGATTGCTAACATCTGTACTCGTTATTGGACTTTTACCTTTCTTTGAAACGGCATTTGGTATTTTATCGCCGCTTAAAATGGTAGAATTATCCAATCCAAATCATCCGCTATTACGTAAATTGTTGACTGAAACACCAGGGACGTATCATCATTCCATTATGGTGGGCAACCTAGCGGAAGCAGCTGCTGAATCGATTGGTGCTGATGGCTTATTATGCAGAGTTGGATCTTACTATCATGATATAGGGAAAACGAAGCGACCAAGCTATTTTATCGAGAATCAGACAAGTATTGAGAATCCGCATGACCGAATTGAGCCTGAGCTTAGTACATCGATCATTACTGCTCATCCACGTGATGGTGTGGAGATGCTGAAAGAGTATAAGATGCCAAAGGCAATTCGAGATATTGCAGAACAGCATCATGGCACGACTTTGCTGCAATATTTTTTCCATAAGGCTAAACAGCAGGCAGAGGAAGGCGAACAAATACTGGAAGAAAATTTCCGTTATCCAGGTCCGAAGGCGCAATCCAAGGAAGCTGCTGTTGTTGGGATTGCTGACTGTGTGGAGGCTGCAGTAAGATCAATGCGTAACCCGACGATGGAACAAATCGATTCGATGGTACGCAAGATTATAAAATCCAGATTAGATGATGGTCAATTTAATGAATGTGATCTAACACTCAAAGAATTAGACACAATTGCAAAAACGTTGAATGAAACACTGCTAGGCATTTTTCATTCACGTATTGAATATCCTAATGACCCCAAAGTGGAGGGAAAGTAAATGGCTAAATTGAGATTAGACTGGGTAAATGGACAAGAAGGAATGGATATTTCTTCTGAAATGATTGCACAGCTTAAAGTATTGTTAAAGCTCGCTGGTGAAGCGGAAGGGGTTCAAGAAGGCGAAGTTTCCTTGTCTTTTGTAGATGATGAGACGATTCAGGAACTCAATAAGCAATACCGCGGCTTAGATAAGCCGACTGATGTCCTTTCCTTTGCGATGCAAGAGTCGCTAGATGACGAGCTTCAAATCAAGTACGATGGAGAATACGAAGAAGAAGAAATTGAAATGGATTCTGCTGAGGAAGAAGAAGCAGGTGAGTACGCAGATGAAGATGCTGAAGATGGAATTGACCTTCAACCACTTGGAGATATTATCATTTCGATTCCAACAGCCCTTGCGCAAGCAGAGGAATATGGACATTCCGCTGAGCGTGAGATCGGATTCTTATTCGTACATGGATTTCTACATCTAATTGGGTATGATCACGACAATGAAGCTGCTGAGAAGGAGATGTTCGGAAAACAAGAAGCCATCTTAGCGAAAGCGGGGCTTTCTCGTTGATTAATAGACCTTCCTTTCATAAAAGCTTTATTTATGCTTACGAAGGAATTATTTATACCATTCAAACGCAGCGCATGATGAAGATCCATCTAAGTGCAGCGATTATCGTCTTGGCGGCTGCCTTAATTGTGCGGCTGCCTCTTTTATCTTCTTTGTTTATTTTGCTTGCAATTACACTTGTGCTTATGGCTGAAGTGATGAATACAGCAATTGAGAAAGCCGTTGATTTAACGACGGCCCAAGTACACCCTTTAGCGAAAGCGGCTAAGGATTGCGCTGCGGGGGCAGTGCTCATTTGCTCTGTATTTGCTATACTAGTAGGTGTAATCGTTTTTTATGAACCTGCACTTCTCATCTTGCAGGGTCAGCTTCCAAGTGTGGATAAGAAGCTTGACTTGTTAACGGTTATATTTACATTTATACTTGTTTTTCTGATTACAGGCATACCGCACATAATTTGGGGAACAAAGGCAAAGCCGATAACGATCCATGTTGTTGCCGCGCTGTGTTTTGCAGTTGTAACCTTTATCCCTTTTTTCACCTCAAATGTGCTGCTGGCCGTGATCGGATACGTATTGTTTGCAGCACTTACATTTGCCGCAGCTTGGAGAAAAAGTACATTTCGATCGGTTCTAATGGGCCTCATTGTCGGTTGTGTAGTTACGACCCTTGTGGCGGTATACTATACTTAATCAGGATCATGAATGATCATGTAAAGGAGTAATGAACAATGGATTCTAAACAATTAATGGAGCTAGCTACTGAAGCTAGACTGAAAGCATATACACCTTACTCGGGTTTTCAAGTGGGTGCTGCGCTGCTTGCGAAAGACGGGGTTGTACACATAGGTTGCAATGTAGAGAACGCGGCTTATAGCCCTACGAATTGTGCGGAACGTACCGCATTGCATCGCGCGATCGCAGATGGCTATAAGCCAGGATCATTTGAAGCGATTGCTGTAATCGGGGATACAGTTGGTCCGATTTCGCCATGTGGCGTTTGCCGTCAAGTACTTATTGAACTATGCTCTCCAGATATGCCTGTCTATATGAGTAATTTAAAAGGTGATTGGACAACAATGACAGTAAGTGAATTGTTACCAGGTGCTTTTGGGCCAAAAGATTTAAAATAAGTAAACAACTGGGGGACTTACATGAGTCAGAAAGAAAAATTCAAGTCAGGGTTCGTATCCATTATAGGACGCCCGAATGTTGGGAAATCCACACTAATGAATCAAGCGATTGGACAAAAGATTGCAATCATGTCCGATAAGCCGCAAACGACACGAAACAAAATTCATGGTGTATATACGACCGATCAGTCTCAAATCGTATTCTTAGACACGCCGGGAATTCATAAACCAACATCGAAGCTTGGCGATTATATGATGAAGACGGCACACAGCACTCTTAATGAGGTTGATGCTGTACTATTCTTAGTCGATGTAGTTGAAGGTTATGGCGGTGGAGATCGATACATTATTGAGCAGCTTAAGAATGTGAAGACGCCTGTCTTACTGCTGCTCAACAAAATTGACATGGTGCAACCTGAGGAACTGCTTCCGATCATTACGAAGTACAAGGATATGTATCCATTTGCAGAAATTATTCCGGTGTCCGCACTAAATGGTAATAATGTGACAACGATGTTGGAGCAGATTACGAAATATTTGCCAGAAGGTCCACAATACTACCCAGCAGATCAAGTAACGGATCATCCGGAGCAGTTCGTATGTGCGGAACTTATTCGTGAGAAAATCTTACATGTAACACGTGAGGAGATACCTCATTCGATCGCAGTAGGAATCGAAGATATGAAAGTGGAGCCGAATGGTTTAGTTCGAATTTCAGCTGTCATTTATGTGGAACGTGACTCGCAGAAAGGTATTATCATTGGTAAACGCGGTGCATTGCTTAAGGAAGTTGGTCAAAAAGCTCGGATCGACATCGAGACGTTACTTGGTTCCAAAGTATTCCTTGAGCTATGGGTCAAAGTGAAAAAAGATTGGCGCAATCAAGAACGTGTCCTCAAAGATCTCGGATTCCGCGACGAATAATGTTTATACCTGCCATTAATTGCAACGCATAGGCAAGGCTCCTTCGCAACATCCTATACGTATCAACTGCTTCACCATCATTGTTGAACGGAGAGGATGAGAGTCATGAGAGATTTTTCATGGAACATGTTCTGTGCAACTGGAGATGTGGATGCGTATATGCTCTACAGAGAAATTAGTAATGGCATGTCGGAACAGCTGGATGGAGACGAGGAAAATAGTGCTTTAGAAGCCGACATGGTCAGTGAACATTTAGGCTAGCGTTACTCTGTAATGAGTTGCAGCTATATGGGAGAAGGCTAAACATGATTTATCGAGTAGAAGGTATTGTGTTACGGGGAATTGATCACGGAGAGGGCAATAAGATTATTGCTTTATATACAAAAGAAATGGGCAAGGTTAGCGTTATGGCACGTGGGGCGAAGAAAGTGAAAAGTCGCCTCGGTGCTGTGACGCAGCTTTTTATTTATGGTGACTTTGTATTCTACAAGCAAAGTGATATGGGCACGCTCAATCACGGAGAGATTATTCACTCTTATCGTAAACTGAGAGAAGATCTTTATTTATCCGCCTATGCGTCTTATATGACAGAGCTTGTGGATCGAATGACTTCGGCTGAAGATGCAAGCGGTTACTTGTTCGAGCAACTAAAAGCAGGACTTGGCGCTCTTGACGAAGGCAAGGACATGGCGGTTGTGACACATCTTTTTGAGATGAAAATGTTAATGCTGACCGGCTACGCGCCTGAACTTGATCAATGTGTAAGCTGCGGTGAAATTACGCCTTATATGTTCTTTAGTGCGATGCTTGGTGGAGTCATTTGTGGAAAATGCCGCAATAAAGATACACGGGCAACCCCAATCCAAGAGGGGACTTGGAAGCTGCTGCGTCTGTTACGTGATTTGGATATCCGTAGGCTTGGCAATATCACTATAAAGGATCAGACCAAGGCAGAGATTAAAGTGTGCATGCGTGCTTATATGGATACACATGTAGGAATTCAGTGGAAGGCACGTTCCTTTATTGAGCAGCTCGAAAAATATGAATTATAATTTCAGAAAGCCGTCAGAGAGCTTTCGTTGACAACGGGACTTCTGTTTGCTATTATTTTGTGACAACAAATACTTATAACTCGCACAATGAAGGATAAAGAGTAGTCGATAAACGAAGTGAAGCGAACCGGTGATGGTGAGAGTCCGGTCTTACGAATCGATGAAGGGCGTTTCTTGAGTGCGGTGATTGATGAAGGTGGGCCGATGCATTCTCATGCAAAGGTCAAATAGGGTGGAACCGCGGGTACATAGTATCCCGTCCCTATGTCTGGGCAGCAGACGTAGGCGCGGGATTTTTTTGCGTTTTGCCTGATATAAATGAGTCTGCGAATAAAGTAACTATAATCTGTCAGTTGGAAAGGGGTATTGCAATGAATTTTCAATCTATGATTCTAACGTTGCAGCAGTTCTGGGCTGAGCAAAACTGCATCATTATGCAACCATACGACGTCGAAAAAGGCGCCGGTACATTTAATCCCATGACATTTCTTCGATCGATTGGTCCAGAACCGTGGAATGTAGCTTATATTGAGCCTTCACGTCGTCCGACTGATGGTCGTTATGGAGAAAACCCGAATCGCTTGTATCAACATCACCAATTCCAAGTCATTATGAAGCCATCCCCAGACAATATTCAAGAACTCTATTTAGAGAGTTTGCGAAGACTGGGTGTTGAACCGCTTGATCATGACATTCGATTTGTTGAAGACAACTGGGAATCTCCGACACTAGGTGCTTGGGGTCTGGGCTGGGAAGTATGGCTGGACGGAATGGAAGTTACACAATTCACATACTTCCAACAAGTAGGTGGCATTGATGCAAGTCCGGTATCCGTTGAAATTACGTACGGCTTGGAGCGTCTAGCTTCTTATATTCAAGATAAAGAAAATGTTTATGACTTAGAGTGGGTGGAAGGGGTTAAATACGGCGACGTATTCTTCCAACCTGAGTATGAACATTCCAAGTACACTTTCGAAGTTTCAGATGCTAAAATGTTGTTCGGTTTATTTACAACTTATGAATTGGAAGCAAAGCGCGCATTGGAACAGAATTTAGTTTTCCCTGCTTATGATTATGTTTTGAAATGCTCCCATACCTTTAACTTGTTAGATGCTCGCGGTGCGATCTCCGTAACGGAGCGTACAGGTTACATTATGCGTGTTCGTAATTTAGCGCGTGCATGTGCAGCAACATTTTTAGAGGAACGGGAACGTCTTGGATTCCCATTGCTCAAGAAAGGGGATGCGTAAGATGACAAAGGATCTATTACTTGAAATTGGTCTAGAGGAAGTACCAGCTCGTTTCGTATCCGATGCCGTTAATCAGCTTGCTGATAAATTAACAAAATGGTTGCAACAATCTAGAGTCGAGTATGGAGAAGTAAAAGTATATGGAACGCCGCGTCGTTTGGCAGTTTTAATTGCGGATGTAGCGGATAAAGGCTCTGATATGACAGAGCAAGTTAAAGGCCCATCCCGTAAAATTGCTGCAGATGAAAATGGGGGATGGAGCAAGGCCGCACTTGGATTCGCACGTTCGCAAGGTGTTGCTCCTGAAGATTTATATTTCCAAGAGTTGCAAGGTGTGGAATATGTGTATGCAACTAAGAATACCCTTGGGATAGATACTGCTCAAAGCTTAAGCGAAACGCTTGAAAGTATGATAACTTCGATGACTTTCCCTAAAAATATGCGCTGGAGCTCAAACGATCTGAAGTTTGTTCGTCCGATTCGTTGGCTTGTGGCGCTATTTGGTAGCAGTGTTATCCCGTTTGCCATTACAGGCGTGCAATCTGGCAGAACGACACGAGGACATCGTTTCTTAGGAACGGATACGGATATCGCAAATGCATCATCTTATGTAGAAACGATGCGTCAGCAATCGGTTCTTGTTAACGCGGAGGAGCGTCGTGAGTTGATTGTGAAAGGGATTCAGGATCTTGCAGCAGAAAAAAGTTGGGTCGTTCCCATGCAGGAAGACCTGCTTGAAGAAGTTGTGTACTTAGTTGAGTATCCGACAGCGCTGGTTGGTTCGTTTAATCCAGATTTCCTTCATATTCCAAAGGAAGTTCTCATTACATCGATGCGTGAGCACCAGCGTTATTTCCCAGTACTTGATGAAGCGGGGAATTTAAAGCCATACTTCATTACCGTTCGTAACGGTGACAACCGCTCACTTGAAACAGTTGCCAAAGGGAATGAGAAAGTACTTCGCGCTCGTTTATCTGATGCGAAATTCTTCTATGCAGAAGATCAGAAGGTGACGATCCAAAGCCGTCTAGAGCGCTTAGAGAATATCGTTTTCCAAGAGGAACTAGGCACAATCGGGGATAAAGTACGTCGTATTGTTAAAATAGCTGATGCGCTCGGCACCATCATTGGTGTGGATGATGCAACACGTAGCGACATTCGCCGTGCGGCAGAAATTTGCAAATTCGATTTAGTGACGCAAATGGTATATGAATTCCCAGAATTGCAAGGAATTATGGGTGAAGATTATGCTCGTATTGCAGGAGAGAAAGAAGAAGTGGCAGTGGCTATTAATGAGCATTACAAGCCACGTTTCTCAGGGGATACTTCACCTGCATCCATTGTTGGCACGATCGTATCGATTGCAGATAAGATGGATACAATCTCTGGCTGTTTCTCCATTGGAATTATTCCAACGGGCTCTCAAGACCCCTATGCACTTCGTCGTCAAGCAGCGGGTATCGTACAAATGACGCTTGATCATAAGTTGCAAGTTTCCCTTTCCCAAGTATTTGGTGCTGCACTTCAAGTGCTTCAAGAATCGAATTTGGTCAAACGTGATGCACAGGAAATCAAGTCTGATTTGCAAGACTTCTTCGGGTTGCGTGTGAAAAACGTATTGACTGAAAAAGGCATTCGTTACGATGTCATCGATGCAATCATGGGATCCGGCATTGATCATTTAAGTGCAGCCATTCGTAAAGCGGATGTTCTAGGAGCAGCAGTTCAAGATGCTGGATTCAAGACGACAGTAGAATCGTTTAACCGTGTTGGAAACTTGGCTGCAAAAGCAGACCCAGCCGACACAGTTGATGCCGCATTGCTGCAAGAGCAAGCGGAAAAAGATTTGTATGAAGCATGGCAAGCTGCTTACCCTCTATATCATGGATGCTTGGTCGATGAGCAGGAAGCAAAAGCACTTGTTGTATTAACGGATATGAAAGATGTAATTACGACATTCTTTGACAGCGTCATGGTAATGTCAGATGTAGACAATATTCGTCGTAATCGTCTTGCGTTGCTTAATGGCATTGCTTCTGACCTGCGTCAATTTGCTGATTTCTCCAAGCTTGTTTGGCAATAAGAGATACTCCATTTATTAACAGATTAAAAATGCAACTTAATGTGGTAAACTTCGTATGATATTTATGCAGGATTTTTGAGTAGTGTCCAAGAATAATACGATTCGTACCCATTTGGATTTTATAAATGAATGAAAAAGAGGATACTTGTTGTATGCCTACTACACATCGAATTGTTGTCGATGCGGATTCTTGTCCCGTTAAGAATGAAGTCATTTTGGCGGGACAGGCTAATTCCGTGCCTGTTATGCTTGTTGCTTCCTATGATCATGTTTTGAAAGAAGCAGGGAATCATGTATCCATTGTGCAAGTGGATCGTGCTGATCAATCGGCCGATCTGTATATCGCCAATCACATCAAAAAGGGCGATATCTTAATTTCAGGTGATTTTGGATTGGCTGCTATGGCTTTAGGTAAGGGAGCTTATGCTTTATCTGTCAGGGGTCAGTTGTATACGAATGAAAACATTGACTACTTGCTAGATCGGCGGCATGCTCAGATGAAAATGCGCCGGAGTGGAAAGCATTCCAAGGGTCCAAAACCATTCACAGAAGAAGATCGCAAAAATTTTCTACAAAGTTTGACACGACTTTTGCAAACATTGCAGGAGAACAGCATCATATAGCGAATAGTATTACGTGTATTTGAAACGAAGGTGAATTGAATGAGCAATGGACGCATTCCTGACGCCATAATTGATGCGGTATTGAAGCACCATGATATCGTTGATGTCGTTGGAAAGTACGTGAACTTAACGAAGCAAGGCCATTATATGAAAGGACTGTGTCCTTTTCATTCCGAAAAATCGCCTTCATTTACGGTAACACCTGACAAACAAATTTATCACTGCTTCGGATGTGGAGCGGGTGGTAATTCCATTCAATTCATAATGGAAAAAGAAGGATATTCCTTTGGGGAAGCCGTACGACAATTAGCAGAAGATGCAGGAATACCGATAACTTGGGAGGCGGCTACGCCACAAGAAACGGGAGCACAAAGAGATCGTTCTGCTATATTGAAAGCGCACGAGCTTGCCGCGAAGCTTTATCAATATATTTTACGAAACACCGATCAAGGTAAAGGGGCACTAGAATATCTTCGTTCACGGGGGCTAACAGATAAACATATCGAAAATTTCGGTATTGGGTTTGCACCATCGATGTGGGAAGTTCTTGCTCAGCAGCTTGAAAAGCATGACTTTGATCTTTCTCTCATGGAGAAAGGTGGTCTGTTATCCGCACGCCATGAAGGCAGCGGCTATATTGATCGGTTTCGGGATCGCATCATGTTTCCAATCCGTGATGCTTTGGGTAATGTCATCGCATTTGCAGGTCGAGCGCTTGGGGATGTGCAGCCCAAATATTTAAACTCTCCGGAGACGATGCTGTTTAATAAAAGTCGGTCTCTTTTTCATTTGCATGGAGCTCGTCCTCACATTCGTAAAACGGGGACATTGGTACTTTTTGAAGGTTATATGGATGTGATTAAAGCTTGGGATGCAGGGGTTCACACGGGTATTGCAACGATGGGAACAGCGCTTACGCATGAACAAGCGGAGATTATATCCCGCATGGCTAAACAAGTTATCGTTTGTTATGATGGGGACTCTGCAGGGCAAGCCGCTGCTTATAAAAGTATTCCTATTCTTGAAAAAGTGAATTGTGAAGTTTCCATTGCAATGTTGCCTGATGGTAAAGACCCGGACGAATTTATCAGTAGCTTGGGCCCTGAACGTTTTGTAAAAGAAATTATCGAAGGTGCTGTTCCTACGATTCGGTTTCAATTGCTGCATATTCGCAAAAATTTCAAGCTAGGTGAAGAGCGAGATCGATTGCGTTATTTGCATAAGGCGATGGAAATGATTGCAGAACTGCCTTCTCCGCTGGAACGAGGACATTATCTTCGTGATTTATCTTCTGAGTTTCATGTATCGTATGAGGATTTAAAGCATCAGGTGAATGAGACGAGAATTCAAGCGGAAAAAAACAAACAGATCGGGGATAAGAAACAGAATCTGTGGAATAATGTTATGAATAATGGGAGGAGTGAGGAAAGAACCGCTCTTTATCCCGCTTATCATAATGCCGAACGCCAACTTCTAGCTCTGATGATGCATGATGGTGAAATCTGCATGTATGTACAAGAGCATTTGGGCGACGGATTTAACGTTGAAGCTCACGCAGTGTTAGCTGCTTATTTATACGCTTATTACACGCAACACCAGGAGCCTAGCCCGAGTCGTTATATGACGATGCTTGAAGATGAGGGACTTAAACGACTTGCAGTCTCGATTGCATTAATCGGGGATGCGCATGCTGACAGTCATCAAGTAATTGACGATTATATTCGCGAGATTCGCAAATATCCGAAACAACAAGCCATTATACGTAAAAGAGAAGAAATGACACGTGTTGAACGGGAAGGAAATCCGCAGCGTGCAGCACAAATTCTTACAGAAATTATTTCCCTAGAAAAAGAGCTTCACCTGCGAAAGTAGATCGTGACCTTCTAGGGAGGAGGGAGTTAAAATTTATGGCCAATGATCAACGTACTGAACTTGAGACGGATCTAACTTTGGAGCAAGTAAAGGAACAACTGATTGAAATTGGGAAAAAACGACATTCATTGACTTACAAAGAAATTATGGAGAAACTCGCTCCCTTTGAGCAAGATCAGGATCAGATTGATGATTTTTATGAACATCTGTCCGAGCTTGGTATTGATGTCGGCAATGAGTCAGATGACGATGATGAAGATGAAGACAATATGCCAAACAGACGTGAGGGACGGGAATCAGATGATTTCCATTTTGACGATGATTTAACATTGCCTCCAGGTATAAAGATTAATGATCCAGTACGTATGTATTTGAAAGAAATTGGTCGTGTACCTCTATTATCTGCTGATGATGAAGTGGATTTAGCGAAGCGAATTGAACTCGGAGATGAAGAGGCGAAACGTCGATTAGCAGAAGCCAACTTACGACTAGTAGTATCTATCGCGAAGCGCTATGTGGGACGTGGCATGCTGTTCCTTGATCTCATTCAAGAAGGTAACATGGGTCTAATCAAAGCCGTTGAGAAGTTTGACTTTACGAAAGGGTTTAAGTTCTCAACGTATGCAACTTGGTGGATTCGTCAGGCAATTACACGTGCAATTGCGGATCAGGCGAGAACGATCCGGATTCCTGTTCATATGGTGGAGACGATCAATAAATTGATTCGTGTTTCCAGACAACTCTTACAAGAACTAGGACGCGAACCTACTCCAGAAGAAATTGCAAAAGAAATGGAACTGAGCACAGAAAAAGTTCGTGAAATTATGAAAATCGCTCAAGAACCAGTATCCTTAGAGACACCAATTGGTGAAGAAGATGACTCCCACTTGGGTGATTTCATTGAAGATCAAGAAGCACTAGCACCTGCAGATGCTGCTGCTTATGAACTATTGAAAGAGCAGCTTGAAGATGTGCTGGATACGCTGACTGAACGTGAAGAAAACGTTCTTCGCTTACGTTTTGGTCTAGATGATGGTAGAACGCGTACCTTAGAAGAGGTTGGTAAAGTGTTCGGTGTGACTCGTGAGCGTATTCGTCAGATCGAAGCAAAAGCACTCAGAAAGCTGCGTCATCCGAGCCGTTCCAAACGCTTGAAGGATTTCTTAGAGTAAGATATTAGTAAACATGAGATCGCGTTTTTCCTGTTTGTGAGGAAATAACGTGATCTTTTTTATGCTCCTTGACTAATCAATTACTGGGATTAGGCCGATAATGGTAATGGGGAAGGTGATCATATGGATGACGAGAAACGTAAAACGATCGTAAATGAAATTACCCATTGGCGTAGAAGCAGGCTTCTCCCAGAGCAGTACTGTGATTTTTTGTTGAATTTATATCGAGACGAAAATTTGGAGTCGGAGGCTTCGTTTGGGAAAGGAAAGGCTTCTACTATTAGCAATAGTCATTGGCGCATATGGTTATATGGTGTTCTTGGGCTGAGTCTTTTATTATTTTTGATATTTCACTTTTCTACGATGAGCATCCTCTTACAAATGGGGGTTTCTTGTGTTTTTGTGATTGCTTGTTATATGATTGGCATAGGACGAAAGAAGAATCCGCCTATGGTTTCTCTTGCTCTGTGTTTAGCGGCATCATTAATTTTGCTCGTATCGGGTATGTTTTTGATCAGTAAAACGGAGTATAATGAGGCTTCTTATTATGTTGGTTATATCGCGATATGTGCGATTATTTGGCTTGTAATAGGGATTCGGGCAAGGCAGCATGTTTTGCATGTATGTGGATGGTTTGCCTTGTTATTTGTGTATGGCTGGCTGCTAAATTGGAAGCTTGAGGGATCTCATTGGGCATTCCTGCAGCTTGGTTGGTTGGGGCTCGTTGGTATTTTCCTATGGATCGGATGGCTGATGCATCATCGTGGGAAAGATATGGCCAAAGTGCTGTTCATTGTGAGCCTTGTCTGTTGGTTTGTTCCGGAAGTGATGAGTATGATGACAAGTCAGGGAATGACGCTTGATATGGCGCAGCTCCTGTTATTTGGTAAGCTAACAATCGGCGCGTTATTACTGTTTGTTTTACGAAAAAAATGGATAGAGTGGGTTGTATAATCAATGATAAAATTATCAAAACGTTTAGAGATGATTGCAAGACGGGTGCCACAAGGATCTCGTGTTGCAGATATAGGTTCTGATCATGCTTTGCTGCCAACGTATTTGGTCCAGCAGGGCATGATTTCTTTTGCTGTAGCGGGAGAAGTAAATGAGGGTCCACGTGATGCGGCGCAGAATCAAGTTCGTTCAGCAGGGCTCGGAGCGAAAATTTCAGTTCGACTTGGCAATGGTTTAGCTGTGATCGAGCCAGGTGAAGTAGAGACAATTACGATTGCAGGAATGGGCGGTAGTCTGATTGCTTCGATCTTAGATGCAGGTAAGCAAAAACTTACAGGTGTGCGTACATTAATCTTGCAACCGAACGTTGGGGAAGATGCAGTTCGCCAATGGCTTGATGAAAATGGTTGGTTGCTTACGAGTGAAGCGATATTAGAGGAAGATGGAAAGATTTATGAGATTTTAACGGCTACTTATAATGAAGCGAATGAAAATCAAGAAGCTTATGAGAGTATGCGTCAGCAATTATATGCTCCGCGTGTAATCGGTCAAAGTGAAGATGGAGAAATTACGCTAAGTAAAGAAATGCTTATGCGTTTAGGCCCTTGGTTAGTTCATGATCCCTCTCAGGTTTGGGTAACCAAATGGGAGTCTGAGCTTGCTAAGATGGACCGTGTGCGAGTAAGCATGTCGCAATCGGACCTTGAATCTGCCAAGCAAAAGAAAGAAATTCTGACACAAGAAATGAAGCAAATTCAGGAGGTGCTCACATGTTTGCAAAAGGTGCAGCCGTAACAGCGTTATTCGAAGAACTAGCACCGAAGCACTATGCGATGCCTGATGATAAGATTGGCTTGCAACTTGGAACGCTGAATAAGGAAATTCGTCATATTCTAGTTGCTCTTGATGTAACAGAAGCTGTTGTGGATGAAGCGATTAGCCAAGGAGCTGATCTCATTATTGCGCATCATGCGATTATTTTTCGGCCCCTAGCTCATATTCAGACAGATTCTCCAGCAGGACGTCTATATGAGAAGTTGATTAAGCATGATATTGCGGTCTATATTGCACATACAAACTTGGATGTGGCAACTGGTGGTGTGAATGACCTGCTTGCTGCACAACTTGGTTTGACAGATTTGACGCATCTGGAAGATGTGCATACAGAGAAACTAAATAAGCTAGTCGTATTTGTACCGAAGACGCATCATGAAGCGG
Source organism: Paenibacillus sp. KN14-4R (assembly GCF_052180255.1). Taxonomy (NCBI): domain Bacteria; kingdom Bacillati; phylum Bacillota; class Bacilli; order Caryophanales; family Paenibacillaceae; genus Paenibacillus; species Paenibacillus sp. KN14-4R. Next base: position 1,529,011 of record NZ_CP197466.1, read on the forward strand.
TGCAGCAAGCATTGTTTAATGCGGGCGCAGGCCACATCGGGCATTACAGCCATTGCTCCTTCAATTTAGAAGGACAGGGCACCTTCATGCCCGAGGATGGTGCGCAGCCGTTTATTGGTGCGCAGGGGAAGTTTGAACGCGTAGAGGAAGTACGCGTGGAGACAATTGTTCCTGAAGCGGCGGTTCGCCGTACGGTTCAAGCGATGCTTAAGGCACACCCTTATGAAGAGGTGGCCTATGATCTGTATCCCCTTGATCTCAAGGGGAGAGTGTTTGGATTGGGCCGAGTAGGTAAAGTGCCGGCCCCGATGACGCTTGCTGAGCTCGCCGAAGCGGCGAAGCAAGCGTTTGATGTGCCGACGGTCCGCGTCGTCGGCGATTTAACCCGCACCGTGCGCAAAGCGGCGGTGCTTGGGGGTTCAGGCGCGCGCTATTGGAAGCGCGCGAAATTCTCTGGCGCCGATGTATTAATCACCGGCGACATCGATTATCACTCCGCGCACGATGCGCTCGCGGATGGGATGCTCATTATCGACGTTGGGCATAACGTCGAGAAGATTATGAAGGAAGGCGTTGCGCAGTACTTGCGCGAACGCTTCACACAGAAACGTTACACAACAACGATTCAAGCATCTGCAATTGATACGGAAGTGTTTCAGTTTATCTAAGGGGCGAAAATAACTCCCAGCTCGTTTCCATGGAAGCTTTGTAAGTCATTCTCAGTTGTAACGAGAGCCGATACCGAGTATAATCATAGGAAGAGACGGAAAGTTTGACAGACAATCGCTGGTTGCGGGTGACCGTAACGAGAGGAAAGTCCGGGCTCCACAGGGCAGGGTGCTGGATAACGTCCAGTCAGCGCAAGTTGAAGGATAGTGCCACAGAAATGGACCGCCGATGACGCTTTTAGCGAACAGGCAAGGGTGGAACCGTGGTGTAAGAGACCACGAGGAACGTGGGTGACTACGTTCCTGGTAAACCCCACTTGGAGCAAGACCTAAGAGAACGCAGCCAGATTTATCTGGCAGCCTTAGCCCGAGGCGCGTTCGGGTTGGTCGCTTGAGCCATGTAGCAATGCATGGCCTAGATAGATGATTGTCACTTCAATGGTGGGAGGAATTGCATCCGTCATACCACTGGAAGTACAGAACCCGGCTTACGGAAAGCTTTCCGCATTGCACGCAAAAAACTACCCTATTATAGGGTAGTTTTTTTTGCATTTAATGACCATTTTTATTATTTGATCGACATTTGGGCCGCACGTACAGCATTAGCCACATTAATTAAACCACTGCCATATTGAGGATCTTTTCCTGCGGCTCCAAGATCTTGTGCTGTGTTTCGTATGATGTCCATAACTTCTGTATTGCGTAAATTTGGATTAATTGATCGGATCATCGCTGCAAGTGCGGTAACATGTGGACATGCCATTGATGTACCAGATAATGCCGCATATTGATGCGGAGGATAGGTAGATGCAATGCTGACACCTGGTGCTGCTACATCGACATAGTCCCCATAGTTGGAAAATGGAGCTCGATCGCGATTGGCATCCGTAGCTGCTACAGCAAACACTTCCGAATAATAAGCAGGGTATGATGGACGATCTGTATTATCGTTCCCGCTGGCTGCTACTAACACGACATCTCGATCATAAGCATATTTAATCGCATCATGTAAAAATTCAGATGACGTGTAATTGCCCAGACTCATATTAATAACTTTCGCACCATGGTCAACTGCCCAGATTATTCCCTGAGCAACCGTATATGTGCTGCCGGCTCCAGTTTGATCTAGTGCTTTAATGGGCATAAGCGTGTCATTCCACATCATGCCGGCTACACCAAGGCGATTATTGACGAGAGCACCTATTACACCTGATACATGGGTTCCATGTCCAACATCATCATTTGGTGTAGTAGTCGGATCCACAAGATTGTATCCTTTTATTAGATGGTCGGCTAGATCAGGATGAGTTAAATCCGCACCTGTATCAACAATCGCGACAATGACGCTATTTGCACCGCGATTGGCTTGCCAGCCGGCTTCAGACCCAATTTGTTTCAAATTCCATTGATAGCGACTATAGAGTACATCATTCGGTTCTATCCGAGCAGGGTCAATTGGTGAGTTGATATCATTGCTTTGGGCATAGGGGAATGGAGGTCCGGCATATACCTCTTTTTGTGATTCACGAACGTTAGGACGATTGAAATGAAGCGTATTGGTTACATAAAAAAAATGCGGTTCGGTATAGGCAACTTTCCATTTATGGAAATATTGCATCAAACCTTTGGCATCCATGTGACGTGCTCTAAAAACATAGGTACCATTCACATGCTGAATGATCTGACCATTGATGTCTTTTAGAATCTGATTCATTTCAGATTTTGTTGGCCGTTGGTTGAATTTCACAACAACTTCATTGGTCTCATAATGACTAGTCCCTTCGTTATCTTTAGGGCTCACAACACGTTTGGGTTGAAGTGTATCTGATTCCACGGTCTTCATATTATAGCGATTCGTTTTTGGAAAAGGTTCAAGTCGCATATTTTTCTGTTGATGATCAGCTACATGGGATAGAACATGTTGGTTCACCACAGCAATCGCTTGTATCTTCCCATCGCCGGATCGATTCCCAAGTACAAAATAAGATCGATCTCCGACTTTAAAGCCTTTGGAAACATAAGGTTGTGTGGGACTACTAGCAAGTTGTTTTTTGGCTTCTTCTATAAAAGGTTTGGCCGCTGAAGCTGTATCAGCTTCCAATTGACCGATGGTCCGAGATGCTTGATTAGGTGTTACGAGTTGATCCCAAATCATATATTGAATATGGGAATGTTTCTTTTGCCAATCCTTTAGCACTTGCTGGTTAGTATTTTGTTGTTTATTTCCATTTTGCATCAGGAGTGTTTGCAGATCAATTTGACATTGGCTGCGACAAAGTTCTTCCGTTACCTTGATATCTTGAGCTACCAATGCTTGCTTAAGCGCGATTTCCTGTTGTGGGGAGGGAACAAGCTGAGATTCATGAATGTTGGAACGGGGTTGACTATTGCAAGAAAGCAGTAAGGAACTTAGGATTAACGTCACGCTGCAGGTTAATAATTTACGCCGCATCTAGATAGAACCTCCTCTTAAATTACGAATTGCATCTTTCTATTAGGGTTCGATGAAAAGGACAATTTTATGCGGTTTTCCTCCTGTAACCATAGCGTTTTTAAGTTACTTTTATTGCGAATATATGGTAGGATAAAAAGGGAATTTTTCTGATGAACAATTGAAGTGGAATAGACGAAGGAGGTCTTGCAGAGTGGCAATGTTTAACGTCAAGAACATTTGCGAATCAAGCCGTGCTCGATTAAAGGAATCGATTGCAAAAATGGAGTTGTTCCTGAATCATCACTCACTTTCGCAGCTAAATGTAGAGAAAGACCCAGCAATGGATGAATTTTATCGCAGTTATTTGCAAGATACTCGTCATTTGCTTGTGTTCTGTGAAGTATCATATGAAAAGTTGGGGGTTGTCCTTCGCCGGCCGACATTTAATACGGATTTTGCTGAAAAGGCTCTTTATGAAGTATTTCATTCCTGCGTAAGCAGTTTCTTTTATCCGAAAAATGAATGTTATTCCGAAGACGGGCGCTATGCCTATACAGGACAAGATGCGATTCGTTTCCGTAAGAAACCTTGTCGTGAAGCAAGGGATTTAATTATTGAATTATCCAAAATATTCGAAGAGCTCCGTGAAGAATTAGCTTATTATGAAACAGATTATGTGACACAACGTCGTTTGCAAGGCGAAAAGATTTAAACTTATCACCTCTATGACAGAAAAGAGATGGGAATTCAAACCTATCTCTTTTTTTATTTGTTCAAATGCAGGAACTTTATGGGATGTCAGTTGTCTAATTCATGAGGTGATTAGCTTGGAAGGCAATTATTTAATCTCCCTTTCGTATACGGACGACACGGCTACTGTGCTTAGTGAGCTGATGGGTCGTTACGGAGAAGATGTATGGAAGTTCGCTTATTTTCTAACTAAAAATAAAGATCTTGCGGATGACATTTCTCAAGATGTTTTTCTTAAAGTGTATGAGAAGTTATATACCTTTAGGGGACAGTGTTCGATGAAGAGTTGGATTCTAACGATTACGCGAAATCGGTGTTTGAATGTGATGAAATCTTCGTTTTTTCGAAAGGTATCACTTGTGGGGTGGATATTCTCTGTTCAAACCGTTCCTTCAGCTGAGCATGAATTGTTTGATCGTATGGGGACACGGCATATTTGGCAATGTGTGATGCAACTTCCTATAAAATTTCGTGAGCCGCTCATTCTTGAAAGCCATTATGAGATGTCGATGAAGGACATTGCTTACGTCCTCGGGATTTCAGAAGGAACGGTGAAGTCGCGACTGTATCGAGCGAGGCAAAAACTAATGGTTATCCTGAACGAGGAGGAGGACGATTCTAATGTCTGAACGTGATGTAGAAGTCTTAGATAAATTAATGCAATCTCCTTTCACCCAATCCTATTTTACAAATGAACATGAACAGTCTGTGCTCCATCAGATCCAGACTCGGAAAGAAGGTGGCAAGTTGAATGTAGTAAGAGGAAAAAGACGGTTTACTCCGGCTATAATTGTTGGAATTATAATACTCATACTAGCAGTTACAATTCCGTCTTTGAAGAAACATGTGGATCATCGCGTTGCTAGTCAAAATGAATGGCAGGTACGGCATGAGTTTTGGAAAGATGGAAAGCGGATTTTTGGAGTTTATCCTGGGGGTGGGGATGTTCCGGCAGGAAAAAGGAATAATTATAAAATCATTATTGATAAGCCATTTAACAGAGATGAGGATTTTTATTCATTCAGAGCAACACATCAAAATACAGAACTGAAATTTGGCGGATTATCTAAATTTACTAGTCTAGGACCCTATAATGAAAGCTTAACTGTTGTGCAAATGAACTTTGCTCTTCCATTAAGCGGGAAATGGAAATTGGAGTTGTGTAATACTTCTATGATATCAAATAAAAGTGAATGCATTGGCGATGTTGTCATGGATGTACCAGAACATCCTTGGGTGGAGAGTCCAATTTTTGAATCCGGAAATTTTCAAATGCGAGGCATTGAGAATAGAGTTGGTTTTATTGGACCAAACGACGTTATTTCAGGGCAGGGCAATAAATATATGTGGCACTTCTGGGGATCTAGCAATGATTTAAAAGGGGAATTTGAAGTCATTGCAGTTCGTCAAGGCTCTAATGAAATGAAATCAATTTTTAAAAGTGAGTTACCAGTAAACAGTGGTATAAACGGTGCTCAGGCATCTTTACCAAGCTCATTAACATTGCCAGAACCAGGTATGTGGCGCCTTATGGTTTATATTAATAATGTTCTTTTTGACAGCATTGTGGTAAAAGCTAACTAAAGGGTATAACAAATCTGGTAAGAATAACTCCAACTCATCACGGGAAGATTGTTAAAGGGGTGATGAAAATGGAAAAGCCAGTCGTTAAATGCTCCGTAGCTAACTGTCACTACTGGGGACAAGGAAACAATTGCAATGCAGATTCAATCATGATTGAAATTGATTCACACGCGGGTAAGCATTATGACTCTGAATTTGCTTCCGAATTTGAGGGACATCAAGATCAAGCAAGTTCGGCTGCTAAAACATGCTGCCACACCTTTAAAGCCAAAGCAAAGTAGCGTACGTGTGTACAGAGCAAAAGCTAAGAAACGAGCTGGGATCCGAAAGGGGCAGCTCGTTTTTTGGTGTATGGAATTATTTGTTGAAGTCGGTATAACTGTTTCTCTTGGTTTGTCTAACCTTTTGACTCCTCAATGCCGTTAATATATTGTATAATATACTTTATTACGTTGTTGGAGGATGGCAGATGAACAAGATAGATCCACAAATGATGAAACAATTACTTCAATTGCAGATGCTTGATCGTACACCTTTACTCTCCACAAGTAGGGGTTCCAATTCTATAGATGAAGGTGACTCTGCTTTCGGTAATGTGCTATCGCTGTTGATGTCACAGCAAGGTTCTTTGCAAGCTGAAGATTCGACAGTGGGCAGCAATCAATCATTTAATCCGTTGGAGCGGTTAAATCAATCTGTGATTCCGAGCTCAGATCGGTTACAGCGTGTTACTAATTCAGGAGAATCCTCGTTTGATGAAGTAATTCGGCAAGCGGGTCAACAATATGGCGTTGATTTTTCACTCATTAAAGCCGTCATTAAACAAGAATCTTCTTTTAATCCAGATGACGTCTCTGGTGCAGGGGCTAAAGGACTTATGCAGTTAATGGATGAAACAGCTAAGGGTTTAGGCGTTAGAGATTCATTCGATCCTGTACAAAATATTCATGGTGGCACGAAATTCTTGTCTGAATTACTAAACAAGTATAATGGGCATGAAGGTGTAGCACTTGCTGCCTACAACGCTGGACCTGGCCGAGTAGATCGACTAGGCATCAAAACAGACAAAGATTTGCAAGAGAAGTTGCAGTTCTTGCCAAGAGAAACACAGCAATATGTAGGCAAGGTACTAGCAAATAAAAATGGTTACCGTATGTAGGTCAGAAAAAAAGCTGAGCCCAATGTATTGGGAGCGGCTATTTTTTATTTTTATCACATATGATGAATAGAAGGGACGAGTGTCTTTTATGTTATATCTAGACTATGCCGCAACGACACCTCCTTACGATGAGGTAGTTGATTCGGTCGCCGAGGTCATGAAAAAGTTCTATGGCAATCCTTCGTCTCTCCATAAGCTGGGTGTAGAAGCAGAACGATTACTACTTAAGGCTAAGGATATTATTGCAGAAGCACTTACGGTTAAACCTAGTGAGATTGTTCTAACATCAGGTGGTACGGAGAGCAACAACTTGGCCATTAAAGGCACTGCTTATCAACATCGCGGCAGAGGTAATCATCTCATTACTTCGCAAATTGAGCACCCATCCGTGCTTGAGGCATTTCGTGAACTGGAAAAAGAGGGCTTTCGGGTTACGTATTTACCTGTTGATCAGACTGGCCAAGTCGTGATTGAAGATTTGCAAGAAGCCATATGCGATCAAACGATCTTGGTAAGTGTGATGCATGTAAATAATGAGATGGGACGTATTCAACCCATAGCAGCAATTGGAAAAATATTGGCAGATTTCCCGAAAGTTATTTTTCATGTGGATGCTGTGCAAAGTATAGGTAAGCTGAAAGTCAATCCGCGTGAACTTGGTGTAGACTTGCTATCTGCATCTGCTCATAAATTCCGCGGTCCTAAAGGAGTTGGCTTCTTATATCGTCGTGATGGCCTGCTTATCAAGCCACAGCTCGTCGGTGGAGGTCAGGAGAATGGGCTTCGGTCCGGTACTGAAAATGTACCTTTAATCGTTGGGATGGCAAAAGCACTTCGGATGGCGACCGAAAATCTGGATGAAGCAATCCGCCACAAGTATGAGCTTAGGACCTTAATAACGAGAGGAATTAAGGATGAACCTGCATTCCTATTAACAGGCTCAGATCAACCAGACGAGATGGCACCGCATATTGTGCATTTTTGTTTTCCGGGGATGAAATCAGAAGTTGTTGTACATGCATTGGAATACCATGGGTATTATATTTCTTCCAAATCCGCTTGCTCCTCAGAGGAATTAACACCAAGTGATGTATTAACTGCGATGGGATATGACCGTGATCGTGCAAGCAGTGGCTTACGTGTTTCTTTTTCCGAAACCTATACTGTAAGTGAAATAAGTGGTTTTGTACAGAAGTTGAAAGACATCGTACAGGAGCTGCAGCCAACAGCAAGAACAACAAGAGGGGAGAGATGACTGTAGTGATGTATCCAGATACAATTCTAGTCCGTTTTGGTGAAATGATGCTAAAAGGACGTAATCGCAGACGTTTTGAAACAAGTATTTATCAACATATTAAGCGGGTATTATCCCCTTATGGGGAAATTGAGATTTCTTTTGATTATGGACGTATTTTTATTGAGGGCTTAGGCTCTTCTTATGATCAAGTAAAGGGCGAATTAAGTAAGGTATTCGGACTCGTATCGTTCTCGCCTGCTTATTCAACTGAACTCGATGTGGAAGCTATTCAGAAACAAGCACTCGCGCTGGTACAGTCTTTACCTCAAATGCCTGCAACCTTTAAAATTTCAACACGCAGAGCAAATAAAAAGTTTCCACATGATACGTATGAAACGAATAATTTAATTGGCGGCTATATTCTAGATCACTGCCCTGGATTAAAAGTGGACGTGCATCATCCGGAGCTTGAGCTTCGTATTGAGATTCGTGAGAAAGCGCTCCTTTTCTCAGAAGTAGAAGAAGGTCCAGGTGGTTTCCCATTGGGTACGAATGGAAAGGGAATGCTGCTCTTATCTGGAGGGATTGATTCGCCAGTAGCAGGTTATCTTGCACTTCGTAAGGGAATTGCGGTTGAGGCGGTTCATTTTCATAGCTATCCTTATACAAGTGATCGTGCGAAACAGAAAGTGATTGATCTTGCACAAAAACTTTCGGAGTATGCAGGTGAAGTTAAGCTGCATCTAGTACCGTTTACTGAAATTCAGACGAGCCTAAACAGTGCACATCAAGGAAACTTTATAGTCACATTCATGCGTCGTGCGATGTATCGGATTGCGCAGCGATTGGCTGAACAGCAGGGTGCACTTGCCTTAATTACAGGGGAGAGCGTTGGTCAAGTCGCTTCTCAGACGCTTCCGAGTATGAATGCAATTGGCCAAGTTGTTCAAATTCCCATTTTACAGCCACTTGTCATGATGGATAAGAAAGAAATCGTAAAAATTGCAGAGAAGATCGGTACGTATGAAACATCCATTCTTCCTTACGATGATTGCTGCACATTATTTCTTCCTAAATCACCGACAACGAATCCGAATCTGCGTGTCATAGAGGGAATTGAAAGTACGTTTGAATTTATGAATTCACTTATCGAGGAAGCCATCGAGAAAACGGAAACCTTAGTCTTACGCCCAGGTATAAAGCAGTCGGTTGAGAAGGAACTTGAACATTTATTCTAATCACATGCGTATTGAAAATGTGAGGAGGCGTTAGACATGATGTGGGATAGCTTGATTCTTTTTCTAAAAATCATGCTTATCAATTTAATACTCAGCGGTGACAACGCTGTCGTTATTGCAATGGCTTGTAAAAATTTGCCTACATCTCAGCGCAAACAAGCAATTTGGTGGGGGACATTCGGTGCAATTGCTTTGCGGTTGCTCTTAACACTTGTAGCGGTAACGGTGCTGAGCATTCCCTACATTCAAGCGCTTGGTTCTATTTTCTTATTATGGATTGCGATTAAGCTGCTTATCGATGATGGTGATCACTCCGATATTCGAGGAGCCTCTACCCTAGGTAAGGCGGTATGGACGATTATCGTTGCAGATCTGGTTATGAGCTTAGATAATGTACTCGCGATTGCTGCTACGGCGCAGAATAATGTAGGGATGGTCATTCTAGGAATTACCTTAAGTATCCCGCTTATCATCTGGGGAAGTACACTTGTGATGAAACTGCTTAATCGATTCCCCATTCTTGTCTTCTTAGGAGCGGGTATTCTGGGCTTTACAGCAGGCGATATGTTCGTAAGCGATGAGAAGATGCAGATGTACGTGCTCCATGATTTACCGGAATGGATCATCCCAGTAGCGACTACGGCTATCGTTATTGTTGCAGGAGTAATAAAGAAAATGGCTTATAAACATAACGATTCGAGAACGACTACCTAGACCTTGGCGTTTAGGTGGTTTTTTTATTGTATATAATGTATATTGCACAGTTCATTATATGCATTGTAAAGTTATCATTTAGCTTTGCAGGAATTACTAGTAATTCGTATTCAATTACGTTAAACTAAGTGTAGAACGATGTCGAACCGGCTTGTTTTATTTTGGTTCTTACGTCCGATGCATGGCTTAATTCTGAAGGGGGAAGCTAAGATGGCAAAAAGAAATTATTCGCTAGGTATATTGCTCCTTGTAGTTGCTTTTATTTTACTGCTAGGAAAATTAGGCGTATTTTCATTTATCGGAGCAGTACTATGGCCACTTCTCATTATCGCTCTTGGCTTGGCGCTCCATGGGCTCTATTTCGGTCGAATCATGCCCCCCACAGTTTTAATACCTGGCGGTGCACTCGTGACGTACGGAGTCTTATTTTTCATCTGTTCTTTGTTCGGATGGGGTTTAATGAGTTCGTTATGGCCCGGGTTTATATTCGGTATTGCTGTTGGATTGTACGAGGTCAGTATATTTGAGCGTCAGTCTGATCGTTCCTTCTTTACAGCTTCAATCGTACTGGCCATTTTGTCTGTTGTTCTTTTCGTTTTAACACTTTTGGTTCAAGGTGGCATTTACTTTATCGTCACATTGTTAGTACTTGCAGGCATTTACTTCATTATTCGTAAACCACGCATTTGGTAACAACTGACGTACTAGCCATTGTTGACCTGATTAGCTTGCCTTTTGCTGATGCCAGAAGTATAATGATGTCTAGTGAGAAAGCGTCGGGAGAATAATCCGGCGCTTATTTTGTGGGAAAAAGAGAGGATTGAAAGCATGCACGCTAGAGATAAGATCAAGAATATTGCCATTATTGCGCACGTTGACCACGGAAAAACGACGCTAGTGGATAAGCTACTTCAACAGTCTGGAACATACCGTGAGCACGAACAAGTGCAAGAACGCGCAATGGATTCCAACGATCTTGAAAGAGAACGCGGTATCACTATTTTGGCGAAAAATACTGCAATTAATTATAAGGATCACCTCATTAATATTGTGGATACGCCTGGTCACGCTGACTTCGGTGGAGAAGTTGAACGTATCATGAAGATGGTTGATGGCGTTCTTCTTGTTGTTGATGCATTTGAAGGTACAATGCCTCAAACGAAGTTCGTACTTCGTAAAGCATTAGAACAGAATCTAACTCCAATTGTAGTTGTGAATAAGATTGACCGTCCGAATGCAAGCCCAACTCAAGTTGTTGATGAAGTATTGGACCTGTTCATTGAGCTTGGAGCGAATGATGATCAATTGGACTTCCCAGTTGTGTACGCATCCGCATTACAAGGTACTTCCTCTATGAATGTTGAAAAACAAGATGAGAACATGCAATCTCTGTATGAGACAATTATTGAGCATATTCCATCACCTACAGAAGATACAGAACAACCCTTGCAGTTATTAATTACATTAATGGACTATAACGAATACCTAGGTCGTATTGGGGTAGGTCGTGTGAACCGCGGTAAAATCCGTGCAGGACAGACTGTAGCTGTTATGCAGCGTGATGGTTCTGTGAAACAAGGTCGTATCGAGAAATTGTTCGGTTTCCAAGGTCTAAAGCGTCTTGAAATTGAAGAAGCTGCAGCTGGAGATATCGTTGCGATCTCAGGTATTAAAGACATTAATATCGGTGAAACCGTAGCAGACCCTAACAAGCCTGAAGCTCTTCCTGTTCTTAAAATTGATGAGCCAACCCTTCAAATGACTTTCCTGGTGAATAACTCTCCATTCGCAGGTCGTGAAGGTAAATGGGTAACTTCCCGTAAAATTCGTGAGCGTCTTTTCAAAGAGCTTGAAACAGACGTATCCTTGCGCGTAGACGAAACAGATTCTCCTGATGCGTTTATCGTATCCGGTCGTGGTGAATTGCACCTAGGTATCTTAATCGAGAACATGCGTCGTGAAGGATTTGAGCTTCAAGTGTCGAAACCAGAAGTAATCATTCGTGAGATTGATGGTAAAAAAATGGAGCCAATCGAAGGCTTGATTATCGACGTACCAGAAGAAAGCGTTGGCGCTGTTATGGAAAGTCTCGGAACTCGTAAAGCTGAGATGGTGAACATGATCAATAACGGCTCTGGTAACATCCGTCTAGAGTTCTTAATTCCAGCTCGTGGCTTGATCGGTTACCGCACACAACTATTAACACTTACACGCGGTTATGGCATTATGAACCACGCATTTGACTCTTATGGTCCATATGCAGGAGCTGGCGTAGGTGGCAGACACCAGGGTGTTCTCGTTTCTTCGGATACAGGAATGTCCACACTTTATGGTATTTTGTCTGTTGAAGACCGTGGTGTGTTATTCGTACACCCAGCAACTGAAGTTTATGAAGGTATGATCGTGGGTGAACATTCACGTGAAAATGATATTATCGTAAACATTTGTAAAGAAAAAGCGGTAAACAACATCCGTTCCGCGAATAAAGAAGAGACAGTGAAAATGAAAGTTCCACGTACGTATTCCTTGGAGCAAGCTCTTGAATACTTGAACGATGATGAGTACTGTGAAATTACACCTAAATCTGTTCGTCTTCGTAAAAAAATTCTTAATAAGAGTGAGCGTGAACGTGCGGAGAAACACCGCAAAATGGCGCAAGCTAACGCTTAACTTTAAGGGTTGTTGACCATCAGGTAAAGGGGAGTGTACGTATGGATACGCTGAATCAGTGGTTTACGGATCATCTTTATATCACTTACATCATCATCTTCTTGTTTATGACGTATGTGTATAACAAAGTGTTCCGTGTTAAAAAGCTGCCTTTGCTTAAAGCGCTGATTGTGTACGTACTCATGGGAATCGGAGCATTCATGCTGCTGATTTTCCAAGTCGATGCGAAATTACCGATTGTGCTTTGTTTATCTGTTGCAATTTTCCTAATGCTTCTCGTACGTATTCGTTACTTTGTAGAGGGTAGACAGAAAAAACAAGCAGTGAATAAAACACAAAATCATTCATAATTAGCAGGAATATGGGTGGAGGGGAAGCTGCATGAAGCTTCAAGATGCACTATTTAACTGGTTACAAATTCGTGTTGTTTCTGAGGCGCGGGCAGATGATAATGCTGCACGTGAGACAATGGAATTTTTTGAAACAATCTTACGTGAAGACCATGGTTTGAGTCACTTTGCTGTTGTTCAAACCGATGATTCGATGTATGTGCTGGACTACGTCCATGAGGGTACGAGTAAAAAGCAAATGTTTGACCGGATTACTGTAGAAGCATTGCTGCATGATATTAACTCCAATCCGAAATATAATTCATAATTGATGATGGTTAAATCAGGTCCTTATTAGTCGACATAACTTTACCTCATAACCGATACAATAAGTATAGGTGCAGGATAAGTTTATGTTGGCTAATGGGGCGCCATACATAGCATTAATCCCTTATTCTTCATATGATAAGTAAGACTCATTCCTGTGCTTAGGAGGGTATTGCAATATGACAGAAATGATCACAGCTCTTCCCGATCAATTATTCGTGGTTAATGTTGTTGGTACGTGTATTTCGGTGCAGTCTGATTATGGAAAACAAATAAGTAAGCGTGTAGCTGAACAGCTGGACGGACAAGTATGTGATGCGATGAAAAAAGCCTAGGTGCTCTTACCTGGGCTTTTTTCTTTCTATATATTGGATTGAAAATCGCATAGTTATGGAATTCCAAACGCCAAATTCCGGGAGGTCTCTCACATGGAAAAAATTTACGTGCTCGATACGAATGTACTGCTTCAAGATCCAAATGCCATCTATGCGTTCCAAGATAATGAAGTAGTAATTCCCGCTGTGGTGTTAGAGGAAATCGACTCGAAAAAAAGGTTGGCGGACGAAATTGGTCGCAATGCACGAACAGTGTCCCGGCTATTAGATGGATTACGAACGAAAGGAAGGCTATATGATGGTATCACGCTAGACAATGGTGGGATGGTAAAGGTAGAACTAAATCATAAATCATTTGCCAAAATGCAAGAATTGTTCGTGGAATTAACCAATGATAATCGGATATTAGCAGTTGCACTGAATTATCATGTCGAAGAGCAAAGTAAGCCTACACCTAGACCTGTTATACTGGTTAGTAAAGATGTACTCGTCCGGATAAAAGCAGATGTGCTGGGGCTAACTGCTGAAGATTATTTAACAGATCGGGTCGTTTCAGGCTCGGAAATGTATATGGGATATGTAAATGTTCATGTACACCCTTCTGTAATTGACGAGTTTTATTCATTTAGACAGTTAGCCGTATCGACTCTTAATTTAGGTTACTCCCTGAACCCTCATGAATTTGTCATTTTGCGTGATGAATTAGGGACTTCCAAATCTGCTCTGCTTAAAGTAAATGGGGATGGGAAGAAGTTAGAGCCTTTATATTTAAGTAATGAGCCTATCTGGGGAATAGCTGCTCGTAATGCTCAGCAAAGAATGGCACTTGAATTACTGTTGAATGATGATATTCCGTTGGTCACATTAAGTGGGAAGGCGGGTACGGGTAAAACGCTTCTTACGCTGGCATCAGGACTCATGAAGGTGGAAGATGAGCATAAGTATAAGAAATTGTTAATCGCTCGCCCTGTTGTCCCTATGGGGAAAGATATTGGTTACTTGCCGGGTGAAAAAGATGAAAAGCTGCGGCCATGGATGCAGCCGATCTATGATAATCTGGAGTATTTATTCGATACGAAGAAGTCAGGAGATATTGATAAAATATTAGCAGGGCTAGGATCCATTCAAGTAGAAGCGTTAACTTATATTCGTGGACGCTCTATACCTGGTCAATTTATTATTATTGATGAAGCACAGAACTTATCCAAACATGAAGTCAAGACCATTATTTCACGGGTAGGAGAAGGCAGTAAGATTGTACTCGTAGGCGATCCAGGTCAAATTGATCATCCTTATCTAGATGCTGCAAGCAACGGATTAACTTACGTCATAGAACGGTTTAAAAATGAACAAGTCAGCGGTCATATTACACTGGAGCGCGGCGAACGCTCACATCTTGCCCAGTTGGCAGCAGACCTATTATAAACGCTGTATGAAGAGAAATAGCCCGCTTACATCTTCATTAGGATGTAAGCGGGCTGTTTTTGATCATTAGATTTTGGCTTTTAATGAAATAACAAGCTTTCCGGGTTCGATGATAACGGATGTAGGTTTAATGAAGGCGGCGAATTTTTGTGTACTGATACCAAAATCATATTCGTCTTCAAGCATTTTATTTGTTGTATCAGGTAAGATTAGACCATTAAACTTCATTTGAGTAATACTGAATCTAATAAAGTTGTCTTCCAACTTGTAGATACCTTTCATTTCGAATTGCATCCCTTCCTTCGTACCACTTGCAATGAGCTGCTTATCAATGAACTGGAAGGTAAGGTCATTGAATATTTGATTTTTTTTACGTAGAAAGTCATTGAGTTGTTGATCTGTTATTTGGAAAGTAGCATCAAATCCTTTGAATTTGAGGTTATCTCCATTATTGACGAGTTCGGTAAAGTCTTGAAAGGATCTGTATAGTGCTGCTGTAAATTGTTCGAATACGGGCAGTCCTTTTTGCTTCCACTCTAGATTTAGGGCATCGATTTGATTTTGGAGTTCCTCTTTTTTACCACTTACAGTAAGTGCTTCATCAAGCTCTTTTTGTAAGGAGAGAATACGATCTTTTTCTAGGATATAGATGTCCCTGGTTTGTTTCAGTGCAGCGCGTTGGTTCGAATATTCCGCTTGTATGGACTTTAACTTGGTGGTGGACTCTTTATGAGCAGTAAGAGAGCGTTCGTCATTAGTAACAATCTGGTTCATATATTCCAATGTCTGAAGGAGGTCCGGCAATGATGTAGGGGAAAATAAAAACATCCAGATGGATGGACGATCACCAGTATAGTAGGCTCTTAGTGTCTTGCCTACCTTTTTCTTTGTTTTCTCAACTTCTAGTTTTTGCTTCTCCGTTTGCACCTCATTGTCTTTTAATTTCTCAACTAAAAGTTCGTCTTGCTTCGATAAATTAAGCAGTTCACGGTCAATTTCTTGAATGGTCAAGCCTTTTTGTAGAAATGATTGCAGCTCATCTTGCTTTATCTTTATAGTCGTCTCTTCCTCCGCTTGAACGTGGACAATAGGGGAAAAGCACAGTAAGAATAAGCTAATCGTAAGTAGTATTGGAAAAATTCGGTTCATCTCTCGCCCCCCTATGACAGATTACCATAATTTTATTAAATAATTTATGAAAAAATACTTGTCTTCCTCTTAGGAAAACAAGTACTTGGTTTTTTTATTTATTTTTTAACGCCATTCAGCAGTTTTATTATTTCATCAAAGTTTTTGACGTCTTTCGGAATCTCTTTTTTGAAAGGAGGCTGTGTATTGACGTCATTAAAAAGCTGATGAATATTAAAGCTGATCTTATTCGGGTTACCTTCTGCTGCAGTGATCGCTAAGTTGAGGTCTAGAGTTTGATCGCGGATAAACCCTTTATCGTCAATCACTAATCGTAGTTTACTAGGTGCTTGAATCGTGATTTTAGGTTGATTCTGTGATTTCCATTTGTCTATCTGCTCAGCAGATACGATCCCGCTATTTTTGAGAGAGTCGTACAGTTCGGAATTTTTGGATTGAATCATTTCGTTTACAGCTTTTTCGTTCTTTTCATTAATTTCAATGTTATAAGCTTTGCCGCTAGTGCCATCCTTGAGGTTTACTGCGGCTTTCTCTTCTTGGAACCATTTTGGTTCAACTGAACTCGCAATAGACTTGTAAATCGAAGAGAAAGTGGTTGTTGCATTTTTCAACGCTTCAGGGGCCACTGCGCCAGTTGCATTTTTACCTGAGGTAGCCATGTCAATTGAATAATATTGTTCTGGCTTATTTATAGCTGGCATGTGAAAATACAATTTGTTATCTTTAATTAGGATTGGAATATTGAACCCTTCGGTTCCACCTTTGGGTGTTACGTTAATATCTGATTCGAATTGAGCGGTATCGGCGTTCGTTACACCGTTCCACTTGAGGGTGCTCTCTTTGAATACATTGATGAAAGTTTGAGTAAGTGGATTGGATGCAGGTATAAGTCCATCGCCAATCTTGACATCGGCTGTACCTTCAAACGTATAAGATTTTATTTCAGACTGTTTTGCGATTCCTTGAAGTACAGTAGTTTGAATTGCCTTGTTATCGGTACAAGCAATTAAAAGTGAGCTCATAAGGACCGTAACAAGGGCAAGTGATAACCATTTTTTAAACATGATGTAAGCATGCGCTCCTCTCTATTTTGACCAACTCTATTATTATAATGGTTCTTCGACTTTTTGTCATGAAATAAACGACTAGGGGGGAAACAGGTGGATGGTATTAATGGAAATTTCAAAATTATCGATTCATTGAAACAATTAGTTAGGGAAAGCTCCAATAATTTGATTACATTTAAAGATTTTATGGAACTGTGCCTTTATCATGAAACAGCAGGTTACTATCGAAATGAGAATTTGAAAATTGGTCGTGATGGCGATTTTTATACAAGTTCATCTATTGGAACAATTATGGGAGAGATGATTGGCAACTTTATAATGAGAAGTGCGGATGAGCTGCTAGAGGGAAATGAAATTCTGCATGTGGTGGAATGGGGAGGAGGAAATGGGAGATTAGCCCTACATGCGCTAGATGAGATTGTAAGATTAGATCCTAAGCTCTATGAACGCTTGGATTGGTACATGATTGAGACAAGTAATTATCACCAGGAATTGCAAAGAGAAACGTTAAAGATGCACATAGATAAGGTTATATGGATGGATGCCGGTCAGTGGTTCTCAAAGCAGGACCAAATAGTAACGATTGTGGTAGCAAATGAACTGCTTGATGCATTTTCTGTACATCGAATTCGGTCTGATCAAGGCGTAATTGTTGAGAATTGGGTTGGATGGGATGACGATCAAGGTCGTGTTATTGAAAAGTGGCTTCCGCTAGATGATGTAGCGATTGAAACTTATTTATTGAAAAATGGCATTCAGCTGCTTGATGGACAAGTGGCTGAAATTAATTTGGCAGCATCTAGTTGGGTAGAAGGTATTGTGAGTCATTTCAAGCAGGGAAAGCTGCTCGTGATCGACTATGGTGATCGAGCGGATGAACTGTTCAGCCCTCACCGCATGAAAGGAACACTGATGTGCTATCGGAAGCATCAAGCACATGATAACCCATACATATATTTAGGAGAGCAGGATATTACTGCGCACGTGGATTTTAGTTCATGTATGCGTGTAGCAACTGAGAGTGGCTGCGCGAGCGTTACGCTACAAACACAGCGTGAATTTCTAGTGGTACAAGGTATACTTGAGAGGTTGCAAGAAACAGCTAATCGAGATCCTTTTTCGGAGCAAGCTAGAAGAAATCGAAGTATACGCCAGTTATTATTAAGTGATGGGATGAGTGAGTTGTTTAAAGTCATGATAGTAAGCAAATATCAAGCTGAAACTGTTTCTTAAGGTAATATTCCAAATCACTAAAAAAGGTGCCTCACGTATGTTACGTGAAGCACCTTTCTTTGTTTTAAGCTGTAAGTTTAAAGACTGACCAGTACGTAAAGCCCATGAATGCGATAATCATGTATCCCCAGAACATCAGGATATATGTTTTCTCTTGAAGCTTCAAATAGCCTAGAACTACGAACAAGGCTGTTTGAAAGAAGAAAACCAATGCCATTGGAATCATATCGCCAGCTAAGCTCATTAGACCAATAACTAGTGTCCAAAAACCAAGTACACGGAACATGCGACTCATTTGTATCCGCCTCCCTTGCAATTGAAGCAATTTTTCTAAATTTTATTATAACCGTAACATATTTCACTGTAAACTTGAAAACGTGGCGAAAATGAAAACATTTTGAGAACTCCGACAATAGACATCCTTCATAGGTATGAGCCCTTAAAAAAATGGAAATAACGAATAGTATCAAATAGATTCTATGAACTCTAGTATGGGCATAGAAATTTAATAATGGGAAATCACCCTTTTATGAAATTCCAAATCGAACAATAGTGTAATGTGACTTTGAAGTTAGGAGGATTGTTTATATGACGGCAATTAGGCAAGATGCTTGGAGTGAGGATGATGATTTAATATTGGCTGAAGTCACACTTCGGCATATTCGTGAGGGGGGTACGCAGCTATCCGCTTTCGAAGAAGTAGGAGAAAGGATTGGAAGGACAGCCGCAGCATGTGGGTTTCGTTGGAATTCATTCGTTCGTAAAAAATATGATGCAGCGATTCATATTGCAAAAGCGCAGCGGCAAAAACGCAGTCAATTGAAAAAACATGCACCAGTCGCTGTAGTTTCGAGCGCAATTGGAGTCAGTACATTGGATTCATCTGACCTAACATCAATGAAAAGTGATACAGTCACAGAGGAAACTTTATCTATTGATTCGGTTATTCGTTTCTTGCGTCAATGGAAAACAACTTATTCGGATATGACAAGACAAATTCGTTCATTAGAACGAGAGTTGCATGAGAAACAAGATGAGATGATTCGTATTCGAAAAGAGAATGATAAGTTAAATAGACAGGTTAATGATGTTGAAATGGACTACCGTGTTGTTAACGATGACTATAAGGCGCTCATTCAAATTATGGATCGTGCACGGAAGATGACTCTACTAGCTGATGTAGAGGAAGATACGAAGCCGCGATTTAAGATGGATGCGAACGGAAATTTAGAGCGAATTGAATAAATTGCTTGAAATAGGTTCCCCTGGTGATGGAATGACTTCCTTCTCTAGGGGATTTTTTGTAAGATAAGAAGAAAGTGTGAAATGGTACAAAGTTCTGAAAGGAATGAATACATAATGAATTTACTGATGATTGGCGCAGGCTCCATTGGATTATTATTAACTGCAAAGCTCGCACCGCGATGCGATCACTTTACACTTCTTACACGATCAGAAAATCAAGCAAAAGAAATGACTTTGCACGGAGTGAAGTTGGATGGACAAACAATAGAGGCAGCTGCTGCTTTGTTTCAATCTTTTGAGAGCTATTGTGCAGAAGAAAGTCAAATAGAATTAGATTTTATCGTACTAACAGTAAAACAGTCTGCATTAGATGATAACTTCTTATCGAAAGTCGCGAGTCTGATGGGGGCTTCGACCAAGGTAGTCTGTTTCCAAAATGGCATGGGACATATCGAGCGGATTAGTGAGTATGTGGACGCTAAGCGCATTGTAGCTGCAGTGACAACGGAAGGCGCACTTCGAACATCACCGACATCTGTTAATCATACAGGGGTTGGTATCACTTATGTGGGCTATGTGTCTGGATTTGATGATACTAATATGCAGGACCTCGTGCAGCTTCTTCAGTCTGCTGGATTCCATGTAGAAGGTACACCAACTATAATGGAAAAAGTATGGGGGAAAGTTGTGATCAATTCCATAATTAACCCATTAACTGCTGTTTTAAATGTGGAAAATGGGGTGTTACTTGAAGATCCTTCAATTCGAAGTACGATGCGCAGCTTATTTGAAGAAGCACTGCTTGCAGTTAGGTCTGAAGGGATTGAGTTAGATGAAAGTTTATGGGATCAAGTTATTGAAGTGTGCAGACGTACAGCGGCTAATACATCTTCTATGCGTCAGGATTTGCTTGCAGGGCGTATAACAGAAATTGATTGGATTAATGGTGCATTGCTTCGAACGGGGGCAAAGCACGGTTATTCACTTCCTGTGCACGCTACAATGTGTAATCTTGTAAAAGCCAATGAAGGCTTGAGGAGTGGTGGGGGGTGAATCTTTTTATTGAACTTCTGAGGAACATTTATGTTTTTCTTGCAACTTTTCCATATCTAACATTCATTGTCATATGGGTACTAGCATACAGTTGGTTAAAGGATAAGAAGCTGGCGGTACGGCTTACTACGGATCTTACAACATTTTTCCTAATTGGTTCAGTCGCCGGGCTTGCCAAATCCGTATTTGGTATAAATTTTATGCTGTGGTTTATCATTTTGCTCTTATTGATTGCATTTGGACTTATTGGTGGTCATCGTTATCAAACAGAAAAAAAACCGAACTTATTTAGAGTTGGGAAGACAGTGTGGCGTGCGGCTTTTTTAATTCTCGCTTCGCTATATATTCTATTACTAATGGTTAAGCTAATCGGGAGTATTCTCGGTTAGTTTTTTATTTCACTAGAATTTATTTGACCACTGGTTATATAATGCGCTATCATAGATAATGGATTTTTGCATAAAAAATCGATAGCAAAATTTTTACACTAGACATACTTACTCGGTATGTTATAATTACTGACATCACATTACAATGGTCAATTAATTACATAAAGACCAATGTTGCTTTCACACCAAGCTTTAAGTCTAACACTTGTAAATATTCAAAATATTTAACTCATGATTTTGCTTTGGGTTAGTGGTGTTCTTCACCTCAACATACAAATTACACACATCATAAGGAGGACTCTACAATGATAGCAAAAAAATGGTTAACGACTGCAGTAGCTGTTACAATGGTAGGCTCGGTAACTGCGGGTTGCTCAAACAATGATGAAGCAAAAAGTGGATCCAATAAAGCACAAGAAATTAAAATCAATTTTTCAGCTGAACCACCAGTGTTGGACAGTTCGAAGGGTACTTCGAATGCGGCATTTACAGTTCTAAATGCACTTAATGAAGGTTTGTACCGTAATGATAAAAATGGACTGCCTGTACCTGGACTTGCTAAAGATAAACCAAAAGTTTCTGAAGACGGCTTAACGTATACGATCGAAATTCGTGACGATGCGAAGTGGACAGATGGCAAGCCAGTAACTGCTAACGATTTTGTATACTCCTTTAAACGTACACTTGACCCAGCAACACAAGCCCAATACAGCTTTATGGTTGCATGGATCAAAGGTGGAGACGCAGTAATGAAGGCGAAAACACCTGAAGAAGTAAAAGCCAAACAAGATGCAGTTGGGGTAAAAGCAATTAATGAAAAGACACTTGAAATTAAATTAGAGAAGCCAGTTGCTTTCTTTACTGAGCTGTTAGGATTCCCGGTATTCTTCCCGCAAAGAGAAGATTTTGTTCAAGCACAAGGTGAAAAATATGGTGCTGACGCAGACAAAATCATTGGTGCAGGTCCATATACATTGACGAAATGGGATCATGGTCAAACACTTGAATTCGTGAAAAATGATAAGTACTGGGATGCAGCGAATGTGAAGTTAGAAAAAGTAACTTTAAATATCGTAGATAATCAAAATACAGGTCTAAACCTTTATGAGACAAATGCAGCTGATTTGACCGAGATAAAAGGTGATCAACTCAAGTTGTATGAAGGTAAACCAGACATTCGCAATAAAAGTGAGCTAACAAACAGCTACATCATGTTCCAACAAAAGAAACAGCCTGCACTTGCTAACGCAAAGATTCGTCAAGCACTTGGAATGGCAATCGATAAACAAGCTTATGTAGATACGATTCTGATGAATGGCTCTGTTCCATCGACAGGTTTAGTTCCTAACGGCACAAAAGACGGTAATGGGAATGAGTTCCGTAAAACTGCTGGGGATACACAACCTAAATTTGATGCAGCTAAAGCGAAGGAATTGTTCCAGGAAGGTTTAAAAGAACTGGGACTAACTGCTCTTCCTTCGATGAAGTTAACAGCAGATGATACGGAAACAGCTAAAAAGTCACTGGAATTCATCGTTTCCCAATGGAAAGCAAACTTAGGATATGATGCAATTGCCGAACCGCTTCCACATAAATTGCGTGTAGAAAAAGGTTCCAAGCATGATTTCGATATGGTCTTGTCCCTATGGGGCGCTGATTACAATGATCCAGTATCATTCCTTGGAATGTGGGAAACAGGTAGTGAATTTAACGAAATTGACTGGTCCAACAAGGAATATGATGCGTTAATGAAATCTTCGACAATGGAAGTTGATACAGCTAAACGTGCCAAAGACTTGGTTGAAGCTGAGAAAATTTTGATGAATGATATGGCTGTTGCACCTATTTACTTCCGCAGCCGCGTTTACCTTGTAAGACCTGGTATTGAAAATATTATTCTTCCATCTTTTGGTATGGAATGGGATTTGAAATGGACAGAAGTGAAGTAAAACCACACATTGATTAGTGAATAGGAAGGGGACGTTCCCACCCCCGTGAGAACGTCCCCTTTTGGATTCACTTTAGACATCTTAGAATAGGAGGGGCCGCTATGCTAAAGTATATTTTGCGCCGTCTCGGATACTCAATTGTTACGTTATGGCTTATTATCACGATTACGTTTGCACTGATGCATATTTTGCCTGGAGATCCATTTGGTGAAGGTTCAGAAAAATTGCCGCAAGCTACGAAAGCAATGCTGCTTGAACAATATGGTTTAGATAAGCCGATGTGGGAGCAGTATGTAACCTATATTGGCAACGTGGCTAAGGGAGATTTAGGATTCTCTTACCAATTCCCAGCACAGAAAGTAACAGACATCATTAAGCAATCATTCCCTGTTTCGATGGAGCTTGGTCTAATTGCATTAACACTAGCTGTAATTGTCGGATTGATATTAGGAACAATAGCAGCACTCAACCACAATAAGGGACTCGATTATTCAGCCAGTTTAATTGCCGTAATTGGAATATCCATACCCTCTTTTGTACTGGGTCCATTACTAGCCTATTATTTTGGGGTTCAACTCAAATGGTTGCCGGTTGGTCTATGGAATGGTCCGGAATATCGGATTCTACCAGCAATTGCGTTATCATTCGGAACGATAGCCATTCTTACTCGGATGATGCGTACGTCTATGCTTGATGTACAAAGTCAGGATTATATTAAAACGGCTAAATCGAAAGGTTTATCCAAGATGTCCATTGTAAAAAATCACATGGTTCGTAACGCTATTTTACCAGTTGTGACAGTTCTTGGGCCGATCTTTGTAGGTGTTATTACAGGTACGCTCGTTGTGGAACAAATCTTCGCTGTACCAGGTCTTGGAAAACACTTTGTGAAAGCTGTAACTTCCAATGACTATACGATGATTACAGGCTTAACCATTTTCTATTCTGTACTCTTGATTGTAGTTATTTTTATTACAGATGTTATTTATGGATTTATTGATCCGCGAATACGTTTGGGGAAAGGCGGGAAGTAAACGATGACCAATGAAACAAAGACACCTATTGATAAATCAAAATTTGCTCCCGTTTCCACAGAGACTTTGCGTAGTGAAGTCATCGTTCGACCTTCGCTTAATTATTGGCAGGACGCATGGCGCAGACTTCGGAAAAATCGCCTGGCAATGACCGGCTTGATTATATTAGTTACGTTAACAATACTAGCTATTTTTGCCCCACTATTCTCAAAATATGGTTACGATGTCGTAGATATGACATCTAAGAATGCAAAGCCAAGTGGAACACATTGGTTTGGTACGGATGACTTTGGTCGTGATTTATGGACAAGGGTATGGTTAGGGACACGTATATCTTTATTTGTTGGTATTCTTGCTGCACTTGTTGATTTGATCATTGGTGTGATCTACGGTGGTCTATCTGGCTATTACGGTGGAAAAATTGATGAGATTATGCAGCGCTTTATTGAGGTTATTTATTCGATTCCATTCCTGATCATTGCAATCTTACTTGTTATGTTTATGGGACCAGGGATTAAATCGATCATTATTGCTTATGCCCTCGTCGGATGGGTTCCGATGGCACGTCTTGTTCGTGGTGCGGTTCTTTCCCTTAAAGAAAATGAGTACGTCCTTGCATCGCGCACACTTGGTGCTGGATCATGGCGTATCATTATGCGTCACTTGATTCCGAATGCATTAGGAATCATCATCGTTCAAATCACATTTGCTGTTCCAGCGGCAATTTTCTTTGAATCGTTCTTATCTTTTATCGGTCTTGGTGTTCGTGTGCCGATGGCATCATTAGGAGCGCTTCTTAACGATGGCGCTAATGTAATGAGAATGTTCCCACATCGTTTGTTGTTCCCGACAGCAGTGTTCAGTTTGATTTTGCTAAGCTTTAACCTATTAGGTGATGGTTTGCGTGATGCACTTGACCCTAAAATGCGTAAGTAATAACAAAAGGGGGGGAAACTGATGAATAAAGAGAACTTACTTGAAGTTAAAGACTTAAAAGTGTCTTTTAATACGTATGTTGGCGAAGTACAAGCGGTTCGCGGCGTATCGTTTAACTTAAAAAAAGGAGAAGTGCTGGCCATCGTAGGTGAGTCTGGTTGTGGTAAATCCGTAACTGCTCAAACTTTGATGCGTCTGATTCCCACTCCTCCAAGTGTCATAAAAAGCGGCTCTATCCTTTTCGATGGAGATATTGATATAACAAAGCTTAGTGATAAGCAAATGGAAAAAATTCGCGGATCAGAAATTGGAATGATTTTCCAAGATCCGATGACCTCCCTTAATCCTACCATGACAGTGGGTAATCAGATTGGTGAGGGCTTGATTAAGCATCACAATATGAATAAAGCGCAAGCGAAAGAAAAAGCCATTGAAATGCTGAAATTGGTCGGTATTTCTAATCCAGAGGGACGTTTGGATCAGTATCCACATGAATTTTCTGGAGGAATGCGTCAGCGTGTTATGATCGCAATTGCCCTTGCATGTACACCGAAGCTTCTCATTGCCGATGAACCAACAACAGCGCTTGACGTGACGATTCAAGCTCAAATTATAGAGCTGATGAAGAAGCTATCCAAGCAGACGGAATCATCTATTATTGTGATTACACATGACCTTGGCGTCGTAGCAGACATGGCAGAGCGTGTAGTTGTTATGTATGCGGGTAAAGTTGTTGAGCAAGGTACAGTCGACGAGATTTTCTATGATTCTGTTCACCCTTATACATGGGGTTTATTGCGCTCTGTACCACGTCTGGATCACGACGGTAAAGATCTTGTACCAATCCCAGGTACACCACCGGATTTGTTTGCTCCGCCTAAAGGATGCGCGTTTGCTGCAAGATGTCCTTATGCGATGCAAGTATGTCTAGAAATCGATCCTGAGACGACAAGTCTAACAGAAACGCATCGTGCTGCGTGTTGGTTATTACATCCGGATGCACCGAAAGTGGAGCGTCCGATTGAGGCAGGAGGACACCGACATGACCGATAAAATTTTAGAAATTAAAGACATGAAAAAGCACTTTAATCTAGGTGGCGGTCAAGTTCTGAAGGCCGTTGATAACTTTTCGATTGATATTTATCGTGGTGAAACGTTTGGGTTAGTAGGTGAATCTGGTTGTGGTAAATCTACAACTGGACGTACGATCATTCGTCTATATGAGCCTACATCGGGCCAAGTTATTTTTAATGGTGAAGATGTCTCTAAGCTTTCGGGTAAGAAACTTAAAGAATTTAACCGTAAAATGCAGATGGTGTTCCAAGATCCATATGCTTCTCTAAATCCGCGTATGACCGTTGGAAATATCATTGCTGAAGGTATTGATATTCATGGTTTGTTAAAAGGCGAAGCGCGTAAAAAGCGCGTTTATGAGTTGTTAAAAGCGGTAGGTCTTAACGAAGAACATGCGAGTCGTTTCCCACATGAATTCTCTGGTGGTCAGCGTCAACGTATTGGGATTGCTCGTGCACTAGCGATTGAGCCTGAGTTTATCATTGCAGATGAGCCGATCTCAGCACTAGACGTTTCTGTTCAAGCACAGGTTGTTAACTTGTTCAAGCAATTGCAAAAAGAACGGGGTTTAACTTACTTGTTTATTGCCCATGACCTTGCGATGGTTAAGCATATTTCCGATCGTATCGGGGTGATGTATCTAGGAAATCTCGTTGAGGTGACGACTGCGGATGAACTATATGCGAATCCATTGCATCCGTACACGAAATCACTTTTATCTGCAATTCCGATTCCAGATCCAGAAGTAGAACGTACACGTGAGCGTATTATTCTGGAAGGAGATGTGCCATCTCCTCTTGATCCTCCTAGCGGTTGCCCATTCCGTACACGCTGTCCGGTCGCAATGCCGGAATGTGCATTATCGATGCCGCCGATGAAAGAAATTGAGCCAGGCCATTTCGTATCGTGTCATTTGCATAAATAAAATAATGTTGAGAGCAGGATTGACAATTGTCTTCCTGCTCTTTTTTTGGGTAAAAATTGACCTTTGTTAAAGGCATGAAGGAACTGATAATTATGTAAAACTGTTCTTTTATAAAAAAATTGACTGATAATAAGCAAAATTCAAAAATTTTGGTGGACAATAATCCATTCGTGTATTAAATTTACGTTATCCGATATTTTTTGGATGCGTTTTCACTCGACTAAAGGAAATCATCTTAGACAAAAAAATGGCCTCTGAACTTCCTTTTGTCGTAAAATGTCAGAATCTTTTAAATATTATTTCTATGGGGGGATTACTATGAAAAAAGTGAAAAAGTTTGTTGCCACTGCTGCTACAGTAACACTTGTTGGTGGATTACTAGCAGGTTGCGGCGACTCCAAGCCGGCTGCTGATGGAGGTACATCAACACCAGCTACAACAGCAGCAGGTGGAGAGAAGAAAGGTAACGCGAAACAAGAAATTACAATGAACTTCACTGCTGAGCCGCCAGCACTTGATACAACAATGGCAACAGCAGCAGCAGCACATACGATGTTAAATGCACTTAATGAAGGTCTATACCGTATGGATAAAGATGGAAAAGTTGCATTGGGTCTTGCAAAAGACAAACCGAAAATTTCGGATGACAAATTAACGTACACAATTGAACTTCGTGATGCAACTTGGGCTGATGGTGTTCCTGTTAAAGCGCAAGACTTCGTATATTCCTTAAAGCGTACACTTGATCCAAGAAATAAATCTCAATATGCATTTATTTTAGAGTGGCTTAAAGATGGGGCAGCTGTACAAAAAGCGAAAGCACCAGAAGAAATTCAAGCTGCTTTAGACAAAGTTGGTGTTAAAGCCATTAATGAGAAAACATTGGAATTTAAACTTGAGCGCCCTGTTACATTCTTTGACGAATTGTTAGCATTCGCTCTTTTCTTCCCACAACGTGAGGATTACGTGCAAAAGTTCCAAGACAAGAACGGTGCTGATGCGGATAAAGTAATCGGTGCGGGCCCATTCAAACTTGTAAAATGGGATCATGAACAATCCCTTGAGTTCGTGAAAAATGATAAATATTGGGATGCTAAAAACGTATCTCTTGAAAAGTTCACATTGAATATCGTGAAAGATCAAAATACAGGTGTTAACTTGTATGAAACAAATGCTGCTGATGTTACGGGTGTTAGAGGCGATCTCATGAAGCCGTACGAAGGTAAACCTGCCTTGAAAAAGAAAGCAGAATTGACGAACTTTTACTTGCAATTCCAAACGAAGAAGAATCCTGCACTTGCAAATGTAAAAATCCGTACAGCACTAGGTATGGCAGTTGACCGTCAAGCATATTTAGATACAGTTGCTATGGATGGATCGGTACCTTCAATCGGTTTAGTTCCAGGTGGTACAAAAGATGGTAACGGTAACGAATTCCGTAAAGTAGCTGGAGATATCCAACCTAAAAGCGATCCAGCTAAAGCGAAAGCATTGCTCGCAGAAGGATTAAAAGAAGTTGGAATTGACAAATTACCTCCTCTTAAAATCCTTGGTGATGATACAGAAAATGCGAAGAAAACATTAGAGTTCTTCGTCTCCCAATGGAAAACTAATCTTGGTGTTGATATTACGCCAGATCCAGTTATTCATAAACTGCGTCTTGAGCGTTCCCATAATCATGATTTCGATATCGTGTCCTCCTTATGGGGTGGAGACTACAATGACCCTATGACATTCTTGGATTTATTTACTTCTGATAGTGCATTCAATGATGGTCAATGGTCCAACAAATCGTTTGATGAAAAAATCGCTACAGCTTACAATGAAAAAGACCCAGCAACTCGTTCAAAATTGCTAGTAGAAGCAGAGAAAATTTTGATTAATGAGAGTGGTGTGTATCCGATTTACTTCCGCACACGTCCATTCTTGGTAAGAGAAAACATTGAGAACCTGATCCTTCCGGTTTATGGTTATGAATGGGAATTGAAATGGACGAAAGTAAAATAGCATCATAAACCTAATTATTGCTTAGGCTCAAAGGGACGTTGCTACTTGAGAGCGTCCCTTTTCTATTGGAAGAATACGGCAGATCGGGAGGAACAACTCAATGTGGAAGTACATCTTGCAGCGTTTTATATATTCAGTTGTGACGTTATGGTTAATTGTTACACTTGTTTTTGCACTTATGCATTTTTTACCCGGTGATCCGTTTGAAAATTCCGAGAAACTCTCGAAAGAAACAAGAGCAATGCTCATGCACCAATATGGACTTGATAAGCCGCTTTGGGAACAGTATATCGTCTATATGAACAATTTACTGCATGGCGATTTAGGTGCTTCTTACCAATTCCCTGCACAAAGCGTAACCAAAATTATTAAACAAGCATTTCCAGCCTCATTTGAATTGGGGATCATCTCTTTAATTATTGCCGTAGTAATCGGACTGACATTCGGGACGATTGCCGCACTAAAACATCAAAAGGGTGCTGACTATACATTGAGTTTTGTAGCGATTATCGGCATTGCAGTACCGTCTTTCGTATTAGGACCGTTATTCTCGTACTATATTGGAAATAAACTCGGATGGCTGCCTGCAGGACTTTGGAAAGGCCCCGAACATCGAATACTGCCTGCCATTGCGCTATCTTTTGGTACAATCGCCACATTGGCACGTCTAATGCGGACATCGATGCTTGATGTGATGCAAAATGACTATATCAAAACGGCTAAATCAAAAGGTCTGGCACAAGTAAGCATTGTGAAAAATCATATGATTCGAAATGCCATTTTACCTGTAGTCACGGTTATGGGTCCGATTTTTGTAAACATAATCACAGGTACCTTTGTTGTAGAGCTAATTTTTTCAATACCAGGATTAGGTAGGCACTTTGTTACATCTATACAATCCAACGATTATACAATGATAACAGGACTTACCATTTTTTACGCTGCGATCTTAATCGCTGTGTTGTTTGTAACGGATATTATTTATGGATTAGTTGATCCTCGAATTCGTATTGCGAAAGGTGGTAAATAAGCCATGGAAACACAACATAATCAACCACCGACGAAACCTTCGAAATTTACTTCAGTACTAGATGTTGGATCACATCGGGAAGTAATCATTCGTCCTTCGATCAATTATTGGCAAGACGCTTGGCGCCGATTAAAGAAGAATCCTCTTGCAATGGGAGGACTCATTGTTCTTGCTATATTATTCGTTTTGGCGATATTTGCACCAATGTTTTCCAAATATAGTTATGAAGAGATGAATACAACGATGAAAAATTTACGTCCAAATGCAGAGCACTGGTTTGGGACCGATGATTTTGGTCGTGATATATGGACGC
Organism: Paenibacillus sp. KN14-4R; assembly: GCF_052180255.1. Taxonomy (NCBI): domain Bacteria; kingdom Bacillati; phylum Bacillota; class Bacilli; order Caryophanales; family Paenibacillaceae; genus Paenibacillus; species Paenibacillus sp. KN14-4R. Next base: position 1,559,285 of record NZ_CP197466.1, read on the forward strand.
GTGTATGGATTGGAACACGAATTTCTTTATTAGTTGGTATATTGGCTGCATTAATGGATTTGATTATTGGCGTTATTTATGGTGGGATATCAGGATATTACGGTGGCAGACTTGATAACATCATGCAGCGTATTATTGAAGTCATTTATTCCATTCCATTCCTGTTGGTAACAATCTTGCTTGTTATGTTTATTGGACCAGGGGTCTTCTCGATTATTCTTGCTTATGCAATCGTGGGATGGGTTCCAATGGCAAGGCTTGTTAGAGGTCAAATTTTGACGCTGAAAGAAAACGAATTTGTGCTTGCTTCCCGTACACTTGGTGGTGGATCTGCTCGAATTATTCTCCGTCATCTTATTCCGAATGCACTTGGTATTATTATTGTACAAATCACATTCGTTGTTCCTGCAGCGATTTTCGTTGAATCCTTCTTATCATTTATTGGACTTGGTATTCGTGTGCCGATGGCATCTCTGGGCAGCTTGATGTCAGATGGGGCGAATGTACTACGTACTCATCCGCATCGTCTATGGTTTGCAACCGGAGTATTCAGCTTAATATTGTTAAGCTTCAACTTACTCGGCGATGGTTTACGCGATGCACTTGATCCAAAAATGAGGAAGTAGCGAGGAGGGAACGCAATGGGAAACAACACCAATATGATAAATGAAAATGTACTTGAAGTTAAAGACTTAAAAGTGTCTTTTAATACGTATGCGGGTGAGATTCAAGCCGTACGTGGTGTTTCGTTTGATTTGAAAAAAGGTGAGGTACTAGCAATCGTAGGGGAATCTGGCTGCGGAAAGTCAGTGACTGCACAAACTTTGATGCGTCTGATCCCAACTCCTCCAAGTGTGATTAAGAATGGCTCGATCCTTTTCGATGGTAAAAAAGGAAAGGTCGATATTGCGACTTTAAATAATAAGCAGATGGAAAAAGTGCGTGGATCGGAAATGGGTATGATTTTCCAAGATCCAATGACTTCATTAAACCCAACCATGACAGCGGGTAGACAAATTGCTGAAGGGCTAATTAAGCATCAAGGCTTATCAAAAGATCAAGCGAAGAAACGCGCAGTTGAAATGCTTAAATTAGTAGGGATTGCTAATCCTGAAGAACGTGTGAATCAATATCCGCATGAGTTATCCGGTGGTATGAGACAGCGTGTTATGATTGCGATTGCACTTGCGTGCTCGCCTCGGTTATTGATTGCAGATGAACCGACGACTGCCCTAGACGTTACGATCCAAGCTCAAATTATTCAATTGATGAAAGAGTTGGCTCAAAAGACGGAAGCATCTATTATCTTGATCACACATGATTTAGGTGTTGTAGCTGACATTGCACAGCGAGTTATTGTCATGTATGCAGGTAAAGTAATCGAAAAAGGAACCGTAGATGAAATTTTCTATGAGTCCCGTCATCCATATACATGGGGACTTCTGCGTTCTATGCCTCGTCTGGATACGGATGGGAAAGAGTTAATTCCAATTCCTGGTACGCCGCCAGATTTATTCGCACCGCCTAAAGGATGTGCGTTTGCGGCAAGGTGCCCGCATGCGATGCAAGTATGTTTGGATGAAGATCCAGAACAAACGAAGTTAAGTGCAACTCATAGCGCTGCATGTTGGTTGTTGGACCCTGAAGCGCCGAAAGTGGAACGTCCGGTGGAAGCAGGAGGTAAACAACATGTCGGATAAAATTTTACAAATCACAAATATGAAGAAACACTTTCACTTAGGTGGGAGCAGAGTTCTTAAAGCTGTCGATAATTTCTCCATTGAGATCGAACGTGGAGAAACATTTGGACTCGTAGGTGAATCAGGCTGTGGGAAGTCAACTGCTGGTCGAACGATTATTCGTCTTTATGAAGCAACTGCAGGTGAAGTTTTATTTAATGGACAGAATGTACATAAACTCCGGGGCAGCCAATTAAAAGAGTTTAATCGCAACATGCAGATGATATTTCAAGACCCGTACGCTTCTTTGAATCCACGTATGACTGTCGGTAATATTATTGCAGAAGGCATTGATATTCATGGGCTTTCTACAGGTAAGAAGCGTAAAGAAAGAATCTCTGAATTGCTTCAAGCTGTAGGTTTAAACGAAGAACATGCTGGACGATTCCCGCATGAGTTCTCCGGTGGACAACGTCAACGTATTGGTATTGCGCGTGCCCTTGCAATTGAGCCACAGTTCATTATCGCAGATGAGCCAATTTCAGCACTCGATGTGTCGGTACAAGCTCAAGTTGTAAATTTGCTGAAGAAATTACAGGACGAACATGGACTTACATATTTATTTATTGCCCATGACTTGGCGATGGTAAAGCATATTTCTGATCGAATTGGTGTTATGTACTTAGGAAATCTAGTAGAAGTTACGACATCTGATGCGTTATATGCGAACCCATTGCATCCTTATACGGTATCACTGCTATCAGCGATACCAATTCCTGATCCAGAGGTAGAACGCAGTCGTGAGCGTATTATTTTGCAAGGTGAGGTCCCATCACCACTTAACCCACCTAGCGGTTGCCCGTTCCGTACGCGCTGCCCAAAAGCGATGGATCAATGTGCAGCAACAATGCCGCCGATGAAGGAAGTTGAGCCCGGGCATTTTGTCGCATGTCATTTGTACTAATCTTTACATGATTTAAATGTTTAAAGGGCCATTTCGAATCCGTTCGAAAATGGCTTTTTTATTTTGACGATCTTCCAGCAGGAGTGTACAATTTAAAATAGATAACGAATAGTCGAAACGTTAGTTACTTATTTTCGATATGTGGCATATCTCTTTAAAGTACGTTTTCGTTAGATAGAGGAGGAGTGACAGTGCGGCTGGAGCATTGGAAATGGAGAAAGACACAGCCTTTGGCTAGAAACTATATAGATGATTTTGAAAAAGTTCGGGAGCTGTATACGTATGACCCACAGGATGCTGGGTCATGGAGCAGACGCGCGGCGGAGTTAGATCGCCGCGAAGACACGCGCGCTGATCGGACAGCGCTTGTGGAGGCGCTGGCCGCGTTTAACCGCCGTGCGGGTGCCCCTGCGGCGGTAGAACACAATATCGAGCGGTTGCGTCAGCTCGATAGCGTCGTGGTGGCCGGCGGTCAGCAGGCCGGCCTATTCACGGGACCGCTTTATGTGATCCACAAAGCGGTCACCGTTCTTCAAGCGGCGCGTGAGGCTGAGCGCCTCCTAGAGCGTCCGGTAATCCCAGTATTCTGGATTGCCGGGGAGGACCATGATTGGGACGAAGTCAATCATATGTATTACCTAACGGATGCGGCGCGAGAACCTCGCGTTGACCGCATTCGCATCCATGCTAGCGTGCCGCTGCCGCGTACGGCAGTATCTCGATTGCCACTTGAACCAGAGAAGTGGAGTGACGCTCTGGAGCGTCTTCTTCATACTTTGCCAGACAGTGAGTTCAAAGGTGAGCTTAACGTGAAGTTGGGTGAGCTGCTTTGTACGGGTGAGTCCTTGACACTTACAGATGCTTTTGCACGGATCATGGCGTGGTTGTTCGGGCATCATGGCCTCGTTCTACTTGATGCAGATGATCCTGCTATTCGGAAATTGGAAGCGCCGATGTTTGACCAGATTGTAAAGTGCAATCAAGAACTGAATGCCGCAATCCAACTTGACGATCAAAACGTCCGTAATCATGGTTATACGCCACAAGCAGAAGTCATGACCGATGCGGCAAACTTATTTATTTTTGAGGGTGAAGAACGTATTCTGCTCCGTAGAGAAGGCGAAGTATTTACTAACAAAAAGAAGTCACGTACGTATACCGCTGAGCAGCTTTCGGAAATTGCACGTGTCTCGCCTGAGCGTTTAAGTAATAATGTGTTTACAAGGCCGCTGATGCAGGATTTTTTGATGCCAGTTATCGCGACTGTACTTGGCTCTGCGGAGATCGCGTATTGGGCGTTAACGAAGTCCGCTTTTGAGCTGATGAACATGGAAATGCCGATATTGCTGCCGCGACTTGAATTCACTATTTTGGATGGCACGGTCGATAAATATATGAAGAAGCATGAATTGTCGTTTGAAGATGTCGTGTATCGGTTTGCAGATCGAAAGTCAGCCTGGTTAGATCAGCAAGATACGGTCCGTTTTCGTGAGCGTTTTGCGGTAGTTCGGGAAAGAATTGAGCAGGAATATCAAGAGCTAATTGGACTAACAGCAGAGATTAACACGGGTTTAAGAGCACTTGGTGATCAAAACCTAGATAAGATTACGGATCAAGTCGATTATTTTGAACGAAAAACAGAAGAGGCGTTTCGCTCGAAGCATGATGTCGTACTGCGACAGCTTGCTCGAATTGAGAATAGCATTATTCCTTTTGCTAAACCGCAAGAGAGGGTTCATAATGTATTTGCCTATTTGAATCAATTTGGACGTGGCTGGATTGAATATTTAGTGGCAGAAGCCCTTCCACTTGATGGTGAACATCGTATTTTATACGTATAGGGGGAATGTAGGGATGACAAGTGCAGCAAACAGTGTGATTACAGATTTAGCTCTAGCACCAGAGGGACATCTAAAAATTGATTGGGTTCAAGCGCACATGCCGGTGTTAAACCGTATTCGTGAGAGTTTTGAGAAGGAGCAACCGTTCAAAGGGTTGAAAGTGACCATTTCTCTCCATTTGGAAGCGAAAACGGCTTATTTGGCAAAAGTTATCCAAGCAGGTGGAGCAGAAGTTACCATTACAGGCTCCAACCCGTTATCCACACAAGACGATGTATGTGCTGCGTTAGTAGAGGATGGCATTACCGTCTTTGCAAAATACAATCCAGATCCGCAAGAATATAAAGAACTGCTGATTAAATCGTTAGAAACAAGACCTGATCTTATCATTGATGATGGTGGTGATTTGGTATCGATTCTTCATGCAGAGCGCACAGATCTATTAGCGGGAGTGCGTGGTGGTGCAGAAGAGACAACAACGGGTATTCTCCGGTTGAAGTCTTTGGAAAAAGAAGGTAGTCTGAAATTCCCAATGGTTGCAGTCAATGATGCCTATTGCAAATATTTATTTGATAACCGTTACGGAACTGGCCAATCGGTATTTGATGGGATTAACCGTACAACCAATCTGGTTGTAGCTGGGAAGACAGTCGTTGTTGCAGGTTATGGTTGGTGCGGTAAAGGCGTAGCAATGCGTGCCAAAGGTCTTGGTGCTAAAGTCATCGTAACCGAAATTGATTCCATTCGCGCAGTTGAAGCTTATATGGATGGCTTTACTGTCATGTCTATGGACGAAGCAGCTAGTATTGGGGATTATTTCGTAACCGTTACAGGTAACCGTGATATTATCCGAGGTCAACATTACAAAGTGATGAAAGACGGCGCTATTTTGTCCAATGCAGGTCACTTTGATGTGGAAATCAATAAGCCTGAACTGGAGCAAATGTCCGTATCCAAGCGTACTGTACGTCGTAATATTGAAGAGTTTGTGCTCGAAGATGGGCGTAAAGTGTACTTGCTTGCGGAAGGTCGCTTGGTTAATCTAGCGGCAGGTGATGGTCATCCAGCTGAAATTATGGATATGACATTTGCCCTACAAGCGATGGGACTCAAATACATCAATGATAATTATGAAAAAGTCGGCAACCAAGTCGTGAATGTTCCTTATGAACTGGATGAGCAAGTGGCGCGATTTAAGCTTGAGTCTTTAGGTATTACGATCGATTCGCTTACGACTGAGCAAAAAGCTTATCTCGAATCTTGGGTTGAGCACGAATAAATATTTTTTCAAGATAGAACTTATCTGTTACAGCTAACCTGTACTCGTACATTTTATGTGCGAATGCAGGTTTTTTTTTATTTTTTATTGAATGGAATTTAAGGAAACATTTTCCTGTGTATAATCGTCTAGGGAAGTGTATTTCTATAAAAAAGAGAGAGGGTCGATAAAAATGAAAAGGTGGTTGAGAAGAAGTGTAGGTTATACAAGTAGTGTGCTGTTGGCAATGGTCCTATTCATTGGGTTAACAGCATGCTCGCCCGTGCCTTCAGACGGCAAACGAACGAGCAATGGATCTGATGAGAATTCGGGACAAACAACAAGTAAAACAGCAGACAGCGCTGCAGCAACTTCAGGTAAAGCATCACTTGCCTCACAAGCCAAAGAAGATGTGTCACGTAAAATCATCTATAAAGCAGATTTAGAAATGCCAGTGAAAGAATATAATACGGCTCAATCCAAGCTTCGAGAACTGGTTGCAGCCAGTGGAGGCTACATTCTGGATTTTAATGAAAGTACATCCAACTCTCAGATCAGCGGGACATTTACGATTAAAATAGCCGCTGGCGAATTTTCCTCCTTGTTGGATCAATTAGAGACCATTAGCCCGTCCATGCAGCGAAGTGTAAAGGGGCAAGATGTAAGTGAGGAATATGTAGATTTAACCGCACGTTTAAAAGCGAAACAAACTGTTGAGGCACGTCTGCTCAGCTTTATGGAGAAGGCAACGAAAAGTGATGAGCTGTTAGCTTATTCAACGGAACTTGGTAAAGTACAAGAAGAGATTGAACGAATAAAGGGTCGTAAGAACTTCCTGGATCAGAATGTAGCATACTCTACCATCCAGCTTCGGATGTATCAAAATAATAATCCAGCCCCGGTCAATCCAAACAAGGATACATTCGGTAATGAAATCGCCAATGCTTTTACCTCATCCATCAAGGGTGTACTTACTTTCTTAAAAGGTCTCGTTGTTGTTCTGACGTCAATATTACCCGCCATTGTATTAATAGCTATCATCGTGATTCCTTGCTGGATATGGATTCGTAAGATAAATAAACGTAAACGGCTTGAAATGGATTTGCGGTATCAGAATATGAAGGATAATGCGGCAGACGTTATACAATCACAAGAGGGTGAGGAAGCATCAGATAATCAGACAGATGATCAGGGCTCCTCAACACAAGATATGGAATCCGATAAGGATAAAATGGACGGCAGACACAAGGGGGACGCGTCTAAAGACAATTAGCAGAAAAAACATAATAAAAGGTTATTAATGTTTTTTTGTAATCCTGCTTCCAACAAGCAGGATTTTTTGTTTTAATGAAGAATGACAATAAAAGTGGTTTAAAGTGGTGGGAAGTGGGAGAAAGGGGGAGCTGTGTCATGTTCATGGGGGAATACCTTCATTCTATCGATGAAAAGGGAAGAATTATTATTCCTGCCAAGTTTCGTGAAGCTCTCGGAGAATCCTTTATTGTCACTCGCGGCCTAGACCAATGTTTGTTTGTTTACCCACAGGCAGAATGGACCGTACTTGAAGGAAAGCTCAAAGCCTTATCTTTAATGAAATCAGATGCTCGAGCATTTACACGATACTTTTTCTCTGGAGCTACCGAATGTGAACTCGATAAACAAGGTAGAATCAACTTGCCTAACAACTTGATTGGACATGGGCAATTGGAAAAAGATTGCGCCATTATCGGTGTTTCCAATCGAGTAGAGATTTGGAATAAGGCGATCTGGGAAAACTATTTCCAGCAATCACAAAATGAATTTAACGAAATTGCCGAAAAGCTTGTCGACTTCAATTTTGATCTATAACATCACGCTTTTTTCAAAAGCTTTTAGGAGGCATTACTTTGTTTCATCATATAACAGTGCTTAAACAAGAAGCTGTAGAAGGCTTAAATATTAAACCCGATGGAATCTATGTCGATTGCACACTAGGCGGAGCGGGGCATAGTGCATTAATTGCCTCTCAGCTAGGTCCGAATGGATTACTAATCTCAATCGATCAAGATGATGTTGCCCTTGCAAATGCGAAGCAAGTGCTTGCTCCTTATGAAGATCGCGTTCAACTCGTGAAGTCTAACTTCCGAATGCTAGAATCTATCTTAACAACAATCCCGCAAGCAATGGTAACAGGTAAGCCGCAAGTGGACGGTATTTTGTTCGATTTAGGGGTATCGTCTCCGCAGCTTGATGAGGGAGAACGCGGCTTTTCTTATCATCAGGAGGCCGAGCTTGATATGCGTATGGATCGTAGCAGTGAGCTAACCGCGAAGCAAATTGTGAACGAATGGCCAGCTGGGGAACTTGTACGTATATTGTATGCGTATGGAGAAGAGAAGTTTGCTAAACGTATTACATCTGCAATCATAGATGCACGAGAAAAAGGTCCAATCGAGACGACAAGCCAGCTTGTAGAGCTTATTAAAGAAGGCATTCCTGCTGCAGCTCGCCGGACAGGCGGTCATCCTGCTAAACGCAGCTTTCAAGCACTGCGCATTGCTGTGAACGATGAACTAGGCGCTTTTGAAGATGCGCTTGAGCAGACAGTTCGTTGTTTAAGCTCTGGAGGCAGGGCTTCCGTTATTACGTTTCACTCATTAGAAGATCGGATCTGTAAATTGACATTTGCCAAATATGTATCGAAGTGTACATGCCCGCCAGATTTTCCTATATGCGTTTGTCAGAATGAGGGGGTACTTAAACTTATCAATCGGAAACCAATTCTTCCAAGCGAGGAAGAACTCGAACATAATTTGCGAGCACGTTCAGCTAAGTTAAGACTTGCAGAAAAGCTCTAGTGTGAAAGGGGAGAGATGACGAATGGCGTATTATCAGGGGAATTTAGCACTTGATGAGAAAAAACGCCCGCAACGGCGCAAGGTAGTGCCACAAACACAGAAAAAAACAACTAAACAACAGACATACCCATCTAGAAAACAGCAACCTCGCGTGTCAACGATTCCAACAAAAGTGAAATTGACACGCCTTGCTTGTGTGGCCTTAATCGCCATCGTTTCTGTGCTCGTGATGTGGCGATATACGCAATTGTATCAAACGAGTATGAGTATTAAAGATACACAGCAGAAAATTAAAGCTTTGCAATCGGAAGCAAGCACGTTAAGGCAGCAGGTGGAAATCTTGCAAAGCCCAGAACGTCTGCAGCAAAAGGCACTAGAACTAGGATTTAGTCAATCGTTATCAAAGACAGCAACTGATACAGGGAATAAAAAAACGGGGAAACCCGCCAAACAAGGCACAGCAATTAAGCCATAGGTGAGGTGAGGGGAAATGTCTAAAACGACACGAATTCGGACGTTGTTAATTGGGGGGGTCTTCACCCTCCTTTTTCTTTGCTTGGCTGGACGCATGTACTGGATACAGGTCGTTCAAGCCGCGGATTTACAATCAAAAGCAGCCGAGCGATGGGATATTAACCGCGTGCTCAAGCCAGAACGTGGTGCGATTCTAGATCGTAACGGAAAAGTCCTTGCAGAGGATGTACCTGCATATAGCATTTCTGTGAATCCTAAGATGATTAATGAAAATGGTCATGGGGAAGACATCATTAAAGGATTAACTGAAATTTTAAAAGATCCAAATGACAGCAGCGCAGAATTGGAGAAAAAAATTCGAACGCTTGTTACGAAGAAAAAAGATGATACGTTTTTACAAAGCGTGGAGATTCGAAGTGAAGGCTGGAGAATTGATAAAGCGAAAAAAGATCAGGTAGATGCACTTGACAAACAACTGAAAGAGAAGCAAAAACGAAAAGCCGATAATACTGGTATCGTGATTACAGAGGATAAGAAGCGTTATTATCCAGGTGGATCTCTTGCAGCGCATGTAATTGGATACACGAATAAAGACGATCAGCCTGTACAAGGACTCGAATATATGATGCGCAATACACTGCTTGGAGAACCGGGGCATTTAAAGACCCAGACAGACGGTCGCGGTGTTGAGCTGATGAATGCCAAAGTTGATATGAAGCCACCAGTCAATGGGAAAACGATTCGTACGACTATTGATCAGAACATCCAATTCTATATGGAAAGTGCACTAAGCAAGATGTACGACAAATGGCATCCTAAGAGTATTTCGGCGGTAGCTGCCGATCCGAAGACGATGGAAATACTCGCGATGGCGACTTATCCGAACTTTAATCCGAATGAATACTGGAATTTCAAGAATGCGGGTGACTTAACCAATCTTAATGTCTCTGCCCAATACGAACCAGGTTCTACTTATAAGATCGTGACGTTAGCAGGGGCTATTGAAGAAGGGGTGTTTAATCCGAACGAAACGTATCAATCGGGTTCGATCCAAGTACAAGGTAAACCGGTTAATGATTGGAATAAAGTAGGTTGGGGAAGGATTTCTTATCTAGATGGACTGGAATATTCCTCTAATGTCGCGTTTGTTAAATTAGGAACAGAAAAAATGACCTATGAAAAGTTGAAAGACTACATGTTGAAATTCGGTTTCGGCACGAAAACGAACATTGATTTACCTGCAGAATTAAGTGGATCATTACCAATGAAATATCCGTCTGACTTTGCGCGATCTACTTTCGGACAAGGGGTCACAGTTACAACCGTTCAGCAGTTGGCTGCTTTTGGTGCAATTGCAAACGGCGGGAATCTAATGAAGCCGCATGTTGTAAAAGAAGTATTAGACAGTAAGACTGGCCAGGTAATTCAGCGAATGGAACCAGAAGTCGTCCGAAGAGTCGTATCAGAAGCGACTGCCAAGAAAACGAGTGAGTATTTGGAGCATGTCGTAACGGGCGAACACGGAACAGGTAAAACGGCTGCTATGGAGGGTTTTCGAGTAGCAGGTAAAACAGGTACTGCGAATAAAGTAATTGAGGGCAAGAAGGGATATGCAGAGAACGTCTGGATCACTTCTTTCTGTGGATACGTGCCGATTGAAGACCCTAAAGTGGTCATGTGCGTCATTGCAGATGAAGCTGTAAAAGATTTCCATCAAGCGAAAGAGGTTGCACCTGTTGCCTTTAAAGAGATTATGACTCAAACCATGAAATATTTAGGTGTACATTCCACTAATAGTGTCATTAAGATTGATAACGTGGAAAAGCAAAAATTGAAGATTCCAGATTTAAGTGATATGAACATCGATGAGGCAAAAGAGGCTTTGAAGTCAACCAATATTGTTCTGGAACCGTTAGGAAGTGGCAGTAAAATCGTTGCACAATACCCAAGACCAGGCATGGAGGTTAGTGACTCTGAGCATGTCTATGTCGCGATGCAATCAACGAATACAATAAGCGTTCCAGATTTAACAGGCAAGTCACTACGCGAAGCAATGGAAATATGCTCGTTCCTTGGCATGAACTATAAAGTGACAGGTGAAGGGTATGTAGCCTCTCAGAGATTAGAGGGGGAAGGTCCTGTGCAGACACTCGTTCTTGAACTTATGTCACCAGAGGAGTTGAAAAATAAACCTTCTCCTCCGCCTGAAAAAGATAATAAGCCAAAAACGAAAAAATAGCATCTAATCGCATAGGCTTGTCATAACCCCAGTTTGTCCCGAATAGGCATGAAGAAAACGATCATGTCTTTTGTAGGAAGGGGCCTCGCATATGAAAGCTTCTGGGGTGACGGTTAGACGCAGATTATTTATTTCTCTTGTTGTTGGAACGATAATATTCGGTGCATTGCTCTTTCGATTAGGTTACGTTCAGCTTTGGAAAGGCTCAGAGTTTACAAAAATGGCTGAGGATACATGGCGTCGCAATATTAATTTTGCTGCGAAACGAGGAGATATTCTTGATCGGAATGGAACCCAGCTAACCTATGACATTTCTTCGCCTACTATAGTCGCTGTGCCATCGCAACTTAAGGATGCGAAAGATACTGCTGCTAAGCTCGCTAGCATTCTAGGTGCAACGGAAGAAACGATCTATAAGCAAATTACCAAAAAACAAATTTCGAATACAGTCCAGCCAGCTGGACGTAAAATTACACAAGAAAAGGCACAAGAAATTCGCGCCCTAAGACTACCAGGCATATTTGTAGCCGAAGATAGCAAACGTTTCTATCCTTTGGGTAATTTAGCAGCACATATTCTCGGTGTAACAGGAATTGATGGTGGCTTAACGGGTGTAGAAAGTAAATATCAAAAAGGGTTAACGGGAATTAAGGGCTCCATTTCCTATTATGCAGATGCAGTAGGCAGAGCGATGCCAGGTTCATCGGAGAAATATACCGAGCCACAAGATGGTATGAATTTAAAACTGACAATTGATAGTCGTCTGCAAGCCATTGTGGAGCGTGCGATGGATCAGACGATGGTCCAATACCAAGCAGAGAATATAATTGTGACTATGATGGACCCGAACAATGGTGAAATATTAGCAATGGGTTCGCGTCCAGCCTATGATCCAGCGAATTTTCGGGAATCTCCAGCCGAGCTGTATAATCGGAACTTGCCCATTTGGATGACCTATGAACCAGGTTCGACATTTAAGATTATTACACTTGCAGCTGCTTTACAGGAGAAGAAAGTCGATCTTAAGAATGAGCACTTTTATGACTCTGGTGTCATCGATGTTTCGGGCTCTAAGCTTCATTGCTGGAAAAGAGGCGGACATGGGAGTGAGACATTTTTACAAGTCGTAGAAAATTCATGTAATCCAGGTTTTGTCGTTATGGGTCAAAGGCTCGGTAAAGATACATTGTTTGACTATATCAATCGATTTGGTTTTGGGAAGAAAACAGGAATTGATCTGGGCGGCGAAGCAAGTGGAATTTTGTTCAAACCGTCCCAAGTGGGCCCTGTAGAACTTGCTACAACATCTTTTGGTCAAGGTGTATCCGTTACTCCTATTCAGCAGATTGCCGCTGTTTCTGCAGCGATCAATGGTGGGAAATTGTTCAAGCCGCATGTCGGTAAAGCGTGGATTGATCCCAAGACAGGGAAAGTCGTAGAAGAGATAAAGCCTGAACTTGTTCGTAACGTGATTAGTGAGGAAACATCAAAGGAAGTTCGTGAAACACTGGAAAGCGTTGTTGCGAAAGGAACAGGACGTAATGCCTTTATCGATGGTTATCGTGTAGGCGGCAAGACAGGTACAGCGCAAAAGGTTGTTAATGGACGATACTCGTCTACAGAGCATATTGTATCTTTTATTGGTTTTGCTCCAGCAGACAATCCGAAGGTTGTTGTTTATGCAGCCGTAGATAATCCACAAGGTCTTCAATTTGGGGGCTTAATTGCAGCTCCACTTGTGAAGAATATCTTGGAAGATTCCCTTAAATATATGAAAATTGAACCAAGTAAGGATCAACTGCCTAAAGACTATAGGCCAGATGAAGTGCCTATTGTTGAGGTACCGAATCTCGTTGGAATGACGGTCAGCGATATTTACGAAAACTTGAATCAGAATTTCAATCTGGCTAAATCAGGTGAAGGTAATACCGTAATATCTCAGGTCCCGGAAGCTGGGACTAGAGTAGACCGTGGGTCCACGATTCGTGTATACTTATCTAATCAATCCGGCAATTGAATGAGACATTAGTTGATTTTGCTGGAAAAATGTACATACTAGTGCATATACTATTATTTTAGGAAAACAATCCCTAATGAGGATGCACTAGGACTTGGAGGAATGGTATGCAACTATCGGAACTTGCTCAAACACTTGTGATTGGTCAACTTATTGGTGACTCATCCACACTCATCACTGGCATCCAAACCGATTCACGTAAGGTGAAACAAGGGGATTTATTTATTTGTATACCGGGTTTTGTCCATGATGGGCATGACTATGCAGATATTGTAATCAAAAGCGGTGCGGTTGCACTTGTTACGGAGCGATTACTTGATGTAACTGTTCCACAACTGATCGTCAAGGATGCTCGATATGCCATGGCAGTCCTAGCGAGTCATTTCTTTAACTATCCAAGCACCGAGATGAAGGTGATTGGTATTACGGGAACGAATGGGAAAACAACAACTAGCTATTTGATTGAAAAAATACTACATGATGCAGGTTTCCAAACTGGACTCATGGGGACCATTCAAATGAAAATTGGTCAAGAGTATATTGAAATGGAGCGTACCACGCAGGAAGCCTTAGAAATCCAACGATCCATGCGTAAAATGCGTGAAGTAGGTACGGATTACTGTGTTATGGAAGTATCCTCTCATGCCTTGGAATTGGGGCGTGTAAAAGGGGTTCATTTCCGTACAGGTTTATTTACTAATTTAACCCAAGACCATTTGGATTATCATAAGACGATGGATAACTATCACGCTGCTAAAACCTTATTATTCGGTCGTATGAATAATACGTATTGCGAAGACCCTTCAAAGCGTCAATTTGCGATTTTAAATCGTGATGACGAAGCTTATAAGCGAATGAGTGAGGCAACAGCAGCACAAGTGATCACCTATGGGATTGATCATCCATGTGATGTGCGTGCGACAGATATTAGTATTACAGCTAACGGCACTGAGTTTATGGTTCATACATTTGCAGGTCAGGCTAAATTTCAAATGAAATTGGTTGGTAAATTTAATGTGTATAATGCTCTAGGTGCAATTGCCTCAACTTTAGTAGAGGGTGTGCCTCTTCACGAAATTAAGCATAGCTTAGAGAATGTGAGCGTAGTCGATGGTCGGATGGAAGTTGTCCATGCTGGACAGGACTTTTTAGTGTTAGTTGATTATGCGCATACTCCGGACGGATTACGTAGCGCTCTATCTACTATCCAAGAATTCACGGAAGGTAAGGTCATCACTGTATTTGGTTGCGGAGGAGATCGGGATCGTACCAAACGTCCCTTAATGGGAAAAGTGACAGCAGAATTAAGCGACTATCTTTATGTCACATCGGATAATCCACGAACTGAAAATCCAGATCAAATTTTACAAGATATTGTACCAGGTCTTCTTGAGGCTAATCTGCCATCCAATCAATACGAACTTATTGTAGATCGTAAAGAAGCGATACAAAAGGCTATTGCCGAGGCAGGCCCTAAAGATGTAGTATTGATAGCGGGTAAAGGGCATGAGACATACCAGGATGTGAATGGAGTTAAACATGATTTTGACGATCGCGTGATTGCGAGAGATGCGATAAGGAGCAAAGTCCAATGATAAAACGTACGTTAAGTGAAATCGTGAACATGTCAGGTGGATCAACAATCAATATTGATCCTGATTTGATGATAAATGGCTTTTCTACGGATACACGTACGATCGAGCGAGGATGTTTGTTTATTCCTTTAATCGGTGCAAACTTTGATGGTCATGAATATGTAAAAGACGCCATTGCAAAAGGGGCAGTAGCTGCTTTTTGGCAAAAGGATCATGATAACCCTCCAGCAGATTGTAATTTGATCTTCGTAGAAGATACATTGTTAGCGATGCAGCAGCTTGCAACAAGCTATCGTCAGCAGCTTCCTGTTAAGATTGTTGGCATTACAGGCAGCAATGGGAAGACGACGACCAAGGATTTAGTTGCCTCTGTCCTTGCAACAACTTTCAAAGTACATAAGACGAAGGGGAATTTGAATAACCACTTCGGAGTACCTATGACTTTGTTATCGCTCGAGGAAGATACGGAGATTGCTGTACTTGAGATGGGCATGAGTGAACGTGGTGAGATTGAACTGCTATCCACAATTGCACAGCCGGATTTGACCGTCATTACGATGATTGGAGATTCACATCTGCTGCAACTGGGTTCACGCAAAGAAATTGCTAGAGCAAAGGTGGAAATTATAGCAGGTCTTAAGTCAGGAGGAACCTTAATTTATAACGGTGATGAGCCCCTTATCGATGAGGTTCTGCAAGAGCAGGATGTTTTGTCACGCGATATGAATCGGATTCGTTTTGGTGTGCAAGACGATAATGATTATTATCCGCTGCATATTCAGATGAAAGAAAGTGGTATTTCATTTACAGCTAATAAGCTGCCGAATACCTCTTTATATATTCCATTACTTGGAGCACACAACGTTACGAATGCTTTGGCTGCAATTGCAGTTGCCAAAGCCATTGGTGTGTCTGATGATCACATTGCAGAGGGCCTTGAATCGGTGCAAATGACAAGCATGCGTATTGAGAAGCTGCAAGCAGATAACGGTCTTACTGTGCTTAATGATGCTTATAATGCAAGCCCTGCATCCATGATAGCTGCAATTACATTGCTGCACGAACTAGAGGGCTACGAGCGCAAATTCGTTGTACTGGGTGATATGCTTGAACTTGGACCTGAAGAGGAGATGTACCACCGATCGATTGGTTCCTTACTGGATCCAGATCAAATTTCGATGGTTTTCACCTATGGGGCTCTAAGTCAATATATAGCTGAAGGTGCAAGGAAGAAGTTCTCGGGTCAACATGTACATGAGTTTACAAGCAAAGAAGAGTTGGTTAAGAAGCTTCGTGCAGTTGTGCAGCCAACAGATATTGTGTTAGTGAAAGGCTCTCGTGGTATGAAGCTAGAACAAGTGGTTCAATCGTTACTACAATCATAAATTTTTATTGGATGTTTTTAGGAGGAGCACAACGTGGAATTGAAAGTCGTTTTATTTACCTTGGGAACTGCATTTATCTTATCTATTATTATGGGACCATTATTTATCCCACTTTTGCGCAGGCTGAAATTTGGCCAGACAATTCGTGAGGATGGTCCGCAGGGACATCTCAAGAAGCAAGGTACGCCAACAATGGGTGGCATTATTATTATGCTTGCCTTATCGATTGCCGTGCTGCAATTCTCTGATAAAACGATGCCATTCTTCGTGTTGATCATTGCTACGATTGGTTATGGGTTAGTCGGATTTTTAGATGATTATATTAAAATTGTGTTTAAACGCTCATTAGGGCTTACAGCTAGACAAAAGTTAATTGGTCAATTAATCGTATCAGCGATTGTATGTATACTGCTTGTTAAAATGGATCATTCCATGGCGATTAGTATTCCGATTCTTGATTTCTCATTTAATCTGGGGTGGTTATATTTCCCTATCATGGTGTTCTTGATGCTCGGCACGACGAATGCAGTCAATTTAACTGACGGGTTAGATGGTCTTTTAGCTGGAACAAGTGCATTGGCTTTTGGTGCTTACACGATTATTGCAATGAACAATACACAACCAGAAGTAGCTATTTTCTCGGCAGCGATGGTTGGTGCTGTACTTGGATTTCTCGTGTTTAATGCGCATCCTGCAAAAGTATTCATGGGAGACACAGGATCTCTTGGTATTGGTGGGGGACTTGTTGCAGTCGCGATTCTTACAAAAGCGGAACTGCTGCTAGCTGTTATTGGTTTTGTTTTCCTAATGGAAGTGTTATCCGTTGTAATTCAAGTAATCTCATTTAAAACAACAGGTAAGCGTGTGTTTAAAATGAGTCCGATCCATCATCATTTTGAGTTGTCAGGATGGTCAGAATGGCGTGTAGTCATTACGTTCTGGTTCATCGGCCTTGTAGCGGCAGCTTGTGGATTATACATTAATGAGGTGTTGTAACAAATGAAGCATCCGCGTGATTATGCAGGAGAAAAAATTGTCGTATTGGGCTTGGCCAAAAGCGGTGTTGCTGCGGCTAAGCTTTTTCATCGCCTAGGAGCTGTTGTGACAGTTAACGACCGTAAAGATCGGGATCAATGTCCAGAGGCATCAGAATTAGAAGAATTGGGCATTCAAGTGATTTGTGGCGGACATCCAGATGATTTAATGGATGAACAAGTGAAATTACTCGTTAAAAATCCAGGGATCCCTTATACAGCCCCACCTATCCAGAGAGCACAGGAACTGGGTATTGATGTGGTGACTGAAGTCGAAGTCGCTTATCCGATTTGTGAAGCGCCAATGATTGGAATTACAGGTTCTAACGGTAAGACAACAACTACTACTCTGGTAGGGAAAATGCTAGAATCAAGCGGTTTGAAGCCGATTGTAGCAGGAAATATTGGTCGTGCTTTATGTGAAGTTGCAGAGGAAGCGCAAGCTGATAATTGGATGGTTGTTGAGCTAAGCTCATTCCAGTTGAAAGGTACGATTACGTTTAAACCACGCATTGCATGCCTCTTAAATGTGTATGAGACACATCTCGACTACCATGGTGATATGGAAGACTACACAAATTCGAAAGCAAAGCTTTTTGCACAGCAAACAAAGGAAGATACAGCTGTATTGAATTGGGATAAAGCAGCTTGTCGTAAGATCGTGCCTCAGCTTCAAGGTCATGTATTTCCTTTTTCGATGCAGGAAGAACTTACATATGGAGTTTATGTGGAAGCCGAAAGTGGGCGAATGATCTATCGAGACCTAGATGGAAAAGCTCATGTTATCTTGCATAAGGATGAATTAGGTATACGCGGTGAACACAATGTTGAGAATGCATTGGCAGCTTCAGCAATCGCCATTCGTGCAGGAGCGGATCTTATATCTATTGCAAAGGTATTACGAGAATTTCGTGGTGTGGAGCATCGTCTGGAATATGTGAGAGAACATCAAGGAGTTACTTTCTATAATGATTCGAAGGCGACAAATCCAGTGGCAACGATCAAATCAGTAGAGGCATTCAAAGGTGGAATTGTGCTAGTTGCTGGCGGACTGGATCGGGGCTCGGACTATATGGAGCTTCTACCGGTATTTGGTAAACAAGTCAAAGGACTTGTCACGATAGGTCAGACTCGACTTAAAATCAATGAAGTAGCAAGGCTAGCAGGGCTAACAGCTGTTAAAACGGTCGATAATGGGGATAACGCGAAGGAAGCAATTGCTATCGCGGTACAGGAAGCTTGGACACTTGCTGAAGAAGGAGATATTGTATTATTGTCACCTGCTTGCGCATCTTGGGATATGTTTCCATCTTTTGAGGAAAGAGGACGCATGTTTAAGGAGTCCGTGCATAACCTGTAGAAAGGCTCTTTTCAGCCAAGCTATCTAGCGGCAGTGTTCGGATCGGACAAGCTGAAGCATCCAAGATGCTGAGAAGAGCCTTAAAACCCAATGTACGAGGTGTTTTATGGGGAAAGCTCGCTCTGCTCCAGACTTTTGGATCATTATCACAACCTTATTGATTTTAGTTATTGGCGTTATTATGGTGTACAGCGCTTCGGCAGTACTAGCGTTTCATCAGTATGGCGATTGGTATTTCTACCTCAAACGGCAGTTATTATTTGCTGTGCTCGGGGTAGTCGCCATGTTTATTACGATGAACACGGATTATTGGTTATGGAAGAAGTATGCCAAAATTATCTTATTGCTCTGTTTCGCACTCCTTGTTATTGTATTGATTCCGGGAATTGGTGTCATTCGAGGCGGTGCGAGATCTTGGATCGGGATTGGTTCATTTGGGATTCAACCTTCTGAGTTTGCAAAGATGGGTATCATTATATTTTTGGCAAAATGGTTGTCCGAGGAACAATCCAGAATTACAGAGTTCACGAAAGGCTTATTGCCGCCTCTTGGATTGGTTGGTCTGGCTTTTGGACTCATTATGCTACAGCCTGATCTTGGTACGGGTGTAGTTCTGGTAGGAACTGCAGTACTCATGATTTTTATTGTTGGTGCACGACTGCGACACCTTTCCTATTTTGCGATAGCGGGAGTGATGGGATTTATCGGACTCATTATTGCAGCGCCGTATCGACTTGATCGGATTGTCGCGTTCATGGATCCATGGAAGTATCCACTTGATGAGGGATATCAAATCATTCAATCGTTACTGGCGATTGGTCCAGGTGGGTTAGTTGGACTTGGACTCGGGATGAGTCGTCAGAAGTATAGCTACTTACCTGAGCCACAGACTGATTTTATTTTCTCGATTATTTCAGAAGAACTTGGTTTTATTGGAGGATCATTTGTATTATTACTCTTTATGATACTCGTTTGGAGAGGGATGCGAGTTGCAATTACAGCACCGGATACATTCGGATCCTTGCTGGCAGTTGGCATAGTCGGCATGGTGGCTGTGCAGGTCATCATTAACATTGGTGTTGTGATTGGAATGTTCCCCGTAACAGGGATTACACTTCCTTTTATTTCAGCAGGAGGTTCATCGTTGACGCTGATGCTAACCTCTCTAGGTGTACTACTTAACATATCACGATATTCGAGGTGAATGCTGTGCGCGTCGTACTTAGTGGAGGAGGTACTGGCGGTCACGTCTATCCGGCGTTGGCTATTGCGGAGCAATGTCTTCTAGAAGATGCCCAGTCCCAATTTTTGTATATAGGCACGAATTCAGGCTTGGAGCGCGATATTGTCGCGAACTCCAAGCTTACTATGCCTTTTAAGGCTATTGAAATTTCCGGTTTCCGTAGGAAGCTTTTTTCTTTTGATAATGTGAAGACAGTCGCACGGTTTTTCCGTGGTGTGAGTGAAGCGAAAAAGATGCTTCGTGAATTTAAACCTGATATTGTGATCGGGACAGGTGGCTATGTGTGTGGCCCTGTTCTTTATGCAGCAGCGAAGCTGGGCATTCCAAGTATGGTGCACGAACAGAACGTCATTCCGGGAATGACGAACGCGTTCTTAAGTCGCTACGTTTCAACCGTAGCGGTGTCCTTTAAGGGAACCGAATCCCGGTTCCCTAAAGCGCGGAATGCCGTCTATACCGGCAATCCGCGTGCGACGTCGGTCGTCATGGCCGACCGACTCAAAGGCTTACGCTCCCTGAACTTGCCAGACGACGCCCAACTGGTCGTCGTCGTTGGCGGCTCGCGGGGAGCGAAAGCACTGAACGAGGCGATGATTGGAATCGCCTCGCAAACCTCGAAACTGCCGCAGCTGCAGTTTCTGTTCATTACCGGCCAGCCGCATTATGAGGCTGCCGTAACCGCGATTGGCGGCGCAGAGGGCGCTGTGCCGCGTAATGTGCATGTTGTGCCCTATATCCACAACATGCCGGAAGTACTTGCAGCGACGAAGCTGATCGTGTCGCGTGCAGGGGCATCTTTCCTTGCGGAAATTACCGCTTTAGGCATTCCAGCGATTCTTATTCCATCGCCTTACGTGACGAACAACCATCAAGAACATAACGCTCGCATGCTTGTTGAAGGCGGTGCTGCTCATATGATTCTTGAAAAAGATTTGCAAGCAGATAGCTTGCTTGCTAGCGTCGAACACATTACAGGTTCTGCATTTCGCATTGAGGAGATGGCTCATGCCTCACGAAAAATGGGGCAATCCAATTCCGCTCAGCTATTTGTAAATGAAATGCAAAAGCTTATTCGAAAATCCTAATATCATGTGTTTATAGGCATTTGTCACACTCTATCCGATTTTACATAAACTACACTATAACCGTGACAGACATCGAAGCGTATGTTAACAGGCTAAAAATCGAGTGATGTACTTTATTTCATCTAGTCGATTCTATTGTTCGCATATGCGCTCATGTTCTGTGAAGGAGGTTTCCCATGCACGACTATATATCTGACTTGCAAGCAGCGAATGCTTGTGAGATTCGTTTCCAAGAAACACTTGCACCCTATACAACATGGAAGATTGGTGGTCCGGCGGATGTCTTCTTAATTCCAGAAAGCAAAGAGAAGCTCATTGAAACGGTACGGATTCTTCATCAACATCAGGTTCCGTGGATGGTTATTGGCAAAGGATCGAACATGTTAATTTCTGACAAAGGTGTTCGTGGTGTTGTCATTAAACTTGGGAAATTGCTAGATACGTTACACTTTGATGATACACTTGTTTATGCGGGCGGAGCTTATTCCTTGATTAAATTGTCCGTAATGACAGGTAAAGAAGGGCTAACGGGTTTAGAATTTGCAGGTGGGATACCCGGTTCGGTGGGGGGAGCCGTTTACATGAACGCAGGAGCACATAGCTCCGATGTGTCACGTATTCTCAAACAGGCTGAAGTGCTCATGTCCACGGGTGAAGTGGAAATCATGCAAGGAAGCGATCTTGAATTTGCTTATCGTCATTCCAGACTGCAGCGTGAACCTGGCATTGTCCTTGAGGCGGTGTTTCAGCTAGAGCCTGGAGATCGTAAAGAAATTGCGGCGGCTTTAGCTGCGAATAAAGATCGACGCCTTAGGACGCAGCCTTTGTCAGCAGCTTGTGCAGGTTCCGTCTTCCGTAATCCGGAAGGTACGTTTGCTGCAAAGTTGATCGAAGAAGCAGGTCTAAAAGGGTTACGGGTTGGCGGAGCCGAAGTATCGACCTTACATGCGAATTTCATCGTGAACACAGGGAATGCGACAGCCGAAGATGTGCTCACCCTTATTGCTCGAATTCAGGATACGATATTGACACAAAAGGGTATCAAACTTATACCTGAAGTATTGATGGTGGGTGAGCAGTAAATCGGAGGTGAAACATTGGAGAAGTTGGTTATCGAAGGTGGGAGACCTCTATCGGGAGCCATCCGAATCCATGGCGCAAAGAACGCCGCGCTGCCTATTCTAGCAGCAAGCATTATGGCGGAAGGAACACATGTCCTGCACAATGTTCCGGAGCTGCTAGATATAGGGGTCATGCTGCAAATTCTCCGTGATCTCGGTTGTCGAGCCGAGCAGGAGGGCAGTGTTGTTAGTGTAGACACATCCACAATCCATTCCTCGCACATTCCAGAGCAGCTTATGAGGCAAATGAGATCCTCCATTTTTCTAATGGGACCACTGCTGACCAGATTCGGTTTTGTTCGATTGTATCAACCCGGAGGCTGTGCCATCGGCGAACGAAAAATTGATTTACATTTAAAGGGTTTGCAAGCACTTGGTGTTCGTATACAAGAGCATGGAGAGACCATTGAATGTGAGACAGATGGACTTCAAGGTGCTGAAATTTTTCTTGATTTCCCAAGTGTCGGGGCAACGGAAAATATCATGATGGCTGCCGTGATGGCAGAAGGGATTACAGTCATTACGAATGCTGCTAGAGAGCCGGAAATTCAAGATTTGCAAAACTTCCTTAATAGGATGGGTGCTGACATCATTGGCGCGGGAACCGACACGATCACGATTCGTGGGGTTAGCATGCTGCAGCCCTGTTCATACCAGATCATCCCTGACCGTATCGTTACAGGTACTTGCATGGTAGCGGCAGCAGCTACCCGAGGATCCATTACGCTACATGGTGTTTGTCCACAACACCTCACATCACTCATCCATGTTCTCAGACGTGTTGGTGTGCAAATCCACATCAGCGATGATATAATACAAGTAAGCGCATTGACCAGGCCGAAATCGATAGAAAGAGTCGTGACTGCACCACATCCAGCATTTCCGACTGATTTACAATCTCAATTGATGGTCTTGCTTTCACTAGCGGATGGGCTCAGTGTGATGAAAGAAACAATTTTTGAAGGTCGGTTTAAACACGTTGACGAACTTGCCCGCATGGGTGCTGACATCCGTGTTGATTTGAATTCAGCTTTTGTCCGTGGGGTACCTAGGCTTTATGGTGCGACGGTAGAGGCAACGGATTTACGTGCTGGAGCAGCCCTTGTCATTGCTGGATTAGCTGCACAAGGAACCACGATTATCGAACAGATTCATCATATTGATCGAGGTTATGATCGTATTGAGCAAATGTTTAACGAACTAGGTGCCAATATGAACCGACACGCTGTTCTTATATAAGGCGATCTCATACAAGATGACTAACATCCCCAAGTCCCTTTCTGCTAATAGGAAGGGACGCAAGGATTTTTTTCGTCATTGCGACTTAAAAAATACTTCCTATTAACCGATAAAAACGTGATAAGGTTAATAGAAGTTTGATTTTGCTGGTTAATTTGGCAAATACTTCAACGGAGGTGTCTTTTTTGCGAGAAACAATGAGAATGCCTACGGTGCCGAACCTTTCACCCTCTGATCCACCAAGAAAAAGGGGACGCAAACTGCTTGTTTTCTTGGTACTTTTTTTTACAGCCTTATTACTTCTGTTATTTTTCCGGTCACCACTCAGTAAAGTATCCAAAATTGAAGTGGAAGGTAATCAACTTGTTCAAAGCGAAGATATTACAAAAGCTTCTGGGATACAAATTGAGAATCAGTTTTTTGGTGTCTCCTCCAGTGAGGTAGAAGAGAAAATTAAGCAAATGAAGATGATATCGAGTGTGAAAGTAAGTAAACATTTTCCAGGATCCATTGTCATTCAGGTCGAAGAGTATCCTAAAGTTGCGTTTCAATTTGGCGCAGACGGGCGCACACAATTCGTACTTGCAGATGGGACAGCAGTTTCAACGCAAGGCTTATTGTCTATTGTGGACAAACCATTCTTAACAGGATTCTCACAGGATGATCCAAGCAAAGATCAGCTATGTAAAATGTTAGCAGCCTTATCTTCCAATTTTCTCTATGAGATTTCGGAGATCAAACCTTTCGAACAAACAGAGGCGTATCCGGATAAGATTAAGCTATACACACGATCAGGCTATGAAGTCATTACAACAGTTAGTTATTTTCCAGATAAAATGGAGTATTTGAGTGCTTACATTCAGAATTTAAAAGAAAATAACTTAAGTTCAAGGCGTTTGACCTTGCTTGAAGTCGATAGTTACGCTGATATTGATGGTTCTTCTAAGAAGGACGAGCAGTCTACGAATAAAACAGAGGATCAAGCTAAGGATCAGGTTAAAGATGATAAGAGTGCGAAGAAAGGTGCTTCTTCACAACCACCAACAGCAACACCGAAACCTAATCGTACAGCAGCAAAGACGACGCCAACCCCATCAACAACTCATAAATCAGGTCAATAGTTATGTTGAAAAAATATGATTTGTTTGACAAATAAATGTGAGGCAGTTGGCTCGTAAAAATATAGCAAAAAAAAGGACTAGCACTACTCAATCTATGAAAAGAATGATAAAATGGTAATTATGTAGTGCTTTAACTAGGAATTCATTCCAAAAAAAGAATTTGCTGATCTTCAAAACTAGCGAAGAATAATTATGGAAAAAGGGAAATGGATACTTTTGTTGAATACAACAAGAATTAAGGTGTGAGATAATTTAACACATTAAGTGCAGGAGGTGCCAAAGCTTGAGCGGCAATGACATCATTGTGAGTTTAGACATCGGTACATCCAAAGTTCGCGCTATTATTGGAGAGGTCATTAATGGCTCCATTAATATAATAGGAGTAGGATCGGCTGAGTCTGAGGGTATTCGAAAAGGGGCTATAGTTGACATTGATCAATCTGTACAATCGATTCGCAATGCGATTGATCATGCCGAACGAATGGTTGGCATAACAATATCCGAAGTTTATGTTGGAATTACAGGTAATCATATCTCATTGCAATCCTCTCATGGCGTTGTAGCTGTCCAGAACGAGGACAGAGAAATTGGCGAAGATGATATTGAACGTGTCATCCAAGCAGCCAGAGTTATTGCATTGCCTCCTGAGCGTGAAATTATTGGCGTGGTGCCGAAGCAGTATTTAGTTGATGGTCAAGAAGGAATACAAGATCCTCGGGGAATGATTGGAGTCCGACTAGAAGTCGAAGCTACTATTGTCACCGGAGCGAAGACAAGCATACATAATTTAAAGCGTGTTGTAGAGAAAGCAGACTTGCATGTTGGCGGCTTAATTTTAATGTCGCTGGCTTCTGGACAACTAGCTTTAACGAAGGATGAGAAAAACGTAGGAACCGTTCTTGTTGAAGTTGGAGCTGGTTCTACGACTCTAGCTGTTTTCGAATCTGGAAATTTGGTAGCAACTTCCACTCTCCCCATTGGTGGCGAATACATTACAAGTGACATCGCATATGGACTTCATACACAAATGGATATCGCAGATCGAATCAAGTTGAAATATGCTTGTGCCGTTGTCGATGATGCGGCAGCAGATCAGGTGTTCAAGGTGACTCGTATGGGTAGTAACGTGGAAAAGGAATTTTCACAAATCGACTTGGCGAACATTGTAGAGCCACGTGCGCAGGAAATTTTTCAGTTGATTCGTGCGGAAGCACATCGGCTTGGATATGGCGATGCTTCAGGTGGTTTTGTATTGACAGGTGGGGCTGTGTCCATGCCTGGTATGCTATCGATTGCGCAAGTTGAACTTGCAACATCCGTTCGAATCGCAACACCGGAATACATTGGTGTCCGTGACCCGAGTTTCACAAGTGGTGTGGGTATCATTCAATTTGTACACAAGAACATCCGAAATCGCCATTTATCTCAAAATAAAAAAACAGTGACGAAAACAGTCTCAAAAACCGCTTCTGTTAAAAAAGAAGGTTGGTTTGAACGCATGAAAAACTTGGTTAAAGATTTCATTTGATAATCCACAACCGATGTACAAGCGAATGTGAAGTAGGGGGATGACTATTAATGTTTGAAATTGAACTTGATTTGGATCAACTCGCGCAAATTAAAGTCATCGGTGTTGGCGGCGGTGGTAGTAATGCTGTAAACCGAATGATCGAGAATGGTGTTCAAGGTGTGGAGTTTATTACAGTTAATACGGACGCGCAAGCACTGCATTTGGCAAAGTCCGAGCATAAGCTTCAGATCGGTGATAAACTGACTCGTGGTTTGGGAGCAGGAGCCAACCCAGATGTGGGTAAGAAGGCTGCGGAAGAATCACGCGAATTAATTATGAATACATTGCGCGGTGCAGATATGGTATTCGTTACTGCGGGAATGGGTGGCGGAACTGGTACAGGGGCAGCTCCAGCAATTGCTGAAATTGCCAAGGAGTGTGGCGCGCTGACAGTTGGTGTTGTAACAAGACCATTTACTTTTGAAGGTCGTAAACGTTCTCTTCAGGCGGAGCAAGGTATTGCTGCTCTTAGAGAAAAAGTAGATACATTGATCGTAATTCCAAATGATCGACTTCTTGAGATTGTTGACAAAAAGACACCGATGCTTGAAGCATTCCGCGCGGCAGACAATGTTCTACGTCAAGGTGTACAAGGGATTTCGGACTTGATCGCAGTACCAGGTCTAATTAACCTCGATTTTGCTGATGTGAAGACGATTATGACGGAGCGTGGCTCAGCTTTAATGGGCATTGGTGTTGCAACTGGTGAAAACCGTGCAGCAGAAGCAGCAAAGAAAGCAATCATGTCACCACTTTTGGAAACATCGATTGAAGGTGCTCGCGGCGTACTAATGAATATTACGGGTGGAACGAATCTGTCTTTGTACGAAGTGAATGAGGCTGCTGATATTGTGGCTTCAGCTTCAGACATTGATGTGAATATGATTTTCGGAGCAGTGATTAATGAGGAATTGAAAGAGGAAATCATGGTAACGGTTATCGCTACTGGATTTGAGCATAAACCAGCACCAGAACCTGTGCAGAGAAGACCTATCAATCCTGGAGTTTCTAATCCTGAACCAGCGAATCCAAGATCGAATATGTCTTCATTCCATGGTTCCAACCAACAAGCAACAGATTTTGATATTCCTGCATTTTTACGGAAGCAACCTCGTAGAAATGATGAATAATTTTATAAACAGAAAGAAGCTCTCGATAATCGAGGGCTTTTTTTTATGCTGATATCGCAATGATATCGTCAAGCACGGTGAAACTGTTTCTTATTGCTTGCCATATTGCGACAAAAATAGTGGACGTATGCTCCCAATTTTAGACAGACTTTGAAATGGGTATTCATTATACTGATCTTATCTCTCAGGAGGTGAGAGAGTGATTGTTTACTTGGATCTCATTTTTTTACTTAACTTTATAATGGATGGAATCATTCTGTATACGACTATAAAAATTCGTAAGATGCAAGTCATTTGGTGGAGGCTGCTATTATCTGCCGTAATTGGTGCATCCTATGTCGTAATGATGTTCTTTCCTGAATTCTCCTTTTCCATGACTTTTTTCGTGAAAATGTTCTTTTCTGTCATGATGATTCTGGTTGCTTTTCCATTTAAGAGTCTTGCAAATTTTTTGCGGCATTATGGATTGTTCTATGTCGTGAATTTTGTAGTAGGCGGTGGTATTTATGGGATCAAGTATGCCATGCAATCATCAGATGAACTCATGAACGGCATCATTTTCACACACAACGGATTCATGTATACGCCACAGATAACGCTTTTATTCATTGCAGTTATAGCTGCGCTGATGTTGATCCTCATTCGCAAGATGTTCGCGATCCAGAAGCGTAGAGAGCAGCTCATGACATATTTAGCCCGTGTATATGTGGAAGTAGAAGATTTTAATTGGAGTTGTATGGGGTTAATTGATACAGGAAATCAACTGTATGATCCGCTTACTAGACTTCCTGTGATGGTGATGGAAGTATCACAGTGGGAACAGATATTGCCCAGTAAATGGCTTGAGCTTATTCGTCTTTCACAGTCAGAGGCTTTATTAGCTTCATTAGGTGAAGAAGAATGCAAATGGCAGGATCGACTTCGCCTTGTGCCATATCGAGGTGTGAACAGATCAAGTCAATTTATGTTAGCTATAAAACCTGATCGGGTCATCGTTACTCATGATAATGGACAAACCGAATCGGTAAAAGTGTTAATTGGATTGGACGGTGGTCATTTGTGCCGTGACGGTTCTTATCAAGCAATCATTCATCCAGCTTTGGTTGCAGAGAGCGTATCATAAAACTATTATTCGTGAAATCGGGAGGAAATTTACATGCTCGTGAAATGGAAGCTTTGGCTGCAAATACGTTATTATCGTCTTTTAATTTTACTTCGACTAAAAGGCGATGAAATCTATTATATTGGGGGCAGCGAAGCGCTTCCGCCACCACTGTCCAAGGAAGAGGAA
Organism: Paenibacillus sp. KN14-4R; assembly: GCF_052180255.1. NCBI lineage: Bacteria > Bacillati > Bacillota > Bacilli > Caryophanales > Paenibacillaceae > Paenibacillus > Paenibacillus sp. KN14-4R. The sequence continues at coordinate 1,587,768 of NZ_CP197466.1, forward strand.
GAATATCTGCTTGATAAGCTTTCTTCCGGTGATGGTGCTATCCGAGCTATGCTGATTGAACGTAATTTGCGGCTCGTCGTTTATATTGCTCGTAAATTCGAGAATACAGGGATTAACATTGAAGACTTAATCTCTATCGGTGCGATTGGATTAATTAAAGCTGTCAATACATTTGATCCGGAGAAGAAGATAAAACTGGCTACTTATGCTTCAAGATGTATTGAAAATGAAATTCTCATGTATCTTCGTCGCAATTCTAAAATCCGTACGGAAGTATCGTTTGATGAACCTCTTAATATTGACTGGGATGGCAACGAGTTGTTGCTTTCTGATGTTCTTGGTACGGAGAATGATACGATATATCGGAATATTGAAGAGCAGGTTGATCGTAAACTGCTCCAAAAAGCACTCGACAAGTTGACAGAACGAGAACGTATCATCATGGAACTTCGATTTGGATTACAAGATGGGGAGGAAAAGACCCAGAAGGATGTTGCTGATTTACTTGGAATATCTCAGTCTTACATATCTCGATTGGAAAAACGAATTATTAAGCGACTTCGTAAAGAATTTAATAAAATGGTGTAAGCGACAACAATCCTTCCCGGCTTTCGTGTAAAGCGTTTTCAAGTGGTGATCCTCTTCAAATGGTCACCATTTTTTTACGCATAAAATTCACTCCCAAGGACATAATTGACATTAATGTTTCTCCTTGGGAGGTATTCACGATGACCCGTAACAAAGTTGAGATCTGTGGCGTTGATACTGCCAAACTACCCGTTCTAACCAACGTTGAGATGCGCGATTTGTTTACACGATTGCAGACTCAAAATGAGCGTGGAGCAAGAGAGAAGTTAGTAAATGGGAACCTGCGATTAGTGTTGAGCGTCATTCAGCGTTTTAATAATCGTGGAGAATATGTAGATGATCTTTTTCAAGTAGGATGTATTGGCCTTATGAAAGCAATAGACAATTTTGACTTGGGGCAAAATGTAAAATTTTCCACTTATGCTGTACCGATGATTATTGGAGAAATTCGTCGTTATTTACGTGATAACAATCCAATTCGTGTGTCTCGATCGCTGCGAGATATTGCGTATAAAGCTCTTCAAGTGCGTGATTCTTTAACGAATATGAACTCGCGAGAACCTACGATATTTGAAATTTCAGAAGCGATTAATGTACCCAAAGAAGATGTTGTATTTGCACTTGATGCGATTCAGGACCCGGTATCATTATTTGAACCTATTTATCATGATGGTGGAGATCCGATCTATGTCATGGATCAAATTTCTGATGAGCGGAACAAAGATATGACCTGGATTGAAGGGATTGCACTTCGTGAGGCGATGCGCAGACTGGGTGATCGCGAGAAATTAATTTTATCGATGCGTTTCTTTGATGGAAAAACCCAGATGGAAGTAGCAGATGAAATTGGCATCTCACAGGCACAAGTATCACGCTTAGAGAAGTCAGCTATTTCGCAAATGCAAAAGCATGTAAAATCGTAGTCAATGTTTGCCCACTTTCCACATATACTAGAAAAAAACAAGGATATGTGGTGAATTCCCGTGAAAATATCGGATTTTCAAACGAAGGATGTTATTAACATTGTCGACGGGAAAAAGCTTGGTCAAGTTAGTGATTTAGAGCTGGATCTCAAACAAGGGCGTATTGATGCAATTATTGTCCCCACACAAGGGAAATTTTTTGGAATGTTCGGGGGCAGTACGGATGTGATCATTCCGTGGAAAAATATTGTGAAAATCGGAATGGATGTTGTTTTGGTGAAGTTAGATGAGGGTCGCATGTATCGGGCAGTAGAAGAAGGCGATACTTCGTATGAATACAATAAACAGTATCGCTCATGAAGATTGCACACGTAAGGTTCGGTAACCCTAAAAGGACCGACTATCGTGTGCTTTTTTATATGACCTAAAGAAACTTGAAACCCCGCCTAAGTAAGGACGGTGGAGTCGTATCTTCTGGTGTGATACACTTATGGGAGGGATGACACAAGGAGCGGGAGGATGATCATGGAACATAGAGAACCTTTTACAAGAATAGATCAACAGCAGCACCCGACATTGATGAAATTAACCAATTGGATGAAAGATGATTCACGGATAACTGCTGGATTCACATCTCGTATTGGGGGAGTAAGTCAAGCGCCGTTTGATTCACTTAATTGTGGTTTGCATGTGCAAGATTTATCTGAGGATGTTGTGCGAAACAGGGAGCTCGTAGCAAGCGCGTTATCCATCTCGCCAGATACATGCACATATGCGGAGCAGGTGCATGGTTGTGATGTTGTCATTGTAACAGGATCTGATAAAGGAAAAGGGCATTCTTCAAGAGAAGATGCGATCCAAGCTGTAGATGGATTGGTCACTAATGAGACAGGTATTTGTCTATGTATGATGTATGCGGATTGCGTACCTTTATTTTTTTGGGATCCGGTGAAGCGTGTTATTGCTTTGTCCCATGCAGGTTGGAAGGGGAGCGTCCTCGATATTGCAGGTGTTACTGTGGATAAGATGAGATCAGCTTTTGACTGTCAACCCGAGGACATTCAAGCGGTTGTAGGTCCATCTATTGGTGGATGCTGCTACGAGGTGGATGACCGAATTGCAGATCGTGTAAAAATCCATTTTGAACCCTTGCGGAAAATAGGTATAGGCACGGATGGAATTCTACAAGAAATAGTTGATACAGGAAAATACATGTTGAATTTACAACTTTTCAATCAGGCCATGTTATTAAAAGCAGGAATATTGTCGACTCATATCGAAGTATCAGGATTATGCACCAGTTGCCATACAGAGCTATTCTTCTCCCACCGCAAAGAAGGTGGACAAACCGGTAGAATGGTTGCTTGGATGGCAATGAATGAATAGCGAGCGGAAATAGAAGTGAGGTGAAGGCAGCAATGACCATGCAGCAGCGAATCGAACACATTGAATCATCGATTGCCGCGGCTTGTTCTCGAGTAGGTAGAGATCCTCGAAGCGTTCAAGTAATAGCGGTAACCAAGTATGTGGGCATTCCGGAAACCGAGGAAGTATTAGCACATGGATTCAAACATATCGGTGAGAACCGTTGGCAGGATGCAAAAGTGAAGTGGGAATTGCTTGGTAATCAAGGTGAATGGCATTTTATCGGTCACTTGCAGACGAATAAAGTGAAAGATGTTATGGGTAAGTTTGCATATATTCATTCTTTAGATCGAATGTCGCTTGCAACTGAGTTGAATAAAGCAGCAGCAAAGCTTGGTTTTGTTCAACGTTGTTTCATTCAAGTAAATGTATCAGGTGAAGAATCTAAGTATGGTTTAGCACCAGAGCAGCTTTATGATTTTGTGAAACAAATCGGTTCATTATCGCATATTCGAATTGAAGGTTTAATGACGATGGCGCCATTTGAAGGAGAACCAGAAGATACACGTCCTGTTTTTGGAGGACTTCGTGAATTGCGGGATGAATTAAATAAACGTCAAATCCTGCCTTATGAGATTAGCCATTTGTCGATGGGGATGTCCAACGACTATGAAGTGGCTATTGAGGAAGGTGCGACATTTGTAAGGCTGGGCTCCGTCCTTGTTAAATCAGCCAAATAATTCCTGAATTCTTAATTAAGGAGGAATGAAAGATGGGAGTCATCAAGAAGTTTATGAACTATATAGGATTGCAAGAAGAAGAGCAAGAGGTGGAGTTTGATAAAGTGCGGGAACGAGAGATGGATAAGTTCCAACAGCCGAATAATCAACATGAGGAAGAAGAAACGGAATATAATACGAATGAAAATCGTCAACGCTCGAAAAATAACATCGTATCGATTCATTCGCAGAAAAACTCTCGTGTAGTACTATTTGAACCTCGTTCTTTTGAAGATGCACAGGAGCTAGCCGATCATCTGCGCAGTCGACGAGCAGTTGTCGTGAACTTGCAACGCATCCGTTCGGACGTGGCAATTCGAATAGTTGATTTTTTAAGTGGTACCGTGTATGCTTTGAACGGTTCGATATCTAAGCTTGGTCCGAGTATTTATTTGTGCACACCGGATTCGATGGAGATTCAGGGCTCTATCTCGGATTTGATGTATGAGAGTCAGACATAATTAGGATTAAGGCAGGTGAGTTCGTGGATATTAGTGTTTTTAAAACAATTGATACCCTATTTTTAATTTATCGTTATATGATTATTGCGTATATCTTGCTAAGCTGGTTCCCTAATGCTCGTGAGAGCTCAATTGGTATGTTGCTTAGTCGATTAGTTGAACCGTATTTATCTCCGTTTCGTCGTTTCGTCCCACCACTGGGGCCAATCGATTTCTCTCCAATCGTAGCTCTATTCGCACTGATCTTCTTGCAGCAAGGTGTAGTCTACGTACTTTCATTAATAATGTTTTAGATGGTGATTTGCTATGAATAAAGAATTTTATGCGCATTTTCATCCAGATGAACGACACTTTGTAGATCGAGCATTGGAATGGATAACGCGTGCTGCAGATAGTCATGCAGTGACGAGGACTGATTTTCTTGATCCTCGTCAAGCTTTTATTTTGACAACACTTGTTAACCGGAATTTGGATGTTCATTGTATTTTCAATGGTGGAACGCCAAGTGCTGAACGGAAGCGGGCTATTATTGGACCGTCTTATCGGGAATTGGAAGAAGAAGATTTCGGTCTTGAAGTGCTGCAGATCCAATCTGATGATAGTAAATTTGCTTCCCTTGAGCATGGGGATTTTATGGGTGCTGTCTTGAATGTTGGTATGAAGCGGGATAAAGTTGGAGATATCCACGTAAATATTCATACCGCACATATCGTGATCGCATCTGAAGCCATTTCTTACATGCATCTACAGTTGTCGCAAGTGCATCGTGTACATGTCCAGACGGAGATCTTACCGATATCCAAACTCGAAATCTCTGTACAAAAACTGGAGGAACTAAGTTTCTCCGTTGCGTCTATGAGGCTCGATGGCATTCTAAGTGATGCATGGCGGCTTTCTCGTGCCAAAATTGTCCAACCTATCCAAGCGGGTAAATGTCGAGTGAATTGGAAACCTGAACTGAGTCCAAGTAAGGAGTTAAAGGAAGGCGACGTCGTTTCCTTGCAAGGATTCGGAAGGTTTAAGGTACTTGAGGTGGAGGGTTTGACAAAAAAAGGCAGATTACGTGTAAAAATAGGGAAATATGCATGAAGATCTAATTATTATTTAAAGGAATTTCCTTGTTTTTGTCGAAAGTAATATAATGTCGTTTTGTTTCTTTTTTATTTTTCAGGGGGTGCACCAATGCCGATCATGCCATTAGATATTCACAATAAAGAATTTTCGAGATCTTTTCGTGGATATGACGAAGATCAGGTTAATGAATTTCTGGATCAGATTATTAAGGATTATGAATCATTAATTCGCGAAAATAAAGAAATTCAAAATAAGGTCTTGACGATGGAAGAACGTCTAGGTCATTTTGCAAACATAGAAGAAACATTAAGCAAGACAATCATCGTGGCGCAAGAAGCGGCAGATGAAGTGAAGAGCAACGCAAAGAAAGAAGCACAACTCATCCTCAAGGAAGCAGAGAAGAATGCGGATCGTATCATTAATGAATCTTTAGTGAAATCCCGCAAAGTTGCTTTAGAGGTGGAAGAACTAAAAAAACAGGCATCTATTTATAGAACAAGATTCCGTACTTTGCTTGAAGCGCAGCTTGAGCTCTTGAGTACAGAGGATTGGGCTTCTCTTGAAGCTGCACCTGCTGAACATCAGAACTAAGGAAATATTGACTATAAACAATGAATTCGATATACTCCTGTTAACTGAACATGTTTACAAATCGAGGACTGGGTCGAGTATTCCGTTACATGCAGTGTCAGCGAGTTAGGGTATGGTGTGAGCCTAACCATTGCGTCGGATGAAAATCCCCCAGGAGTATCTCTTGAAATTGAAGTAGAGAGTATCGGGTAATTCCGTTATCAATTAACAAGTGAAAACGAGGGGCATCGTGTCCCAGCTGATTCAAATTCATGAATGAGTTTATTGTCGTTTTAACTAGGGTGGTACCGCGAGTATAACTTCTCGTCCCTTTTGGGATGAGAAGTTTTTTTGTTTTTCATTGAAGGATTATAGAAGGGGTTGGACAGAAAATGGATTACGGTAAAACATTAAACTTACTTAAAACAGATTTTCCAATGAGAGGAAATCTGCCGCAAGCTGAACCGAATATGCAAGCATGGTGGGATGAAATTGATATTTATTCGAAAGTGAAGGAGAGTCGTAAAGGTAAACCTAAGTTTATTCTTCATGATGGTCCTCCCTATGCGAATGGAGATATTCATATTGGTCATGCGATGAATAAAGTGATCAAGGATATTATCGTTCGTTTCAAATCTTTACAAGGTTATGATGCACCCTATGTACCTGGTTGGGATACACACGGTTTACCGATTGAACAAGCAATTACAAATTCGGGTAAAGTGGATCGCAAGCAAATGGGCATCTCTGAGTTCCGTGAATATTGTAAAGAATATGCTCTGCAATGGGTGGAAAAACAGAAAGAGCAATTCCGTCGTCTAGGTATTCGTGGCGATTGGAGCAATCCGTACATCACTTTGCAACCTGAATTCGAAGCACAGCAAATTCGAGTATTCGGTGAGATGGTAAATAAAGGTTATATCTATAAGGGCCTAAAGCCTGTGTACTGGTCTCCGTCCTCAGAAAGTGCACTTGCAGAGGCAGAGATTGAATATCGTGAAAAAGTTTCAACTTCAATCTATGTTGCTTTTGATGTAAAAGACGGTAAAGGTAAACTTCCACAGGATGCAGCTATTATCATCTGGACGACGACACCTTGGACATTGCCGGCTAACTTAGGGATTTCTGTTCATCCAGATTTTGAATATGTTGTGGTGAATGTGGAAGGTAAGAAATATGTTGTCGCTGAAGGACTACTTGCATCTGTGTCTCAAGCCATTGGTTGGGGCGAAGTAGAAATTCTATCTAAAGTAAAAGGCAGCGAATTGGAGTATGTAACTTGCCAGCATCCGTTCTATGATCGTGAGTCACTTGTCATGGTAGGCGAACATGTAACGCTTGATGCAGGTACGGGATGCGTACACACTGCACCAGGACATGGGGAAGAAGACTTTGGTATTGGACAAAGATACAAGATTGGTGTGCTATGCCCGGTAGACGATCAAGGTCATATGACTGCTGAAGCACCTGGTTATGAAGGTCTATTTTATGAAAAAGCAAGTAAGCTAGTGGTTGAGCATTTAGTGGAAAATGGCCACTTGCTGCACCAAGCTACAATCAAGCACCAATACGCACATGATTGGCGTACCAAGAAACCTGTTATTTATCGTGCGACAGAACAATGGTTCGCGTCTATTGATAAATTCCGTGCTGAGATGCTCGATGAGATTAAGAAAGTGAAATGGACACCGCGTTGGGGCGAGACTCGCCTACACAATATGATCGCGGATCGCGGAGACTGGTGTATTTCTCGTCAACGTGTATGGGGTGTACCTATTCCAATTTTCTATTGCCGCAAATGCAGCGAGCCACTTGTGAACGAGCACACGATTGATCATGTAGCAAATTTATTTGCAAAAGAAGGTTCCAACTCTTGGTTTATTCGTTCGGAAAAAGAGTTAATGCCAGAAGGCTCGACTTGTGCAGCATGTGGTCATCATGATTTCAGTAAAGAAAAAGATATCATGGACGTATGGTTCGATTCTGGTTCCTCTCATCATGCGGTATTGGCAGCACGTCCTGAACTTCAATGGCCTGCTGACTTGTACATGGAAGGTTCTGACCAATATCGCGGTTGGTTCAACTCCTCACTTATCACAGGTGTGGCACTTAGAGGGGAATCACCCTATAAAGCCATCCTTTCCCATGGATTTACGCTAGACGGTGAAGGTCGCAAGATGTCCAAATCACTTGGAAACACAGTAGATCCAATTAAAGTCGCGGATAAATTAGGAGCAGATATTCTACGTCTATGGGTATCTTCTGTTGACTATCAATCAGATGTGCGAATTTCAGATAACATTTTGAATCAAACGAGCGAAGGTTATCGTAAGATTCGTAACACACTTCGCTTCTTGCTTGGTAACTTAGGAAACTTTGATCCGAAGGCAGATCGTGTTAATTTTGCTGATATGAAAGAGCTTGAACAGTACACATTGATCAGCTTGAATCGCATGATGGATAAAGTCCTAAATGCATATGAAAATTACGAGTTCCATGTTGTATATCAAGAAATTCATCATTTCTGTGCGGTTGAGATGAGTTCTTTGTTCATGAATGTGCGGAAAGATTGTCTTTATGTAGATGCTGCAGATGCGGTTGAGCGTAAAGCGGCACAGACGGTACTATATGATGTTCTACTTAGTATCACGAAGTTGATCTCGCCAATTCTGCCACATACTTCAGATGAAGTGTGGAAGTTCATCCCAGGAGTTGAAGGAATCAGCGTTCAATTAAGCGAAATGCCAACTGTCAATACAGACATTTTTAATGCTGAACTGGAAAAGAAATGGAATGACTTCCTTGAAGTGCGCGATGAAGTGCTTAAAGCGCTAGAAGAAGCACGTAAGGCAAAAGTGATTGGTGACCCGCTTGGAGCTGCTATTGCTCTTTATCCGAATACAGAAGCACATGCTTTGCTTCAACAGATGCAAGAACTAGAGCAGTTGTTTGTTGTGTCTAGTGTTCAGATTCATGATGCTGGTAAGCAAGCACCAAGTGAAGCCTTGAAGTCTGAGAAGTTATCTATTGCAGTTACGGTTGCTGACGGTGAGAAGTGTGAACGCTGTTGGATGGTGAAACCTGAAGTAGGTAATAGCGAGGAATATCCAACTTTATGCGTAAGATGTTCCGAAGTTGTCGATACTCATTATAAAGAAATGATGGAGTAGTCATACATTAAAAACGAGCTTTCGCGCTAAGCTAGAGATGCTTTTATGCATACTGCTACGCGGAGAGCTCGTTTCCATTGTTTTTTACATGATGAGTAAAAGCAACTGGAGGCAGAAGTATGAATCAACACGATGACCACAAAACAGAACAGCAAGAACATTGTAATGAGACACTTCTGGAAAAGTTAAACGAAAAGATAAGTGAACTGGCAGAGCACATGCAAAGGCTGCATGTTGCCGATTATTTGCAGTTGTTGAACCGCCCACGTCGATTAATTTGGCTTAACTTCATAGGAGGTATATCCAAAGGCTTCGGAATTGCAGTGGGTTTTACAATATTTACGGGAACAGTTCTTTATTTGCTAGAAGTTCTTGGTTCATTGGGACTGCCTATTATTGGTGACTACATTACGACGATTGTGAATTATGTGCAGAAGGAATTGGCACTTAGAAAATAAATAGTTGATCTTCTGGGTCAATATTCATCTTGCTGAGATTCATCAAATTCAAGTAATGCTTCGCCTTCACCATCGTGTATATATTGATGATACGCTTTATTGCGTACAACAGACAGCTGCTTGCCATAGAGGTCCGTTGCCAGAAAGCTCTCGAATGGTTCAACATAACCATCTGCTTCATCCGATTCGATGGTCATCTCATCATAGCTAGTTACATCACGATTTTCAGACATTGCTGGAGAGTTGGAGTTGCCCCAACTTGCAACAATTTGCCAAGCGTCTTCACCATCAAACCCCGTCCATTCTGAGCGTTCGTCCATACTTGTACGACCAAATGGAGGTGCAAGGAATTCTTCTTCGATTGGCCTACGGTCTGATGAATGTTGACTTGGTGAATGTGTTTTGCAATAAAGGGTTGTCGGTACGGCTTGAAGTCGCTCATAATCAATGGGGGTATTGCATGTACGGCATATGCCATAAGTACCTTGTTGCATAGCAACTAAAGCTTTATTAACTTCGTTTAGGTGTTCTTCGTAATTTTCTTGCAGGGCGATGTCTTTTTCTCTTTCATAAAGCTCAGTTGCCGTGTCTCCAGGATGATTGTCATAAGCTGATAGTTCACCGCTTGCTTCACGCAATGAGTTTGATAAGCCGAATGAGCCATCTTGGCCGGCATGTTCTTTTAAGAACTTTTGTTCATTCTGGAGTTGCTTTTTTAATTCAAATAGCTCTGAATTGGTCAAATGATACACTAGATCTCACAGCTCCCTTCAATCGGGTTTCTTATTAAGTATTGTGAGCATAGCAGGATATTTTGAATAGAGGTAAATCCTTGCTACAATAGTGAGGTATATGTTTGGATGCAAAGGGGAAGTGGAGCATGCTTTATTATTTATATGCACTAATCGTTATTATCGTAGATCAGATTACGAAATTGCTTATTCGGCATCAAATGGAAGTAGGGCAATCGATTTCAGTAATAGGTGAGTTTTTTCAATTAACTTCCCATCGAAATCGAGGAGCGGCGTTCGGCATCTTGATGGGTCAGCGCTGGTTCTTTATTGTCGTCACAACTGTTGTTGTAATTGGAATAGTGATCTATTTGCGTAAAATCGCACACGAAGGTCGTCGTTTATTTTCATGGGCATTGTGTTTAATTCTTGGAGGCGCGATTGGTAATTTTATTGATCGTATTCTCTTTAGTGAAGTAACAGATTTTTTCCATTTCCATTTTGTGTTTGATTTGTTTGGTAAGCACATTGATTATGAATACGCGATTTTTAATGTAGCGGATTGTGCGATTGTGATTGGTGTCTGTTTCGCACTGATCGATACTTTTGTAGTTTGGAGAAAAGAAAGTAGAGGGAATGCGAATGGGTAATTCGGGCGATGGCCTAGATCTTCAAGAGAATATCGATTGGGACGTGCAAGAAGAGCAAGAGTGGGTCGTTGATCAAATGCAAAGCGGAGAGAGAATCGATAAGTTTCTTACAGAAAGCTTAGACGATGTTTCGCGGACGCAAGTACAGCAATGGGTAAAAGATGGGTGTATTCGTGTGAATCGTTCTGTCGTAAAACCTAATTACAAGCTAGTAACTGGTGATGTACTCACACTTGTTGTACCGGAATCCAAAGAATCTGAGATCGGGCCAGAAGATATCCCAATTGAAGTTGTATATGAAGACGGTGATGTCATTGTCGTGAATAAGCCCCGCGGTATGGTTGTGCATCCTGCAGCGGGACATCCAAATGGAACGCTTGTTAACGCGCTTCTTTACCATTGTAAGGACTTATCAGGTATAAATGGTGTAATGCGTCCTGGTATTGTTCATCGCATTGATAAGGATACTTCAGGACTTCTGATGGCGGCAAAAAATGATCTTTCACATTCAAGTTTAGCTGATCAGCTAAAAGCACATAGTGTGAATCGTAAATACTTAGCTATCGTGCATGGTGATGTTGCACATGAGCAAGGAACGATTGACGCACCAATTGGGCGAGACCCATATGATCGAAAGCTATACACGGTTACAGATAAAAACGCCAAACATGCTGTGACCCATTTCTCTGTTATTGAGCGATTTGGGGATTGTACACTTGTGGAGCTTAAGCTAGAAACAGGCCGCACCCATCAAATTCGCGTGCATATGAAATTTATCGGTCATCCACTTGTTGGAGATCCTGCTTATGGTGGTCGTAATAAAAATATTACGATGGTGGGCGGACAAGCATTACATGCTGCATTATTAGGCTTTGTTCATCCGCGTACAGAGAAGTATCATGAATTTGAAGCACCGCTTCCTGCGGATATGGAACAATTGCTTCATAATTTGCGCAATCGCTAGGACGATGAAACATGGGGGAGAGAACATGGAACATCTCGTTAATCCAAGGGTAAAAGAGATCCAAATTTCCGGTATCCGTAAAATTGCTAATCTCATTAGTCAATATGATAACGTTCTTTCTTTAACAATAGGCCAGCCCGATTTTCCAACACCTGAACATATTTTGGAAGCGGGTATTGATGCGATTAATAGCCATAAGACCGTGTATACACCGAATCATGGCCTAATCGAGCTTCGCAGGGCGGTAAGTCATTTTATAGAGCAAAAGTATGGTCTTGTCTACAAAGCTGAAGATGAAGTGATTGTGACGACAGGAGCGAGCCAAGCGCTCGATATAACCCTTCGGACCATTCTTGTTGAGGGCAGTGAAGTGATTCTTCCAGCACCTATATACCCTGGCTATGAGCCGCTTATTCGTCTGGCGGGAGGGGTGCCTGTACTGGTGGATACGACGAAGCATGAGTTTAAACTAACTGCTGACCTCATTGCTGCGAACTTAACAGAGAAGACTCGCGCAGTCGTTCTATGCTACCCATCTAACCCAACTGGCCAATTGTTGAATGAGACTGAGCTAAATGACATTGCAGCTCTTTTACAAGATAAAGATGTATTCGTAATCTCTGATGAAATATACAGTGAATTGATCTATGGTCCTACTCACCATTCGATTGCTGCCATCCCAGGTATGCGAGAGAAGACAATCGTCATTAACGGACTATCTAAGTCGCACTCAATGACAGGATGGCGTATTGGCTTTACCTTTGCTCCTGCAGCGATAAGTCAGCATATGGTGAAAGTGCACCAATATAATGTGACTTGTGCAAGCTCTATCAGCCAGTATGCGGCTTTGGAAGCATTGATGAATGGTATTCATGATGCGGATCCAATGAAGAAGGAATATAAAGCGAGATTGGATTTTGTCTATGGTCGATTAGTGGAAATGGGATTTAAAGTGACAAAGCCTGAGGGTGCATTTTATATTTTCCCATCAATCGAACAGTTTGGTTTGAGTTCATTCGATTTTACGATGAAGTTGCTTGAGCAAGAGAGGGTCGGGGTTGTGCCTGGAGATGCATTTTCCTCTTATGGAGAGGGGTACATTCGGATTTCCTATGCTTACTCCATGGAAGTCTTGCAGGAAGCTATGGTGCGTCTAGAGCGCTTTGTAAAGTCGATAGCGAAGTGAATTTATAAGTAAATGACCATCCAATTGAATTGAAATTGGATGGTCATTTTTTTTATTATTTGAGAGAATCTTTCTTCTTACATTCGCTAACAAAAGAAAAAGCGTAAAACCCTTGTAACGGATTTTACGCTTTTCATATTAGTTGATGCAAGCCTAAGCATGCTGCTGAGCAGACTTCCATGTGATGTATGCACTCATGAGGCGAATCGCCTGTTCAATCGCGCGTTCGTCGGGTTCAAGCTTAGAATGATGCAATCCATAAGACGTATCCACACCTAGCCAGAACATGAACCCAGGGATCTCATCAAGGAAATAGCCATAGTCTTCACCAGTCATTGCTTCACGACAATGAATCACTTTCATCAAGTCGCTTTGGTCTACCCAGTCCATAAATTCGTTCGTTAGTTCTTCATTATTGTACACTTGACGGTAATTCGCGCCGTAATCAATCTCAGCCTGACAAGCGAAACCGACCTCAATGCCTTGAACTAAAGCTTCAATTCTAGATTTAACGAGAACCATCGTTTCCGCTGATAACGTACGAATCGTACCCTCGAGTCTTGCCTTTTCAGCAATAATGTTCTGCTTTGTACCGCCTTCAATTTTACCAACTGTTATTACAGCAGAGTTTAAAGGATCGATATTACGCGAGATTACGGTCTGCAATTGCGTAAGCAATTGAGCGGCAGCGACGACCATGTCATTGGCTTGATGCGGATAGGCGGCATGGCCACCTTTTCCTTTAAGATCGATAAATAACTCTGATGTATTCGCAAACAAAATGCCTGGTCTTGTTGCAATCGTACCTACCGGATATTCAGGAGCGACATGGAGCGCAAAAATTTGATCGGGCTTCCATGCACGCAACTGCGCGCTGTTTAGCATTGGCTGCGCACCGCCTGGACCTTCTTCAGCAGGTTGGAAAATGATAACAAGATCATCATTAATCTCATTTTGAACAAAATGAGTAAGGATACCTAAACCAATTGTCATGTGTAGGTCATGTCCGCATGCGTGCATGTACCCCTCGTGTGTAGATTGAAACGTATAAGATGTCTCTTCCTTAATCGGTAGGCCGTCCATATCTGCACGATATCCGTACGTGAGCTTCGGGTTTTTTCCATGAATTTTGACCAGAATACCTGTCTCCCAAGTTTGAATCTCTAAACGTTCTTGAGGAAGTTTAGCGATATAGTCAAGGAGAAAGCGTTGAGTCTTGAATTCTTTAAAACCCGGCTCCGGAATTTGGTGCAGTTGTCTGCGAATGGCTGTGTAAGGACTCACTTCGATTTCCATACCCTGAACCTCCTTCAGATTTAAAGCTGGCGGAGTTCTTGTAAAATCTCAGTTTTGGATTTTGTCTTCGCATCAACTGTTTTGATGATCTTAGCAGGGGCACCAGCTACTACTGCATTCTCAGGAACGTCAGCAACAACAATTGCACCAGCTGCAACTACAGCACCTTGTCCAATTCGTACACCTTCAAGAACGACAGCGTTTGCTCCGATTAGTACGTTATCTTCAATGACAACAGGTTGTGCAGAAGGTGGCTCAATTACACCCGCTAGAACGGAACCTGCACCAATGTGACACATGTTACCTACTTGAACACGACCGCCGATTGTAACATTCATGTCAATCATTGTGCCAGCACCGATGCTTGCGCCAATATTAATTGCAGCACCCATCATGATAACTGCATTATCACCGATAGATACTTTATCACGAATAACTGCACCTGGCTCGATACGAGCGTTGATTGCTTTCATATCTAATAAAGGAATTGCAGAGTTCCGACGATCGGATTCAATTTCGTAATTTTCTTCTTTTGCATGGTTAGCTTCAAATACAGGCTGGATATCAGACCACTCACCAAAAATTACACCACTGTCACCTGAAATAAACGCCTTTACATGAGCACCATAATCAAGGCTTGTAAGATCACCTTTAATGTAGACTTTTACTGGTGTTTTCTTCTTGCTATCTTTGATAAAATTAATAATTTCCATTGTGTTCATTTCACTCATAAATATCATCTCCGTTCAATTTATTAGAAATTTGGGACTAACTTGATTATGCATGATTACATCTTTATAGCACAAATGGTTTTTTCAATCAATGGATATTGACTTTTTATGTCGAAAGTGCGATAATTTCCGTAATCGAAAAGTACCTTTAAAAACAGTCCAGAGAGGCTGGCAAGGTAAACGCTACAGTATTTAGGGTCGGTTTGTATATACAAGCCGTGTGTCTATGTCTACCCAGATGTATATTTGGGGAGGACATGGTCCGAATCGACCTGTCTAGAGTGGAGCTCCTTGCCTATGTGGTAAGGAGCTTTTTCTATGTAGTCAAACATTGCTGTGAGAATTCTAGGAGGTGCTCATAATGAGTGAAAAAACGCATTTACTGATGGATCAAATGGGGATTCGTCGAGCGTTAACCCGCATTGCACATGAGATTTTGGAGAAAAACAAAGGGGTAGACGATTGTATCCTCATCGGCATTCGAACGCGTGGCATCTATTTAGCGCAGCGAGTCGCAGCTTTGATCGAAGAGATTGAGGGTGTTGCGCTTCCAGTAGGCGAAATTGACATTACATCCTACCGGGATGATCGAGTCCAAGTAAAGTCTGTTGAAGAAATCTCCAATGGATTAAACCTTCCGATTAAAGACAAGAAGGTCATCCTGTTCGATGATGTGCTTTTCACAGGCCGAACAGTGCGTGCAGCAATGGATGCACTTATTGATCTGGGCAGACCTGGAATGATCCAACTCGCAGTTCTTATTGACCGCGGTCATCGGGAGCTACCAATTAGACCTGATTATGTTGGGAAGAACGTCCCTTCTTCTAAGCTTGAGACAATTGAAGTGCTGCTTAGTGAATGTGACGATGAAGATGGCGTTATGATTCAAAACTAAGGGGGAAATAAGATGAGCACGGTACAGACGATGATGGGAAAGAGCCTATTAGGCCTTAAAGACATGAGTGCAAGCGAACTAATGAGTATATTGGATCGTGCTGCTTATTGGGAAAACAACCCTACAAAAATCTCTAATGTAATGAATGGAAGATTCATTGCAAATCTATTCTTCGAAAATTCAACAAGAACAAGAACTTCGTTCGAGATTGCTGAAAAAAGATTAGGCGCAGAAGTGATCAACTTCTCTTCAGCAGAATCTTCTGTGCAAAAAGGGGAGTCCATCTACGATACAGTTCGCACCCTCGAATCCATGGGGATGGAAGTTGGCGTTATTCGTATGAAGCCGATTGGACTGCTTGCTGAACTTGCAGGTCGTATTAAAGCGCCGCTTGTCAATGCGGGTGATGGTAATAACGAACATCCGACACAAGCTCTGCTTGATTTATATACAATGCGCAATCATTTTGGCAGTATAAAAGGTTTAACAGTAGCCATTATTGGAGACATTCTTCACAGCCGCGTTGCACGTTCCAATTTATGGGCACTTCGTGAAATGGGTGCCAAAGTTGTTTTCTGCGGTCCAACTAATATGCAAGCTCCTGAACTGGCTGAATTCGCATCATACGTAACAATGGAAGAAGCACTTAAAGCAGATGTAGTCATGATGCTTCGTGTACAACTTGAACGACATGCTCATGGCGAGTTTCGTTCTCCAGATGAATATCGCGCACAATTCGGTTTAACGATGGAGCGAGCTGCTAAGATGGCTTCACATGCAATCATTATGCATCCAGCACCAGTTAATCGTAATGTGGAGATAGATGATGAACTAGTGGAGCATCCTAAATCTAAAATTTTCACTCAGATGAGCAATGGTGTGCCAATTCGAATGGCGGTAATAGAGCGAGCTTTGGGGTAGACATTTGATTGAGAAAAAGGTATGTTATTATTAATAATTATTTATATTTATGCATATTTATACGAACATAACGGAGGTCAAAATGGGTATTTGGATTTTAAACGGAATGATGGTCGATGGACAGAATACACAGCAGAAGAAACACATTCTTGTAAATAACGGTATCATTGAGACAATCCTTCCTGGTGATCAAGAAACGCCAACTACGACAGGTCACGAAGTAATCGATGCAGCAGGTAAGCTTGTATCTCCTGGATTCATAGATATGCATGTCCATTTACGTGAACCAGGTTTTGAACATAAAGAAACAATTGCAACAGGAACTCGCTCAGCAGCGCGCGGCGGTTATACAGCAATCGCGTGTATGCCGAACACAAGACCAGTTATTGATACGCCAGAGACAGTGAAGCTTGTACTCGATAAAGCAGCAAATGAAGGCTGTGGCGTGCATGTACTTCCTTATGGATCCATTACGAAAAATGAGCTAGGTCGTGAATTAACAGACTTCGATGCTTTGAAAGAAGCAGGCGTCGTCGGGTTTACGGATGATGGTGTTGGGGTACAAAATGCGCAGATGATGAAGAACGCGATGTACAAAGCACAATCCCTTGGCATGCCAGTTATCGCTCACTGCGAAGATGATTCCTTAGTGGAGGGTGCTCCAGTTACTGAGGGTGCTTTTGCCAAGAAACATGGTTTTAAAGGCATTCCGAATGAATCCGAAGCGATCCACGTTGGACGTGACATCTTGTTATCTGAAGCTACAGGTGTTCACTACCATGTGTGCCACGTTTCAACTGAACAATCTGTTCGCTTGATTCGTCAAGGTAAAGCAGTTGGCGTAAAAGTGACTGCTGAAGTGTGCCCGCACCACTTGCTTTTATCGGATGAAGATATCCCAGAACTAGATGCAAATTGGAAAATGAACCCTCCGCTTCGTACGCCTCATGATGTGGAAAAAATGATCGAAGCCATTGAAGATGGCACCATTGATATCATCGTCACAGATCATGCTCCTCATAGCGCAGAAGAAAAAGCACGCGGCATGATGGCAGCACCTTTCGGTATCGTGGGCTTAGAGACAGCATTCCCACTGCTTTACACGAAATTCGTAGCAACGGGACGCTGGTCACTTGCATTCTTAATTGACAAAATGGCTGTAAAGCCTGCGGAAGTATTCGGCTTGCCATGGGGTGTAATTGAAGAAGGTCGTCCAGCAGACCTGACAATTATTGATTTGGAAACAGAAAAAGCTGTGGATCCAACAGAATTTTTAAGTAAGAGCCAGAACACACCGTTTGGTGGCTGGAAGTTAAAGGGATGGCCCGTTGCAACAATGGTTAGCGGAAAAGTAGTTTGGTCGCAATAGCACAGACTTTTATATAGATGGAGAAGGGGTTGAACAGGATGCAGGCAAAATTATTGCTTGAAGATGGAACGCTATTCGTAGGTAAAGCGTTCGGAGCGGAAACAGACTCCGTAGGTGAAGTTGTATTCAATACAGGAATTACAGGTTATCAAGAGGTATTATCTGACCCTTCATATTGTGGGCAGATCGTCACCATGACATATCCTTTGATCGGAAATTATGGGATTACACGTGATGACTTTGAATCGGTACGTCCTTTTATTCATGGTTTTGTCGTCCGTCGTCATGAAGAAGCACCAAGTAACTGGAGAGCGCAATTAACGCTGGACCACTTGCTTAAGGAATATGATATTCCAGGTATTTCAGAGATTGATACACGAATGTTAACTCGCAAAATTCGTCAGCACGGCGTAATGAAGGGCTTAATCACAACATCGGATAAATCAGCAGCAGAACTTCTTGAAATGTTGAATAAAGAGCCATTAATGCGTGATCAAGTTGCTCGAGTTTCGACTAGCAACGTATTCAGTGCACCAGGCAATAAAGAGAGAATCGTACTTGTTGATTTCGGAGCAAAAAGCGGAATCGTACGTGATTTATCCAAGCGTGGTTGTGATGTTGTAGTCGTTCCACAAGATGCAACAGCAGATCAAATTCGCAGATTAAACCCGGATGGCGTTCTTCTATCGAACGGCCCTGGGGACCCGAAAGACGTTCCTCATGCAGTGACAATGATTCAGGAACTATTAGGCGAACTTCCGATCTTCGGAATTTGCTTGGGTCACCAACTCTTTGCTCTAGCTTGTGGAGCAGATACAGAGAAATTGAAATTCGGACATCGTGGAGGCAATCACCCTGTTAAAGAACTTAAATCAGGACGTTGCTTCATTACTTCACAAAATCATGGCTATACCGTTAATAAGGAATCTGTGGCTGGAACGAGCCTAGAAGTGACTCATATTAATAATAATGATCGTACAATCGAAGGGTTGCAGCACCGTATCCACCCTGCATTTTCGGTTCAGTACCACCCAGAAGCAGCTCCAGGACCATTCGACTCATCCTACTTGTTCGATGATTTCATCGAGATGATTCGTCAGTTTAAATTGGATCACCCGCAAGCCCCGCGTCAAGCGCAAATGCTAGCATCTTGGCAGCAAATAAGTCAGAAAAACGCGCCTGCAGCGAAAGGAGAACTTCACTATGCCCAAAAATAATGAACTCAAAAAAATTCTAGTGATTGGCTCCGGCCCAATCGTAATCGGTCAAGCAGCAGAATTCGATTATGCTGGAACACAAGCATGTCAAGCGTTAAAAGAAGAGGGTATGGAAGTTATCCTCATCAACTCTAACCCGGCAACGATTATGACAGATACGAATATGGCAGATAAGGTTTACATCGAGCCAATTACGTTAGAGTTCGTTACACAAATTATTCGTCAAGAGCGTCCAGATGGTTTGCTGCCTACACTAGGTGGTCAAACAGGACTGAATATGGCTGTAGAACTTGCTCGTGCGGGAGTTCTTGAGCAAGAGAACGTGAAATTACTCGGTACACAATTAACAGCAATTGAAAAAGCAGAAGATCGTGATCTATTCCGTGACTTGATGCGTGAATTGGAGCAACCGGTACCTGAGAGCGTAATCGTAACAACAGTCGCAGAAGCAGTTGATTTCGGTAAAGAAATTGGTTATCCCATTATCGTTCGCCCTGCTTATACATTAGGGGGTACAGGTGGCGGAATTTGTGCCACAGAAGAAGAATTGATCGAGACAGTTGCCTCAGGTATTCGCTACTCTCCAATTGGCCAGTGCTTAGTTGAGAAAAGTATCGCGGGTATGAAAGAAGTGGAGTACGAGGTCATGCGTGATGCGAACGATAACTGTATCGTCGTATGTAACATGGAGAACTTTGACCCAGTTGGTGTACATACAGGTGATTCCATCGTTGTCGCACCAAGCCAGACGTTATCTGACCGTGAATACCAAATGCTACGTTCTGCCTCTTTGAAAATTATTCGCGCACTTAATATTGAAGGCGGATGTAACGTACAATATGCGCTTGATCCGCACTCATTCCAATACTATGTGATTGAAGTAAATCCACGTGTTAGCCGTTCATCTGCGCTTGCATCTAAGGCTACGGGTTATCCGATTGCGAAGATGGCAGCTAAGATCGCAATTGGTTACACACTTGATGAGATCATCAACCCAGTAACTGGACAAACTTATGCTTGCTTCGAGCCTACACTGGATTACATTGTATCCAAAATCCCGCGTTGGCCATTCGATAAATTTACAGCAGCGAACCGTAAGTTAGGTACGCAAATGAAAGCGACTGGCGAGGTAATGGCGATCGGTCGTACATTCGAAGAATCGATTCACAAAGCGATTCGCTCCCTTGAGATCGGTGTTCACCGTTTATGGCTGAAAGAAACAGATTTACTTGATAAAGAGACATTAGAATTGCGTCTTAACAAACCAGACGACGAGCGATTGTTCTTACTGGCTGAAGCTCTTCGCCGTGGCTATACAATTGAACAATTACATGAACTTACTCAAATTGACTGGTGGTTCCTACACAAATTAGAGCGTATGATTCGTTTTGAAGAGCAACTAGTAGGTTCTGAGCTTTCAGAAGAATTGTTGTTAGAAACAAAGCGCATGGGCTTCACAGATCGCGCAATTGCTGAAATTCGTACAAATGCAGGATGTACAACATTGACGAAGGAAGATGATGTTCGTGCATACCGATTGAGCGTAAATATCAAGCCAGTTTACAAAATGGTTGATACCTGCGCTGCTGAATTCGAAGCAACGACTCCATACTACTACTCGACTTATGAGCAGGAAGATGAAGTGCTTGAAACAGAGAAGCAAAAAGTTATTGTTCTTGGTTCCGGTCCAATTCGTATTGGTCAAGGTATCGAGTTTGATTACTCAACCGTTCATGCGGTATGGGCAATCCAAGCTGCAGGATATGAAGCGGTAATCATTAATAACAATCCTGAGACGGTATCCACGGACTTTAGCACATCAGATCGCCTATATTTTGAGCCTTTATTCTTCGAGGATGTGATGAACATCATCGAGCGTGAGAAACCAATTGGTGTAATTGTTCAATTTGGTGGTCAAACGGCAATTAACTTGGCAGCCCCACTTGCTAAAGCGGGTGTGAAAATCCTTGGTTCTGATCTTGAAAGTATTGATGAAGCCGAAGATCGTAAGAAATTCGAAGCTTTACTTACTAGACTAGAAATTGCTCAACCAGCAGGCGAAACCGTAACTTCTGTTAATGAAGCTGTAGGTGTTGCTTCCAAGCTTGGCTATCCAGTCCTTGTTCGTCCTTCTTATGTACTTGGTGGTCGTGCAATGGAAATCGTATATTCGGATGAAGATCTACTTAGCTATATGGAATATGCGGTTAAGATAAATCCGGAGCATCCTGTTCTAATCGACCGTTACATGCTAGGTAAAGAAGTAGAAGTAGATGCGATTTGCGATAAGGAAACGGTGCTTATTCCAGGAATTATGGAGCATGTAGAACGTGCGGGTGTTCACTCCGGTGACTCGATCGCGGTGTATCCTCCACAAACTTTGTCTGAGGAACTTAAACAAAAAGTTATTGATATTACAATCAAAATTTCACGTGAACTTCGCGTGGTTGGACTAGTGAACATCCAATTCGTAATCTTCAAAGATGAGGTATATGTAATTGAGGTTAACCCTCGCTCATCCAGAACAGTTCCATTCTTGTCTAAAGTGACGAATATTCCGATGGCAAACGTGGCAACACGCGCTATCATGGGTCAAAAGCTTGCAGAAATGGGCTATGAGACAGGTCTTTGGAAAGAAGACAGCATGGTTTCTGTAAAGGTTCCTGTATTCTCATTTGCGAAGTTACGCCGTGTAGATACGACACTTGGACCTGAGATGAAATCAACAGGCGAAGTAATGGGTCGTGACGTTAACTTTGCTAAAGCATTATATAAAGGTCTAATCGGTGCAGGAATGAAAATTCCAGCAGCAGGAACGATTATTGCTACAGTTGCGGATAAAGATAAAGAAGAAGCAATCGAAATCTTCCGTGGTTTCGCAAGAATCGGATATAAAATCATGGCAACGGGTGGCACAGCTAAAGTATTACAAGATGCTGGTCTGAGCGTTACAATTGTCAATAAATTGAGCGATGGAACACCGAATATCTTAGATATGATTCGCGGTGGAGAAGCACAGTTCGTTGTGAACACATTGACCAAAGGTAAAACTCCAGCGCGTGATGGTTTCCGTATTCGACGTGAAGCTGCAGAGAACGGTGTTGTATGTATGACATCACTTGATACCGTACGTGCGCTGCAAAACATGCTTGAAGCGATTAACTTCTCTTCACGTGCAATGCCAGCACACTCATAAAAATCATAGGAGCGGGGGCATGATTGTGTCGGTAGATGCAATCAGGTACCCCGCTCACTTATGGATATTGAAGGGGGAATATACAAGATGATGACTACAAAGGATGTTGCAGGACGGATAATGGTTGCTTTGGATTATGCAACTGCAGACGCAGCAGAGAAGTTAATTGCTGAACTAAAAGGAATCCCGTGTTATATGAAAGTCGGGATGCAGCTTTTTTATGCAGCTGGTCCAAGCTTCATTGCAAAGTTAAAAGATCAGGGTTATCACGTATTTCTTGATGTGAAAATGCATGATATCCCAAACACGGTTAAAGGCGGATCTGAGAGTGTGAGTCGTCTTGGTGTGGATATGTTTAATGTGCATGCTGCTGGCGGTAGAGCGATGATGGAAAGTGCCCTTGAGGGTGTAGATAAAGCAATTACGGGGATGGGCAGCACAACGCGTCCAATAGTAATCGGTGTAACGCAATTAACTTCTACAAGTGTAGAGGTGTTAAATAGAGAAATTGGTATTGAAGGTTCTGTTGAAGAATGTGTGATTCGTTATGCTGAACTTACAAAGGCTGCAGGACTAGACGGTGTTGTAGCATCTCCTCTTGAAGTTCCTGCGATTAAAGCAGCTTGCGGTAAAACATTTATTACGGTTACCCCTGGTATTCGTCCAGCAGGTTCTGCGATAGGCGACCAATCGCGTGTGATGACACCTGCGGAAGCTTTTGCTCAAGGTACAGATTATGTCGTAATTGGAAGACCGATTACAGCGGCACCTAGCCCAAGAGAAGCAATCGAGTCCATTATTGATTCTGTGGTTGCACAATCTTAATCTAGTTTCATAATAATCCAAAGGAGGTCATTTACGAATGACACAAATGAATGAGATAAATGAACTTGATCAAATCGCAAGAGGTATTGCTGCAGCTTTACTTGAAATTGAAGCGGTAGCACTTCGTCCTCAGGAGCCATTCACATGGACTTCTGGTATTAAATCTCCAATTTATTGCGATAATCGTTTAACGATGTCTTATCCAGAAATTCGTGATCTAATTGCCTCTGGGTTTGCGACATTGATCGAACAAAAATATCCAGACGCAGAAGTAGTTGCTGGAACAGCTACTGCCGGTATTCCGCATGCGGCATGGGTTGCACAAAAATTAGGTTTGCCAATGATCTATATTCGCGACAAAGCAAAAGGTCACGGTAAACAAAATCAAATCGAAGGTGCACTCAAGCCAGGTCAAAAAGTTATTGTCATCGAAGACTTGATCTCAACAGGCGGTTCCTCCATTAAGGCTGCACAAGCTGTGAATGAAGCAGGAGGACAAGCTCTTGGTGTTGCTGCGATCTTCACGTACCAATTGGAAAAAGCAGTTCAAGGCTTCGCTGATGCAGGAATCGCGCTTGATACTCTATCCAACTATTCAATCTTATTGGAAGAAGCAGTCGAGCTTGGGAAAATTAGCTCAGAAGATCTTGCGCAGCTACAATCGTGGAGACAAGATCCAGCTTCTTACGGTGTGTAAGGAAGTTGATTATCTGAATAAAAAACAGGCTTCCCATGCACGGGGAGCCTGTTTCTTTAGGAGAAATAGAATTTATAACATCTCATCATAATTTCTATTCGGATGGTTGTTCTTCGAATTGCTTAGATGGTAAAAGATTTTGCTGCTTCCAGTAACGAATTGAAGCTTCGATGGCGGAGGAGATGACCATTGCAAAGAACAACCACTCAATGTTGAGAAGTTGATAACCTAGAATAACTAAGATAACAAAGAAACAAGAAACTAACGCAATTTTTTGGATCGGAGCTACTGGCAGTTTACCAATTAAGTGAGGCACACCAATAACCATGATAATGAAAATTAATGCTGTAATAATCTGCATAACCACGTACGACTCCTCCTTTCTGTCGTGAAAGCGTATCATATTTAGGGATAATTATCCATTCATTTTTGATACATTCTCTAAATAATAACATACAGTCTCTAATCCTTTGGCAAAGTTGCCAAGATCAAAGTGTTCATTCGGAGCATGTAGGTTCTCATCCGGTAATCCAAAGCCCATTAGGACAACTGAAGCATGAAGTAAGCGTGAGAATGACTCTACGATTGGAATCGATCCACCACCACGTACAAAAATAGCAGGTTTGCCATATGCTTTCTCGTACGCATCAGAAGCTGAACGCACAGCAGGGTGATCAATTGGTGTCATATAAGGATTGCCACGTAAGACTTTCTTTACACGTACTGTAACGCCACTTGGGCAATGATTCTGTACATGACGCTCAACTTTATCCAGAATGTCATCAGGTAATTGTGGTGGTACAAGACGACATGCGATTTTTGCAGATGCCTGGCACGGGACGATAGGTTTGATACCTTCGCCTTGGAAGCCACCGGTAACTGATGTAATTTCAAGTGTTGGTCTTGCTGTTGTACGCTCAACAAAAGAATATCCCTCTTCACCATAAAGGGCAGATAATCCTAGACTTTCGCGAACTTGATTTTCATCGACAGGCTGCATGCTGAAATTTAATCGTTCTTCTTCGCTAAAAGGCAGAATTCCCTCATAGAATCCCTCAACTGCAACACTGCCATCAGCAGCGTGCAAGGAGCTGAGAATTTCAGATAATGCATGAATCGCATTCGGTACACCACCGCCAAATAAACCGGAGTGAAGATCGCCATTGGCGCCTTGTACGTATATTTCTAACCCAGCCACTCCGCGAAGACCATATTCAATGGATGGCTGACCAGCAGTGATCATAGGTCCATCTGAGATTAGTACAATATCACAACTAAGCTTCTCTTTATTAGAGTCAAGGAATGGAGGTAAATGGGGAGAAGTAATTTCTTCCTCACCCTCGATACAGAATTTGATGTTCACTGGTAGCTTTCCATATGTATGTAACCAAGCTTCAACCGCTTTGACATGGATAAATAACTGTCCCTTGTCGTCTGTTGCACCACGTGCATAGATTTTTCCATCGCGTACTTCAGGCTCAAATGGCTGTGAGTTCCATAGTTCTAAAGGTTCTGCTGGTTGTACATCATAATGTCCATATACAAGAATGGTTGGCTTTCCTTCAGCATGCATCCAGTCCGCATAAACAATGGGGTGACCAGCCGTTTCAACAATTTCCACATTCTCCATGCCTGCCGCGCGTAATGAATCAGCAGTCCACTTGGCACACTCAAGCATATCTGACTTATGTGTAGTTAGGGCACTTACACTTGGAATACGTAAATATTGTTTGAGTTCTTCGAGATAACGTGACTCGTTCTCTTTAAAGTAAGATAAAATAGTAGCATCCATTTTTTCAATCTCCTTTAATCTTTCAAAATAAGCTATTCATCGACATTATACCGAACTTTGTAATATTCAACAATTTGTCAACCCGTATTTATTATGGCACTTGTTTCTTTATTTTGATGCAATTCTGGTTACACTACAGGTAATAAAGATCAAGTAACGGAGTGATTGAGAATGAATTGGGTGTACTGGGCAAAGCTGTACGATAGTAAATTCCAAGCTGGATGTTTAGCGAAGCGTATGGAGGAAGACTGGTGGATCTATGGTTATGAATGCCCAAGAGATGTACAAGTTTTTAAATCCAGAAAGGGCAGATTTGGGGTGCGTTACAGCAATTAAGGTTTCTTTAAAAATATGACTTGACTCAGACAATGGATATCTGTTATATTATTACTTGTCGCTAAGTTAGCGGTAACGTCGCGGGGTGGAGCAGCTCGGTAGCTCGTCGGGCTCATAACCCGAAGGCCGCAGGTTCAAATCCTGCCCCCGCAACCAAATATTTTATATGCTTTATCCAAAGCCTATTATTGAGGGCCTATAGCTCAGTTGGTTAGAGCGGTCGGCTCATAACCGATTGGTCGGGGGTTCGAGTCCCTCTGGGCCCACCAAAGAAACCTTAAGGTTTCGAGGAACTTATTTTCATTACATAGGTTAATCTATGAATCTAGTATCATTTAAAAATAATGCTTGATTTAATAAAGATTTCGCGATATAATAGTGTTCGTTAATCTTTACTAACTAGATTCAACTTAAGCCGGGGTGGCGGAACTGGCAGACGCACAGGACTTAAAATCCTGCGGTAGGTGACTACCGTACCGGTTCGATTCCGGTCCTCGGCATACCGTACTAAAACCGCGTAGTATCAAGGGTTTTCGGCGTTTTACCCTCGGTCATAATCGTGGCGAATAACGTAAAATGAACGCTAGGTCCTGTGCGGTTGCAAAAAGGTAGATTTGCGCTACACAGGATTTTTTAATAACGTATCTCACCGTTCGAAATTGAATCGGGGAGGTACGTTATTTTGGTTAGAGTACGAAAAGTAATCGAAGATGAACGCGTGACGTGGGCGGATGCGCTTGACGGGTTTCTAACTTGGAAGACCGCGGAAGGAATCAGCGAACAGACGTACGAGGACTACGATAAATGCGTGCGGTTATTTATCCGCAGGTTTCCCAACGCGTGGGATTCTGTCGAGTGTCTTTCGGAATCGCTCCTTGCGCATTTGTCGGACGAGATTAAGCCGGCGACGTTTAATAATCGGTTGGTCTATTTGCGCACGTTCCTTAATTGGTGCGTAGAGAAGCGGATCATCGAAAGTAATCCGATAAAGAACATTAAGAAGCGGAAGGACGAAGGGCGCGTCGTCAACTTGGACATTAGCGTAATACAACAGTTACTCGCACTGCCCAATCAAAAGACTTTTGTAGGCTTACGGGATTATACGCTCATCCTAATGACGCTCGATAACGGAATTCGTCCGAAGGAGGCGATGTCTCTCTTACCGATGGATTTCAGTCTGGCCGCATCTGAGGTTAGAATTCCGGCATCGAAGGCAAAAACGCGCGTGTCACGGACGCTTCCACTTTCAGAACCGACGGTGAAAAGTCTTAAGCGCCTACTTGCGGCTAGACCACCGGAATGGGGCAGCGATGTTCCGATATTCTGCTCGTATGAGGGGAATCAAATGACTCGACATACGTGGGGCGACCGTATGGAGATATATTGTAAGCAGTTAGGCACACGGTTACGGCCGTACGATTTGCGGCACGTTTTTTCGTTGCAGTTTATCAGAAATGGTGCGAACGCGTTTACGTTGCAGAAAGCGCTAGGACACTCAAATCTCGCGATGACACAGCGGTATGTGGCGTTGATCGAAAGTGATATAAAGGAAGAGCATGCGAAGGCAACGCCGTTATTAACGTTGCTTCCGGAAAAGAAGAGAATAAAAAACTTGGACAAATAGTATAACGCCACTCGAACGTTAGGATACGAACTCCTTACGCGCGGGTAGCGTTTTTTTCGTTTATATGCTGACTTCCTCGGATTCCACCGCTCTACCACTCATCCAACAGAGAACGAATGCAACGGCCGCACAAATTCCCAACCACAAATTTAGTAACATAGCCGCTCCGATTGCGACCATGGCTGCCGTAAAAAATAGATTTCTTGATACGTGCGGCATCTTGAACGCGAATGCACTCGCCACGAGAAAAAGCATAGAGATAAGCATTGTTAATATCCCGGCGTATGCTCCCGCCGTGCTGCTCCCAATAGAGGCTCCTAGAAAATAAAGTAATCCGTATATCCCAATAACTACAGTAAAAACCAATCCGATGATCCCCGTTGCTACTCGCATACAATTACCTCCGTATTATCGTTTCCCTATTCCTTCGACAATATGGACGGATTCCCCTTGTTTTTACCGTTAAATTCGCGGGGATTTAGGCGGTCTAACAACGTACTTGCACATTTGTATCAGCGGAATGGCTATGCGCTAATTCTCCGTGATTTGCGCGGTGAAATTACGTAATAGACAGCGTAAGTCATTCGCGTATTTCCGTCGATTTCCGCGCGAATTAATTTTTGTTGTCCTCTTCAAATTGCAAAAGTACCGATATGTCCGTAATTCCTAACGCGTGTGCAATCTTTTCAAGCATTTCCAAATTTACCTCCTGACGGTCAGTGCTACTTAGTTTCGATATTCTAGCCTGCGCAATCCCCGTAAGTTTTGACAAATCCATTTGTGTCATACCTCTTTCTTTTAGTACCTCTTTAATTTTAACTTTTATTTTCAACATAAAAAATCACCCCTTGACATAATATGACCCTAAGCGTATATTATAAATATGACCATAAGCGTATATTAAAATAAATATACCACTAATTTACGGGAAAGTATACACTTTTCTGCTAGTTTCTTACTGTCAAAAAGGGGGTTGCGTCTAATGAATTTTGAATTATTAAACAAATACGCGATTGAGTACGTAGCA
Organism: Paenibacillus sp. KN14-4R; assembly: GCF_052180255.1. Taxonomy (NCBI): domain Bacteria; kingdom Bacillati; phylum Bacillota; class Bacilli; order Caryophanales; family Paenibacillaceae; genus Paenibacillus; species Paenibacillus sp. KN14-4R. Next base: position 1,616,613 of record NZ_CP197466.1, read on the forward strand.
TGCCGAAACAATGATACTTTCGCCCCTCTTTATAATGAGGCCATGTGTCTGTTTCAAGTGAGTAATCGATACAAATTGAGAAGCTTAGGTTGTGGTGATGGGTTTGACGCGGATTCAATATTCAATGATGTAATCCTCTCATTGGCACAACGCGATGACATACAAGAATTTGGGAGAATGCTCGCGGTTTCACTACGTAAGGCACGGCTGTCATTTGCTAGGAAAGAAGGACGGAGGCGGAAACGTGTAAGCTTCTCGTTGGACGAGCCGTTAGACGTTGAAGGACGTCTATTCTGCGTGCCAATAGTTGACGATAATCCAATACACAAAAAGAAAGAGGCGGAACAATGTGAATTGCTTCAATTCATTATCAAGAAATCAGGGGATGAGGTGGCGCAGGCAATAGAGGAAGCCAACAAAACACTCACGACTAGGTTTTCTGTGAATGCGATTTGCGGAATGATCGGTGTTCACCATATGACGGGAGAGCGCGCGCTGAAACGTTTGGCTCGATACTATGACGTTAATATACACGGAGACATAACGGACTACCTACCGGATGGTGTACGAGTTGCTCGAAAATATCTATCGGCATAATACCGCCCGAAGAGTTTGCAGCACAAGTGGACGAAACGGAAATTAGACGGTTAGAAGAGGTGTAACGCAATTACAACGTTTCCGTTAAGGTGTCCCGATTTCGCGGTTTCCATGGGGAATTAAAAATGTACGAATAAAGTGTGCGAAATCGATTCGGTCGGCAACGTATTAGGTATACGAACGAAGGCGTAGATTATCCGTGCCTTTGATCCACGAACTATTACGTTAGTTCCCGTAGTGTTAAAACACGGCGCGAACATGCGATATATAACGGGAGTCGTAACGACTCTTTCGCTACGGCTTCGCCTTGCGTCTGGTCCGGACAAGCCGTCCCAGAGCATATCCTTATCCGCGTGATTTTTAATATACAAAATATAATCGCAGGTTAATAGATATTCCATGCGCCATGCTTTTTGGCGGATGGGGCAAGGAGTGAAGCGACGCGGCAGGTTATTAGGTTACGTTACTATTTAATTTTTACCGCGATATATTAACGGTATTATCTAAAGAGAAGAGAGACAGACACGTTGAAAAACGCCGATATCCCTTGTGGCTCTAGGCATTGACGGCGTTTTTACGTGTTCCCGAAAGGCAACCTATATTGTTAGTTTTGTTCCCGAAAGGCAACCTATTTTTAGGAGGGGTTCGAATGAGTGTAGAACGCTCGAGAGAATGGAAGGGAATGGCTCCAAGACAGAAGGCTAGAGTATTTGACGCAATGAAAAACGCGAGAGTGGTCAACGGTGCTATTATCGCCCTTGACGGTGTTGACGTTTCGCACCGTCTAAAACTGGAACCTCGCAAAACGGAATCACAAAAGAGATACGCTAGGAACCTGAGCGTAATGGGAAGATTCGCGGAGGAGAACGGAGGATTCGTATCCGCCTTGTATGAACCGTGCGTGACGACGATGGAGCGATTTCCGTCACTTTCACAATCGGACATAGCGCGGCTAATGTTTATCGCAACTTACACCGGATATGATGACGGGCGTATACGACATGATAACGGCATCGCTCTAACGCGGGATACGTTGACGAAATTAATAGGAATAAGCCGCGCTCGGTTTTCGGAGTTCTATCGGCGACTACTGGCAGAGGATGTATTGCGCGAGGAGGACGGTGCTATTCTAGTTAATCCAACCGTTTTTCAACGCGGCGAGTCGAGCGAAGAAATCGCTGACCTCCAACGTATACGTCTCTATCGTCAGACTATACGCGGACTGTACGAGGAGTACGGCAAGGGGCGGGACGTTAAACAATTGGCGATAGTGTTTTTGGTGATCCCGTTTCTTCATTTTAATACGAATATCGTCTGCTATAATCCGCGGGAGTACTATTACGATAACATTTCGCCACTAACGGTCGATAAACTGGCCGCGCTTCTCCATTACGCAGACTCCGCGAAGCTCAAACGCGCTATGAACGGCGTTAAATTGGGCGGTCAACCTGTCTTTGTATTTGTAGAGGATGTTCACGACAAGCGCAAACGTCGTATTGTAGTTAATCCGCGCGTTGTATTCGCCGGTAACGCGGAGGGTTTAGAGCAAGTGCGGGCTTTGAGCGTCCTATTCAATTGATATATCGTAAGGACTAACGTAGATAAGAACGAAATCTAGGGGGAATTTCGTATGATCGTTCAATTAGCTGATCCGCCAATTACTGCCGAGGTTGTGTACGATCGTTTTCGATCTCACTTTGAATCAATCAGTACCACGGAATTACTAGCGGCGGCTCGATCCTCGCTGCCTAATACCAAGAAAGAGTATTATCAAGAAAATGCAAAAACATCGATTGACGACCGAAAGCGAATAGTGGAGGAAGTGGTTCCTCTTACATATCGGTACTTTGATGAGCGTCAGCCGGACGGGTATGTTAAGAAGCGACCGAGGGCGTTATGCTTTCCGACATTTAATGAATATCAAGCGCTTGAATTGCTAACGGACTATATTATTGCGGATGACTTGAAAGCGGGATTGACGCTTAAAGACCGTTTTCGTGAAGAGATGGACGAGAATTGTTTCGAATATCCTCCGTTAGGAAGTGGAGCGCGGGCATATCAAGAATTAGAAATGAACTTTCTTACCCCGAAGCTATTAGCAAATCGTAAAGTATGCGAAGTGTGCCGAAGTTACTTTATCGATACGAGTCGGGCAAATAACGCTAAACGGTGCAGTAAGCGTTGCATGCGATGGGCGGAAATGTTGCGGAAGAGAAAAAGTCGTAACGATGAGGATTCACGTAGACTTCGTGACCGTGAGCGCCAGCAATATGAATATCCGTTTTATAGTCCGTACGAACTCGAACATATTAACAAGTTTCCCGAAGCTTGTTATTCTGAGGATTCAATAAACCGAAAAGTGCAACAACAAAAGCGAGGAGGACGAAAGAAGCCGCAGGATGTTACTATGGACACCGCGAATGTTAGCGGACATTTCAAACCGTACAATCCGAGTATAGTTGGAGAGAGTGGACAAATGATAGTTAAGCAAAGAAGGCCGGAAGTAATTAAGCGCTATTTACGTATGAAGTACGGCACAAAGAAAGATACCCCGGACATCCGTACATATAGTTGAGAAGGGGGAACGTCAGTTCTGCGTGAGCGCCTATACGCGGAAATCGTTTCTTATTTTTTTGTGGTGTAAACCGATAAAAAGGAAAAATAGATAAAGGAGGGTAATAAATTGGATGGATTAGCGATTCAAGCGTTGCGCTATGAAAGAGGAATGTCCCAGGTGGAACTTGCGAGAGCGATCGGTATTAGCCAACCAAGATTATCAGAAATGGAAACGGGGTTGGTACCTGTCACGCTTCGTGTTCGAATACGGGTTGCTCAGGTATTTAATATTAACGACGAAGCTATTGAGATGATCCGTCGCGTAAAAAAAGCGGAGCAGGTAGTCTTTTAATTTTTTTGTTATTCAAGAAAAAATGACGGTATTATCCATATATATCATAACAAAAAAGCACCTATGGTGCAAGTATTAAATTATCGAGGGGGCGAGTGAGATTAGCAAACAATTAGCAGATACGAGTAAAAGGATGCTCGTTAAACATACGATCGAAGATGGGATGCACATTATTAAGATATTTACACCATGTTCAAGGGAAGATTGGCGATGTGCGAGGTGGCCCGTTTCAGAAATAGCAACGTCCTTAAATGCGTTGTTTAACGGCTACTTCGAAGCTTGTGACTGGTGCGGTACGTTTGGAGCTAAAGAGGTTGCCGTAACATCTACGGACGCAGAGGCGTTGGAAGAGTTCTCGCGAAAGATTGACGATTACCGAGAAGCGGACGGTAGCGAAGAATGAACGATATGCAATCGAGCGCTGTGTCATACTGCGACTATTATCAATCTGGCGGGATGTGTGCGTTAACTCAAGCATTATTGACCGACGGTGATCCACGTTGTAAGGAGTTCCGCGAACCATCCGTAGAGTGCCGATTCCTACGGCTTTTTGTCATGCGTCCGAAGAAATGGAGGCGTTAGAAGATGTATTTTTGCGTTGGCGGCAAAAAACGAGAATATTTACACGCGCATTCACTTGCATGACGGCAAGACGCTAGACTTTTATTTCGGTGCTGACGTTTCAATCCGTTACGCTGCGTTTTTGATGCCGGAGTTACTCAAAAAACGATTAGGCAACCGTTGGCGACGTTACGTAGCTACGGAAGTGAAAGAAATAACACCAACTAAAAAGGAGAGAGTGGAAAAATGAGCAAACAAGTTAAGGCGATTTCAGAGAAAACGGTAATGGAACAGTTTAGATGCGAAGTTGATACCATTGATAAGGCAATAAAGAAAGAGTTGTCAGAAAGTGACCGCATAGAAGTTGAAGTTACGGATATGAGATCGCAAATTGAGGACTTAAGGATGACACAAGCTATCGATCCATCAAAGCTTGCGCAATGTGAACGTGAAATCCAATCCTTGAAATCGAAAATAGACGAGTTATGCACTACTAAGCAAGGTTGCTTAGAGCGATCTGAGGCACTAATAAAAGCAAGACCGAGACGTCTTGGCGCTCTGAGAAATGCCGCAAAGGAAGAGTTAGATTCAATTGTCGATGGAAAAAAGACAGAAATAAAAAGTATTCAAGAGTCATTAAAGGATCTGAGAGCCGATTATATTACTCGTTTACGCCAAATGTGGGAAATGCGTAATGACATGAGGGGAACGATTGAGGACTTCCAAGAATTATCGCGAACAATTGATAATAGTTTCGATGCGCTCAATTATGGACAGGCGTATCCAGAAGTAAAAGGCATGTCGAGCAATTATGGAGGCAACGCCGACCCTTATTTTCCGTTATTGAGTGAATGTCATGCTGTCCTAAGTAACGGTACACTGCCTCCGTGGTATTTAGAGCGGCAATCGAAGTCCTAAGACGAGACAAAAAGAAGCAAATGGGGGTTATTATATGAATCAACAAACCAAAGCCGAATTAAGTGAAGCCATATTGAGAAATCCGGTGTTAACAATGGCTGCCGGATACGCTGCGTTAAATACCGGAAGCGATGTTGTACTTGAAGACAACACAAACGACTTGTCTGGGATGACTCCAAGAGAGCTGTTTACACATTCGTACAAAGTCGATGAGCACACGCATAGCACTGATGTTAACGAGGAAGTAGAGGCTAGTATTAGTGAAGCGCGTAGAGAGTACGCAGAAGCTATACGCGAGGTAAACCTAGCACGTGCGGATTTGGCAAGGGTGAAAGAACTAAACGAGAAGCTACTAATCTAAAATGGCGGGAGAAGGTGTGAGTATGTGGCTAAAAAGTCAAATTGAGGATGAAACTTGGCTCCAAAAGGAGTCGAGAGCATTTATAAATCACTATGATGACCTGACGCGAGGATTATTTAACGAAAGCTTTTCCCTAGAGTCATATACATTAAAGTTACGTCAACTCTTTCGATTTAGCGAACTTTTAAGTCAGAGTAGAGACGCTAGGATGGTAGAGCTATCGGTTATCATACGAGATATTACGGGGGCCCTACGTTCACAAGGACAGAGTTTTAATGCTCTTCGAAAGTGGGACTTAGCATATAGCGAAGAAACGAGACTTTTTCCGAAATTACACAACAACGGCAGTACTTAACTATGGGAGAGAGTAAAACGTAATCTAAAAAATAATCGGAGGTTGATTATAGATGACTAAAGGTTTAGACGCACTACTCGGAGCAACGTTAGATTTGAAGAAAGAGGTATATATTCCGCGTTTGAAAACACATTTTACGACTCGCGCAATCGATAACGTCGATCTGCAGAAAGCACGTGAGCAAGCGTCCATCTACGAAGGTACCGGCTCTAAGCGTGAGAAGAGGCTAGACAACGATTTGTTTAACGCGGTACTCATCGCAAAAGGTTGCGTCGATCCCGAGTTTAGTAATAAGGCATTGATTCAGCGCTATGAAGCGTCCGATGCGGCAGATTGCGTTAAGAAGGCGCTATTGCCAGGTGAGCTTGCGAAGTTGAACGAGGCTATCCTCGCATTGTCCGGATTCGGCGACGAAGAAGAGGCGATTGAAGACGCAACGGAATAAGCGTTAGTAGGGAGAGCGGCGGGATAATACGTCGTTCTCTCTCTTTGTTTTATTTAAAGGGGAGGTTTGATACGTGGAGACATTACAACACGAATTAAAAATGTTAGAAGGTTTATGCGGAGACATCCATAGAGATATCCGTTTTAGGAGGTATGACGAGGCAAAGTTTAAGGCGCGCGTAAGCGAAATGACGAGCATTATAAAGCGGTGGCAAACGGATGATCGTTCCAACATAAGGTTCATCGGAATAAAAATGGCAGAGACGTTAACGTCGATCATTAAACTTGCAACCGTGACACAAGACGGACGTAAGTGGAACCGCCTACGTGCGAAAATCGAACACAATTCTGATCTTATAGGCAAGTTAGCAAAAGAGGTGAAAGTCGATGGCGTTTGAAGTAAAGTCGGTCCTACGTTTAGAAGACAAAATGTCCGGCCCGTTACGCAAGGTTGAGGAATCGATCAAGAGAACAGAGCGGATTGCAAATAGGGCCGGGGATGCGATGGCGCGGTCAGATCGTATCACGCAGAGTCTAGGTGGATCATTTGCACGAATGGGCTCGTCCGCCACTAATGCCCTCGCCGGCATTACAAGTCGGGCCGCTAAGACTTCCGCCGCAGTCGCCGGTATTGGTATAGCTGCGGGTACGGTTGCTGCCGGTATTGGCACAATTAAGCTGTTTAAGGACGCGTTAAAAGGCGCTTCGGATATTGAGCAGAATAACGTAGCGATGGAGCATTTTATCGGACTCACGCAAGGTGCCGAGAAAGCAAAAATAGCTACGAAAAGTTACGTTGATTACCTTGAGAAGAACGCGAATCTAACGCCGTTTGAGACTGGCGACGTAATGAACGCAGGTAGACGACTAATTAACGTAACGAGTGGAGACATCGCTCAGGCGAAGCAGTTGCTTACGGTATCCGAAAACATGAGCGCGCTCAATCCGGGAAAATCGCTAATGGATGCGGTAGAGGCATTGGCCGACATGAAAACGGGCGAAACTGAGCGCATGAAGGAGTTCGGATTCAAAGTTACCGCGAAGCAAATGGCGGCTGCTGGCGGAGGCGATACAGTTAGAGGCGCGATGAAGTTAATGTTAACGGACGTTGCAAAAACCTTCGATGGCGGTGCGGACAAGCTTAGTAAGACGAGCCTGGGCATGTGGTCAACGATTACTGGGACGTTTAAGACGGGAATTGCGCACATGGGGACTGAGACGCTAGACCACTTGAAACCGCAGCTTGAGCGTTTATCCAAATACCTCACGGATGGTGGCGCGGATAAGTTATTTGCGGCTGGATCGCGGATGATGACGAAGACACTTGACGGGATAATCAGAGGTGTCGATAAAGTAAAAAATTATTTAGACAGGCACTATTTTAACAACCCAGACTTCCAAAAGATTACAACCTTCGAGGGACAGATCGGCTTTATATTCAACGATTTAACTAAATCGTTTGATACTTGGTACACCTCGGGCGGTGATAAACAGATTTCCAACATCACAAACAGTGTGATTTCGTTTTTAAGCAATTCACTGTCCGCCTCATCCGAGAAATTACTAGGGGTAGGGGTTAGCCTAGGTTCATCTATTGGGAGCGGTATGTTGAAGGGTTTAGAGCAATTTGCCAAAGATAATCCACTTATGTCCGCGCTAATCACGTACATTGTTACTCCTGGACCGCCTCAGGTTAAATTAGCCGCTGCCACAGGTGTTGGTACCGGTATAGCTGGGCCTGTGATCAAATTAATAAGTGATACCGTTAGTGATATCGACAATATATCAAAAGGTGTTATGAGCGACATAAACACGTTCAAGGAAAAGGGATTCTCCGCGGGTATAGATAACATCACTAACGGAGCCAAGAAAAACTGGGAGATTGCACCTGTTTACGATGACAACGGAAAACGCTTGTTAGGTAAGGCATTAAAAGACTGGGATGCGGCGCAGAAGGCGAAAGCAAACGGTTTTTATAACGATAAGGTCTTCACTAACCCGTTAAATAAACAGGGATACGAAGTTAACCCAATGGTTGATCGTTTAAAAAACGTAGTCAAACCAGACGGCAACCATGCAGGTGGACTCGCACGCGTACCGTACGACGGGTATGTCGCGCGTCTCCATAAGGACGAAACGGTACTAACACGTGGTCAAGCCGAGGATTACCGTAACGGTAACGGTGGAAACGGCGGCGTAACCGTGAATATAAACGGCGGTACTTACAATGTACGGAAAGACGACGACATTGACTCAATTGCACGTGGATTAATACGACTAATTAACGAAGCGGAAGGTGCGGTTGCTATTGCATAACTAAAGCAGCGTGTAAACTTGCGCAAGCACACCGGAACCTTCCCCGTTACTTAATGCGTTAATCGACTAAAGCGTTGGTGTATATGGGATTGTGCGTAAGGTGAACGTATGGTTGCGGAGTAACGTCCGTTGACATTAGTTTACGTCGGCTGGACGTCACTCACCGGGGACGCGCCTAAACCTCGGGGTGTCGGCGTCTAATTCGTAGGGGCGGACACACAACGGAACTAAACTGCGGCACAATTTCGAGTAAATGCGATAGTGGCGCGTGATTAAGCGGTTTTATACAGTGAAATTTAGGTTTAGTTTGGTTTAGTTTTTTTGTGTTTTATTGTGGATATAGCGTGAATTTCATCCGTTATACGTATGTGTCCGCATCCACATCGGAGTGAAGTACGGTCAAAAACGGACAGAAGATGATAACAGCGCGTGTTATGCGGATTTACGGTGGTTCACGTTGCTTCACATTTAACACGAATACATCGGCTGCACGTTCTTTCTGCGTGACCCTTCGAAACTTTTCCAATTCATGCGTATATAACGGCAAACCTTCGACCAACAAGACTGCATAAACGATGTATAAACGGTGCATAAACGCATGTTTCCGTTAATGCGCGGTACTTGCTCTCGTTTAGTTACGGCACGGAAACGGCTAGAACGTAGGCGTAGCGCGGGATTGCGGCATCCGTGGATATACGTAGACATCCGCGCATAATGTGGGTTTTGTACAGATGTAGGTCACGTTAATACGTTATTGTTCTAAAGTGAGGGGGCATAGGCGGGGGTCGCCCCTCTGCGGTTATCCGTTTGGTGTCACTAAAATCCGCGCAGTAAAAAATCACTTTGAAAATACGGATCGACACGATGACCCCCAAGGCACTCTTTGATATGGTTGCGTTAACTGTAAGGAAATTGCGCACAAATTATTAATCCCATAGGGAACGGAGATGCTACGGTTAAAGCCGGAGTATCCATATATCCTCCCCTGTGGGTTACTATAATATTTTCGTCAAACGTTTCTGTATCTACGAACCTGAAAGGCTTAAATGAGCGTAACGACTGGGTCGGAGACTTAGCCTCGCAGGAGTTGTCTGCCTGAAACTGCTTCCTCGAAATTCCTCGAGCAGACCAAGGGAGCGTGCGCGACCGCATCGTGAATACGGTGTTATACATAGCTACTTCACCTTCGAATTTGCATTCAAATAATTACTTTAATTTCTTTGTATGTGTATAAAAATTTAAGGTGTTTAGAAGTTTCAAAGAAACATCAGGATAGTGCGGTTTCAACAGTTTAAAATAATTAGTTAATTCCATCATTCCTGTTTCATTATTGAAATAATACGGCCAATTACAGCATAACAATTTCATATTTGGATAATTCTTAAGAGGGACAGTAAAGGGAATGAAAACATGATTTTTATTTATTTCTTTGTTTTCAATTAACTGTATAATACACTCTTCTACCTCGAAGGTTGCTGACGGAATCTGAATGACACCTATCCAATTAGCTATCTCATACCATGAAGCTACTTCATCAATTGCCGGTCCTACCATCACATTTCCACGTTCGGTGAATTCTCCGTATCCAGTGGCTCCCCTCAAGGGTATACCTAACTTAATAGATTCACTTACAATTCTAGCTGTTACCCCAGCGTGAAATAAAAGTGCATGTTCCGGTTCTCCATAAGTTAGAAGTACGATAGTATCTGAAATACTCTTTACTTCAATTTCAAGGTCTTTAAAATAATTAGTATCACCATTACCAAGTGTTTCTTGATTTAATAAATTTTTAATATTCCTTTTTGATTCTTTAATCATGGACAGCAAATTATCCATTGCTTCAGGGTTTCTTTGCCATATTCCTTTCCATCCTAGAACATCTAAAAAAGTTACCGCACCTTTTTTCATTTTATTCATCTTGATATCCCCCAATAAAAGTTTGAATCTTGGTTTTATGAATTGCAGTAATTGGGTTTAACGTCATTTTCACGAACTTCGTAAATAGGGTATTCGCGAAACTTTTCAACTATCCTGCCAATTAAGCTTAACATGAAAATCAACATTAATCGTTAACATAGCCTTTTTATTTGGGGCAAATGTGTTACAATGCATACAAACATACGTTCGAGGTGATGCGCAATGTTAACGGATACTGATCGTAAAGTACTCCGTGTATTATTTAACCGTTATGGTCTAGCGATGACGCCGCTACACTTACCGGTACTATGCCGTTTAACACAACGGACCGAGACGCAGGTGATCGCGTCAATTAAACGATTGGGCGCGGAATCATATATTACGTTTGATAGTGTGACGAGGTATGCGCGAGTGATAGAACCGTTTGAACGCGGGGAGGAGGCGCCAAAGATAGCGGTGCCGATCCGGACGAATCACGGGTTCTATGATTAGCGCAAAGAACGCCACTCGCGGGAGATTCCGTTGGGTGGCGGTTTTTTTGCGTTACAGGACCGTTTGAAAGCGAAAACAGCACCGTAAAGGATTTTAAATAAACGATAAATTAACGCTAAATTTGCTTCGTACGTGGGGATTTGGTATAATTAGTAAGCGCGCAGGATTACGTGATTAGCGATAGGCGAAAACGTTAAATGAACGGTGAGGTCCTCGTGTGGCTGGCGAACATGAAAACGAATAAATCCCGTAACGACGCGGTTTCTACGACGTAATATACGAGTAAGGACTTAAAATCCTGCGGTAGGTGACTACCGTACCGGTTCGATTCCGGTCCTCGGCATACGAAACAAAAAACTTCCCTTTAAGCATTTATGCTGGAGGGAAGTTTTTTGTTTGTCTATTTTTTATACGCCAATTACTTTCTAGGAAAAGATATGTCCTGAATAACCCAGTGCCCAGGTAGAGCTGGATGGACCATTAGAAACTCAAGCGATGCTTGCTTCTTTCCACTATTTTTTGTGTTATTTAATGAATAACGAATAGCGGAAGAGAGTGTTGTTTGAAATGGTTCTAAAGTGGTTTTAACTAAAGTAGGCTTGCTTTTCTGAGATTTAGATGCGCGGACAGCGGATGTGAATGGAATGGTACCTACTTTTTCCATCGTCTGCCCTGTAACGGCTGCATATATGGCGGTGTCTTGTCGATTAATAGCTATCGTCCATAATTCGATTAGCTGCTCAGGTGAAAGTGTTGCTAAAAAGGCAGGTAGCTGTCCTGCGGCCAAATAGGTCATAGCTTGATGGGCAATGTCAAGCTTTAGATTGCCATGTGTGACACTCCCTACAAAATGAATACAGAAGTGTCCTTTAAAATCATTATCAGGAATGCCGTCCCCTCCATGGGGCATCCCGTGCATAGAACCTGCCCAAGTGTTACCTTCGTGCTGAATGAGTACGGCACGTCGAAGCCAGCTCCACTTTCCCCCATAGATTTTCTTCATTATCGCGGAATCAGCTTTTGATAAAGGCTGGACATCCGCATGCGCACTTCCAGCACGACGCTGTCCTTGAAATTGTAGTCCGGTTTCTAAATCCTTAATTGTAAACTTCGTATATTTGGGTAGTAAAACATTAATATCGTCCCATTTGATGAGCTTGCCGTAGTGCTTTGCACGAAGTTCAACTATTTCTTGGCGCAGCCTAGCTGTTGTCGAGCGGTCAAGTTGCAGGAGTGTTCTTTGATCAAGGTCTATAACTTCACCTTGCATCGTGACAGCATAGTGTGCGCTTTTCGGATTCTTTCTAAATGTAAGATATGTGTCAGCATACGGTGCGGGAAAGGGAATAGGAGTCCGCGCTGCTTGTATAAGTTTTTTTTGCAAATGCGTGATTGTTATGACATGTGTTGTTTTATAGGCTGCTGTTGGTGAAGATTGTACAGTTAACTCGACCTGATTATCGGCTGCTGTTGCAGTCTTGGGAGACCATATGGTGCAGATTATTGACAAAAGTAAAATGTTTCCCAGTACTCGGATCCATTTCTTATGAAGTTGTTTATCATTCATGTAAGAACACGCCTTTCGTCTTTATCCATTCGTACACTAGTTTTTGTTACAAGTCCACAAATTATTTCGAATTATTGGTACAATGGATCCAGATTGTCAAAAGGACGTGATTTAAAAATATGCGATCGACCAAACGCGTAATTGGTATTGTAGCTGTAACTGTGCTGGGACTACTGCTGGCCTATGTTTGGGTATTGCCGCTTTCTCTTGGCTTCACAGCTGGTTTAGTGTTTCTTATCGTAGTGACTGTGAAAAGTGGAACGTCATCCAAAGAAGTTTGGTCAGCGATGATTAAAGGGATCGAACATACGAAGGGAGTCGTGTGGATTCTTTCGCTTGTCGGTGTTCTAATTCCCGCATGGACGGCTTCAGGCACGATTCCATTTTTAATTGATGCAGGGTTATCTTTATTAAATCCAGCTTATTTCTTAACCTTCGCTTTCTTATTTTCAGGTGTGATTTCGATGATTCTTGGAACTTCTACAGGCACATTGAGTGCAGTAGGCATCCCACTCATGGGGGTGGCGGCTTCTTTACATATTCCACTGCCAATTGTTGCAGGGGCACTCATATCGGGCGCATTTGTTGGTGATCGCACATCACCGTTTTCATCCGCACATCGGTTGGTCGCCTCATCCACGGGCAATGCAGTTAGCGTTCAGCTAAAAGCACTCCTACCATCAAGTATGATGGCAATCATTACTTGTGTCATTGTTTACGGGCTTCAGGATTGGTTTGGAAAATGGGGTTCGCAAGCTGTGTTCACCGATGTGAGCACATACGCAACCTTTTTCACGTATAGTCCATATTCGTGGATCCCTTTGGTGTTACTATTAGGGGCAATATTATTGAGATTGCCAACAAAGTATGCATTCTTACTCTCTACAGTGGCCGCGATAATCATAGGCTCTATTTTGCAGGGTGTGAGTATGGGGCAATGGGTACAGACCTTATGGGAAGGTTATGACAATGTGTTAATTCCTTTTTTACATGCAAAGGGTTTAGTGCATATGATTGATCTTGTTATTTTGATCGCAATGGCAGGGGCATTTAATGGGATATTAGAAGATACACGTATGATCGAACCTTTTATGCAAAAATTGCTTGGTACTTCAACATCAATGGCGTCCGCGACGTGGCGTACGGGTTTGTTCGGTCTTGGGTTAGGGTTATTATCTTGTACACAGACATTGCCAATTATGATGAGTGGACGAAACATTTTGCCACTATGGAGTAATAAATTCCCACAGCAGCATCTCTCACGTGTAGTTGCAGACACTTCGCTCGTGTTCCCAGCACTTGTGCCATGGAACTTGCTAGCGATTCTATGTATGACGATCATAGGGGTTCCATTAGAGGAGTATGGTGGGTATGCGGTGTTTCTGTGGAGCTTGCCTTTATTCACTTTAGGTATGTCTTGGTATCACGATCATAATAAACAAAGGCAGGTTAGGGATGTAACTGCACATCTTTAATAGCGATCCTTATCATCGCCTTGATCGTCGTTTTCTTCTTTGGCCTCTTTTTCTTCATGGAATTCAACCGTTGTTTGACCGGTAATATAGTCAAAGGGTGTGTAGTTGCTATCGGGGAGCTTTTTGCCTTTAATGATTTTGACTGAAATAATAAGGAGTAGTGCAAGGATAGGTATGATTAGAGAAAGAGTGAGGTAAAGAGTGAAATTTTCCATTGTATCTTCCTTTACACTAAGGTGATAGGCACGATTTGCGAATTCTTTTGCAAGTCATGCCTATTTTAACATACTTTAAGCAAGATCCAAAGGAGATGTATGGGGAATCAGATCCATTAATCTAATGGAAAAAGCTGTGAGTTTATTAGACCCACAGCGAAAAATCTTTCTATTCAACCTGCTTACAAATTGGACGTAATTAGAACCGACATACGGTACAGCTAATGATAACTAAAAGTATAAAAAGCACTAAGATAGAACCTGTCGAAGTAAATCCACCAAATCCTCCAATTTCACCCATTTAACCCAGCTCCTTTCACTATTCACGTAATCGTGAGAGAGTATTGAATGTGGGTTCATGTGAGCGAACTGTGTTTAACACCCCATGACCACAGTTCAGTATATTGAGGGTGTGATGAATTGGATTGAGGCATTCGTGGAGATGAATGAGAATTAATTTTGAAAAGAGCCCTATCTTGACAGGGTAGGGGTTACTTTCATCCAATCCGTTTAAATGATTTGACATATTATATCTTGACTGAAGAGAGGGTTTCGAATGGGAGAAGTCTTTGAACGTCGCGGCTTGTTTACTTCCACCGGTTCAATTTTGGTTCTGTTTATACTATTAGTTATTATCTCTTGTACTTGCTTTATCTAACTAAGTTGTTTTTAAAGGTCACTCTATACGAGTGGCTTTTTTGAGCTAATAAAGTGATGACGAATATTGCACCCCAACTGGTGCTTTTTCTTTTGCCATAAACCAAATAAACGAATAACCTCGTATGTTCGTCCAATCAGAGAAAGTTCATAGGACATATGATGTCTCGAATGGATGGAAGGGGGGGGGTACAGATGGGAGATGTCTTTGAACGCCGTGGCTTGTTTACTTCCACAGGTTCCATTTTGGTTCTGTTTATACTTTTAGTTATTATTTCTTGTACTTGTTTTATCTAACTAAAAGGAAATGTAGAGAGATAAAATATGCAAAAATCAGCATCTGAACTGTGACCCGTAAGATGGAAACTTTGAAAAAAGTGACCCTCTTGCGGGTCATTTGTGTTTTAATCGAACTATTGGAAAAAAAGCGGGGGAAGAACTCATGAACAAAACGAGAGGTGCTGCAAAGATGTTCAGAAGAGTATTACGTATTCGCCTACGTTTAAACTTGCTGCGGTTAAGACCTATAAGGGAGGTCAAACCCCAATGGAAATTTTCCTACTGGAGATGGAGAATGACTTTTTTAAAAAGCTGAAGGCGCTCGAAAAGCAGAAGATGCAGAGGAAACATTGACACCCTCCGAGCGCTTTCAAATCATCAACCAAAGTATTCGTAAATAAGGTCAGCAACGAATGACGCGTTACCTGTGCAAGCTAGCCCGTGTGAGTTTAAGCGGTTATTACCGCTGGCTTTCGGCTGAGGAAGCCAGACAGTTGCGAGAGGAGGCAGACGAGCGTGATGCTTTCCTTATCAAGAAGCACTTTAACGCTTTGGATGGTAAAGCTGGAGCGACAAGACAAGTTGTGGCTCATTACCTATCCTCCTCTTTAGCCCTACCGCTGGTAGAGCGGACAATGGAGCAATTGCTAGATCGGCTGGATGGCAATATTCATCCTGAAGCTATCTTACATTCTGACCAGGGGATGCATTATACCCACCCCAAATTTCGTCTGCTCGTCAGCAGAGCAGACTTTAAGCAATCCATGTCCCGTAAAGGAAACTGCTGGGATAATGCCTCCATGGAGACATTCTTCGGTCATATGAAGGATGAGCTGGAGTACAAGACGTGTATTAACATTCAGGAATTAAGGGAGCGAGTAAACAACTATATGGAGTATTACAACTCCGGCCGTTACCAGTGGACATTAAAACAGATGACTCCTGATGAATTCAGAAGTCATCTGTTGACCGCCTAACCAAAGATCTTCTTTTTCAAACTGTCTACAAATAGGGTCACAGTTCACTCATCCGAGGGCGAGCTGCTTTTGACTGCTTGCTTGGGTATGAGTAGCATCCAAAATAATGGTTTTACTCTCAATGAGTCCATTCTCCACACATTGACTTACCACTTGTTTCAACACGTCTTCCACTTGACTTGCACCAAAGCGATGATTCCGAAAGTGCGACAATTGCGAGGCATCTGGTAAGGGCTCTCCAATGTATGGCGACTTTCTTGTTAGAAACAAAATCAGAGTTCAATGATCTTTGTTGCAACATTTTCACAAAATTCCCTATCATGCTCGACAAAAAGAATGGTTGGTGAGTATTTAAGCAGTAACTCTTCAATTTGCATACGAGAAATAATATCAATAAAATTAAGTGGCTCATCCCAAATATGCAAATGAACATTCTCACTAAGACTTTTTGCAATCAATACTTTTTTCTTTTGTCCTCCACTAAATGATGAAATATCCTTTTCAAATTGACTTCTGGAAAAATCAAGTTTTCTTAAAATCGATTTAAAAAGGCTTTCATCAATCCCGCTGTATGCAGCATAGTCGGATAAATTGCCTTGAAGATGGGATGTGTCCTGTGAGACGTAGGATACTCTCAATTGGCTGTCCTTCCTGAAGGTGCCTGTATAGTTAATATCCTCACCACAAATAAGTTTGATGATACTTGATTTTCCTGAGCCGTTTTTTCCGGAAAGAGCAATTCGCTCACCTTGCTCAATCGTAAAACTTACATCTGCACAAATGATCTTCTCACCGTAAAAAATGGAAACATGATCAAGTTCAGCGAGTTGGTTTTTATGAAAAGCAAGCTGTGAAATCTCTAAGCTGTCTGAGCTCTCGATATTTTTTAGGAGTTTAGACTTTTCATTAATAGCAGATTGCTGTCTTTGTTCAATAGCTTTAGAGCGTTTCATCATTTTAGCAGCTTTGTGGCCAATATATCCTTTATCTACCTTAGAACCGGAATTTCTTGTTCCGTTTTTTGTTTTTTCCACTTCATGTGACCAGTTGCCCGTCTGTTTAGCGGAATCTGACAAACGTTTAATGTCTTTTCTAAGTTTTTCGTTCTCTGCAAGCTCAAAGTTATCTTGCCTCATTTTATTTTCCCACCAGCTTGAAAAATTACCTTTTTGTATTTCTATGTTGGTCTTATTAATTGAAAGTATGTGATCTACACAGTTATCAAGAAAAGATCTGTCGTGAGACACCAAAATAAATCCGCTTTTAGATTTGAGATAATCACTGACCAGTTTTCTTGCATTCATGTCAAGATGATTGGTTGGTTCATCAATTAACAGAAAACTATTTTCCTTAATAAATAAAGTAGCCAGTAAAACTTTCGTTTGCTCTCCGTTAGATAATGAATCAAATGGCCGATATAAAACATCCTCAGAAACCTTTAATAATGAAAGCTCACGCATTAATTCCCAGTGAACATAGTCTGGAAAAATGTCGTTAATTACATCAAGCGTATTATTTTCTTTATTTTCAATAGGAAAAGGGAAATATTCAAAACCGACATTAGCAGAAATATTTCCACTGTATTCATATCTACCAAGCAACAAATTGAGAAATGTCGTCTTACCTCTACCATTTCTTCCTGTAAACCCCAATTTCCAATCGGAATTGATTTGGAAATTTACATTTTCAAAAATGTTATCGTAACTTCCTTCATAGGCAAACGTCAGGTTTGTAACATTTATTAATGACATAAAATTATCCTCCTGTATGAAAAAATAAAAGCTACAAGAAAGTTACATTCTTGTAGCTCAAATAAATACAGTTAATCAACCCCAGGACGGAGCTAAATAAGGATATATTGTTTGAGTGAAAGATAATGTAACTTTCTTGCATACAAAATAAAACACGCGAAAAATATCGCTTTTACTGTTTTATCGTTAGCAAGAAATTCTACATTATACTTTCAACTCCAGTCATTAATTTATGAGAATTATATCATCCTTATTATGAATTTTCAATAAATGAGTTTCTAGTTAATATCACCTAGATATATTCCGTGAGATATGCTGCTTCCTTTTGCAATTCCCATTATGTAAGTAACCAAATCTTTAGGAAAAAAAATGTGCGGACGATGTCGGGATGGACCGCTCCACAGGCTTCACGTGTCCGATCTGTTTTCATCCTCTTTCCTGCGCGTTTATCCATTTCCTCAGTCAATTAAAAAACCTCTCAATCGTAAGATTACGAATGAGAGGTTTATACACGGAGCGGATATCAGTATAGAGCTTGACCTGTACCCTGCGTATTGTCCAACGTTGGTCTATCTTATGAAAACGTTGCTACTACGCGGTTTTTAATAATGTATGATCTGAGCGGGGATCGAACCCACGACCTCTACCCTGTCAAGATAGCGCTCTCCCGGCTGAGCTATCAGATCGTATGAAGTTACAAAGAGAATAATAGCAAATTATACTAGGCATTGTCAACCATTTCATGCGAATAATTAGCATGTCTGGAGTAAATAATATCACTTGGAATCTACTGGTGGAGGTTAACAACATGAATAAGTGGTTAAAGAAGACATCGATTACATCAGCGTTATTACTTTTGGCAAGTTCTTTTGGGGCCGCGTCTACAAATGCTGTTGCTTGGAATGAACCGGGTGTGATAGCACCAATCCAAGTCGAAATTAAGAATGGAAAAGGTGAAAAAATTGGTGATGCCAGTTTTTCGCAAGAGAAGGATGGCCTACACATAAAAGTGATTGTGAGCAATTTGACTCCAGGTGAACATGGTATCCATTTTCATGAGACAGGCAAGTGTGAAGGTCCAGATTTCGCTTCAGCAGGCGCCCATTTTAATCCTTTACACAAACATCACGGTCTAAAGAATCCGAAAGGACCTCATGCAGGCGATTTACCGAATTTAGTAGTGGGCGAAGATGGGAAAGCTGCGATGGAGTTTGTGACTAAAATGGTGACACTTCAGCCTAATGAATTCAACTCACTCATGAAAAAAGACGGAACTTCACTTATGATACATGAAAAAGCCGATGATATGATTACAGACCCTGCTGGTAATTCAGGTGCCAGAATAGCTTGTGGTGTGATTCATTAGGAAATATGAATTCGAATGGACAGCCGTCCCTTGATTGCGATAAAATGGACGTTACTTTCACTTGAAAAGGGAGGCTGTTATTACGCATGCAATTGGAAATGATTAACATAACAACGGATGAACAATTACAACAATGTTTTCAAATACGAAAAGAGGTTTTTGTAGTTGAACAGGGTGTTCCTCAAGATTTAGAATATGATTCCTATGATGCGTCGCCTGAAGCAGGTTATCATGTTCTAGTAACTGCTAATGGGCAGCCAGCCGGAACTGCGCGTTGGATCCCTTATAAAGAAAATACAGCTAAGCTTCAACGCGTAGCTGTTCTAAAAAATTTTCGAGGGCTTAGTATCGGAAATCAGCTTATTCTAGGTATGGAAAAAGCTGCAAAGGATCTCGGGTACTCGGGATCTGTCTTAGATGCACAATGCCATGCAGAACTTTTTTACAAAAAATTAGGCTATGTGGTCATTTCGGATGAGCCATTTGATGACGCGGGTATTCCACATGTACGAATGACCAAGCAATTTTAAATAATGTTTTGAATAGGAAATATTTCAGTGGAAACAAGCGGGAACCGAATGGTGAATTTGGTTCCTTTTTCTTGTACACTTTCTACTTCTATAACACCATCATGTTCTTGTACAATTTTATGGCAGATTGAAAGTCCAAGGCCGGTACCGTTTGGTTTAGAAGTGTAGAAAGGATGGAAGATTTTTTCCAGAGCATCACTTGAAATGCCTTTACCATTATCAGCTACTTCTATGACTGCCATTTGCTGAGATTCATACAATCGAATGAGGATAAAACCATCAGCACGGAGCGCTTCGTAACAATTTTTAACAAGATTTAATAGCAGTTGAAGAATTTTATCCGAATCCATCATGATTTGAAGTGGTTCTTCAGGAAGGATAAAGTTCATTTGGTATCCGAGCCTTACAATTTCAGATTCTGTCAGCGATACAACGCGGTGAATACAATCTTGCAAGCTAAGTAACTGCAGCTGAGTCGCATGAGGTTTAGAAAATTGGAGGAACTCTGCTGTCAGTGTGTTCATTCGAGTAATTTCAGCCATGATAAGCGGAAACCATTTTTCAATATTGTAGTTATTTGCTTGTGAAATTTGTAGGAATCCTTTAATGGTCGTAAGTGGATTTCGAATTTCGTGGGCCATACCTGATGCTAATTCCCCAACAACCTTTAATTTCTCCGAACGAAGCATATTTTCTTCACGTTTTAGCCAAATGTCTCTTTTCATATTAAAAAGATTACTTTCAGCAACAGAGATTAGCTCATCCTTCGTTTTTCCATTCTTAGGGGACATTGCAAATCCATATGTTACATTCATTCCAATTCGATTTGGTAAATCGATATTAAGATTTTGTTGGACTTTCTGAATGGTTTGTTCTTCATCTTCGTAATGCAGGGTAATAGCAAATTCGTCTCCACCATATCGTGCGATGATGCGTGCATCATGGAATAATTCTTTTAAAATATCAGCAGCCTGCTGCAAGATGAGATTACCGGCCTGAAAACCTTGCGAGGTGTTCATCGACTTTAAGTCCGTGCAATCGATCAAGATCAGAAGTGTATTCGAAGCTTGTGCACTTAGTAAACAATCCAGTTTTCGATGGTATTCTTCATAATTAAATAGTCCAGTAAGCGGGTCTTGAGTGATTAATTGATTCTTTTCTAAATGGAGTCGTTGTGTGAGGGTTGTAGATTGTAAAACAACATGGAGCAAGATAATGGTTGTACCAAAAAAGATGATATTATAGATGAGTTGAAACGTTGAATTCGCATGTTGAACATTATCATGAACTACAAGAAAAGATAGTACTTCGTAAGAGAAACTGTAGATGAAAAATGCGAGAATCATTCTCATCTTTGTGGATAAAAAATCAATGTCTCTCCAAATCAACAAAAAGTATAAAACGATGCACCAATTCGAAAGTGATAAATAGTGAAATGTACATACGACAAGTACGCGAAGTAACACCATGAAGGTTTTCTTAGATGTTGCTTGAAATACCCCGATTAGTAATATAGCACTTAAGATGAAAAGAATGGGTGTATTGGTGATCCGCATGAATAGTGAAGTGATTACGAGAAAGGCTACATTTACATAAAAAGCGAGGTTTAAAAGCAAATCATCACCCCTATTAGCGAGCATTCTTAACAACACGTAAAGATTCTATAATTATCAGAAAATTCCTGCTAATAGGGAGTAATTTGTTAAAAACTTTATTTTTTTTCCAATTTTCCGTTGGTGTAGGTATACAATTGTTGCTGTTCAATAAACGTCATTTCCCCTGTTTTACCAATGAATGTGGACATATCATCGCTGTAATGCATTAAATATATTTTAGATTGGATAGATGCTGGTAATGTCAACAATTCATCGAGTGTTGTATGTACGATTCCTGGGCCATGAAGCTGACAATCGTGTAGAATAAGATTACATTTGCGATTTCCACATATTTCATGCAAGAGGAATTGTTCTTGAAAACGGGTGTCGCTACTATAGAATATATCTTGATTGATGACAAGTGAATAACTAGGTTTTCCTATAATGTGAGGGGTCTGAATAGGTTCAATTGTAAGTTCATCGCAAATCTGCGTAGGAACATTTTCTTGCATCGTCACGATATCAAAATAACTGGATAACTCGGTTAACTGTTCATCTTTTACTTCCAAGCCACCTTTCAATGTATGGGTCCATAAAGGATCAACAAGTGTGGAGGGCAGGAATAACTTTATTCTTTTTTGGTGGGTATAATGACTAAGGAATGCAAATTCCTCCAGACCTCCAACATGATCTGCATGAAGGTGAGTAATAAGTATGCCGTCAATATCCGCTACATTTAGGTTCATTTGGTGCAAAGCTCGGCCAGCTGTATGGCCACAATCGATTAATAATTGGAAATTAGTTGTACGAATTAAGGCATTATTATTAAAATAGGATTTGGCAAAAGCACTGCCAGTTCCTATCATTTGGATTTGCAAGCTCATTGTTATCCCTCGCTTATTATTTTGATGTACAAATTGTATCATTTTGAGAGTAATTTTGCAGAGAGTAAAATTGGCTATGTTGGGCGGAGGTGTGTTCATGTATTGGGTATTATTTGGTGCAATACTTCTTGTCTTTATCGCTTGTGTGATTCCAGCGGTATGGGTTGGTTTGAAATTAACGCATCCCGTTCGTAAGAGAGTGACAAGTTCACCATCGGAGTATGGATTAACGTTTAATGATATCACATTTTCTTCAAGGTCAGGCGATGTTCTATTAAGCGGATGGCACATGCCTGCTAATGAAAAGCCAAAAGATGTCACGCTCATATTTGCACATGGATATTCGGGTAATCGATTGGAGGAGGGGCTTCCCATACTTTCTCTTGCTAAATCGCTTATTCAAAATGGATATGATGTTCTCATGTTCGATTTTCGCAACTCAGGTCGCTCTGGAGGGAAGATGACGACTGTCGGTTATATGGAAAAGCAAGATTTATTAGGAGCGATTGATTGGGTTAATCATCAATCCCCGCATAAACGCATCGTATTAATTGGTTACTCCATGGGGGCGATGACTTCATTACTTGCAGCCGCTGAGGATACTCGGGTCTCAGGTGTTATTGCAGATAGCCCCTTCAGCCAGCTAAAGCGTTACTTAGCAAAAAATTTATCCTATTGGTCAGGTTTACCACACTTTCCTTTCACTTGGCTTATTATGGCGATTCTGCCTTTAATAACGGGGATTAAGGAGAAACATGTGGATGGCTTCATAGCAGTGAATGGTATCTATCCTCGTCCTATTCTCTTTATTCACAGTGATGCAGATGAGGCGATTCCTTCAACAGAGAGTGAACAACTATGGGAAGTGCATCCAGATATATTCGAGTTCTGGCGGACACAAAAGGCTCCACATGTTGGGACATATCGATTACAGCCCCAGGAATATTTAGAACGGGTTCTTAAATTTTTACATAAAGTATAGATTGGTGCGCAACTATAAGACTATTTCCGAGTATAAATTTGCATCGGTATATTTGTTGGTACGTATCATTTCACAAATATGCAATAGATACAAAGAGGAGGAGTTTATGATATGAAAGCTCGACGTTTACTTGCCCTCGTACTGGTTGGTACTTTGATGATGGGCACTGTTGATGTTGCAGCACGGACGATGTGGGGCACATACGATGGCTACAATAAGATTAAAGTGACGGTAAATGAAAAAGAGACCGACTTTAGCAACTCAGAAGCCCCGGCTATTTCGATAAAAGGTGCAGCAATGCTGCCGCTTCGCCCCCTCGTGGAATCTCTGGATGCGATGGTCAAATGGGATGAAGAGAATCAAACCGTGCAAATTTATAAGCCTAATGTACATATTTCTTTAGTCAAAGATGTTACGCAATCCAAGAATGGCGAATATACGCTCAAATCACCTTTTGGTGTAGTGAAGAAGGGTGAAGTCATAGATTTTGTTGCCTTTGCTGAAGTTGATAACTTAAAAGCCAAGGTGTCTGCGATTCGTGTGTCGATCTATGCTCCGAGTGGTGCACATGTGACGTCATATGAGAGTGATGTTGATGATCAGAAGGATTCATTTTGGTATCCAATGAAAATGAAAAACATCTCTTTTGAAGAAGCAGGGACGTATAAGCTTCATTTGTCCATGAAGTTGTCTGGGACAAATGATTTTACAGTCGTATCGGAGAAAAATATTATTTCACAATAACTTCTGCTTCCGAAGCATGTTTCTAACGAAACATTTGAGGTTTGACCTGCATTTGGGAAAATGTTACGATAACTTGGAAAACAGAAAATTATTATAGAAATGAGGTTCAGACATGAGCGATAAACACGATCACGTCCACGGCCCTGACTGTGAACACGACCATGAGCACGACGAAGATATCTTTATAGTTACGGATGAAGAAGGCAAAGAACATGAAATGGTGATGGTTTATACGTTCGAGTCACAGGACCAAGCTTATGCGGTTTTGTTGGATCGTAATGATCCAGAAGCAGACGGTGTTATTTTCCGAGTCGAAGAAGAAGATGACGATGCTTTCCTTGTGAATATCGAAGATGAAGAAGAATGGACGCGTGTTGTTGCGATTTATGAAGAAATCGTAGCAAACGATGGCGAAACCAACTAAAAATAAAGCCCCGATACCTTTCGTTAAGAAAGTTCGGGGCTTTTTTGATTCTGTTTATTTTCTTGGATTAAAATACATCGTACGACCATTGAATAATTGCAATTCCGCTTTGAATTTTTTTGCTAAGTATTTACATAGTTCATTGCCTTTGGATTTATCTCCATGGGTTGAATCATCTGGTAGCACCAACTGTACAAAATGTACTTCCGTCTCGTTCTCAAGTAGGCTGCCTACACCAAGTACGATATATTTGTACTGCCTTTCTGTTCCCTTGAGGTAAAACCATTTGCCCTCAGCTTCAGGTTTGTCTTGGATGGTGTATGGAAATCCAGCTTCATCGTATTCCCAATCTAGTTGTTTACCTGTTTTGGACAGTTGTTCACGGTAATCGAGCAGTTGTTCTTTGAGCTCGTCCAGTGTTAAGGATTGAGCGGTAGAACCACTTACAAACCGAATATAAGCACTTTGACTCATGGTAACACTCCTGCCTAAATAAATGGTAATTGGATCCAAAAGATAGTAACATCATAGCATTCTAAAGCGTGCTTTGACAATATTGTTTAATCAATAGCCTTTGTCTCGACAATGACTTTAACGAACTCGCAGGATCGATCTTCAGGACCTTTAACAGGGAGTCCGACTTCGACATGTTCTACGATATAGTTAATATTGCTTTGAGAGATCACTTCTCCTGGCAGTAAGATTGGAATGCCTGGTGGATACACATAGATGAATTCTGCAATAATACGACCAGCTGATTCTTTGAGTGGCACAACTTCTGTTTCTCCATAGAAGGCATCACGTGGAGAGAGTGAAAGCTGCGGAATCTCAGGAATTGTAACAACAAGCTCATGTGCTTTTGCATCTGCAATATGCTCGTCAGATAGGTGCTTGAGTGCAGTTAGTAGGGTGTCGATGTTTTCTTTATGATCACCAGAAGTCACTAAGCACAGGATGTTGTACATATCACTCATCTCAACTTCAATATTGTAGTTGTCGCGAAGCCAGTTCTCAACATCATAGCCAGTTAATCCAAGATGGCGAACATGAATCGTCACTTTTGTCTGGTCATAAGCGTATGTTGCTTCTTGACCAAGCAGCTCTTCTCCAAAACAATACAATCCAGGAATCTCGTTGATTGCGTTACGAGCGTATTGTGCAAGCTCAATAGCTTTCTCCGCAATTTCATACCCGCGCGTTGCAAGCTGACGACGTGCTGTATCTAGTGAAGCAAGTAGAATATAGGAAGTAGAGGTCGTTGTGAGCATACTCATAATTGTCTGGATTCTCTTTGTGTTTACACGTGGTCCTTGTACGTTAAGCACTGAGCTTTGAGTCAAAGAGCCTCCTAATTTATGAACGCTTGTTGCGGCCATATCTGCACCGGCTTGCATGGCAGACGTCGGCAGTTTGTCATGGAAATGGATGAGTACACCGTGTGCTTCATCGACCAGAACTGGCAGATCATAAGAGTGAACCAGATCTACGATTTCTTTAAGATGCGTCACTACGCCATAATAAGTTGGATTAATGACAAGTACCGCCTTAGCGTCATGGTGCTTTTCCAATGCTTTACGAACTGCACGAGTCGTAATTCCATGGTCGATGCCTAAGTTTTTGTCACGAACAGGGGAGATGAATACAGGCTTTGCCCCAGCAAAAATAATAGCAGCCATAATTGATTTGTGTACGTTACGTGGAACGATAATCTTATCGCCTTCTGAACATACAGACATAATCATAGTAATAATCGCGCCACTTGTTCCTTGAATACTGAAATATGTGTGGTCAGCACCAAATGCGTCGGCAGCAAGTTGCTGTGCTTCAGCAATTACACCAGTAGGTTGGTGCAAATCATCGAGTGGAGCTATATTAATTAAGTCAATTGACAAGGCATTATCTCCGATAAATTCGCGAAATTCAGGGTCCATGCCGACCCCCTTTTTATGACCTGGGATATGGAATTGCAATGGGTTTTTCTTCGCATGATCCTGCAGCGCGGAGAAAAGCGGAGTGCGGTTATGGTCCATCAATAAATCTTCCCTTCTATACGGTAGTCTTGGTGCTTTTTTTAACAAACAAATTGAGTATATCAAAAAGGGGGCGACATGCAAGTTATTTTCCAAAAAAATAGTTACCAACTGTTCTTGAGTTGTTCATTTTATTCACAAAAAGATTATGGTACGATGAACAGAAATATTGAGATAAAAGTAGGGAGATACATATGAATAAGCAAATGGGCGTTATCATGCTGCTTCTGATGACGATCTTTATTGGTTTTGGAGTTATTATTCCAATTATGCCAGAGGTCATTATCCATAGTGGGGCAGACAAGTTTCATAATTTTATGTTGTTGTCGGTTTATTCACTTTCATCGTTCTTGATGTCACCTTTTTGGGGGGCGTTATCCGACCGTATTGGTCGTCGTCCCATCATCCTGACTGGCTTGATCGGTTTCGCAGTTTCTTTTTTCATTTTTGCAATTGGACAAGATCACTTATGGCTCATGTATATCTCACGTATTCTAGGAGGCTTGTTCTCAGGTGCTGCTACGGCATGTGCAGTCGCTTATGTGGCAGATATTACTACAGCTGAGAATCGGACCAAAGGTATGGGGCTTGTTGGGATGTCAATTGGTTTAGGATTCATATTTGGTCCAGCAATTGGCGGCTTGCTCAGCCGATATGGTTATCAAGTGCCGTTCTTCGTGTCGGCAGGATTAGCACTAGCATCTTTTGTCTTTGCTTTTGTTGTACTTAAAGAATCCCTTCCACCTGAGAAACGTAGATCAAGCAGTGAACCGCGTGTATCTCGTTGGACTGCTTTTGCAGGATCTTTAAAATATCTATATGTATTATCTTTCTTTGTGACATTCACCTTAGCAGGATTAGAAGCGACTTTGCAGTATTTTGAAATGCAAAAAATCGGGGCAACACCTAGTGATATTGGTATTATGTTCCTCGTAAGCGGAATCGTTGGGGCGATTATTCAAGGCGGTTTGATCCGTAGACTCGTGAAAAATGGTGCAGAGCAGCGTGTGATCGCAATTGGTTTAATTTTGTCAGCACTCGGATTTATACTGTTGTTGTTCTCATCCAGTGTATGGACGGCAGCAATCTACTTGTCTGTGTTCGGAGCGGGTAATGCATTGATTCGTCCATGTGTGACGTCCCTTTTAACGCAGAAAACGAAAGTGGCTCAAGGGGTAACGACAGGACTAAGTTCATCCATGGACTCCCTCGGTCGAATTATTGGCCCATTGCTTGGCGGATTTGTCTATACGTTTAATGTTACATTACCGTATATTATCGGAGCTGTGCTTTGTTTAGGAGCGTTGGTCCTTCTGGCACGCTTTATTCGTCTAGATCGACAGCGTACAGTATAGGTGATTCGCACTTCACAATAAACGGCGAATGACTTCCTGCTCATGTCCATGCCCTCCTCGGATTGTAGACATATACTGTCTTAAATGCTCAGGAGGTGTCATATATGTCATGTATGCATGTTTCACAAGCTTTTGGTCTTTGCAATCAATTTCACGGTCGTAACGTCCGTATTCATACCAATGATGGGCGTATTCATGAAGGAATGATTGTAAGGGTTGATCAAGACCATGTGTTTATTAGACCATTTGGGGGAAACGGTTGCGGTTGTGGTGGTCGTGCACACATTAGAGGAGAACAACAGGCACACATTAGTGGCTTTGGATTCTGGGGCTGGAACAGCGCGATTGTTCCGCTGTCTTTGTTTACATTGCTTGCAATCGCATTAATTTAAAGAAAATGAAGGAGCTGTTCCAAAGGTCTGAAATGACCCTCGGACAGCTCCTTTTTGCGTTATGGTTGTTTCGTAGGCTTACGATCAATCATTTTTTCAATTTCAGGGGTTAAATCCTCTTGAATGAATTGAATAAGTTGGGTCTTGTTCATACCGCGTTCTTGCGCAATTTCGGCAAGAGATTGACCGTTTTTCATCTTTTGACGTATATCATCTTGGGTGATACCTAGTTTTTTGGATAACTTCTCTGTGGATGGAAACAACCTTGCTGCATGATGGTGGTTATGCCACATCCCTTTGTGCTGAATCATTTTGTCTATTCTAGCACTCATTTTGCTTTTGAATTCTTTGGCTTTGTCTGCTGATAAAGATCCTGATTTTACAGATGCATCAATGCGTGATGATTGTTTATCAAGGATGGAGGATTTAAGCTTCTCAGCAGAAATTCCTTTTTCAATGGCTATATCACTAAGACTCTTTCCAGCTTGGAGCTGCTCACGAACAGCATCTTGCTGCATACCTAGTGCTTGTGCAGCATCATCTAGGAAGGGATGGTGCCACTCGCGATGACCGTTGTGGCTGTCTGAATGCACCTGACTTGGTGCTGCATTTTCTGCATATGCCATTTGCTGTACTGCTCCCATAGAAATTGCGGTTACCGCTAAGGTTAGTGCTAATGTACGGACTACCCTGCTTGTCTTAAAGTTTACTTGCATCTTAAGGTTCTCCTTTGAAGTTGATTGGGTTGCACATTCCATAGTGTGGACATACTTACAACTTTTTACTTTAAAGGAACCTTAAAATAACATAAATTTTAAACACTCTATTAGAAAGACAATCGGTAAAGCGGTACAACTTTAAGGAATGTATCCTCAATTAGAGCGTGAAGTTTTTCTGGTTCATGTAGGACAGGGTCATCTTTACGAATTTCAAGGCCACATAATACTTCAGATTTCTTTACATGTTCCAAGCGATGAATCAGGTTATCAAATTTTTCGCTAGACATTTCAGCATGTGGTGTGGTTTCTGGCTGCATATGATCAATGGACCAGAAGAAATGATTCGGTATGGATGCCTGGATTTCAGATAAATGATCGCTGAGGTGACGTGCGAATGTATTCTTATTCTCACATTCATAGATGATTGCAAATTGAACAAATACATGAGTAGACCATAGGCCAACTTGAAAATGGGGGTGTGCTTTATAGCCACGCTTGTTTGGAGCCCAAGCAACCCATGTGTCATTAGGAGGATGGACTTTACGACGTGCATGCTTGGCTACATGAGGAAACATCTCTTCGCCGCAAAGTGTAGACAAGTAGGGGCTAAGTGCGTCGCCTAGGGTAAATAATTTGGGACGAACGGTTGCAATTAATGCATCCATTCTTGGTTCAAGTCCTGGAATATGGAAAACATCGAAATCTTCATCTGAAAATGTTGGGAATGTAGTCATTCTGGCTCCTCCTGGTTGTTCTATGATCTTCAAATTATAGCACAACACCGAACGTATAGCCCCGTGCTTGGCCCAATCGTGAAGAATACCTGAATTATAGCCCATTTTCTTTGAAAAATATGTCAAGGACCAAGTTACAGATACATATGAATCTTAATAAGATATCTTAAATCATAAGTTTGTCTAAATGAATGATTTAGTTCTGAAGAGGGTTTCAAGTATGTCACGCGCCAAGGAGGAATTGCCGTGAGTAAAAACAATGAAGTTGAATACTGCAACCTTGAGCTCCGTTTTGATCGCCGGCGAATCCGTAATTTCATTAAAGCATTGATTCAAGAAGGGTATTCGTTATATTGGAGTGAGAATGAAGGGCAATTTATTGTGTCCATTCGATCTGGGCGTAAACTTGTCAAATTGAAGTTTGAGCGGATCGGTGAACGTTATAAAATTGTAGGTAATTACTCCTTCCGCGACGAAAAGCTTGTGGAAATGATGGAGAAGCTGATCGGAGATACCCGGGGTCATGCCATTGTGAAGCGGTTTCGCGATCGCCAAGTACTCATTGAAAACATTATGTTCGGGGAAACGATTCGCATGGTTGAGATTACTGGGGTGGAGCACAAGGTGTTGTTTCAAAAAGAACCTGTTGTATCTATCGAGGATATGATCAAAGCATTTCGTTCTAAGCGAACGGATGAGCGAATCCCTGTACTGCGTTTGGAACTTGATTATGAGCTTTCTACATTAGCAGATGCGATTAATCAAGGTGACACGAAGGCGATTCAATCTTGTAAAAAGCGGCTTGCTGAGCTGAGACAGGAGATGCTGTTACTTGAGATGTGAAAGAAGTCGAGTCGAATATGATGAGAAATAACCCGGACCATCTCGAATTGGCATCCGGGTTTATTTGTGCGGTATGAACGAAGAAATTGACATTCCTTTACCCCAAAGTTTATCATCTAGAGATAACAAGATTAGGTATTACGTAACAGGATGAATAATCCTTTTACGGGAACGTTATTTTAGAGATAAGAATAGCTCGCGGTAAATATTAATATTGCTAGAAGCTATAAATAGGGAAGGATAGGTGTCACAGCATATGTCAAAAGGACAAATCGGTGTTATTGGACTAGCAGTTATGGGTAAAAACCTCGCTTTGAATATTGAAAGTAGAGGCTATACTGTATCCGTATTCAATCGTTCAGCTGAAAAAACGAAAGAATTGCTCGAGGAAGCAGCTGGTAAGCAGCTAATCGGCACTTTCACATTAGAAGAGTTCGTACAATCATTAGAGAAGCCGCGCAAGATCTTAATCATGGTTAAAGCAGGCGGCCCAACTGATGCAACAATAGAAGGTTTAGTTCCACTACTTGATGAAGGCGATATCCTCATTGATGGTGGTAATGCTTATTTCCCTGATACTGTTCG
This sequence comes from Paenibacillus sp. KN14-4R, assembly GCF_052180255.1. Taxonomy (NCBI): domain Bacteria; kingdom Bacillati; phylum Bacillota; class Bacilli; order Caryophanales; family Paenibacillaceae; genus Paenibacillus; species Paenibacillus sp. KN14-4R. Next base: position 1,647,586 of record NZ_CP197466.1, read on the forward strand.
TCGTAATAAAGATCTACAAGCTAAAGGCTTCCGCTTTATCGGTTCTGGTGTATCAGGTGGTGAAGAAGGCGCGCTTAACGGTCCTGCGATTATGCCAGGTGGCCAGAAAGATGCATATGAGTTGGTAGAACCAATTCTTACTGCAATCTCTGCTAAAGTGGGCGAAGATGCTTGCTGTACGTATATTGGACCAGACGGTGCTGGTCACTATGTTAAAATGGTGCATAACGGTATCGAGTATGGGGATATGCAGTTAATTTGTGAAGCATATCAATTATTAAAAGATGTTGTGGGTCTATCTGCACCTGAGCTTCACGAAATTTTCTCAGAGTGGAATAATGGTGAACTTGACTCTTACCTCATTGAAATTACAAGAGATATTTTCACGAAATATGATGAAGAAACAGGCAAACCAATGGTCGATGTGATCTTGGATACGGCAGGTCAAAAAGGAACTGGAAAATGGACAAGCCAAAGCTCGCTTGATCTAGGTGTACCGCTTTCCATTATTACAGAGTCCGTATTCTCTCGTTTCATCTCTGCGATGAAAGAAGAGCGTGTAGCAGCTTCTAAAGTATTGACTGGACCAACTGTTAATGCATTTGATGGCGATAAGAACGAATTTGTTGAAGCTGTACGTAAAGCGTTATATGCAAGTAAGATTTGTTCTTACGCGCAAGGCTTTGCTCAAATGAGAGCAGCTTCTGAAGAATACAATTGGGACTTGCAGTACAGCTCCATCGCAAAAATTTTCCGTGGTGGCTGCATCATCCGTGCTCGTTTCTTACAGAACATTATGGATGCGTACGATCGTGAGCCAGGGCTGAAGAACTTGCTTCTTGATGAGTACTTCAAAAATATTGTTGAGAACTACCAAGATGCGTGGAGAAATGTAATTGCAATCGCAGTTACACGTGGTATTCCAGTACCGGCATTTGCTTCTGCAATTGCTTACTTTGATTCCTACCGTTCTGAGCGCTTGCCTGCGAACCTGCTTCAAGCACAGCGCGACTACTTCGGCGCACATACGTTCAATCGCGTGGACAAAGAAGGCGTGTTCCATTACAACTGGTTAAATAATTAATTATTCATAAAGTGATTGGGGTCGATTCTGCGTGCAGGAATCTGCCACAATCACTTTTTTTATCGGATAAAAAGAGGTATGATATTGGAAAGTTTTTTTGAAAATAGGGGAGAGTTAGCTGATGGAAAGGCATGTACCGATAAATAACATTATGTTAATCGGATTTATGGGAACGGGAAAGTCGACGATTGGTAACAAACTTGCGGAGAAATTAGGATGGACATTTGTCGATACCGACCAAAAATTGGTCAAGCAAGCAGGTAAATCGATTTCACAAATTTTTGAAGAAAGCGGAGAAGGTTATTTTCGCAAATTGGAAAGTGAAGTCATTTGTCAGGTGTTAGAGGGGAAGAATCAAGTGGTGTCCCTTGGCGGAGGGGCTGTACTGAATCCAGATAATTGCTTGCATATGCAAAAGAACGGCTGCGTCATCACATTGACAGCACCTCTGGATACAATTGTGGAGAGGGTTCAAGGTGACAGCGGCCGTCCTTTATTACAAGGCGACGTACGTCAGCGGGTTGTTACAATGATGGAGCAGCGGAAAGGTTTGTATGACTTTTCTGACTTCTCGATCGATACGTCCACTAGCAGCCTTGATGAAATTGTCGATCTCATCAAGGACATGGTGAGTGGATTAATCGAGTGTAACCCACTCTAACATACCACCAGCCATATTGCGTAAACCGGTGTAACCAATTGCACTTAAATATTGCTGAGCAGTACCACTGCGGCCACCACTACGGCATACGAGAATAATCTCATCGGATTGTTCAATTTCACCGTGACGCTCGGGTAATTCACTTAGGCGAATATGCACAGCAGTTGGGATCATTCCTTGTGCAACTTCTTCATCCTCGCGAACATCAATAATCGTAAGTTTTTCGCCATTACTCAGGCGTTCTTTTAATTCTGATGGGTATATAATAGGATCCATATCGATCGCCTCCTTTTGTTTGAAAGTAAAGATTTCAATTTTCATCTTAAGGAAGCAAGCCCTCTTTTGTCAAACATAAGGGAGTGTGAAACAATGACGACGCTATATATCGGGATCGCTGGTATTATTGGCGCCTTATGTAGATATGGACTCTCCATTCTTGCCAATCCTACAAACGATGGAACATTCCCATGGGGGACACTTACTTGTAACCTGTTAGGGAGTTTTGTATTAGGTTACTTGGCTTTTGCTATTTTTAAGAAAATGTCTGAAAGGATGAGAACGGCAGTAACAACAGGCCTCATTGGTTCGTTCACAACATTTTCCACATTTAGCTGGGAAACGGTTCAGTTCATGCAAGAAGGTTATTATGGTCTGGCATTCCTGTATGTGTCTCTGAGTATCGGTGGGGGACTTTTGCTATGTTTACTCGGTATACATCTTGCGCAAGGCTCCCGTTATAAGGAGGACTCCTCACATGAGTAATGGATGGTTGATCGTGCTTCTTGTAAGTCTGGGAGGATTTTGTGGGGTGATAGCAAGATTTAAGGTGTCTGCGATTGTAACCAAACGATTCCCAAGTATGATGCCATATGGTACACTGACAGTTAATATACTAGGCTCATTTGCACTTGGATGGATGTGGGGATCTACGCCCTCAGATTATATAAAGCTGGGATTTGGAACTGGGTTTCTGGGTGCCTTTACAACTTTCTCAACGATACAGCTTGATAGTATGAAACTGCTAAAAGGGAAGTATAAAAATTATTTTGTCCTGTATACGTTGTTAACCTATCTGATCGGTATTGGACTGGCTTTCATCGGATTTTTTGCTGCAAAGAGTATTTATTAAATAGCCAATTTTCATTCAAGGAGAGAGACGTATGAAAGCTATCGTAAAACCAACTTCTCTATTACAGGGAAGCATTAACGCATTATCTTCTAAAAATTATACGACACGCTACTTGCTTCTTGGAGCATTAGCAGAAGGGACAAGCACGATTTATTACCCCGCACACAGTGAAGATAGTGATGCGATGCGTAGATGTATTCGTGATCTTGGAGCTATAGTTGAAGAAGATGATGAGAAAATGACGATTCAAGGCTTTGGTCGTCACCCGAAAAATGTAAGTGAGCTTAATGTGGGGAACGCAGGGGCTGTATTACGCTTTCTGATGGGAACTGCTTCATTCTGTGAAGATGTCACATTCGTAAATACGTATCCAGAATCGTTAGGAAAAAGACCGCACCAGGATCTGATTGATTCCTTAGAGCAGATGGGTGTTAAAATCACGCATAATGAAGGTAGGTTGCCGATTCGAATCCAAGGTGGTAACCCGCGTGGGGGAAAAATAACGGTATCGGGTAACGTTTCTTCGCAATATTTAAGTGCATTGCTCTTTATGGCCCCGCTTCTTGAAGAAGATTCGGAGATTGAAGTATTGCACGATCTAAAATCCAAAATTATCGTAGGTCAGACACTGGAAGTATTAGCGGAAGCAGGTATTATTGTTCATGCTTCTGATGATCTGATGCATTACAAAATTCCGGGCCGACAACAATATAAAGCGCAAAAGTACGTCGTTCAAGGGGATTACCCAGGTTCGGCAGCGATTCTTGCGGCAGCAGCTGTTACGAATTCTGATGTGAAATTGCTTCGTTTATCAGAGCATTCCAAGCAAGGTGAAAAGGCATGTGTAGATGTACTGCGCGCAATGGGTGTTAATCTTACCCATCAGGACGGCGTTGTTCATGTTCTAGGTAACTCCAAGCTAACAGCTGGAGAGTTTGACGGGGATCATTTTACAGATGCGGTTCTTGCGATGGTTGCAGCTGCGGTATTCGCCGAGGGTACGTCTCGGTTCTACAATGTGGAAAACCTACGCTATAAAGAATGTGATCGTATTACAGATTATTTGAATGAACTTCGCAAAGCAGGCGCTAATGTGGAAGAGCGTCAAAGCGAGATCATCGTACACGGATGTCCAGAGGGTGTTGAAGGCGGCGTTGAAATTAACGCTCATTACGATCATCGTGTGATTATGGCATTAACAGTGGTCGGACTACGCTCTCAAAAAGGTCTAACGATAAACGATGCGCACCATGTAGCCAAATCATATCCACAATACTTTGACCATTTAGAGTCTCTAGGTGCTCAAATTGAACGAATCGAAGATTAACCGCGTAAGCGAGAATGATGAGTTTGGTGATGAATAGATGACTGTGATATGGAAGGGTATTAAAGTTGGTTTTGCTTTTATTCTTATATTAAGTTTACTCGTAACTTGTGGTGTAACCGTAGCTGTATTTTATGATCGTTATCAGCAATCAAACAACATGCCTCTTGCTCTATCGACACCTGCTCCAGTCGTGGAGATCACGCCATCGCCTGTTCCGACGCCTACACCTCCGCCAGGTTCAGCGATGATTACTGCACCCTTAATCAGGCAAAATCCAGAACTGCCAGCAGGCTGTGAGATTACATCACTTGCTATGCTGCTTCAATTCGCTGGCGTGAATAAGTCCAAGATGGAGCTGAATGAGGAGGTTGTGAAAGACGATACGCCGATAGTGTGGAATAAAGACGGTACGGTTAAATTCTGGGGCAATCCCAATACAGGTTATGTGGGTGATGCAACTCCACGTGCCAAAGGATTTGCGATCTATCACAAGGCACTGTTACCACTTATGCTGAAATATGAGCCTACTTCTTTTGATTTAACGGGCCGTCCATTTGCGGACTATGAAGCGCAAATTGCTAAAGGCAATCCGGTGCTGATCTGGACAACGATTGATTTTAAGGAACCGAATAATTGGGTTGTTTGGGATACACCCATAGGACCGATCAAAACTACATTTTATGAGCATGCTGTTCTTTTAGTTGGGTATGATGAAGAGAATGTGTATGTGAATGATCCACTAGGCGGGAAAGCTTCTATTAAAATCAACAAAGAACAGTTCTTAGGCTCATGGGAAGCACTCGGCAAGCAAGGATTGTCTTATACAAAATAAAAGGGTTCATAATAAGGAGGAATTCAAAATGTCTTTTGAAAATCCATCACGTGAACAAATCAAAGAAATCCTTGCATCAGCAGGAAATATTGCAGTTGTAGGCTTGTCGGATAAGCCGGACCGCACTTCGTATATGGTTTCGGAAGCGATGAAAGAGCGTGGCTATCGCATCATTCCGGTTAATCCGAATGCCAATTATATTTTGGGTGAAAAGTGTTATCCTTCTTTACTCGATATTCCAGAGCCAATTGATATTGTGAATGTGTTTCGACGAGCAGAGGAAGTCGTACCGATTGCTGAGCAAGCTGCGCAAATTAAGGCTAAGGTATTCTGGTTGCAACTCGGAATCATCAATGATGATGCGGGGCGTATTGCAAGTGAAGCGGGTTTGACTGTCATTATGGATCGCTGCATTAAAGTTGAAGACTCTATATTAAAGCCGGAACGTAATTAAAATAAAAGTACTTGAAATTCGTAATTATGAATTTCAGGTACTTTTTTTATTGTGCTAAATTTATCCATAAATAAAACGGAATTGAAACAGGTAGACTACAAAGGATACGTTTACCTAGTCCTTGCCACTTTACCAAAAAGGAGGATTAAATGCCATGGATCCAAACCAACTGCTCTTTGATCTCCATGAATCGGATTACTCCGATGATTTCGGGATGCATGCATATGCGGATGTAGAATTTGCTACAAGCAGGACTGTCGAGTCGATGTATAACGAAGAATTTGCATCGTATGAGGATGATATCAATTTTCATTCGGAAATGAGTTTTGCAAATCAGTTTTCTTTTTAATATAAGCGAAAGATTGGAGTGATTTACATGCCAGGCAGCAACAACAGTAATACAACAACAACGTCGGATCGGAATCAGTTAACAGATAAGGAATTAAGCTATGTCAAAGATTACTTATCTTGGGAACTGCTAATGATTAAGAAATGTAATGATGCGGCTAATCGTTGTCAGGATCAAGAAATTGGGAATTTAATCCGATCAACTGGAAAAAAACATCAGCATAATTATGAGACGATACTCTCATTCTTACAGTAAGAAGGAGGTTTAAAAAATGACAAAAACAGAAATTGCAATGCCTCAAACGGGGCAGTTACCACAAGTAAAGGGACCAGAAATCAATGATCGGGACCTGATTAACGACATTCTCTCTTACGAAAAATACTTAACGAACGGTTATAATACAGGTCTTAATGAGATGCAAATGCCAAGATTGCACGATTCGATTCAAACCATCTTGATTAATGTGCATAAGTGTCAAGTTGAATTATTCGACTTGATGTTTCAAAAAGGCTGGTACAAGATGAAAGCGGCTTGTGATCAAGAAAAGCAGCAAGCATACCAGCAGTTTAGTGGGTACAAGACGCAATTCCCTAATTCATAATAGATAACTGCGATGTAGAGAGCTGTCTTACTAGAGGCAGCTTTTTTATTGACTTTTTAGATCTATAAAACTAGCGATATCATTTTGACAAAAAAACATTCTAGCTTTACCATTGAAAAAAGAGAGGAGGTCACGGCAGTTGAACTGGATGGGTAATTTGCAGCAGTTAGGGCGCTCATTAATGCTGCCCACAATCGCACTTCCCTTAGCGGCAATTTTGCTCTTTTTGGGCAATTTACCATGGGATGCTGTGCATGCAGGTCCATTTGCAGACACATTGCGATTAGCAGGAAATACGATCTTTGCATATTTGCCATATATTTTTGCCGTTGGCGTCGCTCTTGGACTTACGGAAAGTGCGGCAATCTCCGGAATGTCTGCGCTGCTTGCCTATTTTTTGTACACAGAACTCATAAAAGGTGTAAACGGACCCAATATGCATTTCGGTGTTCTAAGCGGGATTATGATCGGTATCATGGCGGCTATTATTTATCATCGTTTTAAAAATGTACGTTTACCCGAGTATTTGCAATCATTTGGTGGACCGCGGATCGTTCCATTGGTTGCTGGAATAGCAGCAATTGGACTTGCTTATGTCTCCCTTCTGGTCGAGCCGATCTTCACAGGCAGCTTGAATCAAATTGGAAATACGCTCATTGGCATGGGCGGGGTGGGTTCTTTTATGTACGGGGTTTTATTGCGGCTGCTCGTTCCGACAGGATTGCATCATATTTTGAGTAATTTCTTCTCATTTGAAGTAGGAACATTCACGACTGCGAGTGGAGGCATTGTACAAGGGGATTTACCACGTTTTTTTGCTGGAGATCCATCTGCAGGCATCTACATGGCAGGTATGTATCCGATCATGATGTTCGCACTGCCGGCTATTGCTTTGGCCATTATTCGTGAGGCGCGTGAGGATTTACAAGGCAAGGTAAAAGTAATCTTCTTAACGGCTGCGTTAACCTCTTTTCTAACTGGAGTAACAGAGCCTATTGAGTTTGCTTTCTTATTTGTTGCACCTTATTTATTTTTCATTCATGCTTTCCTTTCAGGGACAGCCATGTGGCTAGCTTACCAATTGGATATTCATCATGGGTTTTCTTTTTCACCAGGTGCGATCGATTTTCTATTGAACTTACATTTATCAACGAATGCATGGCTGTTAATACCGATAGGACTTGGTTATGGTGTCTTGTATTACAGGCTCTTTCGCTGGGCAATTCGTAAGTTTGATCTACCCACACCAGGGCGAGAAGAAGGTTCTTCATTGGAAGAATGGGCAGGTGACATTCCATATCGAGCGCCACTCATTGTTCAAGCGTTAGGCGGAAAGGATAATATTAAAAATATTGAGGCATGCATTACAAGGTTGAGACTGACCTTAGCGAATGATCGTTTAATGGATATTGGGGCACTGAGGCATTTAGGTGCAGCAGGTGTCATTCGATTAGGTGGCGGTAATGTGCAGGTTGTATTCGGTACATTCTCAGAACTTATTCGAGAAGAGATTGCAAAGGTACTGCGTAAAGAACAGAGTTTAGTTATGTTCAATGCACCGATGCAAGGGAAGATGATTGCTTTATCGGAAGTGCCAGACCGTATTTTTGCTAGTAAAATGGTTGGAAATGGTGTTGCCTTTATTCCTGAAAAAGGGGAGCTGCTCTCACCAGTGGATGGGAAGATCCTGCAAGTATATCCATCTATGCATGCACTGGGCATTGAGACGGAGGAAGGTTTAGAAGTATTGCTGCACATCGGTATTGATACTTCCAATTTACCGGGAGAGTGGTTCCAAGCTCTTGTAAAAGAAGGAGATCAAGTCGAAGCTGGGCAGTTGTTAGTGAAGTTTAATTTGGAGCAGGTGAAGAAGCATTGTCCTTCACTAGCCACTCCAATGGTGATTACAAATTCAGATCGAGTAAAGTCGTGGAGTTTTGCACCATATAAATCGGTAAGAAAGGGGCAAAGATCGGTGATGTCGGTCGTGCTCAAAACTAAAGAAAATACCGGGGGGAATACCGCATGATCAAAGGCATCGGCGCATCGTCGGGAATAGCAATGGGACGAGCATTCGTCGTTCCGACGTGGGAGTGGGATTTGCCGGAGAAAATCATCGATGTATCCGATCTGGCGGGAGAGTTTGAGAAACTATACAGTGGAATCCGTTCATCTAAAGATGAGCTCGAGCACATTAAGCAGGATATTGTTGAGGTCATTGGAAAAGAGCCGTCGCATATTTTTGATGCCCATATGGCGATTCTTGAAGATCCTGTATTCATGAATGAAATTGAGGATATTATCGAGCGTCAATCTAAAGCAGCGGAAGTTGCTGTCAAAGAAGTGATCGATAAATTTGTCGATATGTTTAATGGGATTGATGATGAATACATGAAGGAGCGGGCACTCGACATAAAAGATGTCGGTAATCGACTGCTTAAACATCTATTAGGTGATCATGAAGAAACGATTCTACCTTCAGATGAGCCATTTATTCTAGTTGGAAAAGAATTAACCCCATCGCAGCTCGCTCACCTTGATCCGAGTCAGGTACTTGGGGTTGCCATGATGTTAGGTGGGATGAACTCTCATACATCCATTATGATGAGGGCGATGTCAATTCCTTATGTGCTTGGCCTTGAAGGTAAGCTTCTTCGTCCGATTTCTACGGGTGATTTCCTTATTCTAGACGGGGATGAAGGAACAGTCTATGTTAACCCAGACGATGCCATTATTTTTAAATATCAAGAACGCAAGATGAAGTGGCTCCGTTCGCGAGAACATTTACAGGATCTTGTCGGTCATGCTTCCATTACGCAAGATGGCAGGGAAGTTCACTTGGCAGCCAATATGAGTTCCGATAAAGAAGTGGAAAAAGCACTTTCTTATGGCGCATCAGGTGTCGGGTTGTTCCGTACTGAAATGTTGTTTATGGACCGCGCCACGATCCCAACGGAGCAAGAACAATATGAAGTATATGCACGAGCGGCAGAGTGCTTAGGGGATAAACCACTTGTCATTAGGACGCTCGATATCGGCGGTGATAAAAAACCAGATTGTTGGCCTCTGATTAGTGAGGAGAATCCTTTTCTCGGTTACCGTGCCATCCGCATTTCACTCGATCGTAAAGATCGATTTAAGTCGCAGCTTCGTGCTATTCTTCGAGCAGCAGTGACTGGCAACGTAAAAGTGATGTACCCCATGATCAGCTCGCTTGCAGAAGTGAGAGAAGCAAATGCAATGCTTGAGGCAGCTAAGCTTGAGTTGATGGCAGAAGGGGTACCTTGTGCGCACCACATTGAAGTTGGTATCATGATCGAGGTGCCAGCGGCAGCATTAATTGCCGATGTATTGGCTAAGGAAGTGAGTTTCTTCTCTATCGGTACGAATGATCTTGTTCAGTATACACTCGCGGTTGATCGCATGAACGAAAAAGTCGCATATCTCTATGAACCATTCCATCCAGCTGTTATTCGCCTATTGAAGTGTGTTGCAGATGCAGCTAAAAGAGCGGGGATATCAGTTGCTGTATGTGGCGAATTAGCAAGTGATGTGAAGGCACTGCCTTTATGGTTGGGCTTAGGGATTCAAGAGTTGAGTGTATCCGTCCATTCTTTGCTTCAAGTCAAGCAGCAGGTGATGCGCCTTAGCGCTAAGAAGTGTGAGGAACTGCTAGAACCGTTATTGAACTGCGGCTCAAGTGAGGAAATTCATGCTTTGCTGGATGAAGTGAATGAGAAATATGCTTGTGAATGGACCTAGCACTCTTTTGTGACATATAAAAGCTCCCAGCGCTGTTTGCAGGGAGCTTATTTTATTATCGGGATGCGATCGCGTCACAGAACGCTTTTGCATAAGGTGGCAAATCTGGGGGTCTACGTGCAGATACAATATTGGAATCGACAACTACAGCTTCGTCAAACCACTCACTGCCTGCATTCTCCATATCATCTTTAATGCCGGGTGTAGAAGTAACTTTACGTCCTTCCAAAATTTTAGCTGAAATTAACACCCAGCCCGCATGACAAATTTGTCCGATCGGTTTTCCGGCAGCATCCATTTCCTTGATCATTTGAAGAACCTTATTGTAGCGTCGAAGCTTATCGGGTGCCCAGCCTCCAGGTACAAGAATAGCATCGTAATCATTGCTATCAATCTCATCAAACGCGTAGTCACTCACAGCTGGAACGCCATATTTCCCCGTGTACGTACGACCTTTTTCTGCACCGACCAGATGCACCTCAGCGCCTTCCTCACGAACTCGATATATGGGATACCAAAGTTCTAAATCTTCAAATTCTTCATCTACTAAACAAATTACCTTTTTATTGATTAATCGCATCATATCGCCTCCACAGTAGGTCACTTATCCTAATCCATCCTCATACTAGCATATTTTCGGTCATCCATAAAATGCTTCTAGTTAGTGGAAGGAGAATAATGTTAGAAAGTAGAAATAGGAAAGTGTTAACGTACAATTGAGGAGTCATTTATGGAAAAAAACTGTTTATGCGGTAATCAGATACATATTGCACTACGAACCATTGTTTTTCAAAGTAAATTAGAAATTCAGAATGTCCCCGTATATAGTTGCAAGCATTGTGGCAGTAATGAAGTGTATCCGATTATTAAGGAGGAACTGAAAAGTATTATTAATCAGTACGTAGAGAATGATGAAATTAGTAAGATTTACTTTGAGGATAAGTCGGAGATTGTTGCTCTTCTTTTGAAACATAATGAGTTGCCGGTATCGATTGATGCTTTTCGCCAATTAATGGATGAGCGGACAAATGAGTTATTAGATATGTTACTCCTCGCTCAATCTCTTCAAGATACCGATTGGATAGCTAATATTCATTTACGCCTTACTCAGATTAATGAAATGAGACTGCATCCAGATCTATCTGCGATTTAGAGGCGTTTTAATAGCAAAATGATAAGGTAAAAGCACGGTTCATTGCATAAAGCTTTTTTTTATCGTATCATAACCAGTATAGCATTTTGGGAGCGTAAACATTTTTTTGAAATGGAGAGTGCGCCGTGACTGTAACAATTTATGATGTAGCAAGAGAAGCTGGCGTATCGATGGCAACTGTATCAAGGGTTGTTAATAATAATCCGAATGTGAAACCACAAACCCGTAAGAAGGTATATGAAGCAATCGAACGTTTAGGCTATCGCCCGAATGCAGTAGCTCGGGGACTTGCATCTAAGAAGACGACGACCGTTGGAGTAGTGATTCCGGATATTTCGAATTCCATTTTTGCTGAAGTTGCACGTGGAATTGAAGATATCGCGAATATGTACCACTACAATATTATTTTGAGTAATGCTGATAAGAAGAAAGATAAAGAAATCCGTGTTATTAATACGTTGCTTGAGAAACAAGTGGACGGGCTGTTATTCATGGGTGGTGTCGTAACAGAAGATCATTTGGCAGCATTTCAGACTGCAACGATTCCTATCGTTCTTTGTGGAACAGTTGATGATGAACGGAAGATTCCATCGGTTAATATTGATCATGAGCAAGCCGCATACGATGCAACTCAATTATTAATTGACAATGGACACCGTAAAATTGCGATGATTTCAGGTAGCTTGCAAGATCCTGCGAATGGGTATTCACGTTACCAAGGATTTAAGCGTGCACTAGAAAATGCTAACATTCCGCTCCCTGAGGAATATGTGCGCGTTGGTAATTACCGATATGATTCGGGAATCGAAGCAATGAATTATTTTATCAATCTTGAAGATCGTCCTACTGCTGTATTCACAGCAACAGATGAGATGGCAATTGGAGCTATTCATGCGATTCAAGATCATGGTTTACATGTACCCAATGATATATCTGTGATGTCGATTGATAACATTAATATGGCGTCTATGGTTCGACCGCTGCTTACAACTGTGGCTCAGCCGATGTATGATATTGGTGCGGTATCCATGAGATTGCTTACCAAGCTTATGAATAAAGAACAAATTGATCATCCGCAAGTTGTACTGCCGCATTCGATTATGAAAAGAAATTCAGTGGCTCATCTCTAATGAGCCATTTTTTCTTGTAAACAGAGGGGGAAATGAAAATGAATCAAATTGCGCTTATTGGTGCAATGAACGAAGAAATAGAACTATTACTTCAAGCAATGGACAATGTAACACAGACCAAAAAAGCAGGCATTGTCTTCCATACAGGTCTTTTTCATGGGAAAAATGTCGTGGTATGCAAATCCGGTGTTGGTAAAGTAAATGCTGCTGTGTGCACGCAGATTCTAGTGGATACGTTCCAAGTAAAATCAGTGATCTTCACAGGTGTAGCGGGTGCATTAGACCCTGAATTAAATATCGGAGATATCGTCGTGTCTAAAGAATGCATGCAGCATGACATGGATGTTACAGCCCTTGGATTCGAACGTGGAATCATTCCGTATGAAGAAGTTTCAGTTTTCCAAGCAGATTCGCAACTGGTGGATCTTGCGATGGCTTCAAGTGAGCGTTTATTCCCGGGTAGATCGAAACACGGACGTGTTCTCTCAGGTGATCAATTCGTAGCAAGCCGTGAAGTGGTGAGTGAGCTGCATCGCGATTTAGAAGGGACTTGTACGGAGATGGAAGGGGCATCTGTTGCTCAGGTTTGTTCCATGAACGATATTCCATTTGTCATTATTCGCTCGATGTCAGATAAAGCAGATGGCTCTGCTCATGTGAACTTCCCTGAGTTTACTGTTCAAGCGTCCAAAAATTCATTCTTAATGGTGGATGACATTGTTAAACATCTAAGCTAAAAGAAGGCTGTCGCGTTTTGCGGCAGCTTTTATATTTGCATTCAAAAAAAGCCGCCGCAGATTAGCGACAGCTTCTTTTACCAAATGGATTAAATGAATTGCTTTTGTAACAGATGCTTCTCATCGGCAAACTCACGAATGGCAATATGTGCGCCTAGTGATTGGAACGTATCCACGATGTTCTCATAGCCGCGTTCAAAGTGATGTATGCCCGTAATGGAAGTTGTTCCTTCTGCCGTAAGAGCTGCTATAAGTAGACAGAATCCTGCACGTATATCAGTAGCATGTACGAGATTACCTTGTAGTGGAATCCCACCCTTAATGAATGCAGTTCCCGATCGAACCTTCATGTCAGCACCTAAGCGCATCAATTGGGGGACGTGACTAAAGCGTTGTGGGTAAATGCGATCGGTCACAATACTTTTTCCAGATGCTTTGGTAAGGAGTGCAGTCATCGGCTGCTGCAAATCGGTTGCAAAGCCAGGATACATGGCGGTTCGAATCCGAGTTGCCCTTAGTTTACCCGTAGAAGATGCGGTGATTGAGTTATCACTAGTCTGAATATCGACGCCAACTTCGATGAGTTTAGCCAGGCACGAGCTTAAATGCTCAGGAATAATATCTTCGACAGTAATTGAACCCCCTGTAGCTCCAGCAGTAATGAGTAGTGATCCTGCAATTAAGCGATCAGGAATGATCGTATATGTACAGCCGTGTAAAGATCTAACTCCCTCAATATGTATCGTGTCTGTCCCTGCTCCTTTAATTATGGCACCCATTTGATTGAGTAGGTTTGCTGTATCCACAACTTCCGGATCTTTCGCTGCATTCCTCAGGGTTGTCCGTCCTTTAGCACGTACAGCAGCAAGCATTGCGTTAATCGTCGCTCCGGATGTGATCATGTCAAAGTAGATATCGGCACCATGCAGTTCAGTAGCCTTTACTTCATAAGTGCTTTTATGAAGGGTGAATGTTGCGCCTAGTGCTTCAAATGCTTTGTAATGCTGATCAATCGGGCGGCTTACAAAATCATCCCCTCCGGGATATCCAATTTCAACTTTACCGTATTTGGCAAGCAGTGCCCCAGCAAAATAATAAGCCGTACGGACTTTTATTGCTTTATCAGGTTCTATATACGTGGAATGGATGGATCGTGGATCGATCAATACATCATTATTATCTAAACGAGTCATGTGTGCGCCAAGGTCGTTTGCGATGCTCTTGATGACTTCATAATCAGCAATTGTAGGTACACCTGTTAATATGACTTGCTCGTCAGTTAAAAAAGCGGCTGCTAATAGCGCGAGTGCACTATTTTTGGAACCGGGTATTTTAACGCTTCCCTTCAATTGGAGGGATTGTTCGATTTGGAGGCACTTCATCAGTTAAATTCCTTTCATCGTTAGGTGCGGCGACAATGACTTGTACACCTTGAGCTTGAATGGCTTGTACTATTTCTAGGTCGGCTTCCTCATCTGTAATTACAATATCTATATCTTGTAATCGGACAGAACTAGCAAATTTTTGAACACCCATTTTTTCAAAAGGTGCTAAGCAGATTTTTTTGCGTGAAATTCCACATAAAGCACGGGCAAAACTGGCTCCATCCGGAGTAGCAGTGCTAAGTCCTTTTTCAGAAAGACCTCCACCTGTCAGGAAACACAAGTCAAGTGAGAACCTTTGAATTTGTTCAATAGCTAAAGCATCATTTAAATTACCTGACTTCGCGTGAAGCTTTCCACCTATGACATAAGCTTCAATGTTGTCCCATTCTCGAATGGTCTGTGCGACTTTTAAGGAGTTGGTGACAACTGTGAAGAACATATTTCTAGAAAGATGCTTTAACATACCATAATGAATGCCAGCACCACCAATAAAGACAGTATCATTTTCTTTTATAAAAGAAACAGCCAGCTTGGATATCGCATTTTGGGTAGGTGAACTTTCACTATAACGCAGGGATTCTGGTAGGGGGAATGTCCGAACTTTCGTTAATGGAATCGCGCCTCCATATGTCTTCTTCAAGAGGCCTTGCTCTTCCATAATGGAAAGATCCCGACGAATCGAATCAATCGATAATTGAAATTTTTCGGCTAAGTCCTTCGCAACGATCCGTTGATCTTGATGAAGGATGTCCAGAATTAATTGTCTGCGTTGTTCAGCTAACATCATGAAAAGCTCCTTTAGGATTGGAAAATAGTTCTTGTTCCTGTTTGATTTTACTTATTATTGACTGT
This sequence comes from Paenibacillus sp. KN14-4R, assembly GCF_052180255.1. Taxonomy (NCBI): domain Bacteria; kingdom Bacillati; phylum Bacillota; class Bacilli; order Caryophanales; family Paenibacillaceae; genus Paenibacillus; species Paenibacillus sp. KN14-4R. The sequence goes on from NZ_CP197466.1 coordinate 1,663,042, forward strand.
CTTTGTCAATTATTATTTCAGGATTAATCCTGATGTTTCATGATATTTCATTTTTTATTGGTATATATGAAAAAGAGCAACAAAAAACCTTGAGCAGCGTGCGCCATCCAAGGTTAATAATGATTATAAATATAAAAGTGCTAGATCTTTAACTTGTCTATTTTGCTGCGTAATGATGTCACGTCGTGGCATCGGTGTCCAATCCTGTACGGCATCTAGCCAAGTTGTAGGAAGGGGATATTCGCTCTCCGGTGAATATCGTGCTAGCCAAGCCTCAGGCAGCCGCAGAAGCGGGTTATGGCTGATTTGATCTAATAGGGGGTGATCGGACATCACGAGCCATAGCAGGCTCCAGGCCCTTGGTACAACGCGCCATATGTCATAACCGCCACCACCAAGTGCCAGCCATCTCCCATTACAGAAATCGTGGGCATAACGGTGAAGCAGCTCGGGCATGCGCTTATAAATGTTCATCGAACAGTGAACGTGCGCAAGTGGATCGAAGGCATGCGCATCACAGCCGTGCTGAGAGACGATGATGTCAGGACGAAATTGCTTAATGGTACGATCAAGTACTTCTTCAAAGCACTCCATCCAGGAATCGTCCTCCGTGTAGGGTTGGACGGGAATATTAATAGAACTACCAAAAGCAACCCCTTCACCACGCTCATTGACTTCACCTGTTCCCGGGAATAAATATTTACCGGTTTCATGAATAGAAAACGTACACACATCTGGATCGGTATAAAAGCTCCATTGGACGCCGTCACCATGATGTACATCTGTATCAACATAGAGAACTCTAGCCCCGTAACGATATTTAAGATGTGCGATGGCAGCTGAGGCATCATTATATACACAGAAGCCTGCCCCCTTATTATGCAGAGCATGATGTAAGCCCCCGCCGAGGTGAAGTGCATGTTCAACCTGTCCTGACATGACTAAATCCGCAGCAGCAATGGAGCCCCCGACGATTTGAGCCGTCACTTCATGCATGTCTTCGAAGAATGGGGTATCCTCCGTATCAAGTCCGTATCGTTCAGCTGATTGCAGCCATTGTTCATTAGGTCCAGCAGCACTAAGTTGCTTCACAGCTTCAACATAATCTGCATGATGTACGCGGAGAAGCTCATCATCACTAGCGACACGAAGGGGGATCACAGATCCTGGATCAAGCGCGCCTGCTTCCCGAAGAAGATCAACTGTCATCGACAAGCGCTTTGGATTAAAGGGATGGTCGTCATTAAATTTATAGCGAATTTCTTGCTCGTTATAGATGAAGGCTGACGTTGCACGGCGTATATTCATGAAACTTGCGATCTCCTTATGACCAAATTAATACATAAATCGTTGGTGAAAACGTATACGGTCAAACTGCTCAACAGATTCATGCGAAACTTCTTTGCCGATTCGTACCATCAGGCAATTAGCAGGATGAGAACATATCTCGGGATCGTCAGTAGCGAACCAGACCATGTCCACGCTCTTCATCAACTTCTCCATCATCGATCGGTAGTCCCAGACATTAAGTCCACTTTTTTCAAGATCCCAATGCCAGTAATACTCCGTTGTAAAGGTGATGACATTTTCTAATTGCTCATCTGCATAAGCGAGTTGTATCATTTTTTTGCCTAAGCTAAGTCCACGATAATCATCTGCTACCTCAATTGCCCCAAGTTCAATTAGATCCTGCATGCTGCCTTCGGACCAGCGTTCAATGGGGTCTGGATAGTGAAAAGTCACATACCCGACGATAATATCATTTTCTCGAGCGATAATAATGCGCCCTTCAGGAAGTTCAGCGATTTCAATGAGTGCCTCTTGTTGTTCTTTTGGGCGCCTGAAAGCATCCAAGTCTTTATGCATTTGCAGTGTACGGAGGTGCTCAGGTGCAACAGGCCCTTCAATGATCAATTCTATCTGCTTAGAGCTAGGCGTGAGACAGAGGGAATGGTATATTTTGCGATGTTCCATGATAGACTCCTTTGAAAACGACTATATTTCCACTTATAACACACAATTCGCAATATTGAAAATGAATAGTCAAAAATAATTTTGGTATGCTATAATAATTTTGCCATAATTCAATTAATTCTGCTTTATTTAAAGCGATGCGAGCAATTGCTTTTTACATCAAAAATGTAAGCGGTTAACCCAGTTCAGGAGGTAGGAGAATGGAACATCAAAAAGTGGAAATCATCGAAGCAGTAGCCCACAACCCGAATATGAAAAATTACGAAGAAGCTCGTGAGAACTTTAGTTGGGAAGATGTTGAGAAAAATTTTTCGTGGTATGAGACTGGAAAAATTAATTTAGCTTATGAAGCGATTGATCGTCATGCAGCGTCATCAAGAAAAGACAAAATTGCGCTATTTTATAGCGATGATAAGCGCGATGAGAACTACACGTTCGAACAAATGAAGCAAAACTCGAATAAATTTGGCAATGTGCTTCGCAAGCTCGGAGTAGGTAAGGGAGAGCGTGTATTCATTTTCATGCCTCGGACACCAGAGCTTTATTTTGCATTACTAGGTTCGATTAAAGTTGGTGCGGTTGTTGGTCCACTATTTGAAGCATTCATGGAAACAGCTGTACGTGATCGTTTGGATGATTCACAAGCTGTCGCGATTATTACAACACCTGCGTTGTTACACCGTGTTCCAGTTGCAGAGCTTCCAAACTTGAAGCATGTCATCCTAGTTGGTTCAGACATAGAGTTAAGTGAGGGTCAAGTGGATTTCCACCAAGAAATGGCTCATGCCTCATCTGAGCTAGATATTGAATGGGTGGATCGCGAAGATGGACTTATCTTGCATTATACGTCGGGTTCGACAGGTAAACCAAAAGGTGTATTCCATGTCCATAATGCAATGCTGCAGCACTATTACACAGGTAACGTTGTTCTTGATCTTCAAGAAAATGATGTGTACTGGTGTACGGCAGATCCGGGCTGGGTAACGGGTACTTCTTATGGGATTTTTGCACCGTGGCTAAATGGAGCTACCAATGTAATCCGAGGTGGCAGATTCTCTCCACAAGATTGGTATAATGTGATTCAAAAATATAAAGTATCCGTGTGGTACAGTGCTCCTACAGCATTCCGTATGCTTATGGGTGCAGGTGATAATGTAGTAAAGCAATTCGATTTGTCCTCTCTTCGTCATGTGCTAAGCGTTGGGGAGCCATTAAACCCTGAGGTTGTACGATGGGGGATGAAAGTATACAATCACCGTATTCATGATACTTGGTGGATGACAGAGACAGGTGGACAGCTCATTTGTAACTACCCTTCGATGGCAATTAAACCAGGTTCAATGGGTCGTCCGATTCCAGGTGTTGAAGCTGCAATTATCGATGATAATGGCAATATTGTTCCTCCATATCGGATGGGTAATCTTGCAATTAAGACGACATGGCCTTCGATGATGCGTAAGATTTGGAACAACCCATCGAAGTACGAAGAGTACTTCCGTATCCCTGGCTGGTACATATCAGGTGACTCTGCTTATTACGATGAAGATGGATATTTCTGGTTCCAAGGCCGTATTGATGATGTAATCAATACATCTGGTGAGCGTGTAGGTCCATTTGAAGTGGAGAGCAAGCTTGTCGAGCATCCAGCTGTTGCGGAAGCGGGCGTAATTGGTAAACCAGACCCGATGCGTGGTGAAATTATTAAAGCATTCATTGCATTACGTGAAGGTTATAGCCCGTCTGATGAGCTGAAGGCCGATATTTCTAAATTTGTAAAAGAAGGCTTGTCTGCACATGCATCACCACGTGAGATTGAGTTTAAAGATAAACTTCCGAAGACTCGCTCCGGTAAAATCATGCGCCGTGTATTAAAAGCATGGGAGCTTGGCCTACCAACCGGTGATTTGTCTACAATCGAGGACTAATCGATCTTTTTTATAAAAAAACGAGCCATACTGGTGTTTACTTACACTAGTGTGGCTCGTTTTCTATTGACATGTATTAATCTTTAAAGTTAAATGCAGCAGATGGCTTGGATTCTCCTGATTCATTAACCGCAGTTACTTTGTAATAACCTTTGTAGTCAGCATCAAAGTAATTTAATTCATTCGCGGTACCTGGTGAGGAGCCGATTTTTTTATAAATACCAGTTTCTTTATCACTATAGTAGATATTATAACTTTTCACTTTTTCTAAGGGATTGTTTGCTGTCCAGCTAATTTTAAGCGCGATTCCCTCACGTTGAATCTTAACACCTGCAGGAGCAGCTGGCGCGTCCTTCGTGTTTTTTGGCTGTTCATTGTTGTTCCCGCTTGGTAACGGGACCGTAGTACCACCTCCGTTATTGTTAGGGGGGGATAGCGGATCAATAGAAGAGCCGTCACTAGCTGATGCATTACTAGGTGATGATAGCTTGCCAACAACATCAACTGCAACTAAGTAGTAGGAATATGTTTTATCCGAATGTACCGTTTCCGTGTACTTCGCTTCAGCACCTGCAAGAATGACTTTTCCTTGTTGTAACAAGAAAGGACCACCATTCTCTGAACGATATATCCGGTATCCGACTAAATCAGGTGATGAACTAGGTTGGAAGCTTATCACGGCTGTTTCTCCTGATTTTGTTGCAACAACAGAAGTAGGAGGAGAAGGTATTTTTCCATCATCTACTCGCGGGTCTGGTTCTGAAGGAGCATCGGTATCGTAATCTGTTGTTTTGTAATAATCAATAGATTTCTTGTTGGTATCTCGAATTTTAGGCAGAATATCCCCCAATTCTTTCAATATTTGGCTCAATGGTTTTTCGCGTTTGACAACTACTTTTTCTTGGGAAAAGTCAGAAGGAGTAGCGTCATTTGCAATGTAATTGATGCTGTTATAGGAAACTATTTTCATTTTTGTCATCACATTATCGACTTCTGTCGGTAAGTATTTACGGTTAAAAATATCAGTTACGCTAAGGTTAGCTGCTGTTGTCAAATCGCTTGGTAACTTTCCAGAAACCGAGGAAACGGTTGCAGACACGATATTGTTTGGTTTCTTAAACTCTTTGGATGGGAAAAGTTCAGGTTTTTTCTCTATGGTCGAGTTCATGACCAATGCCCAGATGGTGTTCGCACGTTGTGTACCGCCAGTCTTTTTCTCCAATTTGTAGATTGGCTTATCATAACCGACCCACACACCAAGCGTAATATCAGGAGAGTAACCCATAAACCATACATCACCATCATCTTGTGTGGATCCCGTTTTACCGACGATTGGTGTTTTTTTCGCATACTTATAGTTTTTTGCAATGGTACCACCTGTACCTTGGCTGATTACAGTACGCATCATATCTGTCATCAGATAAGCCGTTTCTTCTGAAAATACAGTAGTTGGCTTCAGTTCATGCTGATACACGATTTTACCCTCTGTGTCCGTAATTTTACTAATCATGTAACCTTCGTTAAAGACACCCCGGTTGGAAATAGAAGCAAAAGCACCCGTGAATTCTTTAACAGAGACCCCTTTGGATAGCCCGCCAATTACACCCGTTTGAGCACCATAATCTTCCTTCGTAATGGAAGTAACACCGAGTTTCTTTACAAAACTCCACGCTTCGTTAATTCCAACTTTATCCATAAACACTTTAATTGCAGGAATATTGTAGGACTGATCAAGAGCTGTTCTTGCTGTAATGAGCCCATGGTATTTATGATCGTGGTTGTCAGGGATATGAAAACCCTTCTGGCCATCTTTTAAAATAATCGGTACATCATCTATGATGGAGCCTGGCTGAATAAGTCCCTTTTCCATTGCAGGGATATAAGCTGCTAGAGGTTTCATTGTTGAACCTGGCTGACGATAGGCTTGCGTCGCATGATTATATTGATCTTTTGGTGAGAAACCACGTCCTTCAATCATACCGAGAATGGCCCCTGTTTTGGAATCCATCATGACAGAACCGACTTGTTCTTTTCCTTTCTCCTTATCATCCGGACTAAAGTTCTTATCGTTATCGGAGATTTCATGCATAGCATCATAGATCGTTTTGTCGATTGTCGTGTACACATGGTAGCCACCATGTAAAAGTTGTTTATGTGTTGTTTCCCATGCTGCGCTGTATTCCTTCGTATTCTTAGTTGGATCAAGTTCAGGATGAAGCTGTTTAAGCAGGATGTCCGTTGCTTGCTTCTCTGCTTCCAACATTAAGAATGGATAGGTATTGTAGGCCTTCTCAGTAGATTGCGCGAGCGATTTTTTAAGATCAAAATCCAGAGCAGTTTGGTATTGTTCCTGTGAAATTTTGTGTTCTTCGAGCATCCGTTTGAGTACGAGACGCTGACGGTCTGTTGCCCGCTTAAACGCTGCGCTATCGAATTTTCCGTCACTTGTAAAAGCAGAGTAATTGCTTGGCATCTGCGGCAATCCTACTAAATAAGCGACTTGTGCGATGTTAAGCTTACTTAAGTCAGTCTCGTTGAATATTCCTTTAGCTGCGGCTTTGATTCCATATAGGTTATAACCGGAAGATCCATTGCCATATGGAATTTTGTTGAGATAAGCGAGTAGGATTTCATCCTTAGATAAAAGTCGGTCCATTCGAAGGGCAAGGAGCAACTCCTTGGCTTTACGATCCGCTTCTTTGTCTAAGGTAAGAAATACGCGTCTAGCGAGTTGTTGCGTAATTGTACTACCGCCCGTCTGTACGTCCTCATTCATTACTTTTTGCTTTACTGCACGGACTAATCCGTTGAGGTCAATCCCAAAGTGGTTGTAAAAGTCCTTATCTTCGATAGATAGTACAGCATCCACCACGACTTGTGGAATTTCATTCAATTTAATCATGCGTCGGTCTTCTTCGGAGCGAAGTTGGCCGATCGCATCACCATTATTAAAATGAACAAAACCTGTCATTACATTTTGTTCAAGCTCTTTGAGCATGAACTCTTTACTGCGTACAGGATCGTCCTTAACGAGGGCGCTGACAAGACCGAAGGCTGCAGCCCCTCCTAAGATTCCGACTGCTATGATGGTGACAATCAACCATTTTAAGCTAATAAATGTCCATTTACCGGTCTTCCGAACACCGGGTTTATTAAAGAAGTTCGTAATCTTTCCCATAAAATTTTCCACTTCCTCCTTCAGGCAGTCCAATTAATTATACCATAATTGGGTAAATTGAGGGAGTGTTTAGGTTGATCACACGAACTGGGACTCCGTTTGATAAGTATCAGGTGATTGTTCGGTTATAAAAGGACTAGGTACACTTAAGGCAAAAATGTGAAGGAAGTGCATGGCTCTTGTACACGCGGTGTAGAACAGCTTACGTTCATGCTCCTTGCTGTACTGCGTCATCGAACCGTCATAGATTAGCACGGCATCGAATTCTACACCTTTTGCTAAGTAGGCAGGAAGCACGACAATTCCTTTTTCAAAGGTAGGAGAATGTTTGGTAATTAAGCGTACAGGCAAGGACTGGCTTAAATGTTCGTAGGCTGCTTCACTTTCTTGGGCAGTCTTACAAATGACCGCGATGTTTGCATAGTCGTCCTGGAGTAGCTTTGTGATTTGATTCTTCATCTCATGATGCAGTGTTTCACGATTAGGCAGGGCGGTTACGACCGGCTTCTCGCCATCACGGTTAAAAGGAATGATCGTATCTCCACCTGGAACCATGCCACGCGTAAATTGAACAATTTCCTGCGTGGAGCGATAACTGCGATTTAAACGAATCCACTCGGTTTGCTCAGGTCCGTATAGGGCAGCCATTGGGTGTTCCTCCGTAAGTGCTGCGTCATGCACATAAATCGCTTGATTCAGGTCACCGAGTACTGTCATTTTGGCACGCGGAAATAATCGTTTCATAAACTCGAATTGGAAAGGTGAGTAGTCCTGCGCTTCATCAATGAGTACATGGCGAACAACGGTATTGACTTGGAAGCTTTGCAGCAGCTCTTTTAAATACAAGAACGGTGTCGCATCTTCATAAGCAAGCTCCTGCTGGTCAAGACGACGGATCGTATAGGCGCAAATTTCAGCCCATTCTTCTGGAAGCATCGCTGCATCAGCACCTGCTAAACGTTTCATTAATGCGACTTGGCTGAATAATTGGCGGTAAATAGCAGTTGTATGAATATAGCCTAACTGGTCAACCCACTCGTTAAGTGGTTTTAAATTCTCTTTGACAATTCGGCGGGCAAGGAAGTCTTTTTCAACATCATAATCATGGAATGTATCTTTTTTCTGCATTTGTACATGACGCAGATGCTTATAGGAGGCGTGATAATCTTCGTTATCAAGTAAATCGATTTCATCTTCAACCCAAGGGGCTTCGATTTGTGCCGCGGCAAACTTGCGAATTTTCTTCTTCAGCCATAATCGCATCAGCTCAATTCGATTAGGCAGACGAATGGACTCATCATACGAATAGAACTGCGTACGCATCTCCTTGCTGGATACAACGGTTTGTTCTCTAAATTGTACAGGGTGAAATACCATTCCTTCATGCAGCAAATAATCGCGATAGGCAGTGATGACATGCAGGAATGGAGCAGAAGATTTATACTGAATGCCCTGCAATCTAGCCGTATAACCCGGTGTGTCTCCTTCCGTAAGCACATATTCCAGTTGAGAAAAAGGATCTTCAATGTCAAACTCATCGCCAAGTCGATGGTTCAAATACTGCTGGAACGTCGTCTGCTGCATATTCTCCTCACCAAGTTCAGGTAGTACACTGGATACATAACTGTTGAACAGCGGGTTAGGGGAGAACAGGACGACTTGATCGGCGGTCAGATGACCGCGGTGTTTATATAGCAAATAGGCTACGCGTTGAAGCGCGGCAGATGTTTTACCGCTTCCTGCAGAGCCAAGTACGATGAGCATGCGGCTGTGGTCGTTACGGATGACGGCATTCTGCTCTTTTTGAATTGTAGCAACAATTGATTTCATTTGGGTATCAGAAGTTCGGCTGAGCACTTGCTGCAGCAGTTCATCTCCAATCGTGTCATTCGTATCGAACATGAAGCTTAAGTTCTCATCACGGAAGCCGTATTGACGTTTTACAGTAATATCGCCTTCGATTTCACCCGTTGGGGTCTCGTAAGTTGCAGAACCAGGTCCATAGGTATAGTACAGGCTGGAGATTGGTGCACGCCAATCATAAACAAGGAATGAGTATTCATCTTCATCAAGTACAGAAGCGATCCCTAAATAGATAGGTGTAGCTATTTTCTCGCCATTTGCTTTAAAGTCGATTCTTCCGAAATAAGGGGATTGCAAGAGTCGAGTCATTTTGTTAAGGGAGAGGGAGGCTTGCCTGTGATTAAGCTCTCGCTGTGACAGCATCTCCGCTTGTTGTTTCAGGCTGAGTGCAGTCTCTAGCTTATCATCGAAGCTGCTTAAGTCGACCTTAACATCGTCCCAAAAGTTTTTCCGAATTTCAATAACATCTGTCCGAACTTGCCCAACGATTTCGGAGAGTGTCTCGATGCGTTTGCGGATATGTTTGGATACAAGTTGTGAATATGCGAGCTCTTCTGGCCAATTGTGATTGATCATGCTACAGTTCCCCTTTCAAAAATGGCACTTGCCCAGTTGACTTCCTATTTTCCTTGTGGTATATTTGTATTAGGGAATCATAATGGACTTAATTTATTATTTTTTTAATGCAGACACATTGGGTTCAGTATACCAGTTATAACTTCTTTATTCAATGGGGAAGTTTATTTTTATTTGTGAAGAAGACTAGGGAGGGGCGCCGGATGGCGTCTTTTTTTGTGCGAAAATAAAAAAAGAAGCATGAGAACCGAAGATCTCATGCTTCTTAGCAGGCAGTTCCAAGAAGAACTGCTGTAGATATTAACGGGAGTAGAACTCGACGATTTGTTTTTCGTCAATTTCTTGTGGAAGCTCAGCGCGTTCAGGAAGACGGATGTACTTACCTTCCATACCAGCTTCGTTGAATTCCAAGTAGCCAGGTAAGTAGTTGCGGTTAGCAACTGCTTCTTTAACTACGGAAAGACCTTTACTTCTTTCGCGCAATCCGATTACATCGCCAGTAGAAACTGTGTAAGAAGCGATGTCTACTTTTTTGCCGTTAACGATTACGTGACCGTGGGACACGAGTTGACGAGCACCAGCGCGGGAGTTGGAGAAACCAAGACGGTAAACCAAGTTGTCCAAACGGCTTTCAAGAAGAACCATGAAGTTCTCACCGGAAATACCTTGTTGTTTGGAAGCTTTGTTGTACAAGTTACGGAATTGTTTTTCGTTCAAACCGTACATGTGACGCAATTTTTGTTTTTCAAGCAATTGCATACCGTAACCGGAAACTTTTTTGCGTTGTCCTGGGCCATGTTGACCTGGAGGGAACGGACGCTTCAAATCTTTACCATTACCGCTAAGAGAAATGCCGAGACGACGGCTTAATTTAAATTTAGGACCTGTATAACGTGACATATTAAGGTAGCTCCTTTTTCGATTAAAGTTTGTTTGATTAAGTTGAATGTTCCAATTGATTTGGTGATGTATTGCGCTAACTTTGTTTACGGCGAATCCTATAAAGGACGCCTCTGTCAAGCACCTCAGCCGCAGTCTTGCCAGCAACAAAATTAGAGAGGGTGGAACACAACAAACAATCACCGTTCGTAATATTGTTCACGATATCATATTCTAATTAAAAAAGGAGGCTCTGTCAAGTTGTGACTCCGTTATTTTGTTCTCACAGTGGAGACGGAGTTACTGTTTTTACAGGGCGGATGCGTTTTTTATGATGATACTTAGAATTAATGCACGAATCGATATATACGCTATAATTCTAAAAAATAGTGCATTCCTCCTAGATTAGTAGTAATATATAAAATAAGTACTTCTACATACATTTTAGAGTATGAAAAGGAGTCATCGTATGAGAGATCAAACAAAGCTGATGATGAATAATGATATAAAATTAGAGCCTGATCGGCAAAAGTCTATGAACTATAGGCTTATTTTGCCATCTACAGCACTAGAAGTCAGCTCTGAATTTAAGAAGGCTTTGAAAGCTTCGTATACGAAATGGTCAGGACAATTGGCCTATTTGCCAAAATCGATAAGTGGTACTTTTGTCATGATTGATGCGGAGAATCGAATTTTACTTAAACATTCGATTGGACAAGCCAATCCGAGCTGGATTCAAGAAAAACAAATATGGACAGGTGCCAGTGTTGAAGATAATGCGATTAGTGCATGCATTACGCACCATTCTGCTCAATTTATGAGTGAATTAAGATACGGCACAGATGGAAAACCGTTTATATCTTGTGCCATTCCTATATTTTTGCCATCAAATGATGAATTGTACGGGATTTTCGGTTTTATATGTGAACCATTAAAAGAGAGTGTGGATTACCTCTTCTATTTATATACGTTCGGACTAGACTTTATTGGTAGTCTTGTATTATTGGCTGAAACAGAGAAGAACCGAAAGTTGTCTCGGGAGATAAATAAGAGAGAAGTACTTTTCTTGGCATCGCGGAGATTACATTCCTTAATTGATACCGACGCGGTACTAACTGAGGTTATTCAAAGCCTAAAGAGCGTTTATCCGATTTTAAAGTTGGATTTATACTTATTGCAAGATATCCAATCCGCTACACTTCCGGTTAAACAGCTTGACTTGCAAAGAATGGATAACGCAATGTACGTTCGGGCTTTTATGGATGATCAACTGGTGATGGAGCAGCGAACCGATTCTGATAGGAGTATTATCGAGTTAGCAGTACCTCTCTCAGGCAAACAAGGCGTGTATGGCGTTTTGCATATGCAGTGCGAAGGTGATGCGTTGGATGCTAGTGATATTCAATTTATTTCGATGCTCGCTGACAGTGGGGGATCCGCATTTGAGAATGCGAAGCTCTATGAACAATCTTATTTGCTTATAAGTGAACTGCGACTGATAAATGAAATTACAAGACGTTTGAACCAAAGTTTGAGCTTGAATGAAATTATCGATTTTATATCCTCCGAGCTTATTCAGATTTTCGGAGCCGAATATTTTTGTATTTTGCAGCGAGAAAAGGAAAGTGAGCGACTGACGGTTCAAGCAACAAACATGCCTGCTATGTTTCACGAACATTTTACAATTAGAAGCGGATTCTCTAGTGTCGTATTCAGTACAAAGGAACCGGTTATTATTTCGGATTATTGGGCAAGTCCCTTGATAAGCTCAAAGCTAATGGAATTTACGAGTGCCCGATCACTAATTGCTTCACCTATTATTGTAAATGAAGAAGTCGTTGGTGTTATTATGGTTGTCCATCATAAACCAAGTTATTTTTCATATGATAATTATAAGCTGCTTCAGGTGCTGTCAGGACATATTGGGCTTGCTATGACGAATGCTTCTTTACATGCAGAAGTAAAGCGAATGGTAATTACCGATAATTTAACAGGTCTTTACGTTCGACACTATTTGGACGAGCAGATTAGTCGATTCCAGAAAGATGATTTTTGTGGATCGTTCGTATTAATTGATATTGATAATTTTAAGAAGATCAACGATACCTATGGACATCAGGTTGGCGATAAAATCTTAAAGCAAGTATCTGCAATTATTCAAAGTTCGGTCCGTGAAAGTGATGTTGCAGCACGCTGGGGCGGCGAAGAGCTTGCGATCTATCTGCCGCATATTTACAAAGAACAGACACTCAAAATTGCTGAACGTATTCGATTGAATGTAATGAAGGAGACAAGTCCTTCTGTCACAATATCTTGCGGAGTTTCTGACTGGAATTGGGAAGATGAGAAAATTAGCGTGGAAACCCTATTTTATAAAGCAGATATGGCCCTATATCAAGCAAAAAACGATGGCAAAAATCGTATAATAGTAGATCATTAACAATTTGAGACGCCTATTCATAATCGAATAAGTGTCTCAATTTTTTGTGATAATTATGACCGAAATGGGGACGTTATACAGTTGTGAGGTCCGTTTGGAGATGAAGCAAAGATGTTGTTAAAGCGCTGGAAATGGATTGTAGCAGTCATTATTATGTTAATTGTTTTGGGATTAGCTGTTTATTATGGACGTCAGATCCATTTGTCACAGCTCTCGAAATATTTGGTTTCCCTTGGAGTTACCGGGATGATGATTGGAATTACGCTTGTGTATTTACAAACCTTCTTTCCATTTGTTCCTTTTGTTGTGATCGCCGGTGTGAATGTTGTGATTTTCGGCATGGAATGGGGATTTGTCGTCAATTATTCCATGGCATGCTTAGGCTCTATTTCAGCGTTTATGATTGCAAGACATTTCGGCTATGGGTGGGTAGAGCGTAAATTATCAAAATATCCGATGATGCAAAGCTTTAATCAGTTGTTAGAGAAGGATGGTTTGTTTTATACTTTAATTGGTCGATTAATTCCGATTATTCCGTCATCTGCGATTTCTTATGGGGCAGGTGTGACAGCGATGAAGATGAGTTCTTTTGTCATTGGAACAATTATAGGCAAGTTTCCGATTGTTTTCATGGAATCGCTGATCGCACACGATGTTTTGCATTTTAAACAAAATAAATTCAGGTTGCTTGCACTGATGCTGATCTTTGGTTGTATCATTGTCGGTGGGTACTATGTGAAGAAAAAGTGGCTGGATCCAAAAAATCCACCAAATGATCATAAATGAAATGGGGAGATCGTAAATGAAAGATCCGCGTTTTGTGGAATTAGCGAAAAATATTGTGCAATACTCCGTCAAAGTTCAACCTGGGGATAACGTACTTATCGAAATGTTTGGTTCAGAGCGTGAGCTGCTACGATGCATTATCACAGAGGTATTTGCACAAGGTGGTAAACCGCATGTGGAGATAATTGACCATACCGTTATGGCATCGATGATCAAGGGTGCAACAAAAGAATACATACAGGAGTGGGCAGCAAGAGATTTAAATCGTATGGAGAACATGCAATGTTATGTTGCTGTGCGTTCAGGTAACAATGTGAATGCTTTGTCTGATGTACCAGACGATAAAATGAAACTATACGAGACCTACTATCGTCATCCTGTTCATTCGGAACAACGTGTAAAACACACACGCTGGGTAGTTATGCGCTATCCGAACGATTCCATGGCACAGCTTGCTAATATGAGTACAGAAAAATTTGAGGATTTCTATTTTAATGTGTGCAACTTGGACTATTCCAAAATGTCAGGGGCAATGCAGCCACTGAAAAACTTGATGGAGCGTACTGATCGTGTACGAATTGTTGCACCAGGTACAGATTTGTCTTTCTCAATTAAAGGAATTCCAGCAATTCCGTGCGAGGGGCATAATAATTTACCGGATGGAGAATGCTATACAGCGCCAGTTAAAGACTCTGTTAATGGTACACTTGCTTATAATACACCATCGATATATTCAGGGATCACGTTTGAGAATATTAAGTTCACTTTTGAAAATGGAAAAATTGTAGAAGCAACGAGCAATGATACCCAGCGTCTCAATGATATTTTGGATACAGATGAGGGTGCGCGTTATATTGGGGAATTCAGCTTTGGATTTAATCCGTATATTTTACATCCGATGAAGGATATTTTATTTGATGAGAAAATAGATGGTTCGATTCATTTTACACCAGGACAGGCTTATGAAGAAGCGGATAATGGCAACCGTTCATCTGTACACTGGGATCTGGTGCTCATTCAGCGTCCGGAGTACGGTGGAGGAGAGATTTATTTTGATGATGTTCTGATCCGTAAAGACGGACGTTTCGTAATTCCAGAACTCGAGGCACTGAACCCTGAGAATTTAAAATAAAAAAGGAAGAAAATTGGAAGATGTGCAAATTTATGTTGCACTTCACTCTGTGAAACATGTATCATAGGGATGTACATTAATAAATATTGAACTGATTTTAGGAGGAATGCTTCATGACAGCGACAAATAACTCAGCAATCGTAGAAATTTCTCAAACAGCAGGTAAATTCACATCTTCGATTGTCCTTCAATACGATAACAAGTATATCGATGTTAAAAGTATTCTGGGATTGTTCACAACATTGTTAGACTCCAGTAAATATGACCTTCATGTACATGGACAAGATGCTGTTGAAGCTAAGAAAGCAATGACTGAAGTATTCGGGAAGTACAACTTACAAGTAAATATTGTTGAAGACTAAGAGCTCAAGTATCTCCAATTCTGTTGGAGATACTTTTATTTTATACATCTGATTTTTTCAAAAGATTTCGCAGAATGCAGCGTGGAAACTTGTATATTCTCACGTTTTCGTCTAATATAATTCTTATAGAGAATTGGATGATTTTAAACGAGGGGGAGCCTAAAATGTCTTCATCTGAAGTACTGATGAGCTTGAACCAAAAGGCACTTCTTCTTCTTCAAGAGGATGCCGATAAAATAGAAAAGCTGATTGAAGTACAAATGGGTAACTTGACGACAAGAAAGTGCCCTCTGTACGAAGAGGTGCTCGATACGCAAATGTACGGATTGTCTCGTGAAGTGGATTTTGCGATACGAGCAGGATTGATATATGAATCGAACGGAAAAGAAATTTTAAGCAAACTTGAGCGTAATTTAGCGCAGCTATATGAAATGCTAAATAAAAAATAACCCTTACCGCAGTTGTAACTCCAGCGGTGGGGTTATTTTTTTTGCTCAACAACTGCATTAAGATTTATTACCAAAGTGACGTGAAATTTCATGCGTTGTTTCAAGGACCTTCTCTGTCCAAAGTGACAGGTTTCCTTGCATTCGGTCAGTAGGGCCAATCAAGCTGATGGAAGCTGGGACATTACCGTCTGCATCAAAGATTGGAGCTGCAATCGCTGTAACACCGACATTCCTCAAATTTGAGCTTGTTTCATAACCATTGACTCGAATGAGTTCCAAGCGCTCTTTTACAACTTCTGGATCACTGATGGAATGGGATGTGTATTGTCTGAGCTGCTCACTGAGTACTTGGTCAATAACACTTTCAGGGCGATAGGCAAGGATGGATCTTGAAGCACATGTTGCATATAGCGGGAAGCGTCGGAAAGCATCTACATTGAATCGAATCGGGTGCTGAGATTCAATTTTGTCGACATAAATAGCATCATTCCCATCGATAATGCACAGACAGACAAGCTCTTTCGTGTACCCAGCTAAGGATTGTAGGAAAGGACGTGAGAACTCTGCCCAATCGTCATGCTTCTTCACTTTATTTCCTAGTTCGAGGAGCGTATAACCAAGTGAATATTGCTTGTTAATGGGGTTTTGCATAATAAATCCTTCATGTTCTAACGTGGATAACAGCTTATGTATGGCACCTTTTGATAATTGAAGTCTTCTGCTTAATTCACTTACTCCAAGCTCTTTTTCAGAATCCAGAAAAATCTTGAGTAATTTACAGCTCTTCTGGACGGAAGTTAACAGTTCCATAGGAAAACCTCTATTCGGTATTTGAATAATGGGAAAATATCAAATCATTCAAAAAATCAATTAATTTATATTGAACATACCATGATACCGTGATAAAATCAATTTGCCGGTTACACATAGTAAACGCCGTTCACATATAGTGAACAAAATGAGAGACATATGGAGGGGTTAATTTGAAAAAGGTTAAAATGTTAAGCGCTATATCTGCAGTTACACTGTTCGGATCGATTTTGGCAGGTTGTGGAAGTAATTCTGAAAGCGCTGCCGGTAAGTCTACTACAACTCCTGCACCAGGTGCAGCTACTCCAGCTGCGAAAGCAACATTACAACCAGAGAAAGAACTTGTTATTGGTGGTAATGGCGCAACTGTTGAAAAGCTAATGAAGGATGACATTTTCCCTAAATTTAATAAAAAATATCCAGATGTAAAGATTACATACGTTTCTGGTGTTTCTACTGAACTAGTAGCAAAAGTAAAAGCTCAAAAAGCAGCACCACAAATTGATATGACGGTTATTGAGGGCGGCGAGCAAGAATCAGGCCGTGTAGAAGAGTTGTGGGATACTCTTTCTGATAAAGACATCCCGAATATGGCTAAAGTTGGCGCCGATCTTAAAGTAAAAGATAACAGCGGTGTTGCTGTTAACTTCACACCAATGGGTATTTCCTACAACTCCGAAATGGTTAAAGCAAAAGGACTTCCGGTTCCTGAGTCGTGGAACGATCTTACAAAACCTGAGCTAAAAGGCAACATTACATTAACTGAAATTTCAAGCAACTTCGGTCGTTCTGCGACAATAATGATGGCTTACGCAAACGGTGGTTCTGAGAAGAACATGGACGCAGGTTTTGAGAAATTAAAGGTAATCGCGGGATACTTGCCAACTTTCGCAAAGAGTGCAGCACAACTTCAACAAAACTTGCAAGATAAAACAGCTGCATATACAGCTTGGACAATGGCAAGAAGTATTGTACAGAAGAAAGAAAGCGGTTTACCACTTGAGTTCGTGATTCCTAAAGAAGGTGCGAACTTAGTACCTAACGTTGCAACTCTTGTAAAAGGTGCGCCACACCCGAACGCTGCTAAATTGTTCACAGACTTCTTGTTATCTGATGAAGTTCAAACGATGTACGCGACCAAGTTGTACTATAACCCAGCGGTGAACGTAAAACTTCCAGAAGATACAGCCAAATTGATTGATTTTGACCGTAAAAAGGTTGTTCAGTTCGACTATGAAGTATTGTCCAAGAACACAAAAGCATGGTTAGATCGTTTTAACAAAGAAGTTGCTCCTTTAGTAGGAAAAAAATAAATGATGGGTGATAACATGACCAAAAAAGTGGATGTCGAGCTGAAGAACATACAGAAGAGCTTTGGGTCAAACGTAGTTGTGGAAGATTTCAATCTGCAAATTGCTCAAGGAGAGTGTATTTCATTCCTAGGGCCCTCTGGATGTGGAAAAACAACGACGCTAAATATGATTGCTGGCTTTTTAGAGCCTAACCAGGGTGAATTGATTATTAAAGGTAAGAAAATGAATGGGGTTCCGTCTAATAAGCGGGACCTCGGTATGGTATTCCAAACGTATTCCTTGTTCCCTCATATGACAGTTGCAGAGAACGTGGCATACGGATTGAAACTACGTAAAGTAGCCAAAGCCGAAATTCAAGAGAGAGTCCAGAAAGTGCTTCAGCTTGTAAAACTGCCGCATGTGGCCGACCGTTATCCGAAGCAGTTATCAGGTGGTCAAAGACAACGTATTGCAATTGCACGTGCTCTTGTTACAGAGCCATCTGTACTCTTACTTGATGAACCTTTAAGTAACTTGGATGCGAAGCTTCGTGAGGAGTTACGTGAGGAATTGAAACGTCTGCGTCAAGTCATCGGGGTAACGACGATTTTCGTCACACATGACCAAGAAGAAGCGATGTACTTGTCAGACCGAATTGTAGTACTAGATCATGGTAAAGTGGAACAGATTGGTACGCCATGGGATATTTATAATAACCCGGCATCTGAATTTGTACATGAGTTTATCGGAAAATCCAATCGTATGGAAGGTACAGTAGATACTGTTGAAGATACGATCATCCGATTGACAACAAATGCAGGAATTTCGATTGAAGCTAAGCGTCGGAAAATTCCGTTTACGGTTGGCGATCAGGTATCCATTTATGTACGTCCTGAAAAAATCAATGTATTAGATTCTGTTAAATCATCAGATTCTTCAAGTAACGTAGCTACAGGTGTTGTTCGATACTCTTCCTTCTTAGGCTCTTTTACAGAGTGTATGATTGAAGCGGGTGGTGAACTACTTAATGTTCGTCTTCAAGCAGCTCCACAGGATCTTGGTATGGAGCAAGGTGGCATTGTTAAATTGAACTGGAAAACTGAGGACGTTTATGTATTTCCCAGAAAGGGGAGCTAGTGGCAATGAATAAGAAGAAATCTACAAACAAGATCGTTGCTTTATTGCTGCTCGCTCCTGCTCTAATTGTTATGTTAGGCGCTTTCGTTCTTCCAATGGCGTATATTTTTATGCTTAGTTTTCAACAAGATAATGTAAGTTTTACTTTTGAAAATTACACTTCACTACTGAAAGACCCTTACTACTATGAAATTATGTGGAGAACAATCAAGATTAGCTTGATGACTGTCATAAGCTGCTTGCTGCTTGGTTATCCGGTAGCGATGTATATGGCAAAGGCAACACCTAAGATGCGCGGCTTCATCACGTTTCTTATTATTTCGCCTCATCTGATTAGTGTTGTTATTCGTAACTTTGGTTGGGTCGTTATTCTGGGGCAAAAGGGATTTGTGAATAATACCCTAATGAAGCTTGGTGTAATCGATGAGCCTTTGCGTCTGCTCTACAACGAGCTTGGTGTGGTCATTGGTCTCACAGACTCCTTGATCGTCTATATGATCCTAGGTATTGCTACAAGCTTGTATACGATCGATCAGTCGCTTTACAAAGCATCCGGTATTCTTGGTGCATCAGCAGCGAGGTCATTTTTTAGCGTGACTCTACCACTTAGCTTACCTGGCATTATTGCGGGTACGACATTAGTGTTCAGTTTATCGATGAGTTCTTTTGTAACACCAGCTCTAATGGGCGGTACTTCAGTAAAGGTAATGCCGGTTATTGCGTATGAAAAGATAATGGCGACGCTTGATTGGTCACTTGGTGCTGCACTTTCGTTCATTTTGTTAGCATGTACACTTGGTCTTGTTACCCTGTTTACCAAATTGGTAGAGACGAAGCGGTATAAGGAGGTATTCTCCTCATGAGAATTCGATTCTCCTTCCTTGGTGTGATTACATTTATCGTTGTCTTAATGGTGATCGCACCCTTACTGATCATCATTCCGACATCCTTTACTTCAGCTGGGTACTTAACCTTCCCTCCTGAAGGGTTTTCCTTTAAATGGTATGAAAAGATTTTAGATCGTCCTGAATTTATTGATTCATTCTGGTTTAGTATTAAGCTTGCTGTTATTACAGCAGTCATTTCCACATTTATTGGAACGATTGCTGCACTTGCTTTGCATAAATATAAACCGCCTGGAAGCGGGTTTATTAATGGTCTGATTCTTTCGCCGCTTACGGTGCCTGCCATTATTATCGGAATTGGCGCTTTGCTCTTTTTTACAAGAATGGGTCTTGCGGGGACCTTCGCGGGCTTGTTGCTTGCACACATCTTAATTACGATCCCTTATGTCGTCAGACTTGTACTCACGGGACTTAGTTCCTTTGACTATACGCTTGAACGTGCGGCATATATTCTGGGGGCAAGCTCGCTAAATGTATTCTGGAAAATTACGCTTCCATTGTTGAAGCCAGCTATATTTTCAGGTATGATTTTCGCATTTTTAACATCATTTGATAATGTTACGATTTCCTTATTTATGATTACTCCGTCAACGACGACGCTGCCAATGGCTATTTTTAACCATATGCAGGAATCGCTTGATCCACTTGTGGCTTCGATTTCGGCCGTGTTGATCTTAGTTAGCTTATTATTTATTTTTATCTTGGAACGTGTGTATGGATTAGATCGATTATTCGGCTCTAACACTCAGTCCCATTAAGAAAGGCTGCATGGATATGAATCTTGTGTCGCAAATTCAATGTTACATGACAGAGCTGCTCGAACACCTGGAAGAAAGTGTGAACATGGATTCTCCTTCTGCAGATAAAGCTCTTAACGATGAAATGATGGCTTGGTATGAACGATTGTTTATTCAATTGACGAATGGAAAAGTAGAGCGAATACCCAATGAGTTGTACGGAGATCGTCTACTTTGCACGATTGGAAAAGGGAAAAAGCGTCTTCTAATCGTAGGGCATAGCGACACGGTATGGTTAAAGGGAGAATCTACTCGCAGACCGTTCTCTATCTCCGATAATAAGGCATATGGACCAGGTGTCTATGATATGAAAGCTGGGGTTTTACAGGCGATGTATGGGATGAAGGCGCTTCTAGATCTCGGACGTTTTCCAGAGGATAAGGAAGTTATTCTTCTTATTAATAGCGACGAAGAAATTGGTAGTCCATCATCACGGGCGTGGATCGAGGAAGAAGCTAAGAAATGTGATGCTGTGCTAGTCCTTGAGCCTCCTATGGAGCCCGTAGGAGCTCTAAAGACTTCGCGTAAAGGCAGCGGGCGATTTACTTTAACAGTTGAAGGTAAGTCTGCTCACGCGGGTGTTAATCCACAGAGCGGTGTGTCAGCGATTGAAGAAATATCAAGGCAAGTTCTAAACTTATGTGCACTCAATGACTACGAAATTGGAACAACGGTGAATGTGGGTGTACTTAAGGGCGGAATTGGCTCGAATGTAGTTGCTGCAGAAGCCGAAGCACTGATTGACTTACGTGTCAAAACGATGGAAGAAGCCAAACGTATTGATGCACTCATTCATGGACTGACGCCTGTACATGCAGGTGCTAAATTGACGGTAAAAGGAGGCATTACACGTCCTCCAATGGAAAGAACGGACGCTATTGCTCAATTATATGAATTAGCGAAGCGAGTTTCGTTGTCAGAGCTAGGCGAAGAAGTTCAAGAAATGGGAACAGGTGGGGTGAGTGATGGAAACTTTACCGCCGCTTGTGGAATTCCAACCTTGGACGGTTTAGGTGCGAGAGGGGATTATGCACATAGTCCTCTTGAGTATGTGCTTATCGACGAAATTCCAAAGCGTGCCGCACTTCTTGCTGGCATTATAGAGCAGTTGTAGCTCAAAAAGAGTAGTGCATGAAGATGCACTACTCTTTTTTACATAATCTTACGAACGTTCTTAAAGCATGAAGAATAAGACGCCAAGAATGCCGTATACAGCTAGTAATAGCACACCCTCAAACCAATTGGTGGTGCCATCTTGAGAGATCGATTTCGTAATGAAAACGGCAACAGCAATTGCGATTAACTCATACATTTCAAAGACGATATCCATTGTGTTTCCTAGAAAGAAGCTAATAAACACGAGTACAGGAGCTACGAACAAAGCAATCTGCAAGGAGCTACCGACAGCAATCTCAACTGTTGTACCAATTTTATTTTTAAGCGCCATCATCACAGCAGCACTGTGCTCTGCGGCATTACCGACAATCGCAATAACAAATGCACCTACGAATAAGTCTGATAGTCCGAATTGACTTGTTAAGTCGTCTAATGTGGAAACAAGCCACTCACTTTCAAAACCAACCATGACTGTAGCAATAATAAGATATAAAATCGAACGTCCTTTAGACCACTCAGGTTCACCATGTTCGACAACTTGATCCGACAATTCATTTTTATGCGTGATCATGGAAAAGATGAGCCAAAGTATGTATGAAACAATCAAAACACCTGCTACAACAAGTGATAGTGTCGTATTTTCACTCGGGGTTAAAGACTTTGCAAATACAGCAGGAATAAATAGGGCGATTACGGCAAGTAGCATGAGTGAGGAGTTATGAGAGGCAAGCTTGACATTAAAATGCTGCTCACGATGCTTAAATCCGCCGACCAGTACACTGATTCCAAGCACGAGCAGTAAATTTCCGATGATTGCACCTGTTAAACTTGCCTTTACAATGCCGAAGAGACCATCTTTAACTAGGAAGAATGCGATGATTAGTTCTGCAGCGTTGCCGAAGGTGGCATTAAGGAAGCCTCCCATACGATCTCCCGCATAATGTGCAACGCTTTCTGTTGCTTTCCCAAGGAATCCAGCTACAAAGACGATGGCAATGCAACAGATAAAAAATTGTAGAGAATTGCTCCAAGCTAAGTAATGTGCAAGGATGCTAAGTACAAAAAAGGTCAGTAGACCAGCTTTAAAACTATGTTTTTTTAGCATGATTGTTCTCCTCATATTTATTGTTATTAGAATACATCTAATGTGTGTTTGTGTAAATCATCTTTAAATTTTGCTGCTATTCTTGATTCGTTTATCATTTACTATTACAATAAAACCATACTGGAACTAGAAGGAGTGATCCACATGTCTGAACTGAATCCAACCAATGAAACTGGACTAATCCGAATCTCTGATGATGTAGTATCCACAATTGCCGGTCTAGCGGCATTAGAAACTCCAGGTATCGCTGCAATGTCTGCTGGTATATCAGAAGGTCTAGCAAAAAAATTAAGCGGTAAAAACGTACAAAAAGGCGTCTCTGTCGAAGTTGGGCAAGTTGAAGCAGCGATTGATCTTCGCGTTATTGTACATTATGGTTCAAAGATTCAAGATGTTTGTCGTGATTTGCAAAATAATGTTCGCGAGCAAGTTGAGAATATGACAGGTTTAATGGTTGTAGAAGTGAATGTAAAGGTTGAAGGTGTCGCTTTCAAAGAGGAAGATACCGAAGAAGAGATTCAAAATCGCGTTAAATAATACGTACATAAAAGGACAGCCTGTAAAGGGCTGTCCTTTTTGTTTGTTTTGTGGTTATTTGCTCAAGTATCAATTTGATTATGTGCTCGAGATAGTCCTAGAACCACTCCCAGACCGGCTAACGTCACAATAAGGGAAGAACCACCATAAGAGATCAATGGCAGTGTCACGCCTGTTAACGGAATACTGGAGGTTACTCCACCTAGGTTAATAAGGGTTTGAAAGCCTATCATTCCCATAATCCCGATTCCTGCCAGCATGCCGAACTTATCTTTGCATCGAACGGAGAGAATTAAGCCCCGCCAGATAAAAATTAAGTATACCGCTATTAACAGGAGTGAGCCGATTAGCCCAAACTCTTCACCAATGGTGGAGAAGATGAAGTCGTTATGCGCTTCGGGTAAATAGTGAAGTTTCTGGATTCCTTGGCCGTAGCCTGTTCCCGTTATTCCTCCGTGACCGAAGGCATATAAGGATTTTGTAATTTGGTAACTCGCATCGGCCTCGTACTTCTCTGGATTCATAAATGCGAGAAAGCGATTTGCTCTGTAGCTGCCAGCACCATCATTCTTTAGCATCAGAGATGTAATTGCAAGTAAAGCAACGACGATTAATACTGAGCTGACGGTGAAGAGATGCTTCATTTTGGCTCCGCCCGCGAAGATCACTGTTCCTGCGCATAAAATCAGAATCATACAAGATCCTAGATCGGGCTGCATCATGATTAGTGCGGATACGATAGCCACGACGATGAGTGCAGGCATAAGTCCTTTTTTGAAAGTACGGAACTGCTCGTCTTTGTTGGAAATGAGCATGGCTAGGTACAAAATAATACCGAGTTTAGCAAATTCGGTTGGCTGCAAATTAAAGCCACCGATATTAATCCAACTTTTAGCACCATTTACGTCTTTGGCAATAAAGGGTACAACAAGAAGCATTCCGAGAATGAGTACAAACACGGGAAGGACAAGCTTTTTGAGCTTGTCCAAAGGGATATTCATGCAAATTAACATAGCTACAATGCCCAATATAGCAAATAAAAATTGCTTTTTGGTATACATCCAAGGATCATTGAATTTCATAGTTGTAATAATGGAACTGGAGCTAAACACCATAACCAAACCAAAACAAACAAGTACGAAGGTTAAAAAGAGAAACAAAAAGTCCGGCGTACCTTTGCGTGGTGGATTCAAGTTTTTTTTCACCTACTTACCTATGAAAGCGATGTCTGAAGCTGACTTAATTTTTGTTGTGCAAAACGCATCACGTTATCTGGAATCGGCGTTTCATAGTCGAGTCCATGAGGGAAAGTAGATTTACCAATATAAACGTCTTCAACATACAGTACAGCGTAAGGGGATTCCAACTTACCTGTTTCTACACGCGTGTTGATACGTAAAAAGTAATCAGCTTTGGTAGATTTATCTTCAATTTTCAAGTCGTATGTAGCACGGTAGTATTCCCACTGCCACCGCACGAAGCCAAGCTCAGCGGTTACATCGTCCAAATGAGCAAGATCGCTTTTTACGCCTTTCAAACCAGTAGCTTCGATAATCACTGTTTTAACGCCTCCAATTTTTCGTAAATACAATGTTTTTCCATGTAATCATGATAGTATGTTTCATGGGCTTCTGCAAGTAAATTGCAACGGCTAATTTCTAACATTTGATGTCTTTTTTCTGTTAAAATAAGAGATGTCGGTTGCATAATTACAATCGAAGTAGAAAGCATGGGGGAATTCATGATGCTTGATATCGAACAATTGAAAATCCAACTGGATCACAATTATACCGAAATGGTTCAAATGAGAAGATATTTGCATCAAAACCCAGAGTTGTCTTTTCATGAGTATAAGACTGCTGCTATGGTAGCGGATACACTGCATGGGTATGGACTTGAAGTTCGTAGGCATGTAGGCGGGAATGGGGTTGTGGCAACCCTGAGAGGCGAGCTGCCAGGACCTACTGTCGCTCTGCGTGCAGATATGGATGCTCTGCCGATTCAAGACGAGAAGAAGTGTGAATATACATCTAAAGTTCCAGGTATTATGCATGCATGTGGACATGATGCACATACGACGACGCTGCTCTTTGTGGCTAAAGTGATGTGTTCACATCAAGCAACTTTACGAGGAAATATCGTATTTATATTTCAACATGGCGAAGAAATCTCTCCTGGTGGCGCAATAAGCATGATTGCGGACGGTGCTTTGGATCAAGTAGATGTGATCTATGGTGTTCATCTGTGGAGTCCTGTTCCATATGGGGAAGTGACTTCTAGATCAGGTGCTTTTATGGCTGCAGCAGATGAGTTTTCTTTTCATATTCAAGGTAAGGGTGGTCATGGTGGCTTGCCTCATCAAACGGTGGACTCGATCGTAGTTGGATCTCATTTAGTCGTGAATCTGCAATCGTTAGTTGCAAGGAATGTGGACCCAACACAGTCGTGTGTCGTAAGCATCGGTTCGTTTCTAGGTGGCGGAGCATTTAATGTAATTGCAGAAAAAGTGTCGATTAACGGGACGACTCGTACATTTGATCCCCAAGTGCGTCAGTTTGTGAAAGAGCGGTTGAGGCAAATCTCAGAGGCTACTTGTCAAATGTTTGGTGCAACATGTGAGATGGAATATATAGATGGCTATCCGCCAGTAGTAAATGATTCGTTTGAAACGGATCGTTTTATGCGAGTAGGCGGTTCAGTAGTTGGATCCGACAATGTACATACATCTGAACAGAATATGGCAGGGGAGGATTTCTCTTATTATTTGCAAAAGATTCCCGGGTGCTTCATGTTTGTCGGAGCAGGAAATATCGAACAAGGTATTATTCATCCTCACCATCATCCGAAATTTGATATAGATGAACGTTCCATGCTTGTTGCTGGAAAGCTGTTAATGTCAATGGCAGTCGATTATCTAGAAAGTAATTAATGATGATTACGGTATCCAAGGAGATGGTAACAAGATGAGAGCAGATCAATCCTTACTAGAAGCGTTCCGATTGACAACCTTCCCTGTAGGTGGAAGTAGCAGCAGGACCGTTCAAGAGTTGAAAGATGTTTTAGAGCACGTCGAAGGAAAATTAGGTAGTGACACTTACGGAACAGGTAAGTTAATTGAAGATTTTCAGGCTCAAATGGCGACATATTTGGGAAAAGAGTCGGCGGTATTTTTTCCAAGCGGTACAATGGCACAGCAAATCGCACTTCGGATTTGGTGTGACCAGAAGAAACTACCTAAAGTTGCATACCATCCCTTATGTCATCTGGAAATTCACGAACAAGATGGTCTGAAAGAACTCCATCATATCGAGGCTCATCTGCTTGCAGATAAGAATCGATTAATCCGGTTGGAAGATGTAGTGAATATGCAGGAGGATATCGCGTGCTTACTACTTGAACTGCCTCAACGTGAGAATGGAGGTCAATTGCCAGACTACGAAGAGCTTGAGAAGATTTCTGCATTTTGTCGTGATAAAGGAATCAAGCTGCATCTGGACGGGGCTAGGCTCTTTGAGATCACACCCTATTACCAAAAATCTGCTGCTGAAATTTGCTCGCTTTTTGACAGTGTATACATTTCCTTTTATAAAGGAATTGGTGGAATTGCAGGAGCAATTCTTGCGGGGGATTCGTCGTTTACGGAAATTTCTAAAGTATGGAAAAGAAGACATGGCGGCGATCTAATTAGCTTATACCCGTATATCCTTAGCTCGGATTATTACTTTAAACAAAGAGTCGACAAAATGGTACAGTACTATACGGGAGCGAAAGAACTAGCCGGATTAATTAATCAGTGCCATGGCGTCACAACAATACCTACAGAACCTGTTTCAAACATGTTTCATGTACACTTTGACCGTTCAGTTGAGGAACTGGAGCCACTGTTGATTAGCATTTATGAGGAAACCGGTATTGGCTTAACGAGTTATCTGAGATCAACTGGTGAAAAAAGCTGCTATTATGAATTAAGTGTCGGAGATCGTTATGCGAAGCTGCCTATGGATAAGTTAAGGGAAGCCCTTCAATTACTCGATACGAAGATGAAGATGACAGCGAATAGTTAATCTTATGTAAAAAACAAGCTGGCACCGATTAAATACCGGTTACAGCTTGTTTTATTTAGGATGAATTATTAATGTGGTTCGGAGGGAGTGTATGTACTTATTCTACTTTTAACTTAATTTTTTTACCCGTCATACCACCTGTAGCTTCTAAAATAAATCCTTTTGCATCTTTAGGAACATCATAAGCAATATATCCAGTTGCAGAAAGACCAGGGTTTAATTTTGTCAGGAAAAATGATTCCTTTTTAACTTTTGAAGATTGGAGAGCAAGCAATGATTCGGTTGAGTGTCCATATTCTCTACTTTGGTCGTCGATAAGCTTAAAGTTGTTTGAATCAATTGTAATCGCATCTTTTTGATTGTTAGTCAATGTGATTTTAACGATTTTGAAAGTACCTTGTGCTTTAGCGGTAGCAAATTGATTATCCCCAATTGTTTGCGATGTTTCAAGTCCTTCAATAACAATTTTGACATCAGATGAGACCCCTTCTTTAGTAAGTACTGGCGCGGGAGTTGGTGTTGGTTTAGGCGTTTCCTTTGTATCAGATAATGGTTTTGCGGCAGCAGGTTGTCCATTATCTTTATTAGTCGTGCTTCCAATTACTGCGAATACGACAACAACAATAATTAACCAAACCCACCACTTTTTAAAGATAGATTGCTTTTTTTGCTCCATGTTAATATTTCCCCCTAGTTATCCTCTTCGGCAGAGGTAATTATTTGAAAATTATGTCGGATTATAGTATATCAGACCTATATTTATAATTCTATGAATATTATTAATATTTTGGATTTAAAAAGTGACCATTTTACTGGTCACATTTCAACGTCGGTAGCTTATTTACCATTATTGTATGAAGTTATTAGTTGCGTTTAAAAGCTGCATCGTAGTCTTTCCACAAACCATTGCCCTTCTTACGAGCTTGCTCCTGATCTTTCTTAAACGTATCCGCATACTTCACATTCGGTGGGAAAGTAACCATTCGGCCATAGCTTTCTTGAATGAGTGTTCGATTAAACATCTCTTTATCTATCCACACATAGGCGAGATAGCGTCCATATTGATCTTTTCGTTCAACGTCCCATTCCAGTTCGACGGTTTTCCCCTCTAAACGCTTCTTCGTATAAGCACTTGCTTCCTCACCCCAGAACATAACGGGAGTGTCCGCCTTTTTTGTTTCGGGTGTATCCACACCAATCAAGCGAAGCTTTTCTTTGGAACCATTCATTGTAATTTGCAGCGTATCCCCGTCAACAACACGCTCAACCTTTACTTTTGTTCGTTCAGACGCTGTATTTGGTGTTTTGTCTTGGCTTGAACAACCTAACATAGCCAAGCATATGCTCAATACGAGTCCGAACAGCCCTAGCTTTTTCATCCTGTTGTCACCTCTTCGGCTTCATTATAGTGATGTATGGCAGCGAGTTCAAGATAGAGACTTGGGACATACTATAAAATGGCAAAGACTTGTGAAGAGGTGAATTCCACTTGAGTATACAAATGAATAAGCCACTTATGATTCAAAAAGACTGCACCGTGCTCCTTGAGAGTTGGCATGCAAATTTTGAGTATATTCGAATAGGCAGGAAGTAAATCTTCGTTCTGAGGATTGGGAGGAAGTACTGCTCGTGCTTCCGGGCATTAATGATGATGACTGAAGTCGTGTCTCCAAAATGTTGCAGTACTAGGCGACTTTGCACCGTGTATGATATGATAGTAAAAAAGCGTCAGCCTATTCATATCGGGTTAGATGTGTTAAAAAGGATGGTACTATAACTGATGAGCATATTAGAAGAGAATACTCTTGATATGTCTGCTATCCTGATGCAAGCCTACGATGTTGGGGACATGATTAAGGATTCTGCAGAATTAGCAGACTATTTATATTGGAAGCAAGCATTAAATACAGACCCAGAGGTCAAAGAATTAATGAAGCTTTTTGCGAAGAAAAAAGAGATGTTCGAAGAATGTGAGCGTTTTGGTCATTTTCACCCTAATTATCATGAAGCCTTGGAACAAGTCCAACAAGTTCAAGAACTGCTAGATCAGCAGGAAACGATTCGACGATACAAGGAAGGCGAAGAGCGACTAGATGATTTGCTGTTTAGTGTGTCTGAACTGATTGCACATGCAGTATCCGATTCGATCAAAGTACCAAGCAACAAGACCCAACCATCTGGCAGCGGTTGCGCTTCAGGCGGGGCTTGCAGCGGTAAATGCAGTTGATCAATGTTGAATAAGATTCGCTTCAGGTACAATAGCTCCAACTTGAGTTCCCATCCAATTACGTGTAGTTGGTAATCGGTAGGACTCTAGTGCCTGGAGCTCCTGAGGTGAAAGTAATCCAAGCTGATGGAGTATTTCCGCAGCTGCGGGCTCTAATGCACGCTTGGAACCGTCTTGAATTTTGAGTACGATGCCCCATCCTTTATCAGGAACGGACATGGCATAGACACTTTCGGCACCCAGTTTTCCAATTATTCTTCCTTTTGTAACTTCAGCAAGGGCCGTATCGAATCGATCTGAACCTGCGACATAATAAGGATGTGCGGCAATTGCGTTAATAATTCTACGGCATGCATTTGCGCGGGTTGATTCTAGACCTTCGGGATTACCTATTCTCGCGTATGCAAGCGCTAACTGATGAATTCCCATACCAAATACCGGTACACCGCATCCATCTATACCAATAACGAGCTCATCAAGAGGTACGCCTGACATCTCAGAGACTGTATTGCGCATGAATTGTTGGACGGGATGTTCAACCGCTGCGTAGCCTTCTGTTGATGCATTAAGGTGCACAGCCAAAGCAAGCATCGCGCTGTGTTTACCCGAACAATTGTTGTGTAGGGTAGTTGCAGATATCCCTTCTTCGCGCATACGTTTCGTGGTTGGAGCATGGAAAGGGTCGTGTACACCACATGAGAGTGCATCTGAAGTAAGGCCTATTTTTGATAGAATAGATTGTGCAGTTTGTACATGTTCATCCTCACCATTGTGAGAAGCACATAATAAAGCAATTTCCTTATCTGTTAGATGAAAATGGTCAGCAGCACCGGACTCAATGATGGGTAGTGCTTGAATTAACTTCGCTGTTGATCTTGCATATGTTACAAAGTTCGGGTTGCCGGCAGAAAATAATATTTCACCTTGCGTATTCACGACGACGGCATGGCCAGTATGAAGTGATTCCATCATTGGTCCACGCAGGACACGGACAGTTAAATTCGAATTTTTAGACATTTTTACATCAACTCCATTTACTTATGATTGAAAGCAGGTGAAAGGCATGTTTACCGAACGGAGCGGTTTAATAATCTGGGTGAACGATCTGAAATACTCAAAAAATTTTGAACGATATGGCATCGTTCATTATGTTTCCAAACGAATGAATTATGTCGTATTATATGTGCACACAGAGCGTTTGGAAGATGTTCAGCGTAATCTACAACGGTTACCTTACGTAAAAAAAGTAGAAAAATCTTACCGCGGTGAGATTAAAACGGAGTATGAAAGTGATATACCGGACAAGACACGATTTTACACCTTATAAGACAAGTTAGCAATGAGACCTTTCGATTTGAGAAGGGTCTTTTTTTTTCTTTTAAAAATAATAGAAATATTGCAATAAAAGCGTTGGAAAATTTTCTGCAATAAGGTAGAATCAATAATATAGTCATAAAGTCCTATTACAAAAGAAGGAGTGTAGATAATGAGAGACCGTAGAATGGTCAGATGGAGTACATACGAACCTTTTTTTGTTACCTTGGGCGACTATCGGGTTGCTGACATCGTGGTCACTCATCATGCACATTCCCGTTGGAGCGAACGTGTCGAAGAGGATAGTGCAGGATTTGATAAAATTTGCGATTATATTTGGGGTAAATTAAAGGATGACAAAATCACACCTTATCATAAAAATGAGAAAGACGTTTATCTCATCGACAGTGACCTCGTCATGGTAACGGAGTTTACAGAGCTAGAAGGCGAGACAGATCTAATCGGTAATCCACTTCATCGGATGATTATTGTAACTTTCTTGGGTCGGATGTCTGAGTCTTTGGAACTACGTGATTTAAAAACTTATTATTCTTGGTTACGTCATTCCAGACGGATGACATTAATAAAGAATGGGCGAAAACGTAAATAATTATAACACATGGATTCTCCGTAATGATCTGAAGAGTATGCACCCATGCATACTCTTTTTCATTTATTGTGATCTGTTATAATAAGAATAATAAGAATTGAAATGGGAGGGAGAACGAGCAATGGCATTAACCTTACATGGACTTCATATCTTTTACACAGTTGCCGAAAAAAGTTCGTTTTCTCATGCAGCATCAGCTCTTCATATGACACAGCCCGCTGTAACGATGCAGATACAATCTTTAGAAGAATACCTAGGCGTTAAGCTATTCATGCGATCGACTAAAAAAATTGAGTTAACGGAAGCTGGACGAGCCTTATTTCCTTATGCCAAAAGAAGTATAGAACTGATGCGAGATACAGAAGCGGCTGTATCGCGATTTGCGACCATGATCGAAGGGAGATTGCAACTCGGGGCGAGTCTGACGATGGCAGAGCATATTTTGCCACGATTATTAGGACCTTTCGCACAATCATACCCGAATATCTCGGTAGCGATGAAAGTGATAAATACTACGCAAATTGTGGATGAAGTTCTTGCTCATCACTTGACATTCGGTCTAGTTGAAGCCCCAGTATTTCATGCTGATTTGCATTCGGAATCAATCCTAACGGATGAGCTTAAGCTTATCGTACCTGCTTCTCATCCGCTCGCAGATGTAGATGTGGTAACTTGGGACAAAGTGATTCAGTATGGATTTGTTTTAAGGGAACAAGGGTCTGGAACACGTCGGGTGATGGAAGAAGAATTATCGCGCCGCAGCCTGGACTATACGTCTATGAAGATTGTAATGGAACTTGGTTCGACGGGTGCAATTAAATCAGCAGTTGAAGCGGGGTTAGGCATCTCAATATTATCACAAAGCACGGTTAAACATGAGGTTACACTTGGACTTCTAAAAGTGAAAACGATTCAAGATGTTATTTTTTCACGTAACTTCTATGCGATTTATTTGAGCTCAACCTTATTGCCGCTTTCCGCGGTTTCCTTTATGGGCTTTTTGCGTAATGAGAATTTGAATCAATGGCTATAACAATCAAGGGTGAGAATAAGTGATCGGAGGACGAACAGGATGGGATTGCAACAAGCAGATTTACATACGCATACTACAGCTTCTGATGGGATGCAGCCGCCTGCTGAGAATGTACGATTAGCGCACGAGGCAGGGTTATGTGCTATAGCGATTACGGATCATGACACAGTTGCAGGTGTCCCGGAGGCACTAGACGCTGGATTCCGTTTAGGGGTAACTGTTGTACCTGGTGTTGAAATTTCTACATTTGCTGGTGGACAAGACATCCATGTGTTGGGTTATTATGTAAATATAGACAATACTCAGTTCTTGGAACGTCTAGAGTCGCTTCGGGACACCCGTGCTGAGCGGAATAAAGCTTTGTTAGCAAGATTGAGCGAACTTGGGATGCCGATTACGTTTGAAGAAATCCAAGAAGTGAACAAAGACACCAAAAAAGCTGGCGACCCAATCGGTCGTCCTCATATCGCACAAACGTTAATCCATAAGGGATATGCATCTACCATGCAAGAGGTGTTTGACCGTTTTCTTGGAAAAGATGGCGCTGCCTATGTGACAGTACCACGGATCGATCCCCACACGGCAGTGGTATGGATTCATGAGGCAGGTGGGGTCGCGGTACTCGCTCATCCTGGCATTTATGGCAACGATGAACTTGTAAATGAACTCATCACGGAAGGCTTTGACGGAATTGAAGTCTTTCATTCTGATCACACGCCGGATCAAGAAGCGAATTATCAAGAGCTTGCAGTACGTTATGGGCTTATTGAAACGGCCGGTTCTGATTTTCATGGCATTCGTGAAGGACACTTGCTTCATGGCACAATCGGGAATCGACGTGTAGATGTCCAAGTACTTCATGCGCTTCTAGAGAGGAGAGGGAGATATGAGAATTCGTAAAGCGATTATCCCGGCAGCAGGTCTAGGTACACGATTTCTCCCGGCAACGAAAGCACAGCCCAAGGAAATGCTACCAATCGTAGATAAGCCAGCTATTCAATACATCGTGGAAGAAGCTATTTCTTCAGGTATTGAGGATATTATTATCGTCACGGGTCGCAATAAGAGGGCGATCGAGGATCATTTTGACAAATCAGCTGAATTAGAGATGATGCTTGAGGAGAAGAATGCCCTTGATTTGCTTGAAAAGGTAAAGATGGTGTCTAACTTAGCAGATGTGCATTATATCAGGCAAAAAGAGCCGCTTGGCCTTGGACATGCTATCTATTGTGCTCGTAAATTTATTGGAAATGAGCCGTTTGCCGTACTGCTTGGTGATGACATCATTGAATCAACGCCTCCTTTTTTAAAAGGCATGATGGAGCTTTATGAGGAAACATCCTCCTCGATTATCGCGGTTCAAGAGGTGGCTTGGGAAGATGTAAGTAAATACGGAATTATTTCACCATCTGAAACACATGATAAATATAAACGTATTTCGGATTTAATAGAAAAACCAGAGAGAAGCCAAGCACCTTCTAATCTTGCTGTTATCGGCAGATACATTATAGCTCCAGAAATCTTCTCTATCTTACAAAATTGTAAACCAGGTCGAGGGGGAGAAATTCAGCTTACGGATGCTTTACGTGTGTTGAACGCTAGGCACTCCATGATCGCATATCCAATGCATGGGAAACGATACGACGTCGGTGATAAGCTTGGGTATATTGAAGCGACGATTGAGTTAGCTTTAGAACGACCAGAGCTTGAGCACCAATTAAAACAATACTTAATTTCACTTGTTGAACAATGGAAGATCGAGGCCTAATTCTTTTAAAATCAATGTTGCATATTTGAAAATAGAAAGAAGGCTTAACGACATGGATGACGGAAGAAAATCATCTGGATGGCCATTCTACGGTGTTATCACTGTAATTGCTATCAGTTGTATTTTACTGTCGGGATGTCTCAGAGCGCAGGAACCCAATACTTTTCAATCGAATGAGTCAGCCCCAAATGAAAGTAAACTTTCTACCATAGAAGCTAGCCCACAAACAAGTCCCACCCCAACCCCAACATCAACACTTACTCCAATACCTTCTGCTGCACCTGAGCCTAAACGTGTGACTTCCAAAATGACACTGGGTGCAGTAGGCGATATTCTGCTGCATCAATCCATATTTCGTGAAGCAAAAAAGGAAAATGAATATGATTTTGATCCAATCTTCGAACAAGTAAAGCCTTATTTGCAGAAGCCAGATCTGACATTTGCCAATTCGGAATCTATTATTGCGGGAGAGTCATTCGGGATTTCTTCCTATCCCAGATTTAACAGTCCAATTGAAATTGGCAGGACTTTACGCTCTGTAGGTTGTGACATTATCTCGATGGCAAACAATCATGTGCTAGATAAAGGTGAGGCCGGTTTAATTGCCGCTATGAATAACTGGAAGAACATCGGACTAGAACGTATAGGTGCTTATGAAAGTATGGAAGATCGAGATCGGATTCGAGTCCTAAGTGCAAATCGGATTAAGGTTGCCTTTATTGGTTATACGTATGGAATGAATGGCCATGAGTTGCCTGGGGATAAATCATTTATGATCGGCATGTTGGATAAAGAACAAATGAAAACTGAAATTCAGCAAGCAAAAAAAGAGGCAGATGCTGTTGTTATCAGTATGCATTTTGGAAATGAATATGATATTTTACCTAATGACTTTCAAAAAGAATGGGCAAAGTATGCAGCTGAACAAGGAGCAGATATCATTCTAGGCCATCATACCCATGTTTTGCAGCCTGCGGAGTGGATCATGCGGGATGATGGGACCAAAGCATTTGTTATCTATTCGCTTGGTAATTTCCTTGCCGCACAAGAATTGAATGAGCCGCGTCGATATATCGGGGGCATTCTAAATGTGGATATAGAAAAGGTACGGGAAGGGGACAAAACAACGATTCAAGTGACGAATCCTACGTTGATCCCGACCTATATCGATCATCAGAGATGGAGTAAATATGAGATTCAATTGCTATCGGAGGTCACGGATGAAAGTCTTCCAAATCGTAGCATGTGGATGTCAAAACTTCGTGTCGAGATGACACGGTGGATGCCTGAATTGAAGATTATTGAGAAGTAGTAGCCAGAACACTTGAAGGTGATGACAAGTCATCCAAGTCTCTCCGTCCACAGTTGAATAGGTACCTTGTCCAAATGAATAGTAAATAGACTGTTGACAAAGTTCAACAGTCTATTTGTGCTCCATTGCGTTTTATTTGATCGTTACCGTCCATTGCTTGATCTGCTGCTCATCTGGCGTGACGAATAGCGTTTTCTGATTTGTATAAATCACATAACCGGGTTTTGCGCCGTTTGGCTTGTGCACATATCGGATCTGTGTGTAATCAACGGGCACGCTTGCGGACTCACGAGCTTGCGAGAAATACCCAGCTAACATCGCGGCTTCATGGAGTGTCTGCTCCCCGTAATTGCTTTCTCGAATCACAACGTGAGAACCTGGAATATCTTTTGTATGAAGCCATGTGTCCGCTGTATGAGCAAGACGGCATGTGAGGTATTCATTTTGTTTGTTGTTTTTTCCAACATAGATTGGGATTCCTTCTGATGAAGTGTAGCAAGCAAGCTGCGGCTTATCTGCCTTTTTCGCCTTGCGTGATTTAGCACCCCGCTGTCGGACATATCCACCTTCTGATAATTCCTCACGAATTTCTTCAATATCCCGAAGACTAGCAGCATGAAGCTGCCCGAGTAGTTCTTCCAAGTATCGGATTTCCTCATGGGCTTGACCCATTTGTTCATCGACATGAAGTAGGCTCGTCTTACTTTTCGTATACTTTTTAAAATATCGCTGTGCATTCTCAGAAGGTGTAAGATGAGGATCAAGTTCAATGTTAATCGTTTGCTGATTTTCATCGTAATAGTTGACAACCTCGACTTGCTTATCCCCTTTTTGTATCGAGTAAAGCGATGCCGTTAAAAGTTCCCCCATAATGCGGAATCGGTCAGCATCTTTCGCTTCTTCAAGCGTTTCTTCGAGTTTGATCAATTTCTTACGATTTTTGTTGATTTCATTTTGCAAAAAGCGGATCAGATCACTCGTTTTTTGCTTGACCATGTCACGACCGGCTTTATCCCCATAGTATTGCTCCAAGCAGTTGGAAAGGGAATCAAATGTTTGCACGGGACCTGTTACATGTGTGAGGGCATAGACGGCAAAATACAACTTCCCAGTGGCAGTTTCTTCAGCAATGTTAGGTGTAAAATGATTCGTCTGAATGGCTTGCATGATACCAGTGAAAGCCTGCCACAACTTATCTTCGGCTGACGAGCTTACATCACTTGTCTCATAACGATAAGTAATCTCACGAGCAGCAAGTGGGCTGATGCCGCTAAAATGCTGGATCAGCTGAGATTCGATAGGCTCGTCAAATTGGATAAGTGAGAGAAAAGCATCTTTGGTTACTTCCAGGGGGTTAGATTTATGCTGTTCAGGCGGGTCTGTATAGGTACTGCCAGGCATCACAATCCGATAGGACGAGATCGACGGGGTAATATGGTTAATGCCGTCGACAATTGTATTTGTTGCTTCATCGAGCAAAATGATGTTGCTATGTCGCCCCATAATTTCAATCACAATTGTTTTAAAGGATTCATCTCCAAGTTCGTCACGCTGCTTGAGACGGATACGCAGAATTCGTTCCATCCCGACTTGCTCGATACTTTGTATAATGCCACTCTCACAATGCTTACGCATGAGCATGCAGAACATTGGTGCATCCTTCGGGTTCATGAATTGTTCTTTTGTATCATGTACACGTGGGTATGTGGGGTTTGCGGATAATAATAGTTTGTAATTTTGTCCGAGTGCACGAATTTGTAAGATCAGGTCGCGCTCTGTAGGTTGATATATTTTGTTAATTCTGCCTCCGACGCAAGCTTGTAATTCATGAGCTAGCGCATGAACCAGTAATCCATCCATTGCCATATTAAACGACTCCTCAACAGTTAATCAGGAAAAAGGGTTATATCCATCTTCTATCATGACATATTTTCACCTAAAACTTAAGCTTTTTGCTTGGTTCATGTTTTAAGGGATATTTTCCGGCTTGTCTGAATAGATTTGTCCTAAGATCATTTTATTGTCTGAATGCAATCGCATAGACACAGCTCAGCCTACATACGACTGTTAAATTACTATGCTGCAATCTGTCTTTGTGTGAGGAAACATATGGGAGGGAATCTGGAATGAGTCAGAAAGAGTGGTATCAATTGAGCGCAGAGGAGGTTCTGCGAGTAAGTAAAGTTGATCCTCATCAAGGATTAGAATGGGAAGAGGCGAAGGGACGAAGAGAGGAAGCAGGATTTAATGAGTTAACGGATGGGCCAACTGTATCACCGATCACCTTATTCTTGAACCAATTCAAAGACTTTATGGTTCTCATCTTAATGGCGGCAACTTTGATCTCAGGGCTGCTCGGTGAATATATGGATGCCATCACGATTGTGGCCATCATTATCATTAATGGTGTTCTTGGCTTTATTCAGGAGTTTCGAGCGGAGCGGTCACTACGTGCCTTGAAAGAATTGTCTGCCCCTCACACGAAGGTCATTCGAGGCGGGACGCTTCAACAAATTCCTGCCAAGGAACTCGTACCGGGAGATATCATCATGTTAGAGAGTGGAGATCGTATTCCTGCGGACGTTAGGTTCCTTGAGGCGAATTCTTTATATGCGGAAGAGTCAGCACTAACGGGTGAGTCTGTTCCCGTGAATAAAATGTCCGATAAACTGCGTGATGGTGAAGTGGCTCTTGGTGATCAATACAATCTTGGATTTATGGGGACACTCATCACCCGAGGGTCAGGTAAGGCAGTTGTCATTCGAACAGGTATGGAAACAGAGATGGGTAAGATTGCGAATTTAATTCAAAGTACGGAAAGTCAAGAAACACCACTCCAGCATCGATTAGAGCAGCTTGGTAAAATCTTAATCGTTGTCGCCATTGCCCTTACTGTTGTTGTAGTATTAGCAGGGATCATTCATGGACAGCCTCCTTATGGGATGTTCTTAGCGGGTGTTTCACTGGCGGTAGCGGCAATTCCTGAAGGCTTGCCAGCCATTGTGACGATTGCACTTGCACTAGGTGTACAACGGATGATTAAACGTAAAGCAATTGTTCGTAAACTTCCATCTGTAGAAACGTTAGGCTGTGCATCTGTCATTTGTTCCGATAAAACAGGTACACTCACACAAAATAAAATGACAGTTACCCACTTGTGGCTGAGTGGACAAACGCTTGAAGTAACAGGTGATGGATATGCGCCTTTTGGAAAAATATATCGGGAAGGCATGATTGTAGAACCGACCCAAAATGAGAACCTACGTCAATTGCTTCAAATCGGAGTGCTTTGCAGCAATGCTGTTTTATTCGAAGAAGAGCAAGAGCCAAAGCGTAAAAAAGGGAAAGACGAAGGACCACAATGGCAAATTAAAGGTGATCCAACCGAAGGAGCGCTTGTAGTGCTCGGAGCCAAAGAAGGGATAACGCGTCAATCCCTTGAGAAATCAGCTCAACGATTGAAAGAGTTTCCTTTTGATTCAGAGCGCAAACGTATGTCGACTGTCGTGTCTTCTGCAAGTGGACGCACGGTTTATACCAAAGGTGCACCAGATATGCTTCTTGCTCAATGTTCATATGTGTTGTGGGACAATAAGATTATTCCTTTTACCGCAACGTTAAAAGCAAAAGTAATGGCTGCGAATGAAGGAATGGCGCGAAACGCTCTTCGTGTGTTAGGCCTAGCTTATCGGGATTTGAAGGCTGCTGATCGCTGCGAAGATGAACATGATGTGGAGAACAATCTCGTGTTTGTTGGTTTGACGGGGATGATCGATCCACCACGTAAAGAAGTGCGGGAAGCCATTTCAAAGTGTCGCAAGGCGGGGATAAAGACCGTTATGATAACGGGTGATCATCAGACTACGGCTGAAGCGATCGCACGGACACTGGGTATGATCCCGCAAACGGGTGGTCTCGTTCTAAGTGGTGCCGAAATATCGACACTAAGTGATGAGCAGCTCGATGCAAGAGTTGAAGAAGTATACGTGTTTGCTCGTGTGTCTCCCGAACATAAGCTTCGGATTGTAAAAAGTTTACAGAGAAAAGGCCATGTTGTGGCAATGACAGGCGATGGAGTGAATGACGCTCCAGCGATAAAAGCAGCCGATATTGGGATTGCGATGGGAATTTCCGGAACAGATGTAACGAAGGAAGCATCGGCTCTTGTATTAAGTGATGATAATTTTGCAACGATCGTAGCTGCGATTGAAGAAGGTCGTGGTATTTATGAAAATATTCGCAAGTTCATTCGCTATTTACTTGCTTCGAATGTCGGCGAGATTCTGACGATGTTCATAGCGATGATTGCAGGCCTACCACTGCCGCTTGTGCCGATTCAAATCCTATGGGTAAATTTGGTAACTGATGGTTTGCCAGCAATGGCGCTAGGTGTCGATCAA
Organism: Paenibacillus sp. KN14-4R; assembly: GCF_052180255.1. NCBI lineage: Bacteria > Bacillati > Bacillota > Bacilli > Caryophanales > Paenibacillaceae > Paenibacillus > Paenibacillus sp. KN14-4R. Next base: position 1,703,033 of record NZ_CP197466.1, read on the forward strand.
GCGGAAAAAGATTTGATGCAACAAACACCACGTCCTGCAAAGGAGAACATTTTCGCCCGTAGACTTGGTTGGAAAATATTTTCTAGAGGGTTTTTGATAGGGATCTGTACAATAGGTGCTTTTTATCTGGTTCTTCAAGAGCATCCTGGCTCCAGTGTGAATCTGGTTCGTGCACAAAGCGTCGCCTTTGCCACTCTCGTTATGGCGCAGCTCATTCATGTATTCGATTGTCGCTCTTCACGTTCGATTTTCCACCGTAATATTTTGCAAAATAAAGTACTTGTACTTGCTGTGATATCATCCTTGGTACTGATGTTGGCCGTTATGTATGTTCCTAGTCTACAGCCTATCTTCAAAACTGTACCAATTGGCTTCCGTGACTGGTGTTTAGTATTTGTTTGCGCAGGAATTCCGACTTTCTTAATGGGAATTGGATCAGTGTTACGCACGCCAAAGCGGAATGATAAGAAGAACTTTGGTACAAAGCCTAGCTATCGATAAGAGATTAAGAGTTTGAAATATAGAGTTAAAGGATCGTGCGATTTGCTCATCATAGAGGCAAACGTACGATCTTTTTTTTAGTAGAATAGTTTTTGTAGTGATTGATAAGCTAGTGTTTGAAGTGTCACTAGACTTCCACAAAATCTCTATGCACAAGGTTTTTTTTCAGGTATGATATTTGCTAAAAGTAAGTGAGAGAGGAATTTCCATATGAATTTTACGAAAATGCATGGATTGGGAAATGACTTTATTATTGTAAGTAGGGAAGCATGCTTGCCGTCTAATGCTGCTGATCTGGCTGTAAAGCTATGTGATCGTAATTTTGGAATTGGGGCAGATGGGCTTGTATTTATTCTACCCTCTATAAATGCAAGTTTTCAGATGCGAATTATTAATTCAGATGGTACAGAAGCAGAGCAATGTGGGAACGCCATTCGCTGTGTAGCTAAATATATATATGATCACCAAATGGTAGATAGCGAGGAGCTGACGATCGAGACAATCGGAGCGGGTGTTCAGAAAGTGCAAGTTACTGCTCAAGATGGCGTGGCTAAGCTCGTTCGAGTCGACATGGGTGAACCTAATCTTGATGGGTTGCAAATTCCAACACTAGTGGACGCAACCCCAGTATTAAATGAGTCCATAGTCGTTGCGAATCAAGAATTTCATTTTACTGCTGTATCAATGGGTAACCCGCACTGTGTGATTTTTGTAGACGATGCCATTACCTTTGATCTTGCTTACTGGGGGCCCCTGGTTGAAACACATCCGGTTTTCCCGAAAAAGGTGAATGCAGAATTCGCAACGGTACGTTCGCGAGATTATGTGGATATGCGTGTATGGGAACGAGGTGCTGGACCTACGTTAGCCTGTGGAACAGGGGCATGTGCGACACTTGTTGCATCGGTTCTTAACGGACTAACAGATCGTACGGCTACAGTAGCCCTTAAAGGCGGCGAATTGTTAATTGAGTGGAATGAAGCTGACAATCACGTGTATATGACTGGACCTGCTGAGATTGTATTTACAGGTAGTCTCAACTTATAAATATTATCGGGTGAGGGATGACAATGAGACTGGATTTACGTACTGCGCTGAAAAATAGCGTCTTAGTTGGGGACGGCGCAATGGGAACTTTGTTGTATGGACAAGGGTTTCCTGTAGGAATTTCTTATGAGGAACTGAATTTACTGCACCCGGATGTTATTGCCGATGTGCATCGCAGATATTATGAAGCTGGCGCAAGATTCATAGAAACCAATACATTCTCAGCAAATCGCGAGAAGTTGTCCAAGTTCGGACTGGAAGGTGAAGTTGCTGCTATTAACCGGGCGGGTGTAGAGATTGCTCGTAAAGCAGTTGGTCCCGATGCTTATGTAGTAGGAGCTGTCGGTTCCATTCGTGCAGCCAAACGAAACAATGTACAGACAGAACAAGTGGAAGCAGCTTTACAAGAACAAATTGCAGCTTTGTTATCTGCTGGGGTCGATGGATTTATATTAGAAACTTTTTTTGATTTAGAAGAGTTAGAATTAGCGCTTAAATTAGTTCGTGATGTGTCTGATCTTCCGGTTGTTTGCCAGTTTGCTACTGAGGGAACACTAACTACACATGATGGTGTGCCGCTTCAAGAAGCGTTTGATCGACTTGCTGCAGCGGGCGCAGATGTAATCGGTTTTAACTGTCGAAGTGGTCCACATGGCATTTTGAAAACGATGGAGCAAATTCAAGCTCCGCAGGGTGTGCCATTTTCCTCGTTCCCGAATGCGGGTTTGCCAGATTTGGTGGATGACCGTGTTACGTTTGCAGCGACTCCCGAATATTTTGCAGAAAGTTCACTTCGCTTTGCAGGGTTAGGTGCTCATTTAATCGGTGGGTGCTGTGGGACAACACCTGAACATGTCGCTGCCATCGCGAAGGCGTTAAATGGCTATGATCCTCAAGTTAATCGGAGGCAATCGAAATCATCTTCTAGTCTATTAAATAAAAAGATTGAAGTTCCTGAAGTAATAGCGGATGAAGTGCGAATTACTGCGGGTGGGGTAAGTTCAAGTGTCGATGGAACGAGCGATGTTGTTCGTCCAAATATCTTAGAACTTGTTCGTAAGCGTCATACGGTTATTGTTGAACTTGACCCTCCTAAAGATTTAGATATTCATAAGTTTATGAAAGGTTCAGAAGCTTTACACCTAGCAGGTGCAGATGCGATTACGATGGCAGATAATTCACTAGCTGTAACGCGTATGAGTAATATGGCACTAGGTCATCTCGTGCAGACCGAGTATAACGCGCGCTCATTAATACACATCGCATGTCGTGATCGTAATATGATTGGTACACAGTCGCACTTAATGGGGCTTCATGCTTTGGGTATTGATCATGTGCTTGCAGTTACCGGCGATCCAGCACGATTTGGCGACTTACCAGGTTCAAGTTCTGTGTATGATTTAACTTCATTTGAAATTATCCGAATGATCAAGCAGTTGAATGAAGGGATTGCATTCTCTGGAAAACCGCTTAAGCGTAAAGCGAATTTTGTTATTGGAACGGCTTTTAACCCAAATGTGAAGCATCTAGATAAAGCGGTACAGCGCTTGGAACGTAAAATTGCAGCAGGTGCTGACTATGTCATGACACAACCGGTGTATGACAGCGAATTAATTGAACGAATGCATGAATTGACAAAACATTTGAACGTACCCATTTTCATCGGAATTATGCCACTAGCAAGCGGACGTAATGCTGAATACTTGCATAATGAGGTTCCGGGTATTCAGCTTTCGGACAATGTTCGTGGTCGGATGGCAGGTATTGAAGGCGAAGAAGGTCGCCGTGAAGGAGTGGAAATTGCAAAGGAATTGCTGGATACAGCAATGAAATATTTTAACGGTATCTACTTGATCACTCCATTCTTAAATTATGAGATGAGCGTGGATTTAACGAAGTATGTGTGGGAGCAAACACGACGGTAAAACGCCTGTTCGTGTGCCACTTGTACCTCATTGCAAAATGAATTACAATAACATAATGGATGTGATGTAATGATTCGTAGTATGACTGGTTTCGGACAAGCCAAATTGTCTGCTGGCGGGTATACCGTTTTTATTGATGCGAAGTCCGTCAACCATAGGTACTGCGAGGTATCTGTTCGGCTGCCCAAGGATTGGGCAATGTTCGAAGACGCGATGCGTAAATTGACGATGAGCTTCGTCAAACGTGGACGAATCGATCTATTCGTATCTGTAGAACATGAAGGCGGAAGCACCAAATCGGTTGCTGTAAATTGGGAACTGGTAGAAGGATTTGTGCAAGCGTCTGAACAACTTAGAGAACGGTATGATTTTTCTGAAGGTTTAAGCCTGACTGATGTTCTAACACTTCCTGGTGTCATAGAAATGAAGGAAGAACGTAGCGAGCAAACAACAGATATGGAAGAAGTATTTGTGGCATGCTTGCGTGAAGCGTTGGAAAGTTTATTAACCATGAGAGAGCGGGAAGGGGAATTTTTAACCCGCGATTTAGACGAACGGCTTAGTCGTTTAGAGCACATGCATAGTGAAGGTTCCTCATTTGCACCGCAAGTCGCTACAGAGTACGCGGTGAAGCTCAGACAAAGAGTGCAAGATCTTGTCGGAGACGCTGGACTTATTGATGAGAGTCGTCTTGCTACGGAAATTGCGCTGTTTGCCGACCGTTGCTCAATTGAAGAAGAATTAACTAGGCTCAGCTGTCACTTTGAGCATTTCAGAAGTTTGCTGCAGTCTGAAGACCCAATCGGACGCAAGCTTGATTTTCTCATTCAGGAGATGAATCGCGAAGTAAACACGATTGGTTCAAAAGCAAATCATGCTGAGCTTGCAGAAAAGGTCATCAATATGAAGGCCGAACTAGAGAAAATGCGTGAACAAATTCAGAATATCGAGTGAGTAAGAGCAATCTCGCTCACGAGGAGGACGTTGTATGGCGATTAAACTCATCAATATCGGTTTCGGGAATATCGTGTCGGCCAATCGCATCATTTCGATTGTTTCACCGGAATCCGCGCCGATTAAAAGAATCATTCAGGAAGCCAGAGATCGGCACATGCTGATAGATGCAACGTACGGAAGAAGAACCCGTGCTGTCATTATTACAGACTCTGATCATGTGATCTTGTCTGCTGTTCAACCTGAAACTGTTGCACACCGACTTTCGAATAAGGACGATGATCATGACGAGTAATACCAATACGTTAGAACGAGAAAAAGGCATATTAATCGTACTATCTGGTCCTTCTGGGGTTGGAAAAGGTACAGTTTGTACAAGTTTGCGTAAATCATCCCCTGAATTGATCTATTCAGTCTCCGCTACGACACGTACACCGCGTCAAGGTGAAGTGGATGGTGTTAATTATTTTTTCAAATCTCATGAGCAATTTAAGTCTATGATTGAAAATGATGATATGCTGGAGTGGGCAGAATATGTGGGTAACTTCTACGGAACACCTCGTCAATTTGTCGAGGAAACACTGCGCAGCGGCAAGGACGTTATTCTTGAAATAGAAGTTCAAGGCGCCCTTAAAGTGAAACAGAAATTCCCTGAAGGTGTGTTCATTTTCTTACTTCCTCCATCTCTTAATGAGCTTGAGAATCGCATCGTCTCTCGCGGTACAGAAACCGATGAGTCCATTCGCAGCAGAATGTCCGTTGCTGTGGAAGAAATGCGTCTGATGGAGCATTACGATTATGCGATTGTGAACGATCATGTAGAGACAGCAGGGAACAAGATTAAGTCCATTCTTGAAGCTGAACATTGTAAGAGAGAACGTGTATTTCCGAAACTGATGCATTGGATAGGTGAGGTGAAGTAATGTTATATCCGTCAATTGATAAGTTGCTTAAGAAGGTAGACTCCAAATATTCACTAGCTGTTGCTGCAGCTAAACGTGCTCGTATGCTTCGTGAGGGTGCAAGAACAGATCTTCGTACGCCAAAAGCACATAAGCAAGTTGGTGCAGCACTAGAAGAATTGTATGGAGAGTACATTTCCTACGAGAAAATTGAAGCACCAGCAGGCACAAGAAAAAAATACGAATAGCGCAAGCTGATAGACTAAATACGATGTATGACCATTCAACAACCCTTGTGGTTGTTATTTTTTTCTAAATAGAAAGGGGCATCTGCCATGTTGAAGGGGAAAACGATTGTACTTGGTGTAACAGGTGGAATTGCGGCATTCAAAGCTGCTGCACTTTGTTCCAAGCTGAAGCAAGCGGGAGCGAGTGTTCATGTCATTATGACGCAAGGAGCGACGAAGTTTGTTACACCGCTTACGTTCCAATCTTTGTCGCGTAATTTAGTGTTTACCGATACCTTTGATGAGCAGGACCCTTCTGAAATATCGCACATAAATTTGGCAGACCGAGCGGATCTTTTCATTATTGCCCCTGCAACCGCTAATATCTTAGCGAAAATAGCTCATGGTATTGCAGACGATATGTTGTCAACAACATTGCTTGCGACGATGGCTCCAGTGATGATTGCCCCTGCGATGAATGTTCATATGTATGAACATCCTGCTACGCAGAATAATATGCAAATTCTTCGCGAACGTGGTGTACGGTTTATTGAACCAGGAGTTGGGCAGCTTGCGTGTGGTTATGTGGGCAAAGGTCGGCTCTCTGAACCGGATGAAATCATGCTGGAGATTCAATCTTTTTTTCAAGAGAGTCAATTGTTAAAAGGTAAAAAAGTACTTGTTACAGCTGGTGGTACAGTAGAACGTATTGATCCAGTTCGATATATTTCCAATGATTCTTCGGGTAAAATGGGCTACGCATTGGCAGGAGAGGCACGTCGATTAGGTGCTGAAGTGACGTTAGTTGCTACACAGACGAGGCTACCTATTCCTGACGGAGTTGATTTCGTGAAAGTAAATTCGGCGCAGGATATGATGGATGAGGTACTTAGCCGATTCGATACGACTGATGTTGTTTTTAAGGCAGCAGCTGTGTCGGATTATCGTCCTATTGAACAACTAGATCATAAGATGAAGAAGAGCGAAGAAGAATGGGTCATTCGACTCGTGAAGAATCCAGATATCCTGCAAACACTTGGGCAGCGTAAAACAACACAGTTTGTAGTAGGTTTTGCTGCTGAGACAAACAATTTAGAGGCTTATGCGCAGGACAAATTGAAACGTAAAAATTGTGATCTACTTGTAGCCAACGATGTTTCACAAGAGGGCGCTGGCTTTGGTGTAGATACGAATATCGCTCAAGTGTTTGATGCAGAAGGCTTGGTGGAAGTGCTACCTCTGCAAAGTAAGCAAGATATGGCACGACGTCTTCTTCAAATTGTAACAGGACGTTTAGCTTCGCATGCAGGTAGTGTGTATGTTCAAGGTAATGATTTTTCGGAGGAAAATTAATGTTTGCTAAGGTCATTGTCGACGTTCCTGCCAAAGGAACGAGTCGTGGATTTGACTATATCGTGCCCGATGAACTCCTTACCGTACTTGAGGTGGGGGCTCGTGTTGAAGTTCCTTTTGGCCCACGCGTACTCCAAGGGTATGTGGTAGAGCTGCGTATGGATGCTGAATACAAATTGAATAAGTTAAAAGCTATTCGTCGCATCTTGGATGTTGAACCACCACTAACTGAGGAACTCGTTCAGTTGGGTTATTGGATGAGCAATAAATATTTATGCAGAGAAGCTGCGGCATTATCGGTGATGCTCCCAGGTGCGCTGAAAGCGAAGTCTGAGCGATATATTGTAGTGAATGAGCAAGTAGACCGGGTGGAAAACCGTCCCATGGTTGGTAGCTTTGCTACGCATCAGCAGCAATCAATCACTAGAGCTAACTATGCAATGGGTGGGCTGCTTCCTTTTTACGATCGAGATGAAATTATTGATCATTTACGGAAAAAGGGGAAAGAAACGCTGGATTCGCTGCTTCAAAGGTTCCCACAAAGTGCTGCCACTATTAAAGAAATGTTGGCTGACGGTGTTCTAGAAGAAGTGCAATCTGTGAAAGATCGTCTTTCTGTTAAGACGAGGTTGACTGTTTTCCCTATACATGATGCAGATGCGTTAGAGAAGGCCGCCTTCCAATTGTCAGCTCAAGCTGTGAAACAAAAAGAAGTGCTGCTTTATCTCGTGGATAATATGGAGCCAATTACAGTGGCTGAACTAAATACCCGAATTACAGGCAGCAGTGGGGCTGTTAAAGCCTTAGCTTCAAAAGGATTTGTAGAACTTAAAGAAATGGAAGTCTTACGTGATCCGTATGCAGATCGTGATTTTAAACGCACAAACCCGCTACAACTTCGGGATGAGCAGCAAGTAGCGTACGAAGCTATCATTACCTCGCTGGATGAAAAAAGATATCAAACATTCCTCCTTCATGGTGTGACAGGCAGTGGGAAGACGGAAGTATATTTGCAAACCATTCAACGCTGTTTGGATCTTGGGCGTGAGGCAATCGTGCTCGTGCCTGAAATTTCTTTAACCCCGCAGATGGTAGAACGTTTTAAAGGTCGGTTTGGCGATTTAGTAGCTGTCTTGCATTCTCGTCTATCTCATGGTGAACGCTATGATGAATGGCGTAAAATTACACGTGGTTCGGTCAAAGTGGCTATAGGTGCCAGGTCGGCTGTATTTGCTCCTTTTAAAAATGTTGGTCTGATTATCATTGATGAGGAGCACGAATCTTCATATAAACAAGAGGAAACACCTAAATATCATGCGCGTGACGTAGCTATTAAACGTGGGCAATTGAGTCAATCTGTCATCGTACTCGGTTCAGCGACTCCTTCCCTTGAAAGTATTCATGAAACGATGTATCGGGCAGATGGGACGGGACGATATCAGCTGCTTACGATGAATAAACGTGCTAGTGGAGGGTCCCTACCGAAAGTCCATATTGTTGATATGCGGGAAGAACTAAAGCAAGGCAATCGCTCGATGTTTAGCTCTGGGCTTTATCAAGCTTTACTTGATCGTTTGGAGAAACGGGAGCAAAGTATATTATTCCTAAATCGCAGAGGGTATGCGACTTTTGTCATGTGCCGAGGTTGCGGCTATGTTGGGCAGTGCCCACACTGCGATATTTCACTCACCTTTCACCAAACTTCGCATATGATGCGGTGTCACTATTGTGGTTATGCAGAACGAGAGCCGAAAGTATGTCCAAGCTGCAATTCAGAGCATATTCGTCATTTTGGTACGGGTACACAGCGTGTTGAGGAAGAACTGGTGAAACTTTTCCCTGGCATCAGGGTTATTCGGATGGATGTCGATACGACGACTGAGAAAGGTTCTCATGAAAAGTTATTAACACGCTTTCGGAATCAGCAAGCGGACGTGCTGCTCGGTACACAGATGGTAGCTAAGGGTCTTGATTTTCCGAATGTCACACTCGTGGGTGTAATTGCTGCTGACACAGTGTTAGGCTTGCCAGATTTCCGTTCCGCAGAGCGGACGTTTCAATTGTTAACCCAAGTAGCGGGTCGAGCAGGTCGTCATATTTTACCGGGAGAAGTCTATGTGCAGACCTATATGCCTGAGCATTATGCCGTTACCGCTTCAGCTGAGCACGATTATGGTGCATTTGCTCGTACAGAGTTGTCCGTTCGTGGCGAACGTGGCTATCCGCCATACAGCAAGATGATGCTTATTACGTTCTCTCATGAAGAAGTTCAGGCATTAATTCGAGGCGCAGAAGCGTTCGTGGCGGAATTGAGGAAAGTGGCTAGATTAGCTGAAATGCGTGGGGCAAGTGATGATGGAGCTATATATGGATCTCCACAAGGTATGCGTGAAGTGCTGTCTGTGCTTGGTCCAGTGGCATCCCCACTAGCAAGAATCAAGGATAGATATCGATTTCAATGCATGGTAAAATATTGGGAGGGTTCGATCGCATCGGAGCTTGTTGCTCAGGTAGTGCAGACGTTTGAGGAACCTTTTGCAAAAGCCAAACTGCTCGTTTCAGTTGATGTAGACCCGCAATTTTTAATGTGATATCTGAATCAATTTAAAAATACCTTTAGCTGCTTTAATGTTTATTTTAAAGAATATAGAAGTAATATAAAAATGTTAGGATGGTGTGTACAATGGCGATTCGTATGATCGTACAGGAGCCAGATCCGGTTTTAAGAGAAAAAGCAGTTACAGTGAAAAATTTCAATAAAAATTTGCATAAACTTCTTGATGATATGGCAGATACGATGTACGATGCACCGGGTGTAGGCTTAGCTGCTCCGCAGGTTGCTGTACTTAAACGTGTTGTCGTGATGGATTGCGGAGAAGAATATGGCGGTCTAATCGAGCTTGTGAATCCTGAAATTATTACAACAGACGGTGAACAGATCGGTCCTGAAGGATGTTTAAGTATTCAGGGTCTTGAAGGTACAGTGAAGCGCCCTATGACAGTCAAAGTAAAGGCTCAAGATCGCAATGGTGAGTGGTTTGAGCTTGAAGGCCAAGAGTTTCTCGCACGCTGCATTATGCACGAAATTGATCATTTGAATGGTGTGTTATTTACAGATCTAGCTCTGCGTGTGTACCGTCCAGGACAAGATGATGAAGGCGGTAATCGCAGGTGATGAGAATTGTATTCATGGGGACGCCGGATTTTTCCGTGCCGTCCCTTAACGCGCTAATTGAAGAGGGATACAACGTCGTTGCAGTCGTCACACAACCAGATCGTCCCAAAGGGCGCAAACGCGTATTAACACCACCACCCGTTAAGGTGGCTGCTGAAGCACATGGCATTCCTGTGTTTCAACCGGAGAGATTACGTAAGCCTGAAGCGGTTGAGGTTATGCGCGGATTCGCACCTGATCTCATTGTAACAGCTGCTTATGGCCAAATTTTGCCTAAATCTGTGTTGGACATGCCTCAGCATGGTTGCATTAATGTACATGCTTCCCTACTTCCTAAATATCGAGGTGGAGCGCCTATTCATCATTCTATTATGAATGGAGATGGTGTTACAGGCGTTACGATTATGTACATGGAAGAAGGCCTTGATACTGGCGATATGATTTCGAAGGTGGAACTGCCGATTCTAGATGAGGACACGACAGGCACAATGTTCGAAAAGTTAAGTATTGCTGGAAGTGAATTGTTGCGTCAGACATTGCCTGACTTAATAACAGGACGAATAGAGGCAGTGCCGCAGCAAGCGGATCAGGCTACTTATTCACCCAATATTAATCGAGCAGATGAGTTGATCGATTGGTCCAAACCTGCACGTGGCGTGTTTAATCAGATTAGAGGTCTGAATCCTTTTCCGGGTGCTTTTACACTTTGGAATGGAGAGATTTTTAAAGTATGGGCGAGTGAATTGCCGCAGCATGTGAAAGGTGCAGTAAATGCTGTACCTGGTACGGTTCTGCAAACAGATGATCAGGGTATTTATGTACAGACAGGTGATGGTGCAATTATCTTGAAGCAAGTTCAGCCTGCAGGTAAAAAAGCGATGGATGCAGCACAATTCGCTCGTGGTAACCAAGCCCTGCTTAGTGCTGTGTTCGGTACAGACAGACAAACAGCAGAAGATGAGGTTAACGAATAGTGAGTTCATATAAAAAGAATCAAAAAGACGGTCGCAAGCTGTCAGCACGTGAAGTTGCGCTTCATGTGTTAACAGGTGTCGAACAGGATCAAGCATATAGTAACTTATTACTGAATCAAGCACTGCAGGAGAATCGGTTGGAGCGGGCAGATACAGGGCTTGCAACCGAGATCGTGTATGGTACGATTCAGCGGATGAATACGATTGATTACTTTTTGGAACGTTTCGTTGCAAAAGGATTGAAAAAACTTCAGCCGTGGGTAAAAAGCTTACTCCGGCTTAGTTTTTATCAGCTTCATTACCTAGAACGCGTGCCAGATCACGCGGTCGTAAGCGAAGCTGTTAATATTGCAAAGCGCCGCGGCCATGCAGGCATCTCCGGCATGGTCAATGCCGTGCTGCGGAACATTATCCGCAGCCGCGAAGAGCTGCAGATCCCAGAGGATCTGCCTCAAGCTGAGCGTATCGCACTGCAGCATTCCCACCCGCTTTGGATGGTAAAGCGGTGGATCAAGCAGCTTGGCGCAGAAACAACTGAGCGCATTTGTGCGGCAAATAATGTGCCTCCACACGTGTCGATACGCGCCAATACACTTAAAAACACACGAGAAGAATTATTGCACGCTCTTACGAATAATGGACTTGCCGCTGCACCTTCGCAGCTTGCACCTGGCGGTGTTATCGTCACTGGCGCTGGCAACATGGCGCTTAGTAACGAGTTTGCTGCGGGCTTGTACACGGTTCAAGACGAAAGCTCTATGCTAGTCGCGGAAGTTGTTGATCCGAGGCCGGGTATGAAAGTTCTAGATTGCTGTGCAGCTCCTGGCGGTAAGACAACCCATATGGCAGAGAAAATGCAAGATCAGGGAGTAGTATGGGCTTGTGATGTGCATGAACATAAAGAACAGCTTATTGCTGATACTGCACATCGACTTGGCTTACATGCGGTGAAAACAATCGTAACAGATGCTCGTGATTTAGCGAATCGATTTGAACCAGCGTCGTTTGATCGAATTTTACTTGATGCACCTTGCTCAGGCCTTGGGGTAATTCGTCGCAAACCTGATTTGAAGTGGGCGAAGCGGGAACAAGATATTCAGGAAATTGCTGCCTTACAACGTGAATTACTGGAAAATATTCATGTTTTATTGCGTTCAGGCGGTGTACTCGTATATAGTACTTGTACCATTGAACATGATGAAAATGTAGGAAATGTACGTCAATTTTTAGCGGCACATCCGGAATTCATTTTAGCTCCAATTGAAATTGAGGATCTTCCACAAAAGCTGGAAGCAGGAGCGAGTGAAGGTATGTTATCGATTGACCCTGATATGTTCCACTCTGATGGATTTTTTATTGCGAAGATGGTCAAAACATAAGGAAATGGCCGTAAAAGTGCGATTCTTCTTGTGTTTTCACTTTTATGTTAGAATGTAAGGATGAAATGCTTACAAGTTGTACAAAACTTAAAGTAAATAGCGATATAGGTTGTGATCAAAGTGAAACCTTATGTATATGACTATACATTAGAAGAGTGGCAAGATTGGATTAAAGAGCAGGGAGAACCCGCATTTCGTGCAGGACAAATTTTCGATTGGTTGTACGTGAAGCGTGTCACTGGTTTTGATCAGATGTCGAATTTATCTAAATCACTTCGTGATAAATTAAGCGAAGGATTTGAATTTATTACGCTTAATGAAGTGGCAAGATACGAATCAAAAGATGGTACGGTTAAATTTTTGTTTGAACTGTCGGATAAAAATGCGATTGAGACTGTCATCATGAAGCACAGCTATGGTCACTCTGTGTGTGTAACAACACAAGTAGGATGTCGTGTAGGTTGTACGTTCTGTGCATCGACATTGACGGGCCTCAAACGCAACTTAACGCCTGGCGAAATTATTGCCCAAGTCGTACGTGCGCAACAACTTCTAGATGGTCAGAATGGTCGAGTTTCATCCATTGTTATCATGGGAATTGGCGAACCTTTCGAAAACTATGAGGCGATGATGAAGTTTTTGAAGGTGATGATTCACCCGAAAGGCTTGAACATTGGTCAGCGTCATATTACGGTTTCCACATCAGGGATCGTACCGAATATCTATAAGTTTACCGAAGAAAATACACAAATCAACTTGGCGATTTCCATTCACGCACCGAATGATAAGTTACGTTCAAAGCTTATGCCAGTTAACCGTCGATTCCCGTTTGCTGATCTAATTGAAGCGTGTAAATACTACACAGCGAAGACAGGACGTAGAATCACGTTTGAGTATGCGCTAATGGGTGGTGTGAATGATCAGGCTGAGCATGCAGAAGAGCTTGCACAAGTACTAAAGACATTCCCACTTAGTCATGTGAACTTAATTCCAGTCAACTTTGTTGCGGAACGTGATTTCAAACGAACCCCACGTGATGATATTTTCAATTTCCAGCGCATTTTGGAAAGAAATAAAATTAATGCTACCATACGTCGAGAGCAAGGTGGCGATATTGCTGCTGCTTGCGGGCAGCTACGTGCTCAACATATGGAAAGTAAGTAACGAGGTGATAGTACAATGTTAATGGCAAGCCGAACTGATATTGGACGTGTTCGTTTAGTAAATGAGGACCGAGCCTATATCCAACATCAATTAAATGGTTTTGAGTTAGCAATCATTGCTGACGGAATGGGTGGTCATCAAGCGGGTGATGTTGCATCGCAAATGGCAATAGATCTTATTGCTAAAGAAATGCAGCAAGTATCGTTGTCGATGACATTCGAGCAGCGCGAGGAGCTTGTACTATCGGCCATAAAAACGGCAAATGAACGGATTTATCAATATGCATCTGAACGCGTAATCTATCAAGGAATGGGAACAACAGTTGTCGTAGCGTTAGCGTCGCAAGAGGAGCTTTTGCTTGCGCATATTGGTGACTCACGTGCTTATCGTGTGAATGGGGAAGAAATAACCCAATTGACAGTCGATCATTCACTTGTTAATGAGCTTGTGAAGAGCGGGCAGCTGACTCCTGAGGAAGCTGCCCATCATCCGCGTCGTAATGTCGTAACAAGGGCGTTAGGAACGGAAGCAACAATTGAAGCAGATATCAAAACGATTCAGCTCGAACCAGGTGAGATTATTCTACTCTGCTCAGATGGGTTAAGTAATATGATTGAATCCGATGATATGGTGCGCATTATACATAGTCAGGATAGTATGGATAAGGCTGTAGATTTATTGATCCATGAAGCGCTTTTAGCTGGTGGAGATGATAACATTACAGTCGTACTCATGCAAAATATAGACAATGCCGAATGGAAACGAGGTGACGGTGAATGATCGGTAACACCTTAGGTGGCAGATATGAAGTTCTGGAACTGATCGGTGGCGGAGGTATGGCGCTTGTATATAAGGCGCAAGATTTGTTGCTGAATCGTAAAGTTGCCATTAAAGTATTGCGTGAACAATACATACACGATGAGGAATTTATTCGCCGTTTTCGGAGAGAGGCGCAATCCGCTGCTTCATTGTCTCATCCGAATGTGGTTTCCATTTATGATGTAGGCCAAGAAGAGGATACTTATTACATCGTAATGGAATATGTGGAAGGCAAAACACTCAACGAACTTATTAAAGAAAAAGCACCATTGCAAGTTGAAGAAGCGATCGGGATTGCTTCTCAAATTTGCGATGCGCTGGATCATGCCCATCATAATGAAATTATTCATCGGGATATCAAACCCCATAATATATTGATTGGACGTAATGGACGTGTGAAGGTGACGGATTTCGGGATTGCACGTGCGACGACTTCTTCTTCTATTACACAAACGGGTTCCGTCATCGGCTCGGTGCACTATTTCTCACCTGAGCATGCCAAAGGAACAAATGCGGGTGAAAAGTCCGATTTGTATTCTTTAGGTATTGTATTATTCCAAATGCTTACGGGTAAACTGCCATTTCGCGGTGAAAGTCCGATTGCAGTTGCTCTTAAGCACCTGCAAGAGGATGTTGCTTCACCAAGATCAGAGAATCCTCTTATTCCGCAAAGTGTCGAAAATGTCATTCTAAAGGCGCTTCGTAAGCGACCGGAAGAGCGATATCAATCTGCTAAGCAGATGTTAAATGATTTAGAAACTTGCTTATCACCAGAACGCCGCAATGAACCAAAGGCGCAGTTTTGGAGCGATGAAGGGATTGATGAGGAAAGCACACGTATTCTGCCGGCGATACGCTCAAATCAGCAGTATGCACCTATGTCAATCGACAAAGAGGATGAAGATAATATTCAAGAAATCCAGATGGAGAAGAAGAAGAAAAAGACTTGGATTAAGCCGACTATATGGATTGTATCCTTACTTTTTGTTCTCGCTGGCATGTTCCTTTTGGTAAGTTATGTGAGAGGTTTATTAACTCCTCAAGAGGTTCAAGTACCTAGCCTTCGCGGTATGACGAAAGCACAAGCGGAGGAGAAGTTAAAAGAGCTTAAGCTTAATCCGAAAATTGAGTCACAAGCAAGTAAGAAAGAAGATAAAGACAAGGTAATCAATCAATATCCGGAAGCAGATTTGAAGCTGACTATCAATTCCAATGTCACGATTACGGTTGGTGCTGGTCCAGATCAGCTCAAGATGGAGAGTTATATTGGTCAGAACTTAAATGAAGCAACCAAACAATTAGTAGCACTTGGGGTTGATCCGAAAAAAATCAAAGTAACTTCCGTATTTGTTGATCAAGATCCAGATATGATCGTGAAGCAAGATCCTGAGGCTGGAGCAGCTTTTGAATTGGAAAATGTAGAAGTTAAATTGACCGTCTCCAAAGGAAAAGAAACAGTCAAGATGCCTAATCTTGTCGGGGATCAGCTGGCTGAAGCGAAGTCGAAGTTATCGAAGCTTGGTGTTAACTTAAAAGACAGTGACATCAAATTTGAGAAGAGTTATACACAGCCAAAAGGAAGAGTCATTAAGCAGTTCCCTTATAATGCGAATGATGATATGCCAAAAGACGCTCAGATTACCCTTGTCGTTTCAGAAGGGTTACCAGAAGAAGCTGGAACGATGAATGTTTCTACTGCGTTTAAGCCATCAGAAGAAGGGAAAGAGTCGACTTTCCGAGTGGTCGTCACTGATGCGCAGTATACATCTTTTGAATATTGGAAAAAGACGATTTCCAAAGCGCAAAGCTTGGATATAAAAGTCGTTATGTCACCAACAAAAGGTGCGAAGATCGAAATCTACGAGAATGATAAGTTATTTAAAACAGAAACTCGTACGTACCAAGATTATCTCGATCAGAAGAACGGTCAGGGTAGAAGCGTACAATGATCGGAACACAAGGAGGGATAAGATGCCGCAAGGAACGATTTTGAAAGCACTGAGCGGCTTCTATTATGTGCTACCAGACGGCGAAAATGCGGTGGGTGCGACATTGATTCAATGTCGTGCTCGCGGCGTATTCAAGAACCGAGGAGTATCACCACTAGTCGGAGATCAGATTCAATTTGAATTGGAAGCCACAGGTGAAGGCACGGTTACAGCGATTGAGTCTAGAATTTCCGAGCTCATACGCCCGCCGATTGCTAACATCAAGCAAGCCGTTCTCGTTTTTTCAGTAACGGAGCCAGTTTTAAACCCTTTTTTATTGGACAAGTTTCTTGTACATATTGAGAAGGAAGGTCTGTCTGCTGTCATTTGCTTAACAAAGCAAGATTTACTGAGTGAGGGCAGTGCTGTGCAGCAAGAGGTTGAAGCGATTATCGCTTTATATCGCCAGATTGGTTATAAAGTGATCGTCACTTCTGCAAAGCAGGAAAAGGGCATCGAGGAGATTGGCGCTGAGCTTGCTCATAATGTGTCAGTCTTTGCTGGCCAATCAGGTGTGGGGAAATCTTCACTTCTGAATGCCTTGATCAGTGATTTAAAATTGGAGACGAATGAAATTTCACACCGTCTAGGACGTGGTAAGCATACGACGAGACATGTGGAGTTGATTGCACTTCAGGGTGGTGGGTTTGTTGCGGATACCCCTGGATTTTCACAGCTTGATTTTATGGAATTGGAGCCTGAACAGCTTGGTGATTGCTTTATCGAATTTGCCCCACTTGCTGAACATTGTAAGTTTAGAGGCTGCCAACACATGAAAGAACCGGGTTGTAAGGTGCGTGAAGCTGTAGAAGAAAGGTTAGTCGCACAATCACGCTATGATAGTTACACACAATTTTATCAAGAAATGAAGGACCGAAAAAGGAGGTACTGAGGACATGATACGAATTGCACCATCGATATTATCTGCCAATTTCGGAAAGTTAGGTCAAGAAGTACAAGATGTGGAGAAGCACGGAGCAGATTGGATTCATGTGGATGTTATGGATGGCCATTTTGTACCGAATCTAACGTTCGGAGCTTTAGCGGTTGATGCCATACGTCCACTTACGAAGCTGCCGCTGGATGTGCACTTAATGATAGAGCAGCCAGATCGTTACATTGCAGACTTCGCAAAAGCTGGGGCTGACCTCATAACTGTTCATGCTGAAGCATGTATTCATTTGCATCGCACAATTAGCTATATTAAAGAGCAAGGCCTAAAGGCAGGCGTCGCACTCAATCCAGCAACACCGCTTCATGTGCTTGATTATGTACTTGAAGAAGGGTTAGACCTTGTATTGATTATGACAGTTAATCCTGGCTTTGGTGGACAGAAGTTTATCCAAGCTACGCTTCCTAAAATTACAGCATTACGAAGCAAGTTGAACGAACGGGGCCTCTCGCATGTCGATATTGAAGTTGACGGCGGTGTAAATGCGGCTACAGCCTCTTTAGTGGCGAAGGCGGGAGCTAATGTACTGGTTGCTGGGAATGCCGTATTCGGACAGCCTGACCGCGGTGAGGCCATTCGTCTTATTCGTGAGCAAGCACAAGCATAGTTTGTATGTGTCATGCATAGAATGGTTACGAGAACACATTGTTCTTGTAACCTTTTTTTGTTGTATAGGATTTGATAAAATCATTTGATTCAATTCCAGCTAGGCTTACTTTTTTCAATCACGAAAACAAAAGAAATTCCTGCACGAATCAAGATTGTAAGCACGTTTTTATGGGCTGATGAATATATTGTGGATAAGGATAATGGGTTCCCGGTGGTGATCTTGCGAGCCCTTGTGTGAACTTTGAAGGAGGGGTAGAGGGTGAAATTTTACACAGTCAAACTACCGAAGTTTTTAGGTGGGTTTGTAAAAGCGATTCTGAATACATTTAGTAAAAGCTAACGCCTGATACAGTCGGATGATCGTAGGAAGAGAAGGTTAATCACACAATGTATACGCACAAAAAAAAGCACCCGAATCAGGTGCTTTTTGTTTATTAGCGCTAAATTATACGCGAGTCACTTTGCCTGATTTCAAGGCACGAGCGCTTACGTAAACACGTTTTGGCTTACCATCAACTAGAATACGAACCTTCTGTACGTTAACGCCCCAAGAACGCTTGTTTTTGTTGTTAGCATGAGAAACGTGATTACCTGTTCTAGGTGACTTCCCAGTAATGTAACATTTGCGAGACATGAATGACACCTCCTTGTAAGTATACGAAGCTAAGCGCATGGCAAGCCTAAGCTTACAAGGCGTTAGCAATTCTTTTACGTCTTTTGTTATTCATATTAAGAACATACGTAAAAAACACACTTAGATATAATAGCATACTGTAAAAGGGATCGTCAACGAAATACGGTCTTTTTTATCACCGTTTATTTCTTGTCCCCTTTATAGTAAAATGAGAATTGGTCCATTTACCTTTTGCAAGAAGGAGTTGGTGACAGTGCCAATCGAAGTGAAAAACGAATTGGGAAAAATTCAGGTGATGAACGAAGTGATTGCTACATTAGCGGGATCCGCTGCTCTAGAATGTTATGGGCTTGTAGGAATGGCTTCACGAAATCAATTTAAAGATGGTATTGCAGAGTTGCTCGGTCGAGAAAATTTACGACGTGGTGTGGAAGTTCGGCATGAAAAGGATCGAACCGAGATTGACTTATACATTATCGTAAGCTACGGAACGAAAATTTCAGTTGTCGCACAAAATGTTCAAGCAAAAGTGAAATACGTAATGAATGAAGTCATTGGACTTCAAGTTAATACTGTGAACATCTTCGTTCAAGGTGTTAGGGTAGCTTGATAGTGAGGAAGGAGAATCGCTTTGGGTAAGCGCTTTAATACGATTAATGGTAAGGATTTTATGGCGATGGCGATTGCGGGTGCGGAGCATTTAAATCGGAACGTCGACAAAGTAAACGGTTTAAATGTATTTCCGGTTCCGGATGGGGATACAGGAACAAATATGAGCTTAACAATCAATTCTGGTATTGCAGAACTAAAGCGGAGACCGTCCTCGCACATTGGTAAAGCTGCAGAGGCGCTTTCCAAGGGATTGTTAATGGGAGCTCGTGGAAATTCAGGCGTTATTTTATCACAACTATTCCGCGGATTTTCCAAGTATGTGCATGAATTTGAAGAAATTAACCCGGTTCAGTTCGCACAAGCCCTTCAAAACGGCGTGGAGACAGCATATAAGGCTGTGGTTAAGCCAGTTGAAGGAACGGTGCTTACGGTTTCTAAGGATGCCGCCAAGGCCGCAGTCGCATTTGCAAAGCATGCTGGAAGCATTAAAGATCTAATGGCAGAAGTGTTAGAAAAAGGTCGTGAATCTTTAGCACGTACACCTGACTTATTGCCCATATTGAAACAAGTAGGTGTTGTGGATGCGGGTGGACAAGGTTTAATCTGCGTATATGAGGGTTTTCAAGCTGTGCTTACGGGACAAACAGTTGATGCATTGCTAGATGAAGCTGAAGATGTTGGTGTTCCAGAATCTTTGGATGTGATGAAAGAAGTAATTAATAACCCAGCTACGGGTATCAACCCTGGACATGAGCCGCGTAGAGCTCAAGCCCATATGTCTACTGAAGACATTGAATATGGCTATTGTACAGAATTCCTAGTGAAGCTTTTACCTGGCAAAACCAAAGGAATGGAATTTAACGAAGACCAGTTCCGTTCGCAGCTTGGAGAGCATGGTGATTCATTGCTTGTTGTTGCGGATGAGGATCTTGTAAAAGTACACATTCACGCGGAATACCCTGGTGAAGTGATGACAATTGCTCAGAAATACGGGGATTTGATCGGGATTAAGATTGAAAATATGCGTGAGCAGCATATCCATATTTTAGAAGAAGAAGCCAATGACTTAGATTCTTATGAGAAACATGCTGTGTTTGAGGAAAAATCGCCAACTGCTCTTGAAAACAAGTCACACCTAGCTTATGCTGAGCCGAACAAACCATTTGGGATCATCGCTGTGGCAATGGGGGCAGGAATTACGGAGATTTTCTCATCCGTTGGTGTGGATCATGTGATTTCTGGTGGGCAGACGATGAATCCGAGCACAGAGGATTTTGTAAAAGCAATCACGGAGATCCCGGCGGAATCGATTTATATTTTACCGAACAACTCCAACATTATTATGGCTGCAAAACAAGCCTCAGATTTGGTTGATGACAAAAAGGTGTATGTGATTCCAACCAAAACGATACCTCAAGGAATGGCTGCGATTCTTGCTTTCCAGGAAAAAGCAGATCCGCAAGTCAATATGAATGCGATGACACAAGCAATTTCGGGAGTACGATCAGGTTCAGTCACTTACGCTGTTCGTGATACGTCTATTGATGGTGTGGACATTAAGGAAAATGATTTCATCGGGATTGAAGATGGTGAAATTGTTGTTTCTGAGAGTTCAGCTCTTGGTGCATCCAAAGGGTTGTTGTCCCGTATGATGGATGAAGGTACAGAAATTGTAACGATTTTGATTGGTGAGGATGCTTCTGAGGAAGAGACTGACACCTTGGTTGCTTATATTCAAGAAATGAGACCAGGTGTGGAAGTTGAATTATATCCAGGTGGTCAACCGATTTATTTATACTTGTTTTCAGTTGAATAGTAACAAAGGACATGATGTACTAAGCAATATGGGGAGACGTGAAATGGTTGAGTAAAATTCGCATCGTAACAGACAGTACGGCAGATATTCCGGAGGAAATTCGCAAGGAATTAGGGATCGAATGTATTCCTTTAAAAATTTTGTTCGGTGAAGATACGTATCTGGATGGGGTAACGATGACGCAGGATACATTCTATGACAGGCTAGTTACCTCCTCCATCATACCAACGACTTCACAACCATCGCCGCAAGAATTTCTTGATGTTTATCAGCAGATTGCGAGCGAGGATCCAGAAAGTTCAATTATATCCATTCACTTGGCTTCCGTGCTAAGTGGCACCTATCAATCAGCAGTCATTGCAAAGTCCATGATGGAAGATCAAGTACCGATTACGGTAATTGATTCCATGTCCGCTTCTTACGGCATAGGTGGGCTTGTCGTTGCGGCAGCGAAAGCAGCTAAAGAGGGGAAATCGGTAGCTGAAATTGTTAAGCTGATCGAGGATATTCAAAGTAATCATGCTATTTTCTTTATGGTCAATACATTAGAATACTTGCAAAAAGGCGGACGTATTGGTAGAGCATCTGCTTTGATTGGCTCATTGCTCAATATTAAGCCGATCCTTACGATTGATGATGAAGGTTATGTCTCTTCCAAAGATAAGGCACGTGGGCAAAAGAAAGCTTTGACTCGGATTGTGGAGCTGCTGGAAGAACGTTTTCCGAAAAACACTTCACTTGATATCAAAATGGCTCATATTCGCAATCCAGAAACGGCTGAACAATTGCAGCATATGATTGAAGAGAAGTTTGATGTGAGAAGTGTGGAATATATTACAATTGGACCTGTTATCGGGACTCATGTAGGGCCAGGACTTGTAGCAGTCTTTGCTTTCTTGGCCTAATAGGAGCTGTTAGATATGAAAGATATATATGTAACACCGATTGAAGAAACCAATGGCGTGGGATCATCTAGACGAGATGATCTCCATGCCATTGGCATTTTTACAGTTGGCGATTTACTGGAGTATTACCCATTTCGATATGATGATTATTCCATTCGAGACTGGAGCACAGTAAAAGATGGGGATAAGATCACTGTAAAAGGGACGCTTGTCAGTGAACCTGTGACGCAGCGTTTTGGACGGGTAAAATCTCGCATGCTATGTAAAGTGGTCATCGACCACTTTTTTGTTACCGCGGTATGGTTTAATCAGGCTTATTTAAAGGACAAGTTAACGCTTCAGAGCGAAATTGTCATGACGGGAAAATGGGACGCGAATCGCAAGCAGATTACCGTATCAGAAACGGAATTCGCCCAGTTGCATACTTCGAAATCTTCGAAGGTCGGAACCTTGCAACCGGTATACTCCATCAGTGCAGAGTTGAATCAGAAATGGATGCGTAAGACGATCAAGCAGGCACTTGTGCAATTTGGTGCGCTTATCCCTGAAATACTGCCTGTCCAATTGTTGGACAAGCATCATCTAATGGCAAGGCGTGATGCAATTGCTGCCATTCATCTACCTGAGCAAATGGACGAGGGGCAAGGAGCGCGTAAACGGATGGTTTACGAAGAATTGTTCTTGTTCCAGCTAAAGTTACACGCCTTACGTACGATGAATCGCAAACGTGGTGGTGGTATCGCACAAGAGGTAGATTTACCAGCTGTCCGATCGTTCGTGAGAGAACTTCCATTTACGCTAACTCCTTCTCAGAAGCAAGTGATTGCTGAAATTCTCGATGATATGCAGGCCCCTTTTGGAATGAATCGTCTCTTACAAGGTGATGTAGGTGCGGGGAAGACGATTGTAGCCGCAGTGGCGTTGTTTGCAACGGTTAAGGCTGGATTTCAGGGATCGCTGATGGTACCTACGGAAATTTTGGCGGAACAGCATTTGCGTTCCCTTACAAAGCTATTTGAGCCGTATGGCATTTCAGTCGGTTTGCTAACCGGATCAGTAACTGCGAAGCGGCGACGTGAGGTGCTTGCTTCTTTGCAGATGGGGATGTTAGACATTGTTGTAGGGACTCATGCATTGATCCAAGAAGATGTGTATTTCCGTAAACTTGGTCTTGTAGTCACCGATGAACAGCATCGATTTGGGGTAGCACAGCGTGCCATCCTCAGACGTAAAGGAATTCAGCCTGATGTGCTTTCGATGACAGCAACACCTATTCCTCGGACGCTTGCAATTTCTGCTTTTGGTGATTTGGATGTGTCATCGCTGCGTGAACTTCCGAAAGGTCGGATTCCTATCAAGACATATGCTGTGAAACATGAGATGCTGGAACGTGTCTTAGGCTTCATTGCACGCGAAGTGGAAGCAGGCAGGCAAGCCTATGTAATCTGTCCTTTGATCGAGGAATCAGATAAATTGGACGTGCAAAACGCGATCGATGTGTTCGTGCAGCTGCAGGGACATTTTCCAAATTTACGTATTGGTTTGCTTCATGGTCGAATGACAGCTGCAGAGAAAGAAGAAGTCATGCGTGCCTACCAAGCCAATGAGCTCCAGGTACTCGTCTCAACTACGGTTATTGAAGTTGGTGTCGATGTCCCTAATGCAACACTCATGGTTGTCTATGATGCGGATCGTTTCGGCTTGTCGCAGCTTCATCAGTTGCGCGGTCGTGTAGGAAGGGGCGCACATGCCTCTTATTGTGTGCTTATTGCGAATCCGCGGACAGAGACTGGCAAAGAACGCATGAGAGCAATGGTTGAAACGAATGATGGGTTTGAAATTGCAAGAAGAGACCTTGAATTACGTGGACCGGGCGATTTCTTTGGCACAAAACAAAGCGGGTTACCAGAATTTCGAATTGCGGATATTGTAGCTGATTTCGAGGTGATGGAAATAGCTCGTGATGATGCTGCTGAGCTTGTCGCTTCGGAGCAATTTTGGACAGGTATAGGGTATGTAGGCTTGAGGCAATTTTTACAACGTGAACATGTTCTGGATGGCGAAGTGCTTGATTAGGATAAGCGTTCATCAATTCTGAGCTTGGCTTTGTTCCGGTGCAAGTCAATTTTTGACACTTTCGTTCATATGCTTATAAGGATGGTGAACGGAGGTGCTGCAAATGAGTTATCAAAAATATGGTGTTGACTCTGTTTTGGTGGAACGAATCAAGCGCAAACTGAAAAATCCAGAGATTAAAGAGAAAATCAAACAGCTTCTAGATGGTGTAACGAAATCAGACTTGCAAGATCGGGTCAAGGTGTCCAAATTACTTAATCAAGCATCCAAAATATTGGGTGAGAATTTGTCCACGACACAGAGCAGTAATATTATTGATTTTATTATTGCTCAAAAAATAGATCCGAATAATACGTTTCACTTAATTAAGCTATGGGGCATGTTTAGGTAACAAGGTTTTAAGATCAACTTCAGATATTTAATAATCAGACTGCTCCATTTGGGCATGTCTGATTTTTTTATTCCATTTTGTGGAAAAATATGGGTATAATGAATTTGGAGGTGGTGGAGTTTGCAAGTAAATAAATGTAAGTCAGCTATTCAAGTAATCGCAAAAATCACAATTTGTATGATTCTTTGGTTTATCGGTGTTATTTTATTAGATTTTATCGCTCAAATATTGATGGCTATTCGTGGAAAAACAAAAACTTTAGATGCTGTTGATGCGGATCCGTTGTATCAAACATGGATGACTTATGGAGGTATGCTGCTTCTGATTGCAGTCGTGTGGATCACCTTTGCCTATTTTGATCGAAAAAAAGGATGGGACTTAGGTTTAGGCTTGCTGGGTAGCAAGAGGAGACTTGGACAAGGGTTATGGAGCGGTTTACTGATGATTATAGCAGTCTGTGCACTCATTTGGTTGATGAGTGGCATGCATGCGATCTCTTGGAATCAAACAGATGGTATTACACTGCTAAACGGTATTCTGTTATTTGCAGGTGTTGCTGTAAATGAAGAATTGTTCATTCGGGGGTATGTGCAAGGCTTAGTCCGGTACCATTATGGGGCATGGACGGCAATCTTGTTGTCTTCACTTGTATTTGCGGGCATGCACGTATTTAATCCAGGTTTCTTTGCTTCTGTACTTCCTGCACTTAACCTGATCATTGCTGGTGTGTTATTCGCTTTGTGTCGGGAATGGTCAGGTAGTCTTTGGCTGCCGATCGGGCTTCATTTTTCATGGAATTATGTACAAGGCTATGTGCTTGGTTCACCTGTGTCAGGTCAGAAATTACAATCGATCTTCGTCTTTGAAAATGATGGCTTGGATTGGATTAGTGGAGGGATGTTCGGAGCTGAGGGTAGTGTGGCAACGACTTTTGTACTTCTTGCCAGTGTAGTGGTCGTGGTCCGATTATGGACAAAGAAGCATCAGGTACAAAAACATCCTACCGAACATGGTGCATAAAAAGGCCTGATCGAGGCACAGGCCTTTTGAACGGTTAGTGATGTTATGATATCGGCTTCTGCATGACACTCTTCATCGTCTCGATGAACGCCTTGGCAGCATTCGATAAGTATCTTCCTTTACGATAGGCTAGGACAAGCGTACGTACGGGACGCTCTGCTAATGGTAAATGGACGGGAGCAAGCTCTGTCGATGCTCGCTTTGTAACCATGTAAGGAACAAATGCGATTCCCATCCCCGCAGCGACAAGTGATTGTACGGTTTCTATATTTGAACTCTCAAATACAATGGTTGGTGTAAAGCCGCTGTCTTGACATAGCTCACGAGTAAATTGGCGAAGGCCTTGGTTTTTCTTAAGGGTGATAAAAGGTTCGTGTATGAGTTCACTGATTGACACGGGTATAGACGTGCCGTCTGCATGTCTATGTGTCTGTGCAAGTCGGTGGTTCGGTGGTACGGCAAGGACAATTTCCTCGTCCAGTAACGTTTCATAACCCAGGGATTCATGCTGTAGTGGAAGCGCGAGCAGAGACAAATCAGTTCCACCGTTTGCGGATAATGCTTCAAGATTCGTGGATGTTTCTTCGACAAGGGTAATCTCAATTTGTGGATATTGTTGCTGAAAGATCGGAAGCACAAGCGGTAAGATGGTAGATCCTGTAATCGGCATGGAGCCAAAGACGAGATTGCCTTTTTTCATTTGTGAAATATCTTCCATCTCTTGGCGAAGTCCGTCTACGGTATCGAGAATGTGCTGTGCTTTATCCACAAATAACGCCCCAGCATGGGTGAGTTCAACCGAATTTGTATTGCGTTGAAAAAGCAGAACGCCTAGCTCTTTCTCTAATTTAGATAGCTGTTGGGACAAAGAAGGCTGTGCAATATGCAGCTTTTCAGCAGCACGTGAAAAATTCCGTTCTTTCGCTATTTGTACGGTATACAGAAGTTGACGTAGTTCCAAAATGGGCTTCCCCCTTTTCTGGTCGTGTTCAGTTATTGTTTTTACCTATCAATGTTATAGATATTATATCTTGGTTCAATGAGGAAAGAAATGCTAGGATATGAAATATCAAATTGAAACGACGGATTTTAATGATGGGGTGAAGAAGATGAGTAAACAAACGATGTTCGAAAAGATCTGGAATAACCATGTGATTCATCAAGAAGAAGGCAAGCCGAGTGTCATTTATATTGATCTTCATTTGGTGCATGAGGTTACTTCCCCTCAGGCTTTTGAAGGATTAAGACTTGCTGGTCGTAAAGTTCGTAGACCCGACCTAACATTTGCTACGATGGATCATAACGTACCGACGAAAGATCGTTTTAACATTACAGATCCAATATCCAAGCAGCAAATTGATACACTCTCAAAAAACTGTGCGGATTTCGGTGTAACTTGTTTTGACCTCGACTCACTAGATCAAGGTGTTGTCCATGTTATGGGACCTGAGCTTGGACTCACGCACCCAGGTAAGACAATCGTATGCGGCGACTCCCATACATCCACACACGGTGCGTTTGGCGCATTAGCATTCGGTATCGGGACAAGTGAAGTAGAACATGTACTTGCTACTCAAACTTTGCAGCAATCTAAAGCCAAAACATTAGAAGTTCGTATCAATGGCCAATTGAAGCCAGGCGTAACTGCAAAAGATTTGATTCTAGGCGTCATTGCGAAATATGGTACGGATTTTGCTACTGGGTATGTGATCGAATATACAGGTGAAGCCATTCGCAACATGTCGATGGAAGAACGCATGACAGTCTGTAACATGTCTATTGAAGCGGGTGCGCGTGCAGGTTTAATTGCTCCTGATGAGACTACATTCGCATACTTACGTGGTCGTGAATATGTTCCGCAAGGTGAAGCATTCGATGCTGCAGTCACGCAGTGGAAAGCTTTAACAACAGATGAAGGCGCATCCTATGACTTAGTTGTAGATTTCGATGCAGCGGCATTAATTCCTCAAGTAACTTGGGGAACTAGTCCTGGTATGGGAACAAGTATCACGAATACGGTACCTAACCCTAGCGATTTTGCAACGGATAATGAACGTAAAGCGGCTGAAAAAGCGCTCGAATATATGGGACTTACACCAGGGACACCGATGAGTGAATTGAAAGTGGATTATGTCTTTATCGGATCTTGTACAAATGGACGAATTGAAGATTTACGCGCTGCTGCTGCAGTGGCAAAAGGCTACAAGGTATCTTCTGAAGTTACCGCTATTGTTGTACCTGGTTCGGGTCGAGTGAAAATTCAAGCGGAAAAAGAAGGTCTTGATCAAATTTTCATCGAAGCCGGATTTGAATGGCGGGATGCTGGTTGCTCAATGTGCTTAGCGATGAATCCAGACGTCTTACAACCTGGTCAACGCTGTGCATCGACATCGAACCGTAACTTTGAAGGGCGTCAAGGACGCGGTGGACGTACACATTTAGTGTCACCTGCTATGGCGGTTGCTGCAGCTGTAAAAGGACATTTCTACGATGTGCGTGATTGGGAACTGAAGAAGGAAGCTTAAGGCTAATTGAAGAAGTGAGGAGAAGATAACATGGAAGCTTTCAAACAGCATACGGGCCTCGTTGGTCCCGTTGATCGTGTAAATGTAGATACAGATGCAATTATTCCTAAACAATTTCTAAAGCGTATCGAACGCACTGGTTTCGGACAATTTCTATTCTTTGAATGGAGATTTCATGAAAATGGTGAAGTGAATCATGATTTTTCACTGAATCAACCACGTTACGAAGGAGCTTCCGTTCTGATCTCCAGAGTAAACTTCGGTTGTGGATCTTCCCGAGAGCATGCACCATGGGCGATCCAAGATTATGGATTTAAGGTCATTATAGCACCAACATTTGCTGATATTTTCTACAACAACTGTTTTAAAAATGGGATTTTACCAATTAAACTTTCTGAAGAGCAAGTCGAGGATCTTTTTCAACGTACCGCGCAGCATGATAGTTATAAGCTAAATGTTGACTTGGAGAACAAAACCATTTCAGACGATCATGGCTTGCATATTGAATTTGATCTAGATGAACATCGTCGTCAATTCTTATTGCAAGGCTTAGATGATATCGGGCTTACGTTGAAACATGTAGATGAGATCACAGCTTACGAAGATCGACATGCAGGACGTTTAGCCTATAAATAAGCGGTAAAGATCCTGTCCCTTATCGGGATAGGGTCTTTTTTTATGTCATAAAAATAGAAAATGATTTTTAATTTTGGTAATCTAGCAACATTTACTAGGCAATTACCGTTAAAGATATGTTGCATTTTGTCGGTTTGGATTTGAAATGCTGATTTTTCATGAATTTTGGCTAAAAAAGCAGGTGATTTGCTAATTTTGTAGAATTAAAGGAAAGCAATGTAAAATTTTTAGAAATCTGAGGTGTATGATGAAACTGTGGAAAGTAATTTTGTCCGTCTGTCTGTTCTCGCTTTTACTACCAACTTTGTCTGCTCTAGGAGCAACGGCAAACCCTACAATCCATCTGGTACTAAATGGTGTAGAACTAAAACCGTTAGTTCAGCCGCGTTTCGTCAACAGCTATACGATTGTACCAATACGCGTCATTTCGGAGAGCCTTGGTGCAAAGATTAGTTATGAGGAGAAGCAGCAAAAAGTTACGATCACAAAAGATCAAACAAAAATTGAATTATTCATTAATCGTAAAGAAGCTCTAGTGAATGGCGTGAAGAAACCATTGGATTTAACGCCTGTTCTGGAAAATGACACAACATTAGTCCCGCTGCGCTTTGTAGGCGAACAATTCGATGTTAAATTCCGCTATGATCCCGATACTACGACGGTATATATGAATTCGAAAGACAAAGAAAGTAACACTACGGATCCAAATGTTAATAATGGAAAAGAAACGAAACCGGATTCAAAGAATATGACCGTTTCTAAAATTGAAACGACAGATACCTTTTTTACGATTAAGACCGATTCCGTCAACGCTAAACCAAAAGTTATGCAATTAAGCAGTCCGAATCGAATTGTGTTTGATATTGAAAATGCAGTGCTAGGAAAAGAGTTATTGAGTAAGGTTGAAAAAACGGAAGGTAAGATCGCATCTTCTCATCCGCTTATTTCACAAATTCGTTATTCGCAGTTCTCGAATGACCCAGCAACAGTTAGAGTGACACTCGATCTGACTGCAGCGGCTCGTTATCGCCTAATTCCGGGCCCTACGGGTTCTACAGAGATTAAAGCGGAAATTCTTAGTGCTGGTATTGGTGAGAAGAAAGATAAGTATGTCATCGTACTGGATGCAGGACATGGTGATCATGATCCAGGTGCGAAAGCAGTCAACGGACGAACAGAGAAGGAATTTACACTTGCAATGGTGAAGAAGTTAGGAGCTCTTCTTGAGAAAGAATCGAAGTTGCAAGTTCTTTATACACGTACAAATGATACTTTTGTAGAGCTAAATGATCGTGTAAGCTTTGCAAATGACAATGGAGCAGATGTGTTCTTATCCATCCATGGGAATTCGTTTACAAGTAAATCTAATGGTACTGAAACGTATTATTGGCGCCCAGAGAGTCTTGATTTTGCCAATGTGATTCATAAGTATGCACTTGAAGCAACAGGATTCCTTGATCGTAAAGTGCAGAAGAATGATTACCGAGTGATTAAAGGAACGACTATGCCAGCCGTTTTGCTGGAAGTCGGCTTTTTGTCAAATAAGGAAGAAGCAGATATAATGTATCAAGAAGGATTCCAGAATAAGGTTGCTGATTCATTAGTGAAAGCAATCAAGGAATATTTGAATTTGAAATAAGGGGTGAAGCAAGTCGTGAAATGTATGAACTGGAAAGGGTTAGCACTCATTCTGATGGTCGTTCTTATGATCTCAGGTTGTGGGCAGAAGCAAGCGCTCCAAGGTAATGTATCGACATCGACACCTATTCCGACGGTAGAGCCGACTCCAACTCCAACATCAACACCTAAAGCAACTCCAATACCGAAGAAGACGAAACAGATTAAAGTTTATTATTCGGACGACAACTTAATGGGACTTGTGGAGAAAGTAGCAACAGTCACGTATCAAAATGATGCTGATTTATATCTTCTAGCTTTAGAACAGTTGAAGAAGACAGATGATCCCAAGCTGACAGCTTTGTTTGAGAAAGTTACCTTTAAACAAGTGTCGATGGAAAAAGATGGACTTCATGTGGATTTGACTTGGTCAGAAGGTGGGCAATTTGGAGCACCGGGTGAAGATTTCTTCATGAAGGCATTAGAGCAGACAGTATTTCAATTCCCTGAGGTAAAAGCATTATTCGTCAAAAAAGATGGAAAACAAGTAGAATCCTTGATGGGACACATGGATTTGCCCTACCCAATTGTGCGTCCAGCGAAAAAATAAGTCAAAAAGCTCTCCAAATGGAGAGCTTTTTTTCACGAATCGTTTGCGATCTTCGACTGATTCATATAAAATGATTGAGTTAAGTTGATTGTTATTCAAACTGGGGGAGCATTCGATGAGCAAAACGAAAGTCAGATATATCTTGGACACGATCGCCGAAATGTATCCCGATGCGCATTGCGAATTGAATCACTCGAATCCATTTGAATTGACTATTGCAGTATTGCTCTCCGCACAATGTACAGATGAGACTGTAAATAAAGTGACGAAGGATTTGTTTCAGAAGTATAAGCGACCTGAGGATTATATCGCTGTTCCAGTTGAAGAACTGCAAGATGATATAAGACGAATTGGCTTATTCCGCAATAAAGCAAGCAATATCCAGAAATTGTGTCATCTGTTACTTGAAAAATATGATGGACAAGTACCTAGTGAGTATGAGAAACTAGTGGAATTGTCTGGTGTTGGTCGCAAAACTGCGAATGTGGTCATGTCGAATGCTTTCGGTGTTCCCGCAATCGCTGTCGATACGCATGTGGAGCGTGTGTCCAAACGACTGGGTTTGGCTGCAATCGATGATTCTGTTCTAGAAGTGGAAAAGAAGCTGATGCGCAAAATACCGCGTGATGAATGGACACAGACGCATCATCGTTTAATTTTCTTTGGACGGTATCATTGTAAAGCGCAAAGTCCGCAATGTGCGGTATGTCCGCTGCTTGATGTGTGTACAGATGGAAAAAAACGAATGAAAACAACTCGCGTAAGAAACACTAAAAACTAATAGATATAGAAGTGAAGGATGGGATGGCATGAAGTGCATTTCTGTGTATACAGCAGATTTTGAAGCTTTTTCGGATATTTTTGATCAGGTGCTTGAGACAAAGCTTGCCGACAATGAGGAAGTAGAAATTGACGGCATCGTCGTATCTGAAGCGGGCGAAGTTCCGGATAATTACATTGAGCGTATGCGCGCTAAACTTGAGTGTGTTGTGATGAAACATAAAGAAAGTAATGCAACTATTTTGCAGCACGGGAATGTATTTGAAATTATTATTCCTAAAGCAGAAGCAGTGACTGCATAACACATAGTGGATGGAATGAAAAGACTTGCGGGTGTAAATTCGCGGGTCTTTTTTTTCGTTAGGGACTTTTTTGAAAAAAGAAAAAATACCCGTGCTATACACACAGGTATTCGTAACGGTTACGGTAGCATGTTAATAACGATGCTTACGTCGATAATTGACCCAGAACCAGATACATAAGAATAGGAGTGAACTACTTGCTAAATATCCGCCAAAGACATCGCTTGGGAAGTGTACGCCAACATAAATACGAGAGATACCGATTCCTAAGATCATGAATATGCTGAAGATGATCAACAAGATGCGCCCTAATAGGTTCGGGATGTGTCTCCACAGTAAGAAAGTAAGAATGCCAAAGAAAGCGACCGCGATCATCGAATGACCACTTGGAAAGCTATGTCCTGTCGCTTCAAGTAGACGATCTACTTCTGGGCGAGCACGTTTGAAAAGGTTTTTGAGTACGGTGTTTAAGAGAGGAACTCCGACCATAACCGCAGCAAATAATAACAATTCAGCACGATGTTTTAGGACGAAAAATAAAAATAGTGCTGTGATGACTGCGATTCCGATAACCGTTGTTGGATTACCGATAAAAGAAAGCACCTTCATTACAGGTGTTAGATTGTCTGATCGAAAATTCCAAACTGCTGAAGTAACAGCATCATCAAAGAAAGCAATTTGTTGTGTAGCGACAAGATAAGCGACGATGGCAAATAGTGCGGCAAGAACTATACTTAGTACAAGTAAACTTTTGTTGGGATAACTTGATTTCACAATAACCTCCTGATTGAAACAATGAAATGTGGAAAACATGGTCTATTATAACAAAATTTATCATGAAAGTAGAATGCCCTTGGGGGATTAGGTATTGCCAGTTCAAGAAACGGCGTATACACTGAAATTCGTAGTCTGCTAAACATGAAAAAGTGGGGAGAACAGAAATGGCAAAGACCGAGTTAGAAATACAGAATCGGGATCAATCTAACGATATAGATAGAATGTCCAGCAAGTTAAAAATGATGTTGGAACAAATGGAACTGTCCGGTGATGTGGAGCAAAGCGTGAAGTTTAAAGGTTTACTGGATAAATGGCGTGAGGAGCGATCTTATATCGCTTTTTGTGGTCACTTCTCAGCAGGAAAGTCCACGATTATTAATAGTTTGTGTGGACATGCTTTACTTCCGTCCTCACCTATTCCAACTAGTGCTAATATTGTGTCTATTGCCAATGGTCCTGCGATAGCAAAAGTGTATCAGCAGTCAGATAGTGGGGAAGTTCTTTCCTGTAAGGAAGTTCCGCTTGAAGAGTTGGAACAGTATTGTATTGATGGGAAAGCCGTACAACGTGTAGAAATTACATATCCTTTATCGTTACTTGGGGAGCAAACGGCACTTCTCGATACACCAGGGATTGATTCGACCGATGATGCACATCAGATGGCAACGGAATCAGCTTTATATTTAGCTGACGTAGTGTTCTATGTTATGGATTACAATCACGTTTTGTCTGAGATGAATTTGGCATTTGCTAAAAAAATGACAGAACGCGGCAAACCGCTTTATTTAATTGTCAATATGATTGACAAACATCGGGATGCTGAGCTCATCTTTGAGGAATATAAGCAAGGTGTGATTGCTTCATTCCGCTCGTGGGGTATAGAACCGAGAGGCGTGTTGTATGTGTCGATGAAGGTGCGGGAGCACCCGCACAATGAATGGGGCCAGCTCAAGTGGCTGCTGGCCGAGCTTATTACGCGCGCAGGTGAATTGCGCGCGTACAGCGTGGACCAAGCAGCCCGTCAGCTCCTATTGGAGCATGACGACTGGCTGGCGCAGGTCCACGCCCCTCGCAAGGCCGAGCTGCGCGAGGCCTTGGGGGATAACGGCGCGAATTTAGTCGCGCGCCGGGAAGAGCTTCTTCGCAGCGTGCAGGCTGCGAAGGAGGAGCCACAGCGCGTGCTAACCGCGCTGCGTAAAGACATTGTTGGCATAATCGATAATGCCAACATTATTCCTGCGGTGACACGGGACACCGCGCATGCGTATCTGCAAAGCCGTAAGTCGGGCTTTAAGGCGGGTTTCTTCGCACGAGCTGCTCAGACAGAAGCAGAGATCCAGCGGAGACTAGATAAACTGCACGCGGAGTTTACCGCTGGAGTGACGACGCAGGTGG
Source organism: Paenibacillus sp. KN14-4R (assembly GCF_052180255.1). Lineage (NCBI taxonomy): Bacteria > Bacillati > Bacillota > Bacilli > Caryophanales > Paenibacillaceae > Paenibacillus > Paenibacillus sp. KN14-4R. The sequence continues at coordinate 1,737,098 of NZ_CP197466.1, forward strand.
AGCGCCATTTGCAAAGTCATCTTCGTCAGGCAGCAGAAAATGTAGGGATTCATGACCATGCGCTGATTACCTCAATTACAGAGCTGCATGTTGAGGTGACACCACAATGGCTCGCGGATCAGGTCAAGACAGGTGCTGTGTTTACGGGTGAATACACGCTGAACTATATGAAGGATGTCGCAAGTGAGGTTAAGAGTCAATACCGCAGATTGAGCAATGAACTTGCAGAAGCCATTACGAATGATCTTATACAAACAGTAGGCGAACATGAATCTAAGCAGGCGGAAGAGATCGCAGAACTCGATGAATCATTGATCGCTTATCATGAATTAAGTGCTCTTGAGCAGGAAGAAGCTCATGAAAGTGTGAAATTGCTTCGTATTATGAATGAACAAAAAGTGCTGCAACCGGTATTGCCAGATTGGAGCACCTATATTCCAAATCTGAGTGAGCAGGGGCCGTCACTTGGTTTAAAGCAAGCTTCAATGGATGTTATTTTACGTGCAGCACACACCTATCAAAATGATCATGTGGAAGAGATCTCTTCAAATCAAGCTGATCTTTCCATGGTTATGGATGGAGCAAGCACGAACACTTCCACTGTTTCTAATGCATTCGGTTCTCAGCATGCTTTAGAAGTGGAAGGTCGTGCAAGGCAATTTCAAGAAGCAGCTAAGATTATGGAAGATGTGCCAGCCTTACGCTCGATTGCACGTTCTCTTCATGATAAAGCCGAACGGATATTGGATCGTACTTTCACTGTCGCGTTATTCGGCGCATTCTCTGCGGGTAAATCCTCATTTGCGAATGCATTGATTGGTGAACGGGTTCTACCCGTGTCCCCGAATCCGACGACAGCCGCAATCAATTGTATTTTACCGCCACAAGAGGGTTGCCCACATGGTACGGCTAAAGTGAATATGAAGAGTCTGGAGGCGCTAGAGAGCGATGTGCTCTATTCTCTGGAGGTACTCGGCTTACAAGCTCATGATATGAGCAGCGCGTTAAGTGCGATTGCCTCGTTAACGCCTGATAAGGCAACAGCAAAGGGCAAACCGCATTACTCCTTCTTGACGGCTGTAGAACGGGGCTGGTCGTCTGCACATATGAACCTCGGTCAGGAGCTTGTGGTGGATCAAGTGCAGTTCGCTGCTTATGTAGCAGAAGAAGCGAAATCTTGTTTTGTCGATGGAATTGAATTGTTCTATGCGAATCCGCTTACGGATCAAGGCGTTATCATCGTCGATACGCCAGGTGCTGACTCCATTAATGCGAGACATACTGGCGTGGCATTTAATTACATCAAGAATGCGGATGCGATCCTTTTCGTGACGTATTATAATCATGCTTTCTCACATGCTGATAAAGAGTTTTTACTTCAGCTTGGCCGGGTCAAAGATGCTTTTCAACTCGATAAAATGTTTTTCATCGTAAATGCGGCAGATCTTGCTTCCTCAGGGGATGAGTTGGATGGGGTGATCCGCCATGTAGAATCAAACCTGCTTACGCATGGCATTCGTTTCCCGCGTATATATCCAATTTCTAGCCAATGGGCAGCTGAAGGGAAATTAAACCAAGATGAGAGAATGATTGCGGCTTCTGGCATTTCATCTTTCGAGAAAGATTTTGCATCCTTTACATTCCGAGAGTTAACACAGCTTGCCATTGGGTCAGCACAAGCTGAATTACAGCGTGGCCTGCATACAATGGATCGTTGGATTTCTGGAGCTAGAGAAGGGGAAGAACAGAGACTTAACCGTATTTCACAGCTTAGAAAGTCGCATGACCTGGCAAGGGAATTGCTCCAAGTGTATGATGAAGCGGGTCATATCCGTGATCTTTCCCAAGAAATTGAGGATCTGTTATTCTATGTAAAACAGCGTACAACTTATCGTTTTGGTGAACTATTCGCTCAAGCCTTTAATCCTTCCTTGTTCCGTGATCAGACCCGCAGTTTGAAAGATATGTTGGTTGAGGCTATGAATGACTTGAAGCGAATGATTGCTTTTCAACTGGAGCAAGAAATTTTGGCCACTACGCTTCGGATTGAGAAGAAGATTAACGAGCTTGGCGGAAAACAGTATGCTTCGTGGGGGAATACGGTAGTAAGTTTGCTGGAAGGGTTTGAATATGAAGCCTATCCGAATCAATCTTATAAAACTCCGCAAGTTGCAATACAAATTCAAACGCAAGATGTAGATGTAAAACTGCTGCAAAACCATTTTAAGAATGCGAAATATTTCTTTGAAGGGGAAGGCAGAGATAAGTTAAAAGCAACACTTGAAGTGCATATCATGAATGCTACATCGTTTGTAGTGACAGAACAAAGTGACAAGCTCAAGCAGCTATATAACAATTATCTGACGGAGTTACTTGCTGCAATGCGGGATCGTCAACTGGATTCTATTTCTGAGCACATAGAAGGGTCTGTTACTGCTTTAGAGCTAAAAGTAGATCTGGATGACCTTTACATGAAACGTGAGGCAGTTGCTCGGTTGATGTAACCATGGTCTTACAACTCTAATTTATGAATATCAACGCATGCCTGGCTGTATTTTTAGCCAGGTTTTGTTCGTTTTGCAGTGAAAGGGCTTTCATTGGCGGGAAAATGGATCATTTAGCTGAATAGTGGCTTTTTTGTGACTTTTTCGCAATGATAGAAGGCTACTTGGCTTGTTATGGTCTTTGATGCTCTTTGCCGCCATGTAAAGATGATGTTAAGATGGCACTCAAACGCCTAAAAGAGAAATAGGGGGATGAAGAATGGAAGCGTTTAAGCAATTAAAACCTTATTACTGGCCGGTAAAAGGTTGGTCCATTTTTTCGATGCTGACACTCGTCTTGACGACAAGTCTTGGATTGATCTATCCAAGTATGCTGCGTCGATTAATTGATGACGCGATTACACCAGGCAATTACGGCTTGGTACCTCAGCTTACGTTGATGCTTGTAAGTGTGATGGTAGTGAAAGCAGCTTTTCAATTTTTGCATGTCTTTTCAGGTGCTAGATTCGGGGTTAGTATGGTGTATAACTTACGTGCTGCTTTGTATGAGAAGCTCCAATATTTATCTTCTTCGTATTACGATGGGGCTCGTACAGGAGATTTAATGGCACGTTTAACTTCGGATGTAGAGGCGATTCGTCTCTTTCTGTCATACGGATTGGCGCAGCTATTAAATATTGTGCTCATGACATTGTTCGGTGCAATCATGATGTTCTCCATCGATTGGAAGTTAACGCTTGCCACGATGGTGCTAATGCCTTTCCTTGTTATTGCTGCTTTTCGTTTTGAGAGCAAAGCTCACCCTGCTTTTCGCGCGGTTAGACAAGCGTTTTCAGGTTTAACGACTACGGTTCAAGAAAACATCACAGGTGTACGTACGGTTAAATCTTTTGCAAGAGAACCTCACCAAGTTGAGAAATTTTTAGAGCGAAATGAGACATATCGGGCATCGAACTTAAATACATCAAAAATTTGGTCAAAGTATTTTCCGTTTATGGAGCTGCTGTCCAATTTAAGCGTTGTTATCTTGCTTGGATTTGGTGGGTACCGGGTTATTCAGGGACATATCACAATGGGCGAATTTGTTGCATTTTTCAGTTTAATATGGTTCATTATTGGGCCAATGTGGCAGTTAGGTTTTCAAATTAATAACTACACGAACTGTAAAGCTTCTGCGGAGAAAGTACTTGACCTCTTGAATCAATATGTACACGTTAAGGATGAACCACAAGCTGTAAATCTACATAAAGAGAACTATAAAGGTCATGTCCGTTTTGAACATGTCACTTTCGCATACGGCGATAAGGTACCTGCACTCTATGACATTTCAATTGATGCACCTGCTGGAGCCGTAATCGGTATTCTTGGGGGCACAGGATCAGGGAAGACGTCTGTCGTTTCCTTGCTAATGCGAGCTTACAATATCAAAAGTGGCCAGATCACACTCGATGGCTTAGATATTCGGAAAATCAAAATTTCAAGTTTACGTGCTGGCATTGCGACGGTATTCCAAGAAACATTCCTGTTTTCCTCAACCATTCGTAATAACATTGCATATGGTCGTAAGAATATCACGCAAGAAGACATTGAGCGAGCTGCTAAGCTAGCGAAAGCGCACGATTTTATTATGGAATTGCCACTTGGTTACGATACGATTGTGGGTGAGCGTGGACTTGGATTATCGGGAGGTCAGAAGCAGCGTATCGCGATTGCTCGAGCACTGATAACAGATCCACGGATTCTCATTCTGGATGATGCAACAAGTGCGGTAGATATGGAGACAGAGCACGAAATTCAAGCTGGCTTCCAGGAGGTAATGGAAGGTCGCACAACATTTATTATCGCGCACCGTATTTCGTCACTCAAGCGGGCAGATGAGATAATTGTGCTCGATGAGGGGAGAATTGTTCAACGAGGCACACACGAACAATTAATTCAGGTAGAGGGGCCTTATTTAACAACATACAACATTCAGTATGGAGATCGTCCGCAGGCAGGTAAGCTCGAAGTTGCAGCTGCGTTCGATGGAGGGTCATTACAAGGGGTCCAATCCCATATTCGTGTAGATTCCGCAGAATCCGAGCTTATAAGGAGGAATCCGCAATGAGTAAACCAGATAAACTTCGAATTGACGGAGATGGCACTGCAACGCAGCAAACCGGACGTTTTGTATATACCGATGATGAAATTATTGAGAAAAAATTTGACTGGAAGCAGGTTAGACGACTTTTCTCCTACATGAAGCCCTATACGAAACAGATGCTGCCCATCATTCTTATCATGATGTTTATTGGTGCCATTACGAAATTAACGTATCCACTTATTATTTCGTATACGATTGATCATTCATTAAAAGAAAAGAATAGTGAGCTATTAATCTGGATGGTGGGACTGCTCTTACTTGTCTATATCGTGCAGTGGCTTGCAAATATGTTCCGAATTAAGTTCACGAATATGATTGGTCAAAATATTATTTACGATTTGCGGAAGCATGTATTCTCGCATATCCAAGGGTTGTCATTTCGATTCTATGATCAACGACCTGCGGGTTCCATTCTTATTCGAGTAACGAATTATGTTAATTCTCTGCAAGATTTATTTACGAACGGCGTCGTGAATCTTATGATTGACTGCGTTCAGCTAATTGGGATTATTGTTATATTGCTTGTCATTAATTTTAAGCTTGGACTTGCCATTATAATTACAGTACCGATCATGTTCATGATATCAACAAAGCTCAGAAGGATGATTCGCCGCTCTTGGCAGGCTGTTCAAATCAAGCAGGCGAGACTTAATTCTCACTTGAATGAAAGTATTCAAGGGATTCGAGTGACACAAGCTTATTCACAAGAACAAGAGAACATGAAGTTTTTTGAAGGTGTGAATCAAGAAAATCGTCGTGTATGGTACAAAGCGACAACAGTCAATCAAATCATGGGTCCATTAGTTGAGATCACGGGTGCGATTGGGTATGGGATATTGTTTTTATATGGTGCTTCTCTCATTCAAGATGAACAAATGTCGGTAGGTACACTTGTTGCGTTCTCTTCCTACATCGCATTCTTCTGGGATCCAATCAATCGTCTGGGTCAGATGTACACGCAGCTGCTGCAAGCCATGGCTTCTGCTGAGCGGATTTTTGAATTTATCGATGAGAAGCCAACCGTTGCTGAGCTTCAACATGCAAGTGATTTGCCACCAATCGTGGGTCGTGTGAAATTGGAAAATATCGTGTTTGGTTATGAGACAGATCGACCGGCACTACGTAATATTTCACTTGATGTCGAAGCGGGTCAATCCATTGCCTTAGTTGGACACACGGGTTCAGGAAAGAGTACGATTATTAATATGATTTGTCGGTTTTATGATCCAATCGCTGGCCGTGTATGGATTGATCATTCTGATATTAGTCAAGTATCGATAGCTAGTCTTCGTTCGCAGATCGGCATCGTCATGCAAGATACGTTTATTTTTGCAGGAACGATTCGGGATAATATTGATTTTGGTAAACCGGGATCGACGGACGAAGAAATCATTGCTGCCGCGAAAGCAGTCGATGCTCATGAATTCATTATGAAGCTGCCAAACGGCTATGATACAGAAGTTGAAGAGCGAGGCAGCATGTTATCGATGGGTCAGCGTCAGTTGTTATCATTTGCCCGTGCCTTACTTGCAGATCCGCGCATTCTTATCCTAGATGAAGCAACGGCAAGTATTGATACCGAAACAGAAGTTAAGATCCAGAATGCACTTAAAACACTTCTTCAGGGACGCACCTCTTTCATCGTGGCACACCGTCTGTCAACCATTCGACACGCAGATCGAATCGTTGTACTTGATCATGGTTCAATCGTTGAACAAGGCAGCCATGAGGAGCTCATGAGACATAAAGGAACGTATCACGGACTTATTGAATCACAATATAAATATTTATAAGGGAACACCTTCGTACACTTGACCTGAATGGCTTGTGGACGAGGGTGTTTTTATGTCGAGCGTGGGTGTTCAACAATCCGATTTCTGAAACAAGCATTATTAGGATTGATGGTCGTAGATTCATTTGTTACAATGTTATAGGAACATTTGTTTGTAGTTTGCAAATTCATCCCAGAAGCCTTACTCTAAAAATAGTTGATTTTCGACAATACTGGGGGAATTTGATGAAATCTTCTCGTTCGATTTGGACCATTATTGCTCTAATATCCGTAGTAGCCACGGTATTTTTTGCAGGTGGGTTTGCTTACGCGATCCAGCAAATTTTGTATCCAACAGCCGTCACAAGTGAACAGAATCCTTCCAAAACCTTACCATCCAAGCATGAAATTGGTTCGAAGGATAAAATCTCAATTTTGGCATTGGGTGATTCTTTAACAGCAGGTTCAGGTGATTCAACAGGAAAAGGCTATGTCGTTAGACTTAAAGATAAGCTGCAGGCTGATTCGGGTAAACAAGTATTCGTAAGAAATAATCTATCAATACCCGGTTATGTGACCGATCAATTACTTGCTGATGTGAGTCAAAAGAAAACACGAGATGCAATAAGTGAAGCAGATATTATTCTCTTCAGTATTGGTGGCAATGATATTTTTGCGGGTGGATCGGGCATGTTTGGCAATGAAGTTGAGTTTAACCCGTCGGCTGCCAAAGAACGAGTTAAGCCAGCACTTGCTAAGCTTGCGAAAATAACAGAGCAGATCAACAATGTGAATCCGAAAGCAACGGTGCTCTATCTAGGTCTCTATCATCCTTTTATTGACATGGATGCTGCACGTGAAGGCGGTCCTATTGTTCAAGATTTTAATTTACAGGCATTCGAGATATTAAATCAGTATCCTCAGATGGTTTTCGTTCCTACATATGATTTATTTGAGCGTGACGGCGTCAGATTTTTGGCACCTGATCATTTTCATCCTAATGGCGATGGGTACGAACGAATTGCAGATCGTTATGCCCAAGTATTAAAATAAGCAGATCTATACGATAGGAGGTCTCCAAATTGCCGCTCAGGGAATCTGTTGTGATGTCCGTGAAAAATGTTAAAAAACGAATCGGCAACAAAGAAATTATTAAAGGTATTTCCTTTGATGTTTATGGAGGAGAGATTTTCGGATTCCTAGGGCCGAATGGGTCGGGTAAAACGACCACGATTCGTATGCTTGTAGGCTTAATTAAGCCATCTTCAGGAAGTGTGGAGATGTGCGGCTACAATGTGGAGACACATCATAATGAGGCGCTTGCTCATGTCGGTTGTATTGTCGAAAACCCAGAGATGTATCCGTACTTGACGGGTTGGGAGAACTTAGAACATTTTGCCCGTATGCTTGATGATGTCGGGGATGATCGAATCCATGAGGTCGTAAACACCGTTGGCATGGATGCAAGAATTCATGATAAAGTCAAAACTTACTCGCTAGGTATGCGGCAGCGTCTAGGGATTGCACAAGCACTTCTTGGACGTCCTAAGCTGCTCATTCTAGATGAGCCTACAAATGGTCTTGACCCGCAGGGAATTAAGGAAATGCGGCACTTTATTCGAAAATTAGCTGAAGGTGGCCTTTCACTCTTTGTTTCATCGCATTTATTAAGTGAAATTCAACAAATGTGTGATCGTGTAGCGATTATTTCCCATGGAGAGGTCATGCAGGTAGGGAAAGTAGATGAACTCATAGCTGATGCAGGATCAAGAGTTATATGGAAGGTGTCACCGCTGGATCAGGCTATTTCAATATTTAAACAAGATACAACCATACAATTGTTCGAGACGAGCGAATCAGAAGATGTATCCAGTGATCAACAAGGGATTGTAACATCGATGAATCCGGAGAAAGTGGCTGATTTAAATGTCCGTTTGATACAAGCTGGAGTTCAGGTATTCGCCATTGAAACGAGAAATCCCACGCTGGAAGACTTATTTTTAAGTGTGACAGAAGGGAGAACGATTGAATAATATGGTTGCTCTTGTGAAAAATGAAGTTATTAAAATGATTAAAAAGCGTCGTTTTTATATTTGTTTACTTATTATGCTCGTGCTAATCCCGATGTTTACCTATGCGCAAATGCGTGTGGCTCAAAATAATCAAAAGCAGTTCGGTACGACAGATTGGCAAGTAGAAGCACGTGAGAAAATCAAGGATTGGACAAGGGCTCTTGGTTCACAGCGGGTCGCGGAGGAATGGAAGCAATTCTATAAAGTCCAGATTAAGCAATATGAATATTATTTGGAAAAAGATGTGGATCCTTCTTCACCCAATGCGGTTACTTTTACTCGTGAATTTGCTAAAAATGCGATATCATTATTCATTCCGCTTATTATAATGATCATTGCAGCAGATATTGTTTCCTCTGAACATGGGAGTGGAACGATAAAATTATTATTGACAAGACCTGTCTCGAGATGGAAAATCCTTATGAGCAAGCTAATCACCTTAGTATTGTTTGTTTCGCTCATTGTACTGTCACTTGGCATACTCTCTTATACGATATCTGGGGTCGTGTTTGGCTTTGGTGGGTGGGATGCTCCCATATTCCTTGGCTTTCGTCCAATTGGGACAGATGTTGATTTATCGTATGTCAGGGCCATCGAACAGTGGCTTTACATCATTATGGAATTCAGCCTGGTTTGGTTCGTTGGCATTACGGTTGCGATCATGTCATTGATGCTCTCTGTATTAGTTCGATCTACAGCAGCAGGAATGGGCATCATGCTTGCCGTATTAATATCAGGAACGATTCTAACGAACATGGTTTCTTCGTGGGAATCTGCAAAATATTTATTTATGGTCAATTTGCGATTAACAGACTATTTAAGCGGAACGCTTCCACCGATAAAAGGTATGGACCTTGGTTTTTCACTTACCGTATTGTCAGTATGGGCTATTGGCGCGTTAATCGTCGCGTTTACTGTGTTTACTCGTAAAGATATATTAAATTAATGGATTGTTGTAAGGAGGGCCTATGGCCGAAAAGCTAGATTTGACAACATCCGGTGGAGGTAATCCAACCGGTTATGACGCAGATGATATTCAGATTTTAGAAGGACTTACTGCTGTACGCAAACGGCCAGGTATGTATATTGGATCAACAAGTTCGTCAGGACTTCACCATTTGGTGTGGGAAATCGTTGATAACGCCGTGGATGAGCACTTGGCTAAGTATTGCAATAAGATTATTGTTACGCTCCACAAAGATGGCTCGATCACATGTGATGACTATGGTCGTGGGATCCCTACAGGCATGCATAAAACAGGCATTCCAACTCCCCAAGTTGTGTATACAATCTTGCACGCAGGTGGTAAATTCGGCGGTGGAGGCTATAAGAAATCCGGCGGTCTTCACGGTGTAGGTGCATCAGTTACGAATGCCTTATCCGAATGGTTGGAAGTTGAAATTTATCGGGATGGTAAAATCCATAAGCAGCGCTTTGAATATTGGATAGATGGTCAAGGTGTTGAACATGTTGGGGAACCTGTAACAGGTCTTGAAGTGATTGGAACGACAAGACGGACAGGAACGAAAGTTACTTTTAAACCGGACAAGCGTGTATTTACAGGTGGAACTTCGTTTAGTTATGACACGCTATCTGAGCGACTACAAGAAATAGCATTCTTAAATTCTGGATTGGAAGTCATCATTAAAGATGAGCGTTCCGATAAAAACGAAACTTTCCTATATGCAGGTGGAGCAAGCGAATTTGTTTCTTATCTAAATGAAGATAAAACAGTCCTTCATGAGGTCATTCATTTTGCTGGAGAACGAGATGAAATCGAGATTGAAGTCGCACTTCAGTACAATGATGGATACACAGAGACAATTGCTTCATTCGTGAATTCGATTCCAACTCGCGGCGGTGGAACACACGAGACGGGCTATAAGACAGCCTACACGCGAGTGATGAATGAATATGCGCGTAAAGCGGCTATTTTGAAAGAAAAAGACAAGAATTTAGATGGTTCTGATCTCCGTGAAGGGATGATGACCGTTATTAATATTAAGATGGGTGAGGTTGAATTCGTCGGTCAAACGAAAGATCAACTTGGCTCAGCTTCGGCTAGAAGTGCTGTAGATGCCGTTGTGTCGGAGAAAATGTCTGTTTTCCTTGAAGAAAACCCTCAAGTGGCGCAAATGATGCTAAAGAAAGCGGTACAAGCCTCTAAGGCTCGTGAAGCGGCACGTAAAGCGCGCGAAGAAATTCGCAGTGGAAAGAAAGGCAAGAGTGAAAGCTCGAATCTCAACGGGAAGCTGACACCTGCACAATCGAAGGATTATACGAAGAACGAGCTGTTTATCGTCGAAGGGGACTCCGCGGGTGGTTCTGCAAAGCAAGGACGTGACTCGAAACACCAAGCGATCCTGCCGCTCAAAGGGAAACCAATGAATCCAGAGAAGGCGAAGCTGCATGATATTCTGAAGAATGACGAGTATAAAGCAATTATAGCTGCAATTGGAGCGGGTGTCGGTCCAGAATTTGATGCCGAGGAAAGTAATTATAATAAAATTATTATTATGACCGATGCGGATACTGACGGTGCTCATATTCAGGTGCTGCTGCTTACGTTCTTTTATCGTTATATGAAGCCCTTAATTGATTGTGGTAAGGTCTATATTGCACAGCCACCCTTATACAAAGTGACGAAGAAAACAGGTAAGAAAGCCGTGAGTCACTATGCATGGACAGATGAACAGCTGCAAGCTTTATCTAAGGAAATGGGTAAAGGCTTAGAATTACAGCGTTACAAAGGACTTGGTGAGATGAATCCAGATCAATTATGGGAGACAACGATGAATCCAGAATCACGGACATTGCTTCAAGTTCAGATTGAAGATGCTGCCAAAGCAGAGCGCCGTGTATCGACACTGATGGGTGATAAAGTTGATCCGCGTAAACGTTGGATTATTGATAACGTAGATTTTACCGAGTACGAGGAATAAGAAAGGTGGGAACTTATCAAGCATGAGTATGTTAGAGCAGTTTTTGCCTGCATTTCTAGAAGATGTTGTAGGTGATCGATTCGGTCGCTACTCGAAATATATTATTCAAGATCGTGCCATTCCAGATGTCAGAGACGGACTTAAACCTGTTCAACGACGTATTCTATATGCGATGTACGACTCGGGTAACACGCCAGAAAAACCATACCGCAAATCAGCTAAAACCGTCGGGGACGTAATGGGTAATTATCATCCACATGGAGACTCTTCGATTTATGAAGGTATGGTGAGAATGGCTCAGCCTTGGAAAATGGGGCATATGCTCGTTGACGGTCACGGTAACTGGGGATCGATGGATGATGATCCAGCAGCTGCAATGCGTTATACAGAGGCACGTTTATCAGAAATCGCGATGGAACTATTACGAGATATTGAGAAACGTACAGTTCAATTCAAGGATAACTTTGATAACACGGCAAAAGAACCCGTTGTTCTACCATCCCGCTATCCGAATTTGCTTGTAAACGGTGTAAGCGGAATCTCAGCAGGCTTTGCCACTGAAATTCCAGCACATAACTTACGTGAAGTGATCGATGCTTGTACAGCACTCATTGATAATCCAGAACTGACAGTTGAAGACATGATGAAGATCGTCAAAGGTCCTGATTTTCCAACTGGCGGCATTATCATGGGTGAAGAAGGCATTCGGGAAGCTTATAATACAGGTAAAGGACGTATTTACATACGTTCCAAAACAGTAATCGAGGATATGCGCGGTGGACGTGAGCAAATCGTCATTACCGAGATTCCTTATGGTGTCGTAAAATCACGCCTTGTTACAGCGATGGAAAACGTTCGACTAGAGAAAAAGGTTGAAGGTATTGCCGAAGTGCGTGACGAGAGTGGCCGCGATGGACTGCGAATTGTTGTTGAATTGCGTAAAGACGCAGATGCGAAAGGGATCTTGAATTATTTGTTGAAAAAGACAGATCTTCAAGTGACTTACAACTTTAACATGGTCGCGATTGTGAACAAGACGCCGATGCTGCTTGGGATCAAACAAATTCTTGATGCCTATATTGAACACCAGAAAGAAGTAGTAACATTCCGTACGCAATACGACTTGGATAAAGCGCTTGATCGTGCCCACGTTCTCGAAGGCCTAGCTAAAGCGTTGTCCATACTGGACGATGTGATCGCTACTATCAAAGCTTCGAAAAATCGCATGGATGCTCAAGCAAATTTGGTTGCTAAGTTCGGGTTTAGTGAACGTCAAGCAGATGCCATTCTAACGCTCCAGTTGTATCGTCTTACGAACTTGGAAATTACTTCGATTGAAAAAGAATTAAAAGAAACACAGAAAACAATTGCTTATCTACAAGGCATTCTCGGTTCGATGAAGAAATTACTCGGTGTGATTAAAACCGAAATGAACGAGATTCGTGATAAATATGGGATTGATCGTCGTTCCTCGATTCAAGGGGAAGTTGAAGAACTGAAGGTGAACTTGGAAGTTATGGTTACACCGGAAGATGTCATCGTGACGCTTTCTCGTGAGGGGTACATCAAGCGAACTTCGCAGTTATCTTTTACAAGATCAGGTGGGGAGATTGATTCTACCGGACTTAAAGAAGGTGATTACGTTCAGTATGTTGGTGAAGTCAATACGATTGAGAATCTATTGATATTCACGCAGCGCGGACAATATTTCTTACTGCCTGTCCATCAAATTCCGGAATACAAGTGGAAAGAGAATGGTACAGCGATCGTCAATGTCATTCCGATGACCAAAGAAGATCGCATCATTTCTGTCATACCGGTGAAAGATTTCAACGAACCGCTTCAATCGTTACTCTTCATCACGAAAGGTGGACAAGTGAAGCGAACGGAGCTTAAGGATTACATGACGAATCGTTCTGCTGCCATTGTTGCTTGTAAAGTAGCGGAAGGCGACGAAGTGATTCAAGTGTCCACAAGCGATGGTTCGAAGCAAATGCTGCTTGTGACGAAGCTTGGCATGAGTATTCGTTTCCGAGAAAATGAAGTGAATGCGATGGGACGTGTATCCGGTGGTGTGAGGGGGATTCAGCTTAAAGAGGGCGATGAGGTTATTTCGGCTCATTTTGTACAAGAGGATGAGGGTGAACTACTCGTAGTATCCGATATTGGGTATGCCAAACGCTCCTTATTATGTGATTACCCACTGCAAGGACGAGGTGGCAAAGGGATTGTAACTTTCGAATTCAAAGAGGGCAAGCGAGTTCGACCAAACGGAAGTGCGTTATATCGTTCCTTTATTGTTAAACTGGATTATGAATTGACAGCAATTGTAAGCACCGGGGACCGTGTACGCTTCTCTACAGAAGCGGCACCGCTTGATGATCGTAAATCGACTGGTAAACTGCTTATTCCGATAGCCAAAGGTCAATCCATAGTTGATGTGTTGAAATTACCTCAATCATAGCTGGAATATGAGGACCCAATTGTATCTATAACATGTAATGCAATTTCTAAAATGACCCACAATGGCACTTTTTCATCCAATTGAAGCAGCCATTGTGGGTCTTTTAGGATACCAAGTTCCAATGCGCGTTTTCCAATTAATTCCTTCCATTCTTCCACACTGTTTCACCTCATCCTCTGGACAATAGCCTATGTATGTAGTGTATGTAAGTGGGCTTCAAAAGGTTATCCTTTTCATATTGATCTCTTATGCTATAATATAAATAGAATATACTGGAAGTTTTCCATTCGGGAGTGATGTTGTAATGTATTCAACCGAATTTGCCAAGTTATGGTTCAAGATTTCCAAAGAAATTAAAAACCATATGGAAACCGAGCTGTCTCCTGCATTGACAGAAGGACAGTTGAACGTCCTCGAATTGCTGACAGAGCAGCAGCCGATGAAGCCGTCTGATTTTCTTGAGTTTTTGGAAACGACACCAGCGGCGGTAACGACCTTATTGGATCGAATGGAACGCAATGAATTGATTGAACGTCGAAGAGATGAGAAGGACCGCAGAATTGTCTGGGTTCATGTGACAGATAAAGGAAAAGCGGAATACGATCGCGGTACGAGAATCAGACAAGAACTTCTGAATACATACTTGGATCGTATTTCCGCTCATAATCAGCAGTTATTCATGTATTTACTCGGTAAGATTGCGAATTAGTTCGTTCCACAAGCTCCAAGGGTGATCAGCTGGTGGGTAAGAAGTAAAGCGCATCCACTCTTTCGTAGTCGGGTGTTGAAAAGACAAGTACGTGGACCAGAGTGCAATTTGCTGGCCTGGTTTTGTCTTGCTTGCGCCATATCGCTGGTCTCCATATAACGGACAGCCAATTGTTGCGAGCTGTACACGGATTTGATGTGGACGACCTGTATGGAGTTTGACTTTGATGAGGGAGAAGCCATCTACAGTTCCGAGTACTTCGTAGTCGAGAATGGCTTCTTTAGCACCCGTAGTCTTCGCGGTCACGACAGATACCATATTCGTCTGTGTATCTTTAAGCAGATGATGTCGAAGTGTACCTTGCATTTGATTGGGCTTACTATGGACAACAGCGAGATATGTTTTATCTAAATGTCTTGTACGTACCGCATCCGATAATCGGGATGCGGCTTTTGACGTTTTTGCGAAAACCATTGCCCCGCCAACGGGGCGGTCGAGTCGATGGACGAGACCTAAATAGACGTTGCCTGGTTTATTGTAACGGATCTTAATATCATCTTTAAGTGCAGTGAGTAAATCAAGATCACGTGAGCTGTCTTCCTGTGTCGGCATATTAACAGGTTTCTCTACTACAAGGATGTGGTTATCTTCGAAGAGAATCGGGACGGCTCCACCCTCAGGATGCTTTGTCACGCTCATGGATTACGCCTCCCAGCGACCAAGAATACCGCAAGGTAGTGCAAGTCCAGATGATGTAATAGGCAGACCAATTTCACCGCTTGTGATCTGTCCACCGAATTTAGGTGTTAACGCAAGCGACAATATATTCTTAAGTACAGTGGAAGAGATACCAGTTGTATAAGAATTAACGAGCATGAATAACGGCTTGTCCGACATAATGTTCATGCAAGTTTGGATGAATGGAAATAAATTTTCTTCCAATTGCCAAGTTTCACCGTTAGGTCCACGTCCGTAAGAAGGTGGGTCCATAATGATTGCATCATATTGATTACCACGGCGTTGTTCGCGTTGTACAAATTTGAATACATCGTCTGTAATAAAGCGAACAGGGCGATCCCCAAGTCCAGATAAGTGCAAGTTTTCTTTTGCCCATTGCACAACACCCTTAGAAGCATCGACATGACAAACTTCCGCACCTGCATATGCACAAGCAACAGCTGCTCCACCTGTATAGCCGAATAAATTAAGTACTTTAATTGGACGTCCTGCTTGTTGGATTTTCTCGATCATCCATTTCCAGTTCGCCGCTTGCTCTGGGAATAATCCCGTATGTTTGAAACCCGTTGGTTTAATGTAGAAAGATAAGTCATTCCACTTGATTGTCCATCTCTCAGGTAATTCTGTACGGAAATCCCATTGACCACCGCCACTTGAACTCCGGTGATAATGTCCGTTTGCTTGACGCCACTCTGATGTTTCCTTGCTTAGTGGCCAAATAATTTGCGGATCTGGACGACGTAAGACATACTCTCCCCAACGTTCCAGCTTTTCTCCATTTCCTGTATCTATTACTTCATAATCGACCCAATCTTCAGCCATAAACATCGCAAGCATTCCTTCCTCTTTTAAGCATTCTAACATCCTATTGTACATGACCTTCGACATAATATCCAATAGGAGAGTCGAAATACCCTGCTTTTTGTATGGAAATATTAACCTTATTTAGAAAGGGTTTTAATATTTCATGTCGTATTGATAAGGAATAAGAACTATTTTCCAAATACAGGAGGAGATGGGCTATCGAGAGGGGTGTGGGGACACTAACGGATTATGATTTGTACTTATTCCATCAAGGGACGCTTTACCATGCTTTTAACAAAATGGGGGCACACCCGGTCATAGTAAATGGAGAAGAAGGCGTTTGTTTTACAGTTTGGGCTCCTCATGCGAAAGAAGTGTACGTAAGAGGCGATTTTAACAATTGGGAAGGCGCACTTAGTTGTATGAACCGTGTGAATGATAACGGGGTTTGGTCGCTTTTTACACCGCTTGCGCGCGTGGGAGATCACTATAAATATGAGCTGCACACTTGGGATGATCGCATCATTCTAAAGGCAGATCCTTATGCATTTCAAGCAGAGTTAAGACCTGGAACAGCGTCTAAAGTTGCAAGAATCGATGATTATGTGTGGAACGATGCGGATTGGCAGGAGCAAAAAAAACATTCAGCGCCTTACGATAAGCCGATGTCGATCTATGAAGTTCATCTAGGTACATGGAAAAAGAGGAATCGTACAAGTGAAGATTTTTGCACGTATCGAGAGCTTGCGGTTGAACTTGTGGAATATGTGTCACGGATGGGCTACACCCATATTGAATTGTTACCCCTTGCGGAGCACCCCTATGATCGATCTTGGGGCTATCAAGCAACAGGTTATTATGCGGTAACGAGTCGATATGGATCACCTAACGACTTTAAGTATTTCGTGGATTGCTGTCACAGGCAGGGAATTGCCGTCATCATGGACTGGGTGCCCGGGCATTTTTGTAAAGATGATCATGGTCTGCGTCAATTTGATGGGGAACCACTCTATGAATATGAAGATCGACGTAAAGCGGAGAAACCAGAGTGGGGCACATTGACATTCGATTATGGTAAACCAGAAGTGCAGTCGTTTTTAATCTCGAATGCGGTCTTTTGGATGGAGATTTATCATATTGATGGTATACGAGTGGACGCGGTTGCCTCTATGTTGTATATGAATTTTGGCAAACCTCGTGAACTTTGGGTAAAAGAATATAATCGCGATGACAATCCCCACGCAATTGCGTTACTGCAAAAGTTAAATCAAGCCATATTTGAGCGATTTCCAAGCGCATTGATGATGGCGGAAGATTCCTCGGCTTGGCCGAAAGTTACAGCACCTGTTCATCAAGGTGGGCTAGGGTTTAATTACAAGTGGAATATGGGCTGGATGAACGACATGCTCAAGTACATGGAAGAAAGTACGGTTCATCGAAAGTGGCATCACCACTTAATTACATTCTCGTTTATGTATGCTTTTTCGGAAAATTTCGTCCTGCCATTGTCCCATGATGAAGTCGTGCATGGTAAACGTTCCTTATTGCACAAGATGCCAGGCGATTATTGGCAAAAGTTTGCGAATTTGCGTGCTTTTTACGGATATATGATGGCTCACCCTGGTAAAAAATTGCTATTTATGGGGGGAGAGTTTGGTCAGTTCGATGAGTGGAAAGATCTTGAATGTGTAGATTGGTTCCTGCTTGAATATGATTCCCATCGCTTGATGCATGATTACGTACGTACACTCAATCATTTTTACTTGCAAGAAAGAGCTCTGTGGGAAATGGATCATTCCCAAGATGGCTTTAAGTGGATTAATCCGCACGATAGTATGAAGAGCATTGCTGTGTTTTTACGTAAAGGCAAGTTGGTCGAAGATCAATTGCTCTACATTGGCAACTTTACAGAAGGTGTACATGCAGACTATCGAATTGGTGTACCGAAGGCAGGTACTTATGAAGAAGTGTTTAACAGTGATCTTGTGATTTATGGAGGCTCTGGTCAGTCCAATACTGGTAAGCTGCAAAGTGAACCAATTCCTTGGAATGGCTCGGCACATAGCATAGTTCTACGACTTCCTCCACTTGCATCCTTGTTTCTTAAAATGGTAGCTGATTCACCTGAGCGTTCTGTAAATGAAGGGAGAAATGATGATGAGGCAAAAGGAATGTGTGGCGATGCTCCTCGCAGGAGGAGAAGGAAAAAGACTGGGAGCGCTAACGACTAATTTGGCGAAGCCTGCGGTTCATTTTGGCGGGAAATATCGGATTATTGATTTTACGTTAAGCAATTGTACAAACTCTGGTATCGATACGGTTGGAGTGCTTACGCAATATCAGCCGCTAGTCCTGAATTCCTACATCGGCATTGGATCATCTTGGGATTTGGATCGCAAATATGGTGGTGTGACGGTACTTCCTCCATTTATGGAACAAAGTGGTGGGGATTGGTACAGTGGCACAGCGAATGCCATTTATCGGAATATGGGGTTCGTTGAACGTTATGATCCCGAATATGTCCTCGTCATCTCTGGGGATCACATCTACAAAATGGATTATGATCTCATGCTCCAATTCCATAAAGAACATAAAGCGGATGCAACGATTGCAGTCATAGATGTGAAGTGGGAAGAGGCAAGCCGGTTTGGCATTATGAATACGAATGAGCACCACGATATTATTGAATTTGAAGAAAAACCGAAGGTGCCAAAGAATAATAAGGCATCCATGGGGATTTATATATTCAGTTGGAAAGCACTCAAGAGGTATTTGATCCGGGACGAGCAAAATCCGATTTCTTCAAAAGACTTTGGGAAAGATATCATTCCGCTCATGCTGCAAGACGGAGCGAAGATGGTCGCATACCCATTCCAAGGGTATTGGAAGGATGTAGGCACAATTGACTCGCTGTGGGAAGCAAATATGGATTTGTTGGACGTGGAAACGGAACTGAATCTGAACGATCATGATTGGCGTGTGTATTCGGTTAATCCATACCAGCCACCGCAATATATCGCGCCTTCAGCTCGTATTACGCGATCACTCGTGAATGAGGGATGTTCCGTATTCGGGAATGTGGATCATTCTGTCCTTTTCTATGGGGTACATGTATCAGAATTCAGTACGATTCAAGATGCTGTCATCATGCCAAATGTCAAAATAGGACCTAATGTTACCATTCGAAAAGCGATTATTGGAGAAGGAACGATAGTGGAGGATGGAGCAGTTATTGGCAGCAGCAATGATGAGGTTGTCTTAATTGGTACGAACGAGCGAATCACCAAATCATGGGCAAGGAGTGGATCTTATTGAATCGTGTGATGGGTGTGATCAATTTGGTGAATGAGCCAGATGACTTGGAGGAGTTGACATTAGCACGCTGCACGGCTTCGGTTCCTTTTGGTGGGCGATATCGATTAATCGATTTTGCACTATCCTCAATGGTTAATTCTGGAATTGACAATGTTGCAGTGTTTACACAGCATAAATATCGTTCACTGATGGATCATCTCGGATCTGGAAAAGAATGGGACTTAGATCGAAAGCGTGGGGGATTGTTCGTACTGCCTGCCGTTATGGATGATCCAACTGGGCGTGCGCGAGGTGATTTGTATCAATTTTACTGCCATAGAGACTATTTTCATCGGGGAAAAGAAGAGTATGTACTCATCTCAGGCAGTCATATGGTGTGCAACATTAACTTTAATGAAGCGGTGCATTTCCATGAGCAGAACCGTGCTGATGTGACTGTGATATACAAAGATATGAATATGGAGGATTCCTGTTCATTCCGCAGGCTCGCCATTCGTGATGATGGCAGAATTACGGTGATGGAAGATCATACAGGCCGACTGCGTACAAGCAACATCTCCATGGAAATGTACATCATGAGTAAATCCCTGCTGCTGGATATGGTGGAATCTTGCTTAGCACAGGGGTACGACAATCTTGTTCGAGACGGCATTATGAAAAATATCACGAAACTTGCTGTGTATGGATACCAATTTGAAGGCCATGTAGGTATTGTGAATTCCATTCCGAGCTATTATAAACATTCGATGCAGCTGCTGAATCCAAACACATGGCATGATTTGTTTTTACAAAAAAACCTGATCTATACCAAGGTCAAAGATGAACCTCCCACTAAATATGACGAAACTGCAATTGTGAAAAATTCACTCATCGCTAATGGTTGTGTGATCGAAGGACGAGTCGAAAATTCAATCTTATTCCGTGGTGTCAAAATTCGTAAAGGTGCTTATGTGAAAAATGCGATTGTTATGCAAAATTGTGAAATTGAAGATAACGTCATTATTGAGAATGCGATTCTGGATAAGAACGTTTTTATATCAAGAGGGCGTGTGTTGACGGGTGACCTCAAAGCACCTTTCATTGCTGCCAAAACAAAGATTATATAAAAAGGGTGGGAGAGAGATGAATATACTGCATGCTGCGTCAGAAGTTTTTCCTTTTGTAAAAACAGGCGGATTAGGAGATGTACTCGGGTCGCTACCTAAAGCACTAAATAAGCAAGGAGCTAACGTACGAGTCATTTTGCCTTTATATGAAAATATTCCTCGTGTGCTGTTGCAAAATGCGAAGCGCATCGCTGAATTTACTGTTCAAGTAGGCTGGCGCAGTCAGTACTGCGGTATTTTACAAGTAGAGCAGGATGATGTGACGTATTATTTGATCGATAATGAACAATATTTCAAACGCTCGGGATTGTATGGATATGAGGATGACGCTGAGCGGTTTGCTTTTTTCAATCGTGCGGTGCTTGACGGGCTTCCGTTAATTGGATTTGAACCGGATGTTATCCATGTTCATGATTGGCAGGCTGCGATGATTCCTGTTCTTTTAAAAACACAATATGCACATCTACCTGCCTATCAAGGCATCCAGACGGTACTTACGGTTCACAATTTGAAGTACCAAGGGACATTTAGCAAGGAAATGATGATGGATGTATTTGGACTTGGGCTGGAGTACTTTGGTGGAGATCAGCTTGAAATGAACGATGGAGGCAGCTTCCTGAAGGGGGGGCTCCTATATGCCGATAAAATAACGACTGTGAGCAAGACGTATGCAGATGAAATTCAAACCCCATTCTATGGGGAGCAAATGGACTCGTTATTACGGTACCGCAGCCATGATTTAACGGGAATTGTCAATGGAATAGACTACGATTTGTATGATCCAATGCAAGATCCCCATCTGTTTATGCGTTATCGGGATGCAATTTCTAAGAAACGGCAGAATAAGCTTGTTCTTCAAGAAAGATTTGAGCTGCTGCAAGATGAGGGCATTCCAGTAATTTCCATTGTGACGCGCTTCGTTCAGCAAAAAGGTCTGGATCTAATTGCACACGTTCTGCCTGAACTCATGCAGCTTGATGCGCAATTTGTTATTGTTGGGACAGGCGAATATCAGTACGAGCAGTTGTTTAGACAGGCTAGTGAACAGTATCCAGATCGGATCTCTGCGCAAATTATCTTTGACGATTCACTCGCTCGCCAAGTCTATGCGGCTTCGGATCTATTCCTGATGCCTTCCTTATTTGAACCCTGTGGGATAGGACAATTGATCGCGATGCGTTATCGCTGCGTTCCCATTGTACGTGAAACAGGTGGCTTGCGTGATACAGTTCTGCCCTATAACGAGTTTACGAGTGAGGGGACAGGGTTTACTTTTGCCAATTATAATGCCCATGACATGCTGTATACGATCGGACGAGCCATTCAATTATACAAGTATGACCATCAGGCTTGGGGAAATATTTTAAGTAATATTAAGAAAAATGATTATTCCTGGCGTAAATCCGCACAAAAATACATGGATCTATATGAAGAACTTCAAAGGAAAACAGCTGTCGCCGTTTGAAAGAACCGGCAGTCGGCCATAACTGCCTTGGCTACACCTGATGCCCCAAAGCATCAGCATGTGGATCGAAAATGGTGGAAAGAAAGTGTTGTGTATCAAATTTATCCGCGTAGTTTTATGGATAGTAATGGGGATGGAATCGGGGATATTCCCGGCATCATAAGTAAACTGGATTATTTACACGACCTGGGAATTGATGTTGTGTGGTTATCTCCTGTCTATGCGTCGCCAAATGATGATAATGGTTATGATATAAGTGACTATCAGGCAATTATGGATTCGTTCGGGACATTGGATGATTGGAAAATGCTGCTCAGCGGTTTAAAGTCACGGGGGATGAAGCTGATCATGGATCTGGTCGTGAATCATACCTCAGACGAGCATCATTGGTTTATAGAATCTCGGAAATCGAAAGAAAACCCATATCGGAATTATTATATTTGGCGGCCAGGTGTGGATCATAAAGAGCCTAACAATTGGTCATCCTTGTTTAGCGGCTCTTCGTGGCAGTTGGACGAGACGACTGGGGAGTATTATCTGCACCTCTTTTCGCGTAAACAGCCGGATTTGAATTGGGATAATGAACAGCTGCGTAGTGAAATTTATCGGATGATGACATGGTGGTTGGAGCTTGGAATTGATGGCTTCCGAATGGACGTGATCAATCTCATCTCGAAGGTGCAAGAGTTACCAAGTGTTCCAAGTACTGAGCGTTACACATGGGGCGGGCAATATTTCATGAACGGGCCACGTGTTCACGAATTTTTACAAGAAATGAATCACGAAGTGTTGTCCAAGTTCGATTGTATGACAGTCGGGGAAACACCAGGCGCAGATGTTGAAGAGGCTTGCCGCTTTGCAACCAGTGATGGTTCGGAACTTAATATGATCTTTCAATTCGAACATATGGGGCTAGATAGTTGGGGAGATAAGTGGGATGTGAAACCTTGGAGCCTACAAGACCTTAAATCTGTCATGTCTAAATGGCAAAAGGGTCTGGAAGGACGTGCGTGGAATTCCTTGTACTTGAACAACCATGACCAGCCTCGCATGGTATCACGCTTTGGTCATGATCAAGAATATCGTGTACAAGCCGCTAAGATGCTTGCGACATGGCTCCATTGCCAGCAAGGAACGCCTTTTATTTATCAAGGGGAAGAAATCGGGATGACGAATGTGCGTTTTGCCGAACTTCGTGATTATAAAGACATCGAAACGCACAATATGTATCGCACGCGAGTTCTTGAAGGTCATCATAGCCATGAAACTATAATGGAGTCAATCTACCTGAAGGGACGGGATAATGCTCGTACACCGATGCAGTGGAACGATTCCAAGCATGCTGGATTTACGACAGGCGAACCGTGGTTGAAGTTGAATCCGAATTATGTGGATATCAACGTTGAAGCTGATCTTGCAAATCCGCAGTCCATTTATCACTACTATCGGCACCTGATTACACTACGTAGGCAGCATGAGGTTATGGTGTATGGGAGCTACGAATTAATGGCAGCGGAACATGATCAAATTTATGCCTATACGCGCACACTTGGTGATGAACAGTTGTACGTGGTGTGTAACTTCTATAAGGATGAGCCGGAAATAGAGTGGCCTATCGAAATGGTTGGTAAATGTGAGCTTCTAATTAGTAATTATGAGTCGTATCCGGTTAAAGAAGAAGTGAGCATGCATCTGCGTCCTTATGAAACAAGGGTGTATAAAATTACGAAGTAAGTCTATAACAAGGATGATTCATGAACAGCTCTCGAGGGGCTGTTTTTTTGTGCGATCCATATAGTAAATTCCATTATGGAATAAAGTCCGGTATAATTGTTGTATAGTCACAGGAAATGAGGGGATTCATTTGAAAACATTCGGAGGACATCTGAGACAGTTGAGTGAGATCTTCTGGCGTTTTTTGAAAATAGGACCTGTTACCTTTGGCGGGGGCTACGCGATGATTCCTGTTATTGAAAAAGAGGTTGTCGAGAAAAAAGCGTGGTTTACAGATCAAGAAATGGCTGAAGCATTGTCTATTTCAAGCTCAGCTCCAGGTGGTATTGGAGTTAACTTATCGGCATTCGTGGGATATCGTGTTGCGGGAATTAAAGGAGCAGTTGCAGCTGTTCTTGGAATAACACTTCCGACTTTTATCATTGTGTTTTTATTAAGTCTGGTTTATATGCAATTTGAGAATAACGCGAAGTTAGACGCTGCATTTGAAGGTATACATCTGGCTATTATAGCACTTATTTTTGTTGCGGCATGGCGGATGTGGAAATCAGCTGTGATGGATAAAACGACAATGGTTACTGCTATTGGAACAGTCGCTATCCTTCTTCTCTTTAATATTCATCCCTTGTTGGTTGTTGTAATTGGGGGTATGATCGGGAATCTATTTATTATGGTGAAAGTTAAGCTTGGCTTGAAAGTGCAGTTTGAGAAAAAGCGTACGGAGGATGAGACACCCAACTCGCCATATAAATACGCAGACTACTTCATTGCGGACGGGATCTAGAGAAAGGAGTGAATACAGATGATCTTTGATTTATTCACGACTTTTTTTAAAATTGGATTATTGTCTTTTGGCGGTGGTTATGCGATGCTTTCCGTTATTGAGCATGAAGTTGAATGGAATCAATGGATGTCTCCAGAGCGGTTTACGGACATTATTGGACTTGCAGGCATGGCACCAGGCTCAATTGCAACGAATAGTGCGACGCTTGTTGGTTATGAGACGGCTGGTGTGTTAGGGGCAGTTAGCTCAACATTAGGCATGGTGTTACCCTCTCTATTGTTGATCATTGTTATGGCGGCTTTTTTTTATAAGATTCATCATAAACAGTGGGTGAAATCTACTTTTTATGGACTTAAACCAGTTGTAACGGGACTTATTATTTATGCAGCAATCCATTTTGGGCTAACGAATAAACAAACAGAATGGTTGACATGGCATAATTTGGGTAGTGTCATTATTCTGATATCGGCTGTGATTGCCATTATGCGTTATCGGATGCATCCTTTACCTGTAATTGTAGTGTCTGGACTTTTGGGAATCGCATTTTTTAGTTAAATATGCATTATGATATTAAAGAATATGAGGTAAAGAGGATGAGTAGAAGAACTTTAGTCATATCAGACATTCATGGTTGTTACGAAGAATTTAAAGAACTTTTATCCTTAGTTAACTATGTACCAAATGAGGATGAACTTGTTTTGCTAGGCGACTATTGTGACCGCGGATTCATGAGTAAAGAGGTCGTGGAGTTTGTCATAACCTTATGCGAAGAAGGAGATGTAAAGTGTCTCCGTGGGAATCATGATCAAATGTTACTTAACGCACTGGATGATGTTAACGATGCATCATTTCTACGTAATGGTGGCATGACCACGATTGAAAGTTATTGCGGGTCTGACTGGTTCGATCCAGAAAAAAGATATGAATTTGATCGTTATTGTGATGGAAAAGATTTTATCAATGCCAATTACCAATCACATATTGATTTTTTTAGAATTTTACCTTTTTATTATGAAAATGATCAATTTATTTTCGTACATGCAGGACTTAATCCGAATTACGGGATTGATTGGAAGAATCAGACTGAGCGTGATTTTATTTGGATTCGAGATCCATTTTTTAACCATCCAACCCAAGTAAGCAAAACCGTTGTTTTCGGACACACACCGACATTGAAT
This sequence comes from Paenibacillus sp. KN14-4R, assembly GCF_052180255.1. Classification (NCBI taxonomy): domain Bacteria; kingdom Bacillati; phylum Bacillota; class Bacilli; order Caryophanales; family Paenibacillaceae; genus Paenibacillus; species Paenibacillus sp. KN14-4R. The sequence continues at coordinate 1,762,827 of NZ_CP197466.1, forward strand.
CTACATGATACAAGTGATGTCTGGTTTGGAGATGGGAAAATAGGAATCGATGGTGGGTGTTGTTTCGGACGACAACTTAATTGCCTTGAAATCGGCGATTCCGGGCTGCAAACCCACTTCGTTAAACGTAGAATTACATAGAGATGAATAAGTTTGATTTCATGTGAAAATGAACAAAGACCTCAGATGAACTTTCTGAGGTCTTTGTCATCTAAATGTAAGTGATTTACTCGGAACTAGCTAAGTTCCAAAGGTTGAGCAGCACAGTGATAGCACCAAGAATAATGCTGCTTAAGGTAACGTCAGATGAGAGTGTGAACAGGGATGGTAAGACGATAAACCAAACCCCAGCTAACAAGGAGATCCAGTTTTGCCATGTTCCCCAACCGGATTTTCCATAAGCAAGCATGGATGCAGCGAATTGGAGTACCCCAACAATTACACTGGTTAAAACAACTGTTGAGTCACTTGTAAATCCGAGCACCCAAGGTGCAGCGATGAACCATAACCCAATAAGTGCAACCAACGTATTTCTTGCCTTCATGTATAACACCTCCATTTAGAAGTAATAGGTGGAAATACTTACACTTTATCTTATTCAAAAGTTCGCAGGACGTGGCTGGTTTAAAGGATTATTTTTATAAAATGATTGGGGACATATGGATAGGTGTGATGAAAATGGGTATATCTGATATAATAGATAATAGCGTTAAAAGAAGGAGTGTTAGAGAATGCTGATAACAAGATGCATAACATGTGGAGGTCAGCAATTGTCCGATGTTATTGAAACCGTTGAAATGAATGTGGAAGGTTCAATCATCGTCATTGAAAATTTAAAAATGACCAAATGCAAAAACTGTGGCGAACAGTATCTGGATAAAAAAGCGAATGATTACATTGATAAGAAAGTCAAGGAACGAAAAGAAGGACCTAGTTCTTCCATGAAATAAAGGAGCGATACCGATTGGATCTTCAAGTCGCATACAAAGTAAAGATAAATCAGAAATTCGTCGATAAAGTAGCGGAACTTACGGAGGTCGTTGGGGGTAACCCAATCGAAATCTATCATCATGCTATAGAAAAATTGGTTTTACTTGAAAATGTACCTGAGGAACACATTAAGATTGTGTCCATTGGATAGCTAGGGAGAGGGGAATGAAGGATAATGAACAAGAAAATCGAGGATTCGGAGCAGCATGAAGCGCATTGTAACCATTGCGGTGACGATCATCGAAAGAGTCATCATTCCGATAAAACAAAAAGCAATTTAATCAATCGGCTGAACCGAATAGAAGGTCAAATTCGTGGTGTTAAGGGCCTTATTGAGAAAGACACATATTGCGATGATGTGCTCAATCAAATTTCCTCGATCCAATCTGCGCTTAATGGTGTTGGTAAATTACTGCTTGAACATCATATGAAGAGTTGTATCATTGAACGAATTCAAGAAGGCGATAGCGAAGTTATTAATGAGCTTCTGACAACCATGCAAAAACTGATGAAATAATGAGCGAGCGGAAGGATTCTCTGGAGTCCTTTTTTTGTATCGAAAAAGGGAATAGGGGTGCGAGGATGACGATTTATTGCGCATTGTTAAGAGGGATCAATGTAAGTGGGCATAATATGATCAAAATGGCAGAACTGAAGAAAATGTTCGAAGAAATGGGCTATGGGCGCGTACAAACGTATATTAACAGTGGTAACATCTTATTCGAATCGGAGGAAGATGAGTTAACGATTCAGGAGAGACTTGAGCAAGGCATTAAGGAAGTATTCGGGTTTCAAATTGCAGTCATCTTACGTACGGCTGAAGAAATTGAACGTATCCTTGCAAAGTGTCCATTTGTATTTGAAGAACTTGTGGACAAGCAGAGCATTCACCTTACGATGCTGCGAGATGCCCTTACACAAGCTGATTACGATAAAATGCCTGAAGTCGATCAAGGTTTAGATCAATATCTCATCGACGGCCGAGAGATCTATGTGTTCTATCATAACAGCATACTGGATTCGAAGTTAACTAAAAAGTTCCAAAAGCTTGTTCCTCAAACAGCACGCAATTGGAAGACAATGATGAAGCTACATTCACTCGCACAAGCGATGAAAGCGTAGATTCTAAATAAAAAAGGGCGGTGACGTCTATTCGTAGACGAATCACCGCTCTTTGTCGATTGTAAGAGTTGTTAGGATGTTAGGTGCTAAGCACCCATTTCACCATTGTCATGATTGAATTGCCAGTTAATGCCGAACTTGTCCACTAAGCTGCCATAGCATTTGCTCCAGAACGTTTCTTGCATCTCCATTGTTACTTTGCCGCCTACTTTTAATTGCTGATAATAGTGCTGCATCTCTTCGATATTATCATGATTGACTGAAACATTGATGTTGTTTCCAACTGTAAATGGCATACCCGGGAACACATCGGAGAACATTACATTACTTCCGCAGATTCTAAGATTTGCATGCATCACAAGAGACTTAGCTTCTTCCGGAAGTGGGAACGCAGGATCGGATGGGGAATCTCCGAATGTCATGATATGCGGCTGTCCGCAGCCAAACACCTCGGCGTAAAACTCAACAACTTCACGACAATTTCCATTGAAATTAAAATACACATTAACAGCCATTCGATTCGCTCCCTTTGGGTTCACTTAAAATCATAAACTATGATTTATACATATTATAACATTTGAAGGACGAGTTTCAAACTTGTGGTACATTGAAAAAAGGCCGCGTAAGCGACCTTTATCTACCTCGATGTTTTTCCTTAGCTTGCCTAACTTTCAAGGAGCGTTTTCGTTCTGCAAGGTCTTCTCTCATTTGCTTCGTGAAGACTTTTTGATCTTTTTTACGTGATTCGATTTCAAGCTTCATTGCTTCTTGTGCAAACGTAGATACACCCCTTACTTGCGTCTCTTTGGCAATCTGCCTTGCAAGTCGTTTAGGATTTATTCTTCGTTCACAAGGTGGAGTAATCTCGATTTGTTGCCTAGCTAAAGAAAGGAGTTTAGGCATCTGATGCTGGATAAAACTCATCACTTCGCCGTCTTTTGGTTCCGCTCCAAAAATAAACTGACACACTTTGAGCTTGGAGCCTATCTGATGCTCAACAACACCTACCCAATATTGTCCATTGTAAAACACGGTTAGTTTCAAAACGAACCGCCCCCTTTAATGAAGTTCGGAGTGACGGACATCCCAAGGGGGGAAGGTTACTGACAAGGGATCGCTTGATCCACAAGTGTCCGGACTACCGACCGGAGCTGTGTTTTTACACTCTATACCTATTATGTCTGTATAATCGAATATTTTCAAGACGCATCATGGCTTTGCGTGAAAGGTAGTTTTCATATATAGTATTTAGAATTATCTAAAATAGATGTGGGGGAAGGAAAATATGAAAAAGGCAAGAAGACTACAACCAGGCTCCAAAATTGCAATTCTATCACCATCGAGCGGCTTACCTTTTCTGTTCCCGGAAAACTATGAACTTGGTCTGCAAAATCTTCGAGATGTACTCGAATTTGAAATTGTAGAAATGCCAACAGCTCGAATGGCGCCAGATGAACTATATCAGAATCCGCAGCTGCGTGCAGAGGATATTAATCACTGCTTTAAAGATGATTCAATCGATGGAATTATTACTTCAATTGGTGGTTATGAGTCGATTCGTATTCTACCTTACCTCGATCTTGATGTCATTGTGAACAATCCGAAGATGATTATGGGCTTCTCGGATGCGACAACGTTTCTAAGTTATTTGAATCAATTAGGATTGGTCACGTTCTATGGTCCAGGCGTACTCGCAGGTCTTGCTCAAATGAAGAATTTGCCATCAACCTATATCGATCACTTGAAATCGATCCTATTTGGTGAAGCGTTTCCTTATACATACAAGCCGTACGAGCTATGGACGCATGGCTATCAAGATTGGAATAATCCGGAGATGGTCGGTCAGTGTAAAGAATTTTATCCGAATGAGACAGGATGGAAGTTCTTACAAGGAAACACCACGCAGCAAGGATATTTATGGGGTGGATGTATTGAAGTCCTTGAATTTATGAAAGCGACGAAATATTGGCCAGAGGAAGATTTCTGGCAGGATAAAATATTAATCTTTGAAACTTCCGAAGAAAAACCATCCCCGAATCATGTGGGATATATGCTGCGCAATTATGGTGTGCAAGGACTATTTTCCAAGGTAAAAGGAGTTATGTTCGGCAGAGCGAAGGACTACACACCAGAAGAAAATGTAGAGCTGCATGAAATGATTGTGAAGGTCATCAAAGGTGAGTTCGGTGCAGATGAACTGCCGATTGTGGTGGGTGTAGATTTCGGTCATACGGATCCCAAGATTATTCTTCCTATGGGTGTTAAGTTTGAGATTAATCCTCAGACAAATGAGATTGTGTTGTTGGAAAGTCCGTTTCAAAAGTAGTAGACAAGGGAAGGCCGCCGATCTCTTCGACGGCCTTCTGTGCATATTAAGAATACAAGATCACCTTGGACCAAACAAAGAAACGTTCAGATTAACGGGTCTATCGGGAAAAATCCGCCGCGGCGCATAGTTTCCAAGAACCGTACCATAAGTAACGGCAAGTTTTTGCTCCATGCGATTCCTTATGAAGTTTGGATCTTTCGGGCGACACGTTTCCCAAGCTCGGAGGACGCCTGGTACAGGTAGCCTAGCACGATGTTTTGCGTTTCAGGGGATATGCCGGCAAGATCGACGGCCAGGTTATCTACCAAGTGTTCTTGCTGTAATGGGGCAAGAGCACGATAAAACTGACCGGCTTGCGCGAAGTCATCTTGCTTGGGGACGTCTGACCGCACGAGGCGTCCTTCCACGAATCTCCCGTTGCCGCTGGTCACAAGGGAATCAGGCATCCAGTTCTGCTGATGATTAATCGGAATCTTGCGGAAATCTGGACCAATCCGCCGTCGCTGTGAATCCCAATAAAGATTTGCACGCCCCTGCAGTATCTTATCGTCCGATAACTCTGCGCCTTCCAGCAGGTTGGAAGGGGAGAAAGCCAGCTTTTCTACTTGCTCCATATAATTATCCGGATTGCGGTTTAGTACCAATTTCCCGACGGGGAACAAGGGATATTGCCGCTCATCCCATACCTTTGTACTATCCAATGGATCATAAGGGAGAATGGATTCGTCCTGGGGGTTCATCAACTGCACGTAAAGCCCATATTCAACCGTTTTGCCCGCGTTCAGTGTATCGTATAAGTCCTTGCCGGCATAATCCGGATTCTCGCAAGCGATCCGGGCTGCTTCTTGACGGTCAATATACTGCACACCCGAAAGAGGCAGCCAATGATATTTCACGTAAGTGCGGATACCATGTTCGTTTTTCCAGACGTAAGTGTTGACGCTGTGGCCCGGGATGTGGCGAAGACTTTTGACAGTGCCCGCGTCGGAGAAGAGCCAGACAAGAAAGCTTGTGGATTCCGGTGTTCGGGCGACGAAGCTCCAAAATCGTTCCGGATCGATGAGGTTGTTGGCGGGCGACGGCAGGAAGGCGTTGATAAACTCAGGAAAGCGGATGGCGTCTCGGACAGAGAATACGGGGATATGATTACAGACAAGATCGAACACACCCTGATCCGTATAGAACTTGGTGGAGAGTCCGTACACGTTACGGGAAGTATCCGGCGTGCCTTTGTTGCCGACGGCTAAGGAGAATCTTACCGTGACGGGGATCTGCCGACCCGGATTTTGCAAGAAACAAAGCTGCGTGTAAGCCGTCATGGCATGTACGGTTTGAAAGTAGCCGAATGCGCCGTAACCTTTGGCATGCACGGGCCTTTCCAACAATTTCGAATGGATGAAAGCCTCCAGCTTTTCATGCAGTACGTTGTCCTGTTCCAGTACAGGGCCTCGTTCGCCCACCGTCTGCGAATGAAAAGCAGCCGAAGTATCTCCGGACCATTTATTAGGGCGAGTTCCACTGTTTTCGTTCATCTTTCAACCTCCCATGCCCGCATGCGAATTATTTGGATATATCAAAATGTATGAAGAGCTGCTATGCGAATATGACAGTGCCGCGTCCAATAAGGAACCGTATCATAAGTGACGGCGGCATTCGCATTCTGGATAGCTTCAAGGAGACGCCATTGTTCTTCAACTCGAGGGATATCTGCTAGCTGTAGGAGTGCTTTCACCGAAAAAGACTGAATGATGGAGCCCTATGGATTTCGTAAAAGTTTTCAAGCTTTCCGATCCATAATGATAACGAATAACCGCTTGTAATCTGTCATCTGTACATAACTTGGTCATAGAAAAACTGCACCTCCAATGGTTAGATAGTGTCTAACAATGGGGATGCAGTTCAGAAGAATGGAGGTTATTTTTTGTGATTCTATTCTGATTAATTGGCTGTTAGACTTTGCTCGAACATATCAATGATATGAAGGAACCTTTCGGCTTCCCGAAATACATGATCTGCGAGTAAGGGGTGGATGATACTTTTTATACGACAAGCCTCGATTAAATCTTTTGCTGTCTTTTTAAAATCCCGGAGAGATTTAACGGATACTCTGTTTTGATCTAAAAATTGATCCAGTAGAGGTACAGTTTGGGATTGTGGACGCATGGATTCTAAATCTTTTGCTTGAAATAGGAGTTGGTCGAAGTCATGACTAAAATGACGTGCTTGTTCTACTAATTGTCTTTCAGATGGATCGAGCAGATGTCCGATGAACTTCGCATGATCCGCCATAATCCGTAAGAAAAATACATTTTCGTCAATGATCGCGTCGGGTAAAGGTTCCAATTTTCCGTTATTGAGTTCTGCCAAACGATTTCTAAAATAATTTGCTTCTCTACTCGTATGATCGATCAATAATGGGAAGTTGTTTGCCCCTGGCATTTGACAAGTAATAGCCAAATGTAATATTTTTCTTTTAAATGCCCAAATGTGGGAAACTGCATTGTGTACTTCTGCATTAAAACGTCTTATTTGATCAGGGTCTGTTTCAATTGTAAACGCATGTGATATTCTTTCGATTTCTTCAAATCGTGCATAAAATTGATTGGCTTCCACGATTAACTGGGTATCCTCGCACCTAAAGCCTAATTTAAGAAAAAGTGAATGTTCCTTCATGATACGTGACCAAAAGCGAATTTCATCTAACGAACGCGCTACGAACGCATTTAACATGTTGTACCACCTCATTAAAGGTATAGGTCTTATCAAAATAAATCATATTCGCATGTTTCGTTAGGTATGTATGAAATTTCACTTGCTAGTCCTGCGTCACCGGAACATTCATCCATTAATAAAGTTGTTCTTAAGTTGAACCGAGGTGGGAATTAACCGCAATGAACGTTAGACAGAGCCACATGCATAAAGGTGTAAATAAATAATAGTCATAGATGGCAAACCGTGTTCCACGTACCTTTTTCATAAGTCCGACATAGCGAAAATCCCCGATTGCTCGCAGTCCGAACACAGCTGCACAAATTCCACAACCCCAAGTAACTGTAGAGGAAATGGGTAATACGGTTAAGAGGCCAGCTTTGATCAGCAATAGGGCAGAGGATGCGAACAGCAGAAGTGCCACAACAATGGTTGCGATGCGCCCTGGTACGAAGGTTGGTTTCTGATCTTTCGTTGTTGGAATGACTGCACTCGCTCCCCATCTACCTCCGAACGCCCAGTACACATGTAGACCCCCGATACCGATTAAAAGTAGGGCAGATATCACGTAAACAATGCTCATTACTCGTCAGCTCCTCTCAGGGCGAATGCCCGCCCATACGATATCAAAATGTCTCTGAAAAATATCTTCGAATCGTTTATTTTGTCCATCGGTTGATAACCAGAACATGAGGGAATTGAAATAGGTGCCTATTAATACGGATGCAACGTCTCCAGTCACTGTTTTCTCAGGAAGTTGACCTTGTAAATACGCATTATCTAACAGCGGTTTAAGTGTATTTCGAAAAGTGTGGATAATGCCTAACTCTTCGTCCATGAACAAGCCGGAGCGCATGAGTTCTGAAATCACAGGCCGTACCATATCAGGCTGCTCGTCATAGTTCATCATTAGATCGCGAAAGAGCAGGATCAGTTTTTGTTTCAAATCGGGGATTGCGCTATGACGCTGTATACTCTCATTCACGGATTCAAGCTGCATCATGCCTAGATGTAGGAGCAGTGCTTCTTTTTTTGAAAAATAGTTATAAAAAGTCCCTTTCGCAATGCCACAGGCTTGTGTAATCTCCTCAATCGTAACGTTATCGAACCCTTTTTCTTTAAACAACATCATAGCCTGATTGAAAATTTCATTCTTCAACTGCTGCTTTCTTGTTACTCTTAGCATTCTTATGACACACCTCCTCTCAAAAAAATGACTATAGTCATAAAATGACCTTGGTCATAATTGTATCAATTTTCCAATTTATATCAAGGGGGTGATTGACGGTTTCGTATGTCGTTTTTATGACTTTTCGCTATGGTGAAATGCGTAAGAACTTGTTATTCTTGTGAGATGACTACTCTTTTTGAAAGTGGGGGAAATCCTTTGAACCAGGAGAAAAGACAAGTAGATGAGAAAAAATGTCCACTGTGCGGTGAAAATAATAGGTGTGGGGTTTACGACGGGGACTGTTGGTGCTTTCATATCAAAGTGCCACTTGAATTACGTGAACGGATCTCGGAGGCTCAACGAGGAAAAGTATGCATTTGTCGTCAATGTGTAGAGGAGTTTTATGAGAAACAGGCGGATTCCATATAAAAGGCATTACTATAAGATCGTAGTAATGCCTCCAAAGGTGCCTCCAAAGGTATAAATAATTATTTAGAGAACAGTCCGCAGTTGTGAATGATTTCATCTGTACCCAGTAAAGAAGCTTCTCGAATTCCCACATGATTGGTTTTCATGAAAGACTGTACGACTTGGTATCCAACAGCATATCCTGCAAATGGTGATAAACCAACAGGTGGATACCCTTGTTCTTTGGCAAAGGTGTCTCCGAACATGTAACTGCTCACTTCGGCAAATCCTTTTATATGTAAGGCATCTTTCATGACTTCCAGGGAGTATTCGAAGTCTTCTTTATCAAAGGAAGTCACCCATGGTCCCAATTGATCTTCTCCATAAAGCTCTCGCGCAAATGACTCCGCTAATCCCTCAATAATTAAATAATCACCAACTGTAACATTCCCATGATCCCAGTCAAAATAGGAAAAACGAATATTATGATGGAATTCATGTGCGATGAGTGCAGGAAGCCTAGGAACATTATAAGAATTGGGGTAGATGGTGACTTGAATATATCCAGGTATTCCTCCAAAACCACAATAACCCTGCTGTAGTTCTAGCTTTTTGGGGTCAGCGATATACAATCCAAACCGTAATTCATCTGCACGAATCTGTAGATCATTCTCTTGGATAAAATGAACACAGCGATTTAATGTTTCATTCGCCGTTTGAAGGGCCTGGATTTCTTGTAATTTTTTTAACGCTATTTTTCCATTTTCGGTGTTGGCTACGTTCAAATAACCCATCATCTGTGTAGCCGTTATAACATCATATCCATTAGCTTGCTTAGCGACTAAAGGCACGTGGATCGTGTTCCACATCTGTTCAAATGGCTGCATCATGGTGTATCGAAAATAGTTTTCTCGACCTTCTTCCATTGTGTACATTTTTTCATAGTGTTCAATTGTATTTTCAATACTTATTTTCATATCGATCGCCTCCAATTGCTACTGTAAGGCATCACGCGACGTGAGAGTCAATAGTCTAGCTATATTCGGTATTCGTAGAATTGCAAGATTTTTGTGGTAATAATGGAGTTCTTATTGTAAAATCCTACTACTATTCGAAAAAAAGAGGAGAAAACAAATGAAAAAGAAGATTTCTATGCTGTTGGTCATTTTTGCATTAATGGGGGTATTTAATTCAACGGCCTACGCGATGCAAATCTTCGTGAAGACCTTAACTATTAAAACCATTACGTTAGATGTAGAAGCCAGTGACTCGATCGAGAATGTAAAACAGAAGATTACAGATAAAGAGGGAATTCCTATCGAACTGCAGAGGCTCTTATTTGCAGGAAAAGTGCTAGAGAATGATCGGACATTGTCAGATTACAATATTCAAAAGGAGTCAACTTTAGCATTGGCCCCTATTCCTCAAAAAGTACCAGAATTAACGGTACAGGTTGCACCCGGGATAGCAATTGGTACATCAGCCATTACAGCAAAGATAGATCCAGACCGTTCACTAATTATTAAAATTTCAGATCTAGAAATACAGGTCCCGAATACAGGAGATATGCTTACTAGCGGCGATGCTACCTATATGCCTTATATGAGCGGGCAAGATATTCAAGGTGTTGATTTGCAAAAAAATAAATATATCGGCGTATACGAAGTAGATCATAATCAAGTGATCAAGCAGTTTAAACTTGTTACACTTTCAGTGAATGATATTAAAACAATTGAAGCTCCAGCAGCGCCGATTGTTACAGCAACAGCAGGCGATAAGATGATCACATTGAACTGGAATGTGGTTAATGGCAATGATACTTACAAAGTATATAAGAGTACAACACCCGGTGTTTATGGAAAAGAGTTAGCTACTACTCCTGGTTCAGTACATAGTTTAAATGCGTTGAAATTAACGAAGGGAACGACCTATTATTTTGTTGTAGTAGCGACAAAAGCAGGAATTTCCAGTCCAGTGTCCAATGAGATAAGCGCAACTCCAATGACTGTCCCTGGGCTTCCAACGAATATAATGGCTTCGGCAACAAACGGACAAGCGATTATTACTTTTGACGCACCTATTGATAATGGGGGAAGCCCGATAACCGAATATGAGGTAACCTCTTCACCTGGGAATATTGTCACAAGAGGGAGTACAAGCCCCATAACGGTTACAGGCCTTACGAATGACACCTCTTATACATTTACGGTCAAGGCGATCAATCGTTTAGGAAGTAGCACATCTTCGACTATTTCTAACGCTGTCACTCCAAAGTTACCTCAGGTAGAAGATAATACTAGAGATGATGTGAGCACGAATAAGTGGATAGATTCATCGTTACCCGTGCAATCAAATCTTGTATATGATGTTCTGATTAATGGTAAAAAAGAACGTGCAGCAACGTTTACTGAATCGAAAATCAACAACCAGAAAGTGAGCAAAGTGGCATTAGATTGGAAAACTCTTGCAGCTAAATTTGCGCTATTGGAGCAGCACGCAGTTCTTTCGATTCCTATGAATACGAATGCGGATGTCGTGGTAGTTGAGTTTAATGGCGAGTCGATAAAGAGCATAGTACAAAAGCAAGCAATCATTCAGCTCAAGTCCGACAAGGGGATCTATACTTTACCTGCTGAGCAGATTAGCCTGCAATCGATACTGGATCAATTTGGGGGTAATATAGCACTTCAAGATGTGTATGTACAGATTGAAATCGCCGCACCAGATTTAGATCATATGAAGACTGTGGAGCGGGAAGCTGTTAAAAATAAATTTACGTTGATGGCGCAACCATACAACTTCTCGATAAAAGCTATTCATGGTCATTCTTCGATTGATTTGACTCATTTCAACACATTCGTGACACATGAAATGCTGATTCCTGATGATATGGATCCGAATAAAATCACAACAGGAATTGTTGTTGAATCGAATGGAGCCGTCCGTCATGTGCCGACAAAGATCGAGATCGTGGACGGTAAATATTTTGCGAAGATAAATAGCATAACCCCTAGCGCTTATTCTCTCATCTGGCATCCAGTTCAGTTCAAAGATGTAGCTGATCACTGGGCCAAGGATGCTATTAATGAAATGGGTTCAAGAATGGTTATTAGCGGAAATAGTGAAAACACCTTTATGCCAGACGAGAATATCACACGTGCAGAATTTGCAGCAATTATCGTTCGAGGACTAGGCATGAAATTAGAGGATGGACCCTCTACATTTTCAGATGTAAGTTCTTCGGATTGGTACAATAATGTGATAAATACAGCAGCTTCCTATAAATTGATTAAGGGTTTTGAGCAAGGGGAGTTCCGCCCACTGGATAAAATGACAAGAGAACAGGCCATTACCCTAATAGCAAAAGCGACGAAAGTTACAGGCTTAAAAGAAAAACGCTCAACAAACGATGCAAAATCATTGTTGAGTTCATTCTCCGATAAGGTTGATGTATCGACTTGGGCAATAGACAGCTTTGCTCAATGTTTGCAGGCAGGAATTATTTCTGGGCGAAACACCACAGAGCTTGCTCCTAAAGAAAACATGACTCGTGCAGAGGCTGCAGTTATGATTCAAAGGTTACTTCGAATTGCTGATTTAATTTGATATTGAACTTTAATTGACACAGTATAAAAAGATTGCTCACATTCTGACAAGAACAGTCGGAACTTAGGCAATCTTTTTGTGTTGTAAAAAAAATTTACGAATGAAATCGCGGGTCAGCTTGCTTGTTCAATATATGGTCTACCCACGTATAGCATTGTTCCAATTGCTCCTCACTTACAAGACTCGAATTGTGTTCAAACATAATTCTGACATCGCTATTTTCCTCACGAATGATAGTCAAATACGCTTCAATCGGCGCCCAACCCTCTTCAGGACTTAAATGGGGCAGAACGGGGTAGCGATTATTGCGGATACCATCTTTTACTTGCACGTTCCACAGATGGATCGAGTGCGCATACTTCGCATACTTCCTAATGATCTTCAAGGCATCAAAATACGGATCTATTTTCTCTTGAATAAATAATCTTCCTGTATCCAGGCATAGCTTGATTGTTGGATATTGTTCTAGCAATTTTTCCAGATAATCAGTTTCGTATATGTATTTGTTCAACGCATCGAACTCCAAGACGGGTACGAAGTGATACTGTTTACTTTTTTCCGTTAACCATTTGAAAAGAGCTTCGCTTCGCTCCACTAGTTCATCGAATGTGTAATTACTTTCCATCACGTACTCGGAAGGATCAGTAAATCGCCATTGATCCCAATTGACTCTATCATCTAGGATGACCGGTTTTGGATAATGAAACAGCACATATTCAGGCTGAACGGTTGTTAAATAGTCGAGTTCCTCTTGAACGTGCTGGAAAGCTTCTTCTCGGATGGTTTCGTCACTAGATAAGAATGGAGCATCTCGTAGTCGGGAAGGATGCGCACGAAAAGGGTAGTGCACACCGATTTGAAACTTTCTATCCCTCGCCGCTGACATTAGATTTAAACAGTCCTCATGGGTTGTAAACAAACAGGCTTCAATGCCGTGAAAGTCATTTCTAAAATCTTTTTCAAATTTGTTGGAGTCAAAATGACCATATTGACCGATCATGAATTGTTTCAAATAGGACACCTCTTTTTGTCCAATATAGCAATGGATTGACCGATATTCAACTTTGTGCTAAATTTTTAATGATAATGATTATCATTTTCAAAAATAGACAGAGGTGTTTGGTTTGCCTAATGGACTTGTAGATACAGATCATGTGCTTAAGTATCTGGACAAAATGTGGTTTAAACTGCAGAGCATGGATATCGTGCGTGCTAGTGAAATGGAACAGCAGCTGCTAGATTCACATGCGCTTCTTTTACTTAAGAACGGCGAAAGTGAGCTCACGATTGATTATATGGAATATCGATTGAGGCAGGATGCCGTTCATTTTGCGTCACCTGGTCAGACAGTTGGTATTAGTGGAGAGGATGACGGAATTGGTGAACTGTATGTGATCCGCTTCGATGTTTATTGGGACTCAGGCACGCCAGACGAATGTAACTTGCAAGGTGAACTTCCCATTCATCGAGATGCGGAATCGGTTATGTTATGCGAATTGATCTATAGCTGTACGTGCAGTGAGTATCCTTTGGAGCGGTTTCGTGGGCAGTCTGCTTTTCAGGAACTCTTATTCCATTTATTTAACAATATTCGACTTCTACCGGAGTCTGATCCAAGATCAGCCCTTGATCGCACGAAAGCCTTTATTAATAGCCATTACAGTGAGAACTTAACGATTGATCGACTAGCTGCGATTGCAGATCTCAGTCCTAAATATTACGTTGATTTATTCAAAAAAACGTATGGAAAAAGTGCAATCGATTATATCACTGAGGTTCGACTTCGCCATGCGAAGCAGATGATGGTGCATTCGGATGTTCGGATGCGCGATATTGCTCATCAAGTGGGGTATCATGATGAGTTTTATTTTAGCCGCAAGTTCAAGAAAGAAATGGGCGTATCTCCATCTATCTATGTGAAGAATCGTCGCCGCAAAATTGGTGCTTATTCGTCAGGAATTCTCGGTCAAATGCTTGCGCTCAAGATATTTCCATATGCAGCACCGCTTCATCCGAAATGGACGGCCTATTATTACAAAATGTATCGTTCCGAGATTCCCATTCATCTGAGTGCATATCGGTACAATCAGGATTGGGAAGCGAATATAGAGGTGTTAAAAACGGCCCAGCTGGATATTGTGATATGCGATCAAGATCAATTGCATCCACACGAAAAAGAACAACTAGAAGCCATTGCACCTGTATTGTACATACCGACGCATGCGATAAGTTGGCGAGAGCAGCTTATGCTTACAGCACAATTTATCCACGCTGAACATGAGGCCAAGTGCTGGCTGGAAGCCTATGACCGAAAAGTAAAGGCAGCACAAGAAAGTCTGAAGCGTAAGCTAGGTGATGATTCGATATTCGTCATGAGCATGCATAAGCAGAATGGTTTTATTTCCCCAACTCGTGGGATGAATGATGTGTTGTATCATGATTTGCAATTAAAAATGAACCCGATATTTGATCCCACGAATGACAGACAGACGATATCTGAGGATCAATTAGCAATGATAGATTCAGATCGAATATTAATTAATGTGTGTCAGGAATCTGATTCTTTAAAAGAATGGAAGGTACTGCAGGCATCCCAATTGTGGCAGGATTTAAAAGCTGTACGTAAAAATCAGGTGTATCAGATTTCATCTGACCCATGGCGAGAGTATTCGGCATATGCATGTGAACGTATGATTGACGATGTGGTAAAGCAATTATCGAGACGATAAATGAGGTTGTACAAATGGGTTCTGGAAATTGTCCATGTTCGAATAAGAGAGAGTCGCTTATAATCCAATGAGAATTATTATCAGTAAATTGATAACAATTCTCAATAATATGGAAAATAAGGATTGGAGAGGATATTGATGTTTAAGAAAGTAGGATATAGTGCATTAGCATTAACAATGATGATTGGTCTGACGGCATGTGGTGGAAAAGAGGGAACTGCTCCATCAGCATCTGCTGCGCCAAGTTCAAATAACCAAAGTACACCAGCTACAACAGATAACAAGCCAAGAACAATTCAATATTTAGGAAAAGATTATACCGTACCAGCGAAAACAGACAAAATCGTCATCACAGGTTCGATGGAATCGATGGAAGATGCTTTGGTAATCGATGTTAAACCAACTGGAGCTACGACGGTCGGAGGTCAATTCCCGCAAATTTTTGAAAAAATTACGAAAGACGCCGAGAAAATTGGGGAGAAAACGCAACCTAACATTGAGTCTGTCCTTAAGTTGAAACCGGATGTAATTCTAGCTAGTACGAAGTTTCCGGCAGAATCCATTGAAAAGCTAAATAAAGTTGCAACAACGATTCCGATATCTCACGTTTCAACGAACTGGGAAGCGAATTTGAATTTATTAGCTGAACTGACTGGTAAACAAGATCAAGCAAAACAGGCTATGAAGAAATACCAAGATGATAGTAAAGCACTTAAAGAAAAGATCGGACCTGTCTTGAAAGATAAGAAAGTGCTTGTCATTCGGGTTCGTGTAGGAAATACATTTATTTATCCAGAGGATGTGTTCTTTAACACTTCGATCTACGCGGATCTAGGAGCTTCAGTTCCTGCAGAAGTCAAACAAGCGAAAAATCAACAATTGGTTTCCCTTGAAAAACTGTCCGAAATGAACCCTGATTACTTGTTCGTGCAATTTGCTGAAGATGAGAATAAAGACAAGCCTAAGGCTCTTGATGATTTGCAAAACAACCCAGTTTGGAAAAGTATTCAAGCTGTGAAAGATGGTCATTTGTTCGTCAATATAGTTGATCCTAATCTTCAAGGTGGTACTTTATTTAGCAAAATGACATTCTTGGAAGCTGTAAAAAACAGCAAGATAACTCAAGCAAAGTGAGCTAATAGGCATGCGTATAAAAGTATCAGCACCAGCTCTAATTTTATTGAGCGCACCATTCATACTCATTTGTATTTTGTTCTTATCCATATTATATGGAGCTAAGAACATTGAAATAAGCACGGTACTTGAAGCGCTGATGCATTTTGACCCAGATAATGTGAATCACCAGATCATTATGAATTCTAGGTTTCCGAGAGCAGTTGGATCCGTGTTGATCGGAGCATTCTTAGCGATATCCGGGGCGTTGATGCAGGGGATGACAAGAAATGATCTTGCATCCCCCTCCATTATGGGGGTATCTGACGGTTCCGTGTTTGCGATTACAATATGTATGATTTTTATACCGAATTCCTCCTCTATGGAAATGATCTTGTTTTCATTTTTAGGATCGGCGCTTAGCATTGTGATCGTATTCGGGATGGCATCGATGCTTCCAGGGGGACTTTCTCCTGTTCGAATGGCTATTCTGGGAACAATCATTGGTACTTTTCTGAGCAGTATCTCTGCGGCACTTTCGACTTATTTTCATATGTCTCAAAATATTAGCTTTTGGTACAATGCACGACTGCATCAGATGAATCCGGAACTGATTAAGCTTGCAATACCATTTGCTGCAGTGGGGATCGTGATGGCGATCCTCCTATCTAAATCCATCTCAGTTCTATCTTTGGGTGAAGAGGTTGCGACTGGATTGGGTTTAAAGACTTCCGTTATCAAATTCGCGACGATATGCAGTGTTGTGATCTTAACGGGAATCTCAGTTGCACTTGCTGGAAAAATTGGATTTGTTGGGCTTATCGTGCCTCATATTGCCCGATTCTTAACCGGCTTGGATTATAAATGGGTCATTCCATGTTCAGGTGTGCTGGGTGGTCTTTTTCTAGCATTGTGCGATATCCTAAGTCGTTTCTTGAATTATCCGTTTGAGATGCCGATTGGTGTCGTAACATCTATCCTTGGCGTCCCTTTCTTCCTTTATTTAATTCGAACAAGGGGAGGCGGGAGGCGTGCATAAAGGGTATGGAAACCGATTTACCTTGGTCATGGCAATGGGTATTGTGATTTTATTGGTGACTATGTATGTGAGCATGACGAACGGTACGTTTGATATGAAGTTTACGGACGTGATTCATACACTGCTGCGTATTAATCCGCTTCCTGATTATGACTTGGTCATTTTTGAATTTCGTCTGCCTCGAATAGTCATTGCAGTGCTAGTCGGAATGGGACTTGGTATTGCAGGGGCTGTTATTCAAAGCATTACGAAAAATGGTTTAGCCGATCCTGGCATACTCGGGATCAACTCAGGTGCAGGCGCGGCGATGGTTATTTTTATGTTTTTTTTCCAAGGGAAGATAAAGGGCACGGGATGGGGTTCGATCATGGCTATGCCGCTTTTCGGCCTGATGGGCGGGCTTCTAGCTGCTCTATTGATCTATTTGTTCTCTTGGAAGGATGGAAAACTAGAACCACAGCGCTTATTGTTAACGGGTATTGCAATTGCTTCCGGATTAGGAGCTGTCACTCTATTCCTGACTTTGAAAATGAATCCGAACGATTTTGAGATGGCGGCTGTGTGGAATTCGGGTAGTGTATATAACGCGGATTGGCGCTATATTGTTTCGATTATTCCATGGCTTGTGATTCTCATTCCGATCATTATGAGGAAGAGTTATATTCTGGACTTGTTCCAACTAAGTGAGGACAGCCTTGTTGGTCTAGGTGTAGCTTCTGAAAAAGAAAAAGCGGTGCTGTTACTATGTAGCATCGGGATTGTTAGTGCTTGCGTGTCTGTATCGGGAGGTATTGGATTTGTGGGTCTAATGGCCCCTCATATCGCCAAACGGTTGATAGGTCATGCACATCGACGGATTATTCCAGTGTGCGCGATTGTTGGAGCGTTGCTCGTTACGGTTTCTGATTTTATTGGAAAGACAATCTTCGCACCAGCAGAATTGCCAGTTGGTATCGTCATTGCCATTATTGGAGTTCCTTATTTCATTTTATTGCTTTACAGAAAAAAGGGTCGGAGCTAGGCGAGTAGTTAGCTTCCTTTGCTTTACATAGGGTTTCATCGAGAGGAGTGAAGAGCAGTGAACGAACAATCAAGTAAGCAAGTTGAAGGAAATGGCAGCCCCATCAGTGGGTGTGAAGTGACTATGTTACGTACGGAGCAGTGGGAGATGCGTGCGAGTGGAAGCGAACGTGAATATCGAATTTTTGTCGCTATGCCAAGTGAAGCACCGCCTCCAGCGGGCTATCCGGTTATCTATTTGCTTGATGGTAATGCGATATTCGGCACGATGGTTGAAACGGTACGTGTACAATCACGCAGACCCGAGAAGACA
Source organism: Paenibacillus sp. KN14-4R (assembly GCF_052180255.1). Classification (NCBI taxonomy): domain Bacteria; kingdom Bacillati; phylum Bacillota; class Bacilli; order Caryophanales; family Paenibacillaceae; genus Paenibacillus; species Paenibacillus sp. KN14-4R. The sequence goes on from NZ_CP197466.1 coordinate 1,781,376, forward strand.
GGGGTGACTCCAGCGGTTATCGTAGGGATTGGCTATCCGACAGAAGCTCCTTTTGATCCTGCAAGGTTTTACGATTTTACATTACCTACTGCAGTTGAGGAGTTACCTAAGAGTTACGATGGGAGTCCATGGCCGGAGATGGGGGGCGCGGAGTCGTTCTTCCAATTTATTGAGGAAGATCTTAAACCTCGGATCGTGAGTAAGTTTGAGATCGATGCCAATCGACAAACGATCTTTGGGCACTCCCTTGGCGGCCTCTTCGTGCTTCAGGTGCTCTTTAAGCATCCGCATGCTTATCAGACGTATATTGCAGGAAGTCCATCTATTCATTGGAATAAGTCATTCATACTGGAAGCGGAGCGGGATTTGGTGTCCCGTTTAGAGCAAGATGGCATGAATGTGAATCTCTTAATTACGGTCGGGGAGCTGGAACAAACACATCCAAGTCGTATGAATGAGAACGCGAAAGCTCTTGCAGATCGTCTAGCTGCTTCAGAAACTTCGAGTCTTAATGTCGAGTTCAAAGAATTTGAGGGAGAAGGTCATGTTTCCGTGCTGCCAGGGTTACTTAGTCGGGCTGCGAGATTTGCTTTAAAACCTTAAGTTTAGCTTCACAGTATTCACCTTTATATCGATATAAAAAACAATCCCTTCAGTGCCTCAGCGCAGAAGGGATTATTTTTCGTGTAAAAGAATACTGTTAAGATGGTATCTGATAACGCGCGAGATCTCATCTGGCGGACAATCTACTCGGTTCGTGACCCCGTGAACGAGTAGCCCATCTACTAATGCATGCAGCCGTCTGGCTTCGAGTTCAGCATCGATGTCTGGTTTAGTTAATTCCAATTTTATCATTACATGAATAATGAGATGGAAAAACCTCGATAGTCCCTCATACATCTCCTGATTGAGCGTTTTCAGTTGGGGATCAGTTAAAGCTTTTCCGATAAAAGATAACCAAACCTCACTTTCAGCAAGACGTTCATCATCCATCGGAACTAATTGGAGAATGGCCCTCTCGATTTCTTCTAATGGTTCTTCATTAAGTGCAATTTGTTCAATTCGCTCTGTAATACGATCGGCGACTAAACGCATGGAGAATTCGAGTAGTTCGGCTTGAGTTGCAAAATAATGACGGAGCGCACCTAATGACATGCCTGCCTCTTCTGCTACACTTCGTACCGATACCGCTTCTAGCCCGCTATGCCGAATGATGCGCCAAGCTGCTTCTGCTAACTTTTCCCGACGAGTATCATGATTTACTATTTTAGGCATAGTTAAATTATATCACTGTTGTTTTTTTAATACAACCGTGCTACAATAACTTCAGTTTATAATACGGTTGTATTAAAAAGGAGTCGCTAAACCTATGCTTGCACTTATTATTGGCTGTGAAATTGGATTTTGGCTTTTTGTTCTTGGGGGACTGTTCTTTAGGTATATCCTTCGAATGAAAAGGGTAGGTTCCATCCTATTGATTTGTACCCCTTTTATTGACTTGCTGCTTGCAGGGGCAACGGTGATTGACTTACGAAATGGAGCAGTCGCAACGAGTATGCATGGTCTTGCAGCCGTGTATATCGGTGTTTCCATTGCATTCGGTCATCGGATGATCAAATGGGCAGACGTTCGATTTGCACATCACTTTGCAGGTGGAACTGCACCAGTTCGAGCTCCTAAGTTCGGAGCAGGGCACGCTCGTCATGAACGTAAGATGTGGTGTCTTCATTTGCTAGGTTGTTTGATTGGGTGTCTACTCCTTTATGGCATGATTCTTTTAGTTGGGGACGAGAGTAGAACAACAAGTTTGTTTGATATCATTCGATTATGGGGAGCCGTGTTAGGCATCGATTTTTTATGGAGTTTCAGCTATACACTCTGGCCGAAACAAGAAAAGAATTCAAAGTCCGTTAGGTATTAAATGAAGAGTGAGTAAGCCGCCACAAATTCAAACGTGATGAGAAAGAGCAGTGTCAATGGAATTGACCTGCTCTTTTTGTAATTCACTTTTTTAAGAAATCTATGAAAATGTCCGATTTGCACAAGCAGTATTGATTACGGACTCATAAGCTTAAATAGATACTTATTAAGAGAGGGCTTAAATCTCTGAAAATGATCGTAAACTAAGGATGGTGGGAATGTGAAAGTTCTGATGCTGGTATCGAGGTTGAATACGGGAGGAACTGAAAAATACATTCTCTCTGTCTCTCGATATTTAATTTCCAAAGGGTTTCAAGTAGGTGTTGCGACTAGAAGAGGGCCACTTTTAAAATCATTTATACAAGCAGGGATTAAAGTTCATTTTCTCCCTCCTAGAAAAAAATCGCTAGCAACTCAAGTATCCTCTCTATCCTCGATCGTAACTAAGGGAAGATACAAGGTTGTTCATGCGCATGATTCAAAGTCATTTCGTCATGCTGCAATTTTGCATCATCAACTTAAAATACCATTTATTGCGACAATACATGGTACTTATCATACTCAGTTTGCTTTAAAAGAGATGTCGAAAGTGGCAAAACGTCTCATTGTGGTGTCACCGCAGTTATCTAGCTGGTTAGTTAGACAAATTCACATACCTGCGAAAAAAATTCGGATGATTCCCAATGGCATTAACACCTTAGTTTTTCATACATTTTCCATTAAAAAGAAGTGGAGAAAAGTACTTTCCTTACCACAATCGGCTCAGATTCTAGTCTATGCAGGAAGATTTTCTCGAGATAAAATTCAAATCGCAAAAAAAGTGATCTTAGCATCAGAGATCGTTGCTAGAAATAATCCTAACTTTGTAGCTGTTCTATTCGGACCGGGGACTTACGCGATGAGATCCAAACTTTTAGCACTTGCAGCTAAAGTAAACGGTCGTCTTGGTAGGCAAGCTATCTATATCCGACATGCTTTATCTGATATTCAACATGCTTATTTTGCAGGAGATGTTATTGTGGGAACAGGACGCGTTGCTCTTGAAGGGATGGCGTGTGCGAGACCAGTTATCGCGGCAGGAGTAGCGGGATATTGTGGTTTAATTAAACCTAAAAATTTGAATAAAATCGTTCGAGCTCATTTTGGAGATCATGGAGCACTAGAAGCTACAACGATTGGTAAGTTATCGGATGATATCTCTAAACTATTGAATACCCCCAAAAAGGCTCGATTCCTAGGTAAATTTGGTGCAAGAACAGTGAGAAAGAGATTCTCAATTGAAAAAATCGGGAACGAGCTTATTCGTGTTTATGGTAATCTCTAAATTGTTTGGGTGAGCGATGATTCAGGCGGCGGAACATGCCATAGAAATGGCCAAGATTGGAGATTCCGACTGTTTCAGCGATTTCTGAAATGCTCCTGTCGCTTGTAAGCAGTAGTTGTTCGGCTTTTTTAACCCGTTTAAAGACAACAAAATCTGTGAAAGTCATTCCGATAGCTTTTTTGAAAGATTTAATGAAATGGGTATAGCTCATGTTGAGCATATGGCTGATTTCAGTAATAGACAGCTTCTCGCTTAAGTTTTCTTCGACGTAATCGATGGCAGGTTGAAGCCTACCGATTAGTCGATTGTCGTTATAGTTCAATTGCTGCTTCGTATCGTTGCGAAGCAGCAGCAATAAGATGTTCTTGATCCGATAAGAGATGGCGAGCTCATAGCCAATTTGGGCATCGTTCATCTCTTGATAGATTTCGCAGATAAGGGCTGCTGTTTGCATTCGGGCATTCATGTTGTCTTCATATACATAATTAAGCGAACTAAGCGGACGAATAACCTCAGAGAAATGCTGCATGTTGTTTAACGTGTTAAGATCCCAATATTTATGCAAGTCGATCTGGAATACAATCTGACTTGTATTGCCTTCCTTCGTCTGCAGGGTAAAGTGTGGTTCACTGGAACCGATGACTGCGATATCTCCTTTTCGAAGTACCCGTTGCTCTTCTTTGTAGAATAAAATGAGTTCCCCTTCCTGAATGTATAGGAACTCCACCTCTTTGTGATAATGCCAATCGTAAAATTTCTTCTGTTTCCATTCTTGTTCTCTTCGCATTCTTATTTCTTCAGAGGCAAAATACTCGGAATCCTGCTGCCATATCCGTATAGCTAGAAAAGGATTCTGATAAACGACTTGTTCGTGATGCATTTCAGGGTACATGCTTGTGCTCCTTACTGATTGTACTTTCGACAAGATCGCGTAATATATTTTTAATATAAACGCTATTTATATCGATAGCAATGACAGAATACCGTATAAAATAAATCGAAAAAGAAATCGAATGTCCTTTTTGTCTGAGATAAGATAGAGAAGAGAAGAAAATCCAAACTAAAGGGAGAGTCCAACCGATGAGCAAAGGAATCAATGCTACAATTTGGAACGAGTACCGGCATGAGAAAATGAACGAAAAAGCAGCATCTATTTATCCACAAGGGATGCACACCGTAATCGCAGAAGGTCTTAAGGTTAAAGGAAATATTACCCTAGCTACGTTGGACGAACCCGAACATGGATTGACCGAAGAAGTATTAAACAATACTGATGTCCTTATCTGGTGGGGACATATCGCACATGGAGAAGTTCAGGACGAGATTGTAGAAAGGGTATATCAACGTGTTCTCAAAGGAATGGGATTGATTGTACTTCACTCTGGACATTTTTCCAAAATATTCAAGAAGTTAATGGGAACCTCCTGTGATTTGAAGTGGCGGGAAGTAGGTGAGAAGGAGCGTATTTGGGTCGTTAACCCGGGTCATCCGATCACAGAAGGCATTGGTGAATATGTCGTGCTTCCAGAAGAAGAAATGTATGGCGAGCACTTCGATATCCCGCAACCTGATGAATTAGTGATGGTGAGTTGGTTTGAAGGAGGAGAAGTGTTCCGCAGTGGGTGCTGTTATACGCGTGGTATGGGGAAAATTTTCTATTTCCGACCTGGCCACGAAACTTACCCGACCTATTATAACCCGCAAGTCCGCAAGATTATTTCCAATGCAGTAAAATGGGCTGCTCCAATTGAGCGCGAATATCCCCGGTATGGGAATGCCCAACCACTTGAAAGCATGGAGGATAAAAGCCAATGACACTAAAGGTAGGGGTAGTTGGTACAGGTGGTATTTTCAAAGGGGCTCATTTACCAGGTTGGATGACACATAAAGAAGTAGAAGTTGTCGCGTTCTGTGATGCATTCCGTTCGTCTGCAGAAGAAGTTTCTAAAGACTTTCCAGATGCTAAGGTATATGACAATTATCGTGAGCTGTTGGGTGATTCATCTATCGATATCGTTGGAATCAGCACGCCGAACTTGTATCATTCTGAAATTGCAATTGCTGCGCTGCAAAGTGGCAAGCACGTATTTTGCGAAAAGCCGGATGCGATTAATCCGATCGAAGCGCAGAAGATGGCGGATGCCTCACGCGATTCGGGTAAGCTGCTTATGGTGATGCGTAATAATCGGTTCAGCGAGGAAGCAAAATTCGCTAAGCGTGTCATCGAGAAAGGGCAGCTTGGAGATTTGTACATGGGGCGATGCGGCTGGATTCGACGTCGGGGTATCCCAGGGCGTGGAGGTTGGTTCACGACAAAGGAATTATCAGGAGGTGGGCCGCTTATCGATCTTGGCGTGCATATGATCGATTTGGCTATGTGGTTGAGCGGAAATCCGAAGCCGGTTACAGTATCAGGCTCGACTTATCGTAAGTTCGCAGATCGGCCAGACGCGTCAGGTATTTTCCCAGAGGGGACGTTTGATGTGGAAGATTTAGCAGCAGGTTTTATCCGTTTTGACAACGGCGCATCGCTGCAAATCGAATTTAGTTGGGCTTCCAACATTGAAGAGGAGAAGAAATTCCTCGAATGGAGAGGTACTGAAGGTGGGTTTAGCCTTATTAATGATAAGCTGAGTCTCTTTACTGAGAATGAAGGCGTACTTATCGACCAGAAACCTCAATTTATTGCTGCACAGATCCCTCAACATACGGCAAATATTCACCATTTTATCGAGTGTGTCCTTGGACGTGAAACACCGATTATCATACCTGACCACGGCGTGGACATGATTAAGATCCTCTGTGCGATATATGAGTCTGCTGAGAGGGGTCGTGAGATCGTCCTGTAAGGCAGATTTTCGATATCGGAAACTTTTGGAAAAATACTTCTTCATTTCGTATGCCGATTTGCTGTATACTTCTCATGGGTCTATTAAACTATTTTATTCATTTAATACATTGTTGGGAAGTGCGCCGATTTATGGATAAACAGGGATTGTATGAAAGTACGCAAGTGTTAGAAGGAAAAACAGTGTTAGCAGCATTAGAGCAATCATTAGCGATGATAGAGTTTAATTCAGAAGGTGATGTTCTCTGGGCTAATGAACATTTTGCACGTGCAATGGGCTATCAGGTTTCGGAACTATCGGGCATGCACCATCGTCAATTTTGTACAGCGGATTTTGCAAAAAGTCCAGGTTATGTAATGCTTTGGAATAATCTGAGAAGTGGTTTGAAATTTCAAGAGAAGATTGTTCGCGTGGCAAAAGACGGAAGGATTCTCCATTTCGAAGCCACGTACATGCCAGTTCGCAATGAAGATGGTCAAATCGTGGCTGTCCTGAAAGTGGCAACGGACATCACAGCAAGGGAAATAGCTACGACCCAATTAACAAGTGAATTACAACAAATGGCTGAAGATTTACATCAACGAACAGAAGAAGGTTTAAACCGCAGTCAACAAGTAGCTGTCGCTATAGAGCATGTGCTAAGCGATAATGAGAGCAACTTGAACTTGCTACATGACTTAGAACAACAAACAACAGCCATTCATGGCGTTGTAGAAACAATCCGGGGGTTCGCTTCCCAAACGAAACTCCTCGCCTTGAATGCAGCGATAGAAGCAGCACATGCAAGGGAACATGGTCGCAGCTTTAATGTTGTAGCCACCGAAGTGCGGAAACTGGCGAGCCAAGTTGAAGAAGCTGCTATAGCGATTCAAGCTACCGTCGAGGGAATTTCGAAACAGGTCGATAAGGTTAGCGGGGGCACGAAAAGTTCGCAGAAAACAATCGATAAAAGCCAACATCTCATCCAACAAGCTGTCGATGAGTTTGTAGGAATCGGCGAATCTGCGGGCAAGCTGGATATACAAGCTAAGACTTTAAGTCAATTAATGTAAGTGTAATTAAGGGAATTCGTAGACGTTAGGCAACTTAGCCTAGCGTCTTTCACGCGAGCCAGCGTACAGTTGCAAGTAAGAGAATCAGTAGCACTAAGGGTTACCTTTTTTCAAATTGACATGAAGATAAGGATCATATACAATCAGGAAAATATAGAAAACATAATATTTTCCGTGTTTTATGGATAGGAGCTGAATTCAAATTGAAGCAAAGAATCATGCAGCAGGCACAACAAGAAATTTTCAGATCAGGCTTCCGCTTCACAATAGCAGATATAGCTAGACAATGCGGTGTAAGCACGAAAACCATCTACGAATGGTATTCCTCTAAGGAAGAATTGATTCATGATATGGTGCAGCAAGCGATTGATGAGATTAAAAAGCGAGAGCAAGCTATTATTCATGATCAGACATTGAACACAATGGATAAATTGAGGGCTTTACTCGTACTGCTTCCGCAGGATTTTCAGTTTTTTGATATCAAGCGTCTGTTCGAGTTGCAGCGTTATTACCCTGAGGTGTGGAAATATCTGAACTCCTTTATGGAAGAGCAGTGGGACGGAGTAAAGCAAATTGTTGCAGTGGCTCAGGCTGAAGGACTGCTGGGGACGTTTAATGAGGAACTATTTATACAGTTGTACATTGGAGGGCTCAACCGGTTGATGGAGCAAGCCTCCGTCAATCAGGTCGGGTTAACACTAGGAGAAGCCTTGGATGAAATGGTGGATATTATGATAAACGGGATAAGGTTGAGGTGACGGTATGTCTTGGTTATTGCTGGTACTTGCTATAGTGGCAGAGGTGGCAGGCACTACATTTATGAAGCTATCGATGGGATTTACGAAGTTGGGTCCTTCTATTCTGCTAGTGGTCTTTTATCTACTCAGTTTGTTCTTACTGAATCTAGCGTTGAAGGGGATACCTGTAAGTATTGCATATGCCATTTGGTCTGGAATGGGAACCGCCATTGTTGTCGGCATCGGCTGGGCGCTATTTGGAGAGCAGTTGACAACCTTGAAGCTCATTTCCTTGCTGCTGATCATTGCAGGAGTAGTAGGATTGAATCTAAGTAGTAGCGGTCATGCAAGGGTGGAAAGCGAAGTCCAACAAGAGCATTCGATGAATACAACTGGGCTAAAGGAGTGGTAAAGATGAGCGGTAAACTAAGGGGATTACTGTTATTTACAGATATTTCATTTCTTATATATTGGTTTGTTACATACTTTCATTTAATCCCACCCAGCTATGCGTATCAGGATTATAATAACAAGCTGCTTGTGATCTGGAACTGGTCCTTTTTTCCGCCTGATGTCTTGATCTCGGTGACAGGGTTACTTAGTCTTTATTATTATCGCAAGTCCAATGCAGTATGGCAGCCACTGGTACTGATTTCACTGGTTCTTACCTCCTGTTCGGGACTACAGGCCATCGCATTCTGGGTTATCAAGGGGGATTATGACCTCCTATGGTGGATTCCGAATCTATTCCTGCTTCTTTATCCACTGTTCTTTGTTCCTGGGTTGGTTCGCAGAGTTTCACAAGTTATTAGAAATGAATCATACTGATCTTCCGAAGACGCAGGGTACCGAGATAGGCTACATTCATCGTCTCAATAACGATGTTAACCTTTCGTTTTTCGACAAATATGTGAAAGGTGATGACTCTATTGTATTGGAAGAAGTAGCTACTCGTTATTCAGAAATAGGATTTGTAAGACACTGAAGCACGATTTTTAAGAACCTCGTTTATTTCTGACGAGGTTTTTTCCAATGCGGATAAGGGTTGGTATTGGAAATATTTTCAAAGTTGTGTAATAAACAGTACAATTAATTCTGAGAATTCAATGAAAATGAAAATTGTCATGCTAAATTTGAAGGGGTGCATCGTCTAATGGTCGTCAAAATACTTATCGTGGATGATGACGCTCACATTCGTGAGCTTTTGGCTAGCCAGCCAGGTCAAATATTCACTAGGGAACAACTCATCACGCACATATGGCGGATGAATTATGAAGGGGATGATCGGACCGTCGTTGTGCACATCAAGCGGATAAGTTTGCTGGTGATGCATTCTCATTGCCGCCAGATACTTGGTAAAGGCTTTAAAGAGCAACCAACTGGTTACAGAAGGTGACCGTATGTATGATCTGGGCATCATTATTTCTTAAGATTTTCGTAAGAATCGGATAAGAAAAAAGAAAGCTCCGTTATGTACAATTACGAAATAAGAGAGAATAACCGTTTTAAGGAAGGTGAACGAATTGGGTTTCAAAATACGTAAAACTACAATACAGTCCCTCTGGATGATGTGGGAAAAAGCTTTTGCATTACTTTCACATTTTCGCGGATCGCATAAGTCAAGCTTTGGCATTTGCAGCGTCATGCTTAAAAAACACCGGGGAGAAGCTATTGTATGCCAGGACTCTACGGTTATCAATCAGGGAGAATGGGTAGGGGAGCTCCACCTTGACAATGAAAGGATCTTGAAGTTGATCCAGTCCGAAGGGTCAGATCGTGCTGCACTCCAAACGGCTCGTATGCTGCGTAAATCAATGAAACAAATCAATGAAGCTTTCGAATCGCAGTCCGAGTTCAGGCAGGTCAAGGCTTTACTAGGCATTACACTGCTCCACCGGGGAATAACGCACGGTCTTGGTTTTGAACAACAACAGATGAAGCCAGGTGTCTTCGAACGCATCACCACCATCTATCTGCGATTGCTGCTCTCTGCTATGCACCCAGAAGGAAGACAAAGAATCAGTCGGCGCACCGAACAACTGGTTCCGATGTTACTGATCCATTCACGAGCGTCACTAAAGAATCGATTCTCACCCGAACCGAAAATCGCTGGTTAAATCGATATGGAGGAAGAATCATGTTTACATACTGTGTAATCGGAATATTATGTTCCATCACGTTTTACATGCTTATCCCGAGCTTGATTACGCGAGTGATCGGCTGGGGTGTCTTACGTAAAGGCTCGATAAAAAAACAAGTAGCTTTCACGTTTGATGATGGGCCAAACCCACAATATACGCCAAGGTTGTTAGACTTATTGAAATTGCATCAAGTAAAAGCTACATTTTTCGTGCTCGGATCGCAAGCAGAGCAGTATCCTGAATTAATTCGAAGAATGGATCAAGAAGGTCATCAGATTGGTATTCATAATTACCGTCATAAGTCTAACTGGTTGATGCTTCCAAGTACAATCCGGCGTGAGCACCTAGATCGCTCGGCTGATATTATAGAGTCTATTGTCGGAACTAGACCGAACTATTACCGTCCACCTTGGGGATTAATTAATTTATTCGATTTCTTTCGTTCCAAGCAATACCGAATTGCGCTATGGTCGCTGATGGGTGGGGATTGGAGTAGTTTGAACTGCCAAACGCGGATGAAGTCCACACTGCTAGGTGGAATTACGGATGGCTCGGTTGTATTACTTCATGACAGCGGTGAGACGATGGGCGCTGACAAGCATGCTCCTTATTTTATGCTGCAAGCTTTAGATGAAGTACTGAATCAACTAAAGACAAGAAATCTGAAGTTCGTTCGTCTTGACGAGATGGCATAAACTTTTCGTAATATATGAAGATAAAGGGACTGCTTATTGTAGCAGTCTCTTTATTGCATCGTGTCATAATTTAACATTGACTTGGAAGCTACTACTGCGATTCGTGTTGTAAGTGAGAAAAAAGAGTTAGTGACCTTTGACATGATCGTTCATGTTCCGCCACATACACCAGCGGAGATGAACATCTATGCTTGGTTTCCTTTACTTTATAATCCGAGCAATGGTACTTACTACAATCGACTGCAAGTGCCTCTACATGCTGAGTTTATTTACCAAATCAGCAGACAGGATGGAATTGTTGAGGTTGATGAGAGCCTGTTAAGCACCAATATAAAGCTGTAGAGGATGCTGTAATTGAAATTAAAGTCGAAGATTGGAGGAGGAATGAATCATGAAAAAATAGTTATGGGATTTATTTGCGGTGCTATCTTCTTCTCAGGAATATCTGCCTCTGCAACGAACATCACAGCGGAAACCGAAGATTATAAGGGTTCAACTTCTAGTGATCAGAATGTGAAATTACAGAAGATCCCTGTTACACAAAAGATAAATGAGGTTGAAGTTACCGTACATGCCATCAGGCTTACGGAAAAGACAACTGACTTTGAAATTACAATCAAAAACAATACAGACGATGAGAATATCACACCTGATTTGCTCAGCTCGCTCGTAGGGGCGAACGATGATGTCGCAGGGAAAACGTACGAAACGGTGGGAATCTCTCCTCTAAATCCTGGTTTTGGTACGGTTACAATCAAGCCCAAGAAAGAAATACATGGTTGGGTGAGGCATCAAGGTTTGGTGGAAAAAAATATTGAAAACCTAACTTTTCAACTTTCGTTAAATGGAAAAAGTGAAAAACGAACATTTACGTTCCATATTGATTGTAAGGATATGAAGTTCCGCACGCTCTAAAAAGTATGGATCGCTAAATGATCGCATACCCGTAACAGACACTAGACACTACCGTGGTAGAGGGTAGTGTCTGTTTGTATTTTGATTCATACCCAATAGCCATGCCATCTGCTTAACAGCAGCAATGATCGGAATTTGGAAATGTTGTTTGATCACAGCGGTATAGGGCACCTGAGTTTGAAAAGGGACTTTTTTTGGAATCCTGCTATTACTGGAGTAAAAGAGAAGGAGCGGGATAATGAAGAAGGATACCCATATAACTGTAATAACAAAGGCAAAAAGTAGAAAGTCCCTTTATCATTTCACGAGGTTGAGAAATTTATCAGCTATTGCCCATTTCGATGCGCTATTGTCCAGTTATCAAATAGACCCTCACTCTGCCGGTGAGCGACGAGCAAAGGCTAAGGAAGTCATTTATGATACGTATCCTTTTACAATAAATGCTCATCTGAAAATTCCTGATCTTATGATAGACAAAGCAGTCACACAGGAACAATTTCGAGCTTGCTTGGATCGACATGTGTTTTTTTGGCCTACATTAAAAGACTGTCAAAAAATGATGGAAACCTATGCACGGCGAGAACCAAATGAAGGATTTGCTGTTCTTGAATTCGACGCGTATTCTTTGCTATTCGCTCATTATTCAGCTATTAAATTATCGAAATACGACTCGGGTAGCTCACCAAGGTTTCCAACGCTGTGTACGTACAAGAAGAGTCCGGATATGTTCCTGCCTCTTCATCTTTTCAAAAGTATCGTGAATAACACGGTGCCTGCAAAGGCGTCCGAGGTACGAGAGGTGCTAATAGAAGATCGGGTAAATGACGTGTCCAAGTATCTGCGAGCCGTTTACGTCAATAATCGAAGAGATATTCCTGTAGGCTGGAGTGAACTAGCGAGGCCACTTGCTGATTTACAAAAATAAGCATGGGGAATGAGTAAGAAGATGACTCGTATACTCAGGGTGTCATCTTCTTGATATTATTTATTGTTTTATATTTGATCATAGGAGGATCTGGCCTGAGTCCACTGATTCAATGCTCTCATTGGTTGGAGTATAGATTCCCCTAATGGGGTGAGTGAATATTCAACGATTGGTGGGAAGCAGGCCATATTGTCGATAGCACGGCTACAAGCAATCAAGCTTCGCTCCATATACCTGTATTCCTTCGAGAATTCATTCAAAATAACCTGAAATAGAACAAGCCTGAGCGTGGTGGGTCATGCGCTCCGGCTTGTTTTTATTTTGTTAAGTTTTCTGCTTGTCTTGCGTAGAATGATGCACTTAAGGGGAGAGGTATGTCTATCTCGGCCTCTGCTTGGACAATTCGGCTCAATATCTCGACCACATGCTCATGAAATTGCCGCAACGCTTTGCCGGATGGCTGATTAACTTCTTTGATTACAAATTCACATTTTTTCATCGGGGTACTCATCCAAAAATTTACAGTTGTCATATTCGATGAAGTGTCATCAAAAATACTCAACATTCTATTTGGAAGGCGGCAAAAATTTAACAGGTTTGGAGTAGAAGCCAGTATGGAAAGCAAAACAATCACTGGGGCATACAGGTACGAATCCTAAGTTGGTTCGCCCACCTTATGGTTCAGCACCAGGATTGAAAAGTGAACAGATTCGCAATCAAATTATAAAAGCTGGAATTTAAATTTGGGATTGGACAATTGATTCTAAGGACTGGACGTTAAAAGATCCAAACCAAACTTTAGAAAATATTAAAAAGCAAACTACATTTGACAGAGAAGTCATTTTCATGCATGAAAAACAACAAACCTTACAAGCACTTCCAGAAATAATTGCATTTTATAAGGAAAAAGGATATGAATTTGGTGTATATAATGACGCTGACCATTTCTATCTTAATTTCCAAAATGACACACGTTTGTAAACGATATTTCATCTTTAATTACACTTTGTTATTGTATTGAATCAATTGAGATAAAATCATTTGTGCTTCCTTAATTTTCTGGCTTAGGGAAGGTTGTGTCTTAGATGGTAGAAAGCAAAAGACTACATTTTTGAAAAAGAATGTAGTCTCTTTTTGCTCATTTACTATTGACAGTCTGGAGGAATACACCTATTATTTTTATAATGACTGTTTTTACAGATTATAGTCATAATAAAAGGAGAGATTGTATGCCTAAAGTTGTAAGTGAGTATGAAAAAGAAATGATAAGAGAAGCCATGTACATAAAAGGAGTCGAACTGATTCAGCAAAAGGGTATAAAACGAGTCACTGTTGAAGACATTGCAATGGCTGTAAATATAGGGAAAGGGTCCTTTTATTCTTATTATAATTCAAAAGAGGAACTCCTCTATGCCGTTATAAAAAAGAGTGAAAAAAAACTGTTTGACAGAATAACAGCGGTTCACATTAATAAGGGAGATGCCAAAGAAGGGCTCGTAAGGGCACTAAAGGAAATTTATTTGGCACCAGAAAGTCTCGCACTGTATGTGAAACCCTCCGATATGGAATATTTGTTTCGTAAACTCCCAAGTGCTGTTGAAGAATGGGAACAAGCGAAAGCAAAGGATTACTTTAGCCAGACACTAGCCGCTTTTGGGATCCGTGAATCCAATTGTGATTTCAAAGTGCTTGCCTATTTGATGGATAGCCTGCATTTTGTTGCCTCTCAGGGTACCCAATATGGTGAACAAGGCAAAGAACAAGCTTTGAATATTATGGTTGATTCAATTGCCGGTTATATGTCACAGGGGATAGAGGTATGAAGAAATGTTCTTAACTTCGCAGATCGTTTTGGCGGCGTTCGTACTTATCACTGTTTTTTTCTTTTCTTTCCTGTACTTTATGAAAAAGAAACGTGCGAAAGAAATTAAAATCACTTCAAATAATGGAGTAAACTATGGAGAGTTTGTAGCCATTGGGGGTATAAAGCAATATCTGTATCATCGAGGGGATGATGTTCAAAACACCGTGCTGTTGTTTTTGCATGGGGGTCCTGGTTCTCCAATGTTACCATTTGCACAGGAATTTCAGGTGCCGTGGGAGAAGAAAGTTACTGTTGTACACTGGGAGCAGAGAAATTGCGGAAAAACCTACTTTAAAAATGATCCAAAGATAGTCACTCCAACAACAACTATTGACCAAGTAATTCAAGATACATATGAGGTTGTGGAATACTTAAAAGCCAAATACCAAAAAGAAAAAATTATCATTATGGGGCACTCGTGGGGTTCTGTACTGGGAAGCCTGTTTACTCTGAAGTATCCACATTTGGTGTTAGGTTACATTGGTGTCGGACAGGTTGTTAATTTGTTTAAAAATGAGATGGTCAGTTATGAAAGAGCGACAGAGTGCATAAAAGAATCAGGCAACCAAAGGGATTATGAAGCGCTTGCTGCATTAAGTCCTTATCCTGGCAAGACTTACAATGATGAAATGAAAAAGAAGATGGCAAAGTTTCGCAAATTGCAAGCTAAGTATAAGCTGGCAGCAGGAGCTACGCCAGAGTTGGTATGGAGTGCTTTATGCTCCCCTTTCTATACTTTAAGAGATATACGTTACTTATTAAGCCCTGGAGTGATTGAAACTGGGCAGTCTACCATTATGAACTATCTAATTCAAACATTTGACCTACCGGCCATTGGCATAAAATATGAAACACCTGTTTTTTATATTCATGGTGAGGATGACTGGCAGACTCCCTATCCACTTGCAAGAGATTATTTTACTACGGTGGAAGCGTCATCCAAGCAATTTTATTCTATCCCAAATGCAGGTCATGTCACCATGCTTGACCAAAAGGAAAAGTTTAATGAGGCTCTTTTTGAGATTTTAGATAATTTAAAGGAATAAACCTTATTTTGTAAGGTTTTAGTCACATATGGCTTTCATAAATAAACAATAGTCGAGGCTGCACGAAAAGTCAGGCAAAGAAGCAAGATTTGATACGATGCAGAATGATATGAATATGTTGATTTTCAGCCGAAAACGCTCATGAGCAGACCGGGTGTTTCTAATAAAACTTGATAATTTTGGTGTTTGACAAACAAATTCTCTAGCACTATGATTGTCAGTAATCTAATATTGGATAACACGATGAAAGAGCGAAGTAGCAAGATTGTCCCTGTTTACAGAAAGCCAGGGGTTGATGCGACCTGGTACACACAATATTGCGAGTTACACTCTGGAGTATCTTAGATAACGCTAAGCGAACTGGCAATCGATATCATTGCCGAGAGTGGTATTAATAGTGGCTGCAGCACTGTTAATGCAATTTGGGTGGTAACACGGTTAATTAATCGTCCCTATGTCTACAATAGACTAGGAGACGATTTTTTTGTTTTTTAACTTATTCATCAGGGAGCTGAAGCACAATGTTGAACATTATAGATGAGCTAGAATGGCGCGGGGCCATTAATCAACAGACGGATACAGAAGGTTTGCATAAATTAACAAGCGAGAAGTCGATATCGCTATACTGTGGTGTTGACCCTACCGGTGACAGTATGCATATTGGCCACTTGATTCCATTTATGATGCTGAAGCGATTCCAGCTCGCTGGCCATCGCCCCGTAATCTTAATTGGCGGAGCAACAGGCACAATCGGTGACCCAAGCGGCCGGACGTCAGAACGTACGCTGCAAACCATGGATCAAGTTCAGAAGAACGTAGATGCGCTGACAGCACAAATGAAGAAACTGTTTGTCAACGAAGGCGACACGGGACTACGCATGGTGAACAACTACGATTGGACACATAACTTAACGATTTTGGATTTCTTACGTGACTACGGAAAGAACTTCAGCGTCAATACGATGCTGGGCAAAGATATCGTAGCAAGTCGCCTCGATACGGGGATTTCATTTACCGAGTTCTCATACCAGATTCTTCAATCGATGGACTTCCATCACTTGTTTAAAGAAGAAGATGTCCAACTGCAAATTGGCGGTGCAGATCAATGGGGCAACATTACAAGTGGTCTTGACTTGATTCGTAAAAAAGAAGGTCCTGAAGCAAAAGCATTCGGACTGACCATTCCATTGATGTTGAAAGCGGACGGTACGAAGTTCGGCAAAACAGCAGGTGGTGCAATCTGGCTCGATCCTAACAAAACGACTCCATTCGAGTTTTACCAGTTCTGGGCGAATACAGATGATCGAGACGTTATTAGATACTTGAAATTCTTTACCTTCTTGACGAAAGAACAAATCGATGAACTGGAAGTGAAGGTACAGACAGAGCCTCACAAACGTGAAGCTCAGCTTAAATTGGCAGAAGAAATGACGAAGTTCGTACACAGTGAGGAAGCTCTAAAGCAAGCGCAAAAAATTACGGAAGCATTATTCAGCGGGGATATTAAGTCGCTAACAGCAGATGAAATTGAGCAAGGCTTCAAAGATATGCCTACATTCCATGCCTCCAAGGAAACAAAAAATATTATCGACTGGCTGGTTGATTTAGGTGTTGAGCCATCTAAACGTCAAGCACGTGAAGATATTACGAATGGCGCAATCACGTTGAACGGCGACAAAGTTACAGATGTTAATATGGATGTTACAGTAGATAACTCTTTTGATGGACGATTCATTATTATTCGTAAAGGCAAAAAGAACTACAACCTTGTAAAGTTGATATAAATCACATAGATTGTTGCATTAGAACTGGTTTTTGGTCGTAAATGGCCGAAACCGGTTCTTTTTTTTACAGAATAAAATCAGCATTTGTAAGACATTCTAAAGGTACAACGATTAACGTCATCTTGTTTTTAGAAGGAAGGACAGAGATTATGGCTAAAAAATTGACACTGTTCGGGCTAATCGGTATTACAATGGCGTTTTTTGGTACTGTACGTAGTGTTCCGACACTTTCCATTACCGGTTGGACACAGATTTTCTACATGCTGGTTGCAGCGATCTTGTTTGCACTTCCAATTGCATTAATGTCTGCTGAGCTGTCAACGGGATTCCCTCAAGAGGGCGGCCCGCAAGTATGGGTCAAAAATGGATTAGGTGAAAAGTGGGGCTTTGTTACTTCATGGTTGCTATGGGTGCAAATGTTTTTCGGGATGGTAATGGTTGCATCGACGGTAGGTATACTATTTGGATACGTGATTAACACTCCTACGCTTTCATCGAATAACTTCTTTATTTTTGCGGTTATTCTCATCTCATACTGGGGTGTCACCTTATTGAACTTAAAGTTCGATATGGTCAAAATTGCGGGTAACTGGGGAGCCATCATAGGGGTATATATCCCATTTGTCTTTCTTGTTATTTTAGGCGTTATTTTTCTATTCAAAAATGGAATTCAACCGGGCAGTTATCTGGGTAACTTCAAGGCAAGTGATTTGCTGCCGAATCTAGGAGATCTGGGAAGCCTGACTTACTTATCTGGGATTATCTTCATTTTTGCCGGTGTTGAAATTTCTTCTGTACATGCGAACAATATTGAAAATCCAAAACGTAATTATCCGATTGCTGTTATCGCATCTGTTGTTTTGCTCGTAATTTTCAACCTTGTTGCTGGTTTGACGGTATCTAATGCTGTACCGAAAGGCAAAATGGAATTGGCGAACATTACACAGCCCTATATGATTTTCTGTAATGATATAGGAATTCCATCGATTTGCGTCAACATTATCTCTGCAATGATTCTTATCGGCGTACTTGTTCAATTGAGTGCATGGGTACTTGGACCAAGTAAAGCGATGATAAAAGTTGCTGATGAAGGCAACCTGCCTCCGTTCTTTCAAAAAAGAACATCTAAGAATATTCCGATTACATTCGTTCTGATTCAAGCTATCGTTATTTCGCTTGTATCCGTTCTATACCTTGTTGTACCGGACGTCAATAGTGCATTCCTTATCATTACGATTACAACAACAATCCTGTATTGTATCGTATATTTACTGATTGCCATTTCTGCCATCCGTTTACGCTATAAGATGCCTCAAGTGGAAAGACCTTTCCGTCTAGGTAATAAAGGTAATGGTCTGATGTGGTTCGTATCCTTGCTGTCTATCATAAGTGTAATAATCACACTTGTCGTCAGTTTGATTCCACCTTCTATTCTGGACCCAAGTCAACGCACGGGGTACATCATTTTCCAAATTGCAGCAACGATTGTGATGGTAGGTATTGCTCTTATCATCTATAAAATAAAACGACCAAGCTGGAAGAAAGAGGAGTAGAAAAAATGAATTATCAAATACCGGAAATTAACTTAAAAGCACTTTTCCTAGGGGATAAAGGGGAGAACGTTGATCTTTTCAAAGAAATACTACTTAAAGTAGTTGATGAGCATGTGGGTTGGCGCCAAAACTATCAACCACAAGATTTGCCGGTTATTACACCTTATGATAAGACTTCACAAAGCTTCGAAGATACTGCAAACCATATGCGCAGCGTATTCAACGAATTATCCTCTAAGCTTCGCTCGGAATCACTCCCATGGCATACAGCCGGCCGCTTCTGGGGTCATATGAACTCAGAAACATTGATGCCAGCTATTATTGCCTATACAGCTGCTATGCTCTGGAATGGTAACAACGTTGCTTATGAATCGTCCCCGGGTACATCACAAATGGAAGAAGAAGTTGGACATCACTTGTGCAAAATGATGAGTTATATAGAAGGAAAAAGCTGGGGACATATTTGTGCCGACGGTTCGATCGCGAACTTGGAAGGACTATGGTATGCACGTAACATGAAATCCTTGCCGCTTGCGATTAAAGAAATAGCACCTGAATACGTAAAAGGTAAATCTGATTGGGAACTGCTAAATATGTCTTCCAATGCAATTCTGGATATTATGGAGAAAATTCCGGATAGGCTTGATGATATTAAAGCAAAATCTGCACGTAGCGGCAGATACCTTAACAAATTAGGGAAATGGCTTATTCCACAAACCAAACACTACTCTTGGCTTAAAGCAGCTGACATTATTGGGATCGGCCTTGATAATGTAGTAGCAATCGATGTAGATAGCACCTACCATATGGATATCGAGAAGCTAGAAGCAACCATTCGCCAACTAACGGCAGATAACATTCCAATCCTCGGAGTAGTAGGAGTAGTGGGTAGTACGGAAGAAGGTCAAATTGACCATATTCATAAAATTGTCGAACTTCGTGAAAAATTGGAAAAAGAAGGAATTTACTACTATATCCACGTCGATGCTGCATATGGCGGTTATGCTCGTGCCATTTTCTTGGATGAAAACGATGAATTCATTGCATTTGACAAAATAGATGAAGTCTACAAAAAACATAATATTTTCACAGATATGAACTTGAAAAACGAATGGCTAACTGAAGATATATATAATGCCTTCAAAGCGATGAGCCAAGTTGAGACGATTACCATTGATCCGCACAAAATGGGCTATATTCCTTACTCTGCTGGTGCCATTGTCATTAAAGACAGCAGAATGCGTGATGCGATCTCATACTTTGCAACCTATGTATTCGAGAAAGATGCGGATATTCCGGCCTTGCTCGGTGCTTATATTCTCGAAGGTTCCAAAGCAGGTGCCACCGCTGCTGCTGTATGGACTGCTCATCATGTATTGCCACTTAACGTAACTGGCTACGGCAAGTTAATGGGAGCAAGCATCGAGGGAGCATACCGCTTCTACAACTTCCTGAAGAACAGAAAATTCAATGTTGATGGTAAAGTAATTGTGCTTCACCCGTTGACGAAGCCAGACTTCAATATGGTTGACTATGTGTTCAATGAAGAAGGTAATACCGACTTAGAAAAAATGAACAAACTCAACCATGACTTCTTCGATTATGCCTCCTATGTAAAAGGTGATTTGTACAGCAACGAATTTATCACATCCCATACGGATTTTGCTATCCCTGATTATGGTAATAGTCCGCTGGAATTCGTGAATAGTCTCGGGTTTAGCAGAGCAGAATGGGATCGTGCCGAGAAAGTAACAATTCTTCGTGCTTGTGCCTTATCTCCATATGCACATGATGCGAAAGTATTTGAAGAATTTGCACCTAAGATTGAAAAGGCGATGCAGGAGAAGCTCGAGAAAATTTATTTAATTGAAATGAACGAATAGAAAATAAAAGGAATATTTATCAAAAGTTTCTTGGTAAATATTCCTTTTTATTCACAAGGTGTACTCACCTTACATCCTTAGAATCGTATTGTAGATAAGGAGTTCAGCTTATGAATAAGAAAGACGTAACGCTTAAAGAAAGTCTATTTCTTTTAGTCATCCTATTAGCCATTATAGGAGCTTGTATTATCGGCTTGAGTATGGATCCTCAAATTCCGATATTAATTTCCTTAGGGGTTATGATCGTCTTTGGCAAAATGAAAGGTATTTCTTGGGATCGTGTTCATAAAGGATTACAGGACGGGATCTCACCAGGATTAATACCAATCCTTATCTTTATGCTTATCGGTGTTCTAATCAGTGTATGGATTGCAGCAGGAACGATTCCGACCATTATGGTCTATGGTTTCGGTATATTATCTGCCCAATATTTTTTGCCTTCTGTATTTATCATTTGTGCAGTCGTAGGGATTACGGTAGGCAGCTCCTTTACGACCATATCTACAGTTGGTATTGCCTTCTCCGGAATGGGAGGGATTATGGGGTATCATCCAGCCATTACGGCAGGGGCTATCATTTCTGGTGCATTTCTTGGAAACAACGTTTCACCACTATCGGATACGACGAATTTGGCATCTGCCATTGCTAAAGTCGAATTATTCGAGCACATTCGCTATATGCTGCGTGTGGTCATCCCAGCTTTCATTATTACGCTTCTTTTCTTTGCCGTGGTGGGACATGCTAAAACGCTGTCGACAGGGAGTCAAATCGATGAGTTGGTAAATACATTGAAATCTTCGTATACCATCTCTGCATTTACATTAATTCCGGTACTGATACTTTTTCTATGTGCCTGGAGAAAAATACCGGCCATACCAACATTGTTGTTAAATATTGCATGTACAATTGTTGTTCTCTATATTTATCATCCGTTCACAAGCTTCTTCGACATATCGGATTTGATGCAAAACGGTTACGTATCTAATACAGGCGTGCAAGCTGTGGACAAGCTGCTTTCACGCGGTGGTCTTCAAAGTATGATGTGGTCTGTATCTTTGATCTTGCTCGCATTGGCCTTGGGAGGACTTCTTGTAGAATTGAACGTGATAAAGACCCTCATTTCACGTATAACATCTTTTGTAAGAACGAAGAGTAAGCTCATCCTCATTACAGCAATTAGTTCTATTGGGATTAACCTTCTGCTTGGTGAGCAGTATTTGTCCATTATTTTACCGAGTCAAGCGTTCAAGACTCAATATGATGAGCTTCAACTTCAGCGGAAGGAAATGTCGAGGATCGTAGCAAATGCGGGGGCGGCGTTTAATGCACTTATTCCATGGGGAGTTAGTGGCGTATTTATTACCGGAACTTTAGGTGTTTCTACCTTGGAATATTTCCCGTTTGCAATCTTTTGCATCGTAGCACCTGTGCTTAACATTTTGTATGGATTCATGAGAAAATCGACAAAGCCTTCACGAACAGCATAGAAATACATGATTGGGTAAGTCATTAGTGGTTTGATGGAAAAAAATAATTTCCGAATTTAAATTATCCCGTCAAGCACTGATTATGGGTTTAAGCCTAAATTTGCAAGTAAGTTTAATCGCTACGGATAGTGAAAGGGAGATTGGCTTCATAAAGAAAAAAGCCTTTAAAGCCTTTAAACACAAGGATTTCCGAGTGTTTGAAGGCTTTTTGCATGGGTAAAGATTATACTGATTTCAGTCCGTGGTCACACTTCTGGTCACACTAAGCATTTTTTGAATCTTACTGATATCACAGTATTACACTTCACAAAAAAGGAAAATGACGGAAATAGTCGAATTTAATCTAATTACAAATTCACTTTTACTGAGGACGGTTACCTATCTATTTATAAGGCGAGAATTACAAACTCAGGAAAACTGGTTATCAGGCTGATGGTAATCCTTGAGTATTGCTTAAACTCAGTATATTGAAGATAATCACTTTATTTTGTGATTACATGAGAGGAGAGTAAATTTGTCGATATCAGATAAAGCTAGAAAAATTCTCTGGGGAAAATCAGGGAACAGGTGCTCAATTTGCAAACGTATTTTGGTTATCGATGCCACTGAAAAGGATGATATGTCAATAATCGGAGATGAATGCCATATAGTTTCAGGTCAAGAAAAAGGGCCAAGATATAGCCCAGAGTATAATAAAGATATAATTGATTCATATGAAAACTTGATATTGTTGTGTCGGGTTCATCACAAGATGATTGATGATCAACAAGAAACTTATACTGCAAGTATTCTTATACAAATGAAAGAAAATCATGAGAAGTGGGTTTCCGATAAATTGAACGAAGAAAAAGTAAAAAAGCAACCAGTTCGAGTAAGAAGAATCGAAGAAAATCTACCAGAAATATTAATCCAGATTACTAGTGGTAAAGAAATAATAAATATTGTCAACGGTGTAATGGGCTACGGATTTGACTATGAAGAGCCAAAAAATGAACAAAATATTGCGCTAATTTCTGGATTTCTCCAAACAGTTCAAGATTATGGAGAAATTCTAAGTGAATTTGAATCAGGAGAACGTGTGAGAATTGGGTACGAACTAACAAAAATGATTAATGAACTAGCTGAAAATGATTATCTTGTCTTTGGATTTAGAGAAATGAGAATAATTGAAGGTGGAAACAGCGACCCAGAAAACTGGCCAGTTGCTATTATCAATATAAAACACAAGAGCAATACAGAAGTAATTAGGATTGATCTAACAGAATACAATACGGATCAATGAATAAGAGATATTGTGAGTGTTTCCAGTACAGTATTACTACATACCAATTTATAATTCAGATTTATGCTATTTATGCTATCATTTGGAGTTGCTAATTATGTTAATTCAAAAAGAAATTAGTCAAATTGAAAATAAGATAGATGAATATCTATTTAGTGCACTAGACAGAACAATACCTCGGTATAAATTTATATATCATATGAATTTAGCATACATTGATTTTGTAGTTGATAAAAAAATATGGTTTACAACTAGCGAAAGACATTTTATGTTTTCGCTAAGTTACAACACTTTCCTAGCGTATAAAACACTTGAGGAAGAAGAAGTTTTTGATTTTAAATTTGATAAAAACTTGTATATATATTGTCATCAGTTTCTCATCAAAGGAATGCAGTATTCAATGCTATGTGATAATTTTTCTGCAACTAATACTGGGAAATCGAATGTGAGAATTGAAAAGAGTAGCAACTCTATCTGTTTTGAAAAAAATAGAGCACCCCGCTTGCAATATGATTTCTTTTGCAAGTATAAAATTAGAAAAGCATTGAGCTATACATTGCAAATGGTTTCTGGAATGTTAAACGAAAATGACGAAGAAGATGCTGCATTGGAGTTGTCCAAGGTATACTTGAATTTTTGGAATGAGAATATGCTCTATGAAGATTTTGAGCCATATTCAAGACAAGATTGGGGCGGAGTGACTCTTTTTTTTACTCAAGCAGCTATGAGAAGATATATAAAATTATATAGAAACGATTTTGATATTGCAGAAGTAGATTCCCAAAAGATGATGATAATTCTGTCACCGAAGGGATCGAAAAATATAGCTGATTTTACAATATCAAAAGATAAAATCATGATTGATCAAGTTATTAACGATTTTATATATAAACCATTAGGTGACAAGCTCTATCCCAAAGCTAATATCATTGATGCGCCAATAATAAAAACAAAAGATGGGTTCTTATTTGTTAATCCTTTGATTTTGTTATTCAATGATTCAAGTGAATCCAGATTGTTGAACTATTTGCGAAGGTATGATCATTCACGGCATCAGCGTGTAAAAGATAAATTAAAAGAAAGAATTATTCCTATAATTATGCAGTTATTAAAACTAAAATACCCTGAAGCAATAGTTCAATGTAACTTCAAATTACCTATACCACTAAAGAAGAATCAAAAAAGAGAACTGGATATTTTAATTGTTGATAATGCAACTGGGTTTGTCCTATATGTTGAAGTTAAACACTTCTTTAACCCAATCTCTTATTCAGAATCAAAGAATTTAGATTCTGAACTTCAAAAAGCAATTTCAAAAACATCAGAGCAGCTATATGCTATTGAAGAAAACTGGGATTTAATCAAACAAAGATTTGGTGTTACATCAGATATTAAAGTAAAGAAGGCAATAATATTATCGCATCAGTATTTGGGAAAAGATGTTGAAATAAATAAAGATGTGCCAATTGTTGATCCATCAAATTTTTATGAGAGTATTGCAGAAGCCAAAACTATTGCAGAATTATATCATGCAAATAAAGAAATTGATGATATCTACACTAAAATTAAAATGATTAGTAGAGAGATAGATTTTGATTACGCTGGTTTAGGTTTGCACTTCAAGAGGAGTGCTTAGATCCCTTTTTTGAAGCTGAATTTATTAAATCGTTTAGGAAAATTATATTTGATGGTTTAGATTTAGAAGAGAAAAAAGTTTATGAAAGCCACAAGGAGTTGGCAGAAGCTTTGTTAGAGAAACTGATGGGTTCAAAGCAACAAACCGGTAAGTGAAAAATAATGTTTATCGTGGACGTTGAAATACTTCCGAATGCTAACTGAAAATTTATTACTTTCTGGAGGTCAGTCTGTATGTACTTTAATGAAGAACAGGTGAAAAATCGTATAATCATTCCTTTTTTGTCGCAGCTTGGTTTCAGCGCTAATGAGATGATTTTTGAAAAAAAATTAGAGATAATGATTCCAAGAAAAGGTAGTATTTTGATAGAAAATCAAATTAAAAAAAATGTGTTTTCAGATATTATTGTGCAAAGAAATACAGGAAACAGTCTTGAAAATATTTTTCTTGTAGAGGTTAAGAATAGTAAGCACAAGATCAATGCTACCGATATTGAACAAGGGATTTGTTATGCAAGATTGTTAAAGCAGATGCCTCCCTTTGTAGTGATAACTAACGGTTTGGAAACTAAAGTGTTTGATACGATATCTCAAAATGAAATATCTGATATTGCTCAATCACAGTATTTCCTACAAGGGAATAAACTCACAATCGATGAAGACTTAAAGAGAGAAGCATTAAAAAAGTTTATTGATCTTAATTCCAGCAATATGCTTCAGTACTGCAAACTACAAGTAAAGTCAAACTTGTATGAAATTTGCGGTGAAGAAAAGACTAATAAATCAATTATTGATTCAGTGCATTTTACCAGAAAAAAATATATTAACGATTTTAAAAATTTCATTTTGAGTGGCAAAAGTATATACGCATACGTTGGAAAATCAGGTATTGGGAAAACTAACTTGCTGTACTCTGTAATAAAAGAATTTGAACACAGTAATCCTATTTTATTTTATAATTCAGGGTTATTGAATAATTCTTTACAGGAATCGATTACACAAGATTTCAGTTTCCTTAATCAAAGAGAGTATAAGTTTCACGATTTAATAGATAGAATTAATAGTATCTGTGAAAAGATGAACAAGAAAATATTTATTATTGTCGATGCGCTTGACGAAAACAACCAACCAGAAAAACTCAAAAATGAGGTCAATGACTTAGCGAAAAAAATTCACAACTCTAATATTTGCTTTGTTCTTAGTTGTAAAACTAATGATGATGAAGTAGATGTCTGGTACAATTTCACACACAATAAAGGTTCTAAAAACTTTTTAGGTGAAACAGTATACTACTCAAATCAATTTCATTTTGCTGGAAAGCTAGGAACCTACGTAGATAAGTTAGATGAAAAGGAAACTAAGCTCATTTGGGAAAAATACAAAAACCAATATAAAATCAAGGGATTTCTGAAAGGGCGAGTGAAAGAACTTGCACAAAATCCTTTTCTCATGCGTATTATTGCAGAGACATATGAAAGGGAAGTAATTGAATCGGGGTTAGATGAAATTTTACTTTATGACAAATGGTTTGAACGGAAATACAAACAAGCTAAGGATAGTGACCTTATAAAAGTAATATTAAAAAAAGCTACTTCTGAGATTATTGCATCTTCCAACAAAGAGAAGGTATTATTTGATACCGTGTTAACAAATTTATTGACTATTCCAAATATCAACCAAATTCTTAAAGAAGCGATTAATCTAGGTATAATGAACCTGACGATAGATGGCAAAGGAGAAAAGTATATTTCATTTTATAATGAGAGTATATTATTTTATTTTTACAGTGTCGTTACCGAAAAATGGAGTGAGAAACCATTAGAGGAACTTGTCGGGATATTTAATACCTTGACAGATGACAACTTTCTATGGAGAACTATCAATTTCTTTATTTCTAATATTCAAAAGAGATATGAAGCCAAGAATGATATTTGGAGTAACCGGGTTGCTCAACAAAATAATGATATATGTAAACTATGTACTTCGATCATTACAATAAATGACGAGGTTTCATTAATTTGCGAGCTAAGTGTAGAGGAAATGAAAATGAATATTAGATATGGTTTATTTTCCTTAGCTCATAGGGATTGCATGCCCCAAAACTTTCCTTTAAAAATAATTGACGGTAAGAAATTAAGATTGACTTCATCGGATATACTGGTAATAGATAACATTTTGAAGTTTTTCAAATATACACCCGAAGCTGAAATGGATAGGATCAATCAACAGCTTGAAAGTGCTCTAAATATGCATAAAGCTTCATTAACACAATTTTATCCTACTAAAACTACAGCAGCGGAGCCATTTTGGGCTTTAATGGAATTCAATGGAAATACAAATATAGGTAATATTTATCCCTATCCTGGAAGTACTAAAAATAATCCTGTACTCTTTCTTGATAAAGAAATTGCTAGCAAATATTTAGCAATTTTAAGGTCAATAAAGATTGATATAAACTATGTAGTTGTTGGCTTGGACAGAAAATATATGCTTGAAGTTTTTAAGCGAGTTAGAGTAGGCGAACTTTCTTTTTTTCTTGTGGTTGAATATAGTGAAAGAGGCGCGAAAGCAATTGAAATTGGTTTAGAAGAGGTATGTCAAGCTTGTGTGGAATACATTCATCATCATCAGTAGTCATGTATGACTTACATTCTACATTGTCAAAACGAAAAACCCAGTCATTATGTAGATTTTAAGTACATACAGATGATAGTACTATTTTGTTTTGCTAGGTCTTTATCTGCCATAAATGTTGTAACGGTATCGGAGTTGTTTTTATTTCTTATGATTAGAGAATGAGAATTTTGGTCACATTTTTGGTCACACTTTTTCCTTTTCGAGCGTTACGGAGTACTCGAACGTAGAAACATAAAATTCAAAGATGCCTTGTCCCACAAGGCTTCCCTCAGCTCTTTCCTTAACGTATAAAACCCTATCTCTCCACTGGTAGCGAAGAGGTCAGGGGTTCGAGCCCCTTGGCTTCATAAAGAAAAAAGCTTTTAAACACAAAGAATCCCGAGTGTTTGAAGGCTTTTTTCATTGTTGTGATAATGGTGATTTTGGAGCGTGGTCGCACGTTTGGTTCAGTCGTTGTCGGAAATTGATCAAATAGATAATAGAATAACTGTCGAGACGCTCCCGTAAATACTCTGAAATCAGCCTTTTAAGTTCTTCATTGCGATAGTTGTCCATAATATCTGCCTCCTAATTAAATGAAAGATTAACGAGCCGGACACGTTGATCGTGTCCGGCGTATGCCTCTCGCGAGGACTACCTATCTGTATAAGGTATCAAGGGTATAATATAAAATTCAAAATTGTAATCTTACGAATTTCAATAGGTTTTTGGGCTTATCTTTTTGGTTTAAAAAAAGGAAAATGACGGAAGATAGCGAATTTTAGTAGAATACAGGATATTATTGTAATGATATGGAGAAGGAGCTATCTGATATGACGGATTTTTCTGGAGCAACTATACAAAAGCTTATTATTCATAGTGTTGGAAATAAACTGAAAGAAGAGGAACTTTTATTTTCAAAAGTCTGCGCAAATATTTCTGAAAATTCGCTACACAATATATTAGGAAGATATTTCTTTCAACGATTTAAAGAAAATCCTCTATATAAGTTCCATCATAAAACTGATCTTATTTTCAACGAAATATATCAATATACAAAAGCAATATTCCTTGATATTAACAGTTTTGAAGATAATTCGAAAAATATCGCAAATCATTTGTATGAAGTATCCACACATCCAAATATAAAACCAGGTGAGCTATCAATAGCCTTTATAGAAGGTATTAATTTAAAAGGAACTCTGTGCAACGCTGTTGGTATTTTTAAGTCTGAAAATAAAGAGCCATTTCTAAAAATTCATAGTGATGGACAAAGTTTTACAGTTGACTGGGATCAAGGGATTGACACGAATAAGTTAGATAAAGGTTGTATTATTTTTAATAATCAAATGGAGACTGGATACAGTGTCCTTCCTGTAGATAGTGGCTCAGGGATAGATACTAAATATTGGAAAGAGGATTTTTTAGGGATTCAAATAGAAGATAATAGCTCGAACAAAACAAAGTTAATAGTTGAAGCTTGTAAGGAATATGTGAAAAAAGATTTAGTTATTGATAAAAAAGATAAAGTCATGATGTTGAATAATGTTATAGACTATATGGTGGAAAAACCCGATATTGATTTGAATGATTTCACTATGAATGTTGCTAAAAATTTGGATCAATCGGAGGAATTGAAAGATTTTATAAACGTTTATGCTGAGAAAAAGAATTTTAGTAATGTTGAAAATTTCTCAATAGACCATTCTGCACTGAAAAACATAAAAAGAAATATTAAAAACTTTATAAAATTAGATACTAACTACGAGATTAAGATTAATAAGGCTTCAGTAAACAACTCTCATTATTTAGAGAAGGGCTACGATGAGCAGAAGCACATGCATTTCTATAAAATCTACTTTAATGAAGAAGAATAGATAGGTGGGATATCGTGTCTGGAGAAAAATCAAAATCATCTGGTGAATACGGGGAAAAAATAGCATCTGAAATTCTTGAGCTGATTGGGTGGAAAAATGTACTTAATGGAAAAAATATAGCTTGTGTTAAAAATGACATTCATCAAGGTGCAGAAGGAAATCCTCGACAAAAACATGGAGTTGATTTTATTGTCAAATATGAATGTCCTTTGATAACAAGATCTGAGAGTAATATACTTATATCTGTCAAACATCGGGACGGTTATCCAGAAACCCAAAAAGGAATAACAACTCAATTCAAATCATTTTTAAAAGACATTGCCGAGGCCACGGAATGTTATCCTTCGCATGAATTATTCTCACAAAGAATTAAAGGAACAAAAAAATTAGAAGTTTCAAATGTAATTATGTGGTTCAACAGTACTATAGACAAAGAAAATGAAGGAGTTATAGAGGAACTTCATAGCTTCAGAAATAGTGATAACGTAAACTTCAAAACAGTATATTTGTTTGATAATAAAAAAGCTAACTTTTTGTACAGTAGTATTAGGTATGTTCAAAGTAGATGTACCGACTTTTTCTTCTATTATCCTGATACAGGGTTCAATATGGATTCTACCGAAAGGTCACATCAAGGACGAGTCCTCCCTGTGCAGTTTATTAATTCACCAATTCAATTGTTTAAAATTGTTGAGTCTACTGGAAATTGCTTAGTTATAACGGTTGAAGACAAGTTTTCTATAGAGTATTTTGAAAGAATACTTCAGTTAGCTAGGCTTATTACTGAAAATTGGGCATCAAAAATAGTAATCGCATTTTCTGATTATAATAACTACTTAAATGAGGAAGATATTGTTAAAAGTAAAATGAAAATTAAAGATACTGAATTTGCACAACAGATTTTTGTTGATAAGTTTAGTTATTTAGATTTTCGGAACTTGGGAGGGGCTCACAATGAAGATAAGTGATAAATTAGAACATTTATCCCCAATAACTGTAGCTTCTATGCTCCCATATGGTGCAATGTTAAGACCCTTACTAAATGATTCTTGTTTATCTGATGCGGATTTAAATAATGTATTAAGATCTAGGGGGGTTTATGTAGGAGATTCTGAAAAGAAAAATAAAATTCCTATATTAATGACTATGATTTTATGTCCTAGAGAATTTGAATTGTTGCAAGAAAAGCAGGAAACTAAAGAAAGTGATCCTAAGCATAGGAACGGTACAATAAAAGGAAAAAGTGATAATCCTTTAACTTCAATTGTTACTGGTTTCGAGATAAACGTAGATGAAATTGAAAAGATGAACACGGAGGTGCAACTTAATTCTCCAATGGGTTTTGGGTATATTTCGAAAAATAAACTTAAGTTAGAATATAGTATTATAAGAGAAGATTTAACAAGAGATTGGGTAAGACCTCAGAGCGTTCATACAGCAAAGGTAATTATTACTAAAGATGAAGACACAAAGGAAATTCAAATTTGCAATGAATATACTTCAAAAGAAACAGATGACATTAACAAGAAAGTGATTAAAGATTTTGTTTCATTTATGAAGTTAAACGATGAAGTTGAGGACAAATTAGAAACTATTAACGCAAATGATTTTACGAATCGTGAACGCTTTAATTTTATCTTGCAACTTGCAGAGGATAGCGGTGATGGAGCGTTAGAATTTATGGAAATAAGAGACGTCGAGATAGGACCTGATCCTGAAAACCCTCCTCAAAATCCTAATAGTATTATTCAGAATAACGTGAAAAAAATAATTATTAATGGCACAGCTCTAGAAAGAAATGCTTTGCTGACGACTGATCAAGATAAAGACAATTTACTTCTTAGGAGCATTGAAGTTGTATATAAATTCAATTGTAACGGCATAAAAGGACAGTGTCATTTGCAGTATGGATTTATGCACTTCTTTCGAAATCAAAATTCGTCACAAGAATTTCAAGTTGCTTTGCGTTATATTAATTCTAGGTCAGGTAATAAAGCAACATTAAATAGTTTTGTATTAAACAGCTTTGAATCTCTGAAAAGAAGGAAGTATGAATTATTTAAAGCAAGTAAAAGTGATTAGTAAATGAAAATTTCAATTGAAATATTAAAAAATTGAATTTTGTCATAAGAGATTTGCGATCATAATTTTATAGATGTCAAATAAGAAAAATTCTGAAATCCTTTTACTGAAGGACTATCAGAATTTTTCTTTTGAAGCATATTTTCACCTATCACTTACTATTCAAACCTACTTGTTGTTAATTAGAAGTTGGGTACTCAATTAAATAAATGTCATAATAATTTTCACCTAAATCAGTAAAGAGGAAAGAAGTGAGGTATTCTGCATGATTTGTCCAAAGTGTTCAAAAGAAATTAATCTTTTTAATGAAGATATATCCACCATTGATTGTCCTCAATGCATGTTTTTTTTCTATTTAAGGCATACCTTGAGAGTAATGTTTGCAGCTTACTCAAATGTGGAGAAGAATCAGGATTCATACTTTTATAATCTCCACAGAGATATATATGATCCTTTTATTATACAAAATCAAAATAAAGTTACTCCCATAGAAGGTGCAATTTCTATGGGCGAGTATATAATAAGTCAAATAAAAAATTTAGTTAAAGGATACCCAAAGGAAGACCTTCTCTTTATGGTTGCATCATTAAGGGAAACTGCGACATGGAATGTTTTTGATAATGATGTTTGGGCATCTTCTCATTTAAGATCAATAAGTCATATTCTAACAAATTTAGTTGAGTCGTTTGATGAAGGGTTGTTTGATATTGACTCAATAATGTTCGAGAATGATTTTGTTAATATATTAATTTTAACAGAAGAGTTAGGCAAAATAGTCAATAACGTATTTCACTCTAACGTATTTGGCTGGGATAATGACTTATCGGATATGATTAAGACAAGCATTGAAAATGAAAAATTGGATTGGTTTCATAATTATTTTGAAGTAAAAGAATTACTTAAGCCTGAAGAAATAGAATTTGATGATGAACAAATTAACAATTACTTGCAGAGTCGAAAGATGTCTACAGCACAAATCAAAGAAGAAGTACATAGAGAACTATATAAACTAATTGGTTTCTCTACAAGTGATCTTAATAAGTTCAGAGATGAATGTATTCAAATAGCTGAAAAAAGCGGACAAGTACTAGAAATCACACCTAGAATTAAAGGAATGGCTATGAAGGTATGCTTTCTGTTTAATGAACAATTATCTTCAACTGAGATCGATAAAGAAATAACTCGGAACATTCGAAAATTTATGACTTATAGACCCACATATGAAAAAGGAAAGCCTTTAATAGAATTATTAAACCCACATATGGATTACAAGTTTATATTTGAGTATGAAAACTTAATAGCTTTTGGGGTATTAGATTCAGGGAATAGTATTACTATTTTTGATAATTTATCTGTTACTGATCACTATATACACGATATTTTTGGTGAAAGGGCAACTGCTCCTTTTAAAAAAGCACAAGAAAAAATTGCAACATTGATGGCGTATAAAATTTCAAATCACTTTGACAAAATAAATGATTACTATGTCCCTAAAATTCATAATGGAATACCTAATATAAATATAAAAATTATTCAGGGAAATGGTGTAAGAAAAAAAATGGTCGACCATAACAATCAAGATTTAGGTGATGTTGATGCCCTCGTTGTAGATATGAAAAACATGAAGGTACTCATTATTGAAATTAAATACTATAAACCTTCAACTGGGCTTATAGAGATATTAAGAAAGGATAAGAAAATTTTTGATGATCTAACGAAGATAAAAAAACGAGCTCAATGGATTAAAGACAACATTGATGCCTTAACAACAGCTTGGGGACTACCACATAATGAATACTTGATTGAAACAATAATTGTTACTGCAAGACCGAACTACTTCG
Organism: Paenibacillus sp. KN14-4R; assembly: GCF_052180255.1. Classification (NCBI taxonomy): domain Bacteria; kingdom Bacillati; phylum Bacillota; class Bacilli; order Caryophanales; family Paenibacillaceae; genus Paenibacillus; species Paenibacillus sp. KN14-4R. Next base: position 1,814,884 of record NZ_CP197466.1, read on the forward strand.
GTAAAGAATTAGAAAAACAAGAAAAAGTAATTTACAAAACATTCGACGAAATATTAAGAGTCAACTGATAATATTAAATATATTTTGAAAGTGATAGAACTGTTCCGCTTTACCCTCCACTGCAAGATTCAGACGTAAGTGTATTTATAATGTGTAACTTAGTGATCACGCTTCTGGTCACACATTTTCTTTTTTGTACGTTTCGATGCATTCGAACGTAGAAACATAAAACTCAAAAAAGCCTTGTTCCACAAGGTTTTCTCCTGTGTTTCCCCTAACGTACAAAACCCCAGCTCTCCACTGGCAGCGATGAGGTCAGTAGATTGTCCCCCAAGATCCGCCAATCGGCTACCAAAACAGCATAGACGGGTTGTCAAGCTCATAATCAAGAAAGCAGGTATTAGATTAAAACCCTAATCCTGCTTTTTTATTTGGAGCTTTTCGCTTCTTGGACACCAGGGATTCTAAATTAAATAATACCGACGGATAAAACTGTATATAAATAGGCTAAGGAATTATGCGAAGCGTTATACGGCTATTTGAAAAAAAGGAGGGGGTCAAGATCGGTCAATCGATTGGAAAAAGCATTCCCAGAAAGGAAACATGGGAGAAAGTTACAGGGAGAACCAAGTATATGAACGATATCTCGAGAACGGACCTTTTGCATGCCAAATTAGCAATCAGCCCTCATGCGCACGCTAACATTAAATCAATTGATACGTCGAAAGCGTTGAACATACCGGGCGTGAAAGCGGTCATTACAGGAGCAAATTACCCGATATTACTCGGGTCACCACTCGAAGACCGGCCGCCAATCGCAATTGACAAAGTGAGATATTATGGGGAACCTGTCGCCCTTGTTGTCGCTGAACAAGAATATATTGCAGAGATGGCAGCTCTCCAAATCAAAGTGGAATATGAACTTTTACCGATCGTCCTTTCTCCAAGTGAAGCTTTTCGTAAAGATGCTCCGCTCGTTCATGAGCATCTTGCTACATATAAACGGCATGAAGATGTATACCCTGAGCCGGGAACTAATATCGCGAACCGTACAAAAATACGCAAGGGGGATATGGTGGAAGGATGGCGGAAAAGCGATCATATCATTGAAGTCCAAGTCACTTTACCGCAAGCGGATCACGCTGCGATGGAAATGCGATGCAGTATAGCTGAGATTTTACCAGGTGGAAAGGTGATCATCCATTCCGCTTCACAATCACCCTATGTTATCCGAAGGGCAATCAGCCAGACGTTCGATATTCCGCTTCACAAAGTAATCGTTCATACGCCTCTGGTCGGAGGCAGTTTTGGTGGGAAATCCGCTATTCAGATGGAGTTTCTTGTTTTCATGGCGTCAAGTGCAGTCGGTGGAAGAGCTGTAAAATTGGTTAACTCCAGGGAAATAGACATGATCTCTTCTCCAGTCCATATTGGTTTGGATGCCAGAATCAAGCTTGGCTGCACCCATGAAGGAAGAATGATGGCTGCGGAAATTTTGCATCTTTATGATGGAGGAGCGTATTCAGATCGAGGTGTGGTCATGAGCCGAGCGGGAGCCGTCGATTGCACGGGCCCTTATCGTATTGATAACGTTCATTGCGACTCTTTATGCATGTATACCAATCACCCTTATTCCACTTCATTTCGAGGATTCGGACATCCGGAACTGACGCTCGCTATAGAAAGAGCGATGGATTTATTGGCTGATCGAGTGGGCATGGATCGTTTGGAATTTCGTTTTCATAATGCGATTGGACCAGGGGATACGACACCGACACAAACTTTGCTAAATAGAAGTAACATAGGTGATTTGCCCATGTGCATTGCAGAATTGAAAACGTTAATCCATTGGGACGACCGTCCCCTACGTGAAATTGATGGCCATCTCATCAAGGCGATAGGGGTGTGCTGTTTCTGGAAAAACTCGAATACGCCAACAGATGCCGGGGCGGGAGCTGTTATTTTATTTAATTCCGACGGAAGCGTTAATCTCCTATGTGGCGCAGTAGAAATCGGCCAAGGAACTAGGACGGCACTTACTCAAATATTGGCCGAACGATTGCGTATGGATGACCAAATGATACATATTTCTACGGAAGTAAATACCGAAACCGATCCCCAGCATTGGAAAACAGTAGCTAGCCGCAGCACCTTTTTAGTTGGCAATGCGATCTTGAAGGCGGCTGACGATGCAATCGTACAGTTAAAAAATATCGCTTCAATGGTATTGCACTGCACACCAGCCGAGTTGGATGTTGGAGGGGGTAGGGTTTTCTATAAAAATCATTCTAATATTGGGATAGAAATTGAAAAAATCGCAAATGGGTATAGATTACCAAATGGGAATACGATCGGTAGTCAAGTAATCGGACGTGGGAGCTATTCGATGCGTAATTTAACCTTATTGGATCCTGAAACAGGTAAAGGAAATCCCGGTCCGGAATGGACAGTAGGCGCGCAGGCGGTAGAAGTGGAACTAGATACAAGAGATTACACGTATAAAATCGTTAAAGCGGCAACGGTCATCGACGCCGGCAAGGTGATCAATCCCGAATTCGCCCGCAGCCAAATCACAGGCGCTATGAGTATGGGCTTAAGTTATGCTAGCCGGGAGGCTTTCCAATTCGATGATAGAGGTGCCATTCTTAATCCGCAATTGCGAACCTATAAATTAATTCGTTATGGAGAACAGCCAGAGTACTGCATTGAATTCGTTGAGACGCCTCATTTGGAAGCGCCTTATGGATTGCGCGGAATCGGTGAGCATGGCTTGATTGGCATGCCCGCGGCATTAGCGAATAGCCTGACCATTGCCGCTGGAGTAGAGCTTAATCATTTACCTCTGACCCCAGAGATGATCTGGAGGACGATCTATGATCCCGTTTGACTTTGAATACTATAAACCTATTTCCATGCAAATGGCTGTGGATATGTTTCAGTCTCTGCAAAAACAAGGGAAGAAACCGATGTATTATGCCGGAGGAACGGAAATCATCACATGGGCTCGAACAAATTCCATAAGTCCGGGAGCTGTTATCGATTTGAAGTCAATTCCCGAGTGCAACGTAATGGGAATTCAGAGGGATAAACTGATTCTCGGAGCTTGTGTCACGTTATCGGCTTTATCTGCTGCGAACCCTTTCCCACTGCTCAGTGAAACGGCACAGGGAGCAGCTGACCAAACAGCTCGGAATAAAATCACGCTCGGCGGTAACATTTGCGGCAGAATTTATTATAGAGAGGCCGTTCTCCCGCTTTTACTCACAAACAGTCATATGGTGATAGCAGGAATACATGGGACAAGAGAGACTTCCATTCACAATGTTTTTTCACAACAAATGAGACTTGCGAATGGAGAATTTCTTGTACAAATCCTAACCGATCGAGATTATTTATCGCTGCCATTCGTTCATTACAAAAAACGGCAGATTGGCAATGTCGGCTACCCTCTCGTAACAGTAGCTGCTCTTAAGAAAGATAATCAGATTCACACAGCATACAGCGGTGCTTGCTCATTCCCTTTTCGATCTATAGAAATTGACCAGGCGTTGAACGATACCTCAGTACCATTGGCAGTAAGAATTGAAAGGGCGATCGACAACATTCCTGCTCCAATCCTTCAAAATACGGAAGGATCCGCCTCTTATCGGAAGTTTGTGCTTCAACAAACGATCGCTGATACGGTATCTATATTGGAAAGAAGGTGAAACATGTCATCTAACGATTCCATGATTTATCCAATTGAATTCCAAGTTAACGGTGAGGAGCGAACGATCCAAGTAAGGGCTGCGGATATTCTGTTAGATACACTTCGAGACAAACTAGGACTCACAGGGAGTAAATCTGGTTGCGATAACGGAGACTGCGGCACATGTACGATATTATTAAACAGCTTGCCTATGAAATCATGCCTAATGCTCACCGTGGAAGCGGGTAGAAAGCAAATTACAACGATCGAGGGTTTGATGAATTCACCGGTACAGCAGGCATTTGTACAAAATCAGGCATTCCAATGCGGTTACTGTACGCCCGGTTTTATTGTGAACTGTCAGGGCTTGCAAAATGTTCATCCGCATGCGAATCAAGAAACAATTAGAGTATGGCTGGAATCCAATATTTGCAGGTGTATGTCCTATGAAGAAATTCACAATGCAGTGAAGCGAGTATTTTCTGGGAGCTGAGGTGGGGCGAGCTTGGAAGAAATTCATCGTATTTTGGATACTATTAAACGTACCGATCGAAGAAGTGTGCTTGCGACGATTACCCAAGTGAAAGGGAGCGCTTACCGTAAAGAAGGAGCCTCCATGTTGTTTCTTGAAGATGGTTCACAAATAGGGGTAATAAGCGCTGGTTGCCTGGAGGCTGAGCTTTTGGCCTATGTGCCTGATATTTTGGAAACTGGTGTTTCTCGCAGCTTTGTGTTCGACATGGAATCATCGGATCCGCTGTCCTGGGGGGAAGATACGGGATGCGGTGGTGTTGTTCACGTAACGATGGAACCGGTGAATGATGTATTTGTGGATCATTTATGTACCTTGAAAAATTATTTGGATCAGAGGACCGAGGTCATACACATGAAAAGGTTTGGCTTAGATGGGGCTGTTACCGATTATGGTTTTTTGACAAATGATCGGCACCTGTTCGGGGAGTGGAAGGGAAAGTTTCCGCAGGTACTATTGGATTTAACGTCATCCGAGGAATCGCGGAAGAGCGGAATGAAGTTTATTTCATCCATACAATCAGATGTCTTCGTTCATACTTATTATCCCAAACCTCGTCTGATGATATTTGGTGCGGGACCGGACGCTAGACCACTGGCCGCAATTGCAGCAACCACCGGTTTTTCCGTCATCGTCTCTGATTGGAGACCTGCTTATTGCGATCAACGATTTTTTCCGGATGCTGAATCTATCTTATTGGGATTTCCGGAGGAAACGATAGGGATGGTTGAATTTACACCATACGATTATGCAATTGTAATGACTCATAATTTTAGGAGGGATCAGCAGCTGGTTCGACTTCTTTCTGAGCGGCAACTCTGTTACCTCGGCATTCTGGGATCAAAAAGCAGGACGGAACGCTTACTAACAGGTGAGCCGGTTCCGATGAAAGTTCATTCTCCCGTGGGACTTCCGATTGGTGCTGTGGGACCGGAGGAAATCGCTGTGAGTATTCTCGCAGAACTCATATATACTTATCGAAAAAATAAAATAAAAGAAGTTGTTATCCATGAGTCGAAATAAAACCGTTGGCATCTATTTAGCGGCAGGACAAAGTACCCGAATGGGTTCGGATAAACTTCGGCTTCCGCTCGGTCCTATGAAGCTGGGGAACTATGCGTTGACTGCGGCTTTGAACTCCAGGTTGGATTATGTTTGGGTAGTCGCAAATGACATAGGGGTAGATTGGATGGATAGCACATTCCATCAGGATCCGATCAAACGTAAATGGTCCATTATTTGCTGTCCTGAAGCACATTTAGGGCAAGCGTATTCCCTGCGGTGTGGTGTACAGGCTGCACTTGAAATGGAAGCGACAGCTGTAATGATCTTACTGGCGGATCAACCTTTAATTACAACTGAGATGATCAATGAACTGCTTATACGATTACAAACACATAGCGTAGACAGCAAATTTGGTTTTATGGCCTCAAGTTATGATGGTTTGGCAAGACCACCGGTTATTTTTACTCATCGAATGTTTACGGAACTCCTGCGATTACAAGGTGATCAGGGAGCCAGACATCTGATTCGTAAGAATAGATCGGGAATTTGTATCGATTTCCCCAACCCCGACTTGTTCATGGATGTGGATACCGCCGATGATTACAGGATTTTATTGGGAAAATCAGCATTTTGAAAATCTTGAATGACTTGTTCGGCGTTCATATATAATGCAATCGGGTACTGATAGTTAACCATATGGGTAGGCGCTTTTATTTGCGGGGAGGAAGCAGCAGAAGTAAAACTATATGCTGCCGGATCATCCAACTCCATTTTCCACTCCTCTATAAGCTCCGCTAACGTGTTCAAATGATCGGCCCAAACTCGTTGATCCTCATTGCCGAAATAACCGCTTTCGGACCATTTCACAAGAACTCGTATCATGTCAGCAAGATTGGCATAGCCAGACCGAAGTTGATGCATTTGCCGGGTTAACTTTTTCAAGATGTAGCGCTTTTTTTGACCTAGCAGATTGTAACGTAAACTTTGCTCCGCTTTATCGATCTCGGTTGTCGTTTGATGAAGTTCCTGGAATAAGGTTTGCAATTGTGTTTGCAGTGTTTGAGCTTCGCTCGGGGAGCAGCCCTCTTGAACCCAAAGAGCGGTGTTAATAAACCGGTTGGATAGGTGGTCCGCGAAATGGATCATCTTTTTTTGGGCTTTTTTAACGGAATCAGGAGGGAATATCATCATGTGGATCAGTAGGGCAACGACAGCGCCGATTACGGTATCACGTATCCGATCAAGAGAATAGCTGGGCATCTTGCTTTGAAAGAACAACACCAATAATATGCTGAGAGCAACTTGGACCATTATTGCATGATCCAGTCTCAGCCATGTTACGATTAACGCTCCGACAAGAAGAAGGAGTCCTATACTCCAGCCGTTTAAACCAACATAAGGTGCTATTGACGCAGTGAAAAGGACGCCAGCAATTGTGCCCATCACACGCTGCCATGCAAATTGTATGGATTTGTCAACTGTTAATTGGATGGTCAAAATAACCGTCAGAGGAGCTAAATAGGGATGTTTAGATCCAGCCCACTCCGCAAGCTCCCATGATAATGCCGCAGCTAATGGGGTCTTCCATACAACCCCTTTGGATCGGATAAAATCCATCATTTTATGAGGTCCCCCCAAAGCTCCATATAAAAAAAGCAAACCCTATCGTCGTATAGAGTCTGCTTTTTCTATATCAATTTATACATTTTCGCGATTAATCAATGAGCGATTTGCATTGCTCATAAGGTTCATTCTGCCTTGGTTTTTCTTTTCTCGGTTAGAAAGTAAACCAAAGCTAAAAGCGGCAGGGCGGTGCCAATGAGAGTGGTGAGTTTCCAGCCCCCTTGGATATAAGACCATCCTCCAACAGATGATCCGAAGGCTCCTCCTATGAAGAAAATAGACATGAATAGTCCATTTAGGCGCCCCCTCGTTTCGCTTCCCAACGAATAAACCGCACGTTGACTGATTACAAGATTTCCCGATACGGCCATGTCGAGCGTAAATGCGGATACAAAGAGAAATATCAAAGCAAGGATAGAATGGCTATTGAACAAATGAATGAGCAAAAAAGATAGGGAGGCTACAAGCATGGCTAGCCATGTTAACGTTTGACTCCATCCTTTATCCGCTAATCTTCCGGCAATCGGAGCAGCGATTGCACCGCCTACTCCAACTAGTGCAAACCATGCAATGCCTCCCTGCGACATTCCGAAGGTTTCAGCCAGATGTAAAGGAACAACCGTCCAAAATAAGCTAAAGGCTCCAAATAAACATGCTTGATATAGAGCTCGGCGCCGCAAAACAGGCGTCTGCTTCATCAATGCGCCTAAAGAGGCAATCAGTTTTCCATAACGTACAGTAGGGGAAGGCGAGCGCTTTGGAAGAGCAAATGATAGCACAACGGTCAAAAGCGAGATAACAATCGCAGACAAAATAAATATGGTTCTCCAACCCCAAAGACTGGCTATAAAGCTCGCCAACGGCCTGGCAAACATAATTCCGAGCAAGAGTCCGCTCATTACATTGCCAACCACACGGCCGCGCTGATCTTCTGACGCTAAATAGGCTGCGAAGGGTACCAGTATTTGAGCCACCACAGATCCAATCCCTATAAAAAGAGAGGCGGTCAAAAACAAAAGCGCATTAGGCGCGAATCCGGCGGTTAACAACGCGACAACTGCAACCGTAAGCATAATAACCCCCAGACGCCGGTTTTCAATAATGTCACTTAGCGGTACGATGAACAGCAACCCCGCTACATAACCGATTTGAGTCACTGTGACAATGAATCCCGCCGCTGTAGAGGTAAGGCCGGTTGCCTCGCTGATCGGTCCTACCAGAGTTTGAGCATAATAAAGATTAGCAACTATAAGTCCGCATGCAGCTGCTAATAAAAACATCATCCAACTCGATATGCCGCGTTTTCGAATGTCCTGTTCTTTTTCCATAATGATCCTCCTTAAATTAAATACTGAACGTATAGTTTATTAATTACTGATTAGAATAATATACTGAACGCATCGTTTTGTAAATAGGCTTTTTTTCAGTGCTCGTCTTTTGTATACTAAACGTATCGTTTATTTAGTGTGCGTTAAGATGCATATACGCAAAGGAGGATTTATATGCAGGGGAAAAGAGGGCGTCCGCGTAATATGGAGACGCAAAACTCCATTCTTTCCGCTTCTTATGACTTATTGCTGGAAAGTGGCTTCGGAGCGGTTACTGTAGAAAAAATCGCTGATCTTGCCAAGGTCAGCAAGGCTACAATCTATAAATGGTGGCCTAACAAGGCGGCAGTGGTTATGGACGGATTTCTATCCGCTGCGGCTGCAAAACTGCCTGTGCCGGATACCGGTTCGGTATACATGGATATGCTGGAGCATGCCACAAATATGTCACGGTTTATGATAAGCCGCGAGGGCTCCATATTTCTAGAAATTATAGGTGAAGGGCAAGTAGATTCTGCATTGGCGGATGCATTTCGAGCCCGCTATGTACAGCCTCGGCGGCTGGAGGTGCGGGATATTTTGGATAAGGGGCTTCGACGCGGAGAGCTGAAGAAGAATCTAGATATTGCATTATGTACGGATATTATCTATGGGCCGATTTTTTACCGCTTGTTAGTTTCTGGAGATCCGATTGACGATAACTATGTAAAGCAGCTGGTTACCCATGTGTTTGAAGGAATCAGTTTGTCTTAATCCGTTTTTATAATATAGAACAGAGGAGGATTACATGTCCTGGAGCAAATTGAAGCAACATCTGGAGAGTTTTCTCTGTCCTGCGTTACATGGAAGGGTCGAATACCGTGCAACCGGCTACCGTTATTTACCTGATAAAGCAGGACTTTGTTATATTGCTGTTGATAAAAAGAATGTACTCAATATGAGTGATAGAACTACTTTAATCAGATGGTATCAGACGGAGCTGGAAATTAAGAATGATTCAGATATCCCAATTCCTATTAACAATGAAGAAATTGAAGTGGTCAGAAAAGAAACCAAGGGGATGGTTCCGGAGGATCGTCTAAAAGTAATTGCAAGAGGTAGAAAAATATCAGAATATGCAAAGGAGATTATGTCAGCACAGTCATCATTAAGTAAATCAAATTTTATTGTTGTAGCTAATAAGTTTTTATCCATTTCTATAGAGGAAAGCATAGAGAGCAATGATATCTTATTGAATATTCTAGCTTTGGTGGACAGACGAGTTGGAAAAAAACGAATTTTAAACATGTCCGAGAAGATGAAGTTAAAGCATCCAATTGTGCAGTATTTTTATGAACTACGGCGTAGTACCTTATGAAAATAAATAACTCATTCACCTCCAATCGAGAGCCCTGCAATTAGGAAAATATTTCCACTCGATCAGGTTTGTAGTATGCTAGCTACATAAGGGAGGAGAGGAATCTATGACCAAACAACTGATCGTCGGCGATGTCATGCACGAGCTGACCACTACGCGCCGCATCCTTGAGCGCTTGCCCGAGGAACATATGGCTTGGAAGCCGCACGAGAAATCGATGACGCTGGGTGGGCTCGTCACGCACCTGATCAACCTACTGAACTGGCAAGTCGCGATTTTTCAGTACCCGGAGTTCGATCTTTCGACCGTACCGCAGCGGCGGGAACCTTTGGAACGACGCGTGGACGTGCTGGAGGAGTTCGACGCGAACGTTGGCAAGCTACAGAAGCTGCTGGCCGAATGCGACGAGAAATCGCTCGGCGAGGAATGGACGCTACGCCACGGCGACCATATCATCCTCCGTCAACCACGTGCGATCGCGCTGCGTACTTTCGGATTGAGCCATATGGTCCATCATCGGGCTCAGTTTGGGGTTTATTTGCGGTTGCTCGACGTTCCGGTACCGAGCATCTACGGTCCTTCGGCCGACGAGCAAAGCTAATGAACTAGGCTATTCCACAAAAAGGAAAAAATCCCCTCCAAGCCGAATTTAGTTCTTGGAGGGGATTTTATGTTAAAGGATCTGTTACTGGATATTATTGATATTTTGTTTCCACTATTGCTGTACCAATTTGTTTGTATTACTAACAAAACTTTCTACCATAAGGACCAACGTCGGCAGATGCTTCTGGGATTAATGTGCGGGACGGCAATTGTTTTATCCATGGTTTTGCCGACTACGATTACCAATGACTTTGATGGTGATCTTAGAAGTATTCCATTAATCATCTCTGCTTTATATGGCGGTTATATGGGGGCAATGATCTCTTTTGTATTTTTATTCGTATGCCGTTTTTTTATTGGTATGGATGGGTTTTTTATAAGTTTCATCGTTTCATTTATTATTTGCGCTGCTGCTTCTCTTTTTGGTGCTCGGTTTTATAAAAGACCGCCGAAAACTCGATTTATCATTTGCATCATTTTAACGTTGGCAGCATTGACCATCTCATGGTGCGCATCCGTCTTTACGTATCAGAAGGACGGGTTTTATTCCATATCTAATGCCTTTCAGATTGGCTTATTACATTTGATTTCCATGTGTATGTCTGTTTTTTTGATGGAAGTAACCATTAAAGCAATTTCGATGCAAGAGCAAATCATTCGTATTGAAAAGTTAAATGTAACCAGCCAATTAGCTGCTTCTGTAGCGCATGAAATTCGTTCGCCACTCACTTCTATTAAAGGTTTTTTACAGTTGTTGTTAAGCAATGCGGAAGGGAAGGGTAGGCAATATCTTGAAATATCTATGACTGAACTAAACCGCATGGAATATATCATTAATGATTTCCTCAATTATTCAAAACCCCAAATCGAATCGATCGAAGTATTCTCAATATCCTAAATATTAAATCAGATCAAAGAATCTGTAGATCCGTTTGCCCAATCGAAGCATGTGGACTTGAATGTGGATTCAGAAGATAACCTATGGATTCAAGCGGAACAGTTTAAAATAAAACAAGCACTTATGAATATCATTAAGAACTCCATAGATGCTTCAACGGGAAAAGGGCAAGTTTCTATAAAAGCATATCGTCAATTGAATAAAGTTTGTATAAAAATTCGTGACAACGGGGTAGGAATGACATCTGAAGAACTCGCGATATTAGGTACCCCTTTCTATTCTACAAAAACGAATGGCACAGGGCTCGGTCTTATGGTGACGTTTAGGATTATCCAAGCTATCAAGGGGACATTGGAGTTTCAGAGCGTCAAGGGTGAGGGCACTAATGCACTTGTGATTCTTCCTGCAGTTGATGACCATAGGAAGGAAGTCAATGGATGCTAGAGCCTAGTAGGTGCTTTTTTCTATGCAGGGCTGATATAAGCGACTTGAATGTATATTTTTGTAATATTGATATCCGTTATTCTTGCATACTTACTTACCACTCTATCTAACTTACTTCTTAGGAGAAAAGTATCCAGAATAAATATGATTGAATCATTCCAGATTCAGAAGACCGCCAAACGGCAAGAAAAACTACTCGTGTCTCAAATCCGTGTGAGTACTGGATTTTTTGATTGTTCAGCAAGCATTATTTAGAGATGCCTGTTTTCATGCATCTCTTTTTGCGATGGATGAGTTTTTATTGATCTCTGGGGTATGCTAAACTTAATACATAGCAAAAAATATCTTTCAGCAAAACTAATGTGTAGATTCGGAAGAAGGGAGTTCTGACTAATGCAAATATCCGACTTTCTGTTCTCTAAGAACAAAGTGGCCTATATTAACTCATCAGCTAACATGCAGGAAGCCATTGAAGTGTTAGAGCAAACACAATATTCAGCTATTCCTGTTATTGATGAAGAGGGGAAATACGTTGGTACGCTCTCTGAAGGGGATCTATTGTGGAAGATGAAGAATACTACTGGATTGAGCTTTCAAAACTTGGATATCGTCAAAGTTTATGAGATTAAACGCCGTATTCGTAATGAATGCGTTTATGTAAAAGCACATCTGGAGGATATGCTTCATCTGGCTGCCGATCAGAACTTTGTTCCCGTCGTAGACGACAACCAAATCTTTGTCGGAATAATCCGTCGCAAAGATATCATTGCGTACTACACTAGTAATATTACAGATTGACAGATTGTCCATATTGAGACACAGAGAGCAGGGTTTTAGTAAATGACAGAAAATAGACAACAGCGTTTCCGCTTTAGCGAAGCACCCATCTGGGATTTGCAGCGGACTTATTTCGAAGAACAAGGATTGAAGGCTTGGAATAATAACCAGGTTCCACAATATATAACGAGTAACCCTATGATTGCCACAGCTTATGCGGAAATCATTTTTGGATTTCTTCAAGATCAGGCTGGAAAGGGTGATAGTTCTGAACTTGTAACGATCGTGGAGCTGGGGGCAGGAGCAGGGCGGCTCGCATTTCATGTGCTGCATAAGCTGTGTGAACTGATAGATTATGCGGGTATTCCGCTTCCCCCTTTTCGCTACGTGATGACTGATTTGGCTTTAAAAAATGTTTCCGGTTGGAAACATCATCCTGCGCTACAAACTTATGTTCAGCAGGGACTACTCGACTTCGCACGGTTTGATGCCGTGCATGACACAGATCTCAACTTGGTTGTGTCCCAAACAACGATCCGCCCGGGTGATCTGAAGCAGCCGCTACTGATCGTCGCTAATTATTTTTTTGACAGTATTCCGCAAGAGCTGATCTATGTGGGTGAAGGTAAGATTTTTGAATGCGATGCTTTAATTGATCTTCCAGAAAATAACAGACATCTTAGTTCGTCAGAAGCATTGGAAAAAATGGAGTTAAATTATGAGTATCGCAGGGCGCCTGAATACGAAGAAGAAACATACCCGTATCGCGATGTGATCAGGCTTTATCAACAGGAACTTGAGGATTCTCATGTTCTGTTTCCAGTGGTCGGATTGACATGCATGGAGAGGCTGAATCAGCTGTCACAAGCAGGTTTTCTGCTAATTACAGCAGATAAAGGCGACCACCGACTGGAGAACTGGAAGTTTACGGAACCCCCCCAGCTAATTACTCACGGCAGCTTCTCTTTAACGGCAAACTATCATGCGATACAACATGTGTTTGAGCAAAGAGGTGCGCAATCACTTTTCACCACGCATCATTATAAAGATATAAATATCGGCTGCATATTTATGCTGGAAGCCCCAATGAGCTATGCGAATACCCGGTTAGCCTACAGACGGTTTATCGAACGTTTTGGACCCGATGATTTCTTCAGTATGAAGGAATGGGTGGATCGGCAATCCGACACCATGGTCTTGCAGCAAATTCTGGCCTTTTGGCGTTTGGGCGGGTATGATGCAGAGTTCTTCATCCATAGCACAAAACGAATCTCGAGCCTACTGCCAGAAGCTAGCGATGAAGAAATGTTGGATATCCAAAGAGGCATACACACCATGTGGTCATCCTACTATGTAATGGAGCAGCGCTATGATTTAGCACTCGACATCGGGATAATTCTGTTTGAGATGCACATGTACGAGGATGCGAAGCTTTTCTTGGAAACTTCCGTACACGCAGACGAAAACGAACCTGTACCAACTATCTTATGTTGTCTGGCTATCTGCTGCTATGAGCTTGGACTAGATGAAGCTGCACTGGCATACACACGCGAAGTGTTGGTTCTGGAACCCGATCATGAAGACGCCTTGGCGATGCTGAAAAGCTTTGAGTGAAGAGAGGGCGCGGCTGCTAAGATTAGAAAAAGATAGATAAGAAGAAAGTTGAAATGATGCAGGTGGATTACGAAGAAGTTAGGTTTCTTTAACTAATACCCTGCGGGTTTTTGCCTCTCCCACAGATAATTTATAATTATTATCAAATTGGGTCAATATTGATTTTTTCATTTTTACTGGGGAGGGGGTTAAACCCGCAATCCATTAATATAAATGGAAAATCTACAGGGCAACACATTTTCGACTAAAGGTAGGGTAAAAGTAAAAAATATGACGCATTAATCCCTTTTATTATGGGATAGATGAGTCATATTTTTTATTAAAATTATTATTTAAACTGGTTACTTTACTAGATTCTGTAGACCTATGTTAACCTCTACTTCAACGACTTCGGCGTCGGCTTATGGATTTATCTTTTAGATAGCTATGTATGAAGAGATTCAAATGATTCTTTAGATGACCAATATTAGACCACGACTTTCCCTCAATTGTTGTAAAATGTTGTACCTTCCTTTTGATATCTTAAGATAAGTTCCTTCAACCGAGTTGGTTGAGTTTAAACATCGTGAAATATGGTCGTAAGCAAGTCTTTCCAACTTTTCAATTTCTTCTGAATCTGCTTCTTTTCACGAATAAGATTCTGTTTTGTTTTTCAAACTCATTTATTTTAACCTGAGCCAAATTTATATTATTATCTATTTCTTCAATCCGTTGCTTTAGACTTAATGACATTCACACACCTTCCTTTCCTATGAAATTTCCATTTTATATATTTTCAGATAGCTAGGAATCCAGATTATTGTTCATCTTCACTAACAGCTCTAATCAAATTTCTTAACTTCATAATCAATGCTTCGGCGTCTTGAAAAGATAGCCCCTTCTTCATATGTATCTTCAGCTTTCGCATAAAATATCTTTGCATAAGTTTTTGAAAGTGCCTCTATAATTCTGAATATATCTTCAACTTGAACCAAACACTTATTCATTAAATTTTATAAATGTGGTACAATTTACCTATTAATTTAAGGAGGCTATTTTTGTTGAAAATAAAAATCATTTTTCTATTTCTAATTGTCATTTCTATGCTAGTCCTTTATGGGTGCTCATCAAAACGAAATATTTCCACATTAGAGTCATCAATTACTGGGCATTGGCAAACAATTCCTAAAGATAAGAATAATGCTCCCATTGATTATTATTTTGGTAAAAACGAACTTATTTATTTGGAAAAAGGAACTAAAGAAACCGTGACGTATAAAGTTGTACGCAGCAATGAAAGTGAAAACTGGATTGAAATAAACACATCGGGAACATCAAATTCGTTTGGTCATACTAGCAAAATTACATTTAGTAATAAAGAGCGAACCGAGCTAACAGAGAAGGTAAGTCTAGATGGTTTGAATCCTCCATCAAGTAAATCAGATAATTCTGTAGTTAGTGGTGTTATCGATTCTCTAAAAAATGCTCTTGGGAATAGTTTTGCTGTTGAAAGTAAACTGGTGTATATTGACAATAAAATAAGTCCTTAATTGAGGTATGGTTACTAAATGTATAGCAATCATACCTATTCTGCTAAGATGAGTTATACCATCATTTAGCAAGTAATACATCACAATATTTATTCAATACTCTTCCAAATCCCCCATAAATCATCTGTTTTATCGCTTCTCCTCAAACTCACACAAGCACTTGCTGCACCTGTAACTAAGTACTAATAATTTCCATGCGGAATGCTTCTTGGGGGAGAAGTTATTAGGTCTAAGGGAACTATTGCTTGTTATGATTTTGCACTAATGATTTTTAAGTAATTGGAGGATTTGATGGAGGAACCTAACCAAGGTCAGTTGCAGGTTTAGCTGGCCTTTTTGTGTGCGAATCAGAAAATATAAGTTGTGCTCCTATACATTCTTGTGTGCTGCCTGTTGATTTCAAATTTTACAACTTCTATACAAGTCTATCTAACGTATCATATATTCTCCTGCTACACTGGTTGCATACTTGATGTTATTAGTATTCGCCGATCAATCGGAGTAAGGAGACAGCATGAAAAGGAAAAGCAGAAAACAGCTTCAACGCCGCCAAGCGATATTGTTGGAAATTGTCGTTGCTTTGGTGGGAATGATCTGGTCGAAATATGAGCTAATTTCATCCTGGGCTTCCGCAGAGTTGACAGTTTCACCGAAAAAGAACAAGGCAATGCAACAAGGAATATCCATCCGCCACAAAATTGTGATCGATGCGGGGCATGGAGGCAAGGATCCCGGCGCGGATGGAGCCAGCGGCAAGCGGGAGAGAGCGTACACGTTAGCGCTGTCTAAGAAGATATTCGATCTGCTCAAGCAGGAGCCGATGTTTGAGGCGTACATGACACGTACGGACGATACCTTTGTCGATCTGGAGGATCGTGTCAAACTCACAAACGATCTCAATGCAGAGGCATTCGTCTCTATTCATGGGAACACATATAGGGATTCCGATGTGTCTGGCACCGAAACGTATTATTATGCGGACGATAGTTTTCCGTTCGCAAGCAAGGTGCACGAGTATTTGGTGAAGGCTACAGGGTTCAAGGACCGCGGTGTGAGAAAGGAACACTTGAAGGTACTGACGCAATGCAATAATCTCACAATTTTGCTGGAGGTGGGGTTCCTCACGAACCAGAGCGATAGACATCAGGATCGAACGGCTATAGCCATTGTGAAAGGAATCAAAGAGTATTTTGCTTATAGGAAAAATTAAAAAAGTTTTATTGACTCACCAGATACTTCATAGAAAGGCTAGATAAATAATGCTAACATTACGAAATGATATAAAAAAAAGAAGAGTAAGAAAGGCGAGAAGAAGATTAGGTGTTATTCTAGTAGCTATTTTCCTAATGATCTTTTTAATAGGGAAACTCACTTCTGCTCCTGAAGAAGAAGTAGTAGCCAAAGAAAGTATTAATCAAGAAGATGTCACAGTGATAGCTGAAGAAAGTATCATACAAAGTGCCATACAACCAGCAAAGCAAACAAAGCAATCAGAAAAGCAATCAGCAAAACAAAAAAGACCGGATGGAAAGCCTATGGGTAAAATTGTTTATCTAACATTTGATGATGGCCCTACTACATTAACGGATCAATTCTTAGATTTATTAAAAGAGCAAGATATACAAGCAACATTTTTTATGCAGGGAATTAATTTGCAAAAAACCGATTTGCAAAAAAATGTCAAACGAGCCACAAAAGAAGGCCATTATGTCGGAGCTCATAGTATGACGCATAATTCCAAAAAGTTATACAATAACGGACAGTTTGTATCAGAGATGAATGAAACTTTGTCTCTTATTCAGGATATTACAGGTACAAATCCTAAGTTGGTTCGTCCACCTTATGGTTCAGCACCAGGATTGAAAAGTGAACAGATTCGCAGTCAAATTATAAAAGCTGGAATTAAAATTTGGGATTGGACAATTGATTCTAAGGACTGGACGTTAAAAGATCCAAACCAAATTGTAGAAAATATTAAAAAGCAAACTAAAAATGACATAGAAGTCATTCTCATGCATGAAAAATCGCAAACCTTACAAGCACTGCCCAAAATAATCGCATTTTATAAGGAAAAAGGATATGAGTTTGGTGTATATAATGATGCTGACCATTTCTATCTTAATTTCCAAAATGACACACGTTTGTAAACGACCTTGGAGATGACTTATATTGAAATATATCACTTAAATAAAAATCCTAATTTCCCGGTACCGTAAAGGAGAAATTAGGATTTTTTTATATGCGGATTTCCTTCGTGCTGCATGCGGATTTCCTTCGTGCTGCCAATCCACATTCAAATCAATTGCTGTAACCCCATAAACCAGACGGTTACATATTGCTTAGTCGTCGTTCGGATTTGCTCAGGATCGCTGTACAGCCTGATAATCTCAAAATATCCTTCAAGGAAAGCAACAGCAATCGGTCTGGATACTTGTAAATCGAGTGCTTCTGCTGCATGGGGATTGCCGAGCTGACTCTTATTAAATTCTTTTATGTGCGTATGGATGTGATTCATTAATAAGCTAAACAATTCTTCCTTGGCTCGTTCATGTCGGGTTCCCGTACTACCATACAGAAGAATCAGCAATCCTTCTCGATGCTCATGCAGCAGCTCGGATAAGATACGGCTAAGTTCTTCGAGTATTTGAAGCCCGGGAGGGCTGCTCTCGATACCATGTTCAACATCTTGAACTTGAATTAACTGCGCCAAGCCTTCATAGGCAGGCATGACAACTGCATCGAACAGTGCTTCTTTATTCGGATAATAGCGGTATAGGTTACCCACGGATACACCGATCTTGTGAGCGATGTCTCGCATCGAGGTTTTCTCAAATCCTTGCTCAAGAAAGCTTATTTTGGCTTTTAACAGGATGGAGCCTCTGATCCCGTCTTTTAAAGTTTGCATCTTGTAAACCCCCGTTCACTTTTGAATATAGGAGAAAAAAAAGAACTTGTCAAGAAGCTCTTTATCCCTTGACAGTCCTTGTGATTCGGGTGTATCTTGTTATTGTGAACGAGTGTTCATTATTGGATGACGAGAGATAGAGGGGGAGACACATGATTGAAGTGAAGCAGCTTACATTCACATATCCAGGTAACAAAGAACCTGCTCTGAAGGGGCTCGATTTCTCCATACCGCAAGGGGAGATATTCGGTTTTCTTGGACCATCAGGTGCAGGAAAAAGCACAACGCAGAAGATTTTGATCGGTATTTTGAAACAATACGAGGGTCAGGTCAGTGTGATGGGGAAACAACTGCGGGATGTTAAATCAGAATATTACGAAACGATAGGTGTTGCGTTTGAGTTTCCTAATTTCTATAGCAGGTTCACAGCACTTGAGAATTTGTCGCTATTTCGCTCCCTTTATTCGGGTGAGACGGAAGAACCTGAACATCTGCTTAAAATGGTGGAGCTGGAGAAGTACGCCAATACGAAAGTTTCCGATTTTTCCAAAGGGATGAAGATGAGATTGAATCTATGCCGGGCGCTGCTAAACAAGCCGGATATTCTGTTTCTTGATGAGCCGACCTCAGGACTCGACCCTGTTAACGAGAAGAAGGTAAAGGACATTATTCTGGGGATGAAGGCAGCTGGTAAGACGATTCTGATCACGACACACAACATGAAAGCGGCTGATGAAATTTGTGATCGTGTGGCTTTTATCGTAGATGGAGGCATCAGTCTAATCGACTCCCCCAGAGAATTAAAAGTACGTCATGGAAAAAGGATGCTGCGTGTAGAGTACAGGGAAGATTTACAAGTTAAACATGCCGATTTTAATCTGGAAGGCATTGGCGCAAATGAGCTTTTCCTTAAGCTGCTTCAAGATCAGTCTATTGAGACGATGCACACGCAGGAGGCGTCCCTTGAGGATATATTTATTGAAGTGACGGGGAGGAGCTTGGGATGAGATTGCGATCTGCTCTTATCTATGATATTAAGCTTCAATTCAGGCATGGGTTTTATTATGCGTATGTACTCATCAGCGCTTTTTATATTGGGTTACTACATGTATTGCCTGCTGATTACAAAGAAATCGTCGAAGTGATGATAACCTTTTCCGATCCAAGTATGTTGGGGTTCTTCTTTATCGGGGGGCTTGTGCTGCTTGAGAAGGGTCAGAATATTCATGACAATCTATTCGTAACCCCTTATAAACCAGAGGAGTACCTCATTTCAAAAACACTATCGCTAACTTTGTTATCCGTGGTTACGAGCTATGTGGTTTATGTGAGCTCATTCGGATTTGGGACGAATCCTCTACTGTTTCTGGCCAGTGTGATGTTGACTTCTATCATTTTTACATTAATCGGACTTGGTGTGGCAGTAAGGTGCAAGACCATTAACGGTTTTTTCGTCACTTCTTCCTTATATTCATTTGTTCTCATTCTACCCGTTCTTGAAACGGTTGGATTGTGGAGCACACCGCTGTTTACCATTTTGCCGGCTAAAGCGTCTTTATTGCTCTTAGGATCTGCTTTTCACACGATAAGCACAGCGGAGATCATCTATTCCTTCTGCATGCTGCTGGCTTGGTGTGGGATCGCTTTTGTATGGACCCGGTATTCGTTCCGCAAGTTTATCGTTCTCAAAATCGGGGGAGGTGGGGGATCATGAACATGCGGATAATTATCAATCTGATTCGAGGGGATATGAGGCAAATCACGCGTGATCCGATGCTGGCTTTTTATTTAATCGCTCCTCTTCTTCTTATGGCCGCTGTAGCACTTGGGGTTCCAATGGTAACAGGACTGCTGCAGGAGAGACTTAACTTTGATCTATCGGGTTACTACGATTTTATTATGAGCTTCGCTTTACTGCTTATTCCCTTGATTCTTGGGGTTATGTCAGGGTTTATGATGTTAGATGAACGGGACGAGAATGTGATTAATTATTACGCAGTAACCCCACTCACGAAAAGCGGCTATATGTGGTATCGGCTGTTACTAACGATTGTACTTACAGTGATATATAGCATACTACTGCTTACTTTCTCTGGTCTTACCCCGGTTCGACCGATGAATTTGCTGCTGCTTCTTCCGATGATGGCAATGGAAGCGCCAATTCTTGCTTTGTTTCTAGCTGCTTATGCGTCCAATAAAGTAGAGGGACTTGCCCTTTCGAAGGGAGCCAGTCTGCTGATAATAGCACCTATAATTGCATATTTCGCCCCTGTTCCATGGCAGTATGTAGGAGGGTTCTTACCTACCTATTGGATATCTAAGACATTTTTCATGGGTGCAACAGATCGTTGGATGACATGCGTCGTGATCGCCTTGATCGGAGCTTTGGTTCACTTGTTATTTTTTCGTTACTTATATAAACGGTTTATCATCAGGATTGATTGATAAAAAGGATTGATTTTTTTCTCAGCATTACTTACATTAGGATAGGCTTACTTAAAAAATGGTAGATTAATAAGAAATTGCAAAGGGAGGCACTACATGAGTCGTGTTATTCAAGTGGACGAGCGTCCACCATTGCTTCAAAGTATTCCACTTAGCTTTCAGCATCTATTCGCGATGTTCGGAGCGACGGTACTGGTTCCGATCCTGCTCCAAGTAAATCCAGCAACCATTTTATTAATGAACGGAATTGGTACACTGCTGTATATATTTATTTGTCGCGGGAAAATTCCGGCTTTTCTAGGGTCAAGCTTTGCCTTTCTGTCACCGGTCAGTTTTGTGCTCATGCAGAGCACATATAATGCTGCACTTGGTGGGTTTATTGTTACGGGTGCGATCTTTGTCCTTGTTGCTCTTATCATTCAAAAGGTAGGAACGAGCTGGATCGATGTGATCTTCCCTCCAGCAGCAATGGGGGCTATCGTAGCCGTAATTGGACTCGAACTCATTCCAACTGCCGCGAGTATGGCTGGTTTTATTGCTCCGCTCTCCAATCCGGCTAAAGATTGGGCGATGGATCCAACGTCAGTGAAGGTTGCGCTTATTACATTGCTTGTTACTGTTATTGGATCTGTGATGTTTCGTGGGTTCCTCAAAATCATACCGATTCTGATTGGGGTCATCGTCGGTTATTTATCTGCATGGTATTTTGGAATTGTCGATTTCACTGCGGTTCAGAATGCACCTATGTTCGCGATTCCTACGTTCTATAAGCCTGTATTCGAATGGTCAAGTATTATCATTATTATTCCTGCAGCTCTTGTTGTCATTGCGGAGCACATCGGTCACTTGATCGTTACGAGCAACATCGTGGGTCGGGATTTATCTAAGTCCCCTGGTCTACATCGTTCCTTACTTGGTAACGGGATTTCTACCATGATTTCAGGATTTGTCGGTTCCACACCAAATACAACCTACGGCGAAAATATTGGTGTTATGGCCATTACGAAAGTTTACTCCACATGGGTCATAGGCGGTGCTGCTGGACTCGCGATTATTTTATCCTTCTTTGGTAAATTTGCTGCCTTAATTACGACAATCCCACAACCTGTTATGGGTGGAATCTCCTTAGTCTTATATGGTGTTATTGCTGCATCTGGTTTACGGATGCTTGTAGAGACGAAAGTGGATTATTCCAAGCCGGTTAATTTAATTTTGACGACACTTGTACTTGCTACTGGTCTAAGTGGAGCTACTCTGGAATGGGGCGGGTTCTCCCTAAAAGGAATGGCGCTGGCAACCGTAGTTGCAATCGTGTTCGGGATTTTCTTCAAGGTGATTGAAGTGTTAGGTCTCTCTAATGAGGACAAAGAAGGCAAAGAAAGTGCCCACTGAGTAACAGAAGGGTGACAAGAGAAGCTTTTGTCAAAATGTTAATGGCTTCCGTTACGACCGAGTCTTCCCAGCCACAAGAGGAGCGGGAGAAATGGCTGAATTCTGACTGGAAAGTGGAGGAGCAACGCCGGGTATTTGTAGATGGAGCCTCGGTTGCCTCAGCTTATAAACCAGAACTTTATTATTCTTCTTCTCTAGGAATTATTGTTGGTGATGAGTCAAAGCAATTCAGGCCGCAGGCTTCTTTAACGAGAAAAGAAGCGGCAGCAATCATAGAGCGCGTTCTGAATGAAAGAGTCAAAAGCCATCCGATATCGGGTATTGGCTACTATGCGATTCAATCTTTCGGGAATGTAGACCAGATGAGTAAGCTGCAAGATGTTAAATTTGGCTGGTCACAGTTAGCATACAGCGGAAATGGGAAAGCAAGCTTGGATTTGAAATCCGCACCGTATGCGATTCCTGATGGCTGGGAAGCTGCTATGGATAAGGCTAAATCGTATAACGTGGGCCATAAAGAGCTAATGGTATATGCAGATAATCGGGATAGTCGTCTAAGTTCATTTTTAGCGGATCAGCCTGCGCAGACAGCATTCATTCAATCTATTCAAAATTTACTCGTGCATAACAATTCGTATGGTTTTACAGGAATTTCAATAGATTTTGAGGGGCTTTTGAAAGAATCAGAGCAAGTGGGATTTACTAGTTTCCTGCGAGATTTAAGTGAAAGTACGAAGGGGTACTCTTTATCTGTCGCTGTACCACCAACAGATTGGTACAAAGGCTATGACATGAAGCAGGTTGGATTAATTGCGGATCAAGTGATTTTAATGGCATATGATTATACACATAAAGATAGCAATCTACCATCCGCACCTTTACCGCTGGTGAATGCAGCCGTTCAGTCTGCATTGACAGTCATTCCGAAGGAGAAGCTGGTTCTCGGTATTTCCAAACAGGCGAATCAGTGGATCACACGTCCGAATGGAGAAACGGTCCTTGAGAATCCTGCTATCCAACTGGTAGAGGAGAGAGCGGGGAAACCGGGAAGTAAGCTTCAATTCATGCTCCCTTATTTCCTTCAGCATATTACGTTCCAAGATGCTCGTGGCAATCACGAAATCTGGTATGAAGATGCTAAAAGCATTGAACAGAAGATATGGTTGGCGAAATATTATGGGCTGCAAGGTGTGTCATTGTGGCACATGGGGAATTTCAATGCTTCAGACTGGGAAATGGTGAAGAACAATACATCACAACGATAATCATTAAAAAAGCTGACCGACATCCCTTTTATTAAAAGGCATGTGGTCAGCTTTTATATTATCCCTGCTCGATGTCTGCTACAATTTCCTCATCAAGTACGAGGTGAATTTGGTCGCGGAACACGCGCATATCGAATTGTTGGTACATATACTGCTCGATTGCTTCTAGAATCGTAGCTTGTACGAGTATTTGACTGCGGCCACCCACGTAGATTTCAGCAGAGAAGCCGTAATCTTCATCCCACATCATGGAAACATCCACATCTGTGGGCTTAACCATTCTGCGCTGTGCAACGTTTACACATATCGCATTTGTAATATCTTGTTCACTTAAACGCATGATTAGAATCTCCTGTGATCGTCTGGTTTACGGTCTTTACGTGCTCGAATCATTGTAACAACCTTCATGACTAATGAGATTAGAACGAAGATCGCAAGCAAGTTGATCATAAGACCAAGAATGTTACCGAACATACCCATGCCACCGAACATGCCGCCGAATAGCATCCCTGCAAGTCCACCGATCATAAGACCTTTCATAAAGCCACCACCACTAAAGAAGCCTGGCTTCGTATTAGGAGTTGTAGCTGTATTTTTACTGGATGAGTTTACATTGTTTTTACTGATGTTGTTCGTGCTGTTCGAATTGGAATTGAAGCTCTTAGGAGGAGATTTATATCCCTTGGCTTCAACGGACGTTGTTGCTACGATTGAAAAGACAAGCATAAACGTCATCATCACAATTGTAATTTTTTTCCACATGGTTGACATACCTCCGAAAATGTTTTGGAAATTTTAGAATTTCCCTATATGATGTATACGTATACCGAAGAGGTTGGTTTCAAAAAATATAAAATAATGCTATAAAATATTTCTCACTGCAAAGGAGGTACTAAAATGAAGTATCCGCAAGCCTATATCGACTATCTAATCTATTTCCATGCGGATCGAGATTTCTTCGAATGCCATGAGGTTTTGGAAGAATATTGGAAAGAGCATCCGAGTGATCCATTTTCCGAAACCTGGGTCGGTCTTATTCAAGTGGCGGTAGGCCTGTACCATCATCGTCGTGGCAATTTGGCAGGAGCTAGAAAAATGCTGGGAAGCTCACTACTTCGCATGCATACGGACCATATTGAGAAGCTGGGATTGGATATGAAGTTATTGGCACAGCGCATTTCCCATATAACGGATCGCCTACAAGTTAGTGACCTTGTGGATTATGAGGATATGGATCTGCCAATCTGTGATAAAGAACTGTTGGAGATATGCCTGAATCAATGTGAGATCAACCATAAAATGTGGGGGAGCCCAAGTCCGATGACGGATCGTGATCTAATCCACAAGCATACCTTACGTGATCGATCAGGTGTTATTGCTGAGAGGCAGCGGCAGGCGGATCTTAAGCATACATCTAAAAAGGCCAAACAAAGGGATTAACCCGATGTTTGACCTTTTTTTTATTTTTTGGATTCGTAGCCATCTACGATGAGATCGAGTCTTCCTGTGCCAGGGTCCATAATGAGACCGTGAATCGGCAATTTTTTTGGCAAAAGAGGATGGTTGCGAATAATATTTACACTTTCTTTAACCCCGTCACTTACTTGCTCAAACCCACTTAACCATCTAGACAAGTTAATGCCTGAATTGTTAATGGTATCGATGACATCAGGAGATACGCCGCTTGCTATCGCCTTTTCCAAGACAGATTTGGAGTTCAGTCCTGTCATCCCGCATTCTTTATGTCCGATTACGAATACTTCATCCGCATCTAGTTCATAGACTGCAACGACGATGGAACGCATGACGGAACCGAATGGGTGAGTCACAAGTGCACCCGCATTTTTAATAATTTTTGCATCCCCATTGCGTAAGTTCATCGCTTTAGGCAGTAGTTCGACCAGTCTTGCATCCATACAGGTGAGAATCACCATTTTTTTATCGGGAAACTTGGTAGTAAGGTACTCCTCATATTTCTTGGTTTCAACAAATGTATGATTATAGTCCAAAATTTCTGAGACAAGTGTCATCTGGTTTCCTCCCTCATATTTACAATTTACAGTAGGTTTGTATGGTTCTTGTTAGGTCGTGATCAGACTCATGGATGCATTATAGATCTGATTATTGCTCTTTAGTATAAAAGATTTTTTGTCAGCACGATAGTCAATTGTCATCTTTTCTTCAAAATATACCGCGTGATTTTTCTGCATCAATAAGTTGAACGGTTTCCCTGTGAGGGTGATGTCATATTGGCCTTGCACATGGGTGATGGATAAGGTCGGTACACCATTAACAGCGCAGCCGCAGCCTTCTGTATCATAGATTAGCTTAAGGTGCACATCATCTTTGTCTAATAATGGTGTAAGTGCTTGAATGGCTTCTTCTGAATATGAAATCTCCATTTTGTAGTTCCACTCCTTTTCATTATTGTAACATATATCACAACTATCTTCTTAGTTGATTCTCTAACGTGGAAAAAGTATGATGAAGATGGAGATACATTCCAAATTGGGAGGGATTCAAATGTCAACACAAGTGAAGACAGTAGAACTAAGTGACTTCAAACAATACATACGTAAGATCAAATCATACGAAGAAGCTGTAGCCCTAATGAATTGGGATTTAAGAACAGGTGCGCCGAAGAAAGGTGCAGGATACCGTTCCGAATCCATCGGTGAGCTAGCGACAGAGTCGTTCAAAATGTCCGTTTCGGATCAGATGGCGGAATATTTGGCGTACTTTACTCAAAGCAACGTTCTCGCATCTCTGAATGAAGTGGATCGTAAAATCGTAACCGAATGCAAGCGTGATTTTGACCAATTCAAAAAAATTCCGGCAGAAAAATACCAATCGTATGTGACGCTAACATCCAAAACGGAATCCTTATGGGAAGTAGCGAAAGGCAACAATGATTGGGATGCATTCGCACCTAACTTGGAAAAAATCGTAGCTGCGAACATGGAGTTTGCCGAGTTGTGGGGCTATGAAGGTGATCGATATAACGCGCTGCTTGATAATTATGAACCAGGTATGACAGTCGAAAAGTTGGATGAAGTGTTCGGCGCATTGCGTGAGAAAGTCGTACCTTTGCTTGCTGCTATTCGTCAATCTCCAAATCAACCGGATTGTTCATTCCTTGATCAATCTTTTGCCAAAGATAAACAGCGCGAATTTTCTTTAGATATTTTGCAACAACTGGGCTATGACTTTGAAGCTGGACGCTTGGATGAAACCGTTCACCCTTTCATGACAGGTATTAATCCTCGCGACAGCCGAATCACAACTCGCTACTTACCAAGAGACGTGAGAAGTGCGCTATTCGGTACAATTCATGAGTGTGGACACGCAATGTATGAACAAAACATTAGCGAAGATCTAGCGGGTACAAATCTATGCTCAGGTACTTCGATGGGGATTCATGAATCTCAATCCCGTTTCTGGGAAAATGTAGTAGGTCGCTCCAAGCAATTCTGGTCACACAACTACGCTGCACTTCAAGCAAAATTCCCGGGGCAGCTTGATGATGTGAGTGTGGACGATTTCTACCGTGCTGCTAATCATACGGAACCCACGTTAATTCGGATTGAAGCAGATGAATTGACTTATAACTTGCATATCATGATCCGTTATGAGCTTGAAAAAGATTTGATCAACGGTACGCTTCAAGTAAGTGAACTGCCAGATGCGTGGAATGAGAAATACCGTGAATACCTAGGTATTGAGCCATCGAGTGTAAGTGAAGGCGTTATGCAAGATGTTCACTGGTCAGCAGGCTTGTTCGGATATTTCCCATCGTATGCACTGGGTAATATGTATGCCGCACAAATGTTGAACAAAATTGAGAACGAATTCTTGCCTAATTTCTACGCATTAATTGAAGCAGGTGACTTCGCTCCAATTAAAGCATTACTGACAGAGCATGTGTATCAATATGGTAGACTGCTTACGCCAAATGAGATCATTGAACGTATGACAGGGGAAGAATTGAACCCTGAATACCTCGTGAAGTACTTAACAGATAAATACAGCCCGATTTACGGGGTGTAAGATTTCATTTTAAGTTGTAAAATAGGAAAACAGCCCTGACAGTGTTCAATTTTTGTCAGGGCTGTTTTTTTGCATTTTATAGAAAGAAATTAAGCGTTCTGTGGTTGAGCAGGAATTGTTTCGGTCTCAGGCTCTTTTTTGGTCATTGAACCAGGTCCTGCAAGCAAACTTGCGAGGAGTCCAATCGAGCAGAAACAAATGGCTAATATGAAACCGTGATTAATCGCTGTACCGAGTGCGTTGCGTAAGAAATCATGAATTTCCGGAGGCAGCGGAGTAGATCCTGCTCGAATAAGGAGCTGTGGGTTGGCTAGTGTATCAATTTGCTCTGGACGAATATGAAGAGCTTCAGCTCCACTCGTAATCGTATCTTTTAAATTGTTATTCACAATCGTTGCCATAATGGAAGCCCCGAGAATACCTCCGAAATTACGCCAGAAACCTACGACAGATGATGTAACCCCTAAATATTTTGGATCTACACTTACAGCTACAGCACTTTGTGCAATACTCATGAGTGGCCCAATGGCTCCAAAACCAAGCAGGATCATTAGAAAGATCATGTATCCAGATGAAGTGTCATATCCAATAGAAGTTAGCAAACTTGCTGCCACGATACCTGCAAGCATAGTGAAAGTCATGAGGCTGCGGAATGAGAATTTCGTCTGTAAAGCTCCGAATGATACAGCCCCAACCGTTAGCGAGAGCATCATCGGTGTCAGTGTAGAGTTGGAGTTTGCATGACCCATAACGGCTACTGTAAACATGGGTAAGTAGGTAATAGCCGAGAACATAATCACACCCTGACATAGACAAGCAATTGTGGTGCTTACGACCATCCGACTTCGGTAAATGGCAAAAGGAAGAACAGGCTCAGCTGCACGGCGCTCAACGATAATGAATAAGGCAAGCCCTATCGCACCAAGTGCGAATAATCCGACAATTTCCGGCGATATCCATGCATAATCTTTGCCACCCCATTCCAGACCAAGCATGATGGAGAGCGTCGTTACAATAAGAAGGAAAGTACCGAGATAGTCTACTTTTGGTTTTCGCGCTGAACGTGACTCTTTAAGTCCGAATGACAAGATTAAGAAAGAGAAGATACCAAGTGGAATGTTGACGTAAAAGCACCAAGCCCAATTCCAGTTCTCTGAAATGAATGTACCAATTTGTGGGCCTGCAACAGAAGATAATCCGAATACGGCAGCCATGATGCCCGCGATTTTACTTGCTTGTTTCGGATCAGCAAACTGGGTATAGATGATGGTGAAGGAAATCGGAAAGATGGCTCCTGCTCCAATACCTTGAATAGCACGATACAAGATCAGTTGGTCCATGCTTTGTGCTGTTCCACACAGGGCAGAGCCTATAAGGAAGAATGAAATTCCGATTAAGTACATGAGTTTGCGACCGAATATATCAGACAATTTACCGAAAATTAGAATGGTTGTGGTTGAAGCCAGCATATAACTCGTGAATACCCATGATACATGCTCAAATCCACCAAGGTCCTTGATAATGTGTGAAATGGCAGCAGACGTAATGGTGTTGTCTAAGGCTGACATGAATAAACCTAAGGCAATGGCAAACATGATGAGTCCAGAACTTTTAGATTTCATTGTTTTGACTCCTTCTCCGATTGATCGATATAGGAAAGCTGTTCTAAAGCCTCTTTCGCCAGCTTTAGATTATTTTCTAAATTTGTAATGCCTACTTGGATGCAAAGTTGTTGAGTGGGGCTCATATAGCGACCTCTCTCTAACTTACATTGTCTAACTTCCTCTAATTCTAAAGCGTTCTGTTCAACACTGAGTTCTAGCCAACTACGGATGACTGCAGGTTCTGCATATTCCCCGAAGTAAAGCCGCATTAATATATCCGAGCGCATCACACTCTTGGCAATTGGACTTTTTAAATATTGCTCAAATGCCTCTTTTCCAGACTCCGTTATGCTGTACTCATGTTTACTTGGCTTCCCTTCTTGTAGGATTGTTTCTTTCGTAATAAGCCCATTCGCTTCACATTTCTTTAAAGTAGGGTAGATCGTACCGTAGCTGGCATCGTAAAAAAACGAAAATAAGGTTGCGAACAGCTGCTTAATTTCATAACCTGAATGGTTTCTCTTCATCAAAACTCCGAGTATAACGTCTTGTGCATTCAAGAATAATCACTCTCCATTTGAGTTTCATCAATAACTAAGTATTATATCTCGATTAAGCATATAACAAAGTTACATATATCGATCTGATATATAAAATATAATCCTTACTTTTTGAATTGTCAACTAATTAATAACTTCCACATGGGCTTCTGCATAGACTGTAGTACTTCATTGAAATGTAGGGGGTAAGTCCATGAATCGAAAGTTATTTTCCGGACTGCTTGTGTCGATGCTAGTCATCGCACTCTTGCTGTCTGCTTGTAGTTCCGGCAAACCAGAAGTAAGTAAAGTCCGTATTGGCGAGGTTACACGTTCCTTGTTCTATGCGCCTCAGTATGTGGCATTAGCCAACGGATTTTTCAAGGATGAGGGGCTTGATATTGATCTGCAGACGACACCAGGCGGGGATAAAACAATGACTGCATTGTTATCCGGTGTGATCGATGTTGCACTTGTGGGCTCGGAGACGTCAATCTATGTGAAGCAGCAAGGTTCAGATGATCCTGTCATCAATTTTGATCAATTGACACAGACTGACGGCACTTTCTTAGTTTCACGTAAGCCAGTAGCCAATTTTGATTGGAACATGCTCAAGGGTGTGAGTTTCTTGGGACAGCGTAAAGGTGGTATGCCGCAAATGGCGGGCGAGTTTACGCTGAAGAAGCACAATATTAATCCGCAGACGGATTTGAAGATGATCCAGAATGTCGATTTTGCCAATATTCCTTCGGCTTTCGTCTCAGGAACTGGGGATTATGTGCAATTGTTCGAACCACAAGCTACGATGATTGAAAAAGAAGGCAAAGGCAGTGTAATCGCATCCTTCGGTAAAGAAAGTGGTTCGCTGCCATACACCGTCTTCATGACGAAGAAGAGCTTTATGACCAAAAATCCGAATACCGTACAGAAATTCACAAACGCCATCCAAAAAGCACAAAATTGGGTGCGTGATCATAGTGTAGATGAGATTTCCAGTAAGATTGCAAGCTTTTTTGCGAATACCGATATGGATGTCGTGAAAAATGTCGTGAAGCGCTATAAAGAGCAGAGCTCTTTTGCAACGGATGGCATTATTGATCAAGCGGAGTGGAATAATCTGCTTGATGTAATGAATGCTGCGGGCGAATTAAAGTCGCGTGTGGAGTGGAAAAATGTTGTGGATAATTCGTTCGCTGAAAAGGCGAAAAGCAATGTGAAGTAACAGGCAATTAGGGCTGGATTGGAGGGAGAGGCTCTTGGAAAATGCAGTGGAATTAAATGGGGTCACACATATTTATGTTACGGAGCAGCGAGCTTCACTTGTGCTTAATTACATCAGCTTCACTGTTAAGTCTGGTGAGTTCGTCTCCCTGATCGGCCCTAGTGGCTGTGGGAAGACGACACTTTTATCGATTATTGCAGGGTTAATTAAACCGACTGAAGGAATCGTTAAAGTGGCAGATGCTGAAGTGAAACGTCCGACAGAGCGTATCGGTTACATGCTGCAGCAAGATTATTTGTTCCCTTGGCGTACGATTTGGTCCAATGCAATGATTGGGCTAGAGTTATTGGGCAGGAAGTCGCTTGAGGAAAAGCAGTATGTCGAGCATTTATTAGAGGAGATGGGGCTTGCTTCGTACAAGGATTTTATGCCAAGCCAGCTCTCAGGCGGGATGAGACAACGGGTTGCACTTGTCCGAACATTGGCGACGAAGCCAGATATTCTTTTGCTGGATGAACCGTTCTCGGCACTCGATTATCAAACGAAGCTTCAACTTGAAGATCTAGTTGTAGACACCCTTCGCGCCCATCAGAAGACGGCTGTGCTCGTCACCCATGATATTTCAGAGGCGATTGCCATGAGTGATCGCATTATCGTATTGGAACCTAATCCAGGACAGGTGCGTCAGACGTTCGATATACCTGATGATATTCGGACACGCTTGCCTTTGGATGCAAGAGAACATACGAGCTTTCAGCCGCTTTTTCGCAAAATTTGGAATGAGTTCGAAGCAATGGAGCGGAAAGGAGGAGGCAAAGTATGAATCAATTGCAGACGGGCGGAGAATTCAAGACAGATCAATTGTATCAACAGTTTATGAAGGCAAGGCGAACGCAACGTACTCAAGTTCGTATTGTGCAGCTCGTAATTTTATTTGTGATGCTCGGCTTATGGGAAGTGGCGGGTCGTCTGAAGTGGATCGATGTTTTGTTATTCTCTTACCCCAGTAAGATAGGGCTTCTACTATGGAATAACAGTATAGATGGTTCAATCTTTCCTCATATTGGTGTAACGATGATGGAGACGATCGCGGGTTTTATACTGGGGACATTGTTTGGAACCGTTCTCGCGATGATCATCTGGTGGTCGCCTTTCTTATCTAAGGTACTTGATCCTTATCTGGTTGTGCTCAATGCGCTACCTAAGGTAGCACTTGGGCCACTGTTTATTGTAGGCTTCGGTCCAGGGCTTGTGGCGATTATTGCGACGTCTCTTTCCATCTCTGTTATTGTTACAACGCTTGTTGTCTATGGCGCTTTTAAGACAGTGGATGTGAATTTTGTAAAAGTGATTCAAGTTTTTGGTGGTGATCGAAGACAAGTATTTCGCAAGGTGATTCTACCTTCCTCTGTACCCGCTATCGTCTCAACGTTAAAAGTGAATGTGGGACTATCTTGGGTTGGGGTAATTGTGGGAGAATTTCTCGTTGCCAAGTCGGGGCTAGGTTATTTAATTGTCTATGGTTTCCAAGTCTTTAATTTTACACTTGTTCTAGGGGCACTTATTATCATTAGTCTGATTGCAACCTTGATGTATCAAGTCGTGTCTTATGTGGAGCGAAAAGTAACCAAACGCCTGCAATAACAATTTTATAACTTATGTGAGCTATGACTTTGCGTCATGGCCTGTTTTTATGTATGCTACCATTAATAAACTTAAAGAATTTGGTGGTAGCTCATGATTTCATTTCCTTTTATCGGTATTCGAATTTTAAAAACGGCTGCAGCCGTGTTTGTATCCATTGTCACTGCGCAATTAGCTGGGCTTGGTTCACCCGCTAGTGCAGGCTTGCTTGCAATATTGGGTGTTCAAGTGACGAAGAAAAAGGGTTTGCTCAACGTCTACGCACGGATTGGGGCTTCGATTCTTAGTATTATTATAGGTTCCATCCTTCTAACGGTATTTGGTTTTCATGTTTGGGTGCTGTCCCTCTATGTTCTCCTAGCGTTCCCGGTTATTAATCGACTCAAGTTAAGCGATGGCATTATTACAGGCTGCGTGGTGATGTTTCATATGTACAATGCACATCAAATCACGGAATATGTGATTATTAACGAATTGTTGCTATTGCTCGTCGGTTTCGGATCGGCTACCTTGATCAATATTGTGTATATGCCACCCGCAGACAAAGAGCTTCTACAATATAAGAACAAGCTGGAAGAGCTATTTTCTCTTATCTTTATGAAAATAGGTGCGCATTTGCGTGATCATAAAATGATATGGGACGGTGCTGAGCTTCTTCAAGTGAATGAAGTATGTGAAAAAGGGAGTGTGCTAGCACGTAAAAAGGTTGAAAATGCTTTGTTTTTCGGTTCGCCCGCATCATGGGAACTATATTTCTTTATGCGTTCTGAGCAGCTAGAGATGATTACTAAGATGGTGGATCTTGTTGCACAGGTCTATCAAAAGGTACCGCACGGAGAGCTGCTTGCTGAAATTTTTGAAGAGTTGAGCCATGACGTCAAGCAAGATTACTATGTAGGGCGCAGCGAGGAAGATTTGGCAATACTTTATCGTGATTTCAAATCACTTCCGCTCCCGCAAACGCGTGAAGAATTCGAAATACGTTCGGCCCTGCTTCAATTAATTCGAGAGCTTAGATCGTATTTGAATATTGCAAAAAGGCAAAAAAATAGGAGGAGCTAAAGAGCTCCTCCTATTTTATTTTTCACGAATCTGTTATCTGTCTAACACATTACTTTACTTCACTATGTTTGTACACTTTTCCTCTTGATATAGCATCTGTATTTGGGTAAATTTGAACCCAATCGCCTGCGTTTCTATCCGTGTATTTATATATTACATTTGGTTCATCATTAAATATGACATCAAGCCAGTATTCAGGCATTTTTCCATGATATGCTTTCATGCTCTTAATATCTGTATCTGAATAATGCTTATCATTGATAAGGTGAAGCTTTAGTTCACTTTCTAAGTTATTCATGTGAATAAGAGATTTGATGTACAAGACAGGATAAATGAGTAATAATACCGATATGATTGATATTAAAATAATTTTTTTCATCATAGCCCACCTTTCTTCAACGACAATCGATATTTATCAAATATAAAAACCAGCGGGCAATTTAGTTGTTTAATTATGTAAAAAAAGTATATCAAACCATAACCTGTTATTCTATATGATTTTTGATCCCACCCCTTGATATTTCCATGAACTTTTCCAGCACCAACACATTTGCCTTCAGATGTTAAACCGATAGACTCTCCACTACGATACACACTCATCCAGCTATAACAAATAACCTCCCTAGAATCATTAGAATACGATTCAGGGAGGAGCTTTTTCTAGCCTCAAATTACTTGCAAATCTTGTTCGCGAAACATTTGATGGACACTATTTGATCTTTTTATGCACATTTGCCTATGTCCTGCATACACTTTTAATGAATGATTGTATGGAGGAGGTTGAACAGGATGTCAATAGATAAAGATTTGCAGAGCCGAGAAATCATCACGAAGGCCGTCTGCGGTAAAGGCCGGAGATTTTCGCATGTAAGTCATACAGTGACACCTTCCCACGCTCCGACCAGCATCTTGGGTGCTTGGATTATCAATAACCAATATGAAGCAGTCAAGTCTGGCGGCGACGGTGTGGAAGTAGTTGGGACTTACGACATCAATATTTGGTATTCGTATGATCGCAATACGAAGACCGACGTGGCAAAAGAAACAATTTCTTACGTTGAAGTGGTTCCACTATCTTACTTAGACAAGAGACATAGAGTTTCGACGGCTGAAGTATCAGCCTTAGCTACACAGGAGCCGAACTGTGTAGAAGCAAGTGTTGCATCTGGTGGCAGAGTCATTATCCGCGTGGAAAGAGAATTCCAAGTGGAAATGGTTGCGGAAACCAAAGTTAGCGTATATGTGAATCCGAGAGGCTTCATGGACAGCGATGACAAGGTCGCTGATTTCGATGATAGCTCAATTGAGGGCGATTACGAAGACTTGGATCCAGATATGCTCGAGGATGACTTTAGCTAACAGCCTACGTTAATATATGCCGCGATTTGACTGGTTGTAGAGGGCTTTCGCCCTCTTTTTTGTTTCGATGATAAAATAGGCTGTTCACGAAGGAAGGGGCATGTGAGGTGGATGTTTTTTTGCTGCATTCAAATGAGAAGGAATTAGAACCCTTGCTTCCACTTCTAACGATCCCAAATGGGGACCGCTTGCCAGTAGCATTCAAAGGCGGGACTATCATTGGCTGGGGGAAGTATCGCAAAGTAAATCATATCGGAACAGAAAAATGTGTGCAGCTTCAGCTTCTCATGCCTGTTATACGATGTATGCAGCCATTGAAGCGCGATGAGATCCTGCAATTGCATGGTGTGAAAACGCTCCGTTCGCATGGGAAGAAAGCAGATGAGAATGGTTCTAATTTACCCCATTTATTCCGGGTTTCGGTCTTTGGACTTGAAGCTCTTTCCGTTTATCAGCGAAAAAATCGAGGCATGCTCTCTTTACAGGGAGGGCTAAGGGAGCCCATTCGATATGAAGAGGTCAATATTCATGATACGCCACGCTCGTATCATGTGAATAGAGCGATTCGGGAAGCAGTTAAAGCGATATATGTACTCGGATTGGATTATGGAGATGTGCGGGTCGGCGTAACAGCCAGCGGGCATACCGTTATCTTGGATGTGAATCCTGAAGCTGATCTGACTCTAGCGTGTAATGCTGAGAATTATGCGAATGCAATGAATCGGTATACGGCTGCTGTGGCAGAAGAGGAGAAGGGGGAGAGGACCCTTCTCCTGGGTGCGGACCCGGAATTTTTATTAATGAATGAGCGTGGCAAAATCGTCGCAGCTTCCCATTATATGGAGCGCACAGGAGAGGTGGGCTGTGACGCGATCGTACTAAGTGGTCATCGAGTCATTCTGCCTTTGGCAGAGCTGCGTCCCGAGCCAAGTACGCAGCCGCGCGAGCTGGTGCGTAACTTACGCAAGACGATGCTTCTCGCATCACAAATGATTAATGATCCTTCCCTGAGATGGATTGCAGGTGGTATGCCGGTCAAAGGGTTCGCTCTTGGTGGTCATATTCACTTCTCAGGTGTGATGCTGCAAAGCGATCTGCTTCGCGCACTAGATAATTACCTCGCCCTTCCTCTCTTACTCATTGAAAATGATCAGGATCAGCGTAGACGCCCTCGATATGGTTGGTTAGGTGACTTTCGTCGTCAGCCACATGGTGGCTTTGAGTATCGAACATTGGCGTCGTGGCTTAGTTCTCCAACCGTTACAAAAGGCGTCGTGGCGCTCGCTAAGCTCATTGGTGAAAATTATCGTTTATTGAAGGTGCGTCCACTAGATCAAATTGATATCCAGCGGATGTTTTATCAAGGAAAAAAAGAACAATTAGTGGGGGTTGTAAGCCGATTATGGAAAGAATTAGAAAATTTGTCCAGCTATGAGTTATATTCGACCTATCTGGATCCACTGAAAGAGCGTGTGTTGAATAGAAGAGAACTGCAAAGCCAACACGATTTTCGCATTCCTTGGAAAATAAAACCAAATTATACATTCATCCAATAGTACCTAGCAACTTTTTTGAGAGAAGCCATGTTATAATAGAGAAAGCAAAACGGATCACGATTAGTTGGAGGAAATTATGGTTCAATATACACCCATGATACAACAATATTTAGCAGTCAAGGCACAAGTGCCAGATGCTTTTTTGTTTTTTAGATTAGGCGATTTTTATGAATTGTTTTTTGATGATGCGATAAATGCGACACGTGAATTAGGAATTACACTTACAGGACGAGGAGGCGGCGCAGAAGAGAAAATTCCGATGTGTGGCGTTCCTTATCATGCAGCAGAGGGATATATTGCACGTCTTGTTGAAAAAGGATACAAAGTAGCCATTTGCGAACAGGTCGAAAATCCTGCAGAAGCGAAGGGCGTCGTACGCAGGGAAATTGTACGTATTGTGACACCAGGAACAGTGATGGACAGTAAACTTCTTGGGGAGAAGATGAACAATTATATCGTCTCCGTAGTTAAAGATGGGGAGCAAAGCACGATTGCAGCGTGTGACATCTCGACAGGAGAGCTGTATGTAACGACTGTCATGGGTGGGATTCAAGCAATCCTAGATGAGTGGAACGTCTATGATCCCTCAGAGACCATTGCAAATGAGCAGCTGATAGAGGAGCTTCGTTCCGGCCTATCTATTGGCATGAAACCAGCTGTATTTACTCCGTGGGAGCAGGAAGATCAAGAACTTCTAATTGAGCATTTTGGTGAATCAATTGCAGAAGTACAAGCCTTATCCGTGCATGGTAAACGTTGTGTATCGATGTTGTTGACTTATTTACGTGAGACACAGAAGCGGGCATTAACGCATGTGAAGCAAATTCGTAAGTATGAAGCTGCACAGTTCATGACGATGGACCCTTTTACAAGACGGAATTTAGAACTGTTAGAAACCGTTCGAGAGCGCAGCAAAAAAGGCTCGCTGCTCTGGATGCTGGATGCGACTGTTACAGCGATGGGCGCTAGAATGCTGCGTCGTTGGATTGAAAAGCCGCTAATGAGTAAGGCGCTCATCGATGAACGATTAGAGGCAGTTGAAAAGCTTCACGGCAATCTGATCGCGCGTGATGATGTACGCACGGCACTAAAAGAAGTGTATGATCTTGAGCGCTTAGTGGCACGTATCTCTTATGGCAATGCGAATGCGCGTGATTTGATCGCTCTGAAAGTATCAATTGCCCAAGTGCCTGGGCTGCAGGAAGCTTGTTATGCTTCGAAATCAACGACTTTAGCGGGTCTTGCTAATCAGATGGACCCTTGTACGGATATATTGGAATGGATAGATCTTGCACTTGTTGAAGACCCACCAGTATCGGTTCGCGATGGCGGGATGATTAAGCAAGGATATGATGCTTATCTGGACAAGCTTCGAGAGGCAAGTGCTGGCGGTAAACAGTGGATTGCGGAGCTGGAGCGTCGGGAGCGTGAGGCGACCGGCATTAAATCTTTGAAAGTAGGGTTTAATAAAGTATTTGGTTATTTTATAGAAGTGACCAAAGCGAATGCGAGTTCATTGCCTGAGGGGCGCTATGAGCGTAAACAGACGCTAGCGAACGCAGAGCGTTATATTACACCTGAATTAAAAGAGCAAGAAGCTCTTATTCTTGAAGCACAAGATAAAATGGTTGACTTAGAGCACGAATTGTTTACAGCCCTTCGTGAGCGTATTTCGGCACAAATGTCACGTTTGCAGCGATTAGCGGAGCATATTGCTGCTGTTGATGTACTGCAAGGATTTGCTCATGTCAGTGCAGCGAATCGTTACACCAAGCCGCAAGTAACAACTGGATACGATTTCCATATAAAAGCAGGGCGCCATCCTGTTGTAGAGGCTGTTACTGAAGGTAGAACATTTATAGCCAATGCGACGGATCTATCTGAAGCTGAAAGCCGTATGTTGTTGATAACAGGGCCGAATATGGCGGGTAAAAGTACGTATATGCGTCAAGTTGCTGTTATCTCGATTATGGCGCAAATCGGTTGTTATGTGCCTGCTGATGAAGCGACGATTCCGATTATTGATCGGATTTTCACGCGTATTGGTGCGGCGGATGATTTGATTGGCGGTCAAAGTACGTTTATGGTTGAGATGATGGATATCCAGGTCATGACTGCGAAAGCTACGGCACGTTCATTAGTCATTATTGATGAACTGGGTCGGGGTACTTCTACGGGTGAAGGTATGGCGATTGCGCAAGCGGTAATCGAACATTTACATGATCATACGGGCTGTAAAACGCTCGTATCGACTCACTTCCATGAGCTTGCGCATTTAGAAGAGGGTTTATCTTATCTACGTAATTATTGCATGGCGGTAAAAGAGAGCGACTCCGGTGTAACCTTCCTTCGTAAGCTTATTCCCGGAGCGGCAAGCACTTCTTACGGCATCTATTGCGCTGAAGTAGCGGGTCTTCCTTCGGAGATAATTACCCGCTCATATGAGCTGCTGCAGGCCTTTGAGCTGCGAGCAGGCAATCTTGAGGCCGCCGCATCACTTATCGGCGGTGAAGTAGCGGCTGCGGTTAGGACGCAGCCGAGTGTGAATTTGGCTGCCGCAACAGCGCAGCCGGAAGTTTCTGCGGCAGCGGATTATCCCGCCGCAGGAACCGTTGCTGAGTCTGCTGTGCAGCAGCTCAGCCTGTTCGATGATGCGGCGGACACTGGAGCGCCGCAAGCACCAGCTTCGCTGCCCGAAGCTGCGAAAGCAGCTGCAGTTGACAGCGTAGACCCGAAGCAGCGCGATGTGATCGACGCCTTAAAGGCGGTCGATTTAATTAACATGACACCGCTGCAGGCCATGAATCTTTTATATGAGTTAAAAAATAGGATAGGGTGA
The DNA here is from genome assembly GCF_052180255.1 of Paenibacillus sp. KN14-4R. NCBI lineage: Bacteria > Bacillati > Bacillota > Bacilli > Caryophanales > Paenibacillaceae > Paenibacillus > Paenibacillus sp. KN14-4R. Next base: position 1,854,161 of record NZ_CP197466.1, read on the forward strand.
GAGACATGGTAGGTAGGGGTTCTTTTCGTAAAAAAATGATAACAGCAATGACGGCAGTTATTGTGACGCTAGCAGCACCAACTTCGGTTTTTGCAGTTACGAACAAGACTGTGCAGGAAGTACGGGATAAGCTATCGACTTATCATTTAAGTGGAGTGACGGCAGACAAGCTGGCTAATCTGTCGATTAAGGAAATGCTGGAGAAATTGAATGATCCATACACAAATTTTTTCACTGCAGATGAAATGAAAAAATTTCTTTCTTTAGTTGATAATACGTATGTTGGTATCGGCGTTCGATTGAATGTGGATACAAAAGGTGTTTTTATACAGCATGTGTTTAGTAGTTCTCCTGCGGAAAAGGCAGGGGTACTTACAGGGGACTATATTTACGCCGTTAACGAAGAGCCGATTAGTGGCTTGTCTACGGAAGAAGTAAGCAAGCGCATGCTGGGTAAAGAAAATACAACGATGCTGCTTACAGTTGAACGAAATGGTAAAAAACTAGATCTTCCAATGACACGTAAACAACTACAAGTTCCGATTATTACAACGAAGCAATTTAGTAATGGAGTTGGATATTTAGCACTTAGCACTTTCGCAAGTGATGCGGATGAGCAATTTGCGAAAGCATTAGAAACTTTTCGTAAAGAAGATACGAATGCTCTTATTCTAGATTTCCGTAATAATGGTGGCGGTTATGTACAGGTAGCAGAAAATATCGCATCAAATTTTATTCGTGAAGGCGTCGTTTTGCATACGATTGATCGCAATAATCAAGATGAGGTAACATCCATTAAAGACGGCAAAACTTTTGACAAACCCGTATTTATCCTAGTTAATGGGGAAAGCGCAAGTGCAACGGAGTTACTTACAGGCATTCTTCAAGACTATGGAAAAGCACGCGTTATTGGACAGCAAAGCTTTGGCAAAGGTGTGATGCAGAAGACGTTCGCGTTATCTGAAGGCAACTATATAAAAATAACGACGAACGAATATTTAACACCAAAACTTCACAAGGTGAACAAAGTTGGCATTACACCGGATGATAAAGTGTATGGCGACCTTGCGCAGTTGATATTTGCCTTACGAAGTGCAGATTCGAAGCCTCTGAAGCTAGAGTGGAACTCAAAGGGATACGTTCTAAATGGGATTGAAGTGGATGATGGAACAAAGATCGAACGCAAGGACAATCAGGTGTACGTTCCAGCACGTACAATTGCTGCTCTAATCGGTGCAACGATTACGTGGAATGAGAAACGTGGTGCTGTAGAACTGACGACCGATCAAGGCACAACGACTTTCCAAGAAGCACCGGGTTCCATGTTTATGAGTGAAAAAGGTATTGCTTATTTGGACATCGCGAAACTTATGCAAGCGACGAATCGTTTGACATTTAAAGATACGAATAATCAAGTAACGTTTGAAGTTGTAAAGGAGTAATGGCTAATGGGTAACATTCGATTGCTAAGCGAGCAGATCGCCAATCAGATTGCTGCGGGGGAAGTGGTAGAGCGTCCTTCATCTGTTGTAAAAGAATTAGTCGAGAATGCTGTCGATGCTGGATCAACGCGCATCGATGTTGCCATAGAAGAAGGCGGTCTGCAATATATCCGTGTTGCTGATAACGGAACAGGTATGGAACCCGACGATTGTGAAATTGCATTCAGTCGCCATGCTACGAGTAAAATTGCGACGACCAAAGATTTATTTGCTATCCGTACTTTAGGGTTTAGAGGGGAGGCATTGCCGAGTATTTCGGCTGTTTCCAAACTAGAATGCACAACTTCCTCAACAGAAGATGGTCTTGGCCGGAAAATAGCGATCGATGGTGGCAATGTCCGTGAACTTTGCGAGACGACCGCTACGCGTGGAACAGAGATGGTCGTGCGTGAGTTATTTTATAACACACCTGCTCGGCTTAAATATATGAAAAGCATCCAGACGGAGTTAGGTCATGTATCTGATTACATGTATCGCCTAGCTTTAGCGCATCCGAACATCGCATTTACGTTGAAGCATAATGGAAACCAATTGATGCAAACCTTAGGTAATGGAGATTTACAACAAGTTATCGCTGCGATTTATGGTACAGCGGTAGGGAAGGGTATGCTTCCAATCAAAGGGGAGACATTGGATTACCAAGTGCATGGATTTATTTCCTTACCGGAGATTACGCGTGCGAACCGTGGTGGGATTACTCTGATTATCAATGGTAGATATGTGCGTAATTTTGCAATAAACGCTGCAATCTTACAAGGTTATCATACCTTATTACCCATCAATCGTTATCCAATTGTCGTGCTTCATATTGATATGGACCCATCACTGATTGATGTGAATGTCCATCCTTCCAAGCTGGAAGTGAGATTTAGTAAAGAAACGGAGCTCACTCAGTCGGTAGATCAGCTGATTAAGATGACACTAGGTCGTGAGGTGTTAATTCCTCATGCTGGGGCAGGGACTGTATCGACTCGCACTAAAGGTGTTGTGATTCAAGAACAGATGGATTTATATCGCCCACAAGCTGAAAATCGCGCTCAGAGGCCACCTTCTAGCTCTATACAGCCCAAAGTAGATCGTCCATTGCCAGCAGATAATCAGTCTGATTATCGTAAGGATAACCTGCCAATTTCTTATTCGAAATTTCCGGAGTCAGATCAACCGAAGTCTGGTAATTTGCCCTCGAATCGTTTCCAAGGTACAATGAACAGGAGTGCCGAGCCCATACGCAATTATAGTCCATTGCCTTCTCGGACGGAATATTCGGCTGCAGATATTCGCCAAGGGACACGAGCATTTATGGATGCGATGCCTCTTCCACAGGAAGAAAGCAAGACAACTCCATCGTTCCCAAGTTTATCTCCAATAGGACAATTGCATGGCACCTATTTATTAGCTCAAAATGAACAAGGATTGTACATGATTGATCAGCATGCAGCACATGAACGGATGAATTATGAATACTATTTCCACAAGTTCGGCAATCCGGAGCAAGCGAGTCAGCAGCTGCTTGTACCGTTAACGCTGGAGTTTACACCGTCAGAAGCACAAATATTGGAGCAGAAATTGAACCAATTAGAGCTAGTTGGTGTACACTTGGAAAGTTTTGGTGGAAACTCTTTTATCGTAAGATCCTATCCGCACTGGCTGCCAGAGGGTGAAGAGAAAGCCATTGTGGAAGAGATGTGTGACCTGCTGTTGAATGAGAAAAAAGGAATTGAACTCGCCAAGCTTCGTGAGAAAGCGGCGATTATGTGCTCTTGTAAAGCATCAATTAAAGCAAATCAGAATCTAAGCATAGCAGAAATGGAAGCCCTACTAGATCGACTCGGGGCTTGCTCCAATCCGTATACGTGTCCGCATGGTAGACCGATTGTAGTCTCCTTTACTACCTATGAATTGGAAAAAATGTTTAAACGGGTGATGTAATCAGCGTGATAGTAACAACTTCGTATTCTCCTTCTTCGGAACTGCTTGCCAAAGCGCATGACCTAGCAGCGCAGCTGGGTTGGCGGTTTGTGCCGCGGTTTCGGGAATCCATGGAAAGCCTGAGAATCAGTCATAATTGTGACCAGATATTACTCGTAGGCAGAGATCAATTGCAATGTTTTGTGGGAGATGCTCCTCCTATTTATTTTCATCCCAGCATGGCACAAATTCGAGTTAAACGCTTAATGCATGGGGAACAAGATGGACTCATAACGGCAGCAGATGTTCAACAAGGGGATAGCGTTCTAGACTGTACAGCTGGCTTAGCTGCGGATTCAGTCGTGCTCTCTTATGCGGTTGGGGACACAGGAACAGTTGTAGCATTGGATAGTCAGCTTGTCATCTGTTTGTTATTAGCAGAGGGATTACAGCGGTACGCCTCAGAGGTAAAAGCGCTTGAGCAGGCGATGAGGCGCGTGGAGATCAAATGCAGTGATCATCTTTCTTATTTACAGCAGCAGGCTGATAATAGTGTAGATATTGTTTATTTTGATCCGATGTTTCGTCGTCCTATTGAGGAGTCCAGCTCCATTAGTCCACTACGCAGAGTCGCTAATCCGGATGCGCTAACGGCAGCAGCTGTCAGTGAAGCCATGCGCGTTGCACGCAAACGGGTTGTAATGAAAGAAGTCTTTTATAGTGGTGAGTTCGCTAGACTCGGCTTTACAACCGTACATCGGAGTGGCTCGAAACTAGCTTACGGAGTGATTACATGTTAACAAATATAGAACCGAAACCGCCGCTTCTCGTCTTGGTAGGGCCAACAGCAGTAGGAAAGACCCAATTAAGCTTAACCCTTGCAGAACAGTATAAGTGTGAGATTATCTCCGGTGATTCGATGCAAGTGTATCGAGGTATGGATATTGGAACAGCTAAAGTGAGTATGGAAGAGCGTGCGCGCGTTCCACATCACATGATCGATATCCATGATCCAAGCGATGCTTTTTCAGTAGCAGAATTCCAAGAACGTGTGAGAGACCTAATTCCCCAGATTAACAATCGGGGACATTTACCTTTCATCGTGGGTGGAACCGGACTCTATGTGGAGTCTGTCTGTTATAATTATCAATTCTCAGAAGCTAATTCAGATGAACAGCTGCGACAAGAACTAGATACATATGCGATTGAGCATGGTGATCAAGCTCTTCACGATATGCTAAGAGAAGTTGATCCTGCATCTGCAGATCGATTGCATCCGAATGATCGTAGACGAATCATACGCGCAATTGAGGTATTTCGTGTAACCGGAACGAAACTTTCTGAGCAGCTTGCTGGTCAGAAGAAGGAGTCTCCTTACAACTTATGCATTGTAGGTTTAACAATGGATCGAGCACTTCTTTATAAGCGTATTGAAGAGCGTGTGGATGAGATGATGCAGCAGGGATTACTGGATGAGGTTAAACGATTGCTTGCTGAAGGATATGATCCCTATTCCGTAGCCATGCAAGGGCTTGGATACAAAGAAATGGTCGGCCATTTGCAAGGTGAATATTCGCTCGAGGGTGCTATAGAGCTGCTCAAACGAGATACAAGACGTTTTGCTAAACGTCAATTATCCTGGTTCCGCCATATGAAGGATATTCACTGGGTGGATGTTACGGAGATCACAAATTTTTCTGCCCATTTGGCAAATATTAATGATATAATAACAGGAAAGATTGTACAATAAAGCGAATATACTTCAAGACAAAGTTTCGTACACAATAGACGACCAAATAATGAGAGCTTATTTATGAGGGGGACCTTCTGATGAAAAATTCCATTAATATTCAAGACACTTTTCTTAATCAGTTACGTAAAGAAAGCATTCCGGTTACCGTTTATTTAACGAACGGTTTTCAAATCAGAGGGATTATTCGTGCATTTGACAATTTTACAATTATTATTGATTCCGAAGGCCGTCAACAAATGGTGTATAAGCACGCCATTTCTACTTTTACACCACAACGCTCGGTGTCTTTGATGCAAGAAAGCCAGCCCAATGTATAGAAACGCAACCTTTACCACAAATTGAACGTATAATACAATACGACGCAGGAGAGCAACCTTATCCAATAGGGTTGTTCTTTTGTTAAGTCATCATTATAGAAAAGACTCGATGAATAAATCGGGCTCGAGAAAGAAAGGGAGTCGGTAGAGGATGGAATCATCTAACAAGAAGCCTAACCGCAGGTCCAGCTCACAGCCGAAAAAAAATAAGAAAAAGTTTAATTTTAAAAAGTTTATTTTCGGTTTAGTCATTACCATGATTGTAGGGATGATTTGCGCAGTAGGATTGTATATTTTCATTATGGTTAATGGGAATCGAATGCTAGAAGAGAATCAAGACAAGTATGAGATGCCAGTAGCAAGCAAGATTGTAGATCGTGACGGAAATGAAATTACAAGCTTATACCGTGAAAATCGTGAAATTGCAAGTGCAGGTGATATTCCTCAATTAGTAAAAGATGCGTTTATTGCAACAGAAGACCAACGTTTTATGAGTCATAAAGGAATAGATTTTATGGGTATCGGGCGTGCGATTGTGAAGGATATTACGCACCGTGGAGCTGTTCAGGGTGCATCAACGATTACACAACAGCTTGCTAAAAATATGTTCTGGGAAAAAGCACCGAAAACTTTTTTCCGAAAAGCGACAGAAGCGTCTCTTGCGATTGCTTTAGAAAATAAAAATACAAAAGACGAAATCATCACAATGTATTTAAACCGGATCTATCTGGGCAGTAATGCATATGGGATTAAGGCCGCGAGTAAGAAATACTTTGGGAAATCGGATCTAAAAGACCTTCAAGTATGGGAAATAGCGACTTTAGCAGCACTTCCAAAAGCTCCGACCACATACTCGCCGCTTCGAGATCCAGATAAATCCAAGGAACGCCGTGCTGTTGTGCTTCGATTAATGACGGACCAAGGATTCATTACGGAAGCACAGCGACAAGAGGCTGCTGCCATTGATTATGATCCGAAGAATAGTAGTGCAGATAACCAAGCCTATCCTTCATTTACGGATTATGTCTTGAAAGAAGCCCAGGATGAGTACGGCATTGAAGAAGGAAATCTTCGCATAGGTGGCTATACCATCAAAACGACAATGGATCCAAATGCACAGAAGATTATGGAATCGACTTATTCACAAGATAAATTTTTCCAGAAACCTGCTAATGATGGAACCAAGATTCAAAGTTCGATGGTGATTCTTGATAATAAGGATAGTGGGATCATTGCCATGATTGGTGGACGTGATTTCAAGACGAAAGACTTTAACCGTGCTTATCAGGCAGAACGGCAGCCAGGTTCGGCATTTAAGCCGATTGTCGCATATGCTCCAGCCCTTGAGAGCGGTAAATACACGCCATATTCGATGTTAAATGATAAGAAAGAATGTTTCGCGGGGTATTGTCCGAACAACTATAACAATCAATATCAAGATCAGGTTACCATGATGGAAGCTGTTCGTGTTTCGAAGAACATTGCACCGGTATCCTTGTTAAATGACATGGGAGTCACGACGGGCTTGGATATGGCTATAAAAATGGGTATTCCACTTGATCCGAAGAAAGATAAAAACTTAGCAATCGCACTTGGTGGTCTAACCACAGGTGCTACCCCAATGCAGATGGCAGAAGCTTATACCATTTTCGCTAATGGAGGAATTAAGAATAAAACGCACGCCATTATTGAAATTAGTGGTACAGATGGCAAGAAGAAAGAGTTTAAGCAAGAGAGTAAACAAGTTCTATCTTCAAAAACAGCGTATTATATGACGCAAATGCTACAAGGTGCCGTACAAGGCGGAACAGGTAAAAATGCGGGATTCGATCGCCCGGTTGCAGGGAAAACGGGTTCAACAGGGCTTGATTGGAAAGGTCTTGAGAAATATGACCGTGATGTTTGGTTTGTGGGGTATACGCCAGAATGGACAGCATCGGTATGGCAAGGCTTTGATAAAACAGACAAGAATCACTATGTGACTGTTGGCAGTGGAAGTACTGCAACTATTTTTAAAGAAGTCATGTCTAAGGCACTAGCGAAAATGCCGAAAAAAGGATTTACGAAGCCAAAAGATGTGGAAGAACTTAAAGAACCGGCTAAAGGTATTACGGATCTGGCTGCCTCATTTGTTCGTGAGACGAAGTCTGTGAAGCTATCTTGGAGTGCACAAGGTGACAAATATCAATACCAAGTGTTCCGTAGAGGTCTATTAGATGTTGATTACAAGCAAGTAAGCACAGTAGCAACTCCTGAGTTCAACGACATTGCGGTTGAAGCAGGAGATAAATATTCGTATTATGTAATAGGCACAAACGGAACGAATACGACTGAGAAATCGAATGCTGTTGAGGTGGAAGTGCCGCAAGATGGATTAATACCAACGCCGAGTCCATCACCATCACCAGACATTTCACCATCACCACCTCCAGGTGGGACAACTAAACCAACCAAATCGCCGCCTCCTACGCCAGGAGATGGAGGAACCAATCCAACACAAACCCCTCCGTCTGTTCCAGCAAATGGAAGTGGTAATGGAAATGGAAATAAGCATGGCAATGGTAACGGTAATGGTAAGGAAAAACCTAACAAGAATGTAAGTGGCGATCCGAATGCAAATCGAGAAATTATTACGGATGAAGGCCAAGATTAATACTTTCGAAGAAGCAATGAACATGAATGAAAGGGACGTTAACTAAACATGAAAACATTTCGTTTCAATAAACGTAACTTATTAGTTTCAATCACTGCGCTATCCCTTCTTATGGTCTTATCGGGTTGTGGGCAAAAGAATGCAGCACCATCTGCTACTCCAAGCACACCACCACCTGCAACTCAGGTACCGGCAACACAAGGTAAACAATGGGATGCTCCACCTCCTATGACGATTAAACAAGATAAGAAATACGAGGCGCAAGTAAAGACGAATAAAGGTGACTTTACGATTGAATTGTTTGCAAAAGATGCGCCGATGACAGTGAATAACTTCATCTTTTTATCTAAACAAGGCTTCTACAATGATATAGTGTTTCACCGAATCATCAAGACGTTTATGATCCAAACGGGCGATCCGAAGGGGAATGGAACAGGTGGCCCTGGATATAAGTTTAAAGATGAACTAAGTAAAACTCATCAGTATGAGCCTGGAATTGTTGCTATGGCAAATTCAGGAAAGAACACGAATGGATCGCAGTTTTTCATTTGTTCGGGTACAGATTCAGACAGTTTAAATTCACAGCCTAACTACACGATTTTTGGTAAAGTTACAAAAGGGATGGAAACTGTGATGACGATTGCAAGCACACCTGTTGTGATGAATTCGAATTCATCCGATCGTTCGCCAAGCAAGCCAGTAGATGAAATAAAAATTATGTCCATTGAGATTGTAGAGAAATAACAGCAGGTCAAGACAGAGAAGCGTGGAAGCACGCTTCTCTTTGTTTAATCACTTTTAAATTTAAGAATGACTGGGAGGCCTAACTGAATGAAGCGAATAAGTCAGAATAACAAGACTCGTAACCTTCTTCTCCTATGCGGTCTACTTGTGATGGTGGCACTAGCTTGGGTTGGATATGTACAGTGGAAAATACAATCTGCGCCGTATGGGAAGACGCCTGATCATGCCGATGTTGGCATTGTGCTTGGTGCCGCTCTCTGGAAAGATGTCCCGAGCCCTGGTCTTGCTGAGCGGTTGGATCACGCGGCAGATCTTTATACCAAAGGCGTCTTTTCACAAATCATCGTATCGGGTGGTATGGATGCAGGTGGGATGATTACGGAAGCAGAAGGAATGAAGCGCTATTTAATAAATAAGCAAGTTCCTGAGTCTAATATATCTCTTGAAGATCGATCAACATCGACTTATGAAAATTTATTGTTTTCCAAGCAGATCATGAATGAACATAATTGGCAAAGCGCAGTCATTGTAACCCATCATTATCACGGAGCAAGGGCACTTGATATTGCGAATTTTTTAGGATTACCGAATACATATTTATCAACAACAGATTCCAAAGTACTATATATGCCATGGCATCAAGCCCGTGAAACGTTAGCTTTTACAAAATGGAAGTTGGAGTCTTGGTTTTTGTAACCAAATTGATACCTAAATTTAAAAATCTGCGCTTATAATTAATAAGCGTATATTTATTCATCTAGGAAAGTAGGTTGCATGGATGAGAAGAGCTTCAAGAAGATCAACAAAAACACGAAAAGTACTATGGATTATACTTGCAACACTTCTGGTAGCAGTTATAAGTGCGGGATCTTTTGCTGGATATTTATACTTTAAAGGGAATCAAATATTAGATAAAATAAGCGTTAGCGGATCAGATTCCACGGGCAAAGAAGTAACAACGACTGATGTAGCACCAGCCAAACCGATTACACTTCTACTTATGGGGGTCGATTATCGGAAAGAAACAAGTTCAATGAATTCTGATGTTATCATGGTAGCATCCTTAAACCCGGAGACGAAGTCAGCTACGATTGTGTCTCTTCCACGTGATTTTCAGATGAAGCCAAAGGATAATAATTTGCAATCAAGAAAAGCGAACTATTATTACCCTCATTTTTATTTGCAAGATAAGCTAACTGCCTTTTCGAATACTAAAAAATTGTTTAGTGATTTCTTACAAGTGCCGATTGATGCAGCGGTGACGATTGATTTTGATGGATTCCGTAAAGTCATTGATGAACTTGGCGGTATAGATGCAAATGTTAGCATGGATATGCGTTATGTAGATGAAGAAGATGGCACCAATATTAACTTAAGAAAAGGCCAGCAAAAGTTAAATGGTAAACAGGCGCTGGATTATGTACGCTATCGTAAATCGAATATGGGAACAGAAGGAACAACCGATTACGACCGAAATTTACGGCAGCAAGAAGTCATGAACCAGGTGTTGGAGAAGGTAATGTCTCTTGGTGGAGTAATGAAGTTAGGACAACTGATGGATGTAGCAGGAGATAGTATTCGCACAGATATTCCAAGTAAGCATTTAGTAGGATTTTTCCAAAAATATATTGGCATTGATCGTTCTAAAATTGACTACATTAGTCTTGAAGGTGAGTGGGAAAGTCCTTATATTGTATTAACACCCAAAGACATTGACCGCGCTAGAGAGGCATTAAAGACTGAACTACAGATTCCTTAACGTCATTTTTTCGTTCAGATTTCATATACAAAACCATCCTAGAAGCCAATTTGGTAGGGATGGTTTTTTTGTGTTTATTTTTTCGAAAATACATTGGTCATGCGCACGAAAGTTTGTGTTGACAAAAAAAGTTTCCCGAGTACAATAAATATTATCAAGCACAAATTTTTCTAGTCATTCATACAATAAATCATATTTTTTTAACTAAAAAGTTGTGCGTGACCAATAAATTTAGAGCTGTGCAAAGCAAGCTGTGAATAAATTAGATACACTTGATTACATTAAAGGAGAGAAGTTATTATGAACAGTGATCTGCAAGCATCATCACTTCCAAGTAATAAACAAGGATGGCGAATGGATAAAGAAAGTCGAAGTTTACCTGAGGTTTATCGTTCGATCAAAGTACCGACAAGCGGTTCATGGATCAAGAAATTTTTAGCTTTTGCAGGACCGGGGTACTTAGTAGCTGTTGGATACATGGATCCTGGTAACTGGGCAACGAGTATTGCTGGAGGGGCTCAATTTGGTTACACGCTATTATCAGTCATCTTATTATCTAATCTTATGGCTATTCTATTGCAAGCACTTGCCGGAAAGCTTGGAATTGTCACCGGACGAGATTTAGCTCAAGCATGTCGGGATCACTATTCAAAGCCAGTAGCGATGGGCTTATGGGTGATATGTGAACTTGCAATTGCTGCTTGTGATTTGGCAGAGGTAATCGGGTCTGCAATTGCCCTGCAACTATTATTCGGTATCCCGCTTATATATGGGGTACTCATAACAGCGGTCGATGTATTGCTTGTCTTATTTTTACAAAATAAAGGGTTTAAATTTATTGAAGTATTGGTCATTGTCCTCATCGTCACCATCGGTGGTTGCTTTGCGTTTGAACTGTTTTTGGCTAAGCCCAATATGGGCGAGATGATGGCGGGATTCGTTCCAAGCTCCCAAATTGTGACCAATCCAACAATGCTTTATATTGCAATTGGGATTTTAGGGGCTACTGTCATGCCGCATAATCTATACTTGCACTCATCAATCGTTCAAACACGGGCATTTGAGAGTACAGAGCTTGGAAAGCGTCAAGCAATTAAATATTCGACTTGGGATTCAACGATTGCTCTATTCTTTGCACTATTCATTAACGCAGCTATTCTGATTCTCTCTGCCGCAACTTTCCATCATGCAGGTATGACGGACGTGGCTGAACTAAATGATGCGTATAATCTGCTTACCCCATTATTAGGTACAGCGGCAGGTTCAATTCTGTTCGGGGTTGCATTACTTGCTTCAGGTCAGAACTCAACGCTTACTGGAACTTTGGCAGGTCAGATCGTTATGGAAGGCTTCCTGAATATTCGATTAGCACCATGGCTTCGCAGATTAATTACACGCTTAATTGCAATCATTCCTGCGGTCATTGTAACTGCGATATATGGTGAAAAAGGAACTGTAGATTTGCTGATCTTATCTCAAGTAATCTTATCCTTACAGTTATCATTTGCTGTTGTACCTTTAGTACAGTTCACAAGTGATAAGAAGAAGATGGGTGTATTTGCGAATAAGATGTGGATTAAGGTGTTGGCTTGGAGCGTGACGATTGTGATTATCGTATTAAATGCCTACTTATTATATGAAACATTGTTTGGCGGTTAATAACCCTTCGATATAGAAGAGAAATCAGCTACTTTTTTTAAAAAAGTAGCTGTTTTTTGTTATCCAAAAACCAATGAAATATGTTTGGACAAAAATCTGAATTATGTGTATATTATAGTTCTCATGCAGAGATAGGGGAGGGGAAAATATGAGATATCGTGATTTTCATCGGAATGTGAAATTAAGAATATGGCTATCTTTTATGAACAACATGATTCGAAACATGGTATTGCCATTTATGGCTATTTATTTTGCGGATAGACTTGGGGCATCCATAGCAGGTGTACTTATTGTTTCATTCATTGTGATAGGTCTAATTTGTTCAATCATCGGCGGTTACTTGTCAGATCGAATAGGACGTAGACAACTAATGATTCAAGCAGAAGTTGCTATGCTGGTTGGGTATATCGGCATGATGATGTTCAATTCCCCCTGGTTTCACTCAGCTTGGATAACGTTTGCCATGATGCTTGTCGTTTCGGCGGCAGGAGGGATTCATACGCCAGCAAGCCAAGCTATGTTAGTGGATGTGACGGAACCTCATACACGGAAGTATATGTATCAGATGTTATACTGGCTCCGTAATATTGCAGGTGCAATTGCTGCGATCATTGGAGCGTACTTATTTAAGGATTACTTTTTTGAACTATTAATAGGTTTGTGTCTAGCTACGATGATCTCGATTATAATAACTGTGGTATTTATTCAGGAGAGCTATTTTCCTAAAAAAGATCAAGGTAACCAGAAACAGTCGGGCTTTTTGCATCAAATGAGTCAAATGGGTAAAAGTTATGCCGCTGTACTTAAGGATACAACCTTCGTAATTTTTATTATATCTAGTATGCTAATCGGGTCTGTAGAATTTCATTTAACCAATTACGTCGGAGTACGATTATCACAAGAAATAACAGAGGCATCAATCTTCTCTTGGGGAAGTCTGAACTGGACGGTTGATGGAATTCGAATGATGGGTTTATTGCAATCCGAGAATACGGTTCTTATTGGTTTATTTTCAATTCTAATGGGGTATATTCTTAAAAAATATAATGAGAAAAGAATTGTGTTTATTGGATTTACCTTATACGTTCTTGGGTATAGTTACATTGCATACAGTAACTCCCCGTGGATGCTTATACTTGCGATGTTAATAGCAACAATTGGTGAATTATTCTTTGTACCAGTAAAGCAAGCGTATTTCAGCTACATTACTCCTGATCATGCACGGAGTTCCTATATGGCAGTTAACGAAATGTCATTCCAAGTGGCTATGTTTATAGCAGGGGCAATGGTATCTCTAGGTTCAGTACTTTCATCGGTGATGATGGCAAGTATCATTTGCATTTCAGGTATTGTGGGCATTTTCTTGTTCGCATTGATCCTGCCCAAATTAGATGACAAGCGTGATGCAATGATAGCGAGTAGTTCGCAGGGCATTTCTGCTTAGGAGTACAAATTAAATAAGAATAGGCTGTCTCAAGTTGGTAATACCTTGAGGCAGCCTATTTATGATTATACTAAATGACAAGCAACGAAATGATTCCCACCCATGTCTCTAAAAGCAGGTATTTCTTGTTTACAACGATCAACTGCAATTGGACAACGGGTATGGAATTTACAACCTGAAGGTGGATTTGCAGGGCTCGGAATATCGCCTTGCAGTACGATCCTCTCTCTTCGAAGAGTTGGATCTGGTACCGGAATTGCAGATAACAATGCTTTGGTATACGGGTGAAGCGGTTGGTTGAATAACTCATCACGAGGTGCAAGTTCTACCATCGATCCCAAATACATCACACCAATTTGCGTACATAGATGCTGGACAACACTTAGGTCATGGGAGATAAAGAGATAGGTCAATTGCTTTGTTTGTTGTAAATCTTGTAGTAAGTTAATGATCTGTGCTTGAATAGAAACGTCTAGTGCAGATACAGGCTCGTCCGCAACGATAAAATCAGGGTTTAGGATAAGGGCACGAGCAATTCCGATCCGTTGTCTTTGACCGCCGGAAAACTCATGCGGGAAACGGTCAATATGATAAGATGCCAATCCACAAATATTTAATGTTTCATGGACCAATTCACGAACTTCAGATTTACTATGGTAAATTCCATGATCAAGTAGTGCCTCTCCAATAGCATCACCAATCTTTATCCGGGGGTTAAGAGAGCTGTAAGGATCTTGAAATACGATTTGCAGCTTTGGACGCATCGCACGTAACTTAGAATGAGAAAGGCTGTATAGGTCTGTTCCTTTATAGAGAACATCACCTGATGTTTTCTCGTGCAAGCGTAAAATGGTACGACCTATTGTACTTTTGCCGCAGCCAGATTCTCCAACAAGACCGAATGTCTCACCTTTGTTGATTTGGAAAGAGACATCATCGACTGCTTTAACATGTCCAATTGTCCTTTGGAATACGCCACCACGAATCGGGAAGTATTTTTTAAGATTGTTTACTTGGAGTAATACTTCACTCATTGTTGTCTCTCCTCTCCGTACAACCAGCACGCAACTTTGTGTCCGTTCTGATCTTTTAATAAAGGTGGCTGTTGTTGTCTGCAAATATCCATGCAGCGATCACAACGATCACTGAAATAACAATTATCACCAAGTTCGATTGGGTTCGGTACTTGTCCAGGGATAGAATAAAGTCGTTCGGCTCTTTGGTTCAAAACTGGCTTGGCTTTTAATAGGCCTTGTGTATAGGGATGCTGTGGATTCTTAAACAGTTCGATGACCGCAGCTTCTTCAATAACTTTACCCGCATACATGACAACCACATAATCAGCCATCTCAGCAACGACACCAAGGTCATGCGTGATTAGCATGATAGAAGTGTTAAGCTTAGCTTTGATGTCTCTCATGATATCAAGAACTTGGGCTTGAATGGTGACATCTAATGCCGTTGTTGGTTCATCCGCAATCAATAATTTTGGACTACAGCTAAGTGCAATAGCAATCATGATTCGCTGACGCATTCCTCCACTTAATTCGTGGGGGTATGCGTTAATAATTTGTTCCGCTCTTGGAATACCGACTAATTTAACGAGATCAATTGCTTTAATACGAGCTTCTTTACGGGATAGCATTTGGTGCTCCATGATCGGTTCAATAATTTGATCGCCAATCTTAAGTACAGGGTTGAGTGAAGTCATGGGCTCTTGAAAAATCATTGCGATATCGTTCCCACGAATTAAACGCATCTCATGATGATTAAGCTTTAACAAGTCCATGTCTTCGAATAATATTTCCCCACCGGCAATTTTCCCAGCAGGTTTCTCGACGAGGCCCATTAGTGACATGGCAGTAACACTTTTACCGCATCCAGATTCACCCACAACGCAAAGTGTCTCACCTTGACGTATATTAAAACTAACATCATTCACAGCCTTCACAATACCGGCTTCTGTATGAAAATGTGTCTGCAGATTGCGAAATTCCACTAGATTCTTAGCCATATGCAATTCTCCTACCTCTTCAGTTTTGGATCTAAGGCATCACGTAATCCATCACCTAGTAAATTTATGGCGACCACCGTGATAAAAATACTTGCACCAGGAGGAATCCAGACCCAAGGTCGTTTCTGGAATTCAATGAAGTTCTGTGCGACTTGAACCATATTACCCCATGATGGAGTAGGGGGTACAACACCAAGTCCCAAGAAGCTTAGTGTAGATTCAGCAAGAATGGCTCCAGCGACCGAGAGTGTAGCTACGACAATAATGATAGGAATCGTATTTGGTAAAAGGTGTCGGAAAATTTTACGTCGATCCCTCAAGCCCAAGGCTTCAGTTGCCACCATAAATTCCTGTTCTCGAAGGGTTAGGATTTGACTTCGAACAAGACGAGCGAGACCCGGCCATGCAAGTAGGCCTAGTAGGAACATAACGATATATATTCTTTGATCGGGTGGGACTTTCATATCTGACAGTAGTGTTCCTAAAATAATGAGTAAGGGTAGACTCGGGATGGATAGAAAAATGTCAGCAATTCGCATGATGATTGTATCGATAAAACCTTTGTAAAAGCCAGCTAATGCGCCTAAAGCACTACCAATAATTACGGTTATTAATGTAGCTACAATACCAACTGTTAAGGAAATTCGACCTGCAAGCATCGTACGCAGCAGAACATCTCTTCCGAGGTTATCTGTACCGAAAATGTGTGTAAGAGTAGGTGCTTTGTTTCCTTGAACGATATTAATTTTACTATTGTCAAACGGGGATAAAAGCGGACCAATAAAGCAAATGGCGAACATCAAGATTATAATAATAAGTCCAGCCATCGCCAGATTATTTTTACGTAACCTCCGAAATGCTGCTTTCCAGGGGGAGGATGTATTTTTCGTTTTTTTGTAAGCGCTAGCATTTGGCTGTGTTACTTCTAATGACAAGGGTACCTCCTCCTTATTTTAAGCGAATTCTTGGATCAGCTACGCCATATAATACATCCGATATTACGTTTCCTAATAAAGTAAGAACAGCAGTAAACATCGTGAAACCAAGCATTAATGGGTAATCGCGTACACCAATTGACGTATAATAAACCTTCCCAATACCTGGCCAAACAAATATTGTTTCCGTAATAATTGCACCTGCGAAAAGGTTAGGTAATTCAAAGCCCAGAAGTGTAATTGCAGGAAGCAAAGCATTACGAAAAGCATGTTTGAAAATCACAGACTTTTCTCTTAATCCTTTCGCACGTGCAGTACGGATATAATCCTGTCTGATTACATCGAGCATACTTGTCCGGAAGTAACGTGTTAGACCACCGGCGCTCAGCATGACGAGTACGAGTACAGGTAAGAAAATGTGGTGGGCAACATCTGAGATATAATCCCAACCGGTAGCATCGCTAGCTCCAGCTGTTGTCATCCCCCCCAGAGGGAATAGCTTGAAATCTACGGCGAATATCTTAATGAGTAGGAGGCCGAGAAAAAATGATGGGAGTGACATGGCAGCAAAGACGCAAAATGTGACGAATTTGTCTGCAAATGAATATTGTTTTAATGCAGAATATGTGCCAACGACGACTGCGATCACCCAACTAATAACGGTAGAAATTAAAGCGATGAAGAATGAATTCCATAAGTAGGTTTGAATGACTTTCGTTACAGGCTGTTTGTGTTGAAGTGAATCACCTAAATTTCCCTGAATCATATTACCAGCCCAAGTGAAATAACGAGTATGTAACGGTTGATCTAATCCATATAAGCTTCTTAACTGGGCTGCTCTCTCAACGGACATGTTTGGATTCTTGCTAGAATCAACAAAATCGCCAGGAATGAGTACGGAGACGAAAAAGATGATGAGTGAGACACCGATGATCGTTGGAATCGTTTGTATCAGTCGTCTAATGATATACTGCCACATAGTAATCCTCCTTGGGAGTAATGGATATGCTCAGCCCTGAAGGGCTGAGCATATTGTTTTTATTGAATTTGAACTTTGGCTAAATCCCAAGTGAAGTTTTTGTAAGGAGACATATCAAAGCCCTTCAATCTACCATTTACTGGCCACATATCACGTCTTTGGTACATAAAGATGTAAGGAAGATCATCATTTAACACTTTATACATTTCTTTATAAATAGGCTTACGTTTCTCAATATCAACAGTTTTTAATGCATCAGTTAGCAATTGATCGACTTTTGGGTTGGAGTATTTGCCCTCATTTTGAGTTCCGTTTGTTTTGAAAGCAGTACTTGCATCAGGGTCAGGAGTTAATCCAGTAGCTAGGAACGCCATGTCAAAATCGCCTTTTTTACGTTTTGCTCGCATTGCATTGAAGTCCATTTGTTCGGCTACGAATTTAATACCAAGTTCTTTATAGTTAGCAGATGCAACTGGAATAAGGGCATCGTTTACAACGTTCGGTGTAGTGGCTGTAAAGTTAATTGTGAATTTCTCGCCGCCTTTTTCACGAATACCGTCAGCGCCAACTTTCCAGCCTGCTTCATCCAAAAGTTGTTTTGCTTTATCTAAGTTGAATTCGTATTTATTAATGCCTTCATCCGTATATGCCCATGAAACTTTAGATTGCGGAACGTTAATAACATCAGCAAAACCTTGGTATACGGCATCAACAATTTGTTTACGATCCAAACCATATGTTAATGCTTGGATGACACGCTTATCTTTAAATTTAGGTTTAGTGTGGTTGATGTCAATATATCCATAACCATTGGTAGGATAAATATTAACATCAAGGAATCCGGATCCAACTAAAGATTCTACATTATCTTTACTTACTGTAATCATATCCAGGTCAGTCTCACCAGCCTGCACACTTTGCATGTTTGTACTAGAGCTGGTTACTTTAAAGATAAGATTCGGAACTTTTGGAGCTCCTAAGAAGTAGTTCGGGTTTGCTTTAAGGACAACCTCTTGACCTGCTGCATATTTGCTAAGTATGTAGGCTCCTGATCCCATTGGTTTATCAAGTAAGTTTTTCATATAATCCAGATTACCTTGCTTGTAATCTTTACCGTAATAAGCTTTAGACAAGATACCAATAAGACCAAAATCATTTAACCCAGAAGCAACAACTTGAGTTGTCGTAACTTGTACTGTTAAAGGATCGACAACTTTAATACCTTCAATGGAAGTTGCTTTACCATCTCGGTATGCGTCACCACCTTTTACATGGTCAGTCGAGATATCATTAGGGCCATCGTATGATTTATCATGGAGAACTGTTAATGTGAAAGCTACATCATCAGCTGTCAGTGGTGTTCCATCACTGAATTTAACATCTTTTTTCAATTTAAATGTGTATACCAATCCATCTGGAGAAATTTGATAACTCTCTGCTAAGTGAGGACCCAGAGTTGCATCTTTTTTAATAGATAATAAATTGTCAAAGATGACTGAGTTTACATACGAATCATAGGTACTATCGCCATAAATTGAACTAAATACACCTTCTGGTGCATCGATACCGACAATCGTCGTATCTTTACGTGCTGTTGCATTACCTGGGTTTTTCGTCATATCCCAAGCAGCCATGATTCCGTTGTTAATGATGGCGGGTTTTTCAGCTTTCTTTGGAGTCGGAGTAGCAGTCGCAGCTGCAGTAGCTGCTGCTGTAGATGCAGGAGTCTCGCTAGGTGTAGCTGTTTTTGTAGAACATGCTGCAAGCAAAGTTGTTGAAGAAAGTACTAGACCAAGCGAGATAGTTACCAATTTCTTCAAAGTAAAATCCTCCCTTTTATAGATGAATTGTCCATTCACAGTCAGTATACATGATTCTAATTATAAATTGTTAGAAAAATTTAAATATTTTGAAATTTTAATTACATGAATTAACTTTTGGTTTATAAATATGTTTGCTAGAATGCGAAATATAAGGGTTTTCATTTATTTAGATTGCATTTAAAAAGACGTGAACAAGTGGATGTTCGACGTCTAATGTGTGGCTGAAATGTCATATTTGCTATTAATTTGGCATTTTATTTGCTGGAACGTACATTCCTAAATAAATTGATCATAAATAATAGAATCCCAATTGAGACGAGTGTACCGCCAGTCGCAATAATAGGTTCCATATTTTCAACATCTGATACAAGAAGGATTAAGCCAATCATCATAATAGGCAGCCCGATGTTATGCAGCCAGAAGTGTATTTTGCCAAGTAATGAACGACCTGCATTCGGAAATAAGTGATAGATGATGCCTGCAAGGGCTAATGATGCCCAGCCTAACAAATTAATGTGAGCATGGATAGAAGCAAAATCGAACTTGTGTGAGATCGACATAAACATACCCAAACAGATCCCAATTACAAAGTAAACGGATGCAATTTTGATTAATCTGATTCCCATATTCGTCCTCCTATAATGATTGATTTTTTTCAGTAGTAAGCTTATGAATTATTCCTAAATTCCATGACAATTTAGATACAAAATTAAGAAAAAGTAAATATTAACATTTTGTCAAAATATTGCTATTCAATGTGATATTTTCCTGATATAATAGAGACAAGCTTAGGCAGAAGTCTAAGTATTTGGGAGGGATTAGATATGGAAATGGAATCCGTTAATGAAGAATTCGTAGCATCAGAAGAATCTGCTGAAGAAGTTGAAGAAGTTGTTGTAGATGAAGTTGAAGTTGAAGCAGAATTGTCTGAAGCAGAGGCAGAAGCAGCTGCATCCGAAGAAGTATCTGAAGAAGAAGCAGAATCCGAGTCAGAAGTAAGCGAATAATATTGTTATCATCCATTTACCCAATTCCCTTAAGATCGATTTAAAAGAATATCTTCATACAAAGTCACAAACCTGTTCAATATGAGCAGGTTTATTTAATTTTTATTGCAAATATTTTTCCGTTTCCTTCAATATAATGTTAGATAGAGAAGATGGAAAAGAGGTGGAGGCTGTGAATGGACGTATGTCGGACAGTTTAAGCGCAGCACGAAACTCGAGTCAAATTAATGTCGTGCTGAGACAAAATGATGGGCCAACATCGACTGTACAGCAGATTCCGATAGCAGCAAGCTCATCGATTGCGAATCGAGCCTTTCCTGGCCAAGCACAGTTTACGGAAGTCATGCAGGAACTTGATCGGATGATTGGTCTGGATAATGTGAAGGAATTGGTGTACGAAATTTATGCGCTTCTGCAAGTGGGTCAGTACCGCTCATCGGCGGGGCTGCATTCTAGTGCGCAAGTGTATCATATGATCTTCAAAGGAAATCCAGGTACAGGAAAGACGACGGTAGCGCGAATCATGGCGAAGCTTTTTCAGACGATGGGTGTATTATCAAAAGGGCATTTAATTGAAGTAGAACGTGCTGATCTGGTTGGGGAATATATTGGTCATACCGCGATCAAGACACGTGAATTAGTAAAAAAGGCGTTAGGTGGCATTTTGTTTATTGATGAGGCTTATTCTTTGGCGCGTGGCGGTGAGAAAGATTTTGGTAAGGAAGCAATCGACAGCTTAGTGAAATCAATGGAAGATCATAAAAATAGTTTTATTTTAATTCTTGCAGGCTACTCACTTGAGATGGAGCAGTTTCTATTGACGAATCCGGGGCTACCTTCTCGATTTGCGATTCAGCTGGACTTTGCAGATTATATGGTTGACGAATTGATGCAGATTGCGGATTTGATGACGAAGGAGCGAGAATACACTTTTTCTAATGCGGCAGAGATGAAGCTTAGGCAGCATTTAGCGAGTGAAAAAATGACTTCTCTTACACCTTTTAGCAATGCACGATATGTTCGGAATATTATTGAAAGAGCGATGCGCCATCAAGCTGTTCGCTTGCTTCAGCAACATCCGCATCCCAAACAACCGTCCAAACAAGATTTAATGCAGCTTCGTCCAGAAGATATTCGGTTTGAGAAAAAGGCAGGATTATTCTAAATGGAGATGCGCGGTGCAAGCCGCGTTTTTCTATGAAAAAGATGTTCATGAAGAATTGGTCATGTTTCGGTATTAATGGTATGCTATATGGAAAATAACAGGCTTTGGCCGGAGCTACATAGGTGATGGAATGAAAACAACCTTACATGAAGTTAACGTAAAAATCCAAGATCGAGCAGTGCTCGTTTCTTTAGTTACACAAAAGATGAAGAAACGCGAGGAATTGAACGAGTATTCCTTGCAGGAACTCATTAAATTAGCGGAAACTGCTGGCGTTGAAGTGTTGGAGACATTGGTTCAAAATAAAGAATCCGTTGATACGAAATGGTTCATCGGTAAAGGTAAGGTTGAGGAGCTTAAGGAACGACTAGAGGAACTGGATGCAAACACGGCAATTTTTGATCAAGAGCTGTCCGGTGCTCAAGTAAGGAACTTAGAGGCTGCCCTTGATGTGAAAATTATTGACCGTACACAGTTAATTTTAGATATCTTTGCACAGCGAGCACGTACTCGTGAGGGTATCATTCAAGTAGAGCTGGCTCAACTCAGTTATTTATTACCGCGTCTTTCGGGACATGGTAAGAACTTATCTCGTCTAGGTGGTGGGATTGGAACGAGAGGTCCAGGTGAATCTAAGCTGGAGACAGATCGCAGACATATCCGGGGGCGGATTGATGATCTTAAAGCGCAGCTTTCTGAAGTGACGCGTCACCGTATCTTACATCGCGAGCGTCGCAAAAAAAGCGGCGTGTATCAAGTTGCCCTTGTTGGCTATACGAATGCAGGTAAATCGACACTGCTTAAGCAATTTACGGATGCAGATGTGTATGTCGAAAATCAATTATTCGCAACACTTGATCCAACTTCACGTACCATGAAGCTGCCAAGTGGAAAAGAGATTGTTCTTACGGATACCGTTGGATTTATTCAAAATTTGCCGCATGATCTAGTGGCTGCGTTCCGAGCTACATTAGAAGAAGTTTGCGAAGCAGACTTAATTTTGCATGTTGTTGACTCATCGGCTGAAATGCGCTTGGAACATATGCGGGTTGTGGAAGAAGTATTAAAAGAACTAGGCGCACAAGGGAAGGAACAGATCACATTATTTAACAAAATTGATTTGTGTCCGCAAGAAGAGCAGGAGTTACTCCCACTAGGTGGCGGGGATACGATGAAGTTGTCTGCGTACCGCTCGGAAGATTTGGAACAATTGCGAATGATCATTCAAGAGAAATTGATGGGTGACTCTGTCCAGTTTGCAATCCCGGCTGAACGTGGTGATTTGACAGCATTGGTGTATCGCATTGGGGATGTGCTCAATACAGAAGTTGTGGATGATAAAATGATGTTTGAAGTAAGAGTCAATGCAGATGATTATGCCAAATTTGGACATAAATTGAAGAGCTTTCTTGTTGGGGATGCTGCAGATGTGAAAGATGAACAACAAGAAGAGCAGTATGAATAGAAGGAATGAACTCGATCACCATGAGTGGAACTATGATGGGAGCGTAAAGTTACATGTTTTTTGATCAAAAGATTACGGATATGGCAATCCAAGCAGAAGTTAAAGTGCAAGACTGTTTTCGTGAGGTTGAACAGGTGATTGATCAGAATCAATGGAAGGTCATTCGTGCTTTTCAAAATCACAAAGTCAGTGATTTCCATTTTGCAAATTCAACCGGGTATGCCTATAACGACCGCGGACGTGAGACGCTTGATTTGGTGTACGCTGAGGTGTTTGGAGCTGAGGCTGCGCTTGTGCGTCCGCATTTTTCATCGGGGACACATACGATTGGTACAGCGTTATTCGGCGTTCTGCGCCCGGGTGATGAACTATTGTATATCACAGGTAGACCTTACGATACTTTGCATAAAGTAATTGGTAAGGAAGGCGACGGAACTGGATCACTGCGTGATTTTGGTATTGCTTATGACGAAGTACCTCTGCAAGAGGATGGTGCACCCAACTGGGAAGGTATACGTGCTGCAATCAAGCCAAACACGAAGGTGATCGGCATTCAACGCTCGCGCGGATACGACTGGAGACCGTCGTTTACGGTCGCGGAGATCGGTGAGATGGTCCGCTTTGTAAAAGAGATCAAAGCGGATGTTATTGTCTTCGTCGATAATTGTTATGGCGAATTTACGGAGGAAATGGAGCCGCCTCAAGTCGGCGTCGATTTGATTGCGGGTTCTTTAATTAAGAACCCGGGGGGTGGCATAGCCGCTACGGGCGGCTATATTGCTGGGCGGCAGGATCTAGTCACACTTGCCGCTAATCGGTTAACAGCGCCAGGTATCGGCGCTGAAATCGGTGCCATGCTGGGCGAAACGCGCAGCATGTTCCAGGGTCTGTTCCTTGCCCCACACACGGTGGGGCAAGCGATTAAGGGCGCCGTGTTTGCGGCGGCCTTGTTTGAAGGGCTCGGTTTTACGACGAGCCCAGCTTGGAATGCGCCACGAACGGACCTCATTCAAGCAATTCGTTTTACAAGCAGCGAGCATCTAGTGAATTTTGTGCAAGGGATTCAGAAAGCATCGGCAGTTGATGCGCATGTAGTGCCAGAACCGTGGGACATGCCTGGTTATAAGCATCCTGTTATTATGGCAGCCGGTACGTTTATTCAAGGTGGTTCACTGGAATTGTCAGCAGATGCTCCAATTCGAGAACCTTACATTGCTTATATGCAGGGTGGTCTAACCTACTCACATAGTAAGTTTGGAACGCTTCATGCCTTGCAAAACATGGTGAATAATAATTTGTTGTAAACTTTCCTCACATATCTTGACACATGTGCGTTAGTAAAGGTACAATGAGCACATGTTTATTGATACGGGAGTGATAGGTCTTGAGCGATGAAATTCGTAGAAACATGGCGCTATTTCCGATTGGCATCGTAATGAAGTTGACCGATCTAACTGCGCGTCAAATTCGTTATTATGAGCAGCATGAATTGATTATTCCTGCACGAACTCCGGGTAATCAAAGATTATATTCTTTTAATGATGTAAGTAGATTGCTAGAAATTAAGGCGTTAATTGAAAAAGGCGTGAACATTGCGGGTATTAAACAAGTGCTGCTCCCAGTGTCCAAAGACTCTGAGGAAGCCACTGTCATTAACGAGCAGACAGAAGTGAAACGCAAAGAAATGTCTGATTCCCAGCTCCATAGGATGTTGAAACAGGAGCTTAGGGTTGGTAACAGACGTGGGCAGGTATCGCTGATTCAAGGCGAATTATCTCGCTTTTTTCACTAATGTTCTCTAAATAAAAAGAGCTTGTAACCATGGAGGAGGAGTTAAGATGAGTTTCACAAAAGAGGATATTCTACGTATTTCTCGTGAGGAGAATGTTCGATTCATCCGTCTACAATTTACCGATCTATTAGGTACAATTAAAAACGTTGAAATTCCTGTGAGTCAACTTGAAAAAGCGCTTGACAACAAAATGATGTTTGATGGTTCTTCCATTGAAGGTTATGTTCGTATTGAAGAATCCGATATGTATTTGGTTCCGGATCTCAGCACGTGGGTAATTTTCCCATGGGTGACAGAAAGCCGTGTTGCTCGTTTGATTTGTGATGTTTATATGCCAGATGGTGCTCCATTTGAAGGAGATCCACGTGGGATTTTGAAAAGAGCACTAAAAGAAGCAGAAGCGATGGGCTACACGTCTATGAACGTAGGTCCAGAGCCAGAGTTTTTCTTGTTCAAAACGGATGAAAAAGGTAATCCAACATTAGAGTTGAATGACCAAGGTGGATATTTTGACCTTGCTCCGACTGACTTGGGTGAGAACTGTCGCCGCGAAATCGTATTAACTCTTGAGGAAATGGGCTTTGAAATTGAAGCATCTCACCATGAGGTTGCTCCTGGTCAGCACGAAATTGACTTTAAATACGCAGACGCTATTAAAGCGGCAGACCAAATTCAAACCTTTAAGCTTGTCGTTAAGACAATTGCACGTCAACATGGCTTACACGCTACATTTATGCCGAAACCACTATTTGGTGTGAACGGATCAGGTATGCACTGTCACCAATCTCTGTTCAAAGGCAAAGAAAATACATTCTATGATGAAAGTGACAAGCTTGGTCTAAGTGAAACAGCTCGTCAGTACATGGCAGGTATTTTACACCATGCACGTGCTTATGCAGCGATCACAAACCCAACTGTTAACTCCTATAAACGTCTAGTTCCTGGTTATGAAGCACCTTGTTATGTTGCTTGGTCAGCTTCCAACCGTTCCCCAATGGTTCGAATTCCAGCTTCTCGTGGACTAAGTACACGTATTGAAGTTCGTAACCCAGATCCAGCTGCGAACCCATACCTTGCGCTTGCTGTAATGCTTAAAGCAGGTTTGGATGGAATTAAGAATAAAATGCAAAGCCCGCCTCCAACAGATCGCAACATCTATGTCATGACAGAAGAAGAGCGTATTCAAGAAGGCATCCCTAGCTTACCGGTTAACTTGAAAACTGCACTAGATGAACTAGTAGCTAATGAAGTGATGTGTGAAGCATTGGGTGAGCATGCAATACAACATTTCTATGAGCTTAAAGAAATCGAGTGGGACATGTACCGTACTCAAATTCACCAATGGGAACGCGATCAATACATGACACTATACTAGACTTTTCAAACCCTTGGCGCTGTAGGCGTTGAGGGTTATTTTTATTTTCGGGTATTTTTGAGATTAGTAATGTAGAGTAAATTTAATAATGTCGGCTTAGCAATCTACTCCTTTGTAAGTTATGCACTTGACATGGAAAAAACTCACACGAGAGAATGAACCAACTTTCCTCACAAACCGAATGAACGAATAACCTCGTACTTTCATCCAATCAGTTGAATTTATCAAACATATTATATCTTGATAGGACGGAAGGGGGGGTTCAAATGGGAGAATTCTTTGAACGTGGCGGCTTGTTTACTTCCACAGGTACAATATTAGTTCTGTTTATTCTTTTAGTAATTATCACTAGAACATTTTTGTTCTAACTTATTAAGCGGTTTGGCCGCTTGTTATGAAGTGACCCCATAAAGTTAGACAGGTTATTTTGTTAGGCGATTAGCTGGGCATGAGTTCGGTATTGTAACGGACTCATGCCTTTCTTCAAAGCGTTCAAGAAGAGAATCCCAGAGTATAGGAATAACCCTTTGTTGCTCTGTATGAAAATAAATAAACGAATAAATGGTAATAATAAGTTAATGAAAAAAGAGTGAAGGATGATTATATGATATACATATATAATGATTTTGGTGGAACCCATACGACATCATTAGCTGCTGCTTATCATCTAAAAAAATTGCCCACGAATCGGAAACTTACAAAAGAAGAGATTCTAAACGTTGATTATTTTAACAAACTACAAACTTCCGATATGGGAAAGCTCATTTTTCATGGTATAGATGAACATGGGGATTCAGTTTACACTGTTGGACGTGGGGCATCAAAGGTTGTGGCTCCTGCTTTAACAAATCTAACCTTATTATTACTAGAAAGATATAAGATTAATGAAACAATCGTGTATTCGAATACATCTCCTACCGTACCATTGGCTATGACTATTGGTGGCTTATTGTCTAGAAGGTTAAAACTACATTTTATTGGTGTTCCGCTATTGGTATTAGGAGCAAAGCAAATCTGCGAAAAAATCAGTTATCTGGTTATACATACTAAAAAGACAGCAAAGTCCCAAACTGGATCACTTCTTATAATGGAAAACAAAAATGTTCCCAAGTACTCAGTCGGAAATAGAACATGACTCATGTTTGTACTTATTTTTAAGGTAATCGAATCTCAAATTCTCTTAATGAGCCTAGATTTCCTTGATAACTTAATTTTCCGTATTGTTTTAGCTATTTTGTTACCATTGAAACAACAAACACCTCCACTAAAATGCCATTTAAGGCACAGTGGAGGTGTTTGTTTCATGTTAATACTGGATTAAATACCTCGAAATAGTCCGATGACTTTACCAAGAATAGTCACATTATTGAGGCGAATAGGCTGCATAGTAGTATTCTCAGGCTGCAAACGAATATGGTCTTTCTCTTTGTAGAAACGTTTAACGGTTGCTTCGTTGTCTTCAGTCATAGCAACGACAATTTCACCGTTATGGGCAGTTTGCTGCTGACGAACGATGACGTAGTCACCATCGTGAATGCCAGCATCAATCATAGATTCACCCATAACACTAAGCATAAACACGTTATCTTCTTTCACATAGTGAGCGGGAAGAGGGAAATAATCTTCGATATTCTCTGTAGCTGTAATAGGTAAACCTGCTGTAACTTTACCGATTAATGGAACTCGAGCTACGGATGGGAAGTTTTCAATGCCTGTTTCGTTCTCATTACCATGCAAAACTTCGATGGCTCTAGGCTTTGTTGGATCTCTACGGATTAACCCTTTTCTCTCTAGACGATCTAAGTGACCATGAACGGTAGATGAAGACGCAAGTCCAACAGCCTCTCCAATCTCACGAACAGAAGGTGGGTATCCTTTTGCTTTTACTTCAGTTTTAATAAAATCTAGAATAGCAAGTTGACGCTGAGAGACCTTGCTCACGAGTATCCCTCCATATATGTAATAAGTAGGTTAATTATATCATAGAACTCGAGTTCGTACAAACATAAGTTCGAATAATTCCTGTATTTATCAAATCGGTCTCATAATTTGTCATTGTGAAGCATTGACACAAACGTTTGTTCGTGTTAATTTAAAAACAAGAACAAACGTTTGGGGTGTATATTCATGTACTATATGACGAATTATGATTCTTCTTCAGTTACAAAACATACAACAAATAAGAGAGTGAGTTTCCGTTCAAAACAAAATATGGGGTCAAAAAAGATTGTTACCGCTATGACAGGGACAAGCTCTCGTCATAATCGATTGCTTCGTGTCGTGATGTTGGTTTTGATCATTGCTGTAGCTGCTTGTGGTGGAGCAATTGTACATACTTATGCGGCGCAACCTGGGATTACTCCGACATCCAAGTTTGAACAAGCAATAGTGTCGGCCAATCAAGTTGCTTATGACAGAATTACTGTGAATGCTGGTGAAACACTTTGGTCAATCGCAACTGAGTTTGCACCTAAGGGTGTGTCGGTTAGAGATTACATGAGGAAAATTCAGAAAGTAAACGCAATGTCATCTACTTCTTTGCAAGCTGGGCAATCGTTATTGATTCCTTAGTTTGACGATTTTCCATGCTTCGGTTCGATTCGAAGTTCCAATTGTGCTTCAAGCTTGACATTGTCCGGACGTAGTGGCAAAGTATTAGCAGAATCCACTGAACGAATGATGTTACGAGGAGGCAATTGACAGATGGAACACACAATTAATCGTATTAATGAATTAGCCCGTAAGCATAAAGCAGAGGGGTTAAGTGAAGAAGAACTAGTTGAACGAGATGAACTTCGTAAAAAATACATTCAGTCCGTAACTGGTAATTTGGAGTCTCATTTAAAAACGATTAAAGTTGTCGATGAGCATGGTAATGAACTTAAGCGGAAGAAGGGGAAATAGGGATGACGATTAAAGCGATTCTTTTTGATCTCGATGATACGTTGTTATGGGATGAACGAAGCATTAAAGAATCTTTTCGCGTAACATGTGAGGAAGCGGCTAAGCATGCATCAGTCCTTCCAAATGAACTAGAAGCGGCGGTTCGACAAGAGGCTCGTGCCCTTTACGAGACATATGAAACTTTCCCTTATACGAAAAGTATTGGAATTAACCCATTTGAAGCACTTTGGGGTAATTTCCTTAAAGGCGAAGATGAGAATCTCAAGAAATTACGTGATCTTGCGCCTACATATCGTACGGAAGCTTGGACACGTGGACTTCGTGTATGCGGTGTAGAAAATCATGAACTTGGCCAACGGTTAGGCGAGATGTTCGCAGCGGAGCGTCGTATGCGTCCTATCATCTATGAAGAAACATTCAAAGTCCTTCAACAGCTGAAAGAAAAGTATATGTTGTTGCTATTGACGAATGGTTGTCCAGACTTACAGCAAGAGAAGCTAGATGGTGCTCCTGAGCTTGCATCTTACTTTGACCAAATTATTATTTCGGGTAATCATGGACAAGGCAAACCTGCTGAAACGATTTTTTGGCGTGCAGTTGAGGCTCTTGGTATAGAACCATCAGAGGGCGTGATGGTAGGCGATAAGTTAACAACAGATATTCTTGGATCGAATCGAATCGGGATGAAGAATATGTGGATCAACCGTCATGGTGTAACTCGTACAGATGAAATTATTCCTACTTATGAAATTAACCATTTATCACAAATTCAACAATTGATTGATAGCGAGCAGCTCTAATCTTTTTTATAGAAGTAAATAATACAAGTATATCGAATGAATTTGAAAAAGAGGGTGCTACCAAAGCCATGAATATGGCTAGGGACACCCTCTTTTATTTATATGGATAATCGGTAATGGAATTAGGCCTTAATGAAGGAATCATCTTGGAAAGGATGTGCAATCCAACCTTCAGTTTCGATAAATAAACGAACAGCCACAATTTGCTTATTATCCATTAAAGTGAAGAAATGCGGTTTATGTTCTGGAACGGAAATAACATCTCCAGCTTCAAGTTCTACATCAAAGTAACCTACTTCATCTGTTCCTTTAATGATGAAAATCCCTTTACCTGCAGCGATTGCGCGAACTTCGTCTTCCGTATGTGTATGAACTTGCTCGAATTTTTTGAGAAGTTCATCTAAATTTGGTGTAGCTTCGGATAAAGCGATGATATCCCAAGTCTGATACCCACGACGAGCTGCTAAATCTTTAATCTCTGGTTCAAACGTCGATAAGATTTGTTGTTTCTCTTCATCTGAGAGAATGAATTTTTCTTGAAGTTCTGCTGAAAGCTTGCTTGGATTCCAATGCTCATACAGTACTTCTTGAGAATCTAGAAAAGCGCGAACGTTTTCTTCGCCGCTAATACGCTCGCCAGTATTACGAATAAGAATTTCAGCCATGTTAATCCCTCTCTTTTCCAATAGGATATTAAGTATTATAGTGCAAATTAACATTGATGTCGATTCATTCAGAATATTGTTTTTGAGTCTATCTATTTTGAAAATAGGAAGGATATTCTTTTCAGGGGAGAATGATTCTGATACACTTATTTTTAAAATATTTCATTGTTCTTAATCTTATTAAGAATGGCGACCAGAGTAGAGAGAAGGAGAGCAGAGAAATGACGAAACGTACATTACAAGAGCAGTTAAAACATAAAATTATGATTTTAGACGGTGCCATGGGAACGATGATTCAAGCGGAGAATTTAACTGATGCCGATTTTGGTGGTGAAGAGCTCGAGGGTTGTAATGAAATGCTCGTTCTCACTCGTCCTGATGTAATCCGAAATATACATGAACAATATTTTGCTGCAGGTGCTGACATCGTTGAGACGAATACATTCGGAGCGGCTAGTGTCGTACTTGCAGAATACGATATTCCTGAACGTGCTAGAGAGATAAACCTAGTTGCAGCAAAGCTTGCCATTGAAGCAGCAGAGAAATATTCAACTCCTGAATGGCCACGTTATGTAGCTGGTGCTATTGGGCCTACTACGAAAACGTTGTCAGTAACTGGTGGTATTACATTTGAAGAGTTAGAAGAAAGTTACTATGAGCAGGCTCGGGCACTCGTTGAAGCAGGTGTCGATGCGATATTACTAGAAACCTCTCAGGATACATTGAACGTGAAAGCTGGATCAATAGCGATACGTCGTGCTTATTCTGATCTTGGTATTGAGCTTCCAATCATGATCTCTGGAACCATCGAGCCAATGGGTACTACGCTTGCTGGGCAAAATATTGAATCTTTCTATGTGTCTCTTGAGCATTTAAAGCCGATTTCGATAGGTTTGAACTGTGCGACAGGACCAGAATTCATGCGTGATCATATTCGGACGTTATCTGAAATTGCCAATACATCGATTTCTTGTTACCCGAATGCGGGGTTACCCGATGAGAATGGTCACTATCATGAATCGCCAGAATCTTTAGCTAAAAAGATGGCTGCGTTTGCCGAACAAGGCTGGCTGAATATAGCAGGTGGTTGCTGTGGTACAACGCCTGATCATATTCGGGCATTATCTGAAGCGTTGTCTAAGTTCAAGCCTCGTCTACAAGAGGGAACACATTCACCAGCTGTTTCGGGTATTGAAACGGTATATATTGAACCAGAGAATCGTCCTTATATGGTCGGTGAGCGGACAAACATATCAGGATCTCGTAAATTTAAGCGATTAATTAAAGAAGAAAAATTTGAAGAAGCTTCTGAGATTGCACGAACGCAAGTGAAAAATGGAGCGCATATCGTCGATATCAACTTACAAGATACGGACATTGATGAAGCGTACGCAATGGAGACTTTTATTCAGCAAGTTGTTAAAAAAATCAAAGTTCCAATCATGATTGACTCCACTTATGATCACATCATTGAATTGGGACTAAAATATTCGCAAGGTAAATCAATCGTCAACTCGATCAATTTAGAGGATGGCGAAGAGAAATTCAAGAATGTGGTTCCTTTATTGCATAAATACGGAGCAGCGGTCGTATGTATCCTGATCGATGAACGTGGTCAAGCTGTAAGTCGAGAAGCGAAGATGGAAGTCGCGACAAGAGCCTATGACTTATTAACCGGTAAATATGGCATGCAGGCGCATGATATTATTTTTGATCCGAATATGTTCCCAGTCGGCTCTGGTGATCCACAGTACATTGGTTCTGCGGTTGAGACTATCGAAGGTATTCGTATGATTAAGGAAAAATATCCGGCTTGTAAGACCATTCTTGGCTTAAGCAACATTAGTTTTGGTCTTCCAGATGCAGGTCGAGAAGTGTTGAACTCCGTTTATTTGTACCATTGTACGAAAGCGGGCTTGGATTATGCGATTGTAAATACGGAGAAACTTGAACGCTATGCATCCATCCCTGATCTTGAGCGGAAGCTTGCGGAAGACTTGATTTATAACACGAATGATGAAACTTTAGCTGATTTTGTTGCACATTTTCGTGAAAAGAAAGTAGAGAAGAAAGAAAAGATCTCGAATTTATCATTGGAAGAACGCTTAGCCTCTTATGTCGTAGAGGGAACAAAGGAAGGGTTGATTCCTGACCTAAATTTGGCTCTTGAGAAGTATGCACCTCTTGATATCATTAATGGTCCTTTAATGGCGGGTATGGCAGAAGTTGGTAAATTGTTCAATAACAATGAATTGATCGTTGCTGAAGTATTGCAAAGTGCTGAAGTGATGAAGGCATCTGTTGCTCATCTCGAACAATTCATGGAAAAAGATGAATCAGCAGTCAAAGGTAAAATAATTCTTGCTACAGTAAAAGGTGATGTACATGACATTGGGAAAAATTTGGTCGAGATTATTTTATCAAATAATGGCTACCAAATTGTCAATCTTGGTATTAAGGTTCCACCTGAACAATTGATCGAGGCATACCGGAAAGAAAAGCCAGATGCAATTGGCTTATCAGGACTTCTAGTGAAGTCTGCTCAACAAATGGTTGTTACCGCTCAAGATTTGCGTAATGCTGGAATTGATGTTCCAATCATGGTGGGCGGCGCTGCATTAACTCGGAAGTTCACAAAAACTCGGATTGCGCCTGAATATGAAGGTATGGTTCTTTATGCGAAGGACGCAATGGATGGTCTTGATATTGCTAACAAATTAAGTGATCCAGAACAACGTAAACGTCTCGTTCAAGAGCTTCGTGAGAGCAAGGAATCCGATGTGATGGAAGCGGGTAAGAGTGAGGACTCCCTGCCTAAATTAACACGGGTGAAAAATTCTACTGTCAATCGAAATTTACCTGTTCAAATACCACCAGATACAGAACGTCATGTGCTTCGAGATTATCCAATTGGCCATTTAATGCCGTATGTGAATATGCAAATGCTTCTTGGACATCATTTGGGTCTGAAAGGCAAAGTTGAAAAACTAATCGCTGAAGGTGATGAGAAAGCAATTGGATTGAAAGAAACTGTAGATGGTATTTTACAGGAGGCACAAAGAGACGGTATTATTAAAGCACAAGGGATGTACCGATTCTTCCCTGCACAATCCAAAGGCGAGACGATCTTTATCTATGATCCAGAAGATCATTCGAAAGTGCTTCAAACTTTCACATTCCCACGTCAAGAGACTGAACCGTATTTATGCCTAGCAGATTACTTAAAATCTGTAGAGAGCGGAGTGATGGACTATGTAGGATTCCTCGTTGTCACGGCAGGTCACGGCGTTTCAGAGATTGCTCGTGAATGGCGCGAGTCTGGCGATTACTTACGTTCTCATGCTTTGCAGTCAACGGCGTTAGAGCTTGCTGAATCGTTCGCTGAGAGAATTCACCACATCATGCGTGATGTATGGGGGATTGCGGATTCGGCGACAATGACGATGCAAGAACGTTTTGGGGCAAAGTACATCGGACAGCGATTCTCCTTCGGTTATCCGGCTTGTCCAGATTTGGATGACCAGAAGCAATTATTTGCTCTGATGAAACCTGAAGATATCGATGTCGAATTGACAGAAGGATCGATGATGGAGCCAGAAGCATCCGTTTCTGCTATGGTGTTCTCACATCCTGAAGCTCGTTATTTTAACGTCGATAAAGTGTAAACCATATAGAATGGAGCAAGTAATAGATTGGAACTTTATTTTCTAGGAACAGGGGCAGGAATGCCGTCCAAAGAGCGCAATGTCACTGCTATTGCTCTAAATCTACTTGCTGAACGCGGCACTTATTGGTTGTTTGATTGTGGGGAAGGGACGCAGCACCAAATTCTCCGCACACCAGTGAAACTCAGTAAGTTAGAGAAGGTTTTTATTACCCATTTGCATGGGGATCACATTTTCGGACTACCTGGTTTATTGTCTTCACGCTCCCATCATGGTGGTGATACACCGCTAACCCTATACGGACCAAGAGGGATTGAAACATTCGTGCGTCAATCACTTGCGATTAGTGGTTCTCATCTGAACTATGATCTTCACATCATTGAGATCGTTGAAGAAGGAGTCATTGATACGGATGATACTTTTTCTGTTGAGGTTAAGCGTCTTGAGCATCGTGTAGAATGCTTCGGTTTTCGGATCGTAGAGCGTGATTTGCCAGGTCCGTTATTAACGGATAAACTTCGTCAAGAAGGCATCCCTTCAGGACCCATCTATGGTCAAATTAAACAAGGCGGAGTTGTTACCCTGTCAGATGGTCGAATGATTAAAGGTTCGGATTACATTGGGCCGTCCATTTCTGGACGCGTGATTACGATTTTAGGAGATACGAAGCCGTGCGCTGCTGCGGTTGAGCTTGCTCATCAAGCAAATGTATTGGTGCATGAGGCGACATTTGAAGCTGAGAAAAGTGATCTTGCTCAAGCTTATGATCACTCCACATCGGCTGAAGCTGCAAGAACTGCGAAACAAGCCGGGGCTGAGGTATTAATCATGACGCATATTTCTGCCCGTTATCAAGAGATCGGCGCTCAACAGTTGTTAAAAGAAGCACAAACTATACATGCAAATGCACATCTTGCTGAAGATTTCTGGTCTTACACAATCTCCCGCTAGGCGGGGGATTTTTTTCTTTTAATTTGCTAGTTGTTCAGCGAAACATTTGGCTGATTTTTGCGTATATATCATGGGGGGGACATGTCAATGAAGCATGCCATGATTCGAATCATGAACATTTTATTAATAATAGGACTACTTGTTGGTTGTTCTCAAGCACAAGCACGTCCAACTAAGCATACAATTATGGATGTAACGCCATCGCATGCGCCCAGATTTTCTTATCGTAATGTATTAAGTACACAGAACGTTTATAAGCAAATGGATAGTATGTTTTGCCTCATGAGAAATGCTAAAAAGATGAATGGGTTTATTCGATGGGGACGACCAAGTTCGAATTCATTTAAAGATAAAATTAAAGATAGTTTGAAGAGCTTCTATCATAAGAAGCGTAATGGAACATCCCAAAGAATATCTCTTCAAGCATGAAAATGTTCGTAAAAGCTGAATGATCACACCGTTTTCAGGGAAAAATAGGGTGTAGATTCCTTTGCTGAGGTGAAATGATGAAATATACCAGTCAAGACATTATCATTATTGAGCAAGCCCTGCAAACAGCTATGCAAGTCGAGAAGAATCCTAGTAAAATAGAGGGAATTCGTGAAGTATTAACCAAACTCCGTGAAAGTTCGGAGTCTGCACTTCAAAGAGAGCGGGATATGAGTATCGAGGATGATGCATACGGTGGCATACGATTCGATTATGATGATTCCTCTGATTCGATCTAACTTTTCCCGGGAAAGCGCAGGATACGACAGATATGTCAGATCTGCGCTTTTTTTGCGTGAGCTGAAGTTCATTTCTTGGATTGAAAAGCGAACGTGTATTCTGTAAGATAGAGTTATGAAGCAGTAAAGGGGAACGTGTGTTAAATGAATCATTTGACTGGAAAAGTATCCTCGATTGAGGAATTTATCGATGTAATGCGAGGGAATGAGGAGATCATGTCAGGGGTTACCTATTGGCATACGATTCCGGAGAGAGATGCAAAAACGGCACACTTTCCAGAAGAGCTGCACCCTAAAATCCGTGAAGCATTGTCGCAAAGAGGTATTCATCACTTATATACACATCAACGGGATGCGTTCGTACAAGCTGCGGCAGGAAATCATGTCGTAACTGTAACGCCTACGGCATCAGGTAAAACACTATGTTACAACCTTCCTGTCCTCCAGCAAATCTTGGAGAATGACAGCAGTAGAGCATTGTATTTATTCCCGACAAAGGCACTAGCTCAAGACCAAGTATCCGAATTGCAGGAAATGATAAACCTGATGGGTGTTGACCTGAAATCAAGTACGTATGACGGAGATACGCCTCCATCTGCACGTACCGCCATTCGTAATGCAGGTCATATTGTGGTGACGAATCCAGATATGCTGCATTCGGCGATTCTACCCTTACATACGAAATGGGTGAAATTGTTCGAGAATCTCAAATACATCGTGATCGATGAGGTCCATGCGTATCGTGGTGTATTTGGTTCGCATGTTGCCAATGTGATTCGGCGTTTGAAGCGTATTTGCCGTTTTTATGGGTCAAATCCGCAGTTTATTTGTGCGTCAGCAACAATTGCAAATCCGAAAGAACACGCTGAGAAGCTGATCGGAGAGTCCGTCCAGTTAGTCGATAACAACGGTGCGCCTGCGGGCGAGAAGCATTTTGCCTTTTACAATCCGCCTGTTGTGAATGCACAGCTTGGTATACGCAGAAGTTCAGTGCTTGAAGCTCGGAAAATAGCAGCTTTGCTGCTTAACAGCGGTATTCAGACGATTGTTTTTGCGCGTTCGCGTGTTCGGGTAGAAATCTTACTGTCGTACTTACAGGAATTAATTCGTAAAGATTTAGGGCCAAAGTCGATCAGGGGGTATCGTGGCGGATATCTCCCACAACAACGGCGTGAAATTGAGCGGGGACTGCGCCAAGGCGAGATCCGCGGGGTTGTAAGTACGAATGCGTTAGAGCTTGGAATTGATATTGGTCAACTACAAGCTTGTGTCTTATGTGGGTACCCCGGAACAATTGCATCAACTTGGCAGCAAGCAGGTCGTGCAGGGCGTCGAATGGAAAGTTCATTAACCGTACTTGTAGCGAGTTCAGGACCTCTTGATCAATATGTGATATCTCACCCTCGATTTTTCTTTGAACGACCACCTGAACAGGCACGAATTCATCCAGATAATCTATTGATTCTTGTGGATCATGTCAAATGTGCAGCTTATGAGCTTCCTTTTGAAGAGGGGGAGGAGTTCGGTGGTGAACCACTTGTGGATCTGTTAGATTTTCTAGCAGAAGAGAAGGTGCTTCATCACGTTGGGAATCGCTGGTATTGGATGGAGCAATCTTTCCCTGCTCAAACCATTTCACTGCGCTCAGCTGCGCAAGAGAATTTTGTTATTATCGATATTTCTCATGGTTCACGTGTCATTGGAGAAGTCGATCGTTTCTCAGCGCCGACTTTGATCCATGAAGAAGCGATCTACTTGCATGAAGGTGTGCAATATCAGGTTGAAAAGCTCG
Organism: Paenibacillus sp. KN14-4R; assembly: GCF_052180255.1. NCBI lineage: Bacteria > Bacillati > Bacillota > Bacilli > Caryophanales > Paenibacillaceae > Paenibacillus > Paenibacillus sp. KN14-4R. The sequence goes on from NZ_CP197466.1 coordinate 1,891,960, forward strand.
ATTATGAAGAAAAGAAAGCGTTCGTACGTGAAGTCAATGTCGATTATTATACGGATGCGAATTTGGCCGTACAGCTTAAAGTACTTCATGTGCATAAAGAAGAGAAGAAGTATAGCTTAGATCGGCAGTATGGTGAAGTGACGATTAATGCGCAGCCTACTATTTTCAAAAAAATTCGTTTGCATACACACGAAAATATAGGATCGGGCCCCATTCATCTTCCAGAAGAGGAGCTTCACACAAGCTCCTACTGGTTCTCCTTCCATGACGAAGCAGCAGAACATTTTTCGAAAAATGAGATGCAATACGCCTTACTGGGACTTGCGAACATACTGGTTCATATTGCACCGCTTTATCTAATGTGCGATCCGATGGATATACGGGTAGTACCACAAGTGCGTGCTCTGCACAATAAGAAGCCGACAATCTTTTTCTATGATCGATATCCAGGCGGGATTGGGCTAAGTGAGAATTTGTATGAACTGCATGGCTCGTTACTTGAAGAAGCACAGCGCATTATCCGGGAATGTGGATGTTTAAGTGGTTGCCCAGCATGTGTAGGGCCTATTGAAGAGGTTGGATTACAAGGTAAAGAGTTAGCGATGAAGTTATTAACGGTTATGGAAACAGATGGGTAAACTTGATTCGTGTCTTGAGGTAATACGAGGAGCTGATGAAACATGAGCGGACTAAGAGAACGATTGCTGCGATTAAAAAGTTCTGGACAAGGCTCTCTACAAACGAAGAGTACAGAGCATAATGAAAATGAAATGGAACTACCTGTAAGTTATCAGAAGTTCATAGAGCCGGTACAAGAGGAGTCAGTTGAAGAACAAGTGGATTTGCCGATGTTAGACTCTCTTGAGACAACTTCTAAGGAGTCTGACTTGCCTGCTGGTTGGCGTCTATTGGGTGCAGAGCTTGTGTCGAACGAATGGGGTTCATTTATTTTACGGCGTAAAGTATTCTCTCCATCAAAGTTTCATGGCGATTATGAGCTTCGTACGATTATGGAATGTGCATCTGCACTGGACGCTTTTCAAAAAGAGGGCAAGGCAATTGAATCCCATGAACAGTTGTTGTTTTTTGATACGGAGACAACAGGGCTTGGTGTTGGAGCGGGGAATGTACCCTTCTTAATCGGAATGGGGTATTACCAAGGGGAATCGATTGTCATGGAGCAGTTGTTCATTCGTAATGCAAGTGAGGAAAGAGCCATGCTGCAATATTTCCTTGAGCGTTTAACGAAGTGCACCCATCTTGTTAGTTATAATGGAAAATCGTTTGATTGGCCGCTCGTCTTAAATCGTCTTGTGCTTAATCGGATGGTGAGTGATTGCCCTGAACTACACCATATCGATTTGCTTCATGCATCACGAAGTGTATGGAAGCATACATTGCCGACTTGCAAACTTAGTACGGTGGAAGAAGATCGCTTAGGCGTACACCGTCATGATGATGTACCGGGTTCGCTTGCGCCAGTCCTGTATTTTCAATATTTAGCTGAAGGAAACCCGACGCTGCTTAGCGGTATTTTTGATCATAATGAACTTGATGTATTGTCGCTTGCTTCATTAGCCATTCATTTCGCTCAATTGTTAGAAGGAAAGGTACTCTCGTCTGCTGTACCGACGGAGGAACGATTTCGTTGCGCATTGTGGCTGGAGAAAATGGGACGCGTGGATCTCGCGAATGAGCGGATGGATGAGCTGTTTCAGGAAATCGTATTGTCTTGCACGGAAACAAATCGCATCTGGCGTAGTGATGTTCCGATTCAGTTGGCTGCTTGGTATAAAAAACGTGGGCTGTTTAAGCATGCAGTAGTTTTATGGCAGCGATTAATTGATTTTCGAACAGATCAATTCGGTATCTTAATTGAGCCATTTGTGGAGTTAGCGATGTATTATGAACACCGGGAACGCAACCTAGGACGGGCTCTAGATTATGCACAAACTGGTGAGCAAATGTTGCGTAAACGAAAAGTACTCAATCGTCGCTCAGGTACGGATACGACACCACTATCTGAATTAACACATCGTATTAATCGATTAAAGCGTAAGATGGGCGGGAGCAGCATATAACTTCGTAACGATTATCTTACGAATAAATCAGCTTCATTATGGCAATATAGAAGACGTAGAAGTCATCCTGGTGAAATTCACCTATGTCTGGATAGGGCTGGAGCGAAGTTGTATGTATTATGTAGGTGCGCATGTATCGACGGCAAAAGGGTATCTAGCAGCTGCTAAGCAAGTTCAAACAATAGGCGGCAACGCCTTTCAATTCTTTCCGAAAAATCCACGAACCTTGCTTCCAAAGCATTCGATTAATAGGAATGATGCGGGAGCATGCGCAGCGTATTGTATAGAGAATGATATCATATCGATTGCACATGCCCCGTATCCATTAAATCTTGCCGTAGACCCTGAAGAATCGGGTATCATGCTTGAAGCGCTACTTAATGCGTTAATGATCTCGGAGGCATGCGGAGCGATCGGGCTTGTCGTTCACTTTGGAACTTATTCCCATAAGGACCGTCTAAAAGGATACCATAACCGGATTCAGCTGCTCAATCAAACATTATCGATTTGGTCTGGGGAAGCGCTCATTCTTATTGAGAATCAGGCTGGTGCAGGAGATGCTGAAGGATCCACTTTTGAAGAGTTAACAACGATACGTAATTTATGCGACCAACCGGAACGTATCGGATTTTGTTTGGATACTTGTCATGCTTTTGCATCTGGGCTTTGGAAAGGGTACGATTGGGAAGAGGTTGTTCGTTCGGGGCAATCTTCGGGTTACTTTGATCATTTGAAAGCGGTTCATTTGAACGAATCCAAATTTGCGGCAGGTGAGAAGCGTGATCGACATGCGCCGATAGGTCATGGGATGATCGGTGAGGAGCATATGCGTAGGATGCTCCAATCTCCTTTTTTAAAAGGAATACCGATCGTTCTGGAAACACCATCAATAGTGACTGCAACACATCAACAACAAATTCATTACGTTAAACAACTATTGCATGTATAATCAATGAGGGGGAAAACGACTGTGATTCACGTGTACTTGGACGATGCGAGACGTTGTCCGAAAGGGTTCGTACTTGCTAGGAATGCTGCAGAATGTATTCTCTTGCTTCAATCAAGCGAGGTGGATATATTATCATTAGATTATGATCTAGGTTGGGATCAGCCTAACGGCGGCGAAGTTGTCAGATGGATTGTGGCAGCAGGGAAGTTCCCAAGTCGTATTTATTTACATACTTCATCTCATATTGGAAAAACGAAGATGTACGAAGAGCTTTACGCGGCAAAACCAGATAAGGTTTATATACATAATGGACCGATGCCAGATGAATTGATTGTACAAATTGCTCAAAAAGAGACATAATCATGGATAGGTAACTTTTTTGGGGAGAATCGGGGGAAGAGTCATGATTTCGTTGTCGAATATCGATTTTATTCGGGAAGAACGACATATTTTACAAGATATTCATCTAGAGATTGGTAAAGGTGAGCATTGGGTTATCCTAGGTCGGAATGGTTCTGGTAAGACAACGATGCTTGAACTTGTGAATGGCTATGAGTTTCCAAGTAAGGGTAAGGTTGAAGTGTTGGGTAATGTATATGGCAAGTGCGATGTGCGAGAAGTTAGACGACGCATCGGGTATATATCGCAATCCTTATTTGAAAAGCAAAATCAAGGTGATCCTGTATGGGAAGTTGTTGCTACAGGGCAATATGCATTTTTGCGTTTTTACGAAGCGATAGAACCTGAAGTGATTGATAAAGCTGTTGCGATGCTAAAACGCATGGGCTTAGACCACTTGAAAAATCAACCCCTAGGGTCGTTATCTCAAGGTGAGCGTAAGAAAGTAATGCTTGCTCGCGCATTGATGACTGAACCAGAGATTCTCATCATGGACGAGCCTTGCTCAGGTCTTGATTTGTATGAACGTGAGAAATTACTAGACACAATTACAACAATGAGCAATGAAATTACAGTCGTCTACGTCACGCATCATATCGAGGAAATTGTACCCATGTTCACGCATGCAGCGCTTGTTGAAAGTGGCCGCATTATCGCATCTGGTGTTAAAAGAGATGTATTAACAAGTGAGAATTTGCAGCAGGTTTACGACGTTCCTGTGGAAATTGAATGGTTCCGCGAACGGCCGTGGATCAAGGTATTATAGGTTTGTAAGGTTGTAATGAATGAAGGATGTGGAAGAATGGAAAATCAACTAGAAATGAACAACTCCCGTTCCAAGTGGATTGGTACGTCGAATCGCGGTTTTGCCGTGTATGCAATTGAAGAATTAAGAAGACTTTTACCAGGATTTAAGTTTTCCTACTTGATGCCAGCTGAGGTATTCATGTTTGATGTGCCGATGACTAAAGAAGATGTGCTTGCAGCCATTTATCGGGAAATGCCGATGTTCTTACGTCACTTGCAGCCTGTCGAGTATGAGATTGAGCGTGTAAATGAAGAAGTTGAAAATGCTGAGTCTGAAGAACTTGCTGAAGTGAATCATGCAGACCTAACAGCGCTCTCAAACATGCTTGCAGAACACTACTCGTTTGCAGCAGATGAAAAAGTTACAGTTCAAGTACGTAAGTCAGAAGGAATCCCTATGGCTTATCCCCTGGCCGCTATTCGAGAAAAGGCTGACTTCTTACTTCGTGAAAAGTTCGGTGCTGAGCCTGTTGTGCGTGGCGCAGATCGTATAATCTCGATCTTCCTTATAGAGGATATGATGTTCGTCGGGGTTTCCCGCCCACAAGATAATGTGTCTGACTGGTCGGGTGGCGCCATTCGTTTTCGTAAAGAAGATGGACAGGTATCACGGGCGAAGTTCAAGCTGCTTGAAGCAGAATATGTATTCAGTCTCGATTTTACCCAATACCGCAGCGCGGTTGATCTTGGAGCTGCTCCAGGAGGATGGACAAGCTTGCTTCTAGAGAGAGGTCTTGAAGTTACGGCTATCGATACAGGTACCCTTGATCCCTCACTAATGAAGAATAAGAACCTGAAATTCATACGTAAAAATGCAAGTTCAGTGAAGCTTCCAGAGCGTGGTTTTGACCTGATTGTATGCGATATGAGCTGGAATCCGCGTCAAAGCGCAGGTCTTTTGAAAGATTTATTGTACGCTTTACAGTATGGTGGTACAGTTATCGTAACAGTGAAGCTTATGAACAAGAAAGCGTTCCAGACAATCAAAGATTTCGTGCGTCAATTGGAGCCTGAGCTTCAGCTTCAAGGTGCTAAACAGTTATTCCACAACAGAGAAGAATTGACATTATTTTTACTAAAAAAATAACAATGAAAGTTGGGGAACTGGAAGATGAAAATCCAATTTCTAGGTCATTCTTGTTTTTTGGTTGAGGCTAATGGATCGCGGGTCATCATTGATCCTTTTTTAACGGAAAATCCAAGTGCAGCAGTTAAAGCCAATGATATTCAAGTGGATGCCGTGCTGCTAACTCATGGTCACTTTGATCATGTTGGGGATGCACTTGAAATAGCCCTTGCGAACAATTGCCCCATCGTAGCGAATTATGAGATTAGCATGTATTTCGGATCACAAGGTGCTAAAGTAGCGCCGATGCAACTAGGTGGGGCACGAACATTCGATTGGGGAAAAGTGAAACTAACGATTGCGTTCCATGGTTCAGGTTTGGAGCTTCCAGACGGATCAATCATTAATGGAGGTAATCCTTGTGGGATCTTGCTTACGATGGGGGATAAGACCTTCTATCATGCAGGGGACACGGCTTTATTTGGTGATATGAAATTAATCGGTGAATTACATCAGATTGACGCTGCGGCACTGCCGATTGGGGACGTATTTACAATGGGACCGGAAGATGCCTATCTGGCTGCTTCATGGATTAATGCGGGTCAATACATCCCTATACACTACAATACATTTGAACCCATCGTACAGGATGCAAATGCTTGGATAGCTGGATTATCTGAGCGTGGTCTTCGTGGTACGGCATTATTGCCTGGTGAACATATTCAGCTTTAAAAAATAAAGGACTATGCGTGGATGCTTTCCTCGTCGTAGTCCTTTTTCTATGCTAACGGCTCGTCCGTCCGTTCAACATTTCTTCAGCCATTTGTACTAAACGCTTTGTCATGTTGCCACCGATCGTACCGGCATCACGTGTTAACATGTTCCCATAATACCCACCTGACGAGAGATCAATTCCAAATTGCTGGGCGACTTCAAGTTTTAATTGTTCCATAGCGTGAGCAGCGCGTGGCTCTAATAAGCGATTCGTACTTCTACGGCTTGCCATGTATATGCCTCCTTAAATAATGGGTTCGGATGTATTCTTAGACAATTAAACAAATATTATCCAACTTATTGCGAGGAAAATGAGTCTAGATTTACTGAAATTTCTGTGAGATGATGGGTAAGTTGAGTTTTGAAGTCTATTTTCAACCAAGAAGGAGAGATATCGAATGCAAGAACGACTTAAACGTAATGAAGTACCGATTGAAGCAACCTGGAATTTGGCGGACTTGTTCCCATCTGATGAGGCTTGGAAAGAGGAATTGCTTCAGATTCAAAATGATTTATCCGCTGTGACCCAATATAAAGATTTACTTCATGAAGGACCGAAGAACTTGCTTGCATGTTTGCAAGCACAAGATACACTCTTAGCCCGTTCAGTTAGAGCTGCTACATATGCAAGTCTGAAACAATCCCAAGAGAGTACGAACCCTGTTAATCAAGCAAATTCGGGAATTGCTGGCGATGCGATCTCCAAGATCGGTGCAGCATTATCCTTTGTGAATTCTGAGATTTTGGAACTTCCAGAAGGTACGATTGAGCGCTATTTAACGGAAGAACCTGATCTTACTATTTTCAAAAAAAATCTAAACGATCTGCTCGAACATAAACCACACAAGCTTTCAGCGGAGACAGAAACTGTACTTGCGTCGCTGGGAGAGGTAATGGGATTGCCGCAGCGTGTTTATTTGCGTAGTAAACTATCGGATATGACTTTCACAGGAATTGAAACATCCGACGGTGAAAAGTTACCCGTTTCTTTTGGCTTGTATGAAACTAGGTACGAAATGTCTTCAAACACGGAGCTGCGTCGCAATGCGTATGCATCCTTTTCCAAAACATTGTCTCAGTATAAAAATACATTTGCTGAAGCGTACGGTACTGAGGTTAAGAAGCAAGTTGTGATGTCTCGCCTTCGTGGATATGAGTCCGTTACCCATATGCTCTTGGAATCGCAGCAGGTAACAATTGAGATGTATCATAACATTCATGATATCATTCTAAAAAATCTAGCTCCGCACATGCGTCGCTATGCTCAATTGAAGAAACGAGTTCTTGGACTTGATAAAATGCTCTATTGTGATCTCAAGGCTCCGCTTGATCCTACCTACAACCCCAAAATTACGTATGACGAAGCTTGCACCCTTATTCAAGATGCACTGCAAGTGATGGGTGACGAATATAGTGAGATTATGAAAGAGGCGGTAGCGGGTCGATGGATCGATTATGTAGATAATGTGGGCAAATCGACAGGTGCTTTCTGTTCGTCACCATATGGTGCTCATCCGTATATCCTGATTTCTTGGGCAGATAGTATGCGAGGTGCATTTACGCTAGCGCATGAGCTTGGTCATGCGGGACACTTCCGACTTGCGGGACGTAATCAAATTTATTCGAACACGCGTCCATCCCTGTATGCGATTGAGGCACCATCGACGATGAATGAACTTCTGCTTGCACAGCATATTTTGAAACAATCCAATGATACTAGACAAAAACGATGGGTTATCACGCAGTTATTGAATACGTATTATCATAATTTTGTGATGCATTTGCTCGAAGGTGAGATGCAGCGAGGTGTGTACGAATTAGCAATGGCTGGGGAATCATTGACTGCAAAACGCTTATGTGAGCTTAAAGGTCAAGTATTGTCATCGTTCTGGGGAGAAGAAGTCGAGATCGATGAGGGGGCTACGTATACATGGATGCGTCAGCCGCATTATTACAGAGGTCTTTATCCTTATACGTATTCTGCTGGACTGACTGTTTCTACAGCAGCATCGAAAATGATTCAAGAAGAAGGTCAGCCTGCGGTGGATCGCTGGTTGCAAGTATTGAAGGCAGGTGGTACTTTAAAGCCACTTGAGTTGTTCCAGATCGCAGGTGTGGATATGAGTGGAACCGAGCCCATTGAACGTGCAGTTGCTTACGTAGGAGAACTTATTGATGAATTGGAAGCTTTGTACGAGGTTGAATAATTCTTAGTCTTGTCTGAACTTGGAAAATATGCTACAATTTTCTCAAATTCTATCGTTATTAAAAGCGGAAGCACCGCTGATGGCAATTATTTGCCTTCAGTGTGTGCTTTTTTTGTTTTTTCTAAGGGGGTATGGGTTTCAGAAGTGGATAAAAAGAATATTTTTCGTGGAGCAGTAGCCCTTGCGGCATGTGGGATTGCACTATTGATATATGGCATCTTGCAAATGTAGTCAAGTTAGAATGAAAGTGAATCATCTAAAGGAAAGGGGAGCGAGATGAAGCCATACACGTTCGTGGTTGTGATAGAAGATCAAATGTATACCGATGGTCTCATTGCATTTTTACATGGATCGGGATTCGGAAATAAAGTAGAACTGGTCGTATTTACACAGGCATCATCAGCATTTGAATATTTGGATCGAAGCAGTTATAAACCGCTTGTAATTGTTTCAGAAACGCTTGAAGAGGAAGCATCAAAGCGTGTTGATCGGGCTGGTATGGTGGTGCTTTATGAGAAGAATGATTTTAAACAAGAGATCGAGCTTGCTGGTACATACGGTCTCTATAAATACCAACCTCTAACTCGATTATTTAATCAATTGGTTGCGTATGAAGTGGAACGTCAGCAAAAGTTTACACAGTTTGAAGTTGAAGTGGAAAGTCGCACGAAGACGATTTCTGTATTTTCTGCGGCTGGTGGATGTGGAAAGACGACAGTGGCTCTCCATACAGCCATTGGACTTACTTCGATGCAGTATCATGTGTTGTATTTGTCGCTAGAGTCGATTGGTTCTGCGATACAGTTTTTGCAAGGTGAGGCTGGAGAAGATCTAAGAGGAAATACCCTCTCTCAACTGCTCTACCACTGGAAAACAGATGCGACGAGGCTGCTAACGAAGCTTGAGACTCTAAAGGGACATGATGCGGCAAGCGGACTTGATTACATCGTGAATACCAATCAAATGCGAGAGATGGAAGTGATGACGCGCAGAGATATTGCTGATTTCATAGCGGCAATTAAGATGACCAATCTCTACGATTGGATCATACTCGACCTAGAAACATCGGTACATCCACGCATACTTGGCGCGCTTGAAAGCAGTGATGAAGTGCTATGGCTGCTTGGTGACGACACGATCTGTTTGAGTAAAACAAAAGCAATGAAAAAACTGCTGCCGGTCATTAAAGAGATGCATTTTATCGTAAACAAATATACGGGTACTATGCACAATGACCTTGATCCATTTGATTGTGCTGCTTCATTCTACCTTCCGTACATACCAGAGTGGAAGACGGTATCAAACCCTGTGTCCATGCTTGCTCACCCTCATTTTCAAGATAGTATCCGAGTTTTGTTACGGCGTATGATCGCGGATGCATCTTTAAGTGGGGGAATGAAGTAATGCGTCTTGAGCAGTTACGTCATTTGAAAAATAGAGTATCACAGCAAATGGATTTATCTATTTCCATTTCAGATGAAGAATTGATGGACCTCATAGAGAAAGTGGTTCTTTCTGAAGAGCATCCTCATGCATTAACAGCAGCAGATATCCAAACCTATGTCAGGCGAATATTTAGCAGTTATCGGGGGCTGGATGTGCTGCAGCCCTATGTGAATGATCCAGCTATTACGGAAATCATGGTGAATGGTCATCGGGACTTGTTCATTGAAAAAGATGGCCGTGTGATCAAGCTTGAAGAAGGCTTTGAGAGTCGGGAGCGCTTGGAGGATATCATTCAAGGGATTGTCGCAAAAGTGAACCGGACAGTGAATGAATCTTCACCTATAGTCGATGCTAGATTGCCAGATGGTTCTCGTGTCAATGTGGTGCTTCCGCCTATTGCATTGCAAGGGCCAACAATGACGATTCGAAAGTTTCCTGAAAGCCCGATGACGATGGATAACTTAATCGTAAGAGGAGCGCTGTCCCAAGAAGCTGCTGAACTCCTTCATCTGTTTGTAATTGGGAAATATAACATCTTTATTGCAGGTGGGACGGGCTCAGGCAAGACAACTTTCTTAAATGCCTTGTCTCAGTGGATTCCATCAGGTGAGCGGATTATTACGATCGAGGATTCAGCTGAACTGCAAATTCGAACGGTTCCGAATCTCGTATCACTTGAAACGCGCAATGCCAATACGGAAGGCAAAGGTGAAATATCGATGCGGGATTTGATCAAATCGTCGCTGCGAATGAGACCGAATCGGATCATTGTCGGGGAGGTTCGGGGTGCAGAGGCGTTAGATATGCTGAGCGCGATGAACACCGGACATGATGGTAGCCTTTCGACCGGTCATGCTAACTCCTCGCAGGATATGTTAAGTCGATTAGAGACGATGGTGCTCAGTGCAGCTCCTCTACCGATTGAAGTTATTCGTAAACAAATTTGTTCCGCGATTGATGTCATTGTACATCTAAGTCGAATGCGGGATTCTTCTCGCAGAGTACTAGAAATTAGTGAGGTTGTTGGCATGAAAGATGGCGAGGTGCAGCTTCATCCTATTTTCAAATTCCAAGAAGAAGAGCATTCAGATAAAGCGAGGGTACAAGGAAAACTTCAGTACTGTAATAACGGACTTAACCATTTGCAAAAATTACAGATGGCTGGATTGCAGCCACCCAAATGGCTGTTTTCATCTAAGGAGGAATCTAGTTGATTTGGTTGATCGTCATCGCTGTCTTTGGTGGAAGCTTTCTTGCTTTTACTATATGGGACCGTTTGAAAGTAAGAAAAAATTTGGAGCGGGTGGAATCAGAAAAGGTTTCAAAAGTTAAAAGGGGTGTTGAAGCTTCTGAACAGCGTGGAATAAGTTCAATTAGATCAGGACAATCCCGATCCATCTTTTATGATGACTACTCATTAAGTAAGAAAGAGCGGGTCACAGTCATTGTGATTGCGGGGTTGATTGCTGGTGCAATTGGTTTTGTTTTTTATAAGCATGTGATTATAGCCATTTTGTTTGCTTGCAGCGGATTACTCTTTCCAAAGATTTGGCGGAAAACACAAATCACAAGAAGAAAGGACAAGCTGCTTCTGCAATTCAAGCAAGCCTTGTATTGTTTATCGTCGTCTCTCAATTCAGGAAAATCAATCGAGAATGCTTTTGTGGATGCATTAAGTGATTTACGGATGTTGTATATGGATGGTTCGACTTTGATCATTATGGAATTCGAAAATATCGTCAATCGGATGGAAAATGGGGAGCCAATGGAGCGTGCCATTGCAGATTTTGCGGATCGAGCCAATTTAGAAGATATTACGAATTTCTCGGATGTTCTCATCACTTGTAAGCGAACGGGTGGGAATTTGCTAGAAGTGATGCGTCGTACAGCAGCAATACTCAGTGATAAATTGGAAATTCAAATTGATATTGCCGTTATGCTTTCTCAAAAGAAATTCGAATCCCGTGTACTCATGGGCGCACCGATTGCTATCGTCGCTGTTCTTAGTCTGACTTCGCCTGAGTATATGGAGCCGCTATTTCAAGGTGTTAAGGGTCCTATTATTATGACAATTTGTTTGCTTGTTCTGGCGATGTGCTTCTGGTTATCGCAAAAATTAATGAGAATTGCGGTGTAGCGAATGTGGATGTTCATCCTTTTTGGAATTGAATTGCTATTACTGCTGGTCGTAATAAGCTTAGGACGAGGCAAATATACCGATTTGTTCTTGAGCATCCCTTATAAGTTCAAACTCCCAGCAGCTGCTTCAGGTGCGATGTATGTGCTTGAACACTTGAAGTTTATGAAGTATCTGGATTTTTTCACGGTGAAAGCGCATGAAAAGGTTGTTGTGATTCATGGGAATAAACAAGCGCGCGAGATCACACAGTTTTTTACTGCAGATACGATGATAACCTCTTACCTTTGTTTACTCGTTGGAACTCTATTAGGAGCAGTTAGTGAGGGTGATGCTAGCATACTTGGTTTTGGTTTCATGTTCATGCTGATTATACCTTTCCTTTCTCTAAAAGGTTTAGCAACGGAAGTTGAGCGCCGGAAGCGGAGTATCGTATTGGATTTGCCAGAAGTGCTCAATAAATTAATCTTGCTTATAAATGCTGGGGAAACTGCGCAGGGTGCGTTCGCCCGAGTGATGAAGGGTATGCCAGTAGATGATAAACGACCGTTGCTTGCGCAGCTTCAGCTTACAGCATTGGAGTTACAGATGGGTATTTCTTTTACCAAATCACTTGAAAATTTAAGCCGGCGTTCTGCAGTCAGTGAAGTGTCTTTATTTACGACGACACTCATGCTGAATCATAAAAGAGGAGGTGATGAGCTTGTAACAGCACTGCGAGGTTTGGCAAAGGAATTATGGGATCGCCGTAAAGCCGTATGTCGGACCTTAGGGGAGGAAGCTTCGTCTAAGTTGCTCTTTCCGATGGTTATTATTTTCGTCATTGTCATGATCATTGTCGGAGCACCGGCAATTATGGTGATGAATAACTAAGTACACAATTCGAGGAGGAAATGACATGAAGAAGTTAGTGAAGGGGTTAAAACGTTTTTGGAATAATGAGGATGGATTAGGTACACTTGAAATTTTGCTAATTGTAGCAGTGTTAGTTGCGATTGCGATTATTTTTAGAAAATGGATTGCAGCCTGGTTTAATGATCTGATCGGAAAGGCAGATAAAAATCTTAATGATAGTGGCACTCCTACTTGCCAACCTGTAAAGGGTGTTACTTGTTAATAGTATGAAAAATAATCGGGTGAAACTCAGCCGACTTCTTATTTGTGACAAAGGAAGCTTTACACTGGAATCCACACTTCTATTCCCATTTATATTAATTTCAACCGTTATTCTAATTTTTGTCGTGTTCTATGTGTATCAGAATGTATTTCTACATAGTACGGCAGGTATGTCAGCTGAACGAGCAGCATTTGCATGGGGGAATTCGAACAAGATTGTGAAGACGGGTGAATTAAAATCTAACGCCACAGATGGGCTTTATTGGCGGATTGGAGATTTCTTCTCAGGTGGGTTTGGTATTTTCGGAAGTTCGGCGGGTGAGGTTGTGATTCCAACTTCAAGTGCTTCATCGGGTGGACTAGTCTCGAAGAAGCTAACTCGAACAGCAATCGATATTCCGGGTGGGATGAAGGGAAGTGTCAAGTATGTGAATCACGGTTTGATGAGTCGTGTGGAAGTTCAATTAAATAAGCCGTTTCGCTTCCCGTTTGGTGGAGATAAACAAGCGGGAGCTTCGGCTTCTTCTTATGTGACAGATCCAACGGAGTTTATTCGGATTGTCGATCTGACACGGACCTATGTCGGGGAGATTAAAGGGCTTATTACACCTAAAAAGGCGAATACGGTGTTTAAAGAGCGTGGGAATCAGGAGGAAGGTAAGGAGCTTAAGATTGCGAATCACACAGAAGCTTTAAACTTTATAGTTAATATGGTCAATGGAAAATCTAAGGAAAAAAGGCAGACATCTGATGGAAGATGGAGAGAGCTGGATGCTCTTGATAAACAAAATATAGCCCATCAAGTGTATTTTTCAACACCTGAAAAGGCTATTCGAGAAAACCAATTTCCTAAAGATGTTGATCTGTTGAAATCCGGTAAAGTGAATGGAGTTGTATACTACTTTTTTAAAAACGGAAATGTTCCTTCACCTCAATTTAGAGCTGAACTAGAGCGTGCAGGCATTGCTGTTGTTATTTATTAAGGTTGGGGGGAATCCATTGAAGAAACGATTTTTTCGAGCACAAGATGGGGCGGTGACGATGTATTTGGTATTGATTATCGTCCCTATCTTTCTACTTATAGGTGTATTGATCGATTTCAGTCGAACGAAAGCCGCAGAAATGGAAACTGAACAAGCGGTCAAGGCGGGTGTGCGTTCGATATTATCAGCATACAACCCAGATTTACATAAATGGGGCTTATACGGTGTAGGAATTAGTGATGCCGATGCAAGTAAAATGTTTTCTAACGTCGTTTCACAAAATGTATCAGGAGCAAATTATACGGATGCCTTTCGTTATTTGTATTTGTCGAATGAGTCGGAGAAAAGTCAAGTTGAGCTCACACGCACATTGGGTCAACATGCGGTGTTCAAGCAGCAAGTATTAGAAGAAATGAAGTATCGCGCACCAATCTCTTTTACCCTTGAAATCGTAGATAAAATTATTAATACAGGCGCTGCAAGCCATATGACCAAAGGCTCAGAGTTCTCAAAACATGCAGAAGAGATTCAGAAGTTGATTGATAAACGTGAAGATTTATTAGATGAGGCTTGGGATGAATCTGAAAAAATGCATAAATATACGACCAGAATTCACAGCACATATGATGAAGGTATTCGTAAATTGCAAGAATTGGCAGGTAAAATTGGATCAAATACTAAAGAAATGCTGCAAAGCCAGTTAGATACGTTGACTAAAAATAAGACTGATGATAAGGAAGAGGATGCGAGTAACAAATCCGCTAGAGAGGCAATTGAAGAAATTCTCAGATGGATTGCGGAATACGAATTGTTACGTGCTGCATTGAATTTATGCACCAACAATGACTTGCCCAAACTAATGGATCATCAGGTCAAAATTGACCAACTGGTAAAGAAAGCGAAAGATGAGAATAGCAAACTGCGTACAGAGATTCAAAAATTAAGAACAAAAGCTGGAGGTTCTTCAACAAATAATACGACAGATGCATCAAGTAGTCATGGTTCATTGGCAGTTGAAGATGTCTTCGACCATGTAAAGATCCGAGATGATGAATATTTCACTAAGTTCCAAATAGGACCTGCACAAGTACCTACCTCCTTCAAAAGTTTTCAAGTCACATTAAGTGGAATCCAATTGCAATATGGAACCGATTACGATACAGCAATTAAGGCAAATGATGCTTATTACAATCTTATGAATACCTTTTACAACACACAATCTGTCATTGAAAAAAAACGGATGGACGAGAATTTAGAAGTTGAGAATCAGAAGAATAATAATCGAAAGAAAATTAAAGATGTGCTGCGTCAAATCGATCAAGTTGCGAATGTCTGCGATGATAAGGCAACTGATCCTGTATATGAGAAATTGGAAGGAAAAGGAAAAGGCGATACTGGTTTATTCGGAAAATATTTAGATCTGAATACTGGAAAAGGTGGGGCTACGCCAGTTTCGTATGAAATGAAAGATCCTGATAATACGACCAAGAAATCAATGAACCTCATGGGACTTATTGCTGAAGCAGCTGAAGGTGCCCGTAATGAACTGCTTATGAATGAATTTGCACTAACAAAATTTAATTATCGTACATTTGGTGACGAGATGAATAACGCGAAGCAGGTGAAGAAGAATCTAAGTCTTAATGATCCTGCTAATCATAAACTGCCAAAGCAAGAAGCGGAATACTTACTGTACGGATTTTCCTCTTGTAAAACGAATTTACGTGTAGCGTATGCGGAGATGTTCTCGCTGCGATTCGGCATTCGAACGATGGAAGCACTTATGGATCCTAAGAACAAGCCGCTTGCTCTAGGGTCACCTTTACTCGTTATTCTAGCTGCAGCAGCGGAAGGTGCGTATGAAGCTTATAAAGATATGAACGCACTACTTAAAGGAGAAGCGGTTGAAATATCAGCAAAGCTTGCTGGCAAACTCTTTACGTTTAATTACAGCGACTATCTTCGATTGTTTTATCTACTGCATACCAATGATACCAATTTGATGGCTCGAATGCAGGCGCTGATCGAAATGAATACAGGAGCAGACTTATCGAATACTGCAACATATGTGAGAGGAACAACCAGTATAAAGTCATCGCTCTGGTTTGTTCCCGGTATGATGAAATTGATCGGACTGGGCAGCGGTTCTGTATGTACGATCGAAGGTCGAACGTGTGAAATAACGAAGTCGGCGGATATGGGTTATGAATAAGATCAGGGGACTGCTACACAAGCAAACAGGCGGAATTACGTTAGAAGCTGCCGTTGTAATGCCGGTATTTATCACATTCATTCTTGCACTCATTACGATGGTGAGAATGGCCTCTGTTGATATGGCCTTGCAATCGGCAGCTGCTGAATCGACCAAAATTGTAGCGACACATATGTACCCCGTTGAATTGTTGGTGAACGAAGCGAAGGAACGTTTCGGTAATACGAAGCTCAGTGCATCAATCGATAAGATCATCGAGCGTGCGAGTAATGTCAAAGGGAAGCTGGAGAAAGCAGAGGAGTTTGTTGATGATTATGCAGCGTATATCCCAGAGCCGATCGTTAAATTAATGGAATGGGAAAAGAAAACCAAAGATGCCGCAATCGATAATGCAGGTGAAGCCTACGACAATGTCATCGAAAATGTGTTAAAGCCAGAGCTATACAAAATAATGACGCCTGTTGTATGGCAATTTGCCGATTCGAAAGTGTTAAAGGAAAATCGTATGGAAGTGAAGGGCGTGGATTGGCCAAGCTTGTCGGATCGAAACAAAGCGTTTCTAGGTATAGAGCTAGAGTATCGTTTCCCACTCCAACTACCATTTTTCAAAAGAGATATCATATTAAGAAAGAAAGCTTATGAACGAATTTGGTTAGGCGCTTAATATAAATAGCCTCTTAATCAAGCTGGGGATCGTATATCCGTGCAAAATCTTTGGATCGCGTTGATCCTAATCTTGGACGAAGAAGGAGGTTACAGGTGTGCTTCAAATTATATTAGCAGTATTTATACTTATTGCCTTCGTGACGGATGTCCGTCGTCGTGTGATCCCGAATGTGTTGACGATAAGTGCTGTGCTGATTGGCTTGATCCTTCAAGGATTTGTGGGTGGCTGGGATGGTCTGATTCAAGGGTTGATTGGGATGGGTGTAGGGTTTGGGATTATGCTTCCCTTGTATTTATTCGGCGCTCTTGGAGCGGGTGATGTGAAACTTTTTGCAGGAATTGGAGCACTTACGGGACTATCTTTTGTGATGAGTTCGATGATGTATTCCTTATTATTCGCTGGACTTATTGGGGTCATCATTCTGATCTGGCGTAAACAATTGTTGCAAAAAGGAGCTAATCTACTGCACGTAATTGGCATCACGCTTATCCATCGTGATCTTCAAGCTGTTCAAACGGTTCGAAATGGCAAAAATATTACTTTTCCTTTCATGTATGCGGTTCTGCCAGGATCGATCATTGCGATGATGGAAGGGTTTTGGTAAATAAATGGGAGGGGGAGTATAGGCTTGACTGATGAATTATATGGTCTAAGGGTAAGGTTTATCGAAACAGGGACTCATTTTATGGTCATTGAACGAAGTGATGGCATGCGTCGAGAAGAGCTCGATTCGTTGCAATTGAATATGCTATTAGCGAATACACCAACCAATCTGATTCCGCTTCGTCTTCAAGAAGTGAATGAAGAGGCGATACTGCTCTACAACATATCTTCGTTAAAAATGCTCAGTTATTCCTTGAGGGGAGGAGCTTTCACCGAACAAGATGCGTTTGAGTTGCTGTCAGGTATTGTACAAGCCCTAGAACAAGCGGCAAACTACATGCTTCATGTCGAACGCTTCGTCCTGCACGAACAGTTTATTTTTATCGGAAATGGCTGGAGAGATGCTTCGCTTATCTATCTCCCGATGCATGTGCCACAAGCACCGGCATTACGTGTACAGATGAAGCAGTTACTTGCTGTTATGTTACAACATCTTGCCGGGGAACGTACAAACCGTTTATCGGAGCTTGCAAGGCAGTGTGATCAAGAAAATTGGAGTTTATCCTTATTTAAACAGCAGCTGCAGCAGTTTGCTTCGGGAATGAATGAAACACACTCGCAACCACGAACGGGTAGCCAAATCATTTCCAAAATGCAACAAGAAATACAGCCTCACTCCCAACTACAACAGCAATCTCAATCGCAAAATGGTGGGAACAACACCTTTCCACAATATCAGCAGACGCCAAGCCCCAAAAGCGAAGTCTCTTCAAGTGCGGGAAAGCTTAAGTCCCCAGTTCAATCCAAGACATCCACGACTCCAGATCAGCCAAAGAAAGAGAAACCGGCTTGGGGATTAGGAACGCAGGTAAATAAATCGCAAAAAAAACAAACGGAAGATGAGGCTACTTCCAATAAAAATCTTCTTGTCATTGGTCTAGTTGCAAGTCTCCTCGGGTGTGCTTTTGCATGGAGTCAATACATCACATTGATGACAGAAAGTTGGATGTATATCGCACTGGGGCTTACGCTTGTATTGGCAGCTTTTCTGTTGGTTTATTTGCCAAGGGGCTTAAAAGATTGGAGTATCTCGCGGAATAAGAAGATGAACAAGCCGAAGTTTGTGCTAGAGGATGAAGGGTCGGAATACGATGTTGCGATACCTGAAATTGCCGCTGCAGTTGTGAAACCAGTTTCTAATATCAGGGATTCAGCTCACACTTCTCTAGCTGATCCTCCTGTATCTGGTGCTCAAACTACAGCACAGTCAACTTTTCAACCTACAGTTCCTTCATCTACACAGTATGAAAAGAAGCAACTTGATTACTATTCAGACTTGCCTCAACATACAACCTTATTATCCCGTGAAGATTCGCAAGCAACCGTTTATTTAGGGAAAAATGCTTTGGGCAAAGCAGAAGTATCGCTACCCATCGACCAAGCTGTACCTAAACCTTTTCTAGAAACAGTTCGTCAAGGAACTACAATTCAGATTCCGATTCATGGAGATCCTTTTATAATAGGTCGGGGAAATGAAGCCCATGTGAAAACGGAATCCTCTATAGGTGTATCTCGCATGCATGCTGAAATTACGCAAAAAGACGGCAATTACATCATTCGTGATCTTGGCTCGAAAAATGGAACTTCACTTAATCAGACACAGCTTGTTGCTTATGAGAGTTATCCACTTGCCGAAGGTGATTGCATCGAAGTATTAACCAATACCTATCTATTCAAAAAAACTATTCTTTGAAATTTCAGCTATGGTATAATAAGGGACAAACTTATGAAGCTTAGCTGACAAGGAGTGTTTACGAATGTTTACGCACGTTGTATGTTTTAAACTTAAAGATCGTTCACCTGAAGCAATTGAAGTAACGCGTCAAGTTTTGGCGAACATGGAGGGGAAAATTCCGCAGCTTCGTTCAATTGAGGTTGGTGCGGATGTGCTTCGTTCCGATCGTTCTTATGATCTTGTGCTGATCACGAAATTTGACTCATTGGCGGACATGGAAACTTACCAAGTGCATCCTGCTCATCTTGAAGTTACAGCACATATGAAACAAGTATTGGATGGGACATCCATTGCAGTTGATTACGAGGGATAATTGTAGATATTTCCCATTTTCTACTTTCTATTAAGATGATATTTGTTTGAAAAAATAAGGAAAACAGTGTAGTATCCATAAGTGAGACAGCACTGTTTTTTATTATGTAAAAAAGTGTGAATAGAGGGGATACTCGATATGAAAAATCCATTTGATCAAACTTATTTGCTTGAAATTTTGCAAGATTTATTAAATACACCAAGCCCAACAGGTTATTGTCACCACATTATAGATAAGGTTCGTCAAGAGACAGAGAAATTAGGATATACTTTCTCAACTACGAATAAAGGCGGCGGCGTCATTACGGTTCCAGGACTATCGAGTGAAGTACTTGGTATTTCTGCGCATGTCGATACATTAGGTGCAATGGTCCGTTCCATTAAATCATCTGGTCATCTGCGTCTAACTTCAATTGGTGGATACATGGCAAGTTCCATTGAGAATGAGTACTGCCAAGTGCATACACGTGATGGACGCACGATCGATGGTACGATTTTGACGACAAAACCATCCGTTCATGTCTATGGAGATGCTCGCGATATGAAGCGTGATGAAGCCGCTATGGAAGTGCGTTTGGATGAAATTGTGAATTCCAAAGCAGATGTAGAAGCACTAGGCATTCGTGTAGGAGATTTCGTATCTTTCGATCCGCGTGTGCAAATTAAACCGAATGGTTTTGTAAAATCCCGTCATCTAGACGATAAAGCGAGTGTTGCCGCGATTTTCGGTATGTTAGAGTGGCTAAAACGCGAAGAAATCGTACCACAGCGTACATTGAAAATTTTCATTACAACCTATGAAGAAGTAGGTCACGGTCTATCTCACTTGCCTGCTGAAGTAACAGAGCTTCTTGCAGTGGATATGGGCGCAATGGGGGATGACCTCAGTGGGAATGAACAGCAAGTATCGATCTGTGCCAAAGATTCCTCAGGTCCATATGACTATGCAATGACTTCTAGATTAATTGAGCTTGCTGAGCGTGATGGAATCGCTTATGCAATTGATATTTATCCATCCTATGGCTCGGATGCTTCTGCTGCACTTCGTGGAGGAAATGACATTCGTGCGGCCTTGATTGGTCCGGTTGTTCATGCTTCTCATGCGATGGAACGTACACATTTACATGCGATCCTGGGTACTGCTGGCTTGATAGCTGCATATGTAACAGATGCGGCGGTGACGTCGAAGTGAATATTTTGCAAGTGCTGAATGTATCGAAGAGCTATGGGGAAAAGGTGCTTTTTGATGATATCAGCTTTACCTTGAATGAAGGTCAACGAATTGGACTCATTGGGGTAAATGGAACTGGGAAGTCGACGTTACTTAAACTTTTAGCAGGTTTTGAAACAGCAGATAGCGGTAAACTGGAACATGCGAATCATTTTCGAGTAGAGTATTTATCACAAGATCCGCAATTGCCTAAAGGGGCAACTGTAATCGAAGCGATGTTCTCGGCCGATTCGGAACTGGCCACCGTAATCAATGAATATGAGCAGCGTCTTCGTGAGCTGGAAGTGAATCCGAACGATACCCATGCCCAAGAAAGATTACTCGTTGTGCAAGAGCGCATTGAGGTGCTTGGTGCTTGGGACGTGATGACTACGATGAAGACTGTTTTAACCAAGCTCGGCATTACCGATTTTGAAAAACAAGTGGATCAGATGTCAGGTGGGCAGCGCAAGCGTGTTGCCATGGCGCGTGCGCTTATTCAACCGGCTGATCTACTTATTCTGGATGAGCCTACGAACCATATTGATCACGCGACGGTAGAGTGGTTGGAAGACTATTTGCACAAATGGAAGAAAGCTCTACTTATCGTTACCCATGATCGATATTTCCTAGACCGTGTCACGAATCGAATTTTAGAGCTTGATAAGGGTAAAATGTACAGCTACGATGGCAATTACGCTTATTTCTTGGAAAAGAAAGCCGAGCGACTTGCGATGGAGGCTGCTATGGAAGACAAGCGGCAAAACCTGCTGCGCCGTGAGCTGGCTTGGCTTCACCGTGGTGCGAAAGCACGCACCACGAAGCAGAAGGCGCGCGTCGAGCGCGCCGAAGATTTACGGGACCGCAAAGTTGCCGGTCCCGATGACAAGCTGGACCTCGCGCTAAGCGGGTCCAGGCTAGGTCGCAAGGTGCTGGAAATTCAGCACCTGAACAAGAGCTATCACGGGCAGACGCTGATCCGTGATTTCAATTACATCGTGATGCCGAATGATCGTCTCGGCATCATCGGCGAGAACGGCAGCGGCAAATCGACGCTGCTGAATATGCTCGCTGGCCGCATCGAGCCCGATAGCGGGCTCATTGAAACGGGTCAAACCGTTAAGCTCGCCTACTATACGCAAGAAAATGCGGAGATGGACGAAGACATGCGTGCCATCGATTACATCAAGGAAGTCGCTGAAGTGATACGCACGGCAGATGGGGGTACAATCAGCGCGGGTCAAATGCTCGAACGGTTTCTTTTTACACCAAATCAGCAGTGGACACCGATCCGCAAACTCTCAGGAGGCGAGCGTCGTCGATTGTATTTATTACGTACCCTAATGGGAGAGCCGAATGTATTGTTCCTCGATGAGCCTACGAATGATCTGGATATCGAGACATTGACAATCCTTGAAGATTACTTGGATACCTTCCCAGGTGCAGTCATTACGGTATCTCATGATCGGTATTTCCTAGATCGTACTTGTACGCACTTGTTCTCATTCGAGGATAAGGGTCACTTAGAGCCTTACATCGGAACGTATTCCGAGTATCTTGAAGCTCGTAAGGAACGTGAAAGTACTACAACCTTGCAGAAAAGCGGAAATGCTTCAGATAAAAACACTTCCAACCCAAGCGCGAAATCAGCAATCCCATCCACTTCTGACTCCGATCGTCCTAAGTTACGCAAGCTGAGCTTCAAGGACCAGAAAGAATGGGATGGAATTGAGGACCTGATCGCTTCATTAGAAGCCAAATCCGAAGAGTTGAAGCAGCAGATTGATCAAGCTGGAAGTGACTCGATGCTTGTGCAGAAGCTGTTTGCAGAAGATGAAGAAGTCGCGCAGCAATTGGAACAGGCAATGGAACGTTGGACGATTTTGTCCGAGATGGTTGAAGAGATCGAGCGTAATAAATAAGCGATCAAGGAAATGTCGCTATCCGCTGCTTCTTGGAATGAGGAAGCAGCGGATAGCGTTTCGTGTTATAATAGAAGAAATTTTGAATAAGGGTGGTTCTTGAATTAATGATAACAGTAACAGATGTAACTTTAAGATATGGAAAGCGTGCGCTTTTCGAAGACGTAAATATTAAGTTTACGCCAGGCAATTGCTACGGCCTAATCGGTGCGAACGGTGCAGGTAAATCTACTTTCCTTAAAATTCTTTCCGGTGAAGTGGAGCAAAACAAAGGTGAAGTCCACATCCCTGCGAACGAACGTATGGCTGTTCTAAAGCAGAACCATTACGAATACGATGAGTTCCCAGTACTTGAGACAGTCATTATGGGACACGCGAAGTTGTATCAAATCATGAAGGAAAAAGACGCAATTTATGCGAAGCCTGATTTCAGTGATGAAGATGGTATGCGTGCTGCTGAGCTTGAGGGAGATTTTGCAGAGCTAGATGGTTGGCAGGCGGAGTCCGATGCAGCTGAATTGCTAATCGGTCTTGGTATTAATCGTGAATTGCATGATCAAAAAATGGCTGAGCTAAGTGGTAACGAGAAAGTCCGCGTATTGTTAGCGCAAGCGTTGTTCGGTAGCCCAAACATTCTACTACTCGATGAGCCTACCAACCATTTGGACATGGAATCCATTAAATGGTTAGAAAACTTCTTAGCACGGTACGAAGGTACTGTAATCGTAGTATCTCACGATCGTCACTTCTTGAACCAAGTATGTACGCATATTGCGGATATTGATTTTGGTAAAATCCAAATGTATGTGGGTAACTATGACTTCTGGTACCTATCTTCTCAATTGGCATTAAAGCTTGCACGTGAGCAGAACAAGAAAGTGGAAGAGAAACGTAAAGAGCTTGAAACGTTTATCGCACGTTTCTCCGCGAATGCTTCTAAATCCAAGCAAGCGACATCCCGTAAGAAAACACTCGAGAAGCTTACATTGGAAGATATTAAGCCATCTACTCGTAAATATCCGTTCATTAACTTTAAACCTGAGCGTGAAGCGGGTAAACAGCTTCTTGCAGTGGAAAATCTTTCGAAATCCATTGATGGTGAGTCAGTCCTTAATGACCTTACTTTCACAATCAACAAAGGCGACAAAATTGCTTTTGTAGGTCCGAATGGACTTGCGAAATCGACTCTTTTCAAAATTTTGATGAATGAGCTTGAAGCTGATGCTGGAACTTACACATGGGGTGTGACTACATCACAAGCGTATTTCCCGAAAGACGCTTCGGAATATTTTGACGTCGATATGAATCTGGTTGACTGGTTGCGTCAATACTCCAAAGATCAAGATGAGTCCTTCATTCGCGGCTTCCTTGGACGTATGTTGTTCTCAGGAGAAGAAGCTTTGAAGAAAGCGAATGTCTTGTCCGGGGGCGAGAAAGTTCGTTGTATGCTATCCAAAGTGATGTTGAGTTCTTCTAACGTTCTTTTGCTTGATGAGCCTACCAATCACTTGGACTTGGAATCCATTACGGCATTGAATAACGGTTTGGTTGATTTTGACGGTACACTCTTGTTCGTATCCCATGACCATGAGTTTGTACAGACAATCGCTACACGGATTATGGAAATTACACCTAAAGGTCTCATCGATAAGATGATGACTTATGATGAATATTTAGCAAGTGATGAAGTGAAAGCACTTCGTGAAAGCATGTACGCTTAAGTAAGCGAGGGATGTTCACATGTTCGATCCGACTATTTTTGATAATTTAAAAGTCGTCCTTGAAGGCGCTGTGTACGATCTTGATTTGGAGGGGACCATTCTGGTAACCTCCCGTCAAGACTTTGTTGATCTATCCAGTATGTCACGGACGTATCAGATTGGATTTGCAATGAAGGGTGATCAACCCGTTGCGTTCGCTGAACTGTCCCTACATGCATCTTTAAAGGACTTATCGGTTGAAATTCTTGAAAATGATTCCGAGCAAACAGGATGTACGCTGGGGATTAAGTTTCTAACACAAACCCGAGACCCACAAACCTTGTGCAACTTGATTGAGCAAGAGATGACTTTACAGTGGAGCGGTAGACCTAGCTTAGAGCAGACCATATCTTATACGCATGGAGCAGCTCAGCCTATGTTTACGATCATGGTGGCTCTTTCGTTCGGTAGAAAAGTGAATGAAGCGCACGTACAGGATTTTCCGGAACTGATTGATTACGCGGCTCGGAGTTTAGAATGGTTGACAGAACAAATTAGAATGCAAAATTAGGTGAATAAGGATGAGAGAGCTTGCTCTTACAGAAATTCAGCGCAAGCTGACGACGGAATCGGATGTATTCGCTCTATTCTTGTATAGTCCGCTTTGCGGAACGTGTCATGTTGCTCATCGTATGCTCGATGTCGTACTGATGATGGAACCTGAGCTTCCGCTTTTTAAAAGCAATATCAATCTCATACCGCAGCTATGCGAGGAGTGGCAAGTCACGTCTATCCCGAGTATTGTCATCTTGGAAAATGGTAATCTCGTAAACAAGTTCAATCGGATGGAATCCGTAGAGCGCCTCTTAATTGCTCTGCGACCTTTGTTATCCAAGTAACGCGAATTAACGATTTGAAAGAAGGCTACTGTTCATGTTAGAAGTTGGAGAAATCGTAACAGCAACTTATAAAACGGGTGAATACATCGGTGAGATTGCAGAACCTGCTGGAATGAGCAAAGTTGCGGTCAGAATACTTGCTGTACGCAAACATCCTGAGCAAGGGAACCTACATCAACCTCATCATGGTGGAGCGGTGATGTTTCATCAACGTAAGGCACTTGCTCATACGGAGATTGCACTTGTTCCTTTGTACGCAGTGGAGCGTTTTAACGGTGAAGTTCCTGACTACCAAACTTCGCTTCAAGCAGCTTTTGAACAAGTCGTTATGGAACTGAAAATGATGTCTACACAGTGGGCGGAGCGTTCGCTCCTTGAACTGGAAGATCTTCGCAAAGAATACAAATTTAATTAGGTCTTTCTCTTAATAACGATAGAGTGTAAAAATTCTATCGTTATTTTCTACGTTAAAAATATGGACTGATATACTGAATCATACTTGAGATGTATTGTTTTAATAAGTTATTTTACATATAATTTTTTATGGATAAAAGCGGTAAATTAAGAGATGAGTAGAGGGAGGAACTTCAATGTCACATAATGAATATGCATTTGAGATTCAGGGGTTAACGAAGCGTTACGGAACCCAAACAGCGCTTGAGAGCGTTGGATTTGCCGTGAAGAAAGGATCTTGTTTTGGCTTACTAGGTCCTAATGGAGCAGGGAAATCTACAACGATGAAGATATTAACTGGGATCATTCAAGCAGATAGTGGGAAAGTGGTAGTCCTGGGTCAGGAAATCCAATCAGAATCTGACTTGATTCGTAAACAGGTGGGTTATGTTCCACAAGAAATAACACTTTATGAGACACTTAGTGCCCATCAGAATCTAGTGTTTTTTGGTGAAATGTACGGTGTACGGGGTGCAGAATTAAAGGTACGTATTAAAGAAGTGCTTGAGCAGGTTGGATTGTCGGATCGGGCCAATGATGCGGTCAAGACATTCTCTGGCGGGATGAAACGTCGTATTAACATCGCAGCAGCACTCTTACATCGTCCCAAGCTTGTGATTCTAGATGAGCCAACTGTAGGGATTGATCCACAGTCACGTAATCATATTTTTGAAATGATTCGTCAACTGCGAGATCAAGGAATTACGATTGTATATTCGACTCATTACATGGAAGAAGTGGAAGCATTATGTGATGATATTGCGATTATTGATCACGGCAAAGTTGTGATCCAGGGCAGCCTAGATGAACTGCTTCATCAATATGCAACGAGAGCGATCTATGTGGAGATAGAAGGCAGTGAGGAGCCTCCAAAGCTTACGAGAACGAAGAACATGATAGCACAAGATCGTGGATGGATTGTAGAAACAGATGAGGTGCTCCCAGCACTACAAGAGATGAGTCAAGCTTTAATCGAACGTGGGGATATCGTGAAATCGTTAGAAATATTACGGCCTTCATTAGAAAGTGTATTTTTATCTTTAACCGGCACATCGCTTCGGGATTAAGTAGTACCTAATTGATACATAAAGGAGCCCTTAATCGATGATTAAGAATATGATTCGGAAAGAAATTTTATTATTATTGCGTGAAAAAGGAACCTTTTTTTGGTTAATCATACTGCCAATTTTATTCATCCTAATCTTCGCTTCAATTCTCGGCAATCAGGTAGATACGATCAAGGTCCGTTATTATGATGCGGATCAAAGTAAAAGCTCACAAGAACTGGTAACAGGTCTGAAGGAGTTAAAAGGTTTCGATGTTGTGATGGATGACAAGGTGCCACTTGAAGAGCAGATTGAAAAAATTAAGTCTGGAAAAACGACTTCTTTATTAGTTATTCCAAAAGGTTATGAACAGACGCTTAAAGCTGCTCAGAAGCCAGCTGAATTAGAATTTTATCGGGATGTAACTGCGGATACAGCTGTTGCGCCAATTAAAAGCGTGCTACAAAATGTCTCATACAACTATAGAGAAGTGAAATTGCAAGGTGAGCTGAAGAAGACTGGCAAGTCAGATAGTGAAGTGACGGCGGCTATGGCGTCTCCTTTTACAATTAGAGAAATGAAGGAAGATGTTAAGAAGGTAGATATCATCTCTCAAGTCGTGCCAGGCTATACGGTTATGTTCGTATTCTTCATTCTGATTACGATGGTACGCCGTTTGATCAAAGATAAGGAATCTGGCATGCTTTCTCGATTACGCAGCACAACGATGAAGCCTGTTCAATATCTAATCGGCATGTGGGTTCCTAACATGCTGGTTGTCATTGTTCAATGTGCAGTTTTGCTATTATTCGGTAAGTTTGTATACGGAATGAACATTGGGAATCCAATTGCAATGGCTTTGATCGTTCTTTGTTTATCTTTTTGTGCAACTGGAATTGGCCTAGCGCTTTCGATGATTGCCAAGAGCGAGAACCAAGGTATGGGGTTCACACAAATCATCACCATGGGCGGTGCAATTTTAGGAGGACTGTGGTTCCCTATTGATTTTATGCCGTCCTTTGCACAGATTATTGGTAAATTTACACCTCAATATTGGGCCCAACAGGCTTTTCAAGATGTAATCATTCGTGGATCGAATATGGGTGGCGTATGGGTCAATCTTGTTATATTAGTGGGAATTGGAATATTAGGTTTATTAATAGCAACTGCTAGATTTAAAAAGTTTGTTACGAGTGCAACGAGCTAGATTCGAATAGTATAGAGATTGACGGAGGCAGATAGAGCACATTCTATCTGTCTTTTTATTGGAGAAAAAGCTTCATAACCTTAGTGTCGTGCCGTGACCGCGATGAATGAAGTAGAATACTGTAGGTTTATAAAGTGCCTATCGCAAATTGATAGGCTTTTTTACTTGGTTTATCAAAGTGAGGTTGATGACGGATGGTGCTACCAGTCTATCATATTAAAGTGAGTCAAAATGTGCTGGCACAGCTTCAGAAGGATGTTTGGAGTAATACATTTGTTCCTGCTTTTATCATGAAGAATGGACGGTCCGAATCAATTCGAATTCGGTACCGAGGCGGTCATACACGTGACTATCCGAAAAAGTCTTATGAAATAATAACGAAAAATAAACGCATACATCTGAATGCAGAGTATGATGATCCTTCCATGATTCGCAATGCACTTTCCTTTTATTTTTTTGAACAAATTGGGGTGCCGAGTCCTAAAACTAGACACTGTCAGGTGATGATGAATGGTGAGAGTTTAGGGGTATATCTTGAGATCGAAGCAGTAGATCGTCAATTTTTCAATCGCAGGCATATTGCGGTTCAATCTTTGATGTATGCGGTGAATGAAAATGCGAATTTCGACACAAAAGTAGGGGAGTCACAGCGACCCAAATATAGTTTATTTGATGGATACAAGTTGATGATGGGGAAAGATCGAGATCGACAGCATTTCAAATTATTTATTTCGCAAATTAATCAACTTCATTATCGATTATTGAAAAGTTATTTAGCTGAAAAGCTAGATGTGAACAATTATTTATTGTGGCTAGCTGGCGCTGTATTAACAGGTAATTATGATGGTTTTGATCAAAATTATGCTTTCTACCGCCATCAAACGAAAGGATTTTATCGGATTATCCCTTGGGACTATGAAGGAACTTGGGGAAGGAATTGTTATGGGCGACCACGTGAAAGTAATTTAGTTCATGTGATGGGATATAATTTTTTAACCAAGCGAGTGCTTGATATCCCGTCGTATCGCAAGAAGTATAAGAAGATACTTACTCATCTATTAAATACTCATTTCACATTAGTTAATATAGAACCTATTATCAATCAGATGTATGATCGTATATCATCTGCTATTGCTAATGATTCAACTCGTAAATGGTCGATTTTTATTTTTGAACAGGAGCCTGAAATGATAAAGAATTATATCATAAGCCGAAGAATAGATGTCTTACAAGCTTTATCCAAACTTTGAATATATAAAATAGACACAAACATTTTGATTGCGTAGCTAGATGACTCATTCTATAATGGAATGGCTAATTGATAGAGACATAGGACTGGAGCGGGCAGACACAATGGATTGGGAGATTTTAAGTATGATTGGCACGATTGCCTTTGCCCTCAGCGGAGCAGTCATTGCCATGGAAGAGGAGTACGATATTTTAGGCGTTTATGTATTGGGCTTGGTAACGGCGTTCGGAGGCGGAGTAATACGAAATGCACTAATCGAATTGCCGATGAGCTTGTTATGGCAGCAAGGCTTGTACTTTAAAATCGCACTCATTAGTATTACAATTGTATTTATTGTTCCAAGGCGTTACATTACGCACTGGCGGACAATGTGGGACCCATTAACTGATGCGATTGGATTATCGGCTTTCGCGATTCAAGGGGCAATCTACGCGACGAATAAGGGTTTGCCGATTTCTGCAGTCATTGTAGCTGCAATGTTAACGGGTATTGGCGGCGGCATGATCCGCGATGTGCTAGCTGCACGTAAACCTCTTGTTCTGAGAGATGAGATCTATGCGGTGTGGGGATTGTTAGCTGGGTTATGTATTGGATTTGGATGGCAACAAAATGCGCTGATGCTGCTCTTGCTCTTTATTCTGATTGTGGGTCTTAGAATGGTGTCATTACATTATAAATGGAAGCTACCGCGCCGTTCATTGCGCGAGAAAGCGAGGGTCCAATGAATTCGTTTCAAGATGAAGTGAAGATTGATGCAAGTCAACTTGAAGAGCGTGTCCAAATCGTCAAAGAACTGCTTGATGTAAATCATGAATACTATTCTGTCGTAAAAGATAGCTTTACTGGCGAGCATTACTTACATTACGCCTACATGCATCTGAATGTAGTAGAGGCTGGTAGTGAAGAGCAGTTTCATCATCTCATGCCGATCAATGAAGAGGATGTCATGGGACTTTTATTTGGTGAACAACCTTATTCCTATCCAAAATATTGGACAAGATCTTTTTTGCGTAATGGACCATCCGGTTATTATGTATGGTTTGATCCTACTTTTGAAGCAGAGCAAGACAAGAATGAACAAATCGGTGAAGGAATTATTACAAAACTGCGAGAATTCAAGCAATCTGGTTCGATGAATGAGGATGCGGTTCGTCGTTTGCTCGATGAATTAGATAAAGCGGGGCAATAAGGGGGAGAGTCTATTTGCTAGACTCTTCTTCTTGCATATAGGGTGTGTTCAAAAAGTCTAGCGAAGGAGCACTTTTTGGAACACTCAAAGATAAGTTTATCAGGGAGGGTTTTCATTTATGTATGGTGCACCACTTTCAGCTCAAGCGAAGAAAATATTACTACTAGGTTCAGGTGAATTAGGGAAAGAAGTTATTATTGAAGCACAGCGCTTAGGCATTGAAACAATTGCAGTGGATCGTTATGAGCATGCGCCTGCGATGCATGTTGCCCATCGTTCTTATGTGATCCCAATGCTTGATGAAGAAAAGCTGCGTGAAGTTCTGATAAAAGAACAACCTGATTTGATCGTTCCAGAAATTGAAGCGATCGCAACGAACGTACTTGTCGAGTTAGAGCAAGAAGGTTTCCGCGTCATACCAACGGCGAACGCTTCGAAATTGACAATGGACCGCGAAGGGATTCGCCGTATGGCAGCAGAGACATTAGGATTACGTACAGCCCAATACGCTTTTGCTGATTCGTTAAATGAACTGCAAACGGCGATTGCACAAATTGGTACACCATGTGTGATTAAACCAATCATGAGTTCATCAGGTAAAGGTCAGAGTGTTTGCCGCTCCATGGATGACGCGGCAAAATGTTGGGAAATCGCGATGGAAGGCGGACGTGCGAAGAAAACAAGAGTAATCGTGGAGCAATTCGTTAAATTCGAATCCGAGATTACACTGTTAACTGTTCGCTCCATCTCAGGAACAACTTTCTGTGCGCCAATTGGCCATGTTCAACAAGATGGTGATTATATTACTTCTTGGCAGCCACACGCGATGAGCGAGGAACAAATTGCAGAGGCACAGCATATCGCGGCGCAAATAACGGAAGCACTAGGTGGTTATGGACTTTATGGGGTGGAACTATTCCTTGCTGAAGATGGTGTTTATTTCAGTGAAGTATCCCCGCGTCCGCACGATACAGGAATGGTGACGATGGTCACACAGGATTTATCAGAATTCGCTCTTCATGTTCGAGCGATTCTCGGGTTTCCAATTCCAGAGATTCGAATGATTGCCCCAGGCGCCTCGCATACATTGAAAGCGACAAGGGAAACTAGTCATTATACGATTTCGGGTGTTGAACAAGCCCTGTCTCTACCTCACACACAAGTAAGAATTTTTGGGAAACCAGAGACAAAAGTAGGTCGTCGTATGGCGGTTGCACTCGCGACTGCAAATACGGTTGAAGAAGCGCTGCAGACGGCTGCTAAAGCTGCTGGATATCTGCAAGTGCACGATGAAGAAGAAGGAGTGGAATAATATCATGACAACGAAGCATCCAAGTGAATCTCGCTCTATCGTGACTGAGCTAATCATGCCTGGTCAGACAAATTACCATGGGACTGTTTTTGGTGGACAGCTTTTTCATTCCGTTGATTCAATTGCGTCGATTGCAGCAATGCGTCATAGCAATGGGGGGGTTGTTACGGCTTCCTGTGAAGCACTGCAATTTCTTTGCCCGGTAAACATCGGCGAAGCAATCGAAATTACAGCAGCTGTCATTTGGACACACCGTTCTTCAATGGAATTGTATGTTACTGGCATTGCGGAGAATTTATTTACAGGTGAAAAAAGGAATGCACTTACCGCCCATTTGATATTTGTGGCACTTGATGAAAAAGGGAAGTCTAGACCCGTTCCTCAAATTGTCCCTGAAACGGAAGAAGAACAACGTTTATTCAAGCTTGGCGAAGCCAGATACGCTGAGCGTAAACGCAAAATCGATGAAGAACGTCTGAAGTAATCTAGCCCTAAAAAAAACCTCTTTTTCCATCTTTGGTGGAGAAGGAGGTTTTTTTGTGTCCACAGCCCATCCACTTTCATAGGCTAATGCTATGTGGCCCAATCAAGTAGCAATTAAGGGGGTGTCGGTAATCAAGAATGTGAAACTGGGTGTATGGAGTGGGAAAAAATGGATGGTTATTCCCTTGATCGTTCTATTGGCATTAACAATTGCGGCATGCGGGTACTCATCGGCCCCAAGCCAATCATCAAAACCACTTGAACTAATTAATGTTTCTTATGACCCAACACGTGAATTTTATCAGAGCTTCAATCAAGCTTTCGAAGCGTATTGGAAACAGCAGCACAATCAGACTGTTGTGTTTAGGCAATCCCACGGGGGGTCTGGCAAACAAGCAAGGACCGTGATTGACGGTCTTCAAGCCGATGTTGTTACTTTGGCACTAGAAAATGATATTAATCAGATTAAGAAAGCAGGACTGATTCAAGGAAATTGGCAATCGCGATTACCGGACCGCTCAGCTCCATACACTTCTACAATTGTATTTCTTGTGCGCAAGGGGAATCCGAAAGCGATTCATGATTGGGCGGATTTGATCAGGCCGGGGATTGATGTCATAACCCCAAATCCCAAAACATCGGGGGGTGCGCGCTGGAACTATATGGCAGCATGGGGGTATGCACTTCGAACGAATAAGGGAAGTGAAGATAAGGCGAAGGACTTTGTCACGTCCCTTTACCGCAATGTCAAAGTCCTTGGAACGGGTGCACGAGATTCAACTACGACCTTTGTTGAACAAGGTATAGGCGATGTATTGATTACGTGGGAAAACGAAGCGATGTTAACTACAGCGGATGTTGGTAAAGATGACTATGAAATTGTACTGCCATCCATGTCCATTTTGGCAGAACCGCCGGTTGCAGTTGTAGATAAAGTGGTCGATAAGAAGGGGACTCGTGAGGTAGCAGAAGCTTACTTGCAATATTTGTATACGAAAGAAGGTCAGACGCTTGCAGCTCAGCATTATTTTCGACCAACAATGCCAGAAGTAGTCGAACAATTTCGCAATACGTTTCCAAGAATTCCTTTATTTCGAATCGATGATCCCGATATAGGTGGATGGGATCAAGTTCAGAAAAAGCATTTTAGTGATAATGGAGTCTTTGATTCTATTTATAAGTTATCGAAGTGAAGTGAACAAGGAGTTGTGAAGTATGGCTAAGCAAGCAAAAAGACGCTCAATATTACCTGGTTTTGGCTTATCCCTTGGTTTTACACTGTTATACCTAGGGATGCTTGTCCTGATCCCTCTTTCGACCGTATTTATCACCTCATCTGGGATGTCATGGTCAGATTTTTGGCTTACCGTCACAAGTGACCGTGTAGTGGCCTCCTATCAATTGAGTTTTGGCACGGCTTTAATAGCAGCTGCGGCAAATGCTGTTTTCGGATTTATCGTTGCATGGGTACTGGTCAGATACTCTTTTCCTGGGAAAAAGATTCTTGATGCACTTGTAGATATGCCTTTCGCACTACCAACAGCTGTAGCGGGTATTGCTTTAACCTCTTTGTACTCACAACATGGCTTCATGGGTAGAATCTTAGAACCGATGGGAATCCATGTCGCTTTCACACCTTTGGGAATTATAGTTGCTCTTACATTTATTGGAATTCCGTTTGTCGTACGCACACTTCAACCTGTTATACAAGAGTTGGATCTTGAGGTGGAGGAAGCAGCCGTAAGTTTAGGAGCAACACGCTTTCGGACATTTGTAAAAGTAATCTTCCCTTCATTGATTCCACCTCTTTTAACTGGATTTACACTCGCTTTTGCAAGAGGCATTGGAGAATATGGCTCAATCGTATTTATCTCGGGTAACATGCCGCTTAAGACCGAAATTACACCGCTTTTTATCATGACGAAATTAGAGCAATACGATTATGCAGGAGCAACCTCTATTGCACTTGTTATGCTCATCTTTTCTTTCATTTTATTACTTCTTGGTAATTATTTACAATGGCGCGCAGGAAGGCGCGTTACGCTGGGTTAGGGGGTTAACATGTCGAATCAACTTACTTCTGAGCTTCGAATATCACCTGCAATCAGACGTCCCCATTTAAGTGAGTCACCAGCTATTCGTGTGCTATTAATTGGTGTTACGTTAGTGTTCTTAATCCTATTACTCGTGCTGCCTCTGATAACCATTTTCATTCAAGCGTTCTCCAAAGGGGTATGGGTGTATTTCGCTTCCCTCTTAGATCCAGACGCAATGTCCGCAATCCGTCTTACATTGACTGTAGCTTTGATTGCAGTACCGATGAATGTATTGTTTGGCTTGTCTGCTGCTTGGCTCGTCTCGAAATTTAAATTTCGAGGCAAAAGTATTTTGCTCACGCTCATTGATTTACCTTTTGCCGTGTCTCCGGTAATCGCAGGTCTTGTGTTTATCTTATTATTCGGAGGTCGAGGTTGGTTTGGGCCGTGGCTGGCGGATCATAATATTCAGATCATTTTTACACTATCAGGAATGGTTATTGCTACGATTTTTGTGACAAGTCCACTTGTTGCCCGTGAGTTGATTCCATTAATGCAGACTCAAGGTACACAAGAAGAAGAGGCAGCTGCATCATTAGGTGCAAAAGGTTGGCGAATTTTCTTTCGAGTTACACTTCCGAATATTAAATGGGGTCTTTTGTATGGAATTATATTATGTAATGCCAGGGCCATGGGGGAATTTGGGGCAGTATCTGTGGTATCCGGGCATATTAGCGGGTTGACGAATACGATTCCATTGCATATACAAATCTTGTACAACGAATACCAGTTTGCCGCATCATTTGCAGTTGCGTCATTACTCGTTTTACTTGCAGTAATTACATTGATAGTAAAAAGTGTTTTTGAATGGAAGTATCATGGACATGGAATTCACAAAGAAAGTGGGGAACGTTAGATGCAGATCGAAGTTCGGTCTCTGCGCAAAAGCTTTGGGGGGTTCCAAGCGGCAAGAGATGTGTCTTTTGAGATAGAAAAGGGACAGTTAATCGGCTTTTTAGGTCCGAGTGGCGGTGGGAAAACGACCATGCTGCGTATGCTTGCAGGACTGGAGCAACCAGATGAAGGTGATATTTACTTTGAAGGTCTACGGGTGAATGACTTGACCCCACAACAGCGCCACATTGGATTTGTTTTCCAAAATTATGCTTTATTTAAGCATATGAATGTGTTTGAGAACATTGCGTTCGGTCTTCGAGTCCAAAAATGTACAAAGAAAGAAATTACGATGAGGGTTCAGGAACTGCTTGAACTAACGGGGTTATCCGGTTTAGAGAAACGTTTACCTCATCAGTTATCAGGTGGTCAGAAGCAGCGGGTTGCATTTGCACGTGCACTTGCGCCTCAGCCCCGGGTACTATTACTTGATGAGCCATTCGCAGCTATTGATGCCAAAGTACGGAAGGAATTGAGAAGTTGGTTAAAAGAAACGATTGAGCGTGTCGGAATTACGACGATTTTTGTAACACATGATCAAGAGGAAGCGATTGAGGTTGCCGATGAAATCATGATAATCAATCATGGTTCTATCGTTCAAAAAGGCAGTCCTTATGAGATTTATAAAAACCCACTGACACCATTTGTGGCTGAATTTATCGGCGATTCCACTGTACTAGGGGATATTTCCTATTTACGCGGTTTTGAACACGTCGAAGGCGATGCGATAATACGACCGGAATTTGTTGAAATTGGCAATGAAGATGAAATTTCTTGTCTCCATGCAGCGGAGCTCGGAATCGTACGTAATGTTTGTTTTCGCGGCACGAGTTGGCAGATTGAACTTGAAGTTCGCAGTCACGTACTTGTCGCTTATCGCTCCTTAGAGAAAGAAATGCTTGAGCCGGGTTGTGAAGTATATGTACTGATTCACCGTGTATATGTGTTTAATGAAGTGAAATCAGGTGCGGTTGAGAATACATGCAAGCACGTAAAGGTGAAACCCCCCGTATTAATTAGCAATATCCGTTAAAGAGTAGCTTGCAAGCATCATGTATTTGGCTGTTTCGCATCTTGGGATTTTAGAATGCGAAGCAGCTAAGCACAAGGTGATCAGAGAAACAGTAGCCAGTAGGAATTGTAACCTAATTCTGCGCATATGTGGTAAAATAAAAAAGATTAGCTTATGCAGAATGTGAGGGAATGATTCAATGATTACAGAAAAATTTACTTTTATGGATCCACAAAATAATGATATATTCGTTTATTGTTGGAAGCCTGAGGCTGAAGTAGAACCTCGTGGTGTCGTACAAATCGCACATGGTATGGCAGAACATGCCTACCGTTACAAAGAGCTTGCTAAGCAATTAACGGCAGCTGGGTATTTTGTCTTTGCCAATGACCATAGGGGTCATGGCCGCACCGCCCTTTCTCCAGATGATTACGGTTATATTGGATATGACGGGTTCTATTGGATGGTTCATAATCTAGGGCAATTATCGGAACTGATTCGCGATCGACATAAGGACCTACCTCTTATTCTTATGGGGCATTCCATGGGTTCTTTTATGGTGCAAAAATATATGTATACATATCCAGAAAATGTAGATGCCTTTATTTTATCTGGAACCAATGGGAAGCAATCGTCACTTCAGCTATCACTTGGAATCATGCTGGCTCGTATGCAATCAAAGCGCAAAGGTGAGCGTCATCGTAGCCTGCTCATGAACTCATTATCTTTCGGAAGTTTTAATCGTAGTTTTAAACCGAATCGTACGGAATTTGACTGGCTCTCTCGTGATGAAGAGATCGTGGATCAGTATATCGATGACCCGATGACCGGTTCTGTATTTACAGCAGCCTTTTTCCGCGATTTCCTCTCTACCTTAAAAGAATTGCACAAACGTAAAAATATGGACCGTATTCCGCGAGATAAGCCTGTATACATTTTTGCAGGAGATAAAGACCCTGTTGGGGGAAATGGTAAGGGAATATTAGATTTGGTAGCGCGATACAACAAGCTAGGTCTAACGAATTTCAGCTATAAACTGTACCCGGAAGCGCGCCATGAAACCCTTAATGAAATTAATCGCGAGGAAGTAATGAAGGATTTAATAGAAAAAATAAATGAAATGGTTGATAGCATTACGGCGTAACAAACAAACTCCCTTCACATTGAACTTAAAGTTCAAGGTTGTAAGGGAGTTTGTTTGTTGATGTTGATAGGATTGATATCATCCATATTATCGGGATCGGAACCAAGTGCGTAAGTTCCAGATATAAAAACGTCTAATTAAGTGTCTCATCGGCTGCATCAATAAATATACAGCAATGAGAAGAAGAATACCGAACCCACATATCGTAATCGAGAGGAAGAATTCAGATCCAATAAACATACCAGCAAGCATAAAATCAATTACCGCGATTAAGGGTGCGCTCGTTGCAATAAGAGCACTTAAACCTAAGCAAAAGTATATGGCTAATATAACAATACTAAGTGGCAGCGTGAAAACAATATGAAAGAGTATAAAGCCAATTAATCGGGGGAATGGAACATATCGTTTATTCACTTAATCACCTTACCTTTGAATGACCGTGATATTACCCACGTCCGAATGCACTTTAATGATATCTTTGGTCAATCCAGCTGATTTGGGCTCTGTAATTTGACCAAGATTCGTTTTTAAATCAAAACTTCCCTGAAATCGGCCGGGTAAATTGACTGTAACACTGCCGACAGAAGTCTCAATTTGGGTGGAAGCTGGAGAGTCTTGAAACAAATTAACTTCACCAGAGCGTGTTAATATGTTGGAATCACCGGACATGTGATCAATATCAACGTTGCCGCTGCTAGTAATCGCATAGAGCTTGCCATTTATCTTATTGCCCGTGATGATTCCCATATCGGTTTGAGCTTTAACTGCAAGTGCCGTTAGATTGCTTAAGGTTATTCCACCAAGTGCGGTATGAATTTCAGCGTTTTTCACAGATACATTGTTTAAGACAACATTTCCGTTATCTGCTGTCACTTTGAGATTTGAAATCTGCGCTTGATCGGTTAATGCTACAGTTACTTGATGATGGAGAGACGTTTCTGTTAGTTGCACATGAAGGAGTCCAATATTTTTCTCGACTTTAGAATTGATCTCTAGTTTTTTGTTCGATATGGTGGCACCTTGAATTTGATTGATTGCTTTTTTGGGCGCATTGCCTTTAATTTCAATATAGTTCGTCCCATTTGTGCTTTTTGTAAATTGAATAACAGATCCATAATTGCTATTAATAATTAATTGATCGAGTTCGTCAGCGTTAAAAAGCCACTTGCGCTCATAGTGAACTGCCGGTTCTTCTTCACTAAATTGAAATCCATAACAGAGCATACCCGCGACACCAACAACAATTAACCATACGGCCGTCCAGACTAGCTTTTTTATCATGGTTTATGCGTCCTTTCCGTGGGAGTGCTATGCTATCCTGATTATTTCCTACGTTTCCACGGTTTGATACATCTTGTCACAAATGTTTGCTGCCAAGCCCTTGTGTAGACTGTGTATATCACTTATCGTAACACTAGTATGAACAAAATGAAAGTTAACACAGTCAGCGAGGGATATGGATGTATCGGATTCTAATTGTTGAAGATGAAGAAAAAATTGCAGTGATTATGCAAGAAATGCTTCAAAAATTCGGCTATGAAGCAGTACGCGCGACTCAATTTCGTGATTTGAAAAATGAATATATGAAGGCTCAGCCTCATTTAGTGCTTCTGGATATTAATTTACCTTTTTACGATGGATACTATTGGTGCAGGCAAATCCGTACGGTATCGAATGTTCCGATTCTTTTTGTATCTGCCCGTTCAGGGGAAATGGATCAGGTGATGGCGATTGAAAATGGCGGAGATGATTACTTATGCAAGCCTTTCTCTCTCGAAGTAGTGTTAGCCAAAGTAAAAGGTGCGCTGCGCCGTGCATACGGTGAGTATGCGGCTGTTTCATCCGCTACAAGAGAAATTATCGAATATGGTGATTTACAACTGCATATTGCGAAGCAGCAACTTATCTATGGCAGTAAAACCGTTGATCTGTCCAAGAATGAAAGTCTTCTCGTGCAATGCCTGATAGAAAATGGTGGTTATATTGTTGGACGAGAGCAGTTATTAGAAGCGCTATGGGACGATTTGACGTTTGTGGATGACAATACATTAACGGTGAATGTAACGCGTGTACGTAAAAAGTTAGAGGAGATCGGACTTGCTCACAGTATTGAAACCGTGCGGGGTCAGGGTTACCGCTTTGAAATTTCCCAACAAGGCGAGGATCAGGAGTTGGCTCGTTCATGAGTTTTTGGCGGTTTATTTCGGATCGAATCTTATATATATGTGCTTTTTATATGGCGGCAATCTTAATGTTACTTGTCGTGTGGCTCGCATTCTCTCAACAATTCACTCCAATTGGATGGGAAAATATCACTTACATGTTCCTCCTATGTACAGCTGTGGTTGTCGTTACATTAGTCATAGACTGGCTAAGGCAGTATCGTTATTTTGAATCGATTAAACGGGCTATCGAACACGAAAACTCACTGGAGGCAAGCGTACTGTTATTACCACCCGTCACGAATGAACAGGCGCAGATTCATGCTTATATACGAAAGGGCAATAAAACATATACCGAAGAATTACTTCGTTTAAGCAAAAGACAGGAGCTGCAGCAGCATTTTACAAATCAGTGGGTGCACCATATGAAAACGCCAGTATCTGTAATTGAACTGTTAAATGAACAAGCATCAATTACAGAAATGAATGAAGAACAAGGTCTATTATGGAAAAGCGTCGCTGAAGAAAATGTAAGGTTAGCGCATGGTTTAGATATGATGCTGCATACCGCTCGTCTCGATAAATTCGAGCTTGATCTTCATGTTCGTCGGTTGCCACTGGAGAAAATTGTTCGTGAAATCATTCATTCATATAAAAAGTCATGTATTCGTGATGCTGTTTTTCCTAAAATTGAGGCACCTTTAGAGACTTACATAGAAAGTGATGAGAAATGGCTGCGCTTGATTATTAACCAGCTTGTATCAAATGCTATTAAATATTGTCGTAAGCTACCAGGAAGTAAAACCTTACATTTTATAATTGAACAAGACTCCCAAGAAGTTCGTTTGCGTGTACGAGATGAAGGAATCGGGATTGCATCACATGATCTGCCACGCGTGTATGATGCCTTTTTTACAGGTGAAAATGGACGGACATCCAGTGAATCAACAGGCATGGGGCTATTCTTAGCTAAACAAGTTTGTGAACGACTGGGACATCAAATCGAAATTCAGTCAGAGCTTGGCAAGGGAACGGAGGTTACGTTAACATTTACTTCGTCCACATTTCATAAAGCGTACATGACAACTTTGTAAGGTTCACTCGTAGAATGAAAGGAAATTCGATGGGTAGTCGTGGATCAATCCTCTATACTAAATTCATAACCACAACAGGTAACGAAATGAATGGAGGAACAAGATATCATGAACGTACTAAAAGCAGAAGGTCTATCTAAGGTTTATGGTTCGATGGGAAAGCTGACATATACAGCACTTGAGAACTTGAATCTTAGTGTAAATAAAGGTGAATTCGTTGGCGTAATGGGTCCGTCAGGAAGTGGTAAAACAACACTACTTAATCTTTTATCCACAGTGGACAAGCCAACTTCAGGCAGCATCCTAATTAATGGAAAAGAACCTGGAAAGCTTAATAATAAACAACTTGCGTTATTTCGTCGCAGAGAACTCGGATTTATATTTCAAGATTTCAACCTATTAGATACATTGACGATTAAAGAAAATATTTTACTTCCGCTCGTATTGGAAGGCGTATCGATCAAAGAAATGAATACTCGTGTTGCACACTTTGCGAAGTTCCTCGGGATTGAAAAAATGCTAGACAAGCGTACATACGAAGTATCAGGGGGTCAACGCCAGCGTGCGGCAATTGCAAGGGCGATGATTCATGATCCCGCAATCTTGCTTGCGGATGAGCTTACAGGGAACTTGGATTCGAAGGCTGCGAAGGATGTGATGGATTCCTTGCAGCAGCTAAATGAAGAGCAGCAGGCAACGATCCTTATGGTGACGCACGATCCTTTTGCGGCGAGCTATTGCGAGCGAATTATTTTCATCAAGGACGGTCGATTGTTCACCGAAATTCGTCGTGGAGACAACCGTCAGACATTTTTTCAACAGATTTTAGACGTGCTAAGTGTACTAGGAGGGAATTTCAATGACGTTTCTCCAGTTCGCGTCTAAAAATATTCGTGGAAATTGGCATCAATACATCGCTTTTTTCTTGAGTAGTGTATTCTCAGTTCTCATTTTCTATATTTTTTCAGCATTTATCTATCACCCCGATGTCGTGAATGGCTACATCCAAGCGGCAGATAAAGTAAAGTACGGCTTAATTGCTTGTCAGGTCATTATTTTGATTTTCTCGTTATTTTTCGTGTTGTATTCGATTCATGCGTTTCATAAGTCTCGAAATAAGGAATTCGGTCTATTGCATCTGTTCGGTATGACGAGAGGTCAGTTAAACCGTATGGTGATTTATGAGAATATTGGCATCTCGATTCTTTCGATTGGAGTCGGCATTGCTGCAGGTATTTTATTCTCAAAGTTATTCTTTATGGCCCTGTTCGCGTTGCTGGATATGAACGTTCCGATTCGTTTCTATGTGGTTGCTAAAGCGATTTTATACACAGCGGCATGGTTCTTTATCTTATTCATGTCGATTACATTGATGTCCCTAAAGCGTATGGGCAAAATGGAGGTCATTGAACTTCTTCATGCAGCAAAAAAGCCAAAAGATTTACCGAAAACGCATTGGTTGCTTGTGCTTCTTATGATTCTATGTCTAGGTGTTGCTTACTATTTGGCTTATCACGTAGATATGAGTAATATTCTTATGTTCATTTTACCTGTAACCGTCTTAGTTATTGTGGGTACGAACTTGTTCTTCTCACAAGGAACGACCGCGATTTTACGTAGGCTCCAAGCATCATCTGTATTCTATTTCCGTAAGACGAACATGATTATTGTGTCCAACATGATGTTTAAGATCAAAGATAACGCGAGAGTGCTGTTTATCGTATCCATTCTTAGCGCTGTCGTGATGACTTCATCAGCAACTCTATATGTGATTTCCCAAGGGGCAAAAGAACAATTCATGTCTCATATGCCACAGACGAT
Organism: Paenibacillus sp. KN14-4R; assembly: GCF_052180255.1. Lineage (NCBI taxonomy): Bacteria > Bacillati > Bacillota > Bacilli > Caryophanales > Paenibacillaceae > Paenibacillus > Paenibacillus sp. KN14-4R. The sequence goes on from NZ_CP197466.1 coordinate 1,934,407, forward strand.
TAGTTATTCAGAAATAGGTTGTAAAGGTCATTCCGTCATTGATCCAGACAAAATCAAGTCTTTTATGGAAAAAGAAGGATTTGGCATGGAATACGAGCTGCATGTGCAAGGGATTCTTGCAACAAGTCCTACTCATCCCAAAACAGTATTCGTAATCTCAGAGGATGATTACAATCATGCAGCTAAGTTGACACGTGGTGCTGAACCCGTTCATGTGAAGCGCGGTGAGACGATCTTCGTCTATCCGTATATTGAAGCGAATGATCAGTTCTACAGCAAGGGTGGGGAGTACAAGGGTACTTTACTTGGTAAGCCATTCGATATTCATGTAGCTGGACAATTAAATGGAGCTGTCATTTCACCGCAAGGGGAAGCGTCTTACTTATTCATTATGAATAATGAGCAGCACCAAGACTATATGAAGGCTGCGTCTGACCAAGAGGTCATTACGATTCATGGTTTGGAACCTCAAAATTGGGAAAAATCATTGCCAGCTATTCAAAAAATGGAAAAAGAATTATTCAATTCTCAGCAACAAACGGACGTAGTGGAGCGGGTATCTCAATATTTAAATCTTAAACAATTAAGTGCATTAACGTTGTTCATAGGTTTGTTCGTCTCGATCCTATTCTTCATTGCTTCTGGTTCGATGCTTTACTTCAAATTGTTCACAGAACTTGCGGAGGATCGTCGACAATTCAATGCCTTATCCCGAATTGGAATGTCCGTACAAGAAATATCTCGTGTTGTAACCATGCAAACAGGCGTCCTATTCTTCATCCCGCTTGTCGTCGGCGCAGTTCATATGCTATTTGCGATGAAAGCACTGAGTAACATCTGGAATGACAACACGATTTGGTATGGCGTGGGTGTCATGGGCATTTACATTGTGATGCAAATGATTTACTTCTTTGCTGCTCGTAAAATGTACCTCAAGCGTGTGCTGAGCGGCATCGTGGATTAATACAGAGTGCAACTTGTGGGGGCGAGTTGTCTAAGCCCTTCCATCCGCTGTTCAAAAGGTATCCTTGGATACCTTTTTAAAAGGCGGAGCGCTTCGCTTTCCAGGACTTAGACAACTCTACTTTTAAAGGACCTTCGGAAAATGTGAGTCAAGTTCATAATTACCTACTTACTAATTGGCTTAAACATAATGATTACCGATTATCTGAAGGTTGGAACGGTGATAGGGGCTCTTGGTCCAACCATCTAAATCGAGGTATGAACATTACAAGGGTTGAAACACTTTATAAGGGCGAGATCTCGTCCCAACACTTCATTCGTTTTTGACCCAGTGTTAATCTTTTAAGTATAAAAGAAAGCTCATCCCCGATGAACTGGGATGAGCTTAATATATCAACAATATATTCCTGCTTCGGCATGCATCCTCGGTTGCTAGAGGCATTTCGGAGAAGTTGATTCCGGTGAAATGACCGTTTGAATTTATAAATTCGTATAAATAAATGGATCCAGCCCTTACTTCCTCCATTCAAAGGAGGTAGAAGGACAGGACCAATATTAGTAATTACCCCAAAGTTACATAAATTTTTCATTTAAATAATGTAATCGCACCAGTAAACAGGTAAACAATAGCCCAATATTGCAATGGGATAAAGAATAAAGTGTGTTGATTACCTAATTTAAATTGAGCTCCTGTTTTCTCACTAGTAAAAACTTCGTCTTTACGGCTATTTAAACGTTTTCCGATTGACCAAACTGCAATACCCGATAAAATTAGACCTACAAAATTAATCCATGAAGCTATACTATCATTAAGTTCCATCGAATTAATTAATACTAAAACCAGAAATGGAATTATTAAACCCAAAATGCCCCAGCCTTTCCAAATAACCATCATAATCTCCCCTTTTAGTGTTTGCAAAAAATTACATATTAGCCTCATTAATTTAATATTATTAACTATTAATTGTCAAGGAAAATGGTGGGAGATAGACTAGCAAATGAACAAGTAAAAGAGTTAGTGTATAAATTCTACAATAAAATCAAAAAGGAATATCAGATGTGATCTTATTTAGAAAAAACTATAAAATTATTTTTGATATTAAGTCGAATAAAATGGAAAAATATTATATAAATAGCTAAGAGATAAAGGAGAAGAGCAGATTTGGTGGCAATTCTAGAAGTCAAGGACTTCGTATAATACCGTATCTCCTCAGCGGGTTGCACCCTTCGTTCGCAAGATGTGGTAGATTGAGAGTGGGTTCAGCGAACAACCTAGCGAGGCTAAGTTTTCGTTGGACCCGGTGCGTACGCGCCTTTAAGCCACTCGGGTTCGTAGAAACAAGAATGTTAGCTGAAATACCCCCAAATCAAATCATAAACCTTAGCATCAATGAGTAGATGAATTAGCTTGATTTGTGACTTTGAATTCGAGTGGGGTTACATAAATATTTAGGAGGGAAATAGTGTGAGTGATAGATTTCAATTAGGACACGTTACATGGACAAAAAACGCCCGTTTCAGGGCGTACTTTTTAGTGTCTTCCTCTGTAACTTTCCCATACTTGACGGTTAGAATTTTAAAATCAGGTTGTCGAGGCATTTCTACTTTCGCGTTTTCCCAAGACACATTTAATAAAATATCGCCTCCCTGGCCATTTAAGATAATGTAAGCTTACGAAAAGAAGTGTTAGTATATCGATTTTCATCATATTTGCTATTGTATTCTCATATTCCTTGCTATCTAAATATCGGAACCACGACAGATAATGTTGCTGATACTTAGTGAGTCAGCCCTTTTGAGTCTCATAGGAACTGAATGCCCTCCACGAATCGGTTCAAAGAACGTTTGAATTAACAATAAGATTTAACATAGCCATAAACAAAGAAAGCGACCCTTATGGAGGTCGCTTTTTTGCTGTGCAACGAATGCTTTGAAAAAAAGCATCTTCGAGTCGAACGGAGAGTGATCAAAGTTCTGGAAAGCGAAGCGCTCGCCTTTGAAGAAATGTTCCAACACCAGCTTCAATAAATTCAGGGAACATTTCTTCAACAGCGATGGAAGGACTTTGATCACTCGGCTTTAATCACGTAAAAGTTTCTATGTACAATCCTGCATGAAGCAGTCGCGGTAAACCCGCAATTTACAGCCATGCAGTTACAAGTGGTGCGAGAGCAAGCGTTGATCCACCCGCAATAATAATCGATAAACTTGAAACGGAGCCTTCAACCGTACCAATTTCATACGCTTGAGCAGTTCCCATCCCATGAGCACCCATACCAAGTAGGGTACCTTTGGCAAGTTGAGATTTGATTTTCAAGTATCGAATCATGAAAGGACCCATAATACTTGTAAGTCCCGTAACGATAACGAAGATAGCCGTCATACTTGGAATGCCGCCAATCGTCTGGGAAATATCCATCGCAATCGGAGTCGTCACTGAACGTGGTACCAAACTTTTCAAAATCGATGAATCAAGATGCATCAATTTACCTAACCATACAGTTGATACGATCGCAGCAAAGCTGCCGATAACCAGACTGCTAATAATTTCTATGGCATGTTTCTTAATGATGGATGCATATTTGTATAACGGTACAACGAAGGCCACGGTTGCAGGGCCTAACATGCGAGAGAGCCAGACATTTCCTTCCATCCAATGCGTGTAATCTATATGTGTAATCTCTAGAATTAAGATAATCGTAATCATGGACAGAATAACAGGTGATAAGAACGGATAAGACCAACGTTTATATATTTTCTTCGAGATGAAGTAAACCGCAACTGTCAGTAATAAATAGGCAACTGGTAACATTATAACTCCACCCCGCCTCTAAATTTGACTAATATTTCGGTAATTTTTCCTGTAACCCCCATCACGAAAATCGTACTTATCACAATAATCAATAAGAATTGCAAGCCGTATGAGCGTACAAGGTCGCCGTAGTTCACAATACCGATAGCCGATGGAATAAAGAATAATAGCATTTCTCCAATCAGCCATTTGGAACCTAACTCCAACCATTCAACCTTGAGTATGCGAAAATGCAGCAGAGCAAAGACGAATGCAATTGCTACAAAGGCTCCAGGTATTTTCCAATGTAAGGCTGTGACGATATAATCGCCAATTAGCCAGAACAAGTAGAACAGAATAACTTGGGCAGTTCCTACTATAAATTTTTTCATCGATGTCATCTCCTCTTGTTGTAAACCAAGTATACAATGACCAATGTATAAGGTAAAATATATAGATCGCATGTGATCCATGCATTCTATCTATAGATGGGGGAGTTTACATGGAGCTTCATCATTTTATTTATTTTAAAGAAGTAGCTGAAAAAGGTGGATTCACGAAAGCCAGTCAGCATCTTCACGTGAGTCAGCCAACCATTAGCAAGATGGTTAAAGATTTGGAAGACGAACTTGGTGTTCAATTATTTGAACGTAAGGGCAGGAGCATTCATTTGACTGATGCAGGGAAAGTGCTGCTCGATCAAGCCAATAAGGTGCTGGATGCATTTAACAATGTGCCCACAGAATTGTCTGAAGTCATTCACCTGCAAAAAGGTTCCATTCGACTCGGACTGCCGCCGATGATCGGGTCGATCTTTTTTTCAAAAGTAATCGCCCAATTCCATAAGCAGTTTCCTTCGATTAAAATTCAAATTATTGAAGCGGGAGCGAAAAAGGTAACTGAATCCATTGAAGATGGCAGTTTGGACCTTGGAGTCGCTATTTTGCCAGTTGATGTATCCAAGTTCGAAATTTTCTCCTTTTTCAAAGAGAATTTAATGGTACTTGCTCACCCGAGTCATTCGATTGCAAATAGGCCTATATTGGAATTGCATGAATTAAAGGAAGAGCCGTTTATTTTACTTTCCGAGGACTTTGCCCTGCATGATATTATTCTAAACTTGTGCGCACACATCGGATTTACCCCGGAAGTCGTGTGTAAGAGTTCACAATGGGATTTTATTGGCAAAATGGTATCTGCAGAGCTAGGGATCTCCTTTTTACCTGAGACAATCTGCGGTTTGGTAGAAAAAGAGAACGTAAATATCATTCCGCTTGTAAATCCAAGTATTCCGTGGCATTTGGGTTTGATTTGGGGTAAAGATCGATACTTGTCCTATGCGGCCAAAGAATTTATTCAAGTGACACGTTCTATGCTGCAAGAGGAACCTAAGGTGTAAGGTCTTGGTTATAATTGGTTGTCGATAATTATGTTGTTGGTGTATTCTAAGAACAAATGCCCACAGAGAGAAGGTTACATAAGCATGTTAATAAAGCTATGGGAGCTGTTCCTAGGGTTCGGAAGATCGACACTATTGGGCTACGGTGGGGGACCATCCATCATACCGCTGTATGAGCATGAGGTAGTAGAGAAATTTCATTGGCTAAGTAAAGATGAGTTCGGTCAAGCACTTGCTTTCTCAAATGCACTTCCTGGTCCGATTGCAACTAAATTAGCTGCTTATGTTGGGTACCGGGTGGCGGGTTGGATCGGAGCAGCAGTTGCTTTAGGAGCCGTTGTATTACCGACAGCACTGCTGATGATCGTCTTGGTGTTCGTCATGAGTAAGTTGCAGAACAATCCTGTCATTAAGGGGATGATTCGCGGCATTCAGCCTGTAATCTTCGTGATGATGGCTATGCTTGCTTATGAATATGCCAAGTATGTGTTTGAACCAAGTACAGGAACGATTAATTATGTTCCCTTTCTAATTGCAGTTGGATTCTTTATTCTGATTCAATATATGGGTATTAGTGTGATCTGGGGGATCTTAGCTGCACTTGTTGCAGGGGCGCTCTTTCTTCGATAGACGCAAATTAGTAAAGATTGCAATTTTTTACGTGGATTTTGAGGCAAATATTACTTATACTAAAGGAAAAAACAAAAGGGAGAGAAAACCGATATGAATTATCAAGAAATTACGACACTTGAAGAGTGGAACGCACTTTTGCAAGACTCCGAACATAAAGGGATTGTTATTTTCAAACATAGTACGACTTGCCCAGTATCGGCTTCAGCACACGAAGAGTTTGAACAGTATTTAGAAGGAACACCGAATACGGATGTGGCCTATTACTTGGTGAAAGTCATTGAGTCTCGCCCAGTATCGAATCAAATTGCGGAAGATCTACAAGTAAAACATGCATCCCCTCAAATCATTTACTTTGAGAAAAAGCATTCCGTATGGAACACATCCCATTGGTCCATTACAGTAAAACACATGACGGCAGTTTTAAACTAAAGGTGCGATAAATGGTATCTGACTCCTTGTAGGGAGTCTTTTTTCATGTCAATTCGATGCTATTGTTCAGTCATTCGTGATGAGGAGATTAATCATGCACACAACAAATAAACCGCGGGTTCCGCTTTCTTTATTGATGGTCGTTGGGATTATCGCGATTTCATTTTCAGCTATTTTTGTCAAGTGGTCGGAGGCTCCTGCACCTGTCATTGCGATGAATCGCTTGTTGCTGACGGTACTTGTGATGCTGCCATTTATTTTTAAATATGTACCCGAGTTTCGTAAAATTTCACTTAAATCTTACGGTTTACTGGTTGCATCGGGTGTTTCATTAGGCCTACATTTCTTATTCTGGATGGAATCTCTTCGCTTTACATCCGTTGCATCTTCTACTGCTATATTAACCTTAGAACCTGTTCTGGTGATGGTAGGTTCCTTCTGGATATTCCGGCACAAGACGAGTAAAGTTGCTTTGTTTGCGATGGCAATTGCTGTCTTTGGAGCAGTCTTAATCGGTTGGGGAGATTTTAAGTTTTCAGGGGATGCGCTTCAAGGGGATATTCTGTCTTTCCTGGGAACCGTTGCGGTTGCAGTCCATATGATTATTGGTAAAAGCTTAATAGAGCACATGTCCGCTTACGTTTATTCACTCTTCGTGTTCCTAATTGGAGCAATTGTCCTCGGTATTTATAATGTAGGAGCAGGCTATTCCTTAGTCGATTATCCTGCACATGAGTGGGGCTTGTTCTTGCTGCTTGCGATTGTACCGACGATTTTCGGACATTACTTGTTTAATTGGCTGCTGAAATACATGCAAGCGACTTCAGTGTCGATGTCTGTACTTGGTGAGCCGCTAGGTGCTACGATCCTTGCTTATTTCCTCCTGCATGAGAACATTACAGCTATTCAGCTTGTTGCCGGTTTGCTGCTATTAGTTGGAGTAGGTGGGTTCATTCATAGTCAGGAAAAAGGCAGCTCAAGCGAGCACCCGCCACTTGCTGAGCGTGCTCTTCAAAAAGAAGCAAGTATATAGAAAAAGACGTGCTGACTTCATCGTTAGCACGTCTTTATAGTTTTTTACACTTATTTCGCTGCCAGTGCTGTTTCAAACTCTGCCTTTATAGCTGCAAGGAGTTCAGGCTGTGTAAGGACATCGTATGCGGTAGAAGCAAGTACTTTACCTGTAAGCACCATCGCATCTAGTGCCTGATCTAACATCGCTAGATCACGGAATTCTTTGGTGTGCAGTAAATGTTTTTCACTGATCACTTTCATAAATGGATGAATCGTTGGACAGTAGATCGATACATTGCCAAGATCAAGAGAGCCGTGGTCCTTACCATTTTCGATTTGATCTTCACGAATACCTAGTTCGAGCAGATTACGCTCGTATGTTTGAGAAAGTGTCTGATTGGTTAGCAATTCATCATAAGAGTATTCATAATTGCTAGTTGTTAGTGTACAACCTGTTTGAAGCGCAGCACCTTGGGCACACGCCATTACTTTTTGTACAACTTCATTCGTATAAGCACGTGTTCCAGCACGTACATAGAATTGAGCAACTGCGTAGTCTGGAATAATGTTCGCTGCTTTACCACCTTCGGTAATAATACCATGGATACGAGTATCGCTGCGCAGCTGCTGACGAAGGGCATTAATGGAGTTAAATAATTGCAAAACTGCATCTAATGCGTTAATGCCTTCATGCGGGCTTGCTGCGGCATGAGCGGGTTTACCTCTGTATTCGAATTGAATGGCATCGATCGCAAGCGACTCACCTGAACGTTCATAGGTGTAATAAGGATGAGCCATAAGTGCAGCATCAACGTCCTTGAAAAGTCCTGCTGCAGCCATTGGCACTTTAGCGCCCTTCGTTTCTTCTGCAGGGGTACCGTATACACGAATCGTACCACCAATTTCATCAATAACTGATTTAAGCCCAATCGCAGCGCCGATACTCATTGTACAGATTAAATGGTGACCACAAGCATGTCCAAGTTCAGGCAAAGCATCAAACTCTGCGAGGAACGCAATAGTTGGGCCTGGTTTTGTTGATTTATAAGTAGCAATAAATGCAGTTGAAATATCAAGTACCGCGTGTTCAACCTCAAAACCTTGATATTCTAGTTCTTTAGTCAATTTCTCGTAGGCTTTAAATTCTTCATGTCCCAATTCTGGATTTTCTCCAATAAATTGAGATATTTGTTTAAGACGCGCCGCATTGGCATCAATTGCTGCATGTATAGTAGCTTTCATTAGCCGCATACTCCTTTCAAGAGTCAGAAAGTTGTGTTACTTGAATATCTCTATTGTAATACAAACCAGATATGGCTTCCACTGCAGCTTCCTACTCCTCCATTAAGAACGCTCCTAATTTATTGCCCTTACGAATATATATGACTAAACAGAGTGTGTTCAAATGGCAGAGCTAAGCGCGAAGAACACAGTCAAATAACCAAATAGGGAGTGATGTATCTTGAATCTTTCCTATTCTTATTTAGCATTCGGTGATTCCTTAACAGCTGGTAATGGTGCTGCAGATGGTTGTGGTTATGCCCCTACGGTGCATCGTTTTCTTGCAGCTGATTTTGGAGAGCGGGTTCCATGTTCAATATGCGGCACGAGCGGTGCGACTTCAGCTGAATTGTATGAACAGTTGCAGACAGACGAGAGCTTAAGACAGCAAATTGAACAGGCGGGGATCATTGCAATTACGGCAGGTGGTAACGATTTGATGCAAGCAGCAGTCCCTTTTTTCACTGAGGGAGAATCCAGGCCATTAACTTCAGCGCTTCAGCAATTTGTCACGAATAATCGTAAGATCCTTGCACAAATTCATGCGATTAAACAAAGGCAAGATACCCCTCCCCTTATTCTCCAAATCGGCTTGTACAATCCATTTCCACAATTTCCGATTGTTGTTGAGTGGATCACGAGATTTAATCGGCATATGCAGCGATTTAAGCGTTCAGGTGCTATATATGTGAATGTATACGACGCTTTCTTGGGCAGGGAGAAGATGCTGCTATCTGATGATCTCGTGCATCCGAATGAAGAAGGCTACCTCGTGATGGGTGAACAGGTGAAGCAAGCGCTAGCTGAACCGCTGCACCGTGAGGTGCTTCAACGTATTTTTACTTGATCGATGATCTATTCAAGACTTCACTGCACCCATAACAAGTAATTGTTGATCACGATAAAATGACAGATCGACCCACCAAGGACGAACAGATGCCACACCGCATGATGATAACGTAATCTTTTCCACATAAAGAAGAACGTACCTACGATATAGAAAAGATCGCCAACAATCAGCCACATGACACCAATCAAAGGAATAATCTGCATAAAGGGTTGTATAAAGAGAAGTGTGAACACGCCCATCGCCACATAATAATAGGTTGTAAGTAGTCGATATTTCGTAAACCAGCCCCAGAAAGTTAGTGCAATACCGACTATGGCCATCAGCCAAATAATAGCAAGCAAGGTCCAGCCAAGGGGTGTTCGCATCCCAATAAAGATGAACGCTGTATAGGACCCAGCGATAAATAAATAGATGGCTGTATAATCCAGAAGCTCAAATCGGGGACCCCACTTGGTGGAAGTCACACTATGCAGCAAAGTAGAAGATGTGTAAACATACAGCATCGTAACACCAAAAATAATGTAACCGGCGATGTGCCAAGACGTCCCATATGTATAAGCACGATAAAGTAAGGCGTATAATCCTACAATAGATAAAGGGATACCAATACCATGTGTCACGGCGCTATATAACGATTCACGGGATAAGGAATTCATCACAAGCCCTCCTTGTTTCCTTGCAGATCGTACATCATACTGTTTTTCTAGGCGGAATGTTCCTGTCCATCGGGATATTCGCCTATTTTTTTGCAAACACTGCTTGTATAACTGTTTCAGAAATTGTCAATTATTAATGCCTTTAAATGTATTGTATATTTATAAGTTTGGATGTATAATAACGCCTATATTAATTATCAGATGATCAATAACATCATGTATACAGAGGGGTTAAGTCAGATGAAAAAAATCGTACTTTCTTTATTATCACTTACTTTAGTATTTGTATTAGGCGCATGTGGACAGAAGAATAGCGCAAATCCAGCCGCGTCAGACGCACCAGCGAAGAAAGAAAAATTAGTACTCGGTACGAGTGCAGATTACCCGCCATATGAATTCCATAAATCCATTAATGGTAAGGATACAATCATTGGTTTCGACATTAGTATTGCTGAAGAAATTGCAAAAGAAATGGGTAAAGAACTTGAAATTAAAGATATGAAGTTTGATGGTTTGCAAGCTGCACTTCAAGCAGGGAACGTAGATATGGTTCTTGCTGGATTTTCCCCAACAGATGAGCGTAAAAAAAACCTAGATTTCTCTAACATTTACTACACGGCGAAGCAAATGATCGTTGTTCGTAAAGAAGATAAAGATAAATACAATTCACTAGCAGATCTAAAAGGGAAGAAAATCGGGGTACAAAAGGGCTCCATTCAAGAGCGTTTAGCAGGCGAGCAAATTGAAAATGCAGAATTGAAACCACTTGGTAAAATTTCTGATATCGTTCTTCAATTGACGAATAAAAAAGTGGATGCGATTATTCTTGAACTTCCAATAGCTAAATTCTACACAGATCGCCAAAAAGAATTAAGTTTATCCAATTTTGAATTGGTGGTAGATGAAGCAGGTTCTGCAATCGGAATTAAAAAAGGCAATGAAAAGCTTGTTGAACAAATCAACAAAACTTTGGACAGACTAATCCAAGAGAAGAAGATCGATCAATTTGTTCAAGAAGCTAACAAGCAAGCTGAAGACAATTAAGCATTACCCTGAAATAGCGGTACGCTGCCGCTATTTTTTCTATTTAAAGATTAGATCGGACGAGGTGAGAGGTTAAAGATGAATTTTACTTGGTTAGATAAATATTGGCAGTATTTTGTGGATGGAGCATTGACAACTTTAGAGCTATCTCTATGTACGATGGTTCTTGGTATCGCGGGTGGTATCATTCTTGCGTTAATGCGTCTGTCATCCATAAAGCCGCTCAAATGGTTTGCTGCATCCTATATCGCATTTATTCGTGGTACGCCGCTGCTCGTGCAGTTATATATTATTTTCTATGGAATGCCACAAATTGGCGTGCAAATGCCAGACTTTATGGCAGGTGTACTCGCATTATCCATTAACTGTGCGGCTTATGTAGCGGAAATTTTCCGTGGCGGTATCCAATCTGTGGACAAGGGTCAAATGGAAGCGGCCCGTTCACTAGGTATGTCTAATGGTCTTTCGATGCGTTTAATTATTCTGCCACAAGCATTACGTAACATCTTACCTGCTCTAGGTAATGAGCTTATCGTCATCATCAAAGAGTCTTCAATTGTATCGATTATCGGTATTTATGATTTGATGTATAGAGCAGATACGGTAAGAGGCAACACGGCACTTCCATTCGAACCGCTTATCGTGGCAGCGCTCATTTATTTTGTTATGACGTTTACCCTGTCCAAGTTGCTTGGAGTTGCTGAACGGAGGATGAGGACTAGTGATTAAGGTACAAGATTTACACAAGCATTTTAAGAAATTAGAAGTCCTTAAAGGGATTGATATGAATATTAGCAAGGGTGAGGTTGTCGTTGTTATCGGGCCGAGTGGATCGGGTAAAAGTACATTCTTACGCTGTCTGAATTTGCTGGAAACACCGACTCAAGGCGAGATTATTTTTGATGGCGTCTCGATTACGGACAAGAGTACGGACATTAATAAAATGCGTCAGCGCATGGGTATGGTGTTCCAGAACTTTAACCTTTTTCCTCACTTGACGGTGTTGGCCAATATTACACTTGCTCCGCGCAAGTTGAAGAATATGTCACCTAAAGATGCCGAGATCATTGCTCGTGATTTACTTCGTAAAGTTGGTCTTGAGGATAAGGCGAATAACTATCCAGGGCAACTATCTGGTGGACAAAAGCAACGGATTGCCATTGCACGTGCACTTGCGATGCAGCCGGATGTTCTATTATTCGATGAACCGACTTCCGCGCTTGACCCTGAGATGGTTGGCGAGGTGCTTGAAGTGATGAAGAGTCTAGCTAAAGACGGTATGACGATGGTCGTTGTTACACATGAAATGGGCTTCGCAAGAGAAGTGGGTGATCGTCTTATTTTCATGGATGGTGGAGTCGTTGTTGAACAAGGCGACCCTACACATGTATTTACAAACCCGAAGCACCCACGTACGAAAGAATTTTTAAGTAAAGTACTATAGTGGGAATGATGCACGATATAACCGATGTTTCCTTAAAAAAGGAGCATCGGTTATTTATTGTGGTATAATGAGGAAAATTTAAAGGAGGATGTTCCAATGAGCCTATATTCCATTCCAGTTACAACAGCAAAAGGTGAACAGACGTCACTTGAAACATATAGAGGTAAGGCCCTTCTTATTGTAAATCTTGCTTCGAAATGTGGATACACACCACAATATGCAGGTTTGCAAAAGTTGTATGAACAATATAAAGATCAAGGATTAGCGATTCTTGGCTTTCCTTGTAATGATTTCGGCGCACAAGAAGCGGGTACGATGGAAGAAATTCAAGCGTTCTGTTCTTTGAACTATGGTGTGACATTTGATTTATTCGAGAAAGTTACCATTCTAGGCGAGGACAAACATCCGCTATATGTTTGGTTAACCGAAGCTGCTGAGCCGCAGAGCGATGTGCGTTGGAATTTCGAGAAATTCCTCATTTCCCGTAATGGTGAAGTAACTGGTAGATTCGGCAGCGGGGTTACACCGGAATCCGATGAGCTCGTACAAGCAATTACTCAAGTGCTTTCTCAATAATTGGAATAAGAATCGCCATGTGCCTGACAAGTAGACTTTTTACGTTTCACTGCTTTACCCAGTACGCACTGCAATCCTCTAGGCGATCCATAAACCCATACTCAATTAAGTAGCGGCGTAAAGTCACATATTCAGTCGGATGAATCTTTTTCAAAATCGCATTGACTTCAATTTCAGTGTAATTATGATTTGGTTCGAAGAATGTATGAATATGTTTCAGAATGGAAACTTTACGCTTCTCCTTCTTTGGGAACTCACGTAGTTGACCTTCTAATCCATCTGGAAAATAGGACCTGAGAATCTCCTCATTCTCCTGCTCCGTAATCGCATATCGTTCATCAATCATCGTTGCGGTACGATGAATATCGATGAGTCGCTGAGAAGGAACTGTCTGATCTTCCAGCGATTCCATAATCGCGAGAAACAGTTTCGCCTGCTTTGCTTTCTCACGGAGAGTAAAGCGATGATTACGGATCGTAGAAGCGCTGCCTCCACCTAGTTGTTGAACAATTTCCTTATCGGTTAATCCTTGTTGAAAAGATTGAATTAATTTTTTTTGCAAATCAGTAAGTCCAGTTAACTTCTTATCTAATGAAAGTAAATAATGCCCCATTGAAATATGCTGTGTCTCAATATGTTTACGGATCGACTTGTGTGCACTATAAAATTGTTCTCCAGCAGGATAGATAACGCCATCCTCAAAGGTTTTTCCACAGACTAAACAGATAAATTCCTCTGCGATTTCATCAAATACATATCCTTGTTTTATTTCTGAAAGGGAAGCGGTCCAGAATCGATCATTTGTATTTTCCATAAACGAATACCACCTATGTTTGTTTAATATATAGATATGATATTACATTGTTTATTTGCATTCAAGTGAGTTGGGGGATCGAAATGAGTCTGTGGTGAGCTTTCACTGCAGACTTTTTTATCGTGATCATTATACTTGAGCACCACTTCATGGTATGATGGAGTTTAAACCCCCATTTTTCATCGGTGAACCGAGCCAAAGTGGGGGTTCATTCTCGCTAAACGAGGGGTTAGTCGTTTGAAAACGTTAATTATTGCTGAAAAACCGGATATGGGTCGCAATATTGCGGCTGCTATTGAACCGCGCTCACTTAATAAACGAACCTATATCGAAGGTGACAATTACATTATTACATGGGCAATCGGGCATTTAATTGAACTTGCTGAACCTGATGCTTATGACCCTAAATATAAGAAATGGAACATCGGTCATTTACCTATTATCCCAGAGACATTCCGCTTGATTCCGAATCCACGGACTAAGGATCAATTAAATGTGATCGCAGATCTAGCCAAGCGATGCGAAGCGATAGTGAACGCATGCGATGCCGGGCGAGAGGGGCAGCATATTTTTGCACTTATTATGCGTTACTTGCAGCTTCGATTACCAGTCAAACGCCTCTGGATCTCGGACTTAACTCCAGAGACGATTCGCCAAGGGTTCGCTGAGCTTAAGGAAGGATCGGAATATGCGAATTTAACGAAAGCTGCACGAGCAAGAAGTGAAGCTGATTGGGTAATCGGGATGAATGGAACAAGAGCGTTCACGACGAAACATAATGTATTGCTTTCTGTGGGACGCGTTCAGACGCCAGTACTGGCATTGCTTTATGAGCGTCAGAAGTTGATCGAATCATTCGATTCCCTAACCTTTTATGATCTGGAAGCAACCTTTAAGCAGAACGAGACGGAATATAAGGGCATGTGGCAAGGGGATCGGTTAACCGATCCGGAACGTGCAGATAAGCTTTTACAGAAGGTCAAGGGAAAAGATGGAATCGTCCAATCATATGAAGTGAAGGAAACGAAGGAATATCCGTTTAAGCTCTATGATCTGACACTATTGCAGCGTGAGGCAAATGCACGTTATGGATTTTCGGCGAAGAAGACGCTCGATCTTGCGCAAGCTTTGTATGAGAAACATAAGGTCATTTCTTATCCGCGTACGAACTCGAACTATGTGACAGAGGCGAATATTCCTCAAATGCATAGTGCATTAAATGCGCTGCGCGGAACTGCCTATGATCAATGGGCACAAGGTGCGAACAAGTCACTCGTGCATGTGAATAACAAGTCGATCTGCAACCCGACGAAGGTTGAGGATCATCATGCCATTTTGCCAACAGGTAAACGAAGTACAACGCTTTCTACCGATGAGAATAAACTATTCGATCTCGTGATTCGCAGATTTTTATCTCAGTATTACCCGGCAGCCATGTACAAAGCGCACACGGTTATGACAGTGGTCGAGGGGGAAGAATTCAAGACGAATATTAAGCAATTGCTATCCAAGGGTTGGAAAGCGATTTATGATGAATTGAAGCAGGAGAAACGAACCAGTAAGAAAAAGGAGGAAGATGAGGAAGAAGAAGCGGCTGAAGTGACAGATGATTTTTCCGTTGTGGAGGGACAAGCTTCAACATGCACAGACGCACTTGTGAAAGAGAAGATGACCCAACCGCCTAAAGCATTCACGGAAGGAACTTTGCTTAAAGCGATGGAGAGCGCTGGGAAATCGGTTGAAGATGAAGAATTGCGCGAAGCGATGAAAGACTCTGGTCTTGGAACGCCTGCGACACGTGCAGCAACGATCGAACGATTGAAGAACGTCGGGTATATCGAAGCACAGGGTAAACGGATGATGATCACACTCAAAGGTCGAACGGCGATTGAACTGATTCGAAATGCGGGTGTTGAGCTGCTAACTTCTCCTGAGATGACTGGGCAATGGGAGCGGCGATTGAATGCGATTGCGAAAGGCGAAGCTTCTGACGAAGCCTTTATGCAGCAGGTAAAGAAGTTCGCTGGATTTATCGTGGAAAAAGTAAGACAACAAAGTCGCGCTGCACAGACTGATTTTGGTGAAGTGCAAGACGGGGCTGACAGTGGAAAAAGCGGTAAGGGCAAGGGTACAGCTGCATCAAAGCCAGCAAAGGGTAAGTCTGCAAGTCGAGGAAAAGCAGCAGAAGAAGCGAGTGGAGAAAGAAAATCTCGTGCATCAGCCTCAAGTGCTATCGCAGCATGTCCGCGGGAAGGGTGTGGAGGCACCATTTTTATGGGGAAAAAGGGTTATGGGTGCTCGCATTACAAAACAGGCTGCGGCTTCGTCATATGGAAAGAGAGCTTTGGCAGAACATTGACTGATACGCAAGTTAAGGCTCTAATTGAGAAAGGCAAGACTGCGAAGTTGAAATTGAAGACCGATAGCGGAGATGAGATCGATGGAAGAATTCTGTTAATGAACCCATCAGCAGGCACGCTATCAATTGAGAGAGTTTAAGGGGAGTAAGTAGATGGATCAGGTGATGGTGTGGAAGAATCGATTGCAAAATGATTGGAAAACCGTAATGAATAGCGAATGGGAAAAACCTTATATGCAGGATCTGATTGCATTTTTGGCTGATGAGTATGCGGAGCATGAGGTATTCCCAGCGCAAGAGCATATTTTTGCTGCACTGGATGCTACGTCTTTCCAGGCGACGAAGGTTGTTATTCTCGGGCAAGATCCGTATCATGGAGCAGGCCAAGCACATGGAATGAGCTTTTCTGTGCAGCCTGGAGTAGCGGTTCCTCCATCACTACGCAATATGTATAAAGAGTTACATACCGATCTGAATATCCCGATTCCAACACATGGATGCTTACGTGCATGGTCCGAGCAAGGTGTGCTATTATTGAACACGGTGTTGACAGTTCGTTCAGGCGAGCCATTGTCTCATCGAAAACGGGGTTGGGAGACTTTTACAGATGTGATAATTCGTCAATTGAACGAAAAAGAGCAGCCTATCGTCTTCATTCTTTGGGGAAATGAGGCCATCAAGAAAGCGGCTATGCTAGACAGCTCCAAGCATCATATTCTGACTTCTGTTCACCCGAGCCCACTGTCTGCTCGTCGTGGATTTTTCGGGTCACGACCTTTTTCTAGAACGAACGACTTCTTAATCAGCCAAGGTCTTGCTCCAATTGAATGGTCCATTTCGGATTATGAGATTCCTGCAAGTCCACTATAGTCAATAGACATATTATTTTAGGATGAGTAATGCGAATGGGGATCTCCCTTAATGTGTTGCTCATCCTCTTTTGATGCAGCAAGAATTATACATATCACTCACCGTCCGGGCAGGTTAACAGAGAAAGGATATAGACATGAGGGTTATAACTTTGTGTGGTTCTACAAAATTCAAAGACCAATTTGAACAAGCAAACGCATTTCTTACACTTCAAGGTAATATCGTTATTAGCGTTGCCTTCTTTGAGCAAAGCGATGGTTTTGAAATAACACAAGAACAAGCCGAATTACTGGGAAATATTCATTTTAGGAAAATTGATATTTCTGATGAAATATTCGTTATTAACGTTAATGGTTACATAGGCACTAGCACAAGAAAAGAAATTGAGTATGCTGAAAAGAAGGGGAAAGCGATTCGTTATTACTCTGATGGAAAAATTACTTCTTACGAATGCTCGCTAACGGGAAACTATAGCTTCATAAAGACAAGTTAAAAAGGAGTTGTGTGTCAAATGCAAAAAGCAATAATTGTTAGTTACTTGACCGAAAAAAGGAATAATTTAGAAGAACTTAATGAATTGTCATCTCAGGGATGGAAAGTAGTTAGTCAAAGTTCTATGGGAAGTGGAGGAGTGAATACGGTCTATTCCCTCGTAATAGTAGAAAAATAGCTATTCAGCTAAAGGGTAGTTTAGTTGAATATTTCCAAACTATACCTAGTATTTCTATCACTCGAAATAGTGCAATTGTTGAAATATATGGGAAAAGTTCAGGAGGCAGTGAAAATGGCACAAAGACCAGATGTTAACAATATCATTAAAGACCTTCGTGAAACAGGTGTAATTGATTCAACCTCAAAGGTTACTAATAAGATGAAGGGGACCACGGATGGACTTGTATATACTCTTACAGTCAACGACGAACCGAAATATGTGTTGAAGTTGGATAGTGCACAAAATATATCCTTGGTTGAACAATTGCTTCATACTTATAGGCATGCCACTCTACTACCTAAACTTCTCTATACGGATCCTGCAAAAGCATATTTTGTTTATACATACATTACTGGTACAACCCATTATAAAAGAGGATCAAAAATAAACTGGCTGACACTTTTGATCAATGGGCTCATCAATCATTATGAAAATTTTCAACATACGGACAAGTGGGGATTCTGGTTGGAAGATCCGTGTGAAACTTGGCGTGATTTTATTGATCAGGGTGTGGAATATGCTCGAATTAATGTGGGGAGCCTTTTGCCAATTGAGGATTATCATAAAGTGAAATCTTTTGTTAGTAATATATCGAAGGGTGAAGGATATGAAAGATTTTTACTTCACGGCGATTGTGGTGTTCATAATTTCGTGTTTGATCAAAACGCATTAAAAGGAGTTATTGATCCTTCACCGATTGTTGGACCTGTGTTGTATGATTTCATTTATGCTTTTTGCTCCTCTCCTGACGATTTAAACCTAGAAACTTTAATTCCAACATTCACTTTGCTAAATCATGTGCCACCTATGGAAAGATCAATGCTTATCGAAGAAGTGATCATTCAGCTTTATTGTCGTATCGGAATCTGTTTAAAACACCATCCACATGATTTAACTGATTACTTAAAGGCATGGGACTACTGGAAAGCCCTTGTACCTTAAGTGGCCGCTTACGGACCAATCTTCCTGTGCTTATCGACGTGTTTAAAAAGGTCTGGTGCCAAGAGTTGAATAAAAAATCCAAGTGCTTTACAGCACTTGAACTTATCGATCACATAAATCTCCATAGTCACACAATATACTATAGGAGAGGTCAAAAACTATTGAATGTTAAAAGTATCGTTCTCAACTATTATTTTTAATTCGGATTGATCATGTTGAATATGTTTGATGAAAACATTATTAATGACACATATTTTCAAACTACCTGTATAACTTAACTTTCTAACTTTATTTATTTTATTCCAAATAATATTTGAGTCTATGAGATTAGATGTTTTATTGGAATCTGAATTGTAAAATCCATAGTATGATATTCCACCATAGAAGAACCAATATAGGTTATCATATTCATCTTTTTGTATATGACTTATAACCCAATTCGAAGGAAAGGTGTTATTTATTATTTGAATAATTGAATTATTGCTGTCTTTACGGGGTGTTCTTTTGTTGAATACATAAACGAAGGGGGATCTAATTTATTTATAAGTTTTGCTTGATGACGTATAAAGTATGTCTGCCTCATATAAAAAGATTATCAAAATAAGGTCTACAATTAATGAATATAAAATCATTTATTACAAAGAAACTCTGAGAATCATATTAACTTCTCGTAAATTTACGTCAACATTCCATAGTAACATTCCATAGTCCAGATAACTTCTTTGTTCGCAGTAGGGCCATCTAGGTTAGTTATGTTAATTGGTATGTCTTATAAGGAGGTTCAAGCAGTTAATAAGTTCAAAAGTATGCCTCAATTCAAAATGTTTAATATTTCCATTGCTACAGGAACTGGTAGAATACTCAAACTATAAAGAGGTACTCAATACTTCTCATTAGAGTACCTATGAAGTAAACGCAATAAAAGTTTAGAGCACTTACCTAATAGATAGCGCTCTGTATACTATATTTTTGTGCAGAAAAATTCGCTGTTAGAATGTTACGGTGAACCGTATCATAAGTGACGGCGAAAAACATGAGATTGAACTAAACCTGGACTACTTAATTCAAACTCAAAATGAAGATGGTAGTTGGTCACCAAATTGGTCTTGGGGCGGTGGGGATAACGAGGAAGCGTGGCAGTGGACAAAAGTGAAGTGGCAAGGTTAAGCGCACTCTATGGCTCCTTCCAAGGTCTACAATGACATCGCAGTGTTCCTCACTAACAATCCTGAATAACTAACTTTCCGGTCGTCAGATCCTCATTCACAAACGCAAAAATCGTTGGCGAGGCGCCCACCTGCAAGCAGAACGGCTTGAAATTCGCATGTAATTGCAGCAGCAACCGCCAGTTGTTGCTGTCATCCGGCCAACCATCGCCTTGAAAAAAATAGGGCACCCCCCCAATTTTATCGCCATCAACTTCGTCGCTATAGGCGTTTTGCTCATTCTTAGTGAGCGAGATGTAGGACTCGCAAGGGAGAAATTCGGGGTCTTGGGCTTCTTGCAGCTGAGGGATGCCTTCATAAGATCCACCATTGTCATCCCACAGCGTTGGTCCGTTAGCCAATGGGGCTGTATCGACCAGAATCTCGCCTTCCGGCTGGATAATGATCGCATTTTCACCACCATCCGGGTCGATAATATCAGGATCAAAAAAGCCTTCCTCCATATTTTGCGCATGTGTAACAAAGAGATAGGCCATTCGGGAGTCAGGAACGTTTGGGGTGGGGAATAGTTGCGGGTTTAGCTCTATCTGACCAATAAACATCATCGGGCGCTTGTCCCACCCGCTGCTAAGCGGCCATTGCGGTTCTGTCAGCCACACTGGTTGTCCTCCGAATTTCGTTATGGGAGTCCGGATCGGTTTACTGACGCGGGTAACACTGTCGATCTTGTATTTCTTCAATAGTTATCGTATCCCTTCGTTCTGGCATAACATGATTATAATTGATCCATGCTATTTTAAATAGAAAGACAATAGATTTTCTTATTCAGTGCTGAAACAGGCAGACAGTATGTTGCCATATGGTGAGCTTGTCCTTCATCTCAATGGCCTTGATCGCGGTCACAGGGCGGATCACTTCCATCATGTTCAACGTGTGGAAGCCCATTTGAATAACCTCGTCTAGCAGCTCCAGGTCATGCTTGATGCGCTTTGGGCTTTCCTGGTTTGCCAGTGTCTGTTCAAGTGTGGTTTTGGCCCTTGCACGGTCTTTTGCATAAAGTGGGCGACTTCAATTGAATCGAATCGCCATTTTTCCGGTCGTAGGCATAGTGCTCACCGCTATGCCCTTTCAGGAAGATATCCACGTTCGATTTATTTCCCGAATAGAGTCCGGCGATGATATCCAATATACCGCCCTCGGCATTAAGAATGCCCATTCGGTTATGATTTTCGGACATGGCCTGAATTAGCTTTTCGGGGGTGATATCTTGCTTCACGAGTGCGGGCGGGAAAAGCTCCCTGGTCGTATCCAATTTCTTCTGAATGTCCGCCAACTGGAGTCGAGCATCCAGATTAGGCCGCCGATTACTTCGGTGGCCTTCCGTGCATGTAGAAACACAAAAACGATTTTTAGCCAAATTTAAAGAATTGGATGTTGGAAAACAATTGGCTGTATGGCAAGCTAAATAAAGCATGAGAATTTCTTACGCATGAAATGGGACTTAATGAATTCATCCTGATAACAGGATTTGCAGGGAAGGAGATTAACCTATGAAAGATGCGTTGATGGAGAGATTAAAGGTTTTTCTGCAACGGGAGGACAATAGCACACTAGTAGGCATTCCGGCGAGCCAAGAGGAAATTGCTGAGGCACAGCGGCAGCTGAATGTAAACTTTCATGAGGACTATGTACATTTTATCAGGACGTTCGGGGGAGCATTTGCGGGTCTTGCGGTACATGCATTCTCTAATGGCTCTAGTCTTGGAAATGAAACGGTTGTCGATTTGACGCTGGGGTTCCGAGAGCAATTCAAGGAGCTTCCCCTTGCAGAGGTTTTACGAACCGGTTATGTCATCTCTATAGATGGGTCCGGTGATCCGATTATCATCGATCGGGAAGGAAAAGTTTGTATCTGTTATCACGATACCAGGGAAATCAAGTTATTAGCGGATTCATTTGAGATGCTGATCGAGGATAATTTTTATGAATGGTGATTAGTGCAATCCGGTAGACCATCTGTCCGCGGCGGTACCGATAATAAGCCATGAGTGCTGGCGGTAAGGCACCGCGGCGGATTTTTCGCCGATAGACCCGTTAAGCTGAACCGTACCATAAGTGACGGCGAAAATTTTTGTTGTTGATTTGCCTAGAATTGTGGATGATGATGTCTAATAGTGGAGTATTAAGGATCCTGAGACCATTGAACTTAGGATGCTTTTAGTTCTTTGTAACTAGAAATTTGTCCTCAATTTTACATTGACATGGTATGATAAAGGTAATAAATGGATCAGTTAACAGGTCAAAAACGCAGCGTCTTTCGCTGTTCAAACGGCGCGGCGATGAGCACCTGATAAAATCCATGAATCAACTCGCGCACCTGCTCGAAAACGACAGGAGAGGTATTGTCTTTGGCTAGTTCAAGCCCCAGCCGTGACTTTTCTGCTTGTAGTTTGCTTATATCAGCTATGCCTAACCTCTTAATCTGATAATAAGAGGTGGTAGCATGTCGGATTTACGTGTTTTGGTCGGTGAAAGAATAATAGCGATCAGGAATTCACAGGGACTTACCCAGCTTCAAATGGCGGAGATTTACAGCTTAGATGATGCTTATATTGGTGCGGTGGAGCGGGGAGAACGGATCTTCAACGTAGATGCTTTGAAGAAATTATACATTGCAATCCAAGTCGATGCAGCTGATTTATTTCGAAATGAAACTAGGCCATATGCTTATGCATAAGGTTACAATTGATAGCCAAATGTTGATGAGTCCCCAGGAATTTAAATAAATGGAGGATTAGGCAAACCGGTTTTCTTCCTCGTTCTTGTTACCGAAAGAGGGCTTTGAAAGGTCAGTTGGTTCAACAACATTAACTCACTTTACCGAGCTAAAGTCTTATTGGAAAACATCAATCGGTGCAAAGATTTAAATATCATTGATGATGTAAGGTATACTTCGCTTCAAAAACAAATCTCGACGAGAAAGATTCGGACACGTGAGCCCGTTGACGATGTTATTCCTGTTTCTGAACCAAAAGTATGGAAGCAAGCGACTGAAATGATCATTAAAGCTGATGTAAAAACAGCACGTGACCTGTTGTTAGATTTCGATCTACCTGCTGCTATTGTGGAAGAAATCTGTAACCTTAAGCAAGGATTTTTTGGTAAGGATACCGCTGAACCTAAGTTGAAATTGATTAATGGCGGACTCAGCTAATCAATCTTGATAAAATGAGGGGGACATGAATATGGCTGGAAATGAAGGCGGACATCGTGACATTGCGAGCGAAGAGCTGACGGAGGCCGATTTGCCTGGAGAAATGGCAGGCTGGGCGAAAATTGCATCGTTCGCGATAACTTTCGATGAGTTCGATTCTTTCGAAGAATGTTTCGAAGCGTCGGACCGGATCGAGCGAGCGTATGAACAGAACGGTAATATCGCTGGCTGTTCGCTTTGGGATTTGCGGGCATTTCTGCTGATGGAGGAAAGGGGATGCCAGCATCGCGGTGATTGGCCCTTACCGGAGCGTATGCGGCTTATTTACGATGTTGTCAATGCAATACGCGATAAAGTGAGATAATACAGTCATTGACGATCCCGGTTTTTCCAGAATAGGTTAAAGAAGTGATTCTGGCGATGGGGTGAACATAGGAAGGGCAATAGGATAAGAATGCCGAGCGACAGATGCGGATGTGGAAACTGATCGCCTGAAAAGCCAAACATGTTCACCATCGTGAGCGGTAGAAGCTGATCGATCTTGTACAGCTGCACCATACAACCGCTCTCTCTGAAATGAATTGATCATAGTACGAAGGAGCTGCCCGCGACAGCTCCTTTTCGCATTTTTCGCCGATATACCCATTAAGCTGAACCGTACCACAAGTAAAGATAACCAAGGAACGGACAGTGGAGCGTAGTGCGGCCGAATTACAGCAACTGCGGGGATTGCAATTTTCACGGGATAATGTCTGACCGGGATTATGCAAATGAGGATTTGAACGTACTGAATTTCGAGAGGGTCAAATGGGGAGGCGTCCGTTTGAACCACTTTCTTTATTGCTGGCTGGATCTTAAACTATTCAGCAAAGAAGAAGACTTCGAGATTACCAATGAGGATGTTGCCATATTCTGCAAAATAACCAAAGCGTTTCAAGGCTGTGCTGATCATGAAAGTGCCAGGCAGTTGGAAAAGCGCTGGAAGGATGCGATTCCTTCAAATAAGTAGGAGCGGGATGGCAGGGGAGTGATGGTTACTCTCGGGAAGCGATGGAGTTTTACTTCGGCGCGTTTCTGTAGGTAATACTGAATTAACTTATATACCTGCCCGCCCTAATAAGCCCTAAGTCTGTTGTATTTTTCCAAGAAGCTCTCTATACTACTCATAAGACTTGAGGCGGGAGAGGGTAATGGATGATCACTCTGAAAGATATAGGGAAGTTCGCAGAGCTGCCGGAAATTGCGATGCATATATACGAAGGAAATATGTCGGCTCTGGAGACTGCAATTGCAGCAGGCTGGGATATTGAAGAGGGCATCGTACTTAGCAAATATACGACGTTAAGCCCGCTGGATCTGGCACTTGTATCGGAGAGATTGGATGTTGTAAAGCTGCTGGTGGAGCATGGCGTCAATCTGAATGTCAAAAATAATCCGGCTTTTTTGCTGGCAGTACGCTACTGCAAGGAAGACATCGTTCGCTATGTCGCAGCGCAAGGCGCCAAGCTGGACAAGCTCAATCAAGTCCGGTCAGGCGCATATTCGCAGGCCTACTATGGCAACAAAAAGAATATCCCGTTCATCCACGAGCTGGGATTGGATATTAAGCAGCATGCCGGCGCAGTATTGCGTACAGCCGTGTCGGACCATGACCGTGAGACAGTCGCTTATTTACTCGATAATGGGGTGGACATTAATTATAACGAACCTAATATGGTCTATCCTTATCAAGCAACCCCGTTAACAGTTGCAGCGCGTATGGGCAATCTGGCTATGGTAAAATACTTGGTTGAACGCGGTGCTGACGTTACCTTGGCGGAAAAAGACGGCGAGCGGCCGTATACGATTGCGGTCAGCAATAAGCATACGGAGCTGACTGACTATTTGAAATCGCTGGAGCCGGCCGATTTTCATAATGTGGAGAACAAAAAGTATGAGCTGCGAAAGTATAAATTGACAGATGAACTGGTCAGCTTCCTTACCGGAGACAAGCTGCACCTTGAGCTTGCGCCGAATGAATACGGAATCGCGTATATCGATTTCTTCACATTGACCGATACGATTGAGATGAAGATCGGCCGGCAAAAGTTGCTGCGTCTGTCAGCCGATATCGATAATTACTCCCATCTGTATCTAGTGTGGAATCCGAAGAAAAAAGGTCAAATAGGCTGTTATGACGTGGAACATAAGGAGTATGCGAACTTTTGCAGCTTTGCGGAGTTTCTGGTGCAGCCTGAAATGTACCTTATCAAGTATATGGAAGGTGAATTGTAAATTAAGCGCTTCTTACATTTGTGTAACTCCTCCACTTTATTGATTTAATTTGATAACGTCACAATGCAGAGAAGATCAGAGATAAATCCTTCGGGCCTCCTGGTCGAAGAATTCGATTACATTCTTATATTCGGTAATGTCTATATGGTTTTGCTTCATAATCTTCCGAATAAAGATGGCATCCGTAAAGATTTTATTGATAATCATTCCGCACCATAACGGAGTGCCCTTAAAGTAATCTACCAAATCGTTAATTTCGTCAAACTCAAAATAAAGGATATATGAGACATAATTCTGAAGCAGAGTACTGAAACAATGATCGCGATAGGGAGTGGAGCGATTGTCTGAGAGAAAATCTCTCATGATACCGAATAACGTTGTTTTGTTTTCGGAGTAGATATGAATCAAATAATCAACGTCATTGATAAGCTGTATTACAGCCTCTAGCCCTTTTTCCGGAGGCATTGTCAGCTTGGTCGATTTACCCTCTAATGACCTTAAGAGCTCCATAGTAAGATTTTTGCTGGCATTTATTTCATGTGGTGCTAGGGACAATTTATCTCGATGCTTGTCCAGATTCTCGATGTAATAATCGTGAAATATAGAAAAATAATGCTCCATATTTATATTGGTTTTCGTATGAACCAAATCTTGTCCGCTGAATGAAAAGGAGTAGAGGGTCTCCTCATTAACCGGATGAGTATAAAGGAAGAAAAAGAAGAAAAAGTCTCTTAATTGATGTCTCTGTTTGTCGTTCAATCTGGAAGTATCAGTAAGTTGAGCCAACTGGAAGAAACAGTAGTTTTTCATAAAATCATTCATTGCATTGAACGGATTGATCTTGACAATGGACGTCGTGGTGTTGATGGTAAACAACAAATAATATAATATCAGTTCATCATAGACATCGAGATGTTTAAAAATAGTCGAGAGCATAGGCTTCCAGTCCGGGTTCACGGTGTAGTTGGGATCTCTCGGTTGTAATTCGTACACCCACTCTGTAAACGACTCGTTCTTACGATCGGCAAACAATAATTGTGCGCTATTGTCTTCAAGAAGGTAGTATTCCAAACAGTTCGTTCGAACGGATGGTAATCCCCTGTTGAATTTTATATTTAGATATTCGTTGTATAGTAATTGAAGCTTCATCATTCATATCCTTTCATAGTATGATTCTTAGAGATATTCGATATGTAGTCGAGCATTCCTCTTAGTCCAATGATCGACGGGCGTGCCAGGAGAAAAGCTAGGCTTATTCAACTATTCCGTTGATCGCCCTGTTAAGCTTTACAATGTTGATTTGAATGTTACATAGCCTCTTGGCATTCGGAAGTCTCTGAAGGAGGAATTAGTTGAAATTAGGCGTGTTGGGCACTGAATCCAGTGTTTTTCATGTGATGCAATAAGTGGAAAGGATAGAAGTTGGCAATTAGGAGCGGAGGGAAAGCATGCTTAAGTGGAATAGCGATGTATGGGGAAAGCTGACAGGACCGTACAGTTCTGCAGACAACGTGCCTGTGTTATTGCAGCAACTAATGCAGGAGTATAGTCAGGAGGTTTTTGACGAACTCTTTCAGGAGTATTTGTTCCATCAAGATACGATATATACGGCTACCTACGCGGCGATGCCGTTTTTGGCACAGCTAGCATGCTCCACATCGGATGCGGAAGTGCGCAAAGAACTGTTTATCAATTGCGGTATTATCGAGGCAAGCCGCGATGTGCCAGATGAGGCGACATTCCCAGCATCTTGGGCTGAATTAGCTGAGGATGTAGGCAGCTCCGTTTGTACGGAATTGCATCGTGAATATGTAGAGGCAATTGGCAAGCTCAGGGCGCTTACAAAGGAAGTATTTGCCTATACAGCCCAACATTCCATAGATGAGATAGACAAGCGTTACATTCTTGTTGCGGATGCTGCTTATCGGGGCTCATATATCCCTGCCAGCATGTTGAAGACGTTTAGTAGTGGTGATGAGTATGTGGCCGTGTGTCCGGCCTGCAAGGAAGATGTGTTCATATGGCCTAATGAAGATCATGCAGGAATTCTTCAAGCCTATGAACATGATCCCGTGTTTCACACTGGCCAGGAATCACATCTAATCGTTCCGGCAGCGTCATTTGCAGATGAAGAAGTACGCGCACTAGCGGAGCGGGCGGCAGCGATCGGAGAGCAAATATTGGCTGAGCATCTGCATTATTTAGCGGGGGAAACCGTATGTCCGTCCTGTCGTGAGAAAATTTCCGTATGGCCGTCTTTACTTAGCACATTTACAATGTAGAGCGCAAGTTAAGGGAACGGCGAAAAAAGAATATTGTTTACGTTAACCAATCGGATGTTTCTGGGGGGAAGACGGGCCTCACGCACCGCACCCAAATCGCCATTCGAGGTAAGATGCGTGATCCGCACCACGAATACTATTTCGTGGTTGTAAAATAGGATTCCCCTAGAAGTTCCTTCACTTGATAACTGCCTGGTGGAAGTTCTTTTTCAACAAAAGTGTGGATTTCCGACTTTTCAATATCATACATCACTTCAATTTCTTTAGAAAATAATAGCTTTTCTTTTTCAAGCAAGTTAGAAAGGGATGGTTGTTGTTTTGGTTGTATTTCTTCCGTCTCTAGAATTTGCTGTAGGCCCTCAACATAGGACTCAAACGGACGACTACCTACGATTTTCACTCCTTTATTTTCCCTATTTACCATAATGATTGTCGGGAAACCTCTAACTCCAAGTCTTTTAGCGAGACTAAAATCTTCATTCAATAATTGTTGGCCGGTTTGTTGTTCGGCATCTTCTACAATAGCTGCTCCATCAAGTCCAAGTTGATTTACGATGTCTATCATAACGGATTCTTCGGCGATATTCCGATTAAATGCGAACAGAGCTTCTCGTGATCGTCTTAAGTAATCATAGGCTAATGCATCGTTATTATTTTTTTGAATCACTTTAAATACACGAGAAGGCGGGAAGGAGGATTGGACCGGATTGCCCAGCATCAGTGAACCGTCAATCGGCATGCGCGAATATTCGCCAACCTCTCTCCAGTGGCCGAAGACGTCAGCAGGTCCTGATATTCCGTTACGTGGGTCGACAGGTTTATCACTCCATTTTTCTAGTAACCCGCCCATTACCGTGTGAAAGTTAAAATAATGCCCATACTGCTCTTTAAATCGCCGAAGAACAGGATCAAGCGCCCAGCAGTGAGAGCAAATAGGATCCGTTACATAATACACTTCAATGGATTTTTGGGGTTGATTAAAATCAATCATCTGCATTTCTTCCTCCCCAGCTACTCCACATACACCTGTTTCCAAATCGCAAATCATATGATTATCGTTCGCCTTTCGTTTATCCTCATTTACCATGATTGTTGCCTCCTTGAAGTGTCATAAACAAGCGTTACTAGAAACATCGCTTTGCTTTACAAGCCAATTTTAGCCATAATAAATATGTCGGAACACCAATAGATCATTCGATTTGTCGTTTATGCAACACATGGATACAAATGTTTAAAATGTTGGAGGGACATGACATGACGCAATCAAAGACAGATCCCCGAATTTTACGAACTCGTAAGTTAATCATGGACTCTTTTATTGAACTTTCAGGTAAAAAAGAATTCAAAGATATTACTGTTAAGGATATTACAACAGAGGCTATGATTAATCGTGCAACGTTCTATTATCATTTTGAAGATATATATGACTTGCTAGACAAGGTGTTATCGGAAGTTTTATTGATTAATTTAAATGTCATAGACTTTGAGAAAAGCGAACTAAATGAAGCATCAATTATTGATATTTTCGTGGCCGTAACGGATTTCCAAAAAGCTTTATCCAGTCGGTGTCACAGAGGATACGATGAGACCATAGCCCGCATTATTAGGGAACAACTTGAAATCATTTTTTATGGAATGTTGCGAAAACAACATACAACGGAAGAGGATGAATCTCTAAAAATTACAGCTGTCATTTTAAGTTGGGGCGTTTATGGTGCTTCTGTGGAGTGGAGGAGAAATAGTAAGGAATTATCGCCGGAACAATTTATCAAGTCGGCTATTCCTTTTCTGATGTCTGGGATTGAACACATTTGAGACTTTGTTGACTTCAGGAGACGCTACGGAACTCTCGATGGTACCCTTTGATATTGCCGTAGATGGGCCAATAGAACGTGCTTTCCCTTATGATTGACACAGAAAAAATAAAAGTGGTAAAGTTATCCTATTCTAGCCATGTTATTGGAGGATCATTTCATGAAAAAACTAAGTTCTGACTTTGAATATTTAAAAGATATGTATATGGATGGATATTTCCCTAATTTTCTGGTGGATAAAGTCAAAGCCGAACTAGTTAAAGTTGTTGAATTTTTGGAACAAGGTAATCAAGATATTGAGGAAATTCAATTAAAGCTTAATTCCGCCATCCATGCAATCAATGATCTTGCGGAAGAGTTTGACGAAAATGACAGCGAAATTGAAACAGTCGGCAGAGAATCAATTGCACAAACTGTTGAAGATATTTTAGCCTTTTTTGATATCGAAATAGATACAGAAGTAGCCATTCGTGAACGTGATTGGTAGTTTGATAGGGAAATATAAGGCTATTGAAATTATTATTTGATTAATGTTAGAGGAGAGGATACAAAGATGGATACGGATCTATTGAAACAGCTCACTCTTTGGCATAACAAGGACCAGTATGAGAAAATCATTATAAAAATTAAGGAAATACCCGAAGCAGAAAGGGACTATGACTTGGTTTGCCATTTGGGAAGAGCATTGAATAATCAAGATAAATATAATGAAGCCATCAAATGTTTTTTATCTGTGCAAGAGCAAGGTAAGCACGACTCTCTTTGGCATTTTCGAATAGGTTATGCTTATTATTACCTTAAACAGTATAAGGAAGCGGTCGTTGCTTTTGAACAATCTGTAGCGCTAGACCCTAAAGATTCACAAGCCAGCATGTTTTTAAAAATGAGTCTCAATGCCGCTGGT
The DNA here is from genome assembly GCF_052180255.1 of Paenibacillus sp. KN14-4R. Classification (NCBI taxonomy): domain Bacteria; kingdom Bacillati; phylum Bacillota; class Bacilli; order Caryophanales; family Paenibacillaceae; genus Paenibacillus; species Paenibacillus sp. KN14-4R. The sequence goes on from NZ_CP197466.1 coordinate 1,964,838, forward strand.
AGAGCAGGAAATGAAACCATCCCTATAGTGAACGTTGAAAAAGATGAGACGTGGTTTGAAGTTGTAGAAAAAATAGAACCTTTTAGGTTAGTTGCGCATGATAGTGGAAGCATATCTTTCATTATTAATGTTGGTAAATATAAGCATGAAATTTTTCAAACACGAGCTGAAGAAGGATTTGAAGGCAATGGCTATGATTGGGGTTCTTTAGTAGCCGTGTTTCTTGAAGAAAAAATGCCCCACTTAGTAGATATCTTACGATTTGACCCGGAAGCGGATATGTTCGTTGCTTATACAGACAATAAAGAAGCATTATTTAGTTTTGCAATCGCCTTTAAGGAAGCATGTGAAGATGACTCATTAATAAAAGACTTATTTTCACGAGCTGAATTAGATTGATTTGAGATTTTAATTTTAATTATGCTTATTCGGTACCTTGTCCGATAGAGTTAAGATAATACTCTTCCCATGACTCTTTCACATTACGACTATGCGGGTTATGTGGGATAATAATCTTTGATGTAGGTAAGCAATAACGATTTTTGTATTCATGTTTGTCCATAACATAGCTGTTCTGGATGCCAGGTTTATCGCCTATCATTTCTACATGCGCAGTACAATCGGGGTTCTGAAGTTACTCAAATTGTAAGCAAGTTACAAGATAAATTTACTTCTAGCTTAAATAATTCAGATGATAGAAACAATGTATTATTTGCGTTGTCCTACTGCCTTTGGGAAACGAAATCCTTAGAAGATTCACTGTTAGAGCAAGTCGCTCAGATCATTGAGAGTGGGAGTGACTTAACTGTCTGTGAATAGCTTGGTGCAACTGTACAATTTATTAACAAGCGAAAAAAGTATTTACATACATTTATCACCAAAATTAGCGTACCCAAAAGTATAGCAAAAAAGAGGGTCAAGCCACCTGCGCAAGTTGAAAGTGATTATCACAATGGTAGCTGCCTTTCTTTTCAATATCCCAGTGGCTTATACGGCGGCATTATCATTATCGACTGCGCCTTTTATCGTAACCGAGGTTCAATACGCATAGCATTCACGGATATTGAGCAGCACTCTGAGCCCGATTATAACGATTTTCTAGCCTCACGCCTGACCAACTTCAGCTGGGAGGGAGTATCTGGTGAGGCAAACAAGTATGCCGCCTTTGAGGGTAAGACTGCCCGCATTTCTACCTATCTGCTCAGCTATGATCATGCTAAAGAGCGTGTTTCTTATTTTGAGTATACCGATATGTTTTTCACAATTGTGGGCGAGCTCCCTATCTACACCCAACGCTTAATATCTACAGTTGGCATTGGAGTTCAATACAATCTTGCTTATCCTGAGTTCACCATCTCTATGGCAAAGACATTGCTAGATTTGAAGCGAAATGAAAGCCTATACAGTAAAACAGTTTCTAAAGAAACGATTACTGAATTAAATAACTTATTAGTCCTTAAAAAGTAGCTGTATATATTAGTAACTTAGAATATAAAGGGGGGTTAACTATAAATACTTTTATTGCAGAACATTGGAATCTTGAAAAGCATGAACTGCCCGGCTTTAATTGCATCATATTTCCAAATGGAGCTGTAACAATTTTAAGTTGTTACAGCGCATATAACCCCAACACAAATGAAAGTAAATTTTATTGCACTCCCTTGTGTGACACAACCATTGAAAGCATATCAAAGTATAATGTTGAATGTTGGACGATCGTTGATGAATGGGTCAGTATTGATTATCAAGACGGGAAAATCTGTGGCGGTGATGGTCAAATGGGGAATGAAGGATTTATTGCTTGTACGGATGCTGAAGACCGTTTGGTATGGGGAATGTTTTTTGAAAATTCAAACCCTATAAAAAGCTTAGAAATTAAAGATAAAATCCTAATCGCTATTAATGAGCATACCCAATTACAAATTGAAATCAACTTAGAAAACCTCACCCAAATTAAAATGACTTTCATAAAACCCTAAAAGGAGCCAACTAATTGATGAAACAAATACCAAGCACGAAATTTCCTAATATAGATTACACACCTGGCGAACCTATTTGGATAGATAACCTAATGCCTGATAACAAGATCCCGTTTTATTTTAATGTGTCGGAAAAACTTACACAAAATGAGAGCGCAATCACTCGTGTTTCCCAGGCACTTGATCAAATGGATGAGTTGGTAAACAAGGCTCGGGCGCATCTAAGAGATATTATTCAAAACACAAAAGACCCTAGTTATGAGTTGCTTCATGATTTCTTTACTTGTCATCTTTTAGAAATGGATGATGAATGCTTAAAAGTAATGTTCGGGATGGAGCAACCTGAAACATTAAGTGAACTGGAAATGGTTGACCTACTTATGCTTAAAAGCTTGGGAAGCAGCTTGGGCGAAGGTTGGTTGGGAAGTAACTTTGAAAAAGAGCAGATTTTCATCATGGATTTTACTTTTGACCCCGGGTATACGGATCAGTTGATTGTTGTCTATTTGGATGCGAACGATAACATACTGACTATTAGTCATGAAAGTTAGCCATCAATGCAATCAATGATTGGTAGTTTGTTGGGGAAATATAACACAAACTACATCAATATACGAGTAAGATGAATCGAATTCATCTTTTTTTGTCTTTTTTCCCTAGGAATACAATCAATTATAACGTCCTGTTTACCTGAATCAATCCATTTTTTTTGCATGATTTCTATGCGTTTCTTGTTAAAATCAATATATTGAAAATCCAACTGTTTCAGCTTAGACATGTCTAATAAAAAATCAAACGCTTCCGCCTTGATCTTCGTATTTATCTCATTCAACTCTAAAATTTCCAGCTTTGATGCCGTTTTTAAGACATCTATCTCTATCAGCGATTTCATGTTTTTCAATCCAGCTAGAATGTCTAGCATTTCATCTGAATAATCCCCTTTTTTTCTGTAACTCCATATGTGCAAAATAAGATCGGGGCGATGGGATAGGACCATTTCATCTAATTTTACTAAATCCGCCAATTTATCTGAATCAAAAGCAAAACTGATCGTAGCACGTCGCCTTAGTTTTTCAACAGCTGATTTCATTTTTTTAGGCGTCCAAGGCACACCATGCATAGCATGTATCCACTCTTCACTCATAAGTTTACCCCTCGCTTCATTTCTCATATAATTGCAATTGATTTGAACTTCATAAGATCATATGGATTATTCTAATATATGGAAACCATTATTTGATTAAACGTAGAGTAGCAGGAAATGAAACCATCTATATAGTGAACGTTGCAAAGGGGATGAGGATTGGGACTAACCCCCGTTTGTCAGAAGTTAATGAAAAAATAAACCCATTTGGGCTAGTTGCGCATAATAATGGAAGCATAGCAATGATTTTAAGTGTTGGCAAATATAAGTATAAAATTTTTCAAACACGAGCCGAATACAAATGCTAATGTAATTATGTACATAAATGCTTGAATAATAATGTACAGATTTGACGAGCTGAATGATACTTGTCTCAAGGGAGAGATGAGTATGTACATCACGTTGAATGTTCAATCCAATATGGAGATTCGTAGTTTACTAGACTTAACTAAATTAAAATCATTAATGGAGAATCTCAATATGAAAATAAATAAGAGTCAGTTAGCTAGAGAGCTTGGTGTAGATCGTCGAACCATTCAGAAATACTTAGATGGGTTACACGAAGAAGATCAAGAGATAAAGGCTCAAAGATTGATGAGTATTATGAAATCATTGCTGCACTTCTATCCACAGACAGTAAGCAAGTGTTCTACTACAAGCGAGTGCTGTGGCAATACTTAACTTACAATCATGGACTGCAATGTTCAGCGTCTGCTTTTCGGGCTTACATCGCTCGTAAGCCAGAGTTTGAAACTTACTTTAAGCACGGACAACGTATACCGTCACCACAAGGAACCATTCGCTTTGAAACAGAACCAGGTGCACAGGCCCAGTTAGACTGGAAAGAAAGTATTCCCTTCGAAACGAAAGACGGCGAGAAGGTTGAAGTCAATGTAGCCGTGCTGCTGCTCTCGTATTCACGATTTAGGGTGTACCACATGAGCGTATCCAAATCGCAAAGCGTGCTACTATCCTTCTTAACAGAAGCATTTGAGGCTATTGGTGGTGTTCCTCATGAGATCCTAACTGACAACATGAAGACCGTCATGGACCGAGCGAGAGGCGAGCATACCGCCGGTAGAGTGAATGCTAAGTTTGCTGGTTACGCAGCCGACTTTGGATTTCAAGTTAGGCCCTGTATCGCAGGGCGTCCTCGTACCAAAGGGAAGGTGGAATCCCAGATGAAAATTCTAGATGAGATTCATGCATACCAAGGTAAATTAAGGTTACCAGAGCTTCAAGTTTACATTCAGAAGCTATGTGATCATGTGAACCAGTCGTTCCATCAAGGAACGGGAAAAGTACCAGTTCTAGCCCTAGAAAAGGAAAAGAACTCCTTACACCCGTTACCAGCGGAGCGTGTAAGAAGTTCCTATCGATACATCATAAGCTTGTAAAGATCAATGCATCGAACATGATCTCCTACCAATCCAGACAATACTCAGTTCCCGCTGAGTATCAAGGAAAAATGGTGGGAATACAAGTCTATGACAACCATTTGTATGCATATTATAACACGAAACTCCTAGTACGCCATCCTATTGGTGAAACGAAATTAAATTACACAGAAGAGCATTACAGGGAAAATTTAAGATTGTCTATGCCAAGCTATCCAGACATTAATGACTTGGCTAAGAAGAATCTACGTGCGATTGGAGGTGCATTTGAATGAATGTAACCTCCTACCAGCAAGCCGTACGAAACCTTGAGTATCTAAATCTGAAGCAAATGGTGGGCCATTTAAATGAAGTGGTCGATTTTAGTATTCATAACCAACTGTCGTTCATGGATACACTTGTGAAGCTCACAGGCTATGAGATTGATGTACGTGAGCAGAACATGATTCATGCGATGGTGAAAGTCGGTGCTTTTCCACATCAGAAGGAACTCTCAACCTTTGACTTTAGCTTTCAGCCCTCCGTGAACCGAGAGCAAATGCTGGACTTTGCTAGCTTACGCTTCATTGAAGGCAATGAAAACATTGTATTCTTAGGTCCCAGTGGTGTAGGGAAAACCCATTTAGCTACGTCAATCGGCATTGCTGCTGCAAAGAAACGAACAAGCACGTACTTCATTAAGTGTCATGATCTGATTCAGAACTTAAAACGTACCATGCTAGAAAACCGTCTGGAAGCAAGATTAAAGCACTACACGAAGTACAAGCTGCTCATTATTGATGAGATTGGCTATCTTCCAATTGAACCCGAAGACGCCAAGCTGTTTTTCCAACTCATTGATATGCGTTATGAGAAGCGCAGTACAATATTCACAACCAATGTTAACTTCAGAGCGTGGGACGAAGTGTTTCGTGAACCGAAGCTAGCCAATGCGATCTTGGATCGAATTCTGCATCACGCAACTGTCGTTACCATTGTAGGCGAATCTTACCGATTGAAGGATCATTTTACTCAAGATGACAAGTGATTTTGTACATCCTTAAACAAGCAGAAGTGTACATGTTTATGTTGACATTTACAGTTATGAAGTTAAGCCATAAAGCATGGTCACTTTTTAAATACAATAAAGATTATGAGTATCAAAAGATGAATTGCTTATTCAATGATGATGGAAATTTAATTGCTATAGGGTATTTGCGATCGGGTATTGCTGATGATCACGATGTAATGGAAATTGTGATGCAAATAAATGAAAACGTTGCTGAGAGTATTTCTGAAATAAGAAAGGCTTTGTATTCTTCATTAATTGATGTCTGTAAAGCTGCTCATAATCCCGCAAGGAAAATTAAGTTGGTGACATGGGAAGTTTTTGATGGTGATCGTGAATTTTACATAGAACAAGACTACGAATATGAGGGGGGTTACAGCAGAAAGGATTACATCTATTACGTCCCTTTGAGAGGGGGGCTACCCCAACTGCAACCTTTTTCATTCAATTAACGGGAAAGATCGTTCAGTATCATGTGGTCTACCAGTCGGGTTGCCCCTCGTTACGCTAATGTTACCTACTAAGAAGCAAATTTGATCAAAATCTAAGAAAAAGTGAGCAATTAAGAGCTAAGTGATTCTCCATAGAGGGAGGATAGTTTAGCAACTATTACAGTAGTAAACACGTTAATTACCATAATCATGAAAAAGGAGCAGTGAGTAATTTGGGAAAACTGTTTGTTTTGTTAGTCTTATTATCACTACTTCTGATGGGATGCAGCAACAGTCCGCCAATGCCTGACCTAAATAAACAGAACTTAAATCTTCATATCAGCAAACCAGAAGGACAGAACTACAATGTTTATAAGAAAGTTGAAGATAATGAAACGGTAAAAACAGTAATGGATGTCTTACTAAATGTGCAATGGGAGAATTCTAAAGTATCTATGTCTCGTCAGCCCGACTATAAAATTAATACTATTAATACAGACCTTACAGTTCCATACGAGCCAGTGACTTATGCTATTTGGATTTCCCCAAAGAAAGACATTTTGGAAGTAATTATTGAAGGACAGTCTAAATACGGAAAACTTGCAAAGAAAGATAGTGCAATTTTATTAACGATTATTCAAACGCTATTCAACTAACGAGCAGAATAGTTAAATTAAGACAAACACGGATTATAACAAAAATTTGACTAAATGATACAATTTTGCTAACATATTTTTAATTTTCAAAAAGAGAATATGCGGCTATGATGAGAAAAGTAATTTTGATTAATTATTTGCAGAGAGCTCCTGTTTGGTGTGAAGGAGTAATAATGATCTTAATGAAAAAAGGCTCGGAGCTTCGCACGGATCTGAGATGTAATTCTTAGTGATGCTGCGACGGGGTCTCCCGTTAATGAGATAGGGTATAATCAATAAAATATTGCCGTACCCGAAGAGGTTGATATGGTAACATATCAATAAAACTGAGGTGGTACCACGAAGCTAACAACTCTCGTCCTCAAGATGAATAATCTTGGGGGTGGGAGTTTTTTTGTTGTTTAGTTGTATACGTGCTTTTAAGTCCCGATAACAAAAAAATTGGAGTGATATGAATGAGTAACGATCAAATTATCCTTAGATTAGAGAAATTAGACAGTTTAAGATCCCAGGGAATCCCGGTATATCCTGAGAAATTTACTACAAATTCTGAACTTTATGAGGCAGCCTTGTTTAAAGATGGAACATCCGGTGTGCGAGTTGCTGGAAGAATAATGGGTATTAGGAACTTCAGTAAATTTATTTTTATTACCATATCGAACATAGAAGGAAGTTTACAACTTCTTTTGAGTAAGGAAGAGGTTGGTGAGATATCTTTTAATCAATTTCATAAATTAATGGACATTGGGGATTTTATCGGTGTTGAAGGACATATGTATACGACCAAGACAAATGAGAAAACACTGCGAATTGATAGCTATGTATTTCTTGGTAAAGCTTTGCGTACTTTACCAGAAAAATGGCACGGATTAACTTCCATTGAAACTCGATATAGGCAACGATACTTAGATTTAATAATGACAAAGGAAACTCAAATACGTTTATTAGCTAGAACTAAAATGGTAAGTGCCATTAGGAGATTCTTTGAGGATCAAAATTTCCTAGAAGTAGAAACACCAGTCTTACAGCATACTTCCTCGGGTGCAATTGCTAAACCTTTTAGGACATATCATAACTCGTTAGACACTGAATTAAACTTACGCATTGCCCCTGAAACCTATTTAAAAAGATTAATTGTAGGTGGTTTTACCAAAATATATGAATTTGCAAAGTGTTTTAGAAATGAAGGGATCAGTCCTCAGCATCTTCAAGAATTTACAATGGTTGAAGGATATGCTGCATATTGGAACTATGAGGATACAATGAAATTAATGCGTGATATGGTCCTGTATATTCTTGATCGAACCTTTAATACAACTACCATTACAATACAAGGTCACATGATTGATTTTTCATTAGAATGGGACATTGTCTCCTTTAGGGATTTAATCTTAAGAGACACTGGGATTGATATAGACCTTTATCCTGATGTTAAAGATTTATACCAAGAAACCAAGAGGAAAAATATCCACTTCGAACAATCGGATATTGAATCTTTAGGTAGAGGTAATTTCATTGATCTTCTTTACAAGAAAATGTGCCGACCTCAACTGGTAAAACCGACTTTTTTAGTCCAGCACCCTATCGATTTATCCCCATTAGCTAGAGGCAATGATCAAAATCCTACTCTTACAGATCGGTTCCAATTAGTGGTGAATGGAGCAGAAATTATTAATGCCTATTCAGAGTTGGTTGACCCATTAGAACAAAGAAAAAGGTTAGAGGCTCAAGCCCTTCTTAAGAGCAATGGAGACTTAGAAGCTATGGAGATGGATGAAGATTATCTAACTGCGATGGAATATGGGATGCCCCCTATTTCAGGTTGGGGATTTGGCATTGAACGCCTGTTAATGGTGCTAACTGATAGTGATACTATTAAAGATTGTGTTTTATTTCCGTTGACTAAAAAACTTTAAAATTTACTCTTAAGTAGTGATTTGAGTCTGAGTTGCCAATTATATATAGATTCAAGGACTAAACCTTATTCAAATAACGGAGAATGTTAGTTAAATGAGAATGTAAGCAATAGTTTGTAAAAAGTATTTAAAAACTTATTTGTCACCCAATGCCAAGTTAACTAAAGAAAAGGAATCTTCAAGGCAACCTTACCGACATCAAGTCTTTTCAAAAATTGAACAACACCTATAGAGGGGAAGTGACCGACTATGGTCACTTTTATTTTTGGTAAAATCGTCGTGCTTTGGCACGATTGCCGCAATCGGCCATTGAACACCAGCGGCGGCTCCGGTTCCGGCTCGTATCGAAGAATAACCATCCACAAGAGTCTCCCTCACATTGTTTGACTCGTTCCAGGTCGTTTTTGGAAACGAGTAAATCTACAGCAGATTGCAAAATCAGAGGGAGCATCATGTCCAAGTTTTTCTCGGTATGCTTGAACTTTAATGTGAAATGATCCTTTTCATGAATCACTTGCAAAGTTTGATAGAAGTGGCCTACTAATTCATTGAAACGTTCCAGGTCTGGCGGGTGGGGCGATGTTTCCTTTGAAATGGATTTGAAGATTCGATACATGACTTCCCGCATTTCGATTGTCTGCTTCAGAACATCTTCCGCTTCAGACGGTTTCTCCTCCGCTTTTAAAAGAAGAGCTTTTGCTTGTTGTCCGCTCAAGACTTCAGCATGGATGCACCAGTCGACCAATTTGGCGTAACTCGTAAACCAATCCCGCCTTTTCTCAGCACTTTCCCGCCAACTGACGGTATTGATGAAATCCATACACAAACGTTCTCCGACCATCATATAAGGGTTCGTTTCCGACATGATCAAAACTCCTTTACTATAACCATCATAATACATATTGACAGTTAGAAGCAACTCAGTTAAAGTGTAACCATCTAAAGTGATTTTGATGGTTATAAATAAATTCAGGAGGTACTGAGATGAACAATCCGATGTTGGAAGCTGTTAGAACATTGTTGAAGGAAACATTTGATGGACCTGAAAAAAACGCAAGCTGGTACACAGAAGCGAAGCCTGGTAGTGGTTTATTCGGAACGCTTGAAAAATTATCGGCAGAAGATGCTTCGATACCTGTCAATGGTACGACAATCGCCGCACAAACGGATCATACGCGCTATTACTTATGGGCTGCGAATTCCTACTTAAATAAAGAAGAACCCAGGAAGGACTGGGAAGCATCATGGAAAATCACAAACGTTGATAAAATCACATGGACACAATTTAATGACGAACTTCAACAGGAATACACAAAACTACTTAAAAAGATTGATTTATTTGACTCCTTAAATGAAGAGGTATCGAATTGTCTGTTAGGAGCAATCGCTCACTCCGCCTACCACCTCGGTTCGATACGACAGATGATCAAAGCGATCAAAGTCTAAGCCAGAAATAAGCATTAAAAAGCTCCAAGGAATGATTCCTTGGAGCTTTCAGCTTGTAGAGAAACACCTTGTTTTTCTACAAGCTTTTTTTGATGCTTTTAGAAAATACGTTTTTTAATTTTTCTTTTTTTAAGAAAAAGACTTTCCTCCACCTAGTTCTTCTTGTCTAGGTGGAGGGCAACCTTCTTCATGTTCTGACTCATGTTCTTGTCCACCGACAGGAGGATGTTTGGTGACAAGAACCTTATCCCTTTCCCGACAGATTGCTGGGAGTGTGACCTTACTGATTAAACTAACGGGCAGTTTACTTGAATAAGGGAAGTGGCTTTTTGTGGGCAAATTTGGTTTTAAATCAAAAAAATGTGATAAATTTAAATAACGAACAAATTACCAGTACTTTGAAACATTTTGAAAATAAATGGTATTCTAAGGGGGGGGTAATAATTATGTTTGAAATCAGTGGTGAAACATTACGATTAATTAAAAAAACCTGTAAAGGAAAGAAACATTTGAAGTTAACTGTTGGCTATTTAACAGGCAATAATTCTATAATAAAAATTTATAATGAAAATGGCGAACTTGATTCATCGATAAAATATCATTATGAAATTGGTTCTATTACAAAGACCCTTACCTCATCCTTGCTATCAAAATATGCATTTGAAAACAAGTTGTCAATAAACGATTCAATACAAAAATATATTGTAGAACTTAGAGAAGACGAATATTATCCAACATTGCTCCGTCTTGCTACTCACTCTTCTGGATATTCAGAAAAACTGCCATTTAATAAACGGGAATATTTTAAGCTAATTCTAGACTTAATTACTGGCGGTGATGGTTTTAGTAGGAATAACCCTTTACATATGGACTTTAACAAAATGAAAATGCTAATTGAAAGAAATAAATTGAAAGAAGTAGATTATTCATGTGAATATTCAAATTTTGGTACATCACTTATTGGATATGGATTGGGGATTGTATCAGGCCGGGGATATTGGGACATCATGAACGACTTTCTTTATAATGAGCTTGGACTAAGCGATACATATTTGGGTACATCAAACAATAATTTACATGGATACAACAGGAAAAATAATAATTGCGGCAACTGGAAATGGAACAAAGAAAATCTTATATCACCCGCAGGAGCAATAAGTTCAACTGCTGAAGATTTACTTAAATATGCCAAAATAAATATTTATGAAGATAAACCATATTTGTCTCTTTGTCATAAAAAACATGGAAATGGAACAAAGAAGTATGATATGGGTCTTGGATGGATGCTTTTAAAGAAAAACAATAATGTTATTTGGCATGGCGGTGGAACAGGATGCTTTAGTTCATTTTTAGGGATAGATAAAGAAAAGAAAGCTGCCTCCGTAGTTTTGGCCAATTATCAATTAGGTAGAAATGATGATGAAAATATAGGATTTTCTTTATTAGAAAGTCTACAGAAATCAAAAGATGAATAAGAACTGCCAACATATCAATCATTAAAAGAGGATTCTGCATTAACTGTAATAAATCAATACATAGAGGCATTACAATGATCACGCTAACAGGTAGAAGAGTGTGGTGGAACGGCTATTTATTATCGCTCTCTATTTTGCCAGAGTAACACATCCGCTTCACCTGCAATATGATGAGTTTAGAAATCTAAAGAGGTGAGCCAATGGCAGTCGTAAAAGCCAGGAAACAGGATATTAATATGTTGGCAAGGTTGCTTCGAGCTGAAGCTGAGACCGAAGGCGAAATGGGCATGATCCTTGTTGGAAATGTTGGCATTAACCGAATAAGAGCGAATTGCTCCGATTTTAAAGGAATCCGGACAATTCCCCAAATGATCAACCAGGCGCATGCGTTCGAAGCGTTGCAACATGGTTTGTACTATCAAAACGCAAGAGAGAGGGAACGCCGTCTGGCGCAACGGGCTGTGAATGGGGAGCGGAATTGGCCAGCCAAATTCTCCCTATGGTATTTCCGTCCAGGAACGTTCGAAAATCCCGGACCATGTCCGCCAACTTGGTATGATCAGCCGCTCGCAGGACGATGGAAGAAGCACTGTTTTTATGAACCGACCGCGAAAGAATGTGAAAATGTATATAATACTTTTTAATTTTATAAACGGAAAGAGCTCAGGATCTTTTAACCTGACTTGTCACAGCCATGTGTCGGTTGACAAGAACTTTATCTCATTAAGTGCCGCGTAAATCGTGGTTTCTTTGGGTTTAGTGCAATAAAGTTGTTGTCACGCTCATTATTCGGAAACTATATCCACGTGACAGGCCGTCCGATGTCGGATGACAAGAACATACATGCTTAAAAGTCGCGTAGTTGCGGCTTTTTTTGTTTTAAGTTTGTGGTTTGTGTCATTAATGTAGGCACATTTGTGTGTGTCGCTGTCGCGTGAGAAGAACATATATTGTTTTACGTAAATGAGGACGGTTTTCAATTAGAGTTAATTTCGTATTTTCGCTTGAGTCAAAACTGAACTCATGGTAATAACTTCAGGGGGCAGGGAAACAATACCTTGAAAAAACGATGCAGACTAAGCAGTGGCGTTAAGCTCCCTCGAAATGATTTAATTTCCTCACTCAGACTCATGAATTCGCAGGATTTCACCCTACGGTAAATGTGAGGGAAGAAGACTTGTAGGAGCCGGTGACTTGGGGATCGTAGCAAGGGCATGCGAGAACAAAGGTGAGGTATCCATCACCCATATTGTTCCATATGCGCACGTCTCCACTTCGCCTTAGCGATTCTCACTCCCATGTCTCAACGGGTCTAAGCCCTTTCATTCCTTCGTCACATCTAACTAAGGGGTGGAGGTCGGTCTTTCTAACGGAACGGGTCCGAGCCCTTTTGCTTAATTTCTCCCGATACTCCGTGCTTCTTGTTATCCTGCGAATGCATGAGCTAGTGAGGAAAGAATGGATTTAGGCTGCTTGCGGGAAAACTTTGGATGAGTCATAGCCCTCGCAACTCTTAGCTAAGCCCACTAGCATTCGTGCAACTTTACCGCATAATTTCATAATAGATTTCATTTTTTTTAACTTCTTTACTTCGACGTTGAAATGGTGCAAAGCTCTGACATCTGAATTTGTCATGACCATACACATTGTCATGAGATAGAGAAACCTCCGTAGACGAGGGAGGCCACGTTTGCTAAGCGACATTTTACCACGCCACTTTCCAGAACTCGCCTCTGTCAGATTAAGGCCGGCATGTCGTAACAAAGCATTTCCATGGGCATAGCCGCTCAGATCTCCGGTTTCTCCTAGAACACCGGCCAAGCTCGTTGCATTCAAACCCTGTATTTCAAGCAACTTCTGTGCGTAGGGAATACGCTTAAGGATGCGATGAAGCTCATGCTCAATTTGTTCAAGCTGGCGCTTCGCCAAGTCATATTCCTCGAGCAATTGCCCCAGGTGAAGTTTGTAGGCATGGAGTGCCTGCGTGGCACCAACACTGGATTTTGCTAGTACAATGAGCTGCTCCGCTCGTTTAACTCCAGCATGACGCTTCACATATTGTTTCCATCCAACAAGGACCTGTTCTGTTGTTAAGCGACAAATTTCCTCCGGTAAGGGGAAGAGTCTGAGCGTAGCAATGGCACTCGTGCAAGTAAGGATCTTAAAGACCTGGCGCAGCTCAGGAAACACGATATCTACCCATCGATGAATTTGGTTAACAGCGCTGTTGAGCCGTTTGGTAACCGAGTCTCGGTTAGCCATGAGAATTCGCAGTTCTTCGTAGGCTTCTGGATGAAAACGAACAGGGGAGTAATACCCGTTTTTGACCATATCTGCAATGACAAGAGCGTCCTTGCGGTCGCTTTTAGATGGGGTATTGTCACGGTTCTCCTTGTTCTTTTTGACGAGATGGGGATTAACAAGAACGGACTCAATGCTCTGAGAAGAGAGCCAATGTGCGAGATTTAGCCAGTAATGTCCGGTGGGCTCCATGCCTACAATGACTTTGTTAAGCTTGTAGGCTTTGAGTAGATCATGGATCCAGCGCCCCAGCATCTCAAACCCTTCAAGATGATTGCCAAACTCTAGCGGTGTACCTAATGCAATTCCACGAAAGCTGACAGAGCGAGCAACGTGAACTTCTTGAGCGATATCTACGCCAACAACTAGATGCTGATCGGTAATGTTTTCAATGAGTTGATTTTGCTTATCTTGTGCTTTAAACTTCATAGTAGAGCGACCTCCTGGATGGGATTTTTGAGGCAATGACCTCGTGCACAACCCCATCGTACCGAGGCGCTCGTTTTTGTTCAACCACCAAATTATTCGTATTACAGGAATTCTAACGGGCAGGATTACGCAAGAACTTCGGTGTATAATTTATAGATAGATGAAAAGGTGGAAGTGTACAGCAATTGTTTTATGAAACGACAAGAAAGTTTTCGTGCATATTGATTATTGCAGGAATATTGCTGAGAGGTCTTGGGCTATGGCAATACATACCCTATGATTCAACTAACGCAGAACGCTCGCGAGCCGTGAGGATTCCTGTAAGGCCTTATTTGTAACCGATACACATCCAACTATGGCAGAAGAGTACAAAATTCTTTCAGTACATGGACGGTGTTCTAAAAATGAAAATACAAATTGTATTGTTTGACGGCTTCGGTGAGCTTGTCTCTTTCGCACCTTTCGAGGTACTCAAAAGAGCGATAGAAGAAGGGGCTCCATTTACGGTTGAACTAGTATCAAGTGAACCAAAACAAGAAATTACTACTTCGTTTGGAGTTACGGTTAGACTAAATGATTTTTTACGAATGGATAATCGTCCAAATCTGTTAATTGTACCTGGTGGTGGCTGGAATCATAAAGCTGAACATGGGGCACGAAAGCAAGCAGAGCTTGGAACCCTGACCGAATTGATTAGAGAGATGCACAACGATGGAACGATCGTTGCGGGAGTTTGTACAGGAGGTATGCTACTTGCTGCTTCCGGTATATTGAATGGTCGAAAGGCGACGATGCACGATTTGGCGAAGAATGAAATCATTGAATACGGGGCAGAGCTTCTTCGTTACAGAATTGTTGATCAAGGGAATATTATCACTGCAAGAGGAGTCACTTCAGGACTTGATTTGGGACTTTGGATCACGGAAAGGTTCGCAAGCGCCAAAATTGCAGCTGCCGTTGAATATAGAATGGAATACGAGAGGCGAGGTGCTGTTTGGAGATAGGAGTGGTCGCAACCAATTTTAAGAATGAAACGTTAAAAGAATAAACAATCACGGAGGAAATATGAGGGAATTAATAAAATTGGGAGTAATAGTTGGGCTAGTATTTCTTATCCTTACTGGATGCGACAAAGAGGTCACAGGTGATGAAAAAACAGCCGAGCAATACGTTGAGGATCACGGTTATAAAATTATCTCTCACAAAAGCGAAACTGATAAGTACAAATTAGAAAAAAGCAAACTTTACGGAAGTACAGAAGCAATACCATACCAGCAGAGCTGGGGAGTTCAAAACGTAGAGCCTGATAATTATTTTGGTAAAGAAATAACAATCTATGGATTTACTGTGTCAAATCATCCTTTGGAAAAAATATATAAAGCGAAAACAAATGTTTATATTATGCTTACCGAAGGTAAGGTTATTGGCGGATATTCTTTTCCTAATAACGAGGGTTTAATTTTAATGGGTAGCGTTTATTCATTGGACGGAAAGACGCTAGAGGAAGTAACAGGAATAACGTTTAAAGAGTGGTCTGATGGTTGGAAAAAAAAGTACGGCAGTTGACTAAACTATCGGACAGGATTGTTCAGTTATATTAGAATTCCTTGGGTTCTTAACGTATAGTAAGGTAAAGTGTTTTCAAATATAGGGGGATTTTAGCACAGTGTACGAGATAGTGTTCTTTGATGTTGATGGTACTTTATACAGTGAAGTGGATAGAGGAATTCCTGAAAGTACAAAAGTTGCTATTCAGAGGCTTCATGAAAAAGGCATAAAGATCGTTGTTGCAACTGGGAGACCTCATAATTTGTGCGAAGAACTAATTGCACTAGGCATTGATATATTAATATCAGCTAATGGGGCACTTGTTAAAACCCCTAATAATGTTATTCATAAGTCGATACTTTCTCCAGAGACTGTACGTGATCTATCAAGTTTTGCCGAGTTACATGAACACAGTATTTCCTATTTTACAGATTCGATTTCAATGAACGGTATAGGAGTAGAAGAAAAGCGTGTTAGAGATGCACTAGTGGAAACCCTTGGTCTAACCCATTATCCCAACAAATTAGACACTCTTCCAGAAGAGATTTACTGTATGTGTCTGTACGCTGATGAGAGTGAAGCCAGAAAATTTATTGATAACTTTCCGCAACTTCAGTTTGTACGTTTCCATAGTTATGTAATGAACATCCTTGAAACTCAAGTGGTCTCTAAATCAGAAGCAATCAAAAAGGTACTGGATTATTTCAACATCCCCGTTAGAAATTCTATCGCTTTTGGTGACGGTGGAAATGACTTGGATATGTTAGAGTTTGTTGGTCTGGGTATTGCTATGGGCAACGGTGAGGAACGTCTTAAACAAATGGCAGATTTCGTTACCAAAAAAGCAAGTGAAGATGGCATATACTATGCCTTAACTAAATTTGGCGTTATTTGATTCTGAACGAACTATATCATTGAACTCCCTCGGTACGATTTAGTTTTCTCACGAATACTCGCTTATTCGCAGGATTCCGCCCTTGCCAGAAAAACGGAAAGATAGTTAGAGAAAGCTAGTTGAAGACCAGAGCAACATGAAGGCGTGAGGAAATAGAGGGGGAGGTTGAAACCCCATATTCTTCCATATACTGCACGCATTCTCCACGCCGCCCCTGGAGGTTCTCACTCCCATGTCTCAACGGGTCGGTGCCCTTTGGTTCAATGTATCCGGTACTCCGTGCTTTCTTTGAAACCCTGCGAATAAGCCAAAATTCGTACGACGAAACGATTATATTAAGCTTAAGCTGCTAGTTGAATTGGCATCGTTTTATGAGGATTGTATGCCTCGTTGCTACGAGCCATCCCTACGAGAATGCGAGCTAATTTACCACATAGTTTCATCAGGGACCTCATTTTCTTCATCTTTTTCACTTGAACATTGTACGTATGGATCGCTTTGAATTCCGGATTGTTCGCAACCAAACTCATGGCCATCATGAAGATGAAACGGCGGAGGCGAGATCGTCCACGTTTACTAATTTTCATCTGACCCGACCATTTCCCAGAGCTTGCTTCTGCGAGGTTAAGGCCAGCATGCCGCAGCAGAGCATTGCCATGAACAAATCCGCTTAAATCCCCGGCTTCACCAAGAATACCAGCGAGTGAAATGGCGCTAATCCCTTTGACAGCAAGCATGGATTTAGCAAAAGGTATGCGATCTAAGACGGCGATAATCTCCGTTTCTACTATTTTTAGCTACTGGCAAGCAAGGTCGTATTCATCGAGTAACTGCTTCAAGTGAAGCTTGTAGGCATTCGTGGCTTGTTTAGAACCTACAGAGCTACTAGCAAGAGCGATAAGAGCTCGAGCTTTTCGCTCACCAGAATGACGCTTCATCAGTGATTTCCAGCCTTTGATGATGTCCTGCGGCTGTAGTTTCCGAAGTTCTTCAGGTGTAGTGAAAAGACGAAGTGTGGCCAACGAACCGGTGCACATAAGGCTCTTAAAGACTTGACGCAGCTCGGGGAAAACAACGTCTACCCAACGATGGATTTGGTTTTTAGCGCTTACGAGTCTCGTCACGACAGAGTCACGGTTTGAGAGATAAACACGCAGCTCTACAAAGGCCTCAGGCGTGCTGCGAATGAAAGGGTAATAGCCGTTTTTGACCATATCTGCAATAACGAGTGCATCCTTTTTGTCGCTCTTGGAAGGCGTGTTGTCACGGTTTTCTTTATTCTTTTTCACGAGATGCGGATTGACAAGAACGACTTCGAATTGGTGATCCGAGAGCCACTTGGAAAGGTTAAGCCAGTAGTGACCGGTAGGTTCCATCCCGACAATGGCTTCAGTTAGACTGTGTGATGCTTGTAGTGATTGCACCCACCGAAGGAGATTGTGAAATCCTTCTTCATCGTTTGAAAAGGAAAAGGAATTCCCAATGGCGATTCCTCGAAAGTTCACCGCACGTGCGACATGAGTTTGCTGGGCGATGTCGATCCCGACGACGAGGTGCTTGGCGGTAATCTTTTCAATGAGTTGATTTTGTTTCTCCTGTGCCTTAAACTTCATAGTAGAGCGTCCTCCTGGATGATGGGATTTTAAGGGCTATGACCCGTTGTGTACTCCCATCGTACCGAGGCGCTTTTCTTTTTGCAAAGACGAAATTAATTCATCTACAGGAATGCTAACGGAGAACAATAGTTGAATCATGATATATAGGCAGCTGGTCAAACGATCAGCTGCCGTTTTCATTGAAGTATTGGGCAGTAGTTTAGCGTGGTAAAAGCGGTTGGTTTACCATTGTATATGGAACATTTGTTTAGTAAAATTATTGCATATAACCAATTACTGGGGAGGTGTTAAATGGAGATCGCATTAGAGCTAATTGAAAGTATGATGGTTAAGTTTAAGTCAGAGAAGAAATGGACTCTCCAAGCGCTTGAACAATTGTCCGAAGAAGATATTACTTCTTCTCCAACATCGGAAAGTAATAGCATTGCTAACTTAGTTGCTCACATTAGAGGTGCGGTTCACTCTCGAATTGAAACAATTCTCCTTGATATTCCCGATACAAGAGATAGAGATAAAGAATTTGAAAAAGGGCTAGAAATGTCTAAGGAAGAAGCCATAAGAAAGACTATGGATGCTTTTGATATTCTAATACAATTTCTTGAACGTCTTAAATCCTCACCTGAGTTGTTAATGTCTCAACCTTTCATTAATCTGCCCCCTCTTACATATAGCCAGGTAAATAATGAGACGACAGCCCTGAATCTTATGATTGCAATGTTTAGAGAGGTCCATTTTCATACTGGACAAATCATCTATGTAGCCAAAATAAGAAAAGGACAGCTCGTTTGGAATTACGATTAATACAGCACATTGACAGGTCTCCATTAAATTAAAGGGACACTATAGCTAAATAAATAACTAAAACGCGGCTGCCGGCATGAATCGGCAACCGTGTTGCGCTAAAGGGCAGGTTAGTTGAACAAGAAAACCTAATATTATTTGCTTTTTAAGCAAAGGGGTAGGTGAAATTTGTCATTTTTAATAATAAATCAAAATAAGATTGAGATACTTCAAAAAGGGCAAGATGGGACACCAATAATTATCCTTACAGGAATGGGTTGTTCATTCGATGAATGGTATGAAGTAACAGAGTCATTAAGTAAATCAAATAGGGTTATTATGTTTCATAGACCAGGGCTAGGCGCAAGTGAAATTGGTAATGAAGTCCGTAATACACAGGCAGTCGTAAACGAAGTAAGTGAGATGATACATTTACTTAAATTATCTGAACCCGTAATATTAGTTGGTCATTCCTATGGTGGGTTATGTGTACAACATTTTGTGAAAGAGCATCCTGAAAATGTTGCTGGAATAGTATTAGTAGATTCAACTTCTGTTGAATTAAAGGTTTTAGATGACTTGAATTTACCTGTTTTAAATGAAGGATCAACCGATGAATTTTGGATGGAAAAATGTCGTTCTTATTCTCAAATGAAAAGGGAAGAATTAAGTGAAATTATTAACCCTACTCTAACAGAAAAACAAAAGCTACTCCCGAATGATATTCAAAAACGCTTAATAGACTTCCAGATAAATCCTTCTTTATACAAAGCAATGCATTCTGAAATTAGCAACTGGAAGAGGGACGGAGATATTATTCAGAATTTGGTGGTATGCCTTGATATACCTTTAATCGTTATTAGCCGAGATAAAGAGCATAACATTAGGTTAGGCACTATGGAAGGTTTACCAGAGTGGGAGTTAAGGTTATTTGAAGAAAAGTGGCAAGAACTTATTATGAACCAAATTAATCTTACTTCAAATAGTAAATTAATAATCGCACAAGAAGCAAGTCATTCAATACATATTGATAGACCCGATATTATAGTTCAATCAATTAATAAACTAAATTCCTTATTTAACTAACGGATTACGATAGTACCATGAGAACAGACTGCCGGTACGATCGGTAGCCTGTTCAGCTAACTGGCAGTTTAGTTGAACCAAGGAATTATGAATATTATTCCATCTTCTGCAGTGGACAGCATGCCCCCTAACACAAAACTATAATTCTATAGGGTGTGGTAATGGCGGGGATACTTTTTGTGGTAGGTCCATAAATAACAATTAGATCTCGGTTCGCAGGGGTTCTTGAAAAGTGTTGCCCGTTTGTTAATACTATTTGAGTATATGGAGAAATATTTAATCGTAATCGTCCATCACTACTCTCTAATTCAGTATTAAAATAATCTACTTTTACATTCTGATATGGGCTATTTTTTGCCATGACAATTGCTTGATATTGTGGAGGGTAAATTAGAAGAGCAGGTGCATTTCCGTCATAATATCCAGTCACTTGATCTCCTACTGACACCATTACATGGTCTACAAAATAAGTATTGGGTGACACAACGAAATTTACTAATGCTCCCAATCCGTTGTCTACAGATATTAATTTAAAACATCCTTCACCATTTTGACCTGTAAAAAAATCATTAATCATAGTGATAGTCCCGTGAAAAGAATAAAAATTTGTCATATATTATCTCCTTTTGCTTTAAAAAGATAATGCACTATTCGTAAAGTCAAATAACCTGTGTTTACAGTATGTAGGTTAATAACTATATGATTGTGCAGATGCCTATAAAGGAGATTCCTCAGCGAATAGCGTGTTGCGCTAACGGCTTACGATAGATCAATTCTGATAGCTTGCAAACAGCATTCAACAACCAATGTAAATGTAAATAAACCAAAAAATGGATAGAGATTCAGATGTATTCTGAAGACTCTATCCATTCTTATTTCGCCAATGCAGCGCACTATAAATCCGTTTCATCCCATATCGCTGCTCAACGTTAACAAATGGAGTAGAGGTATTCCTTCATTGAAAGGCTTTTAGAAATCGCTTACAATAATATAAGTTAATAGATTACATATGCATAATAGGATAGACACAGGGAGAGTGGCTGAAGATGGGATATTGGATTGGAATTGATCTTGGCGGAACGAATATGGTTTGCGGATTGCTCGATGAGAGTATGAACATCGTGGCAAAACTCAAGAAACCTACACTAGCCAATCAAGGCGCTGACGATATTATTCAGCGTATCGCTGAAAATGCAGAACTATTATTAGAACAAAATCTTGTAAATAAAAGTGATCTTCTAGGCATAGGGATGGGCTCACCAGGATTTATTAATCCAGATCTTGGAATTGGTGTATTTTCTGCTAATTTGGGATGGAGAGACTATCCAGTTGCAGCGCAGTTGCAAGCATTAACAGGTATTCCTGTTTCAATTGATAATGATGTTCGGATGTATGTATATGGGGAAGCCATACAAGGTGCAGGTCGTGACCATGATCATGTACTCGGCATTACACTTGGCACAGGGATCGCTGCTGCAGTCGTCAATAACGGCAAATTGTATTATGGCGGAGGTTACATGGCAGGAGAAATTGGTCATATTCCAATGGATGGAGTAACCGCGAAATGTGGATGTGGCTTGGTGGGTTGCTTGGAGACTGTTGCGTCAGCAACTGGAATCGCTCGACAAGCGAGAGAAGCGCTGCAAGCTGGACGCTCTAGTATTCTGGGTGAGTGGTTCACTGGGGACAACATTCAGCGGTTAATAGCGACTGACGTGTCCAAAGCATATGATGCAGGAGACGCACTCGCTCAGGAAATCATGGATTACACAGGTCGTGCTCTTGGAAAAGGTCTAGCAGCAGCAGTTACCTTATTCAGCCCAGACTGCATCGTCATTGGTGGAGGTGCCGCATTAGCGGGTGAAAGACTTTTCGCTCCAATGCGTGAAGAGATTCAAAAATCTGTGATTCCTATCTACTGGGATCGATTGACGATCGTACGCGGCGAATTAATCGATGATGGCGGTGTAATTGGGTCCGCTACTTTTGCGAAGAGTCGTGCTTAGCGCTTTTTATTAATTGTTCAAGAAAACCGTTTGCAGCAGATGCTGTTGAGCGGTTTTTTTGTGATTTCATGTCTAAATTTTATAACAATACGTATAAAAGCAAGTTATTTTGTAGATAAAAATGGACAACTTCCTGTATATATTTTGATTTTTTTAAAAAAATGAAGTGTTCATCTGGTTGTTACAGTTGGTTTATTCATGTTGGTATGACTTTTGCTTTATTGCTTTACTAAGATGAGGTTAAGGCGTAAAAGGAGTTGAGAGAAATGTAAACGCTTTCCTTTCTTGTATGCGATTATGTATTTTATTTATTGGAGGTTAGGGAATGTCTTGGTATCGGTTGAGGAAAACGAAACTACTAAAGTTTTTGATGATCCTAAATATGATTCTACTCTGTTTTTCAGCGAACAGCAGTTGGGTATTGGCTCAGGAAGAGCAAGGTGTGCACGAAAAGTTAGAACCCACAGTTGAGCAGCCACAGCCTGTCATCGAAGCTCCAGTTGTCGAGAAGCTAGATCAGCTCAAAAATAATGAGATCACGCCAGGCGGGGAACCGAAGCAAGGAGATACCGGACAACTGGTTAAAGTTGATAATCCCGGTACGGGGCAGGGTTTCCATACGATTATGAAGTCAGAGGGTATACTTAGCTTGAATGGAATCTCAATTGCTAAGGATGGATCGATCTATGTTACGAATGAGAGTGCGAGTTATAACGATCCTAATGATTATTATAAAACCAAATTTATTCATAAATTCGATCCGGGTGCATCAATAAGCAAAGGCTTCGGCACCCCTGGAAACACACCGAAGAGTATAGCTTTAGATGATCAATTGATCTATGTATATAATAATTACGGAGAAATCATTTATTATCAACAAGATGGATCCGAAGTAAAAAAGAATAGAAAGAATTATAGCATTTATGATGGAGTTGCTTTGGCAATAGATGAATCTCATCTCTTCGTTACGAATGCTGGACAGCGGAATAACATTCAAAAATTTGATAAAGCCGGAAATTTTATTACGGAATGGAATTCTGATCATATTAAGATCCCTGCGGGAATCGCAGTCGATTCGAATGATAATGTCTATCTCCTTAACTCAAATGGCGGCATCATTAATTTTGATAAAAATGGTGCTTATAAGACTACGATCTCATTAGCTGGAGTAGGCATTCCAAAAGCATTTGCTGTTAATGAGGAAGGCGAATTTTTTATACTGGACCAGTCTAAAAATGCTGTCCTGCACTTCAATGGAAGTGGAGTACTACTGAATAGCTGGGGGGAATATGGCACGAGTGAAGGGCAATTTATAGATGCTAAAGCGCTCGCTCTAGACCCTCAAGGAAATCTATACGTCGTAGATGCAGGAAATAACAGAGTTCAATTCATGAAAAAACCAGTTTCTCCACTTCAGGTATTATCTGCTAACCCGATTGCAGGGAATGTAAATGACGCGGACCTTAATCAAGTAATGGTCGATTATACAATTGACGTAAGTTTCTCGAAGGCTATCTCGATACAAAATCCCGACTCCATTCAAATACTAGATGGATCGAATAGGGTGTCAAGTGAAACCGTAATTAAAGAAGCAAGCGGTAGTAAAGTTTTACAAGTGAAATCAATTGGAGGATTAAAGTCTAATCATTCCTATAAATTAAGACTCGCTTTGAATAGTATTTTAAGTGCAGATGGTAGTCAACTTGAGCAAGAATACACGTATGATCTTAAGACCAAAGATGTTACGCCACCAACTGTTGTTCAATCAAGTCCCACTCCAAATGCAAAAGATGTAAAAGCAAGCACGAGTATCCATGTTACGTATTCCAAAGAACTTGCGGAAAGCGACTTCTCAACAATTGTTCTAAAAGATAGCGAGGGTAAAGCATCTAGAATTGAAACTATTCTTCAATCAGATAAAAAAGTACTCACGATTAAACCGATAAATGTGCTGAGTAATAAGGAAGAGTATACCCTTCATATTCCTGCTAATACAGTGCAAGATACTTTAGGCAATAAACTTAAGAAGGAGTTCACATTATCTTTCACAACAGAAGTCCCAGATCAGACTCCACCGACAATTACAAGTACGATCCCAACGAAAGAAGCCAAAGACGTCCCTGTTTCTCAAGAGATTAGTATTACTTTCAGTGAAGAAATTGCCTTAGATGGCGGACAAGTCAC
The DNA here is from genome assembly GCF_052180255.1 of Paenibacillus sp. KN14-4R. Lineage (NCBI taxonomy): Bacteria > Bacillati > Bacillota > Bacilli > Caryophanales > Paenibacillaceae > Paenibacillus > Paenibacillus sp. KN14-4R. The sequence goes on from NZ_CP197466.1 coordinate 1,989,175, forward strand.
ATTAGCTACGGATGAAAAGGTTGTAAAATCGAATGTCAGCATTAAAGAAAATGTGCTTACAATTAAACCAGAAGTATCATTACAATTTAGTTCTAAGTATGTGGTTACCGCCGGAGACAATGTGATTAAAGATCTTGCGGGTAATTCATACGTAAGCTCAGATTCAAATGGCACTTTACTTGAATTTACGACTGTTGAACAAGATGTAACTCCACCTACGGTTGTAAGCACAGTGCCTGTCCGGGATGCCAAAGATATTGGTGTGAATACGGAAATTACGATCAACTTCAACGAGACGATTGGTAGTCTGGATACAAACAAACCAATAACGGTAACAAATGCGACAGGTGGTAAAGTTGCAGTAACAAGCAGCATAAGCAAGAATGATCCAAGTGTAGTTTTAGTTAAACCAACGGAAGCACTTGATTATTCAACAAAATATGAAGTTGTGATTCCAGCTGGAGCTGTAATGGATGCATCAAAGAATCCATTTGCACAAGAGTATAGATTCAATTTCAAAACAGTAGCGAATCCAAACTCAGGCAGCGCACATTACAAGGAAATCAAGCTCACGGATGTCACACGATACACGGGTATGGCACTAGATAAATGGGGCAATGTGTACGTGAGCACGGATAAAACCGTTAAGAAATTTGGCCAAGATGGCAAGCTTATAAGAGAAATTAAGAATTTAAATTATCCAGGTGAGTTAGCAATTGACGACGATAGTAACTTGTATATACACGATTATTATGACATTAAGAAGTTTGATAAAGATGGTAAAGAGATTAAGTTCCCGACTGATATTAAAGCGGAAAGTAGTGGCGGCATTAAAGTGGATCATGCGGGGAACATTTATTTAACGAGCAGCTCGCAAGGGAAGATCTACAAGTACGAACCAAATGGCAAGAAGAGTACAGAGTGGGGAAGAACAGGCAATGGTAATGGCGAGTTTAATTCTCCAGTGGCAATTGCTTTTGATGCGAATGGATCTATGTTCATCGCCGATAAACAAAATAAACGCATTCAGAAGTTAGATGCAAATGGTAAATATCTGACTTCCTGGCTTATTTCTGAAGCGGATTCTTATTACGGAGCGGCCCCGGTAAATCTCTCTGTAGATCCATTTGGAAATGTGTACGTGCTTGCTGATGATGGGAAGAAGCTTCTTCTGATATACGATAATAACGGCAAATTTATTCAGGAGATTGGTGCATTAAAACCAAGCTCTGGAGATAATGACTCCTATTATTCAAAACCTGTGAATGTCATAGTAGACGCTTTGAACAATCTATATGTATTAGATAGCAGTAAAAAGCGGGTTCAATATATAGATATGGCACCACGGATTGAAAAAGTTAGCGAGTATAACACGGTTACAGAAGCTCCAGGAAAAGTTGATTATAAGATCCTATTAACTTTGAATGAAATGATCACAGTCGATCAACTCCAGAATATTAAACTAGTGGATGCAGCTAATAAGACCCAAGATATTGTAGTAAACACTGAGGATAATGTACTTGAAATTAGTGCTCGAAGTCCACTAGCTACAGATGCAAAGTACACCTTATTTATTGCAAGTAATTCGATCAAAGATAGCATCAACCAAGGACTAGTCAAATCTTATTCCAAAGTCATCTACACAAAAGATACAACAGCACCTTTTATTTCACGTTCGATTCCAAGTCACAATGGTAAGGTAACTGATTTATCCTCACCGATTATTCTTGCATTTAATGAGGCGATTAAGAAAGGACCCCATTTCGAATCCATTCGCTTGATAGATAACGAGAACAACGTAGTTGAAATTGCAGCTAGTATAGATGGAAACGTCTTAATGATTCGAACTATTCAAGAATTCAAAGACGGGGTATCTTATAACCTGCTTGTCCCACAGGGTGCTGTGATGGACATGAATGATTTGCAAATGAAAGAAGATTATCAAATCATTTTCAGTGCAGCCATACCAGATTTAATACCTCCTACTATCAAAAAGGTGTATCCCGCACATGGCGAGACAAATGTACCACTGACTAGTACGATCACGATTACATTTGATGAATCCATTCAAGCAGGCGAAGACTTTAGGATTATTTCCTTACTTAAAGGAATGGAGCATGTTGTGACTGATCGTCGTATCGAAGCCAATTCGGTAATCCTAACACCAAGACAGCCTTTGCAGTCAGGCAGTGACTACAAAATTGTCGTCCCGAAAAACTCGGTTGTTGATATGGCTGGCAATGCGATAAAGGAATCACACACATTTGTTTTTTCCACAGGTAAAGTGATTGTTCTTCCTTATGTAGTCAGTAGTAAACCAGCTAATCAAGAGACAGGCGTTGCTGTGAATGTTCAACCTACCATTACGTTTAATAAAGACATTCAAGTCAGTAATATAGAATCGATAAGGCTCTTTGATTCGAATGGCGCAGTCAAAGCTTCTGTCAGGGTAGACAAGAACACGATCACGGTTAAGCCAGAGGCAGAGCTAAAACTTAATCATTCTTATCAAGTTGTCATTCCGTCCCAGACGGTAAGCGATCAAGACGGTATTAAGGTAGATAACGAATACGTACTAGCGTTTAAGACGGTTAGCAATAATGCGAATTTAAAGCATTTGTGGATTAAAAAAGGGTCGGAAACAACGGAAATCCCTGATTTCAACCCATTAAAAACAGAATATTCAGTTAATATTGCGAAAAATAGCCAATTGACTGTATTAGGTACTGCTGAAGAGAAAGAAGCGAAAGTGACAGTCTCTGAAAAAGATCGTAATACGCAAGGCTACAAAGTTGAAGTAATCGTTCTTGCACCTGATGGTAAGACAACGAAAACTTATCTTATCTTAGTCAAATATGATCAAGATACGACCCCTCCTAATCCAGGTGATGGAAGTGGAAATCCGAGTGGAGGATCAGGTGGTGGTACGGGTGGTGGTTCAAGCTCGGGCACAACTGCGCCAGCCAATCAAACATCATCCCAGTTTACACTTCGTCATATCAAAGCCTTAGCAGAAAAAATGCAATCACTTGTTGTTGAAAATGCAGGAGTAAAACTTGAGTTTGCTGCTACTGCGTTCCAAGATCCACAAATTCGTGCAGCAATGGACAAATCGAATGCAAGTCTAGAGTTTGGCATTCAGATTTTGAAATCTAATGAGAAGCAAGACATGCTTAATTTTGAATTAACCGCACAGCTTGTTTTTGCTGATGGAACGAAAACACCCATTACTCATTTTACAGAGCCTGTATCGGTCACAATTGATTTATCTAAATTACATGTATCTACAGCAGATGCTAAGAAGCTTACAGGTGTGCGATATGTCTCGAATGCAGATGGATCAGTATCTGTCATTAAATTAGGTGGTAAATATGATGCCAATAAGCAATGGTTTACCTTCCATACAGACCAATTTAGTCGATATGGCATTTTAAAAGCAAATGAGCTAACGACAGTGGAGCTTACTCTTAATCAGCCAGTTGCACTTGTGAATGGTGCTCAAATTCGTAATGATGTTGCCTCCATGCTTGTCAATCAGAGAACAATGGTACCTGTGAGATTTATTGCAGAATCGCTTGGTGCAAAAGTGACTTGGAATGAAGAAGCGCAGCAGGTCACAATTGAACTTGATAACAAGTCGTTGAAGATGACACTCGGACAATCGATTGAAGGATATGATGTCGCGCCTGATTTTGTAAAAGATCGTATATTCGTTCCACTTCGTTACATTTCGGAACAATTGGGTGCCTATGTCCTATGGTATCCATCATCAGAAAAAATTGAAATCATTAAATAAACACGTCCAGGAGGCCCTATGAAAAAAATTGTAATAAGCAGCTTATTATCAATCGCATTATTATTCGGTTCAGTTCCTAGTGCATTTGCAGCAAAAAAACCGATGGATGGTAAAGATAAAGTGATCGTAAAACCGTTAGTCATTATGATGGATTTTCCAGATTATAAGCATAATGAATTTAAGCAAAAGGAGAAAGACTATCGACCGTTCTTTGTGCGTGACACGTATGAGAAAGACTGGTACCAAGATCTATTCTTCGGCAAATCATACGAACTCTATGATGAGACGTATGATTCGATGAAAACGTACTATGAAGAACAATCCAGAGGAAAGTATATTATGGAAGGTGGAATAGCGGGTTGGTATACAGCAAAGAATGGCATCAAGGAATATGGAAAACGAGAGCAAGATAATGCAGCTGAATTAGTTCGTGAGGCCATCGCTGCGGTAGCAAGCGATCCTAATTTCGATTTATCGGAATACGATGTTGAGGATAAATATGATTATAACGGGAATGGCAATTATTTTGAATCGGATGGCATTATTGATACCATCATCCTCGTGCATGCAGGACGTGGAGATGAATGGGGATCAGGCTCACTCGGAAGAGGTCAGGGGATTTGGCCATTCCGTGGAAAAGTATCTTGGTATAATTCCTTTTCTAATCCGGACAATGGTTATAAACAATACGAAGTAACGGATACAAGAGGTAAGAAATTCAAAGCAGAAGACTTTGTTACCGTTGCACAAGATTCATTGCCGATGCTGATGAACCACGAATTTGGTCACACACTGGGATTGCCGGATATTTATGGTCCTGGTGCAGAACCAACTCGTAACTGGTCTATTATGTCAAGCAGCTATCTTGGAAGTGTGTACGCAACAATGTCTCCTCAATTCGGTGGGATTGGAAGAGAAATTCTACAAGAGAAGCTGGGTGGAGATTGGGCCAGGGAGAAAATTATTGATTTTGATGATCTAGACAGCCAAGGGAAGGACTTTGAGATCGGGGCTTTAATGTCCAATACAGATACAGACTTGGTACGTGTGAATTTACCGCCAAAGCTTGATTTTGTTAAACCTTTCAGCGGTGAGAAAATGTATTTTAGCCAAAAGGCAAATGATGCTAGGAATTCCATGACTACAAAATCTAGTATCGATCTCACGAAATACCCATCTAATATTAACCTAACGTTCAAGACTCGCTATGATATCGAACAAGATTGGGACTATGCTTCCGTGCAAGTTCGTGTGGAAGGCAGTGAGAAATGGGTATCGATTAAAGGGAATATCACAACGACAGAAAATCCAAACAGTGGGACTGATAATCCAGATGGAACAGGACGCAATCCTGGACACGGAATTACCGGAAGTACAAAGAATAAAGCTGGTGAGTATGAATGGGTTGATGGTATTTTCGATTTAAGCACATTTGTTGGCAAGAAGATCAATCTTCGGTTTTACTTCTGGTCAGATGGGAATACACCGAAGGAAGGCATATATATTGATGATATTAAAGTCACTTATACACCAGAGAAACCGATCAGCCCTGTAAAAGATCACCAAGGACTCGATGTTACCAAACATGTCCCAGGTGAGAAAGGTGAACATGGTAAAGACAATGAACCTCCAGTCTCAGATCCAGTTGGTGATAAAGAGCAGGTAGTGCCACCTAAACCAGAAGATACGAATACTCCAATAAATTCTGAGGTTGGTCAGCCCGCTGTACAAGATATTATTCCGCCGACTGTTATACAAGTACTCTCAGATACGAATAATTCGGAGTTTGCCGATAATAGTGCAATCCGAGTTGTATTTAGTGAGAACATCCAAGAAAGTGATGCATTTAAGCAAATTACGTTAACTAACGAAGAGGGCAGAGCAGTTGAGTTAATGGGAAGCATTAAGAACAATGTGTTGACGCTTAAACCTCAGAATCCACTTGAGCAAGGGAAGAAATACATCGTTACAATCCCACAAGGTGCAGTCAAGGATACCGCAGGAAACTTATTTAAAGACGCGAATGTATCCGAAATATTAACATCATTAAAGAAAGTTGAGTTAGTCGCACCTGCCGCCGAAACAGTTATCTTCTTCGATGATGCTGAAGGCGCAGATGAAGCATCATTATTTACTTTTGAGGGATTCAAAAAAGATGACGGTGTAAAAATTGCAAATCATTACTACTTGCTAGAGTGGCGTAATCATGAAGGAACGGATCGTTCATTGAAATCCTACGTACTGGGGAATTGGGTAGAGAAGGGTGCTTATGATCCTGGTCTTGTTATCTGGTATATTAATGAATCACTAGGTACGAAAGATCGCCTTGATCAAGATGTTGTGGCACATCCAGGTAGTTTATCTGTTGGGGTCGTCGATGCCGATCAGAATGCGCATGAGAAACGGACGCTTTATAAAACAGAACCGAACAAAGACTATTTGTTACGTGATTCTGCATTTAGTCTAAGAAAAGGAACAGAGATGTTCGTTGAACACAATGATGGCATTGTAACGGATAAGAATCTTGAACCGAATCCTGTATTTAATGACAAAAATGATTACACAAATAAATCCGATCCAAGACAAGGTTTGATTTTGAAAAATTATGGCTTAAATGTGTACCTCACATCAGAATCGGCAAATCGTCGATCAGCAACCGTTCACATTGCAAATGCGAATAAGCCAAAGACGTTTAAGCAAAAAAATATCGATCTATCGATTGATCATCAGAAAAATGAAATTGTACTTGCAGCAGAAGGGCAGCCAGGTTACAAGGCACATGTATCCTATACATTAAAGACGGATAAAGGTGCTCGTGAATATTTCGAAACATTAACCTACAGGAACGGTCAATATAGAGGCGCAATTAACAATTCTATTATTAATCCGAAGGAAGATTGGAAAGTTAATTATGTTTTGATTGATGGTGCAGAATTCAATGCACCTGTCGTTGGAAAGAAAATGTATTACAGTGGTAAGGGGAATTTAATGACTAGCACCATGACAACGAATATAGATTTAACAGAGGCGAAGAACCCTAATTTACAGTTCAAAACTTGGTATGACATTGAAAAAGATTGGGATTATGCATCCGTACAAGTAAAAGCAGAAGGAACAGATAAATGGGTATCGATCCAAGGTAATATTACAACGACCGATAATCCTAATCAAGGTGTAGGTAATAAAGATTGGGTAAGAAATCCTGGGCATGGTATCACAGGTAAATCGGAAGACAATAAGTGGATAGATGCGACATTTGATCTGAGCGCATTTTCAGGTAAAAAAGTAGAATTGAAATTTGAAATGTGGACAGATGCAAACACACCGCAAACAGGAATTTATGTCAGTGATGTTCAGGTAAAAGATAATGGCAAATCGATTTTTTCAGAACGTGTGAATGACACGACTAAATTTAAGTTTGAAGGCTTTAGTGAATTAGTAGATTCACCCATGTTAGATTCTGTTCAAGCCGTTTACAATTCGGAGTTACATGCAATTGGTACAGACTTAAGTGGAGGAAACATTTATAAAGACAGCGTGGATGTTAAGTTTGTTAATCCTAATCAAGAAATCCATTTAGATAGTGAAGCCGCAGTAACTGTTGAGATTACAAATAATAATTTAAATGAAACCAATGCGACCTTAATTATCACGCTGCTCAGCAAAGATCAATCTAAAATGTACAATTTTGTTAGTACGAGCAAGGGTGTTAAATCAAAGACGACAGAGCGTCTAACAACAGGATTTAGCATACCAGAGACAGGTGAGTACATCGTGAAGGCATATCTTGTGACAGATTACAAGACGGATCATGCTTCCTTCCTTTCAGATCCATTAGTGATTCCAGTTAAATAGAGTAGAAAGTGAGGGACAAATATGAAGAAAAAGTTAGTTTTGTCAAGTATTGCGTTGCTATTAGCCGCCATGACATCCCAGATCGCTTTAGCAGATATTCCAATTATTCCTCCGCATCCCAATGATGCTGTTATTAAAGATAATGGGGGATCACTCGATAAGAGAGATAAGAAAGAGAGCGTAAATGCAAGTTCGTCTCCTATTCTAAATGGAATTACTGTGACATCCACACGGAGTATAGCCACCATAACCGGCAAGTTCACGAAATCAGATATTCCGATTTATATGACAGTGAAGCGGGCTTCTGATGACGCGATCAAGTATTTTAATGATGGGAAGACGAATGCGAACGGCGAGTATCGCTTTCAGGTTCAATTGAAAGAAGGCGACTATACGGTCGAATTGCAGAATAAGCAGGGGGATGAAGTTTACAGGTCCTCCTTTAAAGTAACATCTGGAACAGTTCCAACACCGACACCTAGCCCAGACTCAGGAACGAACCCCCCAGTTACTCCAGGAGGTGGTGGAGGAGGCGGTGGCGGTGGTGCGACGACCACAGCGCCTGCAAACCCTACCACATTGAAGTTGGATGCCAATGGGAAGCTGAAGCTATCAAAGGAACAGCTCCAGACTATGTTAGAAAAGAAACAACCCCTTATCTTGCAAACGACAGATACTGTGCTGACATTTCCATACGATGCCTTTGATACGGAGCAGTTAAATCAGGCACTTGCATCATCGGGAACAAGCTTAGAGTTATCTGTTCATCTGTTAAAGCAAGATGAGCGCAAAGAACTACTTCTGCAAGCAGGTGTGGGGGAGTCAAAAGGGATTATTGATTTAGGCGGTGTTACACTTGAGATTCAAGCCGCAATTATTCAAAAAGATGGTTCTAAGACACCTATAACAAATCTCTATGAACCTCTTGCAGTAACGATCGATGTATCCGATATCCTGCTTTCAAGTAAAGATATCGCGAGCTTAACGGGCGTAAGTTATGTGCTCAATTCTCAAGGCAATTACACGATCGTCAAGCTAGGCGGTACTTACGATGCCCTGAAGAAAACAATTACCTTCTATATCGATCGTCTTGGCAATAAAATCGGTATAGTTAAGGCGAACAAGCTAACGACGATTGGTTTGAAGTTAGATGATACGAACACAAAACTTAATGGCGTTAATAAATTAAATGATGTCGCACCTACTCTAGTAAATGATCGCGTGATGGTTCCTGCAAGATATATTGCAGAGAGCTTTGGAGCTCAAGTAAGTTGGAATGAAGAGAAAGGGGAAGTTGGAATTGAGCTGGATGGCAAGCTATTAACGATGACAGTGGGTCAGAAGATCGAAGGTTTTGATGCACCACCAGTCGTAGTCAACGATCGAGTGCTCGTTCCGATCCGTTATATCTCTGAGCAGTTCGGTGCTTATGTATTGTGGTTCCCGTCAACAAGTTCAGTTGAAATTGTAAAATAGGATGAAGTAGCTAATCGTAAGCATGGTGTAAAGAGGGGGTGAATGCCTCCTCTTTTTTTCATGTATTTAATTACATTAAATATTAAAAAGACTGCCAAGAACTCATTGTTCTCAGCAGTCTGTAAAAGGGAAGATTCCCTTGATTATTTCAAATTCTCAGGATTCAAGCACTCAAGTTCAGGAAGTACGAAACGTCCATCTTTACGAACCAATACGTCGTCGAAGTAAATTTCGCCGCCGCCGTACTCAGGACGTTGGATCAATACCATATCCCAGTGTACAGAAGAACGGTTTGTGTTATCTGCTACTTCATAAGCTTGACCTGGTGTGAAGTGGATGGAACCATCGATCTTCTCATCAAACAAAATGTCTTTCATTGGGGTTTGGATGTAAGGGTTCACGCCGATTGCGAATTCGCCAATAAAGCGAGCGCCAGCATCTGTATCTAGGATTTCGTTTAATTTTTGCGTGTTGTTGGAAGTTGCTTCAACAATTTTACCATTTTCAAAACGTAACACGACATTTTCAAAAGAGGTTCCTGAATAGATCGTCGGGCAGTTGTAGGAAATCACGCCATTAACGGAATCGATTACAGGTGCTGTATAAACTTCTCCGTCTGGGATATTGCGAAGACCTGAACATTTGACAGCAGGAATATCTTTAATGGAGAACGAAAGATCAGTACCAGGAGCAACAAGGCGTACTTTATCTGTTTTGTTCATTAGATCTTGAAGCGGAGTCATCGCTGCATCCATTTTACCATAGTCTAGGTTACAAACATTGAAATAGAAGTCTTCGAAAGCTTCTGTGCTTGTATTCGCTTGCTGCGCCATGGACGCGTTCGGGTAACGCATGATGCACCATTTTGTATGGTTTACACGTTGATTTAGAACAGGACGTTGGTATTCTGTCATGAATAATTTCATTTGGGAATCTGGCACATCGGAAGTTTCTGTAATGTTGTCGCCACCGCGAACACCGATATAAGCATGCATTTTTTTCATACGGAACAATTCAACTTCAGCCATACCGCGGAACAATTCAGCTGTACCCGTCATTTGAACTTTGCGTGTCATGACCGGATCACGAGTCTCGATAAAAGCATGACCGCCAGCAGCAGCAGCTTCTTCTACGAAACATTTTCCAACTTCAGGATCTTTAATGCCAATGAGTTCAATAAGTACATTCTCTCCAGGTTGTAAATTAACGGAGTAGTTAATAATGTTTTTTGCAAAAACTTGTAAACGAGGATCTCTCATAATAGTCAATCTCCTTATATCGAAAATAACATTCAAATTCTATTATATTATATTTTGTGAAAGGATTCCAAAGAAAAAGGGTATTCTATATCGAAGAAGGATTGGAGGGAACAAAAATGGCACGACAACAAATTCAAGTTCCGTTTGGTTATGTAGAGCCGAAAGCAAGCATGAAGGGAACGTTACTCGTGTTTGATTTATTCGAGGATTGGGATGAAGAGGCACTACAAAGATTGATTCAGTATGCCGAGGAAAAATCATTCGAGAAGGTTGTACTATATCCCCAACATGAGGAGACGCTTAAGCGGATGGGACTTAAAGCTGATCTTCCTTATCATGCACGGGTTAAACAACTGTATACTTTTTTGAAAATGCCAGAGATCAATGAAACGTTTGTTGAATTACAATTGGATGAGTGGGAAGGTAAACGGAAGAAGTATACCCCGCTGGATGCGTCTTTACGTTTTCTCACAGAAAAGAATAAAGGGCCATTCTTCATCTATATGAATGACAAGTATGCGAATGTTTTTGCAGCAACCTCTGAATTTGAACAATGGATCAAGCAGCTTAGGATGTTGATTGAAGTGAAGTTTGGTCATACTCTGCATCCTAAACTGCACGCTATGAGCCATCGATGGGACGAAGTTTCTTTTGTTCAATTAGGATAAAATCGAAAGATGCTGGGGCTAACGAACTTGCTTTGGCATCTTGGATTTATCTATGGATGCTTTAATATCTTGTTTCGCATTGTGTAATTCCTCTGCTTTTTGCGTCAGTTGAGCGTCAAAATGTTGATCGGTACTAAACTCCACAAGATGCTTCGTCGCTTCAGTTGCATCGTGGTTAGCTTGTGTTAATCTAGCTTTTGCTGCGAGTATGAGCTGTGGATCAGCATTTTCTAGTGCATCAGCCAGCATTGCTTCTGCACGTTGTGCGGCCATAATGGCACTTTCTGCATGCTCCTCGGCGTGCTTAATCGGTTCTTGATGCTGCTCGGATTGTGTCATAATGATAACCTCCTGCAAGTTAGGTGAGACTTCTTACCTTACCATGTGTCAAAATGAATGGATTCATTCGGGAAATGTAATCTTCTCTATTTCCCAGGCAAGCGCAGGATATGAGAAGGAATATCGATTTTCGACAGCAATTTCCTTTGTTGGAACTATTGTGATACGAAAAGTTGTTGACTAAGTGATATAAGAATGGATGCTGTTGACAGGTTAGCTGTCAGCAGCTTTTTTCATTTGCTAGAAAAGGAATTATTACATGCATCTCGAAGTAAGTGAAATGGCTTTTTCGACAAATTATTACGAGACAACTAGCGAGGTGTAACATGACGATTAAAATTATCGTTACAGGTGGAGCCATTATTCGTGATGAACAGGGCAGAATCCTGATGCAGAAACGATCAGACTATGGGGATTGGGGCTTACCTGGCGGTGGGATGATTCCAGGTGAGACTGTTGAAGAAACGATGGTTCGTGAGATTGCTGAAGAAACAGGATTGCAGATTCAATCCTATGAGTTGTATTCGATTTACAGCGGACCTCGCATGCAATATATGTACCCAAACGGTGACGAAGTCGTATTCGTGATGTTTTTATTCGAAGCAACAGCAGATTTAACGGGTCGATTAGCAGCAGATGGTCTAACGCTAAACTATAAGGATGAAGATAACGAATCCATACAATTGAAGTTCAAAGAACTTAATGCCATTAATATTAATGACATTAATCGTGTGCAAAAACCCGTGTTTGAGGATTTAAAAGCGGGTAAAGTAGAGCTGCTTCGCAGTTAAAAGATAAGGTCAAATATTAGTATGGAAAGAGGAGGTAATTCAGATGATTAGACGTTTAGGACAAAGTGACCATGATTCATTAATGCAGTATTTGAGTGAAGAGCCATCCATTAATTTGTTTATCATTGGTGACATTGAATCGTTTGGTTATGAAAGTGAATTTCAAGAGCTGTGGGCACAATTGAATGATGATGGTAATTACGAGGCGGTTATGCTTCGTTATTTCCATTCTTATATCGTATATGCGAAAAGTGACTTTGATGTACAAGGCTTTGCAGACATTATGAACGCTGACCCTGATTTTTCTGAATTGTCGGGTAAGGCGAGCGTTGTCGAAGCATTCGAACATAATAGATTGAATAAATTAGGAAACAAGATTTCGACTTATTTCAGTGAACTGAAAACAGATGATTTCCATTCAATCTCATCTTCACAAGATAGGGTAAAAGTTGCAACAATCGAAGACATCGATCGAATCATCAGCATTCGTTCAAAAGGATTCAAGAACTACAGCAATCGCCCTAATGCAAGAGAGAGTCTGCTTAAAGTGATGGAAAGTGGCGTTAGCCGAACATTTTATACAGAGGATCAAGGCGAGATGACAAGTGTGGCTTCCACAACAGCTGAGAATAGCCTCTCTGCTATGATTGTTGCGGTATGTACATTGGATGAGCATCGTAACAAAGGCTTAGCTTCAGAGGTGATGACTGCACTTTGTAAGCAAATTTTAAGTGAAGGCAAGAACTTATGCTTATTTTATGAGAATCCGAAGGCAGGAGCGATTTATAAGAGACTCGGCTTTAAAGATATAGGTATTTGGAATATGTATCGATAATATGTTGGAAGGGTAATGAAAGAATATGTTAAAGTACAATATTTGTTTTATCCGCAGAAAAGATGAAGTACTGCTCGTCAATCGGCAGTATCCCTCTTGGATGGGGAGCTGGAATGGTGTTGGCGGGAAGCTTGACCAAGGTGAGATACCTAGACAATCTGTCATTCGTGAAGTATTCGAAGAGACAGGCATAGAGCTTCAAGAGGTCTTTTATAAGGGCGCGGTGACGTGGGTGGCTAGTGATGGTCATTACTACGGTGGAATGTATGTATACCTTGCTGAAGTTGCAGATGACTTTGAGTATCCGACACCACTTACTACCTCAGAAGGTATACTAGATTGGAAAAAGATTGATTGGGTGCTGCATCCAGAAAATTTGGGTGTAGCTAAGAACATTCCAAAATTCCTTCCATCTGTGCTTGATGATCCTGAAATCTATAACCATATGTGTACATTCAAAGGCGATGTGATGGTAGGTTTTACGAGTTTGGGAATAACTCCTGATACCGAACATAACGTGAACATAAATTCGGAATGGTCTGCGATATTTGCAGCTAACCAAGCACCGATTCGACCTCTTCAATCTGACGAACAATTACCCCTAGATCTCCTGCTGCTTGCAGATCCAGATGAGAATGTTGTAGAGGGCTATGTACAAAAGGGTCAGTGCTATATCTATGAAGAGCAAGGTGAAGTTATTGGAGAGTATGTGCTGCTGCCTACCCATCCTGGAACGATTGAACTGATCAATGTTGCAGTTGCCGAAAACTGTCAAGGAAGAGGGATTGGCAAGCAGCTTGTTCTGCATGCTGTACAAACAGCGAAAGAACAGGGGTATTCGATAATTGAAGTCGGAACAGGTAATTCAGGTATCGGGCAGCTTCACTTGTATCAGCGTTGTGGATTTCGAATCACAGGTATTGATACAGACTTTTTCGTAAGGAATTATTCGGAACCCATTATGGAAAATGGCATGCAGTGTTGCGATATGATTCGGCTGAGTCAAGTTTTATAATGAATAGGGGGAGTGTCTGATGGTAGCTACAATTCATACGCCTAACTTACTGCTGCGAGCTTTGACTGAAGCGGACGCGCAAGCAATGTTTGAATATTTTTCACAAGAAGCGGTTATGCAATATTATGGTCAAGATCCTTATCAGACGATAGACGAAGCCAAAGCACTCATTCAACTGTTGCTGCAAAATGAGACCGAGATGCGCGGTGCGCGCTGGGGAATTGTGAAAAAGGATGAGCAAAAACTAATTGGCACGATCGGCTTTAATCTTCTAAATCTTAAGAACAAACGAACGGAAATCGGTTATGAATTACATCCCCTCTATTGGCGAAAAGGTTATGCAAGTGAAGCTGTTCAAGCGATAATAGATTATGGATTTAAAGAATTAGGACTAGAACGAATCGCTGCCATTGTATATTTGGATAATACAGGCTCAAATGGTCTACTCGCAAAGCTCGGTTTTCAAAAAGAAGGCATTCTACGACGTTATTTGGTTGCAAATGGACAATCTCATGATGTTTATATGCATGCTTTACTTCGATCCGAGTGGGAATGAGCCATTCGCTGTTTATCGTTTACCGTGAATGAATAGCTAGATTAAGATATAATAGCATGAAGAGATGAAGGTGGTGTTCATATGAATCAAGTCGTAAGTTTTATTTATGCACATCCTGATGATGAAACATTCGGTTGTGCTTCTCTCATTCGCAATCTTGTAGATCAGGGTGGTAAAGCGACCTTGTTGTCTGCAACACGTGGTGATGCGGGTAAGACAGGTCGATTGGGCGAAATGACCAAAGAAGAACTAGCAATTGTACGCGAGCAAGAACTTAAGAACGCTTGCGATATTATGGGCATATCTGTAATTAAGCACTTAGGATATCCAGATGGGAAGCTTAACACCATCGACCGAACAGAGCTAGCTGAGCAGATTATTCAATTCATTAATGAGCAGCAGGCGGAAGTTGTCGTTACTTTCCCAGAGGATGGTATTAGTCTTCATCCCGATCATACCGCGATTCATCATGCGACGAATGAGGCAATCTTTAGTGGGCGCTGCCCATCGGTTCAGAAGTATTACTACAATGCATCTAAGCCTCTTGAACAAATGGGACATTACCCGAATTTACGCATCGATACAGAGCAGATGTGGGAGATGAAAGCAAGTGCGCTTAAAGCGCATAAATCCCAAGTGTTCTCGGTTGAGCGAGTATTTGGTGAGCAGGTCACTTTTGATGAAAGATATCGATACGAATCCTTCGTTCTTGTCTGGGAACGCGGCACCGAGTGGCCGAACAAGCAAGAACAATTTATTTTTGATGATGTAAAATAATCCTTCAATAATACTTCCGAATCACGTAGAGCCGAAATCGATGTGATTCGGAAGTTTTTTGTCTTGCTCCATTAATTTATTGAGTTTCATTTCAGTTGCTGTTTCAGGTGCAGGTGTGTAAATGCTGCAACGTAGATCGGCGCTTCCTTGCACTTGCAGGGATGTTAAGTGAAACAACATTTTGCCTGCCTTAGCATGACGAAATTCTACTGCCACTTCAGGAGCGGTACTCACTTCGCTTTGATTCCACAATCTTGCAAAATCGGGGTAAGAACGACTCATCTCCTCTATAAAATGGTCGTACCATTCATCTTCCACATACTGGCCGTAATAAGTCCTGAAGATCGAGAGAAAGCCTTTGACAAAATGCTCCCAATTGACAGCCAAGCTCTGGAATTCTTTTCGCGTAAAAAGGAGTCCAATCATATTCCGCTCTTCTACCGCAATTTGATTAAAATCTAGAAAAACATGCGATGCAGCTTGATTCCAGCCGACAATATCACATTTGCGATCAGAGATGATCGTTGGACAATGCCGCAGCTCCTGCAAGATCCTTGCTAAGGCGGGGCTGATCTGGGGTTGAATACTTTGGTTGAGACTTACTCCTAAAGTTGTATCTAGAGCCAGTGCATACAAGTATTTGCGTTCATCGAAGGTTAGCTGCAATGCACTTGCGATACAGTCGAGGACAGAAGCAGATACTTTAATGTCTCTTCCTTGCTCAAGCCAAGTATACCAGGTGGTACTGACACCAGCTAATTGAGCAACTTCTTCCCTCCGAAGCCCAGGTGTGCGTCTACGCGTACCAGCAGGCAGACCGACACTTTGAGGGAGTATCTTGGCACGTTGGCTTTTTAGAAATGTTGAAAGTGCTTGCAATCGAGTCTGAGAATTGATGAGAGGCGCCCCCTTTTATAACCTTATTATGGTACTTATTATACTAGGATAAACGCCAACTTGTAATAGGATATTTACTGTGTAAAGATAAGATCAGAGTATGATTTAGGGAGGAAATGAAGATGGAAAGAGTCGTAATCACAGGAATGGGAGTGGTTTCACCACTTGGTAATGATGTTGATACATTCTGGGAGCGCCTAGTCAAAGGTGAGTCAGGTATTTCTTTCATTGATACATTTGATACAACTAGACATAAATCTAAAATTGCAGGGTTGGTACGAGATTTTGACGCTGATGCGATCTTCGGGAAAAAAGAAGCTAGACGAATGGATCGATTCTGTCAATTTGCACTGGCCGCTGCTAAACAGGCTTATGAAGATGCGGGACTCTCCCGAGATAACGTTGATCCAGCGCGACTCGGTGTATACGTAGGTTCAGGAATCGGCGGAATTCAGACCCTAGTCGATCAGCACTCCCTTTTAGGGAATAGAGGACCTGAGCGGGTGAGCCCACTCTTAGTTCCCATGATGATCGCGAACATGGCTGCTGCTCAAATTAGTATGCAATATGATGCTCAAGGACCTACTCAAGCGCCAGTTACGGCTTGTTCGATTGGCAATACGGCGATAGGTGAAGCATTCCGACTGATTCGATTAGGAGCAGCTGATGTCATGATTGCAGGAGGTACGGAAGCGGCTGTAACGGATATTTCACTTGCCAGCTTTGCCAATGCAACTGCGTTATCGACACGTAATGAGGAGCCGGAGCAGGCAAGCAGGCCATTTGATTCAAGTCGTGATGGCTTCGTAATGGCGGAGGGAGCGGGAATCTTAGTCTTGGAGGCATTGTCTCATGCGATAAATCGTGGAGCGACGATCTATGCGGAGGTCATCGGTTATGGGGCCAGCTCAGATGCTTATCATATGGTAGCTACACATCCAGAAGGGCGCGGTGCGATACTGGCTATGCGAGCAGCGATTCAAGAAGCGGGTATTCAGCCGGAGGAGGTTGATGTGATAAGTGCGCATGCGACAAGTACGGAGCTTGGTGATCGAACGGAGACCAAAGCGATTAAGCAAGTCTTCGGTGATGCTGCTTACCAGATTCCGGTAACGGCAAATAAATCGATGCTTGGTCATATGTTAGGTGCTTCTGGAGGTGTGGAAGCCATTGCATTGATTCAGTCGCTAAGAGAGGGTATCATCCCTCCAACGATAAATATGGAGAAGCCAGATCCATTCTGCGATTTGGACTTTGTACCGAATGCAGCAAGGCAAGCAGAATTAACAATAGGGATGTCCAACTCTTTTGGCTTTGGCGGGCACAATGCAGTTATTATTTTGAAAAAATTTCAATAATTAGTTAAAAATTTAGTATATTCCGACAAGTTTAGTATGAAATATGATGGATTTGCGATATAATCTTGCTTGTGATTGTTGTTCTAAGGTATAATTTTATAACTAAAAACCATGAATGAGGAGCATGAAGATGGAAAAATCACTTATTTTCGGACATAAAAATCCTGACACAGACACAATTTGCTCAGCGATTGCATACGCAGATCTAAAAACACAATTGGGCTTTGAAGTTGAGCCTGTTCGTCTAGGCAGCGTGAATGGAGAAACGCAATACGCACTAGATACATTCAAGACCGAAGCTCCACGTCTCGTTGAGACTGTTGCAAATGAAGTGTCTGGTGTCATTCTTGTCGATCACAACGAGCGTCAACAAAGCGCAGCTGACATCGATCAAGTTCGCGTATTAGAAGTTATCGACCACCATCGTATTGCTAACTTCGAGACAAGCGGCCCCCTATACTACCGTGCAGAGCCGGTTGGCTGTACAGCAACTATTTTAAACAAAATGTATAAAGAAAAAGGAATCTCGATTCCCCAAAACATTGCAGGTCTAATGTTATCCGCTATTATCTCGGACTCTCTATTATTCAAATCACCAACTTGCACACAAGAAGATGTGGACGCAGCTCTGGAACTTGCAGCTATTGCAGGTGTAGATGCTCAGGTATATGGACTTGAAATGCTTAAAGCAGGCGCAGATCTTAGCGACAAATCCATTGCTCAATTGATTTCCTTGGATGCAAAAGAATTCCAAATGGGCAGCAGCAAAGTTGAAATCGCACAAGTTAACGCTGTTGATGTCAACGACGTGCTTGTACATCAAGCTGAAATCGAAGCTGCTTTATCTAATATTATTGCAGAGAAAAATTTGGACTTGTTCTTATTCGTTGTAACGGACATTTTGAACAATGACTCAGTGGGTCTTGCTCTAGGCCGTGCTGCCGATGCTGTTGAACAAGCGTACAGCGTAACACTAGCAGAGAACAAAGCGATTCTTAAAGGTGTCGTATCACGCAAATCGCAAATCGTACCCGTGTTAACGGATATTTTCAACAAACGTTAATAAGTCGAATAGATCGTAAAGGCTGTCAGCAGAGATGCTTGGCAGCCTTTTTTTAAATATTTTATAAAATACTTAATTTTTTGAAAAACCAAATGTATAATGGTAACAGATTACATAATTTGGGGGGAGAAACGATGGAAGACTTGCGATATCCAATAGGTATCTTCGTTAAACCAGAGCACATCACAGATGAACAAATTCAAGCATGGATTAGTGAAATTGAGGTACTACCAAGTAAATTACGTCAAGCTGTAACTGAGTTAACAGATGAGCAGCTCAACACCCCGTATAGACCAGATGGATGGACAGTTAGACAAGTTGTTCATCACATCGCAGATAGTCATATGAATTGCGTGATTCGATTTAAGCTTGCTTTAACAGAGGAATTACCGACGATCAAAGCCTATGAAGAAAAGGAATGGGCACTATTGGGTGATTCGATTCACACGCCTATTGAAGTATCACTTGAACTCATTACTGCGTTGCATGAAAAATGGGTCATTCTATTAAAATCAATGTCAGCAGCGAATTTCGAGCGTGCATTCATCCATCCGAAATCGGGTGAAACGAAACTTGCTACCGCTCTCGGTATGTACAGATGGCATGGCAATCATCATCTTGCACATATTAAGGGATTAATTGAGCGTATGGGTTGGAACTAACTGAGCTATAAAGGAGATGTTAATGATGGGGATTAATCAAGTACGCCCAGCATCCAATGAATATGCGCACTACTACGATACATATATCAAGCTTGTCCCAGAGGGAGATATTCTAGCTCAATTGGAACAGCAAATTGAAAAAACAGCCCAGATTTTGTTAGCTACGACGGCTGAACAAGCCTATTTTCGATATGAGCCGGGCAAATGGACGACAAAAGAAGTGATGGGTCATATAGGAGATGTGGAGCGCGTTATGAGTTACAGAGCGCTTCGATTCTCAAGAGGAGATCAAACGCATTTACCATCGATGTTCGAAGATGATTATGTGGCAAATGGAAACTTTAACGACCGCTCACTTGAAAGTTTGGTGGACGAACTTGTTACGATTCGTAAAAGTACAATTGCACTTTACGCAGGCTTAGCAGATGAGGCTTGGAGCCGTACTGGTACTGCGAGTAATGCCATTGTTTCTGTTCGCGCGCTCGCTTACATCATTGCAGGCCATGAGCTCCATCATCTTGATATTCTTAACCATCGTTACTTCGTTTAATCTGTTAGGCTTTATGTCTCTTTTATGTTAGGCTTAAAGGGACAAAAGAAACACGGAGGCACAGATGAACGGACAACAGCGAAGTAGTATCAAACCTGGAATTGAAGTGGATATCGTACTTAAGCAAGACCAGCGAACAGGCAAATTAACACGTGGCATTGTAAAAGATATTTTAACGAATTCCCCTAATCATCCTCATGGTATCAAAGTAAGACTAGCGGATGGTCAAGTGGGCCGAGTGAAAAACATACTTACAAAGTAACAATGCGAGCAGAGAGGTTACTCCATAAGTTGTGGGGTAATCTCTTTATTTTAGAGGGGAGAATCAAGATGAACGAGAATTTACAACCACTTGAGAAATCGAACTTATTAGCTATGAGTAATCGTGTTGAAGAGACGTATCGGAATTTTGTCGTGAGCCATGTGAATGAAAGCTGCTTACGTCTAGCTGTCATTGAAGGGGAATACCTGTGGCATTTCCATCCGACATCGGATGAATTGTTCATCGTGCTAGAAGGTGAACTGTTCATCGATTTTCAAGAGCAGGAAACGGTCTCGCTTAAGGCTTATGATCAGATCACAATCCCAGCAGGTGTTGTTCATCGGACGCGAGCAGTGGTACGCACAGTTAACTTATGCTTTGAACATACAGATGCGAATACAGAATTTATTTAGAAAGTGGGAAAGTTAAGTTCTTATTCTTCTGTAAAAATGAAATATAAAAAGCACGGCATAATCGCCGTGCTTTTTCTAATCTAACGAGAGCGGTGGAGAATAGTTGAGATTGCTTGGTTGCTGT
The DNA here is from genome assembly GCF_052180255.1 of Paenibacillus sp. KN14-4R. Lineage (NCBI taxonomy): Bacteria > Bacillati > Bacillota > Bacilli > Caryophanales > Paenibacillaceae > Paenibacillus > Paenibacillus sp. KN14-4R. The sequence goes on from NZ_CP197466.1 coordinate 2,009,871, forward strand.
AGGTTAAGTGCATCATGTGGCATGGGGTATTTCTTTTTAAAATACTCAGAAGACATGACAACAATTTTCGGAATCAGCATCTCATTGCGTATTTTTAACCGTTCCTTACCATCAGGATGCAAGACATATAATAGCAATTTGAGATAACGTTTGGTGATTGAAGCGAACAAACCTTTGGGTAAATCATGTACTTTAAATCCAAGTTTCCTACTGCCACGGTGTATCATGGTAATGCCGTACAAGCCTTTGACATATTTGCATTCAATGTCGTTATAAATACGATCCATAAGCTCAGGTAGACCGGCTTGGATTTTATGAACCATTTGAACCGCGAGATGCATATTGGATCGACTATGAAGTGCTAAATCATACAACATGTGATTGTCAAAATGAATTTCAACGACTTGATCACCTGAGCGAATGTGTCCGCCTTCTTCGAAGTAGATGGTATCTCCACTGTAGGTTGTCACCCGATAATGAAATATCGACTTGCCTTGGTCGACCGCCTTAAACTGAAAGACAGTATGCCAAACTTTTTCCCAAACAAACCATGATTGGATGAGAAGTTTTTTGGATACTTTTAGTTTCATCTGTTCTTTCTCAACAACTCGCATCATCTCATCCACCCTGACGTAAGTATATCCTTGGGCTAGTGTATGATCCATGAATGATTTCAGTGCACGTAACATGTACTTGGGAGCATCTGGCTCAGCGCCGAACGTATCCCCGCTATCATGCAGCAGCAAGATACTTCCTCTTTGAAGATTGCTAAGCATGCGCTGATAAATTTTGTCCTCACCACCGCGGCATCGCCAATCTTCTGACATGACCGACCACAGCACAAATTTCACTGATTTAGGTAAGAAGAGGTCGAAGACATTGAACACACCCCATGGGGGTCGATAGTAAACGGGTCTCACACCCGTAATTTGTTCCACGCGGTCTGCCGTATCTCGTATTTGCTTACGAACTTTCCATGGGGCCATGAACGGATTGGCGAAATGCACGTAATTATGAATCCCGATTTGATGACCTTCTTTGTGAATACGTTCAATTAATTCGGGATACTGAGCGGCCTTTTTCCCCAGAACAAAAAATGTGGCTTTTGCATTATTTTCTTTTAACAAATCTAATAACTCAGCCGTGTATTTCGGATCGGGTCCATCATCGAAAGTAAGTGCAATGCCACCGTCTTGATGGGTTGCGCCTTGATGGATCGAGCGATATCCGAATAAGCGAATAATTAGTGTAGGGATAATCGCATAAAAAGTGAAAACAAGTGCGGTTCCTATAATGTATCTACTCATTGGCATGATCTCTTTTCGTTAAATTGTTTGGCTTAACGTCTTGGTAAAAGCGAGTGGATAAAACGAGATAGAAGATGGCGATACCTCCTAATAAGAGGGAACTAACTACTATAGTTAATGTATCACTAAAATGCTGCGCAATCCATCCCCCAATAATCGGACCAATGATTACACCAATCCCTTCAATACTGGAAAAGAGTCCCCACCCCATACCTTGTTGCTCTTTAGGTACATGATGTGCAAGCAGTGCATTCCAAGATGGAAGTACGGCTGAGTATGATAATCCTATGAATCCAGCTAACAGAATAGAAGTGATTAAACTTCCGGAAAAGGTCAAACACATTAATCCTATGGAAAATCCGCCAAAACCGAGAACGAGAAACCATTTTTTCCCTAAGCGATCCGATAATTTACCCATAGGGACGAGGAGAAGAACGGTCATCGCACCACCTGCCGTAAGTAAATATGAATACTGGGTGTAACTCAGTCCAAGTACATGAGATGCAAAGTTAGGCAGGATCGGGACAAGCATACCCGCAGCGGCAGTTTGAAGAATCATACCTGGTAGCATTAATTTCATTGTACGCAGTCGTTGCCATAATAGTTCAACCTGTTTACGCATGGGAAGTGATTTGGGAAGGGTAGCTCCTTCAAGCTTTGGCATCCATAGCGACAGGAAGGTACATACTCCCCAGAGCCCAACGAGAATCCAATATGTAAGCACGAACCCTCGGTCAATGAATAGGTTGATGACAACGGGTCCAGATCCTAAGCCAATTAACCAGACAGTATATAGTGCACCCATTTGTTGTGCCCGGTTCTCTTCCGTTACACGCGTTAAGCAGACCAGCCATAACGGCGTAATCCCCACACCAAACAGAGCGGATGCGAGAACGAGGATCCATTCTTTAGAGGGATTGGATAGGAGAACTAAACCGGCAAGTGAGATAATGAGACCGACGATGACGACAAGCTTCATAGAGAACCGATCCAAGAAGAAGCCTGCGAATAATTTCACAGCTGTATCGACGACATAATGGACAGAAACAGCAACGCCGATAATGGTGAGCGAAAAACCTAATTCTTTAACCCCGTATACGGGTAAAAATGAGACGAGAAATGCACCTCTAACAAATTCAATAATAAATAGGAGAAGTGCAAGTAAAATAAACTCAGCTCGGAACGAGAATTTTTTGGAGCGTGTCATATAAGGGTAGTCCACCTTTCCGAAGAACATTCACTTCTTCCTATTATGTGCAAAATTAGCCAGTCCCCTGATTTCCAAATGTTTCATTTTTAAGAGACCACTTCTTTTAGACGAAATAATTCCTTTGAACCCTTCAATTTCATTGAAATCTGATAATTAAAAATAAGACGCAGCAGCTAAGTAGCTCCAACGTCTAATTTGTGAAGCCTACATGCCAGTTCTCTCCAGTAGTGTCGAAATACTGCCGTTTCCTTCACTCAAGCAACGTTTAACGCGAGAGATGATGGCAGTGCTGGCGCCAGTATCTGCTTCAATCTCCAAGTAAGTTCGTCCTTGAAGCAGTAATTTGGCAACCTCGCAGCGCTGCGCCATCGATTGAATTTCCTTAAATGTACATAAGTCTTCAAAAAATGCGTAGCACTCATCCAGGTCTTTAACGGCAACAATGAGTTCAAACAATTGTTCAATAGAAGCATCATTCATTTTTTTGAGCGGCATAGGCCAATCACTCCAGACGGAACTTAAGTCTACTATTTTCTTTGACAAAGAGGTAAGCGAATCCTTCTGTGATGTAACAAATAATTAAAAAAGTGGCAACATTCTTCATTGCAAAAAAGCGTCAATGGATTCCTGAGTGTCCGCGGTTGAGCGCGTTTTTGTCACCTTTAATGTTATGAAATATACTGAATCTAGAAGTATTCCAATATATTGTAATGGAGGGTTATATATGCAAAAACAACAGTTGGCTGCGCACTCCGCGCAAGAAGTTTTTCCGATTCAGGATATTGATTACATTGAGTATTACGTCGGTAATGCAAAACAAACGATGTATTATTTTGTAAAAACATTCGGATTTCGTCCAATTGCATACTCGGGTCTTGAGACGGGCAATCGGGAGCAAGTATCTTACGTTTTGGAGCAAAATAAAATTCGTTTTGTCATTACAGGTTCATTGTCAGATCAACATCCAGTTGCAGCGTTTGTAAAATTGCATGGCGATGGAATCAAAGATATTGCACTTCGTGTACAAGATGTTGAAAAGGCTTACAACGATGCGATTGCGCGTGGTGGAATTGGGATCATGGAGCCAGTAACAACAGTAGATCCTGTGCATGGAACGGTGAAGAAAGCGATTATTGCAACTTATGGAGATACGATTCATACGTTGATCGAGCGTGATAACTACAATGGATTATTCTGGCCAGGATATGAGCCGATCGAGCAAAATATCCCTTACGAAACAACAGGACTTATTGGTGTCGATCATGTTGTAGGAAATGTCGAATCGATGGAAGAATGGGTGTCCTATTATGAGAAAGTAATGGGCTTTAGTCAAATGATTCATTTTGATGATGAAGACATTAGTACAGAGTACTCGGCACTTATGTCCAAGGTCATGTTTAACGGAGGAAGAATTAAGTTTCCTATTAATGAGCCTGCGAATGGAAAGCGGAAATCACAAATTCAAGAGTACTTGGAATATTACAATGGAGCGGGTGTTCAGCATCTTGCTCTAATTACGGATGATATCGTGGCAACGGTTCGTTCACTAAAAGAAAATGGTGTAGATTTTCTAAGCACACCAGATTCCTATTATGAAATGTTAAGTGAGCGTGTCGGTCATATTGACGAAGACATCGCGAAATTGCAGGAACTGAAAATCCTCGTAGATCGTGATGATGAAGGATATTTGTTACAAATATTCACAAAACCAATTGTTGATCGTCCAACCTTATTCTTCGAAATTATCCAGCGTAAAGGTGCAATTGGTTTTGGTGAAGGCAACTTTAAGGCATTATTCGAATCCATCGAGCGTGAGCAAGAGCGCCGCGGTAATCTATAACACACTGCAGGACGAGGAACTAAAAGGAGAGATTACGCTTGATAATATCACCTAGTGATCTGGAATGGAAAGATGCAAATAAATTAATGGTTGGCTCCATTTTACCTCGTCCGATTGCTTTCGTCTCAACAATGGATGAACAAGGAGTATCAAATCTGGCGCCATTTAGCTTCTTTACACCCATATGTGCAAGTCCAATGATGATCTGTTTCGCTCCTATGCTTCGGGGAACAGATGGGGTAAAAAAAGACACGCTGAGAAATATCGAGGCGACGAAACAGTTCGTCGTGAACATTGTAAGCGAGAGTTTAGCTGGACCTGTGAATGAATGCGCGACAGAATATGCGCCTGAAGTTGATGAGTTTGAAGCGGCTGGTCTTACAAAAGCGGCAAGCGAGAAGGTTCGTCCCTACCGTGTACTTGAAAGTAAAATCCATCTGGAATGCGAGTTACATGAGTTGTTGTCGTTCGGTGATCAGCCTGGAGCTGGCAATCTTGTCATTGGTAAAGTCGTGCTCATACACATTAGCGATGAGCTCTATTACGATGGAAAGATTGATACGGTTAAGCTTAAACCGATTGGGCGGATGGCAGGGCAGGAGTATTCAAGAGCAAGCACAGATACGTTTATTTTGGAGAGAAAAAGGTAGTCTTGCGTTCGTGAAACAAAGAGAGGTTGATGACATGAAGTTTGTCACGTTTATGAATCATCAAGAGGAAGAACGCAGTGGTTGGCTTCATGATCGCTTTGTTGTAGATATGCAGGTATTAAGTAAAGGCCAATTACCGAGTCGGATGCTGGATTTCTTGCAGCATTCGGCTTTGTATATGCCCAGATTACTTGAGCTTGATCAGACACTTCAGGGTTTAGATCTGAATGTGCTACAGCAAAAGCTGCCAGGCGCGATTTTCCATATTGATCAGATTAGATTGTGTGCACCCATACCGAAGCCGCCAAGTGTACGTGATTTCTATGCGTTTGAGGAGCATGTGAAGACAGCGCGAAGCAGGCGAGGACTAGACATGATTCCGGAATGGTATGAAATTCCAGTTTTTTATTTTACAAATCATCATGCCATTGTGGGACCTGATGCTGAGATTGAACGCCCTCTTAAGAGCAGAAAGCTGGATTATGAGTTGGAGATTGCTTGTATCATTGGAAAAGAAGGTCGAAATATCGCTGCAGAAGATGCAAATACGTATATTTTTGGATATTGCATCATGAATGATTGGAGTGCACGAGATATTCAGCAGCAAGAAGTTAAGGTTGGGCTTGGTCCTGCAAAAGGGAAAGATTTTGCAACGTCGCTTGGACCTTATCTTGTTACAAAAGAGGAACTCGAACCTTACCGACAAGGGGATCGGTATGATTTAGTCATGACTGCTCACGTAAACGGCAAGCAGTTATCTCAAGGGAATGCAAGGGAGATTTATTATAGCTTTGGGGAGCTAATTGCCAGGGCATCTGAGGATGCGACATTGTATCCTGGGGATGTCATTGGCTCTGGAACAGTGGGTACAGGGTGCTTGCTAGAGCTGGGTGAGGAAGTTCACCGGTGGTTGGAACCCGATGATCATGTTGAGCTTACAATAACAGGCTTAGGTAGTTTGCATAACAAAGTGAAGAAATGATTAGGAAGAAGGGAGTATCTGAGAATGACCTATTACCGTCAAATGGGTGAGATCCCGAAGAAAAGGCATACCACATTTCGCAAGGAAGATGGCTCATTGTATCGTGAGCAAGTAATGGGAACAAAGGGCTTTTCAGGTAATCAGTCGATTCTGTATCATCACTATCCACCAACCGATGTAAGCCGAGCTGAACTTCACGCTAAAGTTGAGCATGCATACGAAGATCAGGGCGTCTTGCGCCATCGTCATCTTTTAACAGGCGAGTGTACAGAAACTGGTGATGCGGTAGCAGGAAGGCATTATATGCTTGGGAATGAGGATATCATGATCGCTGTCGCCAATCCAACCGAGGCAATGGATTATTATTATCGGAATAGTGATGGAGATGAGCTGCTGTTTGTCCATGCAGGGACAGGAAAAGTAGAAACGATGTTCGGTGCGCTTTACTATAAGCCAGGTGACTACATCATGATTCCAATTGGAACGATATATCGGGTGCTGCCTGATGCAGGTGAATCGAAGATGCTTGTTGTGGAGACGAACAGCTGGATTACGACACCCAAGCGTTATCGGAATCAACAAGGACAACTTTTGGAGCATAGTCCGTTTTGCGAACGCGACTTCCATGGACCGGCAAACTTAGAGACACATGCCGAGTTAGGCGAATATGAAGTTCGAACGAAGTCAAGAGGATATGTGCATAAGCATATTTTTAATCATCATCCGCTTGATGTTGTAGGCTGGGATGGCTATTTGTATCCTTGGATCTTCAATATTAGTGATTTTGAACCGATTACAGGGCGTCTTCATATGCCGCCTCCGATTCATCAAACGTTTGAAGGCAATAACTTCGTTATATGCTCCTTTGTCCCGAGAATGTACGATTATCATCCGGATTCTATTCCAGCGCCTTATTTTCACAGCAATGTAGACAGTGATGAAGTGCTCTACTATGTGAGAGGCAACTTCATGAGCCGTAAGGGAGTAAAAGAGGGATCGATTACACTGCATCCATCTGGTATTCCGCATGGTCCACACCCAGGTAAGATTGAAGACAGCATTGGAAAAAAAGAAACATTAGAACTAGCCGTTATGATCGATACGTTCCGACCGCTTCATGTTGTGGAGAAGGCTCGGATCTATGAGGATGGAAACTATATGTACAGCTGGATTGTGAAAGGTTAATAGAATCTCTTAAGGAGTAAATAAAGGGGGTGCTCAGCTTGAATCAAGGTAAGATCATGAACTCTTGTGAGGCAGCGATTGCAGATATACAGGATGGGGCTACCTTAATTGTTGGGGGATTCGGGTTATGCGGCATCCCTGAGAAAAGTATCATGGCATTGCGGGATAAAGGTGTCAGAGATTTAACGATTGTAAGTAACAATTGCGGAGTGGACGATTGGGGCCTTGGCTTGTTACTTGCGAATAATCAGATTAAGAAGATGATCTCTTCCTATGTGGGGGAGAACAAGATCTTTGAGCAGCAATTTCTAAGCGGACAGCTGGAAGTGGAATTAGTTCCTCAAGGTACGCTTGCCGAGCGTATACGTGCTGGTGGAGCAGGTATTCCTGGTTTCTATACCGCAACAGGAGTAGGTACTGAGGTTGCCAAGGGGAAGGAACATAAAGAATTTAAGGGTCGAACTTACATCCTTGAAGAAGGAATTGTAGGCGATTTTTCGCTAGTGAAAGCCTGGAAGGCGGATACGCTTGGCAATTTGATCTATCGCAAGACGGCACGTAATTTCAATCCAATTGCTGCAACAGCCGGGAGAATTACGATTGCTGAGGTTGAAGAAATTGTTGAAGCAGGTGAATTAAACCCAGACGATATCCATACACCAGGCATCTATGTACAGCGAGTGGTATTAGGTACGGAGTACGAGAAACGAATTGAACGGCGTACCGTATTGCCACGTGCTGTTGCAGTGGAGAGCGGAGGAGATACTATATGAGTCAAGATCGTCTTACTATCGTGAATCGGGCGGTACAGGAGATTAAGGATGGCATGTACGTAAACCTTGGGATTGGTATGCCGACACTTATTGCCGGCTTAATTCCACCTTGCTATAATGTCATGCTCCAATCGGAGAATGGACTGCTTGGGATTGGGCCATATCCATTCGAGGGTAACGAAGATCCTGATCTTATTAATGCTGGGAAGGAAACGGTAACGACGATGGTTGGCGGGTCTTATTTTGACAGTGCACAGTCCTTTGCAATGATTCGTGGGGGTCATATTGATCTTGCGATTCTAGGTGGGATGGAAGTGTCTGAACAAGGTGACTTAGCGAATTGGATGATTCCGGGTAAGATGATTAAGGGTATGGGCGGTGCAATGGATCTAGTAAGTGGCGCAAAGCGCATCATTGTTATCATGGAGCATGTGAATAAGCATGGGGAGTCGAAAATAAAACAATCGTGCACCTTACCACTAACAGGAAGTAAAGTAGTGAACCGATTAATTACGGAACTTGCGGTTTTTGATTTTACACCAGAAGGTATGGTTTTGGTTGAAACTCAATTAGGGGTAACGTTGGAAGAGGTTAAAGAGCATACAGAAGCGAGCTTTACAGTTAGTCCAATCATTATTTACAATTAATTCCAAATACGATCAGGAGGTTGTTCATTGTGCACACAAAAAATAGCATTCCAACCCGTAGAGAAATTGAGCATATTGGCATCTATACCCCAGGCAAGCCAGTCGAGGAAGTAAAGAGAGAACTTGGATTACAAGATGTCATCAAGCTTGCTTCCAATGAAAATCCGAATGGCTGTTCCCCGCTTGCAAAAGAAGCGATTATTCTAGAACTATCGCATACTGCCCTATACCCAGAAAGCACGGCTCCTGAATTAACACAAAAACTTGCAAGCAAACTTGGCGTAGATCAGGCGTGTATCATTACAGGGAACGGGTCCGATGAGATTATTCATCTCTTGACGCGCAGCTACATTCGAGCAGGGGATGAAGCGATCATGGCGGATGTTACTTTTTCACGTTATGAGACGAATGTGCAGATTGAAGGTGGGGTGACAGTAACAGTCCCTCTCATTGATGGAGCACATGACCTTGAGGGTATGCTTCGTGCAATTAATCATCGGACAAGAATGATCTTTGTATGTAATCCGAATAACCCGACAGGTACCATTGTAGGTGAGCAGGAGTTATTCTCTTTTATACAAAAGGTTCCTCCACATGTCATTCTAGTTATCGATGAGGCGTATTACGAGTACGTGCAGGATAGCGACTATTTGCAGACTCTCCCTCATCTTCATCAATACGCTAATCTCGTCGTACTACGCACTTTTTCCAAAATCCATGGTCTAGCTGCCCTGCGAATAGGATACGGTATTATGCATCCATCACTCGTGCAGTCTTTAATGAAGGTGAAAGAACCATTCAATACGAATCGATTAGCACAAGCTGCTGCAATCGCTGCACTGGATGACACGGAATTCGTGAATTCCTGCGCCCGTTTGAATGACGAAGGAAGAACGTATCTTCAGCAAGAGATCACGCGTATAGGCTTAACCCACTTCCCATCGCATGCGAACTTTTTGATGATTCATCTGAATCGTTCGGGAAATGATGTATTTCAAGCTCTGCTTGCTGAAGGTGTAATTGTCCGTTCTGGCAGTTTACTTGGTTATCCAGAAACCATTCGCGTCTCGATTGGTACGATGGAGGAGAATACGGCCTTTATTCAAGCTCTGGAGAAAGTATTAGGTGCTTAAGTAAGGTGCAAAAGTAACTCTTTCTAGAGCGTATTGGCGATCGCAATTAAATCTTGCACGGCATCACGCGCGTCATCTTTCAATAATGTCACACGATACGACCAACCGCCTTTTACAAATTTGATCGTATCAAAGATATGTTGGTCTTCGACGATTGCTTTTGTCCCGTCCTGCAAGGTGACGGTTTGATCGGTTGTAGAGATCGAGCTGCCGCTAAAAGGTCGAATAAATATTTTACAACGCTGCTTCAAGGAATCATTCACATAATCGAGCTCAAGTTGATCACCTTCAATTGTACCCATGCTTTTTGTAATGGCAAACGGTAAGTTGTAGGGATGCGTGAGCTCTTTGCGTTGGAATTTGTTCTTAAAAGTCTTTAGTGCTTCGCTTACAGGTTGAGAGATTGGTGTAACATCAGTTGCTTCGGCGCGAACTAGACTTACGGGAAGCATCATGAAGCAGATGAGGAACCCGAGAGAAGTCACTTGTACGGTTTTAAAAATAGTCATGGGATCTCCTTGTTGGCATTTGACTTGGCTCATGTAAACCAGTATGGGTTGAAATGGATATTTTTATAAGTGATGTAAAGTAACAGGCGCGTGGGAGAGGGGCGCTTGTTATTTTTTATGAGGGAAAATCAGTCAATTTACCTTTATTTGAATATTAAAATGGATTGTCGTATAATTATTTTGACTCATGAGTACTCTTTCGGAACTTAATAGTTCTGGAAGTTTGGAGGTGCGATCATTTTTGCTTGATAAGGTTTCGAAAAAAAAGGAGCAGATCTTAATCACAGCAATGAAACTGTTCTCGATGAATGGCTACCAGCAAACGTCGATGCAAGAAATAGCTACGATTTGCAAAATTTCCAAGGGCAGTCTGTATGTACATTTCAAGTCGAAGGAGGAGCTTCTCTTTAGCATTTTTAAATATCATTTTCAAATGCTAAATGACCGGTTTCAAGAAATTGAAGAGGAAGTTAGTCTCACGGAGAAGGAGCGGGTTGCTGAGCTTATCAAGACCCAGTTAAATCTTGTCCTCGAAATGCGTGAATTCATCATGATGCAGATGCGAGAGAACATTGGCAATGCGAATCAGGAAGTACAGATGTTTTTGAGTCAAAAAAAGCAGGAGTCTATGCAATTGCTGCAAAAGAAACTTGTCAATCTGTATGGAGAAGCAATTCTACCATATGCCTGCGATATTACAATGCTTTTCGACGGAATGGTCATGTCTTATCTAACTACAATGATATTCCATCAGGTAACACTAGAGACGCAAGCGGTGAGTCATTTTCTACTCAAGCAGCTGGATTACATTGTGGAAGGTATGGTTCGTGATAACCCACATCCTCTGGTTACGCAGGAAATGTGGTCTAATTTCATGTGCCGAAACCTTTCCGAGGAAAATGTGAAACCGCATCCACTTGTTATGATTAAACAGATGAAAGATACGCTTAAGGCATTGAAGCTTGAAGATCAGCAGCGTGAGGATGCGTTGCAAGCACTATTGATGCTGGAAAATGAACTGAAAGAGCTTCAGCCTCGAAGAGTGATGTTAATAGGTATGATGAATATTTTAAGTCAAATTTCTGAATTGCGAAACATGTTAAATGAATTAAACGTAGTACTCATTAGATAGGCACAAATAAAGCCTTTGGAGAGGGTAGGGGAATCAATGAGAGGAATTATTAATTTTTCACTGAACAACAAGTTTGCACTGTGGCTTTTAACGATTATGGTGACGGTGGCCGGCTTGTACGCAGGGCTAAATATGAAGCAGGAAACACTGCCGAATATTAATGTGCCATTCTTAAGCGTGACGGCTGTGTATCCAGGTGCAGCACCAGATACAGTCGTTGAAAATGTAACAAAACCAATCGAACAACGATTGAAAAATGTGCAAGGGATTAAGAATTATACCGCCACCTCGATGGAAAATGTATCGTCCATTTTTGTGGAGTATGAGTATGGACGCGATCTAGATGCTGCGATGAATGAAATGCGTGAAGCACTTGATGGAGTGAAACTTCCAGATGGTGTGAAGAAAGCGGATATTTCGAAGTTCTCCATCAACTCTATGCCGGTTATTTCAATTAGTGCTACTGGCGGGACAGATTTGGAACAACTAACGAAAATGATGGAAGAAAGTGTAAAACCTTCACTTGAGGGTATTCCAGGTGTTGCCTCGGTTCAAGTTGCAGGTCAATATGTGAAGGAAGTTCAACTTAAATATAATAAAGACAAGATGAAAACTTTAGGCTTAAGTGAGGACACGGTCAAAGGAATCGTACAAGGTTCGGCGATCAAAGTCCCACTAGGCATGTTCGAATTAGATCAATCCGATAAGACGGTTGTTATTGATGGTAAGGTCACAACCCTGGATGATTTGAAAAATATTTCGATTCCTGTTATTCCATCTGGTGGTGGGGCAGGTGCAGGTGCTGGAATGGCACCTGGTCAAGGAAACGGACAACAGCAAATTCCTGTAGGACAGGGGAATGCACAGCTCGGTGCACCTGTATTAGATGGAATCCCAACTGTTAAACTGCAAGAAATTGCGGATATCCAAGTCGTTGGTAAAGCAGAATCTGTGTCTCGTACAAACGGGAAAGAATCGATTGGAATTCAGATCGTAAAGACGAATGATGCCAATACCGTTGACGTCGTAAATGCAGTTAAAACTGAAATGAAAAAGTTTGAAGACAAGCACAAAGATATTCAGCTCATCACGATGATGGATCAAGGAAAACCAATTGAAAATTCCGTATCCACCATGTTAAGCAAAGCTGTATTCGGTGCTTTATTCGCTGTATTTATTATTTTGTTGTTCTTACGCAATATCCGAATGACACTAATCTCGATTGTATCGATTCCACTCTCTTTGTTAATCGCATTCTTAATCCTTAAGCAATTGAACATTACACTAAATATGATGACTCTGGGTGCGATGACGGTTGCGATTGGGCGGGTTGTGGATGACTCGATCGTTGTTATTGAAAATATATACAGACGCATGTCGCTTACAGGCGAGAAGCTGCGCGGGAAAGAATTGATTCGTGAAGCAACACGTGAGATGTTCGCTCCGATATTCTCTTCCACTATTGTGACAATTGCTGTATTCCTTCCGCTTAGTCTAGTGAGTGGGATGGTAGGGGAGCTGTTCACACCGTTCGCGCTTACCATGGTATTCTCGCTTTTAGCATCCCTACTTGTTGCAATTACGCTCGTTCCGATGCTTGGACATACGATGTTCCGTAAGGGATTGAACGCTGCCAAAGTGAAGCATGATGATAAACCGGGTAAACTCGCCGGATGGTATCAGCGTGTGCTAAAGAAAGCATTGAATCATAAATGGATCACATTGGGAATAGCTGTTGCGATGTTAGTAGGCAGCTTATTCTTGATTCCAATCATTGGCGTGAGTTTCATGCCCCAGCAGGAAGACAAGTACGTTATGGTGACGTATAAGCCAGCTCCTGGGGATCGTGTTCAAGATGTGGAGAAACATGCTCTTGATGCCGAACAAGTTATTCTAGCGCAAAAGAATGTCAGCAACATGCAATACTCGGTTGGTGGAGCAAATCCACTAAGTCCGGGACCAAATAAATCAGCTCTTTTCTATATTCAATATAAATCCGACACGAAGAACTTCGACCAAGAGAAGAAGGACCTCATCAACAGCTTGAAAGAGAAAGTAAATGTTGGTGAATGGGGTGAAATGCAGGATATGGGCGGCATGGGCGGCAGTAAGTTCAGCCTTAGTGTGTATGGCGATGACGCTAAACAAATAACGCCTGTTGTAGACCAAATTGTAGAGATGATGAAAAAGGATGACTCATTTGAAAAGGTCGAGACGAGCTTGTCCAAATCTTATGAGCAATATACACTTGTTGCTGATCAAGCGAAGTTAAGCAAGCTTGGACTAACAGCAGGTCAAATGGCCATGGCACTTAGCCCTGTGCACGAGCGTCCAACTTTAACTCAGGTTGAAGTGGATGGTAAGACCTATAAAGTATTTATCGAAGCAGATAAAACAGTCTATAAGACAATCAGTGACATAGAGAACGTCAAGTTGAAGTCTCCACTTGGTATGGAAGTAGCGCTTAAAGATGTTGCGAATGTGGAAAAAGGGACTTCACCAAATTCCATCACACGTAAAAATGGCAAAATGGTCGTTGATGTGAAAGCGAATATTACCAAAACTGACATTGCTAAGGTTTCTTCCGATTTACAGAAGAAAGTGGATGACATTCAAAAGCCAGGAAGTATAGAAGTGAAATTTGGCGGTGTGACGCAACAAATAAATGAGACCTTTACACAGTTAGGGCTTGCGATGGCAGCAGCAGTCGCGGTTGTATACTTTGTACTTGTCCTAACCTTTGGTGGAGCACTTGCGCCATTTGCCATCTTATTCTCTCTTCCGTTTGCTATAATTGGGGGATTAGTTGCGCTCCTAATTGCAGGTGAAACACTGGATGTATCCGGTATGATGGGAGCATTGATGTTAATTGGGATCGTTGTAACGAATGCGATTGTACTCATTGACCGTGTACGTCACAAAGAGCAGGAAGGCATGTCTACGAGAGAAGCATTATTGGAAGCAGGGGCAACACGTTTGCGTCCAATTCTGATGACAGCACTTGCAACTATTGGAGCATTATTGCCGCTTGCCTTCGGATTCGAAAGTGCGGGTATGATCTCTAAAGGGTTGGCCGTTACCGTAATCGGCGGCTTGATCAGCTCGACTTTACTAACACTAGTTATTGTCCCAATTGTGTATGAATTTTTGGCTAAATTCCGCAAAAAAACCATACAAGAGTAGACACTTGCATAAAATATAGATGGATTTTCATGTTCCATTACAATCATCCATGCCTTCATGGAGTTCATTACATATGATGGTTTTGTAATGAATATTCATTGAAGATGAGGTGAGATATATGTCTGGAGTATTCGGATTGGGTGGCACTTCCACGGGTTCTATTTTGGTACTTTTCATTTTGTTAGTTATTATTAGCTGCACAGTTTGTTGTTTTTAATTAGTTAGTTAATGACAGGCGTAAAGATAATCCTGCGGGGGTTATTTTTACGCCATTTTTGTATGGAGTGCAAATGAATCTACTCATTTGGATATCATATGCTAGAATCAAAGAAAGGAGTGGGTGACAGCTATGATTTTTCATATTATTAGCAGGATAGATTGGAACCTTTTGAAAGATAAAGACATTTATGAACCCGCAAGTATTGCGGAAGAAGGCTTTATTCATTGTTCCACGCAGAATCAAGTAATCGGTGTGGCGGAATCTTTTTATAAAGGGAAAGATGACCTACTCTTGTTAGCAATTGCAGAAGATCGCGTACATGCAAAGGTAGTTTTCGAGGATTTGTATGATTTGGGGCAGAAGTACCCACACATTTATGGCGCACTAAATTTGGATGCTGTCGAACATATTTATCATTTGAAAATGAACCCGAACGGCGCTTTTGAGCTTGATTTGAGCGAGGGTAACAAGATTTCCTAATTGAAAATCATTCATAAAAAAAGAATCATTCTCCTTCATCAGAGAATGATTCTTTTTCTATACTAACTGATATTTAAAATGTCTCGAATGATAGGTTTAAGGCCACTGACTAAGAATTCAACGGCGATGACCATAACGATAAGACCCATAATGCGCATCAGCACATTGTTGCCTGTTTCACCGAGAATATGAATGATTTTAGAGGAATTAACAAAGATCACATATGTAATAATGCAGATAGCAAGGATGGAGCCGAGTAATATTAAAATTTCACCTATGGATTTTGTGCTCTCCATCAGGACGATCGAGTTCGTTATTGCGCCAGGGCCGCAGATCATAGGAATCGCAAGTGGAGTAATAGAGATGTCGTTCACATACTTTTTCTTTTCAGATTCTGCTACCTTCGGCTTTACGAGTCTAGCTTGGAGCATATCTTGTCCCATTAAGAAGAAGATGACTCCTCCAACGACTTTCAAGCTATTAACGGAAATTGCGAAAAATTTAAATAATAGTTGCCCTGTTATGGCGAAAATGACTAACGTAATAAAGGCTACAAATACAGATTTTTTGGCTGTCCGAATCCGGCTTGCACTTTCAAGATCGGAGGTCATGGATAGGAAAATAGGCATGACACTTAGGGGATTAATTAGTGTAAAAAATGATGTTAAACATAGTAAAGCAAATGAGAAATACTCATTCATAGAATCACCTTTCTGCAGTTTGTCTGCTCGGACATGGCTGTTATCTTAAAATCCTTTGCTATTATAGCACTATTCAAGGCTTCAAGTGTATGGGAATTCGTTAGATTGGTCATAATATCTTTACTTTGATCTGCTCAAATAGGAAAGGTAGGATGATATAATGGGAAACGTTTACAAAGATGACAGCACGACCCTACATACAGACTTATATCAGATCAATATGGCGGAGTCGTACTTTGAGGATCACATGCACAATCGTCGCGCGGTGTTCGAATGCTACTTTCGCAAAATGCCCTTTGGTAACGGTTATGCTGTGTTCGCTGGACTTGAGCGGATTATTGAATATATGGAGGCTTTTAAGTTTAGCGCAAGTGATCTCGATTACTTGAGAGATGAACTGGGGTATGCAGAAGATTTCTTAGACTATCTGAGTACAATGAGTTTTACGGGGACGTTGCAATCCGTGCGTGAAGGCGAACTTGTATTTGCAAATGAGCCTATTGTACGAGTAGAAGCGAGATTAGCAGAAGCTCAGCTTGTGGAGACTGCACTACTTAATATCATTAATTATCAAACATTAATTGCCACAAAAGCTTCAAGAATCAAGCAGGTTGTAGGCAATCAGCGAACCATTGAATTTGGGACACGGCGGGCACATGAGATGGATGCGGCGATTTGGGGGACGAGAGCTGCTTATATTGGTGGATTCGATGCGACAAGCAATGTTAGAGCAGGTAAAAAATTCGGCATTCCTGTTGCGGGTACTCATGCTCATTCGCTCGTGCAGGCATATGGGGATGATTATACTGCTTTTCACGCTTATGCACGTCGTCATCGCGATTGCGTTTTTCTTGTAGATACATACGATACGTTGAAGTCAGGTGTACCCAATGCGATACGCGTGGCGCAGGAGCTGGGAGACCGTATCCGGTTTGTTGGGATTCGGTTGGATAGTGGTGATCTTGCGTATTTATCTAAAGAAGCGCGTCGGATGCTGGATCAAGCTGGATTCACAGAAACGCATATTATTGCTTCGAATGATCTGGATGAAGGAACAATTATGAATTTACGCATGCAGGGGGCTCAAATTGATGTGTGGGGGATCGGGACGAAGCTTATTACAGCCTATGATCAGCCAGCATTGGGCGCGGTATATAAGTTAGTAGCCATTGAGGACGATCAAGGTCAAATGATTGATACAATTAAGATTTCAGGAAATCCAGAAAAAGTATCCACACCCGGGATGAAAACGTTATATCGCATTATCAATAAGATGAACAATCGAACAGAAGGCGATTATCTCGCGATGGCAGATGAGAATCCGAATGAAGAAGAGCGGATTAAAATGTTCCATCCCACTTATACTTCGTTAAGTAAATGGGTGACCCATTTTGAGGCCCGTAAGCTGCTGGCAGACATCTATGTGGATGGGAAGCTGGTTTATGATCTGCCAGATATTCAAGATATTCAGTTTTTCGCTAAAAATAATATGAATTTACTCTGGGATGAATACAAGCGGACGCTCAACCCTGAAGCATATCCCGTCGATCTGAGTCAAAAGTGCTGGGACAATAAAATGCGGATCATGGAGGAAGTTAAAAGAAAAGTATCTGAACTGAATAATCATAATATTTCTCACTGAAACCATGTAGCAAGCTAGATATAGTAGGGGTATATAGCTTCATATTGGGGATGAAAGTGGGTAAAGCTCATGAAAGATAAGTTTGTCATTATAGGGGGCGGAATTGCGGGCCTATCTGCTGCTATTGGGTTACAAGCCCAAGGCATGAATGTGCAGTTGTACGAAAAAAATGAGGGTCCAAGGCAACCGGTTACAGGAGTTATTCTGGCACCTAATGCACTATGGGCACTTGATCAGCTTGGGATTGGCGAGCAAGTCCGTAAGTGCGGCAAGGCATTTGATGCGTTTACTATTTATTCAGATAAAGGCAAGCACATATCTTCGCAATCCTTCTCTTTCCTGCCAGAGCCCATGTTTGCGGTTCATAGGTTGGATTTACTGCGTATCTTGCATGAACAAGTGAAGCCAGGAACGATTGTATGGGATTCAGATTATACGGACTTTGAACAAACTTCGGAGGGTGTCACGATACAATTTAAGAATGAATCGAACATTCAAGCTGATTATGCTTTATTTGCTGATGGGGTTGGCTCTCTTTGTCGAAGTAAATTGCGTCCTTCCCCCCCTGTGCGGGTTGCAAAATATACGTGTTGGCAGGGTGTCACTTCAGCTAAGCAGCCATTTGATAGCCGAATTGGATTGTCCGAAACATTAGGCACAAAAGGTAGATTTGGTATTTGCCCTCTGGCTAGTGGACAGATTTATTGGTTTGCGTGTCTAAATGGTACGTATACGGAAAAGCAAATTGAACAATTTGGCGTAAATGAGCTGATGATGCATTTTGGTGATTTTCATGCATTGATTCCTGAGATCATTCAGAACACGCGTCCGAAAGATATCGTACATAATGACATTATGGATCTGCCTTCCAAGCACAAATTCGCGTTTGAACACATTTTGCTGCTTGGGGATGCAGCGCATCCAATTACACCGAACATGGGGCAGGGAGCATGTCAGGCGCTTGAAGATGCCGCGGTTCTCATGAATCTGATTAAGGCCCATCCTGATAGGGCGCTTGAGGAGTTGTTCCTCCAATTTGAGCAGAAACGCTTAATGAAAATACGGGTGTTGACCAAAATGGCTTGGTCGATCGGCAACTTATCGCAGTGGAGTAATCCGTTATTATGTACAATCCGAAACTTGGGGATGGAGCTGTCGCCATCATTTTTGTATCGGAAACAGTTCAAGTATATGAGTGATGTGAAGTAGGCTGGTAGGGAGACGGCGAGTTGTCTATACCCTTCCAGCGCTGTTGAAATTTTCAGGGCATAGACAACTCTCTGTCTCTTCAAGCTTTGGGGTAGGATTATGCTAGAAGGTTAGTTGTTCCTTTAGTAATACCTCATTGGTTGAAGCATCTATAATTGTGAGTAACATGATCTTGCCATAGTTGAGAAACCGAATCGGATTTTGTGACCAGAGTCGGAGACCATTATTGACAGGATGAATAATGATTTCATCTGTGATCGTTCCTAAACTCAACAGGCTGTTGCCCTCTCCAAGCATGAGACTTGGTCCAAATGGTGAGACATTCTCAAAAGTGATCTTAACTCCTTCAACCTGAGCAAGGCTGAGATTTAGTAGAAGCTGGATTGAATTCTGATCCGTGCCGTAGAGAATTGATCCCATATTCGTACGAATCTGTGAAAGCTGCTTTGTATCAGCCTCTGAAATTACTTTTTTGTTCGAACTACAAGCTGCTGTACTGAGTAAGAGACAAAGTAAAATAATTGAGATCCTAATCCACCTTCGATCCATCACAAACCTCCATATATGGTAAATATGACTATATTTTACAATTAATAGAATTGTCTCCATCAGGCTAACATGAATTTTCAATAAGCTAAAGTGCCTTTGAAAATTCGACATTTCAAAGGCCTTTTCCTTCCTCCACCCATCTCTTACAAAATTGTCATTTCAAACGTCATCCGAAATTATGGTACGATACGAGTGCTTCATCTACAATTGGATATGTTAGGAATAGATCGAAATGAACCTTTTTACATAAAAGAGCGGGAGGTGCCCTGTGGAAGTCATACGCTTGGACAATGTGGGTAAAGTATTTGGAAAAGGAGACAATGTCGTTACGGCTTTACGAGATATTACACTGTCGATCTCAAAGGGAGAAGTTGTCGCAATTGTGGGTGCTTCAGGCTCTGGCAAGAGTACGCTGCTGCATATTATGGGTGGATTGGAGACACCGACAACAGGTATTGTTGAAGTTGAAGGAGAACCCATTTATGCACTACCTGATGAATCACTAGCCATATTTCGCAGACGGAAGGTTGGATTTATTTTTCAAGCGTATAACTTAGTTCCGATCTTAAATGTAAGAGAGAACATTGAGTTACCTGTACTGCTGGACCATGAAAAAGTAGATCAGGCTTATTTTCAAGACATTATTACATTACTCGGGATTCAAGATAAGATTCGTGCTTATCCATCGGACCTTTCAGGGGGTCAACAACAGCGTGTATCGATCGCTCGTGCGCTCATTCATAGACCTTCTTTTATTCTGGCTGATGAGCCAACTGGAAATTTAGATAGCAAAAAGAGCAGTGAAATTATGGAGTTACTGCGGATCACAGCTAAGCGCTACAATCAAACCTTAGTGATAATTACCCATGATCCGCGGGTTGCTGAGCAGGCAAATCGGATCATTACGATCGAAGATGGCACGATTAAGTCCGATCTACCCTACAATTAAAGGGGGGTGATACGTTGAATATATATACGAAATTAACTTTAGATTACTTAAGGCGTAATAAACGGCGAACGACATTCATTCTACTTGGCATCATGCTGTCAGTGGGTCTAATCTCATCCACCAGTACCTTTTTCGTTAGTTTTAGTCAGCAAATTGTGGAACAGACGAAAAAGGACGCTGGCTCTTATCATTTGATCGTTAAGCATGCGAGTCCTCAAGTGATTGAGCATTTAAAAGCGAATGCTTCGATCGAGCAGATTGGACTTGTCCATGAGGAGAAAGTGAAGTTATCGAATGGAAAAATCCTTCAGATCCAGCAGATGGATCAAAAGGCTTATGAATTAATACCCTTTTCAATTCTAGAGCAGGTTCCAGATGAATCTGGTGGTTTAATGATTGCCAAACGTTCTCTTCCTCTGCTAGGAAAACAATTCGTACTTGGAGATAAACTGACTTACCAAACACAAGATAAGCAGCAGCATTCCACACGCATTACGGCTATTTTAGAGAAAAATCCTTTTAACGATTATGGTAATCAAAGTGAAACTCTATTCGCTTATCAATTCATGCAGGAAATAAGTGACACAAAGGATATAAGTCTGTATTTAAAAGTGGCAAGTCATGCTAATTTTCCAGCTACTTGGGAAAATATCAAGGGCATGGTAGGTGAGAAAAACGTAACTCAGAATTATAGATTCAGCGGGAGTATGAATATAAACTCTGATCTTGGAAATACAACCTACCTTCAATACTTCCCAATCTTCCTTGTTGTAGTGGTTACATTTGCATTTATATATAGTACCTTTCACATTAGTGTTGCGGAACGTACCCGGCATATTGGTCTTCTGCGTGCTGTGGGTGCGACGAAACGTAATATTCGTAGAATGATGCTGATCGAAGTGACACTGCTAAGTGCAATCGGGGTTCCCTTGGGATTGTTCCTTGGCATATTTGGTTTATGGTTGGTTGTATGGGTATATCGTGCTTGTTTTGTCCTTGCTGAAAACTCCGTTTTTGATATTCAATTTTATCTATCACCGACATTTCTGCTGATAAGCACTGTTGTTAGCTTGTTTTCCATTTATATCTCGGCATGGCTACCTGTACGAAAGGCGGTTCGCATCTCACCGATTGCGGGAATTCAACAAGCATATTCCATGGGTTTGAAATATCGGAGGAGAAAACTTAGTCGACTTTTCGCGAAAATTTTCCGAATAGAAACCATTATAGCTCTACGCAGTATGTTACGAAATCGCAGACGATTTTTCATGACGATCTTCTCGTTGGGAATGGGTCTGTTCTTGTTGGTTCTGTTTACATGTTTTGTCTCACTCTTGTCGAGTAATGAGCTCAAACTGCGGGAGAACGGTCCTGATTTTACTTTGCACATAAACGGTAATGACAAGAGAATGATCTGGTCTCTACGTGATTTACAACGAATGGAAGATATCCGGGACGTTTATATCCATTATCCAAATGAACAGATGACGGTATTCTTACCTAAAACCCGCGAAACATCGGCTATGGGCTATTACGGAAATACTGCTACGATCGAAGGTGTTCCTTTTGTCGGGTTCTATAGCAATTGGAATATGCTATCAACTCATAATCAGTTATTTCTTAATCGTTATTTATTGGAGGGTAAAGTTCCTTCAGACGAAGGAAGTCAGCAAGAGGGAGTTATTATACTGCTTAATGGGGCAGCAGAGTTTACAAAACTGCACGTTGGTGATGAAGTTTATTTCCGCCAGAACGATGGTCCATCTCGTAATGCATATGCAGCAAGTGAACTTCATCATGTAAAAGTGCTCGCAATTGCAGAGCGTAATACGAGCGGAAGCAACTCAATTGAGTTGGTTGCAACACCTGGTTTATATCGATCCTTGCTTACAGATACTAGAGACAATATTTCACCCGATCGAATTGATATTTATATCAAAGATAAAATATCAGAACAGAAGGTTAATAAACAATTGGAGGAGTTAATAGCCCAAGATCAAGACTCTACGGTTGACAATCAAATTAGGTCAAATCGCAATATGAAGAAGATGGGTTTAGAGGTTTCTATTTTCCTGTATGGTTTCGTTGTTGTTATACTCATTATAGGAAGCTTAAATATGATGAATACGATTGTCATGAATATTCTATTCCGTAGAAAAGAATATGCGACGCTCCGTTCAATTGGATTGTCCTTTAAAAGCTTACAAGCCATGATTGTGAAAGAAGGTATTATTTATGGTATTCTAAGTGCAATCTTTGGTGGGATTGGCTCTGGGATACTCCTATTTTTGTTAAATTTGAATTCGTATATGCCTTTATCCTCTATTATCGTTATTGTGGTGGTCCTTCCGCTCGTGATGACAGTCGGTATCGGTTATCTGTCTGCCAAAATAGCTTTACGGTCTTTACAAGCCGATCACTTGCTTACGTTGTTAAAAGATTAAGTTAGGGACTTACGAAAGAGGAGGGATTCATAATGACTCACTTGTTATTGCTTGAAGATGACGAATCACTCGTACTGGGGTTAGAATTTTCTTTACAGGCTGAAGGATACAAGGTTACACATGTGGGAACGGTTGAAGCGTGCAAGCAAGCACTTGCTACAGATGATTTTGATATGGCAATCCTAGATGTGACGCTACCCGATGGCAATGGCTATGAGGTATGCTCCTATATTCGCGATTCTTCAGATATGCCGATCATTTTCTTAACGGCGATGGACGATGAGGTGAACGTCGTACTCGGATTGGATATTGGAGCAGATGATTATTTGACGAAGCCATTTCGTGTTCGGGAGCTGCTCTCGCGTATACGCGCTGTCCTCCGAAGGAAAATCCAGAAACAAGAGGGAACGCTGCTTAAGAGCGGTAATATCACTTTAGATGTCAATCGTGCTCTATTGAAAAAAGAAGATAAAGAAATTCCGCTATCGGCACAAGAATATCGCTTGCTGCTCATTTTTATGAATCATCCTGAAAAAATATTAAGCCGTGACGAAATTTTCGAGAAGCTGATGGAAGAAGGCGGAGAATTTTTCGAAGATAATACGTTATCGGTTTACATCAAGCGACTGCGTGAGAAGATTGAACGGGATGTATCCAGACCAGATTATATCATTACGCTACGCGGGCTCGGTTATCGATGGGATCGGCGCGTTATAAGGGAGTAGAGGCGATGAAGATATATGATAATCCGGAAGTTAAGCGCAATACCGGCGTGCTCTTCGTGCTTGTGGTCATGCTGTGTGCAGCTATGTTTGGTGGACTCTGGAAATTTGAGCAGCAGATCACGAGAAACTACATTAACAATCATGCGGCTATCGTCGGAAGTATCTTAGGCAAACATCCGAATCTTGAATCGGAGGTAATCCCTCTGATCACGAAAGGCGTAAATGCAGAAGACGAGCAAAAAGGGTTAGAACTGCTTGAACAATACGGATATCATAAGCAATTGCCACTTTTCTTCTTTTCTGGTTTGCATGAGATATGGCAGCAGATGCTCATTTATTTGGTGGTCGTGTTTGGTGTGTTTGTACTAGGGCTATTCTTATTGTTTTGGAAATATAGCGGCGGCATTTATGCCCGAATTCGTGAAGTGACACGTTTTGCTAATCATGTCTTGGAAGGACATTATGAGCTGAAATTACCGGAGACAAGTGAAGGGGATTTTTCCAAGCTCACGCATAGTTTTAATCGCATGCGCCTTGCCATTCAGCGTAACATTGAGGATTTGGTCACAGAGAAGAAGTTTCTTGTTAATTTAATGTCGGACATTTCACATCAGTTGAAGACACCGCTTGCCTCATTGGTGATGAATCACGATATTTTGGAAGAACGTGAATTGTCTAAAGCACAGCAGACTATGTTCTTACAAAAGAATCGCCAGCAACTAGAGCGAATGAATTGGTTAATCCAGAGTTTACTTAAGCTAGCAAAGCTTGATGTGGGTGCTATTGTTTTTCAGAAAAAAAGAAGTTCTTTAAATCAGACGGTCTATGAAAGTATAGATATGTTAAAAGGCATTGCGAAGCAAAAAAACGTTCGGATTGTCATAGATGCGGAGCAGGAAATCTTCATGGAGCACGATAAGGAATGGATGATGGAAGCGCTGCTGAATATGATCAAGAATGGAATTGAACATACAGCAAATGATGGGCACGTCTATGTGCAGTTAGAAGAAGGGAAATCCGTATGTAAAATACATATTCGTGATGAGGGAGAGGGCATTTCACGCGAAGATTTACCCCATATTTTTAAACGATTCTACAAAGGAAAGAAGAATAAGAAGTCTGGATCCGTGGGGATTGGACTGTCACTTAGCCAGTCGATTGTTGAGGGTCATCAGGGCTATATTAATGTGAAAAGTGAAGTGGGGAAAGGCACAACCTTTACATTCATTTTTGCCAAGATGAGCCCAAATTTATAATATTTTCAATTTGAAGGGCTACTGTATAGGGTAGTCCTTTTTTCAATTTATGAACAAAATGTAAATCCCATCTGACACTGTGTATGATGAGATGGGCATCATTTTCAAACAAATTATACATGAAATGGTTTTATCAACCTTATTGCATCATGGAATGGAAATTGCATGTTTCATTAGACGGTCAAAAATCCAGGTAAGAGGGGTGAAGAGTAGCGGGTATTGGGTGATTGTCTAAGAACTGAGTATTCATGGTGTGTAATTAAGAATAATGGGAGGTTCTATGAAAAAGAAATTAATCAGTACCTTACTAAGTACCGTATTAGTCTTCAGCTCGATGTCAACGGCCTTTGCGGCTTCAAAGCCACTTGATGGTAAAAGGCACATTAAGGCAAAGCCGTTAGTTATTCTGATGGACTTTGATGATTACAAAGAGACTGAGTTTAACGGAAAGGAACTGGCTTATTCAACAAAACCCTTCTTTACACTCGATAGCTATGATCCTTCTTGGTATCAGAACATGATGTTTGGTGAGAATACATACGCATTGATGGGTAAAGAGTATGATACGATGCGTAAATACTATTTGGAACAATCACGAGGACTCTATGATATAGACGGAGGTGTCCATGGCTGGTATAGAGCTCCGAAACCGATTAAGGTGTATGGAAATAAAAATCAGGATCGTGCGGCTGAACTAGTCATAGAAGGTATTAAAAAAGCAATGGAAGATCCTGATTTTAATATCGCGGATTATGATGTTGAGGATAAAAATGATTTTGATCATGACGGGGATTATTTTGAACCGGATGGTGTGATTGACACAGTTATTCTCGTTCATGCAGGTCGTGGGGATGAGTGGGGATCTGGATCTCTTGGCAGAGGCGGTGGGATCTGGCCGTTTAGAGGGAGGATCTCTTGGTATCAGACAGAATATACGAAGTATATTCCTTTCGAAGTGAAAGACAAGAACAACAAGACGTACCAAATCGAGGATTTTGTTACCGTGGCACAAGACTCACTTCCGATGCTGATCAACCATGAGTTCGGTCATACATTAGGTTTGCCAGATATTTATGGTTCTGAAAGTTTAGAGCCTGCACGTAACTGGTCGATTATGTCCAGTAGTTATCTGGGTAGTATCAATGGAACGAATTCACCGCAGTTGGGTGCGATCGGAAGGGAGATTATACAAGAGAAGCTAGGTGGAGACTGGGCCAGATCGAAGACCATTAACTTTGATCAAATTGGATCAGCAGGAATGGATGTCACAATTGGTGCTCTAACTTCGAATCCGGAGACAGATTTGGTTCGCATTGACCTGCCGAAAAAGGTCGAGGTAACAAAGCCTTATAGTGGAGAACATATGTATTACAGCCAGCGAGGTGATAATCTACGAAATTCGATGACGACAGACATCGATTTACAGCCTTATGCTGATACTTCTATATTATTAAGTTTTAAGACGATGTTTGATATTGATGATGAGTATGATTTTGCATCAGTTCTTGTGCGTGATAAAGCTAAGGGTTATGAAGCGAAATGGGAACCACTTGAGGGAAATATTACAACCGATGAAAATCCGAACCAAGAACAAGGTGAAGAACTGCGGAACCCTGGGCATGGAATAACGGGAAGCTCACGCAATCCTAATACAGGTGAAATGCAATGGATTGATGCGTACTTCGATCTAAGCGCTTATGCAGGGAAACAAATTGAATTCAAGTTTAATTTCTATTCCGACACGAATACACCACAAGAAGGAATTTTTATTGATGATATTAAAATTACAAGTAAGCCAAAGACGGCAGAAACCTTAAAATCAATGCAGCCGCTGTTAATGAAGAAAGCGCTACCACACTTTCCTAGGAAGAATAAGAATATAGAGGAAAGACCCGAAATTGGCGAACCGAGGCCGGATAATGGCTACCGGGCACAGAGAGATAGAGGACAGGGGGACGAAACACCTATACCGACTTCAACACCATTACCGACACCGCTACCCGAACCAACGGTGAGCCCTATACCAACTCCATCTCCATCTGTAACACCTGAGCCTACGTCAATCCCTACACCTTCTGTTACACCGACACCTTCATCAACGCCAACGCCAACGCCAACGCCAACGCCAACGCCAACGCCAACGCCAACGCCAACGCCACAACCATCTGCCAGTGCTACACCTACTCCATCACCAACACCTCAGACAACAGCTAGTCCATCACCTTCACCTACACCAACACCGCCTGATAAGACTCAGCCCCCTGCATTACCTGCTTCCATTGAAGGGATCAAGTATGTTGCTCCACAAACCTCTAACTCCATAATGAGTCCGGAGAAACAAGGAACCCTACAAGAAGAGTCTATCGAGTTCAAATTTAAAGAAAGTATGAAAGCAGGTGAGGAGTTTAACAAAATTACGTTATCTCTTGAAGATGGAACTGTGATTCCAAGTGTTGCTACATTTTCAACTAACAAATTGCTTGTGCTTAAACCTTTAAAGCCACTTGCTCCGAATACAAAATATGTCGTAACCATTCCGATTGGAGCAATCAAGAATGCGGCAGATAAAGTCCTGACGGAAGAAATCAAGTTTGAATTTACTACTCCATCACCAGCAGTTGAGAAGGTTGTCTTCTTTGATGATGCAGAGGGCGAGAGAGATCCTTTTACACACAATAAATTTATTCGTTATGATGGGCGCAAAGTTTCCACTCACTATTATTTACTGGAATGGAGAAATCATGACGGCACGGATCACTCTTTAAGTTCATATAACTTGCACCGTACAATCTCGAAGGGAGCCTATGATCCAGGGCTTGTCATTTGGTACATCAATGAGTCGATGGGAACCCGTGATCGATTTGATCAAGACGTCGTGTCACATCCAGGCCGATTAACGGCAGGGGTAGTGGATGCCGACCAAACACCTTTGGTTAGAAAAACGAAAACCGGAGACATAGACTACACAGGATATTTGTTACACGACTCTGCCTTTAGTTTGCGCAATGGAACAGAGCTGCTTACCAATCTTGCCAATGGAGATACGGGATATGATAAGAATCTGGACCCACATCCTGTATTTAATGACAAGAATGACTACACGAACAAATCTGATCGAAGACAAGGGCTTATCTTAGATCAATATGGACTTAACGTCTATATTACTGGCGAATCGGCTTCTAGAAAATCAGCAACTGTGCATATTGGGAACGCAAATATAGGATCTTCTTTCCATCAGAATGGCGTGGAACCGAAGTACTCTTATGACAAGAAGAGTAAAGAGTTAACTCTCGATGTACAAGGTAGACCGGGGTATAACGCTCTAGTTGGCTTTAAGAATGTTGCGAATAACACCGAACAAGCGCAAGTATTTAAGTACATTGATGGCAAGTACCGTGCATTCATCGATCCGAAGTTGATGGAGGATAACAATTGGAAGAGGAGTTATGTGCTGGTCGATGGTGGTGAACGTAATGCCTCCGTATTGGGGCAAAAGGTTTACTACAGTGACATGGGTGATCGACTGAGTCAAACAATGACGACCCAACTGGATTTATCCAAAGCCCAGCATCCAGAGCTATCTTTCCAAACCATCTTTAGTATGGAAAAAGGTTTAGACTACGCTGTCGTTCAGGTGAAAGAGCAGGGTACGAACACTTGGACAACAGTAAAAGGAAACTTGACCACGGCTGAAAATCCGAAAGAAGAGCAAGGTCTAACTGGCAGCTCGGGTACAGAAGGTTGGGTTAATGCCGCTTATGATTTAAGTGCATTTAGTAGCAAGAAGGTTGATATGAGAATCGTGTACAATACGAACGAGTCTTACCAAGAATTCGGGATTTATGTAGGTGCACTGAAAATTATGGATGATGGAAGAACGATTTTCTCAGAAAATAGACAGGATGCATCCAAATTTAATTTGGTTGGATTTAAAGAAACAGATCAATTCCCGAATTATGACTCTGTCAAAGCCTACTATAATCCAGAATTACACCCACTCATGGGTGCACCAACTAGAGGAGATGACGGCGGAGATCATGGAACATCACCAGGAAGTGGATCATCCTCAGGTAGTACACCTACCCCTACGACACCACAACTGGATGCGAATGGAAATGTAACCCTCACAACAGATCAACTAAAAACATTATTGGATAAAAAGCAGCCTCTTGTATTAAAAACAGGTGGCCTGAAGCTTGAATTTGCTGCTGACGCTTTTGCAACCGATCAGGTGAAACTTGCAACAAGCATTGCTGGAACTCGTCTAGTGATTAGCGCACGGGTACTCAAACCAAATGAGAAGCAGGAGTTCTTGAAGCAAGCAGGTATGGGTGAAAGATCGGGTATTGTCGATATCGGTGGCATTCTTGTGGATATTACGGCTCAACTTGTTAAAGCAGATGGAACGAAGACAACGATCACATCTTTCCATGAGCCAGTCGCAGTAACCATTGACTTGTCATCACTTACCCTATCCAGCTCAGATATTGATAATTTAACGGCTGTTCGTTATGTAACTGACGATAAAGGCCATGTAAGTATGGTGAAAATGGGTGGAGAATACGACGCACTTCGTAAATCCTTTACTTTCTACACCGATCATTTCAGCTTATACGGTATAGTGAAAGCAAGTAAGCTAACTAAGCTCGGTCTGAAGCTCAATGAGCTAACAACGACATTGAATGGAACGAAGATTACAAATGACGTTGCACCTACGAGTGTGAATGAGCGTGTAATGGTTCCAGCTCGATACATTGCGGAGAGTCTAGGCGCCAAAGTATTATGGAACGAAGAAAAGGAAGAAGTCACGATTGAACTGGATGGCAAAGTGCTCAAGATGACAATCGGTCAAATGATTGAAGGCTTTGATACGCCACCAGTGGTGAAGAACGATCGTGTCCTTGTACCTATTCGTTACATTTCCGAGCAATTCGGAGCAAGTGTACTCTGGTTCCCATCCACACAATCTGTTGAAATTGTAAAATAGTCGTTAAAGAGCGGTTAAAGATCACTGAGTCATTCAGTGGTCTTTTTTCTTATTTTTAAATTCTGAAAAATAAAGCCTTGCAAAAACTAATGGCATTAGTTATTATAAAACTAACACCATTAGTTTTCGGAAAAAGAGGAGATGTTAATATGAGAATCACTCGTCAACATACCATTTATCAACTGACTTTTATGCCACGGTTTTTTCCAGTGAATTGTTATATCGTAGAAGAAGAAAATGAACTTACGTTAATTGATGCAGCACTTCCATATAGTGTAAAGGGCATTCTGGCAGCTGCCGTAAAGATCGGGAAGCCTATTACCCGTATTGTACTTACACACGCACATGGCGATCATATCGGCGCACTGGAAGCTTTAACTAAATTGCTCCCGGATGCGAAAGTTCACATCTCAGCACGAGACGCGAGATTACTCGCAGGGGATGCAACACTAGATCCAAGTGAACCGCAGAATCCGATTCGCGGAAGTCTTCCGAAGAAACCGATGCCTAAGCCAGACATCCTTCTTCAAGACGGTGATCGAATTGGTTCGCTTCTGGCGGTTGCTACTCCCGGACATACGCCTGGTTCGATGTCTTTCTTGGATACACGCAATCATGCTATGATTGCTGGAGATGCCTTTCAATTACGTGGAGGAATCGCAGTATCTGGGCAAATGCGACCGTGGTTTCCTTTTCCAGCCATGGCGACATGGAGTAAGGAAGTTTCACTTGCGAGTGCATGTAAAATTCGAGATTTCAAGCCAACCCTACTTGCTGTAGGTCATGGTAAGATACTGCCTAATCCTGAAGCTGCAATAAACCAAGCCATTTCAACAGCTGAACAGCAATTACACACGACACAGATCCAAAGGAGCCATTAATGTATGTCACCACGAATCGGGCTTGATCTACCAACTATTCTAGATGCGGCTACAATCATTGCTGATACGCAGGGCTTTGAACAAGTCACACTTGCAGCCATTGCACAAAAATTCAATATTCGTCCGCCTTCCTTATACAATCATATCAATGGTTTGCAGGGGATCCGCCAAAAACTGAAAAGTCACGGGCTAGCATTGCTTCATGTTCGGTTAACTCAAGCGGTTCACGATCTAACTGGTGATGCAGCTGTTCATGCGCTAAGTGCTGTTTATATGACTTTCGCCCGCGAACATCCGGGGTTATATGAGGCAACTATTCCGGCAGCAGATCCTGATGATGTTGAATCGGCAGAGCTTGGAGAGCAGATCGTGCATACTTTTTTACAAGTACTTCGTGCGTATGGTTTAGACCATGAGAGGTCTATACATGCTACTCGTGGATTGCGGAGTATTTGTCACGGTTTCGCTTCTCTTGAACAAAAAGGAGGCTTCGGCATTCCACTCGACCTTGATTTAAGCAGGCGGCTCGTGCTGAATTCCTTTCTTGCGGGTCTGCGTCAAATGAAACCGAACGATTGAATGAATAGAGACTTGGGAATCACTCTCGGTAAAGAGAATACGACCCAGTCTCTTTTTTTGTAAGCCAATAGGAGGGAAATATTGTTATAATAAGTAGAAGCTACAATTAAGTTAGGAGATAGAATGAATGACCAACTACCAAACCGTATTGAAAGAAAATGGAGTTACATTAAGAAGCATTACGGAGGAAGATTTCCCTACGCTCTATCAACTCATCTATTGTGACAAGGAACCAGAATGGAAGAAGTGGGATGCACCATATTTTCCACTCAAATTTGTAGAGTACGATGAATATGTAGAGAAAATAACGAAGTCGATTCTACTTGAAAAGGATGGTCCTGAGTCCCAACTCCTTATTGAAGTGGATGGTGAGATTATTGGAACAGTGAGCTACTACTGGGAGCATCAACCATCCAATTGGCTGGAGGTCGGCATTGTCATTTATACTCCCCAATATTGGAGCGGGGGGTACGGTACGGATGCTCTTCGGGCATGGATTACGCATCTCTTTAATCAGATGCCGCTTGCTCGTGTGGGACTGACGACTTGGTCGGGCAATTATCGAATGATGCGTGCAGCAGAGAAAGTAGGCATGCAGTTAGAGGGCCGAATGCGGAAATGTCGGATCTATCAAGGGGAATATTACGACTCTATTCGGATGGGCGTATTGCGAGAAGAGTGGTTTGAGGGGGATTCTGCATGCCGATAACGTTGCAACAGGTAGACCGCAGCAATTGGGAAGAAGCGATCGCGATACAGACGACAGATGAGCAGGTGCGTTTTGCGCCTGCGGTTGCAGTATCATTAAGTAAGATCTCGATTAAACCAGATGGGGATAAGATCACATATGTACCTTTTGCCATCTACAATGAGGATGTAATGGTTGGATTTATCATGCATGCTTTTGATGATCGAACCGATTATCAATATTGGATTAACGGATTTATTATCGACAAGAAGTATCAAGGGCAAGGATATGGCAGAGCAGCTATGATAGAGATGATTCGCCATATTAAAGATCGCAACGCACACTGCAAGGAAATCAAACTTACTGTACATAAAGATAATCCGAAAGCCAAGCAGTTATATGAGCAATTGGGTTTTGAAGTAAACGGTTCTATATTCGGTGATGAGATTGGGATGTGCAAAAAGCTGCTTGACTCAGATCGTACGGAATATGAACTGGAAGCCGAGCAATTGAAACAGATCTTATTACATATCGAGGCAAATGGGCATCAAGTCCCCTCTGACCACAATCCTTGGGAACTAGCGCAGCTGATGATGAAGCATATCGGATCACAAGATGCCACGCTTCGCGATAAGCTCATTTATAGTACCATGTGTCGATGGTTATCACCTAACGTGTTCACAACCGATCAAATGCGTGAATTGCTTCACCAGAGTCTAGATAAAGATCATCTCTTCTATAAACTAGGTGAGAATGGCACAAATAGTGTGTTCACACGCACTTTCTCTGTGCTCATCATTCCACTCGTCATAGGCGAACATTGCAAGTCACCTTTCTTGGAAAAAGAGGACCTTGCGCTCACTCTTAACTGTGTGCTTCATTATATTGAGCATGAGCGGGACATTCGAGGTTATGTGAGGGGCAAAGGTTGGGCACATGCAATTGCACATGCTGCAGATGCGATTGATGAACTAGCGCAAGTCGCTACGATTACAAAAGATGAATTAAGCCGCATGCTCGTTACGATTCAGAACAAATTGCTGAATATACAAGAAGTGCTTTTATATCAAGAAGATGAGCGATTGGTAACTGCAATTATCAGTATTTTGAATCAATTAAAGTGGAGCGAAGATGAGATTAACGAGTGGTTGAAGGGATTCAGTGAGCATACAACAAGAGGTACCATTGAGAAATCTCCAGAATACCTACTTAATATTAAAAATGTTTTATTGGACTTAAATAAAAGAATAGCGTCGCAGAGAGCTTTTCAAAATGTGACTCCAGTCATTCAAATGACAATCAAGCAGATCTATCTTTAATATGGAAAAGAAACCGTTCAATTATTAACAAGATTTATAATGCAATAGGATGATAAATAGCTTCTCAAGCCTTAAATATGTTGACATTCTTTTGTACCAGAGTGTTGACATATTTATTTGTTATGCTTATAATGCGAAGTGTAATATCTAAATGATAATGAATATCATTATCACGATATGGGGGATTACATGAGAATTACATACGTATTTGTGGCTTTCATTGTGTTTTCATTCCTATCTATTTTTATTGGAGTGAAAGATATATTACCAATGGACGTCTTCAACTTATCCGATGATCAGATTCAGATATTAATAACGAGTAGATTGCCTCGATTGGCGAGTATCATTATTGCTGGTGTGAGTATGAGTATTTGCGGCTTAATCATGCAGCAGCTCACTCGAAATAAGTTCGTATCACCTTCAACTGCTGGGACGATGGATTCAGCGAAATTAGGAATATTAGTGGCGCTCATGCTGTTTACATCCGCAAGTCTATTACAGAAAATGTTGATTGCCTTTATATGTGCGTTACTAGGGACATTCATCTTCATGAAGATTCTAGATCGAATTAAATTTAAGGATACGATTTTTATCCCCTTAGTTGGTCTCATGTTTGGTAGTATTATCAACTCGGTCTCTACTTTTATCGCTTACAAATACGATTTGATTCAGAATATTTCTTCGTGGCTGTTAGGAGATTTTTCTATGGTGATGAAAGGCAGATACGAGCTTATGTATATCAGTGTTCCCATTGTGATTCTTGCATATCTGTTCGCCAATAAATTTACAGTCGCGGGAATGGGAGAAGAATTTTCAAAGAATTTAGGTTTGAATTACAAGCAGGTTGTGAGTATTGGGTTAATTCTCGTGGCACTAATGACAGCATCCGTTATTCTTACGGTTGGTGTAATTCCGTTCCTAGGCTTGATTATTCCGAATATCGTTACAATCTTCCAGGGTGATCATTTAAAGAAGAGTCTGCCGCTTACGGCTTTACTCGGAGCTGTCTTCTTACTCGCTTGTGATATTTTAGGCCGTGTCATTATTTTCCCATACGAGATTCCAATCAGCCTTACCGTTGGAGTTATTGGTAGTGTGATATTCATTTACTTGTTAATGAGGAGAAAAGCTTATGCATAACAAAGGGAAGTTATATGCCCTTGGTATCCTATCCCTGGTATTGATAGCAACCTTCTTATTTTTCAAAATAGGACCGAATTGGGATTATGTACTTCCTCGCAGAGGAATGAAAGTCATTGCAATTGTTTTAACGGGTGCAGTGATTGCCTTATCTACGGTCATTTTTCAGACGATTACGAATAACCGAATTCTAACACCGAGTTTGATTGGACTAGATTCGTTGTACATGTTAATTCAGACGATTGTCGTATTCTTGTTCGGCTCTATGAGTCCTATGGTCATGAATCGTAATCTGAATTTCATCATCTGTGTTAGTCTGATGGTTTTATTCGCTGCTCTACTATTTCGTGTGTTATTTAAGCGTAAAGGGTCTAATATTTATTTTCTTCTATTAATAGGAATTATTTTTGGGACATTATTTCAAAGCTTAAGTTCATTTATGCAGGTCCTCATCAATCCGAATGAGTTCTTGATCATTCAAGATAAGATGTTTGCTAGTTTCAATAATATCAAGACCAATCTGCTTGTGATTTCTAGCATTCTAATTGTACTAGTCGTTCTTTACTTTATGCGATTCTTTAAGTATCTAGATGTATTGTCGTTGGGTAAAGATGAGGCCGTAAGTCTGGGTGTTCCTTATGATTCTATTGTCAAAAGGTTACTGATTATCGTGGCGATCCTTATCTCGATATCTACCGCTTTAGTCGGACCGATCACGTTCTTGGGGTTACTCGTAGTCAATGTGACTTATCAATTTATAAGAACCTATAAGCATCAATATATAATCATAGGTTCCATGCTAGTTAGTATCATCGCTTTGGTAGGGGGACAGCTCATTGTTGAACGCGTCTTTACCTTCTCTACTACATTAAGTGTCATTATTAATTTCGTAGGTGGAATCTATTTTATTTATCTGCTGCTAAAGGGGACTAAGTCATGATTGAAGTGAAGAATATATCAAAGCAATATGGCGATAAGAAAGTGGTAGATCAAGTATCACTTCACATTGCCAAAGGAAAGATCACTTCGTTCATTGGTCCTAATGGTGCAGGTAAGAGTACGCTGATCTCGATCATAAGTCGTCTTATATCACAGGATGAGGGCGAAGTAACCATTAATGGTCAAGATATAGCGAAATGCAAGAGTAATGACTTAGCGAAGATGATATCTATTCTTAAACAGATCAACCATATTACCTTACGCCTGACGATTCGTGAGCTTGTTTCCTTCGGACGATTCCCTTATTCCCAAGGAAGACTTACTGCAGAAGATTGGAAGCATGTGGATGAGGCGATTGCATTTATGGATTTAACGGATATCCAGCATCAATACATGGACCAATTAAGTGGTGGACAGAAGCAAAGAGCGCATATTGCAATGGTTATTGCGCAGAACACGGAATATATTTTGCTGGATGAACCGCTCAATAATCTAGATATGAAGCATTCCGTTCAAATCATGAAAATATTAAGAAGACTTGTAGATGAGCTTGGTAAGACGATTGTCATTGTGATTCACGATATTAACTTTGCTTCCTGCTATTCCGACTATATTGTCGCTCTTAAAAACGGCAGAGTTGTTAAGGAAGGTCCTACTGATTCCATCATTGATTCTCAAGTACTTCATGATATTTATGATATGGATATTCAAATTGAAAATATAAATAATCAAAAAATTTGTGTGTACTTCTAAAAAATTTAAGGTAGAGGTGTTGGATATGAAAAAATTATTCATGGTATTATTCATCGCATTACTTTCAGTCAGTCTGGTTGCTTGTGGTTCAAAAGAAGCGTCTAAGGAATCTACTCCAGCTGGTGGCAGTAGTGAAGAACTGACGATTAAACATAAATTAGGCGAGACGAAGATTAAGAAAAACCCGAAAAAAGTTGTTGTATTTGACTATGGTACACTAGATACACTAGACAAATTGGGTGTTGAGGTTCTAGGGTTACCAAAGACCAACCTTCCAGCTTATTTATCCAAGTATAAAGATGATAAATATGTGAATGCAGGTGGACTTAAAGAGCCAGATTTTGAGAAAATCCATGCTTCTAAACCAGATTTGATCATTATCTCAGGCAGACAATCCGATCAATACGAAGAATTTAATAAAATTGCCCCAACGATTTATCAAGGTGTCGATACAGATAAATTCATGGAATCTTTTACAGAAAACATAAACACAATCGGTAAGATTTTTGGAAAAGAAGCGGAAGTTACGAAAGAGTTAGCTCAAATCAATAACGTAATTAAGACTACGAGTGACAAAGCGAAAGCAAGTGGAAAGAACGCATTGATTCTTTTGGCTAATGACGGAAAAATTAGTGCTTATGGGGAAAAATCTAGATTTGGATTGATCCATGATGTCATGGGATTCAAAGCTGTTGATACGAATATTGAAGTATCTACACACGGTAAACCTGTCACTTTCGAATATGTTGCTGAGAAAAATCCAGATTACCTATTTGTTGTAGACCGTACGGCTGCGGTTGGAGGTAAATCCGCGGTTAAAGATTTCATTGAGAATGAGCTAGTGAAGAAGACGAATGCGTATAAAGCTCAGCATATTGTTTATCTAGATTCTGATTACTGGTATCTCTCTGGTGGTGGCTTAATCTCTGTAACGGAAATGATGAAGCAAATTGAAGCTGTTATCAAATAGATAGTCATACTTTTAGAAGCGCCATGTTGCCGATGATCTGCGGATCATCTAGGCGATACATGAGCGCTTCTTTGTTATGTATCGCAAAAACTTCATTGAATCTTCATGATTTATAGAAATGGATGTGTTAATATAAACTCAAGGATTTAGATTAAGTCTAAATTTAATAATAGATCGAGTGATATTTGGGTAATACTAAAATAAACGAAAAGAGGATGATGAATCATGGCAACAACAGCAATGACAACAAACAAAACTTTGGAGCAAGTATTGAACAAACAAATCGCGAACTGGCAAGTACTTTACACGAAATTACACAATTACCACTGGTATGTAAAAGGAACTCATTTCTTCACACTGCATGCAAAATTTGAAGAATTGTATAATGAAGCAGGCGGACATGTGGATGAATTAGCGGAGCGATTGCTTGCCATTAAAGGCAGACCTGCAGCTACCTTATCCGAGTATTTGAAGCTGACTTCGATCCAAGAAGCAACTTATAATGAGAATGCGAACCAAATGGTTGCAGCAATTATTCAAGATTTTGGCGTTCTTATTCAAGAGTTAAAAGAAGGTATGGAGATTGCACAAGCTGCAGGAGATGATTCCACATCTGATATGTTTTTGGAAATTGCAGGAAATTTAGACAAGCATGTATGGATGTTGAATGCATTTTTAGGATAATCGTCCTAATTCCTCTCATGAATCGTATATTCGATCTGATTATTTCGTGATATATTGTTAGAAAGCGAGAGCAGATCGCAATTATACGTATTCATGAGAGGTGCTTCATTCGGATGTTGCAGAAATTACGTTTTTGGCGTTATTTGATGATTTGGTTGGTTGTCCTAGTGACATTGGACGTTTTTCGTATGGTTCCGGTATCGGGTGAACCTAGCGATCCGAAGATGATGCTGCTTCGCTTGGAGGATATTGGACCAGGTGGGCAATTTGACAGCTTAGAGAACCTGGGTAAACTACGTGCAGTGTTAGATTATCTCAATGAACAGCAAGTTAAAGTTCACTTAGCGGTTATTCCACGCTGGCTCAATATTACAGAGGATAATCGTGTTTACGACAAATCATTAGATCAAGTCAATGATCCTTATATCCAGGCGTTTAACCGTGTCCTACACCATGAAGAAGAGAATGGCAACGTCATTGGCATGCACGGGTATACGCATCAAGTAGGCACAATTCGTCGTACAGATGGTCATCATGAATCTGGAATCGGTAATGAGCTCGATGTTAATAACGTACCTGAGACTTCAACGGCTGAATTTGCAAAAGAACGGATAGAGGCAGGTCTTCGAATCTTCAAGTCTGCTGGATTCATTCCGAAGTTTTGGGAGGCACCACATTATCATTTTGCAACTGGGCAGGATAAGGTGTTCCGGTCCTACTTTGGTGTTTTGTACGAGAACGAATTAGAAAAACCAAATCAAGCGTATGTCAATGTGAAAAATGAACGTCCAACTGGGTTTGGATCCAGTTCTCTCGGGGCTGTTTATGTTCCTACTCCTTTTTCTTATGTTCCTTATAATCAGGATGAGAAAATCATTTTGAATCAAGTTGGGCAGAAGAAGTTAGCTTCCTTTTTCTATCATCCGTTTTTGGAATTCAAATTCTTACAGCCTGTTAAGGACAGTGCAGGAGAGCCTGTTCTTCGAGATGGAATACCTGAATATTCGTATATTGGCTCCAATAAGAGTAAATTGCAGCGCATTGTTCATGAGATGAAGGGAAAGGGCTACACCTTCTCAACGATTCATGATGTAACGCCTTTTACACCGGCGAATTCTATTCCATTGGGACTTGATAAAGGTGCGGCAAGAATCCGTACTGGAGATGTGACGGGTAGGGGAGAAAGTGCTGTAGTTCGATGGATGGATAATGGCGATTTTATCGTGCAAAAAGGTGAGTTCCGCGATGTACGTAATATCGAGCAGTCTGCACCACAGACTTGGCTCCGTACGACCCGAAATAAAGGGGATCAATTCACACTCGTTGATGATAATGAGGACGGGAAGAAAGATTTGTGGATTCTTCGAGCAAACGGGAAGATTGAAGCCTATCATTCCAATGGCCAGCAGTTCCTCTTTTATCAATCTTGGAATGTTCAAGTGAATGAAGAGTGGAACGATGTGCAAGCATTCAAGCCCGCAAAAGGTGAATGTGTTATCGCAGGGGTTTCCAAAGATATGTCAAAGCTGTATGGCTATCATATGCGGCAAGGTGAACTTAAATCGATTGCACCACTAAAAGCGAAGTCGCTACCTTTCCGTCACTTGAGTGTGACCAAAGAGTCGAAGGAATCGCCAGAATCCTTATTCGTCCCGAAAAAAAATGCGGATTCAGGTGTTCGTCTTGAATACGTGAGCGCGGAAGGCAAATGGAAATTCAAGCGCATTAGTCTAGGGATACCAGTCGATTCAGGTGAAATTCGTCTAGGTGATTTCAACGGCGATGGTCGTGAAGATGCCCTGCATTGGGATGATGTGAGACAAACATTTACCGTCTACCTCCGCGATGAGCAGGATAACTACCAGTGGCTTTCAAGTTTTGGCCCTTGGGGCATGCCAGGAGCGCGTCTTCTCATTGATGATTTTGATGGAAATGGAAAGATGGACATTGGTCTAATTGAGAATGAAGCCATTAAGCCCGATAACCCGAAAGCGGAAGCAGGGCAATGGGTGCTCGATGTAGCTTTATCGTATGAGACAGGCGAAGCTGTTCTAAAGAGCCAATAAAGCATTAATATTACAAAGAAAACGATTTGTCCGTTCTATGATCATAGACGGTACAAATCGTTTTTTTTATGGATCCTATTTATTTAATTCATCACACGGTACACTTCGCCTGTCTTAAACGTTGGCTGGAACCACAATTGCTTAAAGTCAATCCAACCGAGAGAATTCAGGGCGATGCCGCGAATGGATGATTTGAAGATCGTCTGTTGGGTTCTATGGAGTAAGAATAATGTCTGGTAGCTGTGCTTAATGATAGATTCCAGTTCGTTGATCCGCTTAATATGCCCATTATGGAGAGGTTCTTGCTGCATATCAGTGATTTGACGTTGAATTTGAGCTCTTGTCGCTTCCGTAAGATGGACGTAATTGACCGAGAACGGAGAGAGATAGGTGTCAAGTAAGGCGATGTCAATATCATCAAATGATGTGATCCCAAGTAGAACACAGTCTGCTTCCAGTAAACGATCGGGTTTTGACATTTCAGCGGTTGATAGCACTTTAATCTCAAGTGGGATCCCAAAGTGAGCACATTGCTGCTGGACCCACCTTCCTGCAGGCTCATGCCATGAAGTCACACACATTACGAGCGGCTCACTTGCATAAGCGATGCTCTTCAGAAGTGTTCTTGCTGCTTCTGGATCGTAATCTTCCTCTTCTATACAGAGTGAGCTCGTTTCCGCTGCAACGAATCCTGAAGCGGGTATTGCGAGCGAGTTATAAACATGCTCAGCCATGCCTTTTCGATTAATCAGGTGATGTATAGCTTTGCGAAATTTAGAGTTTAGGTGTGGACCTTGTTTGTTCATATTAAATGAGATGATATTGCAGCCTGTTTCAAGCCTCGTCTCTGCCTTCCATTGTGAGGTAGGGAGGGCAATCGGATTGTGATGACTGACGAGCACATGCATCTCCTTGCGCTGCTCTGCGGGGTATAGAGACTTCTCAGGCAGATGCCAGATGTCGATCTGATCCAATTGCGCACGTCCGAGAAAATAGTCTGCGAATGCCTCCAATTTACAGTTATATGCATCGAAATGATTGACCCGATAAGGTCCTGTCCCGATCGGAACACGGATAGATACATCCAGATCGCCATTATATAAGTCTTCACAAATGATGGATGTTGCAAGTGCAGCCATGTATCGATGGAACATGTGATTTGTCGTTTTTAATTGAAATTGAACCACATGTGTACCCAATATTCGAATCTCTTGAATTTGTGCTGCGATCCATCCATTAGGTGTGGAATCAGTACGATGCTTAAGACGTGTAAGTGTAAACGCTACATCTCTAGCTTGTAATTCACTTCCATGATGGAATCGTACTCCTTTTCGCAGATAAAAAGTCCACTGTGTGGAATCCGGATTTGCTTCCCAGTGCAGTGCAAGATGTGGAATGACCCTGCTGTTCTCAGCGTCGTAACAGACAAGAGTATCAAAAATTTGGTGAACCATATGATGATCAATCGTGTAGAGAACATCAATGGGGTCAAGTGTAGTGAAGTGTCGGAAAATGGGGAATCGGAGCACATCGAGCTTCTTTTCATTCTCTAATACCTCTTTAAACCCGAAGTTGTCTGCAACCCATTCTGAAAAATAAGCTTTCACCGACTCATCAATCTCTGGCAGTCGCATGAGCTCCATGACTTCTTTCAAGTTTCCACGTGCTAGATGAGGCTCCATCTCACGTACAATTAGCTCTTTAGCAGGTAGGAGTAAGCGGATTTTGGAATGGTTTCCTCGTCCGCGCCCAGGTGTCCACTTGATCCAACCCTCACCCTCCATTTTCTTAATAATCAATCTAATGTTTCGGAGTGAAGAGAATAAAAGTTCAGACAACTCTTCGAGTGTGATGGGAATATCTGCGTTTTCTCCCTGCGGTCCAATCTTTGATACGATTTGCTGATAATAAATTAATAACTGCACAGTGAAACTCACCACCTTGAAAAGATGAAACATTCAACAAAATTATACCATTTTTAACCTATTGGAAGCATGGTAAATTTGATTTATAGAAAGAATTCATATGAAAACGGAGTGTGAGAGAATATGATGTTCAGCGAATTGTATGTAATGGAGAAAATGATGGCATCTAATCAAGCTGAATTTGAAAAGATAGATCGTCAAGGGCTTTGGAGAGATCCATTCAAAGACTTGTTAGAAAAAAAAGAGAAAAAGCAAACGCAAACGCAAACAGCTAAATAATTCGCCGTATGCAGGATATAGGAAAATGAAAAGCTCGATCCATTCCGTAATCTCCGGATAGATCGAGCTTTTTGTGTTTTTGCTGCCTCATCAATTGTTCTTTCGTCTTGGTCGTTCTCGTAGTCATATCGATTGCAATCTCTTGACCTCTGCGTTGTAAGGCATAGGGGTCGTATCCTTTGCGACGGGTTTCTTTTTCTCTCATTTTACGTGCTTCACTTTTTGCCATGTGTGAAAACCTCCATGAAATTCATTCTTGTATCCTCTTTATTGTAAATGTGTTCCATTTGGAAGTAAATACACACATGGCTTGTTCCTATTTAAGCTTAACTATATTGCATGATCAAGGATTGATACACACTTTTAGGTCGTAATCCAACGAG
The DNA here is from genome assembly GCF_052180255.1 of Paenibacillus sp. KN14-4R. NCBI lineage: Bacteria > Bacillati > Bacillota > Bacilli > Caryophanales > Paenibacillaceae > Paenibacillus > Paenibacillus sp. KN14-4R. The sequence goes on from NZ_CP197466.1 coordinate 2,052,190, forward strand.
CTTTTCTACAGGTACTCCATTTTGGAATACAATAACGGTTGGCATGGACATGACTTGGTATTCACTAGCAAGTTCAGGTTGGTCATCACAGTTTACTTTTAGAATAGAGACGTTCGTCCTATTTTCTTGACCTAATTCCTCTAGGATGGGGAGCAGCACCTTACATGGTGGACACCATGGTGCGCTAAAGTCAACTAACGTAATCCCTGTTTTGCGAATGGATTCTTTAAAAGTATCATTTGTAACTTGACGAACTTTCATTGTATTTCCTCCTCAAGTATCGATTGGATGCGTTCTTCTAAATTGGATTTGATATTTTGTAGACTTTGAATTTGATTGTTGATCTCAGTAAGCTTTTGTTCATACATGGGTAAGACTTCTTGGCAAAAAGCCTCTTTGTTCTTCATCACACAGTGTAAAAAATATGCGATCTGCTCGGTAGTCAGCCCTAGACTGAGATAGAGTTGAATCGTACGTACTTGTTCCTCAGCAAGCGAGGAAAACTCACGGTACCCATTTTCTTGACGGATTGGGGAGAGTAAGCCTTGCTGCTCGTAGTAACGAATCGAACGGATGCTAACACCTGTACGCTGAGCGAGTTCACCTATTTTCAAAGTAGAAGAACCTCCTTTCAAGTGATTGTGAATGGGTAATGTCGTTATTATAAACGGTGACACCAATGTGAGGGTCAAGAGGAAATTGATCATCTTTTGGAAATTTCCACTTTGCTCTGCTATGATAATAAAAAATAATCGAGTGAGGGTGCAAACATATGAGTGAGAATAACAAGACCATCAATCAATATGAGCAAGCTTGTTTTGCAGGTGGATGTTTTTGGTGTATGGTGACGCCGTTTGAAGATATGCCAGGAATTATTAAGGTGGTATCAGGTTATATTGGGGGACATACTGAGAACCCGACATATGAGGAAGTATGCTCACATACTACGGGACATACCGAAGCTGTACATATTACATTTGATCCGTCTATCTTTCCTTATGAGAAGCTTCTGTCGATTTTCTGGAAACAAATTGATCCAACAGATGCCGGTGGTCAGTTCCATGATCGCGGGTCCTCTTATCGCACAGCGATTTTCTACTACACAGAAGATCAACGCATAGCTGCCGAAGCGTCGAAGCAAGCACTTGAAGAAAGTGGACGGTTTCAATCGCCAATCGTAACTCCGATTGAACCTGCGAGCACGTTCTATACCGCGGAGGAATATCATCAAGATTATCATAACAAGAATCCATTTCGTTATAAAATGTACAGAAAAGGCTCGGGCCGTGATGCTTTTATTGCCCAGCATTGGCATACACAAGAAGACAAGAAACTCCTGCAGCAGAAGCTAACACCGATTCAATTTGAAGTGACGCAGAATAATGGCACAGAACCGCCATTTCGTAATGAATTCTGGGATCACAAGCAAGAAGGTATTTACGTTGATATCGTGTCAGGCGAGCCATTATTTAGTTCGTTAGATAAATTCGATTCAGGCTGTGGTTGGCCGAGTTTTACGAAACCTTTAGTTGGAGGCAATGTGCAGGAAAAAGAGGATTACAGCCACTTCATGGTGCGTACTGAAGTGCGAAGTCGGGAAGCAGATTCCCATTTAGGTCACGTATTTGAAGATGGCCCTGTTGATCAGGGTGGTTTGCGCTATTGTATTAATTCTGCCGCGCTTCGATTCATTCCCAAAGCAGATTTGGAAAAAGAGGGTTATGAGGGATACTTGAGTTTATTTCAGTAACCGATATTCAAGACAAAGGAAAAGCTGCCGCTAAACACGGCAGCTTTTTTTGTATTCTCGAAGGATGAACAGCTTATAAGTATCGGATCGGGACTTCAACAAAATTACCTTTTGACAGCTTCGGCATTTTAATTTGGAGAAAGTCTTGTTTGAATGTTGCACTACTTTTGGACGGAACGACAGGGATGTTAAGAAGAATTCGTTGTTCGGTTGGTAAGCCTTCAATCTTAATTTGTGAAGTGTTGATCGATATGGATAAATTTTCAATTTTGATGTCTTTGGGAATTTGTATTTTGGCGATCACAGCGTTGTGCATTTCAAATAATTCATAAGGGAGGTGAGATTTACCTACATGCATGCTGTTGACGGATGCTTGTTTTAAAACATCTTTTACATATTTTTCGACAAAAGAGGGATCTAGATTTAAGTTGTCTCCCAGTCCTTTTAATGGAAGTTTATTGTTGAAAAAAGGATCATCTGAAAACCAATTCGCATTTTTCGTGTTTGGACTCATCATGTAATCCTCCTGACTCTTTAATTTATTATATGGATGAATCAAACAGAAAGTGACATATAGGCGAATATTTACATACAATGATGGATAGGGAGTACGTTTAGATGGGAGGAGGACCGATGCCTTCAATTGTAGGGAATGTAAAGATCGTCAGTGTCGGCCCCAGTTCCAATGTCCTAATCGGTGATACGGCTGCGGTCATACTTAGCAGCTCTTCCAAGACGTATGCAGGAGCCAACTCATTCACAACGGGCGACACATTCGCCGGCACCTCTATTATAAATAACCAAGCAAGCAGCACCAACACGAATGATCCGGATCTTATCGATAGTCCAAATGTAAGGGTCGTGTGAATAATATGAACTTGACCGTACATCAATGCATTACGATTCATCAACTCCGAATTGAAGCCGTTACGAACTCGTCTGTTTTTCAAATTGGTACTGCAGGTGAGATTCGCGCCCTATCTAATTTATATAATACAGGTGGGTTTACAGGGCCTGCACCGCAGTTTCAGCAACAGGAGTCTCCTGGTGCACCGTTAGTTCCCTTGCCTCGTGTGAAGTAGAAATGTGACAATGACGTATGAGCGTCTCACCCCATGCATAGAATGAGAAGGGGAGGGAATGCGATGCAGTCGCTTTTTTACCAACAAGTCATCAACTATCTGAATTGGCAGACCGATAAGCTCCTTGAGCTGGAACAAATGATGAAACAACTGCAGATAGATGTTAATGCGATTAAAGAGCGCAGTGAAACGAAAATTGATCGGATTGAATATAAATTTGATCAATTGAAAATAGAGAAGTTGGATGGGACCTTAAATATCGGATTAACCCCGAATGTTGGGAAATCCATCGAAGATTTTACAGTGAATGGACAATCGATGGAACAATTAAAAAATGATGATAGTCGTTCGGAGCTATTTATACAAATTCATGAGGAGGTAACTCGTCATCTCACCGAAGAAGTGCCCCGTGAGCTTGAATTGTTAAAAAATAACTATCAAATTGTATTGGGAAATCATTATACAGAAGTCATGATTGAAGACATTCGGAAGCAAATTGATGAACGGATACGGTTTTACATGGGCCCCAAACGCAATGATATGGATTCAAATGATAGGCATAATCTGAGGATTTCGGTGGTCGAGCAAATGAAGCAAGATATTAACATGGCAATCAAGCAGCACATCAATCAATTATTTCGAAAAGAAGAGTGATGATCATGAATTTGACAGTAGTGAATAAAGAGATCTGTGTGGGACATATTCGCGTTCTGGCTGTGGCTAGTTCCTCTGTATTTTTAGTAGGGGATTCCAAGGTCATTAATTGTTCATCCGCTTTTGATACGCCGCCAGAATCCGTATTGGTAGGTCCACTTGTCCCGTTGGCTCATACTCGGTGAGGAGGAAGCTTCGTGGAACGAGTGTCTTGTGTGAATTGCATTCTTATCGAAAATATTTCAGGAGGATGTACTTTTATTTGTGGGGATTCAGGTTATATTCGGGCATACTCACAAGATTTAGCTTTGCAGCGTGAGGTGGCCGTATTTTTTGAAGATGAAGGTGAATATGCAGATTATAGCGTGTTTTCCCGGAATATCCCTCAGGTGGATCAATATGGGGATGTCTGTATGGTTGTGAATAATGAGTGTTCAAGGATCAAGGTCAATCGAATTAAAGTAATAGCGATAGCGGCTGCCTCCGCATTCCAGGTTGGATCTAATATACAGCTGGATTTGGAATGTAGAAGAAAGCACATCAGACAATTCGTCACAGATATTCCCCCAGAGGAAAAGAAGAAGAAACAAATGATCGTTATTAATAAATAATAAATATTAAAAAAGCTGATTGATACAGGAAACCGTCGCTAAATAATGCGACGGTCTTTTTGCGAGAAATTATAGATGAAGGAAAAGAGTCCTTTTTAAGTAAAGGACTCCTTTAAATTATTGTGCTTTGTGGGATGAACTTTGTGGGATTTCTTTAATCACTCTTGCGGGATTGCCGCCAACAACAACGTTACTCGGAACATCTTTTGTTACGACAGCACCTGATGCAACGACTACGTTATCTCCGATTGTGACCCCTGGGTTAATAACCGATCTGCCCCCAAGCCATACATTGTGTCCAATTTTAACTGGCTTCCCATACTCCGCGCCACTACAACGTTCGATTGGATCTAATGGATGGGTTGCTGTGTAAATATGTACACCTGGAGCTAGGAAACAATTATCTCCAAATATGACCGGGCATACATCTAAAATGACACAGTCAAAATTGGCATAAAAATTTTCCCCGATTTGGATGTTATAGCCATAATCAACTTTAAACGTTGGCTCAATGTACAAGTTTTTACCTGTCGAACCAAATAATTTTTTTAGCAATCTTTCACGTTCGTCACCATCAATTTCAGTCGTTTGATTATATAATCGAGTCAACATTCTCGCGTGGCTTCTTTCCTCTACCAGCACAGGATCTGCGGCAAGGTAGAGCTCCCCATCGATCATTTTTTGCTTCTCGGTTTTCATCTTTTTCACTCCCCAAAAACGTTATTTTCACATTCTTCTATTCTATCATACTAAATTGTTAACTAAACAACGGTGCGTTTTTTGTGTTACAATATGGGATAGATATTGACAAGAACGTTGTGATTTTGCAATGAAGAATCGTTATAAAAAACAACTTGATTTTTATAACGAAAATGCTTATGCTACTATATAGTGTGATGTTTATGATTGTATTTACATAAAACATACTAGATATAGAAACAGTGACTATAGCATCGCCTAGAGCAGCAGGTGTCGAAAATCGACTTTATAAGGGATTCTGGTAGGGATGGGAAGCCTATGCGACACTTCGCAGCTTGTGCATATACTGCATGCTGGGGTTTATTGTGTTGTCATCTTATCTCATCTTTCCGGGATGAGTTTTTTTGTGCCAAGATGGACAAGTAGGAGGTATCAAATGCTTATTGCATACGATTCAAAGACAGGTAATGTGAAGCGTTTTGTCAATAAACTTGATATAGAAAGTGTACAAGTTTCACCGGAACTAGATATTGAGGAGCCATTCATCCTCGTGACCTATACAACTGGATTTGGGCAAGCTCCGAAGTCAACAATGGATTTTTTAGCTGCAAAAGGGCATTTGCTCAGAGGAGTGGCAACCAGCGGCAACATGAATTGGGGATCAAGGTATGGACTTGCAGCTGATCATATCTCAGAGAAGTTCGACGTACCGCTTTTAATGAAATTTGAGCTTAGTGGTACGAACAAAGATGTTGAAAGATTCAAATGGGAGGTAAATCAAATTGTCCATGCAAATACCGAAGTGGATTCAGCTTAATAACGAAATTATGGTGCAGAAAGAGGGTAAGTTTCAGTTCGAGAAAGATCGTGAAGCAGCAAGAAGCTACTTTGTCGACTATGTGAATCAGAATACGGTCTTTTTCCATAATCTCGAAGAGAAGATTGATTACCTTATTGAGCACGAGTATTACGAAAAGGCTCTTTTTGACCGTTACAACTTTCAAGATATAAAAAAAGTTTATGAATTTGTATATAGCAAGAAATTTAGATTCCCTTCGTTCATGAGCGCATTTAAGTTCTATAACAACTATGCGATGAAAACGAATGACGATACAAAATTCCTTGAACGTTATGAAGATCGCATCGCGGTTGTATCCTTGTTCTTAGGACACGGCGATATAGAGAAAGTGATGCATTATGCAGACTTGCTAATTTCGCAAGAATACCAGCCGGCAACACCTACATTTTTGAATGCGGGTAAGAAACGTCGTGGTGAGCTGGTAAGCTGTTTCTTGCTTGAAATTAATGATTCGATGAACTCCATCGGGTTTGCAATCAACTCTGCTTTGCAGCTTAGTAAGATCGGTGGCGGTGTGAGTCTGAACTTAAGTAAAATTCGCGCATCGGATGAGCAAATTAAAGGTCTTGATGGTAAAGCAAGTGGTGTATTGCCGGTTATGAAACTGTTTGAAGATGCATTCTCCTATGCGAATCAGCTTGGCCAACGTGATGGCAGCGGTGTTGTATACTTGAACATTTTCCATGCAGACATTGAACCATTCTTGGATACGAAAAAAATCAATGCCGATGAAAAAACACGGATCAAAACGTTGTCCCTCGGCGTTGTTGCACCTAATAAATTTTTCGAACTTGTGGAAAAAGATAAAGATATGTACTTATTCTACCCACTTACCGTGTATAAGGAATATGGTATTCATCTCGATGATATGGATATCACGGAAATGTATGATGAACTGGTTAATAATCCAAATGTGCGTAAGAAAAAAATCGTGGCTCGCGAGCTCGTTACGAAGATTGCACAAACGCAGATGGAATCTGGTTACCCCTATATCATGTTCGTCGATAACGCGAATGAATATCATGCGCTGAAAGAAATCGGCCGCGTGAAATTCTCGAACTTATGCAGTGAAATTGCACAGCTAAGTGAAGTTTCTACAATCAACGATTACGATCAAGAAGATATTATTAACCGTGATATTTCTTGTAACCTGGGCTCCCTAAATATCGTGAATGTAATGAACAACAAGCGTATGCGGGAAACGGTTCATTATTCGATGGATGCATTGACAGAAGTAAGTGACCGCACGAATATTGCGATTATCCCATCTGTTGCTAAAGCAAATCGTGAATTGCACTCCGTAGGTCTTGGCGCGATGAACTTGCATGGTTACTTAGCCAATAACAAAATTGCGTATGAATCCAGAGAAGCGAAAGACTTTGTTCGTACATTCTTTATGATGTTAAATTTCTATTCTTTGGAACGCTCCATGTTGCTTGCTAAAGAAAAACAAGAGACATTCAAGGACTTTGAAAAGAGTGAGTACGCAAGCGGTAATTACTTTGACCGTTATATCGAAACTGACTTCTCACCCGTTACAGAGAAAGTTCAAGCACTGTTTGAAGGTCATGAAATTCCATCAACAGCAGATTGGATTCGCCTTAAAGAGCAAGTGGCTGAGCACGGGGTATATCATGCTTACCGTCTAGCTATCGCGCCTACAGGTTCGATCTCATACTTGCAATCTTCGACTGCCTCGATTGCTCCGATTACACAGAAGATCGAAGAGCGTGAATATGGGGATTCCAGAACAATTTATCCAATGCCTTTCTTGAGTGAAGAGAACTACTTCTACTACAAAGAAGCCTATGAGATGGATATGTTCAACCTCATTGATTTAGTGGCTGAGGTTCAAGTTCATATTGACCAAGCGATCTCGACGATCCTCTATGTCAAAGACGATCTAACGACGAGAGATTTAGCGAAATACTATATCTATGCACAAAAGAAAGGGCTAAAAACCCTTTATTATACACGCACGAAGAAGAAAACAATTGAAGAGTGTGTAAGTTGTGTCATTTAAGGGGAGCGAATCGATGAGCAAATTTGAAGCAGTCAATTGGAATGCGCCAGCAACGGATTATATCGAACTTTTGTGGACTCAGAACACTTCGCAATTTTGGTTGGATACGGAGATTCCAATTTCTAAAGATTTGAAATCGTGGTCCAAGATGAATGAAGATGAAAAGTTAGCCTATATGCGTGTACTGGGTGGATTGACTTTGCTAGATACCGAGCAAGGTAACGTGGGTATGCCCATGATCGCACAGCACGTGGAAGAGAAGCAAAAGAAAGCGATTCTGATTTTCCAAGCCGCGATGGAAGAAATTCATGCGAAGAGTTATAGTACGATTTTCACAACAGTTGCAAGTACAGAAATGATCAATGACACGTTTGAATGGGTCAAAGACAACAAACAATTGCAGCACAAGACAGCAATTATTGATGAGCTATATAAGAACATTCAAGTGGGAAATAAATTAAGCTTGTACAAAGCGATGGTAGCATCTGTATTCCTAGAGAGCTTTTTATTCTACTCCGGCTTCTTCTATCCCTTGTTCCTTGCGGGTCAAGGCAAGATGGTGGCAAGCGGCGAGATTATTAAGCTGATCATTCGGGATGAGAGTGTTCACGGTGTGTTTGTCGGCCTACTTGCGCAGGAAGAATTTAATCAATTGGATGCAAATGAGCAAGCAATCGCAACGAAATTCGTCTATGAGTTGTTAGAAGATCTGTATACGAATGAATTGGAGTACACAGAAAAGCTATATGATGCGATTGGACTTACACATGAAGTGAAGCAATACATTCGTTACAATGCCAATAAGGCGCTGATGAACCTAGGTTTAGAGCCCTATTACCCAGAAGAAGAAGTAAATCCAGTTGTCTTGAACGGTATTCGTACGGAGACAAGTACACACGATTTCTTCTCTACAAAAGGCAGCGGTTACCAAAAAGGAAAAGTTGAGCCTTTACAAGATAAGGACTTTGCTTTCTTGAATGATCGTGTAGCGGATTCAAAATTTAATTAAATTCATTTGCTGCTAGAAGCGGCATTATAAACCCTCCTTATGGCATGCATGCATAGGGAGGGTTTTTTTGCACAAAATAATAATATAAAAGTATATTTACTTACTAAAAGTAATTTGATATAATGATGTTATTAAACCAAGGGGGATAAACATTCATGAGTGATCATCAAATTCATCCAGGTACAGAGATCGGATATGTACGTTTAAAAGTAAGCAATTTAGAGAATTCTATAGCCTTTTATCGGGAAGTGATTGGTTTTCAAGTAAAAGAGCAGGAAGGTCTTGTCGCTTCGCTTACAGCCGCGGATGGTGTTCATCCATTATTAATTTTAGAAGAGGTTCCTGATGCGTTAATCATGCCTGAACCTCGACCAACGACAGGGTTGTTCCATTTTGCTATTTTATTACCTGAGAGAAATATGCTTGGCATCGCGCTACGTCATATGCTTGAGAAACGTATTGCACTGGGTCAGGCTGATCATTTAGTGAGTGAAGCGTTATATTTGAGTGATCCAGATAACAACGGAATCGAAATTTATTGGGATCGTCCTCGTGATGAATGGAAGCGTGATTCACGGGGTTCTATACAGATGACTACTGATCCGATTGATTGGGAAGGATTGATAGAAGAAGCGGGAGATACACCTTGGACTGGACTTCCAATTGGCACGAAGATCGGACACATGCACTTACAAGTGGCTAATATTGAGCAGGCAAAGCAGTTCTATTGCGATGTGATGGGGTTTGATGTGATTACGAATTATGGCAGTCGTGCATTGTTTATTTCTGCTGGTGGATACCACCACCATATTGGAATGAATACTTGGGCGGGTACAAATCTTCCAGAGGCGCCGTCTAACGCTACAGGACTTGATTATTACTCACTCGTCTTCTCCGATCAAGCAGCGCTTGAAGTAACCCTTACACGCTTACGTGAAGCCGGGATTGCTGTTGTTCAACAAAGTAAAGTTTGGTATGTTCAAGATTCTTCTGGAATATCCGTTTTATTAACAGTGAAAAGTTAAAGGGAAGCAGATCGATTTAAAAAGGGGCTCACTCCTCGAAGTAGAAAAATTTACTTCAGGAGTGCAGCTCCTTCTTTTATTCACATTTGATGACTTTTTGTTGATTTAATAAGAATTTAATAAATGCTTCACAAGGTTTTTAGTTTTACTGCCTATGATTGATCTTGTGAGTCAAATATCTTATTTTTCAGGAGGTAGAACATGAAGAAGAAATGGTTAATGCTAGGTGGAGCACTAGGTATTAGTAGCGTCATGATGATTACAACAGGAGTAAGTGCATTTGCGAGTACATCCGGGTATGACGCGTATAAATCTGCACTGAAGAACACAAGAACGATTCAAAATGTAGCTGTGCAGGCATCCGCTTCTTTGCAGGACAATGGCAATGTTCTTGCTAGCGCGGCAGGTAACTTCAAGATCAATCTAAACACGCAGACAGCGAGCGGTAGTGCGGATATGAATGTGAGTGGTGCAACACAGTCTGTTAACTTCTATAAGCTGAAAGATCAGACCGTACTTAAATCGAGTAGCAATGATACGTATTATGTCGAACAAGAACGCGACAAAGAAAAGAAAAAGAACGATGCAAAAGAAACGCTAGATCCGCAAATTTCGCAACAAGTTGAGACGGTTATTGATGCGCTAGTAGGGAACTTGAAGGATTACGTCGCTGTAGATGCGAAGACAGATGGTTCCAAGGAGATTACAGCTCAGCTGGATAATTCACAAATTCCAGCCGTTGTGAACGGGATCGCACCGATTATGATTAAACAAGCTTCCAATCATAAGCAAGATCGAGAGAAGAAAGATAACAATGCGAATGGACTTCCATTTAATGGCGATGTACTTCAAGCTGCGACACCTCAATTGACGCAAGATATTAAGATTGAGAAGGTTTCCTTCAATGCTAATATTAACGCTGACAATTATATTGAGCATCAAGAAGCTGACATCACGATTTCCGGTAAAGATGCTAGCGGTACAGCGCATCAAGTGACTGTACACCTGCAGGCAAACCTTTCGGGTTATAACACAACAACACCGGATTCGATAGATCTTTCTGGTAAAAAAGTTCAACAAATGGATAATCATCAACATGGTAAGTTTCATGGTGACAATAAATAATTGAAGTACCGATGACGGAACAGCAGCAGATAGGCTTTTACTCAGCGTCTATCTGTTGCATCACCATATGAAGGAGGAATCATCCAAATGGATCCGATATTAGAGACGCATCAACTTACGAAAGTATTCCGTAATAACAGAGGGATTCGAGATATCAGTCTGCAGTTAAATGCCGGTGATGTGTATGGATTACTTGGGCCGAATGGGGCAGGCAAGACAACATTTTTGAAGCTCATTACAGGTTTGATCCGTGCGGATCAAGGGAAGATTACACTTTTTAATGGAGACCTAATCGATCAATTTGAAGAGGGCATGCAGCATGTCGGCTGTATGATTGAATCAGCAGATTTTCATGATTTTATAACTGCATGGCAATATTTGAAGTTAGTTGGTCGATTCTATCCGAATATTACGGATCAACGAATTACGGAGGTATTAGAGGTTGTAGGCTTGATCCAAGTTCGCAAAGATAAAATCAAGAATTATTCGACCGGCATGAAGCAGAAATTAGCACTTGCTGCGGCTATTTTGCCGAATCCGAAGTTTGTTATTTTGGATGAACCTACGAACGGTCTGGACATTGAAGGCACGGTTATGTTTCGACGGCTTATTAAACAGTTGTCTGAGGAGCATGGAACCACATTCCTCATCTCTAGTCATATGATCCACGAACTGGAGCAACTATGTAATCGCGTGGGGATTATTGTCGATGGGCAATTGATTCAAGAAGGGTATGTATCTCATTTGTTGGAGAGCCAGCAATCGCTGGAACAATTCTATATTCACGAATTAGAATGCAGGAAAGGGGAGAAGGAAAGTGTATAAATGGAGGGTTGGGTTTATCAATGAACTATGGTTGCTCTTATATCGTAAGAAAATGATAGCATTCTTCGCATTCTCGATCATTCTTCCGATTCTGCTAGCCGTGTCACTTCACGCATTACAGCCTATATTGGGACTTGTAGCGGTTAGCCAATCCTTTCCGATTCAGATGTTAAGTATTTATACGGTGGTATGGATTCCCCTCTTCATCTTAACTATGACGGCAGATCTTTTTCCAAGTGAAGTGGCAACACGAACCTTGAAGCTTGCTTTCTTACGGCCAAATACGAGATTTCAAGTGTTCTGTGCGAAGGTTACAGCAATCGCTGTGGGGATTGGTGCGTTACTTGTATTATTAGGCGTGGTAACGTTAATTTGTAATGTATTTGCTGGTACAGCCCTTAGTTTCACAGAGGGAATTGGCGTATTGAAGGCCTATGCTGCTGCTTTCGTTGCGATGGTCGCGCTATCTGCTGTCTTTGTTTTTGTAGCTCAATTTTTCAAGAGTGCGAGTGGGTTTATGGTATCTGCCATTGTACTTTATGTGCTACTTAAAATTTCACCATTTCTACTGAGCGCCATGTCTACGTTCTCACCAGCTTCCTATACTGACTGGCATATGCTATGGATTAGTCATACCGTCGCGGTAGGTAAATTATGGTCCACCTCACTATACTTGTTATCCAGCTGTGTGTTGTTTTTTACTCTAGGTTACTATATATTTGATCGAAAAGAAGTGTAAACGGGGAATCTACCGATGTCGATTCGTATTAAGTTACTGCTCTCGTATGCAGCCATGTTAATTATTCCGCTAGTTATCACATTTTTCACAGCTATACTCTTGACTGTCGTATTTCGTGGTGATCTTCAGACCATCCGTGAGCAATATGGAGCAGGTGCCCATCGCATGTTTGAAGATCAACATGTGGAAGGCATATTGAAGGAGATGAAACGATCGGTTGAGAAGAATCCTTCCATTCTGTTCGATTCGAGTTACTTGTCTGATCTGGATCAGGAGTTGTTAGGGAATAAATCCAATTTGATTGTACGTAAGGATCAAAGGGTTATCTACACATCACCTTCATTGCAACACTCGGATATTCTGAATCATTTACCCGCATTTGAAGATTCAGGACATTTGGAGAGAGGTGAGGCAGAACACGTTGGGAAGGAGCTCATTTCGTTCGGCCACTTTGATTTTAGATTCGCTGACCAAACACCCGGCAGTGTCATTGTAATGACAACCTTGAATCCTTTGGTGAATTTTGCTCAGAAATTTTTCCCGATTCTCTTTATCACCAGTATTATTATTCTGATTCTGACGAATACATTACTGACGTATTTCGTATCTAGAAGTATCATACGACCTCTTACGAAGTTGAAGAATGCCATGAAACGTATTGAAGCAGGCGATTTGGAATTTCAAGTTGAACCGACGAGTAGGGATGAGATCGGGGAGCTTAGTGTTGCCTTCGAACAAATGCGAAACCAGCTGCAGCATTCGATTCATACGCAAATCCAATATGAAGAGAATCGAAAAGAACTTATATCGAACATATCCCATGATCTTAGAACTCCTTTAACTGCGATCAGAGGGTATGTTGATGGTCTGGGAGACGGAATTGCAGACACACAGGAGAAAAGACAGAAATACATCGATATCATATCTTCCAAAGCAGAAGAGATGGACCACTTGATCGATGAGCTATTCTTATATTCCAAACTGGATTTGAACCGATTGCCATTTCAATTTGAAATCGTTGATTTTCACGTATTTTTATTGGATTTATCGGAAGAACTTGAATTTGATCTCGGCAAACAAGGTGTCCATTATTCATCGAATATTACATTAGAACCGGAGACCTATGTGTTGGTCGATCGAGACAAACTTAAGCGGGTATTCGCGAATATTATTGATAATGGATTAAAGTATATGGACAAAACGGAGAAAACGATTCATTTAACGGCTTTTATGACAAAAGATGACGTTGTTATTCAGTTGAAGGATAATGGCCAGGGAATAGAACCAGACGCACTGCCGTTTGTATTCGAACGGTTTTATCGCGCAGATCTATCACGAAACAGTCACACGGGGGGAAGCGGGCTTGGCCTCGCGATTACCAAACAAATTATGGATGGTCATGAAGGCACGATTCAAGCAGATAGTACGGTTGGTGAGAGTACATGTATTACAATGACCTTACCTCGGAGAAATCATAAAGTTGGTGACCAACAATGAAGCAAGTTCTAATTGTAGAAGATGAGAAAGTCATTGCGGAGCTGGAAAGAGATTATTTAGAGGTTCATGGTTTTAAAGTAGATATCGCGACGGATGGCGAGTCGGGGTTAAAGCTAGGGATGAGCGGGGAGTACGATTTAATTATTTTGGATTTGATGCTTCCACGAATCAATGGTTTTGATGTCTGTAGACAAATTCGTGAGAAGCATAATGTACCTATTCTAATGGTTACTGCGAAGAAAGAAGATATCGATGTGATTCGTGGTTTAGGTCTTGGAGCAGATGACTATATTACCAAACCATTCAAACCGGGTGAATTGGTTGCAAGGGTGAAAGCCCATTTAGCTAGGTATGAGCGACTGATTGGTAGCAAGGAAAATAAAGAAGAGATCCGCATTCACGGCCTCTTGATCGATTATGGATCACGAAGAGTATTTGTACATGATCAAGAGGTGATACTTACGGCGAAGGAGTTCGATTTACTATATTTTCTAGCCTTAAATCCCAACCGTGTCTTCAGCAAAGATCAATTGTTCGAGAAATTATGGGGAATGGATGCGCTAGGCGACTCACAGACAGTAACTGTCCATATCCGGAAACTAAGAGAGAAAATTGAGATAGATGCATCCAAAGCCCAATACATTGAGACGTTATGGGGCGCAGGGTATCGATTTCGATTGTAAAGAGAACAGATCTTCTTGGTAGGAATCCAAGCGAAGATCTGTTTTTGTTTTATTGGATGGTTGTCATGATTATGCTTATCCTTGGAAACGCTAAGTTAGTGCGGGATGCTGCAGACATGCATGTATAATATTTGATCCAAGATGAAAGGTTCGTACGTGCATTTACAGCATGTGATATAATATTGGATTAATACGAACTACTACACACGTAAAATGAGGGATTACAATGAACATACGTAAATTACGATTATTCGATACAGGCAATATGCATTCAAGTGAAGACCGAGATGAAATTGAAAAGGATTATGCGCGTTTAATTCAATCGCCATCATTCAGACGGCTGCAAGGGAAATCCCAAGTGTTTGGTGCGGGGAGTGGCGATTATTATCGGACAAGACTGACCCATTCCCTTGAAGTTTCTCAAATTGCCAGAGAAGTCGCGAGAAAGCTAGGTAAGAATTATGCCTTCTTGGAAAAAAAAGAACATCCAGGACTCATGATTCAACCAGAGGTTGTTGAGATTGCGGCACTAGCTCATGACTTGGGGCATCCACCTTTTGGACATAAAGGGGAAGAAGTACTTAATGACTTGCTAACAGCACAATTTGGGCAATTTTATGAAGGGAATGCACAAAATTTTCGCATATTAATGTTTTTGGAAAAGCGTGCGGGCAGCGGAAGTGGTCTTGATCTGAGTGCGTCTGTTTTATTGTCCATTAATAAATATCCTTGTTGCTTAGATGCACCCGGCAGATTAAAGGGAGTGTATGCAGCGGAATGGGAAGGCATTAACTACTTGCGTGAAGCTTGGAGAATGCCCAAAGATTGCGCAACTCTTGAAGCGCAGCTCATGGATTTGTGCGATGACATTGCCTATTCCACGCATGATATTGAAGATGGTATTCGAGCAGGTAAAATCCAAATGACCCGTAGTTTCCTTGAGGATGAACGTTTGATTGCACACCTAAGTCAAGAAATTATCGAAGATCAAGGTAATTCCCATATAGCTTGGGATGAGATCGATGTGACCGCGATGGTCAAGCAAGTACTGGATCAATATTTGCAGCAGTGGGAAGCGATCTATGCGGAGTGTGATTTGGAAGTATCTCGCACAAGACGAGAGATGAAAGCACAATGGGTGAGTAAATTTGCGCAGCATGTAGGGATTATTGATGATCCTGCTACAGGTTGGAAAAAAGTTACGCTAGTTCGTGAGGGGAAGCAGGACTTGGAGTTGCTTCGTACAATGGAAATTTTGAAAAAACTAGCTTGGGTGACACTTGTGAAAGATTTCCGTGTGCAGCGCTTGCAAAAACGCAGTGAAATCATGTTGCAGCGCTTGTGGGAGAGCTTTATTCATTATGAAACAGGTCGTCTTATTCTTCCACCAGATTGGATCGAGAGTTACGAGCAAAATAAGGGGAATTGGCCGTGGGAACGGCTTGTGGCCGATTACATCTCGGGAATGACAGATGCTTATGCGGAGAAAGTATATATGGAGTTATTCGCCAGCAGATCAGGCTCGATCTATGAGCTGGATTAATTCTTAATGAAACATTTTTGCAAAAAAAACCTTGACCCGCAAATAGAGTAGGACTATAATCATAAACCAAGAACCAAATAATGGCTTTGATCTAAGACATGATTCATGTTACGGACTGCACAGAGAGAGAAGTGATTGGTGCAAGCTTCTCCTGATTCGAATATGATATTACCCCTTAGTAGCCGTGATGTTGAACCCAGAGTACTTGCTTTGGTTGTAAGCCTCACCGTCCCATCCTCGATAACGGATGCTGATTAAGGACGCTGCATGTGCGTGGTTTGGTGCGATTGCCCAAGCACGAACGAATGCAGGTCGAATTAGGGTGGAACCACGAGCTTGAACGCACTCGTCCCTTGGGAAGAGATGCGTTTTTTTGCGTTCAAATTTTGGGTTACACACATCGGACTGGAGGGTTAAATATGGGAATTCAAGTATCATTATTAGGTGGAGAAGTTCGGGGATTTGAGCGGGGTACAACAATTGAGCAGGTGGCGGCATCCATTAGTACAGGACTTCGCAAAAATGCCATCGCAGGTAAAATTAACGGTCAGCTTGTTGATTTACAGCACGAGATTACAGAGGATTGCCAAGTTGAAATCGTGGTGCTCGATAGTAAAGACGGTTTGGAAATCTATCGTCACAGCACAGCACATTTGATGGCGCAAGCGATTGTTCGTATATTTGGGCAGCAGTCCGTTAAGCTAGGGATCGGACCTGTAATTGAAGATGGATTTTACTACGATATTGATATCGATAAGCCATTGTCGACAGATGATTTAGCGAATATTGAAAAAGAAATGCAGCAGATCGTAAAAGAAAACCACCCGATTGTTCGCTGCGAGGTGAGTCGTGAAAATGCAATTGATCGTTTTACAAACTTGAATGAGAACTTGAAACTGGAGATTATTCAAGATTTGCCGGTGGATGCAACACTTTCCCTTTATACACAAGGTGAATTTACGGATTTATGCCGTGGACCCCATCTTCCGTCAACAGGTGCAATCAAAGCATTTAAGCTAACGAATGTCGCGGGAGCTTATTGGCGTGGCGATGCAAAGAATAAAATGCTGCAGCGCATTTATGGAACTGCTTTTCCGAAGAAATCACAACTAGAAGATCATTTAGCAATGCTAGAAGAAGCAAAGAAACGTGACCATCGAAAGTTAGGTAAAGAGTTAGGGCTGTTCATGTTCTCGGAAGAAGCACCTGGTATGCCGTTCTATTTACCGAAGGGAATGGCGATGCGCACGGAGCTAGAGAACTTCTCACGTGAGCTGCAAGTGAAGCAAGATTATGATGAGGTAAAAACACCATTAATGATGAATCAACGTTTGTGGGAGCAGTCGGGACATTGGGATCATTATCGCGAGAACATGTATTTTACAGATGTAGATGATACAAAGTTCGCTTTGAAACCAATGAACTGCCCAGGACACATGCTGGTTTATAAAAATAGCCTGCACTCGTACCGCGAACTACCGATTCGTATCTCGGAATTTGGTCAAGTGCATCGTCACGAATTCTCAGGCGCACTTAATGGCATGATGCGTGTACGTACTTTTTGCCAAGATGATGCTCATATCTTCGTGCGTCCGGATCAAATTGAAGAAGAAATTGGTCGAGTGATTGCGCTAATCGATCAGATTTATCAAGTGTTCGGGTTTGAATATAAGATAGAGCTTTCAACTCGCCCAGAAGATTCACTCGGATCCGCTGAGCTTTGGGAGCAGGCGGAAAATGCCCTACAAAGTGTACTCGATCGACGCGGTGTAGAGTACCGATTGAACCCGGGGGATGGGGCATTTTACGGACCGAAGATTGATTTTCACATTTTTGATGCGCTTAAGCGCAGTTGGCAGTGTGGTACAATCCAGCTTGATTTCCAGATGCCTGAGAAGTTCGATTTGAACTACATTGGTGAGGACAATCAGAAGCATCGACCTGTCGTTATTCACCGAGCAGTGTACGGCTCTATTGATCGTTTTATGGGAATCTTGACTGAACATTATGCAGGGGCGTTCCCGCTATGGATGGCACCGGTTCAAGCGAAGATCTTGCCGGTATCGGAGAATTACATCGACTACGCACTGCAAGTTAAACAATCCTTAGAGGATGCAGGTATTCGTGTAGAAGTTGACATTCGTAATGAGAAGCTCGGATACAAAATAAGGGAAGCCCAACTTGAGAAAGTTCCTTACATGCTTGTTCTGGGTGAAAATGAGAAAAATGCAAATGCGGTTGCTATTCGTAAACGCGGCGAGGGCGATCAAGGAACAAAAGAGATCATGGAGTTCGTCGTACAAGTTAAGGAAGAAATCGCAACGAAGAAAGCTTGACATCTTATATCTTCATGGTACAATCTACCATATTCTACAAGGACGAGGAGTGATCTGAAGTGAAAGAAATGACGATACGACCGATTCAAATTAGTGATGCTGCGGGGTTTCAACGGATTTGTACGCAAGATGCCGTCCTTACGAATATGCTTTTTCTTCCGAGTCTGCGTATAGATGTTATGGAGAATAGGATCCGTAATTTGGGCACAAATCAATATGAGTTCGTTGCTGAAATTGAGGGTAAAGTAGTCGGGTTTGTTGGGTTAGTGCAAGGGCAAAATGCACGTCGCTCGCATACTGGCGATTTATATCTCGGCGTAGATAGTGACCATCATAGGCAGGGAATTGGGTTAGCACTAATGTCCAAGATATTGGAATTAGCTGATGATTGGCTCATGCTAGAACGTGTGGAATTAGGTGTCCTCGCTACGAATCCAGGAGCAAAGGCATTATATGAAAAATTAGGGTTCACTGTTGAAGGTGTAAAAAAAGGAAGTATTAAATCGCTTGGCAGATTTGTGGACGAAATTGCCATGTGCAGATTGCGTCCCAATGGACAAATCGTGACGCAGCAAGAAATCGGAGTAACCAATGGGGGATAAATCAATGATACGTGTACAAACGGTACAACCTGAGGAATTCGAAGTTTTTTGGGCATTGCGTTTAGAGGCTTTGCAAAATAACCCTGAAGCATTTGGTTCAACATATGAGGAATCTGTCAAAACTCCGCTAGCTGACGTGAAGAATAGACTGAATAACGATGAAAATAGCTTTGTAGTAGGAGCTTATACAGATGAAGGTAAGCTCATCGGTATGTTCGGTTTCAAGCGTGAGCAGGGTTTGAAAAGTAAGCATAAAGGATTCATCTGGGGCGTATATGTGAAGCCTGAGTATAGAGGTGAAGGGATCGCTAGAATGTTGTTAGAGGATGTTATTCGCAGATCAAAAGCGCTAGAGGATTTAAGGCAGATTAACTTAGCCGTTGTTACGACGAATGTATCCGCAAAGCGTTTGTATCAAAGTGTAGGCTTTGAGACGATTGGTCTTGAAAAGTGTGCGCTGTTCATGGATGGTCAATATTATGATGAAGAACTCATGACATTATTTTTAAACTCATAATAAAAAAGGTTAATGCAAGTAGGTGTAAATCTACAGGCATTAACCTTCTTTTTATATCAAATGTCTTTCGCTTAGTGAATTGTCATTTGCGGCTGAGGTGCTCCGTTGGAATCCCCTTGTGGTTGCTTTTTTGGTTTAGTAAGTAATAATGCGAGTATCATTCCAAATGCGCCAACAGCGATCAAGACGAAGAATGTATCCCCGAATGAGGCAGCCCAGGTTTTAATAGTAGGCATTTCATTAGGTATTGCATGTTCCTTCATTCGGCTAGCAAGGATGGTTGTTAAGCCAGCAACAGCAAAGGCACCAACGACTTGTTGCAAGGCATTAATTAATGAGGTTACACGACTGACGAGATTTTGTGGTGCACATTTCATCAAGTGTGTTTGTAAAGGCATCATTGAAAATCCCATTCCCGCACCCAGTAGAATTAAAGGAATTATCATCATGATGATGCCACCATCAGCCGAGATTTGGGAGAGTAAATAAGCAGCAACGGTTACAAGTCCCATTCCTATAATGACGAGTGGTCGTGCACCAACTTTATCCGATAAACGACCGCTTATTGGCATCGTTAATCCAGCAGCTAGCGCTTGCGGAAGCATAATTAAACCTGTATCAAAAGCACTGTAACCTTTAGCTTGCTGCAAAAACAGAGGTACTAAGAACATCGTTCCGAACAATGCAATTTGAGTAATCCATTGGATTATAATCGCACGTGTGAAATTCCATGATCCGAAGACCCGAAGCTCAAGCAGTGGCTGCCTTTGGCTAAGCTCAACGATGATGAATAGAAGCAGGGCAGCAGCTCCAATGCCAAGACCGAGTATTGTTTTGAGTGAGGACCAGTCACTTGCGCCTTCACTTATTCCATAACATAATGCGGCAAAAGCAAGAGGCGCCAGCATCATACCCAACAGATCAAGTGCAGGTACACTTTGACGGCCCATCTTAGGTAATTTTCGCATTCCAATGAGAAGACCAATGAGACCAATCGGGATATTGATTAAGAAGATCCAAGTCCAATTCACGTAATCAACCAAGTATCCAGCTAATATGGGTCCGAGTGCAGGTGCGAGTAGAATTGGAATTCCCATCATGCCCATAACTGCACCGACTTTATCTGGCGGGCTGATTCGATAGATAAATGCCATCGCAATTGGCATAACCATACCACCGCCAATACCTTGAATAATCCGGTAAGTAATGAGCTGCGTAATGTCAGTTGCAAGGGCACAGAGCAAAGAGCCAATTGTGAAGAAGGTAAGTGAAATGAGGAAAATATTTTTGGGACCGAACCGATCAGATAGCCAACCTGCGAGTGGGATAACAGCAGCTTGTGCTAGCGCATACCCCATCACCGTCCATTGTACAACGGCATAGGAGCTGTTGAAATCTTTAACGAATCCTGGAAGTGCGACATTCACAGCCGTTCCATCCAGAATGACCATGAACATGCCAATAATGATCGTGATAAGAGGTGCTAATATTTCTTTAATCGTCTTCGGTGATTCTTGAATTACTTGATGTGTGGATGCAGATGACATTCTCCAAACCTCCCAATAATCTCTATTGTATCTTCGGACGTCTAGCTGACTCTGCAGTGATGTCTTATTCGGCAATCCCATCATTGACCCATTCTTTGAGGGAGGGTTACAATAAAATGGTAAAGCTTGTTGTGTGATTTATGGAAAAAAATGTTATGTGGTCCGATTCACAATTAATTTACCGGACAATTGTCCGGTTGTCAATACGAACACCGTGTTAATTTTAATTAAGAGGTGTAAGGGATGTTAAAGCGAACAGAAAGACGCGATGCGGCTGAGCATCGACGGATTATTTTACAAAAAGCAGAAGAGTTATTTATGAAATGCGGCGTAAACCAAGTCAGTATGCATCAAATTGCGAAGTCTGCGGGAGTTGGGCAGGGTACGCTGTACAGGCGATATTCGAATAAAAGTGACTTGTGTCTGGATTTGGTGCTCGAAAGCTATAAAAGCCTTCATGCGAAATTTGAACAATTCCTAAAGGAATCGAATGAGATGCTAGCTGAAGAACGATTGGAGCGCATCATTACAGAATGGGTGGACTTTGTTGAAGTGACTAATGAGTGGATGGGGACGACACGAGATTTAAATTACACGGAAGGTGTCAACTTCTTCGCATCCCCCATTTATACGACGATGCATACAACAATATGTGAATTACTAGAAGAGCTAAGACAGCAAAAAGGTCTTGAAGCAAGGGATCACGCATTCATTGCGGATTCGATCATCAATGCAACAGGACCTAGTATGTTCCAATTGTATCGGGGAGAACGAAAATACACTGCTGCACAATATAAACAAAGTCTTATACAGCTTGTACGCATGTGTACATAAGAAAGTGTCTAATCATTGGGGTTAATAATAGCAAGTACTTGATGATCTTCCCACTTATTATTAATGAGAACATTCTTCACAGCTAAACCTTCTTTATGGAATCCTGCTTTTTCAAGTACGCGCATGGAGCCGAGATTATGTGGCATAACTCCAGCTTCTATTCGATGTAACTTTAATTCATTGAATGCGTAATCAACCATTAGCTTCACAGCTTCAGTCATATAGCCCTTGCCATTCACTTCTTTATCTAAAAAATATCCGATAAATGCACTCTGCAGGGGACCTCTTATAACTTGAAACAGTTGAACATTACCTATCAAACGATCACTTTCATTGGAAAAGATACCGAAGAAATAGGCACTATCATTCTTGCGTCGTTCCAGATGTACTTCAATTCGTTCGAGATGATACGCTAAGGAATAAAAATTAGGTTCTCGGGTAATTGAATAGGTTTCGAAAAAATGCTTATTATGTAGATGTAATTCGAGATTTTCTGCAGCATCTTCTTGTTGTAGGAACCTTAAATAAATGTGTTTTCCCTTTAACATGATATTTAGTGCACCTCGCATTCAAATGATAGATTGGATCTTAAATTCACATCTTATTTTAGTATAAAAAGGGACAATATTACAATTTTATATAAAAGTATTTAGATTTTAAAAGTTTATATGTTGACAAGAATTGTGTATTAAGGGTATAGTACACACATGGCGTATGAACCACTTAGTACATACACTAGGAGTGGATGGTGAGACACCTAATTACAAAGAAAGAAAATAGGAGATGGGCCGATGAACGTTGCATTTAACAATCGCGATCCCGTGTATTTGCAAGTTGTCCGTTATTTCAAGGAAGAGATCGCAACAGGAAGATTGGCCGGGGGACAAGAAATTCCATCCCGCAGGGAGCTTGCCGGATTGCTCCAGATTAACCCGAATACCGCGCAGCGTGCGTACAAAGAAATGGAGGAACAAAAGTTGATTACGACTGAAGGTAATTCACCCAGCAGGATTACGACAGATGAGGCGGTTCTGAAATCGATCCGGCATGAACTTTTACGTGAAGCAGTCGATGTTTTTGTTGGTTCTGTTATGAAAATTGCTGTACCTGTGGAGGAATTGCTCGGACTAGTCAAAGAGAAATATGAGTCGGAACGGTCTAAAGGATAGGAGGTTGCCGAATGATTGAGGTTAAATCGATAAGTAAAAAATATAAGAGAAAAAGAGTGCTGGACGAAGTATCGTTTACAGCAGAAAAAGGTCAGATCACATGTCTCGTCGGAATTAATGGTGTAGGGAAGTCAACGATCATGAAGGCAATCATGGGCCTCATTCCCTTATTCAATGGTCAAATTTTAATTGATGGTCAACCCGTGGATAAACGTATTTATGAAAAAGTATCGTTCATTCCTGACACGATCACAATGCCTCCGAACTTAAAAATACGTGAAGCGATGCAATTTATGAAAGATTTTTATGTGAATTGGAACCAGAAGCGTGCGCTTGAAATGCTGGATTTCTTTAAACTTAAAGCGGAAGACCGAATTGGGGATCTATCAAAAGGGAATGCGGCCAAAACCAACTTGATGCTTGGTTTGGCGCTTGATGCGGATTATATCCTGATGGATGAACCTTTCTCGGGGATTGATATTTTTAGTCGAGAACAGATCACAAATGTATTTACGAGTCATCTGATTGAAGATCGTGGGGTTATTATTACGACGCATGAAATTCATGACATTGAGCATTTAATCGACAAGGTTGTCATGTTGGATGAAGGTAGAGTAGTGAAGGAATTTAATACGGAGGATATACGTATGGAGGAAGGCAAATCCGTCGTTGATGTCATGAGAGAGGTGTATCGACCATGAATCGCTTTTGGAAACTTCTCGAATGGGAAATCAATCGGTTTAGTAAGTTGTTCTTGGCTTTATGCTCATTGGCAGTCGTATTGCAATTTACGGGCGTTTACGTAATAGCAAGAGGTGAGACAAGAAGGCTTTATCGTATGATCAATGAACAAGGGGTATCATTAGAGTCAGCAGGTACTCTCCAAATAGGCTCATTTACGAGAAGTTTGTGGTTTTTGGGTCCAATTGCACTGTGTGCTGTTGTGCTCATCTTGTATGTGTTCTTCATCTGGTATCGGGAATGGTGGGGAAAGAATACGTTTGCTTATCGATTACTGATGCTGCCAACTTCAAGAATGAATGTATACTTGGCAAAGTTCGGAGCAATCGTTCTGTTTACACTTGGTTTTATTGGTCTACAAATCGTGATCTTAGTCTTACTTAATCTATCATTTAATATGCTAGTGCCTGATGAACTATTAAGTAAGTTATCGTTACAAGAGATCATAAGGGAACATCGAGAATTAAATCTTTTGTTTCCTAGAAACTTCTTGGACTTCCTTAATAACTATGGAACAGGGTTCATGAGTATCCTTATCGTATTTACAGCGATTATATTGGAGCGGAGTTTCCGTTGGAAAGGGATGGCAGCTGGTATTGGATATGTAGTGGGAGTAAGCCTACTATGCTTGCTACCTTTAATCGTCAGTGAGATATGGATTCCAGATTATTTTTATAATATCGAAGTATTCCTGATGGGAGTTGCTGCCCGTGCTGCGGTTATAGGAGTCTCACTCTGGCTGAGTGCTTACTTGCTTCGTAACAAAATATCTGTCTAAGGAGGTGCAGCATATGATGCGATACTGGAAGACGACCGTGCTAACCACAGTATCTGTACTGTGCCTGGGCACTTATTATATAACAACTTCAAGTCCAAAACCTGATTATTATATCCAAACCGTTAGTGGTGATGAGAAAGCAGCTGCCTCAATTGAGGTTAAAGGAGCAAATAATCAAGATGCATTAACAATTAATCTCGAAGGAAGCAAGTACCGTGCTAATTCCTTCTTACAATCACAAGATGATCATATGGAGTATAATAACAAAACGTTGAATGATATGTTTTTCGCACATGATTCCTTTATGAGAGGTAAGCGGAATTCGAATGAGTTCTGCGAAAATGAAAAATTCATCGGACATGCGAGAATGAAGCCGAAGCCAAACACGAGTGATCTGGAATACCTATTTACGATATCGATTTATGAAAAGGCAAATAAACAAAGTTCGTCCTTTGAAGTGATTATACCCAAAAAGAATATGAATCAGCATAGTTACTGGGTGGAGCATGTATGGTTTGATGGACAGACGATTAAAGTGATTACAATTGAAAATCGTAAAAAAGATAGCGAGAGAGAAGTTCATTTGTACACGTTTAGCTTGGAAAAGAAATCTTTATTGAATGAGCAATTGATGGGTCAACCTATTCAGAATAACAACGGCTATATCAGAGAAGGCATCTATGAGCAAGACAGGAATAAACCCCAACGTTTTGTCATTTATCAAGGACATTTATCCGAACAAGGTAATTCATCTAGAAGTGAGCTTTATGTGTATGATTTGCAGAATGGTACATCTGAACAGATTAAAGACGAGAAGATCAAGGAGTACTTAGCAAATAATCAAAATGAGTCAATGGTTGTAACTCTAAATGGAGACGAGATTATTTTAGTTCTGGCAAAGGGAAAGGAAAAGGATTCCCGTATTCTCCGATATCATCTTCTAGAGAAAAAGGTTAAAGGCGAATTTATTTTGAAACACGAGGATTCACAGACATCCGTTAATCAATACATCGATGTTGTCATTAAAGACAATCAGATATTTTTGCTGAGTATTGGTTTCCAACAAGAGCGCTGGGCTCCTATCGTTCATGTTATTGATTTAAATACAGGACTCAATGTATATAAGGGTTACATTAATCAAAAGATTGAGAAAGAATCAGATCGCCAGAAAAATTATATGTGGGGCAATCTTAGGTTCAGTTCTTAATACTGGAATAAAAGATGAATTACCAAAAGACCAAGTAACCGATCATTCGGTACTTGGTCTTTTTTAACATTAGAGGGGGGGTATCCTGGTACAAAAAATGGATTAATAACAAATTGACTAATGATGAATTATAAGATACGATGATTTAGTAATTTAGTAAGTTAGTAATTTAGTAAATGAAAAGAGGGGGAAAATAATGAAAATACCTACTACCTTGAAGCATAAACCTGTTGTCGTGTCCGAAAATTATGAGCAGGTTGACGGCAGAACTGCCAGAAACACAGATGCGAAAGGTCTTTCCTTGGGATTGGCCCAATGGAACGATAGAGGAAAGGTCGATATTTCGGCCAAAGTATGGAGATATACGGGAGAAAAATGGTCCAGACAATCGGAAGAGCTGCCTCTCCATCGCGTTATTGATTTATCCATTCTCATTTGTCGGTCCTTATCGCATTTTCGCGAAGCTTACAGATACGAGCATCTATATGATCCGCAAAATCCCGTTATCGACCGAATTGGACTACAAGGGGATGCCATGACTGTGGCAATATGTACAGATAATGACAAAATCAATGAAGATATCAAGCTGTTCAATCAAGCTCTAAGTGATGACGGTGAGATGATCGGTGAACGGCTGCGTACGTTATCAAGAATTTTAAAAGATATGGGGTATTAACGTGCTCTCCAATCGATACGTTCGAACCGTCATCCTGTCCCGGGTGCTGCTGCAGCTAGGAATCTGGATTCGAAATTATGCCGTCCTTCTTTATGTTACAGAATTGACGAATAATAGTCCGGTTTATGTATCACTGATTTCGGTTGCGGAATTCGCTCCAATCTTTCTATTCGGCCTTATTGGTGGGACCTTTGCTGACCGATGGCTGCCGAAACGGACAATGGTATGGAGCGATCTGCTGTCTTCCTTGTCCGTTGTAGCTGTGCTGCTTGCCATCATGAATGGTGGATGGATTGCACTTCTCATCGGATCATTTGTTTCCGCCAGCTTGTCTCAGTTTTCTCAGCCTTCAGCCATGAAACTTTACAAGCGGCATGTGCCAAGTGAACAACTGCAGGGCGTAATGGCGATGTCCCAAACTGTAGTCGCTGTCTTTACCGTTTTGGGTCCGGTCATCGGCACGTTTATTTTCATACAGTTTGGAATTAACGTATCTCTGATCCTAACGGCAGCTCTGTTCCTTGGGTCTTCACTTGTATTATCGTCGCTTCCCCGTGACGAGGAGGAACCGAAGTCTGGGGATGCCGGCGGCTTCATAAAGGAGCTGACGGCCGGAATGCGGTATATCGGGTCCAATCAATCCTTAAGAACGCTAAGCTTAACTTTCGCGGCTGTCGGATTGGCTGCAGGACTGACTCAGCCGCTTCAGATCTTCATTGCCATCGAGAAATTGGGACGGGATAAACAATTTCTTCAGTGGTTGGTTATGACCAATGGGATAGCCATGTTGGCAGGCGGCGTTGCCATCATAGGAATAGCCAAAAAGGTAAAGCCGCAGCTGCTGCTCATGGTAGGCTTGCTTGTCAGCGCCGTCTGTACGATCGGAATAGGAGCGTCTACAATGATTTGGCTGACATTCGTCCTTTTGGCGATCAGCGGTTTGTTCTACCCCTGCATTCAAGGGGGTATCCAGACGCTTATTATACGGAACACGGAAGGAGCATTTATCGGCCGAGTATCCGGAGCGATCACTCCTGTTTTTATGGGGATGATGGTGATTGGTATGTTCATATCCGGCTATTTGAAGGATACGTTTTCTCTGCTGGTGGTGTATGCGGTGAGTGGTAGTCTGATTATTGCCGGTGCACTTGTACTAATCCCTCTTATTGCCCGGAAAAAAAGCAAAGCTGAGAGTGGCCCATCATTATAAAACTCTTCGGAAAGGAGAAATATCATGAATGACCCTGAATATGTTTTGTCACCCGCAAGACAATTGACTGATGCTGAAAAAGAACTTGTGTGGTTAAAGCCGTTATCTCATAAAGTCAGCGAAGAAGAACGGCGCATTTGTAAAGAAATAAAACGTAATTGGAATCGCGGGGAAATGAAAATCACTAATATTTTGCTGGAGGGTGATGCCGGTTCCGGCAAAACCCAACTAGCTAAAGCATTGTCGGCTAATTTCGGACTGCCGTATACGAAAGTAACCTGTTTTGCCGATATGGATAAATCGGATATTATGGGGGCTATCTTGCCAGTTATATCCTCCGAAAGATTAAAGAAGTTGGACGCAGATGACCAAGAGGCTTTGAAGGCATTATATGAAAGCGATGGCTTTCACAGCGCAACTGAAGTATTGATGGACGTTCTGGGGGTTACGCAGGAGATAGCTGCCTTAAAAATGAAGCACATACTGAAGCTGGCTGCGGAAAATACCGAGGGTGAAGCAGTGGAGTATCGGTTCTATCCTTCTGAAATTGTGCGGGCCTATCAGAAAGGATATCTTTTGGAAATCCAAGAACCCAACGTCATTCGCGATGCCGCGGTGTTAATGGCGCTAAATTCGGCATTAGAGCTGGATGGGAGCATCAACCTTCCTACAGAAATCATACGCAGACACCCAGACTTTATAGCGGTCATTACAACCAACCGCAGTTATGCAGGGTCTAGACCGCTAAACGAAGCACTGCGTGACAGGGTTCAGCATACGGAAAAGATGGACCTACCAACCAAAGAAGTCATGATTGAACGTGCAATGGCTAAAACCAGTTATGAGAATGAGCAAGTTCTGGACACTTTTGCAGATGCCATTATTGTTCTGGACAAAACAGCTCGAGCTAATGCGATTAAAGGCGTGGCAGGCATGCGTTCTTATTTCTACTGGGTAGATGCGGTGGCTGGAGGTGCTTCTGGAATTGAATCTCTGTATCATAAAGTCATCTACAAGATCACAACTGATTCCGAGGAAATTAAAATATTGGAAGAAGCACTTAAACAACAGGGTTTGTTGGAAAGAATGGATGAAGTTGAGATTGGATTAAAAAAAAACAAATTTTTGACACCGTCGAAATCCGAACATGGGGGAAAATAGACGCCCCCAATTTTGACCATGACAATAATAAAGAGGAAGCCGGTATCGCATTTAAAAAATTATCTGAAAGCGACGAAAGCTCATCTGATGGTGATTCCGATGATTCCAAACATATGGAAAGTTCGGATTTGGGGGAGAATGGTTCTCCTAAGGTTCATCAGGCAAATCCTGATCTCATGTCAGAGGATGCCAAACAAAAAGAGCGTGATTTCCGTAAAAAGCTGAATCGAGATGTACGGCAGGTTGTGTCCGAATCGATTCATAAGGGTGTAAAGCTGATCGTTCACCGTCCGGATTACGTTCTTGAAAGTAAGCAGGAGTACGTCAGCCTAAGTAAGGAGCTTATGCCTGTCGTACAGGAAATAGCCAGAAAAACGCTACCGTTGTTGGAACAGGAGACTTCTTCTGAATTTGCAAGGTATCATTATTATGGCAGCAAGTTTCAGGCAGATAGCATTGCTTATCAGGATTACAGGTATTTTGCCAAGAAACGCCCTCCAACCGAATCCCCTTCACTTGTGGTCGGTCTGAGGGTCGATGAATCAGCATCGATGGCTGCTTTTGGAAGATTGGAGGCGGCAAAGCGCGCAGTGATTGCGGTATATGAATTTTGTCAAATTTGCAATATTCCCATATTGATCTATGGTGATACTGCGGATGTTTCCAAAATGGAGCAAATGTCTATTTTTGCATATACCGACTTTCATAAAACCGATCCAAATGATCGATTCAGACTGATGGGAATTCGCCCTAGGAGTAATAATCGGGACGGAATGGCGCTTCGAATTATGGCCGAACGGTTAGCTGTTTCACCGCAAGAGACAAAGCTATTGATTAGCATAAGTGACGGGCAGCCCAAAGCAATGGACGACTATACCGGAAGTTATGCGGCCCAAGACATGCAGATGACAATATCCGAGTACGAACGAAAAGGATTAACATTTCTAGCAGCCGCCATTGGCCAAGATAAGGATGTAATTAGTCATATCTATGGAAAAGAGAGATTTTTAGATATTACAAATCTAAATGATTTTCCTGGGAAGTTAGTTCGAATAATTTCTCGATATTTGTAACTCACCAATCTATTCCTTCCGGTTATCAATCGCCTCTGCCATCGTCTTATCCGTGAGATGCGCATAGATTTGAGTGGTGTCGGGGGAAGCGTGGCCGAGCTGTTCTTGTGTTTTGTACAAATCGTTCTGTAAGTAGTAGTCAGTTGCGAACGAGTGGCGCAGCTTATGTACGGTTAAATACGGTTTGCCGAACCGCTTAGCATATTTCATGACCATCTCTTGGATGGCACGTTTGGACATCATTTGCCCTTGTTTCTTGCCATTGGGGATGGTGAGGAACAAGGCTTTTTCCTTTTTAGGGGGCAAATATTGGGTCTCGCGAATTGATAAGTAATGGGATAGGTCATCTAATGCATCTTGGCGAAAGAAGACACGTGTCTTGAATGTGCCTTCATTATTTCCTTTACGGTACACATACACGGTCTGTTTCTTCATATCTAGATCATCTAAGGTCAGATTAGTCGTCTCTGACACACGCAGCCCCGAATGTAGAATGAGAGAAACAATACATGCATCACGCGTCTTATTGAGCTGATGAGCGTAGTGCGCCTGCTTGTTATCCACAACATCTGAACCATAGCCTTCACGTATGTAATTGATAAACTCCGTAATTTCATGCTCCTGCAGCAGCTTGCCCTCAAGCTTAGAGGCGATATCTTTTGATTTGTTCGTGCGACGTATCTCTACCTTGGCCATTACATTACGTTTAAGCAGGGGGTAGAAGTTCTCATCCTCGGCAATTTGGCTTAAATAATGGAACAAAGAACGAAGTGAAGAGAGCTTGCGTGTGATCGTGATTTTCGCATTAGGCATCTCTTTTTTCGTGGATAAGTAGGAACGGAATGTATCGATACTGTCCATATGAAGTTTTTCTAAATCTGCCAATGGAATATCTCGAATAGTACGTGCAGCAGTTAGCCCTTCCTGACGCAGCCAGCCCAAGAAGGTATCGTAATCTCGGACATATTCAAGTAACGAGGAAGGGGATAAATCGGGCAGTTTATGATGAATGAATTTATCTACATACCACGGCATGTGTACGAGCCTCTGATCTAATTCTTCACGATCGCGAATTTTCTGTATGTTCATATCAGGTCCTCCGTAACATTTCAAATAACGCTATACAAGCTAAATTATAGCAAAAAGAACTCGATTATGCTCTGTTTCGCACTAAATCCACCCATTTACAGTGTAACAGTGTTATGTTACAATCATTTTGAAGAAGGGGGGATATATATGGAGCAAGATCTCATTTCTAAAAAGGATCTGCTTGAACGAACTGAAATTTCATATGGTCAATTGTATCGATGGAAACGTAAGAACTTGATCCCTGAAGAGTGGTTTATTAGAAAATCAACATTTACTGGGCAAGAAACCTTCTTTCCGAAAAATAAAATTCTCGCTCGTATTGATAAAATAAAGAACATGAAGGACGATTTATCGTTAGATGCACTTGCAGATGTGTTTTCCCCGATAACAGGGGACATGGTTCTAACGAAAGAACAGTTAATAAAACGAAACATTGTTCTATCATCATCTTTAGATTTTTACACGAAACAGAACGGGAAAGTGGATTCGTTTTCTTTTACTCAGATACTGATTATGTATGTGCTTGATTATTTACTCCAGACTGGCGAAATTAATCTAGAAGAAGGTAGCCTATTAATTCAGACACTGAATGATCACCTGCCTCAAATTGAAGGGAAATCGTGTGAGCTTTTACTTATTCGAAAAATGGGGGTTTCGTCATTCTTACTCATTGTTAGCCCCAGCGAGTGGTATTTTGAACGCAGTGTGAAGGTTGTAGTCCGTATGAATTTAAGCGGATGTATGGAGGAATTGAAAATGAAATTAAATCAAGTGGAGGGGATATAACGATGAGAGAAAGATCTAGGGATTTAGTAATAAACGGGTCAGGCAGCTCGGGTGGAGGGGTTTTTCAGAAGGTTAGAATTAGTGGTAGTGGTAAAGTGACTGATGATGTTCAATGTCAAGAATTCCGCTGCAGCGGAAGTGGAGATGTATATGGGAATGTGCAAGCTGGGAATATGAAGATTAGTGGTTCGGCGAATATTGATGGTAATGTAACAACGGATGATTTAAAAATTAGCGGATCGATGAGAGTCGACGGGGACGTTAGTGTCAAAAATATTAAAATAAGTGGTCACTTTAAGGCCGATGGACGACTCGTTGCAGAAGATATCGAGCTCGATGGAGCACTTGAACTGAAAGAGGATTGCTCTGCGGAGAGGTTTGAGGTAAAAGGTGGTTTCCGTATTGATGGATTGTTGAATGTGGGAAAAGTTAATATTCAGCTCCATGGTGATGCACATGTTAGAGAAATTGGTTGTGATCAAATTGAAGTTAGACGCAACTTGCTTGGCATAAGTGTCTTCAAAATGATTAAAACACTTTTCCAATCTTATCACAATGAGCTGCATGTCAATACGATTGAAGGCGATGAAATTTACCTGGAATATACCAAAGCCAAGGTTGTACGCGGTACGAATGTGACGATAGGACCAGGTTGTGAAATTGATCTTGTGGAATATAAAGGTCGGTATGAACAAGATAAAGGTGCTGACGTTGGCCTTAGTCGTATAGTATAATAAAGGGTCTGTCTATATAAAGGAATGAGGAGAGAAGATTGTGACAAGTAAGCAAAGTAGATTAGGATTTGTCGTAGCCGGTTTAATGCTTGGCATTTTCGTTGCAGCAATTGATAATACGATTGTTGCAACAGCAATGGGTACGATTGTAAGTGATCTAGGGGGCATGGATAAGTTCGTGTGGGTGACTTCTGCCTACATGGTAGCTGAAATGGCATCAATGCCAATCTTCGGTAAATTGTCCGATATGTATGGTCGTAAGCGATTCTTCATGTTTGGCATTATCATGTTCTTGATTGGCTCAGTGTTATGTGGTTTTGCACAAAGTATCGAGCAGCTCGCTGTTTTCCGCGCGATCCAAGGAATTGGTGGCGGGGCATTGATGCCGATTGCTTTTACAATTATTTTTGATGTGTTCCCTGTTGAGAAACGGGGAAAAATGGGTGGATTATTCGGAGCCGTATTCGGACTTTCAAGTATCTTTGGTCCACTGCTTGGCGCTTATATCACAGATTACTTAAGCTGGCACTGGGTGTTCTTCATTAATGTGCCGATCGGTATCGTTGCCTTAGTATTCATAGGTATGTTCTATAAAGAATCGCTGCAGCATGCGAAGCAAAAAATCGACTGGTGGGGCGCTACAACACTTATTGCGGCCATCGTATGTTTGATGTTCGCCTTGGAACTTGGCGGTAATAAATACGCTTGGGACTCCACACAGATTTTAAGTCTATTTGCAGGGTTTGCTGTCATGTTCATTGCATTCCTGGTGATCGAGACGAAAGTCGAAGAGCCGATTATTTCGTTCCCGATGTTCCGCAATCGCTTGTTCGCAGGCAGTACGATTGTTGGTTTGTTATATGGAGCGGGCTTTATCGTAGCTGCGGTATACATTCCAATCTTCATTCAAGGTGTAACAGGCGGTAGTGCAACGAACTCAGGTCTCATTTTATTGCCAATGATGTTAGGGACGACAGTCTCTGCTCAACTAGGTGGATTCTTATCGACCAAAATGAGTTATCGTAATATTATGATCATCTTTACGTTGATCTTCATTACAGGAATGGTTTTGCTAAGTACGATTACGCAAGATACGTCGCGTACCACGATTACGATGTTTATGATCGTTTTGGGTCTTGGAACAGGAGCATCATTCTCCGTGCTTGGTATGGCGGGTATCCATCATTTTGACGCTGCACAGCGCGGCGCCGCGAACTCGACAATTGCGTTCGTACGTTCCTTCGGGATGACCGTTGGGATTACGATCTATGGAATTATTCAACGGAATGCTTTCACAACGAAGATGACTGATGCATTTGGAGGTGGGAATGGAGCACCTGGTAATCTAGGTGGAGACCCGCGAGAAATGCTGGACCCTGTGAAAAGATCCGAAATTCCATCCTTTGTTCTGGATAAAATAACTAGCGCACTTTCAAGTTCAATCGCGCAGACTTTCATGTGGGCAATCGTTCCTGCGGTCCTAACTTTCGTCTTTGCATTCTGGATGAGTAATGATCGCATGATCATACCTTCTAGGGGTCCAAAGCAGGCGAGTGGAGCGAAGTAATATTTTATATGATTAAATAATAGCGATAGCCGGTATTCCTTCATCTGAAATAGAAGGAAACCGGCTATTGTTCGTATATAGATGGGGGATGAGTGTAAACTTATAAACTTGTGATTACTTTATCGATAATCCCATATTCAACTGCTTCTGCAGCGGACATAAAGTAATCCCGATCCATATCTTGGTTCACTTTCTCAATCGGTTGACCTGTTCGTTCAGCGGTAATGTTGTTAAGACGCTCTCTGATGTTAAGGATGCGTTTGGCACTGATGGCGATATCACTGGCTTGACCTTGTACACCACCATGCGGCTGATGGATCATAATTTCACTGTTCGGTAAAGCCAAACGCTTACCTTTTTCACCTGCAAGTAGAAGGATCGCCGCGAAAGAAGCAGCCATTCCCGTACAAATGGTATGTACTGGTGGTTTAACGAACTGCATTGTATCATAGATGGCAAAGCCCGCAGAGGTTGATCCGCCAGGACTGTTGATATACAGCGAAATTTCTTTCTCCGGATCTTCAGCAGCCAAGAAAAGTAACTGAGCCGTAATGCTATTTGCAACCTGATCGTCAATGGCTGAGCCGAGGAACACGACTCTGTCTTTCAGTAAGCGGGAGTAAATATCATAGGATCGCTCCCCGCGGCTGGATTGTTCAATTACATAAGGCATATAGGTACTCATGGTTATGACCTCCGTTAAAGTGAAATTTGCTTTACACTCGGTAAACGAGTGGCATCTTTCAAAAGATACGGATGTCATTTGGAAAAGGCTCACAGCTCGTCAAGGAATTTTTTGACGACCTGATAATAGCCCTCAGGGTCATCGGAATGAACACCGTGACCACAATTTTCAAATACTGCAAGTTTTGTATTAGGTCTTTTTGACACCATGTGCTCTGCGTGATTTAATTTTAGAACAAAGCTATTTTGACCTTGAATAAGCAGGGCTGGACATGAAGAGGCTAGCCAGTCATCCCACCAATTGCCATTCAGGTTTAATTGTGATACGCGCATTCCCTTGAGATCTGAGCGGAAACCCCAACCAAGTTCATCTTCAAATACACTTTCTGAAAAATAATCAATCGCTCTAATCCCAACTTGTTCAAGTGATTCTCTAAGTTCTTGTAAGGAAGCTGAACGCGCAGGCAGCTTCTCTGCAAAGGATAAGTTATGTTCAATTTCCACACCGATGTCTTCTACAATGACAGCTTGAACATACTCCGGATATTGCGACGCGAATTGATACGCATTTGCTCCGCCTAAAGAATGACCCAAGATCGTTACAGGTTGCCCGCCTAATTCGGTGCGAATCAAGTTGAGCACGTCTGAAAGGTAGCCTTCTCTTGAGTAATCTAATTCAGGTGAATGATTACTCCATCCATGACCACGTTGATCTAATCCAATTACCCGCCAATCCTTGGACAACTTAGATGCTAGCTCGGAAAAGGTTCTGGCATCATTCATATGGCCGTGTAGCAGAAGTAATACATTCTGACATTTTCCTCCAAAATCGAGATAAGAGAGTGTCATATCGCCTGATTTGAAATATTTCCTTTGCATGTTAGTTCCTCCTCTAATTTTTAAAGATTCAATTGCTTTATGTTTCAACAATAGCAGATAATAGTGACAACTATTGTCACTATTAAAAATCATTTTTAAAAGTAGGAGAGAAGCAATGTCCAAATCTAAAAGACTGATGGAACTTATGATGGTCGTGAATCAAAAGCGTAAGTTTACGGTCAAAGAACTTTCGGATGAATTCGGTGTTTCCAAAAGGACGATATTAAGGGATCTACAAGAGCTGGGAGAGCTAGGGGTGCCTTTGTATTCTGAAGTGGGTCCTCATGGCGGTTACGGGTTGTTAAAGGAAAGGATTCTGCCTCCGATTGCTTTCACTGAGGAAGAAGCGGTTGCGATATTTTTTTCCATCCATGCCTTACGGCACTATTCCTCTTTGCCCTTTAAATCGGAATCCATCTCTGCACTGAGGAAGTTTTATCATTATTTGCCTCAAGATATGAGGATTCGAATTGATCAAATGAAGGCCCGTGTTGATTTTGTAACCCCTACTCGAAATGCCCAATCTCCTTACCTTCCAATCTTGCTCGATGCAGCTGTACGTCAAAAGGTGTTACTCATCGATTATGAATCTGGCGTGAAACGATCAAGTCGAGAGATACAACCCATTGGTATCTACACCAGAAGCGGGCTATGGTACTGTCGGGCATACTCTTATCAAGGGGAAGATATTCGTGTGTTCCGCTGTGATCGAATCTCTTCAGTAACGCATTCAGAACGACAACCAATGGATTTGGGGGACAATCACCTTGAAAATAGAGGTTCGAATAGTCAAACGGAGAGTCCGTCTGTCCCTATTTTTGCGGAACTGACTAAGAATGGGGTTGAGGCGTGCGAAGCTGATCCCGGGTCTGTTCCCATGCTTCATATAAGAGAGGATGGTACGGGCTGGCTTAAAGGTCATATTCCGAAACATGACATGTTGTACTTTGCAAAATTTTTAATACACTTAGGAAAAGAAGTAATATTGAAAGATTCAGCAGAGATATTGAATTGTATGAAAAAGCAGCTCACGGATCTTATGGTCCATTATGGGGATTAAGATGTATAATGAATCACGTATCTTTCTAATGCTTTTATTCGTTTACGTATTAAGGATCAATCTGAACGTGTAAAGGAGAATGATGGATGGGAGAGCAATTAAAGAATGGAGATTTGAAGCAGCTGCAGATTGTCGTGAACCGCTATTGTTTATCTTTGACAGGTTCCAAATGGGATGCAGAGGATCTTGCGCAGGAAACATGGCTGAAGGCAGTCGGAACGTTAGAAGGTAACGGGCATATGAATGTCGAGGCACTTCTCATGCGGATTGCTAAGAATACATGGATTGATCAAGTTCGCCGAAAAATAACTTATGAGAAAATCATGAAGCAGGAACATTCGCGTTTAAGCTCTGAAGAATTCGCTCATACAGCTTTGCATGATCATACATGGTATGAGATCGAGCAAGCGCTTGAATCTATAATTAAACATTTATCTCCTTTGCAGCGTGCCGTTTTCTTCTTAAGAGATGTGTTTGGTTACTCCAGTGCGGAGGCAGCTCACATGCTGCACACAACTGAAGGCGCGATTAAAGCCTCCTTGCATCGTGCGCGGCTGGCCCTTGAGAAAGTTCGATACGAGCTTGAGCAGGATGACTCTATTTTACCGGAAAAAGAGCGTACACGGGCATTGCTGCAATCCCTTGCAACGGCGTACCAACAAGGGGATATCGTCCATCTTGTCCAATTGCTGCAAATCGACGGCATGACGCCTGCAGTCGTGATTGGAATCGCTCAGAATCAGATTAGAAGTAAGTCTAGCCGCGAACACAAGCAGCATCGCACATCATCGATCCAGATGGTGGCGTAGTCCAACTATAATATTCTTATTATTCAAAAAAGGAGAAGCTTGATGCAGACAGAGATCGTAGAAAGTAGTAAACCGCAACCGTCTTATTTTCAAAATCTAATCATGCCCATCACTCAGTCTCGTCCATTTCGATTGCTGTGGATCGGTAAGATGCTCAATATGCTGGGGAGTTCGATCACGATGGTCATTCTCCCTATCATGGTGTTATCTCTTACAGGATCGACCATGGCAATGGGGACGACAGTAGCGATCTCGATGTTGATGAAAGTGATTATGCTTCCATTCACAGGAGTTATTGTGGATCGCTTGGATCGCATGAAAATAGTGATGGTTACGGATTTGATCGGATTTATCCTGTTATTTGGAATGATGATCGTATACATATTGGATGTACTGACCATAGAGATGATATACGTATTTGTTGCTTTATTCGGCATCACAGATGCGTTGTCTGGTCCAGCATCCTCAGCGATTCGAGCCAAGATATACACGCCCGAAATTCGCAATGCAGCCATTTCTTTATCACAAGTTAGTGGTCAAGGAATCCGATTATTAGGTCCTACACTTGGCGGAGTGATCCTGACAGTCATGTCAGCGGGAGTGGGGCTAGGCATTGATGGTTTAACGTTCGTCGCGTCATTTATTTGTATCTATCTCTTAAGAAATTTAATGAAGATGAGTAGTGCGGAGCTTCCTAAATCCAAGTCTTATGATTTTAAAAAGGATTGGGTAGAAGGCGTCGCTGTTCTTAAATCGCACACTTGGTTATGGTTTACGATCATTGCATTCGCGTTTATTAATATTTGTTTCGGTGGCGTCCAGCGTGTGTTGATCCCATGGTTATTTAACGTACATCATCACTTAGAACCCGTATATTATGGACTCGCGATGACATTTGCAGGCGTGGGAGGCTTACTCGCCGCATTCGTATTTGGTTCGAAGGCGAAGTGGCGTTATCGCGGGATTATCGCTTATGGGGGTGTCATGCTATCTGGATTGGTGCTATTCGCCATACCGTTCGTGAGTTGGATACCATTGTTGATGGGGTTAATGGTGCTTGAAGGATTTGGTATCATGATCTTCGGTTTAATATGGGAGACAAGTTTGCAAGAACTGGTACCAGAAGAGGCTTTTGGAAGGGTCGTTAGCTTAGACATGTTCGGCTCCTTTGCGCTTCTGCCACTTGGTTATTTGGGTGCGGGTTGGCTTGCTGAAGCAATAGGTGGTCTCGCAACAACTTCAATCCTTGCTGGGGTAGGCGTTGTGATTGTAGCGATTGCATTCATGTTCCCAGGAGTACGTAAGTTTGATTGAATGGTTTGTTTGGAAAAAGGGAAAAATGCCAATGATCTTCTTGTAGAGATCGTTGGCTTTTTATTTTGGTGTTGACAACATAAGAAATGAGATGCATAATAAAAGAAAGGTAAGAACAAAAAGTAAGTCGCTATTCATAGTCGAGTTAATTAAAGAATTTAACTAATATCGGAGGTCATTTATCATGAGCAGCAACACATTCTTATCCGCAGTAAAAGAAAGACGTACGTATTATGCAATTGGTAAGGAAGAGATCGTATCCCAAGAGCAAATCCAAGCAATCGTGAATGATGCAGTGAAACATACACCATCTTCATTTAATTCTCAAAGTGCAAGAGTCGTAGTACTTTTCGGTGAGCAATCCGATAAACTTTGGAACATGACGCGTGAAACATTAAGAAAGATCGTTCCAGCAGAGAACTTTGGTCCTACAAATGATAAAATGGATGGCTTCTCCAGCGGCTATGGCACTGTATTGTTCTTCGAAGATCAAGCAGTAATCGACTATCTGCAAACTAACTTTGCAGCGTATGCAGATAACTTCCCAATCTGGTCTAACCAATCTTCAGGAATGCTGCAATTCGTAATCTGGACAGCTCTTGAAAGTGAAGGCTTAGGTGCTTCTTTACAGCACTACAATCCACTAATTGATGACGAAGTAAAAGCTACTTGGGATCTACCAAGCACTTGGAAGTTGATGGCTCAAATGCCATTTGGTAAACCAACTGCGGAGCCAGGCGAGAAAACATTCAATCCACTTGAAGACCGCGTGAAGTTTTTTAAATAAGTAAGACAAGGCAAGGGCTCTACAAATCCGAAAGGAAAGTAGAGCCCTTTTTTTGGTAAATAGATTTGTTTACATAACATTAATTATGTTTTAACTTATAGCCACTCATTAAATTTGCGAATGTACCATTTTTTAATAAATTGAGTAAGAAAACAGTATCCTAACAGAATGACAACCAACCAAGGGAAGTAGGCTAGAGGCAATGGCTCCAACCCAACGCTTGCTCCGAAAGCACTAAAAGGGATGAAGATTCCTGCTACCATAATAAAGCTGGTTAACACGATTACTGGCATACTAGCTCTGCTTTGGAAAAAGGGAATTTTCTCCGTACGAATCATATGCACGATTAATGTTTGTGACAACAGACCTTCAATAAACCATCCAGATTGAAATAAGGATTGACTTCCAACGGTATTTGCTGCGAAGACAAAATACATCAAGAAGTAGGTTGCATAATCGAAAATGGAGCTGATCGGTCCAATAAACAGCATGAATCTTCCGACAGATTTTGCATCCCATTTGCGTGGCTGCTTTAAAAACTCTTTATCCATTCGATCCCACGGAATTGATAATTGCGAAATAT
The DNA here is from genome assembly GCF_052180255.1 of Paenibacillus sp. KN14-4R. NCBI lineage: Bacteria > Bacillati > Bacillota > Bacilli > Caryophanales > Paenibacillaceae > Paenibacillus > Paenibacillus sp. KN14-4R. Next base: position 2,092,457 of record NZ_CP197466.1, read on the forward strand.
CATAAAATAAATTTTGCATGAGAAGATGGATAGGGAGCATAGGGAGAAACGGTAGGAATAAGCTAGAGCCTAACACACTAAACACATTTCCGAAGTTCGAGCTAGCTGTCATTTTGATATATTTAATAATATTTCCGAATGTTAAGCGACCTTCAATAACACCGGCTTCCAAGACCATTAAATTCTTCTCAAGCAAGATAATATCTGCTGATTCCTTGGCAATATCTACGGCTGTATCCACGGAAATCCCCACATCTGCTGCACGTAGTGAAGCTGCATCATTAATGCCGTCACCCATAAACCCGACTGTATGACCTTTGGATTGCAAGGCTTTCACAATTCTAGATTTTTGCAAAGGATTTAGCTTGGCGAATACAGTCGTTTGTTCAGCTAGATCAGCCAATTGGCTATCATTCAATTGGTCAATCTCGCTACCCAGCACAATGTGGTCTACGGAAAGTCCTACATCCATGCAAACTTTCCGTGTAACCGCGGCGTTATCACCGGTAAGCACTTTTATTGCGATTCCGTTTTCGGTCAGAGCATGTATCGCAGATTTAGCTGTTTCCTTGGGTGGATCAATGAATCCAACAAAGCCAATTAGAGTGAGATTCACTTCATCATGTTTGCTGTATGGCTCATTGTGTGGTGTAAGCTTTTTGACTGCAACTGCGATGACGCGATGTCCATCATTGTTCATATCGTGCACTTTTTGCTGCACCTGTTGTGCGATATGTGGTGTAAGTTCCTTGCGTTCCTTCTTATCCAAGACATGGGAGCAGCAACCAAGAATTTCTTCCATCGCACCTTTGCAAATTAAAACGTGATGGTGGTTGATTTTCTCTAGCACAACAGACATTCTGCGGCGATTAAAGTCAAAAGGGATCTCATCCACTTTGGCATAGTTCTTTTCGACACCGAGAACTTCTGTTAGTTCAACATGCTTCAATACGGCAACATCTAATAAATTTTTGAGACCAGTCTGATGATAGCTATTGAGATAGGCATATTCGAGTACTTTCAAATCTTCATTCCCATTGATGTCCATATATGTTTCTAGAATGATTTTATCTTCCGTCAGCGTGCCTGTTTTATCTGTGCACAATATATTCATGGCTCCAAAATTTTGAATTGCATTAAGTCGTTTAACGACTACTTTTTTACGGGCCATGACAGATGCGCCTTTTGCAAGATTCGTTGTCACGATAACAGGGAGCATTTCAGGCGTTAGACCAACTGCAATCGATAGACCAAACAGCAGGGCATCCCACCAATCACCTTTCGTAAAGCCATTAATGAAGAAAATAATAGGTACCATAATAAGCATGAAGCGGATTAGGACGAAGGTAACGCTGCTAACACCTTTATCAAAGCTCGTTAGCGGACGCGTACCCGTCAATGTTTTGGCCATAGAACCAAAGTAAGTTGAAGCACCAGTGGATACGACAATAGCAGTAGCGGTGCCACTTACGACATTCGTACCCATGTAACACATGTTTCCAAGCTCTAGCGGATTGGTATGATAAGGACGTTGGGTTTTATTGGTCTTGGATTTGAAATTGGAATCCTGTTTTTCAATGGGGAGAGACTCGCCTGTAAGAGAGGATTCACTGATAAACAAATCTTTCGAGCTCAGCAGTCTGACATCAGCAGGAACCAAATCTCCTGCGGAAAGGTGTATGATGTCACCTGGGACAAGGAGTTCCATGTCGATTTCTTGTTTTATTCCATTTCGTGTTACGGTGGCTGTCGTTCCTACCATCGCTTTTAGTTTCTCGACCGTTCGAATCGAACGATATTCTTGGGTAAATGTGATCAGCACACTGACTACAATCATCGTGCTGATAACGATCACCCCTTTGGTATCCTCTGTAAGAATAGAGAATAGGTCTAGGGCAATTAGAATGAGTATGAATGGGTTTTTGAAGCAAAAGAGCAGTTGCACATACCATGCTGGCGGTTTGTCGTGTGCAATTTGATTTTTTCCGTATTGCTCCAGTCTTTCTTCCCATTCGGGTTCCTGTAACCCGTTGTGTGATGAATTTAATTCCTCCAATAAATCTTCAGTCAGACAAAAAGATGCATCAATCAAACGATTTGTAATTGTCATAGTTCATTCCTCCACCTTCGAAATTGGACACAAAAAAACTCTCCCTGAAGGAGAGCCAATGGCTTCGGAACTCGATTTGATTCAATCATCCTAAATTGCCATACTGAATAAGCCTGATTTTTACCTATAATGGACAAATCGGGTTATGCAAGCTGTATAGGTGATCGAGGAAAACGAGTTCCTGCTCTTCACAGGACAAATTCGTGTATTTTGATAAAACAACCTACTCGGACTACTGTCCATGTGAATAATCACCCCTTTCAGCATTAAAAAATCCCTCTAGGTTCTCCTAGAAGGATTGTGAATAAGCGCGTGAAAAAAACACTTAAACGGGTTCCCCCTAGTCGAGTTTTAGCACTACACAACGTAAAGAAATGGAGAATCTCTTAGCCACCTTATGAAAAGCCTTAATCCGGCAATCCCTGTTCTACCCATTGGCATCTTTCGATGTTTCCGGGCAGTGGCCTGTGTTTGTATAGGAGCCTCACCTAACGAGGTCGTTTACTATTTACATTGAAATACTACACCCGTCTGCATCTTCATGTCAATGGGCGTATGAGACTGCTATTGTTTACATAACATTAGTTATGTATTATTTCAAATACTTCGTCAATAAGTCTTGAATGGATTGATTCATTGTCTCAACAGAAACAGATGTGGTGGGGGAGTTCTGCATGTTGTATTTGTCCTTCATTTTCAAGACGCGAGCGACACTGTGATTCAATTGTTCAGTCGTGATCTCACCGTTTTCAACGGCTCTTTTGAGTGAATGAAGAACTCTTGTCTGATTATCATACTCATGGCATACCATGACGAGGTCAGTACCCGCTTGAATCGCCATAACAGCTGCATCTCCAATCTCATGTTGCGAGGTAATTGCAGCCATGGTCAAGTCATCTGAGACGATAACGCCTTGGAAGTTCAAGTCTTTACGAAGTAAGTCAGTGATGACCGGTTTGGATAAAGAAGCGGGATTCTTAGCGTCAATTTTGGAGATGAGAATATGGGAAACCATTACGGCATCCGCGCCATTATTAATGGCATTAATGAAAGGGACGAATTCAAATTTTTTTAATCGCTGGATATCATGATCCACAACGGGCAAACCGACATGTGAATCGATGTATGTATCACCATGCCCAGGAAAGTGTTTTACGACAGATACAACACCTTCGGATTGAATACCTCTCATCGTTTGTAGACCGAGCTGACTTACGAGATTCGGTGTATTACCATATGCACGTACACCGATTATTGGATTTTGTGGATTGCTATTAATATCGAGAACAGGTGCATAGTTCACGTTGAGACCGATAGATTTCACTTTATCTGCCAATCTTTTACCAAATTCATAGGCGAATATTTCGTTATTTACGCGTCCAATTACGCTATTATTCGGAAGTCCAAGATAGGAATCGGGTAGGCGAGTTACTTTGCCCCCTTCTTCATCGATACTCATGATTAATGGGATTTTGTTTGATGAGTTGGCCTGTTTGAGATCATTCACAAGCTTAAGGGCTTGCGACTGGTCTTGAATATTTCTTTTAAATAATACGAATCCACTGACCTTGTACTTTTCAATTAATGTCTGTGTATGATCGTCACCTGTCCAATGATCTGCACCTACAAGCACAAGCTGACCGATTTTCTCGTCAAGAGTAAGCTGAGAGACTTGCTGCATAATGGGATCATCCATTGATTGTGGTGACAGAGTTTTAGGGCCGGAGACTGGAGCAGAAGTGCTTAATATTGCTGTATCAGGTGATGTTATCGGACTTTGCGTTTGATTATTAGTTAGGGAGCAGGCGGTTAGACTGACAAGTAGGGCAATGCACAAGAAGGCAGAGCACGTTCGAAACCTTGTAATCATACGGGATCACAATCCTTTCTTCATACCTGTTATTGTATCTTTTTTGTTACATTTCATACTTTTGGAAGTGATAATATAGGTGAAAAAGAGATAATTTTACTTAGGAGGATAATATGAAAAAGAAAATAGCGCTTACCGCTCTCATTCTTGTTTGTGCTGTATCAATCGTGGGTTGTGGTGATGGTAAACAAGCTGTGAATGAACCCAAGGAGACAAAAGGACCTATAGAAACAAAAGAACCTGTGGAAACAAAAGGGCCTGTAGAGACAAAAGCAGTGGAGAGCGCTAAACAAAGCCCTTCTCCTCAACCTAGTGGTAGTCCAGAGGCAAGTAAACCTCCTGTAAAGGGGGATACGAAAGAGGCGGCTGATCCACAAGCGATCACCGTTCTTGTGAATAAACAATTCGCTTTACCTGACAATTACGAGCCAAAAGATTTGGTCTATCCAAGTGTTCCCTTTACATTTAACGAAAAAATAGAGAAGCGTATGATGCGAAAAGAAGCAGCAGGTGCATTAGAGCAAATGTTTGCAGGAGCGAAGAAAGATGGAATTTCTTTAGCAGGTGTATCTGCTTATCGCTCCCACAAAACGCAAGTTACGTTATTCAATAATTATGTGAAAAAAGACGGAGAAGCGAAAGCAAAGACGTATAGCGCAGTTCCTGGTCATAGTGAACATGAGACTGGACTTGCGATTGATGTGTCAGGTAGTGATGGAAAATGTGCGGCTGAGAATTGCTTCGGGGATACGAAAGAAGCCAAATGGTTGGCTGTTCATGCGCATGAATATGGATTCATTATCCGTTATCCCAAGGGAAAAGAATCAATTACAGGTTACCAATACGAGCCATGGCATCTGCGATATGTAGGTAAGAAATTAGCTGCTGACGTAGCGAAAAATGGTAAAACTTTGGAAGAAGTTCTTCAAGCCGTACCAGTTGCCAAATAAGGGAGAGACGATTGAAACAGTGGGGTTAGTTACTTGCCTCATCATGAAAAACAATGGAAAAAGTGTTCTTAAACCCAATTTTACCTTGTGGCGTGACTTGAATAGCTCTAGTCTTGGGCATCCGCTCAATCCAATTCAGTTCTAGTAACCTTTCAAGAATCGCATTTCCTAACGCTCCCGCGAGGTGATAACGGCGTTCACTCCAATCTAGGCACTGTAAACAGTAGGCGCGGCGCTTTGTTTTGACTTGAGCTAGATCGATGTTCAAGTCTGCAAAGAAGGCTTCGCCTTTTTTTGTTACGTGATAACTTTTTTCTTCTTCTTCTTCAATAATCTTCTGATTGCACAAAGCCTCTGTTAGTTGTACCCCCAGATATCCTGCAAGATGATCATAACACGTTCGAGCCTGGCGTATAGCCTGATCTTCTGCTGCTTGTCGGAATGATTTGATCTGAACGGGTGGTGCTATAGACAGGAGAGACTCCATGACTTGAGCAACTTCTGGATTCTGTATACCGTAATAACGATGTCTACCTTGTTGCTGGACAGATACAGCTTGCGCTTCGACCATTTTGGCTAGATGAAAGCTTGCCGTTTGCGGCTTTATTCGTGCATTTGCAGCAAGTTCACTTGCCGTATGCAGTCTCCCATCCATTAATACAGATAATATGACTGCTCGAGACGGTTCGCTTATTAGTGCAGCAATTAATGCTACATTTGAGTTAACAGCCATGAATTAATCCTCCTTGTAATCCATATTTCGATGAACATGGAAGTGTTTCTATTTTACAATAAATCGGAATTGATGAACAAGAGGAGAAGTGAACATGAATCAGACAAGACAAGCGGATCGCACAGTTGTTATTCAACCTAAAATTTTGTATTACGGTAATCCAGTGATTTTACTCAGTACCCTTAATGAAGATGGAACTACGAATATTTCGCCATTATCGTCCTCGTGGGCTTTAGGGGATAATATCATTCTTGGTTTGGGTCTTGGTGGCAAAGCTTTTGAGAATATCAAACGTCACCCAGAATGTGTAATCAATATACCTAGCCCAGATTTGTGGCAGAATGTAGAGCAAATCTCACCCTATACAGGTACAAATCCCGTACCAGATTATAAGCTTGAGATGGGCTATACCTACTGTAAAGACAAGCTTCAAGGTAGTGGGTTAACATCACTGGATTCGATTACGATAAAACCTACACGCATCTCGGAATGTCCGATTCAGATTGAAGCATTGGTAAAAGAAGTTCGTATTCCGGAGTACGCACCTTTTTTTGCAATCATAGAAACCCAGGTGTTACAAGTTCATGCGCATGCTACAATTTTGCGTGAGAACAATCATATTGATCCTTCCAAATGGAGTCCACTGATCTATAATTTCAGACATTATTATGGTCTTGGAGATGCGCTAGGGAAAAATAGAAGAGCTGAAAATTGAGACTGACTTTTAATTTGTTTACATAACATTTGTTATGTTATACATATGCGAAGCAGCTTTACTCAACACCATTTAAACCATGTCTGAAAGAGGAACTCGGACTTAGAAAAAATGTTAATTTTACCCATGATTGACCGTGAAATATGCTATGATAAGAGGGTAGTACACCTCATGGAATTACGCTCTGCGACATTTTCCACAGCATAGATACCTCCAAGTCTGTAAAATTCATAAGATACCCATTAAGCTGCATACGGGGTAGTAATCCATATTCTGGGTCGAATAAAGTCTGAAATTGTGGGTTTTCCACACTTTATCTTCCAAAATTTATGATAACCAAGAGGACTTTACGAATATACTTAGAATATGTGTAATATCTGCGCTAATTCGCTGATGCAGTTTTTATCTCGAAAGGAGTCAACACATGGTTACTTTACCCAAAATGAATGAGCTTGGATTTTTTGAAATCAGATTGGAATCCATCGGAGGCCTTGGTGCCAATTTGGCTGGTAAAATGCTCGCAGAGGCGGGAGTGGTTGGTGCTGGTCTAAATGGGGTAAGTTTCTCCTCTTATGGTTCAGAGAAAAAAGGGTCTGCAGTCAAAGCTTATATTCGATTCTGCGATGCGTCCACGAACATCCGTGATACATCACCAATTGAACGGCCGCATGTGGTTGGCATATTCCACGAATCGTTATCAAAAACAGTCAATGTCGTTAGCGGAATTTATGAAGATAGCCTTGTCCTGATCAATTCAACTAAAACACCTGAACAACTCAAAGAAAAATTAAAAATGCATGGGGGTACCGTCGCAGTCGTTGATGCCATCGGTATCGCACTCGAAGAGAAGAATAGAGTCAATATGGCGATGCTTGGCGCACTATTCCGGTTGTGTGACTTCCTAGATCCCGATATGATGCGTGGCATTATTCGTAAATCACTAGAGAAAAAGTATCCGCAAGCTGTACAACCAGCGATTCGTACATTCGATCGTGGATACAGCGAAGTGACGTTCCAAACGTTCGAGCTTCTAGAAGGTGAAGAAATGCCTGCTTTTGTGCGCCAGGATACACCGATCCTAGGTTATGCAACGCAACCGATGGGCGGCGTTATCACAAATCCAGGAAATAGCATTTTGAAGGATTTGAGCATTTCTCGTGCGGGAATGATGCCGCATTTTCAAGATAGTGCATGTATTCACTGTGCGCAGTGTGACACGGTTTGTCCAGATTTCTGTTTCGTATGGGAAGAGCAGCCGGATAAGAAAGGTCGTCCACAAATGTTCCTGCAAGGTATTGATTATCAATACTGCAAAGGCTGCTTGAAGTGTGTCCAGGCTTGTCCTACGGATGCGCTCTCGAGTGAAAGAGAAACAGATGGGTATGCAGATGAGAATCGTGTGCCTCACCGTTTTGATTGGGCAGTGAACTAATTTTTCTTGAGAGGTGGAATTGCAGTGGCTATTGATATGAAAAAAGAGCTTCAACCAGGTACAGTTGAGCAAAAGATCGTATATGAATCTGGTAATGAAATGGCAGCTTATGCTGCGCATCAGATTAATTATCATGTGATGGGTTATTTTCCAATATCCCCATCTACTGAGGTTGCTCAATTCTTAGATATGATGAAGGTTAATGGTCAGCATGATATCGTATTGATCCCAGCTGATGGGGAGCACGGTTCTGCAGGTATTTGTTATGGTGCATCTACTGCAGGCGGACGTGTATTTAATGCGACAAGTGCAAATGGCTATTTATATATGCTAGAACAAATGCCTGTGCAGTCAGGTACTCGCTTTCCAATGGTTATGAATCTCGTATGTCGCTCTGTGTCGGGTCCTCTAGATATTCATGGCGATCATTCGGATTTATACTATGCTTTAAATACGGGCTGGCCAATCTTGATGTGTCGTGACCCACAAGCGGTGTACGACATGAATATCATGGCGATTAAGCTAGCTGAAGATGCAGATGTTCGCTTGCCTGTTATCGTAGCATCTGATGGTTACTTTACCTCTCACCAAAAGCGTCGTGTACAAACGATTGCAAGTCGTGAGGATGTGCATCGATTTATCGGCGAGCAGCCGCCAATTGGCTATCCCGATACATTAGATCGTGACAACCCGATTACAGTCGGTCCTTACATGAATGAACCAGATTATATCAATAACTGCTATCAGCAGTCAGTTGCTATGTACAATGCGGGTGAAGTGTTCGATCGTATTCGTAAAGAGTATAAGGCACTTACAGGTCGCGATTATCCTGTTCTTGATTTATATCGTATGGAAGATGCGGATGTTGCCGTATTCCTAATGAACTCTTCATCTGAAATTATTAAAGACGTTGTGGATCAACTACGTGTAAAAGGAATCAAGGCCGGTTCTATAGCTCCGAATATGATTCGTCCATTCCCTGCAAAAGAGATTGCAGAAGCACTTAAGAATGTCAAAGCGATCACAGTTGGGGATCGTGCTGATTCCTATGGGGCACATGGCGGTAATATGGTGAATGAAATTAAGGCTGCTCTTTTCACATATGGAAATTCCTCAACGATGGTCATTAGCCGGATTTATGGTCTAGGCGGAAAAGATTTCTATGCGGAAGACGGGCACCATTTGTTCCAATTTGCAATCGATGCCGTAGAGAAGGGGAAAGTCGAAGTACCATTTGACTATTATGGTCATACGCCTGGAGATCCTGCAAAGAAACCGCAGCGCGTGACTAACCCGATGAAATATGAGGACTTGAATACAGGTCTGATTACAGTAAAACAAGAGGAGGAGTCAGGTAAACTGGCTGTGAAAATTCCACCACTTCGTTCATTGACGAAGAAGCCAAAGCGTATCGCTCCTGGTCATGGCGCATGTCCGGGATGTGGTATTTTCTCAGGATTAGAGCTGTTCTTCAAAGGAATTGAAGGGGACATTGTGGCCTTGTTCCATACCGGCTGCGCGATGGTTGTTACAACTGGATATCCATACTCTGCGCATAAAGCGACCTATATCCATAACTTATTCCAAAACGGCGCTGCTACACTTTCCGGTGTTGTAGAAATGTTCTGGGAGCGTAAGCGCCGTGGAGAACTGGATCACTTGAATCTGAAAGACGACTTCACATTTGTCATGGTGACAGGTGATGGTGGTATGGATATCGGGATGGGTCCTGCGATCGGAGCCGCACTTCGCAACCACAAAATGATCATTCTCGAGTACGATAACGAAGGTTATATGAATACAGGTGCACAACAATCGTATTCCACACCAATCGGTCACCGTACTTCGACTTCGAATGTTGGTTCTAAGAAAGGTGGAAAGCAATTCCACCATAAAGATACCGCTCAGATTATGGCTGCAACTCACATTCCCTATGTGTTCACAGGCTGTGAGGCTTATGCGCAGGATCTCGTGAAGAAAGCTGCGAAAGCGCAGTGGTATGCGCAGAATGAAGGCATGGTATATGGTAAAATTCTCATTGCATGTCCGCTAAACTGGTTATCAGAGGATGAGGACGGTACGAATATCGTCAATGCTGCTGTAGATTCTTGTTTCTTCCCTTTATATGAAGTGGAAAATGGCGTAACTACGATTACGTATAATCCAGAAGACAAGAATAAGAAGATTCCATTGAGCGACTGGCTCAAAACAATGGGTAAAACCAGACATATGACGAAGGAAGCTTATGCGGAGATGTTGAAATCGTTCGAAGAAGAAGTGGAGCGTCGTTGGTCCATTTTGAAAGCGAAGCACGAGAATCCTTATCTGTAAGCTTGGGGGCTAGGCATGACATTCGTATTACAACATCGTGATAGTGAGCAAATCTATACGCGTATACTTGTGAATCATTATGAGCTGGCGTATTATGGCGTTCAGAATTGGAGTTCGGAAGAAGAAGCACAAGCGCATTTATTAGCAGATCCCTCACTTCGTGAACAGGAGAGTAAGGTGCTTTGGGAAGTGCTTGAAGTTTCGGAGCACCAGCTTAAGATGTTTAATGTCAAATTGAAGAATGATCCGAAGTATCTGCTTTATTGGAGTCAAGGTACTGCGATTGTGAAGGAAGTTGACTGAATTGAATAGAGGATTGCAGTTTGAGCCGTACGTTCCTATGAGTTTAGGGATGTGCGGCTTTTTTTGCGGGGCACTGCCAACAAAACGCGATTATCTAAACTCGATAAAATGAGTGACTTTACAGTATTTATAGTATATTTGATAAGGTTGAGGATGTGGGGGGATTGTACATGCGCAAAAAAAATATTGTATTAACCGGTTTTGGCGCCGTTGGCCGAGAATTTATTCATCTTTTAAGAGAGAAATCAGAAATTATTAAAGAGAACTACAATCTTGAATTACGGCTGGTAGCGGTAGGAGGACGGGATGGTTTTATTTGTTCGGATGAAGGATTGAACATCGATATTTTGTCTGAAGCCGAGCCGGGATCCAAATCGTTAGCGGATTATGCTCATGATTTTCGCATGTCGCTTACGAACAGTTACGGCAAAGCGGATGTATTGGTAGAGGCTACCCCTACGGATGTAGAAAGTGGCGAGCCGGGTTTTACCAACATTATTACAGCATTCAGTAATCGGATGGATGTTGTAACCATTTCCAAAGGTGCGCTTGTGGCACGGTATGATACGGTTTTCGAGGTGGCAAAAGCCAATAAGGTGAGATTAAAATATAGTGGTGCAACTGCAGCAGCATTACCAACAAAGGATATTGGTGAAATCAGTTTAGCAGGTAGCGAAATTGTTGGGATCGAAGGGATCCTTAACGGGACGACAAATTATATTTTAACCCGCATGCATGAAGAAGGTCTTTCTTTTGAAGAAGCATTACGAACTGCCCAGCAGAAAGGAATTGCGGAAACCAATTCGGATTTGGATGTAAAAGGGATAGATAGTGCTTGTAAAATTCTCTTATTGTCTAATGATTTACTTGGTACTCGTTATTCGCTGAAGGATCTGTCGATACAGGGGATTGATCGACTAACCAAAGAGCAAATGGCTGAATCTAAACGAAGGGGGACGAAATTCAAGCTCCTTGCCAAAGCATATAAACAGGATGGGAAAGTTCACATCAACATCGCTCCTGCTGAAATCGGTCCCGGTCATATGTTGGCGGCCGTTGACGGCACCAATAAAGGTATCGTTTTCCATACTGATACAATGGGTGCAGTTTGTGCGTTCGGAGGTTCATCAAGTCCTCGAGGGGCGGCAGCAGCTGCATTGAAGGATCTAATAAATTTGTATCGGGATAATTAATTTATGTTGGATCTAATAAGGGGTGACTGTGTCCCCTTTGAGTGGAACATAAAAAGCGTCTGTATTACACCGATCCGCATTTCAGGATGACTCGTTTCAAATTATCGATTCATTCACAAGAGATTTGAGTGATATGATGACCATTTTGGAGTCATGTACCGATGATCCGGCTTGTTGGGGTGAATTTTCGCTTAGCGTACGTTTTCTGCAGTTATCTTAACTTCGATGTGAGAACAATTGAAATATGTTCAATGTATGAAAAGAGGGGGATAAGTCTGAAAATGAGGGAGGGTGGAAGTTATAAGCAATACGGAATGAGGAAGAGGAGCGTGCAGGAAATATGGTGGATACGAAAATATGGGATGTTGTCATTGTTGGCGGGGGGCCAGCTGGTTTAAGCGCAGCCTTAGTGTTAGGTCGTTCGATGAGGGATGTGCTCGTAATCGATGAGGGAAAGCCGCGTAATGCGGTGACGAAGGAAACTCATGGCTTTTTAACAAGAGATGGGATTAAACCCTTAGCATTTAAGAAACTTGCGATGGACGAGCTTAAGAGATACGAGACTGTTCAAATCTTGCAAGATCGTGCGGAGAATGCAGAGCGATCGGAGTCTATTTTTACAGTGAGAACAAGGGGTGGAGAAGTTGTATCTTGTCAGAAGCTGATTATTGCAACAGGAGCGAAGGATCATCTGCCGAAGATAGAAGGGCTGCAAGAAGCGTATGGAACTTCGGTATTCCCTTGTCCTTATTGTGATGGGTATGAGCATCGAGGGGAGCAGGTTGCTATTATTGGTAACGGCAAAGGGCTGGGGCATTATGTACCGCTGATTCATCATTGGAGCAGGGATGTTATTGTGTTTACGAATGGGGCGGCTGAGATAGGTGATGAACTAAGAAGACAAATGGCTGCGCGGCAGATTGGGCTTGTTGAGGAACCGATATACAAGTTGGATGTTGCAAGTGGGCAGCTTCGTGGTGTTGTATTAATGAGTAACGAAGTAATCGCGCGAACGTGCGGTTATCTGATGGATACAGGGGTTGAGCAAGCGACGAACATCCCCGAGCAATTGGGTGTGAAGCCGGAAGAGAATTGTCATTATGACACAGATAACAAAGGGATGACCAAGGTCGAAGGACTATATGTCATTGGTGATGCGAAGAATCTGTTCACAGGGCTCATCTGCTCAGCAGCAGAAGGTTATGAGGCGGGAGAGGATATTAATCAGTCGTTTATTGATGAAGCGTGGGGAAAAGAGGGGGAATAAAAGGATAAATTCTCCTGTAAGATCTTGTATAAATTGATTACACTCAGTACACTAGTATTATAGTATTCTAGAGCTTGTTTCAGCGAATAAAGGTCGTGTGACTCCGATTGAAGTCGCATTGAAAACTGGACTAACCATGCATGATTCGAAGAGATATTTAGAAAATTTTATTAATATGGGTATTGCTAGATCCCTGAAAGCCTATGATGGTTCGGTAGTCTATCATTTTACAGAAGTGTTGACAGACACAGAGAAAGGGATGGCAGAGTCGATATAACCTACATACAACGAAATAAGACCCGTATATCCTACGGGTTTTTTTTGTTGTTTTTCACCTATTAAGATACATGAACGGATATCTATTGTTAACCTAATAAAAACAAAATGGTTGACAATTGGTTCGCTTTGAAACATACTTAAAACCGATAAAGAGCATGGGGATGTTATGAATGATTTTTCAGTTTCAACCAGGGGAATCTTTTTTCCACCGAATGGACCCAATTTCCAAGATCGCATGGGTCATTTGTATGTCTATTCTCATCTTGACTTATGAGCGTGCAGACGTACAGTTAGCGCTTTTTGTAGTTGTTGCAGCAATTGGACTGGTATTAGCTAATCTGCCGATTCAATCGATCTGGCGAAGTCTTCGAATCCCGCTATACATAGGCATTCCGTACTTCATATTGCAGCTTTTAGTTGTCTCGGGTGGGACGGTAATCTGGCAATTCGGTAGGTTTGAAATAACGGCAGAGGCGCTGGATTTTGCAACTGCAATTTCGATTCGGTTTCTAACGCTTATTCTGGTTTCATTCGTATTTGTTGCAACGACGGAACCTCGGTTATTCGTACTAGCATTGTCGCAAAAGCTGAGATTACCGTACCGTTTCACATTTGCGATCTCAATTGCATTACGTTTCGTACCGATTCTACAAAAGGAAGCAGAAATGATTCGATTGGCGCAGCGGCTACGCGGATTAAGTGAACCAAGGGGAATGCGTAATCGTTATATGGCTTGGAAAAGATTCGTTCTTGCTGTTTTCATCCAAGCGGTTCGAAAGGCGCAGCAAACGGCAAATGCAATGGACACGAAGGGCTTTGGGGTGTACCCAGACAGGACTTATTTACGTGAAGTTCCGATTCAAGCATCTGGGGTGTATTTTGCAGGAGGAAGTTGGCTTGGTATGATTGGGCTCTTAATCTTCGTTTAAGCGTATGAAAATGAAACAATAGGGAGAGTTAACATGAAGAAAAAATGGAGTTTAGATCGTTTTACGACGCTGGATATTGTTCTCATGGCGTTGTTAGCTGTGGCAAATGGGGTATTGACGAATTATCTTGCTTTTGTAAACAAATTTTTAACGACGTTGGGTGGTCCGATTGCGACTTCCACGATTGTAGGGGTATATATGGTATATGGCTTACTCGCGATGTATATCATTCGTAAACCAGGAACTGCACTTATTACTTATTTAATTGGCGCAACGCTACAAACCTTGCTAGGGATTAGTTATGGACCAGCAAGTGCTTATACAGCAGCGATTTGTTATGCATTAGTGGCGGAAATTGTTTTTGCTTTGTATCGGTATAAAAATTGGGGCTACTTCAGCATGTCCCTAGCTAGCTTCTTCATGGTTCCACTCTGGTTCGTGTTTGCAGCTAATATGTTTGGTTACTGGAAATGGGATGTATCAACGCTGTCTATTGCATTCGTAGTACGCTGTGTAAGTGGGGTAATCCTATGTGGAATGCTGACAAAATGGCTTGGCGATACGATCAACAAGACTGGATTGTTACGTGGCTTTACAGTAGGTAAAAAAGGAGAAGCTTAATCGTGGCTGTTGTTCCAATCATCGAGTTACGTGATGTGTCGTTTACTTACGAAGCCGAACAAGATGCTGTTCTGAATCATGTTAATCTTGTGTTTCAAGCAGGGGAATGGGTGAATATTGTCGGGTGTAATGGATCAGGCAAAACAACACTCTGTCACTTGATTCATCCAATCTTGCAAAAGCAAATGAACGGAAGTCTTCAGGGGCACATTCAGTTTAGGGGAGAAGAACCCTCTAAGCTGGATAAGGAACTATTATCTTCGTTTGTTGGAATTGTACTGCAAAGTGCAGATGTGACATTTATCCATGAATATGTTGAGGATGAACTCGCATTTGGCCCTGAGAATTTACGTGTGCCACCTTATGAGATTGATGAACGAATAGATGAAGTGTTATGCGAAGTTGGTATGGAAGGTTACCGTAAGCATCGTATCGATGAATTGTCTGGCGGGCAAAAACAACGTATAGCCATTGCGTCGATGCTTATGATGAGACCTAATATTCTCGTATTTGATGATGTTACAGCAAGTTTGGATGATGAAGCAACAGAGCATTTCTTGAAGACACTCCATAACTTGCAGCAAGCAGGTCATACGATTGTTACAACTTCAAGCAGGCTGGACGTAAACCTCATATATCAAGCTGATCAGCTTATCTTATTAGAAGATGGAGAAGTCGTAGCGAATGGCCCGGTGGCAGAAGTTATTTTATGTAAAAGAGAACTTCTGCTGCGCAGCGGTTGCTTGCTTGAGGATGATGGTGTTGGTGAGGATATAAACCTTGGGGTAAGGATCGATGATAATGATAAACCTCTCCTAGAAGTGAAGAACCTAATCTATCAATATCCATCAATATCTAAGGGTATACTGCCCAAACCACCTATATTTAATGACATTAACTTATTGATAAAGCCTGGAGATTTCACTGCTATTATGGGATCAAATGGCTCAGGTAAAACGACTTTAGGCAAGATATTGGGAGGACTCCTTCGCCCTCAACAAGGCATGGTTTTCGCAGGGAATCGTGATTTAGCAGAAATGAACATGAATGAAATTACGAGTATAGTCGGATATATTTTTCAAGATCCCGAGCATCAATTTGTAACAGATCGAGTCATTGAAGAATGCATATTTGGTTTGAAAATGAGGCTCGGCCTACAGCCGTGGGAGACAAGTCCGTCTGAGATTGTCGCACAAGGGGAAGAATGGTTGAAACAAATTGGTCTGTGGGAGCTTAAAGAGAAGAACCCGTTTACCTTAAGTAGTGGGGAAAAGAGGTTGCTCAGCATGGCATCTATAATGATCTCGGAACCTGAGATTCTTGTATTAGATGAGCCAACAGCTGGCCAAGATTACCACCATGCTTGTGAGATTATGCAGCTTTGCGATGCTTATCGTAAGCGTGGCAAGGCTGTTGTGATGATCACACATGATAGCCAAATGGTTCGCAAATGGGCAACGAAAATTGTCCATTTATCGCTCACAGGTTGACATGTCGTTACGTTATTTAACATGGAAAAGGAGCTGGTAAGTCACAGCTCCTTTTTATTTTTTTCCTCATATTTTCGTTGAGATTCCTTGCCTAACTCATGAGATATCTTGCTTCTATAATGAATGTGGAAGATCTACTTCAAACACGGCGCCTTTCTCACGATGGTTATACGCTCTTACTGTACCTTTATGCTCCGTTATTATTTTCTCTACGATGGCTAGTCCTAATCCTAGTCCTGCTGTATTTCTATTTCTCGATTTCTCTGCACGGTACAATGGCTCAAAAATGTAAGGTAAATCTTCCTCAGCAATGCCATCACCACTATCAGTAATACAAACTTTCACCAGATCCATTTCACGAACTACTTGTAGCTCAATTGTACCGCCAATGGGTGTATACCGAATGGCATTGTTTATTATATTTTCAAATGATCGGTGTAATAAAAGGGAATCTCCATGCACGATCACTTGTCCATTGAGCGTATGATTTACTGTAATATGCTTATTCTGTATGTCTAAATGCGTATCTTCTAAAATACTAGTAAATAACTCTGTTAAGTTTATCTCTTCTGTCTTACGAATGGAAATAGACTCTAAAATGTTCGAGTATTGGCTTAAATTCGTCACTAGCTTTTCTAGTAACTCTGATTTATTGAGGCAAATATGCAAATAACGCTGTAACTTTTCTGGAGTATTTGCTACTCCTTTGTTAATGCCCTCTAAATATCCTCGTATCGAAAAAATCGGTGTTCGCAAATCATGCACAATGGATGAGACGAAAAATTGCCGTTCTTTCTCGATATTCATCCGTTGTTTCCTTAGCCGGGACAACTCTTCTGCCATTCCTTTAAAGCTGATTAGAACACTGTTCATTTCTTGAATGGAAGACTGTTCAATCGCAACGCTAAATTCTTCCTGTGCAATTAAAAGTGTTGCTTTATTTAAACTCGATAACGGTTTTAAAATATTTTTTTGAATAAAAAGAGACATAATAATTATTATTATTGAGACAATTATACTAATACATAGCATGGTTCCCCATTCATCAAACCAACTAGTCTTTGGAAATAATGGCTTGTTCATATCCCTTACATATAAGGAACCAATATGCTCATCATTATTAAATATTTCAACATGTCGAACCTCATAATTGGAATATTGATAAGATAACTCTCCATCTATTTGATAAAAAGGATACTCTCCTAATAACTTTATGTTCGAAAAAAGAGTATTTCCTTGGGCTGAACGAAGAGAAATCTGCATATTTTTCTCCTTTGCTGCCTGGAGAACATGTTGCTGCCATGGTTCATCTTCCCACTTGTCATATTCAGCCAAAACGACATCTTTTATCCATGTAATTCCACTTACATCATCTCTATCCTTTTTTTTCTCCATCTGATAAGATTCATAACTCGTTATTATTATTTTCGTAACTCCAATAGGAATAACAAAAATAGTTAGTAAAAAAACACAAATGATATATTTTAATCTCCATTGCTTTTTTTTCATGCCGTTCTACCTTGCTTAAACTTGTAACCTGTGGCCCAAATGGTTTCAATCGTTACACCACAATTATATGCATCTAACTTCTCTCTAATTTTTCCAATATATACTCGGACTGTATGAAAGTCATAACGCCCCATTCCCCATACTTGTTCTAAAATCTGATCATATGTACGTACTTTATTAGCATTTTCAGCTAAATATTTCAAAATTTTATACTCTGTTGTCGTGAAAATAAGTTGCTGATTTCTATACGATATACTCTGTGCTTCCTCGTCAATTTGAAAATCTCCAAATATTAAACTTGTTTGTTTACTAAAAGAATAGGGCTTTATACATCTACGCTCTACGGCTTTTACCCTCGCAACAATTTCACTCGGAGTTGCTGATTTAGTAATATAATCATCCCCACCTAATGTAAATCCTCTTATTTTATCCGTATCGGTCTCTTTTGCACTTAAAAAAAGGATTGGCACATCCGAATGCAGGCGTAATTTTTTACAAAAAGAAAATCCATCCTCCCCTGGCATCATTACATCTAATAATATGCAGTCCACTTTATTACTAATAAACAACTCTGTCGCGCATTTTACATCCGTTGCTTGTAAGACTTGATAACCTTCTAAAGATAAGAAATCTGTCATTAACTCTATAATTTCTTCTTCGTCATCTACAATCATAATGGTTTCAAATCGTTCCATATAACCACCCCTACAAAACTAATTTTTTCAAACAAATCAATTATACCAGCTTTAATTAGTAGAAGATATTTTGATACTTTTTTGATATTTCCTTGAGATGGTATTGATAATTAATAGTTAAAATAGAAATATAGGAGGGGTTAGTAATGGAAATATTAAATATCAAGAATATTACGAAGGTATATGGTCAGGAGCGAAATAAAACCTATGCATTAAACAAGATTAATTTAACAGCCCAGAAAGGGGAATTTATTTCGATAATGGGAACCAGTGGATCTGGTAAGTCAACCTTATTGAATGTTATTTCAGGGCTAGATGTTCCTTCTAGTGGCGAAGTCTATATAAAAGGAAAAAAACTTAGTTCTTTGTCGGATAAAGAACTAACGAATTTTAGAAGACATCATATCGGATTTATTTTTCAATTTTTTAATTTAATTCCTGTTTTATCTGCTCTAGAAAATGTAACATTACCAGCAATTTTAGCAGGGAAACACCCTGAGATAGTAGAAAAAAAAGCCCAAGATTTATTGAAGCTCGTCGGTATCGGTCATTTATCTCATTCAAAACCAAGTGAAATGTCTGGAGGACAACAACAACGTGTATCCATTGCGAGGGCGTTATTGAATGAACCAGAATTTATTTTAGCTGACGAACCAACCGGAAGCCTTGATTCGAAAACATCGAAAGAGATTCTTTGTATCTTGAAAAATTTTTGTGAACATATGAATCATACATTAGTTATGGTTACACATGATGCACATGTCGCTTCTTATGCACATCGTGTACTATTTATGTATGATGGTGAAATAGTAGATGAGTTATATTTAAATACTAGTGAACATGACAGACAAAAAAATATTTTAGATATAATATCGAGAATAGAGAGATTAAGCCAATGAAATTACTATTTAAAATAGCTCTTAACTCATTAACAGTACGTAAAAACCGGACTATCTTTGCAATTATTGGTATCTCTATGGGCATATTTCTGTTAGTTTCTTCTCAAATTTTAATTACTAGCGTCGAGGAATCCCATAGAGATTCTATACGTGAACAGTACGGTGACTATGACTTAGTTGTAGGATATCAAAATTCTAACCAGTTCCTATCTAATCAAGATATTGAACAGATAAAGAACATTGACCCTAACATGGACACATCCCCATTTCTTTATCCCTACTTAGGTAAAGAAGTGGAGATGCAACTATCAGATTATCCAAGTTATGTAGGATTTAAAGATGAAAAGTTAGCTTACGAATATCCTCTCATTAAAATAGCTGAAGGAAACTTTCCAAAAGAAAAAGAAGTGCTAATTCCAGCAGCTTTCGCAAAAAGTAGGCAGTTAGAAGTGGGGTCATATATCGAATGGCCGTTCCCACCAAATGGAACTCAGAAAATTAAGATATCAGGAATTCTAGATAAAGATCAGCGTCTAAATCATGTTGCCATCTTTCAGTATGATTGGCTACAAAGTATTACAAATAACATAAATAATACTACCGCTTTACTAATTAAATTAGACAGTCCCACTAACAAAAATGATGTAGTAAAAGCGATAAAGGAAAAATACCCGGATACTTTTATCGATAAACGCAAAGAACTTGATAAAGAACGTGAAAATATCGGAGGATTAAAACCGATTATACAAGGACTAAATATAGCTGTATTCATTGCAAGTGGACTAATTGTCATTAGCACTCTTCACATGTCTGTTCAAGAGAAACAACACGAACTAGCTACACTACGTTTATTAGCTATTCATCGTAAACAAATTTTTTTACTTATATTAATAGAAGGATGTATGATAGGGTTATTTTCACTTCTATTAGGATTAATAGTGGGAATAATATCCTCTCTATTATTACTTGAATTAGTTGGTCATCTAATGGGATTAACTACTACAGACGTAACACTATCGTTACCTTGGATAAATATTATTTTAGGGAGTACTGCTGCTTTCCTTATTCTAATTATTTCTTCTTGTGTGCCAGCATATCAAGCTACTAAGTTATCACCATTAGTTGCATACAATCAATCTACCTCTGTCCACCAAGCTCCAACAAAGAAACAAGCTATAATTTCATTTATCTTTAGCTTGAGTGCTGTTAGTTTATTCTTTGCCAATTACTTATACTTTGAAGAAAAGATACTGTATGTAGTTATAGCTCTATTATTATTTTGTAGTTTGTTTATCAGCATACCTCTCATTTTTATTATTTCAACCTCTTTCTATAATTGTTTACCTAAACAATTCTATTCATCGGAATGGATGCTTTCTTCTCGTAATATACTGCGTCAAATGAGAAGAAATAGCCAAATTGCTAGTATTTTAATAGTAGGCATACACATATTAATTATTGGAAATATGATCCTAAGTTCATTAAAGGAAGGAGAAGAAACTTTTCTAAAAGAACAATATCCATTTGATTTAAGTGTTATTTCCCTTAATCCAACTGAAGATAAAGGTTTTTCACCAAAACTTTTTTCACAGTTACAACAGATGAAAGAATTAGAGAATATATACTTTACTAATTCAGTGCTAATATCTACACTCAATTTACCTACCCATGCGACAGGAGGTAATCCTGAATTACTTGTTAATGAACAAAAACAAGCTATGCTTGGAATTCAAGGAATTAGTTTTCCATTTGTAAATGAGCAAGGAACAATAACAGTTGTTGATGGAACTATTAATGAAGAAGACTTAGGTCAAAATGGTGTCATTTTAACAGAAAAAACTAGTAAACAATTAGGATATAAAATTGGGGATGAAATAGAGGTAGGGAAATTTGATGATGTAATAAATGGTAAAAAATATGAAGCAAAGAAATTTATTTTAACAGGTATTATCAAAGATGAAACACTTGATTATACACTATTGACAACTGCCAATATTATGTCACAACAATTTGGTATAAACTCCCTATATAAAATCCAAATAAATATAAATAATCTGGAGAAAAGTTCAGAAATTAAAGCTAACATAAATAAACTTCTAAGTGATTCTGCCTATTCTACTGCTATTTTATACGATCAAAAACAAGAATTAGAAAAATTAGAAAAGCAGTCCAAACAACGTATTTTGATTTTATCTGTAACAGTTCTCTTTATTATTCTAATGGCAGGTATAGGATTAATGAATAATACTGCTAGTAGTATTCGAGAAAGAATACTAGAATTGGCAATGCTTCGCGCACTAGGAAGTTCCAAAATCCAATTAATGCGTATCTTATTATTAGAAGGAGTTTTCATTACTAGTCTTGTTGGCATTATTTCTATTCTTATCGCCACGTTTATAGGCTGTATGTTTATATTAGCTCTAGGATCTCCAGTTACTAGTATTCCTATTAAGCTAATTTTGAGTCTAATAGCAGCTAGCCCGCTACTTGGTCTATTATCTGTATTTATTCCTGCTCTATGGATAACCAGACAAAACATTACTCAAATGTTAACAAAGTAATACAGCTCGACTTTATAATCAGTATCTCTAAAGCTAGATTCAGGAGTAATCCCACTTCATCGCAAATCCCTACTCTGTTAATTCAAAGTGAGTCATCCATTTCGCAGCCGTTGTTGCATATTTCTTTTATCAGGAGATAATCATCCTCCTAAAGTGATACGCATATAGTAACGCAAGCGAGTTGACTGAGTAGGGAGGCGCTGGATCATTATGAAGTTAGAGCGCATGTTAGCGATCACTTTATTATTACTTAATCAGGGGAAAATGCACCCAAGAGCGCTTGCTGAGCATTTTCATGTATCGATTCGTACGATTTATCGGGATCTAGATATCATGGAGCAGGCAGGTATCCCACTTGTTTTCAAAAAAGGTGCATCAGGTGGTTATGAATTGCAAGCACAATACCGACGAGCGCATGTATACATGTCCATCGATCAATTGCACACTCTCATTCACGCATTGCGCAGCGTACAACCAGCCATCGATGTGAGATATGTCGGTCGATTTATGGAAAAGGTGAAAGATTTGATCCGTATACCAGTAATCAACAATCTAGAGCCTGAGCCGGCGGAGTCGCTTAATGAACTGAACCCATGGAATAGCACACACCCGGATTTTCGAACAATGAACCTATTACGGCAAGCAACCTTGCAACACCATCTTGTTCAAATGCGTTATACAGATGCACAAGGTGTGGTAACGATTCGCAGAATAGAGCCCATGGCGCTCGTACTAAATGGATATGAATGGTATATGAGGGCATTTTGCAGACTTCGGCAGGGTCATCGGATCTTCGTGATTGCTCGGATTGAGGAAATTTCTATATTGGATGAGAAGTTCTCTCCAAGAACGGATCAACTATTGGAAAATGACGCTTAGTTATCAGTGAACAGAACATATGTTCTTCAAGTCGAAAAATGCCACTTTATTTCAATCGATATACGATCGAATCCTCAACTACCTCATATCCAACTTGCTGATAGATCTTGTTAGACGTAGGATTCGCGAGATCGGTATATAGACAGGAGAATGCATAGCCCTCATCTAAAAAGAGCTGGCTTAATGCAGCGACACAAGCGGAAGCATAGCCATTTCCACGATTACTGTCAGGTGTGTAAACAAGACCGATTACAGCTCCATTTTCGGTCTCACGCACTTTTTTTGCCATAGACACAGGTCCGTTATGATCCCATATGAACATATTGCCATCTTCAATAGACGTAATCGTCATTTTCATCGCTTCTTCAGCAGGCAGTTTATCATGAATATATCTAACAAAGAGTCCGGTCCACTCCGCAACAATTGCTGCATCGTCTATCGTCGCACGTCTTATAAATCCTGCAGATTGGTGGGGGATATTACGAACTTGAGTGAGTTTGTAGATACGTTGATTGAATTTGATCTCAGAGGTTAATTGATGTTTGCGTTCCCAGGCTTGAACGAATAATGTAGCAAGCTCTGGCTCACCAACGACTTCATGAAATGGATGGTCAATTCTAGAGAGCTCTTCGACTAAGATTTCGATTGCTTCTGCAAGATGGGGTCCATTTCCCGCTAAAAGTAGGGTTAGAGGTGAGCGATTCGTCACGATAAGAACATTTGTTCCGTTAGTTGTGATGACTCCCATGATTGGAGGCTTTCCACTTGGATCAGGGTACTGTGCTTTCGCGCGTGCAAGCGATATACCAAGGATAAGATTGTACGCTGCCTCTTTTTGACCTAAAAATGGGCTAATCTCTTCATAGAACTGCTTCGGACAATCATATTGACTCCATTGCATCCAGAATCCCTCCGCATTTATTAATATGTAAAAATGAAATTAATTCCTGTCATTATAGCATAACCCCACAAATAGATATTCCATCCTATTAAATTCTTGGCGAATTTTCTAGAGCGATTGAAGGACTTTTTGGTCGCTTTTTGCTAGGATTCATGCGATAATTAACAGCGTGAAATACATATTTCACGCTGTTTGCTCTCAGAACGACAAAAGTTATAACGCTCGACCAAGATTACACGATAGAGGACGGTAAATTGGCTTATGAATGATGACATTTTGACTGAATATGAACAATTTCTGGAAGCCTTCCAAGTTTGGATGGATGACGCAGGTTATACGACTTCCACACAGAAAGCTTATTTACATACGGTGCAAGATTTTTTGAAACAAGTGAATGAGAAGTCAGTTGAAAAGATCAATAAATTAGACATCATGTCTTACTTAACCAAAGCTAGGAAAAATGGTTGCAGTGATCTGACACGGAACCGTAAGCTATTTGCGATTCGTTCTTTTTACAAAGCACTTAAAGATATGGAAATGGTGGAGACGAATCCTGCAGCAGATGTCAAGTTGTCTAAGACGGAGCGCAATTCGCTTCCGGTATTTTTAGAAGAACAAGATTTGGAATTGTTCCTGAAACAGATTGAGGGGCGATACAGTTCGCGCAATATCACTATATTCCTATTAATGGCTTATGCAGGTCTTCGGGTAGGTGAGGTTCATCGGCTGAATGTGGCAGACTTTCACCAAGAACGCGGCAGCCTGCATGTGATGGGAAAGGGGAGAAAGTGGCGTGCGGTTCCATTGCCAGGGGCACTCATTCAGATCATGGGACAAGTACTTGGTGACCGTCGTGAGCCGAATCGCAGTGTGGAAACTTCATTTTTTATATCGCAAAAAGGGTATAGGCTCTCCATTCGCCAAATTCAGACGATTGCCCAGCAAACGTTTGAAAAATTACAAGAGCAAGAAGGACAAGAAGCGTTGCAAGAGTTGAAGCTATCTTGTCATAAGCTGCGGCATTCTTTTGCAACAATGATGCTGCGTCAGGGAACGGATATTCGGATTGTGAAAGAATTGATGGGGCACGAATCGATTGAGACGACGATGATTTATACGCACGTTAGTGATAGTCAGAGGGAAGAGGCTATGCAATCTATCAAACTGCCAGAACTCCAAATTAGCAGCAATTAATCCACAAAAATTCGACTACCAAAAAACTTGGTTTTCTTTAACCTTTCTTTAAGAAAGTTCTTAAGATTCTCTTAAATTGTATGCTTTGTACGATAAACAAGAAACTTCTATCAAACGCTTTACGTATATAACAGTGTGCGCGGAGTATGTACAAGGATATGGGAGAGAGAAAGCAGGTGGTAGACGTTTATGAGAAACAGGAAAAAGTGGATTATTATGATTAGCGTAGTTGTCGTTATTTTACTTGCAGCCGGAGCGTGGTTTTTCTTCTTAAAAGGAAGCGGAAAACCTGTGGCGATGCCACCAATGATGGGACAAGTAACGAAAGGCAGTATCGTGGTAGGCGTATCGGGATCAGGAGCAATAGCTCCGGCATCGAAGGAGACGGCCAAAGCAGCAGAAAACGGTAAGATTAAAGAGTTCCTAGTCAAAGAAGGGGACATCGTTAAAAAAGGCCAGAAAATGGTCACTTACGAAGGCAAAGATATGGCGGAACAAATCAAGCAGGAAGAGCTCAGCTTGAAGCAGAAGCAAAAAGAGCTCGAAGATATGCAGCGGAAAATGAAAGAACAGTTTCGTGAAGGTAATGTGGATGAATTACAAATGAGCATCAGTAGATTGATTCTGGACATTGAGATGACGCAGTCCAAGATTAGTTCACTTCACAAGGATCAGAAAGCACCAGATGCACTCACTTCCCAGATCGATGGCGAGATTGTTAAATTGCACGTCGTAGCTGGTGATCAAGTATCTGCAGCTTCAAATTTAATTGATATCGTTGATTACCAACATATGCAAGTTGTGATTACAGTGGATGAACTGGAAATTCCAAAGATGAAGCTGAATCTACCTGCCGTTATTACAATTGATGCCCTTCCAGGTCAAACTTTTCAGGGAAAGGTTAGTAAAATCGGGAAAGAAGGAAAGGCACAGAATGGTGTTGCTACTTTTGAAGTAACAGTTGGATTTGATCAGATTGAAGGTGCGTTGGTTGGTATGACAGCGCAAGCCGAGATTGTTGTAGAGGAGAAACATGATATTCTTACTGTGCCAATTGAAGCTGTACAGCAAGGCCCAGGCGGAAGCATGGTACTTGTTCCAGATATGGCGCCAAATCCTTCCAATGATCCAGCTGCAGGGATGGGAGGTCAGCCAAAACCTGTCGAAATTGGTATACATAATGAGAGTTTAATGGAAATTAAAAGCGGATTGAATGAAGGGGATAGTGTTATTTTGCCAATTGTTGTGCCACCAGATCCGTTTGGCGGTAGGCCAGGCATGATGGTAGGTGCAGGATGATCACTGAAGAACGGACTCCATTAATTCAGATTAACGATATTTCAAGATGGTATGAAATGGGTGGCGAAACGATTCATGCCTTGCAAAAAATAACATTTACGATTAAGCATGGAGAATTTGTTGCTATTATCGGTCCTTCCGGTTCAGGTAAGTCGACTCTAATGAATATGCTTGGTTGTTTGGATACTCCCAATGAAGGAACGTATTTCTTGGATGGGCAAGAAGTTGGTAAGTTGTCTGATAACGGACTCGCGAAAATTCGTAATGAGAAGATTGGCTTCATCTTTCAAGGCTTTAACTTGCTGCCGAAGCTATCTGCGCTGGAGAACGTGGAACTTCCTCTTATTTATCGGGGGTTACCGCACAAGGAAAGACGTGAATTGGCACATGCTGCACTTACGAAAGTGGGACTCGAAGAACGACAGTTTCACCGCCCGAGTGAATTGTCAGGTGGCCAGCAGCAGCGTGTAGCGATTGCTAGAGCGCTCGCCGGTTCTCCGCCGATCCTGCTCGCAGATGAACCAACGGGTGCGCTTGATTCAACAACCGGTAAAGATATTTTACAGATGATGCGGGATATGAATGCTCAAGGACAGACGGTCATTCTAATTACCCATGACTTATTCATTGCCGACCAAGCGAAACGGGTAATCCGAATTCAAGACGGGCAGATCGTTGAGGATCGAGGAGGTGCGTCATGAATTTGTTTCAGGGGCTGAAAATGGCCTGGAAGAGCATTTCCACGAATAAAATGCGCTCCATTCTCACAATGCTCGGTATCATTATTGGTGTAGGAGCAATTATCGCGCTTGTATCGATCGGTCAAGGCGCGACTGCTCAGGTAACTAAGGAAATTCAAGGTATGGGCACGAATCTACTTACGGTAAATATCTTTGGATCTGGAAAAGAGAATGATAAAGGATTGTCGCTGGCAGAAGCAGAGGAACTAGGTAAAAAGCCGGGGGCTTTTGCTGCTTCGCCGGTCATCGAAGGTATGGTGACGGCGAAACGTGGTGACAAGAATAGAAACGTATCCATTGAAGGAGTTACACCTTCCTATGAAACCGTGCAGAACCACCATGCACAGCAAGGCAGATTCATTTTACCGATTGATGTACAATTTCGACAAAAAGTAGCGTTGATCGGAACTCAAACCGCTCGCGCGTTGTTTGGCAGCTCTAACCCAATCGGAGAGAAGATTCTTCTCAATGGAATCCGCTATAAAATTGTCGGCATCCTGCAGGAGAAGGGCAGTGGTGGTAGATATGGTTCTAATGATGATAAAATAATGATCCCCATTTCGTCTGCCGAACGGCTTCTGTTGACCAAAGGCGTTAGAACAGTTTTTTTACAAGCGAAGTCACCGGAAGAAGTGGATAGTCTAAAGGCATCTGTAGAGAGTGATTTGCAGAAAAGGTTCCGTACCAAAAAGAATCAATCGAATGAATATGGTGTCTTCAGCCAGAAAGAGATGCTTGACTCTATGAAATCAGTTACTGGCACATTGACACTCGCATTAGGCGGCATCGCTGGAATATCACTGTTGGTCGGAGGCATCGGAATCATGAACATTATGCTTGTTTCCGTTAGTGAACGAACGAGAGAGATTGGTATCCGTAAAGCGATCGGCGCCCGTAGGCGCGACATTGTTCTCCAGTTTTTGATCGAATCTATGGTACTTGGTGGTCTAGGTGGCCTAATGGGAATTGTACTTGGAGGTGGTGGTGCACTTCTCGTCACGAAATTCACTGAACTGGAAGCAACCCCTTCGCTTGGAATTGTTATGCTTGCATTTGGATTTGCGGTTGGAATCGGCGTGTTCTTTGGTTGGTTCCCTGCAAATAAAGCATCTAAACTGAAGCCGATTGTCGCGCTTAAAACGGATTAATTTCTTTTTATTATAATAGACAGAGGTGTATTTATGAAAAAAACGCTTATTACACAAGCTTTTTGTACTGTGCTTGTAGTCACACTTAGTATCGGCACTGTGCTGCCGGTTGCAAACGCCTCAGACGATATTGTACAGATCCAGAAACAGGAGCTCAGTATTCCAGCTCCCGTGTTCCAACCTGTTATCGTCGACAAAGTCGGCACTTTTGAACTGAAAAACATTCAATTCTTGGCGCAACCGGACAACAATAATGTGACATTCACGGTTTCAATCCGCAACGACGGAGACAAGGATCTGATGCTGATTGACTATTTTGCACGGTTGAAAACAAAGTCTGGTCAAGAATGCGTAACACGCCTTATGGTTAAGGACAAAGACAAGAAGCTGGTAAAACCGGGTACGACTCAAGAAATATCGTATTATGCCCAAGTTGATGAATCTGTGCTGCTTCACGATTTGACAGTGGAAATTGCAATGTTCGATTTTAAGCAGCCTAGATTTGAGAAAAGCCTTGGCATGATTGATATTCCCGATACATATTCGCAGGCTGTTCCTGCAGGCGGCAATCAAATCGTCTCAGTAGGTGGAACCCAGATGAAAATTACAGTTCCCCAATACTTGAACGGATCAAGTGAGAAGAATCATTTGATAACCGTCTATGTACAGCTTGAGAATATCGGAAAAAAGGCGGCAAAGTCTCCTGAATATCAATTTGTTATTCGTTCGGCAGATGGAACAACATATCCGCTGGAATCCAAAACGGAAGGTGCTAATTTACGTCCCAAAGAAACGCTAGAATGGCGTCTAACTGGTACCGTTCCGGTATCTGTAAAAGAAGGCGGATGGCAGCTCGATGTTATCGAGCAAGTGAGTGAAGCTAAGGCTGAGAAGAAGCTAAACGTTTCAGCTGCTGTTTTTAAACTTCCCGAATCGAAAGAGAAAGCAGACCAATCAAAGAAACGTTATTCGTTTAGTTCCAAATCGGGCATATATGAAGCGGAACTCAACGGTATATATCGGGCTCCATGGGAAGACAGAGACATTGTGACCGCCGATATGACAATCTTTAATCAAACGGATAAAACGATGGAATTACCTGAATTGAAAGGGTATTTTCTATTGGAGAATAAAGTGAAAGTCCCAGCGGATCTGGTTCAAATGACACAATCCATCAGTATTCGTCCAAATGAAAAAGTATCGTATCAAGCTGTCGGCAAGCTTCCGCTTAGCTCTGATTTTTCCACGATCAAGCTTGTGCTGCAAGAGAGTGAAGCTGCAATGAAGGAAGCTGCAGGAAAAGAGGGAGAAGGAGTAGGAGTAGCGAAGGCAGTTGATCTGTTGGAATTCCCGGGTCAGCTTAAGCTGCAACCGATTAAATTTAACCGGGCAAATGATTTCTATACGGTCCTAGATACAGGTAGAAAAGCCAGATACCAGGTAGTTGGTGCGAATCGTTATTATGGTAATGCGAACGATATTTTTGCGGTCCAGATGGAAGTCGAAAATTTGGATAAACGACCTGTCGATGCGACTAGAATTGTTGCACAAATGGGGTTTGGTGATGGTTCGACTCTGCCGACGCACGTATCAGAAATTAAGAGCAAAATCGCTCCTGATGGCAAGGCGATGTTGGAAATATGGAGCGATATTCCGAAAAATTCAACGACGACCAATCTGGAAATGGTAATTGGCGACGCTGTTTCACAAGGAAAGCTTGTAACAGGCGATGCCAAGCCTGACGCTTATGTGAAGCCAGCTGGATTCTGGCTCCCGAATGAGGAGAAGGAGCGGAAAGGTTTACTCAAGATGGAAATATATCCATACTCGATATCGATCAAGAATATTCAGACGGATAGTAAAGACAGAGATTTCAATCTGAAATTTGACAGTGAAATCGTAAAAACGAAATTTGCGGAAGTCAATACAACGGGTCATAAGCTTGTTCTATCCGTGGTTGATTCACAAGGATTTGCTTTCTATGAAAATGCTTTGGATGTCAATGATTTTACAAGGTCGGGTTCCAATACGCAGGGCGCAGCAAGTACACTGCGTGTGGGCAAGAATCAGTTTATGACGAAACTAACCAATCCGGATGCTGATTTTGGAAAGTCATGGTATAAAGCAGCTAAGCTGATGGTCTACGATGAGTTCCAAGGGTATCGTAAATTGCTCGCAACGGAAAACATTATGTTTACCTCTAAAGTTGAAGAAGATAAACAAGATCGCTAATTATTTTCAAGAGTAGGTAGCTGCTGCTATCTACTCTTTTTATTTTTTTGTTTTTAAATAGAACGAATTGCAGATTTATCCTTTTGAAGGAATAACCTTACATTGACAGAATGGAGCGAGCTATTAGACAATAGAAAGATTGGACTTGGACAGCATAGAGGAGGGGATTGATATCCCTAGGAAAGTATGGATTTTGTTTATTGGGATGTTTATCAACGTTACCGCAATTTCTTTTATATGGCCACTGAATACGATCTACATTCATAATCATCTTGGTAAATCACTTGCACTTGCGGGTCTTGTTTTGACATTAAACTCATTTGCATCTGTATTAGGAAGCATGATTGGTGGTTATTTATTCGACAAGCTTGGTAGTTACCGGACGATTGTAATGGGGGTTAGCATATCTGTTATTGGTGCGATTATACTTGCATTTGATCATCAATGGTTAGTATATGTGACATGCCTTTTGATTACCGGTTTTGGCTCGGGGATGGTCTTCCCGTCAACTTATGCACTTGCAGGAAAAGTGTGGCCAGAAGGGGGAACGAAGACATTCTCTGCCATCTATGTCGCACAAAATGCAGGAATGGCGGTTGGTGCTGCGTTAGGTGGCCTTATTGCTTCTTATTCTTTCGATTATATCTTTATCGGTAATGCCGTTGTCTATGTTGCCTTTACGTTATTCGTAATTATTGCGTTCCGTGGAATGGCGGAAAGTAACGAGGGCAAGAAGACGAAAGAGAAGAAAGAAGGAGACTCTTCTCGTAAGCTAACGCCTTCATTAAAAGCATTAATGTTTCTATGTATCGCGTATATTTGTTGTTGGTTTGGTTATACCCAGTGGCAAGCCACGATTTCTGTACACATGCAAAGCTTAGGAATTGAACTTACCAAGTACAGCTTACTGTGGACGATTAATGGTGTACTTATTGTTTGTTTGCAGCCAGTAGTGACACTCATTTTACCTAAAATGATCAAGTCGATTAAGAACCAGATGATGGTGGGCATGGTCATCTTCATTAGCTCATTCTTGCTACTAATTGTAGCACAGGATTTTCAAATGTTCGTTGTCTCGATGATTATTATTACATTAGGTGAGATGTTCGTATGGCCTGCTATTCCAACGATTGCTAATCACTTGGCTCCATCCGATAAGGTAGGTTTTTACCAAGGGATTGTGAACAGTGCGGCTACAGTTGGTAAAATGATCGGTCCTTTGCTTGGTGGTATTATCGTGGATATGTATCAAATTAATATGTTGTTCATTCTAATTGTTGCTGTTATTGTCGTGGCGATTGTGATCACAAGCGTGTATGACCGGGGATTGTCGAAAGAGGAAGTGCAATTATACAATTAATCTTTGTAAAATACTTAGAAAAAGGCAGTCCATGTGACTGCCTTTTTTGCGAGTTCAGATCCTATTTGCGTTCGTTACCACGCTTAAAGTTACCGGTTACTTTGCTTCTAATATGGAAATTATCAGAATATAATAACATGAGCATTCTATATATGGAATGATTATTCAACAAATTATGCTTAACCAGATTAATTTGATCTTGGATTTCGACAAAAATAGAAGGAATGTTTGTGATCTGACAACGAAATAGTGACACTTTACCCATTGACGATGAGCTATAATCTAATTTATACGAATCGTTGGAACTACAATTATAGAAGTGAGGTTACTTCAGTCATGGTAAATGAGAAAAGCTTAGGATGGATAACAACCCCTGCTCTTACAACACTGCCAGACCACAATGAGTTAACCCCGGATAACAGGATTGTATTGGATGTAAGACAAATCCTCAATCAGCTTGGGCTAGATACGATTCGAAGTTCCAACGAAATATTAATGCGATTAAGCGATGAAGTGAAGGCGATTAGTTAATCGAATAACCCCTTTTGAAGGCAGTCATGAGACTGTCTTTTTAAATATGATTTTTGAAAAATAATCATTTATTTGCAAAATAATGTATGATACAATTCGTATCAGTATGAATGATATAGTTAGAGAACGGGAGTTGGAAATTTTGAAAAAATGGAGTCGAAAATGGAGATGGTTCACGGTCATATCGATTTCCATTATCGTAATTTGTGTTCTTGGTTTGGTATGGGGATATAGGTATCTAGAGCCAACTCGACATTTTTCTAATCAAGATATCCCTGTTCTTGTAACGCCACAAGTGGTAGGTGAGAATAACGTAGTTTCTGATTCTACACCTCAACCCATAGATTCGACAAATGCTTTTCCAAGTAAATCTGGGGATGACAAGATGACCAAAGAGTTTAACGTGCTTATTCTTGGGATTGATGGGAGCGAGGATGAAATATCCAGAACCGATGTCATCATGGTTGCACGCGTCGTGCCTGCTATGCGCAAGATAGACTTGATCTCTATACCGCGGGATACACGAATGCAAGTCGAGGGTGTCGGGTACACGAAAGTCAACCATGCCCATGCAATCGGTGAGCTTAGTGGGGGCAATAAAGGGGGTACATCTTTAACACTGCAAACCATTAGTAACTTTTTAAACATACCAATTCATTATTATATCAAAACGAACTTCGCCGGCTTCCAAGATTTCATCGATACGATTGGCGGGGTGGATATTACGCTTGAGAGGGATTTGGATTTATCCGTAAGCGCACAAACCTATATAGAGAAAGGTACGCGGCATTTTGACGGTAAATTAGCGCTTGATTTAGTTCGTGAGCGATATATGCAGCCCAATGGGGATTTCAGCAGGCAGGAGGAGCAATCCAAGGTTCTTAAATCTGTAGTCATTGGTTTGCTCCAGCCTGAGCATATCCCACGAATAGTAACACTACTACCTAAGGTGAGAAAAGATATTGTGGACTCCAACTTTACGGATGCAGATCTAATTAGTCTAGCTTGGTTATTTAAAGGGATCGATTCTGATAATTTTCAATACACCCAAATTCCAGGACACAGTCAATATGCCATGGATCCTCTTGTGAAGTCGAATCTATATTATTGGATTCCCGATAAGGAGGCAATTTCAAAAATTGTTCAAGAACAGTTGGGGCAAGTGCTACATGAATGAACGTTCAGCTCGAATAAATGCAATAAATCGCTTGGCCTCTTCAGGTGTTAATTCTTTACCATCAATGGTTAAAGCAAACTTCTCGAGAATGGTTTCATCAGACAACTCCAGCTGATCTGCAAATTGCTGGACACCTGCATCAAGTTCGGAATGGGGGTTATTCGTTCTTCCAAGCAAATAATCAACGGATACTTTGAAAAAACTAGCAATTTTATTGGTTGTTTCATAATCAGGTTCTCTACGATTCGTTTCATAATGAGATAGTGAAGCACGTGAAATACCAATTTTACTCGCCAAATCACCTTGCGTTAATGCATGCTTCTCTCTTAATTGTGAGATTCTGTCTCCATATTTCATCGTTGTTGTTCCTTTCATCTGAGATACATTTAGTATCAATACTAGTTTCGCCAAAATACACTTCTAGTATAACAGACTGCTGAATAAATAAAAATATGCTAAATTTCGCATTTGTTGATACAAAACGTATCAAATAATACAGTTAGGAGTAGGACTATGAAGACGATTCTTAATTATGTCAACCATTCAATTCTGAAATATAGTGAACGTCCTCTGTTTATCGAACCCAAAACGGGTGAAACGGTGAGTTATAAACAATTTAAGGAGCGATTATCACAAGTATCCCAACTTCTGCGATTAAAAAATGTTCAGCCGGGGGATGTCGTAACTCTGATTATTGATAATTCGATCGATTTACTCACCTATATATTTGGTTGCATGGTGAATGGCGTTATTGCAAATCCACTCAACCCGAAATTATTAGCACATGAATTCACAATCATTACCGAGCATGCTGCACCTGTGCTGATCGTGAAGGACCATGCGGAACATCATCAAATAAATGCCAATGTCCGTGTTAGGGTGAAAGAATACTTACAATTTGAACCTGAATGTGAAGATATGCAGAAGGATGTAATTGTAAATGAAAAATCACCTGCATTACTTATTTATACATCCGGATCAACAGGGAAACCCAAAGGTGTTGTGCTTCATCATCGCAATATTGTAAGTAACGTATTAACTGCCATTGAACGATTCCCTTATGAATCGCAGCATACGACACTCTGCTTACTACCATTGTTCCACACGTTTGGTTTTATTAGTGATGTGTGCACCATGCTGTTTAGTGGCGGGCGGGCAGTTATTATGGACGTTTTTGAGGCGACACGCATGAAGGAAATCGAACAGACCATCCGTGCATATGAGGTGAATTCGTTTAGTGCGGTTCCACTTATTTACGATATGCTTGTGCGCTTGCATTGTAACCTTGCAGCACCATCAATGAAGTTTTGTGTTTCGGGTGCAGCACCACTGAGTAGCCAGACGGCTCACATGTTTCAAGAACAGTATCAGTTTCCAATCATCCCTGCTTATGGTCTGACGGAAACGGTGTGTTTTACAGCCATCTCACCATTTAACGACATTAATTATAAATCTGTTGGGGTTCCTGCGAATCTTGAGATTCTAGTTATAGGTGATGATGGGACTGCGCTGGATACACATGAGATTGGTGAATTTGTCGTTCGAGGTGATCAAGTATTTGAGGGTGGGTACTTTAAAGATCCTGCTTCCGCTTCAGAGGATGGATGGTTTCATACCGGTGATCTCGGATACTACGATGAACAGGGATATTATTTTATCGTCGGACGTAAGAAAAATATGATTATCCGTGGCGGGGAAAAAGTGTATTTAGAGGATATCGATCAGTGTCTAACGTCATTTAATGGCATTAAGGATCATGCGACTATTCGCGTGAACGAAGGAGATACAGAGAAAATCGCTTGTGTTCTGGTGTTAGAGGCAGGAATTACGATTGAACCTAAACAGGTCAAACAGTTTTTAGTAGAACGTGTGGGTCCGAAGCGAGTTCCTGATTACATTTTAATTCATGATCATATTCCTAGAACACCAACCAATAAGGTTAAAATTGCACAGCTTGCAGAAACCGTCCTGCATGTGATCGAGCGAATGCTCTAGAAAGAAGGAATGTAGATGATCATCGATTGTCATAGCCACATCGCAAGTTTGGAGTTTTTTCCTGAGGCGTTCTTAACAGGATGGTGCGATACCATTAAGAGAAGTTTGCCAGATCAAATGAGTGAGAAGCAGAGAACCCGTCTAACCGAACTATTCATGCAGCTGATGGATGATCCGGATTGTAGCAAAATGATCGCTGAAATGGACGCAGCAGCTATTAGCCAGTCGGTGCTGCTCGTCATTGATTTCGGGGTCGCTTTTAAGAAACATGATGCTGACATTGAGCTGCTGCATTTACAACACAAACAGTTAATTGAGCGTAGCGATCGATTTATTGCGTTCTCCGGTATAGATCCACGCAGAGGTCAAGAGGGGATTGATCTTTTTGAAAAAGCGGTGACGCGATGGGGGTTCAAAGGACTTAAGCTTTATCCACCTTGTGGCTACTCACCAAGTGACGAGAGACTGGATCCTTACTATGAAATTTGTAGTGCGCTTCATCTTCCAGTGCTTATTCACACGGGCCCGACGACATCAGCTCTCCCTTTTACATTCGCTCATCCAATGGAGGTAGATGGAGCGGCATGGCGGTTTCCGCAGGTTAATTTTATTCTGGGTCATGCAGGAGCTGTGTATGCGGAGGAAGCAGCGATGTTGGCACAATACCGACCTAATATTTACTTGGATCTCTCCGGATTCCAAGCCGATGTACCAGATGGAACATATAAGACGACGATGAAACGATTTCTTGCAAAAGGTTTGGGTTCGAGATTGCTGTTCGGTACAGATTGGCCCATTCATCGTTTCTTTGGGAATCAACTCAAGTGGGTAAGGGCTATTCAAGCACTTCATACGGAGGGCTATTGCTCAGAATATGACCTGAATCGGATCTTATATCAAAACTTTAATCGCATGATAACGAAGGAGGTTGCACATGGGACTCATGTCTAATGATCAGACTTTAAAGCTCAAGAAATTGATTGAAACGATCAGTCCTCTTGATGTAGAAGCACGAGATGAAATGGATTTAAGAGAAGACCTAGCTATCGATTCCTTGTCGGTCATTCGCTTGATTCTGGAAGTAGAAGAGATGCTGGGCAGAAGTATTTTTCATGTTGATAACATCAATCAGCTCGTGAAGGTTGAAGATTTACTGCGAATTTGCGCAGAGAAATGCCAAGAAGAATCAGGAATTATCGGAGAGGAAGAGGTTATATGAACGAAGTTATCATTAAACATGTGAGAGAAGAAGATGATATTCGTGCGACATTCCCAGTCATGTCCCAGTTGCGATCCCACCTGGATGAAGATACTTATGTCAAACAAGTCCAGCACATGCAAGAGGCATATGGCTATCAGTTAGTAGGGTTGTATGAAGGGGATGATCTCCAATGCGCTGCAGGTTTTAAACTTGGACACTCACTTGCTTGGCAGTCGTACATGTATGTGGATGATTTGGTTACTTCAGGTAATGCCAGATCGCATGGCTATGGAAAAATGATGTTCGAGTGGTTAGTTGGTGAGGCAAAGCGCCTTGGCTGTGGAGAGTTCCACTTGGATTCAGGCGTGCAGCGTCATGAAGCACACCGATTCTACTTGCGTGAGCGAATGGATATAGTCTTTTACCATTTTGCAATTAAAAATCTGTAGCATGGTGGGGGATTTGGCATGAATCAGTTACTAGAACCGATTGTTCGGGAATGGTTGGACTTTGCAAGTGAGATTCAAGCGCGAGATGCGCAATATTTTCAAAAAAATAGATTGCGTGTCTACATCCCTCATATTACTTCTCAACTGTTCCTCGTGATGGAGCATGCTGCAACTTTACTAAAGATAGAGCTGGAGTGGGTGGTGCAGACACAATCGATGCAAGCGATCGAACGATTATTCCACCAACGGATGATGCACGTAACGGCACAAACGAATCATCTGCTGTCGCACATTCCTGATTCTATGATTGCTCCAATGGTTGATGGCATTTATCAAGAATATCAACAACGGCAACTGCTCCAGAGGCAAGAGGATGATCGTAACTTAGCAAGTGTTGTGAGCAAGTCGATTCCAATGGATGGTGTGGATCTACATTATACAGTTGCAGGAACAGGTAGTGAGACATTCGTGCTTGTTCATGCATTTGGTCTGCCTATTTGCTTGTGGGATCAGATGGTCGCAAAACTAATGAAATATGGCAAAGTGATCGTGTGGCAGCCTAGGGGGTCCGATTTGGATGGTGGTGTAAAAGCATACCAACCGCTGGAGGCGCATGTTGCCGATTTATTAACCCTATTAAGTATAGAAGGTGTTAGTCGACCTCATATCATAAGCTGGTGCACGGGAGCAAAAGTTGCTATCGAGTACGCCCTTCAATCCGAGGAGCAGGAAGGTTCCTTGATCTTCCTTAACGCTTCGCTAAAAGGCATGAAGGGACTTGAAGATTTCCAGACTATTTTTGAAAAAGATCTCTATGCGATCTGCCAAGCGGCTTTGAAAAGTCCAAGAATGGCACCGATCTTCGCTCAGACCCTGAACCAAAAAAATGACCGAATCACACAGTTTATTGACGAAGAACATGAAAGCATTGCGTTGTTAGGTGAAATGAATGAATCGCTACGTCATACGCTAAGAGAGCCTCTAGCAACAGGGGAATCCCTACATTTCTACACGCAGCAGCTGCATGATTATTGGAATCGGGATTATATGCAGCAGCTATCAACCATTGAAATCCCCACCTTGTTCATTACAGCAGAGTATGATCATATTGCTTCTCCACAGATGTCTGCCTTAGTCGCCGAACAGATGAATGACGCTCATTTTGCATCCATTCAAGGTGGTTCTCACTATATGTTTGTGCAGCAAAGCGAGCTTATCCTCGATATGATTATTCATTTTATCCAGTCAAAAGGTACGCATCCTTACAAACATCATCTGGTATCTGACAACAATCATCAAGTAATAAAGCATATAGAAGAAGAGGTGAGGAAATGAATGTATTGTCAGGCACGGTGACGAGCAGAGCCCCAGTAAAAGACTTTAAACAGTTGGTTAAACAGTTAGGAGAAATGGTAGCTAGTCTAACAACTTTTGAGGAGAGGGTACATGCAATCGTTTCTTTTCAATATCGTTCATCGGAACAAGAGGGTCTTAGAAGCTTGACGATCTGGCAGAATGCAGCTTTGCAGGTATTGAGAGATTGCGATGCATGGATTCCATTCGAACAGATGCGCTCAGACGGTCATGATCTTTATCTTTTTGTGGGTATGAAGGTGTATGGAAGAATCATAATGGATACGAAATTAGATCGGGATGAGGATGATGTCATCTTCGGCTATGTCCCTATTATGCTGTCGCAGCTGTCCTCGATTGAGCTTCTATCCTCATCCAGGCTCGTTCAATATGATGAAGAGATCAAACAGATTGATTCTTTTTTATCGACGACTTCCGCAGATGAACATCTAGAGATGATTGAAAAAGTCAGATACATGACCAATTATACCGACCCCGTGCTTATCTATGTAGAAGATCAAACGTATACGCGATTTAGCAAACATAACAATTTAGTTGAGGAAACAAGAGATGAGGAAGTACTCTTATTTGCCCGGTTAAGGACAATACCATGGACGGCGTGGACAGATCATGAGAAAGTGTTTATTTATTGTATGTATCATTTACAGCAAGCCGGTTGCAGAGGTGAGGAATTCAACGGTCGGCAATTAAATGTAGGGGAGCTTACGCAATATTTAGAGGAAAGACGGATGCAGTTGAGTGCGAAGTTCGATTCGAATGCCGAGATTCTTGCTTACACACCTATCACATTACTGGATAAAGCCCGATGGATTGGGCGCTTAAAGGCAGCTGTTCGTGAGGATTATGTGATTTACCGACAAGTGAATGGGTTAAACTTTGGTAAAACGGAGCATTTATTTCCTCGTGAAGAGGGGAGTCTAGATATCCATAGTCTTCCGGATGCACTTGTAAACGATATGGAGCGCATTTGCGGAGCGCCATTAACTTCGTATGATCCGCACGGATTGTATGAGCTTTTTGCAGACTGGTTGAATCAGATATTGCCCGATATGACAACATCCGTATCATCCGACGAATATGGTGCTAAGCTTGATCCAATTGAGAATATGGTTCATACCGTGGTGCAATATGCTGTGGAGACGATTGGCGCTGATATTGGGATGTCACGTGGGTTGCGTGAATGGTTCAATTTGAAAATGATTCATGATGATCAATTATTCGTTGAAGCTTGTGATTGGCCGGTAACCGACTATTATTGCTGCGTTGTTCCTTCATCGAAGATGCAAAGTAAATTAGCAGACCATGGTCCTTTATTGCAAACGATTCTGACCGCCATTTCAAAACGGATGGAATATAATAGTTGGCATTATATGCCGGGTCATTTTCCAATTGAATCGAGACACTTTTACATTCCACCTGCTATGCCAGACATGACCGAATGGTCGAACTTGCATCATTCCGGGCATGTACTTGCGAATGTCTTGTATGCAATCCGCTCACCTGGAGAAATTCGCTATGCCGATCACACGTATAACGGCATGATGGATATCCGACTCATGCGTCAAACAGGTGATCCTTTTACACTGGATGATTTGAAGGCAGCCGTTCAGTTTACTCAAGTGTTAAAAATATTTAACCAAGCATTAATGGACGTCACAGCAGCGCGTCAAGCTCCATATCGAGTCATGGCTTTTACGAAAGATTGGTATAAGTCTGTTTATGGAAAAAGAGATTAATATAAATGGAAAAATCACCTTCTCTCCTGGTAACGTGGAGGAAGGTGATTTGTTATTATCAATTATCATGGATGGATCTACTTTGGTAAATGAAACGGCAGCTTCACAATTGTACCTTGGACTTGATGTTTGCCAGTATGAATGGATACACATGTATGGATCTGAGCGTATCTCGTCTCTATGAAAGCCATACCAATCGCTTGATTCATAAGAGGGGAAAAACTGCTTGAAGTGACCGTACCTGCGAGTTCGTCTCCGACATATATCGGACTACGAGCATGGGGTACAATGGGTGTCTGCATGACGATTCCGACTAATTGATGGAAAGTGCCGCGGCTTTGCTGCTGCACTAATGCGTCTCGACCTACAAAATCCCTTTTTTCAAATCGAATCCATGGGCTCAGATTAGAATCGAGAACAGACCAATCTTTATGAATTTCTCGTCCTGATAACGGTAATCCCGCTTCAATTCGAAGACTCTCCATGGCTAGAAGTCCCACAGGACGTATACGCGCAGGCTTTCCAAATTCCAATAAATAGTCCCATAATCTTACTGCTTCTGTATCTTGGACATAAAGCTCAAAGCCATCTTCACCTGTAAATCCACTCCGTGATACAAGAACGTCTTGAATGAGACCTATTGTTAATCCCTGTACAAATTGCAGTTTTTTGATGGAAGATAGCTGGTATGCCGTTGTTTCCTGTAGGATTTGTTCAGCCCACGGTCCTTGAATTGCGATTGCAGCCAAATCTTGTGTTCGATTGACGATTTGTACTTGTTCCTTTTGAAAATGATTCGGATCACTCAACTGGTAGTCAGTTAGATGACTTATGACCTCATCCGTACGGCTTGAGTTCGTCGTAAGCATGAAATGTTGATCCGAGTACCGAAACACAAGCGTATCATCGATAATGCTTCCATCTACGTCAACGATTAAATTGTATTGAATCTGGCCATCTGCAATTCGTGTCAGATCATTGGTTACGATGTGCTGAAGGAAGGGGAGCGCATTCGATCCTGTCACATGCAGCTTCCCTAGGTGAGAGACGTCTATAAGCCCGCTTCGCTGTCGAACGAATACA
Organism: Paenibacillus sp. KN14-4R; assembly: GCF_052180255.1. Taxonomy (NCBI): domain Bacteria; kingdom Bacillati; phylum Bacillota; class Bacilli; order Caryophanales; family Paenibacillaceae; genus Paenibacillus; species Paenibacillus sp. KN14-4R. The sequence continues at coordinate 2,133,643 of NZ_CP197466.1, forward strand.
TGCTCCTCTCGATCATTCGTAAATAGGAATGGTAAGTACCAGCTACCAGAAGGGAGTGATTTGCCTCCATATTTGGGGTAAATATCGAACAATGGCGTTTTACTAAGTTGCATGTAATCGCCTGCTTTTCTCTTGAATGATTTCACTTGCTAGCTTTCCTTCGTTAAAAAGAAGATCTAGTATACTAAGACCCGGTACGAAATCACCCCATAATTGCGTATAAACAGGATGATCGAAATCACTATATATTAACTCAATCCCGCTATCGTTAAATAAGTGCTCCTCCTGGTATTTCATGCCGCCTTTGCCTGAGAGATAAGATGAACCACCAAGCTGTTTGACTAATCGTACAAGACGCTCAGTAGAAGCTTCTTCTACAGGGATATGGGAAGAATAATACAACTTGGTTCGTATGCCTAAATAGTCAAAAGTCCATGCTAATAATCCCATATTGAGATCGACTAAGCGTTCGTAGGACTGCGATAGGATCGGGGTTAATTGCTCGTAGATCTCCGTAAAATAGGTGCTTCGTCGATAACTTGCTTCCAATTGCTTCAGCAATTTATCCATTCGGAGACTTCTCCAATTGATATGCACTTCATTCATAGCGGAGCCCAATTGTCCGCTCGTACTGACGGGAATGGTGAGCCACATTTCTCCGGTGGGAGTCTTAATTTTGCTGCGATTCATATAACTATTCTTCGTATATTGCACATCATCAAGAAGAACAAAAGCGTCTGACTGCATGATTTTATAATAGTAGCCAAGCCAAGGTAAAAAATTGGGTTGATGGATAGAAACAATCATAAATACGCCTGCCCTTGAGTCATATTTTTAGGGAGAGGATTACTTTCGAGTGTCTGATAGGCTTGGAATAAAGTTTTCTCCATGACGTCCCAGTTGTAATGCATTTCATAAGCAATACGTCCATTTTTCCCCATATTGAAAGCGTTAAAAGGTTCGTTATATAGGTTTTCTATACCCCTTGCAATATCTACGGGTGAGAGAGGATCGACAAGTTCTCCAAGTTGATGTGCTTCTACAAGCTTGCGGGTTGCTGGAAAATCGTTCGCGACTACAGGGATAGCAGCAGCCATATATTCGTACATTTTAAGCGCAATGGTGTTCATATTCCTGGAGAGGGGATAGTCCATCAACAAACCAAAATCTGCTTTTTGCAAGTGCTGGAATACTTGCTCAGTTGGCATCTTACCGACAATTTTGACTTGCTGGGACAGATCGTTTTCTACAATTTCTGCTTCGAGCTTAGCAATATAGGTTTGATTTCCCCAACCAATGAATAGAAGGTTAATTATGATTCCTTTTTGCTTGAGGATGGCACAGGCTTTAACGATTTCAAGAAGTCCTCGCTCCTGATTCATGCCCCCGACCCATATCCCTTGTTTAACATCGGATTTATAAGCGCTTGGTGTGTAAGCATGTTTCGAAGGATAATTCGCAATTAGATCAACTCGGCAGCCCCAATTCTTGAACTTATTCACGAGCTCTTCGCAGACGGTAAACACGTAATCGGTTTTTCTGGCTAACATTTTCTCGAAGTTCGTAATACATTTTGTCATCAACTTGCGCATGAAAGCTGGGAATCGTTCTGCAAAAGACTCCGGATGGTATTCATGACAGTCGTATATTAACTTACTGCCAAGTTTCAATTTAATGAGCCATCCAATGAATAGAGAATCAGGTTCGTGACAATGATACACGTCTGCTTGGACGGATAGCCCTTTTCGATAAAGTGCAAAAAGCGGGGAGAATCGACGGAGAAGAGAAGATGTCTGACGCGGAGGTAATCCCAATATATGTAAATCATGCTTCTCATCGATCTCACAAGGATGGGGACCGACAAATGTAATATCCTTGTACAACGTCTGTAAAGATCGAATTTCCTTGTCATAAACACGAGGATCACTAACTTCATGACCGGAAGATAGGATACATATTTTCACTAAATTCACACCCTCTTTACGAATGCTGCTGCGGGGCAGGCTCATCTACATTTACGAATAATTTTTTATATGGCTTTGGTTTTACATACATCGTGATGCCTTGTCTACCCAGTTCAATCGCTCTATTGATCAAATACTCAGCGTCTATACTACACATTTTTAAGTTAGAACAGGTCGTTACTTGTAGCTTGGAAAGGTCCATGTGTTTGATCATTTTCCGGGGATTCACAGAACCTATTCGTTTGAACATCGTATGCTGTCTGCAGATGCCGTCGTAGTCTTTAAACGTGTAGGTAAGGGTGTGCGGGAATAAGGAATGGTAATACTTCAATTCGGTACGTAAGATGCTTTCTACACAATGAAAGGCCGTAGCTACTTCTAGGCGATGACCAAAGCCCATATTGATGATAAGGGCATTCGTTTCTTTTAAACGATAGTACGGCGAGAACTCGTCCCAACTTGTCACTGAAAGATGATGATCCTTGGTTAAATACTCGGCATAAGGTCCGAGGGCACACACGGAATGATTGAGATTGATGCTTCGCCGTACATCATTGGAATATCTTCTAAATATCTCTGTTAGAAATCCTGCACCTGAAGGTGTTCGTCGCACATCAAATATGTATTTGGGGTCACTTGCAATCTGCTGCTGCATTTGATTCGATGGAAAGGCTGGCATGACGAGAGTCCCATTTGGTCCCAACACTTGAAGAATGGCTTGAATGAAGTCGGAAGGTTTACCGGTGTAGTGGGAGAAGCGATCCCATGAGGAATGGATCATCACGGTTTTTCCTTCGGATAGTCCTAATCGCTTCAGGTTTGCAATTAATGTTGGTGTATCATACTTGGGATAAAACCATCTTTCAATAGGTCGTTTAAACATAAGCATGAACTGTCTCTTATCATTAATTGAAAATACCTTGTAAGCTAACTTTTTAAGTTGTTGCTTCATATAAGGGGCTCCCAGATAAATAGTTCTCTTTTAAGATGCGTGCTGTATTTTCGACACTATTGAATCGTTCGATGTCTCGGATATTCAGATCGACATTAAAATGTGTTTCTAATTCGATAATGAAGAATGTGATCGCAAAAGAATCCCATGCGCGTGTATTGTCCATACTGCTGTTTCGGTTTAAGGATTGCGGGCTGATCTCGAGTACCTTAGCTAATAAAAGAATAACTTCCTGTTCTAACTCGCTTAATGTCATTTGATGAAATTCATAAGATCGTGTCATTTTGTTAGAAACCTCCTATCAAATAATGATACAAAATGTATCCTTTATATGAACATAATGGTAATAAGTTATAGGGGGATAGTCAAGGAAAACTTGAAATGTTTTTTAAAGTAAAAGTTATGAAAATACAGAATACGAAACCAATTGACAAGATACGATTTGTATCATAAAATTTGTATGTGATACGAAATGTATATGAAAATTACCACACAAATTGACTGAACAAGGTAGGAGGTTAAGAAAAGTAGTGGAGAGCACAAGAAAAGAAGGTAATGAAATTGATTTGGTAGGGTTACTACGAATTATCATGAATTTTAAATGGTTCCTTATCATAATTGTGGTGATCAGCTGTGTCGGTGCCTCATTATTTACTTACTATACAGAGAAGCTGGAGTATAATGCATCCATTAAACTTGTTATGAGCAGACCAGACACACAAGCGACTTTTAATGTCGAAGCTGTAAACTTATCCATTACGCTTGTGAATACATACAAGGAGTTACTTCGAACTCCAGCCTTTATGGACAAGGTAGTCAGTAGACATCCCGAGTGGAATTTAACAGCAGAGAATATGCTTGATAAAACATCCGTTAGTATAACTGGACAGACTCCAGTATTAAGTATTAATGTGAGCGATGGTTCCAAAGATAGAGCGAACCAAATGGTTAACTCGATATCTACTGCTTTCAGAGAGGAAGCGCGGATAATATTCCAAGTGGACAATATTTACGTATTAACGGGTTCTGATGGCATCGGTCATACCGTAAAAGCCCCTTCACATATGATACGGAATGTAGGTATCGCCTTGATTGCCTCGCTTCTATTATCGATAATATATGTCACGCTTAGGTATGTAATGAATGATACGATATGTATCGAAGAAGATTTGCTCATGTTGGGTATCAAGCCACTTGCATCGATCCCCGAAATGAAGAAGAAAGATATGCAAGTACCGAAAAAAAAGATGGTTATTCGAGATCAGGTAGGTGAACAAGTAAATGTTTCAACTACACAATAAGTATCCATTACTTGGCAAAAGCAAAATGAATGCTGACGTATCACGTGCATATCGACTACTTAGAACGAAGATGAATCGTGTGTGTCAAGTTAACCAGAAGAGCTTTTTAATTACATCTGTACTTAAAGGCGAAGGGAAAACGATGACAGCCGTAAACTTAGGTGTGGCGTATGCACTTGAAGGCAAGCGAGTTGTTCTTGTTGATGCGAATCTTACACAACCTGCTCTGCATGAAGTGTTCTCTAAATCGAATCGGATTGGTCTTTCGCAGATCCTAGAACAGGATCATGTCCTGCAAAGTGCAATTGTTGAAACAGATATTGAGCATTTAATGTTACTGCCTGCAGGAAAGCCCATGCAGCATCCTTCAGAACTTCTAGCCTCGAAAATGATGCTGGATGTGATTGCGCAGTTGAAATCCAGCTTTGATATGATTCTAATTGATTCCTCTTCCGCAATGAAATCGACAGAACCTTTTATTCTTGCTGGAATAACTGACGGTGTTTTGCTTGTTGTCGGAACGGGCAAAGTTAAGCGTCATTTGCTTCAGCAATTTAAACAGCATATTGAGGATGTAAACGGCACTATTGTTGGCAGTGTACTTAACAGAGCCACCAAGTCAAGTTGGGAAAGATCTATTATGGATCATTCACAGGTTATTGGATAGGAGACGAATATGGAAAGAAATATGAAGGTTAGCATTCAATTAATGTTAGATATGTTATTCGTAGTGGGGAGCATCCTATTAGCCTACTATTTTCGATTTAATATGGATGTACCAGAAGGTTACTTTGAGCAAGGTACGTTATATGCTGTAATCTCCGTCTGTGTATGTCTCGGTACGATGTACATGTTTCGTCTCTACAAACGTTTATGGCGTTATGCAAGTGTAGGGGAAATGATTACGATATGGAAGGCTGTAACACTTGGTTGTGCAGTCTCGTTTATCCTTACTGATTTTGTAATTGGGAGCAGAGTGCCCTTATCCGTTGCGATTACATCCTATGAAACGATGTTTATAGGTATGGGGGGAGTGCGATTCGGTTGGCGAATGATTCGCAGGAGTTACAAAGGCCACCAATTGGGTCAAAATCGTGCCCTCATTATTGGTGCAGGTGATTGTGGATTACTTGTTGCAAGTAAGCTGCTTGAGAATGCGAATGCGAAGCTGTTTCCGGTAGCTTTTATTGATGATGATGTTGTTAAGCACGGTCAGACGATTAAAGGATTACCAGTTGTTGGCGGGCGTCACGATATGGAAAGGATCGTACAAGAATTGCGTATTGACGAAATCATTGTAGCACTCCCTTCTGTATCACGTAAGGAGATTGCACAGATTATATCCATATGCAAAGGACTAAAGAAGAAGCTCAATATCATACCACGAATAGATGATTTAATTCATGGTGAGATGAGTATTCCGATCATGCGGAATGTAGAAGTCGAAGATTTACTTGGTAGGGAACCTGTATTGACAGATTTAAAGGAAATAGCCTCATATCTGAATAATAAGACGGTTCTTGTGACAGGTGCAGGTGGCTCAATTGGTTCGGAAATTTGTCGGCAAGTTAGCAAATACAATCCCAAATGTTTGATTTTACTTGGACATGGGGAGAACAGTATATTTCAAATTGAGCGTGAGCTAGTAAAGGGAGGACCTACGTTTCCCATTACATCGATTATTGCAGATACCCAAGATGCTGGACGTATGGAACAAGTATTTCATGAATATAAGCCGGAGGTTGTGTTTCATGCCGCTGCTCATAAGCATGTCCCGTTAATGGAGAAAAATCCCTCTGAAGCCATTAAAAACAATGTGTTTGGTACACGAAATGTTGCGAATTGTGCGCATCAGTTCGGAAGTGAGCGATTTGTACTTATTTCAACAGATAAAGCAGTTAATCCGACTAGTGTGATGGGTGTTACCAAACGAATCGCTGAGATGTATATTCAATGTTTGAACCAACGCAGTAAGACCTTATTTACAGCTGTTAGGTTCGGTAATGTGCTAGGTTCAAGAGGTAGTGTCATTCCTAGCTTTCGAGAACAAATTGCAGCAGGTGGGCCAGTAACTGTAACTCACCCGGAAATGATCCGTTATTTTATGACGATACCAGAAGCGACCTCTCTTGTTATTCAAGCCGGCACTTATGCACATGGTGGTGAAACATTCATTCTGGATATGGGCAGTCCTGTGAAAATTGTTGATTTAGCGAAGGATTTGATTCGTTTATCTGGATTTGAACCCTATAAAGAGATTGATATTCAATATACGGGTATTCGACCTGGTGAGAAATTATACGAAGAACTGCTTACTAACGAAGAAGGTTTAAGTGCAACGAAGCATAATCGGATCTTTATCGGAAGAGCTATACAACTTAATGAAGCAGAGATGGAATTTGCCATCAAAAAATTAGAAAAAGCGGTTGAAGAGAAGCCTGAAGCGATTCGCAGGCTCTTGCAGCATATCGTACCGACATATCAATATCGTTCTAAAGAAGGGGTTGGGCTTTAAAGATGATTCGATTTGGAATTGTTGGATGCGGTCATATCGCACAAAAACATGTAGAAGCCATTGAGGCGATTGATGAGGCTTCTTTATATGCCTTGTGTGATACGAATTGTATCAATATCGAAAAATTAGCTGCGAATCGTAGCGTAAAACAATATGTTTCTTTTGCTAATATGCTAGCAGATGATGAAATCGATGTGGTGATTATTTGTACACCGAGTGGACTTCATGCGCCGATGACGATACAAGCTGCACAAGCCGGAAAGCATGTGGTTGTTGAGAAGCCGATGGCATTAACAATGGAAGATGCGGACGCGATGATTCGTGCTTGTGAAGACAATGATGTGCTGCTATCTGTTGTGCATCCGAACAGATTCCGTCCTGCCATGCTAGAACTGAAAAAGATGGTGGAAGAGGGAAGGTTCGGTACGATAAGTCATGTGAATGCGACTGTACGTTGGAATCGCGGACAATCGTATTATGATCAAGCAGATTGGAGAGGCACGAAGCAGATGGATGGCGGTGTTTTGATGAATCAGGGCATCCATAGTCTTGACCTACTCCAGTGGCTGATTGGGCCTATAGAAGAAGTGAAGGCTTTAACCGGCACGCGTTTACGACATATTGAAGTGGAAGATGTGGCGGTTGCTGCCGTACGATTTGCAAATGGTGTGTTAGGGGTTGTGGAGACAGCAACGACGATTTATCGACGTAATTATGAAGAGACGATTGCCATTTTTGGCGAGCAAGGTTCCGTGATAGTTGGAGGTCCAACGGCAAATTGGGTTCAGCTCTGGGAATTTGAATCCATGTCTGAAGAGGAATGTGAAGCGATTAAAGAGCGGATTAATAACAATCCATTCGGCATTGCAGGACATCAGCAAATCATTAGCGATATGGTAGGTGCGATTACACAGGGGCAAGTGCCAGCCATAAGTGGTGTGGACGGCAGAGATGCACTCGCTTTTGTTTTAGGGATCTATGAGGCAGCGCATGCAAGTCGAAATGAAGTTAAGGAGGGCGTATAAATGTCAATGCTCAATACGAATCAAATGCCGATACGATCGGTTCCATTACTAGATACAGTGGCAGAATACAACAGCTTAAAAGTGGAATTGGATGCAGCTGTAAGCAAAGTATTAGCAAGTGGCCACTACATTCTCGGTCCAGAAGTGAAGGCGCTCGAGCGGGAAGTAGCTGATTTTTGTGGGACGCAGTTTGGAATTGGTGTCGCTAATGGGACAGATGCGCTCTTACTCTTACTTGATGCGCTCGGCATTGGTCCAGGAGATGAGGTCATAACAACTCCATTCACCTTTTTCGCATCATCGGAGGTAATCTCACAGATTGGCGCAACACCTGTATTTGTAGATATTGATCCGATTAGTTATAACCTGTGCGCTGAGAAATTAGAGGCGGTAATCACACCTCGTACGAAGGCGATCATACCTGTACATATTTTCGGTCAACCTGCGGATATGGATCTTATTCTTGAAGTGGCAGATCGGCATGGAATAGCTGTTATTGAAGATGCTTGTCAAGCGATTGGTTCTTCTTTTAAAGATAGACGAAGCGGGTCGATGGGGCTAGCAGGATGCTTTTCTTTCTTTCCTACGAAAAATCTGGGTGGATATGGCGATGGCGGTATGATTGTGACGAATGATGAAGAACTTGCGAAAAAGCTGCAAATTTTGCGCGCACATGGATCAAAGAAAAAGTATTACCATTCGATGGTTGGGTATAACAGCAGACTAGATGAGATACAGGCAGCCTTATTACGTGTGAAACTACCTCATTTGCCTGTTTGGAATGAAGCAAGAAGGGTGAAGGCAGATCGATATAAGGAGCGCCTTGCCCATTTACCGATTCAGTTACCGCATGAACTACCGGATCGATACAGTATTTATCATCTATTTATCATACAAACCGATGAGCGGGATTCATTACTTCAATATTTACAGCAAAATGGAATTGGTGCTGGTGCTTATTATCCAGTAGCCTTGCATCTTCAAGAAGTTTATCAAGATTTGGGCTACCAATTAGGAAGCTTACCAGAAGCGGAGTATGCGTCACAACGTACACTTGCACTCCCGCTTCATCCTCATATGGCGAGTGAAGATCAAGATTGGGTCATCGAAGTTGTAGAACGATTTTTCAGCGAGAGGGGTTAAGGAACAATGAGTATGTTAGCACGGAATGTGATCTCGCTGGAGGAGCAATTGCTTCATAAACTGCATACAAAAACGGCCGTTATCGGCGTAGTGGGTCTTGGATATGTAGGGTTACCGCTTGCGGTAGAGAAAGCGAAGGCTGGCTATCAAGTTATCGGATTTGATGTTCAAATGTCAAAAGTGGATATGGTCAACCAAGGCATTAATTATATTGGTGATGTAATCGATAACGATCTGCGTGACATCGTCCAATCGAAGATGCTGCGTGCAACGAATGATTTCTCTTTTATTACAGATGTAGACGCTGTAGCGATTTGTGTGCCAACACCACTAGATATTTATCATCAGCCAGATACGAGTTATGTAGAACGCTCAACGGAAGAAATCGCACGTTATTTGCATCCAGGGATGCTTGTTGTATTGGAAAGTACGACTTATCCAGGTACAACAGAAGAACTCTTAAAGCCAATTCTTGAACAGACGGGGTTAGTATGCGGCAAAGACTTCTTTCTCGCTTATTCACCTGAGCGTGTAGACCCGGGTAATAAATATTTTAATACGAAAAACACGCCTAAGGTCGTCGGTGGGATGACACCTGCATGTACCCGAATTGCTGCAACACTTTACGGTTCTGTCTTGGAAGGCGAGGTTGTTGAAGTTAGCTCACCCGCTGTTGCTGAGATGGAAAAAATATTCGAGAATACGTTCCGCAATATTAATATTGCTTTGGCCAATGAAATGGCAATGCTGTGTAATCGTATGGGGATCAATGTATGGGAAGTCATTGATGCGGCGAAGACGAAGCCTTATGGGTTCATGGCTTTCTATCCAGGCCCAGGTCTTGGTGGACACTGTATTCCGATTGACCCGTTCTATCTGAGTTGGAAGGCCAGGGAATATAACTTCCATACGAGACTGATTGAGACGGCAGGGGAGATCAATCGGAGTATGCCAGAGTTTGTTGTATCCAGGATTGGAGATATTCTCAATGAACAGGGAAAATCGATCCGAGGGTCACGCATTTCGTTATTAGGTGTCGCTTATAAGAAAGATATTGATGATTGGCGCGAGTCGCCAGTGCTCACGATACTCGCAGAGTTAGAGCAGCGTGGTGCAGATGTTGCGTATACGGACCCTCACATTCCAAGTTGTCCGTATGAAGGCAAATACTACGAGTCAGTTGCAATGACACCAGAGTGGTTGAAGCAATCCGATCTTGTGGTCATTACGACGGATCATTCCGGTTTTGATTACGAAATGATCCAACTGCATGCATCTTGTATTTTTGATACACGTAACGCACTTAAAGGTTCCTTACCACAGATTGGCCAGAGTTATTATCGATTGTAGAGGAGTTAATCCAAGATGGTTAGCCGTGCCTTGTACATCAGCAAACAAGCCATATTGGGAATATGTTCATTTGAGGCTGTATTCGTCATGTTTTTATTCTCAGGAGCCTATAAATCTGACCCGCGCTTTGCTTGGATTCCAATTGATTTGACGATGCTGTGCATGATGCTTGGGTTGTTATGGGGGAGCTTTATTCTTATACAAAGGAAATTCAAAGTTCCTCGCTCCTCTTACATCATCCTTGCTTTCTATTTTCTGTTTGCAGGTTATGCGCTTATCAGTTTACTTTGGTCCCCAAGTATGATCTATGGGCAAGATAAAATTGTGAAATTGTTGACGATAAATGCATGGTCCGTCCTGGCTAGCGCGTGGATTATTGCACCGTCTGCTAGGCGCGTAAAGCGATTCTATTATGTCATTGCGGCTTTTGCGATATGGATTGCTTTAGAAGGCATGAAAGTGTATTTCCAATCTGGCGGTGAAGGGTTCATTAACGTAATGGGTGGGAATTACTTGGCAGCGGGTCGCATTATTAGTCATGGTGCGATTGTAGCCGTTGGTTTCTTGTTATTTCGTCAATCTTCTTGGATAATGCGGCTCCTTTATATCGCGATATTGGGTTTGTGTACATTTCAACTTCTTGTCGGTGGGGGCAGAGGGCCGTTCTTAGCTACGCTGCTTGGGTTCATTGTACCTTGCTTTGTAGCAGTTCGAATTGCAATTCGAGGGTTGTTTATTCGAAAGTTTGTGTTCTATGGAGGCATTGCAATCGCTGTGAGTACAATCTTTGTGGTGATGTGGATGCAATCTGAAACACTGCCGCAGACGATCCTGAGGTTGTTGATGCTTTTTTCTAGTAATGGTGAAATGGAAGGTTCGGCCTATGCACGTGTATCGTTTGCACAATTAACGATGGATTACTGGATGCAAAGACCTTTGTTTGGTAGTGGCATTGGTTCGTGGTCCATTCTTTTTATGAATGAAGATATTCGATCTTATCCGCATAATATTATTTTTGAAATCTTAGTAGAGCTTGGTGCTGTTGGATTAATCATGTTTCTCATATTTGTAGGAGCAGCCATTCAATGCTTACTTCGCTGGCAAAAAGAAAAACGTGATGATATCCATTTCATTCTAATCATGTTCGTGATGAGTATGCTGCTCAATGTCTTGGTTAGCGGGGATATGCCGGATAATCGTGAATGGTTCGCACTCATAGGACTATTCCCAATCTTTAGTAAGGTTCAACAAGTCAGGCAACCTCTGCGTGTAAGACACGCTGTTAATCATAACCCGATGAAGGAAGTGACGGTTACGCAATGACAAGGCAAATCATGCTAGTTCTTGCTCCACATACCGATGATGCAGAACTTGGCTGTGGCGGGCTGATTGCTCGTAAATTAGAAGAAAATGTGGATGTGTATGTGGCCGCATTTTCAACAGCAGAAGAATCTCTCCCTGATGGCATGCCCAAAGATACCCTTCAAAAGGAATTCTATGCTGCCATGTCAACGTTAGGCGTTCCATTAGACCGATTGATTGTCTTTCATTTTCCAGTAAGGAAGCTGTCCTATTATCGTCAAGAAGTGCTGGAGCAGCTCATTATCTTACGTCGAGATATTAAGCCTACTATCGTACTTATTCCTGCTTCTCAAGATTTACATCAAGATCATCAGGTACTTCATGAGGAAGGTATACGAGCATTTAAACAAGTCTCTGTGTATGGTTACGAATTACCATGGAATCATCTTTCATTTACATCCCATGCGTTTGCACCTCTTGAATCGAGACATTTGGATAAAAAATGGGATGCGCTACAAAGTTATCAATCCCAACTTGCACTTAACCGAAGTTATTTTACAAAAGAATTTATTTATGGATTAGCCAAAGTCAGAGGTACACAGGTTGGTTCAGAGTGGGCAGAAGCCTTCCAAGTACTGCGGGTGAAGGTATGAAGATATGGATTATGAATCACTATGCGATCTGTCCGGGCTCTCCTGGCGGAACAAGACATTACGATCTAAGTAAAGTACTTGTGGAAAATGGGCATGAGGTGACGATCTTTGCGTCCTCTTTTGAACATCAAGCTCGGGTAGAGAGGCAGCAATACCAGAAGGGTCAAGATGCGATAGAAGAGTATCGAGATGGTATCCGATTCGTATGGTTTCGTACCACACCTTATGGTCGTAATGACTGGCGTAGAGTGCTAAATATCATGCAGTATTCGATACGTGCATTTCGTAGAGCCAAGAGAGATGAAGAAGTACCTGACGTTGTAATCGGCTCTCTGATGCATCCATTAGCTGCGTGGATTGGTTACAGGATTGCCAAGAAGAAGAAGGCACTATTTTATTTTGAAGAACGTGATTTATGGCCTCAGACATTAATTGATCTTGGAAAAGTATCAAAACGTCACCCCATTGTTCTTCTATTAGGTAAGTTGGAATTGTTCTTGTATCGTAAATCACAACGCATTATTGTGTTATTCCAACATGCCCAAGATTATGTGCGAAGCAGGCGTGTGGATGCAAGAAAAGTGCTATACATGCCAAACGGAGTAGATATGGAGCGGTTCGATTCGTGTAAATATAATGTCTTACCAGATGAAGTCGAACATACCTTAAGCAGCTTGAAAAATAAATGGATTGCGATATACACAGGTGCACATGGTCTTGCTAATGGGGTTGATCGACTGATCGAAGTCGCCAAAGAAGTAGGTCAAATCAACACTTCGATTCATTTTCTCTTTGTTGGGGATGGACCTGAGAAACAAAAACTTCTGAATCGCAAGGAGCAAGATCAACTTGATAATGTAACATTCCTTCCTCCAGTTCCTAAATCATGCATTCCGTCCTTGTTGATGAGAGCTCAAGTTGGACTCTTATGGACGGGAGATGTTGAAGTGTACAAGTGGGGTATTAGTATGAATAAGCAATACGATTATATGGCAGCAGAATTACCTTTAATGTTATTTAACGAAGGAAAATGGGATGACTTGATTGCTCCAGAGACAGGGATTTCCAATCGATCTATGGGGGATATGGTGCAAGAGCTCATTTATCAATATTCACATGAAACGGAGCGAAAAAAGCTAGGTCAGCAAGCGCGAAAGTATGGAGAGAGACATCATCAATGGTCACAGCTTGCCAATCAGCTCGAAACCGCACTTGAAGAAGATCAACAATTAATGAAGAGGCAGGAAGTTGCTTTTTCGAAAGGAGATAATGTTCATGAATCCATATCCGGATAATGCATCTCTTCAGTTGGGTCAGTATGTCGTGATCGGTGAGGGGGTACAATTGGGTGAGCATGTAACGATCGGACATCATGTCATTATTTATGAAGGAACAAAGATAGGAAGTAACGTACATATTCAGGATCATGCTGTAATTGGCAAGCAACCAAGCCGAGCGAAGAATTCCATACTAAAGCCAGCAGCCACACAACCACCGACTATGATCGGGAGTGGGACGACGATCGGCACTTCATCCATTGTGTATGCAGGTGCCGTTCTAGGTGATAATGTCTTTGCTGCGGATTTATGTACCATACGTGAACGTGTAACGGTTGGAGAAGGAACAATTATCGGCAGAGGAGCTGCAATCGAGAATGATTGTACGGTGGGTTCTTTCTGTAAGTTGGAGACGAATTGCTACATAACGGCCTATTCCACGATAGGTAATCGAGTATTTATCGCACCAGGAGTGGTTACTAGTAATGATAATTTTATCGGCCGGACGAAAGAGCGTCTTAGTAAGATGAAGGGTGTGACCATTAAAGATGGTGGTCGCATAGGTGTCGGCGCAATCACATTACCTGGAATCGTCATTGAAGCAGAAGGTGTTGCTGCTGCAGGTAGTGTTGTGACGAAGTCTGTGCGAGCAGGTGAGATCGTAGCGGGTATACCTGCTAAGCGTTTGAGAGAAGTTCCTAGTGAGCAGCTGCTCGTGAATCAACAATGACAAAGCGTTTATTTGACATTATTAGTTCAAGTTCAGCTCTAGTCGTATTTTCACCTATTATGCTTGTGGTCGCGATTCTTGTTCGATTTAAGTTAGGCAGCCCGATCATTTTTAAGCAGCCTCGTCCTGGTCGACACGGTCGAATCTTTCATATTTACAAATTTCGAACGATGAATGATGAACGAGATCATAACGGAGACTTGCTGCCAGATATCTATAGATTAACCCGCTTCGGGCAGATGTTACGCAAAATGAGTCTAGATGAATTACCGCAGCTGTGGAATGTTTGGCTTGGACAAATGAGTATTGTCGGACCAAGACCCTTACTTGTGCAGTATTTGCCCTATTACACGAAACAGGAATATAAGCGCTTTAATGTACGTCCTGGAATAACAGGTCTTGCTCAAATATCTGGAAGAAATTTGCTTTCTTGGGATGAACGCCTTGCTCTCGATGTGCAGTATGTGGAGCAAGTATCATTGCGTCTGGATCTTATCATTATTTTACGGACAGTGAAGAAGGTCATTAAGCAAGAAGACATTGCAGTAGCGGGTACATTTCATATTGGAGCACTGGATGAAGAACGTGTCGTACACCGCAACACCTTACATGGCTAAGGATGAAAAATGGAGGAAGCGATGATTACCGTACACTTTTCAAATCACTTTGTTCCAGAGCGATCGTATGTCATTCATTATTTAATGGAGTATATGCTGGGCATACCTTATCAAATCCATATCGAGCCCCATGCTTCGAATCAAGTAGTCTGTTTTCGGCTGGAAAATGGTCGTCAACTACTCATTAAAGATTCGTTCTTCTCTCAATTTGTCGATGGCTTGTCCTATCTGAAATGTGATCCTTTTCAAATTCGTCCTTTTTATGCGACAAGTGCATTTGCACCAGAACTCGATATCCCAATTATCTTTGGAGATAACGAATGGACAGAAGACGGCAATGATCTAACCATAGGTATGGACCTTATTTCCTCCATATTCTTCATGCTAAGTCGATGGGAAGAGGTCGCTCGAAGGGAACGGGACGAACATAACCGTTTTCCACATGAAGCCAGCCTTGCTTATCGAAATGGTTTTTTACATCGACCTGTTGTGAATGAATATGTCGAGCTCTTATGGAATTTGTTTTCTTATTTAGGGATTGGTAGGGCAAGAAAAGAACGGAAGTATGAACTCGTGATCACGCATGATATTGATGACATTTATTACTGGGGGCGTAAGGGTGGCTTATTTCGTGCGATAGGTGGCGATTTATTAATTCGTAAAAGTATATCGCTAGCGCTTAAAAAAATACCTGAGTATTGGAATGTACGACAAGGGAAGGAAAAAGACCCCTTTGATACTTTCGATTGGTTAATGGATTTATCCGAAAGCATGAATACGCGTTCCCGTTTTTATTTTATGAGCGGTGGCGTGACCAAGTATGACCGACGATATGATGTATTCGAAAAAAAATGCTTGGACATCTTTACTCGTATCCGTGAGCGTGATCATATTATCGGTTTTCACCCGAGTTATGATGCTAGTCATGATCTCAAGCTATTTCGTTCCGAAAAAGAACGTCTGGAAAAAGCGTGTGGGATCGAAGTTACAGAAGGGCGACAGCACTATTTGCGATTTGACCCTGAGCGTACTTGGGAGATATGGGATAAAGCTGGTATGAAGGTGGATAGCACACTTTCTTATGCAGAACATGAGGGCTTCCGTTGTGGAACATGTGATTCTTATCCAGTTTTTCATGTTCTTGAACGCCGGAAGATGGAAATAGAAGAATTACCATTACTAGCCATGGAAGCGACAATGATCGTCTATCAAAAGTTGGACCCTGCGCAAGTTTTCAATCGAGTTCAAGCTTTAATGGACACGGTCAGACGCTATAATGGGAAATTTGTATTGCTATGGCATAATGCAAATCTGGAAGGACACTACTGGCAGCCATTTAAGAATATTTATCAAAAAATTGTTCAGTACGGGGGTAGTTCAAATGCGTACCTACACGATATTAGGCAGTGAAGATCGAAAGATATGGGATGTGATGGTTCAACGAATAGGTCAAAGTGACGTGTATTTCACATCCGACTATTTGTGTATAAGTGAAGCGAATGGTGAAGGTAAAGCACAATTGTTCGTGTATCAAGAAAATGATGAAGTCATTATTTATCCCTATCTACTCCGTGATCTTCATGATCTTCCACATATGAAAGATTACTTATCAACACCCTGTTACGACATTACAACACCTTATGGCTACGGAGGCCCGTTGTGCTCAGCAACAGATGAACAAGTGATCCATCGCATGTTTCGTTCCTTTGAAAATGTGTTTCACGCGTATTGTTTGGAGAATTTCATCCTGACTGAGTTTGTTCGCTTTCATCCACTTTTGCATAATGCATCGTATTATCAGGCTGTAGAGCCGACTTATATTCGTAACACAATAGCCATTGATCTAAAACAAGAGGAGGGACGTTTTTCTGAGCATCACCGACGTGCAATTCGTAAAGCCACAAAATTCGAGTTGGAATTTGCTGAACGCCCTACAAGTGATTTATCGCAGTTTTTGCCCTTGTACACGAAGACAATGGATAAGAGAGACGCATTATCCTACTATTATTTCTCCAATGAATATTTTGAAAAACTTGCCCGTGACTTAGGGGATCGAATGAAGCTGCTAGAAATCAAACATCAAGAGACTGTGATCAGTTCCGCACTGTTCTTCATAGAGGGGGATATTGCCCAATACCATCTCCAAGGATCATCTCGTGAGCATGAGACATTCTTCCCAAGTCATTACTTAATCTATCGAACAATGGAATACATGAGGCAGAGTGGATGCAAGTGGCTCCATCTTGGCGGAGGATATGCAGGAAATGAGGATGGTCTTTATCGATTTAAAAAAGGGTTTGATACAAAAGGCGAATTGCCTTTCTATATTGGCAAAAGAATTCACAACCAGGAGCAATATCAAAGCCTACTGCAACAAATAAACCCACAGGAATTAGCTTACTTTCCAATTTACCGTCATCCAACATTGTTCAAGAAACAAGAGCAGCTGACGACTTAAACGATGAGAGGAGCATGAATATGAGTAGAATTTATTTGTCACCGCCTCACATGGGGCTATATGAAATGGAATATGTAACCAAGGCATTTGTACAAAATTGGATCGCTCCGGCTGGCCCACACATTACAGCATTTGAACAACAATTCGCTTCCTATGTGGAATCAGCGGGTGCTGTAGCCCTTAGCTCAGCAACAGCTGGTATTCATCTAGCCCTACGATTAATAGGTGTGGGCCCTGGTGATCTGGTACTTTGTTCAACACTGACCTTCGTTGCCACTGCCAATCCGATTGTATATTTAGGTGCTGAACCCGTGTTTATCGATTCTGAGCCTAATTCTTGGAACATGTCTGCGCAGGCACTAGAAGAGGCTTGTCATAAGCTCGTTCGTGAGGGCAGGAAGCCAAAAGCCATCATTATCGTTCATTTATATGGTCAAAATGCAGATATGAGTGAGTTAAGCCGTATCTGTGATCATTATGGGATACCGATCATTGAAGATGCAGCTGAATCATTAGGTGCAACTTATAAGGGAAAAGCTAGCGGTACGATGGGAACGCTGGGTGTGTACTCTTTTAATGGGAATAAAATTATTACGACTTCAGGTGGCGGTATGCTTGTATCCGATAATCTTGAGCTGTTAGAAAAAGCACGTTTTTGGTCGACTCAGGCGAAAGATCCAGCACCGCATTATGAACATAGCGAAATAGGATACAACTATCGCATGAGTAATGTTTTGGCAGGAATCGGAAGAGGGCAGATGCACGTACTGGAAGATCGAATTGCAGCAAGAAGAGATGTGTTTGCTCGATATAAGGCAGCACTAGGAAATATAGAAGGGTTGAGCTTTATGCCAGAGATGGCTTATGGACGAAGCACGAGATGGTTAACGGCATTAACTATTAATCCCAATGACTGTCCAGTTACTAGCCAAGAACTTGTCCAAGTACTTGCTCAAAACAATATAGAGGCACGACCAGTCTGGAAGCCTCTACATTTACAACCCTTATATAGGACCAAATCTTATTTCTCACATGAAGGCAGCCACGTTGCTGAGCAGTTGTTTGAACATGGAATTTGCCTACCATCTGGATCTAACTTAAGCGAAGTTCAGCAGCAATACGTCATTGACTCCATTCTTCATTGCTTACAAGAGGCTGGTCTTAAAGTATAACGGGATGAAGCGATAACTAGTTCCCTGTGGAAATCCTCCTTTCAACCCATCTATTGGGAGAGGTCAAGTACTGCCATCCCTCTAATATATATTTCTTATTATTCGTTCCGAGTTCAATTGGATTGTCATTGAGAACGAGATGTCCTTTACTCCAAGTACCCGATGTAGGTGCATTTAAAGCAAGATTGACACCTGGAATGATCTCTTCGTATCCTGTCCATGTGTTCGAAGTCTCATCTGGTGAGAAGATAGAGAACGAACGTATCCGAAGAGGTGCGCTTCCTCCGGCAAACAGAAGTCGTACGAATTGAACTGCAGGTTGAACGGAGAAGTAGAAATCATCTTCACTATCGGAACCTGTTATATATCCACCAACCGACCCACCACCAAGAACACTTGTATTAAAATACGGCGAACTGTACGAAGTGCCCTGCACAGTTGGAATTTGATTAACCTTTTCACCTAATATATTCCCATTGGCATCGTAGCAGATTACGATCACACGGCCGCCGTAGCCCACTTCAACATCTTTCTTAATTACAAAACGTTGGGTTAATTTCGTTTGAACAAAGATACCAATTGCTTGATTCGAAAGCTCAACATAATTTGACGTCAAATTCGCTTTTCCCGCTTTGACAACCGTATTTGCACTTGATGTAGCAAAATGCACATCCGGGATGTTCACTTGCAGAGTCGTATCATAGTAGCATGCTTTTTTGAGTAATTGTCCCGAATTAAAAATCAAATTGCGAGGCCTGTCACTGAACACACTTTTACGAGCGCTAGTAAAGCTAACAGGAAATTGACTTTGATCTTGAATGTTTTCGATACTTAACAGGCCGTAACCGATATCAAAAACATTAAGGGTGGAGACTCCAAATATTTTTGCAAAAATAGTGGAATTGTCTTCATTCCGACAAGATACAAACTCATTTTCTTGTCCATGATAAATAAGCACTGGCACAGCCTCTTGCGAGATAAATGATTGTCCGAGCTCAAAGCAGGGCTTTATAAAAAAGTTATTGTTGTTACTCGGATAAGAGTTATCTGGGGAAATAATCCGTACACCATACCTTGGTGAGTTCACATTAACACCCGACCAGCCGCCGAAACGACCATTGTAGAAAATATTCTCATTGACCCAACCTGATCGAACAGCGGATAAATCAAGACCGATCTTATTGTTCATCATATGACCTAGTTCAAGTGAATTATAGACAAAACCTTGTCCATCTGCCGTGCATTGCGCACCGATCGTAAAACCGTTTGCTTGGACAATATGAATGGCGCATGTATCCATGTTAATCAGTTTAATGCCTATACTATTCTCACTTTGCCAGGATGAGACTTGAGCTCTGACAACTTGAAGCCGGTATTGCTGAAGTAGGGTGCTGGTCGAAGCGTTACCAATTTGTAAGCACACTTGATCTGCAGTACCCAAATAAGTCAGGGGTGCATCCATTGTCAGTGTAACGTTTGGAGGAACGTTAATTGTTCTTGTAACTGCACATCCAAGGCCTGGTGGGAAGTAAACAAACATATTGCTGTTTGCTGCAGCTTGAATGGCTTTTTCGACAGCTGTAGAATCATCTGTGATTCCATTATAAGCTGCTCCAAAGTCTTGTGGACACACATAAACTTGAGTAGGCATTACTATCACATCCTTCTATTATATGAACTTCTTATTCACAGTTTATTCTGTTAACTTTTCGTATGCGAAGGCTAGCATATCTTATTTTCAAAGTGAGGCTAGAGCCATGTATCCAAAAAAGCCTCCAAGGCTGTATAAGCGAAAAAAGTGGATTGCGCTGCTCGTCATTAGCACCCTGTTTGTCATTGGGCTTTGCTGGTATTTGGTAGATAAGTATATTTGGCCCAAAGAAGAGCTGATGAAAACACGGAGTACCTATTATACGGCCGAAAAAGTAAAAAATGCTAGAAGCAATGTCACGCTGTACCCTTGGGCCAAAGCACAACGTGATCGTGCTATACAATTGGCTGACACTTATGTTGATCTTGGATTAGATCGATTATGGGAATCCATTACGACACAGAAATTACCACGGAGCGTTGGGGTGAATGACCCGCAAGTTAAACAAAAATCGTATGAAATAGATCTCATCTCTAACCCCTGGAAACTACGGGATAAAGAAAGTGGTTATCTTTTTCCTACCAATGATTTTGAAGCGTATTACAGAAGCGGGTTAAATGAACGGTATGAATTTGAGCCGAAACTTGCTGATCGCAAACTGCTCGTTAATACACTTTATCCGGAGTTAGGGCCAACTTTTGGCGTAGATGATGGATATGGATGGAAAGATAAGCAAGGGAATACATTTACGTACATTGCGTACTACAATGCGATGGGGTTGTGGGAACAACTGATTATTCCAGCACTCAAAAGTTTACGAGATGCCTATGTCTTAACGGGGGATATGAAATACGCTGCTGCGGGGATTGTCCTATTAAATCGAATTGCGGATGTGTATCCGGATATGGATGTGTCTGTCTATCCATTAGAAGATGGATTTGACAACGCACATGGAGGAAGAGGAACAGGGAAAGTATTCGGCTCGATCGAGGAAATATCGCTCGTTCAAGTGTTACTTACGAGCTATGATGCCTTTTTCCCAGCCTTGCAATCAGATCGTTCTCCTGCGATAACTTTTTTACAAGGAAAGCAGTCTCAATTACACAAATCTAGTACCTCATTAACTGCCTTAGACGTGCGTCTACATATTGAAAAAAACATTGTGAAAAGCATATATCCTGCTGTTAAAAAGTCACAAATCATTGGGAATTTCGGCATGTTCGAAAGCACCTTAGCACTCGCTGCGATAGTTCAAGATACAATGCCGGAGACAAAGGAGTGGATCGATTTCATTTTTCAACCGGGTGGTGAAATACATAACAATGGTAAATGGGAAGTTACGGGAGGCGGACTTACTTCCGTCTTACTTGAGGATGTAGATCGAGATGGATATGGCGATGAATCTTCTCCAGAATACAACGTGACATGGTTAGAAAATCTTCAAAACTTGGCGAATATTCTTGATGGATACGATCGATATGCAGTACGTGATTTATATCAAAATCCGAAATTTCGCAAGATGAACAACACGTTCATTGATTTAATCATACAGAACCAATTCACTCCTCAGATTGGTGATTCGGGGACAACAGGCACTGCCAAAATTTTTCTATGGCCTGAAACAATTCTGCAAGCTTACGTCAAGTACAAAGATACGAGGTTAGCTCAGATTTTGTACGCGATGAACGGAAAGTCAGCAAAAGGCATCCATCAGGATATTTTTCAGAAGAATCCAGAGAAGATCGGTAAGGAAATTGAGAATAAGGCGAAACTTGCAGGGACCTTAAATCTGAAAAGTACATTGTTAGCAGGGTATGGTTTCGCTGCACTTCGATTGGATCGTTCTGTGACTTCTTCCAACACCTCGCTATGGATGTATTTCGGACGCAATGCAACCGCACATTCGCATTTAGATACACTCAACATTGGGATTCATGCCTATGGAATCGATCTATCACCTGACTTTGGCTATGTTACGCAAACAGGTGTCAATGATTTACGTGATTTTTGGGAATCCAATACGATTAGTCATAACACTGTCGTGGTAGATGGGAAGGGGCAAGCTCGGAATTCATGGGTGGGTACTCCTCAGCATTACAATGCGACGAAGAAAGTGAAACTGATCGACGTTACAGCTCCTCGCGTGTATCCAAATACGCAGATGTATCGCCGTACGAGTGCACTGATATCGACGGATGAGGATATGCCGTATGTGGTTGATTTCTTCCGGGTTGATGGGGGGGCAGAACATGTGTTCAGTTTCCATGGCATGGATGGGGAAGTCCTTACAGATCAGCTTCAATTAACGAAACAACAAAAAGGTACATATGCGGGACCCACAATCCCAGTAGGTGACACTACATATAATCGAAAGTCATCTAGTGGATATAACTATTTATATGGTGTTGAGAGAGATTCTAAGCCTCCTCGGCATTTTGCAGTGGAATGGGTGTCATCGCAAGGTGAGAATGCGCCGCGTCTACGATTAACGATGCTAGGCCCTCTCCAAGAAGCCGCTCTCGCAAAGGGCGATCCCCCGCAGAACAAACCTGGTAATCCGAAGCAGCTTTCTTTTTTGTTAGCGAAGAGAGTAGGGGACAATCTGAAGAGTAACTTTAGCTCTATCTTAGAGCCTTATACGCAAAATCCTGCAATTCAATCGATAGAAGAAGCTGCTGTTACGCGTGAGGGAAAGAAAGTGTCGGAGTTTGAAGCTCGAGCCATTAAAGTGACGAAACAAAATGGCAAGATTGATTATATTGTAAGTGCCATTCGTGAAGATCAATCCTATGAAATTGATCAACTTCTTTTGTTTAAAGGCAGCTTTGGAGTTGTTACTCTGGATCATGATGCGATTAGCTATTCATACGTGCATGACGGTAGTTATTTTGGGAGTATTAAGGGAGCAGCTAATTTTTTGAAGAGGCCAGCAGCTTATGAGGGAACTGTAGTCTCTTTTAGTCAAGAACTAACTGATCAGAATGAAGTTACACTTCAATTGAGTAACATGCCTGCTAATCTAACCGATTTAATTGGAACGACATTAGTTATTGATAATGATTATAGCAAGCAGACGGAGTATTCTCATGCCCGTAATGCGGTGTACATGATTCAAGGAATTAAAAGAGTGAAAGGTCATGAGATTACGATGGATCTTGGTGATGTGACACTTATTCGGGGGCTAACAGATCGAAGCAAATTAAACTCATCCTATGAATATAACATTCAAGCTCATGATCCATTTCGTATCCCAATTACTTGGCAATCCAAATAATGAATTCTGAATTGTTATTCCTTAGGAAGGGGCAACATTGTGAACATGATATGGAACATTGTCCGACAAGCGGGGCAAAGCTGGAAGAATGGGTCTTTTATCAAGCATGTGATTATACTTGCCAGTGGAACGGCTTTCGCTCAGGGTCTGGGCATTCTTGTCTCTCCCATATTAACGAGGCTTTACAACCCAGAGCAATTTGGTAAATTAGCCGTTTACATCTCGATCTTATCTTTATTAACAACATTTTCAACTTTTGGATATGAAAGGGCGATTTCTTTAGAGGAAGACGAAGCACGTTCGGAGAATATCGTGTATCTATGCTTTTCGATATGTGTGGCGTTTTGCCTGCTAATTGTTGGCTTGCTCATTGGTTTTCATTCCTTCATCCAAGATACATGGAATATGGGGATTGTTGTCTGGCTGCTGCCATTGGGTTTATTGGGAATTGGTTTTTATAATACCTTAAATTTTTGGGCTCTCCGGCAAAAGGCGTTTCATTCGATCTCTCGCACAAAATGGACACAAGGAATTGGTGGTATCGTCATCCAGCTTCTAGCACCTTTTATTGGTTTGGGAAAGCTGGGGCTCGTATATGCCGACGTATTCGGCCGTATGGCAGGGAGCGGCACCTTGTTTACTTTGTTTATGCGTCAGAAGAAGCGGGTACATCCAGAACAGCATACCCGATTGGATTGGAGACAGATGCTCCAGCTCGCATCTAAGTATCGCAAGTTTCCAATGCTCATTACCGGATCATCATTGTTAAATATCGCCGCCCTTCAGCTTATGCCACTTTTTATGTCGATGTACTATGGTTTAGAGACAGTAGGCATGATTTCCCTTGTTAATAAAGTGCTAGGTGGGCCCATGCTCTTAATTAGCATGTCGGTGTCACAGGTGTTTTACGCAGAAGCTGCACAACTGGTTCGAGATCATCCACGAGCTTTGAATAACCTATGGAAACAAACCGCATTGAAACTTTGTAAATTCGGTCTGCCGCCTATGCTGCTCGCTGTTCTAGTAGGACCCTACTTATTTGAAGTTGTGTTTGGGTCTGATTGGAGTCGAGCCGGGGACTATGTTCAATTCTATGCGGTGCTCTATGCAGCTAATTTCTTGTTCTCTCCACTTTCGGTTATTTTAGAAGTCTTGCAATTGCAGCATTGGCATTTTCTGTGGAATTTATTTCGACTAATCTCGACTTTATTAGGATTTTATTTCACCTTATTATCTGGCCTCAATTCACATGGGGCAATACTCGTCTATATTTTGATTATGTCGTTCTTTTACTGCCTAATTTACTATTTATGTAAACATGCTCTCCGTAGACAAGCTATTCAATTAAAGGCACAAGAGGATTCTCAACCGTTAAATGGATAGGAGCGAAGCAAGATGAATATTGAAAATGGGAAAGAAAGCTATAGACATTGGTGTTCTGAAAATGAAATTCCGCTTTTTTCAACGGACTGGTGGCTAGATGCGGTCGCTGGTGAGAACAATTGGGACGTTTCTCTTGCCCTGCAGAATGGGAAAATCGTGGGAACAATGCCGTATTATTTAAAAAAGAAATACGGTTTTAAGCTCCTAACTACGCCTCAATTAACACAGACTATGGGTGTATGGATAAATAAATCACCTGATTTAGGTGAACTGAAAAGACGCAGCTTTGAGGAAGAAGTGATGAACGAGTTAATTGATGGGCTGCCCGAATTTGATTATTTTGTACAGGGTATGCATTATTCCTTGAAGAACTGGCTTCCATTTTATTGGCGTGGTTTTCAATCGACGACATGCTATACATATGTTATCCCTAATTTGAATGATATGGATCGTATCTGGCATCAGATCTCATCAGATAAACGAAGAAACATTCGAAAAGCGAGTTCAATCCTTGAAGTTAGACGCGGTTTATCTTCGCAAGATTTTTATCATCATCATCAATCTACTTTGCTGCATAGGGGAAGTAAAATATCGTACTCCTTTGAACTATTGGATCGGATTATTCAAGCAACCAAAGCGCGTAATAGCGGAGATGTCTTTTATGCGGTTGATGCGAAAGGAAACATTCATGCCGCTTCGCTAATTGTATGGAATTCGTTAAGTTCCTATTATTTAATATGTTCCATCAATCCTGAATTTCGAGATACAGGTGCTTTAAGTTTGATTATCTATGAAGCGATGAAATGTTTAGCGGATAAAACAAGAAATTTTGACTTTGAAGGTAGTATGATTAAATCCGTGGAGTACTCCAATCGTCAGTTTGGAGCTATTCAAACCCCTTATTTTTGCATCACCAAAACGAACTCCGCTTTAATCCGTTTCCAACAATTATTGGTTCAACGATCATAAATATTGTTTTTCGCTCTAAATCATGTCATGATAAGCACTTAGATAGTATGGAATTCAATCTATTGGGGGCATCAGACATTGGTAGAGCGTTATCCGTTTAAACATAATCCGTCGGAGTCGTTTATCAAGCAAGTAAGCGACTTTGTTGCGGATGTTTTTTATGACATTTTACCTGAAGCAGGTTTTGAGATTCGGGATGAACAAATCTATATGGCTTTTCAATTGGAACGTGCTTATGCAGATAAAGAGACCATATTTGCTGAAGCAGGTGTAGGAACAGGTAAGACTCTTGTATATCTGCTATATGCAATTTGTTATGCGCGTTATACAGGAAAGCCTGCTATTATTGCTTGTGCGGACGAATCACTTATTGAACAGCTTGTGAAACCTGAAGGAGACATTGCCAAGTTAGCTCAGCATCTGAACATGACGATCGATGCCCGATTGGGTAAATCGCCAGATCAGTATGTATGCTTGAACAAGCTAGATGAAGCTAGATTTAGTGATGATGAAGACGAAGAAGATATCTATCGAGGAATTTATAGTGAATTACCAGCGTTCGTAAGCTCTTATGAGGCATTACAAACGTTTTATCCATATGGCGATCGGAAAAATTACCCGAATTTGAATGATGAACTATGGCGTAAGATCGGTTGGGACGCTTTTCAAGATTGCTTGATTTGCGAGAAAAGACATCGTTGTGGGCAGACATTGTCACGCGAGCATTACCGTCGATCAGCTGATCTCATTATTTGTTCCCATGATTTTTATATGGAACATGTGTGGACGTATGAAGGGCGTAGACGTGAAGGGCAGCTTCCTTTACTGCCTGACCATAGTTCAGTTGTTTTTGATGAAGGACATTTACTGGAGACTGCCGCGCAGAAGGCACTCACCTATAAACTGAAACACTCTATATTTGAAGAAATTGTTGTACGCTTATTGCAGGGTGAAGTTCGTGAAGAACTTGCAGTAGCCATTGATGAAGCGATTGCCCAAAGCGAGCATTTGTTCGGCATCCTTCGCGACAAGAGCAAGACAGTTGAAGGATCCGATCGTAAAGAGATTACGTACACGCCTGAATTGCTACGTGAAGTGAAACAACTGCGCAGTTTAATTGCTAACATTGAAGAAGAGATTGCGTTAGAAGCAGGTGTGTTTACGCTCGATCCTTACCAATTGCGAATTGTGGAAGAACATCTGGAGATGATCGGACTTGCACTACGATTATATGATCAACCCGATCAATTGATTTCATGGGTAGTCGAAGACAACGATGGCCTTACACTTATTGTCATGCCGAGAATGGTGAAGGAAGTATTGGAGGAGCGGGTATTTGCTCAGAAAATGCCAATCGTATTCTCATCGGCAACTTTGTCGATTGATGGTGCGTTTAATTATGTGGCAGATAACTTAGGTATTTCCCAGTATGTTTCATTCTCTGTCGAATCGCCTTATGCTTACGAAGAGCAAATGAAGTTATATGCACCTAAGTTCCAGACAGACGATCATTTTACAGAAAAAATGAACAGCGCGGTCAAGTT
Organism: Paenibacillus sp. KN14-4R; assembly: GCF_052180255.1. Lineage (NCBI taxonomy): Bacteria > Bacillati > Bacillota > Bacilli > Caryophanales > Paenibacillaceae > Paenibacillus > Paenibacillus sp. KN14-4R. Next base: position 2,160,863 of record NZ_CP197466.1, read on the forward strand.
GTTGAAACGGACGGAAGGAAGAGCGCTACTATTGTTCCCTTCAAAAGAAGAAATGAACGCTTTCAAAGCCCAGATATCACATTATGATGCATGCAGCTCTATGCGCTTCTGGTTTGAAGGCGATCAAGAAATTAGCCATCTGATCTCGGCTTTTCAGAACGATGAAGAAAGCATTCTATGTGCGGTTACGCTATGGGAAGGGTTAGATATTCCGGGTCCGTCGCTATCGAATGTAATCATTTGGTCTTTACCGTTTCCTCCGAATGACCCTGTATTTATGGCCAAACGGAAAGCGGCAGATCAGCCTTTTGAAGAAGTGGATATGCCTTACATGCTCCTGCGTCTTCGTCAAGGGATGGGTAGACTTATCCGTACCCGTGAAGATCAAGGGATTGTAACGATTCTAGGACAAGAACTGCATACAGATGACTTTGTCCGTTCTAAAGTGCTTGAAATATTACCCAGTGGTTTTAAGTGGGAAGAATCACTTTAAGTCCTATTATCATGTGTTAAACTAGCAATGTGACCTTACTATCAACAGAAACGAGTCGATTAAATGACAATAAAAATAATTACAGACGGCTGTGTGGATCTACCCATTGAACTCCAACAAGCTTATGACATAACAGTTGTGCCTTTATTTGTTCATTTTGGAACGGAACAAATGTCATCGAATGAGATGACAACGAGTTATTTTTTCAGTCGTATGAAAGAAGAAAAGGAATTACCAAAGACGTCCAGCCCATCCCCTTATGAATTTTATAAACGTTACCAAGAGGCTGGTGAAGACACGGATGTGATCGTCTTGTGTACCTCCTCTAAACTCAGCAGCACGTATTGTCATGCAATAATGGCGAAGGAAATGCTGCAGGAGGAAGGCTACAAAGGTAACATTGAAATCTTCGATTCGAAGTCTGCTTCTGTAGGTCTCGCAGGCCTTGCTGTACGCGCTGCTAAGATGATAGAAGAAGGCGTTTCTTTTCAAGAAATTCTCACTGAGCTTAAGAAGTTAATCACCGATAATAAAATATACTTCAGCCTTGATACGTTAGAGAATGTGATAAAAGGCGGCCGATTAGACCGTGTCAGAGGTGCGATTGCTTCTGTACTTCACATTAAACTAGTGATGCGTGCAGACGAAGAGGGCAGCGTAGAAGTCGTTGAAAAAGTGCGTGGTACGAAAAATGCGATGAAACGTTTGATCGAGATAATGGGTGAGAAGAAGCATGATCTTGAGAAGAACATTCTTGGAATTGCTCACGGTAATTGCGAAGAGCGAGCACGTGCCTTTCTTGATCAGATCTTGGACTTATATCCATTTAAAAATGTCATTGTATCCAACATGGGGCCAGTCATTGGCACATATGGCGGCGAAGGTGCAATTGTAGTTTCCTATTAATTTCCTATTCACAACGAACTCCTCCTATCAAAAGAGGGGTTTTTTGTTATATAATGACATTTAGGATAATAATAGATGATTTAGGTGGGGGAATGGAAATGAAGGCAGCTTTTTTAGTCATCGATATGCAGATTGATTTTGTGCAAAATGATCGTCTAAAGCCATATACAGACAAAGCAAGTCAATATATCAACGAAGTTGCAAGATACTTTAGGGATTATGGTCACCCCGTCATATTCGTTCAAGATATAGAAGTTGAAGGTGGTGTCGGTACAAGTAATTTTGAAATTATTCCACAGATTGAAGTGAAAGAAACAGATATCCGTATTCATAAAGAGTTCCCGAATTCATTCTGGAAAACGAACCTGGAGCAGCAATTACGCGCACATAACGTGGATTTTGTCCTTATCGCTGGTTTTGCTGCTGAATATTGTGCCTTATTTACGTATAATGGGTCAGTTGAGCGTGGCTTTAAGACAGCGTTTCTACAGCACGGTGTTGTAGGGGAATATAGTGACAGCATTAAGGCTATCTACAGAGATCGTCATATTGTTTCGTATCCAATTGTAGAGATGTTGATTAAACAAAAGTAAAATGCCGTATAAGTGTATGAAATTTCCATTGTCAGAAAATACTTAATGACCGCTAATCTTAATTAGCGGTCATAAAAAAAGACGGATTCAAGAACGAACAAAAACCAGCTATGCGCATTTTGCGCAATAGTGCAAATCTAATACTAAACTTCCTGTAGCATTTGCTTCAGGCGTTGCTCCTGTAAGACTTTCGATAGTAATGGTTTTCAAATCTTCAACGAAGATCGTTTCCGAACGACCAGCTGTAACGACTACGGTTGATACCGTGAGACCCGTAGAATAGTTAACGTTAAAGACGGAAGAAGTACTTGTATTAACAACGGTAAATGAACCATTTATTACTAACCCCGTTGGATTGGTAAAGTAAGTAAGAGCAGCAACACTCGGAGTTAGTTGAAAAATGGGATTACATTGTTGAATGTTGACAATTTGCTTGGACACATTATTACAAAAATTAAAGACGGCAGAACTTGATGAATGTTCACACATAGTATACACTTCCTCTATTAATTTTTCTTGTATAGTATGAGAAGCTTGTATATTTTTAACTGGTTAATTTCCTATTTTCAATGAAAATGGATATTTAATGTGGTGCATTCGGCTCGATTCCTCATACAAGGTAATAGGGGGGGAGTTGGCTTTATGGAAAAGAACTGCAAACGAAAGAAAAACATAGGATGTAGAAAACGGATTAGAAAATGTTCCCAAAAGCTTATTTGTATACACAGATGTGTTCCTATTAACCAAAAATGTGATGACTTAACGAATCAAACTTATTTTTATGTCTCGATAAATTCAAATATAAAAAATCCTTCGGGAACCATCACAATAATAAACAATAGCAAGTCCTGTACAATGCAAATTACCGTAACCAATTCTATCAATAATCATGAAGTTATTGAAGTTGCTCCGAGTTCATCGATTACTGCGATTGTCGCAAATATAGAATCCGTAAAAATCTTATGTAAGGGTCCGTCTAATGATTTATATTGTACGGGTTCTTTGGAGTTGGATATCCATTACACTTTAATGTTGTAATTTCTACCAAAAATACATCCTCGAGATACGAAGAGTTGTCTAAGTTCTGGAAAGCGGAGCGCTCCGCCCTTGAAATTGTATTCCTACCATAAAATCAAATTCAGAAGAATACAATTTCAACAGCTGATGGAAGGACTTAGACAACTCGCCACAACTCCCACAACTCACTTGAACTGCTTTTGGCCTATTTCTACCCCAACCGCTTGTCTTTCCCGATGCTTTTCAGTAGTATGACTATATGAAACCAATCATTCGGTTAGAAAAGAGGATAAACAAACATGCAGATTAATATTCAACAAGCAGATATGAGCTTCAGCAAAGAAGATGGTTACGTCGGGCATGTGCAGTTCGTTGTAGAGGGTCACATGGCGCCATACGAAATGACATTACAGAAAAGCAAGAAGGGCAAAGAATGGAATTATGCGTTAAATTATGCGAATGAATCCGGTCCTGAAGATGATATTATGGATGTAGAAGAGGAAATTGAAGAAAACGATGAACTTTTCGACATGCTCGTGAATGCCGCAAAAGACAAGCTAGAACAAGCTGATACATAAGCCATCTCGCTTACATATACGAACCTTTCTTCTCTAATCGCAGAGGAGGAGGGTTCGTTTTAATTAGCCACACTTCAAGACTGCATGTTAATAAATTCACTGAAAAAAAAACAATATATCGATATATTCGTTACTAATATGACTACATCTTGTATGTAGACAGAAAAGAGGATATTGAGATATGGTAATTACCAAAAGAGACGGGACGCAGGTTCCCTTTGATTCAGAGCGGATCGTAACGGCGATAAAAAAAGCGATGCAAGAAACACTGAGTATTAATAAAGAGCTTTGTGAAGCGATCGCGGCGAAAATTGAACATCATGTACAAACAAGTTCAGAAATCGTGTCTGTCGAGCAGATTCAAGATCGCGTTGAAAATGAACTTATGGCAAGCCCACGTAAGGACGTCGCCAAAACCTATATGTTATATCGGCAAAAACGTACAGAGGAGCGAGAGAAGCGCTCACAGTTGTTCAATATCGGAAAAGATATTGTAGACACAAGAGATATGGACTTGTTACGAGAAAATGCAAACCTGAATGGGGAGAGTTTTTCTGGAAAAATGTCCAAGTTCGGCTCCGAGTTCTCGAAATGGCAAGCCAGATTTGAACTGCCTAAGAAAGTGATTGAAGCATCTGATCAGAACAAAGTATACATTCATGATCTAGATCAATATGTATTAGGAACGACAAATTGTATCTTCATTCCTTTTGGTCGGCTACTACGTGAAGGATTTCACACAAGTAATGGAACGATTCGTCCGCCGCAGTCGATCATGACTGCTGCTGCACTCGTCGCAATCATATTTCAAAATCAACAAAATGCGCAATACGGTGGGGTAAGCGGCAATATGATTGATCACGATCTAGCACCATTTGTCGGAAAATCGTTCGTGAAGCATTTTAAGAAAGCTCAACAATATATCGAAGCAGAAAAACCAGGTCTCACAGTAGATCAAGCTAACATTCATATGGAGAATGAGTGGCTAATGTTGCATTATCCTAAGGCATATGAGTTTGCCAATGCGGAAACGATCAACGAAACATACCAAGCAGCAGAAAGTATGATTCATAACTTGAATACGATGAGCAGCCGAGCAGGCGGTCAAATTCCGTTCAGCTCAGTCAATTATGGAACTTGTACATCACCAGAAGGAAGACTTGTTATTGCCGCGCTCCTGGACTCCACCATTCGTGGGTTAGGTAATGGCGAAACGCCTATTTTTCCACAGCAAATTTTTAAATGCAAAAAGGGGGTTAACACTTCGCCAGAAGACCCGAATTATGATCTATTCTTAAAAGCGATCGAATGCTCCTCCAAGCGGTTATATCCGAACTTCGCGAACGTCGATGCGCCTTTCAATCTGCAATACTACAAAGAAGGTGAGCCCGATACAGAGTTCGCCACAATGGGCTGTCGGACGCGCAATATCGGTGATCGGTTCGGATGGAATCATCTGTCAGGAAAAGGGAATTTATCATTTAACACCATTAACCTTGTGCGCCTTGGCTTAGAGAATGGCATATACAGGAATAAACACTCTTTACCTGATGAGGCTGGATTGCAAGCAGCATTAATCGAATCCATGGAAGCAGCGTTAGTGGGTCTGCTGCACCGTTTTGAGCTTCAAGCGATGCAAAAAGCAAAAGCATCCGATTTCATGATGCGTGAAGGCGTATGGAAAGATGGGCAGACACTTCGTCCTCACGATGCTGTTCGCGAGCTAATCAAGCATGGATCAATCTCAATTGGGTTCATTGGACTTGCGGAGTGCATGAAGGCAATGTACGGTAAGCACCATGGTGAAGATGCAGCCGTATATGAAAAAGCAGTGGATTTAATTCGCATCATGCGAAAGCATTGCGATAAATGGGCGGAAGAACATAATCTGAACGTGACACTTTTCGCTACTCCAGCCGAAGGACTTGCAGGTAAATTCGTAAAATCGGATCGAAAGCAGTTTGGAAAAATTGCAGGGGTTACGGATCGCGAATACTATACGAACTCCTTCCATATCCCTGTATATTACGAGATATCTGCTGCTAAGAAAATCGAACTGGAAGCACCGTTTCATGATCTCTGTAATGCCGGTGCGATTTCTTATGTCGAACTTGACGGTAATGCACGGAATAATACAGAAGCATTTCGTAAAATTGTTCAATACGCCTTGAAGATGAATATCAGCTACTTTTCCGTTAATCATCCTATTGATCGCTGCCCGGCATGTGGCTATGAAGGTGTCATAGGGGACACTTGTCCGAACTGCGCGGTAACCGAGACTGATCAGCCATTTAGTAGATTACGCCGTGTTACTGGATACCTGACAGGTTCCTACACCGAGCGTTTTAACACTGCGAAGCAGGCGGAAGTGCGTGATCGGGTTAAACATCTATGAATTTATGCGGATACTACAAAGAAAGCATTAACGAAGGTGTTGGCGTGCGCTCCGTGCTGTTTATAAGCGGGTGTCGGCACTACTGTAAGGGCTGTTTTAATCCGGAGTCATGGGACTTTGGACTGGGAGAACCATTTGATAGGAAAAGGAAACTCGAAATCATTAATGAGGTTAAAAATAATCCGTTAGTGGATGGAATTACCTTATGTGGGGGCGATCCATTCTTCTCCGCATCTGAACTTACGGTGTTTGTAGATCATTTTCGAAAAATATGTCCATTGAAGTCTGTCTGGGCATACAGCGGATTTACATTTGAAGAAATTAAGGCTGACGACACCATGCACGAACTGCTTAAACGGTGTGATGTGCTTATTGATGGTCGTTTTGAGCAGGAGAATAAAGATCTGACACTTGCTTTCCGTGGGAGCCGGAATCAGCGCGTTATTGATGTGCCTAAGAGCCTGGCCTCAGGTGAAATCCACCTTATTAGTTGCTAAGAGTCATTGACATTTTCTCCCGTAATGCTTACACTAGATCCATTCATAACACAGTAGAATTCGGAGGTACATTGACCCTTGATTAATTAATCCTTTTTCACATGAACCGTAATTTCATTTGAGATTATGCATTCTAGAAGGGGATTAGTGTGTCAAAAAGTCGATGTGCCTTTTTTGTGTGATCACAAGGGTTACGTTTGATTTTGTTTGCGCACATTTTATCCTCTCTAGCAACTAGGGAGGTTTTTTTATGCTATTTTTAAAAACAAGTAAGTTAACAAAAATGGTTGGGGATCGTGTTCTTTTCGAAACAGAACCGCTTCATATTTATAAACAGGATCGCATTGGGATTGTAGGGATGAATGGAGCAGGGAAGACGACTTTGCTACAAGTCATGTCCGGTCAGCAAGAGCCTGATCAAGGGGCTGTAACACATTTAGGAATACCCGTAGTGATTCAGCAGCTTGAAGTCAGCTCTCAGGAAGAACTTGATGCCAAGCAGGCTCGAAAGTTCAAGACAGCAGTTCAATACGAGCGCACAATGAGTGGTGGTGAGCAGATGCGATTGAAGATGGCGCAAGCATTCGCTGATCCCTCAGATATCCTATTTGCAGATGAACCTACAAGTAACTTAGATGTTGATGGTATTCGTTTACTTGAAGATGAACTTAACCGTTACGTGGGGGCAATCGTTCTCATCTCGCATGACCGCACGTTGTTAGATCGGATATGCACAAGCATATGGGAAGTAGAGAATGGTAAAGTTACGATCTACGAGGGTAATTACACGGCCTATCTGATGCAAAAAGAAGCCGTGAAAGCTAAGCATCAAGCAGATTATGATGCTTATACGGCAGAGAAACTGCGTCTAACGACGGCTATCCACATGAAAACGGAACAGTCGTCAAGGATGACGAAAGCACCAAGTCGAATGAGTACCTCTGAATCCAGATTGTATAAAGGTAAGAAAGGTTCGAAGCAGGCGAACGTACACAAAGCAACCAAGCAATTGGAAACCCGATTAGAGCAATTAACGGCAGTCGAACAGCCGCGAGAGCTGGCAACTGTGAAAATCGATATTCCTGAATCAAGCAAGCTGTATAGCAAAATGGTCATTCGTGCCGATCAGCTAACGATTCGTGTTGGTTCTCGAACTTTACTCCAAGATGCGAAATTTGAAATTTGCAATGGGCAAAAGACTGTACTGATCGGACCTAACGGCTCTGGGAAAACAACGCTGCTAGAGATGATTCACAGTCGAAGGGATGAAATCTTCGTTGCAAGCGGTGTAAAGTTTGGATACTTTAGTCAAAGCTTAGATATTCTCGATCCAGAACGAAGCATTTTTGATAATGTCAATAAACAGGCAGCACAATCCGAGCATATGGTGCGAACCGTGCTCTCAAGGCTTCTTTTTACAAGGGATGATGTATATAAGAAAGTAAAAGTATTAAGCGGTGGCGAACGAGTGAGGGTCGCATTTGCGAAGGTGTTTCTCAGTGAGATGAATGTTCTGCTCATGGATGAGCCAACGAATTACTTGGATGTGAAGTCGCTTGATGCATTTGAACAATTGCTGCGGGTTTACGAAGGAACCTTGATATTTGTATCGCATGACCGACACTTTGTGAATCAAATTGCGACAAATACACTCAAGATCGAGGATCAGAAGCTGATTGCTTATGGAGGTAATCCAGCGCAACTGGAGCAGCATATGGGAGATCGTACTCATAAAGCCCCTCAATCCGATGAAATTGAAATACGAAAGTTACAATTAGAAACAAGGTTAACGGAGGTTATAAGCAGGTTGAGCATTCCCTCGGTTAAAAGCAACAACAATGCTGAGCTCGATGCAGAATACTTGCGTTTGGTTATGGAACTGAAGCAATTACGTTTTCAAACCAGCTAGAACGGAAAATGTGAATGGATGTTCGCGATTAAAGGGCATCCGTTCCATTCATTTTGTGGTATGATGAAGAAATGGTCGTACAGTGACTTCATAATCAATCATAAAGGAGCTTGACTGATGTCTACTCATGAACAAAACTTAGAAAAATATGCAGAGCTAGTCGTAAAAATTGGTGTTAACGTTCAACCCGGACAGGTCCTACACGTAGAATCTCCGCTAGAAGTAGCAGATTTTACGCGCCAAATTGTGAAAAAAGCATACCAAGCAGGTGCCAAGTATGTCGAAGTTCATTGGAGTGACGATGAAATTACACGTGCACGTTATGAATATGCGTCTGATGATTCTTTTGACTACTACCCAGAGTGGAATGCAACCTCCATGGAGCAGCTTGCTGAATGCGGTGGGGCCTTACTTAATATTAAAGTTCCGAATCCGGAGCTGTTTAAAGGTATAGATTCTTCCAAAGTCGTACGTGCAGGGAATGCAGCAGCAAAAGCAAGAAAGAAATTTTCTCATTATACACGCAATAATGAAATTAGCTGGTGTTTAGTCAAAGCTCCCACGAAAGCTTGGGCAGATATTGTATTCGCTGACTTGCCAGAAGAAAAGCGGATCGATACGATGTGGGAAACAATTTTCAAAATGCAGCGTGTAGACAAAGAAAACCCGGTACAGGCATGGCAAGATCATATTGAACAGTTAAAAACAGTGAGTGACAAGCTTAACGATAAGTGCTATAAGCGTCTTCACTATCGTGCACCAGGAACGGATCTTTCCGTTGAAATGCCTGAAGGTCATATCTGGAAAAGTGCTGGCGACAAAAACACGAGAGGTGTGTACTTCGTAGCCAATATGCCAACGGAAGAAGTATATTCCATGCCGCACCGTCTTGGTGTAAATGGAACTGTGAGAAGCACAATGCCGCTTAACATGAATGGTCGTATCGTAGACAAGTTCTCTTTGACGTTTAAAGAGGGTAGAGTTGTGGAATATACGGCTGAAGTCGGTCAAGAGCACTTGGATTCTCTTTTTGCAACAGATGAAGGGGCGAAGTACTTGGGTGAAATCGCACTTGTACCTCATGATTCTCCGATCTCGAACTTGAACCGTATTTTCTATAACACAGGTATTGATGAGAATGCATCCTGCCACTTTGCAGTTGGTAGTGCATATCCAGTGAACATCGAGAACGGTCAGAAAATGACGCAAGAGGAACTTCTTGTACACGGCGCGAACGTAAGCTTAACACACGTTGACTTTATGGTCGGCTGCGCAGAGCTAGATATCGATGGTGAGTTTGAAGATGGAACAAGAGAGCCTGTGTTTATCAAGGGAAACTGGGCGTAAGAGGTAAGGAAGATAGAGAGCCGAAAGGCTCTTTATTTTTATTGTGAAAAGGGGATCCGAGTACTTGCTTCTTGTAAAGTTTAGTTGTAAAAAATATCCAAATATGATAGATTCAAAGGGTAATTGCAATAGGAAACAGAGTATTTCGGGAAGTGGGGAAAAAATGAGAATTGAGAAAATCAAAACGAGAAGTGTTCTGTTTAGAAATACCGTCCCTGCAGGGTGGGATATCTGTGTTCAACTCATTATCGGGGATACATACAATTACATCATTGATACAGGTCTAGGTTCTTTAAACATGGCTCCTGTCTTAGATTACATCCATCCTGACAACAAGCCCATTATTGTGATCAATACGCACTCGCATTGGGATCACATTTGGGGGAATCATACCCTACGAAATTCCACAATCGTCTCTCACAAGCTTTGTAGAGAAATGATCGATTCACACTGGGATGATATGCTGCTCAATAGTGGAAAACATCTAGAAGGGGAGACGGAGAAGTGTCTTCCTACACTGACATTTGAGGGTGAATTATATTTCCCAGAAGATCGAATACGTCTGATTTATACACCTGGTCATACGATTGATTCGATAAGCGTCATGGATGAAATCGATCAAGTGATCCATGTTGGCGATAATATTGGGGATTCGATGGATGAACTTGTACCAAGTCTTTATTGTGATAAAGAGACGTATAGGCATACACTCTTGAAGTATAAAGAGCTGGATTGTGATACTTTTGTATCGGGTCATAATCAAGTCTTGGGTAAAGAAGTTATGGACCAGATTTTGGAATTGCTTTGAAAAACACCCCTGTGCACTTAGCTTGAGCGAACCACTACTAGCTGGTTGTCTCCGTTGGCACGAAGGGGTGTTTTTTTAAGGAAATAAACGTTTTATTATAATGTTAAGCCCTCAAGTACTGCTTAGGTGGGACACCTTGGTCGGATGTAGCTTGAATCGCATGTAATGCCCAGTAAGGGTCACGCAGCATGCCGCGCCCGATGGCAATTAAATCAATTTCACTATCTTCTAGAGTTGCTTCCGCTAACTTCGGTTCATCTAACAAACCAACAGCGATAACTGGTACGTCAATGGCTTGTTTAATCTGGCGCGCCATCTCCACCTGATACCCTGGATAATTTCCAGGTTTGCGCACACCAGCTGGACCTTCTCCACCACTTGATACATGGAATAGATCAACACCTGCTGCTTTATATTTCCGACACACTTCAATAATGTGGTCAATTTCGTATCCGCCATCCATGTATTCCATTGCTGACACACGCATGATCAGCGGCATATCTGCTGGCATCTCTTCTTTCATTGCCTCAATGACTTCCACACCGAATGCCGCATAGTCCTGACCGTACTTATCCTCACGTTGATTGCATAGTGGCGAGTGGAACTGATGAATCAAGTACCCGTGAGCACCGTGAATCTCAATCGTATCTACACCTGCCGCAACTGCCCGACGAGCCGCGTCTCTGAACTTGCTAACAAGTTCTTCTACTTCTTCTGTCGAGAGTGCCTTTGGCGTCTTCCAATCAGGCGTCACAGGAATCGCGGAAGGCGCAACAGGGACTTCAGCATCTTCTGCTTTACGTCCAGCGTGTGCGATCTGAATACCGATTTTGCTGCCATATTTATGTACTTCTGAAATGATCCGCTCAAAAGCTGGGATATGCTCGTCTGACCACAAACCAAGGTCTCGATTCGAGATTCGGCCATCTGGCTCGACATCCGTCATTTCCATAATGATAAGCCCTGTTCCCCCAACTGCTCTCGAAACATAATGAACAAAGTGCCAATCGTTGGGAATCCCATCCTGCGCTTCTACTGAATATTGACACATCGGCGCCATGACGATGCGATTCTTTAACTCAAGACCTTTTAATGTATATGGAGAATGTAAGTGAGCCATTCATAATCACTCCTCTTAAAAAATTGAATTGCACAATCATTTTCCATTATATACCTTTTAACAGGGGTGTTTCAATGTATGAGGAGTCATGGAAGGTATCTTCAAAACATAAAATAAAATGTAGTGATGTCATGTCTAGAGGAGGGTGTGATGGAGAAATTGATCTCTGCGAAACAGGCTATATCCAAGCTCAAGGATAGCAATTCTATCATGGTTGGTGGTTTCGGGCTTGTGGGGTGTCCTCTTACTTTAGTTCGTGCACTTGCAAGTTCGTCACTTCAAAATCTTACAATTATTAGTAATAATTTAGGAGAACCAGGTAAAGGGCTTGGTATGCTTGTTCGAAATAAGCAAGTAACTAAGGCGATAGGTTCCTTTTTCACATCAAATCCAGATGTTGTTAAGGCTTACCAAAGTAAAGAACTAGAGATCGAGTTACTTCCACAAGGAACATTATCAGAAGCGATTCGAGCAGGTGGTGCAGGGCTTGGTGGATTCTACACGCCAACTGGTGTTGGTACTTTGATAGGTGAGGGAAAGGAAACGAAGATTATTCGAGATAAAACCTATTTATTTCAGCCCTCTATTCGGGCTGACGTAGCGCTCATTAAAGCACATAAAGCAGACAAACTTGGCAATCTTGTCTATCGCAAATCCGCACGTAATTTCAATCCGAATATGGCGACTGCTGCCAACCTGGTTCTTGTAGAGGTTGAAGAGATTGTAGAGGTTGGCGTATTGTCACCTGAGGAAATTGTAACCCCGCATTTATTCGTGGATTATATAACGTTGACGGGAGATACAACTGATGGAGGATAAAGTGCGAATCGCAACGAGAGTTGCCCAAGAACTGAAGAGTGGCGATATCGTGAATCTAGGAATCGGTATACCGACGTTGGTTGTGGATTATTTGCCTGACGATGTAACGGTATACATCCATTCAGAGAACGGCATTCTAGGTGTCGGTCCGACCCCGACTGCAGAAGAAGTTGATCCAGACCTTGTAAATGCTGGGAAGCTACCAGTAACCGTGTTAGAAGGTGCAGCCTATTTTGACAGCGCTTCATCCTTTGCCATGATCCGAGGAGGACATGTTGATCTTTCGATTTTAGGAGCATTGCAGGTGAATGAACAGGGGCAAATTGCGAATTGGGCCGTTCCAGGCAGCTTGGTACTTGGCGTGGGCGGAGCAATGGATTTATTAGAAGGAACCAAACGCATTATAGTAGCAACGACACATTGTACGAAAGAAGGTAAGCCTAAGCTTGTAAAAAACGCTACATACCCACTCACATCGCTCCGTAGAGCGGACCTCATCGTGACAGAATTGGCAGTATTCGGAGTAAGTGAAGAAGGATTAACACTCCTTGAACTTGCACCAACAGTAAGCTTGGAGGAAGTTCAACAAAAGACAGAAGCAGCTTTCCTGATTCGAGGTGACATATGGTGACGCAAAATGGTGAAAAAGACCATGTATTTCACCGGGATTTTTCACGTGAATATCCGTTAATCGAACATGGAGAAGGCGTATATCTTGTAGATGCGAGTGGTAAACGATACTTAGATGCATCGTCAGGAGCGATTGCTGCCAATATCGGACATGGTGTTGCAGAAATTGGAGATGCCATGGCTGCACAAGCGAAGAAAGCAGGATTCGTGCATACGCTGCGTTTCGAGACGGAAGTGCAGCATGACTTAGCAAAAGAAATAAGTGATCTTGCGCCATCTACTTTAAATTATGTTTATTTTACTTCTACTGGATCGGAAGCCAATGAAAGTGCGATAAAATTTGCCATTCAATATCATCGAGATCGGGGAAATCCAAGTAAACATGTCACAATTGGTCGCTGGCAATCTTACCATGGTAACACGATGGGTTCGCTGTCAGCTGGCGGGGATCTATTAAGACGCATGCCCTATATGGAAAATCTAATGCGAACAGAGCATGTCTATTCACCTTATTGTCATCGCTGCCCATATCAACAATCTCTAGATCATTGCCTTGCTCACAAACAGCTTTACTGCATAGATGAATTGGAACGATTGATTCTAGAGATCGGACCGGAGGTTGTCTCTTCTTTTATATGTGAACCGATCATTGGCAGTCAGCAAGGGGCAGTAGTCCCGCCAGCTACTTATTTAAGTCAGGTGCGAGCTCTTTGCGACAAGTACGATATTGTTCTTATTGTGGATGAAGTAATGACGGGTTTCGGACGAACAGGGAGTCATTTTGCAGTAGAAGGGTTTCAAGTTGAACCCGACATCTTAACTTTTGGAAAAGGGGTCTCAGGCGGTTATGCGCCACTTGCAGGAATGATCGTCTCGGATCGCTTGGTAGAAAGCTTAAAGGAACATGGTAAAGGGAAGTTCATTCATGGATCGACTTTTAGCGGACATCCGGTCACTCTAGCTGCCGGAAAAGCGGCAATTGGTTATTATAAGAAGCATCATCTTCTGGATAACAGCAAAAAACAAGGTGCCTATTTACTTCATAAGTTATATGAGCTGCAAGCGAAACATCGAACGATTGGAAACATTCGGGGACGTGGATTGCTAATTGGCTTTGAGGTAATGAAGGATCGCCATACAGATTCCTTTTACCAGTCAACTGTACGTGCATCTGAACGATTAAACCAAATGGCGATGAAGATAGGCGTTATCTTTTATCCAGGATCAGGCACGCTTGATGGTGTCAATGGTGATCATCTATTGATTGGTCCACCACTTACAATCAGTGAGACGGAAGTGGATGAATTGGTTCATCGATTAGATCTAGCGTTGATATTGTTTGAAAAAGAAATGAGTACTTAAACAAAGTGCGAGGGATAAAGGAAGGATGGTTAACCAGATATGACCAAACATGTGGAAAAGAAAAGTGAGCTAAGGGAACTTGCATTGAAGCATCTTTCCCCCGTCATGACACGAATTACGGACTTAGTGGTGGCTAAAGCTCAAGGAGCAAAGTTCTGGACCGAGGATGGGACGGAATATATTGATTTTGTTTCTGGGGTGGCGGTGAATGCTGTTGGGCATGCGCATCCTGAAGTGGTTAAGGCGATTCATGAGCAGTCTAGTCAGTTGATTCACTTGGGTCTGAATTACGGCTACTATGAAAGTGCAGTTAAGCTTGCTCAGAAGCTTGCGGAGATCACACCAGGTGAACTCGATACCGTGTTCTTTAGCAACTCAGGTGCGGAAGCGATTGATGGGGCGATCAAGCTAGCTCGTGCAGCTACTAAGCGACCGAATATTATTGCCTTTGAAGGTTCATTCCACGGTAGGACACTTGGTGCGACTTCGTTAACGGCATCTAGTTCGAAATATCGGAAGTATTACGAGCCTCTTGTGGGAGGGGTTTACCACGTACCTTATCCGTATCAGAGCCAGTTACATTTTCAAAGTGAGGAAGAAACCGTTCAATACTGCTTAAATCGGTTGACGAAACTGTTTGAGCTTGTAGTCGATCCTACCCAAGTTGCGGCCATTATCATCGAGCCTGTGATGGGTGAAGGTGGGTACGTACCGGCTCCGTTGT
Organism: Paenibacillus sp. KN14-4R; assembly: GCF_052180255.1. NCBI lineage: Bacteria > Bacillati > Bacillota > Bacilli > Caryophanales > Paenibacillaceae > Paenibacillus > Paenibacillus sp. KN14-4R. Next base: position 2,176,061 of record NZ_CP197466.1, read on the forward strand.
CTTTTTTACAGAAGCTGCGTCAGATTGCAGATGACAATGGCATACTGCTTATCTTTGATGAAGTGCAGACTGGCTTTGGCCGTACTGGTAAAATGTTCGCTTCCGAACACGCTGGTATTACGCCAGATGTCTTTGTGCTTGCTAAAGCATTATCTTCAGGTATGCCCCTTGGGGCAATCGTTGCAAGTAGAGAATTGCATGAAAAATGGCAAACAGGGACGCACGGATCAACTTTTGGCGGAAATCCAGTATCGTGTGCGGCAGCACTCGCTAGTATACATGTCATGGAGAGTGAAGGATTGATAGAACGCTCAGAGCGACTAGGCAAGGCAATTGTGAATCGCCTGAATCATGAGTTAGCGGATTATCCGTCTGTTGCAGAGATCAGAGGCATTGGGATGATGATCGGCATCGAATTCCAAGATGAACGGGGTCAACCAGGGACAACGATCGTATCAAAAATTCGGGAGGAAGCACTTCAACATCATTTACTTGTAACAAGCTGTGGCGTATATGGTCAGACCATCCGCTTAATGCTGCCGCTTAATATCGATGAGACTGTGCTTGATAAGGGTTTGACGATATTAACTAATTGCATAATTAATGTCATTAAATAAAGGTTATTGATTGGTATAACACGCGATTAATCATTGTTACGAGAAGGAGATGAGCCCGATGATAGACCATCATCTGGTTGGCAACTATATCAACGGGGAGTGGACTTCACCTGCCAATCGAGAGATATTTAATAGCATTAATCCTTCAACATCCGAGGCCCTTGCATCCATTGTGATGTCTTCTTCAGACGATGTGGAGGATGCTGTTCGATTTGCTAAATCTGCCTACCATACTTGGCGGCACGTGCCTGCTCCTAAGCGAGCGGATTATCTTTGGTTGCTTGCTGATCGCCTGCAGGAACGTAAAGAGGAACTTGCGAAGCTAATGACTACCGAAATGGGTAAAGTGTTAGCAGAAGCATATGGTGAAGTCGATGTGGTGATTGGGTTTTGTAAATACATGGCGGGCGAGGGTCGAAGACTCTATGGACAGACGGTACCGGCAAGCTCAGCAGATCGAATGATTATGACGATTCGTGAGCCTGTTGGTGTGGTAGCATGCATCACCCCTTGGAATTTCCCCATTTCATTAGCTGCTTATAAAATATGTACAGCTCTGGTAGCAGGCAATACGATCGTATGGAAGCCTGCTTCAGATGTGGCACTAAGTGCAAAACTTTTTACAGAAATAATTGAGTCGTGTGGTTTACCAACAGGTGTATTCAATGTCGTGTTTGGTTCGGGAAGTACAGTCGGAACAATGCTTGCAGAGCACCCTGATACAGCTGTGATTGCATTCACAGGATCAACAGAGGTGGGTCGAAAGCTGGCACAACTAGCAGGTCTCCATTTAAAAAAAATATCGCTAGAGCTCGGCGGTAAAAATGCCGTCATCGTTCTCGCAGATGCTGATCTAGATCTCGCTGCTGCTGGAATTGTTCGCTCCGCTTTTGCAACATCGGGACAGCGGTGCACGGCAGCGAGTCGAGTCATCGTGGAAGCATCCGTGCAAGAAGAACTTGAACAGAGAATTGTAACATTGACCAAAAAGTTAGTGGTCGGCAATGGGCTCTCCCTTAACACGGATGTAGGCTCGTTAGCGAATCCAGCTCAACTTAAAACGGTCGAACATTATGTCGATATGGCGCAGCAAGAAGGCGGTCGAATACTTTGCGGTGGGTATCGCTTGGATAAGGATCTTTGGGAGCAACAAGGTTTATTCTACGCACCAACCGTCATTACAGACGTGAAAAATTCTCATCGTATTGCCAAAGAAGAAGTATTTGGCCCAGTTCTCGCAATCTTAAGGGCTGAGAATTATGAGGAGGCCATAGCTTTGAATAATGACACCATTTATGGATTATCGAGTTCAATCTATACGAATAGCTTGCATTATGCGAATCGTGCAGCTCGTGATCTGGAGTCGGGACTTGTATACATTAACAACGGCACATCAAATGCAGAGATCGGTCTTGCTTTTGGAGGCATGAAGCAATCTGGTAATGGGCATCGAGAAGTTGCTTATCAAGCATTTGATGTGATGACGGAATGGAAGACAGTTTATACGAATTATTGAGCAGATATGCTGCTAAGAGAGGGAACCTAGATGGATAAAAGTCTCGTGAAACGTCGAATTGGAATTGCGTTCTTTTATCATGAATCACATACCTTCAGCCCAGTAAGGACAGGAATTCAAGCCTTTTATGAAGAAGGCTATCATCAAGGGGATGCCATCTTTGAAGCTTATCGTGGAACGAAGACCGAAGTTGGAGGATTCATTGAGGTACTTGAAGAAGCGAATCAAGTTCTGGTACCTCTTGTCTGTGCGGCTGCCATTCCATCGGGAATGGTAACGAATGAGGCTTACGAAGAAATTAAAACCAAGCTGCTGACATCCTTGCGGGATGCCGGGGAACTGGATGGATTGTTGATTGCTATGCATGGCTCGATGGTGACACCCAAGGTTAGCGATCCTGAGGGGGAACTACTAGATGAAATCTACCACCTCAAAGGCTCCAGTTTTCCGGTCGCTGTCACGTTAGATATGCATGCTAACGTTAGTTATCGCATGCTGTCTAAGACAGCAATGTTCTTTGGTTTCAAGACATACCCACACGTAGACATGTATGAGCAAGGAGTGCATGCTGCCCGAGCTTTACTGGACTTCTTAACGACGCAACAGCCCTTCTATGCAGCATTTCGCAAGCTGCCGATGATGCCTCCAAGTGTGAATATGCGGACAGATATTGGACCGATGGCAGATATGGTGCATGCCGCTATAGAAGCTGAAAGGGACCCTGATATTCGCTCTGCATCCATTTTAGGCGGGTTTCCTTATTGTGATATTCCGGAGGCAGGCGCTAGTGTAATCGTTGTATCGACAAACCGAATCAAAGCAGAATCCGTTGCAAGTCAATTAGCAGCAAAATTATGGGGGGAGAGAGAACGATTTATTTTGGCTTTACCTGGTATCTCTCAGGCTGTAGATGATGCATTACAACAAGATACTTTCCCACCTAAACCCATCGCATTAGCTGACATCGCAGATAACCCCCTAAGTGGGGGAACTGGCGATGTAACAGCGCTGCTCGAAGAACTACTAAACAGGGATACTCAAGACGTCCTCTTCGGCGCGCTTAACGACCCTGATTCTCTCCAAGCTTGCATGCAAGCTGGGGAAGGGGCTACAATTGCGCTGAGCCTTGGTGGCAAGCTATCTCCTGAATTTGGTAAACCACTTGAAGTCACAGCTAACATTATTCGACTAACAGACGGCAAGTTCCGCAACACCGGCCCTATGAATACTGGACTGCAGATTGATACAAAATGCGCTGCACATATTCGCATTCAGCACTTGGATCTACTCCTTACAGGACGGGCTCTTTCCGCAAACGATCTGGAGTTTTTCCGCCATATCGGATTAGAGCCATCTAACTATAAAATCCTTGCATTAAAGGTAAAAAATCATTTTCGCGCAGCGTTTGATCCAATTGTCAGTCAGGTTATTTATGTGGATGGGCCAGGGCTTGCATCCAATCAATTCAAACATTTTACGTATAAGAACATCCCTCGCCCAATCTGGCCGTTGGATGATATTTAGGGGGAAGACACGATGACAACGACATATTATTACGAAACACCCGATCATTTATCACCGGAATTACTTCAGACGATGATTCAATTGGAAAAAGACGTTTTCGGTTCAGATGGAGCTGTTGATGAATGGGGGCTTGTCCCAATTGCCCGCCACGGACGACTCATTCTCATGCGAGCTGCTGGCGATGACGTGCCCATAGCGGTCTGTGAGTTAATGCGTGATTACAGCAAACCAGACAAGGCTTACATTTACGGCTACTATGTCCGTCCTGATTATCAAGGAAAAGGAATAGGCAAGCTGTTGTTTGATTATGTTTTTGATCAGCTTTTTCGTGATAACTGCACCGAAGTTTGTCTCACCGTGAAGCCAAGCAATGTATCAGCTGTGAAGCTGTACGAGCGTGTTGGCTTCACGATTGCTGAACTAAGACCACATGAGTATGGGGAAGGTAGGGAGCGTTATTTTATGATCAAAACGTTAAAGTAGGTGATTGCTTATGGATCTCACATCTCAGAATTGGGCTTCTCAATTTGAATGGATATTAAGCATGATCAACGTCGGAGTTCATATCGTAGACATACAAGGTTCGACCGTCTATTATAACGAGACGATGGCGAACATCGACGGATTAAGCTTAGAACAAGTACTTGGACAGAACATTCTGGAGCTTTATCCTTCGCTGACGAATGAGACAAGCACGCTGCATCTCGTCTTGCAAAAAGGTGCTCCAATCACCGACCAACTCCAGACCTATGAGAACCTTCAAGGCAAACACATTACTTCTATTAACAGTACATACCCGCTTTTTGAAGACAAGCAGATGATCGGAGCTGTTGAGATTGCCAGAGATATATCCAATGTCATGAGTATGTATGATCAAATTCTTGATTTGAACAAGCAGTTAGTAGCATCGAAACAGAAGAACAAGTCATCGGTTGGTTCAGCAGATTACCATTTTGGCGATATGATTGGTCAGGATAAAGCTTTCCTCAAAGCGATCTCTCTTGCGAAAAAGGTAGCACGCTCACCGTCACCTGTTCTCATTTGCGGTACAACAGGTACGGGGAAGGAACTTGTCGCACAGAGCATTCACAATGCCAGCATCCGCAGTAATCATCCTTTTATTGCCCAGAATTGCGCAGCTGTCCCCAAAGAGTTGATGGAAGCTTTATTATTTGGAACAAACCGTGGGGCTTTTACAGGCTCGGTCGATCGGCAGGGTATATTTGAGCAGGCCAATGGAGGAACATTATTTTTCGATGAGTTAAACAATCTGGATCTGGGTTTACAAGCAAAATTGCTTCGAGTCTTGCAAGATGGGAAAATCAGGCGAATTGGTGGGACAACCGAGCAGCGTGTGAACGTACGGATCATCGCAGCAATGAATATTAGTCCACAAGAAGCTGTAGAGAAGGGGATATTACGATCGGACTTATTTTTCAGGCTTAATGTCGTTCAGATTGAATTGCCGCAACTTGCTCAAAGACGGGGCGATATTCCGCTGTTAGTCGAGCATTTCATCACATCCTGCAACGAACGGTTTGGCACTCATGTCCGTGGATTAACCGATGAAGCGCTAGACCGCCTTTACAATTTCGATTGGCCGGGTAATATTCGTCAATTGGGGCATGCTATTGAGTCCGCTTTTAACATGATCGATATCGGTTGTAACCGAATTGAAGAGCAGCACTTGCCATCATTTTTATTTGAAAAGACAACACATGTACCTACCCAGCCCATGCGCTTAATTCCAGACAGCAAGGTTCAAAACCAAACTGGCTTACAAGACATGTTAGAACAAGTGGAGCGTGATACGATTCGGAGCATGTTTGAATCACACAACGGTAATGTGAGTAAGACTGCGGAGGCTCTCGGGGTTAAAAGGCAAGCACTGCAATACAAATTAGCGAAGTATGGCATAAGCCGCATTTAAATCAATTGAGAGGAGATGACGCAACAATGAGAAAAAAGATGGCTGGATTTACGGTCGTTTTTTCGTTATGTCTGAGCTTATTGGCGCCTGCGGAACAAAGTCTAGCCGCAGATCGGAGCGTGAGGGTTACACTGCCGGATTTTACGGTGAAACTGAACGGTCATACGGTGGAAAATCAGTACCGTCAATACCCACTGCTGGTTTATAAGGATATCACCTATTTTCCGATGACATGGTACGATTCCAGACTGCTCGGTTTGGAAGCGAATTGGTCGCCGGACGACGGCTTGAACATTAAGCAAAGCCGTGTGACCTCCTCGTATGTGCCGAATAAGTCAGAGCGGCGCAACACATCATCCTACACAGCGGAGGTTCCCGCATCGACCGTCACAATCAACGGCAAGACGATCGACAATACGAAAGAACAATATCCGTTGCTAAGCTTTCGCGATGTCACCTATTTCCCGCTGACATGGCGCTTCGCACATGACGAATTCGGATGGGATTACAAGTGGAGCAATACCGGCGGTCTTAGCATCACGTCAAATAACCCGCAGCTGCAAACACCCGTCCTTCCTGCATATGCCAGTGAGAATGACGTAGCTCTTTTCAAGGGGTACTATTATTTCGTCGAGACAAAGGACAAGATGAACCATGTATATCGAGCTCCCGTGCAGCAGCCGTCCGACAAGGAAGAGATATATTCTTATAACGCCGAAACCTACGAAGGACTGCAAAAGAAATTAACCTTTCAAATCCGTGACAACACGCTGTGGTTTACCTATCACCACGGGGGAAATATTATGGGCGGCGACTCTTACGTGAAAATCAGCGACAACGGTAAAGCAGAGCTGTTGCATGATGGATACCTCGATTTCCGCGATACGCCATACGGAACTTTAATGATCTATCTTGGCGCATCAGCGTTTGCAGGCGGTAACATGTATTTGTCGCCACCGGGTGAGGAAGGAACGAATCGCAAGCTTGTAGGCGAAAATCTAATGTACGATGTTACGTACGACGGTCACTGGTCAATGCCCTCCAGCAATTCATCCGCCACCGTCATAGGTGACGAGGTGTTCGTGCGGGCTTCATACGACGATTCTGACTTCAATAAAATTTACAAAATCAACCTAAAAACGAATAAGACCGACAAGATTGTCGACTCAAGCGTCAGCTGGTTCAAGATTATCGATAACAAGCTATATTATGTAAAAGACAATGACAAGGATTTATACTCGTCTGCGCTGAACGGGACGGGTGAGGTGAAACTGTCTGACCATGCCGTGTCTTGGTTTGACAGCATCAACGGTAACGTATTTTACACAACCAAGAAGGAAGCGAACCGATTCGAGCTGTACCAGGCCGATCTGAATGGGATAGACCCTCTCGTATGGAAAACGCCAGTCGCCGGCGTTCAAGTGCTGAACGACCGGCTTGTCTGTCGGTTTGGCGAAAACGATGACTACGGCGTCGTACTGCTGGACGGTTCAAGCCGTCTACAGCTGAGCGTGGCGGATCCGATCACGCGCGTACTCACGTCCGATGAGGGTATTTTACTCCAAACCTCAAGGGATTCCTCGGTCGAACTCATTCGTTAAACGAAAATTGATTTCTCTGTTAAAGGGCTGCCGAATGGCAGCCCTTGCTTTGGCTGCTTTGCTAGATTCGTTTACGTACACTTATGACGCTAACGGTAATCGGACAAATTGTAGTCACGAAATACTTCGTTTTCTGATTCTGGAATCGAATTGTAAATCCCTCCTTATACATGCGCTCACCACTCTTACCCAGCTTGTTTATCAGCTGATCTTTGACTTCGGTCTGTTCAAAAAAATCACGAGTTTTATGCACTAATAATGAGAACTGCACAAAGAACCAACCATTTGAGATACCATTTTGTTTTCATACTAAATCGACCTATTTTATTTCAAATGCGCAGAAGGAAATACAATAAAATATGGATATCTTGAAAAATAAGAATTTTTATAAAACAAAAGAATATTATTGTCCTAGATTCACTTTTGTAAATTCAGTAATGGGGGATGAAACATGAAGAAGGGGACCTTGTTCGCGTTTGTTGCACTACTGGCACTGATGCTTGTGGGATGTAATTCGAAAGCGCTTAACAGCGATGGTAAAAAATATATCATTGCGACCGATGCTTCTTATGCTCCGATGGAAAATATGGATAAGGATAAGATCGTAGGTTTTGATGTTGATTTTCTGGCCGAAGTGATGAAGGAAGCTGGTATTAACTATGAGTTGAAAAATGTGGGTTGGGATACACTGCTCGAAAGTGTCAAGCAGGGCAATGAGTATCAAGGCGCAATCTCAAGTGTGTCCATAACAGATGAACGCAAGCAAACTTATGATTACACAGCACCTTATTTTGAATCGATTAACATGATTATGGTGAAAGAAAACAGTACTGTAAAAAACGCGAATGATCTCAAAGACAAGAAAGTTGCTGTACAAATTTCCACAACTGCGGATACGATCATGTCTGGCATAATGGGTATGGATAATGCGAATTTAAAGAAATTTGACAGTAATGCCGTTGCGCTAATGGAGCTTGAAAAAGGTGGGGTAGATGCCGTTGTCGCCGATATTGCCATCGTTCGCGAGTACCTAAAGAACAATCCCAATAAAAAGTTCAAGAGCATTCAAGATCTAGGAAGCTTTACGCCGGAATATTATGCGATTTTGCTGCCCAAAGGCAGTGAATTAAAAGCAAAACTCGATCCAGCTATCAAGAAAGTCGTTCAAAGTAAAGTTTATGTTGAAATTTACAAAAAATGGTTCGGTGAAGAGCCGAAAGTAGATAACCTTTTAAAATAAAGGAATAAATGCAGGGGAAAGCATTCGTAAAGAGATCGCTAACGAATGCTTTTCTTATTCTCGCAGTAAATGGGAGGGGATGCAAGTTATGGACTTTCGTTTTGAAATTATCGTGGATTATATTCCTTTACTGTTAAAAGGCACCCTATTCACAATAGGTATCTCTCTGGTTGCTATACTTCTTGGGTCGATACTTGGACTCGGAATAACATTCGGTCAACTCTCACGCATCTGGATATTGCGCTTACCGATGCATGCTTATATTCATTTTTTTCGTGGAACACCGTTATATGTGCAAATATTAATCGTTCATTTTGGACTCGTACCCTTTTTCATAGGCAGTACAAATCCGATTGTGGCAGCAATTACAGCGCTTACACTGAACTGTGCAGCGTATACGGCTGAGATATATCGGGCTGGTATTCAATCCATCGACAAGGGACAGGTGGAAGCTGCTCATTCACTTGGATTGAGCCATTTTCAAACGATGCGATTTATCATACTTCCACAAGCGATTAGAAGGATGATTCCTGCATTCTGCAATGAGTTTATTGTACTGATCAAGGATTCTTCGTTAGTTGCGGTCATTGCTGCACCAGAGATTATGTACTGGAGTAATGCAATGCGTGGTCAATATTATCGGGTGTGGGAGCCCTACTTAACTGCTGCATTCATCTATCTGATCTTAACCTATTCCTTGAATAAAGTGCTTGTATATATTGAAAGGAAGGTGTAAGGAAAATGCCCCCAATTATACAAGTCCGTGGTTTGACGAAATCATTCCAATCCAGCCCTGTCTTAAATCAGATCAATCTAGAAGTTGCCCAATGCGAGGTTGTTGTAATCATCGGTCCTTCTGGCTCTGGAAAATCGACCATTTTACGATGCTTGAATATGCTTGAAAAGCCAGATCAAGGCGAAATCTATTTTGAAGGAGCTAGCATCATGCATTCCGCCAAAAGTCTAATTAAACTTCGTACGGAAGTCGGGATGGTATTCCAACAATTTAATTTGTTCCAACATATGAAGGTAATAGATAACATCAAGCTTGCTGTTATTCAAGTTCGCAAGTGGTCAAGAGATAAAGCCCATTTGAAAGCTATGGAACTGCTAGAGAAAGTTGGACTAACGGACAAAGCAGATGCATATCCAGCAGCTTTATCTGGTGGCCAAGCTCAGCGTGTGGCAATTGCAAGAGCGCTGGCGATGGAACCAAAGGTGATGCTATTTGATGAGCCTACATCTGCGCTTGATCCAGAGATGATCGGTGAGGTGCTTGGCGTGATGAAACAGCTCGCGAAAGAAGGGATGACGATGATTGTTGTTACACATGAAATGGGCTTCGCCAAAGAGGTAGCGGATCGTGTTCTATTCATCGAGCAAGGCAGCATTGTGGAGGAAGGGACACCTAACGAATTGTTTGATCATCCCAAGCATGCAAGAACGCAGTTATTTTTATCAAAAATATTGTAACGGAACACGTTTACGATGCAAAAATAACTTCAGTGCAAATTTTTTTGCATGCAAAAAAGATAAGACGAGCCAGCAAGTAGCATAATGCAGAGCAGTTAGATTGATTAAATCCAAATACTTAATGTCATTAATTATAAAATAAAGTACGTTGATATCCATATTTTCAGGTGTATTAACTATATTTTTCATCTTTTTAGCAATATTTCATCACATTGGCATCCTTCTTGCTAATAAGTCTGTATAAGCAGAAATTTTTTGATGTTAGGGGAGATGGAAATGCCTGACAATGGACTTCATCACGTACAACAAGCTGGCGGACGCCGCCATTATACGGATATTGAGCTGTGGAAAGATGTGCCGGAAGAGAAATGGAATGATTGGCTATGGCAGTTGACGAATACGATTCAAACGCTCGATGATCTCAAAAAAGTCGTGAATCTCACACCTGATGAAGAAGCTGGCGTGCGGATATCAACGATGACAATCCCGCTTAATATTACACCTTACTATGCCTCACTCATGAACCCTGATGATCCACGCTGCCCGATTCGCAAACAATCCGTCCCGTTATCCGCTGAAATTATGAAGACGCAGTACGATCTCGAAGACCCGCTTCAAGAGGATGATGATTCACCTACACCGGGATTAACGCACCGGTATCCAGATCGCGTGTTATTTCTTGTCACCAATCAATGTTCCATGTATTGCCGCTACTGCACACGGCGTCGATTCTCCGGTCAAGTAGGTATGGGTGTACCGAAGAAACAACTCAATGATGCAATTGCCTATATCCGTAATACACCTGAAATACGTGATGTACTTCTATCTGGCGGAGATGGATTGCTCATTAATGACACGGTATTAGAATATATTTTGAAAAATCTTCGTGAAATTCCTCATGTTGAGATCATCCGAATTGGAACAAGAGCACCTGTCGTTTTTCCGCAGCGGATTACTGAGAATCTCTGTAACATTTTGAAAAAATATCATCCGATTTGGCTCAATACCCACTTTAATCATCCACTTGAAATTACAGAAGAAGCGAAAAAAGCATGTGATATGCTGTCCTATGCTGGGGTTCCATTAGGGAATCAGAGCGTGATTCTGGCAGGGATAAATGACAGTACAGCCATTATGAAGAAGCTCATGCATGAGTTGGTTAAGATTCGTGTCCGGCCTTATTATATCTATCAATGTGATTTGTCAGAGGGAATTGGTCATTTTCGGGCACCTGTATCCAAAGGACTAGAAATCATTGAAAATTTACGTGGTCATACTTCGGGTTATGCTGTTCCAACTTTTGTTGTTGATGCACCTGGAGGTGGAGGGAAAATCGCGCTAACGCCGAATTACCTGATATCTCAAAGTCCAGACAAAGTTGTATTGCGGAACTTTGAAGGCGTTATTACCTCCTACCCTGAACCGAAACACTATGTGCCGGGAATGGCGGATGATTATTTTAACGAAGTCTATGAGGTGCAACAACAGGCAGAATCAATCGGGATTGCTGCGTTGATGAAAGACGAACAATTTACACTTGTGCCCGAAGGCTTGCGACGTATTAATAAGCGAAAGAACTATGAACACACGGAAACCCATAGTTCTCTCAAAGATTTCCGTGAAAAAAGAGATGCCATGAAGATTAAACTGATCCAGGCGAAAGAGAAGAAGGAAGCTTCTGGTGGAATTGAAGGAGAGTAACAAGGTTTCGTTCCATAGATTCGATAGACCGCCATTTGGCGGTTTTTTTATGGATTACTTCTCGTAATATAAGCATCTTTCATGGTCATGAATGCTATCAACCTTATCAAATGGTAGATTTTGTTAGAAGAAAGCGTTATATTTTTAATAGAACGACAAACAAATACAATCGGAGAGGATGTACATGAAATGAAATTGCAGAAGAAGTTATGGGGTGTACTTCTAGCAGTCACCCTCACCTCACAGACCATCAACTTATCACCTGTTGTGCAGGCAGCTGTAGTGCTGAATTCGAATGAAATCTTAACTTCAGGTGCTTTACTCAAAAGTTATACGTGGACCTCTAAACGTGGGAACACGGACGTATCGACGCGTGCGCGAGTGGTAGAAGTGGATCTGACCAACCCTAATGTGAAATTGGATATGATGACTGGAATCGGAGGTCAATACACGTTCAAGCAGTCAGTACTTAACATGGTTAAGGAAAATGAAGCTGTAGCTGGTATTAATGGTGATTTCTTCAATACACAAGCAGAGGGTGTACCGATCGGACCTCAAATCTCGAATGGCCAACTCATGGCGACTACTCCAGATCTTGTTTCTGGCTTATACTCATTTGCCATTTCGAAGGATAATCAGCCGATCGTTGATTTATTTGCATTTAAAGGATCAATCACGGCAAAAGATCACTCTAGTTACCCAATCGGCGGAGTGAACAAGACTTACTATTGGTTCGACGATGGAACGCATAGCCATACAGATGGCATGTTCTTATACACGCATACATGGGCATTGGATTATCGTTCCAATGATGGTGTTTCTGTACCTACTGAAGTCAAAGTACAAAATGGAATTATTAAGCAAATCGAAGTTGATGGTGTAATTAAGGAGGTCGCTCCAGCGGATGGATATATTTTACGAGCAGCAGGTAAATCTGCCGAATATGTAAAAGCTCATCTCAAGGTGGGAGACCCGCTTCAAGTTCAATATGAACTGATTGCACAAGATCCGACCAAGCACTACGACACGAAAAATTTTAAAATGATGGTCGGTGGTCATTCTATCCTAGTTGATGAAGGAAAGGTAACCCCATTCTCACGTACGGAAGCAGAACTTGAAGGATTTCGCTCACGTACAGCGATTGGTTACTCTAAAGATGGGAAGACGGCCTATTTAATTACTTCAGATCGTGCTTCGCAGAGCGATGGAATGAGTTTAACTGAACTTCAAGACTTCATGGTAAATATTGGTGTTTGGAAAGGGATGAATCTGGATGGGGGCGCTTCTACGCAGCTCGTAACGAGACCACTTGGTGAAACGACACCAGTCATTACGAATGTAACGGAATATGGCGGACAACGTGAAGTTGTGAACAGTGTTGGCGTTTTCTCTATGGCTCCCAAAGGAAAACTTAACGGACTCGTCTTACATGGTCCGAAGCAAATCTTCCTTGGCGAGCAAGCTGCATTTTCTGTAAAAGGTTATGATGAGTTCTATAATCCAGTAGCACTTGATGCGAATTCGAACCCCCAACTTAGTGTTACACCTGATATCGGCAAGATCGATGGGATGAAATTTATCCCTAACAAAATCGGTACAGCATCCATCACAGCATCAGTTGGTTTAGGCTCTGTTAAACAAGATGTTAAAGTTGCAGGTCGTGATGACATTGCTTCACTTAACCTTTCAACTACAAATCCTATGCTCAAAGAAGGAGCCACTTACGAATTGAAAGTGACGGCTACAGATCTTCAAGGTCGTAGCAGTATCCTATCACCGGATGCCGTGGAGTGGGAAGTGCTAGGCCATAAATCAGCTAAAGTTGAGAATGGAAAATTGATAGTTAACGACATTAATAATGTAAAAGACATTCGAGTAATTGCCAGGTACGATGGGTTCTCCACGATGCTGACATTGGCTAAATTCCAAGAGTCGCCATGGTATGATCTGGATCAATATGGACTTCTAACCACAAGTGATGTGTATCCAGCCGAAGTGAAAGGGACAATTCGCGTTGTAAAAGATGAGAAGGCGAATAAGAGTCTGCAATTAGATTATGATTTTACAAATGGAACAGGGAATAAAGCGGTATATGCCGAATTTAATGGCAAGGATGGCGCTAAGATTGATGGGACTCCGCAGTTTATGAAAATGAAAGTTTTCGGAGACAACTCAAGAAACTGGGTACGTTCGGAAATCATTGATGGTGATGGCAAGTTGAATCGAATTGATTTTACTAGAAATATGAACTGGACTGGTTGGAAGGAACTTACGGTTAATCTTCAAGATTATAAATTGAAATATCCAATCACCGTCAAAAATATATATGTAACAAGCCCAGCTGAAGGGCAGGATGAACGCGCGCTAAAAGGTACTATTCAATTCGATGATATCTCCTTTATATCCAAAGCAGCAAGCGACACCCAAGCGAAAAAGCAAGTAAAGATGACAATCGGTAAGAACAGCATCACAGTTAATGACAAAGCCGTTAAGCTGGATCAAGCACCCCTGCAATCGAATGATCGCACGATGGTCCCTGTACGCGTTATTACAGAAGCTTTAGGTGGTCAGGTCAAATGGAACGCTAAGGAATCACAAGTAACGATTGAACAAGGTGATAAGCTGCTGGATATGTGGATTAATAGAAAAGACATGATTTTCACAGGAAAGCGAGTAATCTCAGATGCCGCACCACAGCTTATGAAAGGACTTACCATGGTACCATTACGTCAAATTGCTGAAGAGCTCAATTGGCGCGTCACTTGGGATGAGAAGACAAAGACAATTACACTCGAGTAATGCAAATTAAGGGGGATCGGTATGAATATTTCATTTAAGAAGATGAGTGAATTTTCAGTTGAAGCATGCGTGCAATTATGGATCGAAGGTTTTGAAGACTATTTATTACCTATGGCATTGACTGTGGATTCCTTCATCGCAAGAACGGCTAACAACGAGTTATCGATGGAGCATTCAATTGTCATACTTGTTGATGACATTCCTGCCGGTTTTGTGATGAATGGATTTCGTGAGTTAGGTGGAAGGAAGATTGGTTGGAACGGCGGTACAGGTATCTTGAAGCGATATCGTGCACAAGGCATAGGAAGAGCATTAATGCAGCGCAACTTAGAATTGTATCGTGAGCATAAAGTGGAACTTGCAACTTTGGAAGCCTTGAGTCCGAATGAAAAGGCAATTAAGCTTTATAAATATGTTGGATATGAAGTAATTGAAGAAGTTACCTTATTGCAAAATAATGAAGTTATAACATCTACTGCTATAGAGTCATCGGGAGATCACAACTATACTGTTACAAAAGGAATGGGACGTGAAGTTGCAAAAGTCGATTTCCATCTTACTTTACCAACTTGGTCGAATCAGTGGCAGAGCGTAAAAGACGGCGAATCGATTATTGTTCGTGATGGTGAAGAAGTAGTTGGATATGCGCTGTTTAAGCATGTTTATGACAAGGATGGTAATTTAGCGGCAATTCCTCTTTTTCAATGTGAGGCACGACCTCAGCATGTCAACGAACTAGAGATTTATAAACTGCTCCTTCGTGAAGTTTATGGTCCATTGGGCCATGCTTGCCGTCGTAGTACATTTAATCTGCGTAAATCGAATCCTATTCCAATTCAAATATTGAATGAGCTGGGGTTCACGACTTATATTGAGCAAGTGTTTATGACCCGCCCAATGGAAAACTAAGCATTTCATCGTGAATCTGATATAATACTTCAGTTAAATGACAACAAGGAGTGATACAACGATGTTAATCAATATGAAGAATCGAGTCGATGAAGAAGGTATTCAGGAATTGCTGGAGTTTGCACTTGGTCAAGGCGCAGATAAACTTAAAGCCACAGTTGAGGTGTATCGCACGAGTAGGGTTCTTGAACTTTATGGATGTGTGTCAGAAGACCATCTCGTCGGTATTATTGGTTGCGCAGAAAGACCCGATAATCAGCTTGAAATTACGCATCTTGCCGTACATCCCGACAGTAGAGGTGCTGGTTTTGGGCGAGGAATTATACTAGAGCTAATTGAAATTAAGCAGCCTGCTAGTCTCATTGCAGAGACGGATGAAGAAGCAGTTGATTTTTACCGAAGTATTGGCTTTACAATCGTCAGCTTAGGGGAGAAATATCCTGGAGTTGAACGGTTTGAATGCAAGTATGAGGTAGACCAAGAGTCAGATGAAGATTAAGAGGGGTGCCGTACGTGCCAAAACCGTTAACATCCTTAGTGTTCACTCAATTTATTAGTTCTTTTGCAGACAATGTCAATTTCTTTATTATTATCGGCATCATTACAAGACAGGGAGTTATTAATCCAGAGGGCTATGTATTGAATATCCAAATGGGTTTTCTGCTTGCTTATGTTGTGCTCGCTCCCCTTGTGGGTGCTTATGCGGACCGGAATTCCAAATCCAACGTCCTACTTATGGGCAACTTGTTAAAAAGTATCGGGATTGGTATGCTGCTGCTTGGTATTCATCCCATCCTGTGCTATGCCGTGCTTGGAATTGGAGCCGTTGTTTACTCACCTGCTAAATATGGGATTTTAACTGAATTGACGAATTCGGAAAAAGGTTTGCTCCGTGCAAATGCACTTGTTGAAGGGACAACGATTCTCGCAATTTTGCTCGGCACGGTTGCAGGGGGGATTCTGGCAGATATCTCCGATACAGTTGGGGTTGTCACTTGTCTAGTTACGTATGTCATTTCGCTACTGTTTACACTACTCATTCCTCGTATCCCAGGGAACAAGCAACTTCGTTATGGTCGATCTTCGCGTGAATTTTTCACCGATTTTAAAAATCTCGTTCGTAATCGAAAAGCCCGTTTCTCTCTAATTGGGACAGGTGCATTTTGGTTAACCGCATCCGTATTGCGAATTGCACTTATTGCTTGGATTCCGGTTAATTTAGGCATTGAGGATACAACAACACAGTCGATGATGATTGGTGCAACAGCCGTCGGTGTGGTCGTAAGTTCGTTCATCACTTCTCGTATTATTCCGATAGGTAAGCTATATCAATCGTACATATTCGGCTATCTGATGGTCGGATTTGTGATCATCTGTGCATTCATGACAAGTGTGTGGATTTCAGCTGCGCTCTTGTTCCTAATTGGTGTAGCAGGGGGGATTTTCTTAATTCCTCTGAATACGATGTTACAAGAAGTCGGGAAGGATTTGATCGGTTCAGGGAAGACAATTGCGATTCAGAATTTTGTTGAAAATTCCTTGACGGTCTCAGGACTTTTGATCTTTAAAGGTTTAGTCTCTACACAGTTGTCCATTCAGATGTCGGTCGTATTTATCGGAATCATCTTACTAAGTTTTATTATATTTCTAAGCTTCCAGGTTAACAGGATCAAGAAACAAGGTGTTACCGCTACTATTGACACCGAAACTATTCGATTGTAATATCTTGGATGTAGGTAGCAGAAGAAAGCGGTGTCATCCATGCAATTTACGATTCAATTAGATCCGAGTTTGGGTAATCTAGCGATGCTGCTTGCAATGAACCAAGATGAAGAGCATTCTCTTGCATTACTTAATCAAATCTCAGATCTCGGATTCCAAGGTTTACAAGGAAAAGTAGGAGCTATGAATGGGGAAAAGATCGTTGCGTCCATCGAAACAGCTGCTAAGCGTCATAAGATCATAGATAGTGGTCTGTATCGAGAATGTCACGCATTGTATCATGCCATATTAGATGCGCTGCAAGGTGTTACCCGGGGTCAAATTGTATTCGGTGAAGTCCATCGCACAGTCGGTCTGAAATTCTCGATCCTTCGAGGACCAGGCCCAGCCAGAGAAAAGGGCGAATGGATCGCAGTTGCATTATACGGGAATATCGGTGCACCAGCTAAAGGTTTCGAACACGAAGTAAGTGGTTTAGGTATTTTTCATATTTAATGCCCATAGGTAATTAGGTTTCTCAGGGGGCTAAACAGGATTTTCTGTTTAGGCTCCTTTTTGTTTATTTTCAAAGACTCATTATTCTAATATCTGGGAAAAAGAGGTGCGTAAATGGTGATGATCAACTCAGATTTACACGTCGAGATTAACAACGAGGGACTAAATTTAGATGAATTTCGCGCAATAGTTGTAGGGCGCAAACTAGTTGTAATTAGTGAAGAATCCAAGCAAAGAGTGGAGCAATCCCATCGTTACTTACAAGAAGTGTTAGATAGCAAACAAGTTGTGTATGGCGTGAATACCGGATTTGGGCAATTGAGTACAGTTATTCTGCCAGAAGAGCAAAGTGGAAACTTACAGACCAATCTAATACGTAGTCATGCTTGTGCAGTTGGAGAACCGTATTCAGAGGATATTGTACGCGCCATTATGCTTCTACGCTTAGTTTCACTGACCCGTGGCTTCTCGGGTGTAAGACCGATAGTTACCGATACCTTGGCACAGCTGCTCAATCATGGTATTCATCCGGTCATACCACAGCAAGGATCACTCGGAGCAAGTGGAGATCTGGCGCCTTTATCTCACTTAGCACTTGTATTGCTAGGGGAAGGTGAAGCCTATTACCAAGGGGAGCGTATTCCAGGAAGTGAGGCACTGAAGCGTGCTAATATCCAACCCATTAAGTTGAGTGCGAAGGAAGGATTAGCTCTAATCAATGGCACACAAGCGATGACAGCAGTTGGGTTGTTAGCTTATCAGAAGGCAAGGTTTGTTGAAGAAGCTGCGAATGTGGCGGTGTCAATGACGATGCAGGCGCTTGATGGGATCTTAGATCCATTTTCCGAAGAGATTCAGAAGGTTCGTCCTTATCCAGAACAAGCTGAGACTGCGAGGCAAATTCGTCATTTGCTGCGAGGTAGTGGATACATTCATGGTCCGAATCAGGGAAAAGTACAGGATGCCTACTCCATACGTTGTGTACCACAAGTTCACGGTGCATCGATGCGGGCGCTCAATCATGTGGAAGACACACTAAAGATTGAAATGAATGCAGTGACAGACAACCCGATCTTGTTCGCTGAAGAGCGTCATGTGTACTCAGGAGGTAATTTTCACGGTCAGCCCGTTGCGCTTGCGATGGATTATATGAAGATTGCAGTTGCGGAATATGCGAATATTTCGGAGCGTCGTACAGAGCGTCTAGTGAATCCGCAGCTGAGTGGTGGATTGCCACCGTTTCTAACACCAGAAGCTGGAGTGTCGTCTGGTCTTATGATTTTACAATACGTGGCAGCTTCCTTGGTCTCGGAAAATAAAGTGCTTGCGCACCCCGCAAGTGTAGATTCGATTCCATCATCGGGCAACCAAGAAGATCATGTAAGCATGGGGACAACGGCCGCACGTCAAGTGAATCAAATCGTAGATCACGCGGCTCATGTTCTGGCTATTGAATTGATCTGCGCTGCCCAGGCTTTGGAGTGGAAGAACAACTCCAAACTATCTCCAATCACACATAAGGTGAAAGCTTGGATTCGTGAATTTGTACCTGCTTACAAAGCAGATCGTGTGTATTCCCAAGAAATTCAGCAGCTAAGTCAAGAAATTAGCAGTGGACGATTCCATGAAAAGCTAGCAAGCATTTTATCAGCTTCTTAAAAAGGATGGTACGTATGAACAACCAACGTATTGAATTGTTGAACCCACCCGAAATGACGCGCCAATCGAATTGGAAGGATCGTTTTGAAACGAAGGTCGCGCAGTGGTTAACGCCATGGAACGGTGTGGATCATGTTGATTTTGGCTTTATAGGGGTTCCATTGTCTAAGACCTCAATTAGCCCCTCTGCAGCAGCTATGACACCGAATACCTTACGTGAGTTATTTGCGAATGTGACGACTTACAGCATCGATCATGATGTAGATCTGCAAGAATTGTGTGCGCATGACTTAGGTGACATACAGATGCATGTAACTGATCTGCTTCGTTGTCACGCGAATATCGAACAGGGATTAACGAATATATACGAAAAGATGCCGCATCTATTTCCGATCCTTGCAGGTGGCGATCATTCGATCACGTGCCCTTCTGTGAAGGCTTTTAAGAAGCGTTATAAAGGTCCAGTTGGCATCGTACAAATTGATTCTCATATGGATGTTCGTAATTTGGATGATGGAGGACCGACGAATGGTACTCCAATCCGGGGATTACTTGAATCTGGTACGGTAGAAGGTAAGCATATTGCTCAGATAGGTATTCATAGCTTTGCAAATTCGAAGCCTTATCGTGACTATGCAGTTGCACAAGGGATTACTCAGTTCACTGCACGCCAAGTGGCTCATGAAGGCGTTGAGACCCTTGTACAGCAAGCACTTGAAATTGCAGGAAATGGAACAGAAGCGATCTATGTAACAGTTGATATGGATGTACTTGATCAAGCTTTCGCACCTGGCGTACCAGCGATGGTGCCGGGGGCGATGACATCATGGCAGTTAATTGAGGCCGTATTCCTGCTTGGCCAGCATCCGAAGGTTAAGGGGTTTGATATCGTATGTGTCGATCCGCTGCAAGACCCACGCCGAGCGACTGTCCGAATGGCACTACATGTAATCTTAAGCTTCCTCGTTGGATATATGAAACGTGAGAAACGTGTGTAACACGACCATTTTAAAGGAGAGATGAACAATGGAAAACGTGATTAAACGTACGATAGAGGCGCCACGCGGAACGCAGCTTCATACAAAAGGGTGGCAGCAGGAAGCCGTGCTGCGCATGCTAATGAATAATCTGGATCCCAACGTAGCAGAACGTCCAGAAGATTTAGTCGTATATGGGGGGATAGGGAAGGCAGCACGGAACTGGGAATGCTTTGACAAGATTGTAGAGTGTATCCAATTACTTGAAGCTGATGAAACTCTATTGATTCAGTCCGGTAAGCCTGTCGGTATGTTCAAGACGCATTCGATGGCACCACGCGTTCTACTGTCAAATTCTGTGCTTGTTCCGGCTTATGCGAATTGGGAAACTTTCCATGAACTCGATAAAAAAGGTCTCATGATGTACGGTCAGATGACAGCTGGCAGCTGGATCTACATCGGTAGTCAGGGTATTGTACAAGGGACATATGAAACTTTTGCAGAAGCTGCACGTCAGCATTCTGGTGGCACGATGCAGGGAACGCTTACTTTAACAGCAGGACTAGGTGGTATGGGTGGTGCACAGACACTTGCGGTGACGATGAATGGTGGCGTTGTCATTGGGATTGAGATTGATCCCGTACGAATTCAGCGTAGAATCGATACGCGTTACTGCGATGTTATGGTCCGTGATCTAGATGATGCATTGCGTTTGGCACAAGAGGCGAAAGCGGCGGGGAAAGCACTTTCCATTGGACTAGTCGGCAATGCGGCGGAGTTATTACCTGAATTTGTGAAACGCGGTGTGGTACCTGAATTTGTAACCGATCAAACGTCTGCCCACGATCCGCTGAATGGCTATATTCCTACTGGCTATACACTCGATGAGGCAAGCAAGCTGCGTATGAATGATCCGAAGCAATATGTGAAGTTGTCCAAGCAATCAATGGCGATTCACGTTCAAGCTATGCTTGACTTACAAAAAATGGGCTCCGTTGTGTTCGATTACGGTAACAATATTCGTCAAGTTGCGTTCGATGAAGGCGTTGAGAATGCATTTGACTTCCCAGGTTTTGTTCCTGCCTATATCCGTCCGCTATTCTGTGAGGGTAAAGGACCCTTTCGATGGGTTGCGTTGTCTGGAGATCCTGAGGATATTTATAAGACAGATGAACTTGTTAAGAGTATGTTTCCTGAGAACCAGCAGTTGCAGCGCTGGATTGAACTTGCGCAAGAGAAGATTGCATTCCAAGGACTACCTGCACGTATTTGTTGGTTAGGCTATGGTGAACGGGCAAAGCTTGGTCTAGCTATTAATGAAATGGTTCGTAATGGAGAATTATCTGCTCCGATTGTTATTGGACGGGATCATCTCGATTGTGGATCTGTTGCCTCACCGAACCGTGAAACCGAAGCTATGCTCGATGGCAGTGATGTAGTTGGTGACTGGGCAATCTTGAATGCACTATTGAATACTTCATCAGGTGCTAGTTGGGTTTCTGTTCACCATGGCGGTGGCGTAGGGATGGGTTATTCCTTACATGCGGGCATGGTTATTGTTGCAGATGGCTCCCAAGAAGCAGAAGAAAAATTAACTCGTGTGTTAAATACAGATCCTGGAATGGGTATCATCCGCCACGCAGATGCTGGTTATGAACTTGCGATTCAGACGGCGAAGGAACGTGGAGTACGCGTGCCGATGTTAGGGATTTAATTAGGGGTGAGATCTTATGAACGATAACCATATTGATTTACTTGTCTATAACATCGGGACACTTCTGACCTTACAAGGAACAAATCAAGCTCGCAAGGGGCAAGAAATGTCAGAGCTCGGGGCGATTTCGGGCGGTGCAATTGCAATTCAGGATGAGCGCATCTTTGCAATCGGTCAAGAGGCAGATGTTCGTGCCCAGATCCAAGGGATGAAGATCGTACAATCATTGGACGCAAGAGAGCAGCTAGTCACGCCTGGACTTGTTGATCCCCATACGCATCTTGTGCATGGAGGATCACGCGAACATGAACTTTCACTCAAGTTAAAGGGTGCAACCTATATGGAAATTCTGGCTCAAGGTGGAGGGATTCTCAGTACAGTTCGAGCAACAAGAGCAGCATCAGAACAAGATTTGTACGATAAAGCCAGACGAAGCCTCGATGTCATGCTGCAGTATGGGGTTACTACGGCAGAAGCCAAGAGTGGCTATGGGTTGACATTGGAGGACGAGCTTAAGCAGCTTCGTGTCACTCAAAAACTTCATCATGAGCATCCCGTTGATCTAGTATCTACCTTTATGGGGGCACATATGGTGCCAGAGGAATACAAGGGACGATCCGAAGCGTATATACAGCTCATCATTAACGAAATGCTTCCGGCCGTCAAGAAATTGGGTCTGGCAGAGTTTTGTGATGTTTTCTGTGAACATGGGGTGTTCGCAGTGGATGAATCGGAACGTATCCTAACAGCTGCAAAAGCTCTTGGATTTGGTCTTAAAATTCATGCAGATGAAATTGAACCTATGGGTGGAGCAGCACTTGCGGGGAAACTAGGTTGTATATCCGCTGAACATTTGCTTGCCGCTTCCGATGAAGGCTTAAAGGCGATGCAGCAAGCAGGTGTCATCGCTGTGTGCTTGCCTGCGACTTCATTTAACTTGCGATTGAAAAAACATGCAAGAGCACGAACAATGATTGATATGGAACTCCCCGTGGCACTATCAACTGATTACAATCCAGGAAGTTCACCAACGGAATCGATTCAACTTGTGATGACTCTTGCGTGTTTGAACCTTGGCATGACACCTGAGGAAGTGCTTACAGCTGTTACGATTAATGCAGCTCATGCGATTGGAAAGGCCGATGAGATCGGCAGCTTAGAAGTAGGTAAGCTAGCGGATATTGTTATTTATAATGCCAATAACTTAGCTTATTTGCCCTATCACTTTGGCATTAACCACGTAAATACTGTTATTAAACGTGGAAAAATTGTCGTTTCAGATGGTATCAAGGTCTGATGAACAATAAACAAGTACACGAGTCGAGGAAATCTTTCTTGGATTCGGATGCTTGTTTATTGAGGTTTACTTGTCTCATCAGAAGCAAGATTTACAACATAAGTGAAACTCACATTGAATTACATCCCTCTAAACGCTTATAATGAAACGTGAATAATTATATATAGAAAAGGTGTCATTCATGAGCATATTAAATGTAGAAAAATTAAGTCACGGCTTTGGAGATCGTGCGATCTTCAATGACGTGTCCTTTCGCTTGCTAAAAGGCGAGCACATTGGACTCATCGGTGCGAACGGTGAAGGTAAGTCCACTTTTATGAATATCATTACAGGTAAGCTGCAACCGGATGAAGGTAAAGTTGAATGGTCCAAGCGTATGCGCGTTGGATACCTGGATCAACATGCCGTATTAAACAAAGGTATGACGATTCGTGACGTACTTAAGGGTGCTTTCCAGTACCTTTTTGATATGGAACAAGAAATGAACGACATGTATGGCAGAATGGGCGAAGTTACGCCTGAGGAACTTGAGCAGTTGCTTGAAGATGTCGGAACAATTCAAGACACACTTACGAATCAAGACTTTTACATGATTGATGCAAAGATTGAGGAAACAGCACGTGGACTTGGTCTTACAGATATCGGTCTAGATAAAGATGTGAACGATCTGAGCGGCGGGCAACGTACGAAAGTATTGCTTGCGAAATTGTTACTTGAGAAGCCAGACATTCTGCTCCTTGATGAGCCGACGAACTATCTGGATGAAGTGCATATTGAGTGGTTGAAGCGCTACTTACAAACCTACGAAAATGCATTTATTCTGATCTCGCATGATATTCCTTTCTTAAACAGTGTTATTAACTTGATCTATCACATGGAAAATCAAGAACTTAATCGTTATGTGGGGGATTACGATCACTTCCAGAACGTTTATGAGATGCGAAAACAGCAGCTTGAGTCTGCTTATAAGCGTCAACAACAAGAGATTGCTGATTTGAAAGATTTCGTTGCTCGCAACAAAGCGAGTGTGGCTACGCGTAACATGGCGATGTCCAGACAGAAGAAGCTGGATAAGATGGATGTTATTGAGCTTGCAAAAGAAAAACCGAAACCACAGTTCAACTTCAAAGACGCGAGAACGTCTGGTAAATTGATTTTTGAAGCAACAGATCTTGTAATTGGTTATGACGATCCGCTATCTAGACCTCTTGACCTTCGCATGGAGCGTGGACAAAAGATCGCGTTAGTCGGTGCGAATGGTATTGGTAAAACAACACTTTTACGCAGTATCTTAGGGGAAATCCAAGCATTGTCAGGTACAGTTCGCCGAGGTGAGAACCTGGAAATTGGTTATTTTGAACAAGAAATGAAAGATGCGAACTACAACACATGTATCGAAGAAATATGGAAGGAGTTCCCATCCTTCACGCAATTCGAAGTTCGTGCTGCACTTGCGAAATGTGGACTGACAACGAAACATATCGAGAGTAAAATTACCGTTCTAAGTGGTGGGGAAAAGGCGAAAGTTCGCCTTTGCAAACTGATCAACAACGAGACAAACTTACTCGTACTCGATGAGCCGACGAACCACTTGGATGTGGATGCTAAAGATGAGCTAAAGCGTGCGCTAAAAGCTTATAAAGGCAGCATTCTTTTGATCTCTCACGAACCTGAATTCTACCGCGATGTCGTAACAGACACTTGGAATTGTGAGTCCTGGACGACAAAAGTATTCTAAGTAATAGGGAGCCTGTCTAACTCTTATAGTTAGATGGGCTTTTCTTATTTAAAATCTGACTATTTAGACTGATTAAAGCAATGTATAATAGAAGTAATTATATTTGGAGGTGTTTCAATTATGTCTGCAAAGAAAACCGTAATGAAATTTGAAATTCAAAAAGTATTTTTACTCGGTAGACGTTAAGTCTGCAATGAAACGGTTGGTTATAAGTATATCGGGAATTGCATGATGATACGAATCTGCCGTAATTAGAGAGGCGGACCCGATTTATGAAGAAATTACAAGCACCACAGATTTATATGTTCATGGAATTTATCGTATCGCTCGCAAATGCCACGATGTTTACGACTTATATGGTGTATCAGATGATAACAATGGGATTAAACCCACTTCAACTGCTGCTGGTCGGGATGGTATTAGAACTTACAGTTCTAGTGTTTGAAAGTATTACAGGTGTTATTGCAGATATGTATAGCCGTCGATTGTCAGTTATTATTGGGATGTTCGTGCTTGGTTGTGGCTTTATTATGGGAGGCAGCGCCATATGGTTAGGTGAGGCGAATTTGCTGCTATCCGCATTTGGTTGGTTGCTCGTGTCTCAAGTGTTTTTTGGTATTGGCGCTACATTTACGAGTGGAGCAGATACTGCATGGATCGTGGATGAGGTTGGAGAAGAGAATGTCGGTTCTATTTTTCTAAAATCAAAACGCGTTGGACTTATAGGTACATTGCTTGGAATTGGGCTAAGTGTGGGATTATCTACTTTAGGAACGAATTTACCCTATGTAATCGGTGGTATGATGTATTTCGCTCTGGGTATTTTTCTTCTGATCTACATGAAAGAGACGAAATTCGTCAGAGCCGAACGTGATGAACAGTCAGGGTCCCATTGGAGAAGTATGAAAGAAACTTGGGTGTCTGGTGCGAAGGAGATTCGTCGTCATCCAATCCTGTTGATGATCTTAATTGTTACTCTGTTCAGCGGTGCGGCTTCAGAAGGGTATGATCGGTTATGGCAGGCCCATCTGATAGCTGGTGTTGGTTTTCCAGAAGATATCCCTATAAGTACAGCAGTGTGGTTCGGGGTTTTGGCGGTGATATCGACACTGCTCAGTCTGGTCGTGATTGCAGTAGCTGAGAAGAAGATTGATATGAACAGCAAGAGAGTCGCTTTACGAGGTATGATCATATTGACTGTACTTCGAATCAGTGCGATTGTATTACTTGCATTCGCAACGAACTTCGCTTGGGCTTTAGCTGCGGTGCTGCTATTCGAGGTTATAAGAACGTTGAATGGGCCATTTTACGATACATGGCTCAATCAGAACATTCAAAGTAAATCTCGTGCAACGATTCTGTCCATGATGAGCCAGACAGATGCACTCGGCCAAACTGCAGGAGGACCATTTGTGGGCTGGGTCGGTAAAAGGTATTCTTTGCGTGCTTCTTTAGTAACTGCAGCTGTGCTACTTATACCTTTATTGACGGTGTTCGGTCGAGCGAGCAAGCGACAGAATGAATAGAACCTTAATTCCATGAAAAATGCTAACACCCGTTGTCTGTATGGTTGGACGACGGGTGTTTGTTTATGTATTCACATTATAAATCTTGCGTTGTATTGTTTAACTCCTCAGCCGAACTCGCAACCTTAACTGTTGCAGCGCTAACCTCATTAATGATTCTAACTAAAGAATCGATCTCGAGCTCAACTTTATTGATCTCATCGATACCTTTTTCCAGTGACTCTGTAATCTGGCTAAAGACTTCTTTTGAGTGACCGGCTTCCTGTTGACCTAAAGACACAAGAGACTGAACCTCTTCAATGGATTGAACCACTTGCTGAGTGAAAAGATTGGACTGCTCAATTAGCTGGTTAATTTGATACAACGCGCTATTTGAATCTTCTGATAGTTTTTTCACCTCATTGGCGACCACACCAAATCCAGCTCCATGTGCACCTGCTCTAGCCGCTTCGATGGCTGCATTGAGTGAGAGGAGTTTTGTTTGTCCTGCAATTTCTTCAACGATTTTAATAACTTTACGGATTTGTTGAGAGGAATCTTTGAGTTGGATAATGGTTTTCTCCATCAGCTTGGAACTATTATGTATTGCGTAGATACGCATTTCCAATTCATTTATTTTACCTTGCCCAGAAAGAGCAAAATTCTGGGATTCTTTAGATTTATTCGCACTTTGTAAAAAGGATTGGTTCACATAGTTACTTGTCTCGATTAGTTCTAATGTGGAGGTACTTGTTTGCTCAGCTAGAGCAGCAAGCTCTTGACTGATGATGCCTATTTTACTTTTTAACAGCTCCTTGATCTGATCATAATGAGATTCTTTTTCCTGCAAATTCTTTTTCTCATAGGCTTCAAGAACGAGCTGTTGTTCAAAGTTAAGTAATTTTGTTAACGATTTGCTGATAACCATGCTTTCCTGCTGATCACTGATGTAACGAATAATAATACTCAAGAACGTGTTCTGCAAGTTTTGGAATGCGCCCATATACCATTTTGGTTCAAGCCCGATTCGTTGGTGCACATTCGCAATTCGCTGTCTTTTCTCAATAAATTCTGTATCGATCTTTCCTTCGAAAAGTTCGATTAAGTGTAAGCGTAGAGTACCTCTTAAACGCTCTACAGTACTATTAGATGTGATGGTGTGTTTGAGTTCTGGTATTTCAAGAATGGTTGTATAAAAAGAGTTAACGACTTCATCAACATGTTCGACGACAAGGGGTTGGATTGCCTTAAGTATCTTTAAATCTTCTACAGTAAAATCGATCATTTTCATTTGAATATGTATATTCGTATTTTCAAATGACTCAATAAACACTTCTTGCGTTCTGGCTTTTTCTAACCAGCTCAAACTCCCTTGAATCTTGATTCCTACATGTGTAGGCGATTTGAATAAACCAGTTAATAATTTTCCCAACCATGTCACCTCTTAATAGTTCTGAATATTACGTACATTCCGATTATATTCGACAAAATTCTTTTTTAATATTGTTTTTTTAACTTATAAACCGTGGAAATATGTCTTTTGTGTGACATTTTTTTACATTTGTGTCGGTTTTATTTGTGTAAGATAGTGTGATGTAATAATGGGAGGGCATAATCGTTGCCTGACGAGCTGCGTTTAAAAGATGAAGAGCGGAGGTTTTTACCTTAATGAGCAGAGTAATGGTCATATGATTGAGTTTTCTTTTTATAATAGGGTGCAGTTATACAAAGACGACATTGGATGAGGTTCCTAAGAGATTTATTATAAAGGGTCGAGGAGAGCATGAATTACAAATTCAGTTGGATTGGGATGGCAAAGTGATTGATAGAGTTATACTTAAAGCCGTTAAATAAGTGTAAAAAGAATTACGTCCTCTAGATTTACAATTGGTCCTTGTGGATAGTCTTGAAAGTCTTGAAAAGGTGGCATAAAGAGAACGATACTTGTTGATCCCTTCTAAAGAGAAGTATTTGCGGAATCTAGGGCATAGAAGTAACCAGAAAGTTATCGTGTTAATGGAAAAGAATAATAGTTATAAGGGAAGAGGTTATTCACATTTAAACCCGTTCCTTTTTTGTTTGTGGGATAAAAGTATAGTTATACATGAATTTTTTTCTAGAAAGGAACGGCTGGCGTAGATAGTGGTTAAGACCCTATTTTTATACAATGAAAAAACCTATGCCGTAAGCTGTTCCGTTTTGAGAGATTTTTGAGAGTGACATCTAATAGAATTGTCAATGAGCAAAAATCTCCCTAAGGAAGAGTGATGAACCTGAACAGATATTTAGCAAAAGTTTTTCCTGCCATGCTTATCCTATCAACAGCGATAAGTTCCACCTTTACATTGGCTGCAGAAACCAGCCCAAACCAAGTTTTTTCCGATTTGAGTCATATTTCCAAGAAGAAGCAAGATGCGATTGCAAAAGCGGTTCGTCAAGGTCTGATTACAGGCAACTTAGACGGGAAGTTCCGTCCAGACGATGAGCTGACCCGCCAAGAAGTTGCCGTACTATTGACCAACGCACTTCACTTGAAACCCATTGCAAACTCTAACTCGACTTTCCATGATGTATTTTCAGGTGATTGGGGAAGCCCCTATATTGAAGCAGTCCGGCAAGCTGGTTTGATGAACGGCGATGGCAATCGTTTTTTTCATCCCAACAATGTGGTGTCGCGTGAAGAGCTGGCTACCGTATTTGTACGTGCAATTAATGGCGTCGATGACCATGGCGGCAAGCGAGCGTCCCTGCTTGATTCAACAAGTGTAAGTTCTTGGGCTGGGGAAGCCGTAGATACTGCGGTACGCCTTGGCTTATTGAACCTGGCAGATAACAAGTTCGATCCCAAAGGAAAGGTAATGCGCCAAGATATTGCGGATTTCCTGCTTAACATTTTCCAAGTCCAGGAACGTTCTGCTGTGATCACCAAGGTGGATGGCGATATGGTGGTCATCGATGGCACGCCGTACCTCATCGAGGGCAAGCTTAAGCAATTGATTAGCGAAAACAATGGAAAAGCGCTGCAAGGAGCTATTTTGAAGTTCAAATCTGTCAATCGAAATGTAGGTCATCTCTTAGAACTAGAGATTGTACAGAGCGGAGTAACGCTCGATACAGGCAGCTTTGATGGCGCGTTAAGGATTTCCGGCGACAAAGTGACGATTAAAGGCGACACGATCAGTCAGGTCGAATTAGCCAAAGGCGCTTCAAGTGTCGTACTAAATGCCACCGTCAATCAAATCGTAGTGAACACAGATCAGCCCATTTATTTGACAGGAACAGCTGCGGTAGGCGAGCTGAAGGTTAACAACTCAAACGCTAGGATCAATCTCGGACAAACGATTAACGTATCCAGCTTTCAATTACCCGAAAATGTTAAAAAATCACAAGTTATCGAGACTATAGGCCTAGTGAAACAACCTATCCAAAATGATCGTGGAGGATCGAACGAATCATCTTCCCAACCAACACCAACACCGAAACCGAAACCGATCAATCACAATCCAAAAGTCAAAATACAGCCATCCAATCTCACAATGACCTTAGGTGATACAGCGAAGAAGATCGACTTTGCCAATAACTTTGAAGACGAAGAGGGCGATACAATACTCTACTCCGCTAAGGTGAGCAATCCTGCTGTTGCTTCCGTGGTAGTTGCCGGCAGCATCGTTACAGTCACTCCTCTTCAAGCAGGAACTGCCATAATCACCATCACAGCAGACGATGGGCACGGCGGAACGGTGCAAACACAGTTTAACGTGACCATTGAAGAGCAGGCTGCGGTTAACCACCCTCCGAAGGTAGTCAAGACCATCGCGCCGTTGGTAGCAAATGTAGCAGATGGGGCGAAGACTATCAGCCTTGCAGGCGTCTTCTCTGATGCAGACAATGATACCTTGAGCTACTCAGCCGTCTCGTCATTGCCGGGTGTAGCAACGGCTCTCGTCAACGGCAATGATCTCAAAATCACACCAGTCAGTGCAGGTACGACCAAGATCACCGTCACAGCAGACGATGGATATGGCGGAACCGTGCAAACACAGTTCAACGTGACCTTTGAAGTAGGGGTTCCAAAAGGGCTGTTCATTTCAGAATTGGTTTGGGGTCAGAGTGATTCTTTCTTGCAAGCGATCGAACTATATAACCCGACCAGTCAAAATATCGACGCCTCCAAGATTCGCATTGAACGTGCTAATGGGGGTAACCCAATCACACTGGAGAACGGGACGATCTCCAGCGGTGGTATCTTCACTATTGTAGAATCTTTCTATTTCGGAACCGATATCGGTGTTGATTACAACTTAATGATGAATTTTTATGCTGAAGACACTCAACCTGTCACACTCTCGCTCTACTACGACAATAAGCTGATAGATATCGCAGTCTTTTACCCGCATAAATCGGTGGGTCGTGTCTCTGGCACCGTGATCGGATCCACTACTTCGTATGATGCTGCGCAATGGAAAGTCGAGGGGGTTGATTACATCGACGACCTTGGTAAATTCACTCCGTAGGACTGCAAGATAACACATGAGGCTAGAAATCGATAGTAAGCAAAAAATGGTGGCGCAAGGTTCATTCTTGCACCACCATTTTTTTTGTTTTTTGATGTTCAGTGAAAATAAACTTTTAGACTGATTGGGCCCATCAAGCTCCCTCGGGCAGCAGTTCAAAAAGAAAAGGTTTTCTTCAAAAATGAAATTAAGTTACACTAATGATAATTCATAAAAAATCAAGGAGAAATGTTCAGATGCCGAACTACTCAAAAGAAGAATTACTAACTGGTGGAAACGTCTCTAACGTTTTTCGTTCAGGGAATACTGTTAGACGCGAATTAAAGCCTGATAGCACAAAAATTCATACACTGCTAAAACACTTGGAAAACAAAGGCTTCAATTATGCCCCAAAATTTTTAGGAATCGACGAACAAGAAAGAGAAATATTGTCGTTTATTGATGGAGAAGCTGGTAATTATCCTCTAAAAGAATATATGTGGTCGAATGAAGTTTTAATAGAAATAGCGAAAATGCAACGTCTTTATCATGATTCTGTGAGAGATTTTCCTATTGATTCCAGCTGGGAGTGGTTAGATAACACTCCACAAAAAGCAGAAGTATTATGTCATAACGACTTTGCTATTTATAATATAATTTTCAACAATAAGAAGCCTGTAGGGATTGTTGATTTTGACGTTGCTGGACCAGGTCCAATCCTATGGGATTTAGCTTATACGCTTTATACTTGTGTGCCTTTAAGCAGATTTTATATTTCTGAAAAAGGCGAGAGAATCTATTATGATTCTTTATTACACGCAGAATCTAGAAAAGAGAGAGTGAAATTGTTTTTTGAATCATACGGTGAGAAAATACCAAAAGATTATATAGAAATGGTATTGTTACGAATAGAAGGGCTATGCAACACCATAACCAGAAAAGCGAGTGAAGGTCATCATGCTTTTCAAAAGATGATAGATGAAGGTCATCTTGAACATTATCAGAAAGATATTAAATTTATTCGTGAACATGCGAATGAATGGACATAAAATAGTGCATACGAGATCAATAACATAGTAGCAGTCTAGGACTTTATTTTCTCGAATGGTTACTTCAATATGGGATTGAAAACAGGAAAAGAGGGAACGAATGCCTACTATACTGGTTGCTGACGACGATGCGAACATTCGCGAACTCGTCTGTTTATTTTTACGCAATGACGGATTTGCTACAGTAGAAGCTTCTGACGGTAAGGAAGCACTGACCGTCTATGCCTCGACGCAAGTCGATCTTGTCGTACTTGATATTATGATGCCGATTATGGATGGTTGGACGTTATGTAAAGAGCTCCGAAAAGCCAATCCTGATCTTCCGTTACTTATGCTGACTGCGAGAGGCGAAACATGGGAGAAAGTGAAAGGTTTCGAACTTGGGACGGATGATTATTTGACGAAACCATTCGATCCGTTGGAGTTGACGGTTCGTGTTAGAGCCTTACTGAAAAGAAACCGGATTGGTTCCACACAGATGATCCACATTGGTAATATCATTCTTGATCGGCAGACATATAAAGTAATGAGAGGGACGGAGTCGCTTATGTTGCCGCTCAAGGAGTTCGAATTGCTGTATAAGCTCGCTGGAACACCAGGACAAGTCTATACACGCGAGCAGTTGATCGATCAAATCTGGGGGATCGATTACGCTGGAGATGATCGGACGATAGACGTACATATCAAACGCTTGCGCGAACGGTTCGCGTCTACACCAGATTTTCGTATCGAAACGGTACGTGGGCTTGGCTACCGGCTTGAGGTGTACGAATGATCAGATCCTTATATACCCGCGTCGTTCTGACATTTCTGGTCTCCGTAATCGGAGGCACGATCCTTTCCTTTTTTGTGGCAACTTGGGTATTTAAAGATAAATTGAACGAGAACTTGCAAATCCCCCTACTTTACTTCGGCCAGGACATCGCACGGATTTACGAGACATTTCCATTACATGAAGCGGAAACATTCGTACACGGAATGAACCAGCTCAAATCCTATCATATTCGAATTTACGATGAAACGGGTCAGTTCCAGTCTTACGGAACCCTTAACGGGGAAAATCCTGCCTCTGTGACGATGGAACAAATAAAAAAAGTACTAGATGGAGGAGTTGTTCAAGTCAATCCGATTGGTGTTTCTACTATTCTCTTAGGATTGCCGGTGACAACTGAAATGGGAACGAAAGCGATGTTTGTAGAACCGATCGCCCCTCCGTCCACCTCTTTTATCATAAAGTGGATTTTGAACTTTTCAACCTATTCGTTGATAGCAGGAAGCCTAGTGATTCTGGTTGCTGCGATGTTCCTAATCAGACCGATCAAAAAGCTGACAAAAGCAACTAGGCAGATAGCAGTTGGAGATTTCAACGTCAAGTTGAATATTAAGCAAAAGGGTGAGCTAGGTGCTTTGGCCCGGAGCTTCGAGGACATGACGCACGATCTGCAAGAACTTGAGCAGATGCGTAGGGAATTCGTATCCAATGTGTCACACGAAGTTCAGTCACCACTAACCTCAATATCCGGTTATGCTATAGCGCTCAAGCAAGTAGATATCTCAGATAACGAACGAAGCCGTTATCTTGATATTATCATCGCTGAAGCGAAGCGGATGTCCAAGATGAGCGATAGCCTGCTCAAGTTGAGTTTGCTTGAATCGCAGTCACAGCAATTGCGGTTGGTCACGTTCAGCCTTGATGAACAGATTAGACGAGTCATCGTCGCGATCCAACCACAATGGTCGACTCGTAACATCCGTTTCGAGCTCAATTTGAAGGACGTACAACTAATGGCTGATCATGATCTATTAAACCAGGTATGGACGAACATACTCGGCAATAGCATCAAATTTTCCAAGGATGGCGGCGTGATTAGCGTAAGCATCAAACAAGATATCAAAAACGTGACAGTTCGAATATCCGACATGGGCATTGGTATTTCCCTCGAGGACCAGAAGCGTATATTCGAGCGGTTTTTTAAGGCCGATCGTTCCCACAATCGTAAGTATGGCGGTAGCGGTATGGGACTTGCCATCGTTAAACAGATCGTATCACTCCATCAAGGGGATATCCGGGTGGAAAGTGAACCAGGCCGAGGAACGACCGTCATTGTCACCATGCCAATCACAACGCCAACAGATTAGTTAGATTCATATGGTATCAATCGGATTTTCTAAACGCTGTCTATGTATCCTCCATGCTTCGGCATCATGTGCAAGCTTCCTTACATGTGACGTCGTGGCTTTTTTTGCTTGTTCATACTCCGTTCATATTGTCGTCATATGGAGTACATCTTCGTCGTATAAGCTTTCCTTAGTGGCCCGTTAAGGTAGCCCAATACATAGATGAGGACAGGAGAAGATGAGATTGAAACTAAAAGAAGAGGTAATGAAAAAGAGGATGGGCACGAGAATGAAAAAAACGCTTATCATAATACTTAAATCAATAGGAGTTATAGCTATAGCCATAGCACTTTTTCTAGCCATTGTTTTTATCGTTAATATGATCTGCAACAAATCGGAGCAGGGGAAAATAGAACCCTATGGTCAGTCTGTAAACGTCGATGGGAAAAATATGAATGTTTTGATTCAGGGACAAGGCGAAGAAACCGTCGTGCTCCTGCCTGGTTTTGGAACAGCAACACCAGGGCTTGATTTTAAGCTTCTTATCGATGAATTATCTCCATTTTACAAAGTTGTCGCGATTGAGCCTTTCGGTTATGGATTAAGTGATGAAACTGAAAAAGAGCGAACCACGGAGAATATCGTAAGTGAAGTTCATGAAGCTCTACAGCAGCTTAATATTAACCGATACACGCTCATGGGCCACTCCATTACAGGCATTTACGGAATTGATTATGTGAACAAATATCCAAACGAGGTGAGTGCATTCGTCGGAATCGATAGTAGTGTTCCAACACAACCGGGTATGGATGTTAAATTCCCATTAAAGACGTTTTCATTTCTCCAAAAATCAGGTCTCTTAAGATTGACCATGAAAATAAGTGCTGACCCCTATGCTGGTCTGGCATTTGATGAAAAAACCGTAGAGCAAATGAAAATGATTTCGAATAAAAACATGTATAATGACACAACCTTGAATGAGATGGACCATATTTCTTCTAATTTTAAAGGGGCTCAAGGTTTAACCTTCCCTAAAGATCTTCCACTTCTTCTCTTTGTACAAGCGAATAATGAAGATGTAGCAGGATGGATACCTCTGCATGAAGGGCAGATCAAAGACTCGGTACATGGAAAAGTAGTAACCATGGATGGATCACATTATTTACACCACACCAAATTCAAAGAAATCTCTGAAAACTTTAGGGGATTTATGAAAGAAACAAGCCGTAGCTCACATTCCTAACAAATCTAAATGATTGTGAAGAAGGGATTATGATGATCTCAATATTAGTAATATTGTTACTTCAATCCCTGCGTTCAATCAATTTTTATTAAAAGGTGCGAAACTAGCAAAGGGATCATAACACCTTGATTGGCTTCATGCCTTTCAAGGTTTCTTTTAATAATTCCTCCATTCTAGGGAAATCTAGATTTGAAAATTAATTGTGAGGGGGCAAAATATGAGTACCGAATCACTACGCTTATTCATCGCAATTCCTATCGATGAAAGATGGAGAGAACAATTGACCGAACAATCCATTGCGCTGCAATCAACTCTCACTTTTCAAAAATGGACACACCCTGAAGATTATCATATTACGTTGAAATTTTTAGGTGATACCTCAGTGAGTCAATTGAAACAAATTGAGGAAATACTTGTTAACGTATCTGAAAATACCTGTCCGTTTGAATTAACTGGAAAAGAATGGGGGATTTTCGGTAATCCTGCTGCACCAAGTGTTTTGTGGGCTGGTGTGGGAGGGGATCTGATTTCATTAACAAGCTTATACAAAAAAATAGATGATGGTTTAGAGGGGCTTTTCGTCAAAGAAACACGCAATTTTAGCCCTCATTTAACAATAGCTCGCCGTTATAAAGGTAAAGTCCCATTTACAATTCCTGACACCCCAGATTCGATCATAAATTGGTCGGTTAACGAAATTAAGCTTTATCAAAGTCATCTGCAAAAAAAGCCAATGTACGAAGCTATAGCCACTTATATATTAGGTAAAAAAGGTTGAGTGAAATTGTTATTAGACTTCAGGGGAACATTTAAGTTCAACGGACATGAGTCATTCATTTGGTTCTTTATTATATACTACCTCACAAAATCCGTATTTTGTACATATGTATATAAATCGATTTAATGCCTAGTAACTACTGAATTTTCATTTACACGCCTTCATGCCCGTCTCTGCCACGAATCTTACAATGCATCTGTTCTATTAAATATATCCTTACCGCTTCCTTAACAGCCTCTGGATCATCATCCCAAGAAACCTTTCTGGCCTTGTAGTAACTTTTGTACTTTAACCAATAAAA
Organism: Paenibacillus sp. KN14-4R; assembly: GCF_052180255.1. Classification (NCBI taxonomy): domain Bacteria; kingdom Bacillati; phylum Bacillota; class Bacilli; order Caryophanales; family Paenibacillaceae; genus Paenibacillus; species Paenibacillus sp. KN14-4R. The sequence continues at coordinate 2,212,460 of NZ_CP197466.1, forward strand.
GAATGGTTCTAAGGTGTTTAAATATGCGATTACGGAACTCTCACTGATCCTGTTGAACTGATCGTGATAAAACTCTGTAAGAGGAATGAACGCCTCTTTCTTATCGTCAAAAACAATGAGACGATATTTGCTGTTCACTCCTTCAGGACAATATGTATGAAAAAACGAAGCCATTTACTCCACTACCCCCACCTTCATTTACACAAAAAAAGGACATTTCCGTTCCAACGAAACGGATGTCCACATATGATGTGTAACACTATATGAAAATACAGTAGAATCATAGACTCGTCAACAAAACTTAGAAATTAATATTATATAGTATTTTGTACATATGTCCTTAAATCTGCTTGATCCCTTATTGTTGCTGTTCCCATCTATCTTGTCTAGCGACATAAATGTTCCTACATTAATGACATAATTTTACCTACATTACTACTACATATTATACATCAAAAAAAATAACACATAAATCCGCGCTACATTCTCTTTTGTAACTACAGTTTATGCAGAAGAGACTCATCTAGCGCCCAAAACAGAGCAAGCACAAGTACTCTCTGTTCAAGAAGGCTTGACTAGCTTAAATGTTTCACAGGAAGAAGCAGAACAAGCGGCGAAGATTGCTATCTCTAATTCGGTTTATAATGAAGCATGGAAAGAGGCTATTTACACACTCCAAGAAAAGCTTTACGATGAAAACGATCAACTAGACGCCTATTTGTTCCATTTGATTTTGAATAAATCTGTAAAAGGTTATATTATTATTGCTGGCACTAAAGACCTCCCACCTGTTCTTGAATACGGGGAATATACAAATCAGGAATTTTTCCAAAAGAAACCTGATGAAAAACTGTATTATTTAGGAGCGTTTCAGATCATCAGTGCAAAAAATGGTAGCGACCTTAAACAGAAAATACTATCAAAACATCAAGAGAATAGTATGATTAATAAAGACGGGATCAGTCCCATCAACAAAAATGAAATTAACGAAAATATTGTCTTTAAGAGATTAACCTCCAGTAATGAAAACATCAGTAAATGGAGTGAATACCTCAAAACAAAAAATACTACTTCTTCATTTGCCACTGCAACAACTAATAAGGTATTGAATGTTACAAGATTATGGCAACGGATGAAAGGTATAACCTTTTACGATTCTGCATGTGCAGCAACAACGGGTGCTATGATCTCAAACTACCTTTCTAATTACTCGGTCCGAGATAGCAGTTATTATGGTGGTGATGCAGCATTTATTAATCACTTGTATACTGAATACAATTCAAGCGGATTCGGAACTTCTATGAGTGGTTACCGTACAGGCATGGTGCTCCATTTAAATCACGAGTTCCCTGGACCAATTTTTACGTGGACAGTCAGTTCATTCAGGGGGTCCGATTCTGATGCATGGACGAAATACGTTGGTCGAATTGATAATAATAGGCCTGAGGCAATTAGATTTGACTTAAATTCAAGTACAACTTTTGCTAGTTATCATTTTGTTGCAGGCATCGGATATGATACATCTAACAAGACAGTTGGCGTTAAGGATCCGGATGCAGGACAATATAACACAGGTACCCAATGGTTTTCTTGGGATGCAAATAAAGATTACATTGAATTAACCCTATCTAAGTATAACGGTTATTAAGTTATTAAAAGCTCCTTCCCCTCCCACCAATTAAAATGTTTTAAGGAGACAAATGAATAAACCAAAAAAGTATCTAATATTGATATTGCTCGCATTTTTGACAGGTTGCATTCCCGAAAGTTATAAAACCGCTCATACTATTCATAAATATAAAGGCGAGAATAACCACTGGAACATCATGTTGTCAGTAATAGCACACAATCCAAAGAGCTTAACAATTCCACACTTATTGGAAATACAATCGAAGGATACGATGGATGATAGTGCCACTTTCGAAATACCACTTTACAATATTGAAGGAAATGTAAGGAAAGAACAAACTCTATCTTTCGACTATCAAATCGATTCCGACAGTTCAATCGAACCAATCGTAATCATCATCCATTCTAAATATGGAACTGAAGAGATTCCTTTGAAATACTGGACTGCCATGGTTAGATCCACCGGATATGGAAATAGATTAAATGATAACTAATATGGATACAGTGCATTGATGCATGCGCTGTATTTTTGTTTATGTAATCCCGTATAAAGATAAAGGATGTTTTTCAAAGAGATTTTATAGGCCTTATTTTGATAATCTAATCCTTGGAAATCACTCCAGGTCAAGTAGCACCATTAATACTTCATCTTGTCTGCTTGATCTTCACTATGTGTTTTAGAACGTATTGGAAATTAGCATATAGTACGAGTTAAACTTGAATAAACTTGGGTGTTTTTCCATATAAACTAACAACCGAGACAATGTTGGTAATATTATGTCAAATAACGATAATGTAGGAACATTTATGCGCTTTCGTATGACATAAATGTTCCTACATAAAAAAGAAAAGCCTGATTTGTCAAGCTTTCTATCGCAAAGTTATGTTGGCACTTTTGTGTCATTGGACAATGTGTCACAATATATATGCTGTTTTCCCTTTTAAAAACTAAGTATTCATATTGTAGAAAAACCGTCCCTCTTTTAAAGGGACGGTTCGTTAGGTTTGAACTTAAATCTGGAAGTTGTATGGCCATTTGGGATATTGTTAAATTATCGCTTAACTCTCAGCTGTCTCATGCTATTCAGGATGACCAGGATGGGAACTCCCGTGTCACTGAGAACAGCAATCCAATAAAGTAAGTCCGGGAAAATCAGAATCAGTAATTATTCCTCCAAGGCTCTGGTTATCGACAACAGCTCCTCTTCCGTTCCGTGGAAGGCTCGGACATGAGTCACGCTAGGCTTGCCTTCGATAACAAAAAACCGGATCCTATCGCATCGTGTTGAGAAAGGTCTGGGTTTGTTTAAATTAGGTATATTAACGGATTGTTGGTTAAAAGAATCCCTCCATCTATCTTGCGACCAGCGTTACCTTCGAGATCAGAAAAAACCTTCACCCTATAAATCCCCTCATTAGGGAATGTTAACAATTCAGAAATCCGATCTTGTTGAATCTTGGCTTGGATGGACGTAACCTGTTTAAAGAAGCCTTTATCCCACTGTTCTATGGTTAACAAAAGACTACTTCCAACAGCTGGTGATACCGAACCTTCTATTTTGTAGTTGGGCGCTGTCGTTCTCGAATATCCACCGGTAGGTGATTTTAATACTAATCGACTGTATCTGCTCTCAGGGGTTGGAACTTGCACCTCCAAGGGGAACACTTCAAAGGGAGACATTTTCAACGTTTTCTGATCATAGCTGTGTTCAGAATCATAAGAGGGGTATAGCAGATCTAATTTTTCCTTTAAATTCTTAATGAAAGTTACAGATTCTGCCCTTGTTAGGGAATCTTGCCCTTGGTAACCCTCAACCGTAGGTGCAGTCTTCCCTTTTGATAGACCACTATCTAACAAAAACCGGATTGAATCATCAAAATTATAATTTCTACCATTTGCATTTGTTATAAGCTTCGCAACATAATTCCGCGTCTCGACGATATCATAGTTGGCACCCGTAAGATAGTTGGCCGAAGGAGGGTTGATAATGCTTCCTCCCCATCCCATATCAAACGCAAACTTGATATAAGGAGCCCCCCAATAGTCTCCATCGACCGTTGGAAGCTGATTTTTATTTACATAAGCTCGAACTAGCATTGCAACAAATTCGGTCTGAGTCACTGCTGCTTCTGGTTTAAAAGTACCGTCTGGATAACCCGCAACGATTCCTTGATCAAGAGCCCATTCGATATTAGCATAACCCCAGTAATCCTTCGATACATCTTTAAATTTCATGCTTTCACCATGTACGGTTGAAACAAACATGGGAATCACCATAGCCAAGGCCAATGCTGTGGATAGAATAGCCTTTTTTGAGAATCTCATCGACATTTCAATCCTTCCGTATTAGTAATTATTCAAAACTTATAGACGCAATCTTAACAAAAATGATTCTCAAAAAAGGAATTATTTATTATGAGTGCTTTGCATCATTTAGCTTCTGGTTATAAGCGGGCATAAGTACACTTGATGAACAACAGAAAAATCTTTCTCGCTCTGCGTAAATCTGCCCGTTAGTTAAACAATTTAATTGCCTTTATTCAATATGAAAGTTACCAATTACGGTTTTACCATCAACATCATATAGTGGGATATCACGACCACCTGGGGATTTACTGTTCTGTATGGCTATAGCTTCCGCGGGTGTCTTTGGCTGCTCACCTTCTATATCTTTCCTCAGCAAATATCCCACAGTGCCGTTCACACCTACTGCACTAATTAAATCAGGTCTCGTTTCATAGGAAGTAGCATCTGCGGCAGAACCGTATGTCTGTCCGTTTTCATTTTTAGGATAGATATGAACTTTTATTGGGCTTTGATTCATCGTGGTTTTAACATCTCTGCTCTGGAACACTATCGCACTTCCCACTGCGCAAATAAAAACAGCACCAATGAGTATTCTGATCCCTATCGGATTCGCACGCATATTAATCACTCCCCCAAAATTACTCAATTTAGACTGTATAGCCATACATCCTGAACTTTTCATATTATATACGATTCCAAATATTGGAAAATTGCGCAAATCTGCCCGTTAGCTCAATAATGATTATTTTTCTATTTTAACAACTATCCGCGTCAATGTAGGTAACTTTGTGTCAAATAACGATTATGTAGGAACTTTTGTGTCATTGGACAATTGATGCTTATAATTCACAACTTAATAAGAAATCATTTTTTTGTTGAATTACCGGGCTTTTCTACGTGTTTTGTGACTTCTAATATAGCCTTTTCATATCCCGTTGCATTTCCAGGAAAGGAATCCATGATGTAGCGAATCTCACCTTTCTTTAGTGGTGTATCAGAAGTCCATGAATATTCACCGATCATTTTTTTATTACTATCATAAAACTTTATGTTAAATTGAAGATCATAAATGTTATTTTCATCTGTTGAATCAACAGAAACGGCAGCCTTGATTAACGTATGTCCCCCATCGACTGCAAGATTAATGATTCCAGCGTGAATAGTAGGAAAATGATCGTCTTTAAGGAATACCGTATTGGGTGGATAGTATCCAATATTTATTCTCTTTTTTGAGTCATCATAATTAACATAAGCACCCAAGTTTTCGGCTATAAAACGAACAGGTACGTAAGCATGACCTTTATAGTTAAATGTTTCATATTCGCTGTTAAGTTGTCGTAATTCTGCATTAAAACCATAATCAACAGGAAACAAGTACGCTTCAATTTTATCAGAAGCATAAGCACCGACAGAGCCAAGTAAAAGACCTCCGCATACAAAACCCAAAATAAATTTTTTCATAAAACTTCATCTCCTTAGTAATTTTATATCAGGTGTGACAAGCTAGGTATGACAGAGCATTCATGAATGACTATTGGCATAATTTCGAGTAAAGATGTTTGAGAGTTAACGGCTATTTCGAATGAGCAAAATTTTACACGATTTTTGCCGAAGTTTATTTTGTAGAGATCACTCTATTGGATCTCCTCTTCATTTATCAATCTGTCTCATATAACAACGCTTTTAAGCGTAAATAGTTGCGATCATTAAAGTTTATTTAATGATTCATATTCCCCTAATCAGATGCAAACTGAAAAAATGAATGTCAGATCGATCATATTATGTTTGATATTAGGTAGATTTCCCCTAGAGTTATATATCATCATTATGGTCAACCACATTGAATTTCGGAAACTTATATGGAATTCGTGTTCATGATGAATCCGTTTTTGATAAAAGTCTTCGCCTTATCACCCTCGCCTGCTCCTATACAATGGGACACCTTGATCCCCGTACCGATCGTAATCATCGTGGACAAAGCGGTTGCTAAATTAATAAAGAAGCTCGCCGTCCCAATGGCTGCAACAGGACCACTTCCTAGCTGACCCACCCATATCATATCGACAAGCCCATACGTCGTGGAGATAAAGTTCGTTGCTATGATCGGAAGGGTTAGCTTCATCAAAGTCGGCATAATCTGCCCTTGGGTTAAATCCGTTGTGCCTTTCATATTACGTACTCCTTCATGCTCTAAGTAAAAACCGACCATAAGGGTCGGTTCGATAGTGAGTCCTTTTCCTAGTTCTCGTACAACTTTTGAAGTGATTCTCTCTGGGGAGCTTTTAAATTTATTACGTTCCGGATACTTTTCGCTTTTGCCTCGGCTTCATCGATTGTCGATGATTGACCTAATTCAATTAATGTACCAACCGCGACAGTTCCTGTTCTACCTTTACCTCCGCCACAGTGAAAGGCTACCTTCTTACCGTTTTTGTAGGCAGTTATCACTTCATCGATTGCTTTTTTAAATAACAATTCTTGGCTTTCCTTTGCATTGTCCCCAAGTGGTATCTGAACCCATTCTGCAGATGCTCCAGGGTATGCACACTCAGTCACTTCCCCACGAAGATCTACAATGACTTGAATTCCTTCATTCTTGACCATAGCTTCGACATCGGCAGCGCTCCCCATGTAAATCTTGTCTTCATGGAGCGCATGGTAATCCTTATGTTCTGTCATTTAGATCTTCTCCCTTTTGAATCATCTTTATCTCCCTATTTACCTTCTTGAACAAACTGCGCAATACGCTCTTTAATGGAATCGCGAACCGTACGGAACTGAGCAATAATTTCCTCTTCAGTACCTGTGGTTTTTGCTGGATCGTCGAACCCCCAGTGCCATCTTTGCGCTTTATTGTTACGAGCAACAGGACAGTTATCATTGGCATGACCGCATAGGGTGATAATGAAATCTGCTTCAGACAATACATCAGGATCGATGACATCTGATGTGTGATTAGAAATATCAATACCTACCTCTTTCATGGTTTGAACGGCACGAGGGTTCAGGCCGTGTGCTTCAAGACCTGCGCTTTTCACTTCATATTTATGACCTCCAATGGCTTGTAAAAAGCCGTCTGCGATCTGACTCCGGCAAGAATTTCCTGTGCACAAAAAGTATACGAGCGGTTTCTTCCCCATGGAAAAATTCTCCTCAATATTATAGTTTTATGTGATTCTTAGTTAAGCATCCTAATGACTTTTTTTCTTTTGTTTGCTGTTTAAAGTCAATTTAATAAGCATGGCGATTACAGCTATTGCAATCGTTATCGCAACAATAACAAACCAAATGTTTACATCGGTTGAGTGAGTAAAGTAAAGCCATAAATACAATCCAGTAAGCGTAATGAACAGCGTTGGGATGGTAAGAATAATACCGCTTTTGAAATAATACCCCCATGTAATTTTGATGCCTTTACGTGAAAGGACATGAAGCCAAAGTAATGTTGCGAGTGAACCGATAGGCGTAATTTTCGGACCTAAATCACTTCCAATTACATTGGCATATATAAGAGCTTCCCGAATGATACCGTCCGTCTGTGTGCCTTTAATGGCAAGAGCATCTATCATAACAGTTGGCATGTTATTCATAATAGAAGAAATGATTGCAGCAATATAGCCCATTCCCATTGTCGCTGCCCATAGCCCTTGATCTGCTACCCTTTGAATAATTGTGCCTAGCAAATCTGTTAATCCAGCATTACGTAGTCCATAGATGACAACATACATCCCGATGGAGAACACCACTACAGCCCACGGTGCGTCTTTGATCAGTTTTGAGGTTTGGATCGCCGGGCTTCTTCTTGCAGCAATAATAAATAGTATTGCGACAATACCTGCAACGACGGAGACTGGGACACCGATAAACTCACTCGATAAGTAAGCTACCAATAAGATGCCTAGAATCACCCATGAGAGACGGAATAGTCTTACATCTTTGATGGCTTCACGAGGCGCTTTGAGTTCTGACACATCATAATCATTTGGGATACTCTTACGGAAATACAAATACAATACGATAATGCTAGCAGCCAGAGAAAAGAAATTTGGGATAATCATCCGACTTGCATACTGTAAAAATGTAATTCCGAAATAATCGGCTGATACGATGTTCACGAGATTGCTTACAACCAATGGCAGTGATGTCGTATCTGCTATGAACCCACTTGCCATGATAAATGGTAGTATCATCTTGTCATCGAATTTTAACGCTCGAACCATCGCTAGGACGATAGGTGTTAATATCAAGGCTGCGCCATCATTTGCAAATAACGAAGCTACAGCCGCACCGAGCAAAATGACGTACACGAACATAAGTTTTCCATTACCCTTCGCAAGACGCGCCATATGAAGCGCGGACCATTCGAAGAAGCCGATCTCGTCTAATATCAGTGAGATAAATATGATGGCAACAAAGGCAAGCGTTGCGTTCCACACAATACCCGTTACTGTCCATACATCCGTGAATGATACGACACCAAAAATCAAGGCAAGAATGGCTCCACCGGCCGCGGACCAACCAATATTAAGTCCTTTAGGTTGCCATATGACAAAGGTGAGTGTAACTAAGAATAGTAGTATAGCTAAAAAGGTCATGATTCCTCCAGAACTTCACAGCAGCCTTTTACTGTATTTATTTGTTCACTCATGTCTGGCAAGTTCTCGTAAATGCCATTGAGGTATGGTTTGTCTGTAGGGATAAGCGAATAATATACCCATTGACCTCTTTTGTTTTCATGTACGATGCCAGCAGTTTTTAATTTGCGTAGATGCTGACTGGCGTTTGGTTGCGACATTCCTGTAATTTCCGTAATATCACAAACGCAAAGCTCCCGTTCTTTTAACAGAGCAACAATCGACAGTCTCGTTTTATCTGCCAACAATTTAAGATCTTCTGAAATTTGTTGAATGCGATCATCCATATGTGACCACCTCCTCAGAATTAATTATTGTGCTTCTTAGTCGTCTTTTTACTCCTAATCAACACCTCACATTTTCGAGTATATAATTGATTAATTATATAATCAAGTGATTATTTAATATTTGCAAAAAATAGTATTTAAAATCTAATGCGATGTAAAAGCTTACGAACGATAAATTCTGAGACAAGCTAGGTATGTCAGAGCATTCATGAATGACTATTGGCATAATTTCGAGTAAAGATGTTTGAGAGTTAACGGCTATTTCGAATGAGCAAAATTTTACACGATTTTTGCCGAAGTTTATTTTGTAGAGATCACTCTATTGGATCTTCCTCTTCATTTATCAATCTGTCTCATATAACAACGCTTTTAAGCGCAAATAGTTCCCCTAATCAGATGCAAACTGAAGAAAGGAATGTTAGATCGATCATAGCTATGGTTACTACTGCCTTCACCATTCGGGACATGAACCCTAGAGATAGCGCCCATGCTGGGCGCACACAAAAAAGGAACCGGTTTAAATGTGAATAAACCGTTCCATTTTTTTACTAATATTCTTTTCAATAAACACGATAACGTTCCAGTAACTTCTATACCCCAGATTCCGTAAATACTTCTCTATAGAACCTATAGTTTTGTCGACCTTTTGTAAATAAAGTTGAAAAATAATCAAACTGAATAGGTAACACAATTATTTGCTCAAATGTTTCCTGCATCACAGCGCTTGTAATCAGACCAATATCAAACCATCACCATCTACTCTGATTCGTTTTGCATGTATATCAACCTTAACTACTACACCTATAACCTTTAGGTCTTCGAATGAATCGTATAGGCTTAACTCAACCGGGTGTCGATATTGTAGCGATTGGTTAATAGCATAGTTGATCTCTTGTAGTCCCTGCTCGTCAAACTCTGATTTGGTCTTGCGTTGCTTATCTCTCGCGTAATCCAGCATCATTGACTTGTGCTGCGGGATAATCATTCTGCTGGATTCCCACAGTCCATTGTGTTGCCCATATCCGCACCCCTTTAATTCTGATGCGACTATTATATCACGAACAATTGTTCTATATAAATAAAAAAAGCACCCGTAGGCGCTCATAGTACTTGAAGTTGTTACTATTATGTTTTATCAATTCAATCAGCCTTTGTTTTATTCACCATAAGGAACCGGGGTGTTAGTGGAATTTAAAAACCACCACATATCGTACAGCTAATAATTACCAAAAGAATAAAAAGAACTAAGATTGAACTTGTGGATGTTCCAAATCCAAATCTTCCTAAGCCTCCAATTTCACCCATATAAAACCCCTCCTTCCATCATTCGAGATATTATATGTCCTATAAACTGTTCTGATTGGATGAATGTACGAGGTTATTCGTTTATTTGATTTATAGGGAAAAAACGAACACCTGTTATGATGAAAGGTTTTACCTCTTAACACACTTAATCTTCGAACAATATTTTGCTAATCCATCCCAATGGCCCCATATACAACCCTGACATAAAGCAGGTTGCTTTTTCTTTACTGGTTCATGTGGGGTTAATAATTTACTCATGACTTAACCTCTTTCTTGTGATAATCAAATAACTATTAAAGATTACCCAGTAAGCAAGTACGTTTTACGCTGAAATATAAAAAAGCCACTCGAATGAGTGACCTTTTCTAATTATGTACTTATAAGAAGTTTCATTGAATCAAATAATCCTGTCATTCTAAAATCATGCATTCTTCTTTTCTTCTTCAAGTTCTTTCTCTTCTTCATTCAATTCTTCACTACGCTCAGCCATCTGAATTGTTTTCTAAATGATAACGCATCATTTCCCCCTCCCCGCCATCATATAATGCTAAAAATGACATATTTCGGAGGTGCTGACGGAATGGGCAATGTGCTGAACACAGTAGATGAGGAAATCGGGCGGCTGACGGCATTCTTGATTCAGCAGCAGCAGCAAGACGGGTCCTGGAATTTTTGTTTTGAGAACGGGATCGTTATTGATGCATATGTCATCATTCTCTTTCGGATATTGAACGTACAGAATGAAGCTTTGATCCGGCAGCTGCATGATCGAATCCTAGAACGGCAGCAGCAGGGTGGCTTCTGGACATTATATCCCGATGAAGAGGGAGGGAACTTATCCGCATCGGTCGAGGCTTATTACGCTCTGCTCTACTCCGGGTACAGCGAGATAACGGACGAGCCGATTCAGCGGGCCAAACGTTATATACTGTCCAAAGGCGGTCTTGGAAAAGTTAACAGCATTTTGACGAAAGCCATCCTCGCCGCTACAAGGCAATGCAAATGGCCCTTATCGATCTCGTCGATCCCGCTGGAGGTACTACTGTTCCCTAACTATTTCCCCATCAACTTTTTTGACTTTTCCGGCTACTCAAGGGTTCATGTCACCCCTATGCTCATCATGGCCGATCTGCGCTTTTCGATCACAACAGCTCATGCCCCTGATCTGTCCGATCTCAAGGACCCGCGTTTTGACGCAGATGAACCAATCTCCCGGGGATATCAGGAGATGCAGGAGGACATTCAAGCAGGTCTAAACAGACTCCTTGGCACCGCCCAATACATCCATGAAGCCGCCAAGACCAAGGCGAAAAAGTTCATGCTCCAGCGGATTGAATCCGACGGTACCCTTTACAGCTACGCCAGTAGTACAATTCTCATGATTTTCGCCTTACTGGCTCTGGAATACGATCAAAATCACCCGCTCATCACGCGCGCCATACAAGGACTCACAGCGATGCAGTGCCGTTCTGATGATAAAATAACGATTCAGAACTCCCCCTCTACCGTGTGGGATACGGCTCTAATCGCCTACGCATTGCAGAGTGCTGGGACTGCCGGTGATCATACGTCGATTCGAAGTGCTGCTTCGTATCTGCTGTCCAGACAGCAGTATAAAACCGCCGATTGGAGCATCCATAATCCGGATACGGTACCCGGTGGATGGGGGTTTTCCGAGTCGAATACGATCAATCCGGACGTGGATGACACAACGGCAGCTTTACGGGCCATCCAAAGTTTGTCGAGTACCGCTCCGACGTATCTGGAATCGTGGAATCGTGGACTGAATTGGGTTCTGTCCATGCAAAATAAAGACGGCGGCTGGCCGGCATTCGAAAAAAATACCAACAAAAAAATGCTCACTTGGCTCTCCATCGACGGTGCCAAATCCGCCGCCATCGATCCCTCGGAGGCGGATCTTACCGGTCGCACCTTGGAGTATCTCGGAAACTTTGCCGGGCTTGATGCGCGGCATGAATTCATCAAACGAGGAACGAAATGGCTGATTCATCATCAGGAGAAGGATGGTTCATGGTACGGCAGATGGGGCGTTTGTTATATCTATGGTACGTGGGCTGCATTAACAGGTTTACAGGCTGTCGGTCTTTCGGTAAACCATGAATCGCTGCAAAAAGGGACCAGGTGGCTCTTAAGCATACAGAACCCGGACGGCGGGTGGGGGGAATCCTGTCAAAGTGACCGGATTATGCGTTATGTGGCCTTAGGGGAAAGCACACCTTCCCAAACTGCCTGGGCGCTTGACGCACTTATCGCTGTTCAGCCGCAGCCAACACCAGCGGTAGATCAAGGAATCCTTAGACTTATCACATCTTTGCACGAAAACGATTGGAAGTCCTCTTATCCGACTGGAGCTGGCCTCCCAGGCAACTTTTATTCTTACTATCACAGCTACCGGCTTACACTTAGTCACTATAGAAAGAAATACGGGGGGGCGTAATAGAATACCGATTGCGTGAGTCATCTGTAACAGTGTTATACGAGAAGCAATATTACAGAACGTAGAGCCGACCTATTGTATTTCGTCATTGACCAGTCCGCATGACGGGAATCCTCGTCGATCAAATTTTGGTGGAATCTCGCTTCCTCGTAGTAAGGTAATTACAAATAACTACCCGTTAGCGGAATAAAGGGCTGCCACTTGGCAGCCCTTTTGGTACTGAACTATCATTTCGAGGGAGTTCAACTATAAACTCTTTACTCGCTGCTTTTCTGCGGCTTCAAGAAGGCGTAGAAGATTTCCTTGTCCACCAACCGTACGTTATCTTGGTCCTGTATGGTGTAAACCATACGTCCTGCATCACCAGGGAGCTTAAATACGACCTCAGTAGCGTGGAAGGATTTCATGGTCTCCATGAGGTTCCACACCATACTATAGATCTTGTAGAGCACCTCCTTTTCTTGGCTTGTGTATTCTTCGTGATCGATTTTCAGTTCCAGCGAGTAATAGGTCAACTGGTCGTCGAAGCGTGGAATCAAGCTCCATATGCCCACTTCTTTCCGCTCCGGTAAAGTGTAGAGCTTGTCGAATTGATAATCGAAATTCCTATAAAGCAGGTTTTTGATCTGTTTGAGGGTCTGTTCCTTCAGCACCTTCTCACTCAGTAAATCCGTACTAAAGCCGAAGGGTTTGTATTGATCCTTTTTCACGCCTTCCAAGGTAAACACGTGGTCCATGAAAAAATAAGGGCTTTTATCTTTCGGCAGCCGCTCGTCCTGGTAAATCATGTGTAGCTCATGGATCTTATGCTGCTGACCATCCTCAAAGAAAGCTTTCGCCTTACGAATCGTCTCGTCCATATTAGTTAACGTGACCGGCACGTATTGGCTCGGCTTCTCTCGAAGCGCGTCATCAAAGCTATACAGGTTGCCCGCTTTCACCGCTCCCCAGTACAAGGAGATTAGGTCCTGTGGCCCGATGCCAAAATGCTTCTCCACCAGTTCCGGATAGTGATAGAAATAACGAGTAGTCCGATATTCCTCTCCTAAATTTCCCCAGAATGGTAGCCCACCCTCAGAGTATGCACCATTCTTCCGCTCGGCAATAAAGGTCGTGGTGGGCTCGTTCTTCGGAGCAACGATAAGCGTCTGGTAGCCGTCCTTGTTGCGTTCTAGTCTGTCCGTCACGAGAAATTCGACCCCATGCCGATCCTCCATTTCGCCCAGGATTTTACGTTCGTACACATACCCGCTCTTCGAGAAGAAGTATAAATAAATAATGACGACTATCAAAACCATGATGCCAAAAAAAACCGAAAACCGAACCCTAGTATTCCGTTTCTTGTTGTAGGCATTCACTTTCCTATCAATCCTCTCACTCTTGTATTTATATAGAAAAAAATACCTATTTAAGCATATCGTAGTAAGCAACAATTTGTAAATATTTTCATCCAACATTACGTAATCCTGCTCAATAGCTTAATAAAACAAGGAGCAGCTGCCGCGGCAATCTACTCCTTGTTTCGTTTAACTAACGTGTCCCGTATGTGGTTATTTAAAATATGCTATCAGGTACGTAGTAAATTTTCTGCGTATTTTGTTTATTCACTGGGTCTGTAACTATATTAAAATAAACGTTTCCGTTTTTTGTCTGGACTCCCTCGATTTCATGGGTTCCCACATTTGTAATATTCACAAGGGTTTTGTATACTCCTGTGTTTGAGATCAATGCAATCTGCGGAGTATCACCTTCCGCGCCGCCTGACGTAAATATTTTCGTATCATCGAGCATGTCAACACCCTGGAAAGATCCATTCGGCCTGATTATATCATCGCCCGACTGCGTAAAGGTAGTAACGCAGGCGCTTTCCGCCGCCGCGCTGTCCAATCGAACCTGTTCATTGCTGTCAAGAAGCTTGTTTAATGCTACCGTGTCATAAATGGACCAAGTTACGGTACCTTCTACAGTTTGTACACGGAAAACAGTATGGGTACTGTTCCCGCCGCCATCAACACGGTAAGTCGTACCTAAACTTGTACCGGTCGCATTGGCATAATTCATATAAGTGAATCGATGGAGATCCGTATAATTATATGTCTTGCCAGCCGAGTATTGGAGTCTTGCTACCTGGAGTGACCAGTAATACGATGTTGAAGGATCCGCTTTTGAACTAAAATAAAAATAATTATCACCATTATATGTATACATGTCTAAGGTTTGGCAATGTCCGGTATTGGTGATGGTCATCTCATCAACATAGTTAGCGTCACTTCCATCTATGAGCAATCTTGAAAGATAGCATGTTCCCCCAGATCGCTGAGTCACATAAACATACGTTGAAGCAATGTAAGCTTTTTGAACAGCTAGGTTGTGTTTAAGTCCTTTAAGATTGTATGCGAGTGTTGCCGAGGCGTTTACAGTATTCTCAGGAGTTGCTGCAGATACTGGCAAAACATGCATTGTCGAAATAAGAAATACGAGAACAAAAGATGTCAGTAATTTTAATTGCCTTTTAATAAGGTTTAACGCTTGAAAATTAAACATACGGATACCTCCATTAAATAATGATAAAATAATTGGACAATATTATTGGAATGCCCCTGAAAACTGTACCAAGCGTACCGCTAAAATACGTCTTTGTCTCATCCTGTTCTCATTTCTGACTGGGCTTCATGTGATAGCTTAAGATTACTTACTACTTGTTGGGGTCCCCTCCTTTCTGCATGAACAAAGCTGATGAAAATAAAAAAACCGGACATTAGCATTCACACCGCAAGGAGAGAATGTAACATCCGGGTTTTCTCATAGACTCTACCCGTTACATGATATGAATTATAGCTTACACGTTTTATTTTCTGCCAATCCCATGGAGGTGTCAAAATAAAATTTTGTAAAACACCTCACTATCTTCACTTTGTCGAGCTGGCAAATCCCATTTGTTTTTTCATAGCTAATCTTTACTAATCGTACTTTTCCTTCAGAATCTAAAATAACTGCTGTAGTCTTAAACGTGACATGTATTCTATATTATGGAAATGTAGTTTATATCAAATTATTAGGAGGAACTAAATCAATGAATTTTAAATCTTTAGCTGCTACTTCCTTTTTAGGAGTATCACTGCTGTTTGGCGGTGTGAGTGCGTAGGTTGCACCAGTCAAGGCAAACACTGTAAGTGCTGAATTTGCTGATTATTACGACAGTACACTATACTTACGCGTTAGTGATTCATGGTCTTTTAACGGTAAAGTCTACTTAAAAAAGATTTAAATCATGCAATTGATGCCGATACATCTTATCCTTATATTATTCACGCTGTCGATCCAGGAGAAGCTATTATTGTATTCTCAGAATAAGGGCAAGGGGTACCATTTAGTATCGTATTATCGTAAGCATCCTGTTTGTTAACCTAACGATCTCTGCTAACTAACGGGTTATCATCATCGGTAGTTTTGCGTTTTATTGTCTAGGCCAACACCTTATCAAGCTCGCCGCACCATTTACTCCAGCCATATTTAGCACCTGCGAGTGCTTGCTCATTCGAGATTCCGGATTGTTCGAGATGAAGGTTAACCTTACCTTCTCCTAAATCCTGCAGCGTCCAGGTAACCGTGTGCTTCTCTCCACTCTCCCAGGTATAGGACAACCGGTTTGGTTCATCCACGATAAGCACTTCACCTTCAATAATTCCATTCCAGTATTCACTAGGCTGCGTGCGGAACTGAAAACGATGTCCCACGACGGGCTTAAAATCATTTTCCATCGGCTGACCGGTCTGAATGTTGGCCACCCACTTGGCAAGCTTACTTGAATCGGTTAATGCAGACCATAATTTCTCGATCGATGTCGCGTATTGAAACTCCAAGGATAATGTTAAACTCATATTTCTTCCTCCTCTAAAAATTGTTTTAATCGTATCATGTTTGTACTCCAGAACTTGCTGTAAAAAGCCACCCAATCTTGAATTTCTCGAAGCGGAGCGGCATTCAGCCTAAATAGTGTTTCTCTGCCGACTTTTCGGTCAAGCACCAGACCAGCTTCTTTAAGGATTGTCAAATGCTTGGATACCGCTGTACGACCCATTTCAAACTGTGCCGTTAATACATGAAGCGGTATCTCCTCTTTCTCTGCTAACAGATGAATCAGTCGGCGTCTAGTTGGATCTGCAATCGCATCAAACACATCTCGCAACTGGTTGTTCTCGCTCACAACACCCTCTCCTAAATATTATTTTTGTAGCCGTTAATTTTTACCACCTCCTTAGAGTTTACGGCTTTTCGGACGTAACGCCCACGAAGCGATATTTAGTGCAGCATATGAAAGCGGGAGGATTACATTAAACCCGTAATCACCATAATCGTTATCCAACACATGTGATAAAGCCGCACCAGTCATTAGAAAAAAGATACCAGCGTGAGCCCATTCTTTAAGCCGAGGAAAACTTGGCACGACAAGCGCAATAGCTCCAAGCACTTTCCAAATACCGAGAATGGTCAAAACATATAAAGGGTAACCAAGATTCTTCACTAACTCGACGTTTCCCCCATTGTGCATCAGTTGCCCGATCCCACTTAACGTAATAGTTGAAGCGATTAGTAATGTGACTGTCCAATATGCAATCATCTTTCCTTTTGGTTGGGCTACTACTTTTGCGATTGTTTCTGTACTGATAATCTTACTCATTTTGTTTCCTCCTCATAATTGTTTTAAATGAAACTGATTCAAAATTTTTTCTGAACTTTCTGTTATTTTGTGATATCCGATTTCTAATTGGACACCATTTAGTGTTGTTTTGATTATAGGACACCATTTGGTGTCGTGTCAACAACATTTTTAAACTGTAAATGAAAACTACCAATCAACTATGTGGGTTAAGTATTTAGTATTGAGCTTTACCCATTGCGGAATTCCTTCAACATCGGACAGCTTGCGAATAAACCCAATAACCCTACCATGGTGGACATTATACTTCGGTACGCAGCCATATTTTGTTATGCAAAAAAAGCTGCCGGATCCACCGACAGCCCAACTATTAATTTCACTAACTTCTGCTTATTCAGTTGTTTTCAATTACCTCCGTTTGCATGGAGATTGCTTCAATTATGGTAATCCAGTCATTATAATGCAGCTCATGCCCCGTTCCTTCCAAGGTGACCAGTGCGGCTCCAGGGATGGTGCCAGCAAGTACGACTCCATAAACATAGGGGATAATCGGACCTGCTTGAGATGTTTAATAATTTCTTTTGATAAGTTAACGCATCACTTCAGATAATGTCCTGTGATCGAATGCTCTGCATGGATGATCTGCGATGGTATGCCCTCGAACACCACCCGACCGCCTTTGCTGCCTCCGTCCGGTCCCATATCGATAATCCAATCCGCTTGGCTGATCACATCGAGGTTGTGCTCAATGACAATCACCGTATTGCCGGCATCCACGAGTCGGTTCATAATCCCCAGAAGGTGACCGATATCTGACATGTGTAGACCCGTCGTCGGCTCGTCCATCACATAGATGCTCCCTTTCTTGTGGAGCTCACTTGCAAGCTTAATGCGTTGGCATTCCCCGCCCGAGAGCGTGCTGAGCGGCTGTCCAAGTGTAATGTAGTTCAGCCCTACATCGCTCATCGCCTGAAGCTTTCGCACAACCTCTTTTAGTTGGAAAAATTCCAACGCCTGCTCCACAGTCATCTCCAGCACTTCTGCAATTGACTTACCGTTAAGCTTGTATTCCAGCACCTCTTCCTTAAATCGTCTGCCTCCGCATACATCGCATGGAAGCTTCACGCTGTCAAGGAATGCAAGATCTGTATATACAACACCGAGCCCTTGGCAGTTCTCACAAGCTCCCTTAGAGTTAAAGCTGAACAAGCTCTGGCTCACCTTATTCGCGGAAGCAAACGCCTTACGCACGTCATCCATAATACCCGTGTAGGTAGCGGGATTTGAACGTGTTGACACGCCTACTGCTGATTGGTCAATGACAATCGCATCCGGATGCTGGCTAAGGAATACCTCATTAATCAGGGTACTCTTTCCCGAGCCAGCAACACCTGTAACGACTGACAGCACGCCGGTTGGAATATCTACACTTACATTTTGAAGGTTATGCAAAGTGGCATTTTTGATAGACAGCTTGCCTGACGGCTGCCTGCAATCGTTCTTCAATTGCAGCGGCCGCTTCATATAGTTGCCTGTGAGTGTGCCCGCGTCCATCAGGCCTTGGAAGCTTCCTTCATACATGATAGTACCGCCGCGGCTGCCGGCGTGAGGCCCGACGTCAACGATATGATCCGCCACCTTGATTACATCGGGATCATGCTCGACGACAATCACGGTATTGCCCTTGTCGCGCAGCTTCTGCAGCAACTCATTTAACCGGTGTACATCACGGGGGTGCAAACCAATGCTGGGCTCATCGAAGATGTAAGTGACATCCACAAGACTGCCGCTCAAGTGCTTCACCATCTTGACACGTTGCGATTCGCCGCCAGACAAAGTATCCGTCTCACGGTCTAGTGTCAAGTAGTCAAGACCAATATCTACAAGATTCTGCAACCGCTCTGTCAGTGACTTGGTGATCGACGTGGCGATAGGATCGTCAATCTCACGAATCACGCGGATGAGCTGCCCAACCTCCATTGAGGATAGATCCGCAATATTGAATCCATTGATCTTGCAACTCAGCGCGGCTTGACTGAGTCTCGCACCGCGGCAGCTGGAGCAAGGACCCTCGGAGATGTAAGGAGCAACAACCTTTTGTGTACGCTCGGACTTCGTCTTCACATCTTGCTTCACGTACTTGTTCGTGAACTTCTCAATGGCGCCTTCCACTGTAATATTCGTGGCCTTCCCAGCAAAATCCATCTTTACTTTCCTCGCCTTGCCGTACAGCAATTGCTCCAGATCCTCATCCGAATAATCGCATAGCTTCTTGTCGAGATCGTAGGACCCAGACTGTACAAGCATATTCCATTCCCAGTCATTCACCGAATAGCCCGGCAGCATAATGGCTCCTTCATTAAGAGACTTGGACATATCTACGGCCATACTCATATTAACACCAAGCTTGCGACCGATCCCGTTGCATTCCGGACACATGCCTTGCGGATCGTTAAACGAAAACATGCTCGCATGCCCAACGTGGGGCTGACCCACACGGGAGAAGAGAAGACGGAGAATGGGTGAGATATCTGTAATCGTGCCCATCGTGGAATGGGAACCGCCACCAAGCCGCTTCTGGTCCACGATAACAGCCATACTGAGGTTTTCAATGGCGTCCGTATCCGGCTGCGGCACTTTGGGTAGGAAGTTGCGCACGAACATGCTGAAGTTCTCATTCAGCAAACGCGTGGATTCCGCAGCAATTGTATCGAAGACAATCGAGGACTTGCCGGAACCGGATACCCCGGTGAATATCGTGATTTTCCGCTTGGGAATGCGCAAGGATACGTTCTTGAGGTTGTTTTCCCTCGCACCTGAGATTACGATATACTCCTGATTAGATTCGCTCATGCTTAACATCCTTCCCATCATGATAATTTCGACTTAGATATACATAGTTCCATTTAGCAAGCATTTGCACCTGCTATTGTTCTAGCCAGTTGATACAATGCCTTCTTGACAGATTACTCGAATCAACACATAAACCAGCTACAAATAACATGCAGCCGGTTTCTTGTTAATTCGGGTCAATCAGGATTCAACTAGTGTATGTGATGAAGTTATTGTTCGAATCCCTTTTCAAACTCGCTTAACCATTTACTCCAGCCATACTTAGCTCCTGCGAGCGCTTGATCATTTGAGATTCCGGTTTGTTCAAGATGAAGGTTAACCTTTCCGTCCCCTAAATCCTGCAGCGTCCAGGTGACCGTGTGCTTCTCACCACTTTCCCATGTATACGATAATCGATTTGGCGGGTCTACGATAAGCACTTCACCTTCAATAATTCCATTCCAGTATTCACTAGGCTGCGTGCGAAACTGAAAACGGTGTCCTACGACAGGCTTAAAATCATTTTCCATCGGCTGACCGGTCTGGATGTTGGAAACCCACTTAGCTAGCTTACTTGAATCGGTTAATGCAGACCAAACCTTCTCGATGGATGACTTGTATTGGTATTCCAAAGATAATGTTAAACTCATTCTTCTTCCTCCTCTAATAGTTGTTTTAATCGCAACATATTCGCACTCCAGAACTTGCTGTAGAAAGCCACCCAATCTTGAATTTCTTGTAGTGGCTCGGCGTTTAGCCTAAATCGCGTTTCTCTGCCGACTTTTCGATCAAATACCAGTCCGGCTTCTTTAAGTATTGTTAAATGCTTAGATACCGCTGTACGACCCATTTCAAACTGTGTCGTTAACTCATGAAGCGGTATTTCCTCTTTCTCAGCTAACAGACGAATCAGTCGGCGCCTAGTTGGATCTGCTATCGCATCAAATACATCCCGCAACTGATTGTTATCGCTCACAATACCCTCTCCTAAGTATTTAGTTGGTTCCTTAATTAGACACCATTTGGTGACAATTCGATTATATGACACCATTCAGTGTCGTGTCAACAACGTTAATAAATAGCTATATATTCCTTAAAAAGACCGAAAAATCGATCAGGCCAATGCATTCATGGATTTCCCTCCAGTTAATTGGCCATTAGGCACCAGGTCCCTAATGAAAAATACCCCATTATCATACGAATATTTAAAAAACTTTATTTTACACTTGAAACTTCCGTAACGTAACGTTTTATGATATGGATACCGGTAAAAACCTCGCGCGAAAAAAAGGGGATGATCATGAAACGGGAGTGGAAAGTTGGAGAACTTGCGAAATTAGCGGGATTTAACTGTTGACCACTCAAGAATTCACCAATATATTGAGCGCCATGAGGACTAGCCATCATAAATATTTTGCCGAGCGGGAAGCGAGCTGGGAATCCCATCTCGACCGACTTGGCGACTATCTTGGCGAGCATCCAGATGGCGTTTCCCAAGGGAGGATAAAATAACCATGAATGAACGATCTGTAAAGTACTCTACCTTTGTTATCGAGAGAAATTATAATGCATCTCCCGAGCGGGTATTCTCCGTCTGGTCGGACCCGTCGGCCAAAGCCCGGTGGTTCCCTAAAGCTGACGAGTTCGACTTTCGGGTTGGTGGTCGAGAATTCAACCGCGGCGGCCCGCCGAACGGTCCGATTTACACTTTCGACGCTTTCTACCAAGAGATCGTTCAGGACAGTCGCATCGTTTATACTTACACCCTGGACCAAGGAGAGACACGGATGTCAGTCTCCGTGACGACTGTAGAAATAGAGCGATCGGACAACGGCACTAAGCTCACCTACACTGAACAAGGAGCTTACTTCGATGGTCACGATATGCCAGAACAACGTGAGCAAGGCACAACATTTATGTTAGATAAGCTGGACTTGGAGCTGCAGAACGAATGAAGGGGTCACCTCACGAAACGGAAAAATCGTACGTTAAGAGTCACTGATTAGACTTAATTCCCAAATCATAGGAGGCAAATACAATGAAAAATGTAATTTCGAAAGACGGAACCACCATTGCGTTTGATAAATCCGGTAATGGACCGGCGGTCATCCTGGTATGCGCTGCATTTCAAACTCGTTCGATGATGTCGCAGCTTGCTTTGCTTCTGTCACCCCACTTTACCGTGTTCAACTACGATCGTCGGGGCAGAGGGGATAGCGGCGACACGGCGCCTTACGAGGTTGAGCGTGAAGTTGAGGATATCGAAGCTCTCATCAACGAGGCTGGCGGATCGGCATTCGTATTCGGCATGTCTTCCGGTGGAGTCCTTTCCCTCGAAGCAGCGCGCAAGCTTGCTATCGCGAAGCTGGCATTGTACGAGCCACCGTTCGTCGTTGACAATACGCGTCCTCCGCTGCCTAAGGGTTACTTAAAGCAGCTCAAAGAGCTGACAACGTCGGGCCGCAGAGGCGACGCAGTCGAGTATTTCTTGACGAATGCAGCAGGCGTTCCTGCCGATTTCGTTGCTCCGATGCGAAGCGGGCCATTCTGGCTAGCGATGGAAGATGTAGCGCACACGTTGGTCTATGATGGCACCATCATGGGTGACACCATGTCGGGCAACCCATTGCCAGCCAAGCGGTGGTCTTCCATCTCGATCCCTACGCTCGTGGTGGGTGGAGGGACAAGTCCTGAGTACCAGCAAAATGCGGTGAAAGCACTCGTGGACAGACTCTCCAATGCAAAGCTCCACATCCTGGAAGGTCAGGATCATAACGTGGCTCCGGATCTCCTCGCTCCCGTTTTGACTGATTTTTTCTCCAAATAAATTAAAGGAGATTATAACAATGAGAAAAATTAAACTTGTGGAAACCAAAATGTTTAGTTCTGGAGTCGTAGAGCTTGCCTACGGAGTGAGCCGAGGTGAGAGCAATGAAGAATGCCTTGCATGAAAATGAGATGAAGGCTGGCATGCGTGAATGGATCGGGCTCGCTGTACTGGCCTTGCCCGCCCTTCTTATCTCTATCGATCTCTCGGTAATGATTCTCGCACTGCCACACATTGGCGCCGCCCTCGGTGCTGATAGCGCACAGCAGTTGTGGATCATCGACATCTACGGATTCATGCTCGCCGGGTTTTTGATCACCATGGGGACGCTGGGAGATCGGATCGGCCGACGCAAACTGCTGTTGATCGGCGGGAGCGCATTCATGCTAGCCTCGATATTGGCTGCATTCTCCCAAAGCGCTGAGATGCTCATTGCAGCCCGCGCAATACTCGGTATAGCCGGAGCGACTGTATCGCCTTCTACGCTAGCCTTGATTAGCAACATGTTCCGTGACCATAAGCAGCGCTCCTTTGCAATTGGCATATGGTTTACGTGCTCTATGGGTGGCATGGCGCTCGGGCCTGTGGTTGGAGGTATCATGCTAGATAGTTTCTGGTGGGGCTCGGTGTTCCTTTTGGGTGTGCCGGTCATGTTGCTTCTGCTAATAACCGGACCCATGTTGCTGCCCGAATACCGGCACCCCGAATCCGGCCGGCTAGATATGACCAGTGTTGCGTTATCGCTGGGCGCCATCCTGCCGATCATATTCGGCCTCAAGGAAATCGCCAAGTATGGACTGCAGATGGTGCCTGCGCTGTTAATACTAGCGGGTGTCGTCCTAGGTACGGTGTTTGTGTTGCGGCAGCGCAGGCTTACGAGTCCTCTACTCGATTTACGCCTGTTCGCGAGTCCTGGATTCAGCGCTGCACTGGGGGGCTTGTTCGGCATTACACTGACAGGAGCGACCATGCTCTTTATCGCGCAGCACCTCCAATTCGTGCAAGGAATGTCGCCGCTTCAGGCAGGGTTATATATGCTCCCTGGGGTAATTGCCTCGATGGTCGGTATGTTTTTCTCACCGCTTATCGCACGCCGGATCCGACCGGCACGTCTAATCGGTATGGGTCTATTGGTATCGACCGCTGGCTGCATTCTGCTGACCCAGGTGGGGGTTGAATCAGGTCTCACGTTTCTGGTGCTCGGGTACATCTGCTACAGTATAGGTTCAGCCCCATTCCCGAGCCTGTCCAGCGATCTTATCATCGGTTCAGCCCCGCCGGAGAAGGCAGGATCGGCGGCCTCCATGCTGCAAACCAGCGGCGAATTCGCCTTCGCGTTGGGTATCGCAGTCTTGGGCAGCATCGGCACGGTTGTTTATCGCAACCAGGTGGCGAACTCTATTCCCGCCGACTTGCCGGCATCCGCGATACTAGCTTCCCGTGACAGCTTGGCCGGTGCCACGTCTATAGCGGAAGGCCTCTCCGAACAAGTCGGCAAGACACTGCTCACGGGGGCACGCGAAGCCTTTACGAGCGGGCTGCACGCCGTTGCGGCAGCCAGCGGCGCCATCATGCTTGTTATCGTCGTCCTTGTCGTTATGCGGCTTCGGCACGTACGACCAATCGGAGAGACTCAGTCAAACCAAGCCGGTAGTATTCCAGAAGTTGAACCCGGCGCTGCTAAAGAATCAAGTTAGTTGCAATACATAGTCATGCTTAAGTAAGAAAACAACCAGTACGAAGTTTTAGCGTATATTTTCCGCGTTTATCTGAACGAGCATGTGAAAACCCCTTGAAAAATAAAGGCCTACACATTTACATGTATTCCATGTATTCTTGGTAGGAGCATCACAATGCCGACCAAAACTGTAGCAATACAGATTTGATCGGCATTTTCTGTTTTTCAACTCCCTCGTGCACAAAAAACACAACCAATTGGGTGTGTTTTGATTGCGTTATAAAAGTACAGGCTGTTTGGACGGAGCGAAGTGGAGGAGCACAGTTTCGATATTTTGTTGGCGGTACCCTTTACCCTTTTGGTTTAACCAATAAGGCCGCCAAAAAGGAGAAAATAATGGCTGCCGAAATACCTGCGCTAGTCACCTTAAATATACCGGTAATGATGCCGATCCATCCGTCTTCTTTTAATTCCTCCAAAGCACCATGAACCAATGCATTCCCAAAACTGGTGATCGGAACGGAAGCGCCGGCACCAGCAAACTGAATCAGTGGGTCATACAGACCAACTCCATCGGCCACCGCTCCCAGCACGACTAATAGCGTCATGGTATGCGCGGGAGTCAGTTTAAACACATCGAAACAAAGCTGTCCGAAGACGCAAATTGCCCCCCCTACAAGAAAGGCCCATAAAAAAATCATGTTAGATTCCCTCCCGCTTCAATCGCTACAGCATGCGCGATACAGGGAATACTTTCCCCTTGTTGAAATGAAATCGGAGATAAGAGCGCTCCTGTTGCAACAACAAGCATGCGTTTGATTTCTCCCTTTCGCATCCGATTTAGTAAATGGCCATAGGTGACGACGGCAGAGCAGCCGCAACCACTTGCCCCAGCCTGTACCATCTGGGTTTCATAGTCGTAAATCATCATCCCGCAATCGGCATACTTCGTTTGTCGAATGGGAATGTCGTGTTTTTTAAACAATTTGCAGGCAATCTCATAGCCTACCTTGGCCAGATCGCCTGTCACGATTAGGTCATAATAACCGGGCTCGATTCGTAAATCCCGGAAATGAGCTTGAATGGTGTCAACTGCGGCGGGTGCCATAGCAGCCCCCATATTAAACGGATCCTTGATCCCCATATCGACTACCCGTCCAATGGTCGCTGACGTAACGACAGGTCCCTCCCCTTCCCTTGACACGATCACTGCACCAGCACCTGTAACAGTATATTGGGCGGTTGGCGGCTTTTGTGAACCGTATTCCGTCGGATAACGGAACTGCTTCTCTACGCTTGCATTATGACTGCAGGTCCCTGCAAGTATAAATTTTGCTGCTCCGCTGTTGACGAGTGCTGACGAAAGAGCCAGGCTTTCCATCGAAGTTGAACAGGCACCAAACACGCCTAGATAGGGAATCGACAGCGTACGAGCGGCAAAGCTGCTGCTGATGATTTGATTCATTAAGTCGCCGCCGATATAAAATTGGACTTGCTCCTTGGTTAACCCTGCGTTTTCAATAGCCAGTTTTGCAGCTTCTTCAAGTAAAGCATTTTCTGCTTTTTCCCAGCTTTTTTCTTCCAGCATGGAGTCACCATGTATGATATCAAAATCGTTGGCAAGAGGACCCCTGCCTTCAAATGGGCCAACCACGGTAGCGGATGAACGGATAACCGGTTTATTTTCAAATATCCAACTTTGATGCCCTTTTAGCATGTTAGTGTCCTCCTCCAGTACCCTTAAACACGAACGTAAGGATACCTATAATAAATGCGGCTACAGTTCCAAAGACAATAACCGGACCTGCAAGTTTAAACATTTTTCCACCAACGCCTAAAACGACTCCTTCACTGCGGTGTTCAATAGCGGCGGATGCCATCGAATTCGCAAATCCAGTAACGGGTACAGCCGAACCTGCACCTGCCCATTGTGCGATTTTGTCATATACGCCGAAGCTCGTTAAAATAACAGAAATGAGAATTAACACGGCCACAGTGGGATTAGATGCTTTTTTCTCATCAAATCCGGCCCAATGAACAAACATTTCCTGAATCGCTTGTCCAATCACACAAACCGTTCCTCCGGCAAGAAACGCACGCAAGCAGTTTTTGAATACCGGCCGTTTCGGCTCGAGCTGCTTAGCAAGTTCTTGATATTCCTGTTGAACCGGCGTTGCTTTTTTCATCTTGTTATTGGCCATATGTAATCCTCCTGATCCATCTTTTTTAACGCATGAGCAACGGTTTGATTTCCTTAATGACCCGCTCCAGCTCTTTCGCGCATTCTTCATACATTTTCTTTGCATTTGGGGCATTCGTGGATAGAGCGAACATTTCGAGATCCGCTTCACATTTTTTTAAAGTTGCCATCAGAGTAGCTTTCTTCTGAGGTTGAGGGACTTTGATCTGGTCATCAAATAGGTCAACATATAGCTGACCATAGGCGTCTACTTGGCCAAGAAACACATTTTCAATTGCGACACCTATAATTTCGAGTTCTGTATCCAGCCATTGCCGGTTAAGTCCCATCGTAGCCAAGGGTTCATCCATAACCTTGCCATCCATCACAACCACCTGTGGTTCCTGCTCGGGCCCTACTTTGATACCTAAGTGCTTGGGTGTAAGGGGTTGATTTTCTTTCGTAAGCAGGACGTCTATGTCTCCACTCGGTTCCATAACTGCAAATTCAACGTTAGCCGCTTGGAATACATTTTTTTTTCGCAGCTGTTCCATTAGATCGTCAGTGGTAAGTCGTTCCTTCTTGAGGTTATCCTCCAGGATTTTCCCATCTTTAATTAACACCCTTGCTTTACTATCGATGATATCTCTTGCTTTCTTACTCTTAAGCTGTAAAAAATCGATCCCTATGGAAACGACTACCCAAACAGACAATGAAACGAAGCCTAAATACCAACTTGCAGCCATATCTAACGAAATATAGACGGCTAAGAATCCAATCACGATCCCGGTTATGTATTCAAAAAAGGAAAGCTGAGAAACTTGTCTCTTTCTCAATAGCTTGGTTATTACAAAAAGTATGGCAATCACTAATAATGTCCGCAATGCAACAAGTAACCAATCTGACATCATCGCAGCCTCCTTTATTTTTAAGAGTAAATTAAATTTACCACTTGATGGAAATTCATACATAAGCAAGATCGCCAGTTTTCCGCCTATTTATTCATTTATACATAAAAAAGTTTCTTTATTTTTCCAAATCATTTCCCTTTTGGCCTTGTATTTCTTTCATTGGTGCATGATGTTTTTAAAAAAGGATACATTATATTTGTTACATGGATAAAAGGAGGTGAATCGAAATGACAGTAGGTTCCCAAGTCAAAACATGTCTCGCTTCATTAAAAGGCGCGCAGGCTAGCTTAGAACAATTCGCTTTGGGCACTCAAAACCAAGAGGCAAAAACTCTTTTTACAAACGCGGCCCAGCAAACACAACAAGTTGTGGATCAAGTTGAAAGCCGAGTACAGCAGCTAGAAAATGAAGAACCGCAATATAGTGGTTTCTAAGAATGCGAAAAAGCCATGCCCATAGAGCATGGCTGTTCTTTCATTTATATAGATAAGCCCCTGCACAATTTACATACGCTACGGCAAGCGTTCCTTCTTCGATCGACTCTAAAATCCCCTTCCCTATACCCTATAATTGGTTTAAATATTCCATTTAGCGAGCGCGACCAAATAAACATCCTGAAATACCATCGAGATTAAGCCAGATTGATGCAGATATACTCTGGTATTTTCTATAAGCAGCAACAGTTGTGAAATATATCACTAACATATAGCTAATGGTAGATTAAAATGAATTGAACATAAAGAAGCTAACTCGTTTGTTCTTTATGTTTTCATCTAGATAACAACATAGAATATCGGAGGGGTTAAACATGAAAAAGAAAGTTTCAGCAACTTTTATTCTCGTTCTCACTTTCATGCTCGTGATCGTGGGATGCGGTAGCGGGAACCAGAATAAGAGTCAGGACAACAATGCAAAAAAAGAAGAGACTAAAGAAACGGCAGCCGTTTCGGGAGCGTCTCAAACCAGCTATACACCGTTCGATCAACTTAAAGATAAATATGATGTCATCATTGTCGGTGCAGGCGGTGCCGGTATGACTGCTGCACTTGAAGCAAAAGAAAAAGGTATGAACCCGGTTGTTTTTGAAAAAATGCCGGTTGCCGGCGGGAATACATTAAAATCATCTTCGGGAATGAATGCTTCTGAAACCAAGTTTCAAAAAGAGCAAGGCATTCAAGACAGCAATGATTTATTTTATGAAGAGAGTTTAAAAGGCGGTCATGGTACAAACGACAAAAACATGCTTCGTTTCTTCGTTGACAATTCGGCAAGTGCAATCAATTGGCTGGATTCCAAAGGGATTCGATTGAACAATATCACGATTACTGGCGGCATGAACGAAAAGCGCACACACCGTCCTGAAGATGGTTCAGCGGTAGGACAATATCTTGTCAGCGGTTTGGTGAAAAATGTACATGAACAAGGAATTCCGCTTTTTGTAAATGCCAATGTGAAGGAAATAACAGAAAAAGACGGCAAAGTAAACGGCGTCAAAGTCATCTTCAACGGGAAAGACGAGAAAAATATTGCGTCGAATGCCGTCATTTTGACAACTGGCGGTTTCGGTGCCAATATGGACATGATTGCTAAATTTAGACCTGATTTGAAAGGGTATGTAACAACTAATCAAGAAGGCAGCACCGGTGACGGCATTAAGATGATTGAACAACTCGGTGGGACAACGGTGGATATGGACCAAATCCAAGTTCACCCAACAGTGCAGCAAGAGAAATCCTATCTCATTGGAGAAGCTGTTCGCGGAGAAGGAGCGATTCTCGTGTCCAGTGACGGCAAACGTTTCACCAACGAACTGAATACTCGTGACAATGTCACAGCAGCAATCAATAAACTTCCTGAAAAATCGGCTTATCTTGTATTCGATTCTGGCGTAAAATCCCGCGCTAAAGCGATCCAGCAATATGAAAAAATGGGCTTTGTCATTAAAGGGGATTCGATCGAGGCTTTAGCTAAAGAAATGGGCGTTCCGGCAGATCAACTTAAAACCACGCTTGATACATGGAACAGCGCAGTGAAGAATAAAAAGGATACCGAATTCGGTAGAACAACAGCAATGGACAACGATTTGTCCGGCGCCCCATACTATGCAATTAAAATCGGTCCTGGGATTCACTACACGATGGGTGGCGTGAAAATCAATACGAATACAGAAGTTTTAAATAAAGACGGCAAACCGATAGTGGGACTGTTCGCAGCAGGTGAAGTTACAGGCGGATTGCACGGTCAAAACCGGATCGGCGGTAACTCCGTTGCAGAGATCGTTATTTTCGGTTACCAAGCCGGTATTAAATCGGCTGAATTCGTAAAAGCACAATAAGGTATAAGCTTCCTCTTTCACTCCGCAAACAACAACGCTTGGGCTCAACATAGTCCAAGCGTTGTTGTTTTATTTGACTGGATCGATGAATGTGTTGATTGATTCATTTTCTAGAAAAGTCTTTTATTGCACTTATTAATGCACCTGGGAGTAAGGCAATGGCAAGAAATACTGTATATACGTTAAATTGTAATGTTTTATACGGGGCGAACTCTTCCGTAAAGAATTTCGAATTAGAAAGGCGGCCTAATATTGTCCCTTGTTCAAAGTAAAACGGTGACCCTGAAGAATTATCAATGACTAAAAAGATTAATTGCAAAACTAGAAATGCCACAAGGGTAGCAACCCAACCCCGTATTCGAATAGGACGACCTTTTTGCATTCTAAAAGTCCTTTCTAGTAAATAATTTTATAGTTAAGTAATAGGAAGCAACGAATAACAGTAAGATACTGATTGGAATAAGAAATAAGGTTTGGTCACTAATAAAGCCTTTCTCGCTCATCATATTCATAAAAATAGTTGTAGGCTGCGCCAGAACAATCAGGACTATCAAGAATACAATATTGATAATACCGGCTCCTTTTTCACTAAGTGTGTAGAAAAGCGGCATATAAATTGAAATTAGAACAAGTATCATTCCTACTGAAACTAGTATGTCCATGACTGAATAATCTGGCTTGTTAAGGTGTGGGATTACTAGTTTAATGAGCCAGTGAATCCCGTACGAAGCAAGGACTCCATAAAGTGTATAAATGATGGCTGATATGTATTTGGCTTGAACAATATGTTTGCGGCTAATAGGCAATGTGACCAGAAAATTATGATTATGGTTTTTGATATCTATCATTGTACCGAGACTAAGTGAGGCGAAAGCTGTATAGATACCTACAAAGTAAAAAGACAATTCACTTTTTGGTATAAAAGCGACACTAAATACAGCGAGATAAAGAATAGTTATCCATAGTGAGCTTTTTAAAGCGATGAAGTCTTTACGCAGCAAGTTAAGCATGGATGCGTCCTCCCTTGGCGGTGAAATACATGATGTCTTCTAAGGTTGGTTTGTCCAAAATAGCATAATTACCAAACAATCGTTCGGCCTCCTGCCTATTATCTACTAAGCCCTCAAAACCAACAGCAGTTTCGCGAATCCCGACAAATTTATTTCTAATATCTGAGTCGAGCAGTTCGGAGTCACCTT
This sequence comes from Paenibacillus sp. KN14-4R, assembly GCF_052180255.1. Lineage (NCBI taxonomy): Bacteria > Bacillati > Bacillota > Bacilli > Caryophanales > Paenibacillaceae > Paenibacillus > Paenibacillus sp. KN14-4R. The sequence goes on from NZ_CP197466.1 coordinate 2,243,702, forward strand.
TTACGATTGCATATCTCTCGAGTACTTCATCTTTCGCTTCATTAAATACGAGCTTCCCACGATTGATGAAAGTAATGTAGTCAGCAATGCGATCCAAATCTGTTGTGATATGGGTCGAGAAAATAATTGAATTTCTCTCGTCCTGCATCATATCCGCTAGCAGATCGAGCAGTTCCCTTCTAAACACAGGATCAAGTCCAGAGGTTGGCTCATCCATGATTAGGAGCTCAGCCTCATGCGATAAAGCAACTGCAAGGGAAAATTTGACTTTCATCCCCTTGGATAAATCTCCAATCTTCTTTTTCGGAGACAACTCGAATTGTTCAAGATAGCTGTTAAATTTCTTTTCGTTCCACTTCTTATAGAAAGTTGCAATCATCTTCTTCGTGTCACGAATCGAAAGATGCTCATAATAGAAGCAATCATCCGACACAATACCGATGCGCTGCTTAATGTCAATTTCTTGTTTAGGCATATCGTAGCCTAGTATTTTTACGCTCCCGGAGTCGGGACGGATCATGCCGAGCATCATCTTGATCAATGTGCTTTTACCAACGCCATTTGGACCAATGAGTCCGGTAATGTAGCCTTGTTTCACATCCAAAGATACATTATCTACTGTAAATTGAGGGTATGTTTTCGTTAGATTACGTATTTCCATTGCATTCATGGGGTCTGTTCCTCCTCGAACAATAAAGTCAGATGATCGATTAAATCTTGTTGACTCATGCTTAATTCCATACTTTCTCGAATGATTTCTATCATTTTCGCTTCTAGTCGCTTCATGCGCTGCTCCCGAATGAAATCTTTATTTGCTCCTGATACGAAACACCCCTTACCTACGACAGAGTCGATTAGCTTCTCTTTCTCCAACTCTTCATAGACACGCTTGGTTGTAATTACACTAACTTGCAAATCCTTGGCAAGCTGCCTAATGGAAGGGAGGCTGTCGCCAGCGCGCAATTCACCGCTCAGGATGCTCTGTCTTATCTGGTTCATAATCTGAATGTAAATCGGATCGCTCGATGCGTTGGATATTATTATTTTCATGTCCATCACCTCGTTTCCGTTAATATAGTAACTACCGTATATATATAATATATACACTATTCACTTGTGAGTCAATATTTCGCCAAAAATTCGCCGATCCGTACTTTGGTGATGTTGCCGAACAAGAAACAAAAAAATCCTTCAGTATTTACCGAAGGATTGGATGATCTTATAAAACTGGTGTTCCTCTTATTGCATCACTTCTTGTAATTCTCCTCCTTTACTCGAATTTATTCTCGATCTACTTTCTTGTGGCGGAAAAGTGAAATTCCTCCGAAACCACTAATGATAGCGATGTAATAGCCCAAATCATACCACCAGCCAGAGTTATATGTTTCATACAATCTGATATTATTTTTGAATATACCAATTATTAATGAAATAGGAGCAAGCCATCCATGCCATATACCCCAGAAAAATCCCGCATGATTTTGAGCGTTGTTTGTTCCATCTCCAGGTACACAACCCGTTAAAAGGCACATGAGAAGAAATAAAATCACCATAATTAAGAAATACCTTATTTTCATATACGTCACCCTTCACATTAGTATTTAATTTCAACAAAACGATACATTGCCATTATGAACTTCAATGGTTCCAGATGGCTTTATATTGCGCTGATTTCTTATCACGTTTTGGTATTCACGATAGACGATGGCTTGCTCTTCTCCGAGTAAACTCACTCAAAATGATCTTTAAATGTACTTTTCCAAAAAGGCCCTACTTCTTTATTAAGATATCTCACTATAATATCTCTTACTGGATATGGTTGTAGATTGTGTTGTTCCATTTTATTTATCCGAATCCAATAAAATTCCAAATGATTCTCTTTAGACTCTGGGTTCAAATCATGATTGATCTTCGGTAGCGCAACTCTAAATAAGTGATTTATTTCTTGATGATATGTATTGGGAACTTCAAAATCAGCCTCAACACATCCAATATATTCCTGTACAATACAATCTTGTCCAAGCTCTTCTTTGATTTCCCTAGATAAAGTTGTTCTCATTCCTTCCCTAAATTCTACATGGCCTCCTGGAAGAAAAGTATTGTCCATTCCTTTACAGTGGGCAACTAATATGTTTCCTTCCGAGATAATAACTCCCCTTGCAAGTACATGATATTTTTGATTTTGGTTTTCCATATATTTCACCCCTAATTTTTCCATCACTTTTCCCGATGCAGGGTTCTTCCCTAGATGGCGGGCATATATACGGTTTAAATTCATTTCTTCAAATGTATAGTGTACTATTCCATGGGCGTGGGATATATAATGTCATTTCAGCAACCTATTTATCACCTGCTAATTCTTGAACTACTCTTGCATCATCTAAATTGAAAGGCCGTAATATTAATCTTTTAATTGTATTAACGGCAATATTTTCATAATAATCGCCCCATAAAATTTATTTTTTTATTGAAATCAAGTCAATACTTTCATATATCACTCACATATCTAATTAATAATCAACTTATTGATTCTATTATTCTTCTCCTGCAAGTATGTCATATAACGTTCTTGCATTCACGAACCCAAGAGGCTTAAAGCAGCGTAGCTGCCGGCTGCGCATACGCAGTTAGCCTCGCAGGGTTGTCTGTCTGAACCCACTTCTCCGATTTACTTCGGGCAGATCAAGGGGGCTTGTCCACCGCAGTGTAGATACTGTGTTATGTTATGCCCCTGCCATCTCTGAATTAACCCTCCAAGATATAGGTCATTAGTTCCTCATCATATAACTTCTCTTCATAATTAAAAGACTCTAGTTCAATTCCATATACTTTGAATCCAAGAGAACTATAAAGCCTTCTCGCACTCTCATTTACTGTTATTACTCCAAGATTCACTTTCCTTAGTCCTTTTACTTGCCTAGCTCTTGATAATAACTCTTCAATTAGCCTTTTTCCCACATTCTGTCCTCTGTATTGTGGTTTTACATAAGTCCCCCATAAATTGCTCTTATGATTTAGTTTCTTGGAGTTTTCTCGGGAGAATCCCACCATTCCAATTATTTCATCATCAACTGTAAAAGCCCCTAAAATAAAATTCTCTGAGTTAACAGTGATTCTAGCTGAAACTGACTCTAGTTATCTATTAATAGATTCATTATAATCAGCTGAAAATGCTTCCGGATGATCTTGCAATGCTTGCAACCTCAACTTCCAAAACTTCTCCACATCCTCTGGTACGACATTTCTTATGGTAATCATCATTCTACCTCCCTAAAATATGGTTTTGAGTAGGTGTTTCACATAACTTAATAGTATCTACGAAACCGAGATGCTTAAAGAACCGTAGCGACGCTGCGTAGATATGTTGTTATAGGATGTCAGTGCCTTCATTGTTATACTTACAATCTTTCAAGCAATCTGTTTTATGAATTCTATAATGGTTATATTTATCATCATCTATTTCAACCTCTCCTACAAACTTAAAATCACTTTTCTGAATTACTCTGTTTGATGGTCCGTTCACAAGTAATGCAATTGCATTTAATTCTTCTATCTCTGTGTTTTCAAATAAATACTTAATTACACCCTGAACAGCTTGAGACGTATATCCTTTACTCCTATGGTCTTTTGAGATGCCATACATGATTTCTCTATTTGGTACTGGGAGTTCGTCCTTTATTCCCGAACCACACCAGCCAATGAATTCTCCGTTTTCTTTAAGCACAATTCCCAATCTCAGTCTAAGGTCCTCGACTCTAAGTCCTTCTTCGACACGTCTAAGAAATTGATTGTTTTCAGGTATTTCATAATTCTTCATCCAGTTAAGCCGTACTTCTTTTTCAACATTCCAACCGGGTAAATATTCATAAATCTCCGGTTGCCATGTGAGTTCTTGTAATTTATCTAAATCTCCTAATTGATATTCCCGAAGGATAATATCCTTACATTCTATAAATAAACTATAATTGTATTCAGTGTGCATATAGATCCTCCTTTGATTTGTATTACAATGATTTGCGCTGATTTCCTATAACGTCTCTTGTATTCACGAACCCGAGAACCTTTAGGTGCTTTAACACCGACCGGTGCGCGTTAGTTTCGCAGGGTTGTCCGCCTGACCTCACTCCCCGATAAACCTCGGGCAGCCCAGGCGGCGTAAGCTCCGCAGCGAGAATATGGTATTATAGGATGTCAACGCCTTCCTTGATATATCTTCACATAGAATTTTTAATATCTATCAAATCATGGATCTAAAATAATTGGAATAAGGATACAGATTAATACAGTTCCAATCATAAAGGAAAATGAAAATATTATATATTCAAATTTCTTTCTCAAAAATAATAGAACAAAAACAACTGTAGCCAATGGTATTCCAAATAAAAACGTAACCAGAAGCTTAATCGATACGTTTAAAACTGCAAGATTATTGATAAATATAGGGATTCCTATCATTACCCATAATACAGAAAGAAGAAGACCAAGAAGCATATGAGGAACTTTAATATATTTACTCATAAACTTATTACCCTCCAGACTATTCAAGCCGTTATTTTCATAAGTCTCATTAAAATATATGAATTAAATCGCTTTTCTTCCCATAAACAAACTTTGTTTAAGATCATGATTGGTCTTGCGTTGATTTCCTATAACGTAATAGTATCTACGAAACCAAGAGGCTTAAAGGAGCGTAGAGACGCAGCGTGAATATTATGTTAGATGGAATAATGGCCATCCATGAGTCACATGCGAGTACTTGTTGAGGTTCTTAGCCAATTTATTATTTGATCATCTTCATTTAAACATAAAGCTGTCTTCCGTGTATTTATTGAGTTAATCACTTCTGTAAATGTATATAAAGGATTCTGTGCTTCGATAAATACAACGCTACCCGGACTAATTGATTCAATATATTTATAGTAATAGGTTCTATATTCATTGGCTTGTTTAACCCATTCATATTCAGATCTGTCTCTAGTCAAATCATTATCTCTTCTTTGAGTTAGCTCTACATCATCAGCTTTCAATATTATGTATAAATCCAAAAAGCTCAGTTCCTTATTAATCATTTTCTTCCGATAATAATCATCTAATTCTTCAAGACTTAAACAATCTATGTATGAAAATGCCCAGTTAAACCAAAGTGACTTAAAAGGATCAGTATCATAAACCACCAAAGAATGTGACTCATTCACTTCTTCGGACAATTTATATCTTGCTAATTCTCTATTCAAGTAATATATCGCCTGTTCTCTAGGACTGTACCCTTGAATCGGTTTCACTATTGTTTCTTGGATAATAAAAGCATCATATTCATGCTGCAATCTTGTACATAAAGTTGTCTTTCCTACAGCGCTTGGGCCTTCAATACATATCTTCATAGATATCACCCGCTTGAAAATTTTTCCATTTATTTCATACAACGTCTCTTGTATTCACGAATCCGAGTGGCTTAAGGCAGCTTGCTGCCGGGTGGCTTCGTTGAATTACTTACATCTTTGTACTCAGAAATCCTTCTAAGAATTATCCCAATAACTTCATCTGTTTCTAAATGATCTGTTATGATATGTTCTTGAAATTTGTTATCTCTAAAAGTAGCTACACCTCTTTTTGTATGCTGTTGATACCAGTCATCAAATATGTCGCCTCGTCTTTCAATTCGTTGTTTAATTGTGTCTTCAGATGCTATAAGACAAAAATGTAATAATTCCCGGTCAATACTTCTTAAACCATTTAAAATGTAGTCGAAATAATCAGCTTTATAAATTGTCATTGGAACAATTATATGTTTCTTATACTTATGTTTTAATTCTTTGGCCGTCTTTACAGTTAGTTTTCTCCATAATTCAATATCCTGAAAATCATCCGTTCGTTCTTCTTCATTTAATATGTCTTCTGTAAGGATGTTTCTTAACATGTATCCAATTTCCTCAGGATCAAAAATCATACTATTGGGAATTACGAGTTTAAGCCTTTGTGCTGCCGATGTCTTGCCGGAGCCAAACGCACCATTAATCATAATTATCAAGTGATCACTCCTTGGTATTGATTACTACTAGCCCTTGACTGATTTCACATAACGTTTCGCATTCCTGACGCCCAAGCGGTTTAAGGCAACAAAGTTGCCGGGTCGTCAGACTTAGCCAGTGCAGGGTTGTCTGCCTGATACGACTTCTTCGAAATCCCTCGGGGCTTGTCCCCCGCAGCGTGTATATGGTGTTGGTATATTAAGCTCATCCCAGTTCATCGGGGATGAGCTTTTCTTTTATACTTAAAAGATTAGCACTGGGTTAAGAACGAATGTGGTGTTGGGACTTAGATCTCGTCACATAAAGTGTTTCAGCCCTAGCAATGTTCATACCCCGATTTAGCTGGTTGGGCCCCGAGCCCGTATCACCGTGCCAACCTGTGGAGAGCATTTGTTTTGGGTCCTAGTGTCATCCAAGGAGGTCATATGAATCAACCTGTTCTAAGTATCGATATTGCGAAGGGGAAGAGCGTTGCCGCTGCCTTCACTTCCTATGGTGTACAAGTGAAGAAGCCCTTCTCTTTCTCCCATTCACCTGATGATGTATCGTTATTGCTTTCAGTTGTTGTTCAGATTGAAGAATCTACAACGCTACGACCAACTGTCGTTATGGAGGCTACTGGTAATTATTCGAAGCCTATTGCTTCTTTCTTTTTCTCGCACGGGTATCCCGTTTTCATGTTAAACCCCTTAACGACTCATGAGCTCAAAAAGCGCTCTACTCGTAAGGTGAAGACCGATCCTATTGATGCAATTCCAATTGCTAATGCGTTCTATTTAGGGGAAGGTACGCCTCTCATGCCAATAGATGAAAAAGTCACTGAACTACGGTTTCTCTGTCGCCAACATGCCCAGTGGAAAGTTCTCCTTGGTGAAGTTCAGCTGCAATTCCGTTCCATTCTGGATTTGGCTTTTCCGGGCTATGACAAGGCTTCTCAGAACATTTTCTACCCTTCATCCATTGAGCTTCTCACTAAATTCCCTTCCCCCTCAGCTTTACTGACTGCGGACAAAGAGGACGTATTAACCATTCTTATGCTGAATCGAAGAGGTCGTACTTGGAATGAAGATAAATACGCACAGCTTCTGGGAATTGCACGGAGTAGCCTTCCTGATCCGTGTGGATCTCAGGCGCATATATTTGCAATGCAGAATTTCATAGGATTATTTAAGGCTTATCAAGAAGGAATTACAGCACTCGAAAAACAAATGGAAAGCTTAGCCCAAGCATTTTCTGCCTACCACCTATTACGCTCGATTCCTGGAGTGGGACCGATTACTGCGGCAATGATTCACGCTGAAATTGGGGACATAAAAAGGTTCCCTTCCGTGAAACAGTTGACCGCTTTTGCAGGGCTGGATTCATCTGTTTACGAGTCAGGAACCTTTAAGGCGAACCAGAATCGCATTTCAAAACGAGGCTCTGCTTACCTCCGTACAGCGCTCTACCAAGCAACAGTTGGAGGTATCTCAAAGCAAATCTACGGCCCTCGAAATCCAATTCTATGGCAATATTACCAGCAAAAACGACTTGAAGGCAAACCTGGTAAAGTTGCCATTGTGGCGACTTCAAACAAGCTTTTACGCATGATTTACGGAATTTTGAGTAACAGAGCGCCCTTTCAGAGCAAATAATAGATATTAATAGTAATATTTTACCATCAAATTGCTTCTTGGAGTAGGCTTCTTTGAGTCTGCATTCTTTGGAGTTATGAAATCTTAAATCTATTGAATCTTGACTTTGATTAGCTGGTTTATAAGACGGATTTAACCTTCCCTGAAAAACTTCCATGTCTTCTTCGAATAAACTAACCAGACCTTATACTCAGTTATCTCATCCTTAAAATTGTAAACCTTATCCATATCGGTATAATGTCCAACTGCTGTGATTGGTATCTTTATATCTGTTTTATTTTTTGTGATCTTTGATAAATCTATTAATAAGCCTTCCAATGCAGATTCCAAAAGTACTCTCGCAATATCATTTGGCATTTCAACAAACGATCTTTTCGTCAATTTATGTAATTTTAAAGTTATTGTTCTTGATAATATCACTTTATAGTCTTCAAGCAATGACACATAAAGTTTATTAAACCATCCATCATCATGTGCATAATAAGCAAATCTTATCATTGGTATTTCGCGCAAAGGCTTGGCGAGATGACTAAAGAATAATAATTCTGCGATTTGAAATTTAGTCAACTTATCTAGGTCTTCTTCATTATTAAAATCAACCCAACAAAAATCTCCATAACCGTAAACATTATCTTCAATTAACTCACATATTTCTTTAGATGTTACATAATCAAATCTGGTGTGCGGATTCCATTGAGCATTATCAAAATTGTGTTTAAGTAAAATTAGGTTTTCTGGTCTATTATGAACACACGACATAAATTCATAGAATTCGATCCCATATGAATAAAAACATTTACTATTTAAGTCACTACAACTTACATAGATCAAGTCTCTTAAATTTTGGTTTTTCATCATTGAATTTGCCCTCAATAATATTGATTTGTTAAATCTGTCGTATAACGTCTCTTGTATTCACGAACCCGAGAGCCTTAAGGCGCTTTAGCTTCGGCCGATGCGCGGTTAGGTTCGCAGGGTTGTCCGTCTGCCATAACTTCCTGAAGATCCTCGGGCGGACCAAGGAGCCGTCAGGCTCCGCAGTGTGAATATAGTGTTATACGTAGTGCCACTCATCCTCGAGATACATAAATAATTTTCTTGTCATTCTCTTGTGTAAACTTCCAGTCCTCCACTCATTCCAAACGGAATTTCTTTGTCTGCTACATTAACAAATCCATTTAATTCAATAGATGGATGTTCAAAATCCATTAGATCCGAATGTCCAAATACTTCATTGATTGGAGCTAAAATACTGTATCTAACCTTCTCACCTGATTTAAGTTTAATAGGTTTATCTTTATCAGCCTTTCCTTCAATTTTAAATGGATTACCCTTAAATCCATTTGGCTGCTTTATTGGATAAGATAAATAAAAGTTGATATATTCAATTGTTATGTTTCCCTTGTTTTCAATTTCAATAGTATATGAATTGAATTCTTTATTTAACTGAGAATCAACTAATTTTATTTTTATGTCCTTATCATCAAAATGTTCATTTTCAGAGGAACACCCCAGTAAACTAACCATCATTGAAATCAATAAGAGGAATTTGAAATTTCTTTTCATAGGCCCTCCAATCGTTTTTGTTATTTTACTTCCTGAAAAGCGTACAAGTGGCATCACGTATAACGTTCTCCGTATTCACGACGTCCCACCGACTTAAGGCTGCGCCAGCAGCCGGCCGCGATACGGTTAGTCGGTGCGGATGTGTCCGCCTGATCTCGCTCCTCTGCCAATCTCTTCGGGTGGACCGAGGAGCCGCAAGGCTACGAAGCGTGAATATAATGTTAGGTGTAGTTAATGCCATCTCGAAATGCCAAAATGTTCTTGTTAGACTTTAAAATATTGATATATTATCTCATGTCCTTCCTCTCTCTCTTCCTTTTCATAATATTCTATATCAAATGATTTATATACGTTCTTCCAAAATTGAATTGCAGGGGTATTCGTTTTTATTTGACTAATAGCATACCTGCCAGGAAGTTGTTTAAAAAATACTTTACATGCCTCTCTTCCTAAACCCTGTCTACGATACTTTTTCATTATAAAAAATGAATTCAAAACATAATCAGCAAATTCCTGATTAGAGAATGGACCACTTTGAAGTAAAATGAATCCTATGATTTTATCGTCTATGCGGATGAAGAACGGAGTCAGTCCTTCCTTCTCAAATAACCAATCTAATACATCGAATTCAAATAGGCCATTACTTTGATTAATCTCTAAGTCACTATTAAATTCGGATAAATCATGAAGAAATAAAGTCATTAATTGTCTAAAAATATGTTTATCATTCTGTTCAGCTTTAGTAATTATCATCACGAGCCTCTTCTCCTATTATTGTTTTATGTTCTGCATTAATTACACCTAACGTTACCGCGTTCACGACGTCCCACCGACTTAAGGCGACGAAGTCGCTGGGCGCGATGCGCTTAGTCGGTGCGGATGTGTCCGGCTGAATCTGCTTCCCTGCTACAGAAAATGCCTCATCGAATCCTCTTCTAACTCCGGCCGGACCGAGGGGGCTTGTCCCCCGATGCGTGAACATATTGTTAGGCGATGCCACCTTGAGATACTTTCATAATTCTTTATAGATTACTTCATCAATTTTACTTGCTATCATACCAGCACCCTTATTAATATTACCGATAATATGTGCATGTAAATTGCTTTTTGGATATACTGATGATTGCATAATTACTCCTGGGTCACTACCCATTACATAGTATTTAAAAATGGTGTTATCAAGCATTAATATCCAAACACCGTATCCATAATACGTCTGATCGTTGTCCTTTACATGTGGAGTCAACAAAATATTAGTGTATTCTTGAGACAACAATTGATGATTAAACAATGCATCCCAAAACCTACCTAAATCATGAACTGTCGTAAATGCTCCCCCATCAGGTCCACCTTTGATTGGAACTGAATAAATATTACTCTTCCAAGTTTTATCATCATTATCTATATACCCGATAGCTGTTCGTTCAGGTAGTTGATCCATTCTATAATAACCTGAATTTATCATCCCACAGCGCTGAAATATATTCTTTTCAACGTATTCTGTAAATTCCATCCCAGTTCTATGCTCTACAACTAAACCTAGTAGAATAAAACCTGCATTATTGTATGAGAATCTTTCTCCTGGAGAAAATTTCATTTGGCCATTCTGAAACATAGGCAGGAAATCTTTGGGTGATTGAATAGAATACATGGGTAAGTCATTCCAGAGTTCTTCAAAATCATTCATGAACTCCTCATCAAAATAATCTGGTATTCCTGAACTATGGGTTAATAAATGATGTATTGTAATTTCGGGATCGAAATTAGGAAAAGAGAAATCTAAACAATCTTTTAAATATGAATCAAAAGACAATACCCCATCTTGAACAAGCTGACATATAGCAATAGAAGTGAAAATTTTACAGCCAGATGCCATTCCAAATCTTGTATAAGAACTATTTTGTATTCGTTCGGAACGATTTGCATATCCATATCCTTGCTCAAAGGCCTTTCCTTGTTTTTGGACTAAAATCGCTCCTGAAAATGGTAGTATTTCATTATGTTTCTTTATTATATTTTCAATTGATTGAAAGAGATTCATATTATTGCACTTCCTTTCTTTTCTTCTGGTAGTTTCGCCTAACGTTGTTGTATTCACGAACCCGAGAGGCTTAAAGGAGCGTTAGCGACTGGGTCGAAGACTTAGCCTCGCAGGAGTTGTCTGCAAGAAACTACTTCTTCGAAATTCCTCTGGCAGACCAAGGGGCGTAGCCCCGCAGCGTGAATATGGTGTTAGGGGATGTAGCATGCCTTCTTTGAATTACCTACAAAAGCACTTAATCTTATTAGAAATTCATTTCGCAATCATGATTCTCCCACACATCAAACAAATTCCCATCAAGATCCTCAAGAGTAAAAAACTTACCATATTGTCCTTCATCAAATAATTCCCCTACGTGAACATTCTCTTGTACTAGATATGTATGCAAACTAATGATATCATCTGTATAAAAAGTCGTTACCCAACGTTTCTTACCATTAACTTCGAAAACTGCTCTTGATTCGCTGGCTGATTGAACTAAAACTAATATTGGTCTATTATCTTTGAACAATCCTAAATTATCAGTCCTCTTATTTCTGATGTTAAATCCAAAATGTCTAACATACCATTCAGATGCCTTCTCCAAATCACTTACAGGTATTACGTTATAAGCTATTCCTAAAATTCTTCCTTTACTCATTTTGAATTCCTCCAATTTGGTTTTGGTTTATATAAGATGCTTTATTCTGTTTTTCATAGTTTTGCATGCTATTTCCCATAACGTCTTATTCACGAACTTCGTAAATAATTCCATATGTAGAGTATTCTCGAAATTATTGAGCTATCCTGCCCGTTCGTATTATGAGATCAACCAGAACTTACTGGTTGATCCTTTTGCATTTGCTTTGAGGATAAAGGTAGCTGGGTCGAACGTACCTGCCCGTGGGACTTGATAACCCGAGCGCTATAACGTTCCCCCCCTACTTGTCATGACCATGATTGAGGCTGGTTGGGACACTTGATCCCGTATAACAAGCGATGCTATGGAGTGAAAAGAAGAACCTCAGGGGCAACCGGTAAATTTATACGTTAGGAGAAGTCGACCGATTTGATCGCAGGCATTGACCCAAGTGTCTTCGCTTCAGGCAAGTTCATGGCAACCCGCAATCGGATCACCAAACGTGGCTCAAGGCAGTTACGATCCGCAAAAGAGCCAAAGGAAAGCCGCACAAGGTGGTACTAATGGCCTGTGCAAATAAGCCGGTTCATTGGCTTGTACCATACGAATTCCAATTACAACTCGTTATTTCTCCCAAAGCTCGACCAGTCGACCTTCAGGATCTTCAATCCAAATAAACTTTCCAAATTCACTAATCTCTTTTTTCTTTGCAAGAGGTACACCAATATGTTCAAGATGCTTAATAGTCTCGTTTAGATTATGTACTTGGAAATTTAACATCACTTGTTGTTCTGTTGGAAAATAACTGTCATTCTCGGTAAAGAAAGAGAAGATAGTCTCATTTCCTAATTGGGGTTTAATCACAGTCCCATTCCAATCTTCTATTTCAATCTTCAACACTTCACTGTACCATTTTTTTACAACTTCAAGATTCTTAGTTCTCCAAAATATTCCTCCGAAACCTTTTATCACTGTATCTAACTCCTGTCTGTCATCAAATTTTTAGCTATCCGATTACATTAGATATTCGAGATTTAAATTTAAGTTCCTTTTTCAACCATATGCCAATAATAATGAAAAACCGTTCCTCTATTCGGGAAACGGTTCGTTATTTTTGTAACTGCGACACAGTCCAATACTCGATTTCTCCAAATTGTAATTCGACGTTCGTATATTTGTTTAGCTAGAATGTTTTTTTTCATACTCGCTTTTTATACACTCTCATTGCAAAGACATAAGCAAGAATCATAATTCCAATACACCACGCGAGCGCGATCCATATATCGTTGCCGACTGGCTGACCTGACAGTAATGCGCGGATAGTTTCCACGATTGAAGTCACCGGCTGGTTTTCTGCAAAGACGCGAACGACGGTTGGCATGGATTCGGTTGGTACAAATGCGGAGCTGATAAATGGTAGGAAGATAAGCGGGTAGGAAAAGGCGCTAGCACCATCGACTGTTTTTGCGGACAGTCCGGCAATTGCTGCGACCCAAGTTAAGGCTAGAGTAAACAGTACGAGTATGCCAGCTACGGCAAGCCATGGCAGCAATCCCGCGGACGAACGAAAACCCATAACGAGCGCTACAAGAATAATGATGACCACTGATAAGACGTTGGATACTAGCGAGGTTAGCACATGCCCCCAAAGCAAGGCAGAACGTGAAATTGGCATAGTTTGAAAACGCTCGAATATTCCCCTCTGCACATCGGTGAACAAACGGAAAGCCGTGTAGGATATTCCGCTAGCAATAGCCATAAGGAGTATTCCGGGTAACAGGTAATTCACATAGTTGTCCGTACCGGTTTGAATTGCACCGCCTAATACATAGACGAACAGCAACATCATTGCGATCGGCATGATGGTGACCGTGATGATGGTGTCCATACTACGGGAAATATGGCGCATGGAACGCCCAAGCATAACGCTAATATCAATGAAGAAATGTTTTTTTGCCGTCTCCATTTACTTTCCCTCCTGTTTGCCGATGATTGCGAGGAAGATCTCCTCTAATGTCGGCTGTTTTTCTACATACTCCACTTTTGCGGACGGGAACATCTTCTTTAACTCCGGGAGCGTGCCGCTCACGATAATCCTGCCTTCGTGCAAAATAGCAATCCGGTCTGCAAGCTGCTCAGCCTCCTCCAAATACTGTGTGGTGAGAAGTACCGTCGTCCCCCCGTCGGCAAGCTCCTTAACAATCTTCCAAACTTCAATCCGTGCCTCAGGGTCAAGACCGGTTGTCGGCTCATCTAGAAAAATGATTTGCGGTTTCCCCACAAGGCTTAAGGCGATGTCGAGCCTGCGGCGCATTCCTCCCGAATAAGTAGACACTTTGCGGTCTGCGGCGTCTGTCAAGCCGAAGCGTTTGAGCACGTCCTCCGCAACCTGATGTGGGTTTTTGAGGTATCTCAGCTTGGCAATCATGATCAGATTTTCCCGTCCAGTCAAAATTTCATCCACGGCAGCAAATTGCCCGGTCAGACTGATCGATTGCCGTACGTCATCCGGTTTTGATGAAACATCGAATCCATTTATGGTTGCGGTTCCACCATCTGGTTTGAGCAGCGTGGTGAGGATTTTGACAACCGTTGTCTTGCCTGCCCCATTGGAGCCAAGGAGAGCGAATATACTCCCCTTCTCCACCTCAAAATCTACACCCTTCAGCACTTGATGCTGCTTATAGGATTTTTGTAGTCCTTTTACTTGAATAGATTTGGTTTGCACAGTTTGCATCGAATTCCCTCCCTTAATTAGTTAATTCTCTTAAATAACCGTAACTTTCGACAAATCGGCTCCCATGCCTTTGAGACTAGCAAAGGTCAGTTTATCCATCATTGCACCGTCAAAGCTGATCGTTTTGATCATACGATAGTACTTATTAGTCAAAGTAAACCCCGGCTGGAAAGAAACATTTTTTAATGTAGCACCTTTAAAAGAAACTCCGGTTAATGCCGTTTTTTCAAACTTAACACCGATAAACGTAAGGCCTTCCAATCTTTGACCGCTTAGATCGGTATACTTGAAGTCCACCCCATCAAATACACAATTTTTAAAAATCGCTTTTCGCAGATCGGTCATTGTTAGCGTCACGTCAGTCATTCTTACTCCAGTGAATTTGGCTCCGTCAAGACCTGATTTGCTGAAGTTGGTTCGTACAAGAATTGTCTTATTGAAACTTGCATTGGAGAGGTCAAGTATGGATAGGCTGCAATCTGTCAGATTCGCGCCGTCAAAATTGGCTTCGCGTACGTCGCTACCCTTAAACGAACTGCCTGTCAAATCTGCGCCAGAAAAGTCGGAACCGCGCAGCCCACTACTATTAAACTTTCCTTTGTGAGCAGTTACGCCTGCAAAGTCGCTCTTCGTTAGGTTGCTTGCGCTAAAGTTTGTCACCACTTGCCGCTCTAGCGAGCGGGAGAGGTTGGCAACTTCAAGAATGGTTTGTTCAATATCGCCGATACTATCAATGGTCATCTTATACGCAGTTTCTTCGTCTTTCCCCTCAGCTCTGAGATCATTAAATCGTTCCTGTAAATCAAAGAGCAGGTCTGCCTTTAATTCGGTGACGCTCTTGACCCCGTCGTATGGCGTAAAAACGCCGTTCAAATAGTCCGTCAATTTCTTATTCATCTCATCAAATCTCCTTATAACAAATTATCTAACACACCTTTTGCATACTCCCAATTGCTTTTATTGCGGGCGTAAGTTTCCTTGCCCCTTTCGGTAATCCTAAAATACTTTCGCCGTCCGCCCTGAGATTCATCACCCCAATACCACTCGATATCGCCGCCTGCTTCAAGCCGCCGGAAGCTGGAGTACATCGTGGCTTCCTTTAATTCATACTCATCGCCCGAACGCTCGGCAATCAGCTTAACAATCTCGTAACCGTAACGATCAGCTTCGGACAAGAGTCGTAATATCATCGTATCCGTATGTCCGCGGAGCAGGTCGGATGTGATCTTGTTCTCGCTCATTCAATCACCTCCATAACAGCATAATAAGATATATTACTATGACTGTCAAGGTACTATTTCAACTAAAATACTTTGTCCTTAACAATTCATGCATCCATAATAAAAAAAACCGCGCAGGGCGCGGTTTTCTTGGGAGTATACACCCCAAACTTTATATCTGAAAAATGCCATCATTTATTTCTATACTTCGTTAGCTTCATGGACCGCCTTCTGACGCGTTCTAGCTCCCGTTCTTACTTAACCTGTTGCCCCCCGATCATCGTCCATTGTACTTCATACTTCTCATTGAGGAGGACAAAATCCGCATCACAGCCGATTTCAATTTTCCCTTTGCTCGACAAACCTAGAATACGAGCAGGCGATGTCGAAGCCATCTGAACAGCATCTGTGAAGGATATTCCATTCTCTACTGTTAGTCTCAACGCTTCATTCATCGTCACCGTGCTCGAAGCCAAAGTACCGTCCGCTAGCCTTGCAATCCCCTCGGATACAGTGACATGGTGGCCGCCAAACAGGTATTCGCCATCGCCCAGCCCCATCGCTTGAAGCGCGTCTGTAATGAGCACCATTCCTTCCGGTCCTTTGATTCGATGCATCAGTCGGAGGATAGCAGGATGAAGATGGACTTGGTCGACAATTGCTTGCAGACTTACATGCTGTTCCTCGAATGCGGCAACTATCAGACCGGGGTCTCGATGATGAATCGGTCTCATTCCGTTAAAGCAATGTGTCACATGACTCGCGCCTGCTCCAAATGCTTCCTTCGCTTCCTCATACGTGGCGTCGGAGTGCGCAACAGCAATGACAACCCCCTGATCCTTTAAGTAGGAAATCAGTTCTAATCCACCCGATAATTCTGGAGCAATCGTCACCATTTTAATGAGCGAACCCGCTTCTTGGAAAATAAGCTTCATTTCATCGAGATCAGGGTGGCGAAGATACTTCTCATTCTGCATCCCTTTTCGCTTCGGATTCAAATAGGGCCCTTCCAAGTGAATGCCGGCAATCTTCGCGCCTTGCTCACGGCCGATCACTGATATCACGCTACGAATCATGTTTAGCAGATCATCCATCGTTGAACTTACGGATGTCGCTAAGAACGAGGTGCATCCGGTTGCAGCACACATGCGGGATACTTCTTGAATACTAGCCTCCGTGCCATCCATCATATCGTAGCCATTGGCTCCGTGGATATGAACATCTATCATTCCAGGGATGAGCCACATCCCATTGCCATCTATCCGTTCGTACTGCTCGTCAAATTGCAGGGCTTCTTGCGTCTCAATTCGCTCGATCTTCCCATCTGTGACCCAGACTGTAGCGGAAGGTAGTATTTGATGCGGAAGCAGTAAGTTCACATGTTGAATAATTTTGTTGTTCATCTCTATTCAACTCCGTCCTGAGGATTATTTGTCGTACATTCAAACAGTGTGATATTTTTCCGGTCTAATACCTCTCTCATTTCGCTCGAGATGGACTGATCTGTCACGATGATATCCACGTAATCAATATCTAACTTAAATCTTGATTTTGCCGCGAATTTCGAATGATCCACAACTAGGATTACTTGATCCGACTGCTTGGCCATTTCTTTCTTCACTCGAACATCTTCTTCATAGGGATAATAGAGTCCGTCCGGCTGAACAGACGTTGCCCCAATATACGCCTTATCTGCTCGAATTTCACTAATCTTATCGATAATGGAAGGACCATATAATAAACGGTTCTGTGTATGCAGATAGCCACCAAGTACATAAATGCTCAAATCATCTCGTTTGGAGAGAATGGCTACATTATCAATCGAATGTGTAACAGCGGTGATCTGTTTCGCCTGAATATGTTCCGCGACAAATTGAACCGTTGTCGATACGTCCAAGAATATCGTCTCATGATCGTGAATCAGCTTAGCTCCAAGCTTACCAATATGATTCTTACTGGTGGATTCCTCAATGAGACGATCCTGATAGGAAGAGAGCACCTTCTGAAGTTCTGGAAGAGCTACCCCACCATGCGTGCGAACAACAACTCCTTCTTGAACCAATTTGACAATATCTCTTCGCGCCGTATCTCTGGATACTTGAAAGATCGAGCATATCTCTCCAACGCTCATTGATTGATGTTGTTTTAAGTAATCAAGAATTTTCAATAATCTTGTTTCTTGAAACACCTTAATGCACTCCTCAGTTAAGCATTTTAATTTATTACTTAAGTATATACAAGTAATATACGAAATTCAATAAGTATTAATAAGTAAAAAAGGATCCACCACAATGTAGTAGATCCATTTCGCTTATTTTCTATAAAATGTACTGCTGATTTACTCCTGCAGTGAAGACGAATCTATAACTGCCGCCAAGTTGCATATTTTCAATACTGGCCCATGTAGTGATTTATATTTTAATTTTTTTACAAGTGATATTATGCATGTTTCAATTCAAATTCTTGTCTTGTCATCCCATAGCAAATACCATCATAATAGGTTCCTTTGGTGAAAATGATATTTCTTAGTTGACCCTCTTGCATGAAGCCTATCTTTTCATGCAAGCGCATGGATGAATTATTGAAAGAATAAACAGTTGTATTTACTTTTTGATAAGCAAGCTCCAAAAAGAAAAAGCGAAGAACCATAAGGATCATTTCTTTCGCATATCCTTTGCCTCTGTATGGTTCAAATACAGCCAAATTATAATCGAAGGTACCATTTTTCCGATCACAATCAAATGTTTCAATCATACCAACAATATTATTATCTCTATCAACTGCAATAAAACGGAATTCATCTTCTTCCAATTGTTCTTCTACCCATTCTCTTATTTTATCAGCTGAACGAGGAAAATGAAGCGAGTCCATATTTCGTAGAATTTCAACATCTAATGATTCAAATATAACGATATCTTCAGGTTGAATTGCTCGTAGTGTAAGATTTTGTCCTGTCCAATAAGTAACTGCCACTTTAACTTTTCCTCCGTTATTTGTATTTTGGTAGTTGATAATAATTGGTTTTAATAACCAATTATTATAGTACATACGTAATTAGTTTATAATAGTTACATATCCTTTTTGTGCTTCCATATTTATTTCCAATTAAGCTTCTGGGATAACTGTAAAATGCTCAATGAGTTCCTCTAACTCCCAATTTTTCTTCATCTATTATTCCTCCTTATCGTCGGGTAGACGGGGTCGTCCCCGGAATCGAGAAGGGTAAATTATTCTCATTAGTATATTTTTAAGTCTATTTTTCTTCTTCAGGATTTCAAATGGTCGCATCATCTCGTAATCTTCATGTTCGAGCATGTGACAATGCCATACAAAGAGTCCGGCGAAAGGATCGAAACTCCCGATAAAAGAGGTAACGTAACCAGCGGGAGCACGAATCGTATCTTTAAATCCTCTTTCGTTAGGTTCAGGAGGGGTCGCCGGACCTGTAAATTTAAGTTTCCCTGTAGCTTGAAAATGAGCAACATCAAAAGGCTGGCGCTCTAGAATTTGCATGTCAACGACATGTAGATGAATGGGATGGTCATCATTTGAAAGATTGATTAGCCGCCATATTTCAACAGTTCCCAAGTCCATTTTCTCGGATATGGGATCACTCCACATTTTTCCGTCAAGTAAATTGAGCGATCTTCCATATTTATCCTCCACCCTGACGAGCGTGAGATCTCTTGTCCTTGTTGCCATCTCTCTAGATAGAAAATTAATTTTTGTCAAACGATCTGGTATGGAACTCGTATCTTTTCCATTTAACGGAGTGGTTACTCTAAACTGCATCACATCGGTTGTTTCTGGAGAGGCACCCTTGAAGACATTTTTAAGAATGACCGTCTTACCATAGGATCGAGAAAAATCGACGATTACATCCGCTCGCTCAGTTGTTAGAAGGAGGATCTGATTCATTTTTACTGGTTTCTCCAGTAATCCTCGATCAATTCCAATTTGATAAAATGGCTGTCCACAGTCCAATTTGAGTGTAATCGCTCGACTATTACAGTAATTTAATATGCGAAATCGGTATTTTCTCGGTTCTACTTCAAGATAAGGGGATACTTTGCCATTTACCAAAATGTAATCTGCGTCAAATGGTGTGACAATCGAGGGATAAGGGAGACGAGGATTTTTTTTATCCGGTGTAGCGGGGTAAAAGAGCGATCCATCCGGGTTAAACGAGCGATCCTGAATCATAAGAGGGATTTCATATGTTCCAGCCGGTAGATTCAGGGATTGTTCATGCTGATCACGAATGATATAAAAGCCTCCAAGTCCCGCATAATTGTTTAATCTCGTAATACCCATTGTGTGGTCATGATAAAATAACGTAGTGGCTTCAAGGTTTGGGTACTTAGATACTTTTCTTTTAAACATAGGTCCTGTTTGTTCAAAATTTCTCGTAAACCAAGCTTCAGGGTAACCATCACTATGTTCAAGCTGTTTTCCTCCGTGTAGATGAACCACAGTTCTAACCTGTGGAAGTGTTTTTTCTGCACCATGAACGGTTGTATCGATGGGAAGAAAATGCTTTTGAGGCAGATCATTCATCCATTTGACAGATGTCGTTTCATCCTTCATTACGTCGAAAGTCGGTCCCGGGTACATTCCGTTGTAGCCCCACAAGCGGGTAGGCCCTAAATCACGATGTAGTTTTTGGGTTATTTCTCTCATGGTCACTTCATAATATGAGCCTTTCTTGTCTCGCTTGATCGGGGAAATGGTTTTGGGAATCGGAAGTTTATCGACGAATTTTTGAAGTTTTACTTTTGGGGGCATATGAGTGGAGACCTCCTCACGGTTAATACCTAAAAGAAGCATATGAACGAAAGATGTCCCATTATGTTTATAAATGAAGTATTAATTTGGCAATCGTGAAGTATATGATAAGTCCCGTTCCATCCACCAATGTAGTAATAAATGGACCAGAAATGACGGCGGGATCTGCTTTCAGTTTATGTAAAATTAATGGTAGAGTCGCTGCGACAAAGGATGCCCAGATAACAATAGTCAAAGAGGTGATTCCTACAACAAGTCCAATCTTCGACTCAACCCCAAGAAACCGAGCTCGTGCAAAAGCAATTAATGAAATCGAAACACCTGTCATAAGACCTGTGGTTACTTCCTTCCTTATTACTTTAAAAATGTCACGGAATTGCACTTCTCCGACTGCCAGCGCCCGTACAAGAGTAGACACGGTTTGTGTCCCTGTGTTTCCTCCTGTTCCGATCAGCAGCGGAATAAAGAAAGCCAGTGCGATAACCTCGCTTAACGTTTCCTCATAGTGTCTTAGAACTGTGCCTGTATAGGCTTCCGCCACAAATAAAATGAGTAACCAGATGATTCGCTTTCTATAAAGCTGAAAAACAGAAGACTTGAAATAAGTAGCCGTTAATGGCTGGCTGCCGCCTAGCTTTTGAATATCCTCTGTTGCTTCTTCATGAATGACATCGATCAAATCATCGACTGTGATTACGCCAATTAAGCGATTTTGTACATCAATGACGGGAAGAGCGACCAAATCGTAATTTGATAGGAGTTCGGCGGCTTTTTCTTGTTCCATGGATGCAGGTACATAAATGACATCTTCCGTTACAATTTTTGATATTTCCGTACGAGGTTCCGTTAGTATAAGTTCCTTCAACGAGACTACACCCAGAAGCTCCCCTTTATTACCAGTCACATAAACATAGGAAGTGATCTCTGCCTTATGTCCGATCTTACGGAAATGCTGCAGCGTTTGCTCGATTGTCCATGAGCTGCGAGCAGCAATATAATCGATCGTTGCTAAGCTCCCCGCGGTATGCTCGGGAAAGGTCATTAAAGTCTTAACCTTTTCTCGATAATCCTCCGGGAGATGATTTAAGAGCTTTTCTGCTTGATATCGATGTATAGCCAGCATCATATCAACTACTACGTCACTTGACATCTCATATAGCACCTGAGAAGTCAAGGTCTCTTCTAAATGATTTAGAATTCGGTACTGCAATGCGGGCTCTAAATACTCCAATATCTCAGCAGATATTATTGGAGGCAATAACTCCATTAATTTGTATTGTTCCGTTTTATCAAGTTTTTCAACGCAGTTCGCCAAATCAAAAGGTCTAAATAATTCAACATAAGCGATCAGGGAATTTTTATCGGATTCCATGATTTTATTTTTCAATTCTTCAAGCCGAATCATGCTGGTTACTCCTTCGGTTAAGATGATGCAAACGGAATAAGAAGTGCAGCAACGTCGTAAATCACCGTATGTATTTCCCTGTCCAAAGACGCTCGCAAACAAAAAGATTATAATAATTGTTCACATCTTTGGATTGACGTATGCGCCTTCCCGATAAATCAATAAAATAAAAAGGAGCTGCTAGTAGCAAGCTCCTACATTATTTCTCCTACAATCCAAAGGGCGCAGGGTTTCCCCAGCACCCTACTTTTCATCATTAGTAAACAATTGATAGTGCTAGCACCTGTTTACTCTGTTTGGTTTTTATCGCTGTCTTTACCCTCATCATTCTCGCCGACCTTGTTGCCTAATGATGCGCCTGCGATGCCACCTAAAACGGTACCGACAGGACCCAAAACGGAACCCGCGACAGCACCCACGGCACCACCACCCACTGTTCCCATAACTTCTCCAGCACCATTCATGTTCGTATCGCGGTCAGATCCACCGTTTTGATTGCGGTCGTTGTTTTTATCCATCCATCTCACTCCTTCATTTCGTGATAGAAAATGCACTGCTTTGCCAGCGCAGTCCCAAAAATATCTTGCCCTAACCTATCTGAAAGGATTCATAATCTGATTACAAACGCTCAGATACACATCTATACTTCCGCTAGTGCCCGTTTATCTGGCCCAATTTGATTAGGCAAGCATCCCCTTTTCTCTGTCGCACATACGTTGTTATTGCAAACTGAGATTTGGGAGGAGATTATTAATGGCCTATATGAATCCTTATCATCAACATGACGGGGGGCATCAAACCCACCAAATGCACCCGTACCACCATGGAACCCAACCTATGCAGCATTCTATGCAACATTCTATGCAGCATTCTATGCAACACTCTATGCAACACCCTATGTACCACCATGGGTATCACGCTGGGTATCATCACGGGTATATGCAAGGATACTATCATGCACATGGCCACCAACAGGGACATATGCCTCGGCAATCGGCGAACGACAAAACATACTAAACAAACTAAACAAACAGAAAGGGCCCTAATTTACTTGTTTACGATATTTCCCCATTCGAAGGCTTTATCCTTGGAAACTCCCAAAGATAAGAGCCTTTTTACTTTGGGGTTCCCGATACACCATGCGGCATGGCTGTTTTCTCACCCGACAGCACTTCGGTTAATATAAATGACAGGCAATCCAGTGGTCACTTTGAATTTCTTTCCATTCTGGTTCCATGATGCTGCACTGTTCCATCACTTTAGGGCAGCGCGTCCTAAATCTGCACCCACTCGGCAAATTGGATGGGCTCGGTAAATCCCCCCTCAGCACGATTCGCTCCCTTTGAACAGTCGGATTGGGAATAGGAATGGCCGAAAGAAGAGCCTGCGTGTACGGATGCAGCGGTTTTTTATAGAGTTCCGTGCTCCCCGCAATCTCCACCATTTTGCCTAAATACATTACGCCAATCCGATTAGAAATATGCTTGACCATTGATAAATCATGGGCAATAAACAGAAACGTTAACCCCCGTGTTTGCTGTAAATCTTCAAGCAAATTGACGATTTGCGCTTGAATCGATACATCCAGGGCCGAAATCGGTTCATCAGCGATAATAAACTGCGGATCAACCGCAAGCGCTCGAGCGATCCCGATGCGTTGGCGCTGCCCACCGCTGAATTCATGAGGATACCGGTCGGCATGCTCAGGTCGAAGTCCGACAAGCTGTAGAAGATCGCGAACCCGCTTCGCTCTATCTTTGCCGCTTAAGTCCTGGACTTTCATTCCTTCGGCGATAATAGAAAGGACATTCATGCGGGGATTCAGACTGGCATGAGGGTCCTGAAATATCATCTGTACATCACTGTTAAACTGTTTGCTTTCTTTTCGTGAAAGATGATGGACATTTTTTCCATCAAATCGCACCTCGCCCTCCGAGCTCTCATACAACCGAATTATTGTCCGCCCTAAGGTTGATTTGCCGCAGCCGCTCTCTCCAACAAGGCCGAACGTTTCCCCTTTCCGAATTGCAAAAGATACTCCATCGACGGCTTTTAGAATTGTTCCTGCTTTTTGAGTAAAATGTTTCTTCAAATTATTAACTTCAACAAGGATTTCAGACATTAGGCTTGCCTCCCGACCGCTGTAAGTTCCATGAATTTAGGGGCACGCGCATCATGCAGCCAGCACGTTGCCTGATGGTCGTTGCCGAAATCGCTGACAACCGGCGCCTGCACCGCACAGATTTCCATCGCATAATCACAGCGCTCCGCAAACGGGCAGCCCTTCGGCGGATTGAACAGGTCAGGAGGGGTTCCATCGATTGGAACCAACCGCTTCTTGTGTTCGCCATCCAGATGCGGCATTGACTTCATCAGTCCCCATGTATAAGGATGTTTAGGCTTCGTAAACAGATCATGCGTAGTCCCAGATTCCACCACGGTGCCAGCATACATGACTACTGCCCTGTGAGCGGTTTCCGCAACAACCCCCAAATCATGGGTAATTAAAATAATTGAAAGCTTTGTTTCTTCCTGTAATTCCTTCATCAAATCAAGGATTTGTGCTTGCACCGTCACATCCAAAGCCGTTGTTGGCTCATCGGCGATAACCAGTTTCGGATTGCATGCTAGCGCAATCGCAATCACGACACGCTGCCGCATGCCGCCGCTAAACTCGTGCGGATACTGATCGACCCGTTTTTTGGGATCCGATATTCCCACTTTATTGAGCAGTTCTATTGCTTTCATGCGGGCTTCCTTTTTGGATAATCCCTGGTAATAAACCAGCCCTTCCGCAAGCTGCCGGCCTATTTTCATCGTCGGATTTAGCGCTGTCATCGGATCCTGGAAGATCATTCCCATTTCAGAGCCCCGCATCTTCAGCAATTCCTTTTTAGAGAGCCTTGTGATGTCTTGGCCATTAAATCGGATCTTACCGTCAGCGAATCTACCCGGAGGGCTTGGAATCAAACCCATAATTGAAAGAGCGGTCACACTTTTCCCACAGCCGCTTTCACCCACTATCGCAACCGTTTCACCGTGATCGACATGGAACGAAACACCACGCACCGCTTTCACTTCTCCACCATGCGTTTTGAAATTAACCTTCAAGTTTGTTACTTCTAATAAATGTTCCATCACTCTTCCCCCCTAATCGCTAAGACCTGGATCCAACGCATCTTGCAAACCGTCTCCAAACACGTTGAAAGCAAACATAGTCAGCGAAATCATAAGTCCTGGAAAAAAGAGGCGCCACCAATCTCCGGTTGGGATGACACCTAAAGCGTCGTTCGTCATCGTTCCCCAACTAGCAATAGGCGCTTGAACCCCCAGACCCAAAAAGCTTAAAAATGCCTCCGAAAAAATTGCTGCAGGAACCGTAAAGGTCAGCGTCACAATAATAATCCCACTCGTATTTGGAATTAAATGTCTCCAAATAATTCGCGCGGATGAAACCCCTAATACTTGCGACGCGAGAATGTATTCTTGTGAGCGAAGTTGCATAATTTGACCGCGAACGAGCCGGGCCATGCCTACCCATCCAGTAACGGTTAAGGCCGTGATGATCGTCCAAATTCCAGGCTTCATAATCACCATCAGCAAAATAACTACCAATAAATAGGGCAACCCACTCAGGACTTCAATCACGCGCATGATTACATTATCGATCCGTTCACCTTGTTTACCGCGTCCTGCCGTAAAACCGGCGATCCCGCCGAGGGTTACACCGATGACTAAATCAATGAGCGCGGCTACAACTCCGATCGTCAAAGAAATACGGGCACCGAACCAAGTTCTTGCAAATACGTCTCGGCCCAAATCGTCTGTGCCAAACCAATGGTCCTTTGAGATGGTCTGGTTAGCCTCGAGCAAACTTTGATCGGAATAGCTGTATCGCGCAATATACGGACCGATGATTGCCATGATGAGAATCATCACAATGAACGTAAATCCAATCATGGCCAGTTTGTTCTTAAACAATTTGCGTAAGGTTAATTGCCCATATGTGAGGCTCGGACGAGTGGAAGCATTCTCGAATATCTGCTTGTTAAGTGGGCGAAACGGTGTATCCAATTTCGATTCTGCTATCATTTTTTTTATTCCTCCTTGACGGTCAATTTGATGCGCGGATCGATCAAGGTATACGCGATATCAATCATCAGCACAGCCAAAATTAGAATCGTGCTATAAAAAATGCTCGTTCCAAGAATGACCGGGTAATCGCGGTTAAAGATACCCTCAACGAAATACTTGCCTACTCCCGGAATGGCAAAAACTTTTTCCACCACAAACGTTCCCGTAATCAATGCCGCCATCAGTGGACCGAGAAAGGTAATCACCGGCAATATGGCATTCCGAATGCCATGCCTAATTACGATTAAATGCATGGGAATACCTTTTGCTTCCGCCGTACGAATGTAATTCTGTCTCATAACATTAATCATACTTGTACGCATGTACCGCGTTACAATAGCCAACGGACCAAACGAAAGCGCAAGAGAAGGAAGTACAGTGTGCTTCCACGTTCCCCAAGTAGCTACCGGAAAAATTGGCATTTTGATGGCAAGGTAATTGATGAGAAGAGGGGCCATAAGAAAGCTCGGAATTGAAATGCCGGCAATCGCCAGAATTATCATCACGTAATCTGGTATACGATTGCGATTAAGTGCCGCAATAATCCCAAAGAAAATTCCAAAAACAAGAGATATACATATTGCTTGGATGCCTAACAAAGCCGACGCACGGAATCCGTCAGCAATCATACTGTTTACGCTGCGCATGTCGCTTTTTATCGATTGACCCAAATCAAGCATGACTAAATTTTTTAAATAATGGAAATATTGCACTGGATAGGAATCATTCAAATGATATTTGGCACGCAAGTTCTCCAAAACCTGTTTGGGCAATTTGCCGGACTCCGCCGAAAACGGATCGCCAGGTATGAGATGCATGAGGACAAACGTCAATGTAACGATGATCCACAGTGTGACAATCATCATCAAAATACGTTTTAACAGGTATCTCGACACCGGTTTACCTCCTTTTTTATCACATCGATATGAATCTAGATAAGAAAGAAAAGGGTACTGGCATACCCTTTTCTTATCCTTATTTAAACTTTTTTTATTTATTGGTAATTTCCACTTGTTTATAATCAATGAGTGAGGCTGGGTGCCGTATAATACCCTTGACGTTTGGACGTTCCATATATGCTTTCGTGCTGTAGAAGAGCGGCAGCAACGGCATATCCTCGAAGAACGTTTTTTCGGCGTCATGCATGATGGAGAAACGCTTCTTCTCGTCCGGTTCGATGCTCGCTTTTTGAATCAATTCATCGAACACTTTGTTGCTGTAGTTAATTCGATTTCCCGGATGACCTGTTTGGAATGTTTCAATAAAGTTCAGCGGATCGGCATAGTCGGCATAGTATGTACTTAAAGATACTTGATGCTTGCTTGCCCGTTGCTCGTCCAAGAAAACTTTCCATTCCTTGCTTTCCAGTTTGACGTCCACGCCCAAGTTTTTCTTGAACATTTCTTGCAGCACCTGTGCAACAGATTTATTCATATCGTTCGTATCGTAAGTCAATGTAACTTCAGGTAATGTTGTATACCCGCTTTCTTCCATTCCTTTTTTCAGTAGATCTTTTGCTGTTTCTAGATCGTTATCTTTAAAATACTCGCCACCGGCAGCGCGGAAGTCTTTGCCGTCTGGCTCAGGGAACCCGATAGGAACAAGGGCCATAGCTGGCGTCTGCTTACCTTGAACCACCTTATCGATAATCAATTTGCGATTAACTGCTAGTGAGAATGCTTTGCGGATGTTTTTGTTGTTAAACGGCGGTATTGCGGTATTCAATCGATAGAAGCTAGTAGCCGCTTCAGGTGCAAGCTTGGCTTCACCGGATTCGATCAATTTTTGCTTGACGTCTTTAGGAATGGATTCAATGTTATCCAGCTCACCAGATTTAAACATCTGATACTGTGTATTCTCATCGTTCACCATCACCCAATTGATGCCTGGAAGCTTTACGTTATTTTTGTCCCAGTAGTTGTCGTTCTTGATGGCCTTGACCGATTGATTGTGCGTCCATTCCGTCAGCTTAAACGGTCCGTTAGAGACGATGGTTGCCGCTTCCGCAGACCAATTCGGATTGCTTTCCACTGTCTTTTTGTTAACTGGTGCGAACACCGGAGTCGTAATCATACTTAAAAAATATCCTGAAGGCGCTCTCAATACAACTTCGAGTGTTTTATCGTCAAGCGCCTTTACTTTCACATTATCTACAGTCCCTTTTCCTTTGTTGAAGTCTTCTGCACCCTCGATGACAAAAGCGAGAAATGAAGCAGGGAAGCCGTTCTTCGGATCAACCATGCGTTTCCAAGAGACTTCAAAATCATATGCGGTTACAGGGTCACCATTGGACCATTTACTATCGCGAAGATGAAAGGTGTACTTTTTCCCGTTATCCGTGATATCCCACTTCGTTGCCATCCCAGGTATAATCATGTGTTTTTCGTCTAGTCGAACCAGACCTTCTAACGTGTTGTATAACACTTCGAATGCGACCAGATCGTACGCTTTCGGCGGATCAAGCGACACTGGCTCTGCCTTTAAATTGGAGCGTAAAGCAGCGATTGCTGTTGTCGGTTCATTTGCAGGTGACTTGGATTCTTTGTTTACCGCTGGTTGGGTACAGCCTGTTAAAACGATGGTGCTAAGTATTGTCACTGCGCAAAACTTTTTAAGTACTTTTTTCATTTGCTTTCCTCCAAACATAATTATTTTATCTTCATTTCTACTTTACCGGTCGACAAGCACCCAAACGATTTCGCAATCCACGTCCCCGGCGTTGTATGCCCAATGCGCTTCACCTGCCGGAATTAATGTCGCAGTTCCTTCAGAAATTAGATACTCTTCGCCCCCGCTCCTAGTTTGAATGGCTCCTTTGATCACGATGGAATATTCGTCTTGGTCATGCGCTCCTTCTCCATGTAATGGAACCCTAACTTTCGGTGGTATAACGATAGTACCGAATTTCACTTTCCCTCCGGCAATAGATTCCTCTGTAAACAATGTTTTCAGGAAGACTTGTGGTCTATCATCCGGCTTTACAGTATTGGCATTCACTATGATCATTCCTTCATTCCTCCTAAACGTAGGTAAATCGATACGCTTAATTGACAGAATATTTAGATTTATTGATTATATTATTATACGAACAGAATAATGTCTATACTTTTTTATATATACTGTAATTTATTAATAAAGACTAACATTTAGCCCATTAAAAACACATCCTTAAGAATTTGCAAAAAAATACCCTGCCTCCATCCACAATGGAAGAGACAGGGTATTTTCGTATTCAACCACAACTATCAGGCTTACATTTGTCAGACTTGGCGTTAATAAATTTAGTCTATTACAGCGGGAATAATATACTCCTTAATCAGTGTCCACCTATCAGCAGGATTAAGTACGAATGCTGATGCAATGGCTATGACTAGGTCTTTTTCTGGGATGCAGCAAATGACGTTACCGCCATCACCTAGTGCTGAGTAAGTAGAAACTCCGTCCTCTTCGCGTAACCACCATAGATAACCGTAATTGTTGGGGTTCATCGCTGTTGATTCTTCAATCCATGCACCGGAAATAATATGATTATTGTCCCAAATACCACGATTCAGATATAGAAAACCAAAACGTGCCATATCACGTGGAGTTAGCGTAAGTCCCCATCCACCTGTCGAGTTATGGTTTGGATCTTTAACCCATCCTTTCACATTTGCCCCGAATAAATCGTCAAACCCGAACGATTTCATTTCATAGTCCGGTATTTCTTTCATGCCGATGGGTTTAAATAAGTATTCGTTGGCAAACTCACGGGCACTTTTGCCAGTGGTACGAGTAATGATGGTTGAAAGTAGGTGCGCTCCTGCGGTGGAATACTTAAAAGCTCCAATACTCCCATTTTGACCCAGCATTTCCAGCGTATACTTTATCCAGTCAGGCTGCATACACATCTTGTCCAACGGTTCGTGCCAGTCCTCAAATGGATATGGAGCGGTCATCGTGAGCAGATGGCGGATGGAGATTTCTCGTTTCTGCCCATCAGCAGCATCGTGAACATATTCGGGGAAAAAATCCAGCACCTTCTGGCCTACATTTTTAATAAATCCTGCATCTATGGCAATCCCAATGAGGGCGGATATGACACTTTTCGTTACGGATGCCACATGGTTCTTATCATCCGGGCCATAGCCATTATAATAGCTTTCATAAGCCACATATCCATTTCTCACAACAACAATACCGTTTATATTGCTGTACTCGGTTTTTATCAAAGGCTCAAGCTCCGAAAGCTTTTGAGAATCCATTCTCAAGTCTGCCGTATCTGCGGTTTGCCACTGTGTAGTTGGCCAATAGTTTCTTTGCATGATAGATACCTCTTTCTGCTACTATTTTTTCTTCACAGGAAAATACACCTCGGTAACAATATCCTCAGCCGTGGTGGCTTGATTGGGGTTGGTTACGTATACTTCATATGGTGAATTTACCAATTCATAGCCTTCATTCTCTATCCATTCCCTCAGCTTGGCATACACTGATGTCAATTCTGAATACGAACCCTTTAAAACAGATTTCGCACAAAGTTCTCCCGACAAATCTCTCGTTCCTTTTACAGTCTCCTCTATTGGGATAGCAAACTCTGTATCATTGCCGGCAGGATTGTATTCCGGGCTGTGATAAATCGTCATTGGCATACCAAGCAAGGTAAGTTTTTCAGTAGCAATCTTTTCATATAACCTACTAAAATACTTTTCATATCCTAGAGCATAATCATCACTACTCATCATCTGACGCATATAAAGGATACTCATTGGCAGGGTTTCAACAAGTTGTACTTCTATATGGTCAAGGTATGACATAATGGGTATGCCCTTCTCTAAATTCAAAATATCAGTACTCATTTGTTTAAGGGTATATTCAAAAGCATTTAGCTTTTCCTGTATTTCCCTTCTCTTGCGATTAAGGGCAGAACAAAGATTCTCTTCTGATAGATCTTTTTCCAATTCCAAAATGACTTTGATTTCTTCCAAAGAAAAATGATAGGATTTCAAACGGTTGATAAAGATCATCTTTTTTAGCTGCCTGATAGAATAGTATCTGTAACCGTTCTCATGATTAATCTCATCCGGATGAATTAATCCAATGTCATCATAATATCGAAGCGTTTTTGTAGATACTCCGCATATCTTCGAGAATTCTCCAATCGATAGCAAGAGGTCACCTCCATTCATGCTTTTTATATAAATAATTTGTTCATTTCTACTTATACACCTTACCCTAAGGGCAAAGTCAACTGCGAACACATTGGTATATCCCAGAACATGTCAATACTTTATCTATATTTCTATAACCTTTTACTGTGATCTTGGCCAACGCGTTGTTCGGCCTTACTTTACTTCCCCCCAATAAAATTGCATAATGATCAATAATTAAGTATGTATCTTTATAACATATACTGACCTAAGGGAGAGTGTAACTTATGAGTGAAACCTGTGTTCCGACTGGCGTGAACCTAAAAGACACTGGCTTTGGATATACGTTATCCTTAATCGGCGGTAAATACAAAATGATCATTATATATTGGCTGTCTGAAAATAAGGTTATGCGGCATAATGAGCTGAAGCGAAGTATCGGTACCATTTCCTTTAAAACGCTAAGCATCATGTTAAAAGAGCTGGAGGTAGATGGCCTGATCATACGCAAGGAATTTCCCCAAATACCTCCAAAAGTTGAATATTCATTATCTGAACGTGGTCTATCTCTCCTTCCATTGTTAAATATGATGTGCGATTGGGGAGAGAAAAACAGTTTGTTAGCTCTGGAGGCTGCACAGCGGTAGGCGTAGCTATTTTGTTTAAATCAAAAGAAGTATCTCCTAAACAAGGAAATACTTCTTTTTTATAGCTTTATTAAAGTACCTATTACAGGTTGTCAATAAAATTCAAATAATCTTGTGCGCTTCTTTCCAATTCACTTGCAGATGGCTCATAATTTTCTGCACCATAAAACGCAAAGAACGAACGATAATCTGCCTTACAGTATAGGAAGGAAGTTTCAAAAGGAGATAATAAATGTTCAAGAGTATAGTGATATCTTCCCTCTTCCCTATAATCTTCTTTTTTAATTCCGGCAGATACAGCTAAAGCAGCTTTGCGGTTCTTTAATTTATCGCCTCCATTGGAACCATAAGCCCAACCATAAGCAAAAACATCGTCGAGCCACTTTTTAAGGAGTGGTGGACAATTAAACCAATAAACAGGGAACTGTAAAACAAGATTACTATGCGATTCAATTAATTGCTGTTCTTTTCCCGCATCAATGTTTCCGTCAGGATAAACCTTATGCAATTCGTGTACCGTATACTTTTCCGGATATTTTTTGAGTTCTTCTACCCACCGCTTATTTATGACAGATGTTTCGATGCTTGGGTGCGTTACAATAACAAGAGTTTTCAAAGATTTCTCCTCCTTAAGCATGATTTACTTTTTGAGTATAAAGTGCACGCTCCAAATATGTAAGTACGCACTTTTAGATCAGGTACTTACATAAAGGTAAGCGTCAAACAGCCCCAACCATGTGGTTATGATGAGAGCTGTCGTTTCTAGTTCATTGAAAAAAGGCGTCTGACTATTCCTGTCAGACGCCTCAAAAGGATATTGGTTCAGTTTAATTTACTTCTTTTCCATTACAGCAAAATAATTGTCTTCATCATCTGCAAAGTTGAATACTCTTCCGGCAGGCATATTTACAATTTCTCCGACTTTAACATTTTTATTCGATAAGTCGCCATGTAATTGATCGAGATCTTCTGCAAAAAACATGAGAGAAGGTGTACCCAGATTTAATCCAGGTGACATTTTAGCAATTAATTCCTTATTATGAAGAATGATGCTTGTTTCTGCACCCTTTGTAGGAGCAATTTCAATCCATCTCATTGGACCATTATTTTCTTCAGATATGACATGAAATCCTAGTTTTTCTGTCCAAAAATTCACTGCCTCATCTTGGTTATTCACATATAACATAATTTGACCGACTTTGTTAATCATTCATATTTTCACTCCCTTGTATGAGTCATGACCTTATCTGACATGCTGCTCAGCTCTTCATCAGTATGGTCATCTTCCTAATGTTTTAAATATACACTTCAAGGAATATTCCTGTCAATGAATATCCTTTTTTTGAGCCGATTGACTAGCATCCATTCTGAAATGACGACGTTAACGACCAAAGCAACCCAAATGTTGATTTCTAAAACATGATTCAATACATCCTCGACACCACCCAATGACTCCCCTCTATTACAAACCAAATAAATCAAGATGCATAATGGAGTCACAAGTCGTGCAGTAGCTGCAACAAGCGTTACGGTATAATTGCGTATCATCCATATACCATGAGCATCGAACCTCTTATGCCGAGCCGTCCAATACCCTTTCCATCCAGTATACAACCAGAGCAACACTAACGTTATAAATGCCATCTGTCGGATATAACTTGTTGTATACATTCCAACAATGATACCGGTAACGCTGCCTATTGCGACGAACGTCAGATAGAACCTTCCAACCAGGCGGTGGACTTGTGGCCGGTTGATTCGCAGTGTGGGAAGAAATTGCAGCCAGCCTATTACTAGGGCAAAGAAGGACGAAAAGATGTGAACGAGTAATAGTGGGAAATGAAGTTGAAACGAAGGACTAATCGATACGCGACTGAGTCCGGGGTCCAGCAGAAAATATGGCGCCACGGCAAAGATGGCAGCACCTAATGTAAGTAATACGATTAGACGCCATCCGATCCGTATTTTGTACGATTTTGTCATAAGAGCACTTCCTTTTGCTTTTCGGACCTTTCCAATTCATATATTTATTTATCCACTTTCAGTTGACCACTTTCATCCTGCACTTCCTCCTGTAAGATTTTCTACAATCAATTTCGCAATCGCTTTTTGTCCGACGATCGTAGGATGTAGTCCGTCTATCTCTAAGAATGCTGTCGCCGTTTGTTTCCCAAATCCCGCTTGAACATCAACCACCAGGTCAGGTAGTTTACGGATCATATCACCAATTGCGAGGATGTCTGCATTTCGCCAGGTTAACTGTGATTGTTGAAAATAAGTAAATGCAGCAACTCGTTCTTCGTCGATAGTCGGCGGAGTTAGCCAGACCCACTGTGACTTTGTTCGGGTAGCCGCAATACTACGAATTGCCGCAAGATTTTGGGCCGTCTCTTCCAAACTGACTTGTGTTTTGGTCGGATCCACACCGACGCGCATCGCATCGTTGCTTCCGATCATACAAAATATCCAATTCAGCTGCTTGGCAACTATGCTGCTGAACCGTCCAAGGACTTGAGTAGTCGTTTGGCCGGAAATACCTTCATTGATCAAAAGTATTTCATCCTGCGGTCGTTGAAGATCCAACAAATGGCGAAGAATCTCAAACCAAGAGAGTAGATCGTCTGTCGTACTCTCCCCTACTCCGATAACAGTTTCACCTGCCTTAAACGGCAAATGGTCGACTCGATCGGCAAACTCAGGATCAGCCAATAATTGCTTTGCAGTCTCTCTAGCTTGTTGAGACAAAAGGCCTTTGATGGTCAAATAGGTATCCACATTCAAACCATATACGGCCGCCAAAGTGTTATCATCGAGATGACGTGCAAAAGGTAGCAGCTTTTCGGGGTGCTGCATTTGTACTAGTTTTATCCATTGGCGATTCAAAATAGGTTCCATCGTGTTTGATCTCCTTTATATATATTTATAGAGCTAGCGCATCGACATGCCACCGTTAATCTCCAATGTCTCCCCGATTACGAATTCGGAAAGATCGGATGCCAAGAAAAGCACACCGTTTGCTACATCTTCCGGCAGACCTTCCCGCTGAAGCGGAATACTAGCGATTATCGATTTACGAATTTCCTCAGTTTTGAATCGATCGTTTGAGGTATTGGCAATTACCCCGGGACAAATGGCATTGACACGAATTCCGCTCCTTGCATATTCCTTTGCCATGCTTTTAGTAAAAGCAAGCATCGCATTTTTAGCCGCTGCATAAATCGCAATTCCCGCCCCACCTCCACTGTGGGCGGCAAGTGAAGCAATATTTATGACTTGACCACTTCTGTGTTCCAACATGGAGGGAAGGACAGCTTTGCTTAAGAACACGCAGGATTTGAAATTAATATCCATCATTTGATCGTAATAGTCCTCCGTTAACTCCATTAATGAAGAGCGATAGCTCATTTGTCCAGCATTATTAACCAGTATGTTAATGGATACACCGAATGCTGATTGTACCTCCTTCACTAACAAGTTGATCTGATTCAGATCGGAGAGATCGGCTTGGAAGGCTTCTGCCTGCCCTCCCGCTTCACGAATGGCGCGGACCGTCTCTTCTGCACCTTCCTTTTTCCGTAAGTAATGGACGGCGACAATTGCTCCCACCGATGCAAGCCGAATAGCAATCGCACTTCCGATTCCCCCGCTCCCTCCGGTCACAAGCGCCAGTTTCCCCTTAAGATGTATGTTCATGACAATCCTCCCAGTCTAAAAGTTATCTATGGAATTGTTCTAACCGTTGTGACAGCGCCCCAAAACAGCAGCATAGCAATTACCGGGTGAAAAGAGGCGAGTACAGTAACCGACGAAAATACTTGAATCGTCAAAAACTGAAATACCATCAATAAAAATAAACCAAGACTGATCCAGCGATCATTTCCTTTGATACCGCCTACAAAAGTCAGTAGAAACATGACCAATGGCACTAAAGCAAAAATCTTGGCAAATGTCCGATGTAAAGCCCAATTTGCTGGATCGGAAAAAGTCGCTATACCGGCAATAAAGACTTGCACCACAATACAGATTAAAAAAATCCATGCCAATCCTTTATAAATCAGACGTCCTACTTGCATACCTGTCCTCCCCCCCGTCTTACTTTGATTCATCCACAGTTCCTATAATAACGGTTGAATCTCACAAAAAACTGCTCGAAATAGTCACAAAACAGTCAATGAACCCTAACATTCTGGTCATTCGGAGTACGACAGGAAGTTAATATGTTACAATTATTCTAATAATTGTTACTCGTTTTAGGGGGAAACATTGTGAACAGAAAACGTACGATAATGATCGTGGATGATGATAAAGAAATCGTGGAAATGATGCGGGATTTTCTTGAAGACGAGCAATTTGAAGTGTTCGAAGCGTACAGCGCTACACAAGCCTTAGAAGTGTTGGATTGTAATCAGAAACGAATCGACTGTCTGCTGCTGGATGTTATGATGCCTGGCCAGAGCGGTCTGGAGCTTTGTCGACAGCTTCGCAAATCGCTGGATACGCCAATCCTCTTCCTTAGTGCACGAGGTGAAGATGTCGATAAAATTAGGGGGCTCAGCTTGGGCGGAGATGATTATATTGTCAAATCAGCTACGCCAGAGGAAGTAATCGCACGAGTTAAAGCCGTGTTACGGCGCTACAACAGAAATGAAAAAGATCCTAGTCTTGAACTTGACTTCGGCAGGCTCGTCCTAAACATAACAGCATATGAGGTAAAAGTAGATGGCCGACCGGTATCCATGACCCCAAAGGAATTCGAGATACTATGCTTGTTCACGGAATACCCGCGTCAAGTATTCACTTACGAGCAACTTCTCCAGCGATTCTGGGAAGGGGTAGGAGATAAACATTCCGTCACTGTCCAAATGGGTAGAATACGTGAAAAAATAGAAGAAAATCCGAGAAAACCGATGTATATTACAAATGTTTGGGGCATCGGCTACCGATTCGAAGGGGTTCGAAGATGAAAACTCTCCGCATTCGCCAATGGATGATTATCGGTATGCTAATCGTTCTGTTTGTCCCACGGTTGTTCTACGAAATTCCGAATATAATCGATCACTACATACTAGATAACTCCAGTCTTACACGGCAGCAGATCACACTAGATGCGGTCATCGAGGAAGTCAGTGACACGCCAGTTCTCAACTGGCATGACCCCGTTTGGCAAGAATCTCTTGGGAAAAGTGCCGAGTCTTCACAATTGGGAATCATCCTGCTTCATTCAACAGGTCGCGAAATCTATCGCTTTGTCCCATCTGGTGTAAATACAACCGCCGCATATCAACAGATTCGTATCGTCGAACAAGGAAACCTTCTAGGGAGTGCCCTATTCTTCGTTCCAGAGCAAAAAAATGCGTTTGCAACCTTGCTCGCTTTTTTTGCTGGCTTAAGCGCTATTCTGTTTATCGGATGGCAAATGGGTCGTGTAGTTGTGAAGCCTTTAGAAGCTATGAGCACTGCTGCAAGACGGATTGCTAGCGGCGATCTTGATTTTCACCTTCCGCAGTCGACCGTTATGGAGGTTGCTGATGTGCGGTCTGCCTTCCAAGCTATGGGTATAAGTTTAAGAGAATCGTTGATTCGACAGTCCGAGATGGAGGAAGAGCGACGTTTCTTTATTAGCTCAATTGCTCATGACTTAAGGACGCCGTTATTTGTTCTACGAGGATATTTAACACGGCTGGGGCGAGGAATGGCTGACAAGCCGGAGAAAGCTTCAAAATACGTAGAAATTTGCAGTAAAAAGGCTGACCAACTGGAACGGTTGGTGTCCGATCTTTTTTCCTACAGTCAGATGGTGTTTGTGGAACAAATTCTACGTTCGAATCCCGTAGATATTGGGGAGTTGTTCTCCGATATTGTAACGGATTACTTGTCAGTCGCCAAAGAAAAAGAGAAAGTGTTGTTATACGAAGCACCTGCTGAACGCCGAATTCTTCAAGGTGACGCTCATTTACTAAGACGCGCGGTTGGCAATCTGCTCGATAATGCGCTCCATCATACGCCAGCAGGTGGTTCCATTACAGTTCAACTACATATGGAGCAATCGCGAATCGTTTTCATGATTGAAGATACCGGACCGGGAATTCCAGAGCACATATTGCCAAGCATTTTTAAAGCGTTTTACCGAGGGGACGATTCAAGAAATCCTGAGAATGGGGGTACCGGGCTTGGACTAACAATCGCTCGGCGGATATTGAGAGCACACAATGGCGATCTCATTGCTAACAATGTTAGTAGAATCGGCGGTGCTTTGTTTACAGGATGGATGGTTATTGGAAGTAGTGAAAAATAATTATATGTGGCACAAAAAATATTACAAAATGGCTTTTTGCAATATGTTGCTGTGAATATCCCTATAACATTTACTCGAAGGTGTTGGTGTAGCTAATATAACGGAAACAAATTTCTGGTCAGGTATGACATTGATCTCCTGCCCCCCGAACCCACGGCATCCATACCCATCAGAAAATAACCACCAAAGAAACCCATAAGCGTCAGTTCCTAATGAAGAACCCAATGAAGCATTAGAAAAAGAAGCGGTTACAGCTTGTTTGACATATTCGGAAGATACAATTTGATTTCCGTTAAACCTGCCATGATCAAGAAACAACATACCTATTTTCGCTAAGTCTCTAGCTGATAAATCGGACTCTTCCTCACCTTTCATCACAGTATAGGAAAAACCACATGGACTTTGCGGCCATCTCCCGCCGGTAATACCGAGCGGCTCATATAAATAGTCCTTTGCGATGTCATAAGCAGTTCCCCCAGCCGCTCTCCCAATTACGGCAGACAGCAGCATGACGTCCCATTCCTTATACTGAAAATGCATCCCTGGAACGTGTTGTATATCAATATCGGCTATATGCCCGATCCAATCATTCGTTCTCATCATCTGAGCCATCATCGGACTATGATAATGGATCCCGCCATTCCAATAAATGCCTGATGACATAGTCAGTAAATGACGAATCGTGATAAGCTTGTGATAGGGATGCATATTACGCGAGAATTCAGGTAAGTATTTTCCGATAGGTTCATCCAAGCTTGTGATCATCCCTCTATTAAGGCAAATTCCTGTCACAATGGAGAGAATACTTTTCCAGATTGATTTGATATTATTTTTGCTGCTCTCAGTATACTTATTGTAATATCTTTCAAATACAATCCTTCCATTCTTCACAACTAAAACACTATTTACTAGACGATACCTTTGTTGCCTGATATAATCATCGACTTGATTATAAATATGACTATCTGTGCCTTCTTTTTCTGGTGTAGAAATCAACCATTCAAAGCTCATATTGCACCTGCTTTAGATATTTCCCTATAATAGAATTTTTGTTTACCGTTAACTCTTTCGGTGTACCTTGCGCGATCACAAATCCGCCATCACTGCCACCGCCTGGTCCCATCTCGATTATGAAATCACAGTTAACCAAAACAGACGGATCATGTTCCGTAACAATAATCGTATTCCCTGCGTCTACAAGCTGCTGCATTAACTTGATTAAACGCTCCGTGTCAGAAAAGGAAAGACCTGTTGTCGGTTCATCTAGAATAAAAACATTGTCACTGCCTTTTTGTTTACAAAGTTCTTTTGCCAGCTTGATTCGTTGAGCTTCGCCGCCTGAAATTGTTGGTGTTTTCTGTCCAAGCTTGATATAGCCCAATCCGACACTCTCGAAAGTGGCCAGGATGTTTGATATGGTTTTGTCGTAAGCTTCAGACTCTGTTCGTCCGAAAAATGTGGCTGCTTCTGTTACACTCATGTCCATGATGTCCTTGATATTCTTCCCATCGAGCGTAACGCTTAATGCTTCTTCGATGTACCCAGTCCCGCCGCACATCTCACATTCCACTTCGATCCAATTCCCGTAACCGACATAAAAGTTCTTAAAGCCTTCTCCCTTGCATACTCTACATCCACCTTCGGAATTTACAGTGAACAACCCAACTGCATATCCGTTCTCAATCGCCTTGGGTGTGTTGGCAAACATCACGCGTATTCGATCCGTCATTCCCGTGTAAGTGGCTGGACAAGAAGTTTTACTCCTGCCGATCGGCTTCTGATCCACTACGATACATTTTTTTATAAATTCCGTGCCCGTAACCGACGAGTTGTCATCCATTGATGAGATATCATCGTCATCCACTTCATGAATGAGTTTACTTTTTAATAATCCCTTCAATTTAGGGACCAGCGTATCTTGAACCAAACTGGACTTGCTGCTGCCAGAAACCCCTGCAATGCCAACCATCAACCCAAGAGGTATGGATACAGTAACATCTCTCAAGTTGTGCAGATTTGCATGGTGGATTTGCAGCATTTTTCGCTCATCTATCCGTTTATAATCATGTTTAACACTCACAAATTTGCTCCCTGCTAGATAAGGTGCGGTTCTTGAGCTGCTGCAAGAGATGAATTCATGCAGACTGCCTTGAAAGATACGCTCGCCTCCATAAATACCCGCATCGGGACCAAGTTCAATGATATAATCAGCAGCACGCATAAAATTATCGTCATGCTCCACAACGACAACGGTGTTTCCGCGATTGACAAGGTTTCGTACGATGTTTATCAATGTTTCTTTTTCCACCTCATGAAGCCCAATCGTCGGTTCATCAAAAATTAAGATGATGGAATCCATATCAGCTATCATAAATGAGGCAAGAAAAAGTCGCTGAATTTCTCCACCTGAAAGCGTTGGGACTTGACGGGATAAGGAGAGATGATGCAATCCGACATCAACCATACATTGAAGCTTCGAAATGATTGCATAAATGAAGTTCTTGCCAGGTAATTTGTCTCGTTCTTTGTTGAAGAACAACAATAGCTCGTCTATGTACATATTCTCTAGCTCAGTAATTGTTTTACCCGAAATCGTTGTATGAATTGCTTGTTTGCCAAGACCCATCCCGTTACATTTGGGGCAAGTGATGGCATTTGTTCTTATTCCCCACAAATTAATTTCTTTATCCTCTTTATTGCGCCGACTATTCTTGCTGGACATATGCTTTTGCATATCATGAAAAAATACAACAGCCCCAACAAATCCACTTTTGCGGCAGCCATACTTGAATAACAATAATTGCTCATCCGATAACGTTCTGATTATGTCATTCACATCTATATGATGCAGTTCGCAAAATTTTTTAAAATTAGATTTATGAAATCTATGCTTCATTAAAAATCCGTCAAATATGTCTTTGATCGGCATGTCCAACTGAATAATGGCATCCTCGTTAAACTCATGATAACGGCCGCTCCCTAAGCATTTGACGCACATGCCCTTAGTGGAATTTCTCTGAAAGAACTCCATAGAAAGCGGCAAACCATCGTCGTACTTCGGATCGCGCTTACCAAATGCAGCAAATAAAATAGCCAGTAAATTCCCGACCTTTGACCGAGTTCCAACTGTACTTCTCGGATTCGATTGACGGATGATGCGCTGCTCAACCGCCACTGTGGGTGCCAGACCGGTTATGGAGTCAAACTTAGAGTTGGTATCTACCCTATATTGTTCCCCTGAAAAAAGGAGATACCGTCGTTTTCCCTCTTCATACAAAGTATCGAAGGCTAAGCTTGATTTCCCACTTCCTGACACACCCGTAATCACAGTCAATTTATTCCGCGGTATCCGTATATCAATGTTTTTCAAGTTATGAATCCGGGCACCTTTTATTTCAATAAAATCACTCATACTTCCCTCCATCTGACAAGACTAGAAAATAAAAGTTCCTCAATAGTTAATTATTGGTTTTATCAATATTTTATCGCACATATGTTCTAGAGTAAATATATGATAAAAAAAGCAGCAAGCCCTGAAGGAATCAGAATGCTTACTGCTTTGTTTTGTGTTCAAACCCTATTTCGCCTGAATATATCCTTCCGCTTTCAGTAACTCAGCGATCAGAACCGCGCCACCTGCTGCTCCGCGTAATGTATTGTGGGATAGTCCTACGAACTTGTAATCATAGATGGAATCCTCACGCAACCTACCCACGGAAACGCCCATACCGCGCTCGATCTCACGATCCAGCTTCGTTTGTGGTCGATTGTCTTCTTCAAAATACGTAATGAACTGCTTCGGTGCACTTGGTAGACCAAGTTCCTGCGGACGTCCTTTGAAGTTCAACCAGCGAGCAAGAATTTCGTCCTTGGCAGGTTTGTTCTCGAACGATGCAAATACAGTTGCCAAGTGCCCATCTGTTACTGGAACGCGAATACATTGTGTGGTAATTATTGGAGAGCTTGCTTTAACAATTTCCCCATTATGAATGCTTCCCCAGATGCGAAGTGGCTCTTGCTCACTTTTCTCTTCTTCACCGCCAATATAAGGAATAACATTATCCAACATGTCTGGCCAATCAGTAAAGTTCTTGCCCGCTCCAGAGATAGCTTGATACGTCGATGCAACCACTTGGGTTGGTTTGAAGTCAAGCAGGGCATGTAGGGCCGGTACATAGCTTTGGATAGAGCAGTTCGGTTTAACTGCAATAAAACCAGTTGAAGTGCCCAGACGTTTTCTTTGCGCAGCGATCACATCAATATGCTGTGGGTTAATTTCTGGGATTACCATCGGAATGTCAGGTGTCCAGCGATGAGCTGAATTGTTAGAGATGACTGGAGTGCCTGTTTTCGCATAAGCCTCTTCTAGTGCTTGAATCTCAGCCTTTGTCATATCAACTGCACAGAAGATAAAGTCGACTTGACCTGCAACCTCTTCCACATTAGCTGCATCTAGAACAACGATATTTTTCACAGCGTCAGGAATTGGAGTAGCTAGCTTCCATCTGCCTTGTACGGATTCTTCATATGTCTTCCCTGCTGATCTGCCACTTGCTGCAATTGTCGTGACCTCAAACCAAGGGTGCTCATTCAAAAGCTCAACAAATCGCTGTCCAACCATTCCCGTTCCGCCAACAATACCTGCTTTTAATTTTTGTGTCATAAGATTCTCAGATCCTTTCCGATTCGAAGTTCATATTTGATCTACCGTATGTTGCATGCGTGCTGTGTGCTCTTTTTAAAAAAACAAAAAAATCCCACCCCCAAGACTAAAAAGTCTCAGGGACGAGATATGTATGCTCGTGGTACCACCCTAGATTCGCTACTATGTCACCATAATAGCCTCTTCAAGTACGACATTACGATGTAATGCTTATACTCTAGCTCTGTAACAGGAGCTCCTGGCACATCATCTCCTAATCAGGTTCCGACGTGCTGCTCTGAGTCTTTGTTCAATAACGGATTCTTTGCCCCTTTCCAGCTGCCGGAGCTCTCTGTATAAGAATGGAGTTATCTACTCTTCTCTTCATCGCATTTGAATGTTGGAATAATGTTATCAGATAATCGCTGCGAGGTAAATATGTTTTTTATAAGCTTCTTATTGCATTGAAAAAGGTACTATAATTACATGTCGTTAGGAGCATGTAATAATAGTACCTTTTAATAATATTTATTAAAATACTAGAGATAAAAGTAGTATACCGCCTAGAGAAACAAATGATGCAATAAGGCATGCCGCAGTGAAGCTCTTAAACATATCCGGTAACGATAATCCCAGATATTCTTTTACAAACCAGAAACTCGAATCGTTGACATGGCACCAGCCAATCGCTCCTGAACCAATGGCGAGAACGATAATTTCCGGACTCACACCAGGAAAAGCAGCCAGCATAGGTGCCACCATGCCTGCAGTACTAATCATGGCCACCGTAGCGGAACCGATTGCAAGGTGCATGAGCCAAGCTATTAGCCAAGCGAGAATAATTGGGTTCATATTTAGTGACATCAAAACCTTAGACAATTCATCACCTAACCCACTGTCAACTAATATCTGATTAAAAGCTCC
This sequence comes from Paenibacillus sp. KN14-4R, assembly GCF_052180255.1. Taxonomy (NCBI): domain Bacteria; kingdom Bacillati; phylum Bacillota; class Bacilli; order Caryophanales; family Paenibacillaceae; genus Paenibacillus; species Paenibacillus sp. KN14-4R. Next base: position 2,287,509 of record NZ_CP197466.1, read on the forward strand.
ACCGCCGCCAATAACCAGCAAGATGCCAGCAATCGGTCCAAAGCATTGTTCTGTAAGCGATAACAAGTTTTTCATTTTTAAACCACGAGAAAGGCCTAATGTATAATAAGCTACAAATACCGAGATGAGAAGCGCTATAATTGGATTTCCTAAGAAATTAACAATAGGCAATAACGCAGAATCTTTTGCGAGAAACAATGCACTAACCGTTTTTCCTACCATAATGATTAGGGGCAATAGGATAGTAAATAAGGTAATGCCGAAGCTTGGAAGATCCTCAACTGGTGTTTCAGCGCTCACTTCTGATTCTGGTACTACTCCAGTCTTGCACTTCTTACTGATAAACTTGGCCCAAATTGGACCAGCTAAAATGGCAGTAGGAGTTCCTATAAGAAGAGCATACAGAATGACCTTACCAACATCAGCTCCCAAAGTTGTAGTAATTGCAAACGCTGCCGGATGTGGAGGCACCATCGAGTGAACGACCATCAACGATACTGCCAAAGGAATTCCTACACGGAGTAACGACATCTTAGCTTGTTTGGCAACGATGAAAACCAAGGGAAACAGTAAAACAAATCCTACTTCAAAAAATACGGGGATGCCGCAAATTAACCCGACAACTGTCATTGCCCAGGGAGCCCTTTTTTCTCCCATTGTTTCTAGTAATGTTCGTGCAAGGCGCTCGGCGCCGCCAGATATTTCCAACATTTTCCCTAAAATTGTACCAAAACCGATAACGGCGGCCAGAAAACCTAACGTTCCGGCCATTCCGTTTTCAATGGAAGTAGCAATCTTAGGAAGAGGCATACCTGTAGCAATTCCCACAAATATACACACTATTATTAAGGATAGAAAAGGATGTATCTTAACTTTAAGAATGAGAAAGATGAGAATTGCTATAGATGCAGCCAATACTAGCATCATCATTGTTGCAGTGTCCATTGTCTTAACCTCTCCCTATAATATAAAGTAAATTAGCTCATTGCACCTTTACGGTAGAAATCATCCATAACATCTTTAGGAACCATGCCGCCACCAGTAGCCCAAAGAATATGAGTTGCATTTTGCATCTTCTGTTCCAGGTGATTATTGTTCAAATAATCTTGTCCCATGGAAGAAGCGTGCAGTTGAACGGGTCCGATAAATCCTGCAACTGCCGATGGTTCTAAGAATATTTCTTCTGAATCGGCTAACTTTCTAAGGATTCGATAGAGACAGTCGTCTTGAACAGTGAAGACACCACTAATATCTTTCTCTAGTGCTTTGCCTACAAAGCCTGATGGTCTTCCTACGGCAAGCCCATCTGCTGCAGTAATATTATCAACGCCAAATTCCTGAGCTGATACTTCGCTATGCTCACGTGTCATTAAACCTAGCAACATTGCCGGTGAATGGGTTGGCTCTGCAAAGAAGCAATGAACGTTGTCTCCAAATACTGTCCGCAATCCGAAAGTAATTCCGCCAGGAGCGCCGCCTACACCGCAAGGTAGATAAACGAAAAGCGGATGATCCTGATCGACTGGAATCTTCATTTCATTGAGTTGCTTTTGGAGCCTTTTAGCTGCTACGGCATAACCAAGGAATAACGTTGCAGAATTTTCATCATCAACGAAGTGGCTATTGGCATCTTTCTGAGACTCTTGTCTTCCTGCTTCTACTGCTTTCCCATAGTCGCTATTGTGTTCAACGACGATTGCGCCTTTTTGTCGTAATAAATCTTTTTTCCATTCTTTCGCGTCAGTAGACATATGCACAACAACTTTGAAGCCTAATTGGGCACTCATAATCCCAATACTAAGACCTAGATTACCGGTTGATCCGACCACAATCGAATAATTCGAGAATAGCGTCCGGAATTTTTCATCTGCCAGAATGGAGTAGTCATCGGTTATTGACAGCATGCCATGTTTAAAGGCGATATCTTCGGCCACTTTTAATATTTCGTAAATTCCTCCGCGCGCCTTTACAGATCCAGAGATGGGTAGGTGACTGTCACATTTAAGATATAAATTTCCCATTATTTCCTGATTGAACATTTCGGATAACTTCTGCTGCATCTTAGGGATGTTAACTAATTCAGATTCGATGATTCCGTTTTTTTCCTGAGTCTCCGGGAATACTGTTGCTAAATAAGGGGCGAAGCGAATCAATCGTTGTTCTGCATCTTCGATATCAGCGATCCCTAATTCCTTGTTAATAATTCGGTTGTTGCAGCTCTCAAGCTGCGGGTTTACCCAGAAAACTTCCTCAGTATCAATGATGTTCTGCAGTTCCGGTAATTCATTTTTCCATTCTTCGATCGTTTTTCCAGCAATTTTGTTAGTCATGTTGTTTACCTCCGTACTAAAATGTGATTTTAAATTTATTTTTCTGCAATGAATTCTATTTCCACTTTAGCTCCCTTAGGAAGACCTGCAACCTGAATGCAGGAACGCGCGGGTTTGATGGTCTTGAAATAAGAGCCGTAGATTTCATTCAGACAAGTAAAGTTGGCAAGATCGGTCACAAAAATAGTCGTTTTTACAATGTCCTCGAAAACGTATCCTGCTTCGTTCAAAATTGCGGAGATGTTCTCCATCACTTGTTTTGCCTGTAATGCAAAGTCATCATTCATTTCACCTGTCTGAGGATTAATTCCAAGTTGCCCAGATGCATACAACCGTGAAGCGCTTACAATCGCCTGCGAATAAGGTCCAATAGCAGCGGGAGCAGTATCAGTCATAATTGTCTTTTTCATAAAATTTTTATCTCCTTGTTTTAAAGTAACATTTTCTTTGATATCAAATTGCAGTATAGTAATATATGTGCACCTCCATTTTGAAATTCAATTGGAAGTCCAAAAGTTAAATCGTATTTAATAAATTAAGTACAGTTGAATATTAGCATTTTACGTTTAATAATTCAAGCTTAATTTTTATCGATTTTTTTTGGTTTTTTTTGGTATGGTAATCAATAACAATTTAATGTAAAAAAAACCGTTTCTGTATTTACTAGTGTGAAATACACTTGCAAATACAAAAACGGTTTTTACAAATCAGCCCATATAATTATAATTTGCTTTCTAAAATGTCGGAGGAGTTATAGCAAAAATAACGGTTGCTTCATTTTCCGATTTATTTTCCCACTTATGTTCTACCCCAGGTGGTATTTTCACACTGTCTCCATCAAATAAAGTCTCCACATCGTCCCCAATAAATAATACTACCTCACCCGTCAATACATATGCGACTTCTTCACCAATGTGTCTCATAGGTTTTTCAGCAGACTGGGATCCCGGCGGTAATTTCATTAAAACCATCTCAATCGAGCCGCTTAAATCAGGAGACAATAATGAATATTCCCAATTGTTCGATGTAAATATGACTTTTTTTCTGGAATTTGCTCTTGTAATTAAATTTTTAGTTGGCACAAATTCAGTAAACAAACTAAATAAAGGAACTTCCAGCGCATCGGCAATCACGCGCAGCGTATTCAGTGACGGACTGGAAAGTCCCCTCTCAATTTGGCTTATCATGGATGAAGTTACATTCGTTATTTCTGATAACTGTTTAATCGTGTAATTCTTGTTTTTGCGATAATTTGCTATTGTTTTACCTAATTCTAGATTATCCATAATTCATTATACCTCTGAAAAATTCCTCTAAATTATTTAATGTGCCGCTCCTGAACTTAATAGCTTATAAATATAAAGATATCATAAATCTTAGATATTTTAAAGATTGATTAGATTTTTTGTTTAAGAGGCAACTACATCATATAGTTCATGAGTTGACATTCTATTTCTAAAAATTACTTTGACTACTTTCGGTTGTTCAGCAGCACTTATAACAGGAATGTTGGATTTAATGATCCCTGCTTTCTAGTTTTTTTCGCGAATTGATTTCCCTAAATGTAATGAAAAATACAACCCACTCTCATGGAATTATTTTCAAGTCCATTGTAATATGGAATTGAAAACAAAAAGAGTGCCTACTAATATAAACAGGGAGGTAAGATCAATAGAAGCACGTAATTCAACGTATAGCTTTCAAAATGTTAATATTGGAGAAGAAGCAGAGTTACTACGCTTAAAAGAACAAGCGTTAATGGGTTGGGAAAAAGAACAACGTACACTGAAATGGTTTGGACTAGAAGATGGTATGAAGGTATTAGAAGTGGGAAGTGGTCCGGGATTCGTTACCGAAAAACTAATTGATAACTTGCCGCATAGTGAAATTACAGCATTGGACATCGATGATACTTTACTTAAAATGGCTAAGCAAATGTTAAGTCATGTGCCCGAATCAAGGCTTAAATTTTCTCAAGCTTCAGTTTACGATACTAATTTACCTGATAATTATTATGACTTTGCTATTGCACGTTTAATATTTCTTCATCTACATAACCCATTGCAAGCAGCAATAGAAATTAGGCGTGTACTAAAACCGGGTGGAAAACTCGTTATTATTGATATTGATGATGGAATATTTGGGGCAATACAACCTGAATTAGACGTTTTACCTTCCATATTAAAAAAATTGTCACAGCTCCAAGCTTCAAGAGGTGGCAACCGGAATATTGGAAGAAGCCTACCACGAATTTTAACCCATTCAGGCTTTACAGACGTGGATATGGATGCGATTGTTCAACATAGTGATTTACATGGTATCGAAGGATTCAAACGACAACTAGATATAAACCGATTTACTGGATTCCATAAGAATGGGGTTATTACACAATACGAGTATGATGAAATAAATAAATCCTATGAAAATTTTGTTAAATCGCCAGATGCTCATGCAATGATGATATTTTTTATGGCGTGTGGTACAAAGCCTTCATAAACATACCCGAGTATAGGAAGGAACAAAAAACTTCCGATCTGAACAAGTGGTTCACCAGCCGAAAGGCGTTAGTTTATTTGAAGAAACAAAGCAATTTGGGGAGGAAGTCTGCATGGACAAAAATTCTGTTAATAGAACAAACATTATTGGTGCTGGCGAGGTTGGTGTCGCCATTTCGGTCGACATGGATAAGAATGTTATTCATAAAACAAACAGCTTATTTTGGGATACAAAAGGAAATGAGGTTTTAGGGGCAACCTCACTACCTTTATATGGAGCATTTGTTTCAGAAGAAAAATGCCAACTCTTTGGCGATGTCTCAGGGAAAAAGATGCTAGAGATAGGCTGTGGAAGCGGTCAATCTTTGCAATATATGGGGGAACGAAAAGCATCTGAACTATGGGGTATGGATATATCAGAGAACCAAATCGACAAGACAAGCAAACATTTAACAGCGTGCGGTCTTTCAGCAGAATTAATCTGTTCTCCCATGGAAGAAAAATGTGGCATACCAGAGGATTATTTTGACTTTGTTTATTCGATTTACGCCATAGGCTGGACCACTGACCTTGAGGGTACTTTTTGCAGAATCGCTTCTTACCTTAAAAAAGACGGCGTATTTATTTTCAGTTGGTCTCACCCTATACACAAATGTGTTGTTGCAGAAAATAATATGCTTGCTTTTAAAAAGAGTTATTTCGATGAATCTTGGTATTCGGTATCTCTTGATGAAGGTGAGCTAACATTATCGGATCGTAAACTATCAACTTATGTGAATGCGTTGGCAAAAGCGGGATTTGTAATTGAGCAAATGATTGAGCAATCTGATGACGAAATTATACAATCAAGGAACAGCGATTTTGCAAAAAAAGCAAAGATGCTTCCTGTAACTTTTGTAATCAAAGCAAGAAAACTATAAGAGAACAGTATAAACATTCGACAGCCAGCCATTAAAATAAAATCGAAAACGAAAACGAAATCACAATCATTGAGCCTCAAGACATTGAAGCTCTTTTTTGTTGTGCAATAGGATTACATTGTCTGTTTGGATAGTTTTCTGAAATAGTCGAAAACCGTCTCACGGAATTCCAGAGCAGCCCTCGAAATGTACCGACTTCTATGCCATACGAATGCAATTTCCCGTACCAATTCTTGATTTTCTACTTGGAGATATTTGATACGTTCTCGTGAATTCCTTGCAGTGCCTGGTATAAAGGCTATGCCGATCTCTGCCTCTACAAGCGTGCTCAACCTTGCAGGCTCGTCCCCTTCATACACATATTTGGGTACGAATCCTACCGATTTGCATACAGAATCCACTATATCGCGTGTACCGTAGCCTCTCTTTACTCCGACAAACCATTCATCCCTTAATTCTGTCAAGGATACGCTACTTCGATCACCCAGCCAATGCCCCTCCGGAACAGCTACAAGGATTGGGTCAATGAATACGATTCGACATTCAATGTCATCTCCTTCTATTGGAGGTGATGACAAGCAAAAATCGACTTCACCTCTATGAAGAAGCGTAACCATTTCCTGCGTGGTTAGCATTTGCACATGAAATTGGATATTGGGCTGCTTTTTACGAAACTCTCGAAGAATATTAGGTAACGTGCTAGCGGTGGTCACTGCCAATTCGAGAGTGCCAAGTTCCGGGCTAGATAAATCGCTAAGTTCCTGCTTTCCCTGTTCCAATTCAAACATCGCCCTTTCCGCACGGAGAAGAAATCTGCTACCAAACGCATTCAATCGCAGCTTCCTCCCTATTCGATCGAATAGAGGGACCCCTAAATCCTCCTCCAAGCGTTGAATCGTCTTGCTTAGAGACGATTGAGTAACGTGCAGACTTCGTGCGGCTTCGGTCACATGTTCCAAACGAGCTACCGTGAGAAAATATTGCAGTTGAAGAAGTTCCATTTCAAACCCCCACTCATTCCTTCAAATCAATTACATTATAACTTGTAATGCGTTGGAATGAATGATCGATTTCAAATAAAATGACATTACTACGATTTGGTACGCTTGGGGGAACTAAAATGAGTGGTCGCAGCAGGTGGTTAATGATTTCCGTTGGACTTGGAATACTATTGAACCCTTTAAATTCTTCGATGGTTTCCGTTGCTATTCCAAGGCTGCAAAATGTGTTCCAACTTGACTTTACAGCTGTTTCTTGGATTATTTTTTCGTTCTACATTGCGAGTGCTGTCGCTCAACCTGTCATGGGAAAGGCCAGCGATTTATTCGGTCGCAGGAGGATATTTCTTATCGGACTTGTAGTATGCTTCGTTGCATCTTTATTAGCTCCATTATCTCCAAACTTTGAATGGCTCATCGTGTTTCGCATTGTGCAATCAATCGGAACAAGCATGATCGTTGCGGTTGGAATGGCTATTGTGCGAATTCATATTACGGAGAAACAAGCGACTGCGCTGTCTGTTTTGTCCATATTCCTATCCGGAGCGGCGGCAATTGGACCCTTTATTGGCGGGGTCATCATTCACTGGTGGGGCTGGCCTGCCATCTTTTTCGTCAATATTCCATTCGTAATTGCGAGCTTTCTATTTTCTTGGCGGAATATTCCTAAGGACAAACCGTCAACATCCGTTGCGCTGGGCATGTCCTTTCGTAAATGGTCTGATTTGATTGATGTGCCAGGGATCCTGCTATTCACAGCGGGTCTGGTTGCACTACTCGTTGGATTACTATCAGCAAAATCATCTGGGCAAATCTCATTAAGTAATGTTATTTTCGGGCTGGTCGGCCTCGTTGTTCTGGGCGCTTTTGTACGACATGAGTTCAAAGCGAAGTCACCGTTTGTTCCTTTACGCACATTCGCCAAATATCCTGCGATGACTTGGGTCAATGTCGAATTCATGCTTGTTAACATCCTTTTTTACTCACTCTTTTTCGGGCTTCCATCCTACTTGCAAATAGTACGTCATGTCAGCGAGTTCCATACTGGGGTTCTTATGCTAAGTCTAGGCTTGTGCTCGCTCGTTACTTCTCCAATAGCAGGCCGATGGATAGATAAATCAGGATCTCAACCGGCATTGCTACTATCTGGAATACTGATGACACTTGGGTCAGTATGGATAGTGACTTTAAACCAAACTTCATCGGTTATCAGTGTGTGTTTGGCATTAGCTGCATTCGGTATTAGCAACGGGTTGAACAATGTCGGTTTGCAAGCGGCCTTGTTCAAAAGTTCTCCAAAAGAAATTATAGGTGTAGCATCCGGAATATTTAATACATCAAGATACCTGGGAACCATTCTCTCTTCATTGTTGATAAGCATCGTAATGGGTGATAACTTCAGCTTTGAAGGATTTCAAGTGCTTGGAATAATCCTCACGGTACTTGCATTGTCCTTGGTATTCATGAGTCGGCGGCACCGGGAGTCAGGGCAATTGCCGAACAACTAGTAGAATTGCGTTTTTTGCGTCATTTGTGATACGGTTCACCGCGCTGTCTGTAACGGCAAGTTTTAAGGCCATCCCTAGAGGAATGGCCTTTTCCTCTTTTCCCTTCTTGCAAAAGGAATATTTGTCCACCATATAGAATTATAATAATAAAAGGAGAAAATCCGTAATGAAAGCGGTGCTTTTAGCATGTTTGGGATCTTTGGCGTGTCTGGTCTTTCGTTCTTACTTGTAGCATTCCTTACTCCACTACTCATTAGAGGGCTGCGCGTTCTAAAGCTAACGCAGCCAATTCGATCTGAGTTACCCCCTGACCATCAAGCCAAACGGGGAACACCACTGATGGCTGGCCTGATCTTGCTTATCGGTGTGGTAACGTCATTACAGTTTCATCCCGCCCCATTGATGATCTTTTTATGTGTTACGTTTCTCTTATTCAGTTCGGTCGGCTTTATGGATGATTTCAAAAAGGCAGCATGGCAAGATCCATCCGGTATCTCCGGAAGGACGAAACTTGTGTTTCAATTCGCTTTTACTGGTGTGCTGCTTTTCACATTGTTCCGTTCGTTCTCGCTGACGAGTGACATTACGTTGTTCCACGGGGTTCAGCTACACCTGCCCGTTTACGTGTACATCGTAATAATGCTCCTGTTTGTAGTTGGTTCAGCGAACGCTATCAATTTTACGGATGGTCTAGACGGGCTATTGATCAATGTTGCGATCCCAACTTATTTTTTCTTCTTTCTGATCTCAGACAAACCTGAAGTACAAACATTTTCGCTCGTAATGATTGGCTGTCTGTTCGGCTTATTTCTCTACAATATTTATCCCGCTAGAGCGTTTATGGGGGATACTGGATCGCTCGCAATTGGAGGTTCGCTTTCCTTTTTAGCGGTTATTGAAAAGGTTGAAATATTAATCCCACTACTGTTTTCAGTCTATCTTGCTGAACAATTTTCAGTCATTTTGCAAGTCTGGTACTATAAACGTACAAAACTGCGCTTATTCAAGATGGCCCCGATTCATTATCATTTCAGCCTAAAATATGGCTGGAGCGAGAATAAGATCGTCATGGTGTTTGGTTTCATTTCATGGGCATCTGTTCTTATTTGTTGGCTTATTTGGAAATTTGTCCTATAGGCCCGTCACCTCTCTTGCAAGGACTTCCGCAAAACCGAAAAGCCTTTAACTAAAAGCATATATTATTATTTTTCATTACATAAAGACCCCTTGCGAGAGGGGTCTTTTACTTTTCTACAGGAGGGATTTTGGATGCGAATCATCAAGACCTACCAAGATGTCGAATTCTTGCGCCGTGCCGGAGTGCTCCCCGCACCGTTGTTCAAACACGTCGACGGCTACTTTCGCCAACTAGAAGTTGCACTGAGAGTTGACGAGGAAACAACGTTTTGCCTCAACCGACACGGCTGCATCGTCATTCTTGAAGCGGGAGACAACGTCCGGGACCTCGGGATCTTCGGGCTGAGCCTCGAAAACGGAGGATTGCTTGGAAGCTACCCCGAGTATGTCGAAATGCTCGACCTAGACGAAGGTCTCCAAGCGTACAAAGTCGCTGTGCAGTACGACAACGACTACCTAAAGACGTTCTTCACGCAGGCCGGAGCGCACGACGAGGAGGTGGAACAATGGCTGAAAGACCAGGCGGAAAGAAGCTGACAGCCAACGATTTGGTTCTCCACAAGCTGAAAGAGACGTTCGAGCGAAACGAAAACGTCACAGTCGACTGCAACGGGACGAACATTTGGGTCATGCTCGTAGCGGCGAAACCCTTCTCTGACCTGCTTGTAGAGAATCTCTCGTACCCACTGACTGACCAAAAGCCGACACACCGCGTCCGCGTCGTCCTGCGAACCACTGACGCCCAAGCAGGAACCAACCCTTACGTTGACGGCTCCGACTTCTTCCTCGCAGTCGACAAGCAGCAACAGACGGCGGACTTTGTTTGGGAAGACGAAAGTTTCGGGGATGCGCCTCTCTTTCACGGTGGAGACGTAGCCAGCGCCGTCCGCTGGGTGAAAGAACTGGGCGAGCCTTTCCACTGTCAGTACAGTGACCCCTTTCTCCCAACAGAGACGGGAGAAAGCACAGACCAAGAATAGCGAAAAAAGCGAAAGTACCGCTTTGCCGCTTTGGGCGCAATTGACGCTTTTGTTGCCGCCCCCATCTGCCTGGTGCAATCCCAGGCTCTTTTTTTCTACGAAAACTCCCCAATTACAAACAGATATTATTATTTAGCATATAGAATTGATGCCTAATCGATAGGCAATCTTGCCGGATCATAGGGATCGCAAAAAAATATTCAAATCATTGAAATTCGGCGAATTCAGCCATTTTAGCGGATGTAGAGCCTTCTAGTGAAAATAGCTCCCACTTTGTTTTTCTCGTCAGACCTTTCCGCGAGCGACCCCTCCCGGATAGCCCTTAGCGACATTTTTCGCCTCCATTTTTCTACCCAACCATCCAAGTGCTAGCCAAAGAAAAACCCTGTAGAATCAATACCTATAAGCAGTTGTACAGCGGACAGGCGCCGTCCGCAAGTGACTATAATAACCTGAATGCCTCTACAGCCCGGTCGACCAGGCAACTTCGGGAAAATACTAAGGAGGCCATTCGATGGATACCAATCAAACTGTACTTCGCAAAAAGATGACTGCAACACCAGCAATGCAACCTGCAAAGATAGGCCCGCACTTCAACGGGCTTCTTCAGACCTCTCCAGTCGAAACACAGAAGACCCTAATACAGACCATAGTGAAGCAGATAGCCGTTCAGCAAGGCCAGAAGCTTCGAGGCATTGAACTGGAATTCGACGAGACGCTACGACAGTGTCTGGTCGTCGCAGCCCCGTCCACCGACAAGGTGGACGGGGCTTTGTCCAGATACAAGTACCCCTCCCCCTTCACGATCGTGATCTAGAGCACCTTCCCTTTCTGCAAAGCGAAAGTACCGTCAGAAGCGAATTCTCTGCCAGCATCGACATTTCTGACACTTTTCTTTCCCGGCCTTAGAGGCCTTCTCCGATTCCACGATGCCCGCTTCCTTCCGTGGGATGTGACGAGGATGTTCCATTCAAAAAACGAATGCCCTATGTAGCTTTCTAGCGTTTCCTTACCCCGAACCTACACACATATATATAAATCCATGCCCCGCAAGGAATTCCGCAAAAAAACTTGCCCTTATTTATGGTACGGTTCACCACACATGATCTTAAAATTTCCTCCCTCTTTCATGTCTATACGCACTCAATTCACAGCTTCTCAAATATAAATACTTACATGAATAAAATATCGCCGTCCAACTCCGAATAGTTAGGAGACCATTTCCACCAGCAGCTTACCCAACCTGTCTAAGTTCTGTTCACTACCTTCAACACAATATGCCTTGGATTTTTCGAACTCTTCTTAGCTTAATTCATTAACTCGAAGAAGTATTTTGATTCATGAGTTTGATAAAGATTGAACCATGAATCTAATTTTTCTGGTGCAAATACATCAAGCACCTTCAATACATGCATTGCAAATTCCAACGGAGCTATTCCTGATGCAGTAACTAAATTCCCATCAGTTACTGCTGGTTCCATTTCATAATATTTTTCACCCATATAATGAGGACAAATCATTTTCATATATTCTAGATTGTTGCTTGTATGCCTTCTTGAGTCTAGCAATCCCATCTTTGCAAGTCCAACTGTTGCACCACAAATCGCCGCAACAACAGTACCTTCTTTTAAAGATTTAGAAACTTTTTTCAATATAGGTTCGTGAATTGCTTCTAGCCAAGTATTTCCGCCTGGAAGAATTAAAACATCAGTACTTTCCAAAATACACGCATCAATAGAAATACTAGGTAATATTTTCAATCCTCCCATTGTAGTAACAGGATTCTTATCAACGCCTACTGCAATCACCTCTAAAGGCGCTAGTTCTTTTTTAAAATACCTTCCCGAGTTTAGTTCAGCAATTAAATAACCTACCTCCCAGTCTGACATCGTATCAAATACATAAAGATACACTTTTTTTGTATGCATCATACACACTCCTTTTGTAATTAGTTTATCGATATACCCTATTATAAAAAAACTTTACTGACATCTTCCGTCAGTAAAGTGATCAATCTTGATAATAATTAATTAACTCATATCGATCGAAACCGGGCAAGCATTCACCTTTATCATTTTCTTCTCCCATATTGTTTGGCAAAAGAAACAATTCGTCGATATAATCCCTTATCCTTTAAGTCCTTCAGCGGATAAATTTGAGGTCTCGTATTCACTTCCAAAATCCAGGGCTTACCTGCAGAATCCAGCGCAATGTCCAGACCAAGTTCTCTGAATCCCTTCATATGTCGATCAAAACAATGCCCTACAGAGACACCCATCTGCTTCAGCTTCGCTTTCTTTCGTTGAATGGTGGCTGCATTATATCCTGCATCAGACAAGGTTGAACGAAAGTAGCTAATTGTTCCTCCTTGATTGTAGTTCGTAGCTACCTTTCCTGGCCGTCCTATTTTCGCAAATACAGCTGTGCTTACCCACTTGCCTTCATTCGTTTTTTGAACCATAACACGAATATCGAAGGGCTGTCCATTTGTCTTGGCTAATGCGATTCCCTTCTGCAACAAGTACGGCCTACGAGCGGAATACTGCTTCAAATTACTGAACAAATGATCAATTGTAGGGTAAACAGCTTTGGTGGAATTGCTTTGCGTCTGATACCCTCGTGCCCGTTTTTCTATCCGGATAATGTTGACCCCACCTGAACCGGTCGTTGGCTTAAAATAGACGACGGAATGAGAGGCCAGCATCGTTGTCAGATTGTGTTTATTGAACAACATCGTTTGAGGAATATGTTTTTGAAAATCTTTCCGTGTTAACAGCCATTTTGTTTTTTCCCATTTACTGCTAATTGAAATGCTTCTGTATTTCATAGAAATCTTCACATCTCCTTTCTTTGCATAATAAAATATCTTATGATGCGATAAAAATTCAAAAGACGGCTCTCACCATAAATCAGCATCTGCTGATCAAACCCACAAAAGTCCGATCGATGCAGTCGTTCGTAACGGACTTATCGGTCACGTTTTCTATGATCTTCATACGCACAGAAGGCCGTCGAAATAATCGGCGGCCTGTCTACAGTGATTCAATTCATTTTGCCTCAAATAAAGTAAAAAGCCCTTTTTTATTATTTGTAATAAGAATCGATCAGCGGAACGAAATAGCCACCGCCGTCTTTGACTTGCATAGAGATCGTGACCGTTTTTACGTTGCCGATATCGACGACGATTTCTTTTAACCCGTCTTGCGGCGAGATGGTGCCGACTTTTTTCAAGAGGGTGTATGAATCCAGATCTCTGATCTCGAAATCCGTAAGATCTTTATCGAGCGCTGCAATTTTTAAGTGCAGCGTTTGATATTTTTTGTCCGACGTAATAATGAGCGTTGGCAACAGCCCGTACCGGCAAATAGGTCGTGTCGTTATATGTAATGGGTAAAATAGCTGAGTTGGAATTCCTCTCTTAAAAAACGGGTCAACTCGATCGTTTCCCTAAACATTTGATGGCCACTTCCGTCAGTAAAGTGATCAATTTTGATAATAATTAATTAACTCATATAGAACTTCAATAAGTTTTTGCTTCAGACTTACTGGTTCAATTACTTGAATAGATTTGCCATAGGGTAAAAGTAAATACGGTACATACGTATGAATTGCTTCCTCTTCTAGTAGAAAAATCACCTTGTTTGAAGTCCGTTCTTTGACATGATGTCCTAAAAACCAATGCTGGCATAAGTTATCTAGTGTACTTGTCTTACCACCTACAACTAAAGGCATAAGTCCTTGCTTGTCTTCTACTTCTGGAAGTAGGCTTTTCATGAAAAATTCACTAGCCGAAAAAGACGTTGGACGATTGAAGGTAATTTCTGTTTGAATAATACTGATAATTCGACCCACTCTAAAACTGCGGATTTCATTCCTTAAATGACAAAATGCAATGACATACCAGTTATTATTCCAATAAATAATTCCATATGGATCAACAATCCTACGCTTGGGTTGCTCTTCACGACCCGTATGGTATGCCATTTCTACAGATGATTCGTTTACGATACCTTGCTCCAATTTCTTCAATATTGGCTCCATAGATAGTTTTCCAATTGGACTTATGACCTCAAGCCCTTCTAAATGCTGCTTGATCATTCTTTCCTGCTCTTGATTTGAATACATTTTTAGCTTTGATGTTGCTCTGTTTAATGCCTCCCCTGAAAAATATCCAGCTTCTTTTGCAAAAACAGCAGCATGAAGTAATGCAGTTTGCTCATCAACATCAAAAAGAAGAGGACTTTCAATAAAATGATTCAACAGGGTATACCCCCCATTATGACCTGTGTCAGATATAACCGGCACACCACTGGCAGAAAGTGCATCCATATAACGGTAGACAGTCCTTATGTTAATCTCTAGCTTTTCAGATATTTGCTTTGCAGTAATTTTCCTGCCTGAATTCAACATCCATAGAATCGCCATCATATTGTCAATTTTAGGCATCAGATTTCACCTCATTATTCCACTTTATACGAACGTACACTTGTAGACGATCACTCATCGCACGCGGCTAGAACTGAGCATCAATGTAGTTCGGTTAAAATTTTTACAAATCTAAACGAATTCATCAAACCAATTTATTAGCTGCTCCATAAATTAAACAGTGGTCATAAACAGCCGTTCAGCTACTTTCAAGTTCTCCTCTTTGTTTCAAACGCACCAGTGAAGACTTCGGCTTGGTCCACGGGTTACATTTTTTCACTAAGAAATTACGAAAGGAGTTGTCGAAAATGGGATGTGGTGAAGAAAGATTTGAGAATCGTTTTACAAACACAGGTTCTATCTTAGTGCTTTTTATTCTTTTAGTAATTATTAGCTGTTCGATATGTAGATTCTAATTTCCACCCGCACGTGAGCTCCTTTGTTACAGGGCTGAAATAAAAAATATGTAAGAGGCGATCCATTCTCGGTATTGTACCGGGAAGTGGTCGCCTAATTTTTTCTAGACGGCTGTATTCCTTATTACATAAAGCGCCTTTCCCATTTCTTATGTTTTCAACCAATTTTTCCAGAAAATAAGCATCCGTTTGTTCTCGTACTTCATTGGAGTGTTGGTTATCTTTTTCAGAGCCTCATCTTTTATTCCATGAATCTTTCAATGGTACGATACGGTTAAATACAAGCCGATCACCGGTAGTAAACTTTTTATCTACGCAAAAATAGCCATGACGGAAGAATTGAAATTTTTGTTCGGGAATCGCATGTTCAACCAAGGATTCTATCATGACATCCTTTATGATACTACGTGACATCGGATTAATTGTATCTGTCCAATCCCCGCTGTCCTCCTTCGGAATGTTCAGATCAAGTAACAGTTTTTCATACAAATGGACATCAGCCTTTAAAGCGTGCTCCGCAGAGACCCAATGGATCGTTCCCTTTACCTTACGCCCAGTAAATCCCGTTCCGCTCTTCGTAAGCGGGTCGTAGGTGCAGCGAAGTTCTATAATTTCACCTGAAGCTTGGTCCTTGACCACTTCCTCGCACCTAATGAAATACGCACCCTTCAGCCTTACTTCATCATTCAGACTAAGCCGATGGAAGCCCTTAGAGGGTTCCTCCATAAAATCGTCATGCTCGATATATATGGTTTTTGAAAATGGAACCTCTCTTTTCCCCAGTGCCTCGTTTTCGCTGTTGTTTTCAATCATTAACATCTCCACTTCTTCCTCTGGATAATTGGTAATGACGACCTTTAATGGTTTTAAAACAGCCATGACACTAACCGTTTTTTCTTTTAGATCCTGTCTGAGGCAATGATCCAAAAGCGAAATGTCTACCGTACTTTGAGATCGGATGCTGCCAATCTCCTCAATAAAACTCCGTATGCTCGATGGAGTGAAACCCCTTCTTCTAAGGCCACGGAGTGTTGGAAGTCTCGGATCATCCCAACCGTCTACATAACCCCCTTCAACCAGCTGTCTCAAAAATCGCTTGCTTGTCACAACACCCGTTAAGTTCAGCCGACCGAATTCCCTTTGCCGCGGAGGTTCTTGGATATCCAGCTCCTTTAACACCCATTCGTACAAAGGGCGGTGGTCTTTGAATTCGTTAGAGCATAAGGAATAGGTGATACCCTCAATCGCGTCTTGAATAGGATGGGCAAAATCGTACATCGGATAGATGCACCAGTCACTTCCCGTCCTGTAATGCTCAGCGTAGATAATTCGATAAATAACAGGATCACGTAGATTTATATTGGGTGAGCCCATATCAATCTTTGCTCGGACAACCTTGGAGGAAGCCGGGAAGTCACCATTCTTCATTTTTGCAAAGAGCGCTAGATTCTCCTCGACTGATCGGTTTCTATAAGGGCTTTTCCTGCCCGGTTCCGTCAAAGTCCCTCGATACTCCGTTACTTCGTTCGGCGTCAAATCACAAACGTAAGCCTTACCATGCTTGATCAGTGTGACTGCGGCGTTATATATTTCGTTCGAGTAGTCCGAGCCATAGTAGATATGATTTTCTGGATCGTATCCCAGCCATTTGATATCCTCCATAATCGCATTCACATACTTGATATCTTCCTTAAGGGGATTTGTGTCGTCAAAGCGTAAATGAAACGTTCCGTTAAACTTTTGGGCTATTGTATAATTCGTGTGTATCGCGTAGGCGCTTCCGATGTGAAGATAGCCATTGGGTTCGGGAGGAAATCGGGTGCACATTTCCCTGCCAAATGGACTTTCCTCAAGCTCCTCGCTAATCAATTTAAATATGAAATGCTCGGTATGATTCTCCTTAAGATTACTCATGGTCGACTCCTCCTAATGAATTTAATAAGTGATAATCCGATACAAAAAAAACCTCACCTCCAAGACTTTATGTCTTGGGGACGAAGTTTTCGCGGTGCCACCCCAGATTCATTAATATGTCGCCATATTAACCTCTTCAAGTACGGCATTGCGTGCAATGCTTATACTCTAGCTCTATAACGGGAGCTCCCGTCACATCATCCCCATTGAAGGTTCCGATATGCTGCTCAGAGGCTTGGTTCGAGGAAAATTTCTTTGCTCCTTTTCAGCTACCGGAGCTCTCTGTGCAAGATATTTTCCCTCTACTCTTCTCATCAATGCGTTTAATTCCATATTGCTAATTATAATAACAAATCATTCCCTTTATTGTAAACGAATATGCTTGTTGACGGTGTCAGGGTAAAGCGGTAACCTGGTTTCGAATACCGTTTCATTTCCACTACTGCGAGCAGTTATATGTCCCCCATGAAGTTCTATAATGCTTTTGGTTATGGCTAGTCCTAGTCCGGTTCCACCATTTTGAGATGATCTTGATCGATCTGCACGATAAAACCGATCAAATAAATAAGGTAAATCCCGCTCCAAAATGGTCTCACCATAGTTAATAACTTTCACTACTACCTCATCTTGATCTTTGCTAATGTGAATATCTAAATAGACGCCCCCGCTACCATGACGGATTGCATTTGAAATAATATTTTCATAAGCTCGCATCAATTGGTGTCCATCCGCTTGTACGAATAGACTTTCTTCTTTTGCCATCAACCGGTATGACATACCTTCTTTTTCCAATTGAGGGTTAAATTCCTCAGCTAGTTGCTTAAGAAAACCGATAATGTTCACTTTTTTCATTTGAAGCTGGAGAACTTCCCCCCGAAGGGATGTATATTCAAAAAGATGGTCAATCAGGTTTTTTAAGTTTTTCGATTTTTCATATGCAATTTTCGTGTAATAGCGAAGTTCTACTTCATCTTTATATCGATCTGTCTCAATTAATTCTAAATATCCAAGAATCGAGGTAAGTGGTGTACGCAAATCGTGAGACACCCCTGTAATCAATTCATTCTTAGTCTTTTCTGCATTTCGCTCTTCTTCAATAGATTTACGCAGCTTCTTCGTCATTTGGTTAAAATTTTCAGCTACTGTTCCTAATTCATCCGAAGATTTAGCTGTTATTTCATACAAAAGATTACCCTTCGAAATTTCCTGAAGTCCTCTCGTAATTTCTTCCAAATATCGAAAAACTTTTCGGCTGAACACAAAAAAATAAACTAAAAAGAGTAAACAACCGGTAATGATCAGAATCGGGGTTGAACCCATATTGTTGACAACCCAACGAATGGGTGTTCTGAACGGTGTTATATACACCAAATAGAGAAACAAACGATAACAGATATACATGGAAAGAACGGTAGATGCAATACTTAGTAAGAATACAAGAATAAACTTCCAACGTATCGTATAAATAAAATTTAATTTCATTTTCATGTCAATTCCCCGATCAATTATTCGATCATATAGCCGATTCCCCATACGGTTTTAATGTACTGTGGTGCGCTTGGATCTTTTTCAAGTTTTTCCCGAATTTTGCGGATGTGAACCATTACGGTGTTATTCGACTCATAGAAAGGCTCGTCCCAAACGGATTCGTAAATTTGTTCCATGCTCAGTACGTTCCCACGCTTTGAGGCTAATGTATATAAAATCGAAAATTCACGTGGCGTCAATTTGATTAGGTTGTTGTCGACAAACACTTTGTGTGTTGGCACATTAATAACAAGGTCATCGATCACAATTTCGTTATCGCTTCTGACTTCGTTCGCATTGAAATGTCTGTATCGACGCAGCTGAGATTTAACTCTTGCTAATATTTCCAGTGGACTAAATGGCTTAACGACATAATCATCCGCGCCAATACTCAAACCTGTTATTTTATCAATTTCTTGACCCTTAGCGGAAAGCATAATGATCGGCATTTGTTTTGCTTCCCGTATTTTTATACACGCTTGAATGCCATCCATACGAGGCATCATGACATCTAGTATGATCAAATCGACATGATTAGAATGTAAAAGTTCCAGTGCCTCTATGCCATCATTTGCGATTAATAAATCGTATCCTTCATTTTTAAGATAGATTTCGAGGAGATTCGTTATTTCCTTCTCATCATCAACCAAGAGAATGGTACTTCTATACATATATACCCTCCTTGTTCTTACACTTTCGTGCCTGCTGTAAGGTACTTGCTTATCTGATCATGATAATCAATAAGAGCTTTTGTTACAATAGCTGTAAAAGATAAAAACAGTATGGCCATCAACTCCATGAAGGAGTCAATGACTATACTGCTCTTCGCTTCCGCATTAAAGTTTAGTACCCGTTAGTCCCTCAACCGTCTCCTTAAGCATCATGAAGACATCACCATCCGTCAATTTCTTCGGATCTTCAATGAGTGCAATGGTGGGTTTGGTAAGGAGTCCTTTATTTAATAAATCTGTCTGGGCTGTCTCGAGAGTTGTTTCCATCCCCACGCATAATGCGATGGAATAACTTGCTTGCTGCAAAGTTAAAGCTTCTGTCGCAGGTTCTTTCACATTTTTAAGAGATTCAGGTGCAACTCCTTCAAAATGCTGTTTATACTTTCTCTGAATGGTGAGCAATTCATTTACTATCCGCTGAGGGTTCGAGGGCTTGTCTAGTTTAAATGCTTCGTTATTATAAGATCCCACCGCAATCCCCAGGTAAACGGCAGCTTTCAAGCCTTCATATTGCTTAAGTTTCATAAAGCTTTGCGTTTTAGGGGTATACGGTTTTAGATCCATACCTTGATCATTAAGGCGTTGTTGAAGCTCAGCGATCACAGTTTTGGATTCAGCCATTGTTCGGAAGCTAACTCCTTGTTCAATAGCCAGCTTGGCTGCTGCACCTGCAGCTTGTCCTTCTGCCATTCCATTCGGAATAACACGAGCGCTGCCATGAGCGAGTGTATCATAACTTGCGGATCTTCCCACGACTAGGATTCCGTCTAAGTTGTTTGGAACAATACTGCGGAAGGGCACTGCATATTTCGATGGGTGTACGACAACTGCTCCGTTATCCGTTGGTGACGTTCTTTGAATATCTGCCGGATAAGAACCAAAAGCGATACGATCCCATTGATCACGGTTTTCTAGTAAATCGATGACACTCAATCGGTACAAACCATTCATGTGACGAGTCTCACGAACATATAGTTCAGGCGCTACCCCGACTAATTCAGCATTCTTGAACTCGTCGAATTTTTTCAAAAATTTCACTACATTTGGAATTTCTTTTTTGGCAATATCCAATCCTTCTTTAACTGAATCTGGGTTCAAGCCATCAATTCCGAAGATTTGCAACGCATTAATCAGTATAGTTCCGTCTAACTGACGCCCAATATTCAAGCCACGCATTTTTGTACGCTCTTTATTCAAAGGTTCATAATCTTGCATTTCCTTCCCATAGCCCCATGCGGACATTTTACTGACACCCGCATTACTATCATTGCCACTTTTTAACCGTTTGGAAATCAGACTCCATGCTTTCTCATCGATGTTGTTTAAACGAAACACGGCGGTAACCGCCATGCGCGATTTTTCATCACCTAAATCTTCGCGTCCTATTGTAAATGAACCTCCCGCTTCAGCCGCTATATCTGCATCCTGTGTAGCATCAATAACTGTTTTCGCTAGCACTTTATGATTCGTACCGTCCGCTTTTGTAAAACTTAGTCCCTCTACCAGAGTACTGTTCTTTTCTTTCTTGATGATTGGCTCCACGTTCTTGGCCATCATATAAAGATCAATATTTTTCTCATTTTGAATTAAATCATAGAATGCATTCGCAGCAGTCGTTACATCGAAAGAATCACCTTCTATTTTTTTATACCATTCTGCAAAAATACCTTTGTTAAAATAGTCAGGCTGCTTACCAAGCTGCGAAGAACTTTTATCCCAATTCATATCAATACTGTTCAACCAACCAACTGTCATCAGTCCTCCTAAAACCGGCCGATTCCGACTATCAATTAGCAGTGTCTGAAGTCCATTACGTGCCGCGGAGATTGCTGCGGTTATTCCCTCTGGGTCGGTACCAACTACAATCAAGTCATAGTGATCTTTAAGCCGTTCAACAGAATGTACGGTATTCAGCTCAGGTTTCACAAGCCCTTTCACAGCTACAATTTCAGTACTTTTATCCCTCGTGAAGTAAGTAAATGTGGCGGTTCCAACTCCTAGCAGTACCATGAGCAGTACGGCTATTAAAAACACTTTGTTTCGTAACAAATTAATCACCTCATAGATGTATTGTCTTCCTAGTAGAAAAGTCCAATGCCTTTTTCCTACTGTACGAATAGAATAACCTACAGATGTTAATGCTTTTTTGAGGTGCGATTATGTATTGCTTAAATGATTCTTAAAAAAAATTAAGAACTTTTTGTCTTTTTCAATAGTGTGCGGCGACTAAAAGCACGGCAGTCTAGATTCTTAAAAGTTCTAGACTGCCATATCCGTCTATACCCCGTTAGTTTTCTTCTATCTTTAATATTTTAATCTAAGATTAATGTTATAAATAATACAATCTGTTATGATGGTTTTCGTTCTTTATCCATGTAATAAATTAAAGGAGACATCAAATCATGCTTGATCAAATTGACTATAACGGGTTTGAGTTAATTAATAATCTCTCTCAGACAATCTCTTTTCTGAACCCATTCATGAAATTCCTAGCAGGTAGTGCTGAATATTTATTTTATGCTGCAGTCATTATCTATTGGTTTACACGTACCGACAAAAATCGGAGAATGATATTTATCGCTCTCCTATCTGCAGCTATTGGATTAGGCATCAGTGTGTTATTGGGAGACTTTTTCTACCGTGACCGCCCATTTGTGGCCCACAATGTATTCCAACTTATTCCTCATGCGATTAATGCTTCTTTTCCAAGTGACCATGCTACCGCATCATTTGCTATTGCAATGTCGATTTGGTTATATCGTAGAAAAGAGGGCTGGGCATGGCTCGCTCTGGCTACAGCAATATCCTTTTCACGAGTTTGGGTAGGTGTACATTATCCTCTTGATGTTATCTCAGGAATGGTAAATGGAGTTTTATGTGCACTCCTTATTAATTATATTTTTTCTAAATGGTTGCCGGCGAAAAAACTCTTCGAACTTATTTTTAAAATTTATGACAAGATCGAACAATCGATATGGAAAAAGAAAAGCTAACATCATGTTAACAGGTACTTGCAGCTTCTTCACGGAAGCTGCTTTTTTTAATTGTATTTTTAACTACTACCCATGTAAGCCTCCTTCCAATCTAGCACTGGGACGATAGAAACCGACCGGAATTTGGATTAAGCTAGTTAGTCCACGCTCAGGCATTTTATAGATCTCGTCACTCAATCTAGCGTCATATCCGAGAAGCGGATGTCCTCCCATTCCGATCGCGGATGCCGCAAGGACCAACCGTTGCACGAGCATGCCTGCTTCCATCTGTTGAATTCGATATCCTCTATAACCTAGTTCATGAGTAAGATGATCCTTATCCCCTGCCACATGAAAGCAAAGCGGGACCTGTTCTAGGTTGACATTATCTGTAGACAAACCAAGCTGCAACCAGAACCGATGATCACCGGGTCGGATTCTTGCCAGTGAATGATTGAAACTATCGTACCGATAAGCACCATCGGGGATATCTTCGACGTTATGCAAACAGACATATAGAGATACGCGTGGTGCAGATCTTTCATGTGATCCGTCCAGATCATTGGTGTACAAAAAGGATGCCATCGCCTCTTGCAGCAATTCAGCCAAATGTTTTTGACTTACCTTGCCCATAACAAAATCACGATCCGGCGAATGTCGTTTACGACTGATCCAAGCCAAGTCATACGACAACCGCTGCACAGCTGGGAGATTTATTGTTTGGTATTCGCAATCAACAATATTCTTACCCCCGATTTGACTTGGAGAAGACTGCAGTGATTCGATCATGGATGCTTCATTCATTCGGATGAGCATTGGATACTCTCTGACCCGCTTAGACCGAACGTAGTGGTCAAGATGGATGGATGTAATTTC
This sequence comes from Paenibacillus sp. KN14-4R, assembly GCF_052180255.1. Classification (NCBI taxonomy): domain Bacteria; kingdom Bacillati; phylum Bacillota; class Bacilli; order Caryophanales; family Paenibacillaceae; genus Paenibacillus; species Paenibacillus sp. KN14-4R. The sequence goes on from NZ_CP197466.1 coordinate 2,310,738, forward strand.
CTTAGACAATTCGGTGGCGGTGATCGTTTCTTCTACTTCTTCCTTATCGAAAAACCAGCTGGTTGTCGGTTCCAGCGACAGCGGGATGACCGCGTATACACTCTCTTCTTGTTCAGAAAGACCGAGCAGTTGGTTGATCGCACGATCCATAAACTGGAATATCACGCCGGTGGTGATACCGAACCGTTTAGCCACTTCTTGCAGCTGCCCGCTCATTACACCGGCATCCAGCCCTTGCAGACGATAGGAAAAATCATTGTATTTAAAAAAGTTTTTCCAAAACATCGTCGAAACGAATACAGCACCAAAGCAATCTGACAACTCACATTGATGACCAAGAGCCCGTGTCATATAGGAATCGAAATAACCTTCGCGAAGCAGCACCAGTCGGTGGTGGGCCGCATCATAATGATAAATACCCATAGGCAAATCTTCTATTTTCAGATACAAATAGCATTCACTTGGATACAACGCTCCTCCTGATGGAGCAAAACGCCGGTACATTTGAAGTACGCCTCTTGATGATTCATTCTGAAGGGAAGGAAAGACTACTTGAGACAATTGCGCGACCCCAAATACATACCAGAGAAAATGACCGATAAGTCGAAGATCCACTTTCTCAGGCGATTTCATATCATCAAGTGTTAGAGGAATTTCATGAGATAACGGCACCATCGGCAAGCCGCGATAGAGTTTATATGCAAGAGGTCCATCCTCCCAGTCCACCACCAAGTCAGGCGGTTTGGTTTTGTCAACGTCAAAGTGAAGATTATGCAAAAATAACTCGAGACTCATCATTCTCCTCCTCGCCTTATGGAAACGGATGCGGATCTGGGTTGAGCTGTTCAACCGTTAGTGGCTGGTTCGTATACCCCAGTTCCATCGGTACCCTGAGCACTCTTTCTAGCCCTGTCACGCGGGTAAAATGATGTCCGAATGTCATCGGAAGCATCCCCGGAATCAATATTTTTACACAATAGAGTCCATTTCGACTAAGTTCAGGAGCCGTCACATCCACCACGATCACATCCAGATTTATTCGGGTGAACGCTTGTAAAATATCCTTCAGATCATTCGTTAAATCAGAATGTCCCGCCTTCCGCTTGAACTGCTCCTCAAATGTCCGCAGCGGACGGCTTTCATCAAGTAAAAATTGCAAACGTTCTTCTGCTTGCGGCAACCCGTATAGCAAGGAGTGGTCTTCCATTTGGTGCAGTTGGGACGAATCGTGGAACATTCGGACTACATTTTCCCGATTCTCCTCCAGTTTCTTGTCAAGACTCAGCACCATACCAGATAATTCATGCATGGCACCTTTCACCGCACGGATCGGATCTGGATGCGCGCCGGCGGCACAAATAAGATTCACTCCCGATTGTCTTCTATTTTTCGCGATCCCCCATACACTTGGTATCCCATGTTCCATCGTTGCATTAAAGAAATATACGTCGAATCCCGCCACTGCCCGCATACGATCGATCATCAGCTGCAACTCTTGATCATGCGCGGATGAAAGATCAAGGCGCGGAAGCGGGAGCTTCGCATACCAGGTCATCAGAAATGAATCACGCTCCACCACTTCCAATAATCCGTAAAAAATCGCTTCCTCCAAACTTCCACCAAGCGCACACCCATTTGAAGATTCAAATACGAAGCGTGATTCAGAACCCATACCATAATAACCGAGCTGCTCAGGAACGAGAATCGGGCGTTCTTGGCCAAACGAATAACCCCAGACCCAATTGAACGGGTAGTCAGCGTCAAACGGCTTGAATGGATATCCTGGATTGGCATATTGTTCCTTCGTGTGTAACCCTAACAGAACGGGATCCAGGGCTTGATCTTTCAAATCGCGATAACTGCTGCGAACGACTGTCCGTTTACCTCGAGGAATCATACTGCTGTACCGCTCCATCCCCTCCAAAATGGCGGTCAACTCGCTCATAGCAAACGAGTGCGTCCGCCCCGCCGTGCCAACGTCTTCTTTGAACAGTGGCAAATTTACACTCGCGTCTGCAAACGGCGAAACGAGATCCGTCATTTTCCCATTCAAAATGCCTGTACGGTAATCCAGATAGTCGTGGATCAGATCTTCCTTCAAGCCATCCAATGATCGAGTACGGTAATTGTCTATGTTCTCTTTCGGTCTAGATTGCAGTAGAATTCTAGCTTTTTCCGAGGAATCGTCAGGCAAATGACTGCAAACCGGACATAACGAATCCGGTAGAAAGAAGTGGCGTGTGGTCTCCAACCTGTTTAAATTGATCAAAAATAAATGTCCGATCGTCTTCGCTAATCGGCCTTGTAGTACGATTCTTGTCTCTTCCGAAAGCAAATGAGCCATTTGCATAAGACCCGTACGGGACGCCCAGGCATCACTCGAAATTCCACCTTGTGTCGCCAGTTGTAGCTGCAGTTTCTGCATCTCCTGTCGATCGCTCATCGTCATCAAACGGCGTCTGTCGGCACACTGGGAACACCCCGGCGTTCCCGGTTGAACCAATGGGCCGATAACACCTTCACCAAAAGAAACAAAGCCTCGAAGCCAGGGGATGCCGGTTGGCTGAAGTATTTTCTCTGCTGTTTGATGGATATCAGGATGCCAGGCATCATGCAGTACCAAAATCAAGTCCGTTGCTTCCGGTACTCCACTCTCAAAATCGGTCTGGCGAATAACTTCATATTGGCTGCATAGTTCATCGTTTACACAGTCAGCCAGTACCCCTTCTCCAATAATCACGACGACTGCGCTCACCGGTTTTCCTCCTTTTGCAGTAGTACCCCGAACACACCTGCCAGTTCATCTTTAAGAAATGGTTCCACTGCTAGATCGAATACCAATGGCTGTACGTGGTTTTGTTTTAATACCTGCCAAGCAGACTGAATGGCTTCAGATGCATGACTCATAACGTCATAAGCTGGGATGCCTAATCTTATCGGCGCTTTTTCTTCCATGTTAATAGACGTTACCTTCAATACTTTTGCCTTGCTAATAGCCGACTGGTTTTGTGCCTGAAACAACGCCTGTTGCAATGCATCCCGCATCGATTGGGTAACATTCAGGCCAATACCACCAAACCAGCGATCGCCCATGCCGATCCATACGACTGGGAATCCGAATACTGCTTCCCCCAACCCGATCTTCGGCTCACCTTCCCTAGTAGTTAATGCCTTTAAATAAAATTGACATCGCTCATCTTCTATTGTAGACAACAGTACCGGAACAACAGAGGGGAGTTGAGTATGCAGTCGCTTGAGCAGTTCATCGTTCAAACTCTGATGCAATCCTCTGCAGACGCCTTCTGCTACCGTTTCTCCAGCCCCTACACCGACAAATTCCTTTTGATCTACCGCCTTACCCCCTGTTCCTTGTTCGGTAAGAAGCTTTTGAACGATTGGATCGGTTATACGCGACACATACGTTTCTATCCCTACAAGCCCTGCTTCCCGTCGTGCCACCTCATGCGTCATATCCACACATACTAGCTCTGACAGCACTTTGGCCGGTCCCTCAGAGAGCGGGTCAACAACCTGAATACGACACTGAGCAAGAGGGATCTGTATCAGATCCCCTTCATCCCAAATATGGAAGATCCCTGTTTGCTGCGACGTTAGACCACTAAAAAAAGTAAGCAATCCATCCTCCCTTTTGCTTGAGCTTTGTAAGAATTTCAGCTCTATATTTGGCATCTTCGTAACTTCAGCACGTTCAGTAACAAGCGGATGCGGAACAAACGGGTGCCATTTACCCTCCAATGTCTCCAGATCAAACAGGAATATCTGATGTTTCTGTTCCGATTCCGTCACTCCGGTAATCTTCTTGAAACTCTCGAACACGATCACATTCGCCAACATCGCTTCTGCGGTTGAAGATGAAACCTCTGTGTGGGAATGGTTGTAAACCACAGATTGATGAACACGACGCCATGCCGACTCCCAACATCCTTCAAAATCAGGATGCACAATCGGACCCGCCATGCCAACCTGCTGAAAACAGACGGCTGGCAGAAACATTTTCTGCTTTTCCCTGCACGCCTGATGAAGGAGTCGTAGTGTTTCTAGCTCGTTTTCCTGCGACACATACAATATATAATCAAAAGGTTTCACTACCTCTGACAAAGAAAATGCGTCCACATTTGGCAGAAAAACTTCCTCTAACGTCACTTCTGAATCCGTTTTGCGAGCATGTTCTTCGAGCTCCGACAACCGTTGTCTGTTTGTATGTTCTGCATCCGTAATCAGCATGTTGATCTTAGGCAGTCCCGATTCTAGCAACGCGGAAATGAGCGAAACAAAAAACGGTCCCGAACCTACCGCCAACACTTTTGTTTGCCTGTAACACTGAAATCGATATGCGCCCGAATTGCAGAAATGATCCAAAAATTCAATTTGAGAAGCATATTTCGTCAGAATCGATTCCTGTAACTGATGCGCAGTATCTTGGCTCACATCCCGTACGAAACCATTGCGGTATAACGTTTCGGCGATGTCGAATATCTGGTTACGATATGGCGTCGGTAACCCGTCAGTCAATTCCATAAGGGAATGTTCCCCATCGAACAAGGGCAGCAGTTTTTCAATCCATTGGTCAATTCCTTCCCCTTCCATGCGGAACGAGCTTGTATTGTTTCGGAAGTACACGTCTCCTTTAGGATCGGTGTTATAAAAAGTATCCCGTTTTACTTTTAAGCGCATAGTTACGTTCATATTTGACATTCGATTCCTCCTCCGTTCTAAGATCGCAAGTCTTTATTAGGTAATTTTATGTACGGCTATTTGTCCTTCATGTCTGGCAGGCAAAAGAAAATCCCCAACAACCAATAAGGCGCTGGGGATTTCCTTTCATAGCATAAAAACCTCACATATTCATCACCCTTAACGACAATGATGGCAGGTTTGGCAGTTATGGCAATTCATACAGTTATGGCAGTTTTGACAGTTATGGCAATTATGGCAGTTAAAGCAATTATGACAGTGGAAGCAGTTGAAGAAGCAATTGACACAAAAGAAGCAAAGCCTAGCATCTTGTGGGTTCTGAGCTGTCAGAGAAGCTAACTCCCCTGCTTGAAATGAGCTAACATTTAAGTTTTGTAGATCTTTCTTGAAATCGTCCATTTTGACAACCTCCGAATTAGTAATGATAATGCACTATCCTTGGTAATAACGCCTACTCCATGACAGAGTATGATCCGGGATAGGCACTGGTTACTAATTTCTACACTAATTTTTTTGTTATCGCTTGGGGTGATTATAAAAAAAGGACATTCAAACCGATTTTGGTCTGAATGTCCATTTTATTAAGATTCAAAAATACTTTGTCCGATATATTCGCCTTCACGCAGTCCCCTTGGGCATGCAAACAGTGCACTGGCTACATGAGACGTATACGCATTGAGTTTATCTTGATTTTGCATCAACCGCAGCATAGGTATAAGCTGCTGGTCCGGATTCTTTTGAAAGCTGAGGAACAATAGACCCGCATCCACATGACCTGTACGTGGATCGACACCTTCTGTGTAAGAATATGCTCTGCGGTGAATTTGCTGTTTGGACTCCTTCGCTAATCGAACGTGTGCATCCGCTGGCATTTTGGATATATCAGGTGTATCGAACTCATTCTTTGCCCCATACGGAGCACCTGACTCCTTGGATCGTCCGAATGTGTCCTCCTGATCGGAATACGCTGATCGGTCCCATACCTCTAGCAGCATTCGAATCTTGCGATAGGCCAGATATGTGCCGCCTTTTAACCAACTCGGTTCACCTTCATCTGCCCATACGACATCATCGTAGCCCTGTGTATGCTGATGAAGCTTATTGGCCGTTCCGTCTTTGAAACCAAACAAATTCCGTGGTGTCTGATTTCCAACCCCACTGGTGAAGCCTTCCTGCATCCATTTCAACGTAGCTACACCTGTCGATAACCGAATGAAATTACGAACTGCGTGAAAAGCAACTTGCTGATCATCCGCACACACTTGCACGCAGACATCCCCACCAGATATCGATAAATCAAGTTTCTCACGCGGCATACGTGGAATATCCTTCAAGTAACGAGGCGCCTTAGCGGCAATACCGAACCGATCTTTGCCTCCATCATTGAAAAATGAAGGTCCAAATCCGAATGTAACCGTCAACTTAGAAGCAGGAAGATCCATCGTTTCACCAGTATCACTCGGAGGTACTAACGGATTACCCCCCGACTTCATATTCCCACCTGCGGTACTCAAATCGCAGAACTTCGTCCAATCACGGAATAGTCGAATCACGTCTGCTCGCTCCGACGCGATTATGCGAAAGCTTGCTATATACATATAAGTCTGTTGTGGGGTAATAATGCCTGCTTGGTGTTTGCCATACATCGCAATCCGATCACCTTTAGTTTGATTGGATTCTTTGACTTCTTCAGAGGGGCTTGCCATCCCCATGAATACACCCATTCCAGCTGCACCCATCGCGATTCCGGTACCCGTAACTGCGGTTAATTTTAAGAAATCCCTGCGGGATAGTTCTGTTTTTTTAGACTTTGATTCCATTATTCTCACTCTCCTGCCGATCTAGAGGATGCTTGCCGTCTGATTCATCAGGTTAGACAGTTGGCTGAGCTGATCGCTGATCTGACGAATTTGTTCCGTAGTCAATTGGTCATATGTGATGTATTGTCCATTTTTTTGATATTGAAGGAGTATCTGTTCCATAGCCAAGAACTGTTTATCCAGTTGCGTGCCAAGATCCGGATTCTTCTCATTCAGCGCAGGAATAATGGCCAGATAGACTGTCTTCGAGCCATTCACATTCGCTGCGAGATCGACTAGATCCGTACGCGAGTACAACTCTTCTTCACCAGTAATCTTGGATGTTGCCGCTTCGTTAAGCAGTTCCATCGCACCAGCAACCATCGCTTTTGGCTCCAACTGCAAGGATTTCACTTGCTTTTGCAATTCTTCGGTATCTTTAACGAGCTGATCTGCATACTTGCCTTGACCCTCAAGCGACTTATCTACCCAGAGAGCTTTCTCAATACGATGGTACCCCGTCCAATCTTTTACGTTCTCTACATCAGCTTCACGTGCATCAATCTTCGGATCAAGTTCACCGAAACTCTCAGCGATCGGCTCAATTGTTTCAAAGTAAACACGTGCCTTCGTGTATTCCAGCTTTGCCTGTTCGATATTGCCTGATTTAACAGCTGCAGCGAATACCTTTGTCTGGGCAACGAACAGATCCGCCTGCTCATCAACGAAGGCTTTATAATTCGCTACTGCTTTTGTTAACAACTCAGATGTATTCCCCGTCGTTTCCTTCGCATTCTTCAGCTTCAACAGTGCCTCCTGCAAACGACTAGCCGTAACCTTCAGGACATCGAAATCTACCTTATCATAAGCGGAAGCGGAAAAGATCGGCATTTCATATTTCTCTACATCCGTATATTCTAACGGGAATACTTGTCGCACAGTATTCTCATACGAGAGCCAGATGTCATTAATCGACTTCCCGAGAAGCTTCACCTGCGCCGCATCTTGATTCTTAATCGCTTCCTCCAACTTCTTAGCTTCTGCTTGCATTTTGTCGGTACCTTGTTGGATCACATTCTTATTATCCAATGGTGCCTGACCCGGTGTCTCAGTTACCTTCTGATCGGCAACTGGTTTATTAGCTGCACTCCCACAGCCGCTTAGAAGCAATATACTTGCAAGTGAAACTGACATGATCGTTGTTAATCCTTTTACCATTGTAATTCCCCCATTAATTGGCATCTGACGCCGAATTGATTGTCTTGATCGGATTGCGTTTCCTTAACTTCTGCTTGAATAATACGATGAGCGCAGCCAATACGAAGATTAACTGCGGTAGCGTGCTGTACCATGATGGGTATAGACTAACTGACACATACTCAGGTAAGTAATCCTGTACGCGCGCAGGCAGTACCCCTGCCATCTGTAAACTATGAATACCCGAACCCATAAACTTAAAACATAAATAGAACACGATGAGACTAGACACTAAGAACACCGGACGAATCGGAAGACGTGTACCGACTTTAATCATCAGTACCGCACACAATCCAAGAATACCGAATCCGACAACGATGCCAATCGTAAGCTCACCACCAGGCATTTTGCCTACCATCCCTATTAGGAAAATAACGGTCTCCATGCCCTCTCGTACGATTGCAAAAAAAGCAAGAAGTGCAAGAGAGATCATTTTCCCACTCGATAAGGCTTGAGTGCTCTTCGCTTCGATGAATCGGTTCCAGCGTTTCACGTCTGCGTTCCTATGCAACCAGTAACTGACATACAACAATAAGCAGCTTGCTAGTACACCTGTCCATCCATTAATCAGTGAATTATTCCTTCCAAATGTACCCGATGTTAATAGAAAGGCTACAATAAATCCGATCACGATGCATGCAATTATCCCGATTGCACTTCCCCCAATTATCCATCGCTGTGCCGGTTTCGAGCTTGCTTTCTTCGCATACATCAAGAGTGTGCCTACAACGAGCAATCCCTCCAACCCTTCGCGTAGTGGAATTAATGCCGCATCCCACCAAGAATATTGCGCATCAGCTAAGGGGGTAAGCGAAGTAATCATCCGTTCAATGATGGGTGCGACCTGTGATCTCTGATCAGGATTAGTCAAGTAAGCGTCAATTAAGACCAAGTCACGCTCGGCGTTGTTATACACAGTCTGTGACTTGGATACGATATCACCTTCGACAGTTAACCACTGCTGCTGCAATTGTTTCACTTCTGCTTGTGCTTGACTCCACTTCTGCTGTTCGATCAGGTTGTCCACTTGTCGAAGATTCATAATATACGTGCTCAAGGTCATTTTCGTCTTTCCATCGTTACCTATATAAGCACCGTCCCGATAATTAATAAGCGAGAATTGAAGCGTTCCTGCAAGTGCTATAACCTCTTCATTCTTCTTATTCAAAAGCGCCAGTGAAATCCCGGCAATCTGCCGATCTATTTCTAGTGCCATATCGAGCGTGGTCATCTTAACCCCGTTCTTATTCGTGTTCCACCACTTCTTAAGTAAGCCAAAATCTTGAACGCCCTGCTCCATATTGCCTTCTTCCATATGTTTCTTTAATGCTTCAGTCTGAGCAATTGCGTTATTGATCTCATCACCGGGAGAATATGTACTCGCATATGAAATTGTGCTAGACGCAAAAAAAGAGCTTACCATCAAAAAAAACACACACATCGCCATGAGGAGTGTGCTTGTGTTCCTCCAGACTGTGCGTCTATTCATTGATCCATCCCCATCCTCTTTATAATTGAAAATGATTCTCATTATTATCAAACTTAGTATAGTTTCTTTTTTTCAGGCTGTCAATCCATGTGTGTTACTCGATTCACTCAATGATGAAACCATTTTGCGAATAAAAATAAGCTCACACCCGCTTAGCTTTACTAGAAGCTAAACGAACATAAGCTGCAAGTTCAAGATGTCACCTGTGTATCTATACGGATAATCCATTAAGGAGAGTCTGTATATTTAACGACCGGCCATTTCTGTTTGCGCAGCGCTTCTAACAATTCTGGTCCGACGTTTAGATTATCTCGTACGAGTTCTCTTGGAGTAAGTGCCATCCATTGGTTTAACGACACATCTTGGAAACGGTCGCTCTTGAACATCTCTAGAAACCACAACGTTTGGTTACCGGTATTCTGAATATAGTGACCATAGGCAAAAGGCACATAACCCACATCACCTGCCCTATAATCAAATGTGCGAGCCGCACCACTCCCTCCAAATACCGTCATCCGCCCCTGTCCTGCCAGATAATACTGCCACTCGTCGTTGTTTGGATGCCAATGAAGTTCTCTCATTGCACCTGGTTCAATCTCAACTAGCGCAGCAGCAATCGTTTTGGAAATAGGAAAGTTAGTGGAATCCACGATTCTTACGCTGCCACCAGGTGTACGGATTGGTGTTTGTGCTAGCAGCTGATGCTTGAAACTTAGCGGAATGGTCCCATAAGGAGATTGGATTTCCTGACTTTCAAGCGAACCGGGCACAATATCTTGATAAATGTAAACCTGCTTCGAAGGTATGCAGCTAAAAGCACTCTCAGGTACACCAAAATTAGCAGACAGCACTTCTTTGGGAGTATGCGCGAACCAATCTGAAATGGATAACGTACTCAGGTCGGAAAAATGTCCATCATCGAAAACGAGTAAAAATTCGCAGCCATCCTCCAACCCTTGAATGGAATGTGGAATTCCTGCAGGAAAATACCAGAGATCACCCTGACCGACGTCAGCAATGAAGTTTCTCCCCTGCTGGTCTACGGACGTAATTCGTGCTCGCCCATATAGCATATAAGCCCATTCTGCTTGCTGATGCCAGTGGAGTTCCCGTACCCCACCTGGTGTCAAACGCATATTAACACCCGCAAGTGTTGTTGCAATTGGCAGTTCCCTTACGGTGATTTCACGGGACCATCCTCCGTGATTTAATTGCATATGGGTGTCCGAAAACGAAAATCTCATGTTTGGGATCAAACCAGCATCCGTTACTGGAGGAACAAACATGTTGACGTTTTCTATATCACGCATAATGTCTCGTGGGCCTAAATCCGTTGCTCCGGCACCATCGCTTCTTATGGGCTGCGGAACATTTGTGTGGGCAGATTGAGTCCTGTGTTTATTTTCCATGCGACATGCACCTCTCCATTTAATTGTCACTCGTAGAATTCTATATGAACATTTAAGTAATTTATGACATACGATCCTTTCGTATAACTTACATGGATATCCGCCCATTAGACGATGAACGAATAAGCATAACCCATAACTACAATAAAAAGGAGCTGCTTTATAGCAAGCTCCCTTACTCTGTCTCTACCGGAAGTTTTCTATGTACTCATTCAAAAAAGCATCTAGCGTGCGTGGCTCTCTACCGAGCAAGCGTTTTACAGTGTCCGTTGGCCTTTCCGGCACAACCGAAGCCATAGCTTGGATCTCCACAACGTGGTTCGCTATCCAAGATGGCATCTGCCCATGTTCGATTAGATTGCGGTAAAGCGCTTGGGGTTCCATGTTGATGTAGCGTATCGACCGATTCAGCAAGGCAGATAGTTTACTTGCGATCTGGGGATAATTGAAAATCTCCGAACCCGTAAGCGTATATATATGCCCGGATACCTCGCGATTGGTCAGAACCTCAGCAGCAACATCTGCGATATCGCGACAGTCAATGAAATTACAAGGTGATTCACCCATGGATCCGAAGAAAACATCTTGCGTTGTGATCGTTGGTGCATGATGTTGTAAGTTTTGCATAAACGCATAGGGACGCAACACCGTGTGGGTGACACCCGATTCAGATAGGGTTTTCTCAATTTCGCGATGCCAGCCTGCCACTGCTACAGGAGAACTCTCCTCAAAGGCCGGACTGGATATTTTTACGATGTGCTCAATCCCAGCTTCGACAGCAATCTGAATAATCGAAGTCTCCCATTCAATTTGTCTTGGACTGTTGGACATTGCAAGAAAGAGTTGGCTAGCTCCTGTAAAAGCACGACGCAGCGATTCAGGGTCGGAAGCATTAGCCGATGCGACCTCGATAATCGACCGGTCTAAATCGCTTATCTGATTACGCAACTTCTCAGGCTCTCTGCTCAGCGCCCGTACAGGTTCGCCAAGATCAACCAAACGTTTCAAAAGTGCACTTCCAATTGTACCTGTTGCTCCAATAATAACGATCATGTTCTATCTTCTCCTTTTGGATGAAAAATGTGTTGTGACGGCAAGACGCCACCGCCATGTTACGATCGTGCTTGCGATCAAACCTGATAAGGGGAAATCGATCCAGACACGATCGACCCAAGCCCAGTGATTATTCGGATTCATCATGTTCAATAAACCAGATGCCGCCCATGCAGCGAATAGGCCAAACATGACCCCCGCCAACGTGAATATCCCAACCACAACGAGGTGTGGTGCGCCGATGATCCACCTTTGATCGCACCCTCGGCTCCGCAACCAAATGCCTAGAATCAAAGCTACCAAAGCCGATACCCCGCCGATTGTAGTTAATGCCCCAATTTGAAGTCCCTTGTCGGCAGTGATTAATCCCCCGATACCTGCCATAATGGCAGGAGCAGCATAAGCCATTACAACTTCACGCCACAGAACAAAAGTCTTTGCTTTGGAATCAGTAGTTTTGGAAAATTTCATTTTGCTCATTTCGTTACTCCTTTCTTTGCTTAAATCGTTCAGCAGTTGCTTGTAATAAAATTTAATTAGGAAGCTAACTATATGGGAGTAAAAATGGGCTAGCTTCACTAGCCCGTTCTACTCGTTACTGCTATTTTTCTTTGGTTCACCTTGTTCGTCCGTAAGTGCTGAAATACCTTGTGTAACCCGGCCAAGCAGATCGAGAAATATACTGCGCTCCTCGATATTGAGTAAGCCCACCATGGCTTCCAGTCGAGCGAAATGCTCAGGAGCCATTTCACGGAGCTTCTTCGCTCCTTCCTCCGTCAAGATGACCGATTTCTGACGGCCATCATCTGAGTTAAATCTCCTAGATACTAGGCCATCTCGTTCAAGAGTGTCGATAAGACCAGTCACTGTAGCACGTGTAACGCCTAGATGCTCCGCTAATTGCGAAGGCAGCTCTTCTCCTTCATTATCTTCAAGATCTGCCAGTAACCGATATCGCCCTGTTGACAGCCCAAATCTGGAAAAATGAATCTCTGCGGCATGACCCAGCTTAGCTCCCGCTGCCATCAGCCTAGAAGCGACGAGTATAGCCTGTGCGTCTATATCTAGGTTATAGCGATCAATCTGTCGTTTGGATTGTAAAAGAGAAGGAATAGCATCCATGTCACTTATTGCTTTATTATTGTTGTTCATGAATATAGTATGGCTCCTTATTACTTTTGTGTCAACACAATTTTTACCAAAGCTTTATTCAAGGTGCCATCAGTAAGAAATATAAAAGCACTAAAATCCCTAGTACAATGCGGTAGTAGCCAAAAGCTTTAAAGTCATGCTTCTTAATATAGCCCATCAGGAATTTGATTGCCAGAATCGATACAACAAAAGAAACGATCATTCCTGTTAGTAGGATTGCTAGTTCTTCCCCCGTAAAGTTAAAACCAAATTTAAGAAGTTTTAGTAAGCTGGCTCCAAACATAACAGGAATGGCTAAGAAAAAGGTAGACTCTGCTGCTACGACTCGGGATGTCCCGATCAGGATCGCTCCGATTATCGTAGCACCTGAACGTGATGTACCTGGTATAAGAGCTAAAACTTGAAATATACCAATCAAGAATGCCATTTTATATGTCAGTTGAGTAAAATGATTTACAACAGGTTGTCTATTTTTATTTCGACTTTCCACAATAATGAACAAAACACCATATATGATGAGAGTGATCGCAACCGTCACATAATTATAAAATACTTTTTCAATATCATCGTCAAATAGTAAACCAATGACACCCGCTGGAACGCAGGCAACGAATACCTTGAACCATAGCGTAAAAGTTTCATTCTTCTCGATCCTCGTCTTTCGAGGCGAAATTGGATTAAGTTTATGAAAATATAAAATGACAACGGCCATAATAGCACCAAGCTGTACCACAACCAGGAACATTTCCTTAAAGGCAGTAGACACATTCATCTGGATAAACTCATCCACTAACATCATATGCCCTGTGCTGCTAATCGGCAGCCATTCCGTAATCCCTTCCTCCCCTATCTAATGTACATCTGTTTTTTTGAAATAGATTAAGCTTGCCATGAACCCAATAACTGAAACAGCAATTACGATGAGATAGGAATAAGCAAGCGGATAATCAGGTATGGTACCTCCCGTTGCAATATTATACACCGCTGTCCAAGGGAACAATGCGCTGATATCTTTATTGGATATGGCCGCATTCACCATCGTGATGGTAGCTGCGGCAATGATTGGAGGGACAATGTTTTTAAGCCAAAGTGTAAGAAATACAAAAGGTGTAAGCGCCAAAAACATAAAGGTTCCACCGAGGAGGAATTGTATCAGATAATCTGCCACCAATGCTGAACCTCCACCTTCTATCGGACCTACAAGGCAGAGGAATAATGTCAGCACCCATGATAAAAGGGTCAATAAGATAATCCAACCAAACAGCATTATGAATTTGCCGAGCATAAATTTGACTTTAGATACGGGAATCGTCAGCATACTTTTTAATGTTTTTTCTGTATATTCCCTGCAAAATAGATAAGCAACAATGACCCCGTAAACGACAATCCCAAATACAAGTAAAGTGTATAGGTTCGTTTCTGAGAACATATTATCATAAGTAATGATTTTACCTGGATCATCAAGTTTTGCTTTTATACTGCCAACAAAGCACATGAGCGGTGCTACTATCGAGCCTAGGATACTAATCAAGAACATTTTTGATCGTTTCAACTTCAATATTTCGCAATATAATAAATTAACCAATACTTCCACCCCCGATCAATTTGGAGAAATAGTCTTCTAATTTCTCTTCATTAACGGCGATTTTGGATACGGAGATATCATGAGTAACAAACAGTTTATTGATAATATCTTGCTTGCCAAAATGAGAATAGACTCGAATATGTCCATGTTCATGAACGCTGTATGAATAGATTTCAAGCTGCTTTTCCAGCAGTAGGACTGCCTTATTTTCATCAGACACTTGAAATTCAGTATACATACGATTTTTCCTTCTCAGTTCATCCATATCTGTTTCTTCAATTAACTTTCCCTCATGCATGACACCTATCGTGTCTGCCATTTGTTCAATTTCGCTTAAAATATGACTGGATATCATAATGGTAATCTGTTGTTCTTTGCATAAATTCACAAGGAAGTTCCGCATTTCATGGATGCCAATCGGATCAAGACCATTTGTCGGTTCATCTAAAATAAGAAGCTCAGGCTTATGCATAATGGCTGCTGCAATACCAAGACGCTGCTTCATTCCCAGTGAATAGTTGCCAACTAATTTTCGCGGCTCCTGATCCAAACCGACAATCGCAAGAGCATGCTCAATTTCATCTTTGCGATGTAAGCCTCGAAGCTTGGCATATATGGTTAGATTTTCACGACCAGTTAGATTTTCATAGAAACCAGGTGTTTCAATCATACTACCGATTCGATTGTAGATCTTTTGGGCATGATCGCGAACATCTTCGCCAAATATTTTGATTTCTCCTGAGGTCATCTGGGCTAATCCCATAATCATTCGTATGGTTGTGGTCTTCCCTGCGCCATTGCGACCAAGTAAGCCATATATTTTGCCCTGCTTCACATTCATGCTCAGATTGTCAACCGATACTTGATCATCGTACTTTTTTGTTAGAGCAATCGTTTCAATGGCATAAGGACTCATATAAGTTCTCCTCCTTCTTGTCTCTGATTTCATTATGGATGACAGAACTTACATGGCTCTGAATTAGATCTTACTTTTCTCTTACTTCATCTTCATAGGGTAAGGAAACGATAAATGTCGTCATCTCGTAAGGAAGGCTTAAAGCCTTAATCGTTCCATTGTGGGCATGGACCAATTCTTTTACAATCGATAAGCCTAGACCGCTTCCTTGTAGTGATCGTGAATCATCACATTTATACAAACGATCAAAGATATAAGGGAGTTTCTCCTTGGGTATTCCTTTTCCATTATCAGTCACTTTCAAAACAATATGATGATCACGTTGTACAAGGCTTAATTTTAAAAAATCTCCCCCACTATGTGTGAGCGCATTTTGAATTAAATTATTTATCATTCGTTTATAAGCATCTTTATCTAAAAGTAAGCGCCATTCGTGCTCGGAAATATCAATATCAACCTTCATTTTCTTCATTTCTAATAAGGGCATCCAACCAATAATAAGTTCTCGTGTCAATTCATTAATATCCAGTTGCTCAAAAGTGAATATGCGTTCCTTGGAATCAAGCTTAAACCATTCAAATAAGGTATCCACAAAATTCTTCAAATCATAAGCTTTATGTTTAGCAATCTCAATGTACTCGTCCCGTTCTTCCCCATGTACAAGCTTCTGATGCAGCGCATCTAAATAACCTAACAGTGAGGTAAGCGGTGTTCTCACATCATGTGAAAGACTAGTAAGTAATTGTTTATTAGACTGCGCAGAGCGTTCAAACTCTAAGATTTGATGCTGATATTGCTCAACGATATGATTGATTTTATAACTGATTTCAGTTGAAACTCCCTTACCATGCGCGAAAATTTTCCGATGATGGTTACCATTTTCGATATCCTCTAGAACAGACAGCACTTCCCTATTATTTATACGTACGCGGTTAATATGTAGTAAGAGTCCAATAATAATCATAAAAAGCAGAGCGGTTAAGTACGGCCAAAAAGGAGCATTCATCTTCAAACCTCCCTGTTAAATTTATAGCCCACACCCCACACGGTTTGTATGTAAATCGGACTCTCGGAAATAGGCTCGATCTTTTTTCGAAGTCTACGAATATGCACCATAATATTGTTGTCATCAAAGGCGTATTCTTCCTGCCACACATTGCAGTAAATCTGCTTCTTCGTAAATACTTGCCCTTTGTTTTTCGCTAAGAAGTAGAGTAGGTCAAATTCTTTGACAGTTAATTCAACTCGTTTACTCTCAATGAGGACTTCTCTGGTCTTGGGATCTATGGATAAAGCGCCAACTTCTAAGCTATCCTCCACTTGCGCTTCGAAGCTATTCAGTGTC
Organism: Paenibacillus sp. KN14-4R; assembly: GCF_052180255.1. NCBI lineage: Bacteria > Bacillati > Bacillota > Bacilli > Caryophanales > Paenibacillaceae > Paenibacillus > Paenibacillus sp. KN14-4R. Next base: position 2,327,459 of record NZ_CP197466.1, read on the forward strand.
GTATAGCGTCGGATTAAGGATTGAACTCTGGCAACAAACTCGTTCATACTAAATGGTTTTGTCAAGTAATCATCCGCTCCCAAGCGAAGCCCTGATACTTTATCGATTTCACTATCTTTAGCTGTCAGCATGAGTACGGGAACGGCGCTGCTCTTTCTTAATTCGGCTAATACTTCAAACCCATTCATTTCAGGAAGCATAACGTCTAAGACTAGCAAATGATAAGATTTACTTTGAGCAGTATTTAATCCTTCCTTGCCATTATGTCGTATATCAACCTTCAGATTTTCAACTTCAAGGTATTTACGAACGAGACGGCATAGCTCAATATCGTCATCGATAATTAAGATGTGGTTTGACATGTTGTACCCTCGATTCTACATTGTAATGTACGACCCAAACAAAAAAAGCAGCCCTTGAAGCTGCTTCTTCATTTTTTATAAGCTTACTTATAATGCTGCTTTAATCGTTCCTTTTGCAAACTCGTAAAAAGCATTAGCATCCTCCCAAGTTGGGAATCCCGCCTGCGCCTGGATATCGCTGCCCCCGCCTTTTCCATTGTAACTACTCAGGTTCGCTTTGAAAAAGGCTCCGCATGAAAACTCAGATTTGTCCCGCTGTGATAAAACAACCTTATTCTCTCCAGCTGTAGCCAGCAGCACAAGTGTATCACTTAATGCGATTATTTTTCCGGCTAAGTTCTGAAGATCCTTGAGTGATTTATCTTTAAAGGTATGGGCAATTAGAGTTCCTTCCTGTTCTTGAATCAAATCTCGTGCAGCATATTCGTCATTCTTGTCCTTATAAATGGCAAGTTCGGTTTGGAGCTGTTTCTGCTCCTTTTCCCATTTCTCAATACGATCTAGGATTCCTTCCTTACCCGTATTCAATTTAACAGACAAGGCTCCTAATATCCGCCCGCTTTCCTTAAATTCATCTAAGGCACGGTACCCGCATTTAAAATAAATCCGAGTGTTTCCCTTTTGTTTCTCTGCTTTAAGAAGCTTGATTATCCCAATCTCACCTGTTGAAGAGACATGTGTGCCTCCGCAAGCGTTATACTCAATCCCCTTGATTTCTACTATGCGGATATTTTCAGTCACCGTAGTCTGTTTAACAAGATCAAGTTGATTCGCCTCTTCTTCGGTAACGACATAACTGAGAATAGGATGGTTCAAATAGATGTGTCGATTGACCTCGTGCTCAATCGATTCGAGTTGATTGATGCCCAGTTCAGGCGTTTCCACATCAATTGTGCAATAATCGAGTCCTAAATGGAAACTTAAAGTCTTGTATTCGTACATGTCAAGGCAAACTGCTGAGAGCAAATGCTGTCCGCTATGCTGCTGCATATGGTCAAATCTTCGTTTCCAATCAATCTCACAGGTTACGACACTGCCTTCCGGAAGACGCTCCAGCTTGTGTAAGACTTTATTCCCTTCACTTCCTACATCAACGACAGGAATCCCTTGAATGGTTCCTTCATCACAAGGTTGTCCGCCACCAAGCGGATAGAAAGCAGTCTCTTTCATGACAACATAATAGCCATCTTCATTTTCTATTTTTTCTAAAATAGTAGTTTCCCACTTCGTCATGTAAGCTGAGTCGTAATAAAGTTTTTTATTCATAACTATTCTCCTTTTTCCACAACATCTTGACACAAATATACCCTCAATCTATCGAAAAGTACAGAATGGCCCGTGTCGCGTAAAACACAAGTTTAGTAACCGTCCAATCACTCTTCTTTTATCTAGCATACATTGAAAATATCAAAATAAAGGAGATGATTCTTTGACACGTAATGTAAGTTTTGTACGTATTCTCGATAAAGATGCTGTTCAGCCACGAAACAGATTCAATTTAGCAAATTCAGTTACGATCAGACGTTCACCAGGAAGGACTACCCTAGCAACAATTCGATTAAGAATACCCGTTTTGAACGCTCAACCTAATCGGGTTGAATTAGTCGCAACTGTTGGTGTCCGGGGGGTTACCGGCATCGCTCAAATCCTGTTTAGAATCTTCCGTGACGGAGTAGAGATTTTCAATACACAGCAAGGTATTGAATCAGCTGGTTCTGAACAAAACTATGCTGTCACATTCCAGGCAATCGATAGAAATGTAAGGTTTGGTAATCATGTTTACACAGTAACCGCAGAAAATCGAACTGCAAATACTAGAGCTGATATTGTTGGTCCCGTTTCGTTCAGTGGACTAGCCGTTAGAACAAGAACCTAATTTGGAATTTTCATGGTAAAAGCACCTCTCGCTGACATTGTCAATGAGAGGTGCTTTTATCATGAAAAGAATGGATCGATTCACCGCAAGGCTCTACCTCGCGATTAAGAATGACGATTTATGGATATTGAACCGTGTAAAGAAATAAAAGAAGCTGAGAAAATAATTATAGTTGTATATTATGTTGATACAATGATTGTGGTATGGTAATTTAAATGGTAATGATAGTAAAATGAGGAGTTTTTTGTGAGCAAACAATTGTTAACAAAGGGCAAATTTATTAAGGGGAACTCGCATAGCTAGCCCTCTAAACTGCGAAATCCGCTACTATTGAGAGGGGTATTATTTTGAGCCAATCATCAGCAAAAATATTCATACGTAATTTCGAAAATGGAGACATGCCTTTGCTTGGCGAGTTGTACCAATCAGTAACAGCAAAAGAAAATGCAACATTTTGGTGGGTCGGGGACGAAGATAATTGGAGAAACGTTTATTGCGCATTTGAAGATGGGAAAATGGTCGCTAAGGGGCAAGTCGGCATCATTAACGTTGTACCTCTCGGTCGTTCAAAAGAGAACAATCACTCCATATACGTCAATCTTAAAACCATTCCCGAAAGAGAAAATGACATTACTTTGCTCGACAACGTCTATCAATATCTTTTCATAAGAGCAAAACAATTAAAGGAAACTTTACCTGAAGAATATGGAACAATACTTTGTGTTGGTAACGATTCGACAGAAACAGCCATCAATCAGTTTTTTATCCAAAAAGGATACTTTCATCTGAATAGTTTATATCGCATGAATCGAGACTTGAATGAACCGATTCCTGAATTAAAGCTACAAGAGGAATTTCAATTTTCTTACTGGAAGATGGAGTCATCTTGCGAGGAAAGAGATTACCTAGATGTAGAAGCTGAAATTTGGCCTGACACTCCACTAGGACTTAATAGGTTGTCTGAATATAAGAATAACAAACTATGGACATCCATGGTCATACGTCAATCAGACGCTATTGTTGGCGGACTGATGGCATGGCAAGAAGCAGACCATGGTGTCATAGAGGATGTTTTTGTCCGCGAACCATGGAGAAAACGCGGTATTGCCAAGTATTTGCTTACACAAGCATTAAGATATCTCAAATCCCATCAGCTACAAAACGCTAAGCTCATGGTATTAACTACAAATAAATCAGCTTTATCTCTATACGAATCCGTTGGATTCTATACAGATAAAGAAGAGATACGGTACTTTACAAAACTGAATTAGGCCACAAAAAAGAGGGGTTCTCCGCCCCTCTTTACTATTTCCGCCAATACACATCCGATATTAATTGTCCTTTCGCACTAACGGTGAGCAACACACAGCACTCCACATGCACCGTATGCGAGTCAAAAAGCGAGTTTTGTAGAGACTGTTACAGTCGGCTAAAGCCTTGATTTTACTTGGTTTTTGTTATATCTTGCTAATCTGAAGCTACTTTATACATATTTTGACTGATGATTTTAGAAAGCAATAAAAGAGTAGATCTTTTCGCTCAAAATGACTATGAAGCAAGTTGGTTTGAAGGGGAATTTGTTACATAGGTCAGTCATACATTACTATATAAATTCAACAGGGGCTAAATCATATTTATCTTTTCGAACCAACAGCGCGACGCGCTCTACATGCGATGAGTGCCGAGTGTAACAATGAATCTAAATAGCGTGTCCCCCGTATCTACTTTTCAATCTAACATCTTGTTTAATGAAACATAACTACATCTTTTACGTATATCCCTTTAGTGTCATATTTTAACAAAGAAAACGATAGAGAAATCTATAGACTATCGTAGAGGTCACGTGTATGTCGGTTTTGAAAAAACGAAAGTGGATTGTATGGTTGTCAGCTTTAGTCCTTATCGTTGTAGTTTCAATTACAATATTCTTACAAATAATCATTCATTCTATTGTACCAGCACTTGCTGAAGGAAGCATTGAGCAGCAGTATGCTCAGCAAGGAAGCTATCATGTACAGGTAGAAGAAGTTAAGAGTACGATCGGAGAGGCTTTATTTAGAATATATTACCCAGCATTTCAAGGAGACGAATCCTATCCTATTATTTCTTGGGGGAATGGAACAGATGCCACGCCAGATCGTTATGATGAGCTCTTAACTCATCTTGCTAGCTGGGGATTCATTGTAATAGATTCCTATAGCAAGACAACAGGAACAGGCAAAGAAATTGTGGAGGCTATTGATTATTTGAGAAATGAAAACCAACTAGCAAACAGCTTGTTTTATCAAAAAATACAAATGGAACATATTGGTGTAGCTGGTCATTCTCAAGGGTCTACTGGGGTCATTAATGCTCATACCAACTATATAAGTGGATCGTTGATTAAGACGGTTGTATCCATCGCTCTCCCGGATTTGAAGCATTGTGATCCAGAAGATGTGTACGATACAGCGCGTATTACCGTTCCTTTCCTCATTATGGGCGGTACACGAGATTTTCTAATCTCACCGGTATCAACGAATCAATTAGCCTTGCATACTACTAACTCAAGCACGCCTGTTATGATGGGGATGGCAAAAGGTGCAGCTCATACAGCGATAGAAGGTAATGGTGGCAATCATAGGGGTTACTTGACGGCTTGGATGAGATATCGGCTGCTTGATGATCAGGAAGCCATGAAGGCATTTCATGGGCATTCTTCAGAGATGGTGCATAATACAAATTGGGTGGACGTTATACAAGCAAATATGGATGATAATAAATTCGTGCATCAATAACAAAAAAACGGCATGTTTGCCGTTTTTACTGTTAGCATAATCATGTTCTGCAGCCTTTTCGTAGTCAGCTATCTATTCATCTTCCTCCACAACAAATTGAACCGAGGTAACTAAGTCCAAGCAATAATTATTACGCCTGAGCTTCAGCAGTTAAGTAATAAATACTACTCCCTAGTGAGCAACTCACAGCACTCCTCATGTGTAGGTTGCGGGAATTTAATCCGTTTTATTTTTTCATTAATTCACGAATTCCCTTAAGAATATGTCCATTCATAATTTTTAGGAGTCCCTCAATCCTATTCGCTGATAACGCACCTTGTGACAACATACCCAGCTGACGCAGGGGCATATCCACTGCCATTTCCTGTATCATCTTCAAAATGCCACCTGAATCACCCTTGTCCCCTGCGATCATTTTTATCATTGACTTTTCTATTTGCTTATTCAGCATACGTCCAAGCCAGTGAACTCTGATATCTCCTAGCGTAGAATTGGGCGTAAAGGGTCTTAGTATACGCGCGTCTGGTACTTTCCTTCCTAAAACTTCCTCAAATTGTTCCTTTGGAACATCAAAAGTTCCTGATTGTAAAAGATTATAATAGCCTGGTGCTGTTGTACGATAATCAGGTATCGCTCCCTCTTGACTGCTATCAATAGTAACCGTATCATTCAATCGTATATCTCTTGACGATGCACCAATTTCAATCTTATAATCGCCGCTTTCCACAAACCAGTCTTTCACATTAATATTATAGTAAGCAAATGCACGCCTTTCCAGTGTAAATGTAACCGTTTTACTTTCATTCATCTGCAATTCCACTTTTGCAAAATCTCTAAGTTCACGCATAGGTTTATATATAGTACTTTCGGGTGCTGAAACATACAACTGAACAATTTCCTTTCCAGCCTGCTTTCCGGTATTGGTAACATCCACCTCTACTTGAAGTGTATCTCTGTCTCCAATCTTCTTTGCACTAAGTTTTAGTTCCGAATAGGCAAATGTTGTATAGGAAAGTCCGTGTCCAAACGGATACATCACCTGTTTTTGCGCTTTATCATAGTAACGATATCCCACATAGATACTTTCCCGGTATTCAATATTGTCATCTGTGCCAAAATGAGCAATACTAGGGGTTTCAGTAAGTGTTAACGGATAGGTTTCTGCTAGTTTGCCACATGGAGAATAATCCCCAAAAAGCAAATCATACGCGGCGTAACCACTGTTTTGTCCCGAAAGATTCATCAATAGTATGGAATCAACTTTGTCACGCCATGGAATATTTACAACTCCCCCTGCACTTATGACAGCCACTATCTTTTTTCCGGTAGCAACCAGTTCATCTATCAATCTAGTGTGTGCTTCTGGCATATTTAAATGAGTACGGTCAAATCCCTCGCTTTCATAGCTATCCGGTAATCCAACAAAAGCAAATATCACATCCGCTTCTTTGGCTGCTTCAATTGCTTCGGTAATCAAAGCTTCATTTGGTTCATCACTTGCGGTCGAATAACCTGGTGCAAATGAATAGCTTATATGTTCCGCATCGAAGGCATCTGTTACGGAAGTGATCCGTATTGGAGATATTTTTGAGCTTCCAGCCCCTTGATAACGAGGAACTTTGGCAAATTCGCCGATTAAAGCAATCTTCTTATTTTTATCTGCAGGCAGTACATTTCCTAACTTCAACAACACTGCACTTTCACGTGCAACACGTCGTGCCAACTCATTATGTGCTTCTGCATCATAAGGGGTTGCCTGTGTTTTCTCTGCCTGTAATGCGATAGCCGTCATTCGAACAGCGCATAGATCAACAAGTTTTTCGTCCAATACGCCTGCTCGAACTGCATCGACAATCATTCGATCCGAAGCTCCATCAAAGGCTGGCATCTCCAAATCAAGTCCCGCACGGATACCTTCAACCCTGTCATTAATTGCTCCCCAGTCCGTTACGATGGCTCCTTCAAATCCCCATTCACCGCGAGGAACGTCTGTCATAAGGCGTTTGTGGCTGGAAGCATAAATATCGTTAATCTTGTTATACGAACACATCAAAGTCCAAGGTTGCGCTTTCTTTACCGCTATTTCAAAGCCTGTAAGATATATTTCTCTCAATGCCCGCTCATCAATGACCGAATTTGAGATAAGTCGCGCTTTTTCCTGATTGTTCGCAAGATAATGCTTCAGGCTGGTACCTATGTTTTTACTCTGTATCCCACCAATGATCGCCGCAGCCATTTCTCCAGTCAGAAGCGGATCTTCTGAGAAGTATTCAAAGTTACGACCACAAAGCGGGCTGCGCTTTATATTGGCTCCCGGTCCCAGGATCACCGCTACCTTCTCTTGTACACATTCCTCTCCAAGTGCAATACCCATTTCATATAATAAATCGCGGTCAAAGCTGCAGGCTGTTGCTACAGCCGTAGGGAAACTAGTAGCTAATACCGAATTATTAATCCCCAAGTGATCGGAATCCCCTGCCTGTTTACGTAAACCGTGGGGACCATCCGTTACCATCATTGATTTTATTCCAAGACGTTCTATTTCTTTTGTATCCCAGAAATCCTTTCCCGAACAAAGGCTAGCTTTTTCTTCAAGAGACATCTTCTCTACAAGTTCCATTGCTCTTGGTAAAACACTTTTTAACGTATGATTGACTTTTTCCATGCTAACCCCTTCCTTTCAACCTCTAATTATAAAACTACAAAATTTCTTTCATGTATGAAGCAATTTCTTTCATACAGTCTTCAGCCTGTGGTATTACCCCGATTTGATCCGCAAACCCATGCCCCAATCCGCGATATACAATTGTCTTTATTTTTCCGCCAGCTTTCGCAAATGTTCTTGCATAAGCAAAATCCTCAAATACTAGGAAATCATGTTCACCAAAAATCAATAAAACAGGAGGTAAATCATGCATATCATCCAATAATGGAGATGCATATATATGTTCCGAATCTATGTTCCCTTGCAAATAGACTTCCTCCAGCAGATTGATGTCGCCATTGGCTTCCAACAAACTGTTCATCATAGGCAATGTAGCATCTAAAACCTTCTTATGCTTTGCGCTGCGCTTATATTTGCTTAAATCAACGCCTTGATAGAATTCTGTTTTTTTTCCCGAAATGTTGACCGCAGGATAAATGAGTACCTGAAGCTTTACCATTCCAGTTTTTTCTTCCCTGTCACGCAAGGTAACTGCTGCTGCCAGATTCCCACCGGCACTGTCTCCAGATACCGCCATTTTATTTTTATCGGCACCAAATTTTTCCGCGTTATCATATGCCCACTTTGTCGCAAAGAAACAATCATCAAAAGGCTGTGGATAGTGATTTTCTGGGCATAGTCGGTAATCAACATTAAAGGCTACACAATCGATGTTTTGTACCAGTACTTTACACATCTGTTCTACAATATCAGCAGAACCTCCAAAAAATCCACCACCGTGATAGTAAACAAACATGGGTAAATTTGTACCGGCGTTCGTTCTTTTATACACTCGAACCGGTACTTGATAACTATCTGCGCTGCTTACATTGAAGTATTCCGTGGTAACACCCTCTTGAACTAACTGAATCCCTTTATACTTATTAAACATCTTTCGCATAGGCTTAATTCTTTTCAAAACAGTTTGATTCTTTTTGGGTTTTGGCAAAAACTTTATCAGCATAGCAACTATCCTCATTGATTTATAAAGCCGTGGATCCATATCTCCAGATTCTCCGCCTTCTGGAATAGGCTTAACCAATATATTAATGCCCTCTACTACTTCCTCTTTTTCATTTTGTTTAATTGCTTCTAAAAGCGCCTCATTATATTTTCTTTTCATAGCCTAATCCTCCTTTTCTGCTATGCTATCTATTTTGGGTGAACATTATTACAGTGATATATTTTTGAATAATTACATTTTATATGATAAGATAATACTCGTATTTCAAATTTGTTTTATAAATTATATAAAAAGCGCAAACCTTAGAAAGCGGTATCATATACATGAATCTAAATGAATTGGAATATTTAAGTAAAGCACTGGCCAAATTCACAAGTGCTTCTGTCAGACTTTACCTAAAAGAAAAACAAGTCTATTACTACTCCATATATCCCATGAACCCGGATCCTTTTCTGCTTTATGAGAAAGATATGCTGCAGTCTGAGCATACTGCCGGTATCCTTACTACCGACTTGTTTCAATTTTATAGTTATGTTTCTTTAGATGATGATTATCGAATTGTGATAGGTCCAACTTCCATTTTAACGAAAGACAAAAATAAATTGGATAATCTTTTGTTCTTATTGGATGTAAAAGAAAAATATCATGAAGAATATATTGGTAAACTGAAGTGCGCCCCCTCTATTTCTGCGGAACGTATGGGATGGCTAATTTCCTTTATTGCTTCCACTATCAATAACAGTCCTCTTTTTGTAGAGGACGTATTTGTTGAAACAAAAACAGAGAATCATCAAGAAGATATTATGAATAACAGTATGAAGAATACACTTATTTTTTCGGATGAAGAAGAATCCGATACTTTTGTTATCGATAACTATCAAAATGAAAAAATGCTATTGTTCTATATAAAAAATGGTCAGCCCGAAGCTTTAAAAGAATTATTCAGTGCCTTTCCAAAATTAAAGGCCGGAACAATGGCCAATGACACCTTGCGCCAACTTAAGAACATGGGGATTTGTAGTGCTGCCATGGCTTCCCGGGCCGCAATCGAAGGAGGATTAAATGTCCAGACTGCATTCCATTTATCCGATTTGTATATTCAAAAGTTGGAAATGGTTCATAATCCTGCCTCCATATACCCATTAATCATGCAAATATTATTAGATTTTGCCGAACGTACAAAACAGGTAAAATATAATTACGACAGCTCTTCTAAATTATTTTTACAATGTGCAAATTATGTTTCCACAAACTTGTTTAACAATATCAAGATTGAAGAAATCGCTGCTGAATTCGGAATATCACGCTCCCGTTTGAGTAATCTGTTTCATAAACAAACCGGTATCACCTTAACGCAATATATTTTGCAAGAAAAAGTTTTAGAAGCCCAGCGCTTACTGCAGTTTACTGACAAAAGTATTGCTGAAATTGCATTTCATCTGGCTTTTTCCTCGCAAAGTCATTTTCAAACCGTTTTTAAAAAATATACCGGTATAACGCCAAACAGATTTCGGGACGCCAAATCAGATTGATAATTTGCTTAGAATCTGACGTTTCAAGAACCGACAAAATAGTGGAAAACTAGACGCTACTTTGTTATGAAAAAGACGCTGGTTCCGTCCTTTAACCAACATATTTTCTTATCGAGCTTCTGTGTAAGAGTTCGTTATAGATGTATCCCCGTTCGTGGGGATACCCCTCTTATCTCGGGACGTTCTTCATAAATTTCATCGAGCGTCTTCGCCGTACGGCTTCCAGCAATACTGATCCCTCCAACTGGATAGTCCGATATCATCTTCCTAACCAACTCTTCTGCATGCTCCGAATTCTTGGCGAACACAATCCCTTCAAATTTATTAGCTACTTTTCTGCTTCGTAATTTCCGGTAGTAAAAGTGCACATAATATATCATAATTTCCTCCATATAATAGTTTGCGATAAACTTCTCACAAAAAAACCACATATTGCTGATCTGGAGGTTACCGTGAACTAACTCACTAAAAAACTAACATTTTCAAATTTTGCCATTCAATTGTTGAGATTAAACAAAAAAAGACCCCCGCAGAGAGCCAAAAGTCAGCGAGAGCCGCGAATATTAAGCTTGCTTATATACCGAACTACCGGATACGGAACCTTGTGTCAGTACTTTGCCATACTGCGCCGCATCCCGCGATTTTACCGCCATAGCCCCTACTGCCCCATCGAGCCAATGAACTGACTGATACGGAGTTTGAAGGTCACCTCAACCCATTCAGGTTTTTTTACACCCATACGCCAATTCGTGTAACAAACAAAACCCAAACGCAAACTACGCCTTAGCTTCGACTTGATAGGTAAATGTGGCTCCAATAAGCTATTTCCTAATAAGCAACACACAGCACTCCACATGACTTGAGTGTCGGTCACTGTAATTTAAGCCGTAAGAAGGGCGGTGACGGTAAACTTATAATGAATGTTTACCGTTCCGTCCGCCTGTACTTCAAACTTATCAATAAACCTATGCACCATCTCAGGAGTCAGTTCTTCCAACTTCATGAACTGCTTGAGTTGATTCTTCAATCGAACAATACTTTCCCCTGTACTTTTATTACCTTGTAGAGACTGTAAGCCTATTAATTGCTCTTGTAAGCTAGACAGTTCAGCATTGCTACTTTCCGTTGCTTCCTTATAATCTAATTCCGTAATCGTACCACTAGCCAACAGTCTAATTAACCCTGTCTTTTCTTCCTTCAACTTTTCAATACGTCTTTGCAATGTGTGCATTTGCTTCTCTGCTTGCTTTCTAGCTTGTAAAGTCTTTACTTCTAGCCGCCCCAAGACTTCCTTCTCATTGAGAGTTTCAGTCATGTTACGAATATCGGCTAAGATAACGCCTATGAGTTCTTTTTCCTTAACACTATGCTGACTGCAAACGTGCTTACCATGCTTGTAGTAGTTGCCGCATACATAACCATTACGATAATGAACGTACCATAGAGCCTTTCCACAATCAGCACAGAAGAGATAGTTAGTAAACATGTGCTTTTTAGCCTTGGGCTTTGCTTGTTGTCGCTTTCGCCCCTCCATGTACTGTTGAACAGCTTCAAAGTCTTCTCTTGTAATTATAGCTTGGTGGGCGTTTTCAGTAACGATTTGCTTTTCCCTTGGTGTTTAATATTCATTACTTAGCTAAAAAGCAAATGAGTGAAATTTTTAATCGTGCTATAATTAGAGTAATGTGAATACAGGGAGGTAATTCTAATGAAATTATATCTAACTAAATGTGTTGCTGAAGCCAAAAGTAAGGTGATTAATAACTGATAGAGGTGTATAATGGTCAAAATTAGAAATCAGACCTGTTAAAAATGGTGGAAATGACAATAGAACGTTTCACTTGGGAGACGATATGAGTGTAAGGTTACCAAGTGCTGAAGATTATGTTCCACAAGTGGAGAAAGAACAAAAGTGGTTACCAAAATTATCAAAAGAACTTTCTTTACCAATATCAACACCTTTAGCAAAAGGGAATCCTAGTAAGGAATACCCGTTCCCATGGACTGTCAACAAGTGGGTAGAGGGAGAGACATTAAATCTAAAAAATATTAATGATCTTAGCCAACTTGCAAAAGACTTGGGGACATTTTTAAATGAATTACAATCTATTGATGCTAGTGGTGGTCCTTTAGCAGGGAAACATAATTTTTATAGAGGTGGAAATGTTGCAGTATACGATCAAGAGACCAGAGATGCAATCGAACAGAATAAAGATATACTAAACGTTTCATTATTGAATGAAATCTGGGAACTTGCTTTAGATTCGAAATGGGCTGCAAATCCAGTTTGGGTTCATGGTGATATTGCACCAGGTAATATTCTAGTTAAAGATGGAAAGCTTTCTGCTATTATTGATTTCGGAATTTTAGGAATTGGGGACCCTTCTTGTGATGCTGCTATGGCATGGACATTTTTTGATGATACAAGTAGAAAGGTATTCAAGAATACATTGAATATGGATGAGGGCACTTGGAATCGTGCAAGAGGATGGGCTTTATGGAAGGCTTTAATCACTTACAATTGGAATAGAAACACTAACAAAGTAATAGCAGAAGAATCATATAATATTATTAAAATAATCGAACAGGACTATGAATTAGAGAAAAATCTTAAATAAACTTAATTAAAAGTAGTGGAACCGTTTATCTTGCCCTGACGGTACCCCTATTTAAAGTAGTTTTGTTAAGCTAACGCAGAACGATAGTTCATCGGGTAAAAGAAAAAGAGGGGCTAATTACCCCTCTTTACTATTTCCGCCAATACATCTCAACTATTAGTCTTTCCTGACCAACAGTGAGCAGCACTCCACATGCACCGTATACGGAAACAATGTACCAACAAACCTACATCGTTTTGTGTTCACAACGTGTTTACGGCTACATCTCAGGTTGAACACTCTTCATTAATGACTTGATTTGCTCTGTATTCGTAAATTCCCCTGGGATGAATTGTTTCACTACTCCTTGAGCAGTTACAAGTACAGTAGCAGGGAGACCTTTCACCTGAAACGCTGCTGCAGAATCACCACTTGGATCGGTCATTATAGGAAAAGGAAGCTGATGCGTCCGGGAAAATTCCATAATCGTTCCCTTCGACTCCCCAACGTTGACTGCCAAGACTTCGATTCCATCCATACCTGACTCGTAAGCTTCTTTAAGCAGGGACATTTCGCTTACGCACGATCCGCACCATGACCCCCAAAAATTGAGGAGAACCCCTTTGCCTTTATAATCTGATAGGTTTACCGCTCTACCATTCATATCTGTTACACGGATATCTGGAGCTAATTGACCTACGTGAATGGATGTGTCTGAATGTCTGACGCTAGTCGTAATGAGTGTGTAAGTCAAAGCGATTAGGATGATCCCGCATATACCCCAGTTTCTCCACCGCTGACTTTTTGTCCGACTCAAAGGGTTTTCTCCATTTCTGACTTTGCATCAGCATGTAGACCGAACAGACGATTAAAAGCACCTTGCAAGCCTTGGCTGCCATACTTTTGATAAAAAGTATTCACATCGCCTTCTTCCATAATTCGGCCTTCCTTTAAAAAGACGACCTGATCGGCAACTGCCTCTGCAATTTGAAGTTGATGAGTTGAGAAAATGACAGCATGTCCCTCTTGCTTAGCGGAACGGACCAGAGATATGAAAGATTCGAGCCAATATGGATCTAAGCCGTTTGTTGGTTCATCCATAATAAGTAATGGAGGTTTTGTTAGCAGGGCTTGAGCAAACAATAAACGCTGACGCATTCCTTTGGAGAAGGAAGAGACAGATTTGGATTTCACTTCATATAGTCCAACGATACGAAGTGTCTCCCTGACTCTATCCTTGGAAACTTTGCGTAACGACGCCCAGAACGTTAAAGTCTCTTCAGCTGATAACCCTTGACCAAACAAATAGTCATCTGGCATATAACCGATTTGTTCGGCGTAACTTCGGCGATTCTGCTTCCAGCTGACCCCATTGACTTCAATGAAACCGCTTGTTGGCTGTAGAATGCCGGCAATCATACGAAGAATGGTGCTTTTTCCAGCGCCGTTGCCACCGCATAGTGCAAGCACTTGTCCTTGACATATCTTTAGATCAACCGAATGGATGATCTGCTGTTTTTCAATACGTTTCGTGACTTCCTTCAGCTGCAAGATTGGGATTGGCTTATCCACGGGAACGCCCCCTCTCCCAGACCCAATAGGCAAGCCCAATAGCAGCTCCTATCCATATGAAACAGACCGCCAAAAAGCTCCAAATTCCCAAAGGCCCATTCATCCAACGGATCCATTCATAGTATTCCGGTCCCAGTGCCGCACCTCCACCGAGCTTCACAACAACGAATAGTCGAACCAGCTCTGCTGGATTGATCATCGTCAGTGCTGCTAACAACGGCTTAATCCACATATAAGGTAACAAGCCAAGCACGGCAATCAGGAGTGTTGGCCATCCAATAATGGTGAAAAACCAGATTGCAACACCGACTGTCAAAGCCTGCCATCGATTTCGTGCCCATGTGCCAATACAAATAGCAACGGCAAGAAACAAGACAATAAGTCCACCTGAGAACACGATAAACAAACCGAAGGTTTGGAAATCAAGCCCTTTTCCCGATAAAGCTCCTACAATGCTGGTAACTCCATAACCAAAGGCAATAATAGTCAATAGCACGGTTGCTAATCCAGCATATTTTCCTAATATAAAAGATAAGGTACGAATCGGATAAGTCGAAAGCAGCTGCCAGCTTCCCTCTTCCTTCTCTGCTGTTAAGGAGAAAGAACCGATTAACAAAGTCATTAATGGCAGCAAATATAAGATGAAATTCAACATTGTAGCTGTTGCGCTTGAAAAGCCTGTAATAAAGTTCTGCGAATTAATCAGCAGTAAGGACATGCTGAAGACGGTGAACAAAATCATGAAGGAGTATGACCACGGGTTACGAAACCCTAGTCTAACTTCTCTTAGCGCAATATGGAGCAGGTTCATTGTCCATGAGTTCCTTTATTGTCAGTTCCTTTATTGTCATTTCCCATCTTCATTTTGTCACCAGATTCGGTGTGTGCATTATTGTCGTGATGCCCGTTCATATCCATCATTTTTCCTTTAGCACGTTCCCAAGTATGATTTTTCAGCTCAGCTGCAGTCATCAACTTTCCTTTCTTTTGCTCGTCCATGAATTTTTGTGCAGATTGCTTATCTTTAAATGAATAGATTCCATATGCCATCGGAGTTTTAAATGAAGCATCATACACGTATTGCGCCTTTTGATAATCAATCCAATCTTTCGTGTTGTAATCTCTAACGAATTGAGCTTCTACCTTATCTATTCCATTTTTACCAATCCATTCATTCATACAACCAATATCATCAAACTTGTAGTTTTTTCCCTCTTTTGATGTCAGCTGTACAGCGAAACCCTCGTCTTTGACCTGCATATTACAAATTGCGCATTTATCAGTAGCTTCATTAACCGGTACAGCTGTATATTTTTCCTTCCCACAGCCAGTTAATAATAGGAATGTCACCATCATCGAAATTACAATAAATAAGTATTTTTTCATTTTCTTTTTACCCCCATAAAAGTCATTATTATTATTGAAAATACGAGAAGCATAAGCCCTAACAGCCAAACGCTCGTATCATCCTTGCTCTTTGTTCCCACAATTGTTTCTAAATGTTCTGGATTCAATAACGGAGCGGTATCTGTCGTCCATTCCGCTTTTCCCGCTGTATACATACTTTCCAGGAACTGCATGCCCGGCGATTGAAAGAACAACTGAAAGGCTGGTGTGGCTGATGTTAATCGCTGGAAAAATGGATTCATAGCATAGGCCATGTCGCTTATTCCATCGCCATTCAAATCAATGCCGTGGAAATTATCCCAATAATTTTGCTCAAATTGATTATTCGTGCTCTCATTCGCTTCCGCTGGGATTACGTTCCCTACAAAACGATTATTCATAAACTGATTCTGGTTGGATTCGAGAAACTGAATGCCTACGAAATTTTGATTGACTTCATTCTGTTCGAATTTATTCTTATGAGATTGCTCAATATATAGGCCGACCCGATTTCCCTCCACTTTATTGTTGATAATGCGTGAGGTCTGAACGTCGAACAGCAGTAAGCCTTGTGAATTGACATTTTCGCTTTGCTTAGAAAAAGTATTGCCTGTTACCTCGGCATCTTGGACACCCATGATCATGGCACCCGTAACATTGAATTCGCCGTAATTGCCTCGAACGACCGTTTCATTCGTATACATACAATGAATACCATAACGGGAATGATCAATCTTGTTATTCTCAATGTGATTACGGTTACTATTTTCCAAATATATGCCATCATTCATCTGAGAAATTTGGTTGTTATGTATGCGGTTCTCATGCGAATTGTAAAGATCGATCCCATTTCTTTTTTCCGAAAGCATTTCTTGCTGCTGAACTGCATTACTTTGCCCCGACCGGATACTTGTATTGGATATTTCGTGCTTCCCACTATCCCGAAGGACGATACCAAAAGAGCGAGTATGGATCGTTAACGAATCTAAAACGGCTTGATTCCCAGTTACTAACACAGCAGGAGATTCTTCTTCCGAAGGCTGAATAATGGTAATATTCCGTAGACTCACATTGTCCGATGCGATTTGAATGACCGGAACGTTATCTTCATGACCAGTAATTTCAACGGATCCTTTTCCTTGAATGGAAATGGCTTTATTCACAATGAGTGGGCCTTGGTAACTTCCTTCTTGTAAAATCAGCGTATCCCCTTCTGAAGTTCGATCTACCAACTCCTGAAGCTCGCTGCTTGATCTGGTTGGTTGTGCATTCACTGTGTGTGGCTTTAACAGACTTAACCCCAATATCAAGATCATTACAATCAAACAAGTTGTTGGTATAAGGCCAATCCGCGACTTGGGTATAGTCCTCATGATACTTGCAGCTCTTTCTTCTTGGTGATGTGCAGTTCCTCTTGATAGAGATGAATGTAAACCGAATATGTACCTGGCTTCTCAAACATTTTTTCTACTTCATAACGTCCCTTTCCTACCGATTGCGCAGCTTTCAAGTCCGGTTTGACACTGCGATCCGATGTTCGAATATCAAACTGTACATCAGCCCCCTTTTCTGTTACTAGACCCGAGATATTAGCGATCAGCTTTACTTTTTGCCCAACCTGTATAGCTGCTGGTTCTGTGGTAAATTCAACCTTAACCTTGGCCGGATCTTGCCCTTGTGGTGTGGAAGAACATGCAGGTACCATCATAAGCAATAATCCCGCAAGAATAATTGAAAATATGGTTTTTCTCATGCTACTACTCCTTCCCTTACAAATTCCAATATTTATTTTACGCATTATCTCCTCGATTTCTATCACCCGAAAGGGCTATTAAGGTTAACATCATGTGAATATATTGGGAACATTAATTGAATTTAGTTAAAAATCTCTTCATACAACAAAAAAAGCAGCTTCATTCCGCTGCTTCTACTAGATTCATCGTTCCACTCTCCTCTTTTTTCAACAAAGCTCTTGTAATTTTGAAATAATATTGTATTCCACATTCTCATCTACCAGGATCTGATCATTTGCTATCTTCAGCAGAGGTTCGTATTCGCCGATTAATACAGAATATTGGGCCTTTTGGAACAATGGGAGATCATTCATATCGTTTCCCATACAAATAAAGGGTTCAAGTTGGAGATTGGTTTGTTCCAATCCTGTCATTTTATTCACATTTTTATTTGTAATATCTAAGATACCTTCTGCTGAATGGTAGTGAATAGTGACGTCAAGCTCGGACACTCTTTTCGACAATTCCTCAAAATTACTGCATGCTAATACAACAATTTTGATATAAGATTCAATTTGACTCAATTCCACTCGTTGGGCAAGTTTACTTTGACTTATACTCTTAAGAAGAGGGTGATCTTTCGTTCCCTTAATGGAGTAGTTCAATGTATCATCAACGAGATAATCAGCCTGGTATTCGTCTAGAAGGTTTATAAGTTCAATGGCTAGCTTAGCTGGAATCGGGTTAAAATAGAGTGGCTTTCCTTCGTAATAGGCCATTGCTCCATTGGCACCGATTAAAAGATGATTATCAAAACGTTCATCCAAAATTGGCAGCATGTCTCGATAAGGTCGTGCAGAAGCAAAACCAATAAAGTGACCTAATTGCTGCATAGACAATAAATGATCTAAAATCTTTTTAGAAATTGGCTGACCTTTAAAACAAATCGTTCCATCCATATCAAAAATAAAATTCATGTGCTTCCTTCAACTCCAATCACCTTGATGTCTTACCATAATACTTAGAAATGCATCCACGTTGAAGGGACAGAATGAAGAAAGTTAGTGGGACAAAGAGATTACAAGGATTCAAACCAAGCTTCTGTTAATAATCGGATGCCTTGATGAATTTCCTTACAACTTAATGCCCCGTATCCAAGCAACACAGTGGGGTAATCGCTTGTTGTACGAGATCGATATCTGGATGTCCCATATACTTTTACGCCACTTCTTAATCCTAACTTGATTAATTCAGATTCGTTTTGATTGGTTTTTACAGTTACGAATGCATGTAATCCCATATCCTTACCTTCCACTTCCACAAAATACGCTTTCCGCTCGGATATCGCTTCGAAAAAGGTTATACGCTTCTCTTCATAGTGTTTCCTCATTTTTTGCAGATGCTTGTACCAATAGCCATTAGATAAATATTGTGCAAAAGTTAATTGATCAAGTCTTGTGACTGGTTGATCATATTCGGTTATTTTGGTATGAAATACGGACAACATCTCATAAGGAAGTACAACATAGCTAATATTTGTAACAGGTAAAAGAGCTTTTGATATCCTCCCTATATAGATTACCTTCTGAGGTGCATGACTTTGGATAGAAGCCAAGGCACCCTCTTCATATTTGAACTCCCACTCATAGTCATCCTCGATGACATAATGGTTCGCATTGACCCACTGCACCAACTTCTGTCTTTTATCTTGAGGCATAGCCATTTTATGGAGAAATTGTTGAGAAGGGCTCACGTAAATAATGTTTGCAGAGCTCTTCTCAAGTGCTTCTATCGATACGCCATCTGATTCTAAAGGAATGGCATGAACATGAAAGTTGTGGTTAATAAACGTGTTTCTAGCACCATCGTATCCTGGATCTTCCACTCCTATCTGATTTTCATTCCGATCTATGAACTGACATAGAAGTGAGACAAGCTGCTGAGGAGTTGAGCCAATAATGATTTGCTCAGGTGTAGAAATAACTCCTCTCGATTCAAATAGTAATCTGGATAGTTCTTTTCTTAAAGGATACTCACCTTGCGAGTCTCCCTCCACTTCATAATTGCTTTGATGATCGCCTATTATAACGTTTCGTGCTTTGTTCCATTGATTAAATGGAAATGCAGAGAGTTCAATATTTCCGTAACGAAAATCAATATCTACTTTTTTGATGATATCCTCACTCGGATCTGGAGAGGTCTTGTTCTCCGTCGTTTCAACCTTGAAAACAATCTCATACCCTTTTTTAGGAATATTATGAATAAATCCTTCTGAAACCAATAGCTGATAAGCACTTTCAACCGTATTTTTGCTTACTTTTAGTGATTGCGCACAGCTTCTAATCGACGGAAGAAATGTCCCGTAGTGTAAGTGACCTTCCAATATGCCTTGTTTAAAATAGCTATAAATTTGAAAAAATAAGGGCTTTTGATTCAGTGAAAAATCTAGTGAAAATTCACGCATGATGACGCCTCTCAGTCCTAGTACATAAAAAAGCCGCAAGATTCTGCGACTTTTATCATCTTCTAATTTCTTTGTCTTGTAAGAAGCAACATGATAAAGGAAATGATAATTATTGAGCATGTCCAAGCCCAAGCGATCTTCATATTCCCCGCATCAACCGCAACGTAGATCGCTGTGGGAATGGTCTGCGTTTTCCCAGGAATATTACCTGCAATCATTAACGTTGCCCCAAATTCACCAAGACTACGAGCAAATCCGAGAATATAGGCAGTGACTAATGAGCGAAAAGTAAGTGGAAGTGTGATGTATTTGAATACCTGCCATTCGTTAGCCCCAGTAGAGCGCGCAGCATCCTCTAAATTCCGATCTACAGAAGAAAATCCCACCTTCATCGTTTGATACACAAGTGGGAAAGCTACCACGATCGAAGCAATAACGGCTGCCCACCAAGAAAATATGATAGGTGCGGAAAAAAGCCATTCGATGAATGGACCAAACCAGCTTTTCCGTCCCAACATCACGAGAAGAATAAAACCCACCACTGTCGGCGGGAGAACAAGTGGCAGCATAAAAATGGTTTCGAGAATCGTCTTGCCTTTAAACGACCTTTGAGACATCCACCACGCTATTCCAACTCCAAGTACAATAACGATTAAGCTGGATAACAAAGATACTTGCAGCGACAGGGTGATTGGAGTCCAAAACTCATGCCAATTTATATCACTCATCATTACTTTAAGACGGAAAATCCATATTTAACGAACACCTCAAGCGCTTCTTTTGACTGCAAAAAAGTGTAGAAACCCTCGGCTTCTTTGCTATGTTTTGTAGCTTTAACAATTCCTATCGGATATTCAACAGGTGTATACGTTTTGGGATCAACAGCAAAAGCGACTTTAACTTTCTGAGATGTTAGAGCATCTGTTTTATAAACAAAACCAACATCTACATTGCCAGTTTCTACATATTGAAGCACTTGTCTTACATCTTTACCTTGCACCATTTTGGACTGCAGTGTATCCCAAAGTTTTGTATTTGTTAGGGCTTCTTTTGCATAGCCTCCTGCAGGTACACTCTCTGGAATACCAATCGCAATGTTCTTAACTTCCGCTTTAGACAAATCCGACACGCTGCCGATCGATACTTTTGTATCTTTTGCGATGACAGCTACGAGTTCGTTCGTTAATAATTTTTTTTGTTGGGTCGAATCGATGAATTGTTTATCCACGAGTACTTTCATGTTCTTCGTTGCTGCAGATAAGAATAAATCAGCTGGCGCTCCCTGCTCGATCTGCTGCTGAAGTGCACCCGAAGCACCAAAGTTGAAGTTTAATTTGATAGTTGGATTTTTCGTTTCATATGCTTTCTGAATTTCTTTAAGCGCATCGGTCATGCTGGCAGCAGCAGACACGGTTAGCTCTACCTTTTCAGCTGGGTTCTGGCTTGGAAGACTCGTACTTTGTGCTGCAGTACTGGAGTTGTTATCCGTGGCGGATTTTTGCTGCGTGCTGCATCCCGCAAATACTAACATTGCAGCTAAACCTAAAGACAGAATCCGACGACTTTTCATTTGTTTAATCATTTTCTCTCCTCCAAAGTATGTATGAATTATATTTAATTATAACTAGATATAAATAAACATAACCATTATACATAGGCCCCAAGTTATTGTAAACTTCTCTCGTGTATAATTTCTCTTTTTCATTTGTGATATAATGAGGTACTTATTAAATAAATGACCATTTTAGTTAGCTGGGAGGATCATGATATGTCGAGTGACATGTCTTATACAACAGAAGAAATCGCCAAACTACTGAAAGTATCGAAATTGACAGTCTATGATCTGATTAAAAAAGGTGACCTGCCCTCCTATCGGGTCGGCAAGCAGATGCGAATTGACGCTGCTGATCTGGAAGCCTATAAACAACGTGCGAGAACAGGATCAATTGCTGATCGCATTGTTATGGGCAATCCAAAGTTACATTCCAATCCGCTCGCTCCAGCTAGTTCTACTCGCCCGATCGTCATAACCGGTCATGATATCGGACTAGATATATTGGCTAAACATTTAGAAAAAAATATACCGGGAATTCGACCTTTGCGCTCATTCGTCGGCAGCCTGGATAGTTTAATTTCAATGTATCGAGGCGAGTCTGACATCGTAAGTACCCATCTATTGGATGGAGATTCTGGTGAATACAATCTCCCTTATATTCGAAAAATACTCGTTGGATCTTCCTACGTGGTTGTGAATTTACTTTCCCGAAATGCGGGACTGTACGTCAAGCAAGGAAATCCTTTTGGACTTCATACTTGGTCTGACTTAAGTCATCCCGGATTAAGATTAGTGAATCGGGAAAAAGGTTCTGGCGCCAGAGTTCTGCTGGATGAACAACTCCGCCTTCACGGAATCAAATCCGAGCAGCTTCTCGGCTATGACCATGAACAAACCAATCACCTCGGAGTCGCATCCAAGGTTGCATCTGGTGAAGCCGATGTTGGCGTAGGCATTGAGAAAACCGCCCAACTTGTGGGCCAAATTGATTTTATCCCTCTGATCCAAGAACGTTATGATCTCGTTATGCTTAAAAATCCAGATAATGAATCCTGGATCTACCCTCTTATTCAAATTCTACAGTCTGATGAGTTTAAACAAGAGCTTCAAGCAATCTCAGGTTATGATCTGACTCGGACAGGTGAAATCTTGCTTGAGACTTAAGAAAAGTGTAGTGATAGCATTCACTACACTTTTTTGCGTATAAATAAGCTTCTTATCGAACCCTATAAATCCTTGTATTTGTTAATAAATGCATATTTCTCTTCTATTATCTGCATCACTCTTCCTTTTTCTTGGGTTTTCTATGGAAATGAGGAAAAAAGTAGCTTTTCGAAGCATTCTTATAGAAAATAAAAAAGGCTTGCTCATGATTGCGCTACCATAAGGGAAAAACATCCATAAATGCGCGAATATCAACTCTTTACGGTTTTACATTATTTAAAGGTCGGCGTATGATTCCTATTAATAACTCGATATCATTCACATGTTGAATTCCCGCAAGGGAAACGGGGGAACCATCCGAACTCATTTATACCAAAAAGTGTGTTCATGGGGTGAATCATTTGCTTATTTAATCGGCAAGCGTAGGGCACTCTCAAGCCCGAATCCGACAGCTAACCTCGTAAACGTTATTGAGAGAGAACCTATACCGGCACCCCTGCAAGCATGAAACGTGCAGATCAAGTCCGAGAGTAGTGTCCTCTACTCGAAGGGCTTTTTTGGCATGAATACATACCGAGAGGAACACCTATCTAACGATTATAAGGAGTGTGCCAAGCATGGCATTAGTGATGGAGCATTTACCCAATTTGAATCATTCCCCTCTTGTGCAAAACAAAATCGATTCAATTGAGATTTTCAGACTTAAAAGCTGTGGTCTTATTAAGGTTTCATGTAATGGGTTCTGCGGTTGGGGAATGTTTGATGTGACTTGTCCACAACAGCAGCGTGATCTTGTTCAGTGGGCATCGGTTTATATGGTCTTGAAGAGACTATCTGTAACAGAGGCTCTTGAATTAATTCAAATTAAAAGTGAAGTTTGGGGTCTAGATCGAAGATACGCTATAGAAGTAGCCTTAACTAATCTCATGGATAAACTGTCACAGAGATCCTCTCTACAAAGAAGATCTGAAGGTGTGTTCCATCGCTCATTTTTATTGGAAATTTCAGACGCCTATTTTTCATTCTAAAGGTTGGAAAATTGAGTAATACTTGAGGCCATCATTGTAGATGTGCTATTATGAGAGAAATAAAAGACTATGTGTAACTGGCGTAACATGGGTTAAACCATGAGGGAGCACATAGATAATCAGCCGTACGCCTGGGCAGAGGTAAGGGATTAATCCCTTACCTCTTTATGTATTTTTACACATAAGAAAGGGCTGATCCCATGATGAAAGCAAAATTGATTCTTGACGGTAATACCGTAGCAACGAGTATAAAAGACAACTTAGTAGGTCGCATTAAGCGACTCTCTGAAAAAGGGATTGTTCCTTGCCTAGCAACCATTCTTGTCGGTGATGATCCATCTTCCGCAACTTATGTAAAGATGAAAGGCAATGCGTGCAAACGTCTCGGTATTGAGTCTATACGGGTTGAATTACCTTCCACTACCACTACAGATGAATTAATTGATGTCATTAACAAACTCAACAATGACCCAAAAGTTCACGGTATATTGCTGCAGCACCCCGTTCCCCATCAAATTGATGAAAGGGCTGCATTTGAAGCCATTCGTATTGAAAAGGATGTAGATGGTGTAACCACTCTCGGATTTGCTCAAAATGCTTTTGGTTTTGCCGACTTCCCTTCGTGTACACCGGCAGCCATTATTGCGATCCTAGACTATTACAATATACCAGTCGAAGGCAAGCATGCGGTTGTGATCGGAAGAAGTCCGATTCTTGGAAAACCCGTGTCCGCTATGCTGCTGAACAAGAATGCAACTGTTACCACATGCCATTCCAGAACCACTCATTTAGCTGAGATTGTACAATTAGCAGACATTGTAGTCGCAGCAGTTGGCAAGCCAAAGTTCGTCCAAGGTGACTGGATTAAGCCAGGAGCGATTGTATTAGATGCGGGCTATAATGAAGGTAACGTTGGTGACGTTGACTATGATGCATGTATGGAGAATGCGTCTGCCATTACCCCAGTTCCGGCAGGGGTTGGGCCTGTTACGATTGCAACATTACTTAAACACACCGTTGACGCTGCTGAAAAATTTGCCTAACGTCTGTTTGATCCGATATTCATTGAGAAACCCCACCTTTATATAAGATGGGGTTTTCATTATGCTGGTATAGGTGTTTTCGTTGGGTTAGCGTACCCTTTTTCGTATTTCTGATCAATCATTGTTCGAATTTCTTTGAGTGTCTTGCCCTCCTGCTTCATCTTGACGGACTCAACCGCGATTTGTAGACATACACCACACCGAGTTCCATGATCATCCCAAACAACAGAGCCATCAGCATTCACATCTTTGATAAAGCAGTTCAAATTGCTAGTATGCCCCGCACTTTCACCGCAGCCGCAATAACAAGGTATCCACTTGATAATATCTGAAGCCATTCCAGCCACTTGATACACCATACGAATCTCATCTTTTTGGTTGTTTAAAAATGTCGGTAGTACACTAGCAGATGCCGTCTTCTCTTGGATATCTCCTTGGATATGATCTTGATGTGCTTCTTCTTTTTTAGTGCTGCAGGCGGAAAGAACGAGTACACATAATATGAAAAATACAAATAACTTATATCTCAACCTTTTCACCTCATGAAAGTATTTAAGATTAATATATCATAAAGAAATGAAGTAAAAAGTAAATTGAGAATTGTTCGAAATATCGTTGTATTTTCTTATACGCGTTCTATTAGACTGTTTTCATCTACCTCACTCTGGTATACAATGCTTGAAGGGATCAATCGTTTGAAAACGGAAAGGCGGGATACATTTTGTCATCAAACAACCATCCTTCATGGTTACAAAATTACTTGGAATCACCTGATAAGTTACGACAGCTCTATCGACGGACGTTGATTGTTGTCGTCATTTCACAAATTTTCGGAGGTGCAGGTCTTGCGGCAGGTGTAACGATCGGTGCACTGCTAGCCCAAGACATGCTTGGAACAGATAGTTACGCGGGGATCCCGGTTGCGTTAATTACTTTAGGCTCTGCTGTGTCATCATTAATTGTAGGAAGGTTGTCCCAACGTTTTGGAAGAAGAATGGGACTTTCACTCGGATTTCTGGCGGGTGGAGTTGGTGCTATTGGCGTCATCTTTGCTGCAATATCAAGTAATATCTTTCTTCTGTTTGCCTCTCTACTGCTCTATGGTGCTGGCACTTCAACCAATTTACAAGCACGCTATGCAGGTACAGACCTTGCAAACAACACACAACGTGCAACAGCAGTCAGTATTGCGCTTGTCTCAACCACTCTTGGAGCCGTGGCTGGCCCCAATCTAGTTGAAACGATGGGGCACTTTGCAAATACAATTGGCGTCCCCACGCTAGCAGGTCCGTTTATTTTATCAGCTGCAGCTTTCATCGTTGCAGGTTTGATCCTGCTCGTGTTACTTCGTCCTGACCCATTGGTTGTTGCGAAAGCAATTGCAGATAAGCACCGAAAAGATGAGGGTCCGCATTCCCATCAAAGCCCGAGCACAATCGCCTCTAATAAACGAGGAATCATTGTTGGGGCGACGATTATGATCTTAACTCAGATTGTTATGGTCTCCATTATGTCCATGACACCTTTACATATGGGCCATCATGGGTATGGTTTATCAGATGTAGGTCTGGTTATTGGGATCCATGTAGGCGCCATGTACCTACCTTCTCTTGTGACAGGGGTGCTTGTTGATAAGATTGGACGTACGACAATGGCAATAGCAGCTGGGGCGACGTTACTTCTTGCCGGGATTCTGGCTGCATTAGCCCCTGGTGACTCCCTACCGCTATTGATCGTTGCTCTGGCGCTACTCGGACTTGGTTGGAACTTTGGCCTCATTAGTGGTACAACGTTAATCGTTGATGCAACTACCCCCTCTACACGGGCCAAAACACAAGGATCTGTGGATGTGTTAATCGCATTATCAGGAGCATCTGGTGGCGTCTTATCGGGTATGGTGGTCGCTCATTCGAGTTATTCGACTCTTGCTTTAATAGGAGGTTTCCTCTCCTTACTACTTGTTCCGGTTGTTGTGTGGTCCGTTACGCAGCAGAAAGCAAGTACTCAGAAGGAAGTTAATTTCTAATCAAATTGAATAAAATAACACCAAAAAGAAGCACTAGTTCATCGTGCTTCTTTTTTCAGCATCCGTTTGATTCTTCTCCATATACTCCAGTCCCCATTCACGCATCAGCATAATGATGGGCTGTAGTGATTTTCCAAATTCGGTTAATGAGTATTCCACTTTCGGTGGCACTTGCTGGTAAACTTCACGGTGAACCACACCATCTTCCTCTAGCTCTCTAAGCTGTAGGGTCAACATACGTTGGGTAATGCCCGGACATATCCGCTTGAATTCACTAAATCGCTTCGTTCCACCCAATAAGTGATAAAGAAGTACCCCCTTCCATTTTCCACCAATCACATCAAGGGTATATTCAACAGGACAAGCTTCTTTATTTGTACCTGAATGATTGCCGAAGCCACCTTTACGATCACGCATAAAGCCATCTCCTTTGGTACCATTTTTGTTACTACATCACATTAATGTGCGTACTTCTCTTTGATAAGTGTATAACTTAATATATGTTGTAGACGATCACCCGTCAATATATCGCATAGATAATAAGGAGTGCATAAACCATGGAAACAATAACTTCGAGAAAAAATGAAATCCTATCTGCGTATCAATATCGACACGCTACAAAGGAATTTAGCAACCAAAAAATTAGTGAAGCGGACTTTGCATTTATTTTGGAAACAGGACGTTTATCCCCGAGTTCGTTCGGTTTTGAACCTTGGAAGTTTATTGTCGTACAAAGTCCTGAGATACGTGAGAAAATCCGTCCTTATGCTTGGGGAGCTCAAAAGCAGTTACTCACTGCAAGTCACTTTGTCATCCTATTATCCAGGCAGCCTAAAGATATGTTGGCTCATTCCGATTACATCCAAGACTTTATGATGAATGTGCAGCAGCTTTCGCCTGAAGTTGCCGCAGGCAAGCAAAAGACTTATGACAAGTTCCTTAAAATCGATTTTGATTTAGAAAAAAATGAGCGATCCATGTTCGAATGGGGCTGCCGACAAACGTATATCGCACTAGGTAATATGATGACGGCCGCAGCTCAGATTGGGATCGATTCTTGCCCGATGGAAGGATTTATGAAGGAGCAATTGGAACAAGTGCTGGTAGACGAGGGGATTATGGATCGAGCGCATTTTGGTATTTCCTGCATGGTTGCCTTCGGTTATCGATTGAACGAACCTCGCGCAAAAACAAGACGTCCTGCTTCTCAAGTTATTCAGTGGGTTTAAGCCCTACAGATAAAAACCAGTCTTACACAACAAGTAGTGTTAGACTGGTTCTTTTTTATCATCTATGAAGCTGTTTGCTAATTAAGGTAATGTCACCGTAAAGCTGTCAAACGTATATCCTTTTCCATCTAAAGGTTTAAATTCGATGCTTTTTTCATTCCCATTTGCATCCATTT
Source organism: Paenibacillus sp. KN14-4R (assembly GCF_052180255.1). Taxonomy (NCBI): domain Bacteria; kingdom Bacillati; phylum Bacillota; class Bacilli; order Caryophanales; family Paenibacillaceae; genus Paenibacillus; species Paenibacillus sp. KN14-4R. The sequence continues at coordinate 2,355,647 of NZ_CP197466.1, forward strand.
CAACTCCCCCACCATTCGTAGGTAAGGACAAGTAAGGAGTGATTTTCAATTGTTTGACGTTCGGATCAATCGGATCGAAACGGCGGCTGCCCGATATATATTCTTTACCATCTATGATTTTACCCTCACTGCCTCCTGAATGAAAGACAATTTCTTTACCTGTCTCATCGACCATTTTGAATTCAATATAGCTCGATAAGTGATCTGTATCTTTGGATAAAGCATGAAAAGAAACCAGTATGCCTGCTGGGCCTACTTTTAAATCCGTAACGTTAAAGTCAATACCTTTGACCTGCTGCTTATGATCAATCGGGACGAGCTTCACATCATTACGAACTTTTACAGGAATAGTGAAACTCCACTTTTGACCCTTTTCTGCTTCGAGTGATAAACCAAGATTAAATGCTTCTGGCATAGCTGCAGTGGGATCGATTTCTAAAATACCCTTTCGATAAGTTGAGCTGACTTCATTCTCTTTCGAGCCACCAGAGAATCCAATACTTTGTCCATTTATAGATAGACCCATTCTTAAAGGAGACTCCCCAAGCGGTTTCTCTGAATTCAATGAATATCCAATCGAAAAGCGTGTCCCATCGTAGAACACTTCATCAATCGTAAGAGAGGTGTCCCCCACAACTTGCGGCTTGCCAATAACATCCGTTAACCCTTGCTCACTTGCCTTTTTCAACCCCGTATCCCCGAACTCACTAAATATCGAACCGACAATTGGGATTTTGGAGACAATGCTTGCCATAACTGGTGATACTGCAGCCGAACTAATAAGCAGGACAGAAGCCATGACAGCAGCACTAGCACCATAAAAGACTTTTCTTCGTTTGGGGATTCTTTGATTCGCATTTGCCCCTTGAACCGTATTTGCGATGATCGCATCTAGCTTGGCATGTGGTACGGGAATCTCATCAATCTCTTGTTTAAATAAATGAACTTTTTCTCTCATCTGTATATGCCCCCTTTAATAGTGCTTTTAATTTAATCAGTCCTCGGTGAAGATTTGTTTTCACGGTACCTTCCGGACATTCTAAGCAAGTTGAAATTTGTTTGATCGTATAGTCTTTATAAAATCGCATGAGGATCACAGTTTTATATTTTTCCTCAAGCTGCTCCATCGCCTGCAAAAGATCAATCTGATCTTCAAGTTTGAGAGAATTCGGTTCTCCCACATTTTCAAGCATTTCTGGACTCATTGAGACTACTTTTCGTTTCTTTTTTAAATTTGCAATGGCTGTATGGATTAAAATACGAACCAACCACGATGAAAAATATTGATTGTCTTGAAGTGTAGATATCGACTTAAAGGCTTTATAGACGGTTTCTTGAAAGACTTCTAGCGAATCTTCTTCATTGCGCATGTATACATACGCCATCTTATACAACTTCTCTTTCTCTTCCTGCATCAGTATTTGAAATGCTTCCGAGTCGCCATTCTTTGCCCGAGAGACAAGATCTAACTTAGCATTCATTTGGTCACCCCTCCTTTTCTCCCTTATTAGAGAAATCAGATCAGCAAAACGTTTCATGTTTTCAAAAATAAAGAGACGACTTTCCCTATCAGTGGAAGATTCGTCTCTTGGATTCCATACATTTTATGTACAGAGCACAATTAGTTGGTAAGCTTAAAACTGGTTCGAATGGTATTTACATATGCGCTCATCGCAAGATACTCTTCAGTTAATTTGGAATCACTAGGATCGTATTGAACATCACCAGGTGTACTAATCGTAAAGACCTTATCCCCTTGTTCACCGATTTTATGCATATATCCAATTCCCATAGCGTCTGGGCCGTTAGTCAGCCAATCTGCCTTCGTCCAAACTGAAATACTAAAGATGACGCCCCCACCTACAGATTTATTCGCCTTGTCTATAAAATTGATATTTCCCACTAATGAGCCGCTAGCCTTGGAAATAGCTGCTTCATATTTCCCATCCCAACTTTTCGGTAGGTTAAGGGTGAAATGGTAGGTATCATTACGATAAACCATACTCGGAGCAGGTGCAATCTCTTTCCCATTCACTTTATCAACCCGAAGATTTACGGCCGCATAGTTTCTAAAATCTCCAATGCCCTCTGTAACGAAATTTTGGGTATCCACTCCAAATCCATTACCGCCTATCTTCACTTCACCGATCTTTCTACTATTATCATTGAAAAAGGATAGTGTTGCATCTATTTGGTTTAACGAGCTTCCAACACCTTCATATTTCAACTGGCCGCTAACTTTCGTATTCGTTCCAGCCTTCGTTAAAATCAAATTACCTACAAGGATATCCTTGAAGTCGGGATCCGTTAATAGGAGCTGCCGATTTTTCACATAAATCTTTTGCAGCTCTTGATCGTAGTCAATCGTTGCCCCTAAATGCTCAGCTACGAATCGGATTGGAACATACGCATGTCCGTCAACATTAAGTACCTTGTAGTCCTTATCTAGAGTTGTTTGTGCATCATTGATTTCGAAATGAACTGGAAATAATAAAGCTTTAATCGAATCCGACGCAACAGCAATAGATGTGAATGAAATTGCAATCCCACAACATAATCCAACTACAAATTTTTTCAAAATAGCACCTCATTCTTTATGTTTATAACCATAGACGTGTAAATACAGGAAAAGTTTTACAATAAGTGGAAATTTCTTATAAAAATTGACCAAATTAAAAAACCAGCCCAACACGATAAAGTGTCTGACTGGTTCTTCGAACAGGACCCTCTACTTTCTTTTCCTCTGCGTCCATTCCATCGCTTGCTCCGCGTCCTGCATGGGGATGTAACTCAAGGATAGTTTCAGATTATCACTTGCTGAGGCAATGGCGACTTTGAAAGAGGCAATCTCTCTCTTTTGTTGAAAAATAGTCTGTGTAAGTCGCGACCACTGTACACGGTCTTTATGGATCAGCGCAACTCTGCGCGTTAAAACACCATTTTGAATCGTGAGTTGATTCTCTTCCACTCTCCACCCTGTAAGTTTGTACTCCAAAATACGGACAATGACTGTCCATATTGGAATAAGAGGAGCAAACCAACCATAGGGTTTGGGTACAAAAATAAAGAGCGGTATACATATAACCAAACTAATTATTAATGGCATTAATAAATAATATCGAAGTGATTTTCGATTTAATTGCTTTAATTCACTTCCTACATGATAGCTCGTATAGGTTTCCAGGAACGCAGGTACTTCAGCTATTCGTAAGATAGGGTGCAGAACAACCGTTTTATCACTATCTTTCTTCCCGCTACTTCGAACAAAGATGACTCGCACACACACATAACCGAAAAGTCGTTGCAGCGGCTTTTGTATGATTAGGACACTCTGAATACGCTTTTGAGGAATCGAGGTTTTCTTTTTTTCAAAAAGACCACGTTCGATATACATTTCATCCCCCTGCATCCTTAATTTGAACTGATAGTCCCCAATTAAAGTCAGCAAGAATGAGAGTATACCTGATAATACAAGTAACAAGCCAATGCTTAATACAATCCAATTGGATATGATCCATTGCGGCATAAGAGAGACAACATCGATCTCTGCTTTCTCCTCAATCCTTCTCCATAACTTAAACCCTAAACCAAGCAATAGGAAGAAGATCACGCCGAATTTAGGCGACAGCATACTATGGATGATTAAATCTCTTGTATGGATTTGAATAAATGACTCTTCTGCTTGATCATGAACGGCATTTTGGGTAAACTGCTCTCCTTTTACTTCACTTGTAGTTTCTATAGATTCTGTCTGCGCGTGGTTTGATACTAGTACACTGCGGATACGCTCAGCTTCTTCTTGGGTAATGCAGCTGAGTACAACGCTAGAATCTTCTCCACCAGCAACTTCCAAAGTTAATGTGATTGTTTTAAAAATTCGATCATATGTACGTATCGTCGAATCAATGGATTGAAGCCGTTCCGGCGTAATCCAACGCTCTTTTTTCACAAATATCCCGCTCTTGATATAAATCGAATCTGAGTTCACTTGATACATAAAACTTTTCCAGCGCAATATTCCTACTGTCAACAACACCGCTGCTAAGATTAGTATAGCGACAACGAAAAACCAGACAATGTTCAGATCTTTATCGAAGCTTTTTCTGATAAATAATAGGATAATCGGGACGGTCCAACTGTATGAGTAAGATTCTTTTAATGATTTGACGACAAAATATATGATCGAGATCGGGTGTAATCGACTTAGTCGCGGCTCAGACATCATCATCACCTAATCTTGCAAGCTCCGCAATTTTCTTACGAACTTCTTCAGCCGTTTCTTCAGTTAGACCCGGTATTTCATGACTACCTGCAGCTGTGGAGAATGTAATGGTGAACAGTCCGAACTTTCTGAGGATCGGCCCCTGCTTGGAATCCACGTGTTGAATGCGGATCATGGGGATGAGTGTCCTCCTTTTGAAAATAAGACCATGCCACAATTCCACCTCATACTCATTAACTCCATACTTCCAAGTCTTGTATTTCAGATTAGGCAAAATACTAATTTCAAAAGGTATCGCAATAACTGCGAGTATCGCTGCTCCGATCACGTACCACATCGACCAATCAAATTTCAATGTAACAAATAAGAGGCTGATTACAATGACGGCGTATACACCAATTGTAATCCACCCCTCCATTTTTCGTGCGTCGATCACTTTCTCATCAATTGGCTTTAAATGACTTTCAAACAATCTGATTCACATCCACTTTATTATATTTTCTAAGTTCATCACTTGATGACTAGCCCTAATAGGCCGATAAAAGATCTTGCTTGTTCTTCTGTAACAATACAACCATTCAAATCTTCTCTTTCAACAATGATTCCGTCAAAATGGCATTCGCTCAAGTCGATTCCTTCCAGCTTCGAACCAGACAGCATCATTTTCTCGATCTGACAATCGTTTAATGATATTTTGTCTAATGTGGTCTTGAAAAAGTCGGAACTTCGTAATGAACACGCAGCAAACGAAACCTTGTTCAATTTCGAGAAGCGAAACGCCGCAAAATCCCCTACACAATTCACAAACTGTACGTCTTTGAACCTGGACAACATAAAATCTGTTCCAATTAATTTACAGTTTCTGAACTCCACTCGCTGAAAAAAAGAACTCGAGAAATCAAGATTAGACAGATCGCATTTTTCGAAAATGACATCCGTTACCTCCGCGTTGGGGAACGTAGACTCGGTAACCGTTACTTGCTTAAACCATACTTGATCAAAAGACACTTTACTTGCCTCTTGATACTCAATGGTGGCATCAGTTATGCATCCATGACGAAGCTCATCTTTACTGCCTAATACGTAATGTGACTCTGTAAGATCAGGTAAATCAGCTGGGATTCTTGGTGCAGCGATTTTGATAGTAATCCCTCTCCCCTCCTTCTGTCTGACGTTCATCTACTAAGAATAACATATTTCTATGATCTACCTATACGACTTTGGCAATTATCCCAACATACTCGAATATATCGCTCTCTTCTCTTGCGCAATCGCTTTTACAGCTTCCAAATTGGCGATTTGCTGTTCCAACTGCGCCATATGAAGATCTAGAATTTCCATTCGTTTGTGCAAAATTGGCTGAATGTCTTCGATCACCTCATTGTTCGAAGAAAGCAGACAACCATCTTCTGTAAAGTACGCGATGTCTTCCAGCTTCATACCCGTTTGCTTTAAGCCATAAATAAACCGGATCATTCGAAGATCCTGATCATTGTATCGACGAATTCCATCGTACTTACCGCCTTGACGTTCAGGACTTGGAAGAAGTCCGATTTTTTCATAGTAACGAAGTGTATAGGTTGTAATCCCTGTTAACTTTGATACTTCACTAATCGAGTACATGAGACATACCGCATCCTCTCTATTCGCAGATGAGAATTACTTTTCCGATGGATAACGATTTTTCTAGCAGATCTTGTGCCTGTGCAGCATCCCGAAGTGGAATACGATGGGAGATAAGTGGATTGATTTTCCCTTCATCTAATAAGGTCAGCAGGCATTGTACATCCTCACGAAACCAATCTAATCTTTCCTTTTTTAAAGAAGTGATGCTATACAAATAAACGGGATTGCCGCTTTCTGTGACTTGCATCTGAGATAGATTCTCCCAGTCTTTTGACCAATCGTCAGGCTCGCCATGCTCCAGAATTGAAGTATACCCATAACCGATGAAACGACCCTTCTTACTTAAAGTTTGTAGGGAACGTTCATAATTAGGACCTCCAATGGGGTCAAACACTACATCCATGCCTTCTGGAGCCTTATGTTGGAGGACCTCAACAAAATCTTCGTTCCGGTAATCGATTGGGACTGCACCTAATTGGGATACGGTCGCATGCTTGGCAAAGGATGCTGTACCGAACATGTCTAAACGGGCAAGTTGTCCAAGCTCAAGCAAAGCAGTTCCTACTCCACCACTAGCCCCATGAATCAGAATACGTTCACCTTCTGACACTTTTGCAATGCGGTGAAGCATTTGATAGGCTGTAACATAATTCAAGAGGATCGCAGATGCGAACGCGGCATCGATATGTGCTGGAATGACAACCAATTCATCGGACTTTGCATACACATATGCGGCATAGCCACCTGTCCCATTGAAAAAGACCGCTACTTGATCCCCTATCGAATATTGTTGCATGTCTTCTCCTAGCTCGTCAATAATGCCAACTGCATCATAACCGGGTGTAAATGGAGTCTTGGGCAATGCAGGAAATTTCCCTTCTCTTCTCATAATATCTGAGAGTGCAACACCAGCACTTCTGACCTTTACTCGAACTTCATCTTTCTCTGGCTTACGCAGTGGTTCCTCCATCCCTTTAAGTACTTCCGATCCACCGTATTGGGTTACCATAATGCGTGTGTTTAACATGAACATCTCTCCTCGATAAAATAATAATGAATGTTCGTAGTATAGAAGTTAGAGTGAACTCGAAGTCAAGCAGGTAGATAAACAAAAACGCTAGGTCATGAGCGACTTAGCGTTTCTTGATATTCCTGCCTATTTATCGGCGATGCTGTTCCTGCCCAATAGATACCTAAATCACTTGATAACTGGAAGTGTGACGCAAAAGATCGTACCTGTCGGAGCGGTTTGCTTCAACTCAATTGTGCCACCATTGGCTTCTGCCAGCAGGCGGCAAATCGGCAGACCAAGCCCGAGGCCTTGTTTTTTCTTATGTCGGCTGTTGCCTCTGTAATAACGTTCGAAGATAAAGGGAACCTCATCATCTGATATTCCTTTACCATTATCTGTAAATTCAATGATAAGTTGCTCATTTACTTTTCTAGGTGTGATCCGAATATGGGAAGCAGAAGCCATTACGCTGTTGTTAAGCAGGTTGAAAAAGATCTGCTTTAAATGGGTAACGTCATAGAGGCATGCCAGATCGGCTGGACATACGTCTACCTCGATTGAAATTGATGAAAATGCGGGAATGCTCCTTACCTGTTTGACAACTTCATCAACGAAAGGGTGAATCGCAATAGTCGCCCTCTCTACATATATCTCGCCAGATTCCATTGAAGCAAAATCAAGCAGGTTGTTCACCATTTCCTGCAGCCTCTTCGCCTCATTTAATCCAATTTGGATAAATTCGTCAGCTTTTCTGCCTGTCACGACTCCCTCATTTATAGCTTGCAGCATGCCACGTATCGATGTTACCGGTGTACGCAGCTCATGAGAAACGCCTGCAAGCAGATCCGTACGCATACGCTCAAGCTGGTTTAACCGATCGGTCATCTCGTGAAACGATTGAATCAATTCTCTAATTTCTTCTTCTTTGACCTGACCTAGATCCGGTAAATCAGGCGTATAGTTACCATGTGATACTGCATTAGCAGCATGACCAAGTTGAATCAGCGGGCGTGTAAGTGAACGGGACAGCACATAGACGACGGCCCAGCCACATAGCGCAATGAGACCAATCGTCAGCACGATAAGTCCATACAATTGCGGCAGTCGATCCTCGTTGTATTTCGCACTCATATGGAGCGTTCCTGAAATTTTGTTGTTAATTAAAAAAGGAACGGCTACACGCAGCCACTTTCCACTCTCTGTATTCACGAGCTCACGAATTTTTTTACCGGCCAGAACTTCAGATTGGTGGGGCGGAGCTTGCAGGTATACCCCTTTTTCGTCGTTTGCGTTGCTGAAGTAGTAGATCATCGCACCTGTCTGATCAAATATCTGGAATAAATATCCATCAGGAATGTCGGGGACAAGCTGTGCTGGAACGGAAATGGCAGGCTCTGATATCGAATTATTTTCAGTAGGGATAGGAACAATGGGTTTTTCAACACTTGAATGGCTAGGTGTGACTGAAGCGGATGAATTGCTTTGCAAAAGCTGGTCCATTTTGCTAAATGTATCCGTCATCAAGGTAGATCTAGCTTCAAGTAGCTGAAATTGCTGCTCCTGCGTGTTCTTTTGAATCCAGTACATGCCAAATAAACCGATGCCCGTCAGCATGATAAGGAGAATCATGACATAGCGCCATGTCCAGTATCGCACTAAGGGAACGGTAGCAGATTGCGGCCGTTTCGTTATAAGTTTTGGCTTAAACTTGTCTGGAGACTTAGTAAACACGCAAGCTGTACCCCATTCCTCGAATCGTTTCGATTTCTCCCTCATTCAAAGGCCATTGCTGCAAGCATTTGCGCAAACGTTTAATGGACGTGTCGACTGAGCGATCCCCGCCATCAAAATCAAATCCCCAAACTTCGTTTAATAAATGATCACGATCAAAGATTTGATTGGGGTGTTGAGCAAGGAACTCTAGTAGATGATAATCGCGTGGAAGCACAGTGACTGGCTCAGAACCCACAGCTACTGTCCGGGTTGTAATTTCTATAATCAAGCTGCCGAGCCGGATCTTTTTTGAGTCTGTCATATAGACAGAGCGACGAAGCACAGCCTGAATACGTGCCAATACCTCTTGGGGATCGAAGGGCTTGGCAATGTAGTCGTCGGCTCCAAGCTCAAAGCCATGAAGACGATCCGGTATGCTGCCTCTAGCAGTAAGAATGATGACAGGGCAGCTCCCCAATTGTCGAATTTGCTGTAAAATATCAATTCCGTTAACATCGTTTGGCAGCATGAGATCAAGCAATACGAGATCAGGCTTCCACCTTAAGAACTGCTCGATAATATCGCTTTCCCTTTCGCCAGTATTCCATGCCACGATGTAGTTTTCTTTTTCAAGATAGGCTTGAAGCAAGCTAGCAATGGGCAGCTCGTCTTCAACTAACAGTACTCGCTTCAATGTTGCTCCCCATCCTTCCGAATAACGGAGCTGTCTATAAAGACTTTTTGAAATTAAAGGTATCTTATGAGACAGCTCTCGCATTTCTATGTCTGTTTACTTACTTGTCGCTTTTTCTGCTTCTACAGAGTCAGTGACAGGAGTTGCTTTGAGCAGCTTTCCTTCTTTTTCAAGCTGTTCGATCAGCTCTTCCACTGTAATGCCTTTCTCTTTCGCCATTTGCTCTAAGCTAACAGCTTCAGTTGAACTAGTCAAGGCAGATTCAGTGATCTCTACCGCAGGCGATTCTTCTGCATTAATTTGACCTACACTGGATGATGCTTCACTGACAATACTTGCTTTGATCACTTCCCCTACTTTACTGTCGCTTGCGGCAAATGCAGAACCTCCTACAGCAGATACAGCGAGTACAAGAGCTGCGATTGTTAGTTTTTTCTTCATGTCTAATTCCTCCAATAATTGTTTTTTTGCATCCGCTTTTAGCTTGTTCAGCGGCTGTACACTTAATATAACGATGCAATGTGTCGGGAATATGGCGATCCAACTGACTATGCGTTTGCGGACTAGTTAACAAGTTATTTTAATGTCTTTTTTACAAACAAAATAAAAATTAACAGACTAATAAACCCAGATACAGCACAAAGAATAAATAGCATGTGATATCCCATGAGCTGGGAAACAAATCCTAGAATCATAGCCCCTAAACCAATCCCTAAATCAAAAGCAGTAAAGAATGTAGCATTCGCTACACCTCTTTTCTCTTGTGGAGCTAATCGGATAGTTGCTATTTGAAGAGCGGGTTGTGCTGATCCGAATCCAATTCCGTACAAGATAGCTGTAATAACTAGTCCAACAATCCCTTTTGTCATTGCTAGGACGATTAGTGCGGCTATCAGAGTAAAAAGTGCAGGGACAATAATGAATCCTTCCCCATATTTATCAGATAGCTTTCCTGCAAGCGGTCGAATTACTGTAAGTGTGATAGCGTAAACGAAGAAAAAAGTACCTGCATTAACTTGGATTGTTGCTGCGAACAATGGTAAAAATGTTGTAATACCACCAAAAGTAATGGATAGGAAAAATGTAACAATACCTAGTGGTAATACTGTTTTTTCATAAAATGATATTGGTTTTTGGGATGTATTCTGAACCGCTGGTATTTTTGTACCAAGTGCAACTATTAATGCAATAATTGCAAATGCTGTGCATAGAAGAAAAAGATAATGAAATGAAAATGATTTTGCTACCCAAAGACCTAATATGGGTCCTAAAGCCATACCTAAAGTCATTGCAAGTCCATACCATCCCATTCCTTCTCCACGACGAGATTGTGGAATAACATCAGTCACAGCCGTTCCTGTTGAAGTTGTAGCAATTGCCCAGCTGATTCCATGGAGGATACGTAATATCACTAAAAAGATAACTCCTGTTATCCAATCATAAAAATACATTGTAATTGCAAAAAATAGTAGTCCGCTTATTATAAATACGCGTCGACCATACCGATCCATTAATCCACCAATAATAGGACGGAAAATGACTGCCGATATTGTAAACACTCCAATAATGAATCCAACTTGAGATTCACTTCCACCTAATTGTTTAATAAACATAGGTAGTGTTGGCATTAGTAAATAAAAACCACTAAATAGTAATAACGCTGTAATTGTCAGCATGATATAGTTTTTTGTCCATAAACGTTCCATTATCATGTAATCCTTCTTTCTATCGATTTCATAAGGTAGCGAGATAAGCGAATAAAAAAGCAGTACCACCGCTATAAAAGTGTTGGTACTGCCATATTGAGTGTCAAGTCTATTGTTAATTAGAAGGTACTTGCTTCTTTAACAGCCTTTTCAAGCCCTGTGGCAATAATTTCTACTGCTTGATCAGGGAATTGGTTGTGACCTTCAATGACTATTGTCTCTATATCTTTTGCACCGAAGAAGCGCATCATACTTGCTACATATTTAACAGCCATTTCTATTTCAGCTGCTGGTCCTTTAGAATATACACCGCCGCTTGCGTTTAATAATGCTATTTTCTTATCTTCAATAAGACCTACTGGACCTTCTGGCGTATATTTAAATGTTTTACCTGCGCGATTTAAGTAGTCTATATATGTGTGTAGTACAGCTGGAATTGTTAAATTCCATAATGGGAAACCAAACACAACTTTATCAGCTGCAAGGAATTGATCCAAATATTTATCAGCAACAGCTACAGCCTTTGCTTCTTCTAATGTTAAATCAAGTCCTCTATTCGTCTTAAATGTACCGTTAATCAGATCTGCTCCTACATATGGCAATTCTTCCTTGTATAAATCTAGTTCTACCACTGTGTCACTTGGATGTGATTCTTTATAGCTCGCTAAAAAAGCCTCATATAATTTTACACTAACGGCTTGATCTGCTGGACGATTGTTTGCTTTTACGAATAATACGGTTGTCATTCTCTTGTCCTCCTGTTACTCACTCTTATGTTGTTAAAAGAGTATCCCATTGTAATGGCTATTATTTTGAATACAAATTTAAATAGTCAACTTGATTGACTACATGACGTATAGTACAATGAAACTCAAATAAAGTCAACCTAATTGACTTTATTTGAGGAGGTTTTACATATGAGTCATCCAGTATTTAGTGAATTAGATCTTACATCACTTTTGTCATTATCTTTTAGTACAATGATTGATGAACTACATGACAGATTGAGTGAATTGGGGTTTGGAGATATTAGACCTGCACATGGTTTTATGTTTAAACATATCATTCCTAATGGAGCAACAGGTATAGAACTAGCTGAACACTTAGGAGTTACAAAGCAAGCTGTGAGTAAAATGGTGGATTATCTTGAGAAAAGTGGTTATGTCATACGTCAAATGCATCCTAATGATAAAAGAGGGAAAATTATTGTTCTGACCGAACGTGGCTGGCTAGTAATGAAAGCAAAAGAGGAGATAACAGCTGAGATAGAACAGCGCTGGATTGATAACATAGGTGCTGAACGAATGCAAATGCTCAAAGAAGATTTAACAAAATTGGTTTATGAAGCAAATGAAGGTAAATTATCATCGAGGTTAAAACCTGTCTGGTAAATTGGTCGTGATAAAACTGGGAAAGACCTTGAGGATCGTCCTCCTCAAGGTCTACACTTAACTTTATCTATTTTCTCGGATGTTCAATGAACATTTACACATTCATTTACATCAAATTTATTGCCATCCGGATCATAAAATACAAAGTTGACTCCACAACTATCTCGATCCTGAAGTTCTTCTATTCTCACACCATTTTTTTTCAGATGATCATACAATACCTCGATCTGCCTCACTTCAAAAGTAAGCCTAAACATTTCATAGCCTGCTTTATTTGGGAATTGATTATCGATCATCCCTACCGTTTCTACCAAGTGCAGCCATTGTCCATCAGATAGTTTCAATATAGCTTGAGCCTCTGCTTCATTAAATGGCACCGCGTATTCTAATCCAAAATTTCGCTGCCACCACTGCGCCGACTTCAACGGGTTTCTAACCGGCACATAAATCGAACAAACCGCCTTTAAAGCATTCCCTTGAATTCCCGACATCCCTATCATCCTTTCATGGTTTCCAGTTTGTTAATTCTATGACGCTTCACCATTTTCCTTTCTCTTTTCACGGATGAATACATAAATTATTCACTGCTGCCCCGGGGCACGATAGACCTACTTCATTATGGAGAAGTATTTCTTTCTTAGAACTGGAGAACCTATTGTCATAAATGTAAGGAGTGATAATCCCATGACTGTGAACCAACGCGATTGGACAAGTAATAGCATTCCTTTCTCTAAAAATATACCCTTGCAATCAATGATTTTCTTCTTCCTTATATTTTTTGGTTTAATGGCCATACATCCCACTAACTGGTCGCAATGGCTCGGTTATAACTTATCGCTTCTCGTGATTATTCTTTTACTTGCCTTCACTTATAAAAAGTTTAGTTTTTCGAATTTCTCTTATCTTCTAATGTTCATCTTCTTTTGTCTTCATACTTATGCAGCACATTATACGTATGAAGGAACACCGTTTGACCTATGGCTAAAAACATCGTTTCATACAAAAAGAAGCTATTACGATCGAATCGTTCATTTCTCATTCGGATTGTTTTTCTCTTTCCCATTCCTAGAATTTTTAAAACTTAAATTAAAATTACATAGAATTTGGTCATATCTTTTGTCAGTTGTAGTCGTGCTTTCTTTAAGTGCACTATTCGAGATCTTTGAAATGTTAGGTGCCTTAGTAGCTGGACCTGGCGGAGAAGCCACATTTGTTGGAATGCAAGGTGATATCTTCGATACTCAGAAAGATATGGCACTAGGACTCCTTGGCAGCATGATATCCATGGGTACTCTCGCATGGATCAACAGGAAAAAGGGAATAAAAAATAAGTGAGCATAATTTTTGCTCACTTATTTGTCTCAATTCTTGGTTTTGTTGGATCGCATTTTGGTACAGTAATTGCAACTCCCCTTTGCGAGAGCTTTAATAAATAATAACATTCAATCCTTGCAAATGGAAATTTCTTCCATAAGAGATTCGAGATTCTCTTCCGAAACTACTCTTAAACCATTTCTTTTAAGTAAAGCTGTTGTGACACCATTTCCAACAACTTTCCGGTCCTTAAATTCACCATTATAAATCATTGAACTTCCACAGGAAGGACTGTATTCCTTAAGAACAATTACTGTTGCATTTACTTCTTGAGCCTTTCTTAATGTTAAGTAAGCACCATTTATATACATCTCTGTTACGTCCGTCCCTGACTTCTCTACTACTTTAGCTTTTCCATTTAGCACATCTTCCCCGTCACCACCTATTATCTCAGCAGGCTCTCTTGGAGTTGAAAATCCACCAAGCAATTCAGGGCATACCGTAATTGCTTTATTTTCTTGTACCATTTTTTGTATTATTTTATCTAAACTATGTGTTCCGTTATATCTTACTTCTAACCCCGCTAAACATGCACTCACTAATATCAAAGGTTCCAACTCCATTTTTTGAAAAATACAATCACAATCGAATGGTTTCATCTTACAACATTACTTCGTTAAATTAAACTCCCACACTAAAATATAGAATTAATACTTAGGCATCCGCACACTCAATTAGTTATTAACCCACGTAGAATGAAGTGCATCTGAATTTATAATGATGAATATCTATTTTAAAGGGAGTGGAAATCAATGATGTTTATACCACAACCTCAGGAGTCCCTGAGACAACCACAATATCCCCCACCTGCATTCATCCCACCAAAACCTGATGTTTCCTATGTAGTTGATTGTTTATATCAAAACACATATGTCTGGCTCCTGAATGGAGATAATTTCTGGTTTTATCCAACTCGTGTAGAGTACGGTGAAGTTTCAGGTTATAGGTGGAATGGATTATTTTGGATGTTTTATGGCATTGATCCAAGGTTTATTGATGCTGTAGCGTGCCCTCCTATTCCTACCCTCTACTGAAGACGAGTATTATGTGTGCACGACCTCCTCTACAAACTAGTCAAAAATAAAGGAGTTAAGCAAATACAAATCACTTAACTCCTTTTTGATTACATATTGACTTAACCAACCTAAATGCAGACAGTAAAAGAAAATGAGATGTAATTTCGAATCACTTGTCGTTTTATGTATCAGAATTGCATTATGATCTATTTCCCGTCTCAGCTTCCCACTTGGCAATTTCCTCTCGAACCCGAGGTGCAACCTCTGTTCCTAGCAGTTCAATAGCTCTCATCACCTGATCATGCGGCATCGTGCTCAACGGCACATACATCATAAAACGTGTAATGCCTACATGTTTGCGAAGGTGAATAATCTTTTGGGCAACCGTGTCTGGATCGCCAACATACAATGCACCTTCAAAGCTCCGAGCGGCATCGTAGCTAGAGCGGTCATAATACGCCCAGCCCCGCTCCTGTCCGAGTTTATTCATTCCTGCCTGGGTAGATGGGAAAAATGTATCTGCTGCTACTTCCGTATCTTCAGCTATAAATCCTATTGAATGCGATCCAACCTTAAGCCGCGATTCGTCATGACCAGCGTGCGCTGCCGCCTTTTTATACAACTGTACGAGCGGTTTAAAGTGATTGGGACTTCCCCCAATGATCGCCAGCATCAATGGCAGTCCTAGCAGACCGGCACGGATAGCTGACTCCTGATTCCCCCCACTGCCAATCCATATCGGTAAGGAATCTTGAACGGGCCGTGGATACACGCCCAAATCGTTAATCGCTGGCCGATGCCCGCCCTTCCAGGTTACTTTTTCGGAATTCTGTATTTTCAGGAGCAATTCCAAATGCTCTTCGAACAGCTCATCATAGTCATGTAAGTCATAACCAAACAAAGGGAAAGATTCGATAAAGGAACCCCGGCCTGCCATAATCTCCGCACGTCCATTGGAAATTCCGTCCAGCGTAGAGAAATCCTGAAAAACGCGCACCGGATCAGCCGAAGAAAGCACCGTCACTGCACTGGTCAGCCGAATCCGGTTCGTCTGTGATGCAGCCGCAGACAGCACTACTGCTGGCGAAGATGCTGCATAATCCTTTCGATGATGCTCACCTACGCCGAACACATCAAGACCCACCTGATCGGCAAGAACAATTTCCTCGACTACTTCACGCAATCGCTGCGCGTGACTTATCACTTCACCAGTCTGAACATCCGGCTTGGTTTCTACAAACGAAGTTATACCTATTTCCACAGACACTCTCTCCTTTTTATAAATCATCATATGACAGAAACTTATTTGAATTCGGCAGCTGTAGGTCGTCTGGTCAATGCCCAGAATAGCAGCGCTACAGCACTGACAGAAGCCCCAAGAAAACATACTCCTTGCCAGCCATAATGCGCATAAATACGGGTCGAAGCAATTGAACCGCTGGCGCTTCCGATGGAATAGAACACCATGTACCCCGCAGTAAGTCGGCTGCGCGCCTCCGCACGTAACGGGAGAATCATCGTTTGATTCGTGACATGTACGGCCTGCACTGCCAAGTCGAGAAGTACAATGCCAATGACCAATGCGAACAGTGATTGTTCCGTATAGCTAATGAACAACCAAGAAATCAACAATAGGATCAAGGCAATACCCGTCGTTCTCTGTCCGTAACCTCGATCAGCCAGCTTCCCTGCTCGTGCTGCAGCTAACGCTCCAGCTACTCCTGCAAGACCGAATGCTCCAATCGCACTATGTGAAAGAGATAATGGCGGCGTGCTTAGGGGCAATACGAGCGAAGTCCATAAAATGCTGAAATCGGCAAAAATCAGCAGGGCCAGAACAGAGCGGATGCGTAACATCCGTTCTTGAAAAAACAGAATAAGCACTGACCCTAGCAATTGAGGATAGGACTGTGATTTGACCTCGCGCTCTACATGAGGCAATACCTTGAAAAACATAGAAACCATAACAAGCATCAGCGCGGCAGAGACCAGATATACGGAACGCCAACCCGCAAGATCTGTTAATATGCCTGAAATGGACCTCGCAAGAAGGATGCCGATGACAATCCCGCTTGTTACAATACCAACAATACGCCCACGTTCGGCCGGGGCAGCCATCGTTGCCGCAAACGCTACAAGCGTCTGAGTTACAACGGCAAGCATTCCCACCAAAGCCATCCCTGCGAATAGTAGTGTACTTTTCGGGGCAGTTCCAACGATAACCAGGGCTATCATGGACAATAACATCTGACCGATAATCAAGCGGCGCTGGTTCAATAAATCCCCAAGCGGTACCAAAAACAGCAGTCCCAATCCATAAAAGATCTGTGTGATCGTAATAACCACGCCAATGTTTGAATAGTCAATGCCAAATTCACTCGACAGCTGATCTAGTAGCGGTTGTGCGAAGTAGATATTGGCGACCGACATCCCGCAGGCAACCGCAAACACTAGTGTCATATAGGGAGACATGGGAGCATGACGGTCTGTATTAGACGTGATCTGCTGCGGATGTGACGAATCAACATCGACTGCTGTTTTTTCTATAACCTCCTCCATTTGCGTACCTTCTCTCCATTCATGTTAATCGGCAAAAATTATAATTTACCGATCGGTATGTTATTTTCCAGGTAAATATATCTCATGGTTAATCCTAATGTCAATAAAAAAATGATATAACTGGTAATAAACTTATATTCACTTCTACCTCATTGGGATAATCAAGCTTTCATTTGACAAAATTAACGACTAAATATAAAATTATATTATACTAATCAGTACATAAAACAACAGTTAATCATGTTCGATATTATAGAGCAATGAAAAAAATTGAGATGAATGAGAGGTTTTCATCATGGCAAGAACCCGTGAATTTGACGAAGAGAAAGTATTGGATGCAGCGATGCAACTATTTTGGGAGAAGGGGTATGAAGCTACTTCACTAAGCGATTTAACTGCCAGAATGGGTATTCAACGCCCTAGCATATACTCTGCCTTTGGAGATAAGAAAGAACTGTTCGAAGCCGTGCTTCGTAAATACACGATGTCCCGTGCTTCCGATGTTCGAGCTAGACTTCAAAGCCATTCTTCTGTAAAAGAAGCATTTTCCACTTTTTTTGATGACGTGGTTGCTGAGGAATATTCAGAAGATCGCAGTCGGGGTTGTTTTTGTATTAATACCATGGTCGAACTTGCGCCTCATGACGAGAAATTTGAAATTCTGACCAGAGAACATCAAATGTACCTAGCAGTCATTTTTCAAGAAACTATTGAACGAGGGGTAAGAACGGGTGAGCTCGAGGCCAATACAGACACAAAGGCTGTAGCACGTGCACTACTTATAGCGTTAATTGGACTTACAGTAATGATGAAGTCTCGTCCACAGCGAATATTTATTGACAATGCAATAACAACGACACTCACATTACTCAAGTAAATCTTGATACCGTCTAGAATCCAGAATTACCATCTAAAAGTAAAACCTTCCAGAAAGGATAGGAAGGTTTTTAAGGATGTAATTTCGTCCGTATTAAGGGTTCTTCTACCTTATCGCTAAGTAATTCATTATAGGCATGCACTTTACGAAACGTATTTCCCATCATTTCTTGTCTTCGATTGCTTCGCAATTCATCTAAATCAAATTTTGCTAGGAATGTACCTTCTGTCATCTCATCCGCTACCATAATCGTGTTATCGACTGATTTGCCATGACGATGCCAACCATGTTTTCATATGCTCTTGTAGAAAGCGTCTGTAATCTGGGTTTCATGCAACCACAATCATTGGGAACCATCTTCAGTCAATATGGACTTGATTTCGTACATGACCCTCTTATAATTTGCACCCGTCCGATCGATTTTGTTCATAAACAGGATCACGGGTGTCTTTGATTCCATCAAAGCGTTCATCAGCACTTTCGTCTGTGCCTGAATGCCCTCTACTGCTGAGATGACCAGAATAACCCCATCCAATACACGCAGTGCGTACTCTACTTCCGATATAAAGTCCGCATGCCCTGGTGTATCGATCAGATTGATTTTTAAATCATGAGTTGTAAAAGAAACCGCAGAGGATTTCACTGTGATTCCTCTTGCACGTTCGATATTTAAAGAATCCGTCTGTGTCGTTCCTTTATCTACAGACCCTGCTTCCTTAATAATTCCTGTTTCAAATAAGATTCGCTCCGTTAATGTCGTCTTCCCAGCGTCAACATGTGCAAGGACCCCAATATTGATAGTTTTCATTTTTAAATAACCTCATCTTCATATTCATTTGTGTTTGTCCTTTCTTAAATTCATAGTTTATTTTTCGCATGTAAAACGCCTCCATTTTTATAAAATTACAACAATTATATCACACCATAAAATGCATGATAAAAACGCTAAGAACGAAGCATCCTAGCGTTTCATCATGTGCATATTAAGCTCGTTTTACATTCCGATAAACATATTTCTGCTAAAGGGACCCCAGTTTTCTCCTCTATAACCTGTCATCCCCTCTAAATTTACAAAACAAGGGAGTACCGTATACATGATACCCGATACTGCATTAATCCTAAATGTAATGAAAAATCGCATCTTCGAATTGTCGGCAGGTGTAATCATGCCAACATCAGGACGTATTGCGTTTGAGGCAGTAAGGGCATCGGTCATTCCCGCAGTTGCAATACCAGCAGGACGCTCCATATTACTCCTAATCCAATAATTGGAGACATTCATTGCTGATGCTAAATCAGTCCGTTGATCATAATGAATAAATATTTGATTTGGAGCAGTTTGCATAGCCTCCATAAGAATGGGATGAGGTATCATTTGTCTGCTCGCGTGATAAGTAGTCATTATTTAACCTCCACATTAAGATAAAAGAGTCATTTGACTATTTATTGTATGATATTTATCTTGTATATGTTAACAATATACAGTTCAGCGTTTGTTTGACTCATCTGCCGGACTGAAACCATAAAGAAAAACGCTAAGAATTAAGCGTCTTAGCGTTTCATCATGTTCATCTCTATCCGGTATCTTACATGCATTACATGATTTCCAATATATCTGCAGGAACTAAAGCATGCATACCTGTGAAACCTTCTAATGTAAGCTGTTCACAGAGTGCTTCCGTCTGCGTTTTGCCCGTATGAACCAGCACTGTATGTTTGCTGTGCATGTCTTGAAGCATTTTGCGAACATCCGGTAGGCCCTGATGCACCTTATAACGGACCCATGCGATTTGAGCTATGGGGCTGTCCGATTTTCCATTAGGCATTTCCAGCAGCTCTCGCCCGAAGCACCCTTTTGCCAAATGTCCAGTTAATATAACACCGTTCTTCTGATTATCCTTTAGCGTGCTGTAATACCACTGTGCTTTATCCGACTGCATCATTCCATCCGTTGTAAAAATAATGCTTACCTCTTCACTGGCAGTAATCTGCTCACGTAATTCCAGTGTATCGACGATCTTAAATCTACTTGATTGCAAACAGTATTCAATACGATCCGCGACTTCTGGCAGCAGCCAATCCGACCAATCCAGCATGTGAAGCAGCCCTTGCATTAACTCAGACTCCACATAAATCGGCGTTTGTGGAAACTGCTCAGCTGCCCACATCATGAGATCTTGACCGCGCCCATAGGCGGGTACCGGCAATAACACTTGACCACGACGATCTAATATCTGATTGACATGATAAGTGAGCTTTTCTATTTTCACAGCTTGAGTCTCTGAATCCATGCCATATGCGGAATCTATAATGGCAGCTCCGATGACATTTTTTCCTTCTCGATCATCGAGTCCACTTCGATTCTCAGGGATGTCAGCCATCAATAAGCCGGATTCCGAGCAATAATCACCGGAGTAAAAAATTCTTTCCCCATTCACTTGAAGGTCAAGCCATACCGAGCCGATCAAGTGCCCGCTCCGTCCCCAGCGCAGCTCCAGTTCAGGCATGATTTGAAGCCATTTTTCTGAAGGGCCAACCTCCTCTAAATAAGCGAAGCGAAGCCCATGAATATGTTCGTTATCATAGGGCAGATTTGCGCCGTGTTTATGGGTGTATTTTTCCCATGAGGCAAAGTAACCTTTCAATTGTTCAACCGTCGCACGAGTTGTCCACACTTTACCTTTATATCCCAATTTAACAAGCAGTGGTAACGCCATCGAATGATCTTCATGCGCATGGGACAAGAATACGGCGTCAAGCTGCTGCACGATATTCGCGTCAAGAAGCGGGTATTCACCCGCACTTTCTTTTTTCACACCACAATCGAATAAGATACGTTTCCCTGCCATTTCTACATAATAACAGGAGCGGCCATGCTCTCCAGCGCCGCCCCATACCGTAAGTCGTATCATGTTACACATTCCACTTTCTCTTTGAACTGATGAAGTTAAGAACAAGCAGCAGCAGTGTCGTTAACCCAACCGAAATAACCGCCATAGCCATTCCCATTGAAACCTTACCTTGTTCGAACTGTGCGAATATATACGTAGCCGAGGTTTCCATTGAAGGCGGCAAAATCATCAGTGACGCTACCAACTCACGAATCGAGATTGTGAAGGTCATCATCCAACCGGCTAACATGCCTGGAACAATTAACGGAAGTAATATTCTTCGGAAAATATAGGCAGGTCTACCGCCAAATACTTGGCCTGCTTGGAATAAAGCAGGGTCCAATTGACTGAAGTTTGCTTTCACATACTGCACCGTATAAGGAAGAAACAAAATGACATACGTCAGAACGACCATCCCGTAGGTGTTGTACAGCGGAATCGGCATCCAAGGCGAATTCCACAATAGAATTAGCGCTACAACGATAACAATACCGGGAACTGTATTCGGCAGTAAGCTGAACAAATCGACTATACGCTGCGGCCATGTCTTTGACTGCTTAATCGTCAGCGCGAACCATGTACCAAGAATGACCGATATGGTTGCCGCAATCAGGGAAAGGCTCAGACTGTTCATCAATGCATCCATACTTTTCGATCCCCATGTAAGGAGATCACCATAATGTTGGAAGGTTAAATTACTCCATGCCAATCCTACGCCACGCAGTTTCATGAGTGAAGCAGAAATAATGGAAAAGTAAGGAATACCAATTGAAAATACAAGCAATCCCACAATATACAACCAGCACAACACCTTTAAGCCAACAGGCAGATGATATTGCTTATTACGAGAACCCTTCCCGCCAACCAAGCGGTAGGAGTGTCTTTGACTGACAATCGTTTGGAAATACCATAGCAGCAAGCATGTGGTTAACAATACGGACGCAAGTGCAGTGGCTTTACCAAAGTCAATCGGCCAACTGGAAATATATTTGTGAATCTCCGAAGTCAGTACATAAAATCCGATCTTGCGGCCAAACGTTGTCGGAGTTCCAAACTCAGCAATGGTTTTAACAAAAATAAGCAGTGCCCCAAGAGCGTAGCTGGAAAATAGAAGCGGCAAGACAATCCGACGGAATCGGTAAAAGAAATGTCCTCCATGTATCGCTGCCGCATCTTCCTTGGTTCCACCGATCTGTACCAGTGCGTTCCGAAGGATTAAGTACAAGAAAGGAAATAAGTGAAGGCACATGATCAAGACCATACCGAAAAAGCTGAAAAATAAAGGTGTCAAACCTGCCGCTGCAGGGATTAGCTGCTCCAAATATCCATTATTTTGCATAAACAAGATCCAGCCCATTGAACCGATATAAGGCGGTGTCATAAACGGAATCAGCATCACAACATCCAACCAGGTATGGCGGCTAAGATTGGTCTTCGCCATGATCCATGCTAAGGGCAGTGCTAGTAATGTCGTACCAAGTACAACACACAAACCGAGCCACATCGAATTCATGAATACGCCAAGTAGATGATCGCCTACGATCGTTCGCAGAGGCGCCATAGCATCCAATGAGCCATCTGGGTATACACTTGTCAAAAAGATGAAAAAGAGTGGGACGACCACTAGCAAGGCTAATAGCAATATTGCTAGCGTCATCCCGATAAATTTAACATTAATTTTGCTTATAAGCTGCATGAAGTCACCGTCTTATTTACTTCTATTATTTAAAGAGCTGTGTAAATTTCTTTGTTGTGGCGTCGCCGTTGCTGTCCATCCATGCCCAATCCACTTTAATCAATGGGATTTGATCAACACCTGGACGATCCTTTGCTTTCACATCTTTGCGACCTGGCAGCAAATACGTATTAGCTACTAAGTTCTGTGCTTCGTCAGAGATCATATAATCGATGAATGCTTTGGCGCTCTCTACATTTTTACTCGACTTCATAATGGAGGCTGGACGTGGACTAATGACTGTCCCCTCAGCAGGATAAACCAGATCAATTGGCTCACCCTTCGCTTTAGCTTGGTATGTCATATAGTCAACACCTGCTGCAACCATACTTTTCGCTCCAGTAATAACAGGATCGAGCGCCTCTTGGTTAGCACCGGCTAGAGCCATACCGTTCGCTTTAAACTGATCGAACAACTTCCACCCTACTTCGCCTTTGGTACTCAAATAACCAGTAATGAAGTCTAATGCAGAGCCAGATAGAGCCGGATCAGGAATATTCACTTTACCCTTCCATTCTGCCTTCGTTAGGTCATCCCAACTTTTGGGAGGCGTCTTCACTGACTTCGTATTATAAGCAATGCCTAATGCCGAAGCACTGTATCCGAAATAGTTGCCCTCAGCATCTGTCCATTCGGGGATCAGCTTATCTGCGTTTGGAGCACCTTTATAAGCTAAGGTCAATCCGCTTTTCTTCAAACCTTGCGCAGCAGGCAATGAAGCGAGTACAACTACGTCGACAACTGGATTCGCTTTTTCCGCTTCCATACGTGCCAAAATTTTACCTGTCGTTCCTTGGAACATTTCGACTTTAACGCCTGTTTTAGCCTCGTATCCCTTTTGAATTGCCTCTGCTAATTCCTTTGGTCCTGCGCTGTATACAACTAGCTTGCCGCTAAGTTTTTTATCTTCCGCTTTAGTCGCTGCTGTTGGTGCTGCTGATGGTGATGACGTTGAACCTGCTGTTTTCTGTGCTGCACCGCAACCTGTCATACCGAATCCGACCATTGCCGTTAACATAACGAATGCACCATTCTTTAAGCCTTTTGCCAATTTCATTTTGTAATCCTCCCTTAATTTGCATTGATATGATGAATATGCCGTGTGGACACCGCTACCTGCACCTTATCCCCTACAGGGAGACGGTCCTGATGATAAGCGATCCAACTTCCTAATGACCCCATATCTAGCTGTAGTTCATAACGATCTCCCACATAACTGACAGCATGGATACTGCCCGAATATGTTTCTTCAGCAGTCTCTCCCTCTTCCATCAAACGAATGTGTTCCGGACGAATGACTTGCTTGTCCTTGACTAGCCAATTCGATTTGCCGATAAACTGTGCCACGGATGGATGAACGGGTCGATGATAAATGTCTTCGGGAGATCCGACTTGCAAGACCTGACCATCCTTCATGACCACAATCTCATCTGACATCGACATCGCCTCAACCTGATCATGCGTGACATACAGCGCAGTTAATCCTATATTCCGTACGAGGCCTGTCAGTTCAATCCGCATTTCGTCCCGCAGTACAGCGTCAAGTGCGCTTAACGGTTCGTCGAATAGTACAAGCTGAGGTCTCATTGCGACAGCTCTTGCAAAAGCGACCCGCTGCTGCTGTCCACCGGACAATTGATGCGGGTAGCGCTTCTCCATTCCGCCGAGCCTAACCATCTCTACCGCTTCTTGTACGCGGACCCCAATATCCTTCTTTTGTCCTGAAGCCCGCAGCGAGAAAGCTACATTTTCAAATACCGTCATATGCGGCCACAGCGCAAAGTCCTGGAACACCATCCCGAAATTACGAAGGTGCGCTGGCTTATCTACTTTACGAACAGCTGAGAAATAACAATCTGTACCGACGTGAATCTCTCCCCGATCCGGTGTATCAAGACCAGCAATCATACGAAGAAGAGTTGTCTTTCCGCATCCGGATGGTCCGAGGAGTGTCGTAAACTTGCCTCTTTTGATATGTAGGTCAGTTGGCTTTAACGCACGTACCTGTCCAAATGATTTTTCCAAACCTTTAATTACAACATCCATAGCATCAACCTACCTATTTGCCTAATCTTGCTGAACTACCCTTAGTGTACTTGTTCAAATAAAGAAGAATATCAACGGAGCGTAAAGGCTGTGTTAAGTTTTTCAATAGAATCTATTCAAATCCATAGATTTTATCTATACTATTGGGAACTGACACAGACTTGAGGAGATGAGTACATGATGAACCTTAATCTATTGAAATTTAGAATTGTGGAATTGTTAGCGCAGCATAAAAAAGTCACTGCCGTCGCTGAGCTGTTGGAGCTCAAGCAGCCGACCGTCACTTTTCATATGAAAAACTTGGAGAAGGAGTTCGGTGTACAGCTCTTTGAATCTCGTGCCGGTAAAACCTATCTGACCGAAGCCGGAGAAGCACTTCGCCACTATGCACACAAAATCAATGTACTGGCACAAGACGCAGAGCGCGTAGTTAAAGAGTTCGACCAGTTGGAACGGGGCTCCATTCGGATCGGCGCCAGCTATGTACCTGCTACTTACATTCTGCCCGCCATTCTAAGCAGCTTCGCCAAACGCTACCCACAGATCATGATTTCGCTAGTGGTGAAAGCATCACCCGTAATCAAAGATATGCTATTAAATCACGAAATTGATATTGGAATCATGTCCACCCAACCTTTCCAGCTCCCTCCGCTTGTCAGCGAAACGATATGCAAGGATGAGCTTGTCGTCATCTTCTCCCCCCAACATAGCCTAGCTCAGCATCCTGAACTGAATCCCGGCTTATTGTCAGAGGTCCCTTTCATTCTTCACGGACTGGAATCCAGCACACGGCAATTGACCGACAAATGGGCATTGACCAATGGCATTTCTTTAAATGCCTATCTAGAGTTGGATTCACTGGAGGCGATCAAACAATCCGTCATGCTGGGAGATAGCGCTGCGTTTATTTCCAAGCTGGCTGTCA
Organism: Paenibacillus sp. KN14-4R; assembly: GCF_052180255.1. Taxonomy (NCBI): domain Bacteria; kingdom Bacillati; phylum Bacillota; class Bacilli; order Caryophanales; family Paenibacillaceae; genus Paenibacillus; species Paenibacillus sp. KN14-4R. Next base: position 2,381,434 of record NZ_CP197466.1, read on the forward strand.
ATAAGGAATCGGGACGTGGAGAGCTTGAATTCCGTCCGATCCCTCATAATTTATTCAAGAGAAATGTGTACTTGGTCTATAATCAAGAACGCAGACAATCCGCCCTGATCGTTCAGTTCATTCAGCACCTCCGGCAATCCTCAAAAAAATACCCTGAACTCTAATAGTTCAGGGTGTTTGGATGATTACAAAGTAAGATCCAGACGCCAATTGTTGCATTTCATCCAGTTATCTTTTGGATATTCAAAATCGCACTCTGAAACGAACTCAAAATTAAGCTTCCGACACATGGCATTTGACGATGGATTGTGGACAGATGGGAATGCATGTAAGTACTTCTGTTTAGATTCTATTTTAGCCTGTGCTATTGCAGCTAGCGCAGCTTGGGATGCTATACCTTTACCTTGAAACGCAGGTAGAACGCCCCAGCCCATCTCATACACCGTTTCATTCTCCCACTGACCCTCCCAATACCCGATATTACCAACTTGAATAAGATCAGGCCATATTTCAATACTAAACATACGTCCCTTACCCGTTTGACCAATCTCACTGTACCGCATATTCCGCTTTATGACTTGCTCCTCTGTCTCTGTCCCTCCAAGATGTTCAAGCATTTCGGGTATATTCAACTGCTGTAACAATGTAAGATTCGACTCTACCCATGGTTTTAATCGTACTTGAAGCTCGCTCATCCGAAGCCACATCTCCCTCGCATTTGTTTCTTTCTATTTTAACAGGAACAAGCGTTCTACTTCAATGGATTTCATGCATTTCCTTTTTCAACACGCCATCCAAATTTGTTCCAAAATAACGAGATTCTTCTTGCATAGCATGGGATAATCTCTCTCTTAACTCAGCCAACCATTCGGGCTCATTCGCCCATTGTTCATCTGTAGACCTGAGTATACGAACGTATCCGTACAAATTAGCAAAACGTCTGCATGCGGGTAATAGCTGCTCATCATCCTCCGATAACTCATACGCAGTCTGGTACCCATCCAAGAAGATTTTCTTCTTCATCTCATACATTTCTTCCGGGACAACATCCTGCAGACTATCCAAGGATTGTTCAATATCCATTGTATACCAATGATACATCGCATCATCAAAATCAATTGCATTACATGATTCTGCTGCTTGATCATAGAATACATTATCAAATTCAAAGTCATAATGGATGAGACCGTAATTACGATTGTTCATCGGAAGTGTATCAAAATACGCTGTTAAAAGCTTCGCTTCATTCATCGCTGCTATTTCTTGCGGAAACTCAGCTAATACAGCTTGCATCCAGCCTAACACTTCACGGTGGGACCATCTTTTATATGAAGTAGGTGTATATTCACTAGATAACTGATGAAGCTTACCCAGCGCCTTGCCATAGCTATATATAATGTCGTCGCTCAAGTCAGTCCGGTTCAACTGCACACCAGATACACGCATAAAGACAGAAGCCGCATATTCGCCCCATGGTGTCTCTGTTTCTACTAGCTTCTCCCCGTTCTTAGATTGAACAGCTTCAAGCACACCGTAACCTCGATCCCGTAGATAGGCGATAAACTCCAATTCGGCTCGTATATTTTCTATCGATTTTTCTGTCTTTGGAGCAAATCTAAGCAATTGAGTCTTCCCATCTTTGGCAAAAGGATAGATTGCATTTGATGATATCCGGTAATACTTAAATAACTCAACCGAATCAAATTCCCAGTTATTCAGTATCATTGTTGCTAGATCTAGATTATTAAAAAGATATTTTAACTTTAACATTGGCATACAGCTCCTTATGATCTGGGTTTGTTGTTCTAATTTTGCGCACAAAAAAAACCGCAAGGTTATACCTGCAGTCTCGTTAATTCCTATTTGAGTGATTGTATGCATAAGCAAACAAGCTCTCTTTTTAATGGAAAAAATGAGCAGTCATATCCCTTTACTCGTAGCAGACTCCTAAAGCCTGCTTATCCTATTCAGTTCAAAATCACCTTAATTGTTGTAGTCATCTTAACCCGGCGTTTCATGCCGCTCACTCCCCTCAAAAATAAGTTATTTTCACCATAGTTTAATATTTCCGAAAAGTCAATTACATAAAAAAGAACCCCTAGCATATTCATTAATAAAAGATAGGGGGGCACGGTATATGAGTGTGATATTGTTAAATGGATTATTTACCATTCTAACGTTTTGGATTGCGGGTTATGTTGGTATATTTCGAAAAGATATAAGTAAAATGGCTGGGATGATGGCAGCGATGGCAGTAGGTATGACAGTTGGACTTGTATGCGGCAGCTTGTTCACGATTTGGATGCCTGGTCAATTCTATCAATCCACGATCATCAGTATGCTGGTTGGTGGTGCTGCAGGAGGTATTATTGGGGTGCCGATCAGTCTGATGGCAGTATTAGATGGCTTATTGTCAGGTATTATGAGCGGGATGATGGGCACGATGCTTATGGTTATGGTCCCTGCTCCCTATACGGACTCTGCCATTAAGTTTATCTCGATTCTATGTAGCGGAATCCTATTCATACTCTTTATCATGTTGTTAGGTGAAGTGAAACACAATCAAGATCTAACCCTACCCTAAACTGAAGCCAGAATCAGAAGATCAAAATCACGCTGGACAATACCGGTTCGGTGGAACATGACTTTGTAATTATGGGTGCAAATATTCACTTCATGCCGCACCTGGAAAGAAAAGCAGCCTCTTTGTCAGCTTTGACAAGATCGGTTATTACCAAGTCGTATGTACACTTCCCGGACATAAAGAGGCTGGAATGCGTGCTTTTATACAGGTTGGTTAATGTTATTAATCTTCGGTAAGATTGACCCGATCCCCCTTACGATAGGCTTCTCCTATCTATGTCTGCATAAATTTCAGCAGCCTGTTTCATTTTTAAAATATTACTAGGATCGTTGCTGGAGCAAAGATATTTCACATCGGAATTTCCATTCGAACTAAGCATTCCGTTTTTTTCAAGTTCTTGCTTCAGTTTATTTACTGTACCCTTGCTTCCATCAATAATTTGAATGTGATCGGGTACAAGATGCTTAATTACATTTTTATAAAATGGATAATGCGTACATCCTAGAACAATCGTTCCAATATTTGTTAGATCATAGTTAGCCAGTTGTTGTCTCAAATATTCAGTCGCACCCTCGATCTCAAGACGCTCACAATAGCCGACTAAATCTGTTAATGGAAGCGAATCGACAATGTGCTGATCATCAACCCGGGATACTAGATCCATATATTTGGATTGACTAAGTGTAAGAGGTGTTGCGAATACGAGCACTCTCTTCCCACTGGTCCGATTCATCTCTACTGCTGGTTTTACGGCAGGCTCTAGACCAATAATCGGCACTTGGAATTCGCTTCTAAGGTCAGATACCGCAATACTTGTAGCTGTATTACAAGCGATAACTATCGCTTTAACTTCTTCTTTCATAATGGTCTGGATGGCGCTTTTCACATAATATTTTACTTCTTCTTTTGTCTTCGTCCCATATGGAACATGAAGGGTATCTGCATAGTAAATGTAATCTTCTTTTGGCAGTTGTTTCATTGCCTCTGACATCACGGTTATTCCGCCGATCCCTGAATCAAAAAAAGCTATTCTCATCGCTGTCACCTTGTTCTCATTTATTGTCTTACTATTGATGTGATCATTCTCGTATACTTTCTGATACCAGTATGACATAATTACGACTACGTTCTCAATCGGCAAAAGGATTGATTCCAAACCAATATACGCCCAATTGTGGATGAAGTCCAGAATCATTTTGCAAGACATGAATGAGCTGTGTTAACACTTGAAACAAATGTATCCCCAAAGTAAAAAAGTGACTCTCAAGGAGTCACTTTTCTTTCTTTCATATACGTATATTAATTTCCTCCATTAAGCTCAATCAAATTCCCAGCAGGGTCACGCAAATAGGCTACACGGTGACCCCAATCAGGCGTATCATGTGGTTCTTTTACAAATTCAACATCCCTACTCTTTAATTGCTCGAAAGTTGCGTCAACGTCATCTACTTTGAAAATGATGGCAACTTGATCATGGGCACTGAATGCATGCGGCTTACGCAAGACTTCATTAGGCTGACTCACTAGCAGAGGCTCTAGTGCAATATTGATATTTCCCGTTTGAAACTCAGCATACGGAGTGTTTTCATTTCCGTGGAGGACAACAAGTCCCATGAGATCTCGGTAAAACAATAAACATTCTCGAACATTCGGTACGAATAAGCGAACTTGTGAAACTTTCAAATGAATCCCTCCGATTTTACATTAGACTAATGAGCAATAACTCTGCTATCATCCTATCAAAAAACCCATTGGTTGATTTCTTATCAATTGCTGTATATTCCCTATTCTTATTTCCTACTTATACGCGAAAAAGCTTCCTCAATCGTAACTGATTCTTTCCTATTCTTACTCCGTTCAACAAACTCAACGAAGCCATTCTCGGCATCTTTACCAATAATGATCCGCTGCGGGATACCAATAAGGTCGGAGTCCTTGAATTTCACACCCGGACGTTCATCTCTGTCGTCGATAAGCACTTCGATTCCATTTTCCACAAGTCGATGATAGAGATCATTCGCAATTTGCATCTGCTTCTCGTCTTTCGTGGAGATTGGAATAAGGTGAACTTGGAATGGTGCGAGTGCAGATGGCCATATGATACCCGATTCGTCATGGTGTTGTTCAATTACCGCGGATAGAATACGTGAGATTCCAATCCCATAGCAGCCCATGATCATATGTTGGCTTTTACCGCTTGCATCTAAGAATGTCGCGCCAAGTGTTTCACTATATTTCTTACCAAGCTTGAATACATGACCCATCTCAATGCCTCGATATAATTTGAAAATGCCTTCGGCACATCGTGGGCACTTATCTCCTTCATTTACATTCCGGAAGTCACCCACATGTTGAAGGGAAATATCGCGCTGCGCTTGTACATGTCGATTGTGATAGTCGACCTCACCTGCTCCAGCAATACCACTTGTCATTTGAACAACCGCTTGATCCACAAGGACCGGAATCTGAAGACCCGTTGGCCCAACAAAACCAGCAGTTACACCTGTAACTCTTTCGACTATATCTGCGTCCGCAATTGCGATATCGATCGCCCCTAAGTAATTCTTCACCTTAATCTCGTTGACCTCATGATCACCACGAACGACAACAGCTACGACTTGTTCATCTGCTTGGAAAATAAGTGTCTTCATGATATCCGATGCTGCGATTTGCAATGATTCTACGAGTTGATCAATTGTCTTGATCCCCGGAGTATGGAACTTCTCAATGGATGGAACGTATTGAGCTGCACTCGAAGCTTGCACAATTAATTCCTCCCCTTGAGCGCTTGTTCCAGCTTCCGCTTTCTCCAGATTCGCCGCATAATCACAGCATGTACAAGCTGCAATTGTGTCTTCTCCTATATCTGCAAGTGCCATGAATTCATGTGTTCCACCTTCACCACCGATTGCACCTGGATCTGCTTCTACTGCTCGGAAATTGATGCCACACCGTTCGAAGATGCGATGGTACGCGTGGAACATTTTCAAATAAGATTCATTCAGACCTTCCCAATCGGTGTCAAACGAATACGCATCCTTCATTAGAAACTCTCTGCCGCGCAGCAAGCCATAACGAGGACGACGCTCATCACGGAATTTGGTCTGAATTTGATACAATGTAACTGGCAATCTGCGATAAGAACTAATTTCGTTACGCACCAGTGTTGTGATGACCTCTTCATGCGTTGGCCCCAGTGCAAATTCACGCTCATGACGGTCTTTCAAACGAATAAGCTCAGGCCCATAGACGGCATATCTGCCTGATTCCTTCCACAATTCTGCCGGCTGCATAGCAGGCATTAACAGCTCTTGTGCACCCGCACGATCCATCTCTTCTCGAACGATCCCTTCGACTTTCCGCAACACACGACGACCTAACGGCATATACGTATAAATCCCTGCTGCTAGTTGACGGATAAAGCCCGCGCGCAGCATGAGTTGATGACTGACAACATCGGCATCTGCAGGTGCTTCCCGCAGGGTTGACACTAACAATTGATTTTGGCGCATAGTCTAAAACCTCCTCTAATTTGGAACGCAAAAAGACACATCCGTCAGGGACGAATGTGTCGTGATACCACCCTTTTTTGACTGCACATCAATCTGCAATCCTCAATCTAATAACGGCATATGCCGGTAATGGTAAGCCAATCGCTTCCATTACAGCTCACAAGATAGGGAACGTTCACTCGCTAACGAGAAACCTTTCAGCCGGTGGGTTTCTTCTCTGTACGACGATTCTCGAACGTTAGGGTCTTGATCAAAGCATTTTTGATATAACAATTTTTACTAATTTACATGAAAAAAGATGAAGCGTCAAGTGTATCCAAATGAGTTTTCTCAAAACGAATGCGGATCATCTTATATGCAAGATAATTTGGATTATTGGCGTTTTCCTGTTATTATGCAATGATGTCGTCCTATCTCTAAATCGAAAGTGAGGTGATAAATGTTAATGAAAGAACCACATATTAGAGCTACAGTAAAGGCGATTCAATTCATGAGAGAACATTTGGGTGAAGATGTTACTTCTTCTCAAATGGCTGAGCATGTTGGATATAGTCCGTATCATTTTTCAAGGATGTTCAAAAAAGCGACAGGCATATCCCCTCGTCAATATTTATCTGCCCTGCGTATCGAGTCGGGCAAAACTACTCTTCTCAAAGAGTCCTCTCTGCTTCTAAAGGTACTAATAGCCATAGGATTTCGAAGCCAAGGTTCATTTAACACAAAATTCAAGCAATTTGTAGGTGTATCTCCTAAAAAATTCCGTTCCTTATCTGGCTCCTTATCAGCCAATGTGAAACAACTTGAACATGAAGATCTATCTTTAATGCCATCACATGATGTGGGTAATCCTCAAATTAAATGTCTAATTGAGGCACCCACATCTTTTCATGGCATTATCTTCGTTGGCTTATTCCCGAGACCCATTCCAGATCAGCGACCTATTGTTGGAACAGCTATAACTCGAAAAAGAACTTGTTCATTTTCAGGAGTTCCCCCTGGAACATACTACTTGCTTAGTGCAGGAATTCAATGGAGCTTGAACATCAAAGATTATTTTATACTTGATCATGCTTTAAGAGGGATGCATCCAACACCTATTCAGATTAAGGAGAATTCCGAGCTAAATGTCACTGTTTCTCTAAGAGAACCACTTCCAACTGATCCCCCGATTGTTGTGAACCTCCCTCTCTTACTCTTTGAACAGCAAAAAGAGAAATAGCAAACTAGAAGAATTTTTTGCTTGCTTCCTGCCCTATCCTTTTAGGAATAACTTTCAACTAGGAGGACTTTCAGATGCCAAAAACAGCTTTTGTTCCAATTTATGTATCCGATTTAAGTTATGCTTTGCAATTTTGTTGCAACATACTTGGCTTTGAAATTTCTCATGAAATTGATGGGCATACAGTTTGCCTTATCCACGAATACATGACGATTACACTCTGTCAAACGGATCAAATCGCCCAATTAAGATATCCTCAAGCGGCCCAAATGAAATTAAGCCAGTATTCAGAAGATCTTACAATCACCATGGAAACATGGAATAAGATTGGTCAAGATATGAATCATAACTAATATTTAATCTCATAAAATATTAGCTTCAATGTACATTGGGTATTTACATAACTTTTGATCAACAAGTCTGTAAAAAAATACTAACAATGTATAAGCGCGTCCAATAAAGACTCCTTGAAAATAAGGGGTCTTTTTTGCAGCCAAAGTTTGTCAGCGCTTCACACCAATGGTACGAGTCATATTCATCCCCCCTATTACTTAGTCATGGCATAAATACACATATTCCTCAGCCCTTGTCCATCCATCGTTGAGCCATAATTTCGCATAATACCTTCTAATGTAAACCCAAGCCTTTCCGGTACGGCTCTGCTTTTCGTATTCATCTCATCGCAGAGGATATCAATTCTTCTTGCATGCAGGACGTTAAAACCAAAATCACAAACCCCTTGAATGGCTTCCGTCATGTAGCCTTTTCCGCTATATCGTGTATCCATCCAATAACCAATCTCAAACTTCGGAACTTGCCAATTTGGTTTATGCAACCCGGTTGAACCGATGAATTGACGGGTATCCTTTTCAAAAATAAGCATTCTTAAATCTTCACGTCTTAGAAATTTTAAATGTCCCTCTCGAAGACCAATTTCCACCTGTTCAACCGTTTGTTCTTGATGAGCAAAAGGCATCCAGGGTTTTAATTCCTCTAATGATACCATGATCGCTTCATACACGGCACGTCCATCACCTGGAAGAGGAATGCGAATATGCAGCCTTTCCGTATAAAATTCAGATGGAAAATCTAATAAAATTGGATTCATGTTCAACACTCCTTATCAAAACCACTCCGACTCCAAAGCCAAAGTGGTGTATGTAAATCGATTAAAGATAACTCTGTACCTGCTAATAGGTCTTTCCAGGCTTGATTAACTTGGGATTGAATATCGCTACTATTCAGTTGCGTTTCCTCTATTAATCCCAGTCGAACGGATGCTTGAATCACATGAGTATCTGGTGCGATCGATAGTGCATCCCTACCTGTTAATTGTGCATCGGTGTAATTACTCATAACATAGAGCCAATAATTACAGATCTTAGGCCCGCTTAAATAAGGGAAGCTTTTCTTATGAGTCTTTTGTACATACGTAAGAATATTCGGTATATTCCACTCACACTGCATAAACAAGTTCCTAATATCCCCGTCAAAATGTTTCATTATCGACTCACAAATGGACATCCACGTTGCTGGATGTTTGTTCGGCTGCAAGGCGACTTTATGCTTTATCAGTTTTTCTCTAAGCTCATTTTCTTGATATTGAACGACTACTGCGGGATCGAATATTCGACATGTTTCTGGATCTTGAAAAGCTAGTAAAGCCGACTCCCAAAGGGTGTATGAATTGCGTTGATAATTAAGGGCCATCGGCAATGTAAAATAGAGATAGTTCAGAGCATCACCCTTTGGTAAACCTGGATTCGCATCCTCAGGCATGATCTCGCCGCCTAAATGACCTTGGAGATGTATGGATCTAAGATTTCTCGCTTTACTGAGAATATCTTCTTGTTTGTTCTTTGTTGTATGCATGTCTACCCCTCAGTTTCTAGCGTTCTGCTTCTGCTGGCACTGTATCCCACATTCGTGTTACATGAACCATTTTGTTGTTTTCAAAAATGATTTTATAAATGTCAGGTTTGGAGGTTTGCTTCCAAAATTCATAACCATAACCCGGATCATAATAATTCAATATGATCGTCATGATATTCCCATGTGTACCGATCACAATGTTCTTCCCTTGTTGCTCTTGAATAATCTGTTCAAAAATAGGAATTGCCCGCTTCTGTGCTTGTCTTGTCGGTTCCCCACCTTCTAATGCGAAGTCATGGTCAGTAAAAGACTGTTCAATCGCGACGACTAGCTCTTCCCAGGGTGCCTTGTAATCCAAGCCTTTAATTGGTCTTTCTCTTAGCTCCTCAAACGTATGTACGGTTAGAGACCTTCGGTCAGCAACATGCTGGATCGTCTCAATCGTTCTTACATAGATACTTGCAGCAACATAATCCACTTCAATTCCTTCGAATCGATCCGCAACCCGTACTGCTTCAACTCGACCTTCATCAGACAAGCCACGTTCTCGTTCCTGTCCATGTTCGAAAGGGGATTCTGCATGTCTAACCATATACACCGTTGTTTTCATCTGTACATCCCCCTTGTTTATTCATCTGCATCACTCACTTACCCATCATACGATTGAAACTTTTGAATCGAGTCCCTTGATAGGTGAGTTCACCATGGTCACCAACGACGATCATGCCATATTGATTTGTCCTTATAGGAAGCTCAACACGTGAACCATCCTCAAATTCAAAGGTTATAAAATAATCCGTACTTGCACTCGATTCACCAGACCCACCCGAAACCTTTGTCCGCTTATCGACCACTTTGCAGGGTCTAGTCAATAATTCTGCTGCATTGTTGGATAGATAAGTTTTAATACTTTTGAAGATCATATAAGCAAAGGTGCTTACAACTGCTAAAAAGATAATAATAAAGAAAAAACGAAAGAATAAAGGCATATTTCCTAAAAAGCTAAAAAAACCAAATCCATCTTCTTCACCAAAGCGATCACTATGCATTTAATCCCCTCCACCTACGATCACATAACACTACAGAAGTTTCTACTTGCCGTTCAGGAATATTCCAATAGGTTTGAAGCAGCTTCACTTTCTCTTCAGGTGTCACGAGTGTAAAATCATTTTTCACATAAAATTGGATCGCCCAAGAAGCAGTTTCCCATGTGCCAATGAGAAAAGGCTTGCTAGATAATTCAGTCAAATAGGTCAGGAGCTTCGTCCCAATGCCGCTTCCCCGCTCACTTGTTCTCACATATGCATGACGAATAAGCGATACGTCCCCTTTATCCTGAATACCCATCACACCTAGTAATCTGTTGTTAGCTTCATAACCCCAGAATACACCCCCATCTATTTGACATATTCAATTAGCCAGCAGTCTCTATACTCACCTTCATGCCATTCATGCTTTTCGAGAAACTTCTTCTTAACGAAGCCATTCTTCTCATAGACATGTATAGCTCTTGTATTCCAAGCTTGCGGGTCCATGACAATTTTATCTGCACCTTGGTCATGAATTAAATATTGAACAGCTTCCTTGATCAGATGAGAACCGATTCCTTGGTTCCAATATGCTGGCTCTCCGATGAACTGATCCATCCCATAGATCGTCCCGTTATATGCTGCATAGCCGTAAAGTTCACGTTCTTCCTGATCAATCTTATAAAATTGGATATAACCAATAGCCACAGAATCATATTCAATGATGCATTGGCTGATCTCTTCCCTATTTTCATAAAAATGTTCTTGAACAGCTGCCAGATCAAGCGGACGATCTCTGCCTTCATAAAATTCCAATACAACTGGATTCGAAAGCCATTTAACAAGTATCTCTGCATCCACAGGTTCAAGCTTTCTTACTTCCAGGTCTTGATTTTGAAATAGAATCATGGATACTAGCTCCTAAATGAATCAAATTTTATTCCGAAAATCTGGATCATGAGGACCTCTCTTTTTCTCATATAGATAAATGTCTTCCTCATTAACTAGATTCTTCCATATTCTGCTGCATGTCAAGAATAAATTAAAGTTCCAAGGGATGTTATCCTCAATCAATTTCCAGTCTACTCCAAATGCTAATCCAATTTTTCTTATTCATACGTGCCCGATAATAAGCTTCATCCTTGAACTTCGGACTTCTTCTAACCCGATACTCAAAAATATCTTCCAGTCCATACGGACTCAATACGGTGATAGAATCATCCTCCTCAAGCCGAACTCCAACTGCTGTAACCGTTTCCGGCCACTGGCTTACCGCATCTTCGATGGATAAGTAGGGTAGGTCCCCATTTTGAATGTGTATACGCGCTTGATTCTTAACAGACCAGATCGTAAGACCCGTCGCTTCAATTAATCGCTGCTCGTATTCCTTTTCAAGTGCTTCGTCTATGATGTTCGGATCAAAATAGATCACATCGATATCATTTAACGGCGTTCGATCTGGGAATTCATGAAGTGTGTCCCAAATATAATTGCGTATATAACCAGCAGCTACGTACCAATCTGGCAACTTCAATTCTCTTATTATAGATAAGTCTTTCATGATGTCTTCATTCGTTCTGATCAGTTTCAAAAATGGATCCATGTATCGTGTCATATGTCCCTCCAAAGTTTCCAACTTCATATTTTAAAAATTCCCTTACAAATTCTCTACCCTCTTCGCTCTGATTAAAGGTATAATATTCGAATTACTTACACAACTACGTTTACGGAAAGGAAAGCTACCTGTGAACCTATTAATAATCGAAGATGATGCTAGTATACAAATGCTGCTCAAACTCAGCCTCGAAGTAGAAGGATTTCACCCTACCATATCAGGTACGATCAGTGAAGGACTTGCTGAGCTTTCATCGCGTACCTTTGACTTAATCTTGCTAGATTTAATGCTGCCGGATCAATCTGGATTTGAGCTTCTCAAGTCGCTTCGTCAGTCTTATAAAGATATCCCCGTCATCCTACTAACAGCTAAGAATGAAATGAATGATAAAATCTTAGGTTTTCAACTTGGTGCTGATGATTATTTAACGAAACCATTTGAAACCCGAGAACTCGTCATGCGCATTCGTGCGGTTATGCGACGTATGCGATCGGAATCTACACTTCCAACTTCGGAAACGCTGCAAGTCGGTGTAATTGAGATTGATCGTGAAAAGCGCACTCTACGTGTAGCAGATCAACTCATTAAGACCACAAGTAAAGAATTTGAGCTGATGTGGCTCCTATGTAAAAATCCAAAAAAGGTGTTCTCACGTGAACATCTGCTTGATCAAGTATGGGGCTATGAGTATTACGGACAAACCAGGGCAGTGGACATGCTTATTAATCGATTGCGGGAGAAATTAAAACCACATGGATACGTACTTGCCACCGTTCACGGTATGGGTTACAAGCTGGAGGTATAAAGATGCGTCTGCGAAATAAATTTTTCATCCAGCATATGATCACGATTATTATGCTACTTGCAGCCATGTATGTGGTCATTAATTATACGCTTAGTAAAAGCATGATTGAACGTGACACTCAGACACTCAATCAATACTACTCCTTGCACCGGATCGAGGCCCTTAAGATTATTAATGATAAAAAAATTAGCATCGAAGAGTTATTCTCCGGTGCCTATGCGCCTTTGATTGCTTCCCATCTAGCATCGAACAGTAACTTTCAAGTCCAATTGTTTGATCGTCAAGGCACGATTATTGGAGACAGCAGTAGTAAGGAAGATCTTATTAAACGAAACGATATTGAAGCTGCTCTATCCGGGCATACCGCAACGGTTATTACCGAGGGGGAAGGTGCTAAGATTCTCATCTATGCATCCCCTTTCTCTTTTGAAGGTAAAATTGTTGGCGGCTTTCGATACTTACTGAATTTAGAACAACATGAGCATACACTAGCTGGAATGCGCACTTGGTTCATTGGCGTTGCTCTTGGCTGTCTATTAATTGCGCTCTTAGCCAGTTATTCGTTTTCGTTCTTCCTCATGAAACCGCTTCAAGCCTTGCAGCATGCTCTGAAGCGTGTCGCTGTTGGTGACTTCAGTCGCAAAATAAAAGTACGCAGTCAGGATGAAATCAGGGAAATTGCGGATGATTTTAACCTTATGTCCTCTGCACTACAAGAGCACATTGAACTCTTACATCTAGAGCAAGGTAAGCAAAAGAAATTCTACGATAACGTGACCCATGAGCTGAAGACACCACTGACTTCAATCATTGGATTTTCCGAATTAATAGATAAATTAGAACATAAGGAAGAAATTCGTAATTGTAACATGTATATCCGTAAAGAAAGCACGCGACTTTTACAAATGGTAGATGATCTGCTTCGCTATTCACTTAAAGGCGATGAAGCATGGCGTGTGCAGCTAGAGCAGACGAATCTAAAGACCGTACTTATAGACAGTCTTCGTATTCTTGAACCCACTTTGCAGAAGTCTGCTATTCAAGCAACTTGTACAGCTGATAATTGCGAAGCATACATTGACCCAAAGCGCACACAACAAGTCTTGTTCAATGTGATTGACAATGCGATTAAACATAGCGAATGCACACACTTGAATATTACGATTGAAAAATCCCTTGAAAATCACACTTGTATGATCCGTATTGCTGATAATGGTCGTGGAATGAGCGATGAAGAAATTCACCAAATTTTCCTCCCTAAAGAAGAAAAAGAACCGCGTCCGATCTCCTCTCATTCCCATGGTCTCGGTCTCTTACTGTGTAAGCAGCTCATGGAGCTTCAAGGTGGACATATTCTAATTTCCAGCCGTATGGATGAAGGTACGGTTGTAGAACTGCATTTTCAAAATGAAAAAGAATGAATGCTAACGTGTTACAAAATTGATACAAAGATATGATTTTTCTGAGACAAAAGGAGAGTATTCTACATGCATGAGGAAAAGAAAGGGCTTTCATGGTTTCGTCTCATCCTATTACAAATCGTTGTCGGGTCTACGTTAATCGTTATATTTGCTTATCTTTTTCGAATTAGTGTAGATGAAGTGCACATCGTGCCAAGGGAGCAGCAGAACCGCGAATTATTCGTTGGTGTTCCCATGCGAATGAATATTACTTACCCAGGAATTGGTACCATCTCGATTGAAGATCCCAAAGAGCTTGTCGCTTGGAAAGAGTCTTTTGCTCACCTACTTAGCTCAGGTCGACAAGAAAACCGACCGGATACGCGTCGTATGGTTTTAACGGGTTCTATCTCTTATCTCGATCAAGAGGATGTTCCCTTTGAAATTAATACGAGCAGTTTTCACTTCGGTTCCGAATGGGTCAATTCACTAGATGTAAGCGCTGACATTCGTAAACTTCAGAACATGCTAATCGACAAGACGCTAACGGCAGATGCAGTCGGTGCATCAATTGCTAACCCGCAGCATGACGTTTTTAGTTTGCAAGATGGTTTAATTACACCTCTTGCAAGCGATAAACGCAATGTACTTACCGCGCAAATGCGCACTGCCGTTCGACTCATTGATTTCAACCATTTTGATTTCAATGAGAAGCCACCAAGTGCACATTTCGTTGTACAGCTAATCAAGGAAGCGAATGGCCGTAAACATTGGCTGCATATTGATCAATATGATAGCGCTTACTTTGTTGTATTCGATTTATTGGATGAAACGAATCATAAAGCTTATTTCAGAATAAACAATGCCTCGAACATACCAGAAGGGCAGGTTGAAAGAAATGGCTAGAAAGAAAAATAGTCGTTCCATGGTAATTGTAGGTGTAATTATCGTGGTACTCATCGCAGGATTCTTCCTTTACAAAACAGGCGTATTCGGTGGTAAAGATAAAGGTAAAATTACCGTGTACTCCATCTTCCAAGAAGAAGAAGCACGTAAGATCTTGGATAAATTCAAATCGGAGACTGGAATTGATTATGAAGTACTTCGTCTTCCAAGTGGTGAAGCTGTAACTCGTGTACAGAACGAAATGAACAGCCCACAAGCAGACTTTCTGATGGGTGGTCCTGCTGACTCTCATGAAGTTATGAAGAAAGCAGGTGCGCTAGAAAGCTACGTCTCCCCTAACTCCAAAGACATTCCAGACAACATGAAAGATAAAGATGGATTCTGGACTGGATTTTACTTGAACCCTATTGCAATTGGTATTAACGAAAATCGTTGGAAAGAAAAGTATGGTACTGCACCCTACCCTCAATCTTTCAAAGACCTACTAGATCCGAAATTCAAAGGTGAAATTGGGATGTCTGACCCTGCTACATCCGGTACAGCTTATACGGCGGTAGCTTCTCTTACACAAGTATGGGGCAAAGACGAAATGCTTAAATACGTTACTCAACTTCTACCTTTATTGAAAGAAAGACCTAAATCCGGTATCGAACCGATTCAAAAAGCAGCTAAAGGTGAATACACAATCGGGATTACATTCCTTGGTGATCAATTGAAAATCAAGAACCAAGGTAACCCCATCGTAAGTATCGTTCCTGAGGCTGCGGGTTATGAAGTCGGTGGTCTTGCCATCATTAAAGGCGGTAAGAACACAGAAGGTGCTAAGAAGTTAATGGATTATATGTTAACCAAAGAGCCAGGTCAACTATACAGTGAGTCCGCAATGGCAGTTGCTGTTAAACCAGGTGTACCTATTCCGAAGAACGGAATCGACATCAAAACAACGAAATACAATGCTTCCTACAGCTTATGGAAAGCTGCTGAGCAACGTAAAGAATTACAAGATGCATTGAAGAACCTTAAATAATTATTTCATGGGGGTGAATGGATTCTTCACAAGAGTTCTTTCACCCCCACATACAATCGAAATTGGAAGGTGGTCGTAGGCCCCAATGATAACAGAAAAAAAAGGTATGGGTGCATCGGTCGGCCGGTTGCTCAAAGATCCTTCTTCCCTGATCCTAGTTCTAACTTGTTTTGCCGTACTTTGTCTCTTCGTTATTTATCCTCTCGTGTACGTCATCTCATTACCGGGTGCAACTGACTGGACGACTTTTTTCACGAAAGGTCGTTATGGTACAGCTCTTCTTAATACGGTAGTTAGTTCTTCCTTATCTGCTTTAACTGCAACTGTTTTCGGATTTATTTATGCGTATTCGATTCATTACTCGAACATTAAAGGAAAGAAATTTTTCCGTTTTATCGCCTTTTTACCTCTTCTCGCTCCATCTGTTATGACAGGTCTTGCGTTCTTGCTCTTGTTCGGTCGAGGCGGCATGGTATCGCAATGGCTAAAAACATGGTTTGGTGTAGAACTTGATCTTTACGGTCTTCCAGGACTATGGATCGTACAGACGATTTCCTATTTCCCACTTGCTTATATGACAATTACAGGCGTCCTTCGTGCGATCTCACCTAATCTTGAAATTGCAGCTCAGAATCTTGGTTCACGAGGATTTCATTTATTCCGCACCATTACGCTTAAGCTTGCACTTCCAGGTGTGATTAATGCCTTCTTGCTCGTTGCAATCAACTGCTTTGCTGATTTCGGGAATCCCAAGTTAATTGGAGGGAATTATTCACTCCTAGCTGTTGAGATATATGGTGAAATCATCAATAATGAACCGGGTCTAGCATCCGTTATGGGGATTATTCTCGTCATCCCTGCACTAATCGTATTCATTATTCAGAATAAGCTCTTGTCAAAAGGCTCCTATTCTACCATTACAGGCAAGCCAGTTTCCGGACTAAAACGAGTGACAACTTCACGAAAAACAGATATTGCACTCTTTACATTCAACTGTATCATTTCACTCTTCATCTTGGCGATGTTCACCATTACAGTCTTGTTTGCATTCACGAAAAACTTCGGTCGGGACAATACATTCACATTCGACCATATTATGAAAATGGTATTTAATCCATCCAGCCCTGCTGTGATGAACTCACTCGTACTATCACTTGTCAGTTCCTTGCTTGCAGTTGCTTTTGCTCTAATGCTGGCCTATGTCGTAGTTCGTAAACCTTTTCCAGGTAAAAGACTTCTTGACTTCACAGCCGTATTGCCTATTGCTCTACCAGGTACATTTGTTGGTCTTGCTCTTATTGTGGCATTCAGTTCCGGGCCCATTATGCTTCAAGGTTCAGCTATCTTAATCATTATCGCGATGCTACTGAAGCAAATGCCTGTTGGCTATCGAGGTCTAACAGCTTCATTCAAACAAGTTGATAAATCGATTGAAGAAGCCGCAACTAATCTTGGTGCGGACAGTAGAAAAACATTGACGACTATTGTTTTTCCGATGTTACAAAAAACGGTTGTTGCAAACTTCGTCTACGCTTTTATGAAAAATATGAACACGCTCAGTACGATCGTGTTCCTCATTACACCGAAATGGGTTGTCGCTGCCGTATCGATTTTCAACTATGCGGAGACAGGTACGTATTACTGGGCCGCTGCAGTCGCTGTCGGATTAATGGGTGCAACTTTACTTACACTTGGTGTAATGAAATTAATCTTCCGTGATAAAGTCAAAATATTCGATTTCTAAATATAGTCAGGAGTGAGGCAGATGAGCTCGCAAGTATTACTCGATTTAAAAAATGTAAATAAAGTGTTTGGCGATAATCACGTCCTCAAACAAATTGATCTTCAAATTGAAAAAGGAAAGTTCATCACTTTCCTTGGACCCAGTGGTTGTGGTAAAACCACATTGCTGCGCTCCATTGCAGGTTTCTATACGATTGATGAGGGTGAGATTCGTATCGACGGCAAAGTCGTTAACGATCTTCCACCCTATAAACGCGGAACACCGATGGTATTTCAAGAGTACGCCCTATTCCCTCACATGACCGTATTTAATAACGTCGCTTACGGACTCGATATTCAAAAACGTCCTGAAGCTGAAGTCCAACAACGTGTTCAAGAAGCACTTGCAAAAGTTAAACTTACAGGTCTTGAGGAGCGCTATCCGCATGAAATGTCCGGTGGACAACAGCAACGTGTTGCTATGGCAAGAGCACTCGTCATGAACTCCCCTATTATCTTGCTCGATGAGCCGCTATCCAACTTGGATGCGAAGCTTCGGGAAGAGGTTCGTGTTGAGCTCCGAGCTATTCAACAAGACCTAGGCCTAACTGTTATCTACGTAACTCACGACCAACTAGAAGCACTTTCCATGTCTGATCAGATCGTTGTTTTTAATAAAGGAAAAATTGACCAATTTGGCACACCACATCAAATCTATTACAAACCACGTACGGCTTACGTCGCAGATTTCATTGGAACAACCAACTTCGCTGATGCTACCGTACATCAAGCTGCTGGTAACCAAATTACGATTACGTATAATGGGATGAATCAATCGCGTTCCATACATGCATCTACAGATGAAGTCGTTTCTCAAGGAGAAAAGGTGCTGCTGTGCATCCGTCCAGAATCCCTGCGTATCAATGCACCCTATAGCGACAATGATTTTGTCTTAAAAGGTGTTGTGAAATCTTCCATGTTCCAAGGGGAGAAAGAACGTTACTTTATCCTTGCAGAAGATAACAAAGAATGGATTGTTGACGTCTATGACGTTGGTCAAACACGCTATGAAGGCGATGTGACAATCAGCACTTTAACTGAAAAAATTCACGTCATTAAAGATATTTAATCTCAACTAATCGCTATAGTATGCGATAATAGAATAGCTATTAGATAACTACAACAAAGGAAACTCCTGTTTCCTTTGTTGTCTTTTGTTAGGAGGGATATCCTGCATGTGGAGAAAAGAAATACTGATCCTACTCACCCTTTCATTCTTAAGTGTGCTTGGCTTTATGCTATTGGGTGAAAAAAAGAGCAACCAACCTCTGAAAGTCTATGTCATTTTTCAAGAAGATGAAGGAAGAATTCTTCTTGAGACATTCAAGAAAAAGACAGACCAGCCTTATGAGATTATCCGAATGTCCAGCGGTGAAGCGAATTATCACTTGCTTACACTTGGAAAAACAGGAATCGATGTCGTACTTGGCGGTCCTGCCGACTTGCATGAACAGCTCAAGAACAAGAACAAATCATTGCACTACCTCTCCCCTGCTATTGGGAACATTCCGATTAAATATAAAGATAGCGACGGCTACTGGACAGGCATGTACATGGGTGCTCTCGCCATTGGAGTCAATCCAAATGTATGGCAGCGCGATCCAGACCTTGCTTCTTTACCTATGCCGCAGCGGTACGAAGATTTATTACGTCCAGAATTAGCAGGTAAGATCCAAATTTCCGATCCTGAAACATCAGGGACTGGCTATACATTACTCGCCTCCCTCGCACAAGAGCGCGGCGAACAAGAAGCGATCCAACTTATGCAAGCGCTTAAAAACCAAAGTACGACCACTACATTCGCAGGGATTACTAGTGCACAGCGATTAGCTGAAGGTGAAGTTGCGGCTGTTGTTAGCTTCTTAGGGGATCAATTACGATTCAAAAATTCAGGCTACGATATCCGTTCCGTAATTCCACCGCAAGCTGGCTGGGAGATTGGTGCGATCTCCATTCTGAAAGGCGGTAACAATCCCGCTGCTGCCAAGAAGCTTGTAGATTTCATGCTCTCACGTGATGTACAGATCGATTATATGAATACGGCCTTTTCGTTCCCAGTAAAGCCCGATCTCCCCATTAACCCCCTCCTTGCATCTGCAAAAATGGAGAACCTGCTACCTCATTATCGATTTGATCTTGCTGCGAAGAATCGGGAGCAGCTTATGAACAAATGGAAAACCGCGCATAAATGATCATGAATTTTAAGAAAAGAAAACAGCTCTAGCAATCCCTTCTAAGTAGAAGGATGCTAGGGCTGTTTTTGTGATGGGATCATTAATAGCTTCGCAGAATCATATCATCATCCTGCATTATTGGATTGATTTCAAAGTATCTTGTGCTTTAATTCTTATTTCGTTGTACTTATCGCTCTCTGTTAGTTCAATTGTTTTCTCAAGTAATAATTTAGTCAATACTTTGTCATCTTTACCTATTCCATTCCCCATGTAAAAGAAGTACTCAGGGAACATAACTTTATTATCTTTAATCGTTATTTCTAGGATCGTTGATACGTATTTTGCATAATTTCTATTAAAGTATGATTTCAATTCGTCATCTGTCGGAAAAGGATACCCAACTTTCTCAAAGAAAGAAAGATCACCATCGCTTGGTATTGAATTAACATTTATATTTGTAATTTCAATACTATCCTTGATTTCTGAAAAATGATCATATGTAAATTTCGCTGAACTCACCAACAAATTCGTATTGTCTTTAATATCTTTGTTAATTTTATTCAATTTTTCTTTAAGATTACTGAGTTCTGCCTTACTATACAACTCTATCCCTTTTTGTGGAGACTTTGCAATGATCAAAGACAATTCAAGAATGGCTTGTGCCTTACCTCGATATAGAATACTCTTAAGCAATTGAGCATTATATACGTAAGGGCTATCTTTGAAATCATTGATCGTCAAGTCAAGATACTTCAATGCAGTGTCAAAATCACCTACTTTTATCTTAGTAAGGGCTAGAGAATATGGTTCAGGTATTACTTTTTTTACAACTTTCACTTCCTTTTCTGTTTCCTTGGTCTGATAAATTATTGGATCACTAGTGCTCTCTGGGGTCTTAACAGATTCATTTGAATTACTATTACTTTGAGAGCAACCTGCACAAAGTATTAGGAATACACTTGAAACTAACATCGTTTTTTTCATCGTTGTCTCCAGTCATATTGGAAATATTTATAAATTTATGAATTAAATTAATACTAACATTTACACGTCCAACTTTCTATCAATAAATTGTAACCTTCTGTCCAGGTAGTTTTTAAAAGTGATCCGATTTATGATAAGTTCCAGTTCATACATTTGCTGGTATTTGTTTAGTGCTATGAAGAAAAGTATGCGGATGCTCGGTATTTTGTTAACATCTTTTTATGTTATGTAAACAAATTTGAAATCCCTTTGGAAAACAATAAAAAAACAGCCTACCGGGTGAGTCTCAGTAAGCTGTTGCTGCGGTAGCACATTATCGACACTTAAACAGCAGCACTACGCTCGGTCTCCAATTGTTGCTGATTGTTGTGCTTGCGATTCAGAGAAGGGATCACGAAAGCGTAATAAATACCCACCCCGGTGATACAGACTCCAATAAGTAAGTTAAGCACTTCAACACTTATCCATCTTGGGAAGGCAAGTGCTATTATACCGAGGGCTATGGAGTGACCCAACATCATAAGGGGTTCCATCCACGCATTCACTTTCCCCATATTCTTCGGGTCAACCAATTCAGGGAACCACGATCCAAAGACAACATTAACCGGTGAAATGCTGGAACCAATTATGAATGTTGCGAATAAGTAGAGCCAAATGTTCTCCAAAAATCCCATCACTAAGCACACAATACCTGTCAACAACAATCCTACGATCAATACATTCACTTTCGAAAATTTCTTAATGAGACTAGCCCCAAATACACTTCCGACTAAGAAACCTAAACCAAGAAAGGTCATGAAGAGTGAAGCATATAATTCGTAATTATCAGGACTCAGCTTATATTTCATCATAAACAATGGAAGAACTGCAAATACACCATTTATGAAACCAAACAGCAATGTGCCAGAGATAATCGCAAGCAGCAGCTTATGGCCCCATATATAATGAAACCCATCACGAAAGTCGGAAACAATTAATCGCAAGTTCAGGTCGCGAATATGTACTTTTCCACTAGGCTGACAAACTTCTGGCGCAATTCGGCACAGCGAAATCAGAATACCCGACATAATAAAGCTTACACCATCAATAATAAGCGCGCCTTCAATACCGAGGAATTGATAAGCAAGTGATCCAAGCCCCATTCCGAAGAGCATGAAGATACCTGCAACCGATTGATTCAATCCTGCTGCGTGCACATATTGATCAGGGTCCATAACCCCCTGTAATAAACCTGTCTCTGCTGGCCCAAAAAACTTGGATACAGCACTACGTAAGAACAAGATTACAAATGCAACAATTAACCAATCCGCTTGTAAGCATAATAAGAGCACCACGGTAAGACCAGCACGAATCCAGTCACTATTTGCTGCAATTTTTTTGCGATCCAGACGGTCAGCGAGTACCCCGACGAACAAGAATACAGCCAAAGTCGGCAATGAGTACATCAGCTCCGCAATGGTTGCATAATACGGCTGTGAACTGAATCGATCGAGCAAATAAAAGGCGAAAGCAAAATTACCGACAGTCGTACCTAATTGAGAGGTCACATTGGCAAAGAACAACTTCGTGAAGGCTGGATTTTTAAATAACAGCATGATATATCCCTCATTTATCTCATAATAGGAGCGCTCATAAGGTATGATCTTGATGGATATTTCACTTCAACAACAACTTCTTGATTTCAGGCTCAGCCTTAATCATGCCGTATACCTTAATTGAATCAATCGTTTCTTCAAAAAGAGATGGCGGAACATCGGGTTCTACAATCAGCATGCCGACAATTTTGATGATCTTCTCCTTCCTAAGAGCACGAAGATCTTCAAGTTCTTTCTTCGTCAGGACTTGAATACCAATGACAACCGATTTTTCCTTCACAATTTGTTTAATTTCATCAGAATGTGAATGAATTTGATTACGTATAGCTGTCCGAATCAGATCCGTCCGATTGGAATAAAAACCTTGTTCAACCAGTAAATCAATCTGTCCCAAATCGACCGCACCAAGATTAATCGTAATTTTCTCCGTTTCAGACACTTTATCGCCCTCCTTTTTTTAACAATAATAATGAAAAATAATCCCTACACCATCTATATGGATGGTAACATCCATAATATACCGAGTCAAGCAAATATATAATCTAATAATTTTATAGAACACAGGATTGACAGGCTGGAAAGGAATTACTATGATTTGAGTGAAAGGAGGTAGAACAGTTGAAAAATTCAAAAAAATATTTCATCTTACTTACTACACTCGTACTCGTATTTAGCTTTTCCAGCTCTGCTCTTGCAAAAACGGCTAGCACATCCAAAAGTTCTAGCTCCAAAGGATCTGCTTCCAAGAGTTCCTACTCTTCTAAAACGAGCGGACCTGGTACTGGGAGCAAGTCTTCATCAACTAAAGTGTCTTCTTACAAAAAAAGCAACGGAACGCAAGTTAAATCTTATCAACGCACAAAAGCGGATAAAACCGTGAAAAACAACTACAGTACAAAGCCAAACAAGAATCCTAATACAGGAAAAAAAGGAACTCGTACTTACAAAGGTAAATAAGCAAAAGACGCCGTCGGGCGTCTTTTTGTTGTTAGATGTAAATTTAAAGTATCACTCGACTTGTCTCGCATTATCGAATTGATGGATACTGAAACCTTGCAAGTCTGAATTAACAATTGCGTCGCACAATGGATGTAGATTCGGAGTTAATCGGACTTCGATATTTAAATCTATTAATCGATCTATCAGATGGTTCATCGATATCATTTCATAGGGAGTAATGGTCTCTTCGGATATGTAATAGCCTGCTGTTGCATCGAATAATTGAAAACTCTCAGAAGGCATAGCATATCGATAAATCGTGGTATCTCGAATCGTTTTATACCAACTCGTTTCCACGGTGATGATCTTATCCGATCTGCTATGGCCAAAGAACTGAGTTTCTACTTCATCACTCATACCTTCACTTCGGGTCACCACAATTCTTGGACATTTTCTCGGAAAATAGAACGTGTATGCATGCGCATCATCAATCGCCCAGACGACTGGCGGCATATCTTGCCGATTATACTTAACCCTAGGATGAAAGATTTCAATATGGGGTTCCTCGCTAAAATGATATAAGTTCATAAAACTTGTTCAACTCGTTTCTACTTTTTCTTAAAACGTAGGATTGTTTTGACAATAAAAAAAGTGATCAATGCTACAACTGCAATAATAACAAATTGATTAAATGCGAATTGTGTTTCGGCACTCATGAACGGGGCTCCTTCCAAGACACCATAATCCTGAACTATTCGAACAAATTAACATGAAGTTCTTTGCCTTGAGAAGTGACAATTGTATGCAATTGTGCGCGGTGGTGGTATAAATGACACAGGATTTGTAAAAGCCACTCGAAGCGTGAATACGAAACTCCCCAATAGGATTGCTTCATTTCAAATAGTTCAGTTTCACTATACTTCGTAAACTGCTCCTTCAGGAAAGTATGGTTAACTAGTAACTCCCTCTTTACATCCGCTAGTTCATGTAAGGTTTGAGAGGCATAAAACGCCTCCATTTGTTCTTGTGTAGTTTCATTTAGGATCAAAAAATCTGCCTTACAGATAAGAGAAATATGATCGATTAACTCTCTGACTGATCTTTTATGATCTGCAGGTCTAATCGACAGATCATCCTCCGAAAGTTGATCAAGTATGACCACAATCGACTCAATCACAATTCTCATTTGATTAAAAATACTCGTTAGCTGTTGATTCATCTTCCCATCTTCCCCTACCACTCAAGACATCTATTCGCTCTTCGGCAGCTTCTTCCGAATCATGCGAATTTGTCCTCTATGATTAATTTCATCTTCAAACACATGGAACCACATAAAATAAATGTTCGCTTGTTTGCCATACCAGAATTCCGTCTCTGTATGAAGCCATTCATCATCAACCGTTAGGAATAGCTTGTATGTTTGTTCTCTAACCTCATTTAACTTATTCAAATAATATTGAAGATCATTCCCTTTGATCTGCTCTCTTCCCACGGCACCAAGTTCTAATGCCGCTCCCCAAATTTTTTCCTCTTCTTCGTTTAGATCTCTTTTTTCAAATGTCGTCACTTGATACGCATATTCTACTGCTGCAAAATGCAATAATAATGCGCCAATCGAATTGCTTTCGGGATCAACTAAGTAATCCAATTGCTCAACTGTCAAATACTCAACTGCCTTGAGCGTCGTATATCTCGCATAATTCATCATGGAGAGTAACCGACTTATTTGAGGGGGATACCCAGGAATATCTTTGATTAATAAAATATGATCCATATTTAGCATTTAAATAACCTCCGAAGTTAGATTACGAACGACATGATCTTCTAAAAATGCAACACTTTTCTTTTCCTTAGCAAAAGTAAGAATCAACTCTTCCATATCTGGCATGAGGTTGATGGTATGCAGCTCAGTGAGTGGCACCCATTTCACAGCAGTCTGATACTTATCTGGCAAATCAGGCAATCTTGGATTAGAACCTGCAGCAAGCTGACACTCAAATACAATGAATAACACATGATCCAACGGACTATATTCGATCACACGTTTTTGTGGCTCACACTCACATAGGAATGCCACTGAGCCAACTGTAACCTCCGCCATCGTCTCTTCTAGCAACTCTCTTCTTACTGTCTCTTTAATCGTCTCGCCTTCCTCTGCCCCACCTCCAGGTAAAAAGTAATGCACGCCTTTTTCCGGATTATTGTACTCGATCAGTAGGACAGAATCATTCTCAATAATAAGTGCGGTTGGTCGAACACGGATTGGAAATAACATAACATCCTCCTAAATGGAACTAGTTGCAAAAGGTTTGAATCGGGCCGTCCCAATTCTCTTTTTGAATTTCTTGATAGTTGTTGTTCGTGTAGGCAGCGATCGTTTTTCTCCAAAAATGCTGCGCCGGTTCGTTCGTATCCACCTCAGCAACCTCCCACACGCCACGAAAGGTATGGAATATCTCATTAGCAGCGAATTGTCCTACACCATTACGACGATATTTCTTCATTACAAAAAATTCCGCAATCGAATAGATTGTACGCTGCTGTGCATCTACGCCTAACTCACGAACCAATACAAAGCCAGCAAGTTGTTCATTTACACGGATGAAATAGGGATATCGACCCTCTTCGGTCCAATAATGATCCAGATACATATATTCATATAAGCCACTTTCATTCACATCTTCCGGATCGAATTCTGTGAAATCGTACTTATATAACTCAAGCAGATTTCTCAACACTGATTTCTGTTCATACTTCACTTGATCTAATCTGATCATGATGTCTCCTCTCTCTTGTCCTATTAAAATTTACTTACCTAGCCCAATTCTAATCCATCCATAAACACTTTAATTGAAAAATACAAAAATATAATCTCCGAAGCAATCGATATTCCTTTTACGAAACGTTGTCCCAGTAGGTTTCCAGATTTACTTCTAATGAATGCAACACCAAATGACCATACGACGCCTGCTGAAAAAAAACCAGCAGCAAACACGCCTATCATCATCCAATCTACCCTATTGATCTGTGCCATAATAGCCCCTACGACAACTGCAAATCCATACGATCCATTTCACCAACACAAGCTGAAATATCGCCGTAAAGCCAACCAAAACCAGCGTCAGATAAAATAAATCACCAATGTCTTAATAATAGCTACATTCGCCAACCCTAGATCTAAACATAATGACAGAGAAAGCAAAAATCTTCTCCTATTTACTAAGTTTAGAGATATCAACAAAAAATTGTTTTCGCTGCTCAGTGGCACTCTTGAGCCAGCCAGATAATCCTTCTCTACTCCCCTAACATGTTTTGTAAGGATTTGGAATGTAGGTATTATATCATTTTTAGCATAGGCTATGTTTAACTTCGTTGTTGATCACTGTTCGGAGATGATTTACCTATGGATTGAAAGGAACTGAAAAAGCTTGCTGATACGTTGGACGAAGCTAACGGGTAAATTTAACATTTTAAAGTAAAAGCATTTCTTTGTAATTAGAAATGCTTTTTATATTTTTCAAAATTAAAAGGATATTCAAATAACCATAATACTATAATAAAAAACAATATAAATTTATTGTAAAACAATAAATCGTATGCTAAAATCATGTTGTCATTAAATAAGTGGAAAAGGTGTTTTAAATGAATGTTAAACGAGGTTCAACCACTTTCTTAAAGGTAATTATTTTTCTGGCTGGAATTGCAGTGCTTGCTTTGTGTATATTTTTAGTGCCCCATATGGCGAATTTCGCAGCAAAGTTGTATCCAAATATTGCCCTAATGAAATATCTCGTTTTCATCGTGATGTATGGAGCGGCTGTGCCTTTTTACTTTGCTCTCTATCAGGCTTTCAATCTTTTACGGTACATTGACGAGAACACAGCGTTCTCGGAATTATCTGTAAAGGCGTTAAAGAACATAAAGTGCTGTGCGATTACAATCAGTGGTTTGTATGTTTTAGGTTCGCCACTCTTTCGTTTTATAGCGAAGAAAGTTGACCCTCCTATTGGATTAATGGGACTCATCATCATTTTTGCTTCGTTGGTTATCGCCGTTTTTGCTGCTATCCTCCAACGGCTTTTACAAGAAGCGATTAACATAAAATCAGAAAATGATTTGACGGTATGAGGTGGAGGATATGTCAATTATCATTAATATTGATGTGATGTTAGCAAAACGAAAAATGAGCGTAACGGAGCTTTCCGAGAGAGTTGGAATTACTATGGCGAATCTCTCCATTCTGAAAAATGGGAAAGCAAAAGCGGTTCGTTTTTCAACATTAGAAGCGATATGTAAGACTTTGGATTGTCAGCCAGGTGATATTTTGGAGTACAAAAGCGACGAAGACACTCAATAAAAACAGATTTACTACCGGGTACGATAGCTCAATGAACCACTTTTTCACCAAGGCGGTTTTCTTATGGTCAAATATCAACATTAGAATTTAACATAGCCTTAGCATAAAATGGGACCTGTTTTGCAAAAAGAAAACCGCCTTCATAAAGGCGGCTCAATCTATTTTTCCATCAATTCATGAATCGAAACCGGGAACAGTGGCTTGCTTAGCTCTAAAATCGCTTTTGCATAATCTTGAATCTCTTTCTGTGCATCATGTTCCAATCTTTGATTGAGGAAATGGCATACAGACTGCAGCGAAGCTGTCCAATACCATCTTACATACATCCCATAGGAGGGTAAGAACAGTCTTGCTTGTTCCGCACAAAGCCCATCCTTCAGTGCCGCTTCATATTTTTGTACACCTAGTTCTATGTAATTCTGTAATTCAGCTGTTAGTTTAATCCCGAGTTCTTGATCCAGAATATCCCCGCTACCTTGCTTAGAGTTCTCCGGCTTGCTTCTCCACTCATCTGAGGATGGTATATAGAATGTCGGTTCCTCCGTAATATATCTGCGACTGGACTCATTCCACGCCTCCAGACTTTCACCCGTACCTTCCATGTGGGCAGATCCAATCACATACTTCCACCACTGTCTAGCAACCATTAATGGAGCGTAAACCTCAAACTGCAGCATGACATGTCTGAATGGAGAAGTATGACCTTCTCTCGCCAGAAATTTGATTAGCTTTATATCTCGCTCACTAAGTTCACTAGATTCTTTTGCATAGGAAACACGGGCCGCATTTACAACACTCAAGTCCGACCCCATATGATTCACTAACCGAACATAGCCTTTATCTAACACGTTTAAAAATGACACTTTATTACTCCCCCTTTACCTCTACATATTCAAGCATGAAGATACAAATAATACAACCATATTTTGTTAGGAGGTTAATCATTGAAAAAGATACTCGTTTCTTTCTTTGTCGTTGCCGCTCTATATCTATTTACATTTAAAGACGAAGTCTCGGCAGAGCCGGAATACGCTAAATGGGGTAAAATCGCTGTCCAAGAAACGTTGAACAAATACCATACTTCAATCACAGAATATCTGCACCTAGGTCGCACGCAAATAGACAGTAATATCTCAGAGGAAAAATTCAAACTCATCCTTAAGAGCGGAAACAAGGAGTTTGGTGTAATTGTATCGATCCGTTTTCAAGTATCTAATGAACAAGTCATCTCGATTACTTTTCATGAAGTTGGCCAACCTTAATCCTACTTACAAACCATGAATAAGTTGCCGTCAGGGTCTTTGAAGTTAAACCACTGGCCATTCTCAATGCCTGTCACTAGCTCAACTCCATTTTCTTGTAAGTATTGATAGGATTGCTCGATATCGTCTGTAATGAATTGAAAAGCTGGAGTCTGAAACACTTTTTCCGGAGAATAAATCTTGCTATCGAGAATAATTCCTGCGGTACCCTGCATCGGTACAATAAACAAATGCCCGAACAAAATCTCACCTTCAGTCGATAGCTGAAGAATGCTACAATACCAATCTCTTGCAACCTCAATGTCACTTACAGGAATAAAGACAGAACCAATCTGGTTCTTTATTGGACTTGTCATACTATTTCCCCCCATCTCTTAAAAATTGTATCAATAACTCGCGATCTTCCTCGAACGATAATTCGAGCGACTCTATCTGTTCAGCACTTTTCCAAGCGATTTCATAGATGAGTTCATCAGGATCTTGGATACTTGGTGCTCCGCCTGTAACCTCAGCTAAGAAATAATGTACGATCTGGTTCTTCACGAACAACATCTCTTTTAATTCAATTACGTAACCTGTTTCTTCAAAGACTTCACGTTTACAGCATTCTTCGTAGCTCTCATAAGCATGCTTTCCTCCAGAAGGGACAGACCATTTCTTTTCCTCATGCGCTTGCCCTTGTAAAACCATAAGTATCTCATTGTTCGTATTCACACAGATTGCCGCTGCGCCTGTCCATTGCTCACTCATCTTGAGGTGCTCCTTAATCTTTACATATTCACTTTCATTAATGCAGCAATCTCTCCATCATCATCACGTGATGATTTCTCAAGTTCTGCAATAACACGCAGTTGGCGTTCCTTCGAGTGATTCTGACTTAATTTCCATTTACCTTCTATTCTATTGATATTCAATTTGAATCCTACAATCCCCTTCATAAGACCTTCTATTATTTCATGATTCGATTCGTCGATCTGATAGGGACTGTCTGGATTTTCATATTTTCCAACCATATTCTCCAGCGTATGGAGCAACTCTTCTTTACCATTTATTAGCTCAACGGTTCCATACACATGCACGGTAATGTAATTCCAAGTCGGAACGGACAAATTCGTCTCATACCAAGAAGATGAAATATAACTGTGTGGACCTTGGAAAACGACCAACACTTCCTGGTTCTGTATGTCGATCCAATGGGTGTTCGCTCTAGAGAAATGCCCATACAAATAGCCATTCTCTCGATCCAAGATCAACGGTAAATGGGTGGCATTTGGCGCGTTCTCATGAGTGGAGAATACAATACCAAAACTATTATTATCGATAAAATCGTATAATACTTCTTCATCTTCTACGCGAAAATGTTTAGGAATGTACATCCATCAAACCTCCTATCCATAGTGTGCATGGTAAGGCTATAATTCTTTAAGCATATGAATATCTAAGGGCTCTTTCAAGAACAATTCCTCATCCACATGATCTGTCAGCTGACTACCATTATTTTGGTAAAAGGAAACTGCTGAACGCGTCTCCGTCGACGAAATATATAAATATTTCGCGCCTCTTTTCTTCGCTTCCGTACTCAGTTCGTTCATAATCCGCGTGCCAATGCCTTGTCTTCTGTAATTTCTGGAGACATACATGAGATCGACCTGAAGTTGATCTTGATTCGCACCTCTGAACTGATGGGCAAGCACACCGAACCCGACTAATAGATCACCGTCAAATGCTCCAATCGCCATGCCATCATGATCCAATTCATGAATAAACCTCTCTTGCATCTCTCTTAATAATTCAACATCCCAGTTCTGGCATTCATTGTTTATCGGCACCTCAGTAAGCTTTCCATCTTGCATCTCATAAATAAGGTCGATCGATTCGGACCGATCAATTTCACCCAGTTTGTTAGACTGATCTTTAGTCATCGATTGATAATGAATCATGTTATACCATCCTTTTTCGCAAAAAAAGCGCTACTTCTTCTCGGCCAATTTTTTCGGTGTCGTAGAGGGATAGATCAATACCCTCGATCTCAAACCCACATTGTTTGTAAAAATGAATAGCCGCGACATTCGTATTTTGCGTCTCTAATGTGACAGCTCTAAATCCATGCTCTTGTGCAAGATCAACGGTGTTCTCCAGAAGCAGCTTTCCATATGATTTTCTTCGATGATCTTCATGAACATGGAGATGCCAGATTAATAGCGTATTGTTCCAGTCTTGGGGCTCGGAAATCACTATCCCAATCATTTGATCATCCACAAATACTCCGAATGAAAAGCCTAACTCAACAATTTCCTTATAACTATCATAATCTTGATCCGTAACCAGATCTTGCTTCACATAGGGTTCATCTAAGCTTTGCAGCGTCATATGAATGGAACAAAAATTGCTGACTTCTTCTTTCGTCACCTCGTACTTCTGATTAACGGCATAACCGAACTCGCCTAAGCGTTTTAACTGATCAAGGGAAATATGTTCAATTTTCTTAATTTCCAAGATAGGACCTCGATTCCATAATTCATATTAATACCTTACTTTGTGTAACCGAAACAAAATGAAACAGATCAGATACATCAAGCTCGTCACACCAAACAGTAGAAAAATGCCTGGTGTACGCAGCATATACAAGCTATATGGAAAGCTCCATATAAAAGCGATCAACAAGATTGAGCTTCTTGAACGATTGATCCCAATGATGAATAAACAGGCAGGAAGAGCTAGCATAGTTAGTGTGATGTTCATACTACTCCTACTCATCTCAACAGGAGAAAAGGGGTTTACATAGACTAGAATAATCCAAAGAATGATCGAAAAGATACCAGTTGCATAACCAAGGTAATTGATCCTTTTCAGCCCCAAAGTCATTGAAATAACCCTCCAATTTCGAGATTGATTTACTAAAATTGTAAATTGTGATAGAACAACCTCTCTTTGGATTATTGGCAGACTTTGTTTCTTATAAATCATTGTAACTCTTTAATTGCCGCAGTAATCCGCTCTACAATTACATCGATAGGCAACGAACCATCTAAAACCAAATCTGAACTGGGTTTAGTTGTGTTTAGCATATTTAGATAAGCATCTCTTCCACGCAGCAGATAGTTATGTAAATCCTTAAGAATTTCATCTAATGAAACTCCTTCAAAATCCCTCAATATCCGCCTAGCCATTGCGATATCAAGAGGTATATCAATGAATACAGTAAAATCAATATAAGGCAGCATCTCGCTATGTGAGTAAGCAAACGGATAATCAAGTAAAATGAAGTTTACAAGTGTAGATGAATCAGACATTAAATCATCTATATCCCGTATCATCGGCGCTATATCCCATTCATTGCAATCTCCGCCACGCTCAACCCACTCACAAATATCATCAGGACCATCAAATTCATATTCATCAAAAAATAATGCTCTAGCATTAGGTAACATTTTACTAAGCTGTGTCGTTATCGTCGACTTCCCGCCACCAGAAACTGCCGCAATCGCTACGATAAATGTCTCCCTCATTCAATCCTCCTCTTTTGCTTTTTTTATTACACTTCTTATAAAAGGAGCTTTTGCTTCCGTATACTTCACCCTATCATTCGGATAAAGAGATTTCAGTGCATTTTTCAAATCCATGTAAGCTTTGCATGTGTCGGGGTTCTTTCTTAAATAGTCCCTAAAAAGTAAGTTCGACTGCCAATGTTCAGAATCGATTGTGTACATGTGCAAATGATGTGTTCCCGCGCGCCAAGCTCCTTTTCGGAAAAATCTTCTCTCTGGAAATTGAGCATGATCCACGAACTCATAACCAATGGCATGTAGCGACTCTTTATGATGATCTTGAATCTCTTGAAGATTACGAACTCCGATCATCATATCAATGACTGGTTTTGCTGATAGTCCTGGAACTGAAGTACTTCCAATGTGCTCAATTCCTTGCATAACATCCGCAAGAGCTTCAGTCAGTTTTTCTTTCTCACACTCATACTCTAAGATCCAATCTGGGTTATAGGCTGAAATCATGACTTCTTCCTTTTCTGACACCTGTGCAGCTTTGCATACGATTTGTTTAATTCCTTTGGACAGATCCAAATCTCTTAATTCTTGTATAACGAATTTTGGCACAATGTTGTACGTATCAAGTTCATCAAGCTTTATCCATTTATGAAGATAATCCGGTTCCATAGAGACAAATTCACCTTCTGCTGTCAGTATGGGTTCGTTTTCTTCTACGGTCACGTGATAATAAAGTCCAAGCTCATGCATCTGACGCTCACCTAACTCTAGAAGATATTCAGCTAACCAGACTAACTGCTTGCTCTTAAGTGATAAGTTAAGCTCTTCCATCATTTCACGATCCAGCGCAGTTTCTGATGTTTCGAAAAATTCCACTCTGCCACCTGGAAGAAACCAGATGTCTTCATTCTTAGGTTTTTGAAAAAGGACTTTATCTTTATGGATCAGAATCATTCCAGCTTTGTAATGAAATCGATTAGCTCCAATATCAAACGAAAGCATCATTTATTTCTGCACCTCCTTGGATTCCGCTATAGATCTAGCTCATGCATCATTCTTTCTTCCCAATAACTTCGCGAAAACCTAATGTCTGATTCAATGAACAATAGAGTAATTCATGACGACAAAATCTACGTCTTGCTCCCTCACTTTGCTTTTAAAAATAATCCCTTGCTTAAACCCAACACGTTCATACACTTTAATGGCCCGCTCATTAAATACAGCTACTACAAGTTGAAAATCGGTCAAATTAAATTGTTTATTCAAGAACTCAAGTCCACTTGTCAAAAATGCTGCTCCTAACCCGCTGCCCGTCACTTCAGGTTTAAGTCCTAATCCAATATCTAAATATTGATCCGTTCCATAGATCCCAACCGCATAACCGCCAGGTACTCGTGCAGAAACTCCCGTACAGATATAGCCAATTAATTCATGATCTAGGTTCAGAACATAATAAAATTTACCGTTCATAAACTCTGAAATACTCTCTTCACTACCATCCATACTATACATGGTGTAGGGCTCTGGATAAGCCCAATTCGATATCGTTATCGCGTACTCTTCTGTCATTAATCCATATATATAAGATTTCATAAGAGGATAACTTCCTTTAAATGGTATTTTCAAGCATGTCTTGAATCGATTTAATTACAATTTCTGGTTCGTGAATTTGAATCGCATGCCAGCTATCCACATGGATTTGTTTGGTTCGATTGGTTAATTGAGCGAGAAAATCTTGATCTTTTTTCCATTCCTCATTTTGCTTTCCAGCTGATAGTACGGTTACTGGCATTTCCCTAGGCAATGAACCGGCACTTTGCAGCTGCTTTCCACTCTCAAATGAGTTCATATACTCTAGATAAGCCGCTTTGAATGATTTTGCCTGATAGCCCAACGCTTTCACAATATTTAGCTCTCTAGTAGGTAATTTTTTGGTTCCCACAAAAAGCTTCATCATTCTAGGAATACCAAGTGGTGCTAGTAAATATCCTTTTTTTATTTGTCTACTTGCTTTATGTATTTGAAGTTTTCTCTCTTCACTCATACGATCAAGTAAGTATCTATTTTCATGAGCGGAATCTACTAGAATTAAACCTGACACTTCATCTGGATATTTTGAAGCAAAAAGACGCATCATCAAGCCGCCATACGAGTGTCCAACTAAAACATAAGGTGGCTTTAGGTTCAGTTTTGACAACAGTAATCGCAGATCATCAACATAATTTTCGCACGTCGGTATTTCAAGTGAATTGGGACTCCAGCCAAACCCTGCACGATCGTACGAAAGTACCGTCGCATTTTTAGAAATTTCGGGCTGCACGAAGCACCAATCTATCGAACATCCGGCCATACCTGCTTCCAGAATTACTGTAGGCTTCCCTTGCCCAGTTACATTCACATGAAGGTTATGATTTCCTACGTTTACAAACTGACCCGTTGGTTTATGTTTCATTCTGTCTTTTTTGACAATGGCTAGATGTGCTAAAGATAAAGGAAATCCAATGATTGCCAATGTAGTTCGTAGAAACTTTTCTGATGAGCTTATCGTTCTCGTATTCACATTTTCACTCTCCAATCTGATTCTTTCCCATTGCTTTTGAATTTCGTCATTAAAGCCGTTCCAACACCCTTTCCTCTATGGTCATCTAACAGTGCTCTATCTCCTTCTGTTCGAATTAATGTTGAAAATATAATACGACCGCCACAGCCAGGTTCGGCAATCCGATCAAAAGAAAATAGGTTGCCCATTTCATTCGATTCTCGCGATCTTCTCTTCCCTGTTCATCGCGATAACCCGTTCTTAGTGTCCCGCTGTCAGCAAAACCACCTGTCAGAACAGCTGATATACCTATCGAGAGCAGTCCCAGTATACCTGCATAATTTACAATGATTTTTACTTCACCTGTTAAATAGGCGACTAAAGAAATCACTAGCAATATGCCGATCCCAATCAGTAATGAATATAGATTTTTCATGGTTTAATCTCCAATGCTTTTGTAATCTCCTCTATACATTGCATCATATCAGCATTACGCTTCACAACATACCTTTTATCGGTATAATCTTTTGTCGCTTCAAATACTTCGTTTATGTTATACCCATGATTCCACTTGGAAATCATTTTCCAAAGATTCTTAGCCGATTGCTTGTAGTTCCACGGTTCAATCCCTGCCCGAGATCGAATAAACCTTCGAATAATCCTGTAATCACGAACAAGTACATGTGGGTGAAGGATGATAATGAAATCAGCTTGCCTAAAACTCTCCATTGTCCATGATAAATGCACACCCTCTACAATCCATGCATCCTGATCTATGATTGACCGGAATGTTTCATCTCTCACTTCAACAGGGTACCGCAGATTCTCAGCACTTCGATCCCAAGTAATATTATCGATTTCATAAAATGGGATGTTAAAGCGTTCTGAAAAGGTTCTCGCAGCTGTCGACTTGCCACTCCCACAAGATCCTATAATGCGAATCTTCATTTAACCAACCCAACCTTACTTACTAAATACGTCGCAACTCCATCCTCGTTATTACTTTGGATCACATGATCCGCAAGATTCAGAATGGACTCTTGTGCATTAGAAACCGCAACCTTGGTGCCACCAACTTCAAATAACCCAAGATCATTCAGATGATCTCCAAAAATAACGATATCTTGAATATCGATATGCATATGGTCTGCCCAGAGCTTGAGACCGTCTTTCTTATTGGCTTTGGGGTGACTGATTTCTAAGAAATAATGATTGTCAATGTAATAATCCTTCATCATATGTAAATGAACTTGGTTTCCTAGCTTCTCCATCACTTCATTTAGAATCGGTTCAAGTTCTTCTTTCAAGCCAATATAAGTCAGTGCAAGTGTGCGGTGATCTGGCGGGCATTCTAGACCATCCACTTCAGTGAATCTGGGATCATTTTTCCGACTATGCACAAACTCCGTTTCCCCATATCGCTGCAGCTTCTCATGTAATACTCGCTCTTTATCCCCTTTATCTAAGCAGAATAGTAATGGCGTAATTCCATGCTGACTACCTATTTCAATGACCACATTCGTTGTAAGAACATCTAACCAATAACCACCAATGACCTTCTTATCTATCCAATCATAAATTAGCGCCCCATTATACAAAATAACCGGATACTTCCAAGAAATTCGACTCACAACGCTGTCAGCGCTTATTGATCCTCTAGCTGTCGCAAAAGTAATCACCGTATCCTGTTCTAACAAATCATTTATTACTCCAGTTGTAAAGTCAGATATAGATTGATCTGACCTCAGTAATGTTCCATCTAAATCGGTAACATATGCTTTTCTAGTCATTTCTGAAGTCCTCCCGCCCTTTGCTCAAACCATTTTTGCGACTTGATACTTTTTAAAAAGATGTCTTAAATTCCATTCAAACACATGAGAAAGCAACCATGAATCATAAGGTTCGAGATCACCCTGATCCAGCCAAAAATCGATCGATTGATCGCTATCTGCTGCCTTCTTCGCATAAATCTCAATGTCTTTGATGTAGTTCTTCATTTCAGTTATACTTTCAGACCCAGTTACAGGTCCATGACCGGGAATAACACAATTGACCTCTAGTTCATTCCCAATTTGATCTAAAATAGCAACCCATGATTCCGAATTGCCATGCAGCATAGCTGGATGAGATTTTCCAAGAACGAGATCACCAGCCACCAGAACTTTGTCCTCAGGGATGTAAACAAAAGCATCACTCATCGTGTGTCCACCACCCCAAGTCATGACTTCCGCAGTCCGCTTTGATCCGTGGATTACAAAACGATCTGTGAATGTCATGGATGCAAGTACGCGTCTTATTGTTGGTACCGAGACGTATAAATGTTCTTTATCTGAGATTTCATACGTGAGTGCTTGTCTTACACGTTCATCTGTTTGAATTGCTTTTGAATGTGTTAGTGCTACAATTTGTTCGCGAATGGCAAGCTGCCATTTTTCATAGTCCAATGATTCCAATCCATTCAAAAAGTCTCTAGTACCTGCAGTCGATACAAAAGTGCTTCCCACAAAAGCCTGATTCCCATAGTGATGATCCCCATGAAAATGCGTATTTACCACATATTCTACTTCACGACCTGTTAAATTTACAGCAGCTTGACGAAGTAACGACCCTGCTTCTGGCAGCATAAACGTATCGACCACTATAGTAATGTCGCCTAAGTCTAGGATCGCTGCGTTTCCAAGTGCTCCTGAACCGGGTACAACAATCGCAGCCCATACTCCCTCTGCCACTTGTTCCAATGTAAAATAATGGTTGTCTTCCACTCTAATCCCTCCTAAATCCATTTCATGAACTGACCGCGTGTAATTTCGATCGAATTATCTTTCGCCCATTGCTCCAATTGACGGAGCCCACTATCCTGATCCTTTTCAAATCTAAAAGCTAAACTCATCGGTACGATTAATTTTCTATTCGGTCTGATGCCAATGTTAGGCTTAGTTCCGTAGGTGATCATAATCGTTGAAATATCGTCTGCTTTTATTTCCTTCCCACCAATTACAAAGCTCTGTCTAGTAAAAGTGATTTCTCTTGATTTACTTAGAAAGGTACGAATAAATGAAACAATGATGACCACCGAGCACATAGCAATGATTCCAACCTTAATATTATGGCTCTCATTATTTAATGTTTCATTGAACAGTAAGCCATTCAGATTATAACCTGCAAAAATAGCCATTATGATGATCAAATAAACTCCTGACGGATTTCTTACTGTGAAAACAGGATCACTGCTCATCTCATCTGCTCCTTATTTTTTGAATTTATTTATAAAAGTTGTGCCCACTGGTGACTTCTTTTTAACAAAAATAGCCTCATCCGACTTAAATTCTTTACGTGTAACAAATGAAAAATCCGCTTTATCTCTAGGTATTTCTGCATAGTTAGTTAATTGGTTTTCTTTTACAAAAATGATTAAGTTTATTGTGTCGCTGACTTGAATGGAACTTTCAATACGTTCTAATCCTTGTATGTTATTCAATGATTTCGGATCGCTATAGGGAGGTACAATGTATACTTGATCCCAGTCAAAATCCGTTAAGTTCTTTAGAGAAACTTCCTGTCCAATTTTAATTTGATTAAGTAATAGCCCTAAGTTTTCTACGTTCATAGATTGGGAATTATTTTTACTATTAAAAAAACTATAAAGACCATACAAGCAACTGAATATGAGAATCGTGATTATCGTCTTTTTCAATGGGATGCCTACTCTCCTAGCGATAGATTTACAAGCACGAAATTAATCACAAAACACATCTCTATTGGGGTCCTTCAGATAATTAAACATCATCTTAACTTGCTTTTCCGTATTCCGTTCAGTTGAGAGTGTCGGTAATTCATCTATCCCAAAAAATGCGACCTCGAGTGTCTCTACACCTTCTTGTGCTTGTCCAGCCACAATTTCACAAAGAATAAAAAATTTATAGACATGAAAAGGGGATGGTGGATGATCGTGGAACTTCGTATCATAAACACCTAATAAGCGAATCACTTCTGCTTCGTATCCAGACTCTTCCCGGATTTCTTTGATTGCAACCTCCCTCGGAGACAGGCCAATATCTGCCCAACCGCCCGGTAGTGACCATGCTCCATCCATTCGCTCTCGAACCAGTAAGATCTTGTTCTCTTTAAAAACTACACCTCGAACATCCACTTTCGGTGTTGCATAACCTGTCTCACTTGCAAAAAGAGTTCTCAGTTGTTCTGTTTCAACATCAACATACTCTTGCATAATTTCAATACTTAACGTTCTTAACTGTTCGAATCTCTCCAGATCATACACATCTTTGGAATAAGCTAACCCAATTTGACTTATCGATTGAATCTGCTTTGCCCATTCTAACCACTTCAGCTTCATCTTGTTAGTTCCTCCTCTTTTACTACTTTCAGCTTTATTAAATAAAGACACCAAGTTCATAATCCTTGATGTCTGATAATCTTGTGTGTATTTTTATCTAATCAACCATGACCCCTCATTATCTCTAACACATGTAATCCATCGCTTTTCATCCCTTTATAGCCTCCGTGCTTATATCTCACTGGGATGATCGTACAGAAAAACTGGATTATTGCATTCATCAATCCTCCGTAATAAATGATTCTTAATATTGGATCTGAAGCATAAAAAATTAATACAACATATATGATCGTCATCATAATTGAAGCTAAGGGCCCACCAAGAAAGATAGAAATATGTTTGTATTTATTAAAAGGCATCTTATCAGTATTAACGAATCCGGTCATTGGTAATGCTTTATTCCAATAAATTGTAAGTCTCATCATCCTCAACTTGTATTTAGTTTTTTCAAACTCACCCATATAGATCGAAACCTCTTTATTGGTGAAGAGTAGTGCAAAATAAGCATGCCCAAGTTCATGTATAAGAATATGAATTGGGATTAGTAAGAAGCAGCAAACAAAAGCCAGAACATATTTTAATAATTCAATGTCCATTCTAAGTTTCAGTCCCTCTCTTTCTTACACTTTCCATTACAGGAAAGATAGTTCCATCGGTTCCTTACAAAGCTTATACCCATTTCGTTCGTAAAATTCGGTACTCCATTCGCTCGGCCATACGATAATAAATTCGTACATTTGAAACTTTGCCCATTCCTCAATTTTCTGGAACATGTTGCTACCAATCCCCCGCCCTCGTTGCTCAGGAATCGTATAAACATTGGTCATATATACATAAGGGTTCGTAATTCTTCCCGGCCGAGGAACCTTTTGAACCAATTCGAGGTATACGTGTGATACAATTCGCCCATCCACATCCGCAACCCAAACAAACCAGTTCTTGCTCTTTAATGCTGATGTCAAAAATTGTTTACACTCCGAATAAAACTCCTCGTATACTTCATCTTCTTCCTCTAACACAGTGCTAAATTCAAAAGTAAAATCCCATCTCATTTTTATGAGTTGATCGATATCGTTTTCATCTGCAAGACGAATTAACATGAGCTGCTCCTTTAGCCTTAAGACATTAATTTATTTGTCCTTTGATCTTGTGATAATGCTTCTCTATAAACTCATCTATCATTTTCTGATGACTTTTAACTGTTCGTGCTGGAATCTCGCTTGGATAGAAGTACTTCATGTCCAGCGATTCTGACTCGTCTATCAATAGTTCCCCAGTAATTTCAGTTGTATAAAATGCCGTTGCGACAACGTAGAACTCGTCACCATTCGCTGCCCTTACAAAATTGCCCGGACCTGAATAAATATTGATTAACTCTAACTTTCCAGCAGTTAAGTTCGTCTCTTCAAATAATTCTCTTCGGGCTGTATCTTCTACCGATTCGCCTAGTTCCATCAAACCACCTGGTAACCCCCAAGAACCGTTCGGGTATTTCCTTTGTTGGAGTAATAGTTTGCCTTCTTCATCTACCACGATAATGACTGCGCCTACAAGAATTAGAGGTCTATGACCCACGATTGCTCTTAACTCTTCAACGTAACCCATCTCTCACCCCATCAAAATGAATTTGGTTTCACGTATTTCATCAATTCGAGTCTCCAATATAACAAGGCTTACTTATCTTATTCATTATCTGATTCACTAATCCTTTGGGATATATTCGGATCTCGTCTAACTTGTCTATATCAATCCACTCCATACCAACTTGGACCTCATCAAGATTAGTCGCTTTGAAAATACCCGCTTCATGATCGATTTCACATTTAAAGTAAAATTCAACCTGATGCACATCATAATCCCACTCCGCATACTGATGATTTTTGCCAATGTATTCTCTGATAAATAGAATATCTTCGGGCAGCACGCGATAGCCGATCTCCTCAACACATTCTCGTATGACGGTATTCTTTAATTCTTCACCCTTCTCTTGCCCACCGCCTGGGAACAGGTAGAAGTATCCCGCTTGATCCTCATTCTTTGTTAAGAGGATTTGATTATTTTCAATAATAATGGCTTTTGCTGAATTTCTAATGGGTTTCATCGCTAGCTCCTTGAAGATATTTATAGAAAAAGAGCCGCTTCTGGCCCTTCTTTAAAATAATCCAAAAAAAGTGAATCTGAGAACTCATTTAGACCACCTTATCCTATGTAATAATAATTATACCTAATAATGTACTATGTTTTTCTCTTCTTGGAAATAATTAGTTTCCTTCTTATTCCATCTCCTCATTAATCAACACCATATGGATATGGTCTTCCCATTTGCCATTAATCTTTAAATATTTTTTTGCAAGCCCCTCATGATAAAAGCCAAGCTTCTCAACCACTTTCAATGAAGCTGCATTCTTCGGCATAATGTTAGCTTCAATCCGATGTAATTGTAATTCATTAAATGCCACTTCGATCATCTGCTTGATCCCTTCGGTGATGTAGCCTTTATTACTCTCTTCTTGATCGATTCGATACCCCAAGTGGCACGAAAGGAATGCTCCCCTTACAATATTACTTAATGCAATAGATCCAATAATCTTGTCCGGTTCATCTCGTTTATATATCCAAACTTTATATAAAAGTCCCCGCTCCATATTTAAGTTATCAGTAGTGATCGATTGCTGCTGCGCTTCAAGTGTGAAATACTCGGACGTTTTAACGACCTCCCATTCCTTTAAGAACTCTTTATTTCTAATCACATAATCGAGCAATTGATCTGCTTCAGATACGTCGATGGATCTTAATATCAATCGTTCCGTTATTATTTCAATATTCATGATGGACCTCCTATAATAAATCCAGCTTCATTCCTTCGTGACTTGAAGTAAAACCAAGCCGTTCATAGAATCGATGCGCCTCCGTACGCTTCTTATCCGTTGTTAATTGAATGAGTCCACAACCATATACTCGGGCAGACTCAATTGCATGTTTAAATAAAGCTTCCCCAATTCCTCTGCTTCGATATCGTTGATCTACTCGTACACCTTCTATTTGTGCCCGAGACATACCTAATCTTGCAAGACCAGGAATATACGTCAGCTGGAGACAACCAATCAGATCTTCATTCTCTAATGCCACAATAACCGCATTCCCTTCTTGCTTTTCAATCGCGGAAAAAGCATCTATATATGCCTGCGGCAGTGGTTCAAGATATTGCTCCCGAGTTGCGCCCAATTCATCATCTGCCAATAAGCGTACAATTGCTGGAAGATCAGCTAATGCCGCATGCCTTAGAATCATACCTACATCTCCTCATACTTCTTCAATTTTAAAAAATAATGATAATATTCCTGATCCTTCAAGTATCCATTTCGTTCATATAATCGCTGAGCTTGGAGATTATCTACCGCTGTAGACAAAGCTAAGCCCTTGGCATTGATATGTGTTGCATATCTCTTTGCTTTATCTAATAATAATTGACCAATACCTTGCTTGCGATATTCTTGACTAACGTACAAATCGTTTAATAGAAGAGATCTCTCCATTGAAATTGAAGAAAATAAGGGATACAGCTGAGTAAACCCGATGATTTTCCCCTTAACCGTATCTTTAACTACAAATACGATTGACTCTTGATGCTCAAATCGTTCAAATAAAAATTGACGTGTCTTTTCAACATTCGATTCTTGCTGATAAAACACACGATAATCATTAAAAATCTCGGATAGTTCATTTAAATCTTCTATAGTGGATTGACGAACTTCATACTTGGAATTCATTGAAATCATCCTTTCTTACTCTTCTGATATTTAATTCTCAACTTGTAAAGTAACCAGGTTCGAACAATCGATTCCTTATCATGATGAACGGACACTTTATCTATAAAATAAAAATCACGAGGATCCACTTCAATCTTAATCATTGGTTTCACTGGGACTTTACTAATCCATTCGTCAAATTCAATTGCCCCATGACTTGTTTTGATAAAGGTATCTAGAGGTAAAAAATAAATCATTCCAGATGTCCATGGATTCTTTGGGGCTGTATACTGATCGATGGAATAAAAATGATATTTACCCCTACTTGATCTTGTACTGACACTACCATTTCTAAAATTCTTTGCTACTTTTTTTCTATCCAGTACTGCATAAAAGACCGGCCACAATCCATCTCTCGATGCAAATATCGCTTCTGTAAGCTCACCATTAAATAGCGTTTGCCTTCTAGGTTCAAATGCTTCGATGTCTTTCTTATTAGATCCATGTAAAATGACATTCTTCGTTGTACTTATATATTGAATAAACCTGCTTTTAGGGTAATGACAACGATGGTCAATTAACCCATTTTGTGAAAAGGCATCATTAAACATACGTTCATATTCTAGGATCTCATCATTTGAAAATTTGAACTCTGGCGCTTTGTATAACAATAATCGAATCATAAAGGATGACAACAAATTCATTATCATATCATGGTTTCACTATCTGATATTCATAAATTTTGGTTTCCTCATCACTTATTGAATACCCAGTCCCCACGTATTCCCAGCCATTTTTCTCATAATAATCAGCTAGATCTGTACATAAATATAAACTTTTATAGCCCTTATCTTTTGCTTCCTTAATTGCATGATTCTGGAGTCGAGTTCCTAATCCGTTTTTTCTATATTCAGGACGAACATATAAACAGGCAAACCAAGGATGTAAATCTTGTCTACTATTCAAATCAGACCGCAATAATGCATAAGAGCCAACGATATTTCCGTCCTCCAAAGCTATATAAAAACGAGGAATATCACTTTCGGTTTGACATGATTTTTCTATACAATCGCGATAGAAGTTATAATTCGAATCCGATCCCCAATTTTTCCAAAAATAAGAAACCGCATCCATTAGTAGTTCTGGCTTTTCCTTGAGTTCAATAATATTCATCATGCGCTTATCTCCTGACTAAATTTCATGCTAGAAAACGTACTTCGCTATCATTTCACCACCGGACCACTCCATGATCCCCACTTCTGTAAATCCAACTTTTGCATATAATTTTTTTGCCTGTTCATTCTCTGGGGCATACCCGATAAAAAGAAGATCGCTGCGATCATTTCTTTTTCGAATATCATCAATAACAAGTTCTAGAGCTCTCTGTCCGAACCCACGTCCTTGATAACGTTCATCAATCATAAATCGATATATCCAATAGTTACTATCATCTGAGTCCAATCCATACATGGTAAAACCAATCATATTCTGATCCTCATAGATAGCTTTCGCTTCAAATCCATCTAGAAAATGTACCTCAGCAATGGAATACAGATTCGAAGCTATAAATTTTTCTTGTCCAGGTTTTAATTTTAATTTCAGACATTCTTTCCAATTACTTTTCTCTATCTCTTTTAAAATAATCATATAGTTCTCCTTCATCATTCAGATTTTCCACTATTGCTCTTTAAAATCTCTTGTTTCATCACCTTTAACATCTCTTTCCGAATCATTCCACTAAAAAAACCTATGACAAACCAGTACATAGAAAAACGCCTTTTGGCT
Organism: Paenibacillus sp. KN14-4R; assembly: GCF_052180255.1. Taxonomy (NCBI): domain Bacteria; kingdom Bacillati; phylum Bacillota; class Bacilli; order Caryophanales; family Paenibacillaceae; genus Paenibacillus; species Paenibacillus sp. KN14-4R. Next base: position 2,426,425 of record NZ_CP197466.1, read on the forward strand.
TTACTTGAGGTACAATGAATTCTAGTTGCTGTACTGATATTAATTTGTCCCTCATTGATTTTTGTAAGATTAAAATTCCAGACCACCTTCACATAATCTAGTTCCTTGAAACCCACAAACTTTTCTGGAGTCATTTTCATAATGTTGCCCGTCAGCTTCCATGGTTGAGCAACAAGCCCAATCACAACTTCTGAATGATCTTCTTCTAATAAAATAAACCCTAAATGAAAGAAGCCTTTTAAGGATAACATTCGTCTTGGAAGACCACGCAAGAAAAACAATATCCGAATCCATTTGGATTTCCCATAATCAACATCATATAGAAAGGAGTGCAAAGGCTAGCTTGAAGTATGTACAACAATTTCATTCCTCTTGTCATAATCCCATTCAGCTAAGTAGTTATCAATTAGCATTATTGGTCATCCTCCAAGCCTTCTTCTAAAAAATCGACCACTTTACAATACCAGACCATCTGAACAGAATCGGGTCCCCAATAGTTCTCGACTACTTTATAGGGTGTTCCAAATTTGCGTATCCACCTTTTTTGCGCACGTTTATATCCACTGTCTAGACAAAACTGATCAATTCCTTGACTGTTTAGATGTGTGACCATAGCCTTAATCAACGCCGAACCCACGCCTTGGCTCTGATAACTTGGTAGTACGTATAAACTACTAAGTTCACCAACCTCAGCTAATTGGTTATCTGTGCATACTTTTATGTCTTCACCACATGGCTTCATAGAGATTGTACCTATAACTGTCTCATTTTGTTTCGCAATCATGAAAAAGATACCTGATTCTTTATTGTCCAGTGATTCCTTTAGTAAATTCTTTTTTTGCTCAATTTCTTGTTGAATATCATCTACTTGATGTCCAAATCCCTCTTTATCAAAAGCATCCTGAATGGCCATTTCAAAGACCTGATTGGCTCCTCTAATATCAGCCGAAGTCAGCTTGCTTATTGTCAAATTATTAATCATGGATTGGCAATCCCTTCAACGTTTATTGATCAATCTCATCTTCTCAAAAAATAAGCCCCGTTCCTTAGATAGCTCACATCATAGGGCCAGGGCTTTTCGGAACGATTGTAGTTACTCTTCCATTTTTTTAAATAATTCCTCTATTAAAATTCCATTAATCTTTAAGCCCTTAATATCACAGTCTACAATCTCCATATTTGTCAAATTGCAATTTTTGAAAATAATGGGTTTGTAGTCCCCATCTGGTTGGTAATTCTCATCACCTTCGGCAGGAAGAACCACATTCGAAAATTCTGTTCCAAATAAATGAATATGTTCAATGCTCATGTGACTCATGTTTGCGTTCTGAATACCTGTCTCCGATAAATTAATGTTCGTCAGTCTCCAACCCGCTGCGTTCACATCATTAGCTGTCAATCCACTCATGTTGGCATTGTTTACCTTTACATTTGATAGATTGACATTATTGAAATTAAGTCCTTGTGCATTCACATCCTTGAAAGAAGATCCTGAAATATCTTTCATTTCAAATTGCAACTTGTTTGCATCCAAATGCATGTTTATTCTCCTTCACTTTTTTTGTATATGTATATTCACTACGGTATCATAATTAGCAATTAAAGGTAATTCATTTAAATAAAAGATGTGTTGGGATATCCAGTATGACCTTCCCAATTATTTTATCGATTGCTACAAATGGAGTTTGCCATGCATGTGAATCAAAACTGCTATTTCGATTATCGCCTAAAAAGAAGTAGTTATGATCTGGAACCTTTACGGGTCCATATGTGTATGTCATAGGCTCATTAATATATGTCTCTGTTATCTGTTCATTATTTCGAAATAATTTTCCATCTTTAATTTCAATTAAATCTCCTGGCAAACCTATTAATCTCTTTACATATCTTGTATTCTCTTCTCCTATTAATGGTGGGTAAAATACGATAATATCCCCAAAATTTAAATTAGTCATCCACATCATTTTCTCTACAATGAGACGATCGTTAACTTGTATTGTGGGAATCATTGATCCTGTCGGAACAGACATCGCCTCCGCTACATAAGTTCTAATAAATAAAGAAATCACAATCGCAAGAAAAATGCTCGGTATCCATTGTTTAATTACCTTCTTCATTCAATTCTCTCCTTTTCATTATCTACCACCACTCACGGTAATTATTTCCCCTAAAATATAATTAGACGAATCCGATGCAAGGAAAGAAATAACTTCTGCTACCTCATGTGGAGTTGCAGCGCGTTTCATCGGTACGGTAGAAACTAATTGTTCTAAACGGTTACTATCTGGCGCAAACTTATCATGAAATGGTGTTTCGACCATACCTGGTGCCACCCCATTTACAATAATCCCGCTGTCTATTAGTTCTCTCGACATTCCAAGTGTCATCGTATTAACTGCGCCTTTTGTCGAAGCATAATGGATGCTTTCCCCTGCGCCTCCAATTTTAGCTGCCGCCGATGAAACATTGATGATTTTACCGCTTCTTCTTGGAATCATATATTTTAAAACTGCTTGGGAGCAAAGAAGGATACTCTTTACATTTAGAGAAAAGGATTCATCCCATAATGCCTCGGTCATATCCATGAATGTACTTTGCTTTATACCGCCACCAGCGTTGTTAACCAATATATCAATGACACCATATTTTGAAATAGCTTCTTCAACCATTGCCTCCACTTCATTCTTCTTTGTAACATCAGCTCGAATCGCGACAGATTCCCCACCGATATCACGAATCATTCTAACCGTATCCATTGCCCCTTCATGATTCGAGTGATAATTGATCACGATTTTCGCGCCTCTTGAAGCCATTAACTCCGCTGTAGCTCGGCCAATTCCAGAACTAGCTCCAGTAATGAGCACTGTCTTATGCAACAGATTCTGCACATTCGCCGCCTCCATCGATTTTATTTAAGGTCACTAGTCTTAACCCATTTTAACAAATTCTTCATGGATGTAATAAATCTTGCAGGCTCTTTAAATTTATCATCATTAAAAACAGTATCATACGCCAATCCTTCAATTTGCTCACTGTTTAGTTCAAGGGAAGACAATTCACTAGAAAAAATTGTATAAAATCGTATAAAGTGCATGTATTCATCTGCTTCAGTTACTTTCATCTTCTCAACGTACGTTTTCAGATTGACTCGATTTTTTCCAATACATTATTTAAATGGAAAATAATGTTTCAACTTTGATTGTGTTATACCTTTTGCTTTACCATCTTCTGTTAATCTATATTCAAACTGCAATACATTATTGTGTGCGAAATAAACATACTCTACATCGGGTTCATCATTAAAAACTACAATGGCGTAAAATGACGGTAGCTTTTTTCCCCATATCCCTCTAACCGATATCTCTTCTTTGCTATACTTTTTTTCTTCTATTAGATAATTCAAGACCCTGTTTGCATATATGATTTTGTTTGCCTGCACATATATGATGGGAGTTAATACTAGGATGATAAGCACAACACCTAACACTATTTTTATTTTTCTCATTTCGCACTTCCTTAGTGACTACTTTGATTACTTTTTCTGCCTATGTGCATCACTTCTTTAGAAACACCAAGATTTAACCCGACATCTCGAAGATACTCCCTTTCTGTTGTTATCACATTTTTCGAAGCTCCTCCAGAGGGTAAAATATATGGAGCCATGCCTCGATTATGCTATCAAATGGATATGACATGAAAGTTCATCCTCACTTGTATGTTTGTTAAAAACCTCAAGAATCTTTTAGCCCGTTCCGTTAATAATTAAGTCTGCTTTTTTATTTGGTTTTTCTATTTCAACATACCGCTGTTCTGCTGGCATCCATACGTTTTCCCACATGTCTCTCATTTTCTCTCCGTCTCGTTCTATCCCTCTGGTCAATCGAATCCCATGATCTGTTTCTATCCATATTGTATAATCATAGTAATCATACAATTCATTTCTCAGAGTATACACACCCTCGATAATTACCACACCTAAAGGAACTCTATGCCACACCAGCAGCTTATCTTCATTCCAATCATATCTCTGATAATAGCCTTCTTCTCCACTACTCAGTGGCTTTATAACCTGATCGAATAACCTTCTCCAGTCAAAGTCTATTCCAATTAAATCCGGGCCTCTCATGCCTTTTCGCTGCTCAGATGGGAAATAAAAATCATCCATATGTACAATCGTTATGGGTTTATCTAGACCAAGTTGATTTTTCAGTTTCATTGCAAACGTACTCTTACCAGCACCACCGCACCCATCAATTCCAACAAGCAACAATTTCTTATTTAAACTTCCAGCTAAAATAACCTTACATAATTCAGTCATATTCAATTCTGTCATGTTTAGTCTCCTAATTAGGCTTCTTCTATTTACCACTTTATTAACGAAGTTATTCCGTACTTATATTAACATCCACTCCAAATTGAACTAATCCTAATTTTTGTGTACTTTCAAAGATCTAAGATATTTAATGATTCAGAGATATACGGATTGATCTCGTCTATCATGCCTTGCGATATATCGTTTCTAAAGTAAGTATGAATAGAAAATTTGGTTTTCCCAATAAAAATCGCAGGAGGGCTGACTTCCGTTTTCTCATTAATTCTCACAATTCTATTCTCATCGTTAAGCACGTACAAAGTAGATGCTTGAATTTTCATGACTTCATTGTCTGTGAAATCCATTACTCCACGCCTTTCACATTTTGTGTTCTTTCATAGGTATAGAGTTTTCCAAGGGTACTCTCTAATCCACTTCCATCCTCATGATGATACCTGCTATTTGATTATTGTCAGGATCACTTATAATTTTCATATCATACGGTTTAAAACCAATCTTATAGTAAAGTAAAAGTGCTTTTGTATTTATATTGTGACAAACTAATCTTAGTTCTTTCACATTTAATTCATTTCTGGCCCTTTCGAGCATTAGATTTACTAGATATTCTCCCGCACCTTGTCCCCTGAATCTTGGATTAATAATGACATTCCCCAACCAACAATGTTCCCCTTCAACCAAACCATACAGATTACAATATCCCACTATTTCTTCCTCATACTCAATTACAGTCGCTAATTGCCGCGTTTGAGAAGTTTGATACAATTGCTCTGGGTCTGCTGGATATAATCCTTTAGGGAACATGTAAAATAATTCCGTTTTGTTCTGAGGGAACTTTGAAATATAGTCAAAATCCTCTTTTTTTGAATCTCTATAGCTAAACAAGAAATCACCTCAATTGCAAAAAGTTAAATTTGCCCTCTCTGGATTGCATACGTAATCTTCCCCCGTTTGTGACAAGCCATTTACCTGTTTCCCAATCATTGAGTTCTTTTTCTTCAGATTCTCTACCCAGGGGATAAGCCAAGAGTTTATTTGTTCTGAATTAATCCTATTCCATTTCCTACGGGGTCAACTAAATAAGCAAGATAGAAATGATCAAACTCCATCTTTTCTCTAACAACCTGCGCTCCACATTCTATTGATTTCTTTATTGCTTCTTCTATGTTTTCAACTTCAATGTGAATTCTTGTGCCATGTGGATAATCATTGGGTCCCTTCGCAATACCACCATTCATTCCCGGTTTATCATCATTTCCTGTTGTTACATCTTGATAACCCCAATTCGGTTCTGCAATCTTCCATCCAAAAACCGAAGAATAAAAATTTGAAGCTCGTTCAGGATCTTGACTATTTAATTCAAATGATACAACACGTCCCATATCAATCAACCTCCAAATATTAAATAAGCCCAGACCTAGATAGCATTTTATCTTTGACTGGGCTTTTGTTGTTTAGATACACTTCCATAATTATACATAAACCATTTATAAAATAACAAGACTTAACACGTTCATTGCGATACCTCACAACTCTTCCATAATCTCTTCGTTGTTATTAATACTTCTCCATCGAACTCCAACCTGTAAATATCGGGTTTTGAAGTCTGTAATAAAAAATCCAGGTCAAACTGATTATCAAAGTATCCCATCATTAAAGTCATAACAGCTCCATGCGTTCCTATTACAACTTTCTGCCCTTTATATTTCTTTAAAAGATCTTTCAAAATGGCTACAGAACGTTTCTTGCAAATATTAACAGTTTCCCCTCCAGGCAATGAAAAGTCTGGATCAGAAAACATTTTCTTTACAGTCGGATACAATTCTTTATCAGACAAAATCTTATCGTCACTTAAAAATACTATTTCTTTCAGATCTTCAATCACTAGAACCTCTTTGCCAAAAGATTCGGCTGATTCCTCTATTGTTAATATCGCCCTTCTATATGGACTTGAAACGAACGTGTCGATTCCCTCATCTTTCAATAGCTCTGTTATGATATGAGCATCTGACCTGCCTTTGTCAGTCAGCCCACGTGTTCTCTCTTTCCCTTCTGTTTTAGGTGATTCCCCGTGCCTGACCATGTAAATAAATGTTTTCATAATAACCTCCGTGATGTGCTCTCAAATCAACCCTCAAAGTACCATTTAGGTTTAATCAATTCAAAGTTGTTATGATCTTCTAAGACCCTATTGAGCTTGCTAATCATGATATCTGTCTCTTCAGGTTTTACTTTTCTGATCCATACGATAGAGGAGAAAACACACATCGCTAAGTAAAGTGAATATAATTTCCAGAACCATTCATTTGGTTCTTGATTGTGGTGGTACCCTTTTATTTGGCCAACCGAAAAAGGAATACTAACTTCTGAACTAAACATTCCCACTTTCAAAAACTCGTGTATGGGATCTCCCCAATCAAATCTATTAAAATCAATGACTCCTGATAGAGAGTTATCTTCCACAATCAGATTCCCTACATGAAAATCGTCATGTTGAAAAAGATTCGGCCTATTTTTCATGATTTGAAGATTATCATCAATAAAAGACATGATCTCCAGATCATGATTTACTCTTATTCCTAGTTTTTTATATTCTTCCATATAATTTTTATGTTTAACAACCTTTCTATCATACCAAGAAGAGATATGGCTAGGTGCAACATACTGATGAATCTTATGTAGTTCTTTTCCAGATTGAAGTCCGATATGAAATTGATCGTTACTTGAGAGTTTAGGGAGTTCTTCAGATGCGTCATCCCCCTCAATAAAAGTTAATACCATATATCCAATTCCGTGATCTGGTAAGCTTCCTAATTTTATCGGTCTTGAACATTTAACGTTATACTCCTGCATCTTAATTAGGGCTTCATACTCCAAGGATTTCCTGTCGTACTCTTTAAGATTAAATGTCCGTAGTAGATACTTTTGATTATCCTTCACAACCGCATATTTACGATCATCCGAATAACCCTTCATAATTGGATCAATCTCAATATCACCTTGAAGAAATGGAATATATTCTTTTATTATTTGATAATCGTTAATATGTCCCATAATATCACCCCTTTTCTATGTCACTTCTATTTAAATCAGATAGTCTTTATCAGAATAATTTCTAAAGGCTCTTTTTCCAATAACAAACATCCAGAATCTACATATCCTAATTTCCTATAAAAGTGCTGCACTTCTTCATTTGCTAATGTCGAGGTCATTACAAGTTTAAAGCCTTTTTGTTTCAATGAATCTTCCCAATAGAGAACAACTTCTTTCCCAATACCATTATTTCGATATTCTTCATCGATCCAGAGCATGTTCATAAAAGGCGTGTTGTCCCAAAAATATCCGTATCTCATCCAGCCGACATTTTTATTCCCTTGATTGCGTAATATTAATATTTCTTTATTTATTATCTTCGGCATGACTAAGCTCTTCACTATATGTCTATCTCGTTCAATGATGTATTCATAGTCTTCTTCAGTTGCATAATCAATCTTCATTGACGAATACCTCCGTATGCTATATCAACTTGCGTACTAGTGACCACATAGCTATTATTTATTTTCTTTATTCTTCATATAACTGTAGACCGTTTCCCTAGGGCGTCAGCCCCGCAGCGTGAATGCTGGTTTAGGTGATGTTGCTGACCTCTTCGAAACACGTACTAGTTATCTATTTCATTCTTTATATATTCATTTAATTTCTTTATATCATCTGTCATAAATTCTATGTCCTGATTTTTTTGTTTCATCAAAACATACAATGGGGTATTTAGAACCTTTATTCCTTCATCAGGAAAGCCAGCCCCTGGAACTCCAGTTGTGAATACACTTATTCTATGATTAGGATCTTCCAGTCCTTCAACTTGAATTTTACTACTTACAGGATGTTCATAAACAATTAGAGTATATTGGGTTTTCTCAAAAGCATTGCTAGCAATTATAACAATAGAAAAACATATAAATAATCCAGTACCTAAGTAAAATAAATATTTATTAATGGAGTTCTTCATGAATTTTTGTCCTTTGTTTGTGTACTATTTATTTTAGCAATTTCGCCTAACGTTCTTGTATCTACGAACCATCACTGCCTTAAAGGAGTGTAAGCGACTGGCCGCGACGCGGTTAGGTAGTGCAGGGTTATCTGCTGAATCCACTTCCCCGAAAATTCTCCGGCAGATCAAAGAGCGACAGCGACGCGACGTAGATACCTTGTTATAGGACGTCATCGCCTTCTTCGTAATACCAACATCATCATTCACTTAACTATCGTGTCCCATTAGATCAATAAAAATAGCCTAAAAAATCTAGATCTCCCTCGCTCCAATCGGTATTTCCTACTTTTTTAATCATTAACTCATCAATCTCTTCAAAGCCTATACCATTTGTAATCTGAGTTTCATTATCAATTTTCATCCATTTACATTTGTTCTTTACTGGCTTATATCCATTTCTCATATAAAAGTTCATGTTATCTGTAAATAAAAGTATAAAATCAATATTTCGTCCCACAGAAAACTTATCAATTTCTAATAGCAGCGTTGAACCTACTCCCTGTGAACGAGTGTTTTGTGAAACACATAAATCAATTACACCCAGTATTCTCACGGGTCTCCCATTTAGATTCATTACCCTATATTCTAATCCAACGTGTCCTATGAGTTGATTTTCTTGGTTAAATGCTAGAAATCTAAAATGCGGTAATTGCTTAAAATAAATTCGATCCTTAGGATAGATATCTGGGAAACTGTCGATTAATAATTCTTGTATATATGTTTCTAATTCATTACTTATATCATATTCAAATACTTTATCTATCTTCAAAGTCATCTCTCCAATACTTACATATTGTTTTAATCCTTTTGTACGTCAAGTTGTTGCATCCCTTCATGAACTATCCTGCCCTTTCATACTACAATGAATTTAAATAGATTTTGAAATATTATTTGCGCTGATTTCCTATAACGTTGTTGTGTTCCCGACGCCTCACCGACTTAAGCCCCGTAGGGCGGCCGCGACGCGGTTAGTCGGTGCAGGTGTGTCTGCTGAATCTACTTCTTCGAAATTCCTCTTGCAGACCAAGGGGCGTATGCCCCGCATCGGGAACATGGTGTTATGTGTTGTCACAGTCCTCTTCGATAAACCCACAAATTACTCTATTCTTTCCATAGTCTTGTTACTTCTTCTAATTCCAGGTCTTTAAATTGTATTTTATAGATGTCTGGTTTCTTTGTTTGATTCAAGAAATCTAATCCGTAATTCGAATCAAAATAATTCATCATCAATGTCATTACATTCCCGTGTGTTCCAATAGCAACTTTTTTCCCCTTGTATTCTTCTAAGATATTTTTTAACACTACCACTGATCTATTCTGGCAAACAGTGTTAGACTCTCCTCCTGGTAATGCATAATCAGGGTCATCAAACATCTTCTTCATAGCAGGCATAAATTCTTCATTAGAAATAATATAGTCAGAAAAATACCTTTCCCGAAGATCCTCTATTATCTTAATATCTAATTCTAACTCTTTGGCCAATCCCTCCAATGTTAGAATTGCTCGAGCATAAGGACTTGATATAATAACGTTTATTCCTTCGCTCTTCAATATCTCTGTTATTGTTTCTGCTTTCAATTTGCCCTGTAGGGTAAGTCCCCTGGTTCTTTCATTTCCTTCAGTATATTGTGACTCAGCATGCCTAACCATATAAACAATGGTCTTCATATAAACCTCCTTGAATTGCTTCCATTATAATATTTCTGTGATTTCACATAACGTATTATCTGCGACACCCTTCGCAATCCCTCTTACCATATAATCCATACTGGAGATATATCGATTAAAATAAACTACCAAAAACTTTATTTTCTCGACCTTACACCAGCAACTTTTATATGCTAATCAAAATGTTTAAGTAACGTATCCAGAACCGCATTGCATATCTTTTGGGATGGTGTCTCATCATGATTGGAGACAACAACTACGCCTATTCTCTCTGATGGAACCATACAGACATATGCACTAACACCAGAAAACCCTCCTCCATGCTCGATAATGATATGACTCTCCTTTTGCCTTGTTCCCCATCCTAGAGCATATCCGGATTCATTAGCAAAGCGCCAAACAGGCTCATACATTCGATCAATCATAGCCTGAGACATAAAGGGATGTTCACACATATATGAGGACAAATATTTACATAGATCATTTGCAGTTGAATAAATAAATCCCATTGGAGCCCCTAAAGAATTTATTGGAAAAGGACACTTAAACACATCCATCTCTAGGTTAGGCTTGATTACATTATGTAAAATATCTTTATTGCTACAATAATATAGTGCAGAATCCTCATCTTCTAATATGTTTTCAGCATGTAGGGTAGTTCTTTTCAGGCTTAACTTCTTGAACAAATCTCCCATATTTTCATCCCATTGTTTCCCACTGACTTTCTCAAACAGATCAGCTGCACAATGATAATTCCATTAATAACTTCACCTCATATTAGTCTATTTTTTGTTCTTGCAACCAAGTATATATCTCTTGGTTTCTTAATGTTTCTTTCATTATGTCATGTCCCAGATCTGGGTATATAGTGAGTCTGACATCCCCTTGATGCTGTTCAATTGCAGTTATCATGCTTGTCATTTGTTCTAGTGGGACAATATCATCTTTGGCTCCATGAAAAGCCCAAATCGGTGTGTCTTTGAGCTGTGCTGCTTTGGATACTTGGCCACCCGAACTCAATGGCACAATTGCTGCGAACATTTTCGGATTATGTATAGCCAAATCCCAAATTCCATATCCTCCCATACTATATCCAATCAAATAAACTTGACTTGGATCTACGCGATGATTAGCCGTAAGCTCAGCAACTAAAGCTGTGACTGCGTCACGCTCCATATTCCAATAAGACTCACTTGGGCATTGGGGGGCTGCAATTACAAATGGTAACGATAATTCACCTTCATTAACTAATTCAAGCAATCCATAATTCGATAACTTGGTTACATCCCCGCCCCTCATACCAATACCATGTAAAAAAATAATAAGTCCCCACTCACGAGTTTCGTCAGCATATCCTTCAGGAAAAGAGAGGAGATACTCAATCTGTACTTTCTTGGTTATTTCCATACTTAGTGTATTTGGTTGTATTTTCAATTTAAAAGTCCTTTCAATATTTCATCAAAATCTATCTTTATTTAAAAATTCGATTACCACCCTTATATTACCAGTCAACTTCGATTTGTAAATACATATTGGAGTGGTCGATCCTTTCGTATCTTTCAACCTCTTCATGAAATGCTCATGTATTACATTGACAACAAAAGTTTACACGTGTTAATATTTTAAGTGAAGTTAATTAATATTAAGGGTGGTATTCTGTGATCCTTTCGGACATTCCCCTGCGGGAATTAAAAAAAGCTCGAAATAAAATAGCCTTATATGAAGCCAGTCTATCTCTTATGGGAGAGAAAATGTTCAGGGAAGTCATGCTCGACGATATTTGCCGGAAAGCGGAAGTTTCACGGGTTACCTTTTTCAAATATTTCGAAAGAAAGGAAGATCTGCTCCTTTATTTTATGCGTGTCTGGTTAACTGAACGTATCATCGAAATTGAAGATGAGGGGAAGAGCGGTTTCTCGTCTGTCAGGCATCTGATGCATAAAGTAGCTGAGCAGAATAGGGAAAGACCCGGATTAATGCCGAGTCTGATTTCTTTTCTAGCAGAAATGAAAATGCATCCTTGTATGCCTGAAATGAGTCAAGCAGAGACTTTATTACTATTTCCCAATCACGAGGATATTGGAGCCCAGTCACCCAATATGTTTGATCTATTTCATCGGTGTATGACTGAGGCGAAAATGAACGGGAAACTTAAAAATGGCATCACAGTTGAAATGGCAGTTCAGGTTCTATTTACTGTGTTTTACGGAGCATTTTTGACTGCACAATTGTATGATTCCTCTGAAGTTTCAAATGTGTACGACGCCCATCTCCAATTGATTGAAAATAGCTAGAGGAGTGATGTGAGCATGAGTAAAGTTATACCTGGCCGATATACGGCACAAATCGATGGATCTTTCGTTGTTTTTATCATCGGCATGCGAATCAACAAATTATGGGCTGTGCACAAATGGCTGCCCGTATTTAAGGCAATGAATCCAATGATCCAAGAGTTGTACCGAAATCCAGATTTAGGGTTTCTACATACCAGCTTTCATTTATCTTGGAGAGGGGTAACTCTCGTACAATACTGGAAATCCTTTGAACAGTTAGAACACTATGCACAAAAAGGTGCGATCCACTTAGCTGCATGGAAACGTTTCAACCAAAAAGTTGGAACAAGTGGTGTTGTTGGGATTTATCATGAAACGTACCTTGTCCCTGAAAAGCAATACGAGTGCGTCTATAACAACATGCCTGTTTTCGGCCTTGCAAAAGCGGGAAGTCATGTCCCTGCTGTCGGAAAACGTGAAACAGCAAGCAAAAGGCTTGGTCGGAATGGAGATCCGGCGGTTCCAACACCTCCCAACCCGTAAGATGAACATTGTGGGATCTATTGCACTGACTATCCCCTGGTTATCCTGTTTGTGCGAGCGAAGGTTCAAGTAAACGTCAAAGAAGCATCCTATAAACCAGAGGATGCTTCTTAAATTCACTGCGTATTATTTCCTCTACATGTTAATCTCAAATATCCTATTGCTTTCTTTCATGATATATTTCATATAATTGATTGCATCTGATTTTCGTGTAATTCTTGATTGATAAAGGGATTTTGTCATTCCACTTCTTGTGTTTATACATTCCTGAATAATCTTATGCCATTGTACTGGTACAACTTCTAAAGCGTATTTTCCAGCCCCAACCTTCGTAGTAATCTTATGCTCTCGAAAAGTATAAAAAAGTCTGGTAATGCCTAATACTCCCCACTCCATATCATTTCTTCTAAAATAAAGGGCTAAGGATACAAGGGACAAAAGCTTTGATGATCTAATAATCCAATTACTCCAGTAACTATTCAAATTCTGGTGCATTCTTGATATTAGGAGCTCGAAATCCACTTCAATATTTAAATCAGATATTTCTGGACCCATTATTTTAATCCCTTTGTTCTTAAATTCATACCAAGTTACCAAATTTAACTCAAAGTAACCTGACTTGTACATTTTGCCTTCCAAAAAATAAGGAAAAGGTTGAATTTCACTCTGTAATTTTCCCAAATCATCCCAGGTAATATATATACCATTTAGATTAGGTTTCTTATATTTCAGTTCTACCTTACGATGAACTTGGTGTAACATTTTAATTTCTGCTTCTGAAAGTCTTTCTTTAGTAATTGCTATAAAATCGATATCACTTAGTTCTAACGAAAAATCCTCTGATACGATTGATCCATACAGATAGAATCCTTCAAGTAGATTAGGCTTTAGACTGTTCACATTTTTTATATAAAGATCCAATATTTCATCTACTTGGGATGGAAATTTAGGCTTCATGATTGTCTCCTTTAAAGTTATGCATCATCTAACGTTTATGTATTAACGAACCTTCACTGTCATAATGGGTTAATAACTGTACCGGCAAATGATAATTATCAGTACATAAATATTATAGAACGGTTGTTACTATTGCAAATGTAATAGCTCCAACTAGTAGATTAATAACTTGTTTCCCTCGAATCATGGCATCACTCTCCCAAGTACCGACCGCGACGCAGTTTGGTTTGCAGAGGATGTCCGCATGACCCACATCACGAAATTCCTCGGGCGGACCGAGGACCCGAATGACCCAACACATGAATTCGGTGTTAGGCGCTGTTGGAGTCTTCTTAGAGAGTTCATTTGTTATGATTTATTAATGTTGTGTGGTTTTCATTACCATCCTTCAACATGAACAACAAATGGATTATCAAGTATAATGAAGAGGACAATTTGAATAACTACACCAAGTAACACAACGCGCACTGAGTATAAATAATAATATTTAAGTTTAGAAAGGTCGCATTCAATCTTCTTATTAATAATTGCGAATAATTTTCCATATATAGGGATTGTGATTATTGAAATAATTATGCTTACTAAACCTTCGAGAAATTGGGCCTCATAATGGTGAGAAAATATAACCATAAAGAACTTAAATATAGTATAGGGAAGAGCCACTGATAATGCAGTTTCTATAAAAATTATGAGAGTCTTTGTTCCAAGTTTATTCTTGTATGGCTTCATTGAATCAACAATTATAATTAATGAAAGTCCAATAAAAAATAATGGAAATAAATACATTTTCACTTGTATTCGATCCTCCTGTTTATATGGACTTATCTCCAATGGGTCCTAACCACGCCGTGTAAATACGGTGTTAGACGATGATGTGCATGATGCTATGCAGAAGAGCAATGTAGGCAAGTGATAAAGAACATCTAGGCATCGACCCGATCGAATCAAAATACCTTCTTCTTAACAGCCACTGCAATAACAACTATTAAGACAATCAACTGTACCACATTGATCTCATTAAACTCACCATGATATATGGCCATAACCAACGTGGTCGTCAACCCGCAAAGTATAGTATGAAGTACAAGCCGACCGACAAAATTCATAGTAATCCTCCTTATGATAGGAGTCTAATCGACACCGGTTTACCAAATTGATAACCATCACTAATTCTTCTCTTATTGTTATAAATAAAGTTTTGCGGCCTTAAACTTCTTATAGGAGATATCTAACAAATAAAATAATATAGACATAAAAAATACGGAGATAGTGAGTAGTCCATAGAAATGTTCAAACATCATTACAATGCATGCCGGCATAAATACTCGAGTTATGAAAGTTAAGAAACACCTTAATATTCTACTATTAATTTGATATAGTTCGAAGACTAAAAACAAAGGTATTAATAACATGAGAAATACTGGTACTGCTATAAAGGCAACTATGAAAAAGTCCCAAAATAATATTCCAAAAGTAATCAAGTATATACCACAAGTGATACATCCGATCTTCAATCCAATCTTCAACTTTTCCATCATTTTTTTGTCAAAATCAATTTCTTTTTTCGAAGGCAAATAACTAATAATAATTTCGTCAGACTCTTCCGAATCTCTCATAATAAACATCCAATCTTCAATTAATTTTTTTGCTTTTAGGTAGTTTCACATAACCTATTGCATTTAATTTCTACTAACGTTGTTGTATTCATGCTCATCGTGACTAACCAACCTTAAATTTATTATTTATAGTAATTATTCATTACTTTCCACGAACCCTCTAAGCTTAAAGGATCTAAGCGAAAACATTCAAAGCTCCTTGTTATTTTTATCATAAGCCTTGATACGAAGTTCTACATTTTTATTTCTATCTAGTTCCAAACACCATAACTTCTTATCCTCATTTCCATCAATATTTACATATAAATTAAGAGAATATAATTTTGCAGATTTATTATTGATCTCAATCCTATCAACTTGACTTGATGCTAAACCAAAAATAAAATAATCTGAACGGCTATATCCATTTGTTGGAATCTGGATGTTTTCTTTTATGTTCAATCCACTCCCTGTACTAAATGATTCGGTATACCAACCAAACAGTCCTTTAGAGAGTTCTGCACACACCACATCATCTCGATCATTAAGGTAAAAATAATAGGACTTATTATTAGATTGTGAATTTAGTATAACCTGCTTGACATGCTTCAAGTTCTCTTCTGATGTATTAGATTTAATAGCTAGGTCAATAGATGAATATGACCGTGTGTATTCACTACACATCATTACTAATAACACACCTAATACAACTGCAATAATTCTTTGGAGTCTTGTCAACATTTAATCACCTTTCGTAACGAAATAAGTTCAACACTGTTGGTGATACTAGGACAGGAAATACGAGCATTTCTACCCGCTAACAAATAAAGACTGCCGTTTAGCAGTCAGGAATATATAGTTATTTATCCTGATTTTCAAATCCTTTCACAAAAGGACCGTCTGGGCATATAGTGGCGACCCCTCAAATGCATGCAAGTTGTATGAAGCTGCTAGAAATCATCCTCGAATCCTCTTCTAACTTCTACCGAACAGAGAACTGCTACCCCGAAGTGTGATTTATGTCAAGTTCAAAACCAACATCTTGTATTGACCCTGACATGCCGCTCCCATTTCTCTGAACGCCAATGAATTGCATGTTAATCGTCCTTTTGCTATGCCTATCAAATGTAAGTATATTTTTTTCGAATTCTATACCAATAGATTCATAAAAATCATTTTTAAGAATCGGTTTGATCGCTATTCGATCTAATTGCCCATAATTGAAAATTGCGAAATTACAATTAGCAATCACGTGATTGTCTTCTGTTTTAAAATTACAATTGCCTTTTGAAATATCTATTGAATCGATACCCTTTGAATTGTGCTTCACTAAGAACATCACCCCTTCAGATACATAGGGAAAAACAAGAAAAAATGCAATAGTTCCCATTATTAATCGACTTAAAATCTTCGGGTATTTAGAGCGAAAGTTTCTTACTGTTCCAACAATACCAATTAATAAAAGAACGAGTCCAATAATCGCAGGTAAAAATAATCCTGTATTGTTCTTATCTGTCCATGGAGAAAGTCCAATAGCTTTAAAAAGGCTATCACCGAGTGAGGATTTTAAATGTGTATTAGCTAGGAGAAATAACCCTACCATCAAAACGATTATAAAATAAAACCCTTTTTTCATCGACTCCACCCCCATAAATAAGTTATGTGGTATTTCAACTTATATAAAATTATGAAAATGATCACCGTCATTTCTGACACTCATTTATTATTTTTAAGACATTCTTTTATTTGTTTAGAAAAAAGATTCATCTCAGCAGGTGTTGTAAATGTTCTCTTAGGTATGATGTGTGCCATGATTTTATCAATAAAAATATAGAAGTACTCATCATCTTCTTCTATGCTATTATCCCTTCCCACTTCGTACTTCCTTCTGTTACTGAATTTCTCCATACTAATTGCTCATTAGTTATTTCTATTTCATGAATTCCTAATATTCCTTTGTTATCCTCCAACAATTTCATAATTCTACGCTTCATACTCTTATATGTAGAATAATTTATTACTGCTCCTCCAATGACTCCAAAGCTTACACAGTACCAAAAAGGTAGTTTCATCAAAAGTAATATTAACACCATTAAAATGGGCAAGCCTACCATCATTGAATAAACGGTTGCTTTATACCGTTGTAGTAATACAAACTTATTAAAGTTCCAATAGTCTTCTCTGTTTATCTCAATTTTTAACATCTCTGATATTCTCCTTTCGTGTTGATATATGTATCTATGAACCCCCGATAGGGATATCTTCTTCTGAGATTTAGAAGAAATAAAATTAATGTCTTACCGTTTTTATCCATTCCATATCTAGTTTCCAACCGCGACACGGTGAGCTTCTCCAAGTATATTTACCTATTTACGCTTCGCTACCAATATCCCTTGGCAGACCTAGGATCGGCTTTAACCAATCTATCAGCGCGAATATAATGTAGTTAATGTCTACACTTCTCCGCATTTCCTTAAAAACTCACAGATTACTTCACTCTGATTGGAGAGTTGTCTTATTGTTATGTTGTTTGCCATTCTTAAACCTCTATCTGTCGATTTCAGTTAACTTTCTTGTATTAACTAACCAAAGTGGCTTAAGCTCACGTGCGCCCGGCTCCAATGAACTTAGCCTAGTAGTTCTGCAAGTTCCGCTTCCCCAGAAATGCCACGGGCCGACCAAGAGAAATATACCACGTAGCGTAAATACAATGTTAGATGATGTGATCTTCTTCAGCGAATTTACTGAAAATCTCCTTCTCTATTTCTTACATTAGATCTTTAATAATATTTATTAATAATCCTACTTGCTCCATATTGAGAAACAATTCAGGATCACCAAAGTAAGTTAAAGATATACTTAAAATTAAGTAACTTGGTATTAGAGATACTATTATTTTTCCCGTATTTTCTCTACTATTGCTATCTACATTTATTATTCTAACTCCCTCACGTTCTAAAGAAGAAATTCCTTGGTTCATTCTATTCAATCCTATATTTAAGCTTACTAGTAAGGAATCAACATGGTCTCTACTTAGTTTAATTTTTGCTCTCATCCCATACTGAAAGGTTTGGATAATCGATATTTCTAGACATTCTTCGGCTGATAACTCAACAATTATCTTTCCTTTATTTTCTTCATGGTTTATATCATCAATAGCAATTTCCATATCTGATGCTCCTCAGAATAAGACTATATTAAAAATTCTTATTGAATTACTTAATGTGCTTTTCCTATTATTTAGGTAATTTCCAAGACTCCGCTATTTTCAAGAGTTCTTTTTTTATCATTTCATTATCAATTGAAACAGTTGCTTCAATATAATAGGTATTCGTTTTTTTCGGTACCTCCTTATTAACTCTTTGTGCATATATCCAATACATTATCGAATCTGGTGATGGATTTGCTGCCGGTCCACCGTGTTTAAACTTTATTAAATGAACTTGTTCGGTTGGTAGATTAATTGTTTCTCTATATAGCTCCTCTGAATGATTAGGTATGCTGACGTAATTCACTGGATCTTCTTGCCTGCCAATAGATACTTTCATTCCCTTCATTTGAGTAGATTCTCCTTCTAAGAGAAATTTCAACTCAGAATTAGAATCAAGATATGGGAGGCTGTTATCTGGTTGTACATCTCGATTATTATTTAGGAAAATCATTACAACGACAGTGACAATGGCAAATATTCCAAAAACGAACAATGCATGTTTATCTCTTTTTTTCATTTTTGAAACCTCTTTCAAAATCGAAATTACGATGATTTCATTTAACGTTCATGCGTTCCCGAATTGCGAATACTTTGTTAGATGATGTCGCCAACTCCTTTGAAAACATTACCCTTTCCTTAAAACCATTCCTTGGAAATTTAACTTCATTCCTTCCAGAGGAACTGTTCTGAATTCTTGAAGATCAAATATTTGTGTGACTTTCTCCTTCATCTTCATCTCATCATAAAATGAAAAAAATCGCTGTGGTTGACATGGATCTTCTTCCCATATACCTTCACTATTATATCCGCCGTACACACCCATATAAAAAGTACTTTCAGGTTTCATTACACGTCTTATTTCTTTTAGAACATTTAATAAATCTTGTTTTGGAATGTGTAATAGTGAATTCATCGCCCAAATTCCATCAAAAAAATTATCTTCAAAACTTAAGTTATAGAAATCCATTTTGAGAGCATTGAGTCCCCTTCTAATACAGGCTTCTACCATTTTGGGACTAATGTCAATGCACGTAACATCATGCCCATTTTCCTTTATGTACCTACTATGCTGGCCAGAACCAGCTCCCAGATCTAAGATTTTGGTTTGCTTTCTTAAATTCAAAAGTGAAAGAAAATAATCAAGTTCATTTAGTTTCCACGGTTCAATACTGGATTTATCCCTCAATTTTGCATTCTCATCGTAACTTCTTTTTAGATTTTCTTTGATATGCTGATTCATATGCCATCGTCCTTATTCATTTATTTGCTTACTCATTCTAACGTTTCCGCATTCACGAACCCTCACCGACTTAGATTGCTATTATCTTAGTCGGTGCAGGGAGCGTCAGATCGATGCGTGAATGTTTTGTTATATGACGCCGACACTTCTTGATACTACTTACAATAGATTCTTATTTAGTTCTTTAATAAAATATAGATTTAAATCGTCATCTACACGCACTACATCTCCTGGATCTACTTCCTTGTTATTATACATAATTCCATTTCCATCAGGTATAAAACCTCTTCTGCAATATATTCTTTGTGCTGTTCCATAATCTTTAAATAATCCCACTCCAATTCCAATCCTGTTATACTTTCTATTTACTATGATCTCAAATTCATTGATTATCTGATTGGCAATACCACGTCTTTGGTACTCTGAGAATACATTTAAATCATTGATTTCTGGAATGCTATGTTCCTTAAAATACGGATAGTCGGATTCATATTTCAAATGTGAAACTCCTGCTAATTCGTGATTTATGAATGCTAGTAACGTAACACGTTTTCCATCTTTGTTCTCTTTCTCACATAAATCATAATACTCATCCGATCGATGTATATTATGATTAACAAACGCTTCTTTCCATATTTCCTTTAGATCTTGAGTTTCTAACTGTTTTAGAATTACTTCCATGGATTATCCCTCTCTATTCTAATTAGTCGGTTTCATATAACGTTTTCGGTATTCACGAACCTGAGAGGTTTAAGGTGGTAAGCGCCGGGTCCGACGGACTTAGCCTCGCAGGGTTGTCCGCCTGATTCAGCTTCTCCGAATATCCTCGGGTGGACCAAAGGCGCGTAAGCGACCGCAGCATGAATACGATGTTAGGCGGAGTTAGTTTGAATTACCTTCAAGTATTATTTATACCTTCCTTCTTCTATTCTACTTTTTGCTATCGCTCTTATCTCTTCATCTTCATCATTAATAAATATTTGAAGAATTTTTAAAGTCGCTTTTTTATGTCTGGCAATAGATCTTCTAACGAGTACTTCAATATCATTTACAAATTTCATTTGAAGGTCCTCAGTAATCTTGTTTTTTGATGCAATCATACACCGAACACGCCACTCTGGATGTTCAGATAAAATATCCATTACTTCAAATGGCACTGTTTTATTTTGTGCCACCCAAAATGCCATGTCTGGATATGTATTAATCACTTCTTTCCATACTTCTACTGAAGCCTCTTCCCATGCTGCTCTTAGGTATTCATCAGGGTTTTCACTTGTTCTTAAACGATAAAACTCAGTTGCTGAAGTTATCATTGTCTCGGCTTCCTTCATTTATGTTTATTCTATGCTTCTGAATTTCGCCTAACGTGCTTGTATTCACGACGCCCCACCACCTTAACGCTCCTAAGGAACCGGCCGCGATGCAGTTAGGTAGTGCGAGTGTGTCCGGCTGATTCCGCTTCCCTGCTGCTGGAATTCTCATCCCGAATCCGCTTCTAACTCCGGCCGGACCGAGGGGCGAATGCCCCGATGTGTGAATATGGTGTAGTTGATGTTAATGCCATCTTCGATTCAACTAAAAAATGCTTTCGGGTATTTAAGTTCCCCTCTGATTTCTTGAAGTTTTCTTTCCTCAACTTCATAAACCATAAAAACCTCATCAAGCACTTCGAACTGTTTCAACTCAAGTCCAAATTTTCTTGCAGGTTGAAATCCTACCCGTGGATAGTAACTAGGATGTCCTATTAATAAAATGAGTCCATATCCTAGTGCTTTACATCTTCTGATACCTTCCTCGATCAAGCTACTTCCTATTCCTTGTTTTTGTAAATCTGGCTTAATTGCTATTGGAGCCAATACGATTACTGTATGTACTTCATTTTGAGCTTCCACTATTGCTTTACTAAGCATTATGTGGCCCACTATTTCATTGTTTTTTTCTGCAACCAGAGATAACTCTGGTACAAACTCTTCAGACTTTCTGATTCGTTCAACTAGCTTTGATTCATCTTCTCTATTTCCAAATGCTTGAAAGTTTATTTGATATACATCTTCGAAATCCTGTTCAATTTCTGTTCTAATAATCATTTCATATCTCCAATCATAAAATATAGGTTTTTATATCATTACATTAATTTCACCAAGCGTTCTTGTATCTACGAACACGAGAGGCTTAAAGGAGCGGAGCGACTGGGTGGCTCTGCCACTTAGCCTTGCAGGGTTGTCTGCCTGATTCAGCTTCCTCGAAATAACTTTCAGAGTATTTTATCTTGCAAGATATTCTTGTGCTTGAGTCATTAATAATTCAATCCCTTTGACACTATCTAAAACGAGTTCCCCATCATTGGGATTTAACCTCAAATCTCCGTAATGTTTCTTCATTTCTTCAAAATTAGTGATTATGTTATTGGGCTTAGGATCTAACTTTCTTTGATTAAATCTGTAAGCCCAAAGAGCCTCATCACTACAAATGCATAAAATAGGTTTCAGTACTCCGTTATTGTTATTGATCCATTTTTGTAATTCTAAAATCTCTGGAAACGGTGCATCTATGATTAGATCCGCATTACACTTCAAATTTGTTTGCATAATCTTATAAATTAGTTGGTAACTAAATTTATTCCGCGCATCATGATCTTGTATAAAATCAAATATCGAATCATAAATATCATCTTTCCTGATAATCGCTATCTCTAGTCTCTTTCCCAATTCATTTGATAATGTTGTTTTACCAACTCCAGCTCTTCCCCTAAAAAGAATAATATTTGACATACAATTGCTCCCTTTGGATATCATTTATTCATTGTTGTTACAGATTAAAGCTACGGACCTGAAACACATTAGGTAGGAGTGCCGTGTTTACAAAATCAATGCCTCCCTTAATATTCATTTAGAAGCTCTTCTCTTGCCTCTATTAACCAAGGATGTACTAGTTTTAATTTATCTCGCTGATCCCATATGCTATTAAGATATATTAAGATGGCCTCATCTATTTTAAGTTCATAAACTTTAATTCTCATTTGCTGTAAGTATGGATGTTCCCCGGGTAAGTTCCATGAAATTTTGTCGGATACAAATAATATCTTATCTGTAAGATTGGAATTAGGTTTGTGAGTTGTATGACTTTCAATTGCGTTCAATATTTCTTTGTCCGTTATTCCAAAAATGTCTTTAGCCATATACTTTGATAGTTTCTGATGTATACTTCTATCATATTTAAGTTCTTCATCAAGTATTTCAATAGACAATTCTTTGGATACATCCAGCATTGTAGAAATTGGAATAACATTGCTTATATCATGCAACAAAGCTGCCTTAATGACTTTCATAGGGTTAATAGTATATAATTTTGCGACTTGTTTTACTTCATGCACAACATCTAATGTGTGGTTCCATGTTCTTAAATCATGATTTTGTTCAAAAAATGTTTTTACATCATATCTCAAATCGCCTGTTAAATTTAGACTCTGTACATATTTCCCGAATATTTCATTCATTTTTCAATTCCTTTCATATTTTTTCGCATTAATTTCTGCTAACGTGCTTGTATTCACGACGCCCCACCACCTTAAGGTTCCTAAGGAACCGGCCACGATGCGGTTAGGTGATGCGAGTGTGTCCGGCTGATTCCGCTTCCCTGCCGCTGGAATTTCTCATCCCGAATCCGCTTCTAACTTCTGCCGGACCGAGGGCTGAATGGCCAGATGCGCGAACATGGTGTTATAGGATGGTCGGGCCTTCCTCGAAGCCACTTTCACTAATTGCCTGATTACTACTTAGCCATTCAGTTATGAAGTCAAATAATTCAACAGAGTACCTATGATTATTATTACAACTTTCTATTTTCTTGTTTATTTCCTCTATGTTTTGTTCGATACTTTCTGATTCTATAAAATGAACTAATCCAGGAATCTTATTATTAAGTGCTTGAAAATATCTTTGCTGAGGCTCAATAAATTTAAGGTTTAATTCGAATCCTCTTCGTAATCTTGTACTATCCATTAATTTTCGTTTTCTTAGGTTATCTTCGTTTGTATATAGCAAAAAATACATATCTGGAAAGCCTATTCTCTTATCAATTAGCATTGGTCTGTAGAACTTCTCAACAAATTCTAAGGACTGCCCATTAAATAATGAGAAATTAAATGACCAGTTGTACCACAAAGGTTGAAATAAATCTATATCAACAACCACTAAATCTTTTGATTGCTCTTGTTCTACTGCTATGTTCCATCTGTATAATTGACGTTCAAAAAACCATTCAGGGTATTCCTGTTCTGGTTTCTTCCACAACATAGCTACCTCTGGAATATGAAACGCATTTTTGATTTTTGAAAGCTCAGCTGAAGTCGTAGTTTTTCCGACTGCACTTGCGCCTTCAATACTAATAATTGTCATGGATATCTCCTATGTAATTAATTGGTTTTGTCCGACTTTCCTATAACGTTCTGTGTGTTCACGAACCCGAGAGGCTTAAGGCAACATAGCTGCCGAGTCGAAGACTTAGCCTCGCAGGATGTGTCCGCCTGATTGTGCATCTTTGTACTGAAATTACTCCGTTATATATTCACTTCCCCCTACTTCCGGCGGACCGAGGATCGCTTGCGATCCGATGCGTGAATACAGTGTATCCTATGACTCCGACCTCTCGAGCTACATAACAAAAATATTCTTACAAACACTTGATCTTCTAAATACTTGATCTTTTAATAGTGATTTATAACCTCAAAAATAATTCGACAATATAGCAAATACAACCATCAGAATCATTACAACAATAAAAAAGTAACCGAAAATTCTTATTGGTTTTGGCATTGATTTGAAATTAACTTTCTTCGGAGGTCCTCCACCTTCACTTCTTTGCGCCTCTTCAATCATTGAGTTTATTTGGGGAGATTCTAATTCCGAGTAATCAGCTATGTGTTGAGTTTCATGATTTTTATTTTCTTCTGACATTTGAATCACCTCAACTATTGATTTATTTTATAATATTCTCGGAGGTTTCGGATAACGTACCCGCATTTCTGACGTTCAAGCAGCTTAAGGCACGAAGTGCCGGGTCGTAAGAATTAACAACGCTTTCATCAACTATTGTGCCTCGTTTGGTCATTTAATTTCTATGTTTTTCTTCAATGACTTGGTCAACTTGGCTAATGAAATCTCCCGCGAGCTTTAATTGTTGAGTAGCAAATTTTAAATCACCATAGCCTTCAATAGCATAATCTAAATTACCTAGTGTAGACATCAATATACGGGCGGTAATAGCAAAACTAAATGCTTTTGGATCAACGACGATGTCTTCATTGCTCAACATGTACCTAAATGTTGGCTCCTTAAATCCATTAAACAAGATGAGATTACCAACAAATGATGCTAGGTCCCAGTAAGCGGGCATCAATGATACATCCTCAAAATCCGTCCATATCCAGCCTTTAGAACTTGGTACTAAGTTTCGAGCTTGGGCATCTCCATGACATGGTATTAGCAAACTTGTTTCTAAGCGCATCTGTTTATCTACTTTATGAAACAACTTGAGTAATGCTTGTATACGTTGGTCAGAGCTTTTCATCAATCTCGCAGCCGATTGACTAGTCCGTTCCCAAACACCAAGCACTGGAAGTTCGTCAAAAAAGTCCTTCATTGCTATGGAGAGGTCACTCACGAGCCTAACTGCTTCACTTGGTGATGGTCGTTGTAATTGTGTAGGAGGAACATAGTTCCAAAGCGTCATCCATGTCCCATCAACGTTGTATGGTCCTGCATCAAGAAGATCAATAGGTAGTAACACGGGAACGTTCTTGATTTGAAGGTGACGTGCTACCTGTAATTCTCGATAAAGTCTCTTGTATGCGAGACCCGTTTCTTCCTGTGAAATGACATTGGCTAATCGGGCAACAATTGGATGGGGGGCCAAATGAATAATCAAGTTGCCTCCATTACTAAGAACAATAGGTGTAATTTCAGATAATCCAATAGTTTTAACAACAAATAACACTTGAGAAACTAGTTTATCTATATTTGACAATACAACATCTCCTTAACTAAACTTATACTTTATAAATATCATCGAAGTATTGAGTATGGTTATGGTTCATTTTATTTAGTTTTTCGCTGATTTCCTATAACGTTCCTGTCTTCACGACGTCCCACCGACTTAAGCCCCACATGGGGGGCGGCCGCGATGCGGTTAGTCGGTGCGGATGTGTCCGCTGGATCCACTTCTCTGTCGATCGCTTCTTGCGGACCAAGGGCCGTCAGGCCTGAAGCGTGATTATAATGTTATACGAAGCATTGGCCTTCCTGATTATCATTCGTATTCTGTTATTCAAAGAATATCTTCAATGTGTTTTGGAATGCCCTTATTTGATTTCAAACTTACTTCTTCGCCATTTAAATAGATAGATAGGTATTCCCAATAAATAACCAATTGATCTGCTTCAATCTTATAAACAAATTCCATCCAACCATCAGCTACTAATTCATCATCTGCATTATAAATCATGATGCCTGAAAATCTATCAATTGATCCATCCCGATAGCTCACACACTTTCCTTCTACACAACTTGCAGACCAGTCGAATAGCAATTCATCATTAATTGTTTGATATCGTTTTAAATCTTTTATTAATTGCATTTCAACTTCTTTTCTTAATTTTGGACCCATACTAATAGCCATTCCCATATCTATAAAATTGGGTTTCATGGTTTTCTCCAATTTCGTTTTTTATCAAGCCAATGTTTCGTATAACGTTGTTGTATTCACGAACCCTCACTGGCTTAAGCCGCGTAGCGGCGGGTCGAAGACTTAGCCAGTTCAGGGTTGTCTGCCTGATACGACTTCTTCGAAATCCCTTCGGCAGAACAAGGGGCTTCTCCCCCGCAGCGTGTATATGATGTTATAAGACGGATTTAACCTTCCCTGAAAAACTTCCATGTCTTCTTCGAATAAACTAACCAGACCTTATACTCAGTTATCTCCTCCTTAAAATTGTAAACCTTATCCATATCGGTATAATGTCCAACTGCTGCGATTGGTATCTTTATATCTGTTTTACTTTTTGTGATCTTTGATAAATCTATTAATAAGCCTTCCAATGCAGATTCCAAAAGTACTTTCGCAATATTATTTGGCATTTCAACAAACGATCTTTTCGTCAATTTATGTAATTTTAAAGTTATTGTTCTTGATAATATCACTTTATAGTCTTCAAGCAATGACACATAAAGTTTATTAAACCATCCATCATCATGTGCATAATAAGCAAATCTTATCATTGGTATTTCGCGCAAAGGCTTGGCGAGATGACTAAAGAATAATAATTCTGCGATTTGAAATTTAGTCAACTTATCAAGGTCTTCTTCATTATTATAATCAACCCAACAAAAATCTCCATAACCGTAAACATTATCTTCAATTAACTCACTTATTTCTTTAGATGTTACATAATCAAATCTGGTGTGCGGATTCCATTGAGCATTATCAAAATTGTGTTTAAGTAAAATTAGGTTTTCTGGTTTATTATGAACACACGACATAAATTCATAGAATTCGATCCCATATGAATAAAAACATTTACTATTTAAGTCACTACAACTTACATAGATCAAGTCTCTTAAATTTTGGTTTTTCATCATTGAATTTGCCCTCAATAATTTTGATTTGTTAAATCTGTCGTATAACGTTCTTGTATTCACGACGTCCCATCGACTTAAGGATCCTAACGGGATCCGGCTGCGCTTGCGCAGTTAGTCGATGCGGATATATCCGCTGATTCCACTTCCCTGCCGATTGCTTCTCACGGACCGAGGAGCCGTCAGGCTCCAATGCGTGAATATAATGTTAGGTGATGTCTCCAACTTCTTCGAACTTCATTCTATAGTTCTTAAAAATAAATGGTTTTTACTGCTTTTAAATGGTTTTCTTGGGTTAATGTCGTTTTTCTATATTCAGTTGACTTAAAATTATTTAGCCATTCTACGAAGGCCGACCCTCTATAATTAACTCCCCATTTACTTCCGTCTTTATAAATCCAGTATTGATGGTCTACTTCTTTGTTATATAACCAGTCCAGAAACTCTTTTTGTAATTCTTCAATTTGTTCTCCTAATTCTTCTACAATATCAATAGCTTCTAGGTGCATTCCGAAATCCATAATTATTATCATTCGAGCCTCCAAATATCTTTTCATCGTTGTTATTGCTTTGAACTTAAAAATAGTTATTATTTTATGTAGCTTTCGGAGATTTCATCTAACGTTTTTACATTCACTACGTCCATTCCCCTTAGATAGCTCTTATCTTAGGGGAATGGATGTGTCCGCAGCTCATTCTTCCTGAATATGCTACTGCGGACCGAGGAGCGCCAGTGACGATGTGAGAATGTTGTGTTATGTGATGGGACTTCCTTCTTGAGTACTATCATATTAATTTGATAATCATTACAATAAAATAAGAAGCTGGTAATAATATTGCTTGGGCTAGTAATGTCCCTAGTAACCGAGAAATCATTAACACATTATATATTCGTCCAAGTTGCTCTCTGTACTCCTCTTTATTAATAGCCTTGTCAGTTATTAATCCTACTTGAGGATCTATAAAAATGGTTAATAATATGGTTGCAATTCCATTTATTAATCCTGATGATTGTGATGCAGTTGTGCCCAACTCAGGTACTAAGTGTGCCGCGTATAACGAAGCAATTACTCCCACTGTGTAAATTGATGTCACTAGTATGTTTAATAAGATAAATCTCTTAGAGATCCCTAAATATCTATACTGATATAAACGTAATGATGGTTTTTTAAAGTAGTATTTGGTATTCCTTATTTGACTGACATTTACGCTATAGATGAGTCTAGGTAATGAACCTGCATGCTCCAATTTGACAATCAATCTACTCCATATATTCACAAACGTAGGAAAGAGAATAATTGCTATAATTGTTCCCAATGATGCGGAAATTAATATAATTCTAAGATATCCTAGTACATTAAATGAAATGTCTATTTTGGCATAATCAATAATCTTTGCTGTCAATGGCGCTTGGATTAAATTTGCTGTTCTAGATATAAGTACAATAATACCTGTTAAAGACAAAGCAATTGCTATTTTATTGATTTTTACTCCTGCATATCTCAAAGAATATGATAATGTCTCTGCTGTATGAATAAGCATAGTTGTTATAAATATTATTATTATATAATTAATCATGAATTTACTCTCCATCAGTGGAACTTTTTATTAGTCTTGTAGTCTTTTCACATAACGTTATTGTATCTACGGACCCGAAAGGCTTAAAGGAGCGTAAAAACTTCGGAATAATCCTTGTCAACTTAAAACACCTTCGATTTAACTACGATTATAATCTTGCCCCATCTCGTATTCATATTGCTCCATTATAAACAATACCGTTCATATACTAAATTCTCGTTTCAATAACATACATTTTTAGCAAAATACTCTGCGCACTCCTTTATGTTTTCATATACCTTCATATTTCCATTAAGGAATATAACGAAATCTTCGATTTTTTCAGTTTTAATACCTTCTATGACCTGTGGTACATATTTTTGATATTCCATTTGATATGCCAAACTACATAGTGCACATACAATATCAGTTAATAAAGCCCACATATATGACTCTTCTTCAGATATCCCTTCCAAATAACTAAATTCTACGATATCGTATCCATCCTCGGAATCAATAGTTTCGTATATATCATCAGCGGTTAACTCTTTATTCGTTATCCATTCTTTACATATATCAATAACCCGTTGTCCCTCTTTATAAGACCCATTATTTTTCACTTTCTCCTGATAAGCCATAAGTAGAAATTCTGCATTAGTTAATAACATATTATATTGTTCTGTCAGATTCATTTTTATATTTCCTTTTCTACATAAAATGGATAAGATTCCAATCACTGTTTCCTATTATTTCCATATTTTTCTTCAGCAGTTTCGGATAACGTCTCTTGTATTCACGAACCCGAAAGGCTTAAAGGAGCGTAGCGACTGGGTCGTAGACTTAGCCTTCGCAGGGTTGTTTGCCTGATATTACTTCTTTGAAATGCTTCTGGCAGATCAAGGGTCGTAAGGTCCGCCGCGTGAATAATTTGCTAGATGAAGTAACATGGCTTCTTGAAATTGCGTACTATTCCTTATCTTTGTAGGGTACTTCAACAGCTACTTTACCATCTTTCGTATATGCTTTTACTTTCATCTCATTTATTTCTGCTATCCCATACCATATTCTCTTCCAATTAGTATCAATAATATTTCCTACGATAATTTCTCCATGTTTATCCGTAACTTCGATTTTTGTTATATCAGGAGTATCAATTAAACCATATAAGATTGTAAAGCCCTCTTTCTTATCTAAATGAATTCTTTCAGCCTCGATAATTACTTTGGAAGATGAATAATAAGAATATGAATCAATTACCTTCCATCCATCCTTATCATTTCCTTCAAATATTGCTACCCCGATTCCGGGATTGCCATTCTCAAACGGTGCTTTGAACAAACCTATTTTCTTCTCTTCTACTTGGTTAATATAAACTAATTCATAGTTTCTATTAGGATATCGCTTTCGAAATGCTTCATCTATCGAATTGCTTTTGCAACCTCCCATGAATAAGCAGAGAAAAACAACAATTATTAGGATTTTAAATTGTTTCATGTTTTCTCCTATTCTTACAGGTTATTTCATCTAACGTTCTTGTATTCACGAACATTCACTGACTTAAGGCCGTAGGCCGGGTGCGCTTGCGCACTTACTCAGTGCAATGTTGTCCGCCTGAACTAACTTCCTCGAAATCCCTCGGTGCGGACCAAGTATCGGTTTGCCGATCCATAGCATGAATGTGATGTTACATGAAGGTGCTCTCTTCTTTGAACTACATTCATTCTTTAGTTCTTTCTTGACCCTGACTTCCCTTCCCTCAATTATTTTATGAATAACAGAATGTCGAAAAAAATTTGCGAAGTTAACTATTGATATTCCTTTTTCGAAATTCACTGTCAAGTATACTGTAAAAGAATTGATTTACCCATTTACCTTGCCAGGATAATTCTTCTCTAAATATTCCTTCTCTGACCATTCCTATCCTTTCCATCACCTTATATGAAGAGATATTGAATTCATTACACATAGCAACCACTTTATGCGCATTCCAATCTTCAAAAGCATACCTCAACGCTATTTTTGCAGCTTCTACACAATATCCTTGCCCTCGATATTCAGGAAAGATACAATAACCAATTTCCCAACTTCCACGCTCTTTTACATACCAATGAATATGTAGTTCTCCGATAGGTGTTCTTTCTGGGTCATCAAGCTTAATAATGTATTGTTTATACCAATCACTATTAATTTTTTCTACTACATTTTTACGTACTGCTTCCTTATCGGATGAAATAAAGTCTTCGAAGGGCCATAAGGAAGCACAAGTTTTTTTATTAACAATGAAATCTACATCGTCTAAAGTAGATAAGGATAATATAATTCTTTCTTTCATATACTTTTCACCACCCAATAATAATCTTTAGTTCTTCATATCATTTTCTTCCCTGTTTTCTAAACGCATTGATCTTTGATTTATAAATATCGTTCATAATAGTAAACCCACAGTCTGGAATTAAGTTACATTATTTCCGATTTCAATCACACTACAAGTTTAACTAATTTTTTCAAACAAACTCTTTTTTAATTTTTTGTCTATAGAGCATTTCATGTAACGTTTGGGTATTCCAGACGTTCAAGCGGCTTAAGGACCGTAGTTCTGGGTCGTCAGACTTAGCTGGTTGAATGTATCGCCTGAATATACTTCTTATAAATCCTTCTTAGCGATCAAGGGCGAATGCCCGCAGTAGGAATGCGATGTTATATGAAGGACTCATCCACGTAGCCATAACTTTCATAATTTATTGGTTTACCATCCTTCTAATAATTCAATTCTTGTCATTATGTGATAACCATTTAGGAACATTACAACTTCCTTTAGTGATTTTTCTAAATCATTTAATACATCATCAACCATTTGGAATCCTTCGACAAAGTTCCCCTGTTTATCCTTTGTGATCAAAATAATACTACCTTTGTTATCTGGTCTCTTCTTTATTTTCTTTAAATTAGTAAACCTTTTGAAAGTTTCTTTCTTTTTGTCTTTACCTCTATCTCTTGTCACAGGATATCTAAGAAAAGTACTGTCGAAATCATATTTATCTATAACCAACAAATCATTATAATTTAAGTGTTTAAATCCCCATTTTATATGAGGCACAACTTCCCTCAATAAGTCTTTATTATCGTTTACAGTTTTTATAAGATTATCTAGTAGAACTTTAATATCGTGACACTTATATAAATCCACCCACTCTTCCTTCTTATTGTTATATATTGAAGGATTTTTGCAATCAGGTAGTTGATCTTTATTTAACCCGAAACTAATATTTAACTTTCTATGCATTATTAATATTAATGATTTTGCACACAGTTCGGAAGAATGACGATATAGGTATAGCACTGGCATATGTTTTTGTGGATTAAAAACACTTTCATATTCTTCGGATGATTTAAGTATTTCTGCAGATTTATAAAAGGAATCAGCCGTAACACCAAATCCCTCATCTAAGTGACCTATTTATTTCAGTCATATAATATTTAAACATGATCGATTCTCTTTTCTTTTTAATTTTTAGTTTTTCGAGTCTTTCATATAACGTTCTTGTATTCACGACGTCGATCCCCCTTAGATAGCTCTTATCTTAGGGGGATCGACGTGTCCGCTGCTCCAACTTCCTCGTAAATACTTCAGCGGACCAAAGGCCGCATGGCCCGATACGTGAATGCTATGTTATGTGATGGAACAGCCTTCTTTGAGTTACTTTCAAAGTTCAATCATTTAATGATTCACCGAATCCAATCGTAAATCCGGCAGGATCAATTATTGCAAATTCTTTCATGTTATAATCGGTAGTCTTAAGTTCATAATGTATCCGTGCATTTTTACCCTTTAGCTCGTTATACAACTCCTCTGCATCGCTTACCATACAAAAGATATCTAGGGCATTGCCCCCATGTATTGGATAGTTACAGAGGCTATCTTCATCGTTAGTTTCGTGAAATATCATTTCTAAACCCTCACGTTCAACAAATCCAAAATCATAATTCACGGTA
Organism: Paenibacillus sp. KN14-4R; assembly: GCF_052180255.1. NCBI lineage: Bacteria > Bacillati > Bacillota > Bacilli > Caryophanales > Paenibacillaceae > Paenibacillus > Paenibacillus sp. KN14-4R. The sequence continues at coordinate 2,459,474 of NZ_CP197466.1, forward strand.
AAACTTAGTTTCTTATAGTAATCTAAAGTTTCTCTTCTTTTATTTGTAAAGAATATTTTACTAGATTTTTTAATCATGTTTTCCTTCCTTTCAATTGTTTGCTAGTCTTTCACGTAACGTTCTTGTATTCACGACGTCCCACCACCTTAAGCCCGAAGGGCGGCCGCGATGCGGTTAGGTGGTGAGGATGTGTCCGGCTGATCCCGCTTCCCCGCTACTGAAATGCCTCTCCGAATCCTCTTCTAACTTCTGCCAGACCGAGGGCGAAAATGCCCGATACGTGAATATGATGTTATGCGTAGTTACCGTCTTCTTGAATTACTTTCAAGCTGCTTCTTACTCTCTCAATGTAAAATATATTAAATTGTCCTTCAGTTCACTCTCTTGTGTAAATCCCAACCTCTTTAAAAGTCTCTGTGACTGAACATTCTCTACTTCTGTTGTTGCCTCTATATAATCTAGCTTCATTAAATCAAATCCGATTCGGGTAATCTTCATCAATGCTTCCTGCATCAGACCTCTTTTCCAGTAATCCGGGGACAAATCAAATCCTATCTCTGCTTTGGTTTCTTGATTCTCTGTTGACCAGCAATGAAAACCGCATGTCCCAATCAGTCCATTATTCTCCTTACTAAATAATCCGTATCTACAGCCTGAATCATGTATATGAAAAGCAATAATCTCCTCTGCCTCTCGCAAATCTTTACATACATCAATATCCATAAATCTCGTTACTTCTGGATATGAAAAATGTTTATAAACTGCTTCAACATCATCTAAAGTTAGTTCTCTCATGAAAAGTCTTTCGGTTTCAATATTCGGGAAAATCACTATCTACTACCTCCATTTGGGTTATGGTTTTAGATCGGAACAAATTTATAGTAATTACGCATAACGTTTTGTATTCACGAATCCTCACTGGCTTAAGGCGCGTTGGCACCGGGTACGACGGACTTAGCCAGTGCGGGGTTGACTGCCTGATTCCGCTTCTCCGAAATACCTCTGGCAGACCAAGGACCGTAAGGTCCGTAGCGTGAGTATGGTTTATAGGATGTCAACGCCTTCAACGATTTACCTGCAATCATTATGTATTAGAAATCTTACTTAAATGTGATTCTATCTTCTCAACTTCCTTTGTTAAATCATGAATATTTTTTACAACAGCCTGAACTGTTCCCTTATACATGTTTGCATCAATAATATAATCCTGTTCAAAATTATTATTATCCAAGTCTTGATAAACAATATTTACTCTATATTGAGGGTAGTCTCCATTACTATTTTCCAATTCAATCAATGAACCTACCGTTGTTCTTAAAGACTGATCGGGCGCTAATAATGCAAGCTCTTTATCAATAAATGAAGCTCTTTCTAAGTATTTTACTTTGCTTGTGTCATTAAGAGACTCAAGCTTAACTAAAATTTTTTTAGCTGGGTTCTTTCCTATATTTTTAATATGCATATCGAGCAAATTGAATATCGTCATGTCAAAGTAGACGATAATAAATGGCATATTATTTTCTTTTCTTGATATTTCATTTTGTTCAACCACTTTATTATTTGCTTTTTGGATTTTAATAGTAAAGTATACGTATATTGCGGTTAATAAAATCATTCCCAATGTATTTATTAAGCTAATAGTTGACGCATAATGGGTTGCCCAATCGTTCATTTTATCATCCTCCAAGAATTGTTTTAAATCTCTTTGTTTTTTATTGCGCTGATTTCTTATAATGTTTTTGTATTCACGACGTCGATCTCCCTTAGATAGCACCTATCTTAGGGAAATCGATGTATCCGGCTGAATCTGCTTCCTCGTATCTTAAATACCTCTTCGATTCCACTTCTCACTTCTGCCGGACCGAGGGGCAAATGCCCCGAAAAATGAGTATAGTGTTATAGGATGTCAGTGCCTCCATTGAATCACATACAAATAATTTTTATAATTCAAACTCATATCCCTTATAACTAAATTCTTTTTTGAAACCTATTCTTTTTGCAACTGCGTTCGATGGATAATTCACCTCCATACAATCCCAGTAAGGAATAAAACCATTTATAAAACAATTCTCGACAAATGAATGTACGGCATTTTGAGCGAGCTTCTTGCCTTGATAGGATCCAATAGTTTCAATATCAATTCCATGAATATTTTTGTAACGAAATCCCGTCATGCATACACTAACAATATGATTGTCATGCAAAATGCAGTATCCCATTCCATTTTCAAAAAAATCATTTGCGCTTCCCCAAAATTCCATTATTTTTGTTTCTACTAATTTTAAATTATTAATATTATTAGCGTTTAACATATCAATTGTTATTTTTTGCACCGTATATTCTCGATCAATTTCAGGCACTCTTACGGATTCATATTCAATAGGGCTTAAAGTATAAACAAATTGATTCCACGTCTCTAAATTCCTACCATTAAATATTTCTTCTTCAAACGTTAAGTACCAACTTGGATGATCGCTGATACATTCAAACCATCTCATACCGAGTTCTTTTGCTTGCGGTATGATTACTTTTTCAATATATTGTTTAATTTCCTTATTGAATGAAGCACTTTTTGAATCACCGACAAAAATGAAACCATCTAAATTACCTTGCCATATCACGGCTGATCGCGGTTTATCGATATTGTCAACAAAAATTCTTCCTGGGTTTATTCCAGCTACTATTGCTTTTCCTTCTATATTTACACCTCGATTTACAATATCATTGCATCTATGAAAATGTTTTTTTTCAAGCTCGTAAATCAATTCCTTCACACCTTTCTTAATTTAAATCTGTGCTGATTTCCTATAACGTCTCTTGTATTCACGAACCCGAGAACCTTAAGGCCCGTAGGGCCGGCCGCGACGCGGTTAGGTTCACAGGGTTGTCCGCCTGACTCAGCTCCTCGAAATGCCTCGGGCGGACCAAGGGCCGTAAGGCCTGTAGCGTGAATACCGTGTTATCCTAAGTTAATGCCAGCTTTGCAACCCTCAAAAAATGTTTGTTTTTTATTCTCTTACCTAAAATTCAGTGTTTACTTCTCTTTTGTTGAATACCACCTTAAATCCTCTGTCTTGGTAATATTCGTTTCTGCGAATCGATACTCGTAGATTAATTCACCATTCTTGTTAAATGCCTTTGGAGTTAACTCGTTCCACTGATACGGAACATTCCATGAAAATGTTATTGGTTTGTCTAATGTTACCTCTTTTCTTAATCTACTTCCTTGTGGACCAATTTCAAGATAAGATACGCCTGGATCTTTTACCAACACACTTATTACAGTCGCTTTCTCCCTTGGATTCGCTAGTGACACACCACCTATTGTTTTTATCATGTCATCGTTATGAAAGTAATAAACAGACATTCTTGAAGACCACAATAACCCGTAATTTTTGATGCTTATAGCGGTAATTGGCTTTTCAGGAGAGTCAAAAATGTATACTCCTCCCCAATCATAATCAATTTGATCTATTAATTTTGCATCCTTTGGAACAAAGGAATTTGCCCTTGCCGCACTTAAACCATCAAATCTATACCCACTCCACCAACCAACAATTAATATAATAACTACTACAACAACTATTGAAATTATTGGTTTAACTTTCTTCATCATTTACCTCCATTGCATTAATTTCGGATAACGTACCGCATTCCTGACGTCCGAGCGGCTTAAGGTACGTAGTGCCGGGTCGTCAGACTTAGCCGGTTGGATGTGTCGCCTGTATTACCTTCTCTGAAATCCCTCTCGGCGACCGAGGAGCGAACGCGACGATGTAGGAATGCTTTGTTATAGGATGTCAGCGCCTTCTTCGAAATATCAAGATCATTTACTTTTAACTATCGTATCGTTCGGTTCAAGTAAAATATTTCTTGGAATTATTTACTTGAACCTTCTTCATAATTAATATCTTCAATGATTTCTTTAGTACCATCTTCTTTTACCACCATTACTTCCACATCTTTAATCGGACTAGTTGCATACCAAAACCTCTTTCCCTCTTCAACATTAATGATTTTTGCAGGTTCATCACCTGCATATACTTCACTAATTGAATTGCCACTTATTGTACCTGAATATATAAAAGGTTTTTGGTTCATTGAAGACCATTTTACTGGGGAATTCCATTCAGCCCCTCTTGTTTGTATCCAACTCCATTGATTATCCTGTTTCTCAAAATAAGCTATAAATATTTGCTCTCCATGTTTATTATTTTCTTTAAAAACTGTCACCGCATCATCTTGATGTACCACATTGAACTCCTTGTAAACGAGCTTGTAGAAATAATCTTGTTCCCCAATATGCATATGCTCCATCTTTTCATGAAAAAAAGTTTCAAATGTTTGTTGCTGTGAACAACCAACAATTAAAAATATCGAAAAGGCTGATATTGCTAAATATAAAAATTTCAATTTCAATTCTCCCCCCTTAATAATTAATCGTTAAGATTTTCAGAGGTTGTAAAAGCTTTTTATCCGTTATTTTATTCAGCAAAGGATTAACTAAGTTTTGATTTTTTTAATTTCTTGCGCTGATTTCCTATAACGTTTGCTGTGTTCACGAACACGAGAGGCTTAAGGCGCTTCAGCGCCGGGTCGCCAGACTTAGCCTCGCAGGGTTGTCTGCCTAATTATCCCCCTCCGAATTGCCTCGGGCAGACCAAGGAGCCGTCAGGCGACGCTGTGTGAACACGATGTTATAAGATGTCGGCGACTTCTTGAGTAACTTCCAAATTCATCTTCTTTCAAACCAGGCTTTATCTATAAATTCTTCCCATTCAATTATCAATTTCTTGTACTTTATCATCCAGTAACCAAAATCTGCATTGTATTTCAATGAAGTTGATCCATCAAATCTATGAATGAAATAACTATCAGTTGTCTGTAATTCTTCATTCTTAAGAACTTCAAAATCATCCATTAATTCAGCAAACTCAAGTTCAATCTTTTGGGCATCTTCTTCGACAACTATTCCGTTCTTACCATGAAGGCCTGAAGTATCATACAAAATCGATTCTAAGATCTCATAATCAATAAATGTAATTATGGCCTTCCCTGTATACATCGCATTTCCCGTATCATTAAGTGGATGCTCTGAAAGTACATCTATGTGCTCAAAGACAACTAATAAATTCTGTCCTTCAGTTGATATTTCTTCTGTTATGCAGTCATGTAATGAAATAAGGTTTAATGTGTCTTCAGAAATAAATTTCACGAGAAGTCCTCCTCTCATTAGAATTGAATCTGATTGTTTTTCGCCGATTTCCTATAACGTTGTTGTGTTCCCGACGCCTCACCGACTTAAAGCCCGAAGGGCTGGCCGCGATGCGGTTAGTAGGTGCAGGTGTGTCTGCTGAATACGCTTCTTCGAAATTCCTCTGCAGACCAAGGGGCGTATGCCACGCAGTGGGAACACGGTGTTAGACGACGTACCTTGGCTTCATTGCTATCTCCCACAAAAACTTTTTTCTTGTATATCTTTCCATTTCATATTCTTCTGCATGAACCAAAGTCCACATATTCCCACTAAAAAAACGGTTAATCTCCTGTCTATCAAAAAATCTTCTGTATATTCCTTCATTCTCCAGTAAATATTTCTCTTTAGTTTGTTCAACTTCCCCTTTATTTCTTATTTCATTTACTGAATTCAGTCTGGATAACAATAAGCCATCAAACATTAACACTCTATGTATCTCACTAATAACTTTGATTGTTGTGTCCTCATCGAAATAATGGAGACTCAAGTCAGCTATGATTACTTTTATTGAATTCTTTTCAAATGGTAGTCCCACTGTCATATCGAAACAGGCAGTTGTAATACTTGGGATCATTTCATTCAATTTTTTTAATGCTTCTTCAGAAATATCACATGCAATTGGTAATATCCCTTTCTCGAACAAATACAGTGAGTTATTACCAATTCCGCAACCTAAATCAACTATACGGTCTCTTTCCTCTTTTAGGTAATCATCGTATTTGTCAAGCCAATTATCGTAAACAGGCTTGAGACCCGGTCTTCTATATGATTCATTCCAGTATTGTTTTAATGGTTTCATATTTTCTCCATTCAAGGTATGTCGTCTAACGACTCTTGTATTCACGAACCCGAGAACCTTAAGGCACGTAGTGCCGGCCGCGACGCGGTTAGGTTCGCAGCGGTTGTCCGCCTGACTCAACTCCTCCGAAAAACCTCGGGCGGACCAAGGGGCGCAAGCCCCGCAGCGTGAATATTATGTTATCTGAAGTACGACGCTTCATCGAATTCACACAGAAATATTATTAAATTATTTCTTCTTCGTCAGTTATATCTCTTGTGCCTCCACCGAAGAACCAGCCATTAGCTTCTATAAAATCTATAAATTTGTCTGTAAATTCATCCTCTGTTTGTTCATCTTTAATTTCAATTACACCTTCTAATTTAATAAATCTGCTCATAGAACATTCCCCCTAACAACTAGCAGCTCCACATAGACTAGAAAAAACCTTCTGTAAAAAGTAAATTCCAATTAATAAGGCCACAACTAAGATTAATATATACACGACTACCAAGATAATTGAAGATTTAATAGTTCTCTTTCTTTGAAGATTTGGGGTTCTAGTTTCTATTTTTTCTTTTTTTATGGTTTACACCCTCTGTCGTATTTCAGATAACGTTTGTGTATCTACGAACCCGAAAGGCTTAAGGAGCGCAGCGACTGGGTCCGTAGGACTTAGCCTTGCAGGGTTGTCTGCTGATTTCACTTCTTCGAAAACTCTCCTGCAGACCAAGGAGCGATAGCGACACAGCGTAGATACTATGTTAGATGAAGTCTATGCCTTCTTGAAAAATCCTTCAAGAGCGCTATATTGATTCTCTTAGTTTATCTACTTCTTCTTCTAGCATTTCTTCTGTTATACCTAACCTTTTATGTAATTCTCTTGAGTAATTAACAAGGCGAGCATCCAAACTTCTTACCCTTTCTACAAATTCATTAAGTTCATTAATAATCTCACTTCTTCCAGCAATTGAAAAAGTAAGTATTATTCTCTCTTTAAAATAATCATGTACAATAAAATTTCTTAGTTTCAAAACTTCTTTTAATTCGTTTATTTCAAAATCTTGGAGTTGAAAAAGTTGCTTAATTTCATTAATTAATTGTCCCATTGTATTCGATAATTTCCGCTCATAAAGTGCTTCATAATCATCTAAAGTAGGAATTAGTCCTTGTGATTTTTTAATTAAAACTATCATATTAACAAGTTGTTGTTCTAAAACTTGAGCATGATACACAGCCAATCCGAAATATGCATAACTTTCTTTGTAATGTTCACTTTCATCATACTCCTCTTGATTCATCATTCATCACCTATTCGCATTGTTTTCATCTAACGTTATTGTATTCACGACGTCCCACCGTCTTAAGGCGACGAAGTCGCCGGGCGCGATACGCTTAGTCGGGTGTGGATGTGTCCGGCTGATTCCACTTCCTCGCAACTGCCATTGCATCCCCGAATCGACTTCTAACTCCGGCCGGACCGAGGGCGAATGCTCGATGCGTGAATATATTGTTATATGAAGTATCCGCTCCCTCGATTGATCATATCAAAATGTCAGTCTACATTGATTTCAAACTCTACTTCATGTTTAATCGGTATACTGTCATGTCCATTCATTGGAATCGTTGGCTTTAGTTTTCTTGCTTCCGTAATTGCATTGACATGGATTTTTATCATTTCAAATCCACGCTTCTGATAGAATCTAATCGCTTTAATATTGTCATTAGATGTAATTAACCAAACCCTTGAGCAGCCAAGTTTTTTTGCTTTATCAATGACCATTTGGATTAGTTGGCTACCGATACCTTGCCCTTCCAGTTTGCTATCTAAGGATACAATCTCACATTCTTCACCGATGATATTGTATAAAATACACCCGACAATTCGTTCATCTTCTAAGTAAATAAATCCGTTTAGGTTTCTTGTTTCATGTACTTGACCACGGGAAACAATTATATTCCCCCTAAAAGCAACTAATTCATCTCGTATCTCTTCATTCAATTCAATGAATGTCATTTCATCTCTCCTAGGTCTTATGATTTTAAAAGCTCTTCTGCCATTTCATATAACGTTCCTGTATCTACGAACCCGAAAGGCTTAAAGGAGCGCAGCGACTGGGTCCGTCAGGACTTAGCCTTGCAGGGTTGTGAGCTGACTCATCTCCGCTGCTACTGCTTCTTGCGAACCAAGGGCGTAGCCCGCAGCGTAGATATTATGTTATAAGATGTCCCCGCCTTCGTAGCGTTCCTTACACTTGTTTAATTAAGCTTACTCGAACAACTTGATCCCAGATTGTTCCACGACGGACTTCTTGATATCCAAGTTTCCTGTTTAATTCTATGACATGCCCGTTTTCTTCTTCTGTATGTGTGTATATTAGATTAACTCCGTAACTTTTAGCTTCACATTCAATAAATTTCTTAAGCAATGTTGCTAATCCTTGCCTGCGATACTTTGAATCCACCCATAAATTAAATATTTCTAAAAACCGTCCATCTTCTTGAAAAAGATTCCGATCCAATTCACTAAAGGCGGTCTTCCAAGGGTATGGTTTGTCCCGATTACTTATTCGATACATTATGTATCCAATGCGTGTACCCCGATCTTGATCTTCTACGATTAATATGCCTTTATCTTCATCAACAATAAATCCATATATTTTTTTACTGTGTTCTATTACTTCGTCTGGTGTCAGTTTACTGTCATTTGATGTATATCCTTCATTTAATAAATCAATTTCGACTATAATTTCTAGGTCATTCATATCTGCTCTTCTAACGGTTATATTCATTATATACGCTCCATAAAAATGAATTTCAGTGATGACTTTAATGTTTCGCGGGGGATTTCTTATAACGTTTGTGTATTCACGAACCCAAGAGGCTTAAGGCAGCGCAGCTGCCGGGTCGCCAGACTTAGCCTCGCAGGGTTGTCTGCCGGAATCAACTTCTCCGAATTTCCTCTGGCAGACCGAGGAACCGCAGGCTCCGATGCGTGAATATTATGTTAGGTGATGTTATTGCCATCCCTGAATTCACTATATGTTCTCTAATAATTCAAGATGGTTTAATATGTTATTAATAATGCTATTTGTATTTGTCTTAAGAGAATTAATAATTTCATTCAACGTTTGATATGCGCTTTCATATTCACTTTGCTTTATGAGACCCTTACTTAGTGCTTCTTCTAATTCATCTTCATCCAAAATGAAAATACGCCCATCAGGTAAGTAAACTAAATCCAAATAAAGATCATCAATATAAGGTATTCCATCTTCATTGATACCTTGACTTTGAACAACATCAAAGTACCATTGAACAATGCGCCCCTGCTTGTCTATAGTTGTAGTGATTGTATAATTCATCCCATCTGGAAAATGCATTACCCATAAATACCCTTCATCTACAATACAAAGTTCTTCTGTATCATACTTAACATAAAGAGGTTCATTAAGAGCAAGACTTGTTATATAGCCACAAAAGGAAATGTCATTAATATATACTTGTTTGTATTCTTTCTTTAAAATTCTAGACCAGTAAGGTCGGTCAGCAAGCTTTCTCTTCATCGAATCACGCTCATTAATATTATTTGCAATAATTTCACATAACGTTCTCTGTGTTCCTGAACCCGAAAGGCTTAAAGGAGCTCAGCGACTGGGTGGCCTCGCCACTTAGCCTTGCAGGGTTGTCTGCCTGACTTCACTTCCTCGAAATGCCTCGGGCAGACCAAGGAGCGAAAGCGACGAAGCTGGAAAACCGTGTTATCTGATGTAACATGACTTCTTTGATTTAGCTATTAAAATCTTGTATCTTTCTACTATTTTCAATTCGATCTTTAAATTCACCTTGCGTGTATTCATTTATTACCTTATTCCAAAATACCTGAGCTGGTTTATTGCTTTCTAATTGATAAACTTCCCACTGCCCCTTATGTAAATCAAATATTTGTTTAGCTACTGCTTTACCTATTCCTTCTTTTCTATATTTCTTCATAATAAAAAACTCTGCAATCGAGTAGTAATTCCGCTCTTCTGATTCAATAAATCTAACTAACACAAAACCTATATACTTATCTTCTTGCTTAATGACATATGGAAATCGATGATTAACTTCTTTCCAATATTCTTCCAAATATGGATATGCTCCAAATAATCCATCATCTTCTACATCACATTTTACAAATTCAGAGAAATCATAAATATAAAATTGCATTAGGTTTCTTATGATATCTTCATATTCTTTAGAAACTTGCATTAAATCAAAATTCATTTAAGTATTACCACCTTTGTTTTATATGTGTGTTGAGTTTCATGTTATTTCAGATAACGTTATTGTATTCACGAGCCCGAGAACCTTAAGGCAGCTTGTTGCCGGCCGCAACGCGGTTAGATTCGCAGGGTTGTCTGCCTGATTCAACTTCTCCGAAATACCTCTGGCAGACCAAGGGAGCGTAGCGATGCAGCTTGAATAAGTTGTTATCAGATGTGATTGCCTTCTTTGAATTAGCAAAAGAATGACTTTATCTATCTTTAATAAGTTCTAGTATCATTTGAGCAGTTTCATTTACTTCTTCAAGCTCTTCACCTTTAGTTGGATCATATGCAATTCTTATTAGTTCGTCCTTAAATTCAATAATAAAATCATCTGGTAACTCCATAACAAAATATCTTAAACACCATTCTTTCCATATATCATCTTTTGCATTTAAAACTTCCTTAACATGTGGAATTGTTTCTTCTCGATATTTAAGTAATAATTTAGCTATCTCCGTTGATATTGGCCAATTTATGTCTTGAAGCCATTCTAGAAGGCTTGTGATCAGTAGAATTACTTTTGAATTTTCCAAGTTATTCAATACAGTTACACTATCAAAATCATACTTGTCTTTAGGCAAATAAAGGTTTAAATTCTCCATGATTACTCCCATTTAGAAATTTTTTTCTAACATACTTATATTTTGCAATCATTTCTGATAACGTTTGTGTATCTACGAACCCGAAAGGCTTAAAGAAGCGTAGCGACTGGGTGGCTCCGCCACTTAGCCTTGCAGGGTTGTCTGCCGAGTCCGCTTCCTCGAAAATCCCTCGGCAGACCAAGGAGCGAACGCGACACGGCGTAGAAATAGTGTTAGCTGATGTCACCGACTTCTTGAGTTGCATTCAATGTCTATTGTTTCTTTAATGGTCCTCCAACATATTTTGTCTTTCCATTCCAAAAATCAATTAAATTATTCCACCATGTTTTTGTAACTGGTTTTAAATAAGATTCAAAAGTATTTTGCTCAATTCCTTGATTTGTCAGTTCATGAAGTAGACTTTCTAAAAAACCAATGGTAGCGAATTCTTTAACAAATTCATTTCCTATAATATGTAGCAGTTCAACTACATTAAAGATAATTACCAGCTCTTTGGTTTTCTCGTTCCTTTTAAGATCAATAATGTGATCAATGAAGTCAGATATATCTACATAGATCAGTATTTCTTCTCCTGGTTCATAAGTTTCTTTAATGTATTTCTCATATCTTAGTTTGTAAGATGGACATGCTTCTACTAATATGTCCATGACCATTTCTTTCTCTATCATCATTAGATTCCACCGCTTTTTGATATGTTTATTATTGCTCTCGGTGATTTCAGCTAACGGACTTGTATCTACGAACCCGAGAGGCTTAAGGCGCATTGCGCCGGGTCCAACGGACTTAGCCTCACAGGGTTATCTGCCGACTCTACTTCTCCGAATCACTTCGGCAGATCAAGGGGGCTTGTCCCCCGCAGCGTAGATACGATGTTATAGGATGTCAGTGCCTTCTTCGAGATTACAACTTTGCAATTAATTATTATAGTTGAAATTGCAACTCTGTCTTAACACCTATTTTTTCAAATCCACATTTCTTATACATTTCTTTAGCAGTATCTGAACTATCTGTAATTAAATATGCATGTTTCACATTTTGCTTCTCTGCTCTTTGTAGCAAATATTTGATGACTTTACTGCCAAAACCTCTCCTCTGATATTCTTTTAGTATATCGAAATCTTCAATTTTGGCTATGTTTTCTAAAGTCATTAATTCACAGTTCCCAATTGGTATGTCTTTATGATAACAAACGTATAAATCCAGAGGTTGATTCATTTCGTATACTTTTAATTTACGATCAATTCTTCTTCTCGCAAAATCCTGTCCCATTGAATCTTCATTCGCTAATACATCGATCGTTCTACCATCCAAAATCACTTCATCACTACTCGCTTGCTTTATAACACAGTCACTATTTCCACCAATGTTTCTAAAACGATCAGTTTTAATATACATGTAATCGTAAATGGTCAATTCAGGTTTGACATGCAATTCACCAAGTATCTTTTCATTTATATCAAAATTCATTTCAATTCTTAAAAAACTCTTATTTTGTTCTTTACGCAAAGTAAGTTCATCAGAAATTATTTCCATAAGATTTTCACTATAGTTTTTTACTAGAGTAAAATTATGAGTATACATATCCGGAATTTCATCATCCCAAAATCTGATAAGATTTTCTTCTTCATAACTTTGAGAAAATAATTTAGTGTACGTTAATTCGGCATTTATTATTTGAGTCTTCATGTTATCCTCACTTTATTACTTTATTCTGGTTGAAATTTTTTTGGTATATTAGTTTTGCACTGATTTCCTATAACGTTGTTGTGTTCCCGACGCCGAAAGACTTAAGGTAATCCATTATCCATTACGGCAAAGCCATGAATCGGTACCGGCTGCGCGTAGCGCAGTTAGTCTTGCAGGTGTGTCTGCTGAATACCCTTCCTCGAATTATCTTCTTGCAGACCAAGGGGCGTACGCCCCGCTGTGGGAAAACTGTGTTAGCAGATGTTACCGACCTCTTCGAATTACCCATATTTGATTTCATTTCAGTTTATTTATTACTTTTTCTAAATTATCTTTTGAAGTGGTAATAATTAATGCGTTTTTAATCACATATTTTTTATATTCATTTAAATTTATACCAACTGCTCTCATATTCTCCAAATTCTTTTCTCCAAGTAGCCTTTTTTCTGCATCATCAAAAAGAATAATATAGATCTTCCCTACTGATGAATCATATAATGTTAATTTATCATTATTCAGTCCAAAAAATATGGGGTCATCATTTACTAGTTCGGTTATGGTTAGATTAATATTATTTAATTCAAATATCTCTTTGATACTATTTGTAGTTAATTGAGTATTTGTCTTGCTACATCCAATAAAAATCGATGCACTTAAAGATAAAATAATTAAGATTACAATAGTTTTGTTCATGTCTTTTCCACCTTTGTTCGAATTGATTATTTGGTAGAAGATAAGTCCTCGTATTGTCTATTTATATCTATGCTTTTATAAAATCTTTCGGTAATTTCTGCTAACGTTTGTGTATCTACGAACCCGAGAGGCTTAAAGGAGCGAAGCGACTGGGTCGAAGACTTAGCCTCGCAGGGTTGTCTGCCTGATTCCACTTCCTCGAAATTCCTCAGGCAGACCAAGGGACGCATGTCCCGCAGTGCAGATACGATGTTAACTGATGCCTCTGACTTCCTGAATTCAGATCAAAATTCACTTCATTTCTTTAATGATCTTCAACATGTTCCTTAATTTACTTTGGTTTCATTCTTTAATATGGGTAAAGCATAACTTCTATGTATTCTTCACTATCGTTCTTCTATGGTATTATATCCCACAATATCTTCCTGTGCTCTTATTTTTCCTCATCTTTATAAAAAGAGTCGCGACATCGAAGGGGCTTACTCATTTCCTCGGATTGCCTCGCGACTATTGGATTTACTTCTGATTTCAAGTCATTCCACGTTATTATAATTAATTCCAATTCATTTCATAATCATCTTTCCCCTTACATCTTTTTATATCATGATCTCAGAGGTTTCAGTTAACGTCTCTTGTATTCACGAACCCGAGAGGCTTAAGGCAGCTTGCTGCCGGGTGGCTCCGCCACTTAGCCTCGCAGGGTTGTCCGCCTGCCCACGCTACCCCGAAATTCCTCGGGCGGACCAAGATCGCGATAGCGATCGCATCGTGAATATGGTGTTATATGATGTCCCCGTCTTCGAAGCCAAACTAACCAAAACTCTATTACTATTCTTCTTGATCTAAGGACTTTTAATTTCATCTTCAAAAAGAATCTTCAAATCTTCAGGTACTATAACTATATCTTGAATCTTATAATCCTTTCCTGGCGTATGATTCACTAATAACATTCTTCCATTCCCTAAGGTAATAAGAGTATATGATTTATAATCAGCACTAGGATCTTCAATCTCCTTAAGGGCTCTAAACATTTCCTTAGTTGCTGCTGATTTACGTTGACTACTAAATAAGGATTGAAAGTCTTCAAAATCATTAAAGAAAATTGCCTGTTTCATTTGAATTGATGTCTGTATTGGATCGGATTCCTTGTCCTTTGAACAAGAGACACTTAATATTATGAGAGAAATTAATATAAGTAGTTTAAATAACTTATTGATCATCCTTTCATCTCCTATTCTTAAGAGTTATTAATTCATTCTTGCATTTCAAGTCAGTAAATAATGCTTAGTTCTTTAATGTTCTTTACGGGGATTTCATATAACGTTCTCCGTATTCACGACGTCCCACCGACTTAAGGCTGCGCCAGCAGCCGGCCGCGATACGGTTAGTCGGTGCGGATGTGTCCGCCTGATCTCGCTCCTCTGCCAATCTCTTCGGGTGGACCGAGGAGCCGCAAGGCTACGAAGCGTGAATATAATGTTAGGTGTAGTTAATGCCATCTCGAAATGCCAAAATGTTCTTGTTAGACTTTAAAATATTGATATATTATCTCATGTCCTTCCTCTCTCTCTTCCTTTTCATAATATTCTATATCAAATGATTTATATACGTTCTTCCAAAATTGAATTGCAGGGGTATTCGTTTTTATTTGACTAATAGCATACCTGCCAGGAAGTTGTTTAAAAAATACTTTACATGCCTCTCTTCCTAAACCCTGTCTACGATACTTTTTCATTATAAAAAATGAATTCAAAACATAATCAGCAAATTCCTGATTAGAGAATGGACCACTTTGAAGTAAAATGAATCCTATGATTTTATCGTCTATGCGGATGAAGAACGGAGTCAGTCCTTCCTTCTCAAATAACCAATCTAATACATCGAATTCAAATAGGCCATTACTTTGATTAATCTCTAAGTCACTATTAAATTCGGATAAATCATGAAGAAATAAAGTCATTAATTGTCTAAAAATATGTTTATCATTCTGTTCAGCTTTAGTAATTATCATCACGAGCCTCTTCTCCTATTATTGTTTTATGTTCTGCATTAATTACACCTAACGTTGTTGTATTCACGAACCCGAGAGGCTTAAAGGAGTGCCAGCGACTGGGTCGAAGACTTAGCCTCGCAGGGTTGTCTGCCTGAAACCACTTCCTCGAAATGCATCTAGCAGACCAAGGGGCGTAGCCCCGCAGCGTGAATACCGTGTTGTACGAAGTCTTGCACTTCTCCGAATTATCTACAAAACGTCTCTAATTAATTTAACTAACTCTGTCTTTTCTTCATATGGTATCCACTCACAAAGCCTTGCTGCTGCAATAGGAATAATCCAGTCATTAATTTCATTCATTGATAAAAATGATTTCCTGAAATATTCTTCTAGATAGTTTTCTATAATTTGATCTCTAATCTTTGTTATAAATGCTTGAATTTCTTTAGGAACTTCATCAGATACATGTCCGAATTTAAGTAAGAGATATGTTCTAGCTACATCGCTTGCTGGGCTACCTTGAACTCCAGTCATCCAATCAATTACCCAGTCTGTTCCTTCGCTATGAATAATATTATCTGGGTGAAAATCACCATGACAAAGTTTGTTATCGTCAGGGAGTTCAATTAATTTCTTTAGAATTCTTGCCTTCTCTTGAGTTGTAAGTATTGGAGCATCTTTAATTCGTTCAGCTAATAAGTGTTTTTGGTTCGGAAAAGTTTCAACTTGTCTTTTATGAATCTCAATATGCATGGATGCAAGCCTATGAGCTTCTTCAATTACGATCAAAGGATTTTCAGTTATTGTTCTAAGCATGGTGTTCCCATCAATACGAGAGTAAACTATCCCATGACGTTCACCAAATTCAATTATCTCAACTGGATTAGGACTATGAATCCCTAAATCATACACCGCTTTCGCATTGTTAAATTCAGATACAATTAAATTCAATGGAAAATCATGTTTAAAAAGCTTAAGAACATGCTGTTTATCATATGCAATAATTTCAGCCGTCCTACCGAATGCGATAATACTATATGCGCTCATAAATTCTCTCCTGCCTTTATGTACTTGCAAGATTTCGTATAACGTTCTTGTATTCACGAACCCGAGAACCTTAAGGCACGTAGTGCCGGCCGCGACGCGGTTAGGTTCGCAGCGGTTGTCCGCCTGACTCAACTCCTCCGAAAAACCTCGGGCGGACCAAGGGGCGGCCCCGCAGCGTGAATACTATGTTATCTGAAGTACTACGCTTCATCGAATTCACACAGAAATATTATTAAATTATTTCTTCTTCGTCAGTTATATCTCATGTGCCTCCACCGAAGAACCAGCCATTAGCTTCTATAAAATCTATAAATTTGTCTGTAAATCCATCCTCTGTTTGTTCGTCTTTAATTTCAATTACACCTTCTAATTTATTAAATCTGCTCATAGAACATTCCCCCTAACAACTAGCAGCTCCACATAGACTAGAGAAAACCTTCTGTAAAAAGTAAATTCCAATTAATAAGGCAACAACTAAGATTAATATATACACGACTACCAAGATAATTGAAGATTTAATAGTTCTCTTTCTTTGAAGATTTGGGCTTCTAGTTTCTATTTTTTCTTTTTTTATGGTTTACACCCTCTGTCGTATTTCAGATAACGTTATTGTATTCACGAACCCGAGAACCTTAAGGCAGCATGCTGTCGGCCGCAACGCGGTTAGGTTCGAAGGGTTGTCTGCCTGATACAACTTCTCCGAAATGCCTCTGGCAGACCAAGGGAGCGTAGCGATGCAGCTTGAATAAGTTGTTATCAGATGTGATTGCCTTCTTTGAATTAGCAAAAGAATGACTTTATCTATCTTTAATAAGTTCTAGTATCATTTGAGCAGTTTCATTTACTTCTTCAAGCTCTTCACCTTTTGTTGGATCATATGCAATTCTTATTAGTTCATCCTTAAATTCAATAATAAAATCATCTGGTAACTCCATAACAAAATATCTTAAACACCATTCTTTCCATCTATCGTCTTTTGCATTTAGAACTTCCTTAACATGTGGAATTGTTTCTTCTGGATATTTAAGTAATAATTTTGCTATCTCCGTTGCTATTGGCCAATTTATGTCTTGAAGCCATTCTAGAAGGCTTGGGATCAGTAAAATTACTTTTGAATTTCCCAAGTTATTCAATACAGTTACACTATCAAAATCATGCTTGTCTTTAGGCAAATAAAGGTTTAACTTCTCCATGATTACTCCCATTTAGAATTTTTTTTCTAACATATTTATATTTTGCAATCATTTCTGATAACGTCTCTTGTATTCACGAACCCGAGAACCTTAAGGCCCGTAGGGCCGGCCGCTGCGCGGTTAGGTTCGCAGTGGTTGTCCGCCTGACTCTACTTCTCCGAAAAACCTCGGGCGGACCAAGGAGCCGTCAGGCTCCGTAGCGTGAATACGATGTTAGGTGTAGTTCCGTCAGTAATACTTACAAAATCATTTCGATCTTCTGATTTGTCTCTTCTCTGTTAATGTCCATGTATCGTTTCTCTTCTCAAGAGTTTGAGTTAGCTCAATTCCGCTTAAAAAGAGCTTTATACTTTGTATTTCTATCTTACGATCTGATATAATTTTCTGCTTTCCTAATCCTATTGCCATTCCTCCGTGTTTTCTATTTATTAAATTCCCTTCGATTACTGAATAATCACCTTCACTAACTTCAACTCCGCTTAAATCGGCCATGTAAGAAATCAATTTTTCTTTATCTTCAGGAAGTAGACTTAAATTATCAAGTTCTATTACCATGTACTTAAGATTATTGTTAAAGACATCACTGTCCATTTCAAAAATCGTTTTAAATGCAAGTTTATATATTTCTAAATAGTCAACTTTATCTGGTTGCTTCTGTGAACAACTTATTAAAATTAAAAGCACTAAAATACTTGACACTATTTTTTTCATGTTCTTGTTCCTTTATTTAATTTATTAAGAAGCTCTAAGAATTTCACCTAACGTTGTTGTGTTCCCGACGCCTCACCGACTTAAGCCCCGTAGGGCGGCCGCTACGCGGTTAGTCGGTGCAGGTGTGTCTGCTGAATCTACTTCTTCGAAATTCCTCTTGCAGACCAAGGGGCGTATGCCCCGCAGTGGGAACATAGTGTTATGTGATGTCGCAGCCCTCTTCGATAAACCCACAAATTACTCTATTCTTTCCATAGTCTTGTTACTTCTTCTAATTCCAGGTCTTTAAATTGTATTTTATAGATGTCTGGTTTCTTTGTTTGATTCAAGAAATCTAATCCGTAATTCGAATCAAAATAATTCATCATCAATGTCATTACATTCCCGTGTGTTCCAATAGCAACTTTTTTTCCCTTGTATTCTTCTAAGATATTTTTTAACACTACCACTGATCTATTCTGGCAAACAGTGTTAGATTCTCCTCCTGGTAATGCATAATCAGGGTCATCAAACATCTTCTTCATAGCAGGCATAAATTCTTCATTAGAAATAATATAGTCTGAAAAATACCTTTCCCGAAGATCCTCAATTATCTTAATATCTAATTCTAACTCTTTGGCCAATCCCTCCAATGTTAGAATTGCTCGAGCATAAGGACTTGATATAATAACGTTTATTCCTTCGCTCTTCAATATCTCTGTTATTGTTTCTGCTTTCAATTTGCCCTGTAGGGTAAGTCCCCTGGTTCTTTCATTTCCTTCAGTATATTGTGACTCAGCATGCCTAACCATATAAACAATGGTCTTCATATAAACCTCCTTGAATTGCTTCCATTATAATATTTCTGTGATTTCACATAACGTTGTTGTATTCACGAACCCGAAAGGCTTAAGGTGCGTCAGCGCCGGGTGGCTCTGCCACTTAGCCTTGCAGGGTTGTCTGCCCGAACGGGCAGACCAAGGGGTGACAGCCCCTAAGTGTGAATACGGAGTTATAAGAAGTCTATAACTTCTCTGAATTACCTGAATAAAAGTTCTTTCATATATCTAAGTGATTTATAAATTAAAACCAGAAGTAGTGCTAAATTCACTCCAATTAAAACCTTGGACACCTCTAACCAAGAGAAAGATATAAATAATAAACACATTGACGTTAAACTAGGATTACTAGACAGAAGTGTGATTACACTAACTACAATTAAAGAACTGTTTAATAACAGTATCCAATACAACGGTTTTTTTGCATTCTCTTTTATGTAGCTTCTCCTTATCTCGCCATTCATTCCTTCATGTTTTAATGCGGATATGTAATGTTCCCACCTAAAAGTTCCTATACTTGCTACAAGAGCAGCAATAGCTAAAGCAGCAGTTATATTTACCTGAACAAATAAATCAATGAATTTTCTAATATTTTCTTGACTCGCTTCACAGATTAACTGTAAATATAAATAAAAAGCAAAAACAGTAGTAATACAAATAACAATAGATTCTAATTTAAAACTAATTTCTACTTTGGAATTGCTATTCAATTTCGTTCTTTTAATTTTCATTTCTTGATTCCTCGCCTTTAAATTTTTGTCGGAGATTTCTTATAACGTTATTTTATTCACGACGTACCACCACCTTAAGCCCGAAGGGCGGCCGCGATGCGGTTAGGTGGTGCGGATGTGTCCGGCTGGATCCACTTCCCCGAAACTGAAATGCCCCACCGAATGCACTCCTAACTTCTTGCCGGACCGAGGGCGAATGCCCGATGCGTGAATATGGTGTTGGTATATTAAGCTCATCCCAGTTCATCGGGGATGAGCTTTTCTTTTATACTTAAAAGATCACCACTGGGTTAAAAACGAATGCGGTGTTGGGACTTAGATCTCGTCGCATAAAGTGTTTCAGCCCTTGCAGTGTTCATACCCCGATTTAGCTGGTTGGGCCCTGAGCCCGTATCACCGTGCCAACCTGTGGAGAGCATTTGTTTTGGGTCCTAGTGTCATCCAAGGAGGTCATATGAATCAACCTGTTTTAAGTATCGATATTGCGAAGGGGAAGAGCGTTGCCGCTGCCTTCACTTCCTATGGCGTACAAGTAAAGAAGCCCTTCTCTTTCTCCCATTCACCTGATGATGTATCGTTATTGCTTTCAGTTCTTGTTCAGCTTGAAGAATCTACAACGCTGCGACCAACTGTCGTTATGGAGGCTACTGGTAATTATTCGAAGCCTATTGCTTCTTTCTTTTTCTCGCATGGGTATCCCGTTTTCATGTTAAACCCCTTAACGACTCATGAGCTCAAAAAGAGATCTACTCGTAAGGTGAAGACCGATCCTATTGATGCAATTCGAATTGCTAATGCGTTCTATTTAGGGGAAGGTACGCCACTCATGCCAATAGATGAAAAGGTCACTGAACTGCGGTTTCTCTGTCGCCAACATGCCCAGTGGAAAGCTCTTCTTGGTGAAGTTCAGCTGCAATTCCGTTCCATTCTGGATTTGGCTTTTCCGGGCTATGACAAGGCTTTTCAGAACATATTTAACCCTTCATCCACTCAGCTTCTCACTAAATTCCCTTCCCCTTCAGCTTTACTGACTGCGGACAAAGAGGACGTATTAACCATTCTTATGCTGAATCGAAGAGGTCGTACTTGGAATGAAGATAAATACGCGCAGCTTCTGGGAATTGCGCGCAGTAGCCTTCCTGATCCGTGTGGATCTCAGGCACAAATATTTGCAATACAGAATTTCATAGGGTTATTTAAGGCTTACCAAGAAGGAATTACAGCACTCGAAAAACAAATGGAAAGCTTAGCCCAAGCATTTTCTGCCTACCACCTATTACGCTCGATTCCTGGGGTGGGACCGATTACTGCGGCAATGATTCACGCTGAAATTGGGGACATAAAAAGGTTCCCTTCCGTGAAACAGTTGACCGCTTTTGCAGGGCTGGATTCATCTGTTTACGAGTCAGGAACCTTTAAGGCGAACCAAAATCGCATTTCAAAACGAGGCTCTGCTTACCTCCGTACAGCGCTCTACCAAGCAACAGTTGGAGGTATCTCAAAGCAAATCCACGGCCCTCGAAATCCAATTCTATGGCAATATTACCAGCAAAAACGACTTGAAGGCAAACCTGGTAAAGTTGCCATTGTGGCGACTTCAAACAAGCTTTTGCGCATGATTTACGGAATTTTGAGTAACGGAGCGCCCTTTCAGAGCAAATAACAGATACTAATAGTAATATTTTACCATTAACTTACTTCTTGGAGTAGGTTTATTTAAGTCTGCATTTTTTGGAGTTATGAAATCTTAAATCTATTGAATCTTGACTTTGATTAGCTGGTTTATAGGATGTCAACGCCTTCTCGATCCACTAACACCATTTATTTAACTAGAGCGTATATATGAGTATCTCTTATCTGACTCTTATCTGCTGATAAATCATCACATCTTAATGTTCCTTCTAATTGAAAGCCTAATCGTTCTGGAATCGCCTTACTCTTATAATTTAAAGTATCACAACGAATTTCTACTCTTCTAGCCTTCAACTCTGTAAAGGCAAAATTGGTTATTCCTTGAACTGCTTCAGTCATATACCCATTTCCGCTCATACGTGTATCAATCCAGTATCCGATTTCAAATTTACGTATCTCCCAATCTGGCTTATTCAATCCAGATAAACCAATGAATTGTTTAGTTTCTTTATCAAATATCAGAAGTCTAAGTTCATCTCTCTTAATAAACTTTACATATGCTTCTCGTAGAATTGTTTCGATTGACTGTTCAGAATGTTCGTTCTGTGCAAAAATAGTCAACCACTCCTTGAGCTCATTAATCGATGAGGTTATACTCTCATACACTACCTTACCATCACCAGGTAGAGGTGTTCTAATCAATAACCTTTCAGTTGTAAATTGGTTTGGAAAATCTATTAATACTGGATTCATTCTATAATCCCCTCTGCATTTATTAATATGTTTTTATCCGATCTTGCGTTGATTTCCTATAACGTCTTTGTATTCACGAACCCTCACTGGCTTAAGGGGCGAATGCCCCGGGTCCGACGGACTTAGCCAGTGCAGGGTTGTCCGGCTGATACCGCTTCTCCGAAATGCCTCGGTCCGGACCGAGAGCCGAATGGCTCGAAGCGTGAATATGGTGTTATCGGATGTCAATGCCTTCTTCGAATAACCTAATGTTTTCAACTACCACGAATAGCACTTTTCAAGATCTCTTTATTATTCACGCCGTATTCGAGAATTGACCACATTGCTTCAATAGCATTATCCCCATAGGCGTTCATGTACATCAATTGCATAAATACGGCACCTTGAAACGTTAGTTCAACTTCATCGTCGCTTAATGATTGGTTCAACTGATATCCTCGATAAAATGCAGTGGCGTTTCGATTATCAAACTTCAATTGACCGTTGTGAAATCGAACAAACTGACAAATTAATGGATATCCTAAGTCAATATACTTGGAACCAATGCCTGCGTCGTCGAAGTCAATAAAAATGAGTTGACCGTTATTTTTCTTCATTGCGTTATGTGGACCGATATCCGTATGTATAAGGCATTGCTGATGATTATCAAAGTCTGGAAGGTTATATATGCATCGGGAATATGACGAATAAAATTGTTTGTCCTTGAACCATCCCAACATATTCTGTATTCGATCCTTATAGCGAAGATTAGATTCTAATTGGTAACCTTCTACGGCGTGAAGACGACTTGCAAGCACCCCGATTTCAAACTCATCTTCTGGATTTTCACTAACCTTGTCACCATTGATATATTCCAACACATACAAAAATCTATCATTAAAACGAGCGTACAAGCTACCTCCTAGTTGTTGGAGAATGACAGGTGCAATCTGTTCTGGTAACTGACCAAGAAAATGAAGGACTTTAGTGTATGATTGAACCTCTTCCTCACTACGTTCAGGTTCTAATATCTTGACAATCCATTGTCCATCAGTTGAAGAAAAATGAAACACCTCACGAGAGCCATTTGCTTTAAGTTTATTTATTATCTTTACTTCACTAAGTCCATACTCATTTCTTAAAAACTCAACTAAGTTAATATATTGGAAAACCTGCAATATTCAACTCACCTGCCTTTGTTAGACTATGATAACTTTAGTGTTGCATTGATTTCGGCTAACGTTGTTGTGTTCCCGACGCCTCACCGACTTAAAGCCCGAAGGGCTGGCCGCGATGCGGTTAGTAGGTGCAGGTGTGTCTGCTGAATACGCTTCTTCGAAATTCCTCTGCAGACCAAGGGGCGTATGCCCCGCAGTGGGAACACGGTGTTAGACGACGTAACTTGGCTTCATTGCTATCTCCCACAAAAACTTTTTTCTTGTATATCTTTCCATTTCATATTCTTCTGCATGAACCAAAGTCCACATATTCCCACTAAAAAAACGGTTAATCTCCTGTCTATCAAAAAATCTTCTGTATATTCCTTCATTCTCCAGTAAATATTTCTCTTTAGTTTGTTCAACTTCCCCTTTATTTCTTATTTCATTTACTGAATTCAGTCTGGATAACAATAAGCCATCAAACATTAACACTCTATGTATCTCACTAATAACTTTGATTGTTGTGTCCTCATCGAAATAATGGAGACTCAAGTCAGCTATGATTACTTTTATTGAATTCTTTTCAAATGGTAGTCCCACTGTCATATCGAAACAGGCAGTTGTAATACTTGGGATCATTTCATTCAATTTTTTTAATGCTTCTTCAGAAATATCACATGCAATTGGTAATATCCCTTTCTCGAACAAATACAGTGAGTTATTACCAATTCCGCAACCTAAATCAACTATACGGTCTCTTTCCTCTTTTAGGTAATCATCGTATTTGTCAAGCCAATTATCGTAAACAGGCTTGAGACCCGGTCTTCTATATGATTCATTCCAGTATTGTTTTAATGGTTTCATATTTTCTCCATTCAAGGTATGTCGTCTAACGTCTTTGTATTCACGAACCCTCACTGGCTTAAGGGCGCCAGCCCGGGTCCGACGGACTTAGCCAGTGCAGGGTTGTCCGGCTGCTCCCGCTTCTCCGAAATCCCTCTGCCGGGCCGAGGGCCGGATGGCCCGATGTGTGAATACCGTGTTATAGGATGTCAGCGCCTTCCTGTATAACCTACACTATTCTTCTTTCGTTCCATTCCCTTTCAAGCATTGAATAAATTGATTCATCACACCATTTTCCATTACAAATTCTCACCTCTCTAAGCGTACCATCCTTTACCATCCCAACCCGATTCATTAACTTCTCTGACATTAAATTGTCAGTATTTATATACGCAACAATTCTGTGTGCATTCAGTGCGTTGAATGCATATTCAATAATTAGATTGACCGCCTCAACTCCAAATCCCTGTTTCCAATGGTTCGGGTGCAGTGCGTAGCCAATTTCCCATTCTCTAATCTCTGCCCAATTTAATTTAATACTAATTCTCCCAATTGGTTTTTCATTATTTCTCGTACATATTGCAAGTTCATATCTCTCACGAAATTTGTTAATAGAAGATAAAAGCATTTGATAATGTTTTTGAATTTCCGTAGTTTCAGGCGCCTTGCTATACTGATACGTCAATGAGTTCGTTTCCAAATCATTATAAAAACCAAAATCCTTTTCATTAAAATCTCTTAAAATAATTCTTTCTCCCTTGATTTCCAATTATTATCATCCTTTTTTTAATATTGCGCTGATTTCCTATAACGTTATTGTATTCACGAACCCGAGAACCTTAAGGGAGCAAAGCGACCGGCCGCTGCGTGGTTAGGTTCGCAGGGTTGTCCGCGTGAGCCCACTCCCCGAAATGCCTCGGGCGGACCAAGGGGCGTAAGCCCCACAGCGTGAATATTGTGTTATAGGATGTCTGGGGCTCCTTGAGTTACATTCGAAGTCTATTAAAATCTTCGTTTACTCCTTTATTCAGGTACTTCTATGTATTAAGATACTCTCGACTTTAAGATCTCTATTAACTCTTCATCCATAAATTTATAATCATCTGGAATATCAAGACATATTAATTGTTTATTCAATAAGTTAATTGAAAATTTCTCTTTAAGTCTTCTTGTATGTTTCTTCTCCATTACAAAAATCAAATCAGCCCAGCCAATGTGCCCTTCAGTAACTTTAATTCTTGCACTATTTTCTGTCCCTGCAGATTTAACTTCATAACCATTAAAACTATTAAAGATCTTCTCAGCTGTCAAACTTCTCCATTTGTTACGGCTACATATAAATAGTAATTTAATATCTTGTCACCTGCAATTTATGACTTTTACGCTCTTATAATATGGGTTTCCCCGATTTCCTATAACGTTGTTGTGTTCACGAACCCGAGAGGCTTAAAGGAGCGCAGCGACTGGGTCGTCAGACTTAGCCTCGCAGGGTTGTCTGCCTGATCCACTTCCCCGAATTTCCTCGGGCAGACCAAGGGGGCTTGTCCCCCGCAGCGTGAATATTATGTTATCTGCTGGACCTGCCCCACTTCTTCGAATAAAGACAGGACGTCGACCCTCAGCTCTTATCATGTTTTCAATAGTGTTTAAGCCGTTCTTATCACATGGATCTTCTTACTAAAATTGTAACTATTCTTTATCTCATACTACCTTCTTCTTGATTAATCCACAATTGATCTTCAATATTTTTTCGATGACTTACATCTTGTGTTCACTTTCACAAATATGTATTCCAACTGTTATTTCATTGACCTCCCGAATTACTTTCAATACATGTCCTTGTTGAATGTTGCCATGCTAACTTCTCGATTTACCTTCAAAACATGTCTTAATAAGCAAAAATATACGCACTTCTCTTCAAGCAACAGGACGTTGCGGACGTTACACCTTCAAGATTCTCTTGGGGCAGATTTTGCAGATAACGTCTCTTGTATTCACGAACCCGAGTGGCTTAAGGGCGCTTGCGCCCGGGTCCGACGGACTTAGCCTCGCAGGGTTGTCTGCCTGTAATCGCTTCCTCGAAAATCTTCGTGCAGACCAAGGTTCGGCGTAGCCGAGCCACGGCGTGAATATAGTGTTATGTGATGTATCAGCCTCATCTTCGAATAAAGACAGGACGTCGACCCAAATCAGTAAAATCTTATTGAATGTTAATAATTACTTATTGAAATATTCATATTTGAAAAAAGAGACGCGCCTATCAAGTCTGGAAAGAGCGTTAAATGATTGATATTCATTCTATTAAGAGCTTTTAATATTGTAAGTCTTTCTGAATTACGTATTACTATTTTTATTAATCTTGCTTTGTCTACCACACCTAGATAATACTTCTTAACTAAAGTTTCTATATCAACATTCATAGGTCCCCATGTAAACAAACCACTCTGGTTTACTAGCCTATGATTATCGTCAGAAAATGGTTTAATAAACTGTATTAAATTATCATTTTCTTTTGGATCCTTGGATAATTCAGTACATTTCACCTCTATATTGCTTTGATTTAAAACATATATCGCTCTATATTCGTCTTTATCACTTTCTTCAGAAAAGGCAAAAAAAGCAGCTACAAAAGGTGATGTTGTCCAATCTAATAGTGGAGTCGCAAGACCATAATGTTGACCTACAGCCCACCACTCACTTTCTGAATTAAGCAATAATGGATTATTTCCACGTCTTCCTCGTGTAGCATACTTAAAGGTCTCTAAATGATTTCTTACCAACTCCTCTTTGTTATCCTTATCTTTCAAGATTCTATCCAATGTCGGTTCAAGTAACCAGTTTGATGAGCGTTGCCCTCTCCATATATAGTGGTTTTGATCGAGCAAGTTTCCATATACAAACTCATTGAATTCAAGCCAATTACTTATTTCAATCTGGAATACTCCATCAACTATTGATTCTATTGATTTATTTACTTTTTCGTCAAATTTACTTATTGTCATTAATTTACCTCTTTTCTCCTAGCAACAGGACGTTACGAATGAACAACTTACAATCAAGATTTTAGGCTGATATTTCACATAACGTTTTTGTATTCACGAACCCGAGAGACTTAAGGCGACGAATGTCGCCGGGTGGCTACGCCACTTAGCCTCGCAGGGTTGTCTGCTGAGTCTACTTCTAGTAATTGCATCTAGCAGACCAGGTGCGAATGAACCGAGCGTGAATATTGTGTTATATGATTCCTATGCCTTCTTCGAATATTTCCATTCAATAATTATCAAGGGTTTTCTTCAAGTAATAGTGTGTATGTCTACCTGCATTTTCGATCGTGCCATACACTTCAAAGCCTTGCTTCTTATAAAAATCTAAAGCTTGAAAGCCTAATGTATCCGTCTTCATAAATTCACATTGTTTCTCCCTTGCTATTCTCTCAACCTCATGCATTAGTTTTGTGCCATAACCTAACTTTCTATATTCAGGTTCTACATATAAGTATTGTATTTCGAGCCAGTTCCAACAAATCTCTCCTAGTATTCCACCACAAACTTGCTCTTGTTCGTCCTTAAGAAAAATATGTAATTCTTGATATCTCCCTTTTAAATCATCAGGAAAATGTTTCATATTGTATTCAAACATTTTGTTCCTAACATAATTCTTCAGCTCATCACTGTTTTCATTCATTATCGTTAACGACATAGGATTCCATTCCTCCATTTAGATCTGGTATACGGTTTTATAGATCTTTGCGTAGGTTTCATATAACGTTCTTTATCTACGAACCCTCACTGCCTTAAAGGAGCGTAGTGACTAGCCGCGATGCGGTTAGGCAGTGCAGGGTTGTTTGCTGAGTTCTCTTCTCCGGAAAATCCTCAGCAGACCAAGGAGCGTGAGTGACGCGGCGTAGATACGGTGTTATAGGATGTCAGCGTCTCCCTGAATTACCCCAAATTTCTGTCTTGCTATTGATCTTTTATTATTTTGCCTGTTTGCGATGTATACCCGTAAATATAAATCGATTCATTACTCCGGTAATATGGAATTGAATACTCTTTAAGTATCCCAATAAATTCTTCGGTAATATCAATTACTTCAGGTGGTATCAATTTCCCCTTATTTACAATCCGTCTTGGTCTAACCCTTATCCATTCAACTTCATAAAACGGCATTAGTCCTTCTACCCAATCCCCCACATACCACACATCATCTTCAAACTCATTTGGAGACGGAGATTCCACTAATACATACTTTGCTTGAAAAGGCGGTGGAAATGGCAAGGTATTAAGAACTGCAGTTTGTAGCTCATTCCACTTAGTTTTGTTCATTATTGAGACTAATTGTCTTTCCGAAACTGCATTCATGACTTTTTCTTTGAAACGATCACGATCCAATAATATTACCGCCTTTAGGGATCAAAAGTGTTTTGGTTTAACTAGAAATTTACGCTGATTTCCTATAACGTCTGGCATTACTGACGTTCAGGCGGCTTATGTGACCGTAGGGAACGGGGTGTCAGACTTAGCTGGTTGAATGTGTCGCCTGAATTAACTTCTCCGAAATCCCTCTTGGCGACCAAGGAGCTTAAACGGCGCAGTTGGAATGCTCTGTTATAGGATGTCAGCGTCTTCTATGAAATATCCCTCAACTATATCTATCTTTAACTATAGTGTCCCGTTAGCGCAATGACCTGTGGTACGGTTCCCCGTATTATTTAATGAGTCTAGGCCAACAAAATAGGACGAATAGGAGATCCAGAACCATTTTTAATTTTCAATGGAAGTGCCATAAAAATCCCCATTGCTGGAGCTTGGCTCATTCTACTGAATCCCTCCATAATTAAAATATTGTTCGGCAAAAAATATTCCACATGTCCTGGAGCACTTAGAATTTTCCCATCTAACATGCAAATGTCTACACCTGGTGTATCTGCCCCAATTGCTTTAATTCCTGCCTCACGAAAATATTTGCATACTTCGCTGGTTAGACCAGGCTCGTTTTTACCCCACCATTCTCTTTCAATACCGCTACAGTCCGGCCTGTAATATTTATCCCAACCAAAATCAATAAGAACAATATCACCCGCCTGAAGGGAGAATTCATCACGCTCTTCTATTTCTTTAATTATTTCCAATTCAACTGGTTTACCTGCCTCAGGAGCAAAGGATACAAGATCGTATTTCTTATATGGACCAATTAAACAATCAACGGGCAATTGGTCAATCGTTGCTCGTTCTCCGTGACAATGGACAGGGGCATCAACATGAGAACCCGTGTGCTCTGAAATAATTAAGGTTTGAGCATAATAACCATGGTGGCAAAAATTGCGATGATTCTGCACAATTCCGAGTGAGGGATGATTATGGAATCCAGGCATATTAGTTTCGAATGTCGGTGAAACATCGTATACTTTTAGTTGATTTAAACAATTCATAAAGTTATGTATAACATCAGTTGATTTCAAATGAACTTCCTCCAAGTCTGGGTAAATGCACAATTCTACTTTCAAAAATATAAAAAATTCCTCAGATAATATTGTTTTGACAAAAAATGAACTAGGAACAACTTGAAAAACATGCATAAAAAATACTAACAGCGTATTTTCAAAATATTTCGTCCTAACTATGATACTCTTCTTCGGAGTTAATCTCCAACTCACCTCCCGTCAGATCTTAATGTCAACAGTGTTTTTATGATGTTCGCTGATTTCCTATAACGTTTGTGTATTTACGAACCCGAGAGGCTTAAAGGAGCGAAGCGACTGGGTCGAAAACTTAGCCTCGCAGGGTTGTCTGCCTGATTCCACTTCCTCGAAATTCCTCAGGCAGACCAAGGGACGCATGTCCCGCAGTGTAGATACGATGTTAACTGATGCCTCTGACTTCCTGAATTTCGATCAAAATTCGCTTCATTTCTTTAATGATCTTCAACATGTTCTTTAATTTACTTTGGTTTCATTCTTTAATATGGGTTAAACATAACTTCTATGTATTCTTCACTATCGTTCTTCTATGGTAGTATATCCCATAATATCTTCCTGTGCTCTTATTTTTCCTCATCTTTATAAAAAGAGTCGCGACATCGAAGGGGTTTACTCATTTCCTCGGATTGCCTCGCGACTATTGGATTTACTTCTGATTTCATGTCATTCCACGTTATTATAATTAATTCCAATTCATTTCATAATCTTCTTTCCCCTTACATCTTTTTATATCATGATCTCAGAGGTTTCAGTTAACGTTTGTGTATTCACGAACCCGAGAGGCTTAAGGCGACGAATGTCGCCGGCTGCGCTTGCGCAGTTAGTCTCGCAGGGTTGTTCGCCTGACCACGCTTCCCCGAAATTCCTCGGGCGGACCAAGGGAGCGAAAGCGACCGCAGCGTGAATATAATGTTATAAGATGTCCCCGCCTTCGTTGCTTAATCTATACCATTTCTCTGCTTCCATCTTTCAATTTGCTTTATAAATTCCTTTGAATTAAATGTACTTTCCAATTTGCTTATTTGATTTAATTCTATTTCATCAGATTTTATTGCACTTATTACTATACTTTCTAGAGCAAGATAGTGCTCTTCCTTATAAATGTCTATTAATTGATCTAGCACTTCGCCGGACCAGAGCAAGTTATTAAAATAGAACCAAATAATATGCTCCTTTGCACTAGAATGAACATTAATTATATCCTTATTATCGGTTATTACTTTAATTGTAGATCTATTCAATAAGCTATGTATTCCTAATTGTTCTGTAAGTTCCATTGAATTGATTAGATCTTCTAATTCCTTATAATTCTTTTGGGTTGCTGCTAAATCAATCTTCTTTATTATAGAACTAATTTCATTCATTCAGATTCACCTTCAATTTAATCTTTGCGGGGATTTCTTATAACATAAAATCTGCGACACATGTCGCTTTATTTCCCATCCGTAGATGGATTCCCGTCGTCCTTACTCATCATAATCCGATCGAGTGGGCTCATCACTTTTCGCGCATCCTTAATACTCACGTGTGTATAAATCTGTGTAGTCTTGATATTCTCATGACCCAGTAGCTCTTGAATATAACGCAGGTCCGTACCTGCTTCTAGTAAATGCGTTGCGAACGAATGACGAAGCGTATGTACGGTTGCAGCTTTCTTAATATCTGCCGTTTCACGTGCACTTTCAAATACTCTCTGTACACTACGTTCAGTGATTGGGCGATCACGCTCTGCCCCAGGGAACAACCAATCGAAGGGACGTTCCCTCTCTACATAAACACGGATCATCTCGACGGCTTGACGGGACAAGACGGTGACACGATCTTTTCTACCCTTACCCTGCCTGATATGTACAATCAATCGCTGATGATCAAGATCATGCAGCTTTAGTCGAACCACTTCACCAATTCTTAAACCAGACGAGTAAGTCAACATCAGAATCGTCTTGTGCTTTATGTTCGGTATAGCAGCTAATAAACGCAATACTTCATCAACAGATAGAACAGCAGGCAGCTTTTTTTCTTTCTTGCTTCTTGGAATTTTCATGATCAGTTCAGGACGACCACAAGCCTTGCCCAGAAAAAGCTTCAGTGCACTGATCACCTGATTCATATACGAATGAGAGAAGTCTTGCTCAAATAAACGAAGGAGATACGTTTGTACATCATCCTCTTTTAAATGGAAAAACACTTCCGCATGCGTTTGACAGAATCTCCTGACATGACCTTCATAAGCTTTTTTAGTCTTGGAACTAAATCCTCTTAGGGTCATCAACTTTGAGAATTGTTCTCTCTTCTCTCTCATTACCTTGGCAGACAGAGCATCACAGGGAAACCATTTTCGAATAAACGTGACTTCCATAATTAAGTTCTCATCAAATTGAACACGTTCAGGACCGAATAATTCGTATATCCTTAACTTCTATCACTTAATGCAATCCCCTTTTCTTATTCCATTCCTGTTAAAGAATCCCTGCATTTTACTGAATTTATGATCGAAAATTGTTGAAAAAAGGGACAGTCCCTCCACAATTGGAGAAACTGTCCCGATGCTTTCGGAGGCTCGGAGAATCGTCACCGAGTCTTTATTAAATTTCTTCTTGGAGCAGTATAACCGTTGATTCCACAACAAGCAAGCCTTCATCCGTCTTCGGATCAATCAATTTATAGTGATCGCCTCTTGGAAAAGTGATATAAGTAACCGAATCCCCTGCAGCTTGTGCAGCTTGCAAAAAATGATCGCTAATACCAATCGGAACGTTAATATCCAGTGCACCATGTATGATTAAAAGCGGAACACCTATAGGCAAAAGCTCAATAGGAGAGCCTTCTGCATATCGAGTCATTTGCCCATCTGGTGTTCCATTCATCAAGTCACGTGTTGGATTATTATTCGTATCCGATATCACGTCTTCCAAATGATGCACTTCTTGCATTAAGGCAAGATCACAAACCCCAGCTAGACTAATCGCACCTTTTAATTGCAAAGGCTCGATTGCTGCGCGAAGCACACTGTCTACAGGCAAATTGTTTCTCGCTGCAAGCCAAATTGCTAGATGTCCACCCGCCGAATGTCCTATTGTAGCTACCCGATTAAGATCAAGCGGGTACGTCTCAGCTAATGTTCGAACATAATCCGAAGCAAGCGAGCAATCTAGAAATGTTCCTGGCCAACCGCCACCTTCATGCCCAACTCGACGATACTCAATATTCCATGTCGCGATCCCCTGATTAGTCAGTGCATCTGCTAATGGATTGATGTGATCTAGATTGTACTTTGCTTTCCAGAACCCCCCGTGAATAACAATAGCAACGGGAAATGGCCCTTCACCTTGCGGCAGCCTCAGATCACCAAATTGATTCTCATTGTCCCCATATTGTATCCGTATAACTTCACGAGGTAATTTTCCAAGTTTAGAACCCATTACCTTCAATCCCTTCTTGCTAGCATAAGCCTGATCACTTAAGATTACTGATCTTTCGTGACACCCCCTGCCCCCCAATGGGAAGCAGGAATTTCGGTCACGAGCACACGTACTTGTTCTTTTTTAACTAGTAGACTATTGACGACAGCGTCCGTTACTTCGGCAATTAAACCTGCAACTTGATGCTTTTCTCTGCCTTCAAGTATGGAGATTTGCACTATCGGCATACGAATGTCACGCTTCCCATTCCGCCTATTTGAACGAGTACATTGTCACCTGCTGCGAATGAGATCGCTTCTGTTATAGCACCGCTTAGGATAATCTGGCCTTTTTTCAGACCGAGACCACGTTCACCTAGCTTATTCACTGCCCAGGCTACTGCTTCAGCCGGATGACCCAGTACAGCTGCACCTGATCCAGTTGTTTGAACAAGACCATTCTTCGACATCACAACGCCTACTAGAGATAAGTCGACTGCATCTGGTGCGACCCAAGTGTTCCCCACTACAAAACTAGTTGAGGAGCAATTATCTGCTACAACATCAGGGAGTGTAAAACGGAAATTCTCATAACGGCTGTCTATAATTTCAATCGCAGGCGCAACATAAGCTGTCGCGCGCATCACATCATCTGCGGTCATATTCGTTCCTTGCAAATCTTCACCGATCAGAAAAGCAATTTCTGGTTCGGCTTTCGGGTGAATGAACCGCTCGTAAGGAGTTGGCTCCCATTCCGTAGCGAGCATATCGTCGGTCAAATAACCATAGATCACTTCGTGCACACCCATCATCTGCTGCTTCGCTTTGCTTGTTAAACCAAGCTTTAAACCGATGCAGCGCTCACCTGCTTGCTCTTTACTGGCGATAAGCAGCCGCTGAATATCATAAGCAACTTCAATGGGGAGTTCTGGATAGCGAGAAGTGATTTTCTCCACCTCACGTTTTTCCAGTTCGGCAGATAGGAGCCAATCCGCAAGTTCTTGTTTTAATTCTTGTGTCCATTCCATCTGCTATACCCTCACTTTCTTAAGCTGTGCAAGCTCGGATGCTACGTCGATGATCATATCTTCTTGTCCGCCAACCGCCTTACGGCGACCCACTTCAAGTAAAATATCCCGAGGATCGATGCCAAAGCGTTTACCCGCTCTTTCTGCATGTAAGAGAAAGCTGGAGTATACGCCTGCATAGCCCATCACCAGACTGCCTTTTCGAATTTCCTGAGATTGTGGAAGCATTGGACCTACTATGTCTTCTGCAATATCCATCATTTTGTAAAGATCAATCCCAACATTCATGCCCAAACGATCTAGAACTGCAATTAATACTTCAGTCTGTGCGTTACCTGCACCCGCACCTAGACAACGCAAGCTACCATCAATACGAGTCGCTCCTTCTTCAATCGCAACAATGGTATTCGCTACCGCTACCGACAAATTGTTATGCGCATGGAAACCAATTTCAATATCCAAAGACTGACGAAGCGCTTTAACACGTTCATGCACTTGCTCAGGGAGTAATGCTCCTGCGGAGTCCGTTAAATATACCGCTTCTGCGCCATAACTTTGCATTAACTTCGCTTGTTCCACGAGCTTTTCTACAGGCGCAGAGTGACCCATCATCAAGAAACCGCACACTTCCATTCCAAGTTCACGAGCCATATGGATGTGTTGAGCAGAAACATCCGCCTCGGTCACATGTGTAGCAACCCGAACAAGTCCTGCGCCTAGCTGATGCGCTTGTTTCAATTCGTGAACGGTTCCCACGCCAGGGATTAACAGCACAGCCACTTTGGCTTGTTTACACGAAGCAACTGCTGCTTCAATTAATTTCATTTCATTAACCAACGAGCGTCCATACTGAATGGTTGAGCCCCCAAGCCCGTCGCCATGGCTAACTTCGATATAATGTACACCTGCATCATCAAGCGCTCCTGCAACCGTCTGCACTTGTTCTACAGTGAATTGGTGAGCGACGACATGACTACCATCACGTAAACAAACATCCGTTATACGGATCGGCTTATCGCTATTACGTTCCAAGATTAACTCCCCTCCCATCCAATAAGTGACATGCGATTTGCTCGCCTACTTTTGCTGCAGCAGCTGTCATAATGTCCAGATTGCCTGCATAAGGCGGAAAATAATCGCCAGCTCCTTCTACTTCTACGAATACGGTTACACGATTGCCTTCGAACAATGGCTCCTGCTTTAATCGATAGCCCGGTACATACTGACGAATTTGCTCTAGCATGTCATGAATGGATGTCACAATTGCGGCTTCGTCCATATGCTTCACTTCACAGTAAATCGTATCGCGCATCAAAATAGGAGGTTCAGCAGGGTTCAAAATAATAAGGGCTTTCCCCTCATCTGCTCCACCAATTTGCTCCAGACCCTGACGAGTTGTCACTGTGAATTCATCGATATTCGCTCTTGTTCCAGGACCAGCACTTTTACTCGCAATGGTTGCCACGATCTCTGCATAGGACACATCAGCCACTTTGTTAATGGAATGAACGATTGGAATGGTTGCTTGCCCACCGCAAGTAATTAAATTTAGATTCGATGTTTCCAATTGAAGCAGTGCATCCAGATTAACAGCTGGACTTACGAATGGACCTCTTGCTGCAGGAGTCAAGTCAATTGCGACTTTTCCTAGCTCTTTCAGTACTTTTGCATGACGAACATGCGCTTTTGCCGAAGTTGCATCGAAGACAATATCTGCAAGATCAGGTTGATCGATAATCGCTTGAATACCATTTGAAAATATCTCGTATCCTCGATCCTCTGCACGCTTTAATCCATCGGAGTCTGGATCGATCCCGATCATCGCAGTAAGATCGATATGCTCACAACGTTCCAACTTGTACATGAGATCTGTTCCAATATTACCGGAACCTAAGATCGCTGCCTTGATTTTGTTCACAGGAAGTCCCCCTCTATACAAATGTCACGCTTACTGACCCCATTGTTTCAAACCTCGCCGTTACCGCATCTCCTTGTTTCACAGCAACAGCTCCACTAAGTGCACCTGGTAAAATGAGCTCTCCCGCTTTCAAGCTAATTCCAAATTCATGAAGCTTATTGGCAAGCCAAGCTATGGCATGTGCTGGATGACCAAGTGCTGCTGCTCCTGCTCCGTTACCCACTTCTATATCATTTTGGAAAAGGGCCATCCCTACCGTTCTCAGATCCAACCCAGCAATAGATGTCTTATGATCACCCACAACGACAAGTGCAGAAGAACCGTTATCCGCAACGGTATCCTCGAGCTTGATTTTCCAATCCGCAATACGGCTATCTATAATTTCAATCGTGGGTACAACATAATCCGTTGCCAGAAGTACATCCAAATAGTTCACATTCGGACCCACAAGATCACTTTTTAGTACGAAACCAATTTCTGCTTCTACTTTGGGTGAAAGTAAGCTGCTAACTTCGACAGTACCATTATTTTGTACAACCATATCATCAAGTAAGTGACCATAATCAGGTTCATTTACGCCGAGCATCGTTTGCATGGCTTTGCTCGTAAGTCCTACTTTTTTACCGATAACGACTCTGCCGCTTTGAAGCTTTACATCCAAGATTTGAAGTTGAATTTGATAGGCATCTTCGACATGTAAGCCCCCGTAACGTGATGTAATCGGCTGTATGGGCCGACAGCTTTTCTCAGCATCTAACAATTGCAGTGTAATTTCTCTTATGTGTTCCATACTCAAACCATCCTTTATCCGTTCAGACTTCACTATAATTTCATCGTAATTGTCTTCGCTTCGGTATAGAACTCAAAGCTATGACGTCCGCCTTCACGTCCAATACCACTTTGCTTCGATCCACCAAATGGTGTTCGCAAATCGCGAATATACCAGCAATTGATCCACAGTAAACCAGAGTTAACTGAAGCTGCTACACGGTGAGCGCGTCTGAGATCATTTGTCCACACGACACCTGCTAAACCATAAATCGAATCATTCGCGATACGAATGGCATCATCTTCTGTCTTAAATGGAATAATCACGATAACGGGGCCAAAAATTTCTTCTTGCGCCACGCGCATCTTGTTATCCACATCGTATAGAACCGTCGGCTCGTAGAAATTACCTTTCTCCATACCTGCAACACGCTTGCCGCCATGTGCCAATTTCGCACCTTCGGACAGGCCGATTTCCACATAGCTTTCTACCACCTCAAGATGCCCTTTGGATACGAGCGCACCCATATCTGTCGTTGGGTCAAGTGGATCACCAACCTTGATTTTCTTCGTTGCTGCTACGAATTTTTCAAGAAATTTCTCATAGACCGTATCTTGTACAAGTAAACGAGAGCCAGCTAAGCAGATTTCGCCTTGATTTCGGAATATGGCCTCAATTGAACCTGCAATGGCTTCATCCAGATCTGCATCTTCAAAGACGATGTTGGCTGATTTGCCACCGAGCTCAAGTGAAACCGGTATTAACTGCGATGCAGCATTGCGCATGATCGTCTTACCTGTACTCGTTTCCCCTACAAAAGAAATTCGGCGTACGTGCTCATGCGTCGTCATTGCCGTACCTACTGTGCTGCCAGGTCCTGTTAAAATGTTCAATACACCTGGAGGAAGACCCGCTTCATTTGCAATTTCACCAAGCATAAGCGCACTTAGTGGTGTGTAGGAGGCTGGTTTCACAACTACGGAGTTTCCTGCTGCAAGTGCTGCAGATGCTTTCCAAGTCATTTGCATGAAAGGCAAGTTCCACGGAATAATCAAGCTTGTTACACCTGCCGGCGCATATTTCGTGTAAGAACTGTAGCTGCCTTTATCATAGTGCTCATGATTCACATACTTCGCCATTTCCGCAAAGAAACGCAGGTTTTGTGCTGCACGAGGAATATCGAAACCTAAGCTTTCTTTAATTGGTTTACCAACGTCCATTGTCTCTACACGAGCAAGTTCTTCCACACGCTCAAGTATAAGATCGGACATCCGGCATAGGATTTCAGAACGCTTATCCACCGACTTCTTCGTCCATACACCGCTTTCAAAAGCAGCCTGTGCAGCTTCAATCGTACGATTTACATCTCGCTCATCTGCACAACCAACGTCTGCTAGCTTCTCGTTCGTAGCCGGATTGATCGAATCAAACGTTTTGCCAGAAAGCGCATCCTGATATTCCCCATTGATAAATAATTTCGCTTGTTTGACTGGACCTGTCATGGTAACCTCCCGCTTACTCCTCGATCTCCAAAATCATCTCGATCTCGATTGCCGTGTTATTTGGCAGCTGCGCCATTCCAACTGCGGAACGACCGTGTCTACCTTTGTCTCCGAAAACAGCAACTAACAAATCAGATGCACCGTTCATGACTTTGGGTTGATCAGTGAAGACTTCTGTGGAATTTACAAAACCTAATATCTTCACGACACGTTTCACTTTACTTAACTCACCAATTTCCGCTTTTACTGCACTCAGAAGGTTCAGCATCGATTGACGAGAAGCTAGATAACCTTCTTCTAATGTGAGATCGCGTCCTAATTTACCTTTGTATTGATCAACACCCTGACCTGCTGTAAATATCAAATTGCCTGTTCTTACACAGGGTACATAGTTGCCAATCGGTTGACGAGGATTAGAAAGCTCAAGTCCGAGCTTTCGGATTCTTTGTTCAGGTGTTAACGTTTGTTCGATCATCGCCGTATCTCCTTTTTGGCTAGCTATCCTTCTTACATCTTCCACTTCAAGAATTCCAAAGCATTTCCGCCTAACATCGCTGCTTTTTGCTCACTCGATAGTCCTGGTGTATCATAAATGACTTTACCTGGCGGTAATTCACGAAGTGGAAACGGATAATCCGTACCCATCACAATCTTGTCGACACCGAATCGTTCAATCATCAATTTCATGTTTATTGGATCATAATTTAATGAATCAAAGTAAAAGTTCTTCGTATAGGAACTAGGTGGATGTTCAGTCACACGCAAGTGTGGCCACACCTTCCAACCTTGATCAAGCCTTGGCAAAATAAATGGGAAAGAACCTCCGCCGTGTGCGAAGCACACTTTCAAGTTCGGGAACTTTTCAATGACACCGCCACCAACGAGACTTGCTGCTGCAAGCGCTGTTTCACTTGGCATACCGACCGTGTACATAAAGTTGTGACGAGGCATTCTATCGCGACCAAGCGTTTCCCATGGATGGATAAAAAGCGGTACTTCCCATTTCTCACACATTTCAAAAAAAGGCAGCAAGGAGGGATCATCCAAGTTCATCCCATTTACATTCGTTCCAATCTCGATTCCATGTAGCCCAAGCTCATGCATACAACGATCCATCTCACGAATTGAAGACTCTACATCTTGCAAAGGAACTGTACCTAGACCAATAAATCGAGTTGGGTTCGCACGAACCGTATTTGCGATGAAATCGTTTTGCAAACGAGCCATTTCATCCACAGCTTCTTTGGGTGCCCAGTAAGAGAAGGTAACGGGGATCGGCGACAGTACTTGCATATCAACGCCCTCACTTACCATATCTTCAATGCGTTTATTCGAGTCCCAACACTGATCTGTGATTTGGCGGAATACGTTACCTTCTACCATGATGTTAGCACCACACGAACATGTTTTTTCGATGGTAGGCCAACGGTTGCCACCAAACTTACTTGCAAAATCAGGTAATTGTTCGGGTATGATGTGCGTATGGAAATCTACGCGGGTTGCCATTCGGACACTTCCTCTAATGCGACATGGTTGCAGTTCTTACATGTACGTAATTCAAGGTTCGTATTGAATCCGTGAATGGCTTCTTTCACCTGCTTTTCAATATCGACAAGTTGAACGCGCTCACGGTGCATTTCGTGGTCACATTTTTCACAGAACCATACGAAGTCTTCAAGCTCACCTTCCGCTCTATTTCTTTCAATCACTAATCCAATTGTATCCGGAACGCGGTGTGGGGAATGAGGTACGTTAGCTGGAAGTAAGAACATTTCGCCTTCGTTGACAGTTATAACTTGACGATTGCCTTCTTCGTTAATAATTTCAACATAACAAGATCCTTTTAATTGGTAGAAAATTTCTTCGGATGGATCCACGTGGAAATCACGGCGCTTGTTCGGTCCACCTACTACCATCACCATAAGTTCCGCATCTTTCCATATGACTTTGTTATTAA
Source organism: Paenibacillus sp. KN14-4R (assembly GCF_052180255.1). Taxonomy (NCBI): domain Bacteria; kingdom Bacillati; phylum Bacillota; class Bacilli; order Caryophanales; family Paenibacillaceae; genus Paenibacillus; species Paenibacillus sp. KN14-4R. The sequence goes on from NZ_CP197466.1 coordinate 2,499,716, forward strand.
CCGGCGGTCTCAAGCTATCCTTATGTTCATTAATAAAATCCCACAGATTAATTGGCAGCGATACTTTGCTCACTATAAACACGCTCCTTCGGTTTTATACACGATAACCAAGCTTTCGAGATACTTCGAGTCCTGCACTTTTCACTTCACGAATGACTAGCTCTGTTTGTTCCTCCGTAAAGCGAAGCTTAGGCCCTGCACAGCTAATCGATGCAATCACCTTGCCTTCATGATTGAAAATTGGAGCTGCCACACATTTAAGACCAATCTCAATTTCTTCATCGTCTATGGCATAACCCTGATCTCGAATTTTCCGTAATTCTTGTTTAATCTCATCTAATGTATCCAAGGTGTAGGGTGTAAATTTCTTTAATTCAACTTCATGTAAAATCCGATCAATGGCAGATTCCTCAAAATACGCTAACATGGCCTTGCCGACTCCGGTACAGTACATCGGTGCTCGTTTACCAACCATGGAATACATCCGAAGTGATCCAGGTCCCTCTAGCTTTTCTACGTAAACAACTTCGTCTTTATCATGAACAACCATATGAACGGTTTCGTGTAATTTCTCTACTAAGTCTTGAATAATTGGAGAGGCAACCTTACGAAGTTCCATTCCACCACCCACTAAGTTTCCTAGCTCAAACAACCGCAATCCCAATCTGTATTTCTGGTCTGTTAGCTTTTGTTCTAAGTAACCTCTGTGTTCCAGTGTCTTGATCAATCCATGCACGGTACTTTTCGACAATTTCAATCGGCTGCTGATTTCTTTTACACTGAGTTCAGATTCAGTTAGCGAGAATAACTCCAGAATGTCGACAGCACGTTCCACAGATTGAATTAATTTTTCGCTCATGCACCCTCCTTTTGTTCGATAATGTCGAACGCCATTCGATAATAGTGATTACGCTTTCATTATAGTATGCGTCCCAAAGGTCTGCAATGAATATTTCATAATTTTCTGATAATAATTATTTGTTAATTTTACGCACAAAAATAGCCCTAGATTTCCTAGAGCCACAGTCTTTTTTCTTCTCAAATCGTTAGCTGATAACCAAATTTACCTCGTTTTCTAGGTATACTTCATCCCCAATACGCACATCACCAACTTCAATCACATTTGCATAGACGCCGAATTGAAGGTTCATTTCTTGATTTACTTTTTTCAAAATATTCACGTTGCGCTCATACGTATCTGGATCGATGGTGATCAACATACAACGTTCGCATGGCTCGATGACTTCTAATCGACACTCACCTATACGAAGCTTTTTACCAATCCAGTTCGTTTCATCTTCAGCCGTATCATATAGTGTCAGTAACATATTGGCGCGAAAGCGGCGCGGATCGACATCGCTCCCAACAAGGTTCTCCAATTTTCGTAATGAACGATCACTAATAATCAAGATACCGCCTGAATCTACAGCTAGCAGCTCTTGACTATCGGGTTGATGATGAATCATCGTCAGGGTACGATCTGAGTACATCTGCATCTCTTGCAGCAATGTCTCATCCCAGCGGAGTTCGCGGCCATCAGGTGATGTAATATGTACAGGCGGGAATTCATTTGTTGTATGTAGCTCATTTCCAGTACTTGCTTCATGAAGTTTTGCTTGATACCCGAGCATCTGAGGGAACTTTCTTGCGGTAATATAACGATTCCATCCTTCCTTGGTTGGATCGATAAACGCATGAGATCGATCTCCATATAAGCCATATTTAGCTATGTAAGTCTGGTCTATAGGCTGACCCGCCATTGATTTGACAGGATATCTTGTTAATTGATGTATCGTACCCACTGAAGAATCATTCATAACTACACTCCTTTGAATCAATCAATTCTTTTCCTTCATTATATCATCAGTTTTGAATGATTTGGTGCGTCATATCGATAATGATATACTACGTATGAAGAGATGATTGAAGATAGCAGGAGTTGAAAATTATGAAGTTAGTATCTTGGAACGTTAATGGATTAAGAGCTTGTGTGAACAAGGGTTTCAATGACTATTTTGCAAGTGTGGATGCTGACATCTTCTGCTTACAGGAAGTGAAATTGCAAGAAGGTCAGATCGATCTAGATTATGGAGATACATACGCCCAATATTGGAATTACGCCATCAAGAAGGGATATTCGGGAACAGCTATTTTTTCGAAAATAAAACCGTTATCTGTGCGCTATGGAATAGAAGAGGATTCCGAGCCTGAAGGGCGAATCATCACACTAGAATTCGATAGCTTCTATATGGTTACCGTTTACACTCCGAACGCGAAGCGTGATCTGTCTAGACTGGAATACCGGATGGAATGGGAAGATCGATTCCGCAATTATCTTCTCCAGTTGGACGAGCATAAACCGGTTATCGTGTGTGGCGATCTGAATGTCGCCCATCAAGAAATCGATATTAAGAATGCGAAACCTAATCGGGGTAATTCAGGGTTCACAGATGAAGAACGTGGAAAAATGACCGATCTGCTCGATAGTGGATTTATTGATACATTCAGATACTTCTACCCAGATAAAACGGATGCCTTCTCATGGTGGTCCAATATGCCTAAGGTAAGGGAACGCAATGTCGGCTGGCGGATCGATTATTTCCTTGCTTCAAAGAGACTTGGCCCTAAGCTTATAGATGCTCATATTGACGCTCATATCTTAGGCAGTGATCACTGCCCTGTTGTCCTGATTGTTGAAGATTAACCTTATAAATGAAAGGCGGAGCAGTTATCATGATACAACCATTTTTCATTACACCAAGTTCATACCATACCTTCGAGAGCGAAGCGGAGCAATTAGATAAATGTAAAGAATGGGGCTTAGTATCCAGTAAAGCAGCTAAGACCAAAACTTTTTACTATAAAGGAAAAGGGTTGCAAGTCCCTTGCCATATCATTGGATTCGTTGATAATACAACCGCGGTTATTGAGCTCGATAACAATCAGCTGCACTGCATCCACCCTTCCTATCTTAAGGAAATGCAAGCCGCTAATTATAGTCAAAGACAGGTTGTAGCTGCAGAAGATACTCAAGAATCAGATGAAGAGGGTCAAGTTAGCGAGGATATGCCTACTGCTGAGTCCATCCCTGCTCAGCCGATCGTCGGAGAACCTGCCGCTAAAAAGAACGCTTCGAATGTGAAGAAAGAAAAAGCTCCCAAGCTACAACTTCCAGAAGAAAAAGTGAAGATGCGTGCCATTGTTCAAGAGTTTACGACTGTACCGAACCATTTCTCAGACAATGATGATGAAGTAATTATCTATGAATCCGTAACGATCCTTGATCCCGAGACTGAAATTGGTACGGCTTGGTCCAGTCATAGTAATACGCTTAAGAAGTTAGAACTAGTAGTCGGTGACACCATCACTTTCGAGTGTAAAATTGTTGCGAAGAAGCTGACAAAACATCCCGTTCCATATAAAATCAACAACCCTGCAAAAATGCAAAAAGTATAATCTAATGACCTAGCAAAAAGGAGTATGCGATAACGCATACTCCCTTTCTTTTACCTTATGATCGATTATGAATTAGCAGGTTGAACCGCACATTTACGAATAAGCGATACTTGACCTCCATGCAATCCAGCATGATACAGAACACGACCTAACGCTTCGCGCGGTGTTGAAGATCCAATTGGTGAAGATACAGGCTCATCCCACGCTGCTTCAGGCAGTTCCTTCATCGCTGATGATAAATAGAGATCCGCCGCTTCAAGGAAAGTAAGCAATTCCTGAACATTCCCATATGCATGACCTCCTTTATCTGGCTCAGTCGTCAAGTAAGTAACATCCTCTGGGGCTTTTTTGTTAAAAAACCACTCCGCAAACATATACTCAACCTCTGCATTATGTCTTAGAATATAGCCGATAGATAAAGTCTCAGGCGAAAGGCGCAACTGCAGTTCCTCTTCCTTGATGGATTGCATCGATTTCTGAAAACGATCCCTTACTGTTCGCCATACTGGATATACCGCTTCAAAAGACATCGTAATACCCACCTCCATTTTTTACCTTACTTATCTTTGCGATCTACAACAACGTGTTCGAATTTCTCACCTGTGATGTCCACATCGAACGCTTGACCAAAGCCTACAACAAAGCGTCCTGTAAGTGGAGTTAACTTGAACAAGGAGAAATCAAGTCCACGCAGCATATTCATCATTTTGTCGCTGAATTTCGCGTTAAATTTTTCGAAAACCTCTTCGTTCCCTTCATTTCCTAGGTTCTCTGTTGCACACGCATAACGAGCGCGCTCACGAGCAAATGCATTCGGAGTCTCCGATTCGTCAGCGATCATCATCACATGAACACGATCATTTTCTTCTACATAGCGGAAATGATCGGAAATTTTACTGATGTAAATATATAGATGGCCATCTAAATGAACAAATGGCGCGTAGCTGATAAAAGGAGCTCCTTCTTCATCCAAGCTGCTGATCATAAGTGTCTTGCGGCTTTCCATGAATGCTTGGAATTTTACTTTCATTGTTGCTGTGTCGATTGGTTTCATTGCTATTCCCCCTAGTTAATTAGCTTGAGCTTTACGAAGTGGATGAATGCGAGGCGATTCAGAGCCATGAATGTACGCTACTTCCGCTTCCACCCCATACACATCTCGAATCATATCATGTGTGAGTACATCGCTTGGTTTACCAGATAAAGCTACTTGGCCATTGCGAATCACACAGATGCGATCACTGTACGTACTAGCTTGATTAAGATCATGAAGAACCATAATAACAGTAATCCCTAACTCTTTATTAAGTGTACGCACAAGCTCAAGTACTTCTAATTGATGTGCGATATCCAAATAAGTTGTCGGTTCATCGAGTAAGAGCACCTTAGGACGTTGTGCTAATGCCATAGCGATCCAAGCGCGTTGTCCTTCTCCACCTGATAATGATTTGACGAGACGTTTTCGATAAGTAGAAAGCCCTGTCTGTTCAATTGCCCAGTCGATAATTTCATAGTCACTGCTGGATAGACGTTCGTACCATTTTTTATGAGGAAAACGACCGTAAGAGACAAGCTCCTCGACCGTCATGTCTGCAGGAGTCTGATTCGATTGGCATAAAATGCACATCATTTGTGAAATGCGCTTTGTATGCATAGACTGCAATTCTTGTCCTGCGATACATACACGACCACTTTCACATGGAATCATACGAGATATACCTTTAAGCAAAGTTGATTTACCCGAACCGTTAGGTCCGATGATGGAGACAATCTCTCCTTCTTCCACTTGTAGGGTGACATTCTTTACGATTGTGTTACCGTCATAACTAATCGTTAAGTCAATGGCTTGTAGCATTTTACACATCACCTTTTCTCATGAGATATAAAAAGTAAGGTCCTCCCGCAACAGCCATCACAATACCAGCAGGAATATCAAGTGGAGCGAAGAATGTTCTTCCAATCGTATCCGCTACGAGAAGCACAAGTGCTCCGAGCCCAATACTCATCGGCAATAACTGCTTGTAATCAGATCCTACAAACATACGAGCCATATGCGGTACAACCAATCCAACAAAGCCAATCATCCCTACAGTGGAAACAGATACAGCAGCTAAATATACCGCAATAAAAGACAGAATAATACGAATGCGATTAATATTTTCACCTAGATTAAGTGCAGCTTGTTCGCCTAATCGCAAGATATTGGCTTGACGAATACAAAAGATCGCAGCGATCCATCCAATAATCGAGTACGGCAGCATGACGCTCACATCGCCCATACCCTTTCCCGACATACTACCGTTCAGCCATTGCAAGGCACCTGGAAGTTTATCGCTGTAAAGAAGAGATAGTAATCCAACGATACCTCCAACTACGGAGTTCACAGCGATACCTGACAAAATGACACGTACCGGTGTGATGCCTCTGTTCTTCCAAGCTAACGCATATACCATGATGGCCGCCACACTTCCACCAACAATTGCAGCAATAGGTATGAATGAAGTATACGCTGGTGCTGCTAGTAAAATGAACAATACCGCAACAGAAGCACCGCCCGACACCCCTGTTAATCCAGGGTCAGCAAGTGGATTGTGCATGACCGCCTGTAGTAAAGCGCCTGAAATGGCTAGATTCGCACCAATTACAACAGCAAGTGATACCCTAGGAATCCGAATATCCCATAGAATGGTATCTGATACTTCCCCGCCGTTACCGAACAAGGCTTGAATAATTTCAATTGGAGAAAACCGTACACTGCCTAGTCCAATCGATAAAATAATAGCAACGATAAGCAGGATGAATGTTATGCCAATCGTAATTCCTTTATTCCTACTCTGTGCTAGCATCTGTCTTCCCCCTATTGACTATGAACAATGAACGGATGCATTGAACTCTCATTATTGATACAAGAAATTAAACATTTGTTTGTATGCATCCCCTGCTTTAGCAATAGATGCAACTCCGAACAAGTTATAATCAAGTGCTTTTACTTTGCCATTCTTAAAGGCATTAAGTTTATCCCAAGCACCGTTTTTCTTCACATCAGCTTCGAACTTCTTAATTGCTGTATCGGGATCACCATGTGCCACTAGTAAAATAACATCTGGATTAGCCGCAACCACATTTTCCATATTTAGAGCAACGTAAGTTTCCTTAGACTTCAGCACTTCGGAGACAATGTTTGTCGCATGCAGCTTTTTCGCTATACTGCCTGCAAATGTACTCTCATTCATCATCATGAACGATTCTGCAGAGCCGAATAGGAACATCACTTTCGGTGATTGTTTTCCTTTGGACTGTTCTTCACTTGCAGCTTCTTGTTCAGCAAGCTTAGCTAGGAAATCATTTGCTTCTTTTTCTTTCTTATAAACGCGACTTAGAACGACTGTTGATAATTTTAACTCTTCAAGTGAATCGGAAGGTAAGTATGCTGTTTTTAATGAAGCAGGTTTAAATTGTTTCTCTAGGCTATCTTTAATGGATGCAGGTCCAATTACGATATCAGGCTGTAAGCTTGTTACTTTCTCAATATCGGGCTTTAGAGCAGAACCGACTTTCGTAATCTCTTTGAATGCTTCAGGTAATGCAACAGTTGAAGTTGGGACACCTACAGGTTTCACACCAAGTACGTTTAACACTTCGGATAATGAAACAGAGACTGGAATGACTTTATTAGGAGTCTGCCCACCAAATTGTGCAAGTAGAGCAGTAGCTTTTTCTTCATCAATTTTAACTGCAGGTGCTTGTGTCGCAACTGGAGTCGCTGCAGGTGTTGCTGTTCCTGCTACCTCTTTTACATTTGAAGCAGCCTCTTGTTTACCACAGCCCACTGCTAAAGTTAACATCATTGCACTTGCTAGTATTCCACTCGTTCTAAGTATTCGTTTCATTGTGTAGGAACGCTCCTCTAAAATTTAATTGAGATTGATAATTATTATCATTACGGTGTATGTTAACATACGAAGGTGAAATTTGACAATATGTTTGTTAAATTATTTATTGAAAAATAAAAGAAGCTCTGGATTACATCCAAGCTTCTTTTGCTTGATCATAATTTTTTATAATAATAAACCGTTGCTTGGTACTCCCCGTTATCTGAAATGACATACTCTGGAATCCGGCCTACTTCAACGAATCCATTTGATTGATAGAGCTTATTGGATGGATCACCTTCACGCGTATCGAGTATGAGGAGACTCCTTTTCTCTTCCTTTGCCTTGTGTTCCATCGTATCCAGAAGCTGCTGTGCGATTCCTTTCCTACGATGAGAGGGATGCACCATTAGTTTAGCTACTTCTGCACGATGAGGAGCGTTCTTTTTCAAAGCAAGATGCAATTGAATCGTTCCGACTATGTGATCGCACTCATTCTTCGCGATCCAAAGTTTAACACCTGCCTGCATCATATTCTGCCAATATGTTCTTGCTTCATCCCTTGCAAGTGGGGGCAAAAAGCCAATTGAAGCACCATTATCTACAACTTGGACGAGGAGTTCAGATAAGTCATCAAGTAATTTCGTATCTTGTTTGGGATCAAATATAATAATTTCTTCAATTGTGATTCCTAACCGTTGCAATTTCCCGGTCGCTTTTAAACCATCCTCCAACCCGTCATTCGCAATCGTATACACCCCATACCCTTCCATCGCCTCCGTACTTTCAAGCTGCCCGTTAAGCAGATACACGCACGAACATTCATCAATACCATAATTAGCTTTGCTCTGGCATGTTTGAACAGCCAGTCTAAGGTGACTTTCGTCTTCCCATTGTGAAAAATGGACAGCGAGCACCATATCCTCTACGAGGCCAATTCCTTTTCTAAGTTGAAACTGCTCTTTGTCGTTATCCTTTGCCGAAATCACACATTGTGCTGGACTAATCAAGGCACCTGCTGAAAACCCGGCAACAGGAATTCCCTGCTCATACGCTGCCTTTATCGCGCCGCCAATCGGTGTGTCCACAATATAATCTGCATATAAGTTCGTGTCCCCGCCACCAATTATGATGCCTGAGCATTGTTTAACATGATGAATAACTTTGTCTATCGGTGTTATTGGCAGTGGAAGAAACTTGAATTGTTCCACTCCATACTTCTCTAATTGCTCTGTATAACGTGACTGATAATCCTCCCAACCTTCCCTCCATACTATTAAAACCACTACTGGGGCATTTCGACGAGATGTTAATTCTGCGAACGTACCCGCAAGCTTTGGTGTAAATGGAGGCCCACCTCCGATTAAAAATAAATGTTTATTCATGTTCATCTACTCCTTTCACAAGATGTCTGAATTTTTATATCATTGCATTTTATCATTGGCATAGGATTAAAGAAAGATATCTGGAATTATTTATATTGAAAGGAGATGACAACGTGGAAGCTTCAGCTACCAAAACGATTCTCGATGCAATAACAGCATCCTTTTTCCAAGTGTTTACGAATAAAGATGGAGTCAAGCCCAATGTAAATCTGATCCACGAGCTATTTATTCCAAGCGGTATAATCATCAGAAATACAGACTCTACCCCTGAAGTTTACACCCTGCAGCAGTTTATCGAACCCCGAGAGAAGCTATTAAATGACGGATCGTTAATTGATTTTGAAGAAAAGGAACTATCTGAACGAACCGAGATTTTTGGTCAAATCGCACATCGGTTTAGCCTTTATGAAAAATCCGGTATGCGCCAAGGCGTTTATTTTCATTCAAAAGGCATGAAGAGTATTCAATTCATCCACACGCAAGATGGATGGAAGATCAATTCTTTAACATGGGATGATGAGAAGTAAAAAACACCCTGTAATGACAATAAGGTGGTGAGTGTAATGGCTATTATCGAGACAGAACGTCTCTTGATGAGACAACTAACGACTGAGGATGCTCCGTTTATTTTTGAGTTGTTGAATGAACCATCGTGGATACAATTCATTGGCGATAAAGGGATTCGGACGATCGAAGATGCACGCGATTATATTGTAAATGGACCTATGTCCATGTATGCTCGTGCTGGGATTGGACTATATCTGACTCTACTCAGAGAAAACCTTGTTCCAATCGGTCTATGTGGCTTGATTAAACGAGATTCACTCGAGGATGTCGATATTGGTTATGCCTTTCTTCCAAAATTTTGGGGGCAAGGATATGCCTTCGAATCTGCTTCTGGTGTACTCACCTATGGTAGAGATGTTAAGGGATTAAATCGCATTGTTGCCATTACATCGCTGGATAATGACCGTTCTGGAAACCTCCTTGAAAAGCTAGGCTTACAATTTGAGCAAATCATACCATCTACAGCAGGTGATGAGGAACTCAAACTTTATGCAATCCAATTATCATAAACCATTCCATTTCCCGGGCAAGCGCAAAAATCGATAAGATTAGCATTTTGTTGACAGCGCTATTTTTACAAAAGATACGAAAAATATAGGAAATCACTCGGTTATTGTTACAATACAGACAAAGAAGGCAATTGTCGATTTTCGATAATTGCCTTCTTATTTCCCAACATTGCCGAATTCCAGTCGCACTTGATAATGTCCGTTATTATGGAAAAGCTGAATCCGTCCACCGTGAAGCTCCACAATATTACGCGCAATTGTGAGGCCAAGTCCCGAACCCGAGGGCATATACGTATCTGAACGTACAGGCTCTAATCGATAAAACCTCTCGAACAGTCGCTCTTCTTGTTCCTTGGTAATCGGTTTTCCATTGTTCTCGATACTAAGTGTGACTCGACTCCCTTGCTTATAAAGCCCCACTCGAATATCACCGGGACTGTATGAAAATTTGAGCGCGTTCATGAAAAGATTATCGATTGCTCGAACCATTTTCTCCGTATCGATCCACAGCATAATAGGTTCAGAAGCCGTTACTTTACGTAGTGAAACACCTTGTTCCTTGGCAACCGGTTCAAATTCGGACATCATTTGTTCGAGTAGACTGTTCAGATCAATTTCTTGAAAAGACAATCGCACTTCACCATATGTCAAACGTGTGTATTCGAACAAGTCATCAATTAACGTCTTTAATTGTTGGGTCTTATGAATCGCACTTTCCAAGTAACGTTCCCGCTCAGATTCATCCTGAAATGTTTGGGAGTGCAGCAAATCTAAATATCCAATAATACTTGTAAGAGGAGTGCGAAGATCATGTGACACATAGGTGATCAGCTCCATCTTCGATTGTTCCAGCTCACGTTCTCGATTCATTTGTTCCTGAAGCTGATTAGCCATATGATTAATATTAGATGCTACAATGCCAAGCTCGTCATGTCTAAGTAAGGGTAGACGATAATCTAATTCTCCCTTAGCGATCTTCATCACCCCCTCAGCAACGATCGATAAATATCGTACTACATGCCGTGTAAGTGCAATATAGATCAATAAAAAGCAACCAATAAATACGCCAACATTCAAGGGGATAGATATTTGATTGGGAATAAAAATGCTGATGATAAACGTTAGCATAAAGCTACTCACAACCATCCACATCATCCGAATGCGGATTTTTTTCTTCCCGCTGATGAATTCCCAAACCTTATTTTTCAATCTTATACCCTACCCCCCACACGGTTTTAATGTAATGAGGCTCTCTAGGATTAATTTCAATCTTCTCTCGAATATTACGAATATGAACCATAATCGTATTCTCAGAGTAATAAGAGGAAGGGTCTTTCCACACTTTTCGATAAATTTTATCGATATTAAATACTTGCCCACGATGCGTAGCTAACAGTTCTAGAATAGAAAATTCGATAGGTGTCAGCGCGACTTCTTGACCTCGAACGGTTACTTTATGTTGGTCTATTGAAAGGGCTAGATCATCAATGCAAATTTCGGAGTTATCTGTGGTTGAATGAGAGGTAACGTAATTTTGCCGCCTAAGCTGTGCTTTAACTCTGGCTATTAATTCGAGTGGATTAAACGGTTTTGTCACATAATCGTCTGCACCTGTTGATAATCCTGTAATTTTATCTAAGTATTCCTGTTTGGCGGAGAGCATAATAATCGGCGTATTCGATTGTTCCCTTATTTTCAGACAAGCTTTAATTCCATCTAAATTCGGCATCATAATATCAAGGATGATCAAGTTTATTTTTTCATTCTGAAGAACTTGTAAGGTTTCAAGCCCATCAGCAGCTTCGAGTACCTGATAGCCTTCGTTACGCAAATAAATATGCAGAATATTCCGAATTTCTCGGTCATCATCGGCAACTAATATCGTATTATTCATCCATTACTCCCTCCCTGCTGGAATTTCTGTCGTTGATACCAGTAACGTACGACGAAGATAACCATAACCACAAGTGGTATCCATAACAATCTTATTCCGTAATTATATACCAGTTCACCCACTTCTTGAACATGATTCCCTACAAAACGTCCTACAATAAAATAAGCGAGTGTCCAAACAAATCCGGTCGTGTAAGAAAACAGCGCATAGCGCCGAAAACTCATTTTCTGCAAGCCAACCAAGTAAGGCATTAGATGTCTGATGATCGGAAAAAAATAGCTGATGCACAGTGCATAACTTCCATATTTTTCTCCCAATCTTTCAGCGAAGTAGATATACCGCCCCATTTTCTTTTTCCGTCGTAACTTCAGCAAGACTTTTGCACCCAAAAATCGACCCAGTCCATATCCAAGCGATAATCCAGAAATCACACCTAAGTAAGTGAGTAAGAAAGCAGGGACAACATGCAGTAGCCCACTACTTGTAAGCGCGCCCCCCGTCAACACGACGACCTCATCAGGAATTGGCATTCCTACAATACCAAGCCACAAGAACAGGAATAATGCCGCATAACCGAACTGCTCGATTCCAGATACGAGCGCGTCATAATTCAACCTTCGTCCCTCCTCTAACAGCCAGTTGCTTACGTAAAATTTGTTCATGCTTGGCAGGCATCCATTTACTTACCGCATAATACACGATTTCTACTAACAGAACCGCACCTACAATATCCGCCCACACGTGCTGTTTCACAAATAAGGTAGACAAGATAATCGACCAAGACATGATGTGAACGCTCACACGTATAATTCTTGATATTTGGGGACAGTTCGATAATCCTCTCAATATCACATAACTCGTCATAACATGAATACTAGGGAAACAATTGTAAGGGGCGTCAGTCTGATAAACAAAGTTAACGAGTGTTCCGAGTAGACCATGATCTATCGTAATCTGTGGTCGCGGAACTGTGGTTTGGAAGAAATAGTAGATGATGTAACATAGAATCAGACCCACACATAAAGACAACAGTGTGAGATAATAGGTGGTCTTATTCTTCAGAAAAAAGAGTACCAACATCCCGATGATAAACGGATACCAAAGTAAATATGGAATAATAAATGCAGGGATGAATGGAATGCTTTGATCAAATGCTGTCATCAGACTCCATACTTGAACCCCACCATGATTCAAAAATCCATAGCAAATATTCAAGATAGGAATGGCCAAGAGCCAAAGTAAAGGCAAATAGTTATGAAATTTACTCTTCATGATTCACTTCTCCTCTCCTCTTCCGACACACATATATAAAGGCAGGTGGTAAGTTCCATAGCACATAATGAATCATCTCGATTTCAAAATGCTTCATTAGTTGCTGCTGCATTTGTTTGGAATATTGGAAAGCAATAAACCAACCATCATCTCTTAACGAGCCAACAATCTGCTCAAGAATCTGATCGCGCATCACTTGTGGAAAGTTAAAGAATGGAAGTCCACTGAAAATACAATCCAGTTGATCAATCTGCTCCTTGTGCATCACTTTTATGAGTTCGCGACAATCCTCATAGCACCGAAAATCAGGGTATTGGCGTTCGAGTTCACTACGCATCTCTGCATCTTTTTCAAATAAGAGCACACTAATCTCTTCCCAAGTTGCCGTATGAATATACTTTGTAATCGCTCCTGTGCCTGCCCCAAGTTCAGCGATCCGCGTTACTTCATTCCATGGGACGCAATCCACCATTTTCTGCGCTAGATACTTGGAACTTGGTGTTACACTTCCGATTTGCGCGGGTGCAAGTATAAATTTCATTAGAAAAAGCCATTTCTGCTGCACCCTGGACATTGCATTTAATTTCATTACCTCCCCCTCCTCTTGCAATCAGTCTATTCCAACATTCTTTACATCAAGTGGGGTAAATTCTAAATGATTTCTGAAGAAGTCGATCTCTATCCAACACAAAAAAGAGGAACACGGGGTTCCTCTTTGAATCTTACTTATTCTACATATTAAATCTTTGACGATAACCGCACTTGCGGCACAATTCCTCAACAGCTTCTCTACGTGAGAATCCTTCAACGATGCGATTTGCGCGCTCACCTTCAATAATTTCAGCGAATGGCTTCTGATTAATATTCCCGAGATTAATGATCCCTTCACCATCTAGACAACAAGGGATTACCGTGCCATCCACGAGAATGCCAGCCTGATTCCGAAGACCGTGACAGAACCCTTTTCCATCATCCTCTTCTTCCTTAAGATCTGGCCATTTGAACTCATAATCTTGATTCAGGTATAACCGATCTGCGATCTTCACACCTTTACCAGGTTCGACTTTTTCTTCAATTTTGAAATCCAAGTTGTACTCTGACTCAATCATTGACAGGATCTCACGGTTACGTTCTCGTTCCTGATTGGTCGCATTATCTTGATCCAAATTCCACAAACGAAGTGAGAAGATAATGTTCGTTTTCTCTCTCGCTTCGCGGATAAAAGATAACACATTACCAATATAGCCTTCTTTATCCTCAGAGCCTTCATGCCCGTCAAAGCTATGCAGAGAAATATTCATTTGACGAAGTGCCGGCTTAGCCAAGAGCTTGTGTTTGTTCTTTTGCAGCAACGTACCGTTCGTCGTGATGTTGACTTTCAACCCTTTTTCATGGCTGATATCCAGCAATTCATCGATCTTGGGGTGCAGCAGCGGCTCCCCTTTAACATGTAAATATATAAAGTCCGTATGCGGCCTAACTTCATCTAATCTTTTCGTAAAAGCATCTATCTTAATAAAATTAGCTTGCCTTTGTGTCGGTGGACAGAAGGTGCAAGCAAGATTACATACACTCGTAATCTCAATGTAGAATTTCTTGAACTTTTTCATGCGTTGGACTCCATTCCTATCTGTGCTATATCTTTTATTGTACACAAATTAGGAATATTATCTACCCGCACAGCCATTCCGCTTTACTTCTGACGGGATAAGCTAACGATTGCACCCCAAATGAGCACGAAACCTACTAGCTGTGAAGTTGTAAGTGCCTGTTGGAACACAATCCAGTTCACAAGTACGCCCACCGCTGGAAAAGAAAGTTCTGCAAGCGTCGCATAAGACGCTTTGGTATTAGATAGGCCTTTGTAGTACAGCAACAAGCTAAGCAATCCCGGAAGGAACGCTTGCAGCAATAAACTACCGCTCACAGAAGCCCAGTCCCCTAAGTTTGTTGGCATTACCCAAGTACTAGGTTCTATCCAAGAAGTAACAAGCAACAGGGGCAATGCAGCAGCAAAACGTAATGCCGTAACGGATTCAAAGCTTACTTTATTAAGTAATACTCGCCCCATAACCGTTGAACCACCCCATAGTACAGCAGCTCCAATTGACAATAATCCGCTGACTCCAGCTACTTCAGCAAAGCTGCCGCCAGAACCTGACCATCCAAATGTGAGCAAATACGTACCACCAAGTGCAACGATTAGCAGCACAGGGAAACGTTTAGGCAAAGTTTCTTTGAGTACAAACCGAGCCATCACAATCGCAAATAATGGCTGTAATTTCTGAAGTAATAAGACAGTGTTCGGATTCCCATGCGCGAATGCTGAAGTGAACATAATTGTAGCAATCGCCGATCCACCCCATGAGATAAACAGGATCGCAAACACATGCCGCAATGCTAATTTACGAAGTTCAGCACGATGAATCCAAAGAACAGGTAGTGCATAAACCATGAGCAAGATATGCTCCAGCAATACAATTTGCGTCGATGTGAATGATTTTAGCAATAAAATTCGGAAAAGAGGATCCACACCCCACATTGCGGCTCCAAGTACGACGAGCCATACTCCATTCAACTTACGACTTGCGGCATGTTCAGCATGCACAGACTTCTGCTTACCCATGATTTCTTCCATATTCAACAACCTTTCTTGGTTTTTGAATTGGACACTTCGAAAGAAAGACACCCCGTCATCAAATTACGATAACGGGGCGCATTCAAACAAGCTAAGTACTAGTCGATGTGTTTTTGGACACAACAAATCTAGCACCTACTCGCTTTGACCTTCTCCCATCCGGACTATACCGTCGGCCTTGGAATGTACACCAAGTCAGTCATTATCTGAACTACTACCAAATAATGAGTCGCGGGCTGAGGTTCTCGGGAACCATCACCGCCGGTCAGGAATTTCACCCTGCCCCAAAGGTCCATATTCATTTAGCTAGCATTGTAGCATAGAATTTGAAATACCGACAAGGTACTTTTTCATTGCAAAGTAAATATAATATATCTATTGACTTTTTATTAAATATATGTTATGATTAAATATTTGTTGTAATTACCGATAAAACCCTCTATTATATCTAATAGGCCTCATCGATGAGCTAAGAAATAACATGATACTCGGAGGGATTTAGATGAAAATCGCGAATGGATTAGAAACACTCGAACTGGAAGCAAATGTAGCAGGTCAGCCTTCAATCATTCACCCCACATTGATCTGGGATCAAGAAACAATGATCCTTGTGGATACTGGATATCCTGGTCAAGCTCAACTATTCCAAGATACCATTTCGAAGGTGGGAGCTGATTTTCAAAAATTAAGCAAGATTATTCTCACGCATCAAGATATCGATCATATTGGAAGTTTAACTGCAATCCAAGAAGCATTAAATCAACCTGCAGAAGTGCTTGCGAATGAAATCGAGAAGCCCTACATACAAGGCGAAGAAACGATTATGAAGTTTGCATTAGCATTCAAACAATTAGATACTTGGCCAGAGGAACGTAAGCAAGGCTTCCTTCATATGTACAATAACTTACCAAAAGGCGATGTACATCGTACCATTTCGAATCAGGAAGAATTGCCTTACTGTGGCGGCATTGTGGTTATTAATACGCCCGGTCACACACCGGGTCATATAAGCCTTTATCACAAACCAAGCAAGACACTGATAGCTGGTGATGCCCTATTCGTTGAAAACGGCGAGCTAATTGGACCACCTCGAGCTTTTACATTGGATATGGAGGCTGCAATTAAATCAGTTCAAAAGCTCACAGAATATGACATCGAGACGGTGATTTGCTACCATGGTGGCGTATACCAAAATAACGTAAATGAGCGTATAGCTGAAATTGCTCAATCTTAATAAGAACAAAGGAAACAAAGCTCCACGTGCCAGTTCGGTTACGCGGAGCTTTTGTTATTACTCATGGGTAAATTTCTTTTTCGCGATCCAATGGTTCGTCACTATCATAGTTAACCCGATTAATAGTAGAATGACTAACACATTCCATGAGGCGCCAGCTGGGACTGCTCCGGTATTCAATACCCCCGCAGCATGCTTGCTTAAGCTAGCCGGACTTATAAGATCGATAACCGGATTCAGACCTACTGGCATCCTGAAGCCCAGCAGAGTTACAATGGATAATAATGCAATGATCCCCTGACTATTAAAAAGCGTACTCATCATCGTTATATAAGAGACCATAAACAGCACCCAAAGGAGATAGAACAGCAGCGCCAGCATCATGTCTGCCGTACGAACAGGTGTGAACAATAAATTGACATACACGTAAGAAGCAGCATAACCTAGTGCCACACTACAGGCGATGAATATGTAATTGGAGACGATTTTGCCACTCATATAAGATAGAACGTTTACGGGTCTGGTCAGTATAAAAGCTAACATACCGCTTGCTTTGTCAGTCTGTATAATACCCATTAATGAGATTGCAATAATCATAATCCCCAGCTGATCGAATTGAGACCCCAGCGTGCTGGCCAGCACTTCTCCACCCTTCTGAGCTGCCATGCTCGGATCAATCGTAATCCCCTGTACGCCGCCCATTGATTGCATGATCGACGGTAAGTAGTGACTGACAAGGGGCTGAGTGATGCCCAGAAATATAAACACAAGCGGCAGCCAAAGCACTTTATATTCACGTACCATTTGTACACATTCTTTTTTTATTAACACCATAAAATTATTCATTTCTCCACCACCAGCTGTAAAAAGATTTCTTCCAACGTTTCATTGTTGGTTTCGAACCTAATCAGATCAACTTGATGGTCCAGAGCACATTGCAGGATGCCATTCTTATTCGACTGTATATTTTCTACTTCTATTTTTACTCGATTGCCGGTTACGTCTACACCTTTTACATAGCTCAAATGCCTCACCACTTCAATCCATTCCTGCCTAATTGCCGTCACTTCCAAAGTGATTTGATTGCCGCTATTGCGACTTAACAAGTCTTCAGTTGTTGTGTCTTCAATTTTGCTGCCTTGCTTTATCATAATAAATCGTTCACATATCTCTTCCGCATCACCTAATATATGTGTTGATAATAGGATCGTCGTCTCCTTCTTGATCGCTTGTATCAGATTGAGCACTTCCCTTCGCCCAATTGGATCTAATGCCGAAACCGGCTCGTCCATGATGATCAAGGAAGGCTTGTGCAGCAAAGCCTGTGCAATCCCAAGTCTCTGCTTCATCCCGCCTGAAAAGCTTCCAACCTTGGCATTCTCTTCTCCGCTTAAGCCTACTTTGGCTAGCATATCCGGTATCATATTCGTTAACTGAGCTTTCGCCATTCCCGATAATTGACCCATAAATACAAGTGTTTCTTGCGCCGTCATCCAGTTAAAAAAGTTAGGGTATTGCGGCAAATAACCAATTTCCTTCTTCATTTTCGAAATCGGCTTGCCATCAAGCAGCACTTCCCCCTTACTTGGGTTCATAATATCTGAAATGATTTTGATCAATGTTGATTTACCCGCTCCATTCGGCCCGATCAATCCCACACATTCTCCAGCACGTATTTCCATGGAAAAATCGTTTACAGCCGTCTTATCTTTAAATGTCTTCGTAACATGCTTCACTTGTAACATCAATTTCGTTCACGATCCTTTCGACCTATGACGAAATACAGAACCGAGCCTATTGAATTGCCGATAATAATAATGAAACTCCACATCAGCACATTCTGTCTCGTCTTTCTGTACCTATATAAGTCAATCAGTGCAACGGTGATCAGGATAAACCCAATCGCAAGTATCGGTACAAGAATCGGCAGCAAAGCCTCCCAATTAATTTCACTTAATTCGTCCCATCCATAATGAAGCTTCATAGCAAAAAACTCCTTTTAATTTATTATCATAATTAATAATGTTATCATTATTGATAATAATAGTGTAAGCTTTTTATAATTGCAACTTTTTTTCTCCCTCCAAATAACTCGGTTTGATTTCATTATTACCTGTGATAATATTATTAAATATAATAAAGGAGAACGGATAAGGAGCAACCCATGGCCAATAAAGCTGAAATTTTAATGCACCCGGTTAGAATGAGAATTTGTCAGGCTCTAATACGAAACAAGGACGAAGGCCTTACGCCACTGGAAATGGTCAAAATCATTAAAGACATCCCTCAAGCAACCCTGTATAGACACATACAAGTTTTGCTGGATGCTGGAGTAATTCGTATTATTAAAGAGAAGAAAATAAGATCCGTTTCGCAGAAATACTACGTCTTAAATGAAGCTGAAATGAAGCTGAGCACAGAGGAATGGAAACAAGTATCTAACAAGAAGAAGCTGGATTATATTTCTTATTACCAACTATCGCTGTTAACCCAATACCAGAATTACTTGACTCAAATAGAGGAACAAAAACGCACAGAGGATCAAGCTACCTTTGCATTGGTAGAATTGAAGCTTGCTGATGAGCAGTTTATGAACTTTCAGAATGAATTGAACGACCTCATGCTCAAATACTACCAAACCTCAAATCAGAATCATGAACGAGGTACACCAGTTCGAACGATCGCTGTCACCATAATTCCAGAATCATAGGAAAGACAGAAGACTATATTCAAAGATCTGGCCCCTTTGTCAAGAACACTTGAAAAAGGGGCCAGATCAAACCATCTCGTTACGTGGAGCTATTATTACTTATCTGCTTTCTTTTCAATGGATAACCCTTTTACATGCTTACGATTCATAAGTTTTCGGATCTTCCGATCCTTCTTCGTCTCAAGCACGATGTCCAAATCATAATTATCCGGGTACAGATCTTTGCTAGCAATATGCAGTTTTAGTCGTTTTTTGTTCACCTTGAACTTCTGTTTCTGAATCATCACCCCAACGTTCCCCATTGCATCCTCAAGGGAACAGACAATACCTGCCCGACCTAAGTATGATACATACACACTATCGCCTATTTCGAACTTTTTGACAGGCATTTGATGATCTTCTTCTGCGAGCGTGCTCTTATTAGGAACCACAGGCAGCACTCTTTTCTGATCGTGCTGAGCAACCTCAGTTGTATGATGTTCATTTTTCAGGATATTTCGATCATCGCCTTCAGTTGAATCACTTCCATGAACTCCAATCCCTTTTGCAGCGATCTCACTCGAACGATTAATAATCGTCATAGGTAATCCTAGTTTCTTCGCGATCAAGAACGCGTAACTCTGACCCGCCTCCCCGATTTTCAATTTGTAAAGTGGCTCCAAAGTCTCTGTATTGAATTCCATCCGCGCATTTTCAAATCCCGGAGTCGCAGCCGCAAAGCTCTTGATTTCTGAAAAATGGGTTGTCGCAACCACAGTCGCTCTTCGCTTCTGCAATTCCTCCAGAATGGCGATCGACAGCCCTACACCTTCCCCAGGATCCGTTCCTGAAGCCATCTCATCAATGAGTACAAGCGTGGAATGGTCTGCGATCTTCAAAATCTCGATCACATTGCGAATATGTGCTGAAAAGGTACTTAACGCATGCTCGATACTCTGACCATCACCAATATCCACCGCTATATGACGAAATACTGCGAACTGACTTCCAGCCTGCACGGGCACAAGCAAACCAGACTGAACCATAATGGTTAAGATTCCTACCGTCTTGAGTGCGAGTGTCTTCCCACCTGTATTCGGCCCTGTAATGACTAAAGAATTGTATCGAGCACCAATCCCAAAATGCAATGGAACCATATGCCCACCCATAAGTGGGTGCTTCGCTTCACGCAGCTCCATTACACCTTCCTCATTTAGCTCCACATTGGAAGCGCCGAGCGAAAGTGCATATTTCGCCTTTGCGAATAGAAAGTCATATATCCCAACTGTATCTACATTCAAAAGAAATTCTCTTGCGGATTGCTCAACCACTAGAGTTAAGTCACTTAAGATCTTGGTCTCCTCAATTCCTTCTTCCGCTTTAAGCCCGCTTCGTTGATACTGCAAATCCGCCAATTCCGTAGGTTCTATATATACCGTTTGACCGCTTGCCGATTCATCAAGAACTGACCCTTTTACAAGCTTCCGATGTTCCTTCTTAATTGGCAGTACATATCGACCACCGCGTGTACTAACCATATTCTCCTGCATGATCGAACGATGCTTACTCAGCAAAGAATCAAGCTTCCCCTTGATTCGCTCCTCACATACATTGATCTTTTTACGAATACGCATGAGGTCCTTACTTGCGGAGTCAACAACCATCCCATTGCGGATACAAGCTTCAATAGCAGACACAACCGAGCGCAAATCATACATCGATGATGCATAAGCACTGACACTTGGCGCAACCGCCACTTTGGACGCCATATAGCCCATTAACTGATTGCAGCTTCGTAAAAATTGTACGATGTGCATGAACTCTTGCTCGCTAAATACATATCCCGTATGCATGAGATTCGTAATTTGCTCAATACCTTCCAGGGAAGGAATCGGTACACTTGCTCCTTTTTGCAGCAAAGCTTTTGCTTCTGCAGCTTCATCCAGCCTCATGCGAATGGCTTTAATCTGTGTCATAGGGGTCATTTCATTCACATGTTGTTTACCACGATAAGATACGGCATAACCTCGTACAACTTCTTTAATTTTTTCATAATCCAATCGATTTAGTGCCGTTTGATTCAACGTGAGCATCTCCCTTTTTTTGTAAAATAGAATAAAAAAAAGACGAAGAATGAACGTGTGTCATTCTCCGCCTTCACGGGACAGATCCACTACCTTGCAATGTCCGAAGTCCAAAATCGCATACACGAAAATAAGCTTCAAGACATCAAAAAAACCGTGCTAAAAAGCAGCACGGATGATATGCAAGGTAGGAAAATGCCTAGGCATAGTTTGATATCCGCTGTTCTTAACTAATCCTGAGGTGACCATTAGACACAACAAAATAAATGTTGCTTATTAAGCAACTTACATGCTGTATGACTGGAACCTCGTATGGAATTTATTAGTTAAGATAGCTCACCGACATCAAAATTTCCCCTTTTATTTAGGATAGATTAAATATAGCTTATTCTTTCATTAATGTAAACACCGATAATTCAGGCTTGCTTAACAACCTTAAGGGCGCTCTTGTCGTGCCGATTCCCCGATTCACATACAACTGGATAGGTCCATTATCCCCCTGAATCCAATATTGTCCTTCTATATATTTGCGAGCAAGTGGCACTGTGACAAGTGCTATGCCTCCAGGCAGCTTGACTTGTCCACCATGACTATGTCCGGATAGTTGTAGATCAACTGCATATGAGGTCAACTGATCTACCACATCAGGTTCATGGACAAGCAGCATATGAAATCCATCGGGCTTTAACTTACCCAGTGTTCCTTCGATATTTGGTTCCCCAAGCAAGAAGTCATCCAATCCTGAGATCGATATTTTTTCCTTAGAAGGAAGTGTAATCTCTTGCGTTTCATTTACAAGCACTGTAAATCCTGCATCTTTCATGATCTTCTCATAATGGCGATTTCCCCCGCCACCTCTATCGTGATTCCCATACACCGCATATTTACCGAGAGAGGACTTGATTTCACTCAATACCGTAGCTATTGTCTCACTTTTCCCAGAATAACCATGGAAATTATCCACGAGGTCTCCGGTAAACACGACAATATCGGGTTTTTCTTGATTGATTTGTTGAACTAATGTTTTTAATTGCGGGATCGAATAATAATCACCTAGATGAGTATCACTAAATTGAACAATCTTCTTATCATGAAACCCTTTTGGCAAGTGGGATGACTTAACCTCATGCCTTGTCACTGCAAGTAAGCCTGGCTCTACAAATCTAGCATAAGCAGAAGCTGCACAAAAGAAAATGATCCCGCATCCCAAAACGAGAAGGAACTTGATTCCCAAAGGACATTTGGATGAATCAGACTTCTTCACTCGATACCTGGCCATCCAAACAACATTAATCCAATCACACCAACACTAAATACGATTAACAACACACTAACTGCATGAATTCGCATATCCATCTGTCCTTTATTTGCAAGTTAGGATTATCATAACGCATGCATGTTACACCAATGTGACGAAATGGGTCTGTAAAGTAAAGTAAAAGGTAATTGTATCACCTGCAACTTCCACACCATATTGCGATTGATGCTTTTCTAGAATACTCCTTACAATTGACAATCCCAGCCCTGTGCCACTAAGTTTCTTATTGCGCGAACTTTCCATCACATAGAAGGGCTCCCAAATTCGATCCCATTGCATGACATCGCTCATATGCGCCTTTATTCCATTTTGAATCGTAAACTTAAGCATATCTGCTTTATTCTCTATAAGAATTCGAATGTCTGATTCACTCGTATATTTGATCGCATTCGTTATAAAATTGTTCAACACCATCTCGATCTTAGGCTCATTCGCTAGAACCCAAGGAACTTCCAAATTAGAGTCATCTGCGGTGAGGTTAAGTCCCTGCTGATTTAGGTTGACTCGATACTTCTCTAAGGTCCTACCTAGTAATTGTTGAAAATCAAACGCATGCATCACATATTGCTCGGTCTGCAGCTTCGATAACTCTAACAATTGATCCACCAGCATCGCCATATTTTCTGCTTGCTGCTCAATGACTCTCAAATAAGTCCCATCGTCCAACCCATCTCGAATACCTGACCCATATGCCTTAATTAATGATAGCGGCGTTTTGAGTTCATGTGAGATATCAGCAATAAACGTGCGCAAATTCTGGTTCTTCTCTTCAAGCTCTTGCTGTGCCTGCTCCAGCTTATCACTCATGCCATTAATACTGCGTGCCAGCGATTCTATCTCATCACCTGTTTCAATCTGCACCTTGTTAAATTTCAGATTTGCAATATCTTCGGCTGTTCGCTTCAGTTTAGCAAGTGGCCCCACAATTGTTCGAGTAAATAACCCAGATAGCACAACCATCATAATAAGCGCACCGATTGCAATATACAGATTAAATTGATTCACGATTTGAATCGTATCTGTCGAGTAAGAGATCGATTCACCTACTGCTACGATGAAGTTGTCTTTTTTCATAAGAGTAACAAGAAAGCTCGACTTCAGCTTTTCCTGATTGAATATTTTTTTAACAACTTGACCTTCTCTAAGACTTACTAAGCTTTCGTCTGTAATCCAAAATTTACTGAGTGTAATCGACTTGCGATTCAATTCCATCTTGATGACATAATTAATTTGTTCAATCGAATCCCAAAGTCCCGCCTTAACGATTGTCACACCATACCTATGTTCCATCTCGTCTGCTTGACTAATCAATCGCGCTGTATCCATTTGTTCCAACTGAGCTGTTAAGTGCGCGAGATTGTTCTTTTTTTCATATAAAAAATACTTTGGTAAGAAGAACGTATTCACAACAAAAGACAACACAAACACGATACATAACGCGAGTGACATCCGTGTAATCAGCTTTTTACTCAGCTTATTCATGCCCATCTACCAGACTATATCCCATCCCGCGATGTGTCTTAATGATATGCTCTCCTACCTTCTCACGAAGTCTACGAATATGAGTATCGACGGTCCGCTCATCCCCATAATAATCGAATCCCCAGACACGGTCTAAAAGTATCTTTCTGGATAAGATCTGCCCTTTATTCGTAATTAATTGCCGCAGCAGTTGGAATTCTTTTTGTGTGGCATGAAGATCTTGGCCATTCTTATGAATTTTTTGACCATCTAAGTCGACGACGAGATCATGAGCGACTAGCTTATTGTCCATCTGCAGCAGCTTCTTCACTCTTAGCATTAATATCCGTGTATCAAACGGCTTGCGTATATATTCATCCGCTCCTGCTTGCAAAGCCATATATTCATCTTCATGTTCACTCTTGGCGGTCAACAACAGAACTTTCGCGGTACCCTGTTCCTTCATCTCCTTACAAGCTTCAATCCCACTTACCTTCGGCATCATCCAATCGAGCACAGCGAGATCAATAGGATTCGAGTAAAATCGTTCAAGTGCCTCTTCGCCGTCCTGCGCGGTAACGACTTGAAAGCCCTCCTTTTCAAAATATGCCTTTAATATCTTAATCATATCAGGTTCATCATCTGCAATAAGTACTAACATCCGGCCGCACCTCCAATTGGTTTTAGTGAAAAGACTAGCATGTGCAAACCTGTAATTGCAAGGAGACATAAAAAAAAGGAGCAAGTGTATCTGCATACACTCGCTCCTAAAACTCGATTTTGCCTTGATTTACTTGCGTTCTTTAGGTAAGACAATCGCTTTGTATAACTGCACGGTCACGAGGTAATAAGCCAAGTAAATCACAAGGAATATAAGAATCGGAACCCAAATCTTGTAATATGGATCCATCAAAATCACGCCGAACATCTTCATCCCCATTATGACGTGAGCAACACCTATACATGCTGGCAATGTATAAAGAGCAAGGAGTTCTTTGTAGATCGATTTAGATAACAGCTGCTTGCGTACACCAATCTTACGAAGCATTTGATAGCGCTGAATATCGCGCGAAGCACCCGATAAAATTTTGAACATCAGACAGCTCGCCATCATCGCTAGGAATGCAATCCCAAGGAAAAAGCCCATGAACATCGTTCCGCTTGACATCATGTGTATGCTTTCATAAAAGGTATACTTTGTATTAAGATCCCTGTCTTTCTGTTTCCCATAGCTATCAGCTAACGCATTTTGTCGCTCATTGATTTGTTTAAGGTCTTTTTTATATGAAACAAAATCGTCAACATACGCTATATAGACCCTATGCTCATCCGCTTTCAACTTATCATAATTGTTCTGGTCGGCAATATAGACGGATCTACCACCAAACATTGGATAACTGGAATTCAATTCATCTGAGATCGTGCGTCTCCAGTTATTGCTAGGTTCTGTCACTTTGGAAGACGCATCCTTATCATTGTTGTGCTGCGTAATGTACATGGGCTCAGGCAGAGCGTCTGTCATCCGTTCAGGTTCTTTTTTGCCGCTGAACATCCCATTTCCTTTCGGATCATATTTACGTACAAGTGGCGGATGATCGACTAGATCATTTTTAAGATAATACACCTCTTTATCCGTCACCTTATACCGATATTCATTCTGCTCCTTAATCTGCATCTTCGCCAAAAGCTCTTTGTCTTGCCCACTTGGGTCATGAATAACGATATCAGAAACTAGTGTTTCATTGGCCATAATAGAAGCGTTGTTCTGAAAAGCAAGTCCACCTGCAATCGCGCCTACACCTAGAGCAATAAGCATCGCAATTGTTCCTAACAATTTGGATAACGAATTTGCACGGAATTGAAGCTGGGCAAACGTAAAGGCATTTAGTCCTTTCGCATTGCGTTTCTCATTACGCTTCAAACGATTTACCCAAACAGGTAAGAATGTCACGAAAAATAAATACGTACCAATCGTAGTCGCAAACGCTCCTATGATAAACCCAAATTGGAGGTATTCGGCAATATGCCATAGCGAATAGTAACCTGCTGCTAGGCAGCATATGGATAAAATAGCTAAAATAAAGGTCAGTACACCCTTCTTCAGAACGCGGTCTTTATTCTCATCTGCACGGATGAGGTCAAGGATCGTTGTCCGCGAAAGCTTAATCGCATTTACAACTCCCGTTAAGAAGAAGATCACAATAAAGAATACAACTGTCATCATTACTGCCGGCATTAAAAAGGCCTTGTAACCCGTTGCTGTGAAATCAATTTGTTCCATTAACATTTTTCCAACGACTTGAGCGAGTCCAGCACCTACAAAAATCCCGATGATTAAGGCTGCAATCCCAACCAACATGGTCTCAACAAACATTAATTGAGTAATTTTTCGTTTTTTCGCACCTAACATCATATACATGCCGTATTCTTTACGTCTTAATGACAGTAAGAACGAATTCGCGTAAAAAATATAAAAGAACGTAATAATTGCCAGCAATACCGATCCCACATTAAATATCATCATGATCGATCGGATCAGTGAGTTTGCTTTGACAAACTCTTCATTCATCGCAAGGGTCTGAAACATATAAAAGATTGAAATCGAGATTACAAGACCAATAAGGAGAACGATGTAATCCTTCATCATTTTTCGCATACTGGAAAGCGAAACTTTCAGTAACATTTATTCCGCCTCCTTATTCCATATCCTGAGATGCGCCAAGTTCAGCAAGAATATCTAGAATTTGCTTATAAAATTGTTGGCGGCTGTCTGTACGGTGAATTTCAGTAAATAACTGCCCATCTCGAATAAATAAAATACGCTTGCAATAGCTCGCACTGTACGCATCATGTGTAACCATCAGAATGGAGACATCTTGCTTTTCATTGAGTTCCTGCATCGCTTCTAACATGCTCTTGGCATTCTTGGAATCGAGTGCGCCCGTTGGTTCATCGGCGAGAATAATCGCTGGTTCGTGTACGAGAGCGCGAGCTGCGGCAGCACGCTGTTTTTGACCACCAGATACTTGGCTTGGATATTTTTCAATGATGGCTTCAATGTCTAATGTCTTCGCTACTTTCAAAACTTTTGCGCGAATCTGCTTAGCCGATTGTCCTTGTAAGGATAGCGGAAGCGCAATATTTTCATAAACTGATAAATTCTCAAGTAAGTTAAAATCTTGAAAAATAAATCCAAGTGTCTTTGCGCGGAAATCCGCTAATTGCGTTGCATTCATTTTTGTAATATTTTTACCCGCTACCTCTACAATTCCATCTGTTGCACGGTCTAACGTTGAAATCACGTTAAGTAAAGTTGTCTTACCCGAACCGGATGGTCCCATAATTCCTACAAATTCTCCATCAGCTATATCAAAAGATATTCCATTTAATGCGCGGGATAGGCTATCACCTTTTTTCCCATATACTTTCTGTATGTTATTCACTTCTACTACGTTTCTCATATGATCCTCCTTAAACTTCCTACGCTTATGTTCATATCCCAAATCTTACTCCCATACACGAATTGTTCCTATCGATGTTAGTGATGCTTAAATGACAATTCTGTAAGTTAAATAAAAAACACTACCCCATAATGGAGTAGTGCCTTATAAATCAATATTAGAATCCTCTTACAGTTTCGTATCATCCACGCTGTTCAGCCACTCTTCAATCGTACCAATGACGGAAGCTACACAACCGTCTTGGAATGGAGAAATCAAGTTTGCTTGCTCAACGAGCTTCGTGAAGGACTTGCTGCCGCCAGCCTTACACAATTCTACGTAATCAGCCCAAGCTTTTTCTTTGTTGTCATGCATGCCTTTCCAGAATTGGAACGCACAAATTTGAGCAAGCGTGTAATCGATATAGTAGAACGGTGAATTATAAATGTGCTGTTGTTGTACCCAGAATCCACCACGCTCTAGATAATCATTTTCTTCATAATTTAGGTGTGGTAAATATTTTCTTTCGATTTCGCGCCATGCCGACTTACGCTCAGCAGGGGTTGCCGTTGGGTTCTCATAAATGAAATGTTGGAATTCATCCACAGATACGCCATAAGGAATGAAATTCAAGCTTTCACCTAAGTGATTGAACTTATATTTCTCTGTGTCTTCTTTAAAGAATAATTCCATCCAAGGCCATGCGAAAAATTCCATACTCATGGAATGAATCTCACATGCTTCAGATGTTGGCCAGTGATATTCCGGAATTTCAAATCCACGGCTGGAGTAAACTTGGAACGCATGACCCGCTTCGTGTGTAAGCACATCAATATCGCCAGCTGTACCATTGAAATTCGAGAAAATGTAAGGTGCGCCATATTCGCTAAAGTACGTGCAATAGCCGCCACTTTGCTTGCCTTTTTTACTAACCAGATCCATGAGCTCATCATTAATCATTTTTTGGAAAAATTCATCTGTTTCTTTAGATAGCTCTGCATACATCTTCGAACCACTATCTACGATATAATCAGGGTCGCCTTTAGGCGTAGCATTACCCGAAATAAAGCTGAATTTATCATCGTAGTAAGAAAGTTTATCGACACCAATACGTTTAGCTTGGCGTTTTTTTAACTTAGAGGATGCAGGTACGATATACTCCAATACTTGATTTCTAAAGTTAGCAACCATCTCTGAATTGTAGTCCGTGCGGCTCATGCGCGCATAACCAACTTCAACGAAGTTTTCAAAGCCAAGTTTGATTGCAATTCCATGTCTGACCTTCACTAATTGATCGAAAATATCATCCAATTTGGCTTCATTTTCTACGAAGAAGCTGTAACGTGCTTCACTTGCACTGCGACGCATGTCACGGTCTGTAGATAACATAAACGGCTGTAACTGTGAAAGTGTGCGCTCTTCACCTTCGAAAGGAATTTTAGCTGAAGCAATCAACTTTTGGTATTCAGATGACAGCTTATTTTCCAATTGTAGATCTTCAATAATTTCTGGTTTGAACGTTTTGATCGTCAGTTCAGCCAATTGGAACAATTGAATGC
Source organism: Paenibacillus sp. KN14-4R (assembly GCF_052180255.1). Lineage (NCBI taxonomy): Bacteria > Bacillati > Bacillota > Bacilli > Caryophanales > Paenibacillaceae > Paenibacillus > Paenibacillus sp. KN14-4R. The sequence continues at coordinate 2,529,094 of NZ_CP197466.1, forward strand.
CCCATTTCGCTTCAAGCTCTGGTCTGAACTTGGAATCAATTAAAGCCTTGTAATACTCGGCTTGATATTTTTGCAAGATCGGAGTTGTCTCATCCCAGAAATCTTGCTCCGCCTTATAAAATTCATCATTTGTATCAATGGAGTGACGTACGTACACAATGTTAAATAACGTTTCGATTTCACTGCGTTGTTTATTAAAGGCTTTCATGGCCTCATCTTGAGCTTCAAATGTCTCAGCTGAATGGAATGCAGCCAGCAGCTCTGTAAAGCGGCTTTCTAACTGTGCTACATCAGGTCTTTCATAAGGGAATTGACTGAATTTCACTTGAGAATCATCCTTTCTAAATTAAGAACTAAAAATGTACTACCCTTTTTACTTCCATATGAGCGTGCAAAACCCCTCTTTATCCACGTCATTTTTATTGAAATTTCTGTAAAATCAGTCTCAAGGCTTAGCTAAATTGCAAACATATTCACGAACTCTGGTACGCTCATTCTTATAAACGAATCTTGATCCTTGCATCGGTTGAAAATCGAAGTAGCCTGCTTATGCGGGTATCGTGTCGCGAGATTCGCCATGAATTTATTTTCCAGCAGCGGAATGCCTTCTTCTCTTCTACGACGATGTCCGATCGGATATTCGACTTCTATGTTTTCGGTACAAGTTCCGTCTTTGAAAAATACTTGAATTGCATTTGAAATGGAGCGTTTATGAGGATCTAAATAATCCTGGGAGTAGGTTACGTTCTCTTGTGTTCTCATTTTTTCTCGAAGTACATCTATTCTAGAATCTGTTGCAAAAGAATCTTCATAGTGATCCGCTGTTAGCTCGCCAAAGATTAACCCAATGGCAACCATATACTGAAGACAATGGTCTCGATCAGCGGGATTGTAAAGCGGTCCTGTTTTATCAATAATTCGCAAAGCGGATTCATGGGTTGTGAGAACAATAGAATCAATCTCATTTAGGCGGTGTTTAACATGAGGGTGTAAGAGAAAGGCGCACTCCACCGCTGTCTGAGCGTGAAATTCAGCAGGGAAGGATATTTTGAACAGAACATTTTCCATCACATAAGAGGAGTAAGGACGGTTTAATTTAAATGCATGACCCTTGAATAAGACATCATAGAACCCCCATGTCTTAGCAGATAATGCAGTTTCATAACCCATCTCACCCTTCATCGTCATGAGCGCAAGTCGAACTGCGCGACTCGTTGCATCCCCTGCAGCCCACGATTTACGTGAACCCGTATTCGGAGCATGACGGTAAGTACGCAGCGATTGACCGTCAATCCAAGCCTGAGAAACCGCATTTATAATGTCTTGCTGGGAACCTCCGAGCAGTTGGGTGATGACGGCCGTTGAGGCTACTTTTACCAAGACGACATGATCGAGTCCAACCCGATTGAAACTGTTCTCTAAGGCGAGAATACCTTGAATCTCATGGGCTTTGATTATTGCCGTGAGTACATCATGCATAAGAAGGGGGGGGCTTCCTTCGGAAATTCGAGTGCGACTGATGTAGTCAGCTATAGCAAGAATGCCGCCAATATTATCTGAAGGGTGTCCCCACTCCGCAGCAAGCCACGTATCGTTATAATCTAGCCAGCGGATCATGCATCCAATATTGAATGCTGCTTGAATCGGATCTAATTGAAATAGAGTTCCCGGTACTCTCGCGCCATGCGGAACTACCGTACCAGGTACAATAGGACCGAGCAGCTTCGCGCATTCTGGATAGCGTAACGCAAGCAATCCGCAACCCAGTGCATCTAGTAAACATAAGCGTGCAATGTTGTACGCTTCTTCACTTTCAATTGAATAATCTGCCGTGTAAGCTGCGATATCTCGCAGTACTGGATCCGGTTCACCTCGTGATTGTTGCGTAAATTCATGGGATGACATGGACTCACTCCCCTTTTTGCAATCGGAAGGTAACTGATTTACTTTATTGACGCTCAGCCATTGGCAACCATGGCATCGGCTCATTACCTACATATTCTGCACTTGGTCGAATTAGTTTATTGTTAGCCCGTTGTTCCATGATGTGCGCTGACCACCCGCTTGTGCGAGAAATCACGAAGATCGGTGTGAACATCGCGGTTGGAATGCCCAATAGGTGGTATGCTGAAGCGCTATAGAAATCGAGATTGGGAAATAGCTTTTTTTCTCGCCACATGAGGGTCTCGATTCGCTCAGATATGTGGTAAAGCTTCATATCGCCCGCTTCCTCCGATAACTTGCGTGACCACGCCTTGATAATGTCTGATCGTGGGTCAGATATCGAATACACACGATGACCAAAGCCCATAACAAGTTGCTTACTAGCTAGCATGGACAAGAGACCATCTTCCGCTTCATCTGGATCTTGGAAACGTGCAATAAGCTCCATTGCTGCTTCATTCGCACCCCCATGAAGAGGACCGCGTAAAGTTCCAATCCCAGTCGTAATAGCTGAGTATATATCAGACATCGTAGAGGCTGTTGTGCGAGCAGCGAAGGTGGATGCGTTAAATTCATGTTCCGCATAAAGAGTTAAGGAAACATCCATTACTCGCTCATGCAGCTCACTTGCCTGATGACCATGCAGCAACTCTAAAAAATGTCCTGCTATACTATCCGCACTGGATTTCAACTCAATCCGTGTTCCCGAGTTTGTGTAATGATACCAATAGAGCAACATTGATCCGAAAGAAGCCATCAATCGATCCGCAATATCTGTCTGTGTATGGATCTCATTCTCCGGTTCCAATGCACCGAGCGCTGAGCAACCTGTCCGCAGAACGTCCATCGGGTGCGTCGTTGAGGGAAGTCGCTCCAAAATATTTTTCAAGTCAGAAGGTAAATCCCTTAATCCTTGTAATTTCAATTTGTACTGTTCGAGTTCACTTGCATTTGGCAATTGACCGTAAATGAGCAAGTACGCTGTTTCCTCGAAGGTCGCATATTCAGCTAGATCAAAGATCGAATACCCGCGATAATTCAGTCCTTTACCTTCTTTTCCTACCGTAGCAATTGACGTTTGACCAGCTGTAATACCTGCTAAACCACCTTGTTTACTGTTTGCAACCATTTACGAGTCCCCCTTCACTTTGGCAAAGAGCTCATCCAGTTTTTTCTCATAATCGTAATAATTAAGCACATCGTACAATTCGGAGCGCGTCTGCATCATATCCGTTATGTTACGCTGCGTTCCTTCGCTTCGTAGGGTTTGGTACACCCTATTGGCAGCAGCATTCATCGCACGGAACGCGGACAATGGATACAATGCCAATCCGACCTGAGCCTGTTTCAATTCATCGATTGTAAAAAGAGGGGTTTGACCAAATTCCGTCATGTTCGCTAATACAGGGACTTTTACGGCTTCTGCAAATTGGAGATACTGCTGCAAGTCTTGAACAGCCTCTGGGAATATCATGTCTGCCCCAGCTTCAACACAAGCAACAGCGCGATCAATTGCTGCATCAAGACCTTCGGATGCAAGCGCATCTGTACGTGCCATAATGACAAAGTTCGGATCGACTCTAGCATCAACCGCCGACTGAATGCGAGCGACCATCTCCTCTTTGCTCACGATTCCTTTGTTCGGACGGTGTCCGCATCGCTTTTCCATCACCTGATCCTCGATATGTACACCAGCAGCTCCAGCACGTATCATCTCTCGAATCGTCCGTCCAATATTGTAAGTACCGCCAAAACCGGTATCCACATCTACGAGTAGCGGAAGATCCACAGCTGCCGTAATTCGGCGAACATCATCTAGAATATCGCTAAGTGTCGTCATGCCAAGATCAGGCATTCCGAAGGATGCATTAGCAACTCCGGCACCTGACAAATATATGGCTCGAAAACCTACCCGCTTTGCCATCATGGCGGTGTAGGCATTAATGGTTCCTGCGACTTGGAGTGGACTCTCTTGTTCAAGTGCTTGTCGCAAACATAATCCCGCAGATTTCATTGTTCTCACTCCTTCCTATTCCGAATGAATCTGAGCTTCCATCAAAATATGTTTTGCAATAACGATTCGCTGAATTTGATTCGTCCCTTCGTAAATCTGAGTTACTTTCGCATCACGCATAAAGCGCTCAACAGGGTAGTCCTTGGAGTATCCGTCATTACCCATAAGTTGAACAGCATCTCGTGTAATCACGTTTGCGGTGTCTGTCGCGAACATTTTGGCCATCGAAGCTTCCTTGGCGCATGGCAGTCCCCGATCCCGTAAAATCGCTGCCCGATAGATCAGCAACTTTGCCGCTTCGATTCGCGATGCCATGTCCGCTAGTTTGTTTTTGGCAATAAGAGATTCAGACTCATTTTGACTCGTAACTAGGTGCTGCTTTGTGTAAGAAAGTGCTTGATCATAAGCTGCTCGAGCAATGCCTAATCCTTGTGCGGCAATACTAATTCGTCCACTGTCTAGATGGCGTAATGCAATGTGAAATCCTTCACCCTCAGGTCCAAGAAGTTGAGACACCGGTATTCGCACCTGATCGAACGTAAGTGTTGTCGTTGCTGAGCCGTTCATCCCCATCTTTTTTTCTTTTTTTCCTATGATAAATCCAGGGGTTTCCTTCTCAACAATAAACGCAGAAATAGGATGCGTACCCGTATTTGTTTCCGTAACTGCAAATGTTATGTAAACATTTGCTTCTCCGCCGTTGGTAATGAACATTTTCGAGCCATTGAGGACATAATGGTCACCTTGCTTGCTCGCCCTCGTCGTAATCCGAGAAGCATCTGAACCGGCATGCGGCTCTGTAAGTGCGAATGCGCCAATCATCTGACCTTTTGCTAATTGGGGCAGGTACTTCTCTTTCTGAGATTGGCTGCCATAGTTCACAATGGGCATGGTGCCGACAGAGGTATGCACAGCCAGAATGACGCCAAGCGATGCACTTGCGTAGGAAATCTCTTCGATGGTGAGAATGTAGGAAAGGAAATCAGCACCAGATCCTCCCCATATTTTGGGAATAGGCAGACCAAGCAGCCCTTGCTCACTCATTTTGGCGACAATCTCACGAGGAAATTGGTCACTTGTATCAATCTGCTTGGCATACGGGATGATCTCGGTTTTCGCAAACGCACGTACCTGATCTCTATGGGATTGTTGATCAGATGTCAGAACAAAGTCCACAGGTTGCCCCTCCCCATAAATATGTTTCAACTAAGCCATTTAGGTCAGTAATTATAAAAACCACGTCCTGTTTTTTTTCCAAGCCATCCTGCCTTCACATATTTGCGTAACAACGGACATGGTCTATATTTCGTATCTCCCAATCCTTCATGAAGCACTTCCATAATGGACAAGCATGTATCAAGACCAATAAAATCAGCCAAGGTGAGCGGCCCCATCGGATGATTCATCCCAAGCTTCATGACTTCGTCAATTGCTTCGGGTTTAGCAATGCCTTCATACACACAATAAATCGCCTCGTTAATCATGGGCATTAGAATTCGATTCGAAACAAAGCCTGGAAAGTCATTCACTTCAACCGGAACTTTATTCATGTGTTTAGCAAATCTTGAGATTATGTTCGTCGTCTCATCCGAGGTGGCAAGTCCCCGAATCACTTCAACAAGCTTCATGACAGGCACAGGGTTCATAAAATGCATCCCGATAACGAGCTCCGGTCTTGTTGTTACAGCCGCAATTTCCGTGATTGGAAGCGAAGAAGTATTCGTTGCCAAAATAGCCTGCTGAGGGGCAAGCGCGTCTAATTGTCGAAAAAGTTCACATTTGACATCCCTATTTTCCACGACAGCCTCTATGGCCAACTGAATATCTTTGGCATCTGCCAAATCAATCGATGGTTTTATACGAGCAAGAACAGCTTGTTTCTCAGCTTCGGATTTACGACCCTTCTCTACATCACGAGATAAATTCTTTTGAATTGTGTTTAGCCCACGCTGTACAAACTGATCATGCTGATCATATAAAATAACCTGTATACCCGTTTCTGCAGCAACTTGTGCAATGCCACTGCCCATCTGCCCTGCTCCAAGCACCATTATTGTCCGTATATTCACGCACAACCACCTCCAATCATTCGGATATAGAAGGCGCATGTACTTGCAGCATAATCGCATCTCCTTGTGCTGCCCCCGAACATATCGCTGCAACCCCAAGTCCGCCTCCACGACGCCTTAGCTCATGAATCAATGTGCATATAATACGAGCTCCACTTGCTCCAATTGGATGGCCTAGTGCAATGGCTCCACCATTGACATTGACTTTCTCCTCATCCCAGCCGAGTAGGTAACCTGTCGTAATCGGGACACTAGCAAATGCCTCGTTTACTTCAAATAAATCGACATCCCATAGTTCATGTTGCGTCTGATTAAGCAGCTTCTTTATTGCGAACCCTGGAGTTACGGCCAAATAAGGGGCAACGACTCCAATCGAGGAATGCCCAACAATAGTGGCTAATGGTTCCAGATTTTCCTTCCTAGCAAGTTCTTCTGACATGAGCACAAGCGCTGCCGCCCCATCGTTCACACCAGGGGCATTTCCAGCCGTGATTGTCCCCCCCGCATCTCCTAGCGGTGTTAGCTTTGCGAGTTTATCTATTGAAGTATCTTTACGAGGAGCTTCATCTTGATAAATAGTCGTTTTGCCTCCATGTTTATTCGTAATTTCAACGGAAATAATCTCATCTGTCCATCGTCCTGTCTCGAGTGCTCTAATCGCACGCTGATGGGAACGAAGGGCCCATGCATCCTGCTCTTCTCGGGTAATGCCATATTCCGCTGCAACATTGGATCCATGGGTCACCATCGGAACTTGATGAAAAGCGCAGCGTAAACCATCATGATTTAATAAATCAATGACCTCAGAATCTCCAAGACGCATTCCCCACCTGCCATTAGGCAGTGCATACGGAGCATTCGACATGGACTCCATCCCACCGGCGACAATGACCTCCCCATCTCCAGCGCGGATGATTTGTTCACCTAACGTGACAGCACGCATGCCAGATGCACAGACTTTGTTAATCGTCTCTGTTGATGTTGACCACGGTAAACCTGCTTGGATCGCAGCTTGACGGGAAGGAATCTGTCCTGCACCGGCTTGCAGCACCATGCCCATTAAAACCTCATCTATTTTCTCAGGTGACAAACCTATCTGTTCGATAGCCCCACGAATAACCGCTGCACCTAGATCAACGGCCGTTAAAGAAGATAACACACCACCAAATTTCCCGATTGGTGTGCGCACTGCACTAACGATGACCGTTTTACGAGATGATGAACTCAACTCCTATCCCTCCTTCAATATAAGATGGTGTCTGTAATGTGATTTTCGAGATATTGTTTCATGCTCTGGAGGAAATGCCCACATGTAAGCGGATCGATGACTTGTGAATCGACAGTCAGACATAAATTCACCATCGACCGAATCGCAAACATATGATCCATAACCACAGGCCGCTTTGTGATCGATTCGATGCTTAGCACAGCAGATTGAGGGGATTGGATCACAGGCTGAGACTCAATTGATCCGATTGCACCCGTATTGTTCAGTGTGAATGTCCCTCCGTCTGAGTGGGTTGAACCGAATCGTCCTTCTTTGATGTGATGAACCGCATCATAGATTGATTGTGTTAAACCTAAGAAACTTTGATGATCAGCGTGATGAATGACCGGGTACAAGAGTTTATTACTTGCTGCTACCGCAATGGATAAATGAATGGGTTTATGTGTGACCAGCTGGTCGCCCTGCCGAGTCGTATTTAGCTGGGGATACTTCTTCAAACTTTCAACAACAGCACGTATAAAGAACGGCAAATAAGTGAGCTTAAGTCCTTCTCTATTTGCAAAATAGTCTTTCTTTTCTTCACGAAACTTCACTAAGTTCGTCACATCAACTTCAACCATCATCCAGGAAGGTTGGGGATTGTGAGATTGTCCAGTTGAATTTGATAGAATAGGATTAGTCGTAGCGACTTGATGTTGAATAGCATCAGGTGCGTATGCGGTAGGTGGTTGTGCAGTGGATGCGGATTGTGAGTGAGACTCTTTGTTCTTGATCACTTGCAATATATCATTTCGGGTCACTCTTCCCCCTTTGCCCGTGCCTTTAATAGCGTTCAAATCAATATGATGTTCACGTGACAATGCAAGTACAACCGGCGAGTAAACTTGGGAATGTGATGGATCTGTGGGGATATGCGATGCAGATTCGGTATGTGCGGTTGGTTCTAGAGCTCGCTCTTCGATCTCACACATTACGCCACTGACCGGGATCGTGTCTCCAACTGCTGCAATTAACTGCTTCACGATTCCTGACACGGTAGAGGGAACTTCGGCCGTTACTTTATCGGTTACAATTTCACAGATGGGTTCATACTTATTCACCCAATCTCCTGGTTCAACAAGCCATTTCATCACGGTACCTTCTGTAACGGTCTCTCCAAGCTGAGGCATACGTACAATAGAAGTCATCTCATCTCCCCCCTTAAAACTCAGCTAAATCGCGCATTGCTTGTTTAATCGCATCCAGATCTAACATGAAAAACTTTTCAAGCGGAGGGCTATAAGGCATAGCAGGTACATCTGGACCGCATAACCTGCGAATCGGTGCATCGAGCTGGAATAAACATTTTTCCGCGATAATGGCGGATATTTCACCACCAATGCCGCCTTCTTTGTTGTCTTCATGGATAATAAGTACTTTACCCGTCTTGATTGCGGCTTCAATGATCGCTTCTTTATCAATGGGATATAACGTGCGAAGATCGAGAATATGTGAACTGATTCCCTCTGCGGCAAGCTCGTCAGCAGCCTGCAGCGCATAATGCAGCATCAGACCGAATGCGATAACGGTTATATCTTCCCCATCGCGCTTCACTTCGGCCTTACCAATGGGCAAGGTGTAATCCTCTTCAGGCACTTCCCCTTTTATCAAGCGATAACAGCGTTTATGTTCTAGGAAAAGAACGGGATCTTCATCACGGATCGCCGCTTTCAGTAAACCTTTTACATCATAAGGGGTAGAAGGTGCTACGATCTTAAGACCAGGTACATTGGCAAAAATAGCTTCAATACTCTGGGAATGATACAGCGCACCATGTACACCGCCCCCGTACGGGGCTCGAATAACGAGCGGACAATGCCAGTCATTATTTGACCGATAGCGCATTTTCGCTGCTTCACTAATAATCTGATTTACAGCAGGCATAATAAAATCGGCAAATTGCATCTCGGCAACAGGTCGCATGCCATAGGCTGCCGCACCAATTGCTACACCAACAATGGCTGACTCGGCAAGCGGGGCATCGATCACACGATCTTCCCCAAACTCTTCTAACAACCCCTTCGTTGCCCGAAACACCCCTTCACGAATTCCTACGTCCTCTCCTACAATGAACACCTTCTGATCCCGTTTCATTTCCTCACGAAGTGCCAATGCAACTGCATCGATATAGGTTAATACTGGCATTTTTTCATGACCCTCCTAGTTCCCATACACGTACTTAAGTGTGCTTTCGGGCTCGGGAAATGGCGCCTTCTCCGCATACTCGGTTGCGTCATCCACCTCATGAGCAATCTTAGCTAATAATTCTTGCTCGTTTCCCTCATCCCACAGCCCTACCTTTTGTAGATAAGTTCGAAACCCTCGAACAGGGTCATTGTTTTTTGCCGCAGCTACTTCCTCTTGTGAGCGATATTGCCGGTCATCATCATCACTGGAATGTGGATTGATACGATACATCTTGGCTTCGATTAGTGTGGGTCCACCACCTCGTCTGCCCCGTTCAACGGCTTCCTTCATCACTTCATACACCGCAATCGGATCATTTCCGTCCACTTTCACACCAGGGAATCCATACCCTTGCGCCCGCATGGCTACACTTTCACAAGCAAGCTGTTTATGAAGTGGTACAGAAATCGCATATTGATTATTTTCACAGAAAAAAATAACGGGCAGTTTGTGCACACCAGCAAAATTGGCTCCTTCGTGAAAATCGCCCTGATTGCTCGTTCCCTCACCAAAACTCACATACACGACAAGATCTTTACCTTCGAGTTTGCCCCCAAGTGCAATGCCTACGGCATGAGGAATTTGCGTTCCGACCGGGCTGGATGCCGTCATTATATTGTGTTTCCGACTACCAAAATGCCCTGGCATCTGCCTGCCGCCACTATTGGGATCTTCTGCTTTCGCAAACACATTTAACATGGAATCTCGGCTGCTCATCCCGAACACATGAACAAATGCCAGATCCCGATAATACGGACAGGCATAATCTTTACCGTTAACTAAAGCGAAAGCTGCTCCAACCTGAGCTGCCTCTTGCCCTTGGCAGGATAGGAAAAATGGTATCTTTCCCGCTCGATTCAAGATTGACATTCGCTCATCGAGCTTACGAGCAAGCAGCATATATCGATACATATCGATCACTTGTTCATCACGAAGACCCGCTTGCTGGTGGCGATTCTTGATCGTCATACTCAGACGCTCCCTCCTTCCGCTTCCTTCAATAAATGCCCACTAATCACAAGGCGCTGAATTTCATTCGTTCCTTCATAAATTTGTGTAATTTTGGCGTCACGCATAAATCGCTCAACCCCATATTCCCGAATGTATCCATACCCGCCGAGGATTTGAACCGCTTCTGTCGTCACTTCCATGGCCGTATCACTTGCGAACAGCTTTGACATCGCAGACGAACATCCATAAGCTAGCCCTTGATCTTCCCGCCATGCCGCCTGATACGTAAGCAGCCTAGCTGCTTCGATCTTCGTTGCCATATCAGCTAGCTTGAACTGAATGGCTTGCATCTTCGAAATGGGCTTTCCGAACTGCACACGCTGCAACGCGTACTTGATTGCGAGATCAAACGCCCCCTGTGCAATCCCTACTGCTTGGGCTGCAATCCCACTACGACCACCATCTAACGTTTTCATTGCAATCTTAAAACCTTCACCTAATTGCCCTAGCATGTTTGCCTTCGGCACCTTGCAATCCTCGAAAATAACCTGTGTCGTAGAAGAGGAGCGAATGCCCATCTTCTTTTCTTTTTTACCAATGGTTAGTCCAGGGGTGTCTTTCTCCACAATAAATGCCGTTATGCCTTTATGCTGCAAAGCTGGCTCTGTCTGGGCAAATACGATAAAAACGTCTGCGTGTCCCCCATTAGTAATAAATATCTTGGTCCCATTGAGTACCCACTCATCTCCAAGCAGAGCAGCTGTTGTCTTCATGTTGCTAGCATCTGAGCCGGATCCGGTTTCGGTTAAGCAGTAAGCTCCCATCCATTTACCTTCTGCCATTGGACGCAAGTACTTTTGTTTCTGATCTTCGGTTCCATATTGATATACCGGCCAGCTCGCTAGCGAACAGTGAGCCGATAATGTTACTCCGACAGAGGCATCAATCTTGGATAGCTCCTCTACTGCAAGTACGTAGCTCATATAGTCGGCTCCTGCTCCACCGTACTTCTCCGGCCATGGAATTCCGGTTAAACCAAGATCTGCCATCTTCTTCCAAATGGTCATATCCCATCTTTCTGTCTCATCCCGCTCAATGGCTGTCGGTTCCACTTCATGAATGGCGAACTCACGAATCATTTTACAAAGCATCAATTGTTCATCTGATAACTGGAAGTTCATCGCTTCCACGCCCCCTGCTCACATATTCCTTCTATACTGCCCCCCGACTTCATAGAGGGCGTGTGTGATCTGTCCTAACGAACAATATTTCACAGTCTCCATTAGCTCTTCAAAAATATTCTCACCACTTTGTGCAATCTTTTGTAATTGTTTCAGCATCATGTGGCTTACTTCTTGATTCTTTTCTTGAAAATGCTTCAGATTCGCGATTTGCAGTTCTTTCATCTCTGTTGAAGCCCTTGCAAGCTCAATCATGGGCGCGACATAATCCTCTGCCAATGTCAGTGGATTCTCGAATGTATTCACCCCAATAATCGGCAGCTCCCCACTATGCTTAAGCTGCTCGTAATACATTGATTCCTCTTGAATTTTTCCCCTTTGATACTGGGTCTCCATTGCCCCTAGCACGCCGCCTCGATCATTAATACGCTGGAATTCTGCAAGTACGGCCTCCTCTACGAGATCCGTTAATTCCTCCATAATGTAGGCACCTTGCAGCGGGTTTTCATTTTTCGCTAGACCAAATTCCTTCGTAATGATCATCTGAATTGCCATTGCACGTCGAACGGACTCTTCGGTTGGCGTAGTAATGGCCTCGTCATAGGCGTTGGTGTGAAGGCTATTGCAGTTATCATGGATAGCAATAATCGCTTGAAGGGTCGTACGTATATCATTAAAGTCTATTTCCTGGGCATGCAAGGAGCGACCTGATGTCTGAATGTGGTACTTCAACTTCTGCGAGCGGTCATTACCACCGTACATTTGCTTGATAACTGTCGCCCAGATTCGCCTTGCAACACGCCCCATCACCGTATATTCCGGGTCCATGCCATTGGAAAAGAAGAATGATAAATTCGGCGCAAAATCATCAATATGCATACCCCTACTCAGGTAATATTCCACATACGTAAAAGCGTTGGATAGTGTAAATGCAAGCTGAGAGAGCGGGTTCGCACCTGCTTCTGCAATGTGGTAGCCCGAGATCGAGACCGAATAATAATTACGAACGTGATGATCGATAAAATATTGCTGAATGTCTCCCATCATCCGCAGTGCAAAATCTGTGGAGAAGATACAAGTGTTCTGACCTTGATCTTCTTTCAAAATATCTGCTTGCACTGTACCCCGCACATTTGCCAACGTGTAAGCTTTGATCTGATCATATTCTTGTGAACTAGGTTCACGCTGATTCTTATGGATGAATTTTTCAACTTGCTGTTCAATCGCTGTATTCATATACATCGCTAGAATGAACGGCGCAGGTCCATTAATCGTCATCGATACGGAAGTAGAGGGATGGCATAGATCAAAACCCGCGAACAGCTTTTTCATATCATCAAGCGAACAGACGGATACGCCGGACTGACCAATTTTCCCATATATATCAGGTCGATAATCAGGATCGTTGCCATACAAAGTAACCGAGTCAAAAGCGGTCGAAAGACGCTTCGCATCATCATTCTTCGATAAATAGTGAAAACGGTGATTGGTACGTTCAGGTGTACCTTCTCCTGCGAATTGACGCTTTGGCTCTTCCCCTTCTCTTTTAAAAGGAAACACGCCAGCCGTATACGGGAACTGCCCTGGAACATTTTCCTTAAGTCCCCACTTCACTTGTTCACCCCAATCTTCATAGGTGGGCAAAGCGATTTTCGGAATAGATAAGCCTGAAAGGGAGGTTGTAAAAAGCTGAGTACGAATTGCTTTATCTCGAACGTAGGTAACGAATTCTTTTTGCCGGTAAGAATCTTGGAGGGTTTGCCATTGATCTAATAATTGACGGCATTCCGGATGCAGCTGATCTTCAAAAAGTGCAATCTGCTCATTCATATGGGCTAGAAGATCTGGATCGACATTGGATTGTTCCAGCACTCGCTTGGCACCATCGAGTTGGAAGAGTTTGCGCGCAACTATGATTTGCTCTTCGGTAAACTTTTTATACTGCCTTACAGCGCTTACAATTTCCGCCAAATACATCGTACGATCGGGTGGTACAATAAAGTTTTTCCGACTCCTCGTTTCCTTGACCTCAAGGGTTGAATCCCAATTCGTACCACATTTATGATTAATGATGTTAATTAAAGCCCGGTATAACACATTCGTGCCCGGATCATTGAACTGACTGGCAATTGTTCCGTAAACGGGAAGCTCGTCATCTGGAGTATGGAAAAGCTGATGATTCCGCTGATACTGTTTCTTCACATCTCGAAGGGCATCTTCAGAACCCTGTCTTTCGAACTTGTTAATTGCGATAAGATCGGCGTAATCAAGCATCTCGATCTTCTCAAGCTGGGAAGGCGAGCCAAATTCAGATGTCATCACATAAATACCTACATCTGAGATCGCGTGAATACCTGCATCGCCTTGTCCAATCCCTGCTGTCTCAACAATAATTAGGTCAAACCCTGCTGCCTTCGTCACTTGAATCGCGTCCTTGATCGCTCCTGATAATTCGGACTTCGACTTTCGAGTAGCTAGAGAACGCATGTACACACGTGGATTATGAATGGCATTCATCCGTATTCGATCACCAAGCAGTGCGCCTCCGGACTTCTGTTTAGACGGATCAACGGATAAGATCGCAACCGTTTTGCTTGAAAAATCGTTTAAGAACCGTCTAACGAGCTCATCTGTTAAGGAAGATTTCCCAGCCCCGCCAGTACCTGTGATACCAATTACTGGGGCATTCGATGTAGCTGCCTCTGATATCACTCCTGATCTCTCGGTCACACCTAACTCCTCAACCGCAGCTTCTGATCGTGAAATTAGCCGTGCGATGGCAAGGGAGTTGCGCTTAATCTCTACACCCACCTGCTCCGGTTCTTCTGATATACTTCGAACTGTCGGAAAGTCCGATTCCCGTAACATGTGATTAATAATGCCTTGAAGTCCCAATCGTCTGCCATCATCAGGGGAGTAAATTTTGACAATTCCGTAAGTTTCAAGCTCTCGAATCTCATCCGGTACAATGACACCGCCACCACCGCCAAAAATCTTAATGCCGTAGGCGCCTTTTTCACGAAGCAAATCATACAAATACTTGAAATACTCCACATGCCCACCTTGGTAAGAGCTGATTGCGATTCCTTGCACATCTTCTTGAATGGCTGCATTCACTACTTCATCTACAGAGCGGTTATGACCCAGATGAATGACTTCCGCACCCGATGCTTGCATAATTCTCCGCATAATATTGATGGATGCATCATGCCCATCGAACAGGCTGGATGCTGTAATGAACCGCAACTTATGTTTTGGACGATAAATCTGGGTTTCCACACAATCTCCTCCATTTAAGCGCTGCAGAGCACAGGAGTATCTCCAAACACCCCTTATTCTAGTGTAAGAATGAATAGCAGCAGTTATGACTCCACACAAAAAAATCCCATCTGCATGGGATTTCTTATTTTCATTCTATTCGGTTACGATAAACTTCACATCGCAGGGTCAAGGATCGCCTGAACTTCTATTTCAACAACTAACTCAGGATCAATAAGGGCTTTGCTGCAATGCTTGTTCGATCAATCCAAGGTGAACCAGTTGATACTTTGATCCGCTCCTGCATGTTAATCACCCCTCTATGAAACCTTTCTCATCCCCTATTTTAGCCCGAATTTCAATCGTTTCATAGGTTGTATATACACCATCATCCATGACAAATCGCCTATCATACCTTTTCATCACTTCTTGGAGCAGCAATTTCGTCGTTCCTATTGCGTAGGAACCTTCACTGTAACTTGCACCAACTGCTTTTATCGATTTCATGAAAGTCCGACAGTTCGGATAAACAAGCTGTTCGTAACGTTGTATGACATGAATGTCTTGATATCCGCTTTGATGAAAATAGTCCTGCCAAGCCATCGCATCCTGCATCGGTAATCCATGGCTTGCATTTGGCAGATTCATCTCATCTTTCACTTCTGCAAATACCTCATGCAATTCATGGAATGTTCCAGGTCCAAATGTAGAGGCTAAGATATAACCATTTCGGATAAGCATACGACTTAATTTGGAGATTGTAGCGTACGGATCTCGCAACCATTGAATAACCGCATTGGAGATAATCAGATCAAATGGGGCATGGTCACTCTCATCCATATGCTCTACATCACCCACGATAAAAGTAACCGCTTCGCTCCCATTCACCCTCAATCTCGCTGCTGCAACCATATCCTCAGCCATATCTATCACCGTAAGTCTCGCCTTCGGAAATCGTTCAAGGAGAAGTTGCGTCAATATTCCAGTCCCACATCCAATTTCTAGAATACGTGTGTCCTCTCTTGGGAGAACAAGTCCTTCCAGCAATTGATGTGCCATCTTGGTCTGAATAACCGCATGCTGATCATAAGTTCGAACCGCCCGATTAAATTGTCGTAAGACTTGCTGCTTAAGTATGTCCATGTGAAATTCGCTCCTGCATCCATTTGTAAAATCGTTCCTGCATCCATTTGTAAAATCGTTCCTGCTCTGTCCAAAATGGCACATGTCCAGCCTCTTCCCAAATCGTGCATTCACAGGTAGAAAGTGATTCAAACAGTTGCAACGCACCTTGACTTGAACAAATGATATCCGCATGACCATTTAACAAGAAAGTGGGTGTTCGTATACTTTCAAGTTGTGGATACATCTTATACTGACTCAAGTAATCCAATCCAATCTCAAGGGATTGTATGCTAGTGGGGACTTGGTCCGCACGATCTTTTGCCCAAATTTGATCCAAGCCCAAGCTTACCTCCGATTTCGAAAACATGCTCTTATCGAATGCACGTAAGACTTCTTCACGATCTAATGTCAATTGAGATCTCATCCGTCGCAGCAACCGTTCATGTGCGCCATGCGGAGCTTCATCCGAACGAACAAATTGACCCGTTGCACCTACTAAGAATAAAGCACACACAAGATCTGGATGCTTTGCAGCAAGCTCCAAGGCTAGCATCGCTCCCATAGACCAACCCACAATTATTACCGGTGTTGAAGACGAAGATAGGGAGAATAGCGCCTTTTCGACCAATGGGAATAGTTGCCCTAACTGCGTACATCCTGTGAAATCCACCTGCAAATGCCTACCTTCTGGCCATCTCGCAACTTGCTCATCCCAAATTTGTGCATGAACAGACCAACCGGATAACCATAAGAACGTACAGGAGCTATACGATTTGGTTTCCCACTCACACATGACGAACTACTCCTAATTCTTTTCCAATTGCAGCGATCTTATCTACTGCTTGTTCCAACATTGCCTGTTCATGATTTGCCATCATTGTAAAACGAATCCGAGATGTTTGATGTGGAACAGTCGGTGGGCGAATGGCAACTGCCATAATGTGATGTTCAGCAAGCTTTTGACTGAATGCTAAAGCTTTTGCTCCATCACCGATTAAGATTGGGATGATGGGAGTAGATGATCCACACGTATTAAACCCTCTGGCCTGTAAAGCGGAGCGAAAATAATCACTTTTTTCATGTAGGGCCAATCGTAATCCATCCGCTTCTTGCACACAATCGAGTGACTTGCGAATACTTCCAATCGTTGCTGGTGGTAATGCAGTTGTATAGATGAGACTGCGGCACGTATGAATGAGATAGTCGATCCACACTCTTTTTCCAGCAATATAAGCCCCATAACTACCGAACGCTTTACTAAATGTACCCATGTGAATGTCCACATCCACTGCCAAACCCAAATGTTCGCACAGTCCTTCACCCCGGGGTCCAAAAACACCGCCTGCATGAGCTTCATCCACCATCAACGCTGCCTTATATTTCTTCTTAAGCTCCACGATCTTACTTAAATTGGCTACATCACCATCCATACTAAATACGGTATCCGTAACGATAAGTTTTCTGCGCACACCTTGTTCGTCAGCTTTGCACAGCAACGTCTCCAAGTGGTTCATATCGTTATGTCGATATCGAAAATGCTTTGCTCCGCTAAGTCGAATACCGTCCACAATACTTGCATGATTGAGTCGATCACTGAACACGGCATCCGTAGGACTAAGTATCGCCGAAAGCACACCAATATTTGCCATATATCCATTCGCAAACACAAGTGCAGACTCCGTATGTTTAAAATTCGCAATGGCCTCTTCCAATTCTTGAACTTGTAAATCGTGACCCACAATGAGCCTGGAAGCACCTGCTCCTGCCCCTTGCAGTGAAGCATCAATCTGAGCTTGAATGATGGCAGGATGTTCAGCAATACCCAAGTAGTTGTTCGAAGACAAATTCAGCATTTTTCTCCCTTGAAGGGTAAGATAAGGACTTGCACCTCGTTTAACTGCCGTTAACTTACGGTGTAACCCCTCGTTTGCAAATCGCTCCAAATCAACTCGAATCGACTGCTCCCACAACTGACTCATACACAGACTTCCTCGATCTCAAAACCCATGTCAGTAATCATTTGATGATCCGTACTGACTTGCTGCCCTTCTGTCGTCAAGTAATCGCCTACAAATAATGAATTCGCCGCATATAACGACATCGCTTGTAAATGCCCTAAGTTCACTTCACGTCCCCCAGAGACACGAATCTCTTTTTCCGGACAAATGAAGCGGAACAACGCCAATACTTTTAAGCAATACCTTGGATTTAATTGTTTCATATTTTCAAGTGGTGTACCTTTGATCGAGTTCAAGAAGTTAATCGGAATCGAATCTGCATCTAATTCACGCAAGGAGTACGCAAGCTCTACTAATTGTTCATGCGTTTCACCCATCCCTACGATACAACCTGAGCATGGGGATATTCCCGCTACCTTCACTTCTTCCACCGTATGTACGCGATCGTCATAAGAATGTGTACTTGTAATGTTATGAAAATGATCGGCGCTCGTATTTAAATTATGGTTGTATCGATCAACTCCAGCTTCTTTTAAACGATCTGCTTGACCGTCTTTCAAAATGCCCAAACATGTACAAATTTTCAAATTGTATTGACCTTTAATTTCTTTCACGGCCTCGTACACTTCACCAAGTTCACGATCCGTTGGACCACGACCGCTGGCAACGATGCAATACGTCCCTGCTTTGCGATTCACAGCTTCTTTCGCACCTTCTACAATCGCATCTTTATTCAGCATCATATATTTTTCAATAGGTGCATCAGATACAATCGACTGCGAGCAGTAACCACAATCCTCTGGGCAAAAACCACTCTTTACATTTAATATCATATTCAATTTCACTTTATTGCTAAAAAAATGGTGTCGAACACGATACGCAGCATGCAAGATCGGTAGCAGTTCTTGATCACTTGCACGAAGAACAGCAAGTCCTTCCTCAAGGGTAATTTTCTCCCCCGTTAAAGCTTTATTCGCCAAGTCATCCCACTTTACAACATTGTTTTCGTTCATTAATTGCATGAATCATCCATTCCCTTCGTTATATATTGTACGATTGGACCCATATCGATTTTATCGTTAATAACATTAACTAGTTCCTCAGGTGTCACCTCTGTTCCAAGCCAAGGCACCCAGCCCATTACAGGTACGTCACTAAAAGATTCAATCATTCGACTATTATGATGTACATCTTCAAGCGACACTTCCACGGTAGAACTGCTGTTGAGAATAGCACCCAGTATCTCAATCTCATATTGACGCGCTGCCATGACGGTCAATGCTGTATGATTAACCGTCCCCAGGTCCGGTTTAGCTACAATGACAACAGGAAATTTCATTTCCTGAGCCAAATCTGCAACCGTCCAATCCTCACCCATCGGGACCATAAGACCACCTGCCCCTTCAACGAGCACAACATCATAATCCACAGATATTCGATCCAACATATCCATCAAGTAAGCACGCTCAATCTCTGTTTCAGCTAATTGAGCAGCTAAACCTGGCGCAACTGGTCGCTCAAAGCTGTACCCCACAATATCTTCAATCGGAGCCTCAGATTGTGATAACGTCTTAAGCCGCATCCCATCCCCTGCTGGATCATGAGCAAGGTGCCCGCTTTGTACGGGTTTCATGACAGCAACCTTGTAACCAATTGCCTTCAACGCTAAAGCAATCCCAGCCGTGATTACCGTTTTACCTACGTCAGTATCCGTACCTGTTATAAAAATGCCTTTTCTCACGCTTCCGTCACCTCTTGAATCGCTTGTCGAATAATTTCAAGCATCTCTCGCAATTCTTCCTTTGAAGAAACAAGCGGTGGTAAGAACGTAATCACATGATCCAGTGGTCTAGTGAGAAGTCCTAAGTCCAGTGCTCTACGACATACTTTCGCCCCCATAGCCGTTGACCAGCCATATGCGCTACGAGAGGATTTATTTGCTACTAATTCAATCCCAATCATGAATCCCAATTGCCTTACTTCACCGACATGTGGAAGTTCTGCAATCTCCTTCAACAATGGCTTTATGACTTCACTCATCTGCTGTACATGTTCAACGACTTGATCTTTCTCATATAAATTTAGACTTGCAATCGCAACCGCACAGCCAAGTTGATTTCCCGTATAAGAATGACCATGGTAGAATGTTTTGCCTTCTTCATGTTCACCATAAAAGGCATCATAGATTCGGTCTGAAGTAAGTGTTGCAGCTACAGGTAAATATCCACCTGTCAGCTTCTTACCGACCATCATGATATCTGGCTGCACATCCTCATGCTCGCAAGCGAACATCTTACCCGTACGGCCAAATCCAGTCGCAACCTCATCCGCAAGCAGTAAGACATCATACTTTCTACACAGATGCTCGACTTGCTTGAGAAACCCCGAAGGCATCATGATAAGTCCACCTGCACCTTGTACCATCGGTTCAATAATCAAACCGGCAATCTGGTTCGATTTTTGGATAAAACAATCTTCTAACTCTTGTAGACAGGCATCGCGACATTCTTCTTGCGAGCCCTCATAACGATATGGATACGGATAGGATACCTTTTCCGTAGGAAACAACATTTTTTCAAAAGACTGATGAAATAAATCAATCCCACCGACACTTACAGCACCAACGGTATCGCCATGATAGGCATTTTTCATGCTCAAGAACGTTTGTTTTTCAGGCTTTCCACGATGTTTCCAGTACAGATATGCCATTTTCAGCCCAATCTCTACTGCCTCTGCCCCACTATCGGAGTAAAATACTTTTTGCAAACGCTCAGGTGTAAGTTGAACTAGCCTTTCTGCGAGTAGGATCGCAGGAACATTAGCACTACCAAGCAACGTCGAATGTGCAATTTTACCGAGCTGTTCTATAATGGCGTTGTTTAACTCTTGACGATTATGCCCATGTGGATTCAGCCATACAGACGCATTCGCATCATAGTACTCTTTTCCACGCACATCCTTCACCTTCACGCCAGAGCCGGATTCAATAATGAGAGGTTCATCTTCAAGATACTGCTTCATTTGAGTAAAAGGATTCCATAAGTACCTGCGATTCTTCTCCTGTAATTGTTCATATGTATATGTCATGAATCGTGCCTCCTTTATTGTTAACCATCAAATATAATTTAAGGTTAACAATAGGGCGAGTATATCACACTCAACAAAATTGGTCTACATGCAAAAAAAGCCGAAATCCTCTTTTCCAATCAAGAGAATCCGGCTTTCCATACCGCTATTTATATGTTCTCGCGCTCGCGAATGTGTTGAAGCAAATTGTCGCAACTTTTATTTATCATCGCATACACTTCTTCAAAATTTCCAGTAAAATACGGATCTGGCACATTTTTAGTCGAGCCTTCTGGTAAGAAATCTAACATCTTAAACACTTGTGATCTTGGCTCTTCATCGCCTACAAATCCTTGCAAGTTTTCAACATTGGAATCATCCATTGCAATCATGTAATCAAACTTTGAAAAGTCCGTGGAGATGACCTGTCTGGCAAACATATTACTGTCATCAATTTGGTATTTCTGTAAAATCTCCCGTGTACCTTGATGCGGCTTCTCGCCGATATGCCAATCTCCTGTTCCTGCTGAATCAATGGAAATGGCGTCCAACAATCCCGCTTCCCATACCTTATGCCGGAAAACAGCTTCCGCCATCGGTGAACGGCAAATGTTACCCAAACAAACGAACAATACATGTACCAAATATATTCCACCTTTCAAAAACATCAATAGCCTACTTAAACCTTAACAAGCTTATATTAAATGTAGTATCAAGGTTCAGTAATGTCAAATAGAGGTTGATCCTAGTGCACATTTATCCGTTTCACAGCATTATATGGAGACAGACATCGTTAGGCACCCCAACTAGGCTTAATAACGCGCTTATTTCATCGCACCAAGCTATTACCCTGTTCATATGATGAAAGAACACTGGGTATTGACCGTTCGTGACTGACATCTGCTGCTGGAGAGGATGATGAACGAATGACAAAAGTGAAAGTGAAAATAACGGTTCAACAAACCAGCACTGTTAGTGATACCACTGTATGGATTGGCTCAACAACTCTCAGTAAACTAAAAATGCCATCATATGGGTCTGCTACTCTACAATATGGCTCCTCTAAAACCTTAGTTCAGATTCAAAGCATTCCAAAATGGAGCGGAATTCGGATTCATCCTACCCTAGCGAGTAACCTCGGTATTTCAAACGGTACTCAATTATCGGTTGTGTACAAATCAAGCTCTAGCACAATTTCACTTGGGCCTTTGATAGGCGTGATCATTAGACGCATCAAGTCATCCGACCCAGAGAACCTCCTGGGTAAAAACAGTTCATTCGGCCGTGAATTTGCTGAGGCATGTAATCTTTATGGGGCATCCAGTTTTTTCTTTACACAAGATGATATTCGTTTAGAGGATCCTTTTGTGGGTGGCTGGTCTTATCAGGATGGCACGTGGAAAAAGGGTTATTTTCCCATACCCAATCTGATCTATAACCGGCTTACATCCAGGGTGATCGAAAATAGTGAGAACGTGCAGCAATTTATAAAAGATTCCAAAGCAAAGTATGGAACGCAAACGTTTAATGAGAAATATCTGAATAAAAATGAAGTGTTCGATGCGCTGAAAAGTGAAGGCGTTCTTACTGCCTCTTTACCAGAATCACATTTACTCGTAAATTCACAAACGCTTAAGATGATGCTTACCCGGTATTCATCCGTTTTCCTAAAACCTATAAAAGGTTCACTAGGTAAAGGAATTATTCGCATTCGTCGTGAGGGATCACAAACCTACCACTGCCACACGGTGAGTATGGGTGGACTTCGTAAACAAACGTATGAATCGTTCTCTAAGCTCATCTCAGCCATGTCAGGTAAATTCAAATCAGCATCCTACCAAATTCAACAAGGCATTGATCTCATCTCAGTAAATGGCCGACCCGTTGACTTTCGGGCACTTGTTCAGCGTAACTCCAAAGGTCAATGGGCTATCACATCAATCGTTGCACGAATAGCTGGTAATCAGACCTTTGTTTCTAACTTAGCAAGGGGAGGCACACTCAGTTCTGTATCCAGCGCACTCGCCATGTCCAACTTAAATATCCAGCAGCGACCACTTGTGCAAGCTCGTCTACGTAAATGCTCACTGGATGTCGCCAGAGGGATTGAATCACAAATTCAGAATCATTTTGCAGAGCTTGGCATTGACATAGCAGCAGACACGAAAGGACGCGTTTGGCTATTGGAAGTTAATTCCAAGCCATCTAAGGAAGATAATTCCCCCTTGTATGACCACAAAATTAGACCGTCTGTTCGTCAAATCATCCAGTATTCCAAATACCTAACAAAATTTTAATAGCAGCAGGCTGCTGGATAATCCCCATTTTTGCAGCCTGTTTTTTGCTGTCTTGAAACTTCATTTTTACAGACTAAAATAACCCTTCTTTGTTGAAGAAGGGCTTCTTTGATTCATAATCTATAATTTTGTGTTTGCTAAAAAAATGGCATACTCCAGTGGACGCCTACACGACTGACGATACAAGTCCATTTTCCCAATCCCTTTAAAAATATCGCGACCTGGCTTCGGATTCACTTCAATCAGCCAGACTCGGCCATTTACATCGACGCCGATATCAAGGCCAAATTCCATCATCCCGCCAAAATGCTCCTCAATCGTGCGCACCACTTGAAATGCAAGCTCATAACACTCATTTCGTATGGGCTCTACCTGTTCCTCACCGAATTTCTCAGCAATCAGCTCTTCGAACGGAACTGCTTTACCCCCACCATGCAGGTTAGAAGTCGAAGAGTTGCGTGGTCCTACACGTATCCCCATGCCTGTTACTGTCCACTCGCCTTTATCGTCCTTCTGGATTAAAAGCCGCGTATCCGCAACGTGATTCGGTATAATTTCAAGATTTAAACCCTGCTGAATCATAAAAATTCCATTACGGATCTTTTGTTGATCAACCCAATTATTCATCCAATGCTTCAGAGAGAACATACCGCGAAGCTCGATTGATTTCTGTGCCAAATTCCGTGATCTTGCTTGGATCAGAAATCCTTTACGGGTTCGACACAGTTTCACAATACTTCGTCCGCCTGTTCCATTGCCTGGTTTTATATATAAAATATCATATTTCTCTGTCATCGCTTCCAAGTTACTTACATTATATTTCGTCGTCTCAGGCATCCATTTCTGGAGCGCTTCGGTCTGCAGGAATAACTGGGTTGCATTCCATTTATTCGTATATTTGTTGTTTGCATAAATAAAAAGCTTAGAGTTACGCACTTTTTTATAAGAAGGATTACCTTTGCGGCAGCGATCAATGACAATATCTGGCCAAGGTGCCACACTTCTTTCCCACTTGTTACGCTCATTTAGAATAAAGCCGCGTATGAAACTTCTATCCCGATTAATATCATCTGCTGAAAATAAATAAACGAAGGCCCCCAGATCCTTCCCTTCCTTAAGTAGCAGCTTCAAATACTTTGATTCATTGAATTTCGCACCGTCTCTCCAAGCCAGAATACCAATAATCGGTCTGCTCATGTTGGGAACGTCCTCTCTATCATCACTTATTCATAGGCAGAAACTACTATTAGCTTATTCATACACACAGAGAATGTTCCAAACGAACACGCCTAGCTTTACGGGCTTTCTCCCATCTTGATAAAAAGTACAAAAAAGCCAGACATTCCTGTCTGGCTTCATGCTAATCGCTTATTTTTTATTGTTCTTTACAAGTGGATAGAACACAATACCGAATAGAACCATACCCACACCTGCAAGGAATGTAAACCAATCTGTCATTGCCGAACGAATCACCCAAAGTGAATACAGGGTTGCCAGCACCGCAATGATACCATCAACGATACGCTGTCTCATTTGACCTTCATACGTTTCTCCAAGCCATACTAATTTAAGCTGGTAAATAGATGCAATTGTATATGGAACGAGTACCGCGAGGATGGCAATGGTCGTCACTAATTCAAATTCCTCTGCAATTGAACTGGATAGGGTTGACAAAAGCAGAAGCTGTGTTACCCCATTTGTAATTGTAAGTGCCTTCGCTGGTGACCCATGACGATTTTCTAATTTGAAAACGGGCAGGAACAACCCTTGCTTCGCTGCTTGATAAGGCACTTCCGCACTTAACAAAAGCCAACCAATTGTCGTACCAATGAGAGAAATGAGCCCAAGTCCAGCCATTATGTAGCTGCCTGAAGGGCCGATTACAATCGACAATGCATCTACAAGCGGTTTATGGGAATTAATCAGCTCTTCTTGTGTCATAACACCCATCGCTAGGACGGAAATACTTATATAAAGGAGCAAAGCAATTCCAAGTCCTAGAATCGTCGCAATTTGCACGTACGATTTTTTACGTGCTCTTTTAGAGAATACGACAGCTGACTCTACACCAAGAAATGCCCACATGGTTGCCATTGCCGCCATACTCAGCTGCTGCAAGAAGCCCAAATGCTCCCCAGTCTCGCTTACTCTATCTTGCATCAACGGCACAATGTTGCTGCTATCAAATGCCATTAAGCCAATTATAATAAATAGTGCGAAACCGAGAACTTTAGCTGCAGTTGCAATTAAATTTAACTTACCCGCGCCTTCAATACCACGAATAATAATCGCGTGATTGACCCATAAAAATACGGAACAAATCAGAAACGTAATGAAATTCCCAAGCTTCATCGTAAATCCAAATATCGTAAACAGTTCCGCTTGATTCGTCATGATTGGGAAGAATGCGGATAAATAGCTGGCAAAAGTCGTAACAACCGCAACGTTACCAGCAATATTCGCTACCCAGTAACCCCATGACACAAAATAACCTGACATATGGGAAGTACGCGATCCTTTACGAAACAAAGCTGTTGCATATAGCTGCGGACCACCGGACAAATCCGGTTTACGAATCGATAGATTTCCAAAAACAAGAGCTATCATAAGTACGCCAGAACCAGTCATAAACCAAGCCGTAATGACCGCAGAAGGACTTGCCACTTTGGCAAGCGTATTCGGTAACATAAAAATGCCCGATCCCACCATATTTCCTACGACTAGCGCAACCAATAGCCATAGACCTAACTTATTGTCTTTCATGTTGTTACATCCTCCCCAGTAGTTGGCAATAAGCGGTATCCATATTAATTTTCCAATAATTACTACTCTACTTATACATTTAACCTATAACACTATACAACATATAGATACTTCTCATCAATGGAAATAACCGTTGTAATATTTTTTCTTGACTTCTATTCCACACTACGCCTATACTCATACTTACAAATCAACACGAACAACGTTAAGCCAACTGCATATGTAATTTCTTATCGAGAGAGGCGGAGGGACAAGGCCCTGTGAAGCCCGGCAACCGATTAGTTAGCTGCAAAGCGGATTAATGACATGGTGCCAATTCCTTCAGGATTCAGATCAATGAATTCTGGCAGATGAGAAAAGGATGAAGACGAATATACTCAGCCCTTTTTGCAATCTGCAAAAAAGGGCTTTTTTGCGTTAATTTACAAATTATCCCTAACTTTTTCGTGCCAATTATTTCATTCAACATTCGTTCATACTACAGCTAGGAAGGTGATAATCAATGATCCAATTACAAAATATTTCGAAGCATTATTTAACGAATAACAGACAAACGATCGCTTTAAATGCCGTTAGCCTCCATGTTAACAAAGGAGAGATCTTCGGTATTATCGGTCACTCTGGTGCAGGGAAAAGCACACTGCTTCGTACGATCAATTTATTAGAGCGGCCATCAAGTGGGCAGGTCTTAATTAATAACACGGAGTTTACACAACTTAATCATACCGAACTTCAAAACAAACGACGTAAAATCGGCATGATCTTTCAACATTTCAACCTGCTGACTTCCGCCACCGTAGAGAAAAATATTGCATTTCCTCTCACACTTGCGGGTATGCCTAAAAATCAAATACAAGCGCGTGTCAATGAACTGCTAACTCTTGTGGGACTAGAAGAACATCGTAATAAGTATCCTTCCCAACTATCTGGCGGTCAAAAACAGCGTGTTGGTATCGCGAGAGCTTTATCGGCAGACCCTGATATTCTGCTATGTGACGAAGCAACATCTGCGCTTGATCCCTTAACAACGAATTCTATCTTAGAGCTGTTAGCTGAAATTAATCGAAAGTTCGGGATTACAATTGTCCTTATCACACATGAGATGCATGTCATTCGTACCATCTGTGATAAAGTAGCGGTCATTCATGCGGGTCAGATCGTAGAACAAGGACTTGTTACAGAGGTGTTCCTAAAACCACAACACCGCGTCACACAAGAGTTCATTGATGAGTTATCTGATCCAATAGAATGGAGCAATTTACGTAATCAGCAAGGGACATCACCACATCTAGTTAAAATCACGTTCCTTGGTGAACAGACGTACTTGCCGCTGTTATCCGAGATCATTAGCCATACAGGCGTTACATTTTCCATTATGCAAGGAACCATATCCCGTTTAAAAGACACCCCTTACGGTGTACTGCATGTCATCTTCCATGGTGAAGAACGAGCAATTGAACAAACCATACAGGAACTTAAAATAAGAGGCTTAGATGTGGAGGTTATGCAATGAATTTTTCTCATATTATTTGGTCGGACATCGGCGATGCAACGATCGACACGCTCAATATGTTGGCCTTCTCTGTAGTCTTTACCTTTATACTTGGTCTGCCAATCGGTATATTGCTTTACTGGACTTCCGGTAAAAATGGTAAAACGAAGCTGATCTATACGATCTCTTCTTTTATCATTAACATTTTGCGTTCTGTTCCATTCGTCATCTTAATGATCGCTGTAATTCCCCTTACACGTTCAATCGTAGGGACATCTATTGGCGTTCAAGCAGCCATTCCCCCGCTAGTTATCGCGGCAGCACCTTTTTTCGCAAGACTAGTTGAAACTTCTCTTCGAGAGGTAGATCGTGGGGTCATTGAAGCAGCACAAGCCATGGGCGCATCCAACAGACAGATTATTTGGAAGGTCCTCTTGCCTGAATCATTGCCTGGTTTACTTGCTGGAATGACAATTACGGCTGTAACCCTTGTTTCTTACACAGCAATGTCTGGTTTAATTGGCGGAGGCGGTCTAGGAGATCTTGCTTACCGCTATGGTTATCAGCGCTTCGAAACAGAAATGATGATTGCGAGTATTATCGTCATGCTAATTCTTGTTCAAGTGTTGCAGACGATTGGCGACAAATTGGTTTCGCGGTTTTCACGTAAATAGATATCATACACATTCTAGGAGGAATCATAATGAAAAAATTACTTATTTTCGCACTATCCATCTCATTAATTGCGGTACTTGCCGCTTGCGGTCAAAAAAATGCTGCCCCAGCTGCTGAAGGTAACACAAAAGAAGTAACGCTAAAAGTCGGTGCAACCGCTGTTCCACATGCTGAAATTTTAAACTTCATCAAACCTAAGCTTAAAGAACAAGGAATCGATCTTGTTGTCAAAGAATTTTCTGACTATGTTCAACCTAATATTCAAGTGTTCGAAAAACAACTCGACGCGAACTTCTTTCAACACCTTCCCTATTTAGAAGCACAAAATGCAGATCGTAAGATGGATCTTGTATCTGTAGCAAGCATTCATCTTGAACCATTTGGTGCTTATTCCAAGAAGATTACGAACATCAAAGATCTTGCTAATGGTGCAACAATAGCGATTCCGAATGATCCATCCAATGCCGGTCGCGCCCTTGCGCTTCTTGAGAAGAATGGCTTAATTAAGTTAAAAGATGGCGTTGGCATTAAAGCTACGCTAAAAGATGTTGTTGAAAATCCAAAAAACCTAAAAATCAATGAACTTGATGCTGCCATGTTGCCAAGAACGCTTGCAGATGTGGACTTGTCGTTGATCAATACGAACTACGCGCTTCAAGCAAACTTAGTTCCTACGAAAGATGCGCTATTTATTGAAGATAAAAATTCACCTTATGCGAACATCCTTGTTGCTCGTCCAGATAACAAAGATTCCGATGCTATGAAAAAGCTAATTGCTGCATTAAAAACTCCTGAAGTGAAGAAGTTTATTGAAGACAAGTATAAAGGGTCAATCATTCCTACTTTTGAATAGTGTTTGATCATTTCAAAAGATAAGACTACAAAAAACCATGTTCCCTACTTCATGTAAGGACATGGTTTTTTGTATGAAATCATTTAGTTATTTTTTACCAAATCTATCTTTTCATACGAACAAGCGTTTGTTATAATATAAACAAACACTTGTTCTCATAAGGGAGGTTTGGTTTATGAAATTATGCTATCATTTTCGCTTTATCACTTCTGATGATAAATCAATGTGGAAAGATTTAACGTTTCGATTTTACCGCGATGGTTCAGTCATGATTGTTGACAATGATACCGATGCACATGTACATCCGAAGCAGCTTAATGGAGCAGCGCTTGATTTTTACATTCGTAAACGCATCTATTTAATCAAGACCGACCTCCAAGAGAAAATTGTCAAGTACGCTTAAGCCATCATGGATTCTGTGCAAGGTGAGATTCATCTGCAAGCGGAACGCGTGGTAAACCCCTCACATAGCTATCAGACATCGCAAGCAGTTGCGATGCAGTGGCAAATTCATCTGCAATATGATCATTCGGTAACAGAGGGTCTGCATATTTGAGTGCATACTGCTCGCCATCACTCACTTTTTCACCCGGAATAAATATTTCATTGTCGTTAATGAAGGATCCTGAAGGCAAATAATAGCGCATTGGTAATAATGTACTTGTGTTGTTTAACAAATCTTTACCGAAGAATACCCGGTTATCCATTGAGAACCCTGCCAGATTCGCGATTGTTGGCATAATATCGATTTGTCCGCCTACATGCTGCAATTCCTGTTGTGTACTCACTCCTGGAATGGAAATGAATAGAGGAATATTGAACATATCCGTATAATCATAGTCTCTACCTACGATATTTTTCATTAGACCCAATTCCTTCTGGGATAAAGAATTAACTGGTAAACCAAAATGATCCCCATAGATGACAATCATACAATCTTCCCATATGCCAGCTTCCTTCAATTCGTCAAAAAACTTCCCTAGTGCTTCGTCCGTATAGTGTGCAGAGGCAATGTAATTACCGACCAACGTGTTATCATACTCATCTGGCAGCTTAATGGGATGTTTTGATTCAGGAAGATCAAACGGATGATGATTCGTCATCGAAATAAGATTCGCATAAAACTTCTGACCTTCATCATGTTTTTTCTTCAGTTCTTCTGCAGTCTTCTTATATAAAACTTCGTCAGATGCACCAAAATGAATGAAATCCTCGTCTCCGAAAAACGCTTGATCATAATATTGATCGAATCCAAGTGCATGATACAACTTATCCCGATTCCAGAACTCTACACTATTCGTATGGAATGTCAGGGATTGATACCCATAATCCTTTACCATACGAGGTAAACCTGGCAACTCCTTATCACTATATACTTGCGAAGATGCACCATTCTGAGGGACATACAATGACGTATTCAGAAGGTATTCTGCATCTGAGGTATTTCCTTGACCAATTTGCTGATAAAAATTCGAGAAATAATAGGACTGTTTCATTAAATCATTTAGAACAGGTGTAACCTCATGATCCCCAACCTTTAGACCAACTAAAAAATCTTGAAAAGACTCGAGTTGAATGACAATGATGTTCTTATCCTTCGCATCTCCGAAATGTTCATTTACGGCAGAAACCGTTTCCTGTTTGGCTTCTTTGACCGCCTCAGGCGTTACTGATTCAGCTGGGATCGTATCGGTGAACATACTGTCCATAATCGTATGAACTTCATAATTGAGAAACCCCATCTTCTCCGCCATCTTATGCTCGTTTACGATCTCCATATTCGTCGAAATAGACATCAAACAAAGTAACATGGTTACTGCAAGTACACCTAGCGTCATCCACCGCGGATATGTAATTGAATCCTGGTTTCCCCAATTACGTATTGCTTTGCTGCACAGACATAACCCAATAATGACTACGATATCAACAAATACAAGTAAATAGATAGGGTGCATGATCGTGAGCACGCTGCTTTTGACCTCTGTTACCTGTTTAAGCTGCATAAGTGCATGATAATCGACAATGACACCGTAATACTTGTAGTACATGAGAATAGCAAAATAGATAGTTGTCACAATCGTGTCCACTATCGTATACGCAAGCAACTTTCGCTTTTTGACGAGCAGCTCAATAAGACCAAATAATACCATAATTGCAGGCAAATCTGTTATTAAAGGCCTATACGTTGGAATCGAGCCTTGAATAACGGTCCAAGTAAAATACATTTTGAGTATCATCAAGATTGAAAATACAGCTGCAAGCGGAATTTTGCTCACAATACTTTTTTTCAAATGAACGACCTCCTTCTTAACATCACCCAAAGTACCACATGAACCTTAAAAACAAATGAAACCACATTAATCTCCAATTAAGTGGGCAAAAAAAAATCGACCTCATGCATAACTATGCACTAAGATCGACTTTAAACTACATGATTTTTCATTTGTTCAGGAATTGCCGTAACACTTAACTCCTTACGACAACAGCACGATGTAACGTGATCATTGATCATCCCAATGGCTTGCATGAAAGAGTAAATGATCGTTGTACCTACGAATGAAAACCCTCTACGTTTTAGGTCTTTACTGATCTTATCCGAAAGTGACGTGGAGACAGGTACATCTGTTATCTTCTCAGGCTGATTGTCAATGGGTACCCCATTTATGAAACCCCAGATGTAATTCGCAAACGAGCCAAACTCCTCCTGTATTTGGATAAACGCCCTTGCATTTGTCACTGTTGAGCGCACTTTAAGCCTATTACGTACAATACCAGGATCTAAGAGCAATTTACTTATTCGCTCCTCATCATACTGCGCAACAAGGTTTACATCAAAATGATCGAAAGCCATTCGATAAGATTCTCTTTTTTTCAAAATGGTATACCAACTAAGACCTGCTTGTGCACCTTCTAAAGTAATCATTTCAAATAAGTGTCGATCATCATGGACGGGAACTCCCCACTCTTGATCATGATAATCTACATATAAAGGGTCATCATTTACCCATGAACAGCGTGATATTGTCAAATTAAAAACGCCCTTTCCCCCGAATTTTCACTTCTCTCATTGTATCTTTTATGAATGATCATGTCCACGTTGCATCGACTCGTAGATCGCTTGCTTTAATTGTTGAAATTCTCGAGAAATCGTAACGGCAGAATCACGTGGTCTTTCCCACGGTACATGGAATTCATCAAGAACAATCGTCGGTTTTTCGGAAAGTACATAAATTCGATCTGATAAGAACAACGCTTCTTCAATACTATGTGTCACAAACAACACCGAACGCTGATATTGCTCCCAAATACCGAGGAGCCACTTCTGCATATCGAGCCTTGTGAGCGCATCCAATGCGCCAAACGGTTCATCCAGACACATCAATTCTTGCTCGGAAAGCAAAGCTCTTAAGAACGATACCCGCTGCCGCATACCACCAGAGAGCACTTGAGGAAGCTTTTTCTCATACCCACCAAGACCAATCTTCGGAAGCCATTCACGTGCTTTCACTAGTGCATCACTTCGTTTACTCCCTGCAACTTCTAGTGCTGTTATCACATTCTCTTCAATTGTGCGCCAAGGAAACAAACAATCTGCTTGCGGCATATACGAGATTAAGCCTCGCTTACCTGTCACCATTTGATTATCCAATTGGACATAGCCCGCAGTTGGTGCAGCCAACCCTCCAATGATCTGTAGAATGGTGGATTTCCCGCTCCCAGAAGGTCCGATCAAGGATACAAACTCCCCTTGTTCTACATACATACTAATGTCTTTAAGCACAATCTCAGTCTGACCTTTGTCGGAGTATGACTTTTGTATATGATCCAGTATTAGCTTTTTATTATGTGTCATAGGTATAGCCTCTTTTCAACAAATACGACATTTTACGATTTCACATTCCAGCGCACAAGCCATTTCTCTAGTAAACCGATTACTTTATAGAAAACTAAGCTAAATAATACAATGAGCAGCATAACACAAAATACGCGATCCGCACGATAGGACGATTTCGCCATCATCATGTAAAATCCAAGTCCCTTCTCCGCGCCAAGCCACTCCGCAATAACCGCTGACATGACACTGTAAGTAGCTGATATTTTAAGTCCTGAAAACATATGTGGCAATGCCGACGGAAGTTCTATCATTCGAAATATTTTCCATTTATTCCCACCAATCATCTGCATGTAGTTGTACATGGATCGCTCAGCTCGTGCAAAACCGTCCATCGCAGCTACAGCAACGGGAAAGAAACAGATTAGACTGATTGTAATTAACTTAGGTAAGATACCATAACCGAACCAGATCATCAAAAGTGGGGCAAGTATAATGACCGGGATGTTCTGTGACAAAATTAATAAAGGTGATAATCCCGCTCTTACACGGGGCATTAAATGAAGCATAACGGAAAGAACAAGGCCAATAGCGCTTCCTATACAGAAACCAAGCAGCGTTAACTTAACGGTAGCAAAGATATGTACCCATAATTTTGGAAGCTCACGCCATCCTTCTTGCATGACTTGAATAGGACTTGGTAAAATCCATTTTTCCACAGCAAGTATACTCGTCGACAATTGCCAAATAACTAGGAAAAGGCTGACCGTCACAATGGGCGGCCAGCTTTTGATTAACCAAGCTTTCATCCTCTGTATTTCTCCGTTAATTGATCCATGGTATAGCCTTTTTCAGGATTATACGCAATCTTCACTTGTGAGAGCACACCTGGGCACCCCACTTGAATCATCTCTTCATTCATTCGTTTAACAATGTCTAACAGTTGCCCAAGATCGCCTTCCATTGTCGTTTCAAGTGGACTCACCAAGTATTTCACGCCAGCTTGTTGAATGACCTCTATAGCACGATCTACATAAGGAATAACATCTTCGCCATTTTTCGTTTTAGGAATAATTTGAATGGATACTAAAGCGTTAGCCATAATCTAGTCCCTCTTTTCAACTTAATTGGATTTAGGTAGGTAGTCATTCGTGAAAGCTGCATCTACGTCCAGCTTTTTCTCTAACAACTTGTGGTCAAACATCCAATTGGAATAGTTTTCCCATACGGATCGTTTTTGCTCACCCCATCGTGGTGCTTCAGCCTTATAACGTGGGCTGAGCCACTTTTGCGAAGCCATAACTAAATCTTTATTTAGCTCTGGAACAGCTTTGATGAGGATGTTAGCTGCATCTTCCGGTTTATCGATCGCATAATTATAACCTTTCGATACAGCAGCCATGAAAGCTTTTGCAATCTCAGGTTTTTCTTTAATCAGCTTTTCACTTGAAATAACAACGGGTGTGTAGTAATCCAGTTTATCCGAATAATCGGTTAGATAAATCATGTTAACAGGCTCTTTACGCAATTCTGCCTCCACGCCTGTCCAGGCGTAGTAGATCCAAGAGAAATCCACATCACGCTTAACAGCTGTAAAATAATCCGCTTCCCCGATATTAATGGAAGTAACCTTTTTAAAATCAGCATTCTGCGTCTGCATGATCGATTCAATAACCGCTGCTTCAGCAGGTGAGCCGTAACCCCCGTACTTCTTCCCTTCAAAATCTTTAGGTGTCTTAATATTTTTATCAACGGGTGAAGCAAATCCAGAAGTATTATGTTGAATAATCGCTGCAAGCGAGACTACAGGTACACCTTGTAATCGTCCTTGTGTTATGGATTCTTGAACACCAATCCCAAACTCAGCATTTCCTGCTCCCACCATCGCCATGGAAGAGTTGGAACCTGGAAGAACAATTTCAACATTAAGCCCTTGTTCGGCAAAATATCCTTTTTCTTTTGCTACGTAAATACCTGTGTGGTTCGTATTCGGTGTCCAGTCCAGCGCAATCTTAACATCTATTAACTTCTTATCTGCACTACCTTTCGATTCGTTTGCAGACTGCTCACTTTTACCGCAAGCTGTAAGCATGAGCAGCGTTAGTACAAGAACAGCCGCAAGACCTACTTTCAATTGCTTCATGTCGCTCTCTCCTTTTCTCTCGACGAGAATCTTTCTATGACAACAAAAAAACTCCCCAACGGGAGCCAGCATTTTTGTGCATGCACAAACAAAATCATGGTTCCTACGCTGGCATTATCCAGATCAGGTTCAAGGGTCAGTATTTTGTGGAATACAATCTCAGCCGGCCAAAAATCCCAGCACCCCGTTTGTTTTTTGAAGTTCTATACCACTATATAGCAGAATTGAGTATTTGTCTATTTTAATTATTCAATGAAAAAAACCACAGATCAGCATATGGCTGTCTGTGGCTTCTTATCTTATGGCTTTTAAAGAACGCGCTTAGCGCCAACATAATACTTCGCACTCCAGCTGGAGGAAAGACTTGTTACCATTACGCTACGCCCACGGCCAGATACTGCATTAATATATTTGTCATCGCCAATATAAATCCCTACATGCGATACGCGACTGCCTTCAGCGAAGAAAACAAGATCACCAGCTTGCAAATTGCT
The DNA here is from genome assembly GCF_052180255.1 of Paenibacillus sp. KN14-4R. Taxonomy (NCBI): domain Bacteria; kingdom Bacillati; phylum Bacillota; class Bacilli; order Caryophanales; family Paenibacillaceae; genus Paenibacillus; species Paenibacillus sp. KN14-4R. Next base: position 2,564,663 of record NZ_CP197466.1, read on the forward strand.
TACTGATTTTCCAACACTGTACATATCACTTGATGTGCGTGGAAGATCATATCCGTACTTTTTAAACACATAACTTACAAAACCTGAGCAATCAAATCCACTTGGTGAAGTTCCTCCATACACATATGGAACACCTAGATATTGATTCGCTGTATCAATGAGTTGTACGCTAATTTCAGGCTTCTTCGGTGGTGCATACCATGCAGGTGCATGGAAGTTGCCATCTACGCCAAGAATCGCAATTCCATTCTTATCATCCCACTGTAAAATAAAACCTAAGTGTTCAGCCATCAATCGTACAGGAACAAATGCTACCCCGTTATGTATCACAGGCTTAGTTGTTAACTCAACTTTTCTGTCGTCAACCGTCATCTTTGTGCTGCCAGTCGTCAGTTTGAAATTATGTTTGTCATTATGTACAGTAAGTCCAACTTCATCGCCTTCTTGATTCCAAGTCAACGTGTAGCCGATATTTTCAAACAATTGACGTACAGGCACCATTAACGAGTTGTTCTCGCCAATGTATGGATCCGTATTCAGATCAACTAAACGATCATTGACTTGAATTTTGACATCTTCATTTGCTGTTTGTGCACTTGCTGTTTGTCCGATCACGAAAGCACTTCCCAGAACAGCACATGATAATACTACGGTTTTAAATAAAGTTTTCAAACGGTAATACCTCCCAGTGTCTCCGAGGTTAGTTGACGGGTTCGGGAAGAAGGTTGCTCCCTAGATCGCATATAACACGAACATTCACCCCAAGTAAATCGGTCCCCCGTACTGACTTTATGTTTAAGCCAGATTCGACAAATTATCTATTTGACTTTAACAGATTATCATATTTTGCTAGTTTTGATCAATGAATCGCAGATTAGAAAATTTTCATTTAAGGAAATTGATTCTAATCTTTTTCTTAAAATATACCAAAAACCCGCGAAGCACCTGGCTTCGCGGGTTTCCATTTTTCTAATCTACACTGCTTCTATACAGCTTCATTAGAAGCAATTACTGGATTCGGGTTCTTTTTTAAATTGATTTTTAATGTAACCCAAGTTAAAGCACCCATTCCAACAATCCATCCGATTAGGACAATTGTATTACTCCAGAAGTCATTCATTTGACCGCTCGATATGACAGCTTTAAATCCACTTACAGAGTAAGTCATTGGTACTAGCTTGCCAAACGGTTGTAGTATATCTGGAATTAATTCAATTGGGAAAGTTCCTGCTGAAGTTGTTAGTTGTACAATAAGAAGCAAGATTGCAAGGAAGCGTCCAACATCGTTAAATGCTGTAACCAAGAATTGCAAGATCGCCATGAAAGTCCAGCTCGTTACTAAGCTGAGTAAGATGAACAATCCAACGTTTTGCACTTCCAACTTCAATCCACCAAGCAAGATTATATCTGCCAGCACTGCTTGAAGCGCACCCACGACAAGCATTACACCGAATTTACTAATAAACCAACTAAATGAGTTGGGCGGTGTGATCGCAGGTTTTTTCATTGAGTATACGATTGTTAACATCAATGCACCTACGAACAATCCAAGGGATAAGAAGTACGGCGCAAATCCTGTTCCATAGTTAGGTACGGCACCATTGTTTTTCTCTATCGCAACATTTACTGGATCTGCGAACATATCAAAGTTTGAATCATTTGCTTTAATACTGCTTGTTTTGTCCGCTGCTTCTGCTAATTTACCAGATAACTCGTCTTGACCATTAACAACAGTTCCCATTCCTTCAGATAGTTTTGTTGAACCATCTTTCAATTGAACAGAACCTTCACTAATAGCTTTTACACCACCAGATAATTTCGTTAATCCATCTTTCAATTGTACACTTCCTGCAGCTAGGCCTTGAGCGCCCGTATCAACAGCCTTCGCACCTTGTGCTGCTTCATTAATTTTACCACTTAGGGTACTTACGCCTGCATTAAGTGTACCACTTGCGCCAGCTAATTGATCAGCACCTGCAGCTAATTTTTGTTGACCCGCAAGAGCAGCATCTGCTCCACCACTTACCATACCTGCTGCGCCAAGCAATTGTTTGAATTCAGGGGAATTCGCAAGTTGAGGATTTGCTTTTGCCATCGCTTCAAGTCCTGCTTTTAGCCCTTTCGCACCTGAACTCAATTTATCCATTCCTTCAACAGAACCTTTAAGACCTGTTTGAAGTGACCCGATTCCATCTTTCAATTGACCCGCTCCTGCAGAGAGCTGCTTGCCACCTTGTGCCAATTGATCCAAGCCACCGGAGAGTTGCCCAGTACCTTGTTTTAATTGATTCGTACCACCATTCAATTTGGATGCACCAGCAAGAAGCTCGTTTACACCATTATTAAGCGGCTGTGTACCTTCTGTAAGTTTCAGCAAATTGGAATCAATTTGCATAATGCCATCTTCAACTTTCTTCGACCCGTCTGTCAATTTCTTCGCGCCATCCGCTGCTTGTGCTAATCCGTCAGACAATGTAGTCATTTGCCCGAACATCGATTCTGTATAAGCACGAGTAAGTTCTTTACCTACTTTAGCTTTCATTTTCTCTATCGCACTTGCACCAATCTGCGAGGACAAGAAGTTTAAGCTTTCATTAGGAATGTATTTAATCTCGGATGGAACCGGCTTCGAATCCAACACTTTTGTTGCATTTTCCGAGAAATTCGTCGGGATTTCAATATACATATAATACTTTTGATCTTGCATGCCTTGAATTGCCTGTTCGGCCGTAACAAAATCCCATTTGAAATCCTTAGACTCATTCAACTTATCAGTAAAATCTTTACCTACATTTAACTTCTTCTCATTAAAGGTAGCTCCTTGATCTAAGTTCACAACTGCAACTGGTAGATCATTCAGCTTGGCATAAGGGTCCCAAAATGCCCAAAGAAACATGAAACTGTACAGAAGTGGAATTAAAATAACACCGATAACTGAAAATAATACCTTTTTGTTTTTGACGATGGATGCCCATTCGTGAACGATTAATCGTTTCTTATTCATATGATTCTCTCCTCCTAAAACTAACTGACCGTTTCGACCATTTGGTCACTCATGGGCCAAAAAAAGGACGCCTACCTGGCGGCCAATCCCTCGACAAAGTATAAATCGAATAAATTTGCGATTTCTTCTTTTTCAAGAGGTGGATGCGTCAGTTCCCATTCTATTACAAACGCGATATACATCTTAAACATTGCAAACGCTGTTCGCTCGGGATCGCATTGTCTTAAGTCGCCACGATCAATGGCTTCTTTAATTCGCATGCTCAAAAGGGACAATATAGCACCTTCTACTTTTCTTATGCCTTCTTTCGCAGCAGGTGTACCCATTTCTGTAATTTCATTTGTTAAACGAATCATTAAATCATGCTGTCTTCGAAATTCCAGTACTGTATAAAGAAAGCGATGCATGTTTTCATGAAAAGATTTATTAGCTTGAATAGAATCTTGTGCAAATCTTTGCACGTCTCGAATCAGCTCAAGCATAATCTCTTCAAACAATTCTTCCTTGTTCGTAAAAAAGGTGTAGATTGTTCCCTTCCCCACGTTAGCCAGTTTTGCAACCTGCTCCATGGTGGTCGCCTTATAACCGAATAGCGAGAATGATTTACTTGCTGCTTCGATAATAAGCTTACGACGGTCCACAGACATGATCGAAACCCCCTTCACAAATAATTGACCGAATGACCGTTTTGTACATTCGGTCAATCTCTGAAAAAGATCATAACATACTATTCCCCCATTTACAACACTTTTAAAAATTATTTTTTATTTTTCCCGATCACGTTCTCCAATTCCTTATATTCTTTATTAAATTGCTCAGTCAATTCATTAAATTGATCCATTAATTCCGCGACCTGATTGAAATTATTGTTACGCTCAAAGACCAGATTATCAATATCGACTAACTTACAATTCGGTTCAGCGAGTTTATCATATAGACCTTTCTCTTGATCCAGTGCTCGCTCATATATCGTTCGCATATTTTGATACACCGCGTAACGTCTCTCATATAAACTCAAAACAGAACTCGCTTGAGTTTTCATATCGGTATTACCTAAATTTCCGATGTTTGCGTTCATATTTTTGACAACATCATTAGCTTGTGTTAAAGCTTGCTTTTCTTGAGACAGAAGCGCTTTTCGCTCTTCAATGTTTTGCAAACATTTTTCAATCAAGTTCTTTACATTCAGGTTTGATTTCTTCCCATTTAGCACAATTTTATCAAAATCACGTTGATCAGCTTGCTCCATGTCGGAGATTTGATTCGACACTTTTGTCCGACTTACTTCAATTTGAAGCGCTTCTTCATATTGTTTCAAAATACTGCTTTGCACCAGTTGCTGGTTCTGACAACCTGTGAGCAGTATTACCATTGTCACGCCTATAGCAATTAAACTTTGTTTTCTCACGAAGTAATCCTCCTAGATGTTATAACCTTTTGTCTTTATAAAAATTCATCATGAAGTGGGCATTCGGGTTGTACACTTCAAACTCATAACCATTCTGTTTTAAATATTGAATGATCTTCGGAAGCGCATCTATCGTCTGCTGCTTTTCATGAAAGAGGATAACTTCTAAATTATGTTTCGCACCCTTCTTGACCTGATTCAACACTTCATCCGGCTTATTCGGGAGCTTCCAATCTAATGAATCCGTCGACCAATCCCACATTTTATATCCAGCGTTAGCTATATCCTCTCTAAATTTCCCACCAATTTGAGGCATACTGCCATAAGGAGCTCGAATAAGCGTTGACTTTTGACCTGTAATATTCTTGACTAGTGCTTGAACTTGATTAAACTCATTTAAGAAATTCGCAGACCCGCCGCCGCTATACAGTTTTTTATAATCATGCGTCATACTATGCAAACCTGGGTAGTTACCCTCATCTGCTAAGCGCTTAATTGATTTTTCGTGACCACTAATATTAGCTCCTTGCATAAAGAACGTAGCTTTGATGTCATTTTGTTTCAGTATATCAAGTAACTCCTCCGTGTATTTACTCGGACCATCATCAAAGGTTAAATATACAACCTTGCGTATTTGTCCATTATATTCTCGAGGGGCCACCTTACCCAAAGGAACCATCTTAATTTTCATTAATTCCTGAGCACTTGTCTGTGAAATTGTCTCTGCATTTGGCGTCGAAGTTGGGGATGAATCTAGTGAATTTTTAGAAGAAGTCCAATTTCGAATCGCAATAATCGCGACAAAAATAAGCACAAGGCTTATTGATATGATCAACAACTTCTTTAATCGTCGATTGTTATGACTGTTACGTCTGTTCCGTCTTTGTTGTGAATTGTATTTCATGATGCATACCCTTCTTTGCTGATATTCTTATTGTTTTTATATACTAGATTAATATAGATTAATATAGTTTGAGAGCCATTACTTTACAGAGAGGTTACAGTTATGTGAAAAAAATAATAAAAACTAAAAAAGCCATCTTTTTTATAAAAGATAGCTCGTGATTACCCCATTCAATTAGGCAAAATTTAGCGGTTCAATATGAACATGGGTGTATGCAATTTTGTATTTTTTATGAAGCCTGCTTTCTATTTGTTCACTAATCTCATGGCTTTGCACGACGTTTAAGTCATTATTAACTGCAATAATCACATCAACCCAGATATGATTTCCGTGAACTCTTGCTTTAATGTCTTTGACAAGCTGTACGCCAGGCGTGCTGTAGACCGTTTCCTTGTAAGCTTCGAGCTTTGATTGATCAAAACCATCGGATAAGGAATGTGTCGCATTCCGGAAAATGTCCCACGCTGTTTTACAAATCATTGCACCCACTAATAGCGCCGCTAATGGATCTAACCAAGGTAAGCCAAACTGTGCACCGATAATACCTACAAACGCCCCCATACTGACAAGTGCATCGGAACGGTTATCCTGCGCCACCGCCTCCATCGCCATGCTGCCGGTTGACTTTGCCAATTTCCGATTTATCCGATACACACCATACATGATTACCGCGCAGACGATACTGACCCATGCTGACATTAGATTAGGCACTTCCACACTTTCACTGAAAGCGGATAGGATAGCCTTATACAACACCTGTAAGCCAACTGCTGCCATAATGAGTGAAGCAATTAATGCTGCAATTGTCTCAGCTCTTGAATGACCGTAAGTATGGTCTTCATCAGGCGGTTTCCTAGATATTTTGATTCCAATTAAGACAGCGATTGAAGCGATAATATCTGTCGAGTTATTTAGACCATCCGCAAATAACGCCTCGGAATGATAATATGTACCCAATGTTATTTTCAAAAGAGACAAGCAGCAGTAAACGATAATACTTGTCCAGATCCCCTTTTCACCAAGCTTCAAATGTTGATTGTCCATCGCAAGCATTCCCCCATTGTGTGATTCCACTTTAATTGTACTTGACACTTTGCGAGTGGGTCTAGAGAAACAGAGTTGTCGTTTACCTGCTTAATTGCAGATGGTTATAGATGTTGCGCCGAGCTAACTTCGATGGCTGTGACCAATTTTTATCAATAAAAAAAAGGGCTTTCGCCCTGAGTGCTGTAATTCTCAAGTCAAAAGCCCTTCTATTTATCTTCAGAATGGATTAGTTCTGTTCAGCTTGAGCTGTCTCTAGCTCTGCATCACGCTTAATTTTGCCTGATCCAACTGTAAACGCAATAATAATTCCTATTGCAATGAAAACAAGGCCACTTAAAAATACAATAGATAACGATTGTGACCATGCAATCTTAATTGGGTTAAGCACTTGCTTCGTTAGTTCAGCTGGCATCTGGAGTGCCTCAGGTTTAATAAGAACGCCGAACATTTTATTATAGTCCCCACCAATTAAATCAAGCGTTTGCTTTACAACTGGATTAGAAGTCACTTCTTCTGTATTCATCATTGCGGACATCTTCGTTGGAAGCGTCTGATTCATCACCGTACTTAAAATGGTTGCACCAATTGTACCCCCAATCGAGCGGAAGAAAGTGGAGGAGGAGGTTACTGTACCCAACATTGACTTTGGAAACTCCGATTGCACCACGATGGTTAGAGTTGGCATAACTAGACCCATCCCGATACCAAGAACAACCATGTAGGAATAAATCATAATCGTTGTCGTCTCAATTCCCATCGTACTCATAAGCAGGAATCCAGCTGCTGCAATGATCATACCTGCCGCTAATACAGAGCGATAGCGGAAGCGCAACAATAACTGACCACCCAATATGCTCGCAATAATAAGCGAGATCATCATCGGTGTCATAGCAGAACCTGCCGCGGTGGGTGATACCCCCATAATGCCTTGCATGAACATCGGGATAAACATAATCGCTCCGAACATCCCAAGTCCAAGAAGAAACCCAAGAATATTCGTCGTTGCGAACACACGATTTTTGAATAGAGATAAATCTAAAATAGGTTCATCTGCGCGTCGCTCCACCAGAACGAACAAAATGAAGAATAAAAGCGAACCACCAAACACAAGCAAGCTTGTTGTTGACATCCATTCGAACTTATCCCCTGCAAACGTAAGACCAAGCAATAAAGAAACAACTGCTGGGATTAAAGTGAGGATACCTAGATAATCAATTTTAGGTTTAGATGACAGTGTAATTTTCTCATTCTTAAGCCCCATAAAAATTAATACAGCTGAGAGTAGACCAAATGGTACGTTAACCAAGAATATCCATTTCCAATCAATCGTATCCACTAAGAAACCACCAATTAATGGACCAATGATCGAACTTAATCCGAAAATAGCCCCGAACACGCCCTGCCATTTCGCACGCTGTTCAGCTGAAAAAATAAGACCTACAATCGTCTGAGAAAGTGGCATGATCATCCCGCCGCCAATCCCTTGAATAGCACGATAAATAATGAGTTGTTCCATTGTTGTAGCTGTTGCACAAAAGAATGAACCTGCTACGAAAATGATCGTTCCTAGCAAATACATACCCCGACTACCAAACATATCTGCAAGCTTACCTACAATAGGAACGACTGTTGTTGAAGTTAGCATATAAGCCGTTGTCACCCAAGCAAATAAAGTTAATCCATTCAAATCTTCGATAATCGTCGGCATTGCCGTACCCACTACCGTCTGTTCAAGCGCACTGAAAAACATTCCAATAATAAGACCAATCAGTACAATATTACGATTAATCCCTTTCTTTTCTGTACTCATCCTATCCACTCTTTTCTTCAATTTCTTTGTTCATTCATCTTGCCCTAAATTACGTTACTCATGCCGGCGTTCGGGAGCGATAATCCCATAACACAACAGATTCAACATTTGATCTGCAGCGTTACGAGCACTTGAGAGCCCCTCACTTGTCATCATTCTCGTGATGAACTCATTCATGCAAGCCATAAACATTGTAATAATTTGTGGGGCAATGTCCTTACGTATGGTCCCTTTTTGTTGAGCTCGAAAAATAAATAGTTCAAATTCAGGCATCATATGATTTCGTTGATATTCCATTATTTTATTAAAAATAAGGGGATATTCCGTCATCAACTCATGAAAGAATTGCTCGTATCTTGTACGCAGCTGTTTTTCACAAGAAAGCTTTGACATAATGTCCAACACATCGTCAGAGCTCTCCAGAATCATTTTCATCTGCATATGATGCTCATGAGCTACCTTTTCACATACTTCTTCAATTAAGCCTTCCTTACTTTGAAAATATTTATAAATCGTCATCTTTGATACGGGGACCGCTGCCGCTACTTGACTCATACTGGTGTCGCGGATTCCATTTTCAAAAAATAAATGGCACCCTATCTCTAGCACCCGCTGTTTTTTACGGTTCATCGCATTCAACACCCTTGTAATAATTAAGGTCGCAAAGTACATTATATCGATAAAATAATAAATTACAATCTTTTTTTGTACTCAAATCAGCAATCGAGTACACATTTAAACAAATTAAAAAGCTTTCAAGAATACCGCATTCCCAAAAGCTTAAGAAACTCACATTACTTTTATGGATCTGTTTTAAAACAACGAAAGCCCTACCTCTCTTTCATCCTTACGGCTCCTAGACCGTGCCAGTGTGAATTAAATCGATCGTACCATTGTTTTCAGGGTGCTTTTTGTTCCTGCAGAATTGAAGTCATTGTGGAAGGGTCAAGCTTCTAGTATCTTGCATAGAATTTGCGAGGTGCAATATTGAGGAAAAAAAGAATCCTGTTACGTGAATAGTAAAGGGGTTATTGAGTTTGATATTTAATTATATATCACATCTTAGACTATGTCAATACAAAAACGGAGAACGCCTAGGTTGCGTTCCCCGTCTGTATGCTAACGCATCGTGTCGCCGCCTTTATTAATGAGCCTCAAAACTAGAAACAAGGTCCATGGTAAAAAGCGATTACGTCGATACGCCAAGTATTTACTTCCCCACTTCGGATCGTATTTCTCCTTCTGCTCTCTGATTTTGCAAAAGCTGAATGTAAAAGATAAGTTGTTAAATACAGCTGCCGCGATACGTTCAGAGAAGAAGGAGTGGTCCCTTTGTCCCACATTTGCAAGCGGAGCTAGTCCCATGTTAAATCGTTGGTATCCTACTTCCTTTGCCCATTCGAATACATTCATGAACAATACATCCATAATTTCTCTTGACTCCCCGGGCACAATTCGTACCAAGTCGACCGACACCTCATGAGCTTGATATACAGGCATGATTGAAGCGAAAGCAACCATTTCACCATCTGGTCTACGCAGAACTGCGATCGGCGCACGTTCTAGATAATCCCTGTCAAAGTAACCCATCGAAAAGCCTTTTTCCTTTTTCTTATCAAGGAAAGCATCTGACACCTGCTTCATTTCTTCGAACACATGATCTAAGAATGGAGGCTGTACCACTTCAAACACGTATCCTTCACGCTCATACTGATGTTTTAACACTTGTTGTTGTGTACGCTTTCGTCCTGGCTGACTGAGCTTTCGCAAATCAACAACAGCCTCTTCACCAAGTTTAAAGAAGCGGAAGCCGAGATCATGATAAAGTGGCATGAGATCGCTCTGTACTTGGTAAAAAATAACATGATAACCATAGCGATCAACTTTATCTAAGAACAACTCCAATAACTCAGGGAAGGAGTCTGGGTGTCCAGATGGGTCACCCAGGACGATCAGTCGATTTCCTTTTCTCACAAATTGAAGAAGTGCCTTCCCATCATGAGAGATGAAGAATCGCTTGTCGCCTAAATACCCTAGATGACTTAATACGTTCCCACCATTCTCATTCAAGAACATTTCTAAGCGATGAAAGGAAGCTGGAACACCAGGTACAATCTTACGTCTGGTACGATCAAACCAATAGGACCCTATGACGGTAAAGACGACTGTGAAAGTAATGGCCACTGCAGTAATTATGTTCAAGCCCAAAAGTGGAGTATAGACGACTTCACTAAAATCTGGATCTCCTGATTGCGTCAATTCGGATGTAAAGAGTGTAATGATATAGAAGAAATATAACAAGAAACCCGTAAAGGCTGTATAAACGATTATACCGAATACAGATACTTCAATTCGCACTCGATTAAACTGTTTACGCAGCAAAACTAACAGTAGTCCGAGCAATAGAAGACCAACAGAAGTTTCAATATATAAGCCCCGCAAGATGCTCGTTACTGCCGCCCCTGCAATTGTGCATATCGATAAGACATAAGCCCTCTGTGTACGTTTGTAAATCCCTTTTGTCAAGCCTAATAAGATAAGTGCAAAAGCAAGCGTAAGCCCTGAGGCAAAGTAAATGACCCAGTCCGGGAATAAGACATGCATGCTTTCATCACGATCAATCGAGTTAGGGATAAGGACCGTGAAGAATAAAGCCATGCCTCCAACAAACGTTAACACAGCTAGGGACCCATCACCAAGCTTTTGTAACAATACGCGCTGAATGGTCCAGAATACACCCCACGCCTCTTTTGTTTGTTGAATGATACCCTGTTCCTCAACATGCTTAACGACTACACCGGACATTTCAAATGCCGCAATGATAAGCCCAAGACCAAATGGGATAAAGTAATACACAAGTCGATATAAAAGCAGCGCGGACAGTGCCACACCCTTATCCACACCTAGCGACTCCATCGCAATGATGAAAATAAGGTCGAATGATCCAAGTCCACCTGGCACCAAGCTGATCGTCCCCGCGACAGCTGCAATAACGAATGCCCCTAACGCTTCGGGATAGCCAATGGAAACGCCTAATAAACGAAGCATGACGTACGCTGTACTACCGGCTGTTAACCATTCAACAAGCGACACTACGGTGTACATCAAAGTCGTTTTCGCTGAAGCTGTAGCTCGTCCCTTCCATTTGGATAGCAAAATGTAAGCAGGCAAAAATAAAAATATCCCACTTAATGCAATCCACAACCATCGATTCGATGCTAATACTGCTCGGACAGGCAGCACATCAATAATAACAAAGAAAGACAAAATAGATAGCCCACTAAGAAGTGATGGAGCCATCCAAGCAATTCCTTTTACTAATTGCCCATTTTTCTTCACATTGTCTCTATATAACAAGGCACGCAGAGTAGCGCCTGCAAGCCCCCCGAACCCAAAAATCCCATTAAAGGAGTTCGCTATCCAAGATACTCTAAAAATTTTACCGAATGATGCCTTCCCCTTCAAAGAACGAACTAATATGTAATCGTAAAAAAACATGGTGAAAACAGCAATTGCGCCAACCACAATTGCAAAAATAAACCCACCACTTGGTATACTTTTTATCGCCTTGATTGCTTCTGCTAAAGATAAGCCTTCAAGCTCTTTTTTAAGATGAATGACAACGAACACAATGATCGCAATTGGAAGTAAAAATTTAAACAGACGCAACAAAGCACGTTTAGATAACATCTGCTGGCCTCATTTCTGTGTGACTCGCACTTTGTAGTATTCCCCTTAGCTATTATGTATTAATCAAACAATTGAGGCAAGCATCAACAAAGTCAATAGATGCCTGCCCATTCAGGGAAAATAAAGGACATTATTACTTACGTTTTGTAACTTTTCCTGATCCAGAACTTGTCTTAGGTGGGCTCGGCTTCTTCTCCGTAACTTTAAATCCACTGCCGCTTGATTTGGAACTGCTGGATGAAGAATTAGACGAACTAGATGAACTAGACGAACTGGAGGAGCTATTCTTCTCTTCGCGGATTACTTTTCCTGAGGAATCTTTAGGTTTATCTGGTTCTGATTTATTCTCAACTGGTTTTTTCTGGAATATATCCCCAGTTGAACTGCCTTTATCACTGGACTTGGAATTGCTAGTACTGGTTCCACGTTTAACTACAGAGCCTTTTCGTTCCACCGTCATCGGCGGTGCTTGTTTCTTTTCTTCTACTGTAGGCGCTTTATACTCTGTACGTGGTTTATACGTATCCCTGCTCGCATATCCTCGATAATTCCCACCCGAGTTATTGTTGCCAAACATATCAAATACACGATCAATGACAGTTGCAGCAATATACCCTTTTAGAAAATCCGATGCATAATTCTGCTGAACATACTCTTTATTATCAACTTCAATTAAAGTATCGTTTGCTTTCGCAGGGTCTTTCTGGATATTATACAGTTTATCCTTATAAACAAGGAACATACGCTCCGGGTCTTCTTTGGAAATTTGTTCTGGCTTATCTTGATCAGCGAGTTCTTTCGCCACTTCAGGTACTGTCTTATCACTTGCCCGATACACATAAGAACTTTGAGTTCCTTGCTTATTAACGGATTCAAGTGGGTAATTATCTTTTACTGCATCTCCCCCACATGCAGCAAGGAGTGGCAGCAGCAAACTAAAGACGAGCGTCAATTTTAAAGCATGCAACAACCGTCTAGCCATTACTTTCACTCCCTAATTAATTACCACGAATTACTTTCAAATCTCCTGGTAATATCCATTGTCCTTCATATAACATAAATCGACCATCCTGCCACTCAATACGAAACAGTCTGGAATTGTCTGATTGATATTGCCAGACATATTGGTCTCCACCTTGTTTAAAAGGAGTCTTACCGCTTGTCACAACAAGTCCTGAATACTGCTCTTCTAAGAAATAATTCGTTCCATCAAGCTCCATTGTAGTTGGAACTTCATCCGGTGTATCCAAACGACCATCAATCGGTGCATATAACGAATAGATTAGCTTTTCGCGCTCTTCAATGTGTAAGTAATTGATTGTATTCCCATCTTGCAAAGTAAGGACAACTGCATTACGCTGACGATTCTGAATACGTCCTGTTACCTCATAGGTAACTAGCGACACTTCACAGATGTCTCCCGGTACAAGCGAAAGCATACTTCTTTCTTGTTTCGGTGGTTCAGGCTTTGCAACAATATTTTTGATGCGTTGAAATAAACTCATACTATATCGCCCTTTCTATATTTAGATTTTACAGTATTAATTACGTGTTTACCAATAGATAGGACGCAATGACCATTGCCCCAACAATGTGCAGGGATCCTCCCAATAATGCATGAGCGATGTTCCCCTGTTTCGTACCTTCATCTAAATTTAGAGATACAGTCCATTTCAGTACAATACGAACAATGAACTCAAGAATTAATAGGATGACAAATGATACGACAGATGCAAGTACCGCATCCCATAAATCACTGGAGCTACGAATAGATTGACTCAAAATATAGCCTTGAGCAAACAATTTCATCACAAATCGGGTCGCCACCGCTACGTTCCCATTTTTAATTTCTTCCATGTCCTTATAACGTGTAAATAATGAATCAATCGCCATTAGAATGACTAGCAGTACTGCCCCTACTCCTGTCCATACAAGAGTTGCTAGAATCGTCATCCATGTCATGCTTAGTTCCTCCCCCACAATCTGCTATTCAGAAAAGAAAAACGTCTTTCGACGTTTCTCTCCATACCTACTATTATAGAAGATTATTTTTGTTCGTATTGCTTCATAAGAGCAGCAAGCTCATCATCCACTGCTTTACCGGAACCAAGCTTCTCGAACTCATCGTCAAGCGATGCACCTTTAGCAGACATTTCATTACTAGCTTCTGCTTGTGCTTCCATTTGAAGCATTTTCTCTTCCATACGTTTGAGACCTGCGGAAGCTGTGTCAGAACCAAGGCCGGACATCGCTTTGTTGATTTCAGTTTGAGCTTTAGCAGCATTATAACGAGCTACTAATGTCTCACGCTTGTTTTTCATTTCAACAAGATCTTTACGCATTTCTTCGAGCTTCTTACGAAGGTTATCTGCTGCTAATTTGTTTTGGTCATACGTTGCTTTATATTCATTCATCTTTTGCTCACAAGATTTCTTCTCTTCTAGAGCACGACGAGCAAGCTCGATGTTTTGTGCTTGTGCAGCCATATGCGCTTGTTCTTCACGCTTTTTCACTAATGCTTCTTGCTCTTCATAAAGCATTTTGAATTTTTTCTCAATCGCGATTTGAGCAGCTACTGCTTTCTCTGCATCTTCCAAATCTTCTTGCATATCGCGTAAATATTGATCAGTCATTTTAATTGGATCTTCCGCTTTCTCAATTAGAGCATACACATTCGACATTGTTAAATCACGTAATCTTTTAAAAATAGACATGGTTTCTTTCCTCCTTGGAAAATGTTTTCACTATTGATACGTGCTGCAAAAAAAAACGTTTCAATCGAGACAAAAAATCTTTATTTATCATATCACATGGTGAAAAATGGGTATATGGGAATCTGTAAAATTTTTGATTTCAATCAAGAAACCGCAAAAAACTGGCCCGCTATGAAAGCGAACCGGTTTATGAATAGTATTATCATAAATAGCGAACCTCCCTAATTAAGAGATTTTCGCTATTAAGAGTATAGTAACACCCATTTTTAGCGTTTAATCACAAAATCTTCATAAGATCGAATGATAGGATAATTTTTTGAATTGATCCAATCTAAATATTTCATTGCATGTGAGGTGTTGAATAATACGATCGAATCACTTACACCAACCTTGCCAGCTTCAAGCAATTTTATTAATCCAGCGAGTGTGGATGCACCTTCTGGTGATGCAGAAATCCCAACACGTCCCATCATTCGTTGAGCTGCAACAATTTCCTCTTGATTCACAGCAATTGCATCCCCACCAACTTCATGAAGAATCTTTACAATGAACGCTCCATCTGGAGGTTGAGGTACACGTAATCCAGTTGGTGCTGACGTAACCTCGCTTTCTTGACAAACTTCAACGCCTTCTTGATGATAAAATGCATCTACGATGGGTTTACAGCCATCTTCTTGAATCGAAATGATTCGAGGTAAATCACCTGTTACTAGACCTAATTCTAACAGCTCACGAAAAGCTTTCCACAGCCCAATCACACCTGAACCTCCACCTGTTGGGTAGATGATGACATCGGGCATTTTCCAACCTAATTGCTCTGCAATTTCAAGCCCCATTGTCTTCTTACCTTCTACACGACCTGGTTCCTTTAATGTTCCAACATTGAACCATCCTTCTGATTCTTTTCCTTCTTCAATAATGCGTCCTGCGTCATGAATCATTCCATCAACCAAGAACACATGAGACCCATAATGAGCAGACTCTTCTACGATTAATCCGGGGCAATCTTTTGGAACGAAGAGGAAAGCTTCCATATGCGCACGTGCAGCATAAGCTGCTAACGCTGAAGCAGCATTGCCGTTAGAAGGTACGGTTACTTTCTGAATCCCATGTTCACGAAGCAGCGATATAGCTACTGAAAATCCACGAGCTTTGAAACTACCTGACGGATTTTGTTCTTCTCTTTTCACATATAGGGAACCGACTCGTAGATACTGCTCCAACTGATGCATGCGAAGAAGCGGTGTCCAGCCTTCTCCTAATGTCACAATATTGTCCTCATTTTCTATAGGTAACAAGTCGCTATATCTCCACAAAGAGGTCTCTCTTTGCGTGAGTGGCTTAAGCTGTAACATTCGCTTTGCGTGTTCCAAATCATATTCAACTAGAAGCGTACCTCCACATTCACAACGTCCGATTAGCACAAGTGGATATTGTTGACCGCATCGGACGCAGACAAGCTGACATTTGTTCATTTTATCCCTCCTGCAATCCTACGAACAGTTCACGAAGTTCTCTCATCACAATTACAATACACGGCAGTGGAAAATAAGAAACGGCATGCACCCAGTACCAATTAAATATTGACTAACACGCCCAGAACAAGGAAGCATCCAGCTTCATATATTGTTGAGAATGGGCTACTTTGATTTACTATAAGTAAGGGAGGCACAACCTTCACATGCAGCGTTTAATGTGTAAAGGAAAAATTCACAGGGCTACTGTCACGCAAGCGGATCTCAACTATGTAGGCTCCATCACAATTGATAGCGCTTTGATGCAAGGAGCGAATATTCTTCCCTATGAAATGGTTCAAATCACCTCACTTCGCAATGCGACACGATGGAAAACATACGCAATCCCCGCTCCAAGTGGATCAGGAAAGATCTGTTTAAACGGCCCCCCTGCTCATCTATTCGAACCTGGAGATATTGTTATTATCTTAAGCATGGGGACCTTCTCAGAGGAAGAAGCGAAGACATTAAAACCGCGTGTGGTTTTTGTGGATGAGCATAATCACATTACACGTGTGGAGGAGCATGATCTCGTTATTATTCAGCAGGAGGGGACTTCACCATGAGTAATTGGACTTGGAGTAAGTGGAGTAAACATCAGGTGCTGCTCAAATCGCCGTACATTTCCAATCATTTACCAGATACCTGTCAATTTTCTCGCAAGAACTTTCATGAAATGCTCAGCAAACATCAGAATATCATAATAAAACCTTCAGCTAAAAGCGGAGGGATCGGTGTTATTCTTGTCTCCAATTTGCAGAATTCAAATTTTAGAATTCATCGAGGCATAAAGGTCCAAATCGTAAAAGGCGCTAACAACGTGTTTAACCTATTGAAGCCTAGCATCCAAATTCCTTATCTCATCCAATCCAGGATTAATCTTGCAGAAGTTAATGGCCGCCCCTATGACCTACGTGTCATGGTTCAACGGCATACCAATAGCTCGGAATGGACCGTAACTGGTAAACTTGCCAAAATTGCAGGACCTGGATATATCATTACCAATACAGCTCGCAGTAAAGGCAGAGTCGCTTTATTCTCAGATGCTACCAGGCAATCAAAAGTGCTCAATGGCAGGACCATGCAAGTGATGCATGCCAGCGTGAATGAATTATCAATAAAAATTGCAAAACAGCTTAGCTCAACTTATCATAACCGTCGTATAATGGGAATCGATATTGGAATCGACAAGAACGGTACAATCTGGATCATTGAAGTCAACTTTACACCGAGTGTTAATTTATTTTTAAAGTTAAAGGATCGACAAGCTTATCAGCGCATTAGACGATACCAAAAAGGATAGTGCGATACACATAAAAAAGCACCTTCCACACAGCTGAACTGCATGGAAGGTGCCTTGTCATTTAAGCGTAACTTTTATCTTTATCTCATATCCATATACATGAATATGATTCCGGTTGGCATGCTGCATTTTATCACACACATTTAAGATCATTGGTTAGCACAGCTAAGCTGCCGATAACCTGCCTTTGCCGCGGCTTGTCCACTTCCATAAGTCTCAAGATAATCATAATCTGCGCTCGTAAATTTCCCTTTACACTCCTTGCGGAAAAAGAATTTTACACCACTTGATCGACTTATGGCTGCTTGATACATCGGCTTCTTCAACACTCGACTACCACCAAGTGCGTAATTGTTATAATAGCTTTTGCCAATTGGTATTCCTTGCACAAAAGCCATCATTCCAACATCATCAATCGTGTTATTCCACTCTTCTTGACTAATTGTCGGTAAAGTGAAAGTATAAGCTGCACCGCTTCGTTTAGCTACTTCATTCGCATGATTCATATATAACTCAAGCTCAGTTTGAATGCTATTAACAATAGTAATTCTCCGTATTTGTTCGAAAGTATCCTTATTTTGTAAAAGCGGTATAGTAACTTCGTTCTGAATATCGGTACGGTATCCTTCTTTCCACATGTTCTTACTTTTCTCATAAGCCGTTACATAGTCATCTAGCGTAAAAGATAGCGAATTGCCTTGAACATCTTGATACGCATACATTTTCTTTTCGGACCATACCTCTTTTACTTCTATTTCATTCTTAGCATTTCGGTATTCTTCCTTAGACAAGATAAAATAACCATCATAACCAATCACAATGACAACTGGGACAAAATCACGTAATATCCCCTGTCCGACTTGATCTTCCCTCACACCAAAGTTCGTATAAAGAGTATGGAAAAATGCCTCAATACCTCGTTGCAGGTTCGTTCTGATTCTTTTACCTGATTCATAACCCGCTTCTAATGCTTGTATTTCATTCGTTATCAGTGCAAATGCTCCATCATCAACAGCAGCATTAATTGCAGCATCATATCGAGCCTTTAAGAGTGTTATTTTACGTTGATCCGTTATATTCATCTGATTAACTACCAAGAATGGGAAAATAATAAATATGAAAAAGAGTACAAGCTTAGTAATCTTCATTACGTACCATACCCCCATATGGGATCATGATCTTTGCTCTTGCTGTGTTAGCATGATGTAGAAAATCCCACATGATCGTCGCTTGTGTTCGGTTCGTATTCGTTAGGATGACTTTAAAATAATCCCCTGTAGCAAGTTTATACATCCGTTGTTTATTATCCATTGCTTGGGTTGTAATCGGAAAAAGAATCTGCATGATCTGTTCCGTAAAATACTGATCGTAATCCACATTCGTCTCATTCTTGAAAGTCCCGGGCAAAAGAGGATCTGTATAAACAGGGTTGTACCGCTTGTGATCATGTTCCATCTGGATGTCAAATGTATTCCCGGTTGCATGAACAGCTTTAGAAAAATCATTATACATCGTTGGAGTGATGTAGCCCTTATCACGAACAGCATCCACAAACTCCCTAACAGCGGTCATGGAAACTAAGCTCGATATATCATCTTGCTTTTCAAATGTATCTGCGATCGGATAGAGAAATAACAACAAAATGGCAATGAGCAAAGCAAATACTTTAGATAAAGCATTCAACAATCTTCACCTCTAGGTGGATTCATAATCGATGCGGATCAGTTCCCCCTGGGAGCCACGCACACTTTTGCGAACATATTTTTTACCTTGATTAATAAATGAAAGATCTGCTTGCTCAATTTTTAAATCCTTGGGATATAGATGACCATTCACTTGAATATTGACCTTGATCTCTTCAATATGATAAATACTTTGCAGCACCACGGCACTACTTACGGTAAAAACATCCAGATTGGTAGACGTATTTACAATATTGTGATCCAACTCATTTCCCGAAATATAAGTGGTTTGAACTGTTTTGCCGATAAAATGAACTTGGTATAACGCAACCGTTAATGCGCTAATAAATATAACGGTTGCGAATGACAGCCATAGCATGGATTTAAGGTTGGAGTCCATCTCAATTGTTCCTAAGGCCTAGCTACTTGCTGCTCAAAAACTAAGCCGCGGATCACATTGCTTTTATCACGAATAATACTTGATTTAAACTTACCACTCGGATTTACGTATTGAGCAGCTAGTTCATTACTTACTTCGTTGATATTCGCTTTAGATACTTGCTTTATATTTCCGTAATTATCGGTATCCGTATAAATCTCATTGTTGTACCATGATCCTGTTGTATTTTTACCTGTAATAATCTGAACCCCGAATTGATCTTTATTGATATACTTCCTTAGTGCATTCGTTACTTGGTTACCTGAGATAACCGTGTTGTCATACACCGTAAAGGCTGTCTGTGAGAGCTCAGTTTGAATATCCGAAAAATTATTTTGAGCCGTCTTCGTTGCTTCCTGTGCCGAAATAAACAACACAACCCCAATTGTAATTAACGCGATTGCCAGAAAAATTCCAGCAGCCATAACAAGTGCTTTTTGAGCATTACCCATCTTTCATTCTCCCTATCTTTATGAAATTTTGTTAATTTGATCGTAATAAACCGACATTTGATTAAAACTCATCGCGACAAGTGGTATGACCAGATATAAGAAAACCAATGCATACATCGGCATAAATCCGATCATCTTCCCCCAACTTGCTTTCGTATCAATCATACGTTCATATTCTTGCTTGCGTTGTTCCTGATAGAAAGTTCGCTCACTTTCAAGATCATCAAACGCTTGACGAATCGGAATCTTTTCAACAGCTAGCTGAAACTTCTCCACCGTCCTTGCAAAAGGCACGAAAGGCGCATCTTCTTTTAGTTGCTGCAAGGCTGTATCTGCGCCTGCTTCATAATGAAGTAAGCAATTATGAAGAGGTTCTTTAAATACAACTGCAAAACGTTCCATTGACTCTATAATCGTCTCAACCGAAATGCGTTCCATCTCGCACAATATCGCAATCACCGTATGAAATTGATCCACTTCATTTTTCATTTCCATAGCCAGCATTTTCTTTTGAAAATAAAGCAACCAAATCGGTACGTGATATCCCATCCATCCGATCAAGATCGCAATAAGTACTTCCCACCACTTGAGATATTCTGAATTCAACGCATTAATTTTAGAAACGATTCGATTAATCGTCTGATTAATTTGTACTTCATTGCCTCCACGATCTTGCTCACTGGACTCCTTTACTAATTGTGAAACTTGTGATCTTGAATCACCTTCTCCATTCTTTACTTGTTCTATAACATTTCGATCATAATGGACGACCGCTTGTGCCTTTGAATCTTCCTTCTCATTTAATTTCCCGAAAATAACCCCGGGCTGCGATGTGGCTTGTACAATATTCGTAATCGCCAAAACATGCATGGTTCCGAACATAATAACTACAGTTAAAAAACTAATTAAGCAAAGCGTAATCCTCCTGATGAATAACAAATCCAATGGTAGTGGAGAGTTAGCTTCTTTCAATAACTGTATGCATTTCTCATATTCCCTTGAGCTCTTTCGAGGCATGAACTGCTCAGCCAACCATTGAATCGGACGAACACGCTGCACTTGCTGCTCCCAGAACCTTCTCTTCGTAGCTCGTACAAAGCTTCTTTCCGTGTGTTCTTGCATTTTTCGAAGTAAAATGTACGACACTCCAATGATCACAATAATGACGATCTTAGTCATCAAACCGAATTTACCGTTATAAAACTCCTCCATCGCCGGAAAATTGTTACGTGCCCATATCTCGATCGGCGTCGTAAACAGAGCAGGTGCAATCGCGATCGCCGTAAGGCCCTTTAACAAATAACTAAGTTTCTCCCGCTTCAATATCTCAATCTTTAATTCATTTGTTAGCCGTGTTAGTCCATTCAAGAATAATGAACCAGTTGCGATCTTCTTATCCCCATATTCCTGAATGAGGAAAGCAATACTCGCGAACATTTTGAGAAACCGATTCGGTGCAACTTCATAGTACCCCTCAAGTTTTTGTTCAGGATTATTCGCTGTTAATATCTCGTACACTTCTTTACCGTGAATCGCAGCCTCATATAAAGCTGTCTCAGAAGCTTCATAAATCGCTTCATCCACCATGCCATGATGCTGATAATGATGACGAACATCACCAATTAAATCGACCAATTGCCTCAGCAATCGATCATCTATCCGATTAATGAAAGTATCAATCAAGATACTGTTGAGAATAACTGCACCTAAGAGCACCATCGCTATGAACGAAATACTCTGATTGAATAGTAAGAGCACCCCTACGATCGCAAACATCATACTTAGACAAGTAATCGCGATCTTCATCGTCTGTTTTCTCAGCATATACTCATCATACGTATGGATATGGGCGATTCGTTTACGAATCTTCCGTACATACATATTCAACAGCGGAATCCGAAGTACTTTGACATAACCACGCTGATACCACGTATTAATCCATTGTTTCGTTGCACTTCCTTGTGTTGGGGAGATAAGCATTTGTGCACGTAAACGTGAATCATATGTACCTTGCTTCATCTGTCTTCGCTCGATAACTTTAAGTGCAATTAGAATGACGAAGAACAGGAAGATACATACACCTCCGAGCAGCAGCAAAATGTCTCTAACTGACATAGCGCTCCCCCCATTGCTCCCGAACAAATTGATTAAACGCGTAGGCATCGGCTTGCGACATCAATTCGCACATTTCAAGTCGACTGTTGTCCGAAATCGGGTGCTTCACCACGTATTTACCATTTTCAAATTCAATGATATTACGTGATTCAAATTGTTGCCGATCGGTCGAGCGTTTAAAATACTCAGCCATCGTCACCATAAATTGATCCAACTTCTCTGGCAAAGGAGCATCTTGTTTAAAATCCATCGGATAAGGTGCGTTCTGTTTGATGGGAACACATTCCGTAATACGCTCCACGTATCGTTTACCGTCAAAATCACGTTTTAAATGAATATCAAAGTTAATAACACTAATGACCTGCTGTTCGGCTAGGATTTCATTATTGAACATCCCTGTCTTCAGTAAAGAGTTACGCAATGAGAACACTAAATCCTTGAACGTTTTCGCATGATGTGTAAAAAGCGTAAACAAGCTAGCTACCTGCGACATTTGGATCATCCATGCAGCGACTGGATCTGTAGCCACCTCACCCAGAATATTGACCGTTCCATCTGTCTTCTTCTGCACATCCAGCCCATCCTGCCCCGAAATCGTGTCAGTCTCCCGTAAGCTCAAAATGTTGCGCTCTTTATAAATTTTTCTTAAATGTAGTTCAAAAGCAACTTCCTGCACACGGATGTTGTATTTGGCACTTATATAGGTGATCATCGCCATCAAAAATGTTGTCTTCCCACTACCTTGTGCTCCAGTAATTGCCGTAATGCGACAACCTTTCACTAAGTACTTCACCAAGGAAATAACAAGCTCGGAACCCTCATCCTTCACCAGCTGCTCAAGGGTTGCATTGGGAATATCAAATTTACGAACGAAGAATGCCCAAGACTCTGCAAACCGAGGTCGAACAACTACTACACGCGAGCCATCTTTCATCTCATTGATCTTAAATCCATTTGATTCGGACAATTGGCCTGGTGCATTGTATTTATAAATATTTTGACATACACGCTTAAGTTCCATCTCTGATCCAAACGATAGAAACGCGAAATGGACCGATTTCCCTTTATAAAACAACCACACACTGTCATGCGTCTGTGGGATCTTATTGTTCATCTGCATCGTATACATATCGAGCTCCGAAGTATGCTGGCTAAACGAACTCGGAATACCTGATACCCCACCAGACACCCCGTCAATATTCATATCGCGGATTTCGTCAATGACGGAGAAACCCTTATAGTTCTGGTAAATACGCTGAACAATGATGTTCATTTTATCTTCGAAAGCTAGATGTCTGTGAACTGATTTATAAATCTTCTCGATTTCGCTGCTTGTCACAATGAAAGATTCCGTTTCACCATTTTCAATGACCCATTTAGGTTTGACTAGATCATGCTTTTCTAAAAACATACTAAGTGCGTCAAACTGATGCTTTTTCTTATAAATATGTAACAGGATCTCAAACTGATCTTGAATCGATAACAACTCCCGGTTATCAAATGCAATGACTTGATTGATGTTTGTTTCATCCAGTCCATATGTATGCTGCAGCAAATCGTAGATAAATGCTTTGACATAAGTCTTCGCATTGAGATCCCCATAGCTACAAGTCTTAAGCGCTGTTTTCAATTCATAACGTTTATTCTTCCGCCTTGTAAACTCTTCTTCTGACAGTCCTAGATCATATAAGCTGCTGCTCGTAATTTCACTTAAAGTTGTCTTCACATAGCTCGTCATCACATCAATTCTGAACTTGTTGACATCAATCTTAGATTTCTGAGGCGCTTGCTTATTTCCAGTTACCTTAAACCAGATCAGCATCCCTGCCATGCCTACAATAATTAAGATTCCGATCAGGTTAATCGTATAAAATGTCACTTTTACCCCCTCCCCTCACTTAAGAGATCAATATCAACTCCTAGACGGGATAAAGTACCACGGGCAAATCGTTGAACTTCACTAATAAAAAAATAGTTAGGATGGCCTTTCTTTACATTGCGATTACGAACGAAGAAATCAAGTACCTGCTGATCGTTCCATGCATCTAAAAATTCTGCACAATGCGGAACTGTATAAATAGGCTGCTTAACCTTAAAACGTCTAGCAATGTTATTCACGGTATACTTGGAATGACGATCATATTGTCCAAGCACAATTATATAGGGTACTTGATCTAAGGCAGCTGGCCAATGTTCCTTTGAAAAGAATCGATCCAGTACCTGAATGTTCTGATTCAAGTTCACTACAATAAGATCAGCCGCTTGCATCACTTGTTGTGTAAGTAAATTTGAAGTCTCGCTATTTACATCAATCCAAATATGGTCATAATGTTGTTTCGCATGTGCCATAATCATTGGCATCACTTTGATCATATTCTCATCAAAAGCTTCCTGTTCATTGTGCGGACCCACTAATAAATCTAGACGTTCCTTAAGTATAGGAAGCGTGTAATCCTTCATATTATCCGCGGTAAGCAGGTTACTACGTGCTAATCGAGTTAAGGCATCTATCCCCGTATTCGTCATATCCAGCAAGTGCTGATCCTGTTGTACCCGCTGCTTAACGTAGGCTGTTTCTATGGTTGACCACATGCCATTCGTATGTGCAATCAAATTTTTGGTCATATACTCAAGCCCTGCAATTGTTGCCAATGCGATAAGATTACCCGTTGTTCCTGCTTGTCCACGGGCAGATCCCCAGAATGCGATTTGACTCATTAATGTCTCCCCTTTCTTACCCGTTTGAAAGCAGATTTCACTTCTGCATGTGTAAGTCCACTCATTTCAGCTGCGACCTCCATTAGAATCGTCTGATACGATTTCGACAGACGATTCAATCGCAGTCGGTTGCTATATTGATTATCAATTTTGGCTGCATAATCAACTTCATCCAGCTCAATCATATAAAACTCACCTGACCAAGCAATCGGATGATGAGCAAGCATTTTCTCAAAATATTCAACAGACAAGTGACAATCTGCTGCATCTTTAATTACAGGGATGAATGTGGTATATCCAGAGTTCGCTTGCTTTGGTAGCACCTTTTGTAATATTTCATCGTTTACATGCGTACAGCTTTTCTCATAATTCGTAACTAGCACTCGTTGACAATAGTCTTGAATATTAATCCCCTCAAAAAATGCCTCATGATTGGTATCGATCATAATGATGTCAAATCCAGTCGTTTTCAGTGATTGACCTTCAAACTGTACCGATTCTAAATAACTTTCTACTTCCATGGCCGTCTTCATCCCATAAGAAACATAAAATCCTTCATACTCCGTCATATCACCTGCTGCATCAATATGGGGTACAGCATACTTTAACTTCTGCTCAGAAGTTGCATCAATAAGTAAGATCTTCTGCCCTGCAGCAGCCAAGATCGCTGCAATGTACAGCATCAGATCCGACTTATCACATGCCCCCACAAACAAGATTTGCTTCATCTCTTTCTCCTGCCTCACCTACGGATTCAACCGATTTTTATCGGATTCATTTATAACGTCATCTTGCTTGTTCTTCGTTTCTTGCTCATTACTCGTAGCCCCACTTAGGCTTCCCTTATGTAAGGTTCCAAGTTCAGGACCTGAACTTAATGGAGCACCATTTCTTTGCACGCCAGATGAGTTGGAATGTGGTAACTCTGTTCTTGATTGATTCTGGTTTTGCGCTTGATCTTGTGACTGAACTTGAGTTTGGGTCTGATTCTGTGACTGAGTACGTCCAGATTGAACTCGTGATTTTTGCGCTGCATCCATTTCCTCTAAATCTTTATCTAATTGCTGCCTCATTCGCTTCGCTAATTCATCTTTAGCACGTTCCAGCACGTTAGGATCATTCTTAAGCAATTCTAATACTTTCAAATTCGCAGGATAGTTCACAATTGCTGCTTCTTGCATATAGGGATCGACATAGCTTAACGCATAAATCTTTGCCCCTTGTAAATAGGCATCTACAATTGCACTTGAGAAATTTAAAATCTCAACTTCATTCATGTCATACCAAACCGTGCCTAACGCTAGATCCTTTACTTTCTTCTTGGCAAGTACAATATAATCTTGACCTGTCGGGAAATTGATCCGCACATCAACAAAATCATCCTTTTTCAGCTTGCTTGGTAGGGTGATCATATTAAATTCTTGTGACCTGATATCTCGCTTAATCCAGCCTTCTTCAAAAAGCATTGGCGCTGTTAATGGTGTTCGGTCACCTAAGTTGATTTTCAAAACTTTACCAACAGCCATATCGCCATTTGTAATTACATTATCAGGAGCTTGATGCTGATCTACCTCTATAAATGTGAAATCTTCACTCGTAAGCTTCGTTCCAGCAAGCAGTTCCTTATTAGCCACTAGGATCGATTGTTTAACTACAGCCGTTTGCTGGGTGACAAGTTCAGCTACTTTCATCTTCTTCTCATATTCTTCGCGTATTCGTTTTGTCTCCTTCGAATGTTCGACTAGGTTGTAGGTGACCACTCCCGCTCCAACAAGTCCCATCGAAAGTGCTCCAATCATTCCCGCAACCATTAAATTTTTCGTTCTTTGCCGTATTACAGACACAAACTTGATTCCCCTCTCTCGTAAAACAATAAAAAAAGCACGCATAAACCCCTTATAGGTTTAAGCGTGCTTCGCTTTTATGGTAAATTATGTTTTATTTTCATTTCCGTAATTAATGATACTGGAATCCATACGAACTGTCAAACGATTATTCGTTGCAGCTTGTAGGTGGAGCAGCTTCCCCTGACTCTACATCAATCTTATCTGAAATGGAATCACGAATCACATTGATTACCAATTGCAATAAGTAATTGATATCTTGTTGCGATTGCTTAAACTCGCTGACAAGTGGAATATTATCAAGCTCATCTTGAAGTTGATCAATTTCACCTTCAATTTTTGTAACCATATCTGCATTCTTGAACGTTTCGAAAGCAACGATCTCTTTTTGTTTCTTTTTGATCGATGAAATCAGCTTTTGAATACTTTCATTTGTAGCGATTTGTTTTTCGGCTTGTTGGAAGTACTTTACTTCATGTGAAGTTGTAATCAGATCTGCAAGTTCTTTCGCTCTTGCTAAGATATCTTCACGAACGATACTTTCAGTAACCGTAAACGTCTCAATTTGTTTACATGCGGACAACTCAACCTTTTTAGCCACAATCAAACACTCTCCCTGTCTATGCATCAATTATACAGTCTTTTGAAGCGGAGTCTCGATCAGTTCGCCCTTTAGGAACCACGTCTTTGCCTCCGTAACACGTAAATGAACAATCGTGCCTATAAGCTCTCGGCTACCTACAAAATGAATGAGCTTGTTCGTACGAGTCC
The DNA here is from genome assembly GCF_052180255.1 of Paenibacillus sp. KN14-4R. Taxonomy (NCBI): domain Bacteria; kingdom Bacillati; phylum Bacillota; class Bacilli; order Caryophanales; family Paenibacillaceae; genus Paenibacillus; species Paenibacillus sp. KN14-4R. The sequence goes on from NZ_CP197466.1 coordinate 2,592,078, forward strand.
GAGCAGAAAGCACATTCGCATCATTCTTGCTTTCTCCTTCAACAAGAACTTCGACAACCTGCCCAATCAACTTCTGATTGCTTTCACTACTGAACGTCGCGATCACTTCATTCAGACGCTGCAATCTAGCTTTTTTCACTTCAAGAGGAACATTATCCTCCATCGCTGCAGCCGGTGTTCCCTCACGTGGTGAGTAGATGAATGTAAATGCGAAATCGAAACCAACTTCTTTTACAAGACTCATCGTTTCTTCGAACTGTTCGTCCGTTTCACCAGGGAACCCAACAATAATATCCGTACTCAATACCACATCTGGCATAACCGTTTTGATCTTTGAAGCAAGTTCCAAGTACCGCTCACGCGTATATTTACGACTCATCTTCTTCAAGATCTCGGTGCTCCCTGATTGAACCGGTAGATGGATATGCTCCATTAAGTTACCTTTTTTACCCAGCACTTCAATGAGATGATCATCAAAATCACGCGGATGCGACGTCATGAAACGCACGCGTGGCACATCTATTTTACGAATATCATTCATCAAATCTCCGAATAAATACTCGATATCATCAAAATCTTTACCATATGCATTCACATTCTGTCCGAGTAAAGTGATCTCTTTAAACCCTTGACGAGCAAGATCACGTACCTCTGCAAGCACATCTTCTGGTCTACGACTGCGTTCTTTACCACGAGTATATGGAACGATGCAATAGGTGCAGAATTTATCACAGCCATACATGATATTCACCCAAGCACGCATACCCTCACGTTTCTTCGGCATATTTTCGACGATGTCGCCCTCTTTGGACCAAACTTCAACGACCATCTCTTTTGAAAAATAAGCTTCTTTAAGTAGGGATGGCAATCTATGAATATTATGTGTTCCAAAAATAATGTCTACAAACGCATGTTTCTTCAGAATACGGTTTACTACCGCTTCTTCTTGCGACATACATCCACAGACACCTAAAATTAAGCCAGGCTTCTGCAATTTGAGAGTTTTCAAGTGCCCCAATTCACCAAACACTTTATCTTCTGCATTCTCGCGAATCGCACATGTGTTTAACAAAATAATATCTGCCTCTTGACGATCCTCAGTGCCCGTATAGCCCATTGCTTCGAGCATACCCTTCATTGTTTCAGTGTCATGCTCATTCATTTGACAGCCATAAGTTTGGATCAGGTAATGCTTGTCTTTGCCAAGCTCCTTATCCTCATCTGGTATCTGGAAGTCATAATGAACTTTTATATCTTCTTTCCCACGTTTCTTAGCATCTGTCAGAGAGGGTGGTTGAAAATATTTGGAAAAATCCTTTTCGGATTTTGTATGTTGAGACACGTACCATTCCTCCTTTTGTAATCCAGAACGTACTCATAACTTACATTATACCACCTGTCTAGGTAGGTTTTCAAAAGAAATCAAGGGATTTTGTGGCAGTATCTTGTAAAATAAAAAAGAACGAGCAAGTAGCTCGTTCCTCTTATGACTTTAAAAGATTATCCGATAATTTCAGCCATATCTCCTGTTCTTACCCCAGCAGCATTACCTTCGTCTGTATCGATATGCATGTCCAATGCAAATTGATCCGAAACGCGAGCAATGACATCTTCAAATACCAATGGGCGAAGACCGTTCAAACGAACTTTCAACACTTGCTGATCCGCGATACCCCATTTAGCGGCATCACTTGTGTGGAAGTGAATGTGACGAGCAGCTACGATTACACCTTTGTCCAATTCCACTTCACCAGCTGGACCTACAAGTTTAATACCAGGTGTTCCTTCAATGCGACCTGATTCACGAACAGGTGCTGGAACGCCGACTTTCATCGTATCTGTCATTGCAAGTTCAAATTGGGATTCTTTTCTTGCTGGTCCTAAAATTCTTACTTTATCAAAAGAACCCTTTGGTCCAACAACAGCTACAGTTTCCTGCGCCGCAAACTGACCTGGTTGCGTGAGATCTTTCATTACCGTTAACTCATAGCCTTTTCCAAATAATTGGTCAATGTGAGCTTGTGATAAATGAATATGTCTTGCAGAAATCCCGATAGGTACTTGCTTAGTTGTTGTAGTCATAGTTGTCCACCCTTATCTTTTAAATTATAAACACAGTATGGAGCTGTGCCCCAAACTCTATTCTAATGAATTTTAGCTCTAAAGTAAACCAGCAGACACGGCTTCGTCCTGCTTACACTGACATCAGCGCTTCTCCTTGGTTGTCGTCGTCTATCCAGCGCAAAAAAAGCGTGCGGAATCAACCACACGCTCTTGTAACTTCAATTAAACAAACTCAGCAACGAGTTTTTGGAAGTCTGCTTCGGAAATCTTAAGATCCTGTTTAGCAAGTGCTTCATCTTTAAAGTTAGGAACAGAAGCATCATAACTTGCTCTGTCTTTATTTTGATAGATGATGCCCGTTAACATGCCGTTTGTTTCCATTAGCTTCGTCATCGCCATAGCACGGTTGCTTGGATCATAATCAGGAATGCTTTCCAAATCAACTACGTTTTCTTTGAACCAATCATAAGTGTTTACTTTATTGAAAGTCACACATGGACTGAATACGTTAATCATGGAGAAACCTTTATGTTTCATCCCTTCTTCAATTACAGCTGTAAGCTGCTTCAAGTTGGATGAGAACGATTGCGCAACGAATGTTGCACCTGCTGCCAGAGCCATTTCAAGAGGCGCTAGAGCTTGCTCAAGCGTACCTTGTGGCGCACCCTTTGTTTTAAAACCTTCCGCACTACGTGGGGACGGTTGGCCTTTTGTTAATCCGTAGATCTGGTTATCCATTACAATGTACGTAATGTCAATATTACGACGAATCGCATGTACAGTGTGACCCATACCAATTGCAAAACCATCACCATCACCACCGGAAGCAAGTACAGTAAGTTCACGGTTAGCCATTTTAAGACCTTGTGCGATTGGCAAAGATCGACCATGCACACCATGGAGGCCATAAGCATTAATATAACCGGAGATACGTCCGGAACAACCAATACCAGACACAACTGCAAGATCTTCAGGCTCTAAGCCTACGTTTGCTGCTGCTCTTTGGATAGCTGCTTGTACGGAGAAATCTCCGCAACCTGGGCACCAGTTCGGTTTTACATTATTACGAAAGTCTTTTAACGTTGCCATGATTACTTCAACTCCTTACAAGCTTGGTGAATATCCGATGGTAAGAATGGGTTACCGTTATATTTTAAAACATTCTTAATTTTGTCTGCATAGCCTGCATTTAACTTAATTAAGTTTGCAAGTTGGCCTGTTGCGTTATTTTCAACAACAACAACTGTTTTAGCACTTTCAAGATAAGGTTTCATTTCCTCAGCAGGGAATGGGTGAAGCAAACGCACTGTTACATGGTTGCTCGTAATTCCATCGGCAGCTAGACGACCTCTTGCTTCGTCAATCGTACCACCTGTTGAACCCATACCAATGATAAGAAGCTCTGGATTTTCATGCGGAGCATCAACAAGGATTGGATTGTTTACTTTCACATTCTTCAACTTCATCATACGTTTATCCATCATTTTTTGACGGTTGATTGTGCTTTCAGAAGGACGACCCTCTTGATCATGCTCAACGCCAGTTACATGGTGAATACCGTTTTTCATACCAGGAATCACACGTGGTGAAATACCATCTTCAGTGAACTCATAACGCTTAAACAGCTTGTTCTCTTCATTTGCAGGTGCCTCAGTTACAAGCGCTCCACGATCGATTACGATTTTGTTGTAATCAAGCAATTCAGAGGATTGTTTACCAAGGGAAAGCTGCAAGTCTGTTACAACGATAACTGGGCATTGATATTTTTCAGCCAAGTTGAATGCTTCGATCATGTCATAGAAACACTCTTCAATTGTGCTCGGTGCAAGAACGATCTTCGGAATCTCGCCGTGAGTACCGTTAATCATTGCATTAATATCAGATTGCTCTTGTTTTGTTGGAAGACCTGTACTTGGACCACCACGTTGTGTATCAACGATAACCAAAGGTGTTTCCGTCATACCTGCAAGACCGATCGCTTCCATCATTAGAGAAAGACCAGGACCTGCAGAAGCCGTCATTGCACGAACACCACCGTAGTTAGCGCCAATTGCCATTGTTACAGCTGCAATCTCATCTTCCGTTTGGATAACCGTACCATTAAATTTCGGTAAAGCTTTAATCAAATATTCCATAATCTCGGAAGCTGGTGTAATTGGGTATGCAGGCATAAAGCGGCATCCAGCAGCTACAGCTCCAAGTCCGATTGCATCGTTACCGATAATGAATAACTTTTGCTCGCCATCAGCAGGTTCTAATCTGAACTCTTCCAATGGGCCGCCTGCTAATTCTAGTACGTATTCTGCACCTTTACGAACGGCTTCAACGTTCTTCTCGATTACAGCAGCGCCTTTACGGCCATACTCTTCTTCAACCGCTTTATTGAATACTTCAAGAGGCAAACCAAGGAGTGCCCATGATGCACCAGAAGCAGCCATATTTTTGAAAAGGGAAGTTCCAAGTTCTTCAGCAATAGCTGTAATTGGTACTGGGAACAATCTAGCATTAACGCCTTCCGGCAATGTTGGATTAAATTTAGCATCCGCAATTACGACGCCACCTGCACATAGTTCATGCGCATTCAAATCGATCGTTTCTTGGTCAAATGCAACTAGAATATTCAAATCATCAGAAATTGAACGAATCGGTTTAGTGGATATCCGAATCTTGTTGTTTGTATGGCCCCCCTTAATCCGCGATGAGAAATGACGGTATCCATACAAATAATACCCCAGTCTATTAAGTGATGTGGAAAAAATACGGTCTGTACTTTCTACACCCTCACCTTGCTGACCACCGATCTTCCAAGACAACTGACTAATCACCTTACGTCCTCTCCTTTTAAACAGCAGCTATGTTTTATTAACATGACAGAAAACTTGAAAAACTAGATTTAATTTAGTTATTAAAATATTAAGAACATGTTTCAACTGAATTTTAGTGCTTCGCCATGGAAAATGCAAGCATTTTCAACCATCTTATTAGATAGAGTTTTTAGATTGAAATGATCTAATTTTGAGATGATTTCAATTCCTATCCTCTGGTAGATTTTCTTGTAAAAATCTCGACCAATTTTTGTATAAAAAGCCGTCAGCTTCCTCTTTTTTATACCTTTTATAGAGTTCATCCGCCAAGTTATGGTAATCCGATGCATTTAGGAGTCCAGGAATGAATTTAACAATGCCATCAAAATCTGCACCAAATCCAACGTGATTTACACCACCCAATGCACAAACATGATCAATATGTAACAATACATCACGAATTGAGACGCTCGGCTGATTGGTCACAAAGTAGGGGACAAAATTAAGACCCATCAAACCATCGATTCGAATTAACTCCTGAATTTGAGTATCCGTTAAATTACGTTGATGCTGACAAATTTGATAGGCATTCGAATGAGAGGCGAAAAATGATCGGTTGGATGTTTCCGCGACATCCCAAAACGCTTTTTCCGATAAATGCGATACATCTATCATCATTCCCAATTTATTACATTCTCTAACAAACTGCTTCCCTAAAATTGTTAAACCGCCCTTGCGTGGCTCATTTGCACCATCTGCAGCCCAATTTGCATAGTTCCATGTTAGACCGATAGCACGAACACCCAATCGATATACCGTACGTAACAGCATAGGATCACCCATCAGAGTGTCAGCACCCTCGATCGTAAGTAGTGCACCTATATTCTGACTCTCCATAGCAGAGGCGAATTCTTGCTTGCTGCGCACCATTTGGAATCTCGGATGAGAAGCCACTTTCTCATGAAATAGATCAATATATTCAAGCATGTGATGAAATGTATGATTTGGCATCTCATCATCAATGAAAATCGCAAACAGCTGCAGCTTCACATTTCCTTTTTCCAGTAAAGGAGCACTTGCCTGCATTTTTATGATGTCACTATCAAATCGTGTCTTCGGATCTAGAAAAAGTTTAAGTAGTGCATCACAATGGCCATCAATAATCATATCTAACCATCCTCTCATTCCTTGTATACAAAAAGAAAAGCCCTAATCTGGGCTTAAGATCATCATACACCATTTTTCTGTTCATTAGTCTTACTTCTCTCATTCAACTTTCCTTAACGCGGTTCCACAATCAATTTTATTGCTGTCCGATCCTCTCCATCGATTACAATATCTGTAAAAGCAGGTACGCAGATTAAATCGACACCGCTCGGCGCTACAAACCCTCGAGCAATTGCTACAGCTTTTATTGCTTGATTAAGTGCTCCCGCGCCGATCGCTTGTAATTCAGCTGCTCCTCGCTCTCGTAACACGCCAGCTAAAGCACCTGCAACGGAGTTTGGATTGGATTTTGCTGAAACTTTTAATACCTCCATGGAAAAGTACCTCCCCAGAATAGGAATAAACTCCATTATCAAAACTTATTCCTTGGAAGCCCTAATCATTCCATCTTCTATGCGAAAATAAATTCATCCTCATCATAACGAATCAATTGAGAGGACTCACATGCACCTGTGGAGTCATTAAAATCGAATACAACTGCATGAAAATGCCATTTCCCTTCATCTACAACGAAACGAACTGGCAGTTGTGTCTCAAATTTATAGAGTACGGCATTGCGCTCCATACCCAGGATCCCATCTCGAGGACCAACCATACCCACATCTGTCACATAACCCGTTCCTTGTGGCAGAATCCGATTGTCATTTGTCTGCACATGGGTGTGCGTACCTACAACAGCAGACGCACGGCCATCTAAATGCCAACCCATTGCAATCTTTTCTGAAGTCGCTTCCGCATGAAAATCAACAAACACAAACTTATATTGATTTTTCTCTTGCTCAAGAATTTCATCGACTTTGCGGAATGGGCAATCAATTGGCGGTAAGAACGTCCTACCTTGCAAGTTGATAAGTAAGATATCCCCTACTCTTGTCTTGATCTTTGTATATCCACGTCCTGGCGTACCTGGTGGGAAGTTCGCTGGACGAATCATTTTGTCATCATCATCTATGAACTCAAAAATTTCCTTCTGGTCCCAAGTATGATTTCCAAGTGTAATGGCTTGTACACCCTGTGCGTAAAATTCACGTGCAATCGCAGCCGTAATTCCGCGACCCGCTGCAGCATTTTCCCCATTAGCGATGATCACGGCATTCGGATAACGATCCTTCAAACTCGGTAGTACAGCTTTCAGTGCCTTGCGACCAACGGACCCCACTATATCTCCAATAAATATGATTTTAATAACATTTCACCCCTAATTGTTCGTTCACAAAAAAAATGAAAAGTGGCTTTACGCCACTTTTCTAGTTTAAACCATTTATTTTGCGTATTCAACCGCGCGAGTCTCTCGAATAACCGTCACTTTTATGTGACCTGGATAATCAAGTTCCTCTTCGATCTTCTTCGTAATATCACGAGCTAAGCGGAATGCTTCTGTATCATCAATCTTCTCTGGATGAACCATTACACGAACTTCACGACCTGCTTGAATCGCGTAAGATTTCTCTACACCTTCGAATGACTCAGAGATGTCTTCCAACTTCTCCAGACGCTTAATGTACGTTTCTAGCGTTTCACGGCGAGCCCCTGGTCTTGCTGCAGATAATGCATCTGCTGCTCCAACCAACATCGCAATAACGGAAGTTGCTTCCACATCACCATGATGAGATGCGATTGCGTTAACAACCACAGGATGCTCTTTGTATTTCTTGGCAATTTCTACGCCGATCTCAACGTGCGATCCTTCCACCTCGTGGTCAAGCGCCTTTCCAATATCATGCAGAAGCCCGGCACGTTTCGCCAAAGTTACGTCCTCTCCGAGCTCCCCAGCCATCAATCCAGATAAATAAGCTACTTCCATGGAGTGCTTCAGCACGTTTTGTCCATAACTTGTTCTGAATTTGAGTCGACCTAAAATTTTGATGAGGTCCGGATGTAAACCATGTACGCCCACTTCAAATGTTGCCTGCTCCCCGTACTCACGGATTCGCTCGTCAACTTCTTTGCGGGATTTTTCCACCATCTCTTCAATTCGAGCAGGATGGATTCGTCCATCCGCAACCAATTTCTCAAGTGCATTTCTAGCAATTTCACGTCTTATTGGGTCAAAACCAGATAAAATAACTGCTTCTGGTGTATCATCAATAATCAGATCAATACCTGTTAATGTTTCGAGAGCACGAATGTTACGGCCTTCTCGACCGATAATACGGCCTTTCATTTCCTCGTTAGGCAATGTGACAACAGATACCGTCGTCTCAGCAACATGATCTGCAGCGCAGCGCTGAATAGCCATCGTAATGACTTCTCTAGCTTTCTTGTCGCCTTCTTCTTTTGCCTGCTGTTCAATTTCTTTAATCAATTGAGCGGCTTCATGACGAACTTCTTGCTCGACTTTAGTCAAAATAATATGTTTGGCATCTTCCATCGTTAAACTGGAAATACGTTCCAACTCAGTCACTTGTGCTCGGTAAAGCTCATCAATTTGTGATTGTGTTTCTTCGATCCGCTTTTCTTTATTGGCAACTTGTTCTTCTTTACGTTCAAGAGATTCTAATTTTTTATCCAGCGATTCCTCTTTTTGCAACAATCGTCTTTCTTGACGTTGAATTTCATTTCGACGTTCGCGAATGTCTTTTTCAGCTTCGGTACGGAGCTTATGAACTTCATCTTTAGCTTCTACCACCGTTTCTTTCTTAAGTGCTTCTGCTTCTCTTAGAGCTGTTTCTTTAATTTGTACAGCAGCTTGTTCGGCACTAGAAATTTTTGCTTCTGCAAGAGACTTACGGATAAAATAACCAATCCCACCGCAAAGAACGCCAACAACGGGAATCGAGATCCACAGGATTACAGTAGTGTCCATCATGTTCACCTCCTCGTTGGTTTCTCCAAGGTGTTAGCTTGGGACCTTAGGTCTTTTAAATTCGTTTTTCAATGTTTTTGTAAAAAAATCAGATTAAAATGCGCACAGTAACTTTAAAATTGGATCAATGATGCAAGATCAAATTGCTGTGCACCTTTGCTTATTCTTTCCTAAAGGTAAAAATTGGCGTTTCTTACCCTTAGCTCACCAAAATCATAACAATTATGAAGTTGATATATAAAATATACACTTTTATTTTAGCTTTTGTCGAAGAAGCTTGTCAAGGGAAGTTACCAGAGTCATTTATAGCTCGAATGTAGAGTCCTCTAGGGTTTCTTCAGAAACTTGTCTAATGACACGATTCACAACACCTTGTACGTATCCCCGTCTTAGCAAATATGCCATTGTCTTTCGTTTCTTATCTAGCTCCGTGCCCGATACACTACGCCATTTCTTACTCCCCAACGTAAGAGCTCCTTCATACTCAGCCTCTTCGTCTATTCCCTGCATGGCCTGTGAAATTTCATCCTTACCAAGTCCCTTGGACGCCAATTCTTGACGGACAAAGTTCCTTCCTTTTCGACCAAAATGGACCCGATGATCGGCCCATTGTTTCGCGAAAGCATGATCATCAATATATTGCTGTTGTTTAAGCTTATCGACAGCTTTGTCCGCGGATTCACCATCGTAACCCTTTTCTTTAAGCTTACGCCGAACTTCCTTCTCTGAACGAGGTCCACGACCTAAATATCGCAAAGATGCCAAATAAGCGCTGTGCTGCTCTTCCTCTTGCAAAATATCGATGATCCTTGCAGAATCAATGCTTGTCCCTTTGAAAAGATGATGCTTAATCATGATATCTTCATGGACAGCAAATGCGAATTCCTCATTCAAGTAAATATTAAACCGATGTTTATTTTTCTTTTGCAATTCTACCATCGTAATGATGGATTCTTCCTGTCTCCCATTCCGTTCCATGCACCGTACTCCATTTCAATTTGATTCAATAACGAAAGCACCTTTTCTGAAGAAAAGGTGCTTGTCGATTATAGCCATCCTATGAGATTCATATCGGGAATCACAAACATACGATTTATTCTTCAAATCCTAATTCGAGATCCTCGTCATCTTCTTCTTGATCTAATGCTGTATTTGTAGCTGCAGCTTTTAAACTGCAGTTCTCACGAATTTTTTGCTCAATGATATCAGCAACATCTTTATGCTCTTTCAGATACTGCTTCGCATTCTCGCGACCTTGGCCAAGTCTGTCATTGTTATAAGAGTACCAAGCACCACTCTTGTTTACAATGTCCATCTCAGTGGCAATATCAATGAGACTGCCTTCTCTAGAGATACCTTCACCGTACATGATATCGACATCAGCTTGCTTGAACGGAGGCGCAACTTTATTCTTAACAACTTTGATTCTTGTGCGATTACCCACCAAGTCATTTCCTTGCTTAATGGACTCAACACGTCGAATATCAATACGAATAGAGGAATAGAACTTAAGCGCACGGCCACCTGGTGTCGTCTCAGGATTACCGAACATCACTCCAATTTTCTCACGAAGTTGGTTAATAAAAATCGCAATAACATTGGATTTATTGATCGCGCCTGAAAGTTTACGCAAAGCTTGGGACATCAGACGTGCTTGCAAACCAACGTGAGAGTCACCCATATCCCCTTCAATTTCCGCCTTAGGAACAAGTGCTGCAACAGAGTCAACAACGATGATATCGACTGCTCCACTGCGTACAAGGGCTTCTGCGATCTCTAATGCTTGTTCCCCCGTATCAGGTTGGGATAATAGCAAATCGTCAATGTTAATGCCAAGCTTGCTTGCATATACCGGATCAAGTGCGTGCTCCGCATCAATGAAAGCAGCTTGTCCACCGCGGCGTTGTACTTCTGCAATTGCATGAAGTGCGACAGTTGTTTTACCTGAAGATTCAGGCCCATATATTTCAATAATTCTTCCTCGTGGAAATCCCCCAACACCCAAAGCGATATCAAGAGCAAGAGATCCACTTGGAATCGTTTCAATTTGTGAATGTGCAGATTCTCCAAGTCTCATAATGGAGCCCTTACCGAATTGCTTCTCAATCTGGCGCAATGCCGATTCTAATGCAGCGCTACGATCTGCCAAAATAGTCACTTCCTTCATCTCGTTTATATATACATGATAACTTCTTTTTACCTTCTTGCCAAGTGTTTTTTCGAACATACATTCGTTTTTATTTGTGGAATAAAAAAACCGTAACAAAGATTGACTTTGTTACGGTTCCTCCGTTAACGGTATGTTAATTATAGCTTATTTTCCAAATAAAAACAATCATTTATTTGCCTGCAAGCAGCTTCCATAACTGATACAAAGCACTTTTGGCTGCACGCAGACGAATACCTTCTCGATTACCTATTAATTGGAGTTTAACCGCATGTACATGTCCATGATCATCAGCAATACCTACATAAACAAGCCCAACTGGCTTTCCTTCTGATTCTGAAGGTCCCGCTACACCTGTAATCGAGATCGCATAGTCGGAACCTGCTGCAAGCTTCATTCCTGCTGCCAGACTCTCTGCGACTTCAGGCGATACTGCTCCAGGCGAATCTACACCCTCTAATAGTTGTTCAGGGACACCAACAAGCTTATGTTTTAATTCATTGGTATAACAAATGACCCCACCCTTAAACGATTTGGAGCTACCTGGGATAGCTGTAACCATTTCACCAAGTAAACCACCCGTACAACTTTCAGCGGCTGTGAACGTCTTGTTCTGCTGTTCCAGAAGTGTAAGAACAGCCTCTTCTAATGTAATGTCTTGATCGGCATATAAGTGATTACCAAGACGGCTGCGAATCTCTGTCTCTATAGTCAGGAACTTCGCATCTGCTTCCTCATCTGTCCAGGCTTTAGTTGTAAGACGAATCGCGACTTCACCTTCCTTTGCATACGGTGCAATTGAAGGGTCGGACTGATTTTCGATGAGATCAATTAATCGATCCTCTAACGCCGATTCCCCAATGCCTGCAAACTTTAACATTCGTGAACGAAGCGGAATCGCATTCCCCATTATCCCACGAATCCAAGGCACAGCATGTTTATCAAACATCGGCTTCATTTCACGGGGCGGCCCAGGCAGCACCACAAAGTGTGTACCCTCGTGTGTCAAACAGTTCCCAACTGCTAAACCTGTCTCGTTCGAAAGCGGATGGCTCCCTGATAGCATTAACGCTTGGCGTTTGTTACTCTCCACCATATGTATGCCACGTGAAGCGAACATCTCTGTAATTTTATCCATCGAAGGTTCGTGAAGTTCAAGCTCTAAACCTACAAATTTCCCAATCACATCTTTCGTTAGATCATCTTGAGTTGGCCCTATACCACCTGTACTAATGACCAAATCCGCACGCGAAGAGGCTAGCTTAAAAGCCTCTAGAACGCGTGTTTCGTTGTCACCCACAACCGTTTGAAAATAGACGTCTATCCCTAATTGAGCCAAACCTTGAGACAAATATTGTGCATTTGTATTCACAATCTGTCCCAACAACAGTTCCGTTCCTACAGCAATAATCTCTGCTTTCATCGCGGCTCCCACTCCACTTTCAGGTCCCGATTATCCTCTAAGCATTAGAAAAATCAAGAACATGTTTATTTTTAACGAAATAATCAATTCCCGAGTACACCGTCACTATTGCCGCAAGCCATGTCAATATCATATCAACAGGAATTCCGATGAAATTGAACGGGAAGTTATTAACTAGCACGGTAATAATAGCAGCAATTTGCGTAATCGTCTTTAACTTTCCCCATTTACTTGCTGCAATCACGATGCCTTCAAGAAGCGCAATCTGACGTAGTCCATTTACCGCAAATTCGCGTGAAATGATAATAATAACAATCCAAGCGTCAATTTTATTCATTTGAACAAGGGATACCAGCACTGCAGTAACTAGTAATTTGTCAGCGAGCGGATCTAATAATTTACCTAGATTAGTTACCATCTTCTTCTTCCGAGCAATATATCCATCGAGTGAATCTGTACTCGCTGCAATGATAAAAATTAATGCTGCGATAATTTGATTGTAAGTTATTGTAAAATCGTCTCCGATATGAATATCAGGAAACCTCACTTGAATGAGTAAAAAGAACATGATGATCGGAACAAGAAAAATTCGTGCGATTGTAATTTTATTAGCTAAATTCACGTCAATATCACCCCTGATAGATCGAATTCAAAGGAATGCGTGATCTTAACCTTAACGATCTGGCCAATTTCAAGTTGACCTCCTGTCACGAACACCTCACCATCAATTTCTGGCGCATCATACTGTGAGCGCCCAACATAAGTATCTGTTCGTCCTTCATAACGTTCAATTAACACATCAATTTCTTCGTCAATACGTTGCCCATTGCGATCTTTTGAAATCTCACGTTGAAGTTCCATGAGTGTATTCGCACGAAATTCCTTCACATCTTCTTCAACTTGATCTGGCAATCGAGAAGCTGGTGTATCCGATTCCTTCGAGTATGTGAACACACCTAATTTATCGAACTCCACATCTTCAATAAATGCTTTTAAATTTTCAAAGTCTTGTTCAGTCTCCCCTGGAAATCCAACAATTAAAGATGTTCTTAACGCTACATTGGGAATACGGTCTCGAATTTTATCAATTAACGCCCGAGCATCCTTTTGTCTACCCGGCCTTTTCATGCGTTTCAATATACGATCTTCACTATGCTGCAGTGGCATATCAACATATTTACAAACCTTCGGATTGGTTGCAATCGTATCAATAAGTTCATCGGTAAAGAAACCTGGGTACGTATAATGGAGACGAACCCACTTAATACCAGGAACTTCACTTACCCTATTTAGCAGCTCTGGCAGCTTAAATCCATCATATAAATCTGTTCCATAATTGGTTGAATCTTGGGCAATCAAGCTAATTTCTTTAATACCTTGGGAAGCAAGATCTGTAACTTCTGACAGAATTGATTCCAAAGAACGACTACGGAAAGCACCGCGCATAATTGGAATCGAGCAAAATGTACAAGCATTGTCGCATCCCTCTGCAATTTTCACATAGGCTGAATATCGCTGAACCGAAGAACGACGTGGCATTACTTGCTCATAATTAAATATTGGATTACCGACGTAAATTGGCATTTTACCAGCTAACGCTTGATCAATAATCTCATTGATATTATGAAAATCACCCGTACCGACAATACCATCGATCTCAGGCATTTCTTTAAGTAAATCTTCTTTATAACGCTGAGTTAAACAGCCTGACACAATTAATGCCTTGAGGTTTGCTGTCTGTTTCAAATCTGCCATATCCAAAATGGTATTGACTGATTCTTCTTTCGCAGCGTCAATAAAACCGCATGTATTTACAATAATGATTGTTGCGTCTTCTTTATCTTCGACTAATTCGTAGCCACGTCCATGAATCAAACCAGACATAATTTCTGAATCCACTAAGTTTTTCTCACAACCCAGCGTGACTACTTTTACTTTTTCTGTCATTTCAATAAACCCCCAATTTCATGACCCAACCATTATACACAAGTATAATACATGCCAAAGAGAAGTGTCAAAAAAGTGAAAACCCCTTGAAATCAAGGGGTTTAAGACTTTTTATTTTATTTAAAGTTTGTAAATTGTAAATCAAGCGGCAAATTTGCTCCACGAAGTAATGCCATTACTTGCTGCAAGTCATCTTTACTTTTTCCAGTCACGCGCAATTGATCTCCTTGGATTTGACTCTTCACTTTAAGCTTCGAGTCACGGATGAGAATGTTCATTTTCTTCGCATTCTCTTGGTCGATCCCTTGCTTTAGCTTCGCACGTTGACGAACAGTAGCAGATGAACCCGACTCCACTTTGCTATATTCCAAATTTTTAAGAGGGATACCCCTTTTAGCCATTTTACTATGCAAAATATCAATAACATTTTGTAGTTTAAAGTCATCGTCGGAGATGATTACCAATTCTTCTTTTTCAATCGTAATCGAGCTTTTAGTGTTTTTAAAATCAAATCGTGTCTCAATCTCACGAGTAGCTTGATTCACAGCATTTGTTAATTCCTGCATGTCTACTTTAGAGACAATATCAAATGAACTCTCAGAACTCATGTACGATTCACCCTTTCTTTTAAGAATAATAAGTCATGATTAAGGTGCTGTTGTCCCTGTGCCCATAGCTGAAACTAAATTAAATCTGAAGTTTTTTACGAAATCGTCATTGCTGAATGAAACCGGAACGCCGTTAACGGACAGTTCTACTTCTCTGGAAGCACCAATACGAAGAAGAGCCGCATAGTCAAATTCCCATGTTTTCGTTTCACCACTTTGCAATGTGCTGCTGTTGATTGTTTTGGTTTTCCCATCAGCATCTGCAGATTTCACCTCAACCCAACTTGGGTTACCCACAATTTTAATCGTAACAGAGATCTTATCTACATTTGTTACATTAAAAGCATCGTATTTCCCTTGTTTCTCGGCTGGAATTAGCTCTGCTTTGGGAGGAGTTGGAGTCGGTGTAGGTGTTGGCTGAGGCGTAGCCGAAATATTTGGAGTTGGAGATGGTGTTGAAGCATCCGCCTTATCCGTTATTTTTGTTTGTTGATTGACGTCATTCGTGCCCCCACCGCTGCTAATTTTATAATAATAAATAATAGCTAATATTAGCACGATAAAAGAAATAACTAGAATTGTAGACGCCAAACGGCCCCACTTTTCTATATTTCTAAAGTTCCCACGGCGACGCGGTTGAATAGTCGGTTCATTCATTTCATCAGAAGCAGGCTCTGGACTACTTAAACGAAATAGATTAAGTGCTTCCTGCGGATCAATTCCTACAGCTTCTGCATAGCTTTTAATGAACGCTTTCACATAAAAACTGCCAGGCAATACCCTATAGTTACCTTCTTCAATCGCCTCTAAGTAACCTTTGCGTATCTTCGTAATTTCTTGTAATTCTTCCAAAGACATTTTACGTTGGATTCTGGCTTCGCGTAACAGTTGTCCTAATTCAGACACAAAACTCACCCCCTTATATTAATTAACATATGGCCCATTTAAAAAGGATCTACGCTATAAGTGATATTTTCGTAATTGATTTCTTCATCTGGCGTAGTGCGTAATTCAATAAAATAATCAAAATCATCATACGTATAGCTTGATTCTCTTATAAAAATGTCAGGATGCTCAATGACCTTAGTCGAAGGCATCGCCATAATTGTTTGCAGTAAATCATGATGCTTTTCGTTTGATCGAATCGTGGAAACAATTCCATCTATAATAAACACGTTATTTGGTGACAATTCATCTTCTGACAATTGGCTGCGAACGGTTTGACGGAGTAATGTAGACGAAACAAATGTCCAACGTTTATTAGAACATACACTGCCTGCAATGATAGATTCCGTCTTGCCTACGCGTGGCATACCTCGAAGTCCTACAACATGGTTACCGTCCCTTTTGAAGATTTCACCAAGGAAATCAACCAGTAGACCCAGTTCATCCCGAACAAAACGAAATGTCTTATGGTCATCAGAATCACGTTCAATATAACGACCATGACGAACCGCTAATCGATCTACCAGTTTTGGTGTACGAAAGGCATTTATGGTTATATTATCAACCTTTTTTAACATTCTACCCATAAGTTCAATTTTTTCTTCATCACTCGTCTGCAAGATCATACCACGAGTACGATCCTCTACACCATTAATGGCTACAATATTAATATCAAGCATCCCCATTAGTGAAGCAATATCACCTAACAAACCCGGGCGATTCTTGTGGATTTTATATTCCATATACCATTCTTTTACCTCTTTATTTGGTTTCATGCTCTTTATATCCAACCTGATCACCTCAAATTCTCGACAGTCTTTTCCTTTTCTCAACACATCTAAACATTTATTCTACAATATTCTTGTTTGTCCTGCTTTATTTTCGTAAAGTGTAGGAACTTTAATTTAGTTTTAGTTCTTTTAGTTCATTTGCGTTGTAGGACTTTAGACCAGACTTCCATGAGTTATCAACGATGGATTGCACACTATTTTTCATAATCTCATCCCAATTCAAATCAGCTGTTGAAGCATTAACATTCATAACCGGAATACCTATTGTCTTGAGCTTCTGCACAACACTCGCATCAGCTGGTGAATATAGAACAATCCATTCCGAATGATGATTTGATAATTGGAACTTCAACTGCTTAAACCATTCTGGATTGTTATCCAGTAACACAATATGGTCTGCCTCCTCCGATGGTGCCCATGCAGAAGGGATTGGCTTGGACGCTGTGGTTACCCACTCGATGGATGTTCGCGCCGTGATCTTAGCTTGAACCCATGATTCAATCTGAGGCTTCAGGATTGAGGTATCCACAGACATTACCGATAAATTCGCCTGATCTTGAATAGAACTCATATCCACATTCGATTGATTTTGAAGCAAACTCCACTTGCTCTTCGGTAATTCGGACGCCGCTTTAACTGTCGAAGCCAGAAGGTCATTGCCAATTACATAAATATAATCATAAGCTTTATCTTTGACTTGGTTCTTCACATCATCATTAATTTCTTGAACATCTTGTATCCAATCATATGTAATTTGATGCGCCTCACGCCAGTTTGGGAGCACAGATTGTATAGTTGATTTTATTGAAGATCCAACACTTGGGCTTGTGATAAAAAGAACGGACTTTTTGTTTGCTAACATTTCTGCGCTAATAGATGGAAGTCCACGTCCTGCACATGCTGTGAGTACACTCATACATGTCAATATAGCACCTATTAGAATGATTCTAGAAATACACTTTTGCATCCTCACAACCCTTTCCCATACAAACATACAAAGCCCCCATGAAGGAGGCTTTGAGTGAGACCTTATATTAGTCTTTATCTACCATCTTCACCATTAATCTGGCGATTACCCGTTTTTCTTCCTCATTACCTGCATCCCATAGCTGTTTGATCACATGTTCCTCTACGTTTTGCGGATCTACTTTGTTAGCAAGGAAATCGCCAATGTGAAATGCGACTTTGGAAATCATGTCGTCGCTCATTCCAACTCTTTCAGCTTGATCTACTTTTTCACCGAGGAATTGCTTCCACTTATCAAAAACAGTTAGTACAGTTGTCGCCATATACAGATTACCTCCAATTTGAATGTGATTATTATCTTTTCTAATATTCGCATTCAAATGAAGATCTATTCGAGCAATATCCTTACTATAACATACTCAGGAACGAATCGAAACTTCTTGACCTTTAGCTTGTGTCCTTACGTTAGCCATCCACCATTGGGTGAAATCACTTGACCTGTTATGTAGCTTGACTCTGGCAATGATAAGAAGTAGACAAGCGAGGCAATTTCATCTGGTAATGCAAATCTTCCCAATGGAATATCATTCTCAATTTCAGCTTGCTCCGAAGCGTCAAAAGTCGACATCATATCCGTTTGGACAGCTCCTGGAGCTACCGCATTCACGGTAACCCCAGAAGGAGCCAATTCTTTAGCTAATGCCTTTGTAAAAGCATTCATTCCACCTTTAGCGGTTGAATACACAACTTCACATGAAGCTCCAGATATGCCCCAAATCGAAGAAACATTAATGATTCTTCCATATTTTTGCGAAATCATAGCTGGCATAAAAGTTTGTGTACATAAGAATGGAGCTTTCATATTTACATTGATGACCCGATCCCAGTCCTCTTCTGAAACATCTGATAACAATCCATAATGAGAGATACCAGCATTGTTCACGAGTATATCGGGCAACATGCCGTGACTTTCAATCTTATCTTTCATTCGTAGAATCTGTTCTTTACTCTGCAAGTCAGCCGAAACTGTCATTACTTTAACTCCATATTTCATACAAGTACGTGCTACTTCATTCGCTGCTTCATGTGATTGTAAATAGTGAATAATCACGTTCAATCGAGCAGAAGCAAAGCGCTCAGCAATGGCAGCTCCAATCCCCCGTGAAGCCCCTGTAATAAGAACCGTTTGTTCTGTAAACGGCTTTATTGTATGATTCATTTTTGTCATCCTTAATCACTCCGAACAATTGATATCGCCATTCTACCCCAGTCAAAATGTTCATGGAGTCGTTCCATCACATCTTCCAGCTTCATGTTTTCATAAATACCAAGAATTTCAAACATATCAATTCCGTTTAATAAATATTTCGTGAACTCGCCAGCAATCGCTTCCGGTGAATTCATCATTCGCAGGAAAGAACCAATCTTTTTCTTACGGCTTCTTTCAAAAGCTTCTGAAGTAATCCCCTGTTTTTGAACTTCATTCACCGCATCTTGTATGCGAGAAAGGAGTAAGTCAGGATCTCTTGTCTCCCCACCAAATACGGAAAAAGCATAATCCGCTGTACAATTGTATTCATGACCAAAGTTGTCTGAAATTAAGTTGTCGTCATACAAACGTTGATAGATCGGTGAAGAACCTGAGAAAAGCACGTCAAGCAACAGTTTGGTTGTGAGTTCTCTTTTCAGAAGTGGTGTACCTTCTTGACCTAACGGTATTTCCTTAAATCCAATTAAACATTTAGGTAAGGAAACTGGAAGCTTGATTATTTTCTTTGGTATATAGACTTGTTCAGGCTCAGGATCAAAGAAATGTTTAATCTCACCTTGTGACTTAAATGTCTTCTTCTGTTGATTTTGCTCCACAAATTGGATGACTTCTTCCACATCCACGCCACCTACAACGAACAAGACCATGTTGCTTGGATGATAAAAAGTGTGATAACACATGAACAATGTTTCTTTTGTAATCTTGGAAATGGATTCAATCGTTCCCGCGATATCAATATGGATTGGATGGACCTTATACATCGCTTCGATTAAACCAAAATAAGAGCGCCAATCCGGATTATCTTGATACATATTAATTTCTTGCCCGATAATCCCTTTCTCCTTCTCTACGCTCTCATCTGTCCAATAAGGCGTCTGAACAAAGTCAAGTAATGTTCCAAGGTTATCCAGCACATGATTCGTGGCAGTGAACAAATAAGATGTGCGATCAAAGCTCGTAAACGCATTTGCAGAAGCACCTAGGGAAGCAAATTTATTAAACACGTCGCCTTCCGGCTCCTCGAACATTTTATGTTCCAAAAAATGAGCAATTCCGTCAGGCACCTGAACCGGTTCTTGACCTTCGACTGCAAAATGATTGTCCACGGAGCCATATTGGGTAGTAAAAGTGGCATATGTTTTTTGAAATCCTGGTTTAGGTAATATATACACCCGAAGCCCATTCGCGAGCTGTTTAAAATATAACGTCTCATCCAATTGCGGATATGGGATACTGCGCATTTAGGACTCCCCCTTTTGATCACGCAGGAAATAAATCGTATCCAATTCAACTTTGGATGCAATATTGCGAATCGCATCCGCATTCACACGCTTTATTCCTTCTAGAAGTGAACCAACCGTTCTTTCTTTGCCAGATAATACGGCGTTAAAATCAAACGAGATGAGCTCAAATGCTGAATCTTGTATTTCTCGCAAATGATTAGATAGCATCGCCTGTGTTTGCTCAATCTCAGATGGTGTTACTTCACCTCGTGCCATGACATCGAGCTGATTTTTAATGATTTCTACTGCTTTATCGTATTTGTCGATTTCAATACCTGATTGAATAGACAAGATTCCTTTGTGACCATCAACACGTGAAGAAACATAATAAGCAAGTGAATTTTTTTCTCGTACGTTAATGAACAATTTGGAATGTGGATATCCGCCAAGAACTCCGTTATACACCAGTAAGGCTGGATAATCATCATCTCCATATGTCGTATGTACTCGAAGTCCCATATTTAGCTTTCCCTGATTCACATCCAGCTTCTCGACAACTGTTCGAGTTTGGACCTCTTTTTTGGATGGGGTTTTCATCTCATAGGATACAGGTTCACCCTTTTCAATATAAAAAGCTTCCGTAACATAATTTTCAACTTCAGACAGTGTTGTATTACCCACAACATAAACATCAATAGGTGCTTGCTGTAACCATTGTTTGTAATGGTTAAATAACGATTCTGAAGTAATCGCTTCAAGGTCAGCAATACTTCCAAGCGGATGCAATCGATACGGCTCATCTTTGGACATTTCTTCAATACAACGCTCAGCTGCGTATCTTATCTTATCGTTAACGATGGATTCAATTCTCTTTTGCAACGAGGTTTTCTCAGCGGCTACATATTTATCACGGAAATGGCCATTCTCTGTTGCTGGTTTCGTAATTGCATTTCCAATAAAATGAAGGCCTTGCTGCAGCAAAGATTCATTGGATGAGACGAATCGATCATTAATAATATCCATCCGAAACTGAACAATTTGATAATCCCCACGTTTATAAATGTCAAAGCCAAAACCTGCTCCATACATATCATCTAAGCGCTCACGAAACGTTTGAGTTTCTGGTAACAGTTCTGTACCTCTACGTAAAACAAAAGGTGTAAGCGCTGTTGGTGTCACAGCATCCTCATTTAAAGGTCTTCCAACATAAACAGATATCGCGAATGTTTTAAAGCGATTGGTAGGCAACACATGAATTCGAATTTTCCCAACACGACTTCGTTCAAAAGTTAAAGGTTTCACACTCATTCTCCCTTCTTAACTCGTTATGCAACATCTATCCTTAGTATATTCATACAGAAACAGAAGAAGCAACCATTCGGTTACTTCTTCGCTGTATTTAATCCTATTTTCCTTATTTTAGCGACAGAAAATGTGTTCACCGATTGTTTTGAATTGTGGGCGACTCCAGATCCATTTGGAAGTGGCTGTTTTCGGGTTGAAATAGTACAGACATCCATCCGTTGGATCCATGCCGTTCAACGCATCGAGTACTGCGCGTTTGGCTGTTTCATTTGGTGTCAACCAGATTTGACCATCAGCAACAGCTGTAAAGGCAAGGGGTTGAAAAATAACACCATGTACCGTATTTGGGAAACTTGCTGAATCTACACGGTTCAAAATAACAGCAGCAACCGCAACTTGACCTTCGTATGGTTCACCCCTGGATTCCCCGTAAACCGCATTTGCGATTAAATTAATATCCTCTTCTGAATAACCGCGATGACCTGTCTTCTTCATTTCACCTTTAGGCGCTTCAGAAGTGTTTTTTCCGGCACCTGCCGTTTGACCTTTGTTTGTTTCTCCACTTGGTTTCCATGCCTTCG
Organism: Paenibacillus sp. KN14-4R; assembly: GCF_052180255.1. Classification (NCBI taxonomy): domain Bacteria; kingdom Bacillati; phylum Bacillota; class Bacilli; order Caryophanales; family Paenibacillaceae; genus Paenibacillus; species Paenibacillus sp. KN14-4R. Next base: position 2,614,205 of record NZ_CP197466.1, read on the forward strand.
TCGCTTCCCAAAGTTTCACCTTCGTCTTACCACCAACCAAACCATCAACTGGCATACCGAACTCACTTTGGAACCATTTCACAGATTTCAATGTACTATTGCCAAAATCTCCATCGATTTCACCAAAGTAAAACCCTAAAAACTTGAGTCTTCCTTGTAATTCAAAAACATCTGATCCCTTCGACCCGTATTTCACGATCTCCTTAGAAAATGTCTCTTTGGAACTAAACAGAGAAGTCATTTGCACCCCTGCAAAAAGCAATAAAACGATACAAATGGTAACAATTACAATTCGTTTATTCATATTGAATCAACCTTTCTTTCGTTATACCTGCCTGATATGGCTTATTATGAGAAAGGTAGCTCTGTCTTATACAAAAAAACACTCCCGAGGGAGTGTTTTTCTATGAAGATATTCGATTATGATTAAACTGTTCTAAGGAAATAAGCACCTCGCGCGGCTTACTGCCTTCACTGGGACCAACAATTCCCTTTGCTTCCATGTAATCCATTAGCCTTGCCGCTCTTGTATATCCAATACGCATACGACGTTGTAATAAGGACGAGGAGGCTTGTTTCGCTTCAAGAACAATTTGTACGGCTTGCAAATACAATTCATCCTCCACCTCATTTACATGCTCAGAAGCTTCCTCCACCTCAGGGACTAACTCTTCTCGATAATCTGCTTTTTCCTGTGTGCTAACGAAAGATACGACTCCTTCCACTTCTTGGTCAGAAAGGAATGCTCCTTGAACACGTACAGGTTTTGATGCACCTACCGGTAAATATAACATATCCCCGCGCCCTAGCAGCTTCTCAGCACCCACCATATCTAGGATGGTACGTGAATCGACTTGAGAAGAAACACCGAATGCAATACGAGAAGGGATATTCGCTTTGATGACGCCAGTAATAACATCGACTGAAGGACGCTGAGTCGCAATGATTAGATGGATGCCTGCTGCTCGGGCCATTTGTGCTAGACGACAAATGGCATCTTCTACATCATTAGCTGCAACCATCATAAGATCCGCAAGCTCGTCCACAATAACGACGATATAAGGCAGTGGAGCTTCCGTTCCATTCTCAGTTAACAGCGCATTATAACCCTCTATATTACGCGTACCACTTTTGGAAAATAATTCATACCTTTTTTCCATTTCGGATACGATCTTCTTAAGTGCTAGCGATGCTCTTCTTGGGTCTGTTACAACAGGTGCAAGTAAATGTGGAATACCGTTATACACATTCAACTCTACCATTTTAGGATCGATCATAAGAAACTTAACTTCATTCGGCTTCGCTTTATACAAAATGCTGGTAATAATTCCATTAATACAAACTGACTTCCCTGATCCCGTTGCACCTGCCACGAGTAGATGTGGCATTTTTGCTAAATTACCGACGATCGGTTGCCCAGAAATATCTCGACCAAGTGTAATGGACAAACGCGAAGATGCGTCCTGGAAAGCCGCGGTTTCCATAACTTCCCGCATCGTTACAATAGACACCTCGGTATTCGGCACTTCAATACCGATCGCAGATTTACCAGGAATCGGCGCTTCCATCCGAATATCTTTAGCCGCAAGAGCTAGCGCTATATCATCAGTCAAAGATACAATCCGACTGACCTTAACGCCCACATCAGGTTGAATTTCATAGCGAGTTACAGCAGGACCACGAACTACCTGAAGAACTTTCGCTCGAACACCAAAGCTCTCAAGCGTTGCTTCGAGTTTCTTTGCATTTGCCATGAAGTCCGTATCAGATCCTTTTGTCGATTGCGGCTTAGCCAATATTCCTAGAGATGGCATCTCATATGGCGCAGCTACACGAACTGAAGCTTCTCCTTCATTCCCAGTAGCCAGCGATGAAACAGGTTCCTGCTTTACCTGTTTTTCTTCTACTTGAGCAGAATGGATACGATCTTCATGATCAGTAAAGTCCCGTATCATTGGCCCTAAAGCTTCGTTATCTTGCTGAACCAAATCTTTTGTCACTGGCACAGATGGAGATTGATACACGACCTTCTCTTCTACCACAGGATTCTTAGGCATAAATGACGATCCAAAATCATCATCATCCTCATCGCTAAATGCATTTTGCTTTACAGTTGAACGATCAGGCTGGAGTGCTTGCAGCCAGCTCTTCTTTTTCACGACTGGCTTTAAAAACTCTTCGTCAAATTCATCATCAATCGGTATGTATGGAACCGGGGCAGGTTTACCGCTGTTTTTAACTGTATGTCCTGAAGTTGGCGTCTTCTTCGTTTTTAGATCCGCTTTCTTCGAACGCAACCATGCTTGAAAGCGCTGATTAATTGTTCCACCAACACCTTTAAACCGACCTCTCATTAAGGCCCCCGCATCCACTAATGACCAGCCTGTTGCCAGAATGACCCCGATAATATATAGGACGATCTGAACGACTTTAGCACCAGCATTATCAAACAAGAAATAGAACAATGCATAAAGAGCGGCACCAATTAATCCGCCACCAATATCATGACGGAGAATATCCTCACCTGTTAAGGTAGGCTGCAACCCTTCAATGACTGCATTCCATGTGGTAGACCAAATCATGGAAGCGGTGAAATCACTATTGCGATAGAGTTCACTGAATAAATGAATGTGATAGGAAACGAGCAGACCGAATATAAATAATACAATTCCGGCTTTTCGTGATGTTCGATACCGTGGCCATTTACGCCGAATCATTGCATATAATGCGATGTAAATAAAAATTAATGGAATTAAAAAATCCCACTGACCAACCAGGACTCTGCATAAATATTTCAATGTGTGTCCGACATGTCCTTGATCTGCCAACGAAATAACAGAAAATGTCAGAATTAGAATTCCGTACAATTCAAAAAGCAAATCTCGTGTCAGTCGTTTATTGCCTCTTTTTTTTCCTTTTCTGGCCATTTTCTCACCTCCAATTATGAATTATACCATAGTTTGGATAATGAGAATACCTGTAAGGGGAACGAGTTTTCGCATTTTTTCAGATATACTGCTTATCCCTTATGGTTCACAATGAAGAGATATTATTGTACCCGGTGCATAAAGAGGATTGAGATAATGTTGGGGATCTGGACTGTAAATGCGGACGATCCGACCTAGACCGACACCAACTGGCTCTACCTCCATTTGCAAACCAGCCACTTGTGTGATACTAAATTTAGGCTGATAACTATCAAATCCTTCCCAAATCTGCTCTTGAGGAATTACCGAAAAATGGATCATACAGACACCCCTATTCTTTCTCTTGCTTACGCCACTGTTTAATCTGCTCCTGCAGCTTTATTATCGCTTCACCGATACCCCCAACAGCATCAATCAAACCATGTTTAACAGCATCTGATCCAATGACTGTCGTCCCAATATCCCTTGTCAGCTCCCCTGTTTTAAACATGAGATCTTTGAATGTTCGTTCTGCGATATTAGAATGCTTCGTCACAAAGCGGACGACGCGGTCTTGCATTTTATCCAAATAATCAAACGTCTGAGGCACGCCGATAACAAGCCCATTCATCCGAATGGGGTGAATGGTCATCGTGGCAGTCTCCGCAATAAACGAATACTTCGCACTTACCGCAATTGGCACGCCAATGGAGTGACCACCGCCAAGAACCAAAGTGACAGAAGGCTTAGATAACGTCGCTATCATCTCTGCAATAGCAAGACCCGCTTCAACATCCCCACCTACAGTATTTAAAATAATCAAGACCCCTTCAATTTTAGGGTTCTGCTCAATCGCAACTAATTGTGGGATGATATGCTCATATTTCGTTGTTTTATTTTGAGGGGGCAGTACCATGTGTCCTTCAACTTGACCGATCACAGTTAGACAATAAATATTACTTTCTGTGGGTAAAGAACCTATGTTTACTTGCCCGAGCTGATTCACACCCTCAACCGTCGTTTTCTTCGTATCATCTAACTCCCTTTGTTCGTTCTTTGCAGGTGAAACCGGTTCTTTTGCTTGTTCCTTATTAGCCATATCTTTTCCCTCCCTTTGTTAAATCCACCATAGTATGGGATGGGCTGTTCATATTCATGCATGTAAATGCAAAAAGCTCCCGAGACTGCTGTCTCGGAAGCTAACTTGTTCTGGTTCAGTTATGGGTTTCATTCAAGTGACTTAAGGACCTAGACTTCCATAATAATTGGAAGAATCATTGGTCTTCTACGGGTTTGCTCATATAAGAATCGTCCGAGTGCATCTTTTACATGTGTTTTGAGAGATGCCCACTCATTTACATTATCGTTCATTAATTTGTTCAATGTATTTGTTACAATGCGATTTGCTTCATCCAAAAGTCCTTCTGACTCACGAACATATACAAATCCGCGGGAAATAATATCTGGACCAGACAGAATCGTACCGTCTTGTTTGCTTAATGTTACAACAACAACAAGGATACCATCCTGCGAGAGAAGCTTCCGATCCCGAAGAACGATATTACCAACATCGCCTACACCAAGACCATCGATTAGGATGTTGCCAGCTTGCACTTTGCCTGCTTTGCGAGCCACTCCACCTTGGATCTCAACTGTATCACCGTTATCCAAAATGAAAATGTCCTCTTTAGGAATACCCACAGACTCAGCAAGCTTGCCATGTACTCTTAACATCCGATATTCACCGTGAATCGGGATGAAATATTTAGGACGAATCAAGTTAAGCATAAGCTTTAATTCTTCCTGTGATCCGTGTCCAGATACATGCAGACCTGTTTTGGAACCTGGCCCGTAGATTACATCTGCACCGATACGGAATAACTCATCTACTGTACGTCCAACATAACGCTCATTACCTGGAATTGTTGTAGCCGAGATGATAACTGTATCTCCAGGCAAAATATCAACTTTCCGATGTGTAGAGCGTGCCATTCGAGTCAAAGCTGACATTGGCTCGCCTTGAGATCCAGTAGATAGGATAACGACTCTATCCCCTGCAAGACGATTAACTTCTTCTGGCTCAATGAGCATACCGTCTGGAATATGTAAATAACCCAATTCCGATGCGATAGATACCACATTAACCATCGAACGCCCAATTACTGTAACTTTACGCTTAGTCGCTTCAGCAGCGTTAAACACCTGCTGAATACGATGAATGTTGGATGCGAATGTAGCAATGATTACCCGCTGCTTCGCTTTACGGAAAACATCTTCAATTTCTACCCCAACACTTTTCTCTGAACCTGTATACCCAGGTCTTTCTGCATTCGTCGAATCAGATAGTAAACAAAGTACGCCTTTGCTACCGATCTCCGCCATACGATGCATATCAGCAAACTGATCATTTACAGGAGTTTGATCAAATTTAAAGTCCCCTGTGTGAACAACTACGCCTTCTGGTGTATCCAAAGCAACCCCAACAGAGTCTGGAATACTATGGTTTGTTCTAAAGAACGATGCTGTGATTGTTCCCATGTTAAGTACGGAATCTGCGTGGATTAATACACGTTTTGTGTCACCTAGCAGATTTGCTTCTTTAAGTTTCATTTCAACGAGTCCGAGCGTAAGCTTAGTTCCGTACACGGGTACGTTCAGATGCTTCAGCACATATGGTAAGCCACCAATATGATCCTCGTGTCCATGTGTCAAAATAATACCGCGAACTTTATCTTTATGTTCGAGTAGATAAGAAATATCAGGAATTACCACGTCGATTCCGAGCATGTCCTCTTCCGGAAACTTCAATCCGCTATCCACCACAACAATATCATTCGCGTACTGTACTACATACATATTCTTACCAATTTCGCCCACGCCGCCAAGAGCGAAAATGGAAACCTTCTCATTATTCTTCTTAGACAAGAAAATACCTCCTCATTTTATATTACGACGTTCTTAATATGATGAAACCGAACCCAGTCACTTGCCACCATTATACAGGAAAGGAAGAAGCAAATACAAGTTAATGTAACTAACTCATATTTTCCCCTAAAAAACAAAACCGATGCCATAGGCATCGATTATGCGTCAAGCCATGTATCTTAAACCACTCACCTTGCATTTAAGACAACAAAGACGCTATGTAATCGCCTTCTTGCTCATTTAATGCGATAAGCGGCAATCTCACTCCACCTACTGGAATGCCTTTTAAATTCAGTGCATGTTTAACAGGAGCCGGACTAGGAGCTGTAAAGAGACCAGTGAAAATAGGCTGCAATTGACCATGTAATTTTGCAGCTTCAGCTACGTTACCACTCAGGTAAGCTGCTATCATCTGCTGCATTTCTTTACCGATAATGTGTGATGCCACAGATACAATACCCTCACAACCAACGCTTAAAGCAGGTAAAGTCATTGTATCATCTCCACTGTAGACACGGAATCTTTCTGCAGACTCATTGACAATACGAGTTAATTGTTCAATACCTGCACAGTCTTTCGTAGCGACGATGTTTGGAATGTGAGATAACCGTATTGTCGTTGCAGCGTCAATATTCACAGCTGTACGACCAGGAACGTTATATAAAATAACAGGAATCTTCACAGACTCTGCTACCGCTTTAAAATGCTGATACAACCCTTCTTGAGATGGGCGATTATAATAAGGAGCAACAAGTAGTAACGCATCTACGCCACGCTTTTCTGCTTCTTGGGATAGATGGATGGTATGTTCTGTTGAGTTAGAACCTGTTCCTGCAATGATTTTACAACGGCCGCGCGCATGTTCAACCGCTTTTTCCATAAGGAGCAATTTTTCATCTTCGGTCAAAGTCGGGGATTCACCTGTTGTGCCACAAATAACTAACGAATTGCTTTGCTGTTCTTCAATTAAATAGTCCATAAGAGGCGCAACTTGAGCCCAATTAATTTGTTGATTTTCACTTAATGGTGTCACCATTGCGGTAACTAATCTGCCGAAATCCACAATATTCTCCTCCTAAAAAGTCCTGTGATCAACTTATTTATGCAAATCAAATTTACGATGCAAAGCTCGAACCGCTTTGCCCATATCATCGTGACGAACCAACACCCAAATGGTTGTGTTAGAGTCCGCGGATTGGAGAATTTGAATATCTTCAAGCGTTAACGCTTCAACAATATGTGCCATAATACCTGGTACACCATTGATTCCTCCACCGATAACTGCCACTTTTGCACATTGGGACATACATCTTGGGGAATATCCAAGATCCTGCAAGAGCGCTACTGCCCGATCCGCTTCATGATCAAATACAGTGTACACGACACCTGATGGATTCACATTAATAAAATCAACAGATATATCATTTTTCGCCATCGTTTTGAAAACTTGAAGTTGTAAATCATATTGACCTTCTGCTGAAGATACTTGGATTTGTGTTACCCCCGCCGTATGAGCAATACCTGTTACGAATCGATCAGGAACACGACTCGGATCTTTGAAGGATAATGTATCCATGGAAGTAACAAGAGTTCCTTCATCTTTGGAAAAGGTTGATCTTACACGTACAGGAACATTGGCTTGCATCGCCATTTCGACTGCACGCGGATGAATAACCTTGGCTCCGTTATAAGCCATGTTACAAATCTCCGTATAACTAACACGAGTTAGTGGCCTAGCATCTTCACAAATTCGAGGATCTGCCGTTAAGATCCCATTTACATCTGTAAAAATATCGACAATTTCAGCACCAATCGCTGCTCCAATTGCCGTTGCAGAAGTATCACTTCCACCTCTTCCTAACGTCGTCAACTGACCGCCTTCCGTCGTTCCTTGGAAACCCGTTACGATGACAACCTTATCTTGCTTTAGATATTGATGAATCGTAGTTGGATCAATCGATTCAATTTGGGCATTACCAAACACACTATTCGTCTGAATGCCCGCTTGCCCACCTGTTAATACCACAGATGAAATCCCTTCAGAATGCAGCAGAGAGCATAAATTCGTCGCTGAGATGATTTCACCACAGCATAATAACATATCCTTCTCTCTTGCAGGCAAAGCATTACCACTTTGCGCGATTAACCCTAAGAGAGTATCTGTTGCATAGGGATCTCCCTTTCTTCCCATTGCCGATACAACAACCACAAGCTTGTATTCTCCCGCTAATGCGTCCTTAATATGTTCTAACACATGCTGTCTGGCATCGGCTGTAGAAAGGGAAGTACCTCCAAACTTTTGCACGAGTATGCGCATTGGAATCCCTCCAAACTTTGTAAGATTTATGTTTTACTATTCTTGTTCTAATGCAATATATTCAGCGATCTGCACGGCGTTCCATGCAGCACCTTTAAGTAAGTTATCGGATACAATCCACATGTTCAAACCACGTGGGTTACTTAGATCACGACGGACACGTCCTACAAACGTTTCTAATTTACCCGCAGCATTGGAAGCAAGTGGATAGCTTTGCTCTTCTGGATTATCTTGCAACACAATTCCAGGAGCGTTTGCAAGTAATTCACGCACTTCATCCATTTCAAAATCACTATTTAGTTCGACATAAACAGACTCTGAATGACCATAAACAACAGGAATACGGACACAAGTAGCCGTCACTTCTAGTGATTCGTCATCCATAATCTTTTTTGTTTCATTAATCATTTTCATCTCTTCATACGTAAAGCCGTTCTCTGTAAATTTATCGATTTGCGGAATCGCATTGAATGCAATTTGATGTTTAACTGGCAAAGAAGACACTGGTAAAACTTCTGGTGTAACTCCATTACCTGCAAGAACTTCCTTAGATTGTCTCAACATTTCATTGATCGCACTTGCACCAGCACCAGATACGGCTTGATAAGTTGATACGATAATGCGAGACATACCAAAACGATCGTACAACGGCTTAAGCGCAGCGACCATTTGAATGGTGGAACAATTGGGATTCGCAATGATTCCTCTATGTTCATTGATTTTATCTACATTAACTTCAGGGACAACAAGCGGTGTATCAGGATCCATTCGGAATGCGCTTGTATTATCAATACAGATTGTTCCACGATCAATAGCATGTGGAATCAATTCACGAGAAACGTCTCCACCTGCTGAAAACAAAGCAATTTCTACACCATCAAAGCTCTCAGGCTTCGCTTCTTCCAGAACAATATCGCGACCTTTAAAGCTTATTACTTTACCTGCAGAACGTGCCGAAGATAGAAGTTTTAACTCGTTAATAGGGAAATTACGCTCATTTAAAAGTCGAATGATTTGTTGTCCAACTGCTCCAGTTGCACCAACTACTGCTACATTAAATAATTTGTTGTTCGACATGTTTGTTCTATCCCCCATACATAAAAATTGGAATGATAATATGAAATCTATCCCACCCTCCCTATACGACAGAAGAATGAAATAGATTTGTAAGTGAGTATTGTTTAATAATTAAAGCGTTCAATGATCATTGGTTGCAATTGCTTGCCTTCCAATGCCGCCTCACACGTCTCCATAATAAGATCCATTCTAGCAACTAAAGAATTTGCTTTCACATGCGGAGCATCTTGCCCGAATGGAACGAAGTAAATATTTTTCGTAATAAGCAGCTTCGCAATATTCGTTGAGTTCAGTCCGAGTCCATCATTCGTTGAAATCGCGAGAACAAGGGGCCGGCCATTGCGCATTTGAGCTTTTGCAGCCATCAGTACGGGACTCTCCGTCATCGCATTAGCAAGCTTGCTTGTCGTATTACCAGTACATGGGGCTATTAACATGACATCGAGCAGCTTAGATGGTCCAAGCGGTTCAGCTTCAGGTATAGTTGTGATCAATTCATTTCCAGTGATCGCTTTAATTTGAGCGACCCAATCTACCGATTTGCCAAAGCGAGTATCAGTGGTCATAATCGAATAAGATACAATGGGTACTACGTTAGCCCCACTATCAACAAATCGTTGAATTTGCGGCATAATTTCTTCTAATGTGCAATGTGATCCTGTAAGTGCAAAGCCTACTGTTTTTCCTACCCAGTTCATTCCACACCATCCCTCTTGATAAAGTCTTCTTCAATGAGCTGACTTAGCGTATTCGCTATGATACGTCCAGCTGATTTAGGAGCAACAATACCGGGAAGACCGGGAGCCAAAATGGCCTTTATTCCACGTTTTTCAGCGAACCGAAAATCGGTGCCGCCAGGACGGGAAGCAAGGTCAATAATGACAACACGATGCGGAATATTGGTTATAACCTGTGCTGTGACTATCATAGTCGGAATTGTATTAAAAAGCAAGTCAATATTGGCTACTCGCTCATATAAATCCTTGATGTAGAAGGGCATAAAGCCCATCTCTGATGCCCTTGCATAATGCTCTGGCCGTCTAACTCCAACTAGCACATGTGCACCTAATCCTTGGAGCGTTCTTGCCATCGTAATCCCCGTTCTGCCAAATCCTAAAACCATCGATTGTGACCCATGAATGGTAAAATCCGTATTCTGGATAGCCATCATGATCGCACCTTCTGCTGTCGGTATTGAATTGTAAATCGACACATCATCCCGCTCGAACAATTCAATGACTTCAATCCCATATTGATTGCAAAGATTTGTCAAATACGGTTTTGCCATACCTGTATAAACTTTCGCGTGTGCTGGTAACTGAGCAATATGAAGTTCTTGAAGAATCATCTCGTTCTTTGAAAATATAGACTCCACCTTGCCTTGGTCATCCGTCCCAACAGCAGGTAAAATAACAATATCTTTACCTGCGAGCACATCTTCTTTCATTTCCACTTTGGTAATTCCATTGTAATCTTGTTGCAAATTATCAAAGCCAATTAGCGTAATCGTTGCATCAAGTTCGCTTAATTTTTGAATAACCTCAAGCTGCCTGGCATCGCCGCCAATAAAGGCTACCTCTATTCCTGTTAGCATGAGCTTACGCCCCTTTCGCGGTCGTTTCAATATCTCATTGTATGCCCATGCCTACAAATGGTGCTTGTGTAAAGACTTAACCAATAAAAAAGAAGCGATCCCCAGTAGTTCACCTACTGTGAGATCGCCTCTCTTTGAAAAGTCACTTATTTACCTGTATGACCGAAACCGCCTGCACCTCGAACTGTCTCTGAAAGCTCAGATACCTCGTTCAATGTAATTTGTGGTACAAGCTGGAACACCATTTGTGCTATACGTTCACCGCGTGCTACAGTAAACGATTCTTGACCATGGTTTATGAGCAGTACTTTCACTTCGCCACGATAGTCCGCATCAATTGTTCCAGGTGAGTTAAGTGTTGTTATACCATGCTTGTAAGCAAGTCCACTACGAGGACGAATTTGTGCTTCTAATTCAATTGGCATGCTAAGCGCAAAACCAGTTGGAACAAGCGCACGCTCTCCAGGTTTTAATACCATTGGTTCAACAACAGCTGCATGTAGATCAAAACCACTTGCAGCTTCAGACATTTTTTGTGGTAACGGAATATCTTCATTCCCAGACATTTTCAATATCTCTACGTTATAAGACAAGCTGATTCCTCCTGAAGCCTTGCAAGGCTTGATCGTCTGCTCCAACCATCGCAACTGCAAATGGCATTTCAAATAATTGCTTCGTTAAGCTCTCAATTTGATCCATTTCCACACTATCGATTCGAGCTATAATTTCATCAAGTGTGTAGTGTCTTCCTGTCATAAGTTCATTTTTCCCTAAACGATTCATTCGTGAGCTTGTGCTTTCCAGACTAAGGATCAGTGAACCTTTCAACTGCTCTTTGCCTTTCTTAAGCTCAGCTGGGGTCATCCCCTTCTCTATAAGCTCTCTTAAGAGTTCAACTGTAACATCAAGAACTTCTTTCGTTTGTTTGGGTGCCGTTCCTGCATAAACGGTAAAATTACCGCTATCCGCATGTGCGGAGTGGTAAGAATACACGGAGTATGCTAACCCTCTTTTTTCACGAATTTCTTGGAACAATCTTGAGCTCATTCCACCGCCAATGACATTATTCAGTAGTGCCATTGGGTACAAATTGTGCTCATGCAGTGACAACCCTGGGATGGATAAACAGATATGGTTTTGTTCCGTTTTCTTCTCATGAAAAATAAGATCACTTAAAAAAGACGGTGCTTGATAAGTTGTTGATTCACCTGAATTTGTGAAAGAACCAAAATGCTTCTCCAGTAACTCCTTCACACTGTCATCAATATTTCCCGCAATCGCAAGCACTGTATTCTCAATGTTATAATGCTGTTTCATGTAGGAACGAAGATCGTCAGAAGTCATCGACTTCAAGTTATCTTGTGTCCCAAGAATCGTCGCACCAAGTGGATGCGATCCATAAGAAGCCCGTGCAATTAAATCATGCACAAGATCATCAGGTGTATCCTCGTACATTGCAATTTCTTCAAAAATAACGTTCTTCTCTTTCTCCATTTCTAGTTCGTTAAACTCGGAGCGGAAGAACATATCAGCTAACACTTCAACTGCTTGTGGTAAATGCTCGTCAAGCATTTTAGCATAGTAGCAAGTATATTCCTTCGAAGTAAAGGCGTTGACATTCCCACCAATTCCATCAAATATTTCTGCAATTTCTCTGGCGGAAAAATTCGGAGTTCCCTTAAACAGCATATGCTCAATAAAATGGGAGATTCCGTTATTAGCCGCGTTTTCGTTCCGAGAACCGGTTTTAATCCATATGCCGAAAGATACAGAACGACATGTAGGAATCGGCTCCATTACTACACGAAGTCCATTATTTAACGTATATTTAATCAATCGTGTACCCCCTAGATACTGATAAGCTGATTCATCACAATAAGATAAACGCCATAATCTATAATTCTACCAAAAACATGGAACCGACTCAACAGCAGTTCATTCCCATAGCACCTTTATTTTACTTTCCTAACCCCTGGTACTCGCTTGGGTGAAATTAATTCAGATACGGTTCCAATTGCAAGACCCTTATTTTTGATAATCTGAATCATTCGTTCCAGTGCCCCAGAGGATGAAACAGTAGGATGCATGAGAATTGTTGAACCGGCCTCAAGCCGTGTTGATATTTTATTTAGTATCGCTTCTTTTCCCGGATTTTTCCAATCAACCGTGTCTAGTGTCCACAAAATTGTTTGTAGTTTCAAACTTGCGGCGATTTCAACCGTTTCTTGATCAAAATCACCCGAAGGTGGAGCAAATAATTTATTCGTAACACCTAGTTTGGTAGCAATTAATTGCTCTGTTTTCACAATTTCTTGCTCTGCTTGATACCGACTAAGTGTACTCATATTTTTATGTGAGTAAGCGTGATTTGATACTTCATGCCCTTCATCACGGATACGTTTTGCCAATTCTTCATTCTTACTGAGCCATGTTCCATCAAAGAAAAAGGTTGCTTTCACTTTTTCCCTCGCGAGTGTTTCTAACATACCATCAAGAAACTCATTTCCCCATGCGACGTTGATCATAAGTGAAACCATAGCTTTTTGCGGGTTACCTCGATATATCGGGTGTGCACCAAGCGCCTCAAGACTCACTTTAGGAGATATTTCACGAAAGACATACGAAGTTTCATCTAGCTTTCCTTTACTCTTAGCCAATTGAAATGTCTGCTCCTCGTCTACTTCCAACCCATTATAACCCGGAATAAGCTTCCACACTCTATCAACCCTAGCATCAATGGGTGCAATACGTCTATTTAGCGCTTCTTGGTGAATTTGCTGTTTCAATTGCGCCGCATCTGTGGAAAGTTTTTGTGGTGTATTCGTCTTCAATGTGTCTACCTGATCCACCGCTAAACTTTCAACCTCACCTACAGCACTTCCTATGAGCATTCGTTGAAAAGCGAGCTGTACTTTGTTCCTTTTCACTTCACTTATATAAGCACTTACCGGTTTTACCAGATTCATAATAACCATGACAGCTACAAATAAAATGAGTAGTCCCATCCATCTTCTTTTGTTCATTTATACCCACACCCTAACCATTAATGATGTTGTGATGAGCATATGCGCAATGGGACAGGTTTAGACCAATTACAAGGACTACTGTAGCCTCTAATACACTTATGGACACAAAAAAGAGTCAGATCGCTCTGACTCTTTCATCAAATTAAGGTTATTCTTTCGATTCAACAGGTGTTTGAAGTGTTGCTTTACGGGAAAGGTTAACACGACCTTGTCCGTCAATTTCAGTTACTTTCACCGTGATGGAATCTCCGATAGAGACAACATCTTCAACCTTCGCTACACGCTCTGTTGAAAGCTGCGAAATATGAACTAAGCCTTCTTTTCCAGGTAAAATCTCAACAAATGCACCGAATTTCTCAACGCGTTTCACTGTTCCAAGGTATACTTCACCTACGACAACTTCGCGAACAATGCCTTCGATAATACCGCGCGCTTTATCCAGCATGGCTTCGTCAGATGAAGCGATAAATACACGTCCATCTTGCTCAATATCGATTTTAACGCCAGTTTCCTCGATAATTTTATTGATGATCTTACCACCAGCACCAATAACATCACGGATTTTATCCGGGTTAATTTGCATAACTGTAATTTTCGGAGCATATTGGGATAAACTTGCTTTTGGCTTTTCAATACGAGCAAGCATTTTATCAAGAATAAACATACGGCCAGCTTTCGCTTGTTCTAATGCTTGATTCAAGATATCACGGTTAATACCATCAATCTTAATATCCATTTGAAGTGCTGTTACCCCAGCTGCTGTACCAGCAACTTTAAAGTCCATGTCACCCAAGTGATCTTCCAACCCTTGAATATCCGTTAAGATTGAGAAATGATCTCCATCTTTAATTAGTCCCATAGCGATACCTGCTACTGGAGCTTTGATCGGTACACCAGCATCCATCATTGCCATTGTTGATGCACAAATACTTGCTTGTGAAGAGGAGCCATTCGATTCCAAAACTTCAGATACAAGACGAATTGTATAAGGGAATTCTGTCTCAGACGGAATCACATATTCAAGTGCTCTTTCACCTAAAGCACCATGACCAATCTCACGACGACCTGGTGGACGTAATGGTCTTGCTTCACCAACAGAGAATGGAGGGAAGTTATAATGATGCATAAAGCGCTTCGTTTCAGTTAAATCGATACCGTCCAAAATTTGAACGTCACCAAGCGCGCCTAGTGTACAAACTGACAATACTTGTGTTTGACCACGTGTGAACAATCCAGACCCGTGCGTACGCGGTAATGCGGAAATATCACATTCAATTGGACGAATCTCGTCAAGCTTACGACCGTCAGGACGTACTTTATCATGCGTGATTAAACGGCGCACTTCATCTTTTACGATGTCATGCAATACTTCTTTCACATCACCCATAAACTCTGGAGTTTCTGCATATATTGTTGTAAAATGCTCAATTGTTTCTGCATCAATCGCATCAATTGCATCTCGACGTGCATGTTTTTCAACAATTTTGATTGCATCAATGATACGCGCTTCTGCATAGGCACGAACAGCTGTATTCACATCAGCTCTAACTGTCTTTAGCTTCACTTCCATCTTCGGCTTACCTGCATCCAAGACGAATTGCTCTTGAATCGCTACGATCTTACGAATTTCATCGTGACCGAACATGATGGCTTCTAACATCACTTCTTCTGGAACTTCTGCAGCGCCAGCTTCTACCATCATAATCGCATCTTTTGTACCTGCTACGACGAGATGAATGTCACTCTTAGCAGATTGTTCTGTAGTCGGGTTAACGACGAATTGTCCGTCCACACGACCAACAATTACACCGCCAATTGGGCCGCTGAATGGAACGTCCGAAATACTAAGTGCAGCTGACACACCGATCATGGCAGCAATTTCAGGTGCACATTCTTGATCAACGCTCATTACCACCGCTACAACTTGTACATCATTACGGAAACCTTCTGGGAACAATGGACGAATTGGACGGTCTGTCAAACGACTCGCCAAAATTGCCTTCTCACTCGGTCTACCTTCTCTTTTAATAAAACCACCTGGGATTTTACCAACGGAATATAAACGTTCCTCATAATTTACTGTAAGTGGGAAAAAATCTAAATCCTTAGGTTCCTTCGATGCAGTAACCGTACACAACACTACAGTATCTCCATAGCGTGCGACAACTGCACCATTTGCTTGCTTGGCAAGTCGACCAGTCTCTAAGATTAAGGGACGGCCACCTAAATCCATTTGCACTCTTTTCTCCATAATTAACCTCCTGAAAGTAAAAACCAATTAAGGCTGTGATTGTAAGACATATAGATATTATAAATTTCATTCTATTAAGAGTAAAAATAAACAGAATGAATTTTTATGTATTCTTCATTGTAATTAGTATTTCCTTCTTTCCCGACATTTAATATCAGCACAAAACCTTATTTTATGCTAGAAAGAAGAAAAAGCAACCTGCCGACATCCATACGTTAGACTCGACTAGGAGACCAACGCAAGGGCAAGGTTGCTTTTGTTGTTAACTATTACTATCTGCGTAGACCTAGTTTCGCGATCAATGCGCTGTAACGAGCTACGTCATTTTTCTTCACATAAGCCAACAACTTACGGCGTTGACCAACCATTTTCAACAATCCACGACGGGAATGATGATCCTTTTTGTGCGTACGCAAGTGATCAGTCAAGTTGATGATGTTTTGCGTAAGGATAGCCACTTGAACCTCTGGAGAACCAGTGTCAGTGTCATGGTTTTTGTGCTCTTGAATCAATTCTTGTTTGCGTTCTTGAGTTAAAGCCATCCTTGTTCACCTCCTAATTCTTAATATCAATATAATCGCCTATAGCCCAGAGATCGTCGGTGAAAACGATTGTCCACGCTAAGGTTCTGTGCTGCCTGAAGCTAGCTTCTTGGGCAACGAATAAAATTATAACATAAATGATTTATAAAAGTAAATACAAGCATTTGGAATTAACCTGCTACACCGATTATTTTACTTGAAGTAGTTTTTCTCGGCAAGATTGTACATCCAGCTGAATTTGCTCAATCAGATCTTGAATCGAACTGAACTTTTGCTCTGGGCGGATGTAATCAACGAATTCCACGACAACTTGCTTGCCGTAAATATCTTGATCAAAATCAAGTAAATGCGCTTCAAGCGTCTGAATGAGTCCAGCACCCTCAAATGTTGGGCGAATGCCGATATTCATTACACCATCATGCTGCTCTCCATTTACGGTTACCCGAGCGGCGTATACACCATTTCGCGGGATGACATAGGGCTCAGTGAGCTTAATGTTCGCAGTTGGAAAACCGAGCTTCCGTCCGCGTGCATCGCCATGTACAACTACTCCCGAAATCGAATAACGTCTACCTAAAAGCGATTCGATGGTAATGATCTCGCCATTTAACAATTTATCGCGAACGGCTGAAGAACTTATTTTCGCATTTTGCAATTGATAAGGACGAACGACTTCAACAGCAAACCTGCCTTTGCTTAGCTCACACAATAAATCGACATTACCTTCTGCTTGATAGCCAAAGCGGAAATCAAAACCAACAATAACCGTCTCCACACCAAGACGTACAAGAATTTCATCTACGAATTGAGATGGACTCATACGCATTAATGCCTCGTTAAACGTCACTAAGTAGGCATACTCCACACCCAATTTAGAAAGTATCTCCATCTTAGCAGATATAGGTGTTAATAATTGCGTATATTTGTATTGCTCTTGACCCAACACTTCTCTAGGATGTGGATTAAATGACATGACAGCTAAAGGTACACGACCTGCATTAGCAGATTTCATCGCACGTGAAATTACCTCTTGATGGCCCAAATGGACACCATCAAATTCTCCTATAGCAAGAACTTGTTTCTCCGGAAGTTCTGGAAGTGCGGATGTTAATGGATATGTCAATGAAATTATTTTCACAAATATTCACCTACCATAATATAACCCTATGACATAGGATTCTCTACCCAAATATTTTATGCGGGAGAAGTAAGCAAGCTTCCTTCTTCCATACAAACAAACCGACAAATGTCCCACCATTACTATATACACGAAGGATTGATTCATCCGCTGTATCATTTGTCACAAGTTTAGGATCGATCTTCAATCTTTGACCTTGACTTGCTTGCTTAGCTTGAACATCCGTTAGCGTAACAGCATGCAAGTGCGCTACACCTTGATCGGCGGCAATCACATGCTCCTCAAGTGTACCAGATTTCTTCAACTCCGCAATCTGCTCCAAAGTCAGACATTGTTCCAATGTAATACTTCCAGTTCGAGTACGCAGCAGTTCTTTCATTGTTGCCGGGTACCCTAATTTCTTGCCAATATCAACGCAAAGTGTACGAATGTAAGTTCCCTTGGAACATGTGACACGAAACTTCACTTCAGGATGCGGCTTATCAAGTTCCATCTCTATAATATCAATCTCATAAATGGATACCTGACGTGGTTTACGTTCGACTTCCTTACCTTCGCGTGCAAGATCATACAATCTTTTCCCATTGATTTTTACGGCAGAGAACATAGGTGGAATCTGTTCGATATCACCAATAAAGCCCATGATAGCCTCGATAACAGCTTCCTTCGTTAAGGTTACCTGTTCTACTTCATCAATGATTGTACCTGTAGCGTCTTCTGTATCTGTTGCAACCCCAATGAGCAATGTTGCTTCATATTGCTTCGGCAATTCTTGAATATATTCTACCATGCGTGTTGCGCGGCCAATACATAGAGGCAGTACACCGACGACTTGAGGATCAAGCGTACCGGTATGTCCGATACGCCGAATTCCAAGCAATCCTCGTGCTTTGGCTACTACATCATGAGATGTCCAGCCCGCAGGCTTACGCACAGCTAAAATACCATCTATAGTTGTGTTCGTCATGCGAGTCTTTTCCCAACTTCCTCTAGCAATTTAGCAATGATTTCCTTAATGTCGCCTTCCAACGTGAGTCCAGATGCACGTACGTGTCCACCGCCTCCATATTGCTTAGCGATTTGTGCGACATCGACTTTACCTGCTGAACGTAGTGATACTTTGAATAGATTGGGTCCTCTTTGCTTAAAAAGAATACCTACCTCAACACCTTCAATGTTACGTGGATAATTCACTAAACCATCCAAATCTTCAACTGTCGCTTTTGAAGCTTCAATTAAGTTAGTGGTCGCGATTAGCCAAGCAACCTTACGATCCGGTGAAAAAGCAAGAGTTGGCAGTGCCATTTGCAGCACAACCATTTGCTCATAAGACATTCTCTCCAATAATCGCTCAGCAAGTTCTGGACCTTGTGCACCTAGATCAAGCAGTTCAGATGCCATTCTCATCACTTTAGGCGATGTCGACGAATAGCGGAATCCACCTGTATCTGTTAAGAGGCCTGCATAAATTAAGTTTGCAAAATCACGATCCGGTTGAATCTTTAACTGAATAGCTAGATCATACAAAATCTCCACCGTTGCTGCAGCATCTGGCTGAATTAAATGAACGCTCCCAAAACAATCATTCGTTGGATGATGATCGATATTGAGTAATTCATATGACTCGCCAAAAAGAGCGCTGACTTTACCTATTCTGGAAAAATCAGCGCAATCTACCGTAATGATGGCAGGAAAAGTGCAGGATGCCTCTTCAGTCGAACCTTCTTTAATTTCTCCTACACCAGGTAAGAAATGAAACTTAGAAGGGATACTACCCTCATTGATCATCGTATATCTTTTATCAAGTTGTTGTAGCATCCACCCCATAGCTGCGGTAGAAGCAGCCGCATCCCCATCTGGTTGAACGTGAGCCACGACAAGAAAATTGTCGTGGCTGTGAAGAAACTCGGCTGCTTGCTGCAACTGGGAATGATACTCCTGCACGGTACCTTTTATCATTCTGGCGAATTCTCCTCATTAATTTGATGTAGAAGACTTTCAATTCGCGAACTGTAATCAATTGACGTATCAATTTTGAACACCAGGTCAGGTACGATCCGAAGCCGGATACGCTTGCCTAGCTCTGAGCGAATAAAACCCTTCGCTTTGTTCAAAACTTGAAGTGCTGCATTCTTCGTCTCCTCAGAACCTAAAACACTTATATATACTTTCGCTTGAGACAGATCATTCGTCACATCTACACCAGTAACGGTGATGAAACCGACACGAGGGTCTTTAATATTCGTTTGAATGATTTGAGAAAGCTCTTTCTTAATCTGCTCTCCCACCCTACCTACACGAACTCGTGCCATGTGATCACCTCTCTACTGACTCCATAATGAAGGCTTCAATGATGTCGCCTTCTTTAATATCGCTATACTTCTCGATGGAAATACCGCATTCATAACCTTGTGCAACTTCCTTCACATCATCTTTAAAGCGTTTTAAGGAATCCACTTTACCTTCTGTAATTACGATACCGTTACGGATCAAGCGCAATTCCGCATTACGTGAAATTTTACCAGAAGTCACCATACAACCTGCGATCATACCGGAACCTGTAATTTTGAACACGTTACGAACTTCGGCATGACCAAGGATGTTCTCTTTGAAGATTGGGTCCAAGATCCCCTTCATAGCTTGCTCAATTTCTTCGATCACATTATAGATAATGCGGTGCAAGCGAACGTCAACTTTTTCTTGTTCTGCTGCATTTTTCGCAAGCGGCTCTGGACGTACGTTAAAGCCGATTACGATCGCATTGGATGCAGAAGCAAGAAGAATATCGGACTCCGTAATCGCACCTGCGCCTGTATGAATAATTTTCACACGTGCACCTTCTACTTCAATCTTCTCTAATGAACCGCGAAGTGCTTCAACGGAACCTTGAACGTCACCTTTGATAATTACGTTCAAATCTTTCACATCGCCAGCGGCCATGTTACTGTACAAGTCTTCAAGCGTAACTCTTGAATTCGCACCCATTTCGGATTGACGAAGTGTAATCGCACGCTTCTCAGCGATATCACGCGCTTTACGCTCATCTTCGAATACGATAAACGGATCGCCAGCAAGTGGAACTTCAGTCAAACCAGTGATTTCAACTGGTGTAGAAGGGCCTGCTTCTTTTAAACGTTTACCTTTGTCATTCACCATTGCACGAACTCTACCGAAACATACGCCTGCTACGAAGGAATCCCCAACTTTAAGGGTACCATTCTGGATAAGAAGACGTACAACTGGTCCGCGGCCTTTATCAAGCTCTGCCTCGATAATTGTACCACGAGCACGCTTGTTCGGGTTCGCTTTGTATTCTTGTACTTCTGCTACGAGAAGAATCATCTCAAGCAAGTTCTCAAGACCAATGCGTTGTTTCGCAGAGATTTCGCAGAAGATTGTGTCGCCGCCCCACTCTTCAGGAACGAGTTCATATTCTGTAAGTGCTTGTTTGATACGGTCAATATCAGCACCTGGCTTATCAATCTTGTTCACTGCGATAATGATCGGTACATTCGCTGCTTTCGCATGCGAGATTGCTTCAACTGTTTGAGGCATTACACCGTCATCTGCAGCAACAACGATAATCGTAATATCAGTAACTTGAGCACCACGAGCACGCATAGTTGTAAATGCTGCGTGACCTGGAGTATCAAGGAAGGAAATTTTCTTGCCGTTCACTTCAACTTGGTAAGCGCCGATATGCTGTGTGATACCGCCTGCTTCGCCTTCTGTTACATTCGTCTTACGAATCGCATCTAGAAGCGTTGTTTTACCGTGGTCAACGTGACCCATGATAGTAACAACTGGTGGACGTTCAATTAGATCTGCTTCATCATCCACTTCTTCGAAGTTCTCAAACTTATCTTCTTCAACACGAATCTTCACTTCAACTTCTTCTACACCAAGTTCAGCTGCAATCAGTTGAATCGTTTCAATATCAAGCTCTTGGTTAATCGTTGCCATAATGCCCATCATCAGAAGCTTTTTGATTACTTCAGAAGCATCTTTGTGGAGCACTTTCGCAGTTTCACCAACAGTCATATTGCCACGAACGATAATTTTCTTCGGTGTGTTATCGATTTTTTCTCTCTTAACTTGATCCGCACCTCTGCCGCCTTTACCAAAGCGTTGGTTACCTTTACCGTTCTTATTTCCACCTCTGAAGGCACCTGGTTTGTTGTCATCAAAACGACGTGGTCCAGTACCTGGTTTCTTTGCACCCGGTTTAAAATCATCACCATCGCGTCTTGGCGATTGAGTGCTACGGTCGTCAAATTTACGATTCGCAGGAGCATTAGAGCGTCCTTGACTTGCTGCTGGAGCGCTGCTTCCACCGCGTGCAGGTTGTGAAGATTGACCTGCATTCGAGTTTTGCGGTCGGTTACCTTGATAGCCGCCTGTACTTCCTTGGGATTGACCCGATGGGCGGTTGTTATATCCACCTTGACCAGATCCTTGGTTTGGACGAGATTGACCACCCTGTCCTTGGTTCTGACCCGGGCGACGATCGTTGTTAGGGCGATTGTTATTATTGTAAGATGGACGATTACCACCTTGCTGTTGATTGGAAGGTCTATTACCTTGCGCTGCATTAGACGTTGAAGAACCACTAGTTGTGCTAGAAGCAGTCTGCGGCTTAGCTTCACTTGCTGTTGCTTGTGCAGGTTTATTCGTTTGTTGAGGTGTAGATGAAGTTTTTGCTGGCTCTACACGCTTCGCTGCTGCATTGGATTTAACATCATGGAAAAATTTCTCCACAGCCGTAACTGTTTCATTTTCCATAACACTCATGTGATTTGTAACAGGAATGTCCAATCTCTTGAGTATTGTGATGATCTCCTTAGAGCTCATGTTTAAATTTTTTGCGTATTCGTAGACTCGAAGCTTATCTTTATTGTCGCTTTTATTAGTCAATACCTTTCACCTCCGCGGTTATTACCGGCGGCTTCAACATTTTTGCAAATCCTGCATCCAGGACTGCAATGAGAACGCGCGCCTCTTTCCCGATGCTCTCACCAAGTTCTCCACGTGTACCTGTAATTAGGAGTGGAACGTTGTAGGAAGAACACTTATCTTGGAACTTCTTCTTTGTATTCTCTGAAGCATCTTCTGCCATAATGACTAGCTTTGCCTCGCCGGAGCGGACTGCCTTGAGTACAATTTCATCCCCCGTTGCGAGCTTACGTGCACGCATCGCTAATCCCAAATTGTTGTAAAATTTATGATTCATCGGATTCATCCGTCATTTCATCTTTACTTTGGTTAAACTCATCCTCAACTATTATAAAATCACGTTCAAGTTGATCGTAGATTTCAGCTGAGACTGATTGCTTAAGGGCACGGTCTAAAGCATGGCTTTTCTTAGCTAATTTGAAGCAAACCTGCTTTCCACATAAGTAAGCGCCACGCCCAGACTTTTTACCCTTGAGATCAATTTGAATTTCTTCTTCTGGTGTACGAACGACACGGATCAATTCACGTTTCGCCTTCATTTCCTGACAAGCTACACATTTACGCAGTGGCGTTTTTCTTTGTTTCATATTGCTACACCTCGTTTCACGAACTGAAACTCATTAATCAATGGATACAGAGTCCTGATGCATTTCGCTAGTCGAAGTTTTGGGTCTGCCAAATTCTTGCTCAGCTTGGGTTTCGCTTTTGATATCAATCTTCCAACCTGTCAACTTAGCAGCAAGACGTGCATTTTGTCCTTTAATACCAATTGCAAGTGATAATTGGTAATCAGGCACAATAACACGAGCCATTTTTTCTTTTTCAAAAACAGTCACTTCGAGCACTTTAGAAGGAGATAATGCATTTGCAACGTACTCTTCTACGCTTTCCATCCAACGAACAATGTCAATTTTCTCTCCGCGTAGTTCATTTACAATCGTCTGAACACGTAATCCCTTTGGTCCTACACAAGAACCTACTGGATCAACTTCAGGATTGCGGGAATGAACAGCAATTTTGGAACGGAATCCCGCTTCACGCGCAACGGAGCGAATTTCAACAACACCATCAAAAATTTCCGGCACTTCAAGCTCGAATAGACGCTTTAACAGACCTGGGTGCGTACGTGACAAAATGATTTGCGGCCCTTTAGTCGTGTTTTCAACCTTCGTGATATACGCTTTAACGCGCTCACTATGCTTGAATTTCTCGTTAGGCATCATTTCAGTAAGCGGCAGCACTGCCTCGACCTTGCCAAGATCGATATATACATTACGCTGATCTTGACGTTGTACGATACCGGTTACGATGTCTTCTTCTTTTTCAATGAATGCATTGTAAATCAGACCACGCTCAGCCTCACGAATACGTTGAGTTACGACTTGTTTAGCTGTTTGTGCTGCGATACGTCCAAAATCACGAGGTGTAACCTCGATTTCAACAATATCATTCAATTGGTAGTTCGAGTTAATCTCTCTTGCAGCATGTAGAGAAATTTCCATACGTGCATCCAAAACATCCTCTGTCACAGTTTTGCGAGCATATACACGAATGACGCCTGTTTGACGATTAATGTCCACACGAACGTTAGATGCTGTATTGAAATTGCGCTTGTAACTGGAAATCATAGCCGCTTCAATCGCATCGATTAGCAGTTCCTTTGCAATCCCTTTCTCTCGTTCAATTTCAGACAAGGCTTCAATAAAATCCATGTTCATTTGAAAATTGTTCCCCCTTTCAACATTGAAAACCATTACCGTAGAAGAAACGCCTTACCGTCTGTTCCAACAAAGTTAGGCGTTTCCAAGGCAATAAAGTATTAAGATCGTTGTAAACTTGTTAAAAAACAATCGCAAGACGTGCGCTAGCAACCTTACTGTAAGGAATGGAGTATTGTTTTTTTACTTTACCGGTCGTTTTCACAACTAGCTCTTCCCCATCGAAAGACAAAAGCTCTCCCTCAAACTCCTTCACACCGCCAATAGGCTCGTATGTAGTCACAAATACATGTTTACCTACTGCCTTACGCACATCATCTGCTTTCTTAAGTGGTCGTTCTGCACCTGGTGATGATACCTCTAAGAAATAAGCTGTGGAAATGGGGTCGTTCTCATCGAGACGTGCGGAAGCATATTCGGAAATGTTCGAACAATCATCGATGTCGATGCCGCCTTCTTTGTCTACATAAATACGTAAGAACCAGTTACTACCTTCTTTCACGTATTCAATATCAACAATTTCATAGCCATTTTCATCCATATAATCTTTCAACATGTCCTCAACAGTTGCTTTAATTCCTGTGCTCAATTGGTTCTACCCTCCTAAAAAGCTTGCGCAAATAAGAAAATCTGTTCATTTTTCATTGAATAGACTCAAAAAAGTCCTATAGCAAAATGTAAAGAGTGGGTTGCCCCACTCTCTAATCGTTAATCGCTATCTTCATTATTGCCAATATCAAGTATACCATAACCGTCAAGAGGGTGACAATAACAAAAAAGTTGTGTTTACCCGCTTCTACCTAGAATAAAGAGAGCTGATTGGACTCTGGAAGCCCACGGAAGCATCCCATCGTATTAAGTAGTTCAACGACAGTTTTTGTCGCTTTAGAACGCTGTTGGAAATCTTCCACAGAAAGGTAGTCACCGTCTGCCCGGGAAGCCGCAATGTTGCGTGCTGCGTTCTCGCCAATACCCGGCATCGCTGAAAATGGTGGGATGAGTGCGTCCCCATCGATAATAAATCGGGTCGCATCCGAGCGATACAAGTCAATTGGCTTAAACGACATTCCTCTTGCCGTCATCTCGATAGCCATCTCAAGAATCGAAATCATTGACTTCTCCTTTGGTGTTGCACCAAAGCCCTTATCTTCAATTTCGACCAAGCGTTTTACAATGGCTGAGTAGCCTTGACAGAGCATATCAATCTCAAAGTCTTCTGCACGGACTGTAAAGTAAGTCGCATAATATTCAATGGGATGGTATACCTTGAAAAACGCAGTTCGAACCGCTGAAATAACATAGGCTGCGGCATGCGCTTTAGGGAACATATACTCAATACGCTCACAAGATTCAATATACCAAGCCGGAACATTATGTTTCTTCATATCTTCTTTCCATTCATCCGTAAGCCCTTTACCTTTACGTACACTTTCTGTGATTTTAAAGGCAAGACTTGCGTCCATTCCAGCTTTATAAATCAAGAATAACATGATGTCATCCCGACAACCGATAACGGTCTTAATGTTACAAATCCCGCGACGTATGAGCTCTTGGGCATTACCCAACCACACACCAGTCCCATGTGATAAACCGGAAATTTGCAGTAAATCGGCAAACGAGCTTGGTTGTGTTTCTTGAAGCATCTGACGCACGAATTTTGTTCCCATCTCAGGAACACCGTATGTGGCAACAGGCGTACGAATTTGTTCAGGTGTCACATTCAATGCTGTTGTTGAGTTGAAGATGCTCATGACTTTCGCATCATTCATTGGAATCGTTGTTGGATCAATACTCGTTAAATCTTGCAGCATCCGCATCATCGTCGGGTCATCGTGACCCAAGATATCGAGCTTCAGTAAGTTGGCATCAAAGGCGTGATAATCAAAGTGAGTTGTCTTCCACTCAGCGTTCACATCATCCGCAGGGAACTGAACGGGTGTAATATCATCAACCTCAATATAATCAGGTACAACGACAATACCGCCTGGATGCTGTCCTGTTGATCGTTTAACACCTGTGCAACCAGATGCTAATCGGTTAATTTCCGCATTTCTCCATTTTTTACCAATTTGTTCTTCGTATTTTTTCACGAATCCAAATGCTGTTTTCTCAGCAACCGTACCAATTGTACCCGCACGGAAAACACTCTTGTCACCGAACAGCTCTTTCGTGTAGTTGTGAGCAACTGGTTGATATTCACCTGAGAAGTTCAAGTCAATATCGGGAACTTTATCCCCTTTAAAGCCAAGGAATGTTTCAAACGGAATATCCTGTCCTTCACCTTTAAGCTTGTTCCCACACTCTGGACAATCTTTATTTGGCAAGTCAAAACCACTCGGTATGCTGCCATCTAAAATCCATTCACTAAACTTACAAGAAGCACATGTGTAATGCGGTGGAAGTGGATTTACTTCTGAGATTCCTAAAAATGTTGCGACGATTGAAGAACCAACCGATCCCCTAGAACCAACCAGATAACCGTCTTCATTCGACTTTTTAACTAAGCGCTCTGAGATTAGATAGTTCGCCGAGAAACCGTACTTAATAATCGGCACAAGTTCCTTTTCAAGACGTGCGACAACTACCTCTGGTAACTCATCTCCATAAATTCTTTTGGCTGTATCGTAACAGGTATTTCGGATTTCATCATCAGCACCATCAATAATCGGCGTAAACAATTTATCAGGGAACAATTCAATATCTTCGAACTCATCTGCGAGGTCGCTCGTATTTCGCACCACGACTTCAAACGCTTTTTCTTTTCCAAGAAATTCGAATTCAGCTAACATCTCATCCGTTGTTCGAAAATGTGCATCTGGCTTTTGAATGTCTTTAAGTGGTGAAAAGCCTGTAATCCCGTTAATCGTAATATCTCGATTCATCTTATCTCTAGGATTCAAATAATGGACATTTCCAGTTGCTATAACTTTTTTACCCAACTTTTCACCAATTGCGCACACACGCTCTACGGCTTCTTCTAGCTCACGTCGAGAAGCAACAAAGCCTTTATCAATTAAGTGCTGATTATAACTAACAGGCTGGATTTCTAAAATATCGTAAAACGCTGCAACTTCTTCTGCTTCGTCTTGCGACTTGTTCATGACAGCCTCAAAAAATTCACCTTTTTCACAACCAGACACAATCAAAAGCCCATCCCGCATTTGTGCAAGTTTACTCTTTGGAATGGTAGCAACCCGATGAAAATGCTCCGTATGAGAGATGGAAATAAGCTTAAATAGGTTTTTCTTACCTATTGCATTCAAAGCATAAATACAACAATGAAACGGTCTTGTATTGGTTAATACTGTTCCTACCTGATCATTTAGTCGTGGAAGTTCAGTTAGGCCACGATCTGCCGCTTCATTAATAAGACCATACAAAACAAAACCGAGTGCAATGGAATCGTCAATCGCACGGTGATGATTTTCAAGTGATACTTTAAATTTATCTGCGAGCGTATTCAGTCGATGATTCTTCATCGTTGGGAACAGCAATCTCGCAAATTCCAACGTATCGAGTACAGGATTGGTCAGTTCTTTCATTCCGAACTTTTTCAAATACGCTTGGATAAAACCCATATCGAATCTCGCATTGTGTGCAACGATGACTGCGTCACCCACGAACTCAACAAACTTAGGAAGCATTTCCTCCAGTTCTGGAGCATCCTGCACCATTTCATTCGTAATATTCGTGAGCTGCTGAATGTGATAAGGAATGTTCTGATGTGGATTAATAAAGGTGCTAAATCGATCGATCTCCTTGCCTTCTTGCATTTTCACGCCTGCCAGCTCGGTGATCCGGTTATTCGCAATGGATAAACCTGTTGTCTCAATATCGAACACAACATAAGTTCCTGTCTTAAGTGCCATATCTACCGGATTTAAGACAACTGGAATGTTATCATTCACTACATTGGCTTCAACACCATAAATCATCTTTATGCCATTCTTTTTCGCAGCTTTACTTGCATCTGGGAATGATTGTACACCGCTGTGATCTGTTACTGCGATTGCCTTATGTCCCCATTTTGCAGCTAGTTTGACATATTGATCAATTGGGGCAATTCCATCCATTGTACTCATGGTTGTGTGCAAATGAAATTCTACGCGCTTCTCTGGCGCCGTATCTTTACGATCTGCAATGGTTGCAACAATTTCACATAGGTCAGAAGGGAGCATGACTAGTTCTGGTTCTTGCATAAAACGATCATATTCCACCTTACCGCGTGCTTTCACCCACATCCCGTTGGAGAGCAGGCTCATGATCTTCATGTCATCCTTCGTCTTGGCGAACACCTTCATCATGATGGAGTCCGTAAAGTCTGTAACGTTAAATGTATATAAAGTCGATCCTGTTCGCAGTTCTTTGGATTCTAATCCAAACACCATGCCATGCACGGTTGCTTTCTTCTCTTCATCCTGAATGTTTGAAAGCGGAACAGGGATGTCCTTAATGTCATAACCAATAACAAGTTTCACTTCAGCTTGCGATGCAGGCGATTCTTCCTCTTGGAAAGTCGCGGTCAACATCTCCTGTGTGAAAGTTTGCTCTTCTTGTTCAATTTTTTTAGCGAAGCGCTCAAACTCCTCTTCAGCTTGTGCATGAACATCATATTTCACTTGCAGTTCCGTTTGAAAATAATCCCGAAAGAACGATGTAATCCAATTATCAATGTTCTTCTTCTTCGCTAGTTCAAGTCCAATTCCATCTAAGAAAAAGATCGTAAGGCGACTACCTTGCACTTCTACCTTCGCTCTGCTCATCCACCCATTTACACTTGTTTCCTCACGATGAACCCATTCCATGAACATACTCCAGTATTCATTAACGAGCTGTGCCGGTTCAGTCTGTTGAAAGTGCACAATGAAACGAGTTTTCGCCAGGTGGGCGTAATGCTCACTGATCATTTTACAAAAAGCACGATAAACGTCTTGAGGAACTAACCGAGGTACTTGTAAAAAGAAGGTCCACTCGCGTTGATTACGCATCACTTCAACCCGCTCCAAGTACGCATCCACAAAATGAGTTTGAACCACATCTTTCGGGATGCCCGCCGACTGTACCAACAGCTCAAATCGTTGTTTCTTCTCTCCCGTTTGGCTCACACACGTTTCCCTCCTCAAAAAACACAAAGGGCAAAGGAATAATACATCGCTTTGCCCTCAGTTTTATCATCAACAAACAAATAATTAATATGCTCGTCCAAATACAACAGTTTCTTTAGCTGCTTCACCACAAACCAGACAAGTATGCTTCTTCTCTGCCGGTTCAAATGGAATATTACGTGATGTTGCACCTGTCACTTCTTTTACGTGAGACTCACATGCATTTGATCCACACCAGCCAGCTAGTGCAAAGCCACGTTGACCTTCTAAGAATGCTGTGAACTCATCCAAGGAATCCACAGAGATAAAGTGCTCATCACGGAATGCTTTTGCTTTCTCAAACATCTCGTTATGGATTTCTTCTAACATTGTTTGTACTTCTGCGATTAGATTATCTTGTTTTACAATTCGCTTTTCACCGCTAATGCGGGATACAAGTACAACTTGTCCATTTTCCATATCACGTGGTCCAAGTTCTACACGAATTGGTACACCACGCATTTCGTATTCGTTAAATTTCCAACCTGGACTTTGATCTGGACGATCGTCCACTTTTACACGAATACCTGCTGCTTTAAGTTCAGCGAATAATTCATCCGTACGAGCTATAACCATATCGCGCGTTTTCGCCGGACCAATTGGAATCATAACAACTTGTGTTGGAGCCACTTTAGGCGGCATTGCTAGACCACGATCATCACCATGCACCATAATTAATGCACCTATCAAGCGAGTCGATACACCCCATGAAGTTGTGTAAGCATACGTATGCTGATTTTCACGATCCAAGTATTTAATATCAAAAGCAACTGCGAAGTTTGTACCCAGGTAGTGTGACGTTCCTGCCTGTACAGCTCGTCCGTCCTTCATCATCGCTTCGATTGAGAATGTATCAACCGCACCTGCGAATTTTTCGGATGGTGTCTTCTGTCCTACGATAACTGGAATCGCTAAAAAGTTCTCCGCAAAATCACGATACACTTCAAGCATTTGCATCGTTTCACGACGTGCGTCAGCTTCGTCTTCATGCGCTGTATGGCCTTCTTGCCACAAGAACTCGCTTGTCCGTAAAAATGGCATTGTTCGCTTCTCCCAACGAACAACGTTCGCCCATTGGTTAATAAGAAGTGGCAAATCACGATAGGAATTAATCCATTCGGAGTACATATGACCAATCATTGTCTCAGAAGTCGGTCGAATCGCTAGACGTTCCTCAAGCTTTTCGCCACCTGCTTCTGTAACAAATGGAAGTTCAGGATTGAATCCTTCCACGTGCTCTTTTTCTTTTTGGAAAAAGCTTTCTGGGATGAAAAGTGGGAAGTAGGCATTTCGGTGCCCTGTTTCTTTAAAACGGCGATCCAATTCACGCTGGATATTCTCCCAAATTTCATATCCGTCTGGTTTAAATACAATACATCCACGAACAGGTGAATAGCTCATTAAATCTGCTTTCTTAATTGTATCCAGATACCATCTGGAGAAATCTTCACTCTGCGGGGTAATCTCTTTGCTAACTTGTTGCTTATCCTTCGACATACCGTTCCTCCTACGAAACTCCGGTGGCAGCACGCCAACCGGAGTTATATGCTTCATTCTATGTTTCTATCATAAAGAAATTTTGCAAGGAAATCACCTGTTAAATTGTGAAATCTCAAATTAGCTCTTAATTAACCGTACAATATCGTTGTAAGTTACGACAACCATAAGCAGCATAAGCAGTGCAAAGCCAACAAAATGGACGAGACTCTCACGGCTTGGATCTACTGGTTTACCTCTAACGGCTTCAATCCCGAGGAAAACAAGTCTAGACCCGTCTAACGCTGGGAATGGCAGTAAATTAAACAAGCCTAAATACAAGCTGAAAATCGCTGCCCAATAAATGTACGATGTCATACCATTTTGCACGAATTGTCCTGTCACTTCCACAATTCGAACGGGACCACCCAGGTCATCCATTTTAACTTGACCAAAGACAAGCTTTTTAAATCCATCCAATATCCCAACCGTCGTCTTGGACACATAATCCCAAGTTCCCGTTAACACCTCACCAAATGTAGCTGATCGCTTATCAAAACCGATCACGATGCCAACTTTTCCTTCACTGCTCGGTGTAACTTGAAGTGGAACTTCTTTTCCACCACGATCTACGATCCAATTCATGGACTTCTGCGGGGATTTCTGGATCATGTCTGTTAAACGATTAAAATTAGCTCCAATATCCGTACCATTAACCGACTTCACAATGTCGCCTTTGAGCAGCCCAGCTTGCTGTGCAGGTTGATCCGCGACGACGGTATCAAGCTTCGTATTCATAGGCACTCCCGCCATGATGACTACGATGCAAAAAAGCACTACTGCTAATAAAAAGTTCATGACAGGGCCCATCACAATGGACATTGCACGTTGACCAACAGTCTTGGAACCGAATTGGCGATTAAATGGAGCGATCTGCGTCTCTGTGCCTTTTGTCACCATCATTGCTTGAGGATGGATGGTATACTTGGCTTCATGCTCGCCTACAAGCAGTTCAACTTCAAGTTTACGCTCCATATCAATATTTGTTACTTCACCTTGAATAACATCAGAGCGTTGATTCAATTGATCCAAATATAAAAAAGTGACTTCGTTGGATTTATTCAATTTAACAGCGATGGTTTGTCCCTTTTGAATATCAATCATTTCTGGATCTTCACCAGCCATACGCACAAAACCACCAATTGGCAGGAAGCGAAGCGTAAAGCGAGTCTCGCCTTTTTTGAATGAAAATAACTTCGGCCCAAAACCAATTGCAAATTCTCTTACGAGAATACCAGCCCGTTTGGCGAAATAAAAATGTCCCCATTCATGTATTGTGACAAGCACAAAAAACAATAAGATTACCTTTAAAGTGATTTCCAAACTTGACAAAGTGTTCCTTCCTCCTTCACTATCCGCGATGTCTCATTCCTTAAGCTTACATGATTGCCAAAAGCAATACAAGCTTCCCAGCCCTTGCACAAGTATACGGTTATTTTACTTTTTTTAGACCAAGGAGAAACCGACTCATCTTCTTCAAAAAAAAAGAGCCGATCCGAGCTTGGCAGCTGGCTTCGACTCTTCGCTGATACGTTTATAGAAGAATATTCGATGCAAATTGACGCGCCCATGCATCCACACTTAAAATTTGCTCAAGCTGCGGATTCCCCGCTACTTCGTGCTGCTCCATTGTATGGGCAATGATAGTCTCAATATCAAGAAATTCGATTTCACCATTTCGGAAACGAGCAACTGCGATTTCATTCGCTGCATTAAATACAGTTGGCATTGTGCCGCCTAACTTCCCACTCTCATAGGCCATCCGTAAGCACGGAAAGCGCTCAAAGTCCATTTTTCTAAAATTCAACTGACTTAATTCAGCTAAATTTAACGGACGTGTATCAAGCGGCAACCGTGTAGGATATGTTAGCGCATATTGAATTGGAACCCGCATATCTGGATTTCCAAGCTGTGCTATTACACTATGATCCACAAATTCTACATAGGAGTGTATGATGCTCTCCGGATGAATCAAGACGTCAATTGAATCATAAGGCAGATTAAACAACCAATGTGCTTCAATGACCTCAAGACCTTTATTCGCCATTGTCGCGGAGTCAATCGTCAGCTTCGCGCCCATCGACCAATTGGGATGCTTCAGAGCATCTTGAACAGATACTCCATGGAGCTCATCGCGAGAACGATCTCGGAATGCACCTCCAGAAGCAGTTAGTGTGATGCGGCTAATGTCTGCTCTTCGTTCTCCATTCAAACATTGAAATATAGCAGAGTGCTCGCTATCTACAGGTAGGATTGCTACTCCTTTTTTCTGCGCAGCTTCCATGACAATGTGCCCCGCACTTACTAATGTCTCTTTGTTGGCTAAACCAATCTGTTTACCCGATTCAATTGCTGCTAACGTCGGCTGCAGCCCCTGTGAACCTACAATCGCTGTAATGACAACATCAGCATCTGTTGATGCTGCGACTTCTTCTATGCCCTTAGGACCGTAACAGACTTTTGTCTCTGAAGAAACTTGTGTTTGCAATTGTTCAGCAAGTTCTTTCGTCGCTACACTAACCAGCTTTGGACGGAATGTATGTACTTGCTCCGTTAACAAATCGATATTGTATCCACCTGACAACGCTTCAACACGAAACTGTTCCGGATGTTGTCTCACAACATCTAACGTTTGCGTTCCGACTGAACCCGTTGAACCAAGAATGGCAATTCTTTTTGTCATGTTTCACCTCAATTAAGTTTATTGCACGAGTATACCAATCCAGTGAATGAACGGAAACACGATGAGCCAAGAATCTACGCGATCTAGTACCCCACCATGTCCAGGGAGAATTGTACCTGTATCTTTAATTCCTTTTACACGTTTATAAGCAGATTGAATTAAATCTCCTAATTGACCGATGATACCAATGATAATACCTATCCCAACTGCTTTTCCATAGCTCAATAATTCAGGATTAAACCAAGCGAAGCAAAGAGCAGCGATGACTGAAATGATAATACCACCCACAGCACCTTCAATCGATTTCTTTGGAGAGATCGTTGGCCAAAGTGGCGTTTTTCCAAACTTAGACCCTACAAAATAAGCCCCTGCATCTGTACACCAAATACAAATAAACAATAGGAATGTGTAAAAGAGTCCGCCCGTCTCCAGCAATCTAGTGGAGATCATATAATGAAACCCAAAACCAATATAAACAGCACCCAAAAAGACAGCTGCTGCTTGGTCGATCACAAAACGATTCTTCGTCGTTACTGTAATTGTCAGTAATATGAACATAGCCATCCAGAGTACGGCATCTAGATTTAAGTGAATACCAAATGCAAAAGCATCCATCTCCCAAGGGACAGCTAGCCACAATAAAAGCAGCAAACCAATGATGGATGTGATTCGAAAGTTTTGTAGCCCAAACATCCGAATGTATTCATAGTAACCAATTATTGCCATAATAAGAATTAACGCGGCATAATAGTAACCTCCGGCAACTAGCATCCCTAAAAATGCGCTGCCAGCAATTACACCCGTAATGATTCGCTGTTTCACTGTTATAAGCCTCCAACTGGTGTCTACAGACCACCATAGCGCCTTACCCGACGCTGATATTCTGCAATCGCTTGATAAAAATGTTCTTCTGTAAATTCTGGCCAGTATGCATCTGTAAACCACAATTCAGAATAGGCAAGCTGCCATAACAAGAAGTTACTAAGACGTAGCTCACCGCTTGTACGAATAAATAAATCAGGATCTGGAAGACCATCGGTCAACATATATTCTGAAAATATAGCCTCGTCCAAGTCATCAGGATTTAATTTCCCTTGTTTGGCATCACGCATCATCTGTTGTACACCACTTAGCAATTCTTTGCGTCCACCATAATTCAAAGCAAAATTCAAGATTAGGCCTGTATTATGTTTCGTACGCTCAATTGCATTATCAACAGCTTCTAGTGTATCTGCTGGAAGTCCTTCGCGCCAACCGGTCATCCGAACCTGAACATTATTTTCCATTAATTCATCAATTTCCAAAGGAAAAAATTCTTGAGGAAGCTTCATTAAAAATTCAACTTCATCTTTCGGACGTTTCCAATTTTCCGTGGAAAAAGCATACATTGTTAGCACTTTTACACCAATTGCATTAGCAGCTAACGTAATTTTTTTCACATTTTTCATACCAGAATAATGACCAGCAACACGTGGTAATCCACGTTTCTTGGCCCAACGACCATTCCCATCCATCACGATGGCAACATGAGCAGGGATGTTGTCTGTGGCAAGGTTCTTCGCAACATGAATTTGCGTCGTTGATTTGGAACCCAGCCATTGTCTTATGTGCTTCCACATCATTAATATCCCCCAATTAAGGAAAGACTAAAACCCCCGATGAACTGGGGGTAAGGCTTCATTCTATACTTCCATGATTTCTTTTTCTTTAGCAGCTAACGTCTTTTCCACTTCTAAGATAAATTTATCTGTAAACTTTTGCACATCATCTTGATGACGACGTGATTCATCTTCGGAAATACCCGCTTTTTCAAGCTTTTTAATATCATCGTTTGCATCGCGGCGAATGTTACGAATTGCAACTTTTGCCTCTTCTCCGCTCTTACGAGTCAATTTTACTAGCTCACCACGGCGTTCTTCCGTCAATGCTGGAATAACTAGACGAATCACATTACCGTCATTTGCAGGTGTCAAACCAAGATCTGACTTCATGATTGCCTTTTCAATAGCACCGATGGATGTTTTATCCCAAGGCTGCAATTGCAAAGTACGAGAATCAGGAGTAGAGATGTTAGCCATTTGATTAAGTGGCGTCATTGCTCCATAATACTCAACTTGAATACGGTCAAGCAGAGCTGTTGATGCGCGACCAGCACGAAGTGCTGCTAAATCTCTTTTTAGAGCTCCGATTGCTTTCTCCATACGATCTTCTGCATTTTTCTTAATCGATTGTGGCACTATGATACACTCCCTTTAACGATTGTTCCAATTTTTTCACCTTGGACCACTCGCTTAATGTTACCTCTTTCTGTGATCGAGAAAACAATAAGCGGGATGTTATTGTCCATACATAAGGACGAAGCTGTCGCATCCATTACGCCAAGATTTTTGTTCAGTACATCAAGGTATGTTAAAGTTTCGAATTTCACTGCTGTCTCATCTTTAAATGGATCTGCAGAGTATACACCGTCCACTTTATTTTTCGCCATTAAAATAACTTCAGCTTCAATTTCTGCTGCTCGTAATGCTGCTGTAGTATCTGTCGAGAAGTAAGGGTTACCTGTACCTGCGGCAAAGATTACAACACGACCTTTTTCTAAATGACGCATGGCTCTACGACGAATGTAAGGTTCAGCAACCTGCTGCATCGTGATGGAAGACTGTACCCGGGTTGGTACACCGATATTCTCTAGCGCATCCTGCATGGCCAGTGAATTCATAACAGTAGCAAGCATGCCCATATAATCAGCCGTCGCACGATCGATTCCTTTTTCAGAACCAGCAATACCGCGCCATATATTTCCGCCACCTACTACAATCGCAACTTCCACTCCAAGATCTACTACTTCTTTTACTTGCTCAGCAATAGATGAAATCACTTCGGATTCGATTCCAAAGCCCTGGTTTCCTGCCAATGCTTCCCCGCTCAATTTCAATATTACACGTTTAAACACCGGTTGCTCCAAGCAGAGTACCCTCCATTTCGGACTACACGCATAAAGCGCTGTCCATCTTTATTTAAAAAGAAAGGAACACAATGTGTTCCCTACTTTGTATGTTCAAACCTTTAGATTACTGTTTCACTTGGGACATAACTTCTTCTACGAAGTTGTCAACTTTTTTCTCTAATCCTTCACCTAGCTCGAAACGAACGAAACGACGGATGGAAATGTTCTCACCAATTGTAGCAATTTTTTCATTAACAAGATCAGAGATCTTCTTGTCTGGATCTTTAATGAAGGATTGCTCCATCAAGCAGTACTCTTCGTAATATTTTGAAATACGGCCTTCAACCATTTTCTCAACGATTTTTTCTGGTTTACCTTCGTTAAGAGCTTGGTTACGAAGAATTTCTTTCTCTTTTTCAAGAGCGTCAGTTGGAACTTCTTCACGACGAACATAAGTTGGGTTAACAGCTGCAATTTGCATTGCGATGTCTTTAACGAATGCTTTAAATTGGTCTGTCTTTGCAACGAAGTCAGTCTCACAGTTAACTTCAACAAGTACACCTACGCGACCACCAGCGTGGATGTAGGACTCGCAAAGACCTTCAGTAGCAATACGTCCAGCTTTGCTAGCAGCAGCGGACAAACCTTTTTCACGAAGAATTTCAGCAGCTTTTGTTACATCGCCATTTGCTTCGTCAAGTGCTTTTTTGCAATCGAGCATTCCTGCTCCTGTTTTCTCACGTAATTCTTTCACCATTGCAGCTGTAATTGTAGCCATTATGGACCCTCCCAAATAAACTATAATTTTTGTTAGACCTAAATCATTTTTAAAAAAAGGGCGGTGAGAGGTTATTACACCTTCACCCACCCTTCTCATTGAACTTCTATTGTGTGATGCTCTTATACTGTTGCTTCTTCACCTTGGTGAGCTTCT
Organism: Paenibacillus sp. KN14-4R; assembly: GCF_052180255.1. Lineage (NCBI taxonomy): Bacteria > Bacillati > Bacillota > Bacilli > Caryophanales > Paenibacillaceae > Paenibacillus > Paenibacillus sp. KN14-4R. Next base: position 2,651,896 of record NZ_CP197466.1, read on the forward strand.
ACAACAGCGTCAGCAATTTTAGCAGTCAACAATTTAACTGCACGGATTGCATCATCATTACCAGGGATCACATAATCGATTTCGTCTGGATCACAGTTAGTATCGACAATACCTACGATTGGGATACCCAATTTACGAGCTTCTGCTACTGCAATACGCTCTTTACGAGGATCGATAACGAATAGGGCGCTAGGCAACCCTTTCATATGTTTGATACCGCCCAAGAATTTCTCCAAGCGAGTTTTTTCTTTGTTCAAGATGATAACTTCTTTCTTCGGTAGAAGATCGAAAGTACCGTCCGCTTCCATACGCTCCAAAGTTTTCAAGCGATCAATACGCTTTTGGATTGTTTGGAAGTTAGTAAGCGTACCACCCAACCAACGTTGGTTGATGTAGTACATTCCGCAACGCTCTGCTTCTTCCTTAACGGAATCTTGAGCTTGCTTCTTAGTACCTACGAACAACATTGTACCATTGTTTTCTGCAATGGATTTAACGAAGTTGTAAGCTTCATCAACCTTCTTAACTGTTTTCTGAAGATCGATAATGTAAATACCGTTTCTTTCGGTGAAGATGTAACGATCCATTTTCGGATTCCAACGACGAGTTTGGTGACCGAAGTGTACCCCTGCTTCCAAGAGTTGTTTCATGGAGATTACTGCCATCCTCACACACCTCCTCTAAAATGGTTTTTGTAGTGACTTCCGCTGATCGCATCTTCATATAAAACTTATCATCCGATAAGCACCGTTATATGAATTGATACAGCGTGCATTTTAACACCGCTGATAACTATACCATAACATGATACTAGATTGCAACACTTTGTCGAATCAAGGTTTGCGAATGATGGTTTCAATAATTACATCCACACTTGGCTCCCCTTTGAATATATGCACGCCTGATCGGATACTTGATGTCAAACCTCGCTTTTTAATCTCCGTACTCAAAGCAGTAGGTTCATTAATTAAACCACTTTGCTGAAACATCTCAACTACTTTGTCAGAATTAAGTCCAGGTGTGATGTATACAGCAGTCTGCTTTACAATCTCAGCTTTCGGTGCTTCAGGCTTCGGAATCTTATCGACTTCTTCCTTCAATCTTGCTTGAAGCTTCTGATCAAACTCAGCTTGTGTATACTTTTTGCTGATTTCTGGTGTTTCAACTGGTGGTTGCGACTCTTTAGATACCGTTTCTTTCCCAACAGAAGGAGGACTTTGCACCCCGAGCATCAATTGCAAAAGAAGAGCTCCACCAATAAGCCCGAAACCTAAGCCATTCCAGAACATCTTCTTGCTCATCTTGCTGCCTCCTCTTGCTTAGACAGCATCAAAATAAGATTCACTTCACCCTTGTTCTTACCTAGCTTCTTGGCAATATATTCGACAGACTTCCCTTGCTGATACAAATCAAATAATTCTGGGTATCGTGTTTGAATTAACGGTTCGGCTTCAGGCTCTAGTGTCGATTCTGGCGTGCTTAAAGCAACCGACACTTGTTCTTGTCTTATATAGGTATCAACTTCTACCGGTGCGGCAGCTTCCACTCTTTTCTCATTAAGCGCAAGTTTAAGGTGTGATACTTCTTGAGCCAATTCATGACTATGCTTTTCCATTAACTCAAGCTTACCTGCAAGATGTGCAAGTTTCAAATCGCTTTCTCGCTTACTTTCGGCAAAAAGTTTCACTAAAGCTTCATTTTGCTCTTCCAGTTCAGCCGCGAAAAAACCAAACGATTTTTCGAATTCTTCAAGACCTGGTGCGGTTTTCACTGTCTTTGATTCTTTTTTAATAAAAAATTGTGTAAAAACCACAATAACTAAACCTAATAAAATCACATAAACCATGGGGTGATCCATCATTGTACCTCTCTCCCCCTAATTTCATAAAGATAAATCTATATGATGACCTTTGAAAGGATGTTTTGCTTTTTCATCATGCAACACGTTGTCAGATTTAGCCTGCTTTTCTGAGCCCTTTTTATCCCGCTGACCATTATTACTTTGATCATCTCCTTGTTGTTTAAGTCGCTCGGATTCTACAGTTGCATGTACAGGATCTGTGTGTGTTCTTGCTTTTTGAAGTGATGCACCTGCTTCTTGTGCTAGAATTGTTTGTTCATTCATTGGTTTTTGAACATGCTGAGCTTGTCTGAAGCCTGCATCATCATTTTTATGAATAGCAAACTGCAAATCGATTCCTTTTAAACTCACGACCAGCACCCCATTTTCACTAGAATGATCAAGCGCTATTTTCAACTAGCCATTCGAACTAGACATAAGGAATTAGCGAAATATCACCGTCAGACAATGTAAATGTAACTCTCGCAATTGGATCTTTTATATACTTAATGTAACGTCCAATTACGATCTTGACTCCCCCGTAAACATTCGATAGCACATGAACTTTCGCATTCTCGGAGTCTTCCAATACTTTTTCTAATTCTAATATACGCTCTCTCATCTCGTGTTGTTCCGCTAACACTTGTTTTTTCGTATTGCCAAGTTTAATTCGCATCGCCATTTTATCGGCGCTCAATTGACCAACCATGGCCATCTGATCAAGCATAGCTAATGCTTTATTTGTTTTATCTAGATTTTCAATAGTAACTCGCAGCTGAGCTTTCAATCTAACAAGCTCGTTGCGTTGTACAGGCAGTACACCTACTTCAATGACAGTTGTTGTCGACATCATATTCCCTATCGTACGACAAGTGACCTTCTCACCCGCTTGGATTGTCCCACCTACTATCAAACCTTTGGCACCCGAACACAATACACTGCGACCAGCAAGGACTGTGGAATGCATGATACTTTGTGAAACGGTTACATTTCCCCCAGCCTCAATATACCCATCTTGTATAAAAGAACCTTTTACATCACCTAATGCTTTAACTCTGGCTTTATTCTGTCCCAGGACACCACCTGATATATCAATGGATCCCTCTGCCTCAAGTTCAGCTGCTTCCACTCCACCTGTAACACGAATATCACCTGATGCTTTAATTTTAAATCCGGGTAAGACATTGCCACGAATTACGACAGTTCCCACAAAATCAATATTCCCCACATTAAAATCAACGTCCCCATTGACCTCATAAACAGGGAATACATTTATTCGATCTCGATCTGTCTTCGTCACCATACCGCTGATTCCAGCATATAACGCCATTTCTTCATTATCGAGAACGACATTTTTACCGGGTTTAAATCGAATATTCTTACCTGCTTTGGACTTTAATATTTCTCCTGTCACCGCTCGACCTGGAGTTCCTTCTGTCGGTAAGTAACGTTGGCCAATTAACTGACCCTCTCTGACATTATTGATCGTGATAAGCTCTTTAAAATCGACAGTTCCATCATCTAATTCCTGTGGCTTTTTACTAATACTACCTAAGTCATGTAGTAATTTGATACTACCATTCCGACCATCAATCGCTTTAGAACCTCGAGCTATGACTGTTTTGGCATATAGAAAAGGTCTGGGGTCATTTGCAATGATTGCAAGCTGGCTCATATCAATTCCATGTGAAACATTGTTAGATCGTAAGCATTCTTGCAATTGATCGATTGTCACTTGAAACGTATCAGGAACATTGGAAAACTGTAAATAAGCAGTTAATTTATCCTCTGATATCGAAATTTGTACATAAAATTCCAAAGACAAATTTTGACTCATACTAACTTACCACCCTTCATCCTAAAAATCGTCCTCAAAAAGTTGAACCTTATACCTTGCTAATGAACCTCTCATTCGTAGAATTGCTTTGGAATGAAGTTGGGATATTCGTGAAGGAGATAAGCTCATAACTTCTGCAATTTCACTTAAAGAGAGTTCTTCATAATAAAACAAAGATACAACTATACGTTCTTTTTCAGTTAGACGGTCAATGGCACGAGCTAATGTTTCTTTTAAATAAAACTCATTTACTTTATATTCCGGATTCTTTGCCTTTTCATCTACAATCAATGAGATTCGAGTTTCTGAGTCTTCTTCACGAATTGGATCATCAATTGAACACACCGTTGTCACGGCCAAATCCTGAAGCATGTGCTGAAACTCTTGCTCTGTAACACCTAGGTAACTAGACATTTCTTCATCTGTTACAGAACGCAGATATTGCTGCTCTAGCTTCTGATAAGCATCTTCTAATCGCTTCGCTTTCTCACGAACCGAGCGAGGCACCCAATCACCTTGCCGGAGACCATCTATAATAGCACCACGAATACGCCATGATGCATAGGTTTCAAATTGTAAGCCACGTTCATAATCGAACTTATCGACAGCATCGATTAATCCCATGGCACCAAAACTTTGTAAGTCTTCTAGAGCTACATTTTTGGGCAGACCGATTGATAACCGACTAGCTACATAATCCACAAGCGGTAAATACGTTTCAATGAGCTCTTGCTTCGCTTCGAGAATCTGATTCTCTTTCCACCGCTTCCAAATTTCTATATTGGCGAGATGAGATTGCTTGTATTCGATCATGGATTATTCACCACCCTTAATCTGCTGTCCAATGGCGAACCGTTTCAGCCACTCGTTCAGGTTCGATTGCTTCTTTGGTAGAAAGTTTTGGCGGGTTAAGCGGAGTGAAGGGCTGAGCTTCTGATTGTTGTTGATCAGCTGAATCATCCGGTGTCTGCATGTCAAAATGTTGACCTACATGTGTAGACTCCGCTTGTTGTTCCCCTTGTTGTAAGACCTCAGCGTGGACTTGATCCTCTATCTTCGGCTGTAAAAATGCGCCAATGATAAATCGAATCAAGAACGTACCGATAAACAATAAAATAAAGCTGTATAATCCATTCAATAATGAAGTTAGAATGAAATTATTTTGTATGGATAATAAAACTGTAAAAATAAATGCTAGTAGTCCCATTACAAAATTCCAAATTAAAGATCCAATCATGGTATCACAATTCCTTTACTCCATGTTGTACGCTGCGAATAAATAAAATCCCTGTTTCACAATCAAGTTCAATTGTTCGTCCAAAATTACCACCTGTGTCTTCGCTAAGGATCGGAATCTTATATTGGCTCAGAAGTTCTTTGCACGATTCTACATTCCGAGGACCGATTCGCATGGAGTCTTGTTGTGCGGAAAAAGCGAACATTTGCGCACCACCTGCAAGCTTTGCCTGCATACGTCCAACCATTGCACCAAGTTGTACCATCTTATCAATTAAATCAGGAACTGCTGTATCCGCATATTTCGCTCGATTAAAATCAGGTTCCCTTGCAATATCCGAATTCGGAAGCATCACATGAGCCATCCCGGCTACTTTCACGCGTGAATCATATAATGTTAACCCTACACAAGAGCCTAGGCCTGTCGTCTTGAGCACTCCGGTCATGTGCACAACATTCAAATCTGCCATACCTACTTTGATCCAATTGCTTTGAATCATCTAATGTCGACTCCTAATGCAGCAAAGATTGAATTGAAAGAACCAGGATCTGGTATTAAAAAGAAATGACCATTGATCACTTGCGAACCTTCTAAAAACTTGGTGTCAATTAATAGCGCTTGATCTCCCATTTCACCGGATTGGATAAGACCATAGCTTAGTATTGCTCCAGCCATATCAATAGCAAGAGCAGGTACAGATGGTGACATGCTTAGATGTGTAAAATCTGCTAATGAGGATAAATAAGAACCAGCAAGGATATTGCCAATCTCATTCAATGCAGAGAGTTCCATCTCTGAAAGAGAATCATCCTCAGTTGTTTCCATACCTGCTAAATCTTTAAGCATACTTTTGGCTGAGTTTACATTTAGAATAAAAAACAAATTCCCTGGTGCATCTCCAATGACCCGAAGGTAAATCGCAAGTACGATTTCCTCAGGGCCACCCACACATGAAGCAATCTCTTCAAAAGGAAGAAATCTAACCTCGGGAACAAGCATATCGACTGGCTTATCCAACAGCATCGACAATGCAGTTGCGGCATGTCCCGCTCCAATATTGCCGATTTCTTTTAAGACATCGATGTGAAAGTCAGCTAATTCACCCACAGTTACACCTCGAGATTTTCAAGTTGTATAAGCTCTTCTTTATTTAAGACTTGATCCAAATTGAGCAGTACAAGCAGTCGCTCATCGTTGATTTTGGCAATACCATTTAAATACTTCGCACGAATACCGCCTACAATTTCTGGTGGACTCTCAATTAAATCGGAATCCAGGTCAATCACATCATTGGCTGAATCAACAATCATCCCAACTTCGATATCACCTGAATTCACAATGATGATTCGGGATTGATCTGTATATTCGATCTCTGGTTGTCCAAAGCGTGAGCGCAGATCAAGCACAGGAACGACTACCCCACGAAGATTAATAACTCCTTTTATAAAAACAGGTGTTTTAGGAACTCGTGTTAATGCTTGCATACGTTCAATTGTTTTTACACTATCAACTTCAACACCATACTCTTCATTTCCTAATGCAAATACGATAATTTTCTTTTCCTCACTCATTAGAAACCCTCCTTCACTATTTAAGAAGTGCATTCGTATCAATGATTAAGGCAACATGTCCATCACCTAAAATCGTAGCACCTGAGACTGCGAACAATTTCGTCAAATATTTCCCTAACGATTTCAACACGATTTCTTGCTGTCCAATCAATTCATCAACAAGAATAGCGGAGAGCTTGTCTCCCTTACGGATAATAACAACATCACTTTCCTCTTTGGAGTCTAGTGTGTAGCCTGGCACTTGGAACACGCTACCCAATGTAATAACAGGTATCACGCTTGAACGATAATCCATCATCATATTGCCATGTACATGTCGAAGTTGTTCCACCTTTACAGTTGCAGTCTCTACGATTGAGGACAATGGAATGGCATATTTCTCATTACCTAATCGAATCAACATGGCTGCAATAATAGACAAAGTAAGTGGCAATTGAACCGAGAACTTCGTTCCTTGACCTGGCTCTGATTCAACAAGCACACTTCCACCAAGTGATTGGATCTTTGTCTTTACTACATCAAGTCCTACTCCACGACCTGAAATATCAGATATCACACTTGCTGTTGAGAAACCAGATGCAAATAATAGTTGGTATACTTCCGAATCAGTCATTCGAGCGCCTTGTTCAGGCGTGACCAGTTCATTCTTAATCGCTTTGCTTAGTACAACATCACGATTTACACCGTCACCATCATCTTGAACCTCGATGTATACATGATTTCCACTGTGGTACGCACTTAAATGAACTTTACCTGTGTCACTCTTTCCTGAGGCTAGACGTTTACTTATTGTCTCTACTCCGTGGTCGACCGCATTACGCAACAGATGCACAAGAGGATCACCAATTTCATCTATGACCGTTCGATCCAGTTCTGTTTCTGCTCCAGTAATAATAAGGTCTACTTTCTTATCCAATGACTTAGCTAGATCTCGTATCATTCTTGGGAACCGGTTAAAAACAGACTCTACAGGTACCATGCGCAGCTTTAGAACAATATTCTGCAAATCACTACTTACTCTTGCCATGTGCTCTACCGTCTCGGTTAGTTCACTCTTATCGATCTCTGAAGCAAGCTGCTCCAGTCTAACGCGGTCAATCAACAATTCGGAAAATAAGTTCATTAAAGTATCTAATCGTTCAATATCGACACGAATCGTTCGATTTGCAACTGCCGTATTACCAGTTGTTGAACTAGCTGTAGGTTTCGATTCTGCAGCTTTTACGAAAGCAGTAGGCTTTCCGGGAGCTTCTACAACTACTGCAGCAGCTACTTCATCTTGTGCAGCTTGTAGGAATGCTTCTGAAGCTTGTGCAATCAAATCATCCAATGAAGCACGATCTAATTCCATTACAGATGCAGAAGCAATTTCAGACACACCCAGGATTGTTTTCTCTAATGTCGGACTATCCATCTCAGAAACATAGTAAAGGGAGAATGAATTATCAAATTTCCCTTGTTCCAAATCTTCAACCGCAGGATGCGATTTAACAATTTCCCCATTGTTTTCAAGAAGATTGAACACCATATAAGCGCGAGCTGCTTTAAGAACACAATCCTCATCAACAGTTACATCAACGTAATAGACGTTATAACTTGAATCAAAAGACTGAAGAAGAACAGAGTACTGGTATTCATCCAGTATTTTTGTAAGATCAGCTTGATCCGCAAAAGATCCAGCACTAGAAGTCGCTACAGCACTTGCTGCAGCTTTCGTTTCAACTTGATAGTCACCTGTCACAATGGATTTTAAGCTCGTTACAATTTCACTAACATCTGCTTTTCCAGTTCCACCTTGGATAATGTCATCTACCATGGCTTCAAGAGAATCTAAGCTTTTAAAGATACAATCAAAAATAAAAGAATCCATGTCTAACTTGGAATTACGAACAAGATCAAGTACATTTTCCATCTCATGCGTAAGAGAGGCTATATCTTCGAATCCCATTGTAGCTGACATCCCTTTTAACGTGTGAGCCGATCGGAAAATATTGTGGACAATGGAAATATCCTTTGGATCATTTTCTAAAACAAGTAAGTTTTCATTTAACGATTGCAGATGATCTTTCGATTCATCAATGAACATAGATAGATATTGATTGAGTTCCAAAACCTATACACCTCCAAAAGTATCTGTTCGCTGCTGCTGACTCTCGTTTTTCTAAGATGTAGTTGGATCAGTTTGTACGATGTCAATAAGTTTCTGAGAAATTTTATACTGTGGGAGAATACAGTTGGCTGCATGAAGCATAACTGCGGTTCGTGGCATGCCATATACGACACAGGTTTCCTCTGCTTCTGCGATCGTTGTGTTTGCTCCACTTCGTAACAGTGCCAATAATCCTTTGGCTCCATCACTACCCATGCCAGTCATCAATACAGCATGCCGTTTCAATTCCTTGAGTGAGACAAGGGATTCAAATAAAATATCAACGGATGGCCGATGGCCTGTACGTGGCTCCTCCTTGGACAATTCAATGCGATAAGTGTTAGAAGAATGTTTGCGCATACGCATGTGCCATCCTCCTGGTGCTATGTATGCCGTGCCTGATACTACAATTTCTCCGTTTGTTGCCTCTACGACTCGAATGCAACAAACGTTATCAAGTCTTTGCGCGAGTGATTTGGTAAAATTCGGAGGCATATGTTGAACAATAAGTATAGGTGCTGCAAAATAAGCAGGAATTTGAGTTAGAACCTCATGCAAAGCTCTTGGTCCACCTGTCGAGGTTCCAATTGCAACAACATGCTCAAACTCTGAGCTAGGTTCAAGATGGACTTTCTCGTTTTTAAAAATAGCTGTCTGTTGTTTAACTGAATTCATGGATACCTGATTTGGTTTATCAATACGCGGTCCATCATTCTTCACAAAAGGAGCACGGTTAAATTTCATTTTTATTGCAATTTGCAGCTTATCGTGCAGCTGCGACTTTACTTTATATAAATCTAATGAGATGGAGCCAGATGGTTTGCATATAAAATCAACAGCACCATACTCCAATGCACGAATGGTTTCCGCTGCCCCTTCATTTGTTAGAGAACTTAGCATTAGTACGGGAGTCGGATGCTCGGCCATGATCTGTTTTAATGCATCCAGTCCATTCATAATTGGCATCTCAATATCCATTGTTACAACATCGGGACGCAGCAGCTTAATCTTTTCAATTGCTTCTTGACCATTTTTCGCGGTATCAATAACGGCGAAACGTTCATCTTCTACAATGAGGTCACTAATTATTTTACGCATGAAGACAGAGTCGTCGACGACAAGAACACGAAATGGTGCCATTTTATTCACCCTTATATGTAAGTATTGGATTTGCGGCGAGGTGATTATTTTTGCATCAAACGGAATATCTTACCGATAAAACCCTTCACACCGTTGGTATTGCTTTCCCCACTTACAAGATGAGACTGCCCAGAAATAAAATCATTGGCTATCCCATTAATGCTGCGAGTAGCTCCACAATGTGGAAATGCAATTGTAAATGGAATTTGCTGCTTAACCGCCTTGGATACATGTATGTCATCATCTACATAGCCAAGTGCAGGAATACTCAAGTTCAAAAACTGTTCAGCAACGAGTCGAATTTTGTCAGCAGTTTGTCGGCCTTCTTTGTGGTCAGTGACTCGATTAATGACAAGTTTAAATGAAACTTGGTGTCCCATACTATGGACCATTTTGATTAATGCATATGCATCTGTAATTGCGGTTGGTTCAGGTGTGGTTACGATAATCGTTTGTTGTGCCGCTAAGATAAATTTCAACGTTTCTTTCGATAACCCTGCACCAGTGTCAAAAATAATAAAATCTACATAGCCATTTAGTTGGTCTACTTGATTCGTAAAATAGTCTAATTCTTCTTCTGACATTGAAATTAAATCATTAAAACCTGAGCCACCTGAAATAAATTCAATCCCACAAGGACCTTTTTGAATAATATCCCAGATCGTTTTTTGTCGTTTTAATAGATGATATAAATTGTACTGCGGCGTCATTCCCATCAATACATCAATATTCGACATACCTAGATCTGCGTCAAAAATTAATACCTTAAGTCCTTTTGCTTGTAATGCCAGAGCCAAATTCAAAGTAAAATTGGATTTTCCGACACCACCTTTGCCGCTTGTCACAGTCAAAACACGAGTATTTCTTTTCTCACTGGATCCCTGATTTTGTACGAGGTTTCGTAAGATCTGTGCCTGATCATTCACCAGAATACTCCCCCAATATGAGATCAATTAACGCGTCTTCATTAAAAAGAATGATATCATCAGGTACGTTTTGACCATCTGTTACATACGAAATGGTTAGACCAAAGTCATGAACTAGATTTACAATTGGACCATAAGAATCGGTCTCATCCATCTTAGTTAAGAGCACTTTATCTAACTTAAATTTTGAAAAATGTTCAACAATAACCTTCATATCGCGATATTTTGTTGTCAAGCTAAGAACGAGATATGTTTCACTTTGTCCTTCAGATTGAAGTAATGCGTGGAGCTCCGAAACGTACATCTCATTACGGTAATTCCGTCCGGCTGTGTCCATAAAAATAACATCAATATCTTGGAGATTATGAAATGCTTTATTCAAATCCTGGGATGAAAACACAACTTCAAGAGGAACATTCAAAATGTTCGCGTACGTTTTAAGCTGCTCGATGGCTGCAATTCGATACGTATCCGATGTAATAAATCCCACTTTACGTCGGTCTTTAAGAACCTGTTCGGCAGCAAGTTTAGCAATCGTTGTCGTTTTCCCTACACCAGTTGGGCCTACAAAGTGCACAACGCGAGTTTGAGGATGCAGTGTTGCTTGTTGTTGCTTTTGGAATATAGCTTTAAGTTGAGATTTCAAGGAGTTTCTAATAAAGTTTTCGTCAAGATCAGTTCCTGTTGAATCACTTTCATCGATCACATTTTGTAGTAAAGTTTGAATGATCTCAGTGCTTATTTCTTGATCAATCATTCGATTCTCATACAGCTTTACAATTTCGGGAAGATCAATTTGTTGCCCCTTTTGGCTTGCAAGCGTCAATTTCTGCATCATTTCTTTCATCATCTTCATTTCCATCAATAATTGATCTTCAGCCCGTTTTCGGCTTGTTTCAACTGGATGGACTGATCGCTCAGGTTCTTGTGATGATGGATTTGATAATGGAGAAGGAACTATTGGCTGCTGATCAGTAATTTTTGTATCCGGAATAATAACAGGCGGGACTATCGGCTTAGGCTTCAAAGCAGGCACCATTGCCATAAAAGCATTTGCTGCTGCTTGTTCAGCCGCATTTGATTTACTTACTGACTCATCAATCGCTGCAACAACTTCGATTTTCTTTTTAGAGAAAAAGCCAAGGAATCCGCCTAGACGGATTTCCTTGGTGTTTAATATGACAGCATCGTTACCTAGTTCACTGCGTATTTTTTGTAGGGCATCTGGCATCGAATCGACGACATATCGTTTTACCCTCATAAATTAACAACTCCCACGCTTTGAATTTCAACACTCGGTTCGAGCTCGCTGTAGGACAAAACAGGAACCTCCTGCATGGAACGCTCTAATAATTGTCTTAAATACATCCGGATCGTAGGAGAAGTCAAAAGAAGCGGCTGGTGCCCAGATTGCATCATCTTCACAATTTGTTCGTTTACTTTGTGGTAAATGAGTTGTGAAGCTGAAGGATCAAGAGCTAAGTACGAACCTTGATCAGATTGCTGTACAGACTCCGATATTTTCTTTTCCAAGGATGGTCCTACTGTAATGACTTTGAGCGTATCGCCTGTCGTTGTGAATTGTTGTGTAATTTGTCTCGATAATGCCTGACGTACATATTCTGCAAGCACTTCAGGATCTTTCGTATATGTACCGTAATCTGCTAAGGATTCTAAGATCGTTACAAGATCACGCACAGAAACTTTTTCACGAAGCAGCTTGTTCAGTACTTTTTGAATCTCACCAATGGAGAGTACATTTGGAATGAGATCGTCCACAAGTGCAGGATATGTTTCTCTAACATTATCAATGAGAGTCTTCGTTTCTTGACGACCAAGTAATTCATTCGCATGCTTCTTAATCACTTCCGTCAAGTGTGTCGCTACAACGGAAGGTGGATCTACAACGGTGTAACCTGACAACTCTGCTCTTTCTTTTGTTGCTTCATCAATCCAGAGTGCAGGGAATCCGAACGCTGGTTCCTTCGTTTCAATCCCAGAAATCGATTCATCCTCAATTCCAGGACTCATTGCTAGATAGTGATTAAGTAACAATTCATCTCTAGCAACCGTGTTGCCTTTGATTTTGATAATGTACTCATTTGGTCTCAATTGAATATTGTCACGAATACGAATCACGGGAACAACAATACCTAGCTCTAGCGCACATTGTCTACGGATGAGAATAATACGATCCAGCAAATCCCCGCCCTGCTGAGCATCGGCTAGTGGAATTAAACCATAGCCAAACTCGAACTCAATTGGATCGACTTGAAGGAGTGAAATCACACTTTCTGGTGAACGTACTTCTTCAATTTGTTGTTCTTCCACTGCATGTTCGTCTTCAACCTGCTTACGGTCGAGATTTTGCTGCATTCGATATCCGCTATAGGCAAGTAGAATTCCAATTGGAATCGTGACATACCAATGAATCGGCGTAAAAATACCAAGAAAAGTAAGTGTAGCTGCTACGATATACAATAACTTAGGATGAGCGGTGATTTGCGATGTAATATCATGCCCTAAGTTACCATCTGAAGCAGCTCGGGTCACAATAATACCTGCTGAGGTAGAGATCAGCAAGGCTGGGATTTGAGACACAAGTCCGTCCCCAATCGTCAAAATACCATAGGTTTGCAATGCCTCTCCAATTGAGAAGCCTTTCATCGTCATGCCGATAATCAATCCGCCGAGAATATTGATAATCAGCATGATGATCCCCGCAATGGCGTCCCCTTTTACGAACTTAGACGCACCATCCATAGCTCCATAAAAATCTGCTTCGCGTTCAATATTTCGTCTACGCTCGCGAGCTTGAACCTCATTAATCATGCCCGCATTCAAATCTGCATCAATACTCATTTGTTTACCAGGCATCGCATCGAGGGTAAATCGTGCCGCAACCTCTGCAACCCGCTCAGAACCCTTTGTAATGACGATAAACTGGACAAGTACGAGAATGAAGAAAACAACAAATCCGACAACTAGGCTTCCCCCTGCAACGAACGAACCAAAAGTTTCAACAACGGAACCCGCTTTTGCTTCTGATAAAATGTTACGTGTTGTCGAGATGTTGAGCGCAAGTCGAAACAGTGTTGTAATCAATAACAGAGATGGAAAAATGGAAAACTCGAGAGCATTTTGCGTATTCATACCTACAAGCAATATTAGTAATGCGGCAGAAATGTTAATAATCAAAAGAAAGTCGAGTAAATGGATATTGACAGGCACTACCATCATTAAAACAATACCGATAACCCCTAAAAGTACGACTAAGTCTCTTGTTTTCATGCTTTACGCCCTCCTCTCCCGGCTAGCTCCTTTGCCTTTTGTTTTATACACGTACGCTAGCACTTCAGCTACCGCTTGGAACAACTCTGCCGGAATCGATGAACCAATTTCAACTTGCGCGTATAGAGCACGAGCTAAGGGTTTGTTTTCCATCGTCACAATGCCATGTTCTCTCGCTTTTTCTTTGATTTTTTGTGCGACGTAATCTGTTCCTTTTGCAATAACAGTTGGCGCATCCATTTTTCCCGATTCATATTTAATCGCGATTGCAAAGTGAGTCGGGTTCGTAATAATAACATCCGCTTTAGGAATTTCCTGCATCATCCGCATAAGCGCCATACGCCGCTGCTTTTCCTTGATCTTCCCTTTGATGAGCGGGTCCCCTTCGGATTTCTTATATTCGTCTTTAATATCTTGCTTGGACATACGCAAGCTTTTTTCGTACTCAAACTTTTGATACATGTAATCAAATACAGCCAGTGCAATCAGAATAGCTCCAATCTTAATTCCCAACATAAGCGTAATCGACGAAACATAAGACAACGACTGTTCGATTGGGACATGGCTGATTGTTAGCAGCTTATCTTTCTCACTCCACAATGTTACATAGACGACTATACCAATGACTAGTGTTTTCAAAATAGACTTCACAAACTCAATCATCGATCGAAGTGAAAAAATACGTTTAAATCCTTCTAATGGATTCAGCTTACTCAGCTTAATCATAAGCGGCTTTCCTGTAAACAGAATACCTACCTGTGCATAATTGGCAACCAATGCGATCACTAATGTCAGTAAAAGGATCGGTGCTATAATCATGAAGCTGTCATACAATAAATTTGTAAAATAAGCTTGTATATTCTCCATCGTTAGGTCCATCAATAAACGATTATTGAGCGTATCATTCATGAGGTCTATGAGCTTATTCTTCATGCTACCACCATATAGGAAAAAGAACAGGAAGGTGAAAAATAAGATAAATGCAGCTGGCAGCTCCATGCTTTTTGCTACTTGACCCTTTTCACGTGCTTCCTGCCTTTTCTTAGGCGTTGCACGCTCTGTTTTCTCTTGAGAAAACAACTGTAAATCAAGCTCCAAAGCATATGACTTCATGGTTAATCTCACTCCCACCAGGACTTCAATGAATGATTACGACTTACCTGCGATGACATTCATCAAATTCTCCATCGTACGGAACATGTTCACGAATAAATCATGAAAAATCGTTAACATCTCAGGCAGTAGAATAGCGACAAGTGCAACACCAACAATGATTTTTAATGGAACACCGATAACAAAAATATTAAACTGTGGAGCAACTCGCGTTAGCAAACCAAGTCCAACATCCGTTAAAAACAAAACTGCAACAACCGGTGCCGCAATCTGGAATGCCAACCCAAAAACTTTCGAGAACGTTTGGACGATAAAGGTCGATATCTGCCCGTCATACATTTTTGCAAACGTGTCATTCATAATCGGTATCCAGTCATAGCTATCCATAATCGCTTGTAATAACATGTGATGGGCATTGAAAGCGAAAAATAACATCACAGCAAGCATGAATTTTAAGTTACCTAACAGCGGAGCAGATGCTCCTGTCATCGGATCGATAATGTTAGATAAACCAAAGCCAATTTGTATATCCATAAATGATCCTGCAATCTGGACAACTGTGAAAAATATATAAGCAACAAAACCGAGCAGCACACCAACCAACGTTTCACGTATGATTGCAAATACAAACTGCCAATCAAGCGGGACCGGTTTATCTGTTCCAATTGCTGCAAACACGATAAACGAAATCATCACAGCTAATCCAATCTTAAATTGCATGGGCACATTTCGCGAAGAAAAGACAGGTGTTACGACAAAAAAAGCGCTAATTCGACACAAAACAAGCAGAAATGTAGGGAGAAGTTGATAAAATAGCTCCATCTATTTCACAACCTACCCGATGTATTTATAAAGATTATTTAAAATGTCATACGTAAAATCAACTAGAGTCGTCATGATCCAAGGTCCAAATAGCAGCAAAGCAAGGAGTACAGCTACAATTTTAGGTACAAAAGCAAGTGTCTGCTCTTGAATTTGTGTCGTTGCTTGAAAAATACTAATTATAAGTCCCACACCCAAAGCGATAAGCAGCATAGGTGCACTTGCCTTCAAAACGGTAAACACAGCCTCGCCAGCGATACGAATTACGAACTCCGGACTCATATATTCCCTCCACTCATGAATAGCTCAGAAGCAATGACTTCACAACCAAGTACCAGCCATCCACAAGAATGAACAGTAGTATCTTGAAAGGTAATGAGATCATAACCGGTGGCAGCATCATCATCCCCATTGCCATCAGGGTCGATGCAATGATCATATCAATGACAAGGAATGGAATAAAAATCATGAATCCCATCGTGAACGCTGATTTCAATTCGGAAATTGCATATGCAGGAACCAAAGTTGTAAGTTGTACATCCTCTGGCCCAGTTGGAGCATCCGCTTTTGTATAATCGACGAAAAGTTTAAGATCTTTCGTTCGCGTATGTTCCCACATGAACTTTTTCATTGGAATAGCAGCTTTCTCAAGTGCAACTGTCTGATTGATTTCACCCTTTATATAAGGCTGTATTGCGGTTTGATTCACTTCACCAAGTGTAGGAGCCATAATAAAAAAGGTAAGGAATAATGCAAGTCCAACAAGCACCTGATTGGGAGGCATCTGTTGTGTTCCAAGTGATGTTCGAACAAAGCCGAGTACGATTACAATGCGTGTGAAACTTGTCATTAAGATCAAAATCGATGGAGCTAGGCTTAACACAGTTAATAGCAGCAGTAGAGAAATTGTACTTGATGCACCTTCTGCACCCGTAGAAGATCCAATATTCAAGTTTATGCCTGGTATTGTATCGGCTGCTAAAGCAGTACTAACTCCGAACGAAAACATCATGACACATGCAACCGTAAGTAAAATAAGCAGTCTCTTTTTTTTCATTCGTCATTCAACCGATCTGCATCTGTTTGCTTTTGCTGTAATATTTGTTCAACCCTTTTATTGCGACTTTGCGTATGCTGCATTTTCTCAACTAATACTTGTTGAAAAGAGGCTGTTAAATCCTCCTCAATTGGAGGATCCTCTTTTTTCTTCTGCAATTTTTGAAGCCACTGAGCTACAGAAGGAAACTGCGGTGAGGCAGTTCGTTCTGCAAGGACTTCAGTTATGTAAGCTATTTCCTCTGGATCTTCAATCTTATCCAACACTCGTATGTCGTTACCGACACCAACTATGTATAAGAAATGACCTAGCTCAACAATTTGAATCGATTTATTAGGACCGAGCGGGACGCCTCCCATTGATCGAACTGACCTGCCAGATCGGGTCAAACGATTTTTCTTCGATAACAGCTTGATCGTTACATAAAAGAGGGCAAGCATTAACAGCAAAACCCCAATAACTTTCAACAGCATAACGAAGTTATCTAAACCACTGTTATACTTTCCACCATCGGTCTGTCCCTCATTTGCATAAGCAACAGCTGAAAATGAAACGAAAAAAGCCGCAACGATAGGCGTCAAAATATGTAGTTTTGCGGTCAAACGTTTCAACGGTCACATTCCCTTCGGCTAAGTTATGATTTGCTAACGTATTAGCCTAGTGTCTTTTTGATAGCTTCAATTACACGGTCAGCCTGGAACGGCTTCACAATAAAGTCTTTTGCTCCTGCTTGAATTGCATCAATAACCATGGCTTGTTGACCCATAGCAGAGCACATAATAACTTTAGCATTTGCATCGATATTTTTGATTTCTTTCAATGCTTGGATACCGTCCATTTCTGGCATCGTAATATCCATCGTAATTAAATCGGGGTGCAGTTCTTTATATTTCTCAATAGCCTGTGCACCATCATTGGCTTCTCCACAAACTTCATAACCATTCTTTGTTAAAATATCACGGATCATCATTCTCATAAATGCAGCATCATCAACAATTAAAATTCGGTTTGCCATTGTAAATACAGTCCTCCTAAAATGAGTTATCTAATCTTTTGCATGCGGTCCCATTGACTCACAATATCAGTAACACGTACTCCGAAGTTTTCGTCGATTACGACTACCTCACCTTTAGCAATCAATTTATTGTTGACTAATATATCAACAGGTTCACCTGCTAGTTTGTCTAACTCGATGATTGATCCTTGTGACAACTCCAAGATTTCTTTAATCTCTTTATGTGTTCTTCCTAATTCAACTGTTACTTTAAGTGGGATATCAAGTAATAGACCCAAATTCGTTGCATCCACTTGATCATAACCTCCTGCCGGTAAATCAGCGAATTGTGCAGGTTGAACATGTACATTGCGATTAGGCATTCCGCCATAAGCAACAGGCTGATGTGTCGGCATTGGTGTTTGCTGATACATCGGAGCTTGATAACCAGGATCATACGGTGGCTGTTGTGAGAAATTCGGTACAGCCGGTTGATTATATTGGTTATGCGTCGGTGCTATATTCGGAGTGTGTGGTGCAGTCTCTTGAACTCGATTCGGCTCTGGTGTTGATTGAACTACTGGCTGCGATTGAGCAGGCTGAGCTTCAGCTTGCACGTTCGTATCTCCAATTAAAGTTGTAACCATCTCACGAGCAAAATCGATTGGGAGCAGCTGCATAATATTAGAGTCAATTAAATCGCCAATCGTTAAACGAAAGGACACCTTTATTAATACGTCTTCCTGAGGCAATTTCCCTTCTCCCTCAGGCAAATTTAATATGTCAATTCCTGGAGGGGAAATATTGACAAATCGATTGAAGATCGTAGACATCGATGTTGCAGATGAACCCATCATTTGATTCATCGCTTCTTGTACAGCGCTAATGTGGATTTCAGACAAATCATCATTTGCAGGATGTCCATCTCCACCCATCATCAAATCCGCAATAACTTGAGCATCTCGGGTCTGAATGACGAGCAAATTAATCCCATTAAATCCTTCTACATAATTAACGTGTACAGCAACATGTGGTCTTGGAAACTCACGAATTAATTGTTCTTTTGCAATAACAGAAACTTGAGGAGTCGTAATTTCTACTTTTTTCCCAAGTAATGTTGAAAGGGCTGTTGCAGCAGATCCAAAGGTGATGTTACCAATTTCACCTAGTGCATCTTGTTCAAGCATGGACAAATAATTCTCAACTAAGGGATTAGGGTCAACATCATCGCTTGTTGGAGTATCATTCGTTTGTTTTAACAAAGCGTCAATTTCTTCCTGTGATAAATAATCCTTACCCGTCATTCTCCTCAACCCCTTCATCTCTGACGATTTCTGTAATTTGAACGGCCATCTTCCCTTTTACCGTACCAGGACTGCCTAAGTATTTTAGAAGTTCACCGACCTTCAGGTCAAGTGGCATATCAACTGACTTATCTAGCTTAATCACATCGCCTTGACTTAAGTTCAAAAATTCATTAATCGTAATTTGCGATGCACCGAGTTCTGCAATTATTGGCAGCTCCGCTTTTGTTAAACGAGTTTGTAAGGCGTCAATTTCTTCTTGTGCTCTCGTCTTTTTCTGGGAAACAAACCAATGATGTACGGATAACTTAGGCATGATCGGTTCAATTACAACATGAGGGATACATAGATTAATCATCCCTGTCGTGTCACCAATTTTCGTACTTAACGAAATAAGAGCAATTGTCTCATTGGGTGATACAATCTGCATGAATTGAGGATTCGTCTCTAATGCCTCAAGTCTTGGTTGTAGATCAATAATGGTCTTCCACGCCTCTTGAAGACTTTCAAATGCTCTTGAGAAAATACGTTCGATCACGATTGTTTCAATCTCTGTTAAAGCTGTAATTTTAGTAGGAGATACACCAACCCCACCGAGCAGGCGATCCAGCATAGCAAATGCTACGTTTGGGTGAACCTCAAGAACCATTCTTCCTTCCAAAGGTTCTGCTTCGAAAATGTTTAAAATGGTCATTTTAGGGATGGAGCGAATAAATTCGTCGTAAGGCAGCTGCTCAACTTGGACCACATTAATTTGTACAAATGTACGAAGCTGTGCTGAGAAATACGTCGTTAAATAACGAGCGAAATTTTCATGAATCCGAGTTAAGCTGCGGATATGATCTTTAGAAAAGCGAACAGCCCTTTTGAAATCATAAGCTCGTACTTTCTTCTCTGACTCTTCCTTCTTTAATTCCTCAGCATCCATTTCACCGGAAGACAGAGCAGCCAGCAAGGCGTCAATTTCATTTTGCGATAACACATCAACCATCGAAGTCACCCCCTTCATGTAAAGCTTAATATACCATGAAAAGCTACTGAATCACTTTATCCGTGATTGAGATCTGCTTGATTGTTCCTCGTTTAAGCAGCGGATTCAATCGATTTATCAAGGTAGCTATAAGATTATCATTCCCTTTGCTTCCTTGTAATTGATCCACTGTCATGTCATTTAATGTTTTGATAATCGTACCTTTTACCTGCGAATCAAGTAAATTTTCAAAGTCTTCCTTTGTTTTCGAGTTTTCCAATTCAAAAGCTAGTGAAATTCTTACAACACTTGTAATTGGCATTAGGTTAGTTGCAATTTCTTTTACAATTACGGTATTATCTTTCATTTCTTTTGTGCTGAGTGATTTCGAAGATTTTGCTTCGGTCGTCGCCGGTGTTCCAGACGCACTACTTTTATCCATGTAATTCCATATAAAGAAAGAGGCAACCAAGATTAACGTAATCGATACTAAAATAATAATAACCATAGATAATAGACGATTTTTCATATTAAGAATCCTCCTTTGTGTCATGTGACAAAACGGCAGCTCGAACAGTGCCAATGTCCTGCATATATTGCTGTACAAGCTCGATCACCACAGCTGCTTTTTCAAGCACCGTAATCTTTTTGCTGGTTGTCAGCGTAATCATCGTATCCGGAGTCTCCTCGATCGTTTCTATTAAAATCGCATTGACTATGATCTTTTTACCGTTAAGACGCGTAAGAGAAATCATCATTCTCCTCCAAATATTGGGTTGGGGAGAATGATTCTCCCCATTACCTTAATCTACAAAATCAAACTATTATCGCTTCAAATTAACAACTTCTTGAAGTACTTCATCTGAAGTTGTAATGATCCTGGAGTTCGCTTGGAAACCACGTTGTGCGACGATCATTTCAGTGAATTCAGCTGTTAGATCGACGTTGGACATTTCAAGTGCTCCTGAAATGAGAGCGCCCAGACCCTCTTTCATTGGTTCGCCAACTTCAGTTCCATTCGGATCTTCCACAGCGTTTTGATTCATCTTATATAAGTTGCCCCCAACCTTCTCAAGACCTGATGGATTGACAACATTCACTAAACCAATAACTTTATCATTTGAAGTTGAGCCATCTTTTTTCTTTTCTACGATTTGCCCTGTTTTCGAAATCGCAAATGCCTCAGTTTCTGAATCTAATGTAATCGGATTGCCTCCAGGTCCAAGAACGAACAATCCGTCTGCGTTAACTAATTGGCGTTTTGCGTCCAATGTGAAGTTACCGGCACGACTAAGTAAAAGTGGGCCACTATCTGTTTCTCTTAAAGCAAAGAATCCGTCACCATCAATACGTACATCAGTTGGAACATTTGTTGTCATTGCACTTCCTGGTGTATGGATATTATCAATTGCCGATACTGCAACACCCAAACCGATTTGCTTGGCGTTTACACCACCGACTGTGCCATCTTGTGGAGCTGTAATACCTGAGACTGTTTGACTCAAAATATCTTTAAACATAACGCGGCTGCCCTTATAGCCTACCGTGTTCACGTTAGCGATATTATTACCAATAACGTCAAGCTTTGTTTGAAAACCTCTCATACCAGAAACACCAGAATACATGGACCTTAACATGGAAAATCCTCCATTTCGTATCACCTATTATTGAATCCCGCTTCGATCGATCCGCGGAATAATGGGCTTCCCTATCGGGTCCGGCCCTATGAAATAATAACTGTACTATCAATTTGAGTGAACACATTATCCTTCATGGATTGTCCATCCATTGCCGTAATGACTGTCCGATTCGGTACATTTACAATAAGTGCAGTACCTCCAAGAACCATGAGCGTATCCTTTGCGCCTTTTGCAGCAGCCATATCTATTGCATTCTCAAGCTTAGCAAGCTGATCAGGCTTAATTTCAATACCTCTTTGTTGGAGGCGCATTTCAGCATGTTGACTAAACCGAACAAATTGCTTATCTAAAATGTGCTGAAACGGAGTTGTTCTAGCTCCTGTGCTAATACCTTTGTCAGCAGCAGATGCTTTGCGTAGTGTGGATGGATGAATGCCATTTGGATACAACTGTCCAATGGTTATTTTATCAGCCATTTTTTTCCTCTGGATTTTCAATCTTAATGACTTTATCCAAAGGAATTTCCTCTCCTTTCACACTCGCATATTGAACACCGCCACGAATTAGGATCGAATCCACAACCCCTGACTTTGGAGTTAGCTCGCCTTTTTCATCCTTATTCATCCAAGTCACTGATTTTCCTATTAATGAAGATGCAGATCCAAGGGATTGTCTCAGCAATTTTAATTCGCTCGTCATGTTCCCAAGTTGCTCAACTGAGGTAAACTGAGCCATTTGTGCGATAAACTCTTTATCCTGCATAGGCTGCATAGCATCTTGATTCTGAAGCTGAGTAATCAGCAACTTTAGAAAATCATCTTTTCCGAGCACAGAACCTGGTTCTTTCTTGGGCTGACCTGATGCAGGCTTACCGATAACATCCTTTGGATTTACAAAAATGGGATCTGCCATATCTTACACACTCCTTCCTTTGTTATTGCACATTCATCGATTATACAGAAGCTTGGAAAAGACCGCCGGAGCTATTTGATCTCACTCGTTCTTTGGCAGCTGCAATATCTGCTAGAAGTTCGCTTTCTTCTGTGGTGTATGTAGCACTACTTATCGAAGTATCGCTTGCTTTTCCAGAGTTTCGATCCTGCTGGAATGCTTGTTGACGCTGCTGCTGATTATGAAACATAGATGAGCCAAGTTGACTACTCTGAGCAACCTCTAGTTTGTCTACCTGTAATCCTTGATTTTGCAGCATTTGCCTCAGTTGAGGAAGCTGACTTTCAAGTAATTCTTTGGCTGCTGCTGTTTGCGCAGCAAATTGAGCCATCATATGACCGTTTTGCATTGTAATTTTGACATCAACAAGTCCTAAATGTTGAGGATATAAGCTTAACTTTGCTTCGGAAAATCCTTCTCCAAGCTTAACTTGAAGTGATTTCACAACAAATCGACTCATTTCTTCGGCAAAATTAGCAGCATTCATCGATGTAGTTGTTGCTTTTGCAACCTCATTTGCAGTTCCCGTAAGTTCCTTAAGCACATTACCCGCTTGCAAAACAACATTGTTAGTTGCATCATCAGCAAGGATTGGTGCATCCTGGAGTGCAGACTCACTAGTCTCTGGATTTACGAGTTGTGCAGCGCTTAATGCTCCTTTGGAAGTCAAAATTTCAAGACCCGAGCTACTTTTGGTTGTAACCGCTGTAAAATGAACTGATTCTGTCGAAGCAGCACTCTTTCCTTCTGAAGATTCTGGCTTAACAGTAGTTGTGTTTAGCTTATTAACAAGCCTACTTGAATCTTCCTGCTTATCTACGGCTGTTAAAGCGTTCGATTGAATCGCAGAAGTGAGTGGGGCATTATTGGACACACCTGATGCAACCGCTTCTTGATGTGGTGCTAATGCCGCTTGAAGCTGCGCTTGAAGATGTTGCACAAAAGGTTGATCTGGCTGCTGCTCAAGCAATTGAGCAAATTTCAATAACACTTGTTGCAGTTGAGCAGACTGAACTTCTGTCCCTTCTAACGGGATATTTAGCCCTGCATTTAACTGAAACGCTTGCTTGTTATTGAGCCCCTTCGTTGTGTCTAATGCCTGCATCAGTGTCATTGCATCTTGCAACCATTGTTGAACATTCGGATCTGCTAACAGTTCCTGAGTTAATTCTGGGTTGTTCTGAAGCGTCTGTACAAGCTGATCTGCTGTATTCAAGTCACCTTGGTTATCTTGAATTGGCTGAATGGTAGGTGGTAAAACAGATAACGCCATCAATACACTCATATTCGTATCCAATTGCTCATTGGATGGGCTTGTTCCAACTTGAGAAACAAGAAGTCCAGCAAAAACATCTTTTCCAGTTACCCCAGATAAATTGCTATTTTGCTTACTGCCTGACGTTGTTGCATTCCCTGTTGTCGTTGGTGTAGCTATTGATAAAGCTGGCATTTGCGCGTTCATTATTTTTTCACCTCCTTTCAGTGCACGTCATTACTTCGCTAACAATTCTGCAATGTTAGCAGCTACATCTTTTTTCTGATCTGTCATCGCGGACATTACCCGAGCACGGGAGCCTGCATCCATAGATGTTAGAATCGTTTTGACTTTCGCTGGAGTAACATCGTACATTTCAAGCAGTAAACTTGCAGCACTCTTCGGGATCATATTAGAAAAAGTTTGTCCAAGATCATCAGATGTGATGGACTTTCCTTTATTCGCAGCATCTTGAGTACGTTTCAGACGTTCGTCCTGAGCAGCAATTTCAAGATCTCTCAGAGTTGCTCCATCTTTTAAAGCAATGGACACTTCTGCAGCTTTTTTCGGATCCATTTTTTCTAAAACTTTCACACGATCATCTGATTTCATCATTGTCAGAACAAGAACAGATTCCTTCGAAGTCATATTCTCTAGAATTGGTGCTGCTTTACTAGGATTCATTTTAGCAAATAGGCTTGAGAGTTCTTGAACTTGCTTCGTAAAATCCACGTCACTTTGCGTCTTGCTCTTTATCTTATCTTCCAAAGCAGCGTTTTTAGCTTGTAAGTCTTTAACCTCATCATCTTTTTGAGACATATTGCCATTTGTTTGCTCGATATTCTTTTCCAGTTCTGCTATTTTTCCATTTAACTGGTCGATTGTATCATCTTTTGCTTTCACATTCTGTTCATTAGATGGCTTCGATTTGCTATCTGCCGCTTTTTCTGTAGGTGCCGGTATAAGTTTACCAATACCTGGGATATTATGAAGCGCATTTTGTACCCCGCGCATAACATCAAAGTCTAAAATGGTTAACAAAACACCTAACAATACAGCCGTAAAAACGATAGGTATCAGAAACCAGATTAGAAATCGCTCCAATGCTCCATAAGAAGAGGAGCTCTCTGTCTCCGTATTGGTGTTTGCCATCCCTATCCATTCCCCCCTACCTCATGCAATCTTCTTCTTTTTATACAGATGACATTCTTAAGAACCGACTAGAAGCCATCTCATCAAGAAGGTTTTGTTCCTTTTTTAGTTGAGTTGTCATGTAAAGTTGATATGCTTTCTCGCGAGCCTTGACCCAGACTTTCTCGTCAACCATTCGATTCGTCAGTTCGTCTTGATCTTTCGATACTCTTTTCTTAGCGATGTGTACATCCTGACTCTTCCTCTTGATCTGATTGTCCAGAAATTCAGCATAGTGCTGCATTTGAACCATCTGCGAGATCGGAATACGTTGGCTGGATACCTGATTCATTCGATCCATGACTTCATCATGACTATCTATTAATTCTTTTAATGAGTATTCTTCCTGCTGTAATTGACCAATTGATAGTGATAATTCTCTTTCCGCTTGATTTCGCTCTGACTCTTTTAGATCTAGAATCCCTTGAAACGTATAGCGAAAGCCCATTGATCATCATCCTTTTGAAAATTCAGCGAGCAGGCGTTCCTTCGCCTCATCACCCAATAATTTTTCTGTAATACTTTGTTTGGTATAGTCCGTAATCACTTTGATATAATCGATGGATTGATCGATATCTGGATTAGAGCCCTTCTGATAAGCGCCCAGATTGATTAAATCCTCGGACTCCCGATATATCGCAAGATTACGTTTTAACTGATTAGCAGCATCCTGGTGCTCTTGAGAAACGATCTCTGTCATAACACGAGACACACTTGACAACACATCTATTGCAGGGTAATGACCCTTGCTTGCGATATTTCGATCCAGCACAATATGCCCGTCTAAGATTCCTCGTACAGCATCAGCGATTGGCTCATTCATATCGTCCCCATCAACAAGAACGGTGTAGAATGCTGTTATAGAACCTTTTGAAGCCGTACCTGAACGCTCCAACAAACGAGGCAGCATAGCGAATACGGAAGGGGTATAACCCCTTGTTGCTGGTGGTTCACCAACTGCTAGTCCAACCTCACGCTGCGCCATTGCAAAACGTGTTACCGAGTCCATCATCAGCATGACATTTAGTCCTCTGTCTCGGAAATACTCAGCTATCGAAGTAGCAATTAGTGCCCCTTTGATCCGAATCAATGCAGGTTGGTCAGAAGTTGCGACGATGACTACCGAACGAGCCAAACCTTCGGGTCCTAAATCTCGTTCAATAAAGTCCAGAACCTCACGTCCACGTTCCCCAATCAATGCAATTACGTTGACATCTGCTTCTGTGTTTCGAGCAATCATACCCATTAAGGTACTTTTACCCACCCCTGATCCTGCAAAAATACCTACACGCTGTCCCTTGCCAATTGTCAGTAATCCGTCGATGCAACGCACACCTACACTGAGTGGCTCAAGTACACGCGG
The DNA here is from genome assembly GCF_052180255.1 of Paenibacillus sp. KN14-4R. Taxonomy (NCBI): domain Bacteria; kingdom Bacillati; phylum Bacillota; class Bacilli; order Caryophanales; family Paenibacillaceae; genus Paenibacillus; species Paenibacillus sp. KN14-4R. The sequence goes on from NZ_CP197466.1 coordinate 2,678,547, forward strand.
CCTGCTCAACGGATTACTAGGTGCATTATTTGTTGAATAGCTAGACATCCTCATTGGAAGGAATGAACCATCCAGTGGTTGTCCTAAGCCGTCTAACACCTTACCTAGAAGCTCATGACCTACTTGTACGGAAAGGGGCTTGCCCGTTGCTACTACATCACAGCCAGGGCCAATCGAATCTAACTCCCCTAGCGGCATTAAGATCACTTTATTGCTTTTAAAGCCTACAACTTCAGCTTTTAAAGGCTCCTTAGACTTTAAAGGATAGATGTAGCAAACCTCACCAATACTCACAACAGGACCTTCTGATTCGACTGTTAATCCAATCACCTGCGTTACTTTTCCATTTACACGTACGGTATCGAGATTGTTCAATGCTTCGATGTACTTACTTGCCCGAGGAACAGATATACTCAAGATTGTTCACCTTCATCTCGGATAGCCATTTGCAAAAGAACACTCTTAATTTCTTTCAACTGCGTGTCTATTCTTGCATCGATTGAGCCATAAGAAGATCGAATCACACAGCCTTCATCATTAACCGTTGAGTCAGGCAATATCTGCAGCTCAGCCTGAGAGTCGATCGACATAAGTAGTTCATCACGTGCATTATTGATATAGGTAAAATGTTTAGGTGATACGCATAACGTAATAACACCTTTTTCCTGCCTGCGTGAAAGGACATTGCGAATCAATTCCAAAGTCCATGCTGGTTCAATACTTAGTTGATGACTAATAATCTTCTCTGCGATCGACGAACTCAGTTCAAGAAGAAAAGGCTCCGACTCTCGGATAATTTGTTCTTTAATAGTATGCGCATCATCCAAGATCGATCTAGCTTCGATAAGCATCGTTTCATATCGAGTAAGAATCTCTTCTTCCGCTTTGGCAATACCTTCCGAATAACCCTGCTCGTAACCGGCATTCTTGGCTGCTTCAACATGCTCTTCATCTTCTGCACGCCGCTCTGTCCACCATGTATCAATATCGTTTTGAACTTGCTCGTGAAGATGTTTAACTTCTTCTACTGCCTGCGCTATTTGCGCTTCAGCAAATGCCTCAGCATCACCAATAATTTGATCTTTAAGCTGTTCGACTTCTTCTAACTTCTTTCTTTGTCTAGCAGACCACTCACTATCCTCTTCATCGTCTGCTAGATCGATTGGTTTCCTTAAATATTCTAATGAAGCAGCTTCGATGATTTTCTTATCATCCAGCGATCGGTAATAGATTGGTTTGATCACATTAGACAATAATATCATCTCCTCCACCACGAGCAATGATGATTTCACCTGCTTCTTCTAAACGACGAATCGTTGCCACAATTCGAGTCTGAGCTTCTTCAACATCACGCAATCGAACGGGACCCATAAATTCCATATCTTCTTTGAACGTTTCAACCATGCGTTTAGACATGTTACGGAATATCGCTTCACGCACTTCTTCGCTAGCAACTTTAAGTGCAAGCTGAAGATCAGCATTCTCCACATCACGAATAATCCGCTGAATCGAACGGTTATCGATATTGACGATATCTTCAAATACAAACATCCGTTTCTTAATTTCTTCAGCAAGTTCCGGATCTTGAATTTCAAGTGAATCTAAGATCGTTCTTTCCGTACCACGGTCAACACCATTTAAAATTTGAACAATGGCTGAAATACCTCCAGCAGAAGTATAATCCTGTGTTACAGTGGATGATAACTTCTGTTCCAACACTCGCTCGACCTGAGAAATAACTTCTGGTGAGGTCGAATCCATTAAGGCGATTTTCTTAGCTACTTCTGCTTGCTTTTCCTGAGGAAGTGAAGACAAGATGATGGAAGACTGATCAGGTTGTAAGTAAGCGAGCACAAGAGCAATCGTCTGCGAGTTTTCATTTTGAATAAAGTTTAAGATCTGTGTAGGATCCGCCTTACGTGCGAAATCAAACGGTCTAACTTGGAGTGTCATCGTCAGCTTATTAATAATATCAATAGCTTTCTGAGAACCCAGCGCCTTCTCAAGAATTTCTTTCGCATAAGCAATACCGCCTTGTGAAATATATTCTTGAGCGAGGCAGATCTGATAGAACTCAGAGATAATCATATCCTTGTCCGAGGCGTCTACCTTTCTTACGTTAGCGATCTCCATCGTCAACTGCTCAATTTCTTCTTCATTTAGATGTTTAAATACTTGGGCAGACACTTCTGGCCCTAAACTAATAAGAAGAATTGCTGCTTTCTGACGACCTGTTAATCCTTGTTGTGAAGATCTAGCCAAAAAAGTACACCTCTATTCCTCAACTAACCACGTACGAAGTAAACTTACGAATTCCTCTGGTTTCTTCTTAGCAAGAGTTTCGAGTTGTTTACGTACTTGATTGTCATTAGTTACATTTTCAATGCTAATACTCGGGTGCTCCACCATAACCGGTGAATCAAATTCATTATTTGCTGCTGCTGCTTTTCTTCTACTTCTCACAATCGCAAATATTCCTAGTCCAATTAATAGAGCTGCAAGTCCACCAATACCAGCATAAATCCAATTTGAGTTCGAATTTGTCGTAACCGTTCCTGGTGACTGTGCAAAGGAATGCGGAATGACGTTCACTTTCTTCGCAAGCTCTTCATCTGTTATAGCTGGGTTCACGTTACCTAGTGCTGCTCTTACAATAGAAACAAGTGCTTTTTCAATTGGAGCACGTACTTCTTGTGTTAATGAATTCGGGTCATCCTTTTTAGGAGGTTCCACTCCAACTGTAATACTCAAATCTTTCAATTCATAAGGTGTTCTCACAATGTTGTTCGTGATATGATTCACTTCCGAATTTACGGTACGACTTGTTTTTTCCGAATTGGTCTTCCCAGCATTAGAGCCTGTTGGATATGTAGGGACATCAGTTTGTCCAGTTCCTGGCACTCCACCTGGAGCAGTTCCACCATCACTTGTGTAGGATTCAGATGCTTCCTGCAAAGAAATTTCTAATCCCTTTTGATCCAATTGATTAGGTGCAGTCACTAATTTTTCAACCGTATTCTTTTGGTCAAAATTCATATTCGACGTCACATTTACTATGATCTTATCTGGTCCAAAAAAAGTACCCAATAACGTACCTACGCTATTTTTTATATCTTTTTCAAACTTCGATTTAATCTCCATATGACTCTCAATATCATTCAAACCAGATAAACTCGCATTACTTCCTTCACCATTTGAAGGTTTATACGTTTGTCCATATTGGTCAGATACCGTAATTCGTTCTAGTGGTAAATTCATGACACTGTGTGAAACGAGATTATAAACCGTATCCACTTTATTCTGATCAAGCTTGTATCCTTCTTTGATTTGAAGCACAACAGAAGCGCTTGCTTGATCTTTTTGTTTTGACAGGAATGCAGACTCCTCAGGTTTGTTAATAACAACGTTCGCGTCAGCGATTGCTTGTATACTGCGGATCATTTTGCGTAATTCGCCTTGCAAAGCATCCACATACTTCACATTAAATTCTTTATCCGTTGTTGTTAAAGAACCTTTATCACGGAAAATTTCGTAACCTCCAGATCCACCTGTCATCCAATTTTGTGATGCTGAATCAATCAAAACAGATGCTGATTTATTCTCTGGTACAGAGATTGTTTTTCCATCTGGACTAAGCTTGTATTCAATACCTGCTGACTCCAAGTTTTTCTTAACAGATGCCGCAGCGTCAGGCTGCATATTTGTAAAGACTGGAGTGTAAACAGTTTTAGACATACTCAATGAAACTAAAATTCCAGCTAGAATCAGCAATGCGACTGATGCTATTAAAATTCCTTTTTGCTTCTTACTCAATCGGGTCCAATACTGCTGAACTTTATTCCAATATTGGAGCAATGTTTCGTTCACTATGCCACCTCATCCTTGTCAAATGTTTGAAAGCCCATTTGGATCAAATCTGCATGCGCATAATGTCCTGATACGCCTCAATTACTTTATTGCGGATTTGTACGGTTGTTTCTAATGCAATTGCAGAGGTCTGAGCTGCAATTGTCAACTGATGTACATCTGATAATTCACCTTTTGCAAAAGACTCATTGAGTTTGTCGACTGTGTGCTGCTGTTCACTTAGTTTATCTAATGCATCATTTAGCATATTTCCAAATTGCTTGCTTAAATCTGCTGCGCCAGCTTTACTCGAATTTGTTACCGACATTCCGCTTGAAACCAATGGGTTAATTTTGTCGATCATTCTAGCCATTCATCCTCTCTAGTCTATCTACCAATTTCTAATGCTTTTGTAATCATCGCCTTCGATGCATTTAAAGCTGTTACATTTGCTTCATAAGAACGTGTTGCTGAAATCATATCAACCATTTCTTTCATGACATCCACATTCGACATCATGACATATCCATTCGCATCTGCATCTGGATGTGTTGGATTATAAACTGGTTTGAATGGTGAAGTATCTTCAACAATTTTTGTAACTTTCACACCTTGTCCAGTCCCATCTGCCATCGCACCTTGCAGGGTTTGTGCAAATGAAGGCTGCTTATTCGGTTCAAAATTGACTAGCTTACGCGAGTAAGGCTGCCATTTCCCATTAACGAATTGCGCCCTTGTTGTATCCGCGTGAGCAATGTTAGAACTGATCACATCCATGCGCAGTCTTTGAGCGGTTAAGGCAGAAGAGCTAATATCAAACGAATTGGTCAGTCTCATTTATTACCTTCTCCCTTCAATCACAGTTCTTACACTTTGAAATTCATGATTCAGTTGTTGAATCAGTGTATTGTACCTGAGCTGGTTTTTTGCCATTAAAGACATCTCATAATCGATATCCACATTATTTTTATTATTATTCATCGCTGTCTGATTGTCAGTGCGTATTTCAGGAGAAATAGCAGACAGCGGCTTAGCTCCAATATAAAAATGTCTTGGATCAGTTCGTACACCAGAAAGTGTGCTGCCCCCAGTATTCATTTGCTTTTCAAGGAGTTCTTCGAAAGCAACATCCGACCTCTTAAAATATGGGGTATCCACATTCGCAATATTGTTCGTAACTACTTTTTGTCGAGAAGCAGAAGCATCAATCGATCTTTCTAACAACAATACACCTGGCTTACTAAGCGGAAACATGTTATACCTCCAATTATTTGAAAGACTGTTCTCCAAATCTCTAATTCGACAATTATTTTTTTCGACATTTACTATTCTCTATCAAAAAGCGTATTTCCTTCTTTATTCGACAATTTAAATGAATCTTTTTCAACAAACATATACACAAAAATTACTTTTTATTGAATACGTTAATCATCTATAAAATCCCACCAACTTACAATAAGAAAAAAGCCCTATCTTTTAATAAGACAGGGCTCTTACTGCATTTTTCGGATAATGAGTAAACAGAATTAGCTTTTCAGTTTATTCTGTTCAATCGCTGCTAAAAGATTCTGATTTAGGATACGAATATACGTACCCTTCATTCCGAGGGAACGAGTCTCAATTACACCAGCACTTTCCAATTTTCTCAAAGCATTTACAATTACAGAGCGTGTAATACCCGCGCGATCTGCAATTTTGGATGCGACAAGTAGTCCTTCTTTACCATCAAGCTCTTCAAAAATGCGTTCAACCGCTTCTAGCTCACTAAAAGAAAGGGAGCCAATCGCAACGGAAACAACTGCACGATTTCTAGCTTCATGTTCCACTTCTTCTGAGCGAACTCTTAAAAGTTCCATTGCAACAACAGTTGCACCATATTCTGCCAAAACAAAATCATCATCGCCAAATGGTTTACTTAATCTAGATAAGACTAAAGTCCCAAGTCTTTCTCTTCCACCGATGATTGGAACGATGGAAAGATACTCATAATCCGTATGTTCTTGAACCTCGCGCGGGAAAGGATTCTCATCACTTTCACGCAGAATATTCGAAGATGTTTCGTTGTATTTCAATAATGCATTGTTGTAATTATCCGGAAAACGTCCTTCTTCTGTTACTAAGCGACTAAACTCAAAGGAGAAGAGTGGATTTTTAATGGAATACCCAAAGATTTTTCCATTACGGCCTACTACATAAACATTTGCATTTACAACATCACGAAGTACTTCGGCCATGTCAACAAAAGATACGAAGTTACCTGCTTCCTGTTGCAAAAGCTTATTAAGTCTGCGAGTTTTTTCTAATAGTGTCATTGTTATGCCTCCATTTTCAATACGTTCATTCTTGTTGCGTTTCGTGTTGCTACAGAATGTACTGACTTAGGTCACGATTTTGTGCGATTTCAGTTAGTTTTTCTTTCACATATTCGGGAGTGATTACGATCTTCTCTAACGAGATTTCAGAAGCCTCGAAAGATAAATCCTCCAAAAGTTTTTCCAATATCGTATGCAATCTCCTTGCACCAATATTCTCTGTATTCTGATTCACTTCTACAGCAATACGCGCCATTTCATGAACAGCTTCAGATGCAAATTCAACTTCGATCCCTTCCGTCTCCAGAAGCGCTGTGTACTGCTTTGTCAGGGCATTCTTTGGCTCCGTAAGGATACGCACAAATTCGTCTAAAGTCAAATTACTTAACTCAACACGAATTGGAAAACGACCCTGCAGCTCCGGAATCAAGTCAGATGGTTTAGCGATGTGAAAAGCACCTGCTGCAATAAACAAAATGTAATCCGTCTTGATTGGACCATACTTGGTCATAATGGTTGAGCCCTCTACGATAGGTAGTATGTCCCTTTGTACGCCTTCTCTTGACACATCAGGACCACTACCTCTTCCAGAGGAAGCAACCTTATCAATTTCATCAATAAAAATAATTCCCGACTGTTCGGCAAGACGTAAGCCTTCTTGTGTGACATCATCCATGTCAAGTAGCTTTTGCGCCTCTTCATGCGTCAAAACTTTGCGAGCTTCTTTGATCGGAAGCTTACGCTTTTTCGTTTTCTTCGGCATTAACGAACCTAACATTTCTTGGATATTAGTTCCCATGCCCTCATTGCCTTGAGCACCAAGTAGATCTAACATATTAGGTGCTGACTCTTCAACTTCGATTTCGACTAAATCATTTTCCATTTCACCGCGAGCCATCTTTTCTGAAATTTCGGAACGCTTCTCCAATAATGAAGTATCTTTAACTTCAGTTTCTTCTTCTGGCTCGGATTGATTACTGCCAAATATCATTTCAAATGGATTTCTTTGTGATTTAGCCGCTTTAGGGCTGGGAGCCAAAATCTTAACAAGTCTCTCATTAGCAAGCTTTTCCGCTTTTTCCTTAACTAATTCCATACGTTCACTTTTAACCATCCGAATTGACGTTTCGAGTAAATCACGCACCATTGATTCCACGTCCCGCCCGACATAACCAACTTCTGTAAATTTCGTTGCTTCCACTTTTACAAAAGGAGCACCGACTAACTTAGCAAGTCTTCGAGCAATTTCGGTCTTACCCACACCTGTCGGACCAATCATCAGAATATTTTTCGGTACGATCTCATCGCGTAATGATTCGTCAAGTAGTGATCGACGATATCGATTACGTAACGCAACCGCAACTGATTTTTTCGCCTTTTTTTGACCAATAATATATCGATCAAGTTCCTCAACAATTTGTCTTGGGGTTAAAGCGTTCTTATGCATGAAATCCCTCCTTGATTCAAAGTGGGCTTGCCATTAAATTTCTTCAACAATGATATTATGATTCGTAAAAACGCATATTTCTGCAGCAGTTTCCAATGAAGCCTTTGCGATCTCAGCTGCCGTCATATGAGGCGCATATCGATACATCGCACGACCTGCTGCTAAAGCAAATGATCCTCCAGAACCAATAGCGGCAATCCCGTCATCTGGTTCTATGATTTCTCCATTACCCGAAATTAAAAGCAAACCTGAATCATCCATGACGAGCATCATTGCCTCTAATTTGCGAAGAACACGATCTTGACGCCAATCTTTAGCAAGTTCAACTGCTGCCCGCTGTAAATTACCATGATGTTCTTCAAGTTTTCCTTCGAATTTCTCAAATAAGGTTATCGCGTCTGCAACCGACCCTGCAAATCCAGCAACCACCTTACCTCTGTAAAGGCGTCTAACCTTCTTAGCAGTTTGTTTCATCACCATTGAATTACCGAACGTCACTTGACCATCACCGGCAATTGCACCTTTGCCTTGATGACGAATTGCAAAAATGGTAGTAGCGTGAAAAGTCGCACTCATTGAATCACCTCTTGTCTTTGGAAATAATAATGGCTAAGAAAATGGGTTATGAAAAGAAGAAGAGCAGCTAAAGAATACACTCTTGCTGCTAATCTTATGGTTTCAATTAAAAGAAAAGCACAACTAATTATGAAACTCCAAGAAAAGCCTTTAACATATTAACACATCTAACATGCAAAGTCATTTTTTGATTGCAAGTTTTTGTGGTAACTCACCAATTGTTTCCAGAGCACGATTTGCAAGCTCTTCGTTCTTTTGTTTTTTATTGCGAATTTTCTGAGCTGTAGGTGGTAATAAACCAAAATTGGCATTCATTGGTTGGAAATATTTACCCTCAGCAGTTGTGATGTAATGCGCCATGGATCCAATTGTTGATTCATGAGGGAAGACAATTGGTTCCTCCCCTAATGCCACCTTCGCTGCGTTAATTCCAGCAACTAGCCCAGCAGCTGCAGATTCAACGTAACCTTCCACACCTGTCATTTGTCCTGCAAAGAAAAGATTATCCATTCCACGGAATTGATAAGTTGGTTGTAATAATTCAGGTGAGTTTATAAACGTATTTCGATGCATAACGCCATAACGAACGAATTCTGCATTCTCAAGACCTGGAATGAGCGAGAAAACTCGTTTTTGCTCACCCCATTTTAAATGCGTTTGGAAGCCAACCAGATTGTATAACGTTCCTGCTGCATTATCTTGGCGAAGCTGAACGACTGCAAATGGAAGCTCACCTGTATGCGGATTTACAAGTCCTACAGGTTTCATCGGTCCAAACAGTGCTGTTTGTTTACCGCGCTTCATCATCACTTCAATTGGCATACAGCCTTCGAAATAGATTTCTTTCTCGAACTCTTTAATTGGCGCAGTCTCAGCAGAGATAATGGCATCATAAAAAGTATTGAACTCTTCTTCTGTCATTGGACAATTTAAATATGCTGCCTCACCTTTATCGTAACGAGAAGCCAAATACACCTTGTTCATATCAATGGAATCCTTCTCTACAATTGGCGCTGCTGCATCATAGAAGTAGAGATATTCCTTACCCATTAATTGCTGTAGATGAGCAGATAATGATGGTGAAGTTAGTGGTCCTGTTGCTACAACAACAATACCTTCAGGCAAAGATTCTAATTCCTCATTCTTCACTTCGATCAAAGGATGATTACGAAGGGTAGATGTAATTTCACCTGAGAATCCATCACGATCTACAGCTAACGCTCCACCTGCTGGTACAGCATGTTTATCCGCACAACGCATAATAAGTGAATCTAGAATGCGCATTTCTTCTTTCATGACCCCTACTGCATTTCCTAATCCATTAGAACGTAGAGAATTGGAGCAAACAAGCTCTGCAAATTGATCTGAAATATGAGCAGGCGTCTTTTTCACTGGACGCATCTCATATAGTGTGACGGGAACACCACGGGATGCGATTTGATAAGCAGCTTCACTTCCAGCAAGACCCGCTCCGATGACTGTAACTCTTGTATTTTCTTTCAACACCTTAACACCTCTAGTCTGTAGCTTCGTCTTGTACAATTTCTTCTTTATGCGTGCATTCCGTACAGTGCAAGAATACGCCTGCTTTTGTACGTTTTTCAATCATTGATGAACCACAATCCGGACAAGGCTTCGCAGACGGCTTATCCCATGAGATAAAATCACATTCTGGATAACGATCACATCCGTAGAAAATGCGCCCTTTCTTCGAACGGCGTTCAACAATCGCGCCTTCTTTACATTTTGGGCAAGTGACACCGATATTTTTAACAATTGGTTTCGTGTTGCGGCAATCCGGGAATCCAGAGCAAGCTAAAAACTTTCCGAATCGTCCCATCTTGTACACAAGGTTCTTGCCACATTTTTCACAAATCTCGTCGGAAACTTCATCTTGAATCTCGATTTCTTTCATTTCTTCTTCCGCAAATTCAAGTCGTTTCTCGAAATCTGTATAAAAGCCATCAAGCACCCGGACCCAATTCTCTGTACCTTCTTCAACATGGTCTAATTCGCCTTCCATCTGCGCAGTGAACTCCGCATCAAGAATTTCAGGGAAAAATTCGACCATTAATTGAATCACAAGCTCACCGAGCTCCGTTGGTACAAACTTCTTCTCATCAATTGCTACATAGCCACGTTTTTGAATCGTTTCCAGCGTTGGCGCATACGTACTTGGACGGCCAATACCTAGCTCCTCAAGTGTGCGAACAAGTCTAGCTTCTGTATAACGTGGAGGTGGCTGAGTAAAATGCTGCTTGGGTTCCATACTTTGCTTTTCAATTTCATCGCCTTGAGCAAGTGGCGGAAGCAGCTTATCTTCTTCAGTCGTCCCGTCATCGTTACCTTCAACGTAAACTTTCATGAAACCTGGAAATTTGAGTTTGGAACCAGCTGCGCGGAACATCCCTGCACCTACTGCAATATCTATCGTCATTGTATCAAGAATCGCCGAGGACATTTGTGATGCAACAAAGCGCTCCCAAATCAGCTTGTATAATCGGAATTGGTCACGGCTTAAGTACTCTTTAATCGAATCTGGTTCACGAAGGACAGAAGAAGGACGTATCCCTTCATGCGCATCTTGTGCATTACTATTCTTTTTCGCATATACACGCGGAGTTTCTGGGATATAGTTAGCTCCGTACTTGGATGTAATTAACTCTTTCGCTTCTTCTTGCGCAACAGGTGAAATTCGAGTTGAATCCGTACGCATATAAGTGATTAGACCGACGGTTCCTTCTTTACCCAAATCAATACCTTCATACAATTGCTGTGCAACTGACATCGTTTTGGATGCTCTAAAGTTGAGCTTCCGTGCCGCTTCTTGCTGCAAAGATGATGTAATAAATGGCGGAGCAGGGTTACGCAAGCGCTCCTTCTCTTTGACTTCTTTTACGATAAAGTTTTGATCTTGAATAGCCGCTAATACTTTATTTACGTCTTCAACGGAATGAAGTTCCAGTTTTTGACCATTCATGCCATAAAATTTTGCTTCGAACTTTGCTTTTCCAGCTACTAAAAGTGCCGTAATCGACCAGTACTCTTCAGGAACGAATGCTTTTATCTCATTTTCTCGATCAATGATAAGTTTGACTGAAACCGATTGCACTCTTCCAGCCGACAAACCTTTCTTAACCTTCTTCCATAATAATGGTGAGATTTTGTAACCAACGAGTCGATCCAAAATGCGTCTTGCTTGTTGTGCATTTACTAGATCTTGATTAATAACTCGTGGAGTTTTAAATGCATCCTTCACAGCTTGCATCGTTATCTCATTAAATACGACACGGCATGGTTCATTTGCATTAATCTCCAAATAGTGAGCTAAGTGCCATGCGATTGCTTCCCCTTCGCGATCCGGGTCAGCTGCGAGATAAACTTTTTTTACTTTTTTAGCAGCGTCTTTTAATTCCTTTAAAATCGAACCTTTTCCACGAATCGTTATGTACTTCGGTTCGAAATTATGCTCGACATCAACACCGATTTGGCTTTTTGGAAGGTCTCGAATATGACCCATTGACGCTTTTACAATAAACTTTTTACCTAAATATTTGCCGATGGTTTTGGCTTTGGCTGGTGATTCTACAATTACTAATGCATCTGCCATAGGTCGCCCTCCCCCTCTCGATTTTGAAAAATCCAAAAATATATTATAAAGCCATGTATGTTGATCCCGGCAGAAGTACAATCTTTTTTTTCATAAGCAAGGATAACAGAACTGAATGTAAAAGTCCAAATTTATATGAGGTTAGGGTTAGAAGTGCGTCAAGTGACCTTGGTTCTTCCAACACAATTCGATAGACAAAAGATTCCTCTTCCGTCAATTGTACGCCAACTGAATCAAGCAAAACTTCCGATTTGGCTGTATTTTTCGACAAAATCAGTACATCTTTATATTCTTCTAAAATATCTTCTACACAAGTGATAAGTTTAGCTCCTTGCTGAATTAATCGCAAACATCCCCTACTATTAGGTGAAGTAATCGGACCTGGAACAGCAAACACATCACGTGAAGATTCCAATGCGGAATCTGCCGTGATCAATGAACCACTACGTTCAGCAGCTTCAACTACGACTACTCCAACTGATAGACCAGCAATAATCCGATTACGTTGCGGGAACAATCCTGGATGAGACTTTGTACCCATGGGGTACTCCGAAATGACAATCCCTCTCTCCTCAATTTCTTTGCACAGTGAAGTATTCTCTGGCGGATAAACTTGATTTATTGCACAACCAAGTACCGCAACTGTTGTTCCCTCTGCACGTAATGCACCACGATGCGCTGTTGTATCAATCCCTCGTGCAAGTCCGCTAATTACGCCAATACCAGATGCAGCTAATTGAAAAGCAAGTTCATCTCCTACTTTTTTACCATACACCGTTGGCATTCTTGTTCCAACCATAGCGATGGATGGATTGTGCAGTAATTGAGCGTTCCCTTTATAATATAGCACCCAAGGTGGCTGTGCAATTTCTAAGAGCTGAACGGGATACTCTGCATCAAATGAAGTCATATAGGAGATGCCTGCTTTCTTATAGGCATTCAACTTCTCATCCAGCCACTCTGACTTATAAGTTTTCTTAATGATCTCAGATTGTTTAGCACCTATGCCTAGTTGCAGCAATTCGTTAATTGATAGACGAAATAAATCATTTAAAGTTACGCTGCATTGTACAAGATGTTCGATCGTTTTATAGCCAACCCCAGGCATTTGATCTAAAGCAAATAATAGGTCTCGATCCTTCATAAATAACAATTCCCCCTTTTAGTAACAAAAAAAACCTTTCAAATCCCCTTAGGGAAATGAAAGGTTGCTTACCTTTTACTTTAATTATGCTTTAGTAATACATTCTTCAAGAAGACCTTTTTCTTCAAGAACACCTACTAGTGTAGAGCCCATTTCAGAAGGTGTTGGTGCTACACGAATACCACATTTCTCCATCACTGCAACTTTCTCAGCCGCAGTTCCTTTACCACCGGAGATAATTGCGCCCGCATGTCCCATACGTTTTCCTGGAGGCGCTGTTTGTCCACCAATGAAACCTACGACAGGCTTCGTCATATTCGCAGCAATCCACTCAGCCGCTTCTTCTTCTGCTGTACCACCGATCTCACCAATCATAATTACTGCATAAGTATCTGGATCATCATTGAACATTTTAAGAATATCGATAAATTCAGAACCTTTAACCGGGTCCCCACCGATACCAACTGCGGAAGACTGACCAATTCCACGAGCTGTTAATTGATGAACCGCTTCATATGTCAATGTTCCTGAACGGGAAATTACACCTACATGACCTGGAGTATGAATATATCCTGGCATAATACCAATTTTACATTCGCCTGGCGTGATTACACCTGGGCAGTTAGGCCCAATTAGAATTGTTCTTTTGCCTTCCATGTAGCGCTTAACGCGAACCATGTCAAGGACTGGAATACCTTCTGTGATACAGATAACAAGATCAAGATCAGCATCTACTGCTTCCATGATCGCGTCAGCTGCAAATGGAGGAGCAACGTAAATAACGGATGCAGTAGCACCTGTTGCTTCTTTTGCTTGGTTTACTGTGTTAAAGACAGGAACTTGTTTCGTTTCGCCATTACCTAGCTCGATATCAAGAGTCATGCCGCCTTTACCAGGAGTTACACCAGCAACCATTTGTGTACCATATTCAAGGCCGCCTTTTGTATGGAACAAACCTGTTGCGCCAGTAATCCCTTGCGTGATGACTTTTGTATTTTTATTTACCAAAATACTCATGATCTTTGTTCACATCCCCTATTTTTATTCGTTATGCGTGCTCAAATCGCTATTTCTGAATGCGTTTACTTAACCAGATTAACGATTTTCTGTGCTCCGTCTGCCATGGAATCTGCAGCAACAATGTTTAGTCCGGACTCGTTCAAGATTTGCTTACCAATCTCAACGTTCGTACCTTCCAAGCGCACAACAAGCGGTTTGTCTAAACCAAGTTGTTTAGCTGCTTCCACAACACCGTTAGCAATAACGTCACAACGCATAATGCCACCGAAAATGTTAACAAAGATACCTTTTACTTTTGCATCAGATAGAATAATTTTGAAAGCTTCCGTTACTTTCTCCGTTGTAGCACCGCCCCCAACATCAAGGAAGTTAGCTGGGTCTCCACCATAATATTTAATGATATCCATCGTTGCCATTGCTAGACCAGCACCATTCACCATACACCCGATGTTGCCATCAAGCGCGATGTAGCTTAAGTCAAATTTGGAAGCTTCGATTTCTTTCTCATCTTCTTCAGCCAAATCGCGAAGTGCAACGATATCTTTGTGACGGAACAATGCATTGGAATCAAAGTTTAGCTTCGCATCAAGTGCCATAACATCACCATCGCCTGTTACGACGAGCGGATTAATTTCAGCAATAGAGCAATCCTTTTCGACAAAAGCAGTATACAAAGCAAGCATAAATTTAACTGCTTTATTTACTAGTGCATCAGGAATATTAATTGCATAGGCTAAGCGACGCGCTTGGAACATTTGTAATCCAACAGCAGGATCTACAACTTCTTTGAAAATTTTCTCTGGAGAATGCTCAGCAACTTCTTCAATCTCAGTGCCGCCTTCTTCAGAAGCCATCATAACAACAGAACCTGTAGCACGGTCTACAACAACACCAACATAATATTCTTTCTTGATGTCGCAACCTTGCTCAATAAGTAAACGCTTAACTTCTTTACCTTCAGGACCCGTTTGGTGGGTAACAAGCACTTTACCTAGGATTTCAGATGCATACGCACGTACTTCATCCAAGTTCTTCGCAACTTTCACACCGCCCGCTTTACCACGGCCCCCAGCATGAATTTGCGCTTTTACGACAACTACGGAAGTGCCCAATTCTTCAGCAGCTTGTACAGCTTCTTCAACTGTAAATGCTACTTTTCCTTGCGGTACCGCAACGCCGTATTGTTTCAATACTTCTTTGCCTTGATACTCATGGATATTCATGTGCAAAATTCCTCCTATCGAAATGGTTCTATGTCGACTACATAAAATCAGGTCTTGTGACTACTATGAAATTGATCACTAAGCCTTTGATATTGTACCACTTTTTTTCGACGGTTGCCTTACTTTTTTAAAAAAATTCACGCTTTTTCTAATTACTCGGTAAATTATTTGTAAAGCCACCATTCGGCAGGAAATGAAAGAAAAATGACGAATGAGGAAATACACATCATTTCGATAAGGAAGCACCTTTCGTCTATGAGCAATCATTTCATTTGAGGAAGGGTGTTATTTGTTATGTATGGCAAAGTCTTAAGCGCATGTTTGCACGGTGTAGAGGGTAAAGGCATCGAAGTCGAAATCGATCTTTCCAATGGATTACCACAAGTGAATCTAGTTGGTTTACCAGATACAGCAATCAAAGAATCAATTGAACGTGTACGATCAGCAATAAAAAATTGTGGATTCACCTTCCCCATGGAGCGTATTACGATTAACTTGGCACCTGCTGATTTACGAAAAGAAGGGACTTCCTTTGATCTAGCCATAGCTGCAGGGATTTTAATTACGAGTAAACAGCTTCAGTTAAGCGAAATTGATCACACTTTATTCCTAGGCGAGCTTGCACTTGATGGCAGTATCCGACCCGTTCCGGGCGTGCTCTCTATGGTTCACTCCGCTAAACAGCGAGGAATGAAACGTATGATTGTGCCCCATGCTAATGCCGCCGAATCTCTACTTATTTCAGACGTAGATGTCTTTGCGATCAAAACGCTTCGTGATTTGAAAGAGCTAGAAGGCGCGCGTGTAAAGAGTGTTTATGATATTCAAGTAAACGTAGCGAATCAAGCCCCCTCTAACAACGAACAAGATCTTTTTGAAAAAGATGACTTTGCAGATGTTCGCGGCCAACAAACAGCCAAACGCGCCATGGTCATTGCCGCCGCTGGCATGCACAATGTCATTTTAATTGGACCTCCAGGCACAGGTAAAACCATGCTTATTCGTCGTTTACCAAGCATCATGCCGCTAATGGCAGAGGATGAATCTTTGGAAGTGACGAAAATTTACTCTGCGGCAGGCAAACTCACGAATCAATTAAAGCCACTGACCAAACGTCCTTTTCGTTCGCCTCACCATACAGTATCAGCTGCAGGACTTGTCGGCGGAGGGTCTAACCCCAAACCAGGTGAAGTAAGCCTCGCACATCGTGGCGTATTATTTCTAGACGAGCTCCCTGAATTCTCGCGAAATGTTCTTGAGGTTCTCCGGCAGCCATTAGAAGACTGTATGGTAACAATAGGTCGTGCACGCGCCGTGTACACCTTCCCAGCTCAATTTTTACTCGCTTCTTCGATGAATCCATGTCCTTGTGGATTCCTCGGATCCGGCGATCCTGTTTCACAGCCTTGCACCTGCTCACCCCTTAAAGTACAACAATATCGCTCTAAGCTATCTGGTCCTTTACTTGATCGCATTGATATGCACGTCGAAGTACCTAAACCCGATTTTTCTGTTCTGTCAAGCGAGCAGGAATCGCTCTCTTCAGCAGAAATGAGCCAATTAGTTGAAAGAGCCTTGATCAAGCAGCAAGAACGCTTTAAAGAAACCTCTATCCGTTTTAACAGCGAATTAAGCGGTAAGATGTTACGTATGGTATGTAAATTAGATGTGGAGACACAAAAAATGCTGGAACAATCTTTTGAAATGCTAGGACTTAGTGCCCGGGCACATGATCGTATCTTACGAATGGCCCGCACGATTGCAGATCTAGAAAATAGTACAAATATTGAGTTACCTCATCTTGCTGAAGCCTTGCAATATCGAGCATTGGATAAAAAGCAGGAGTTATATTAAACATGTAGGGGGTAATGAGGGCTTTGATCTGATTCAAACTTGAGGAAGAGCATTGATGCTGCTAATAAAGAGCTGGATGCTCTTTATTTGTATTTCGATAAGGTATCTGCGCTTTCAAAATTGTTTAGAATGCACCAATGATATGTTCCACCATCGTTAGCTCTCCCGTTGGAGTTAATTCGACAGAGATCACATCCATCCTCACTTGTTTATTAAATGCTGCATTTTGATACATGTATACTTGTGCGGTTTGGCGTACCTGCATTTGTTTACGAAAACCTACGGATTCCTTGGCAGTTCCGAATCGACCTGTCTTCCTCCGTGTGCGCACTTCAATAAAAACAAGGACGCCATCTTTCTCTGCGATTAAGTCAATTTCACCTGAGCGACAGCGCCAATTACGAGCAATGATACAGTAATCTTTATCTATTAAAAAATCAGCAGCAACCTGCTCACCATATTTACCAGTCTGTTTACGTAGATCTGGAGATTTGCCTTCGATCATGGGTTCCTCCTCTCACGCAATCGGGAATCTGAGCGATATATAAAACTAAGTACTTCTGCTACAAGCTGATACAACTCTGCAGGTATTTCTTGATCCAAATCTAGCTTGGATAGTACCTCAAC
Organism: Paenibacillus sp. KN14-4R; assembly: GCF_052180255.1. Classification (NCBI taxonomy): domain Bacteria; kingdom Bacillati; phylum Bacillota; class Bacilli; order Caryophanales; family Paenibacillaceae; genus Paenibacillus; species Paenibacillus sp. KN14-4R. Next base: position 2,696,206 of record NZ_CP197466.1, read on the forward strand.
TAATGATTTATCTTCTTGAATAGGAATCCCATTCTCTCTTGCTTTTTGTAAAATGACATCTGCTAAATGACCCTTTCCCTTCGCAACAACCTTTGGGGCAGAAGGTCCCGTACCGGGATTATAACGAAGGGCTACCGCTTTTTTAGCAATAAAATCAGGCTGCACACCTTGCTCATCTTTCAATCGATTGTCTGAGATGGAGTCAATTGGTGATGTATACATATGTGAGTTCTTGTTAGAGCTAGTCATGCCCGATAGTCCACTCCTTTGTACGGTTTGGGCATAAATAATGGATTGATTTCGTTTTCTTGCGTATCATTCGTGACTTGCCCATTTGTAAGTGACTCGATCGATTCTTGAGGAAAACGAGAACATTTGAGTGATAAGAATTGGAAACCAAGTTGATTCACTCCTCTCGCAATCTCCTCTCTAAAACTTTCGATCAGATGCCCTACTTCTTCGTGATCATTATGTACTTGTAGGGAAACAATCGAATTGACCACTTGCACATCAACAAGCGTATCACCCATCGCGTTCATCTGCAGATCGAATAATAAACGGCAATTATTGGAATCGAGCACCCCCTTGTCACCTTTACGTGATTGAATATGGACAGAGGCTGTTTGTAGTCTATCCCCATTAGTAAACGGAATAAACAAGGTTACGTGTGCAAAGGGAGATGTACGATCGGCGCTCAAAAGGAGCTGCTGACCTGTAATTTGTTGTACAACGCTTTGCATCGCTTCCTTCAAAGCTGGAGGCAGTTCATTAGTCGTTCCTAATGACAGGAGTAGGCTTTTCAATGTCTCTCGTACACTATGATTAGCCGCTGATTCCACTGGCATGGAAGAAGGTGCAAATAATTCAAGCGCTGCGTTTGTGCGTGCCTTCGCTAGATGAGTCAGATCTTGAGCTTGAAATTGAACCTTATTATTAGATATTGGGTTTGGCGGAGCTTTCTGATCTGCTGCCGTTGTATGTTCTGGCTGATTGGATTCAGTTCCCGTATGTAAATTCGGATTTACTGGACTTTGAATAACACTTGAATTTGTGCTTGCATTCACAGATATACCTGGAATAGAGCCAGTTACTGATTGCTGGTTAGCTACCTGAGCACCTTGAATACTACCCTGAATATTACTCTGGGCATTAACTTGCATATTACCAGCTGTTCTCGTTGCAATAGACGCACTCTGAGCCATCTGACCATTTAATGGCGCATTTACCTTCTCTTGACTTGCAGCAGCCGTTAGACTGCCTGCTGGAGCCTCAGGCGCCTCATCTTGCGCGCCTGTAGCGGTGTTGTTAGCCAGCACAGCTTTGGCTAACAAATTTTCGTGCTCGACGCCTAGAAGCTTGAGCACGTTGCCAATCCAGCCCCCGGCAGGGCTCGGGGCTGGGGCTACTCCCCCCGGCGCGGTCCCGCCGCCGGGGATGGCTTCCCGCCCATGTGCCTGCTGTACATGGGCGGGGTTTACACTGCCGCCGCTTGGCTGAGCGCTGGCGGTGTTGTCCCCACGCGGTCCCGCCGCCTGCGAGGCGGCAGGACCTTGCGTCACACTTGGAGCGACAGCTTCGCGAGTCGCTTCAGGTACTGCCGCGAGAGAGCTCCGCTGCGAGCCAGCTGTTAACTGCTCCACTTGGTGGAGCAAATCAACAGCCTTCATAAGTGATCCTCTCACTTCATTCGATAGTGACAGTCCTGTATCCTTTAATACCGCTTGAATCCCAGCTTCCAATTTTCCAAGGTGCTCTGTCAAAGAGGGACCCGTCATTGCTTCCAACATGGCATTTATGGTTGCGCCACTAAGTGGAATACCTCTTGCTTGTGCAACAGCAGCAGCACCTACCCATATTTTCGCATCCACATTCAAAGGTTTTTCAGCTAAAAGCTCTGCAAACTTTTGTACATTTTCCTTGGTCAGAGGCACTCCCGCTTCCTGCATATGAGAGAGCAATTCACGATTCACTTCTGTATTGGCAACACCAAACGATTTTAACATTTCTGCACGCGAAGCCATTGTACTAAGCATCTCTGAGTTGGCAATCGGCCTAAGAATAACCTCACCATTTTCAGTCTCGCCTTGTACTTCAAGCATAGTCGTCTCACCTTGATTTAAAGGAGTCTCCAACTTCGCGCGGATTTGTACACCGTTAATTGCAACCATCGCTTCTTGATTCCCTAAATCTCGTACAACAACACCGCGCACAATTCCACCTTGCTTTAGATCCAACACTTTCGCTTGTGAACCCTGAGGCTCCCCCATCACCGAACGAATCAAACTACTAATATTCATTATGCTTGCCTCCATTTCCGATCCTCTTAACTACTTTCTATCTTTATCGGCAAATGCAAAGCAGTCTATTAAAACAACTCACCTTGTTGATGCAATATATTGCGCAAAAAAGTAGGGCGATGCAATGGAGTCGGTCCAAATTCTATTATTTTCTCACGATGAAGTTTCGTTCCGTAGCCTTTATGGAGTGCAATTCCGTACTCGGGGTATGCAAAGTCCCACTGCAAACACATTCGATCACGTGTCACTTTCGCAATAATCGAAGCAGCAGCAATCGATTGACTAATCGCGTCTCCATGAATAAGTGCCATTTGATCAATTGTCGTATCGATTGTCTCCGCATCAACCAAAACAAAATCCGGTATCTGCTCCAATTGCTCCACTGCCTTTTTCATTGCTAGCCTAGAAGCGGCCTTAATATTGATACGCTCAATCGTATCAACATCCACAATTCCAAGACCGATTGCAATCGCTTCTTCCACAATTCGATCATATGCTATTTCTCTTTTTTTCGGGCTTAATTTCTTCGAATCATCTATACCATCAATGACTAGACCTTGAGGTAAAATGACAGCAGCGGCTACGACATCTCCAAATAGACAACCTCTACCTACCTCGTCCACACCCGCAATATATTTAACACCTTGATCCCATAACATTTTCTCGTGCTCAAGCATTGATTTCTCTCCTTGTCTATGTACCTATAGACGAACCTCTAACTCTTCCATATTATATCTTAAATTGCTCAATTTGTTTCTGTAATGTTTTGGAGGATGACTCTACAAATTCAGATGAACTTGAAATATCTTCTATGATAGAGAGCTGCTCATCCGATGCAATTGCAACAACTTGAGTTTGATTCGAAGCATCTCGCGAAATAGCTTCCAATTCTTCAAAAGAAGCAATAATTTCCTCGCTACTTGCAGACATCTCCTCGGAGGCTGCAGTCACTTCTTGGATGTGGTCTGAAACTTCTTGAATCGATTTGCGAATCTGCCCAAACGCTTCTCCTGCAAGATAAGCAATTTTTTTGCCAGCTAACGCATCTTGTACACCGATTTCCATTGTGTTTGCCGTTTGCGCCATATTCCGATTAATTTCTTCAATTAACGTAGCAATTTGATTAGCTGAATTTTTACTACGATCAGCTAAGTGTCTAACCTCATCTGCAACGACAGCAAAACCTTTCCCATGCTCACCGGCACGTGATGCTTCTATTGCTGCATTCAGAGCTAGCATATTCGTCTGATTTGCAATATCTCTTATTATTTTTAAGATTTGACTGATATCATCTGCATTTACTTGTAATTGTTGGAGGCTAGTTACTGTCTTTGACACAGAATCATGGATTTTATCCATTTGAGTTACCGTATCTTGTATAATCGTGTTCCCTTGATCCGTGTAGTTAGTTGCTTGATTAGCTAGTTCTGACACATTTCCTGATGACTCTGCGATTGTAGCAATACCACTTGCCATCTCATCCATTGCCTTCTTGCTCTCTTCCATACTGCTTAACTGTGTTTTAGAGCCATGCGCAATGCTTTGAAACGAATTCGTCATTTCATGTGTACTTGAGGCTGCTTGATGCGCATTTGTACGTAATACGCCTGCTGATTCAACAACTTGTTCTGAATTTTTTTTAATATGTAAGATTAGCTCTTTTAAGCTTGCAACCATCTGATTAAAATTAATCGTCAGTCTACCAATCTCGTCCATACTTTGAATTGAAATGACAGAAGTTAAATCCCCTTGTGCAGCTTGCTTGGATAATTTCGTAAGTTGTAAAAGCGGTCGTAATGCATACCAAACGTATCCGATTATAATAGCAACCGCAATTCCCGCAACTAAGATTCCTATTAAAACATTACGTGTGAGTGATGCAGACAGATCACTATCAATTTGTTGATAACTATAATCCGCCCCTTTAATCGCAACAACTTCCCCTCGCTCGTCTCGAATCGGGCTTAGGATCGTTATCCATTCCCCTACATCATCCTTGTACACCTTTGTAATTCCTAAACCATCTTTTTGCATGGCATCATACGCTGCTTTTAATTCCTTACTCAGCTCATAATTAGATTGAGAAGCGCGATCCGCCCCTAAAAATGTGAAGTAATTTTTCCCATCTTCTGATATCAATTCCGGAAAAAATAAGTAACTATCCTTCACACCACTACTTGTACTCGTCTTCTCTAAGGCTTTAGATATATTTTGATAAAAAGCACCATCAACGAATTGATTCTCCCTGATCTCCTGCTCAATGATCGCATTCATCGATTGATCAATGGCTTTCATTCGATCAAAGTACAACTGTTGTTCTTTATAGTATGCACTGCTTACGAACTCCGCTGTAAGAATGATAAGCACGATACTGAGAATGACGCTTGTTTTCACAACAAGACTTAAACTTCTAAATTTCCTAAACATTCGTATGTCTCCCCTTTGTTGCGTAAATGACACCACTTCGACATTATCCTTAGAAATTGAGCTGAACGCAATCCAATATTTGGATATATGTGAAGTCAAAAAAAGAAGCACCCAAAGGTACTTCTTATTCAAATACTATTCCATGATGGGTTCGGCTGCTATCTGAGCCCCAGGTGTTTCTAACGAAATCCGTGTGATTTTTCCATTACGAAGTTCGCGTAAAATGATGACAGATGCCTTATCGAGATCCACTCGTCCACCACTTACAATCGCCCCACGCTTACGCCCAATTGCCTCCATAACAGCTAATATGGCTTGGTTATCTTCCAGATCAGTAGGCAGCTTATCTAAGCTATAGCGCTCCTTCAGCTCCTCGGGGTAATTTGCAATTAAGTATTGAATGGAATAATAGGCGATTTCGTCCAGATGCAGAATTTCTTCACGAATCGCACCTGTCGCAGCTAGAGCAAGACCCACTTGCTGGTCTTCAAACTTTGGCCACAAAATGCCCGGTGTATCCAGAAGTTCCATCTCCGTGCCAACTTTAATCCATTGCTGCGCTTTTGTCACCCCTGGTTTGTCTCCAGTTGCCGCAATCTTTCTGCCAGCCATATGGTTAATTAATGTCGATTTCCCCACATTCGGAATCCCTACAATAAGTGCACGAATCGCACGTGGGCGCATCCCTTTGCGAATTTGAGCTTCAATCTTATGTGCTAACAGCTTCTTTGCGCGTGGAATAATTTCTTTAACTCCAAAGCCTGTTGACGCATCAATTGGGAGCGCATCCAAGTTTTCCGTCTCTGCAAAATAACGAATCCATTCTGCAGTCACTTTCGGATCAGCTAAATCGTTTTTATTCAAGACGACTAGTCGCGGCTTATCTTTTAAAATTTCATCAATCATTGGGTTTCGACTTGACTGCGGAATACGTGCATCAAGTAGTTCAATCACCACGTCGATGAGTTTGAGTTTTTCTTGAATTTGTCTTCTTGCCCTAGTCATATGACCAGGAAACCACTGTATGTTCATGCTTTCACCTCTTACGGCCCGATCGAGACATGCTAGTCAACGAGGCTAAATTTATTCAGCGGCCAGAAAATGACATCTGCACGTCCTACGACTTGTGAGATATCAACAAAACCGACATCCTCAAAACGGCTATCTTTGGATACTGGACGATGATCTCCTAATACAAAGAGTTTACCTTCCGGCACTTTCGATTCTGGGAAATTACGTAATGTATTATACGGGTGTCCATCTTTATGAGCATTTTCAACCGCTGTCTTTAAGTAGGGTTCATTCAGCTCATTACCATTAACAAACACCTTGTCACCATCTACTTTTACTGTATCACCTGGAAGCCCGATTACCCGCTTAATGTAATCATCTTCAGCTGTCGCTTTAAAAACGATAACATCTCCTTGTTTCGGCTTACCAAAAGTATACGTAATTTTATTGACGATCAATCGTTCTGCATCAAAGAAATTTGGTTCCATCGAAGGGCCTTTGACTTTAAATGGCTCAAATAAGAACCCACGAAGCACCACAACGATAACAACGGCAATCAATAACGCTTTTGCCCATTCCCACGTTTCTTTCTTCAGCTTACTCGTGGTTGGATTAGGCTTATTTCCTTCCCCATTCGTATCCGATACTTCCACATCTTTTGTATGGTCATTCTCGTTGCGTTCCATAGGCCACCCTCCTCTATATTCGACATCATGAACATGCCTCATTTGTGATATTAGAAACTAAAAAGGAGCTTGCATAACAAGCCCCTTCATTATTAGCGAATTTCTTGAATTCTTGCAGCTTTACCACGAAGACCACGAAGATAATAAAGTTTCGCGCGACGTACTTTACCACGACGAGCCACTTCAATCTTTTCTAGTTTCGGGCTATTCAATGGGAATGTTCTTTCAACACCAACGCCGTAAGAAATCTTACGAACTGTGAATGTTTCAGAAATCCCGCCGCCGCGGCGTTTGATTACAACACCTTCGAACAGCTGAACACGCTCACGAGATCCCTCGATAACTTTTACGTGTACCTTAAGAGTATCTCCTGGACGGAAGTTAGGAAGATCCGTACGCAATTGCTCTTTTGTAATTTCCTGAATAAGATTCATATATGACTCCTCCTTCCACTCAGATGTTCATACCGCTCAATAGCGTAGAGGACCATCAGATTAAAAACCAGCACAACATTTGATATTATAACATAGGCAGCAGCATATTACAAGCATTTCCCTATGATAAATATTTTCACTTCTTCTCACGCAGTTCCTGCTCGTATTCACGCTTCCACTGCGCTTCTTCCTTCGATAATTTGCGGCCCTCTAGCATGTCCGGACGACGCTTTAACGTACGTAAAAAGGACTGCTGACGACGCCACGCATCAATGTTCTTATGGTGACCCGACATTAAGATATCAGGAACACGCATATCGCGAAACTCGACGGGACGTGTGTACTGTGGGTATTCCAGTAGTCCTGTGGAGAACGAATCGGTCACGGCGGACATTTCATTGCCCAGCACACCTGGTTTAAGACGTACGACCGCATCGATCATAACCATGGCAGGTAGCTCACCGCCTGTAAGCACATAGTCGCCAATCGACAGTTCATCCGTCACAAGAAACTCACGAATACGCTCGTCATATCCCTCATAATGACCGCATACGAAGATCAGATGCTCCTCTTGAGACAGCTCCTCGGCTTTACGCTGTGAGAACGGCTCGCCCTGTGGACACATCAAGATGACACGCGGCTTCTTCACTGGTTCATCAGAACCTGCCGACTCCTGCAACTGAGCAGTAAGCGATTCAACAGCAGTGAATAGCGGCTCTGCTTTGAGCACCATACCGCCTCCACCGCCATAAGGATAGTCATCCACTGTATTATGTTTATTGTTCGCATAATCCCGGAAATTAACTGTACCGAGCTGCACAATCCCCTTATCCTTGGCTTTACCTAGGATCGAAGAATTAAACACACCTTCGAACATTTCCGGAAAAAGCGTCATGACATCAATTCTCATTCTTCCAGCAAACCTTCCATCAGGTATACGATTACCTTTTTCTCATCCACATTCACATCTAAGATCACTTCATCAATTACTGGTAGAAGCAGATCTTTACCCATTGGACGTTTAACCACCCATACATCATTAGCGCCAGGAGACAAAATTTCTTTTATCGTGCCGAGGGTTTCACCCTGTTCCGTGACAACTGCACAGCCAATAATTTCGTGGTAGTAATACTCATCCTCTTCAAGTTCTTCCTGCTCAGATGCAGCTATTTTCAGCAGAGAACCTTTAAACTTCTCCACCAGATTAATGTTGTTAAAATCTTTAAGCGTAATGATATACGTTTTTTTATGTAAACGAGAAGATTGAACGACAACAGGTGTTTGCGTTCCTTTCACATCCACAATAATAAGCTGGTTACCCGATGCAAAACGCTGATCAGCAAAATCCGTATGGGGTACTACTTTTAATTCACCACGGATGCCATGCGTATTAACAATCTCACCTACTGTATACAATGGTTCACTCATGCTGATGATTCAACCTCCCGAATATGTCCTTATAAAGAAAAAGGTTAGGATCAAGTCCTAACCCTTTTATGAAACAATTTCTACAGTCACACGTTTACTTTGTTTCACTGCTGCGGATGTGACGATGGAGCGAAGTGACTTCGCGATCCGACCGCCCTTGCCTATTACTTTGCCGATATCCTCAGCGTTCACGGACAATTTGTAGACGATACTGCTCGCGCTCTCTTCTACACCTACGCTAACATCCTCGGGATGATCAACGAGCGCCTTGGCGATAACGATGATTACATCTTTCATAATTCCCTCCGAGTGAGCAGATTATTACTTCTGCAATTTAAGCTCGTGAAACTTAGTCATAAGACCTGCTTTGGAGAACAGGTTACGAACTGTATCGGATGCTTGCGCACCGTTGGAAAGCCATTTCAATGCTTTCTCTTCGTCGATTTTCACAACTGCTGGTTGTGCAACCGGGTTGTAGAAACCGATTTCCTCGATGAAACGACCGTCACGCGGGGAACGGGAATCTGAAACAACTACGCGATAGAAAGGAGCTTTGTGAGCACCCATACGCTTTAGACGAATACGAACTGCCATGTATAATTCACCTCCATAATAGAATAAAAGTTATATATTCAATCCCTCAAAAAGGAAATTTGAAACCTTTACCAAGCTTGCCTTTTAAACCTTTCATACCCTTACCTTTAGGACCCATCATACCCGAGAACTGCTTCATCATCTTCCGCATATCTTCGAATTGTTTGATGAAACGATTCACTTCCGTAATGGAGTTACCCGAACCTGCGGCAATCCGCTTCCGGCGGCTGTGATTCAGAAGTTCAGGTTTCACCTTCTCTTCCTTTGTCATCGAGCGCACAATCGCCTCAATACGAGTCAATTGCTTATCATCGACTTTCAGATCCTTCATGCCCTTCATCTTATTAGCACCAGGCAGCATATCTAAGATCTGATCAAGCGGCCCCATTTTACGAACCTGCTCCATTTGCTCTAAGAAATCATCGAACGTAAATTCTGCATTACGCATCTTACGCTCCATTTCCTTTGCTTTATCAGCATCAATACCTGCTTGCGCTTTTTCGATCAAGGTAAGTACATCACCCATACCAAGTATCCGAGATGCCATCCGTTCTGGGTGGAATGGCTCTAATGCATCAAGCTTCTCGCCCATAGCGGCAAACTTGATCGGACAACCTGTTACGGCTTTAACGGAGAGTGCAGCACCACCGCGCGTATCTCCATCCAACTTCGTAAGTACAACACCAGTAAGTGTTAGCTGCTTATGGAAGCTTTCAGCTACGTTAACGGCATCTTGTCCAGTCATTGCATCGACTACGAGCAAGACCTCATCTGGATTTACTGCTGCATGAACATTACGAAGTTCATCCATTAGTGTTTCATCGATATGAAGACGACCCGCTGTATCGACAATGACGTAATCATGGCCATTCTCAGAAGCATGTGCTAAAGCTTGTTTAGCAATCTCAACTGGGCTTACCTGATCCCCAAGTGAGAATACAGGCACTTTCAATTGTTCTCCAAGCACTTGAAGCTGCTTAATGGCTGCAGGACGATAAATATCACCCGCTACAAGTAAAGGTCTACGACCTTCCTTCGTAAGTAACTTTGCAAGCTTACCTGACGAAGTCGTCTTACCCGCCCCTTGCAAACCGACCATCATAATCACTGTTGGCGGCTTGTTTGAACGTGCAAGCTTACTTTGAGTACCACCCATAAGCTCTGTTAATTCTTTATTTACAATATCAACAACGAGCATCCCTGGTGTAAAACTCTTCATTACCTCTTGGCCAACTGCTTTCTCTTTGACCTTCGCGATAAATTCTTTTACAACCTTGAAGTTTACGTCCGCTTCGAGTAATGCCAGGCGAACTTCACGCAGCGCATCATTGACATCGTCTTCTGTAAGCTTTCCTTTCGTGCGTAGCTTGCTAAACACATTCTGCAAACGACTTGCCAATCCATCAAATGCCATGAGCGCTCACCTTCTCTCTAATCGATCCGTTCTATTTGTTCAATCAGTAATTTTGCTTTTGTTTTATTCTCATCATCTAAGCTTACAATCACACGATCAAGTTCTCGCATTAACTGTTGTCTTTGCTCAAACTTTTGAAGTAATCCAAGCTTCGCCTCATATTCGTGCAACATGCTCTCCGCACGTTTGATATGCTCGTACACGGCTTGGCGTGATATACCAACGTTTTCTGCGATTTCACTTAATGAATAATCATCATGTACATAATACGCAAGAAAAGTACGTTGCTTCTCCGTCAGCAGGAGCTCGTAAAAATCAAACAGCAGATTCATGCGATTCGTCTTTGCAAGCAATTCATCTTTCATTGTTCCCGCCTCCGTCAAGGTAAATACCTTTACATCTGCAACATTGACTATCTTACTTGATATCAAATGCATTGTCAAGGCTTTTACCTTGTCAGCTGATGGGAAATATTATTCTTTCACTTCTTCGCCCATTTCAGAAGCCCATTTTCCAAATAACGCATGAACAAATTGCTCAGAATCAAATACTTCAAGGTCATCCATCTTCTCGCCTAAACCGACGAACTTCACAGGAATGTTCAATTCTTGACGGATTGCAATAACAATACCGCCTTTTGCTGTCCCATCAAGTTTCGTTAGAACAAGTCCCGTCAATCCTGCCTTATCTCCGAACATTTTTGCTTGGCTAAGTGCATTTTGACCTGTAGTAGCATCAAGCACGAGTAGAGTCTCATGCGGCGCATCTGGAACTTCACGTTGAATCACACGATAAATTTTTGCAAGTTCTTCCATTAAGTTTACTTTGTTTTGCAAACGTCCGGCCGTATCACACAATAATACGTCCACTCCACGGTTCTTAGCTGCTTGTACAGCGTCGAACATAACAGCGGCTGGATCAGAGCCAGATTGTTGCTTAATTACATCTACGCCGACACGAGCGCCCCAAGTTTCAAGTTGTTCAATCGCACCTGCACGGAACGTATCACCTGCTGCTAGCAAAACCTTTTTACCTTGAGATTTAAATCGGTGCGCCATCTTACCAATCGTTGTCGTCTTACCAACTCCGTTCACACCCACAAATAAAATAACAGTTAGTCCATTTCCGGACATGCGCAGCTCATTATTTTCCTCACCGCGAAGCAGCTCAACAAGCTTCTCAGACAAGATCGGTTGAAGATCATTAGGGTCTTCAATCTTGTTCTTACGTACTGCAGCACGAAGCTCATCCATCAAATTCATCACCGTGTTCACACCAACATCGGCACCAATTAAAATTTCTTCTAATTCTTCATAGAAATCTTCATCAATCTTTTTACGGCGTGAAAATAAATCCTCAACCTTATCCACGAACGCATCGCGTGTTTTTGCTAATCCATCTTTAAACTTTGATGTTACTTGCTCCGCTTTGGAAGCAATACTTTCCTTTAATTTACGAAAAAAACTCATCTTGTCTAGTCACTCCTCTTGTATGATCAACTACATTTTACTTCAATTAAGATGCCGAAATGAAGCTATCTTCTTCCTCTAAACGAACAGAGACAAGCTTCGATACGCCGCCTTCTTCCATTGTCACACCGTACAATACATCTGCTTCTTCCATTGTACCTTTACGGTGTGTTACAACGATAAACTGTGTAGATTCCGCAAACTCACGAAGGTACTCCGCAAACCGTGATACATTCGCCTCATCAAGTGCTGCCTCAACTTCATCCAGGACACAGAACGGTACAGGTTTCACATGTAAAATTGAAAATAACAAAGCAATCGCAGTAAGTGCACGCTCTCCCCCTGACAGCAAGCTCAAGTTCTGCAGCTTTTTACCTGGTGGCTGCGCTACAATCTCGATCCCTGTCTCTAAAAGATTATCTGGTTCAGATAGAATAAGATCAGCTCTACCGCCGCCAAATAACTTCGAGAAAACCGTACCGAAATGGGAACGAATCGCATCGAAAGTCGTTTTGAATTTTTTTGACATTTCGTCTTCCATTTCACGAATAACACCATACAAGGTAGTCTTCGCTTCGATTAAATCGTTCTGTTGCGCTGACAAGAAGTCATAGCGTTCATATACGCGTTCATATTCTTCAATTGCACCTAGATTCACGCTGCCAAGCGATGCGATTTCTCGTTTCAACTCACGAACCTCAGACTGTGCACCAGGAATATCCTCCGGAATCGGATAACGTTCCTTCGCCAGTTCATAGCTAAGCTCGTATTCTTCACTCAATTTCTTAAGTAAATTATCCAGTTCAACATCTAGACGGTTCACTCGGACTTCCGTTGCATGAAGCGTAGACTCCACTTCTTTAAGTGCAACACGCTGCTCACGAGTGTGACTCTCCTCCTGCTCTAGCTTACGAAGCCAATCAGCACGTTCTGCACGCTTGAACTCGATCTGCTCTGCACACTCGCTACGACGTAGCTTCGCTTGATTCAAGGCTTCGAGCTGCGCAATGGATTCCGCCTCATTCATCTCTGCACTTCGCTCAAGTTGACGTAAGCTTTCTTGGCTATCTGTCAGTTCTTGCTGAACTTGAGCAAGTTCCTGCTCGATTCGTTTCTGTTCGGCAAGTAAGCCTTGTTTCACTTGAGAAGTTGCGGCTACCTTTACTTTGAGTCCAGTCAAATGCTCTTGTAATTCTTCTTTCGCAAACTCACTTGCTTTACGAGCTAATTCTGCATCACGTAATTTCTGTTGGAGCTCTGCATCCACTTTCTCAAGCTCAGCAAGCTCGATCCTACTCTGTTCTTTCTTCTGTATGTGCTCCGTTCGTTCAGCTTTGAGTGAATCGCGGTCTTGTGTATCTTCACTGAGTCCTTCATCTATTGAGCGCGCCTCTGCATTCAAGGCACTTCGTTCACTGAGTAAGCTCTGCTCTTCGATCCGCTTCGTTTCACTTAAATCACGCAGCTCTTGCAAATCACGGTTCGCTTGTGCAATTTCAGCTTTCACATTAGCAACCCGCTGCTTGCATTCTTTTAACTCAACATCAGATAATACAATCTCTTTCTCCAGCTCTTCGATCTGGCGTTTACGTCCAAGCAGATTCGCTGTTTTCTTCGCATGGGAACCCCCTGTCATGGAACCACCAGCATTGACGACATCACCTTCGCGAGTAACTACACGGTAACGATAACCAACTTTTGCAGCAATTCGGTTTGCATCTTCCAGTGTCTCTGCGATTACAACATTCCCTAATAAGCTTGCGATAATTGCTGTATATTCGGTTTCAAAACTGACTAAATCAACAGCAACACCGACAAACCCAGCAGCTTCCTGCATGGCTCTTCGCTCGTTGTCACTGATCGAACGTCCACGAATAACATCCATCGGTAGGAAGGTAGCTCGCCCTAATTGTCTTTGTTTCAAAAAGGCAATCGCCGTACGACCATCCTTCTCCGTCTCCACGACGACATTTTGCAAAGCGCCTCCAAGCGCTGTCTCAACAGCGACCTCTACTTCAGCCGGAACTCTTACGAGTTCCGCAACTGCGCCGCGAATTCCTTTTAAGTGATTGTTTCGTTTGGCTTTAAGCACTTCTTTAACACCATGCATAAAACCATCAAAATCGTCTTGCAGCTCCACCATTGTATCGCGACGGGAAATTAACGCATCCATACGGCCTTCCACTTTACGTGCAATAACCTGCTCTTCCTCGGCTGCTTTTTCTTTTTCCCGTAATTGACGAGTTGCCTCCACATACTTGGTTCGAACTTCATCGAGCGCTCTTGTTGCCTCTTCAATTGATCCATCTAACAACTTTCTTCGCTCTACAAGCTCATCTTGTTGTTTTGACCATTTCTGGCGCTCTTCTTCTAACTTCTCTAACCGACGATTCAAGCTATCACTCTGCTGCTCCGCATACCGAATATCGTTACGAGCTGCGGCAATGGCATTCATAATTTCTAGCAATTCGGTTTTAAGTAATTCTTCTGCCTCAGTTCCAAGACCACCGCTAACACCCAGCAGTCGAATTTCTTCCTCTTTGAGAACCTTTTCAAGCTCCTGAAGATCTTGTGTGACTACAGTCAATTTACCCTGCTGTTCGGATAACTCAATCTGACGACCTTCTATACGCGTTTGTTGCGAAGTGATACTTTGGAGCAATGTTTCCCGATTACTGCCAAAATGTTTCTTGCGTTCCCGCAGCACTTCCCCGTAACCTTCATTCTTCTCCACTTCCTCACTAAGACGCAGCAGCGTAGCTTGTAAGGTATTGACTTCATCTTCTAAGCGACGCTCCGCCAATCGATGTTCTTCGAGATGTGCATCATGAAGCTGTACAACTGTTGAGAGCTTCTCCTGCTCCTTGCCAAGTTCAACCAGCTTTTGACTTCCTTCTTCCCATGCGGCATGAATCCCCTCAATTTCGTGCACATAAAGGGCAATTTCACTTTTTTTCAAAGTCTCTTTTAATTGTTTAAATCGCACCGCTTTCTCCGACTGTTTACGCAACGGTTCTACCTGTGCATCCAATTCTGAAACCAAGTCATGAATACGCAGCAAATTTTGCTCCGTATCCGCAAGTTTCTTCTCCGCTTCTTTCTTCCGTGATTTGTATTTCACAATACCAGAAGCTTCTTCAAAAATACTGCGTCGGTCCTCAGATTTCGTACTTAAAATCTCCTCAATCCGGCCTTGTCCAATGCTGGAATAAGCTTCTTTACCGATACCTGTATCCATGAACAGTTCAGTTATATCTTTCAGGCGACAAGCCTGTTTATTGATAAAATATTCACTATCTCCACTACGATGTACACGACGGGTGACAGTTACTTCTCCAAAATCGAGTGGTAATGTCTGCGACGCATTATCCAGTGTTAAAGATACTTCACCGTAATTGACCGCTTTACGCGCATCACTACCTGCGAAAATGACATCTTCCATTTTTCCACCACGTAGTGATCGTGCGCTTTGTTCACCAAGTACCCAGCGTATGCCGTCGGATATGTTACTCTTCCCGCTCCCATTCGGTCCTACTACAGCCGTAATACCCTGTACAAATTCCAGCTCCGTGCGATCTGCAAATGACTTGAAGCCAGACAATTCAATCCGTTTCAAAAACATGGTCTCACCTCAGCACCTATTGTAACACAACCCGCGCCCCGGATGGAGTCCTCCAGTAAATCCATTTTGCACTAGTGTCCATTAGGAAAATATTCAAATTCCATTGTAGACGGTTTTGTTTTCTCACCTACTATGGCTGAAGCATAAGAACGACCTTCAAACGTAATAACAGTAAGACATTCTTTCATATTCGATAGTTCTGACCAATGATCATGAATAAATGCAATAATAAGAGATCGCTTACCGTTTTCGGACAATGCTTTGAATTGGAGCAAATCCTCTTCACTGGAGAACTCCAAGTACATGTTTACAGAATCTGCTTCTGATTCTTTATCACTTTTATCTCCACTCTCGTTTACTTTATAATCCAACTTTTTTTGCAAAGAATGGATCACGTAAGCTTCTGTGAGCTTTGTTTTCTCAAGATCTGGATCATACTTACCTGCAAAAAAATCTCCCTCTTGCAAAACTTTTCCTTCTGCATTTTTCAAGACACCTTTACCATCGGGCAATCCCATGTAATGCTCACCTGTATACACATCACCATTTGTCATATAGGAAGTCCCTTGTCCAATGAAGTAATTATTCACTAATTCGCCTACATATCGCACTTTCCCTTGTGTATCATAGCTAGTTCCCCACCCGAAAGGCTGATCACGATAAAAGTCTCCCTCATAGGTTAACTTGCCAGTGTGATAAATCTTTCCAATTCCATTACTGTAACCATCCTCAAAATTCCCTTCATAAATTAATTCATCTTTCAGAAATATTTTTCCCTGACCCGTTAATGAACCATCCTGCTTGAAGTAACCTACGTACTTATATCCATCATCAGAATAATTCGTACCCTGTCCATCGATTCTATCGTTCTTATACTGAACTTCATGCATGAGAACTTGATTTGCATTATATGATTTCACAAGCCCTTCACGTTTCCCTTTTTGCATGTGTACAAGGGCATAACTTCCATCTTCATACACAATTTTCCCATCACCATTTGGGATCTCTTGATCGAACCCACCCGTGTAGTACCTACCTGGCGCATATACATCATACAAAGTTCCATTTCCTTGTATTTTCCCGTCTACAAAATTCCCTTCATACCACACCTTGTTATCTTCCCACATATACTTACCTTTACCGTGCGGTTTGCCCTCTTTCGTCGCACCTTCATACTTTAGGAAATAGGAATGCAGCATTTCATTGACATACGAGCTATATCCCGAAATGATGTCCGTTTCACGAAACTCTTCACTCCAACTCACTTCATGATCTGTCGTTTGAGCAATAAGCTGCAGGGGAATAAGCGTGTCTCCCTTTTCAAGACGTGGGGCTGCTGCTAATTGAATTTCCCTGCCATCCATAGTCGCTACCGAACTGCCGATCTGTAAATTGATTTTTAATCGCTCACGAGCAATTTTGATTACTTGTGTATCTTGATTCCAATCCATTGTCATGTTTAGCGCCTCAGCCACTGGTCGAAGCGGAATCATGACTACGGAGCTTTTTTCTTCCGGTAATTCGCCAGAATATATAAGTTTGTCTCCAAAATAAACAGAAAGCGGATGCATGGATACTCCATTTGCCGGAAGTTCCATTGTTGATTCCTCATTCTCATATTTAGTAATCATTCCTTTTTCCTCAAAAGCTTTAACTAAATCTATTGACGCATCATGAAGTGGATTTCCCGCAACAGAAACTTCCGCTAGCTGTTTGAGAGATGTTAGAGGCGTAAGATCCTTGATTTGATTGTGGTCAATCCACACGTATTGCAAATTAGTTAACCCTTGTAAAGGACTTATATCGATAATATTGTTATGATCCAATACCACACTGTTCAATTTGGTTAATTTTGCAATTGGATCGAGAGAAGTAATTTGATTTCCTTCAATTATAAGTGCTCGTAAATTTGTTGCGTATTGTAAGCCTTCTAAGCTTAATACAGACTGATTTTGAGGCACTTGAAGCACCTTTAGTTTCAACATATCGGCTTTTACAAGTGTACCTGTAGGTTTATAGATTTGTTTACGAATAACCTTTTCCAATTGCTTATCTATTATTAACGGAGCCTTCTCTGCTTTTGCATCATCTGTACACCACGTCACCACAATGAACAATACCAAACAAAATATGAACCCATATGTACTTATCTTTCTCTTACTCACATTAGCACGCCCCTCATCGACTCTTATCTACAAAATGAAAATAAAAAAATCGACCTCATAACCTTACTGAAGTCGATTCATGTAGCTGTATATCCAGCTTGCTAAGCGATTATCTAATTTCAATGCTTACGTCTAATTTCTCTAACGCTTGTGCCGCTGCACCTTGTTCAGCTTCTTTCTTAGATCGACCTATGCCTTGACCTAAGATAGAACCATCCATATGCACTTCAGCCACAAATTGTTTTTCATGAGCAGGTCCCCGCTCATCTACAATTCGATATTCAAGCGACCCCATGCTGTGTTGCTGGGTATGTTCTTGTAAAAACGTTTTATAATCAATAATGAGATGTTTACCCGCAGTTGGGATGTTCCCAAACACATACTTTCGCAAAAACGAACTTGCGGCCAACAATCCTTGATCCAAGTATAGCGCACCAATAAACGACTCGAATACATCTGCAAGTAGAGATGGCCGCGTACGTCCACCCGTTAATTCCTCACCTTTTCCAAGTAAGACAAAGGCTCCAAAATTCAACTTTTCAGCAAATGTAACGAGTGACGGTTCGCACACGATGGAAGCCCGCAGCTTCGTCAATTCCCCTTCAGATCGATCCGGATACGTTTCATATAAATACTCTGATACGGAAAGTTCAAGTACAGCATCCCCTAGAAACTCAAGCCGTTCATTGTCCCGATGTCCTGCAATCCGGTGTTCATTCACATAAGAAGAATGTGTAAAAGCTTGCTTTAACAAGTCACTATTTCGAAAAGTAATCCCAAGTTCCGATTGTAAGTGCTTTAAGTTCCGATTCATGATGCAATTCACCACCCCATGAGACTGACATTGTGCTAGCTTTGGTCAATGGCTAATGGCATTTACTCTTCGAATTTTTTAAGCAGAATTGTCGCGTTATGTCCACCAAAACCAAATGAGTTAGACATTGCAACTTTAACTTCTGCTTGGCGAGGGTGATTCGGCACATAATCAAGATCACATTCAGGATCTGGGTTTTCCAAATTGATTGTTGGCGGAATGATACCGCGTTCAATTGTCAATCCACAAATAACGGCCTCGACCCCACCAGCTGCTCCAAGCAAATGGCCTGTCATCGATTTTGTTGAGCTTACTGCTACTTTATAGGCATGATCGCCTAGTGCTTTCTTAATGGCAATCGTTTCTGATTTATCGCCAACTGGCGTGGAAGTACCATGAGCATTGATATAATCAATTTCACTCGGTGAAATTCCAGCATCTTTAATCGCCTTGATCATACAACGTGCTGCACCATCTGGATCTGGATCTGTCATATGGTGAGCATCGCCACTCATACCATAACCAATAACCTCAGCATAAATGTGCGCACCACGAGCTTGAGCATGGTCAAGCGATTCTAGAATCAAAATTCCAGCACCTTCACCCATTACAAAACCATCACGATCTGTATCAAACGGGCGGCTTGCTTTCTCCGGCTCTTCGTTGCGAGTAGACATTGCACGCAGTGCACAGAACCCAGCCATACCTGTTGGTGAAATCGTTGCTTCCGCTCCACCACAGATCATGACATCTGCTTCCCCATGTTTGATGAGCTTGAAAGAATCACCGATCGAATGTGTACCCGTTGCACAAGCCGTTACAGAAGTCGTATTCGGCCCTTTCGCTCCGGTAATCATCGAGATTTGGCCTGAAGCCATATTCGCGATCATCATCGGAATGAAAAAAGGTGAAACGCGTTTCGGTCCTTTTTCAAGTAAAATCTTATGCTGCTCTTCCCATGTTTGTAAACCACCGATACCTGAACCGACAGATACGCCGACTCTCTCAGGATCTGCTAATTCTCTTACATCTAATTTCGCATCCTTCATCGCTTTGTCGGTTGCAGCTACCGCGAACTGAACAAAACGATCCATACGACGCGCTTCGCGACGATCAATATAATCTTCGGGGTTAAAGTCTTTAATGGAAGCCCCAATACGTGTCGGATATTCACTCACATCGAATGACTCAACATGCGAAACGCCTGACTTTCCATCTAAAAGATTACCCCAAAACGTTTCAACCTCTTTACCTAGTGAGGTGATAACGCCTAAACCCGTAATTACGACTCGTTTCACTTTTGACCACCTCTATATGATTAACCGTGTTTGTATTTTAAATTAAGTAAAGCTTCTTATAATGAGGAGAAGTCCCGTTTGGTTAAGAACGGGACTCGCAACTCTAGGTATGAGATTTAATGTGGTCTACAACTTGACCTACTGTAGTAATCTTCTCCGCATCTTCATCGGAAATTTCCAAATCAAATTCATCTTCAAGTTCCATCACCAATTCTACTACATCAAGAGAATCAGCGCCTAAATCATCTTTAAAAGATGCTTCGAGGGTGACTTCTGCCTCATCTACCCCTAGACGATCAATGATAATACGCTTAACGCGATCTAATACGTCGGACATCCGGTTCACCTCCTCCTTGGTATTATATATAACTTTACATCAAAATTCCAGAGCCTAGTGTTTCACCCTTGAATTACATGTACATGCCGCCGTCTACATGCAGGGTTTGACCTGTCATATAGGAAGCATCATCAGATGCTAAGAAGCGGACAGTCTTGGCAATATCGTCAGGCTGACCAAAGCGAGCTAGCGGGATTTGACCCAGCATAGATGTACGAATTTCCTCTGATAATTGATCCGTCATATCCGTATCAATAAACCCTGGTGCTACAGCATTCACCGTAATACCACGAGAGGACAATTCTCTTGCTGCCGATTTCGTCAAACCGATCACACCAGCTTTAGCTGCTACATAGTTAGCTTGTCCCGCATTGCCAAGTACACCAACAACAGAGGTGATGTTAATAATACGGCCATAACGTTGCTTCATCATCGGGCGTGTAACTGACTTGATACAGTTGAATACACCCTTCAGATTTGTATTAATGACCTCGTCAAATTCTGCTTCTTTCATACGCATGATTAGATTGTCACGCGTAATACCTGCATTATTCACGAGGATATCAATCTTGCCAAATGCTTCGATTACTTCCTTTATCATCGCATCAACTTCAGCGCTAGATGCAACATTTGCGCGAATTTTAATCGCTTTACGGCCCATTGCTTCAATGGCTTGTACAACCTCAGCAGCAGCAGTTTCATTACCAGCATAGTTCACAGCAACATCAGCGCCTGCCTCTGCCATTTGTAGTGCAATAGCTCGACCAATCCCCCGTGATGCGCCTGTAACTAACACAGATTTTCCTGTAAGCATATGTTTACCCCCTCTATCATCTACACGCTAGTTGCTCTTATTGTTCAGCTGCAAATTGCTGAGCAGCTTCAAGTGAACCAATTGATACTGTTCTTAATGAACGATCAACTTTCTTGATTAACCCTGCTAATACAGAGCCAGAACCTAGCTCAATGAATGTATCCACACCTTGTGCAGCAAGATAAGCTACAGTGTCTTCCCATAGAACAGGGGAGTAAACTTGCTGTACAAGCAGCTTACGGATCTCATCTGGTGATGTCACAGGACTCGCTGTCACGTTAGCAACAACAGGTATAGATGCTTCAGACATCGATACACCACCTAGTGTCTCTGCAAGACGCTCAGCAGCAGGCCTCATTAATGAAGAATGGAACGGCCCGCTCACTTCTAGCGGAATTACACGTTTCGCACCCGCTTCCTTACCACGTGCCACAACTCCGCTTACTCCTTCACTAGATCCCGATACAACAATTTGACCTGGACAATTGATGTTAGCAAGTTCAACAAGACTACCAGTACGTGCAATATCTGCACAAAGTTCTGCCAAAGCCTGTCGCTCCGCACCAAGAACAGCAGCCATAGCTCCTTGTCCACTTGGTACTGCCTGTTCCATAAATTCACCACGTGCGCGAACTGTGCGAACAGCATCTTCAAAGGAAATGACACCTGCAGCCACAAGTGCACTATATTCACCCAAGCTATGACCCGCAACATAATCAGGTACAATGCCTTTTGCTTTAAAAACTTCTAGACAAGCTACACTCATCGTTAGCAGCGCAGGTTGTGTGTTGTATGTGATTTTAAGATCAGCTTCAGGACCCTCGAACATGAGCTCGGAAAGTTTAATCCTGAGTGCTTCATCCGCACGGTCAAAGAATGCTTTCGATTCTGAGTGAGAAGCATATAAATCTTTTCCCATACCTACAGACTGGGAACCTTGTCCCGGAAATACAAATGCGATTTTACCCATAAGATCAGACGTCTCCTCTACCAATTAATGACTGAAGCACCCCAAGTAAGTCCGCCGCCGAATCCAACGAGTACAATGCAATTACCCTCTTGAATACGACCGCTCTCAACCGCCTCGGCTAATGCGACAGGAATAGAAGCCGCTGACATGTTACCGTATTTATCCAGATTCATCATACATTTATCTTCAGTTAAATCCAATCGATTTAATGCCGATTGAATAATTCTAATATTTGCTTGATGTGGAACGAGTAAATCAATATCTGATTTCGTTTTGCCTGCTTTGCGAAGTGCTTCCTCTGCTGCATTACCCATAATACGTACAGCAAACTTGAACACTTCACTACCAGCCATATAAATATAGTGCATCTTACCATTCACAGTTTCAAGGGAAGATGGGTAGCGCGAGCCGCCGCCCGCAATTTTCAATAGTTCGCCACCTGAACCATCTGCTCCAAGCTCAAAAGATTGGAAGCCGCGACCTTCAGTCGTTGGGCCTAAGACAACTGCACCTGCTCCATCTCCGAACAGGATACATGTATTACGGTCTTCATAGTCCGTAATTTTCGATAGACACTCTGCGCCGATAACAAGTGCATACTTATATGTGCCTGTCGCAATAAAATTAGAGGCATTCGCTAGACCGTAAATAAAACCGGAGCAAGCCGCCGAAATATCATAAGCAGCTGCCTTTTTCGCACCAAGCTTCGTTTGCAAAATGCAAGAAGTCGATGGGAATGACATATCCGGTGTAATCGTTGCGACAACAATCAAATCAAGCTCTTCAGCGCCGATACCAGCATTTTTAAGTGCCTCTTGAGCAGCTTCAAAAGCTAAATCGGAGGTTGCTTGATTAGGTGCTGCAATGCGGCGCTCACGAATACCCGTACGCGTGACAATCCACTCGTCATTCGTCTCAACCATTGATTCCAATTCCTGATTCGTAAGCACACGCTCAGGTACATACTTACCTGTTCCTAATATCCCTACCGGGGTTAATTGCATCATTTCTCTCACTTCCCCTGACTGATTTCCTTTGAAATAGTTCCAACTAAATCGTTTTGGATCGCAATTCGCGCTTGGCGTACAGCATTTTTAATCGCTACTGCATTTGAAGATCCATGACTTTTTAGTACCAAACCATTCGTTCCTAAAAGTGGTGCCGCACCATGCTCTTTATAATCGAACTTTTTAAATTGTGATAAACCAGGCTTCATGATCAGTGCCGCAATCTTCGTAAGTGCAGATCGCTTAAACTCCTTCTTCAACATAGACAGCAGTGTTCCTGCTGCTCCTTCAAGAGTTTTTAACATAATGTTACCTGCGAAACCATCACATACAATTACATCACATGATCCTTGCAAAATAGTCTTCGATTCGACATTGCCCACAAAGTGAACCGGCGCTTCTTCAAGTAAAGGGTATGCACCCTTCGTTAGTTCATTTCCTTTCATCGCTTCGGTCCCGACATTAAGAAGACCAACACGCGGTTTTACAATTCCATGAACCTTCTCACGATATACACTCCCCATTACTGCATATTGCTTCAGCTGCTCCGGAGTTGCATCCATGTTAGCGCCAAGATCAAGAGCAAGTACGCCTTTCCCATCCATTGTCGGGATCATTGGCGCAAGTGCCGGTCGTTCAATCCCTTGAATGCGACCTACAACAAGTAAACCCGTTGTCAGTAAAGCACCTGTATTTCCAGCAGAAATCATTGCTTCTGCTTCACCATCTTTAACTAGTCTACCCGCGACTACCATCGAGGCATCCTTTTTTCGACGCACTGCCTTTACAGGCTCATCATCTGGTCCGATAACATCCGTGGTATGTTCAATTGTTACATTCGCAGGAAGATTAGGTGATATCGCTAGAATTTGATCACGATCACCGACTAAGATCAGACTAATATCTGACCATTCCTTCGCTGCCGTTATAGCACCTTCTACAATTGCTTGCGGTGCATGGTCGCCACCCATGACATCAATTGCTATCCGCATACTCATCCTCCTAAGTGGTTGCTCCAAACCTGCTTAATTGACCCTTTGAAGGTATCATTTTCGTAGGTGAGTCAACCCTTTCCCAAAAAATGCACTTAATGTTCATCATATCATGCTCATAAAAAGAAGGTCAAAATAATAATATGTAAACCGCGCAGTGAAGATGTTTAGCCCCCGCTTACAGGCGGTATAAATGCGACCACTTGCCCGCTTACAACCTCTTGTTTATCATCGGCAAATTGCTCATTTACTGCGACCATCATAGGTGCATTTTCATGCATACCATACCTTTGATTCATATATTGCTTCAATTCACCAATCGTCATCCGATCCTGGTCAATCACGATTTCTCCTGATCCAACCATTTCCTTCATCTGGGCAAAAAGCAGCACTTTAATCATGATGATCTTCCTTTTCCGGTTGTCCCGATGGGTATGGTGTTCGTTCAAGCTGATCGCCTATCCACATCTCGCCATCTGTCCAGTGTTCTTTTTTCCATATCGGTACAATTTCCTTAATTCGCTCTATCGCATAACGATTTGCCTCATATGCCTCAGCACGATGCGCAGTCGCAACAGCAATCACTACTGCGATATCACTGATCTCTAGTCTACCAATCCGATGCCAAATTGCAGTTATCGTGCCCGGCCATCGAACTTCGATCTCATCACCAATCTGGCGTAGTTTATTCACAGCCATCTCTAGATATGCTTCATATTGTAAAAATAGAGTCTGCTTCCCTTGCGTCATCTCCCGTACAGTTCCTGTAAAGGTAAGCACAGCACCTGCATTGCGGTGTATGACGGTCTTGGAAACAGTATCTATAGATAAAGGCTCTGTTGTAATGCCAAATCGCTCTATCATAACGGCATGACCCCAATCGCTATAATTTCTATGAATTGGCAAAAGAGTCGTTTACACGCTGCTCATCGAGTGAACAATGACGAATGTGCCTTCAAACACCCTCTCATCGCCTACGTAAGTAATAACTTCTACCTTTGCTTTCCCTTTAGATATCGACCGAACGTACGCTTTCGCAATACACTTCTCTCCTAGCCTAACGGAACGAATAAAACGAATGTTAGCTGAACCTGTCAGTGCAATTTCATCATTAATGACCGCAACAGCAAGTGAATTAGCCTGTGAAAAAATATGATGTCCTCGCGCAATTTGCGTTCTGGAGAAAACATGTTCTTCTTTCAGTTCGAAAATTGAAATACCACTCTTATCTAGCTGTAAATCTATAACTTCACCAATGATTTCGCTAAGCGGTAATGAGCGAACTTGATCATAAGATTGTTCCGCCATCTGTTTAATTCGTTCTCGCAGTTCAGGAATCCCAAGTTCAAGTCGATCCAGACGAACCGTTTGGATGCTCACTTCAAAGCGCCGCATTAACTCTTCATCCGTCATAAACGGATTGTCAGTAATTGCTTGCTGGAGTTCTTGCTGTCTTTGCCGTTTGGGAAGACGTGCCATAAGGAGCACCCCCTTGTCATGTATAAGGAACTTCTATTACCAGATCCTAAAGTGTAGTATATATAAATTGTGTCGAAAAGGAAAGTCTTCCATTACATAAAAAAATAGTACTCCATCCAAGGATGAAGTACTATTCTTCTCGGCATTACGCCTTAACGATTTCTCTGCCTTTGTACGTTCCGCAGTTTTTGCAAACGCGATGAGAAATTTTCAATTCTCCACACTGTTCGCATTTTACCATTCCTGGTACTGCTAATTTAAAGTGAGTACGGCGCATGTCGCGGCGAGTTTTAGACGTTCTTCTCTGAGGTACTGCCATATGTTCCCACCTCCTTCACAAAATTCACATTGCTGTTGTTGTGCATGGTTTCATTGCTTAAAAAAATCAGCTAGTCCCGCTAGTCGAGGATCAATGTTATCTTCTTTGCAGCCGCATTCCCCTTCATTACGGTCATGACCGCATGTTGGACATAACCCAGGGCAATCCGACTTGCATAGCGGTACATAAGGCAGCTCAACAAGTACATTTTCCACTACATAAGGCAATAAATCAACCTTATCCTCCGTCACGAGGTGCATGTCCTCCGACTCGTCACCGTCGATCGTATCCGGTTGCTGAGTAAAAAGCTCCCGAAATGGGATATGGAGCGATTGCTTAGCGGGTCCTAAACAACGTGAGCAGCTCTGTTCGAGCTCCAAATCCATCGTTCCGTCTACTTCAACAACTCCACCAACATGACTTGCACGAAGATTAAGCTGTAAGGGGCCGAAAGTTAATACGTCTTTACGGCCGTTCAAAGTTGAAGAGAGATCAACTTGACCTGTAATTGGAACCGCGTGTTCTTTGGCGGCTAATTCTTTAATGTTTAATAGCATGACGATCACTCCAAACAAACAAAAATAATTATATCGATTTTTTGAGTCTTTTGTCAACCTGATAATGCAAATCATAGACAAAAATGAGAGAATACCGAGGCTGTAAATTGTTTATTGTGTAGACAAACTTTCCAAGTACTTTAATGCCTCTTCCATCGTGCCAATTGGCACAATTTTCATTTTAGTTCCCATATCTTTCGCTCTTTCTAATGCCTCTGAATAGTTATCCACTTTTTGACCATTTGCAGCGACATACTCTTTGGGTGCAAAAAAGATCTCCGCTCCTTCTCGAGATGCAGCAACAACTTTATGCTTGATCCCGCCGATAGGACCTACTTTACCATCTACAGTTATCGTTCCTGTACCCGCTATTTTATGCCCCTTCGTAATGTCGCCCGCCACAAGCTGATTATAGATCTCCAGCGCGAACATTAGGCCTGCAGATGGCCCTCCAATCTCTCCTGCGTGTACTTCAACCTGTTTCTCTGGTTGGTCCGCACGAATGGATTGGACATCTGCAAGCTTCGTGATGCCAAGACCTACCCGTTTGGGAGCTGTAGTACTAGTTGGAGCCGGGCTTACAGATGTATCATCAGGCAATACAGCAAGAGCTACAGAAGCCGTGTTCGGTTTTCCACCTCGTGTATACGTAACTTGAACAGCATCACCTTCTTTTTTGTTCTCCAACGCTTTAAGCAAGTCCGCTGCCGATGATATTGTTATCCCATCAATCGCTGTAATGATGTCCCCGCTACGCAGCGTTGATGCAGCGGGCATACCCTCGATGATTCGCATCGTCATCACACCATCACCTGAAATATGATAAGGTACTTTCGCAGCATTGTAAGCAGCTTGGATTGCGCTGCTCTGAGACGACATCATCACATATTGCTGCCGATGCGCATATTCATCTTCCGACTCTCCTGGCTGAAACAAATCTTTTCTCAAATGCAGTTCTTCGTAAGGATGTACCAAAGCGACTAAATATTTAATCACATTTGTGCTCGCCACAAGAACAGTCGTAAGCATAAGCGACCCTTTTTCCTCATCTGATCCACCTTTTACGGTTACCATCGGACGAACTTGCTCTGCTGTTCCTGGCTTATAAATCACATAAGGCAACCGAATAAATACAAGTACATATACGAGAATTATTCCAATAATGACCGAGGAAATGATCCGCGAATTTGATGGTTTTTTCTTTACCGGTCGTGGTTGATAGCCCGCCCCTTCTTGGATCGATTCATGTGTTGACGGCTCCTGCTCTTCCCGATCTGACATCGATCATCTCTCCTCTATAAAGTTGTCCCAATGCTCAGGGTACTTCTATATTATGTAACGAGGGCTTGGTCTAAACGATTTTTTTAGGCGTAAATATGTACGAATACATATTTCAATTCATCCTTTACATATGGAGTGATTCACATGCCTAATTTGAATCGAAAAATCGTCTCCCAAAAACGCGGCACGTTGCTATTAGGCCTTACATCTGCTGCCTGCGTAGCTGTTATTATCGCATTTCCAGACCAAGCTTTTCAAGCTTCACTTCATGGATTGCAAGTCTGGTGGAAATATGTTTTCCCAGCACTGCTGCCTTACTTTATTCTAACCGAATTGTTAGTAGGACTTGGGATACTGCATGGAATCGGTGCTATTCTCGATCCCCTGCTTCGTTTACTGCTTCGTTTACCAGGTGTTAGCGGATGGGCCATTACGACTGGCGCCATGAGCGGCTTTCCTACCGGGGCTAAAGCAACAGCCTTACTCCGCAAAGAGAAGCTCATTGATCAGGATGAGGGTGAACGATTAGTAGCATTATCACACCTAGCATCCCCCGTTCTCATTTTGTCCGTTATTGGTGTCTCTTTTTTCACAAGTCCTGCTATTGGTGGTTTCTTGCTTGTTATTCATTATTTAGCTGCCATCCTAATCGCTATTCTGAGTTTTCAACGAGTAGTAAAAATAAAACGACGTAACTCTAGCAAGGAAGAAAAACAAATGGATGGGAATCAAACACACCGCGGAACTATCGGTTCCCCTCTAGCAGTGATGAAAGCAGCCTATATGCATGATGGACGTTCATTCGGAAAACTACTAGGTGACTCGGTCACAATCTCAGTCGGAAATCTTATGGTGATCGGCGGTTATATCTTGATGTTCTCCGTGTTACTCCATGCTCTAACCATGTCAGGGCTTATTGCTGGCGTCGTGGCTCTACTTGGGGCAATTGTACCGCAAAGCGCTGCCGCACCCCTTAGCACAGCCATAAGCGCCTTAATGAGTGGTATCTTCGAGCCGCATCTTGGTGCCTACGCGTGGAGTCAGAGTGGCCTACCTCTCATGTGGCAGGTCGCAGGTGTCGCCTTCGTACTCGGCTGGGGCGGCTTCTCCGTGCACGCACAGGTGCGCGCGTTAACGCAGGAAACGGACCTTCGGTACGGTCCGTTTCTGCGCTTTCGCCTGCTGCATGGCATGCTGGCGGCGGTGTTGACGGTCGCCCTGTGGCGACCGTGGTTTGCGCTGGGCTATGGCAACAGCCTGCCCAGCTTCTTGAACGCCGCGGCCTCGAACGCCGCACAGGAGCAGGCCACAGCCTATGGCATGTGGCCGATGATGCAGCAGGTAGCGATTATGTTGGTACTACTTCTTACCGCATCCTGCTGCATATCTCTTTTACTTCGCGCCTTATATCTTGCTAAGCGTAATTAGATTTTATTAGGAGGAGAGGGAAACTTCGTACGAAGTGCTTCTTCAACCTCAGGTGATACAAGCTCAGAAACTGGCCCATGGAACTTTGCAATTTCTCTTACAATCGATGAACTTAAGTAGGAGTATTGCGGTGTAGATGTCATAAAGAACGTCTCCACTTCATCACTCAATTTACGATTTGTAGATGCCATCTGCAGCTCGTATTCAAAATCAGATACGGCACGCAATCCTCTTACAATGACATGCACTTGGCGCTGCTTCATATAATTCACAAGCAAATCCCTAAACCCATCAACTTCAATATTCGTTAAATCTTTCGTCGATTGACGAAGCAGTTCCATCCGTTCTTCTAATGTGAATAACGGATTTTTGGACGTGTTATTAAGTACAGCAACAATAAGTTTATCAAACACCTTAGCAGCTCGATGAATAATATCTAGATGTCCGTTCGTTACTGGATCAAAGCTTCCCGGATATACGGCAACCCGCATGTTTTTCACTGGTTGTTCCATAATGATACCCTTCACTCCTTATGAGATGAATCTAAATAGTTATATATGGTTACAGCAATTTCGCCGTAATCAGAACGTCGATTGCTAACGCAGTTTCCAATATGCATTGGCAATTCATCTTCTGAGTCGGTTTCCACAACGATGATCGCATCTTCTGCCAATAGCTGCCCTTCTTCTAGAGCTATCATCAATTCTTCGATTATTTTCAACCGATAAGGCGGATCCAAAAATACGATATCAAACTTCATCCCTCGCTTCGCGAGCAGCTTAATAGCTCGATTCGCATCATTACGATAAATTTCCGCCTGTTCGCGCAGCCTCGTCACATCCAAGTTATGTACGACTGTATCCACACTTTTCTTATCCATATCGATAAAAATCGCTTTGTCCACTCCGCGGCTTAGCGCTTCAATTCCCAGACCACCCGTACCTGCAAACAAATCTAGTGCTGTACCACCGTCAAAATAGGGTCCAATCATTGAGAATATTGCTTCTTTTACCTTATCTGTTGTCGGACGTGTGCCCATACCCGGCACTGCCTTTAGTGATCTTCCTCTAGCCTTACCTGAAATGACTCTCACGTTCGTTTGTCTCCTATTTCTGCTTGAATTCTCTATTATCGTAACACATTCTTGAGGAATTACACAAAAACATAAAATACGATTCCTTATAAAATATTTAACTCTAACCGCGTATATATTCACTGCAAATCGTCAATCCTTATAACATCGACATCAAAAATGTCGTAGACAACCGCGGAGAAGACTTACGTTTCCCCATAAGCTCTTCGTCCGGTTTCTCCTCTCCCATGAAGGAGCCATCGTGAGATGGCTCCAGATAAAAGCCCTT
The DNA here is from genome assembly GCF_052180255.1 of Paenibacillus sp. KN14-4R. Classification (NCBI taxonomy): domain Bacteria; kingdom Bacillati; phylum Bacillota; class Bacilli; order Caryophanales; family Paenibacillaceae; genus Paenibacillus; species Paenibacillus sp. KN14-4R. The sequence continues at coordinate 2,726,410 of NZ_CP197466.1, forward strand.
GTTAGTAAACCTAACGAGGGCTTTTATCTTTTTATTTTCCTCTGGGTGGCAGAAAAGGTGGGAAAACAAAGCCGCCTCTATTCGCAATAGTGGCGGTATGGGGTTATATCACGATCTATTCCTATTGAATATCGCCTAACTGAAACAAGTACAAGAGATAATAACTAAAAGAATAAATAATACAAGAATAGATCCTGTGGAAGTAGACCCTCCAAATCCAACAACTTCACCCATGGTTACATCCCCCTCTCCATCCGGTTATTGGCATCATATGTCCAATATGTCCAATTGTTTGGATGTTTGTACGGGGTCCATTAAGAAAACTATTTATATTTTTTCCAATCCATTTTACTGTTCTCAAGCAAATGTCCAAAATCGTTATCTAGGCGTTTGCGCTCTGCCTTCTTCGCTTCCTCGGCTTGTTCTCTAATCGCTGCTTTACGCTGGTCTTCTGCTGCTTTCAACTCAGTCGACCGTGCTTGAAGCTGCTCCAATACATCTGAACGAAGCAAATCCTTTAAAGTGGATGGTTGTTCTTGAGAAGCAGACTTTGGAACTACTGATTGTCTTGGTTTCTTCGCCATCGTGTTCACCTCTTTATTAACCTTATTCCCTCATTATAACACGATTGTGCTCAATCTGAACTTATTCAAGCGGGTATGCTGACAACTTCACGAATATAACCCCAGTTTTCTTCAGTTTGGGAACGGCTTTCATAACCCCCTCTGCCGTGCTTTTCTCTGGGTGATTCATATGACAAAGCACAATAGATCCGGACTTAGCTTGGGACAATGCTTGATCAACTTGCTCGGCATTAAAAGTTGCTCCCGCATCACCTAACACGTTGAAATTCACTACTTGCATTCCAAGTGCATTCACAACTTTTACAGCTATTTCGTCATAATAAGCCGTACCCGAACGAAAAAACTGCGGACGACGACCTGTTAATGCTTCTATTTTATCAGCGTTCATTTGCACCTCATCTATAACTTCTCCAACGTTTTTCGTACCCCGAATGTTATAAATGGACTTCCCTGTCACAGACAAAGGTCGATGTTCATGTCCATGATTCTCTAATTCGAATAGAGGATTTGCTGCTAACCGTTGAAAAAGTTCAGGATTCGCATCGATCCAGCGTGCATTAATGAATAAGGTCGCAGGAATTTTTTCTTGCGTGAGATAATCGATCAGCTCCTTATCATATCCATTACCTGCTGGGCCGCCCCCACAAGCGTCAAAAGTTAAGGCGATGGCTTTATCTTTTGTTTGTAATCTTGTTCGCACACCTGTGACTTTCTCTCCCCATTGCGTAGGAGATTTATCCGCAAACTGGTCGATAATCTTCTGTCTGTCTAGTGAATGATCTGGTGACGATACAGGTGTAGCAAATGGAGTTGAAACGGGGGATGAGGTTGGACTAACAGTTGGGCTTATTGATCCTTTCTGAGCTTGTCCACTACTAACGGAGCAACCAACAAGAAAGACAACTGCAACGGATAAGACGATTCGTGCACGGTACAATCTTTTTATCATAGCTATCTGCCACCTTTACAAATAAAAAGGATAACTAAATCCGATGATCACCCAGATTTACTTATCCCTCACTCATTTTTATCTATTCAACGGCTTGGATTAACTTCTCTTTACAGAAAGCATCGAGTACAGCAGCTTCTTCATCTTCCAGTTCAAAATCGAGAATTTGCTCCGTTTCACGTTCTATTATTTCGTGCTTGATCATTTCAGTCTTATTTTCATCTACACGATAAACAGCTCTTACATATAAACCTTTATCAGAATGAAGTTCATCATCCTCAGGAACCTCAATATCAACTAAAAATTCATAACGCTCTCCAGTTAAGATACCAAATGGATCTTTGATTAATTCCACACTATAGCCTGTAATCGTCAGCATACCCGTCACTCCTTCTCATATCTGCCTTCATTATACATCAATTCGAGAGGAAGGAAAGATTGACGAAAATTCACTTTGAACCTCATGTTATCTTTACATGCGCTTACCTTCGGTTGAAACTGCAATTAATTGCGACAGCCGCTTCAATCTCGTCTCTTCCTTCTTCGCGCTGATAACCCACCATATTAATTTCTTACGATAAGATTCAGCCTGCTTCATAAAAAAGTCCCAAGCCACACTGTTCGCACGAAACTGTTGTTCCGAAGCATCATCTAATTTCAAATCTCCCTGTTCATAGGAATAAACGACAGATTTCTTTGTAGAGCGCTTCTCAAATGCTTGCTGTCCTTCTGCTTGCATCCGTCCTTGATTCGTTAAGTGTTCCACGCGTTCAATATTGACTGCACTCCAGATACTGCCTGGTTTACGCGGCGTAAATCGGATCTTGTAGCTTACCTCGTCAATACCTTTACGCAAGCCATCAATCCAACCTACACACAGTGCTTCATCCACTGACTCTGGCCATGTCATACTAGGTTTACCCGAATTTATTTTATAAAATCCGACCCATTGTTCTTGTTTATCCTGATGATGCGCTGTAAGCCATTGCCTAAAATCTAAAGGTGTCGCGAAAAATAGAATCGACTCATTCATTCCAATTAGGAGTTTAACCAAACTGTTTTATCTTGAAACGAGACACGTTTGCCTTGCGGCTGATCCATGTCTGGATATCCTACATATACAAACCCAACCATTTGTTCTCCTGCATTAAGACCAAAGGCTGCGGACATCTTCTCATGATAAGTTGGGTCACCTGTACGCCATACTGCACCCAAGCCTAAAGCATGTGCAGTTAATAGCATATTTTGAACTGCTGCATGTGCTGCTGCCATCTCTTCGATCCATGTAGCATCTGGAGAAGGTGTTGCGGCAATTCCAATAATGACTGGTGAACGGAAAGCCTTTTGTGCATGTTTACTACGGAATTGCTCCAAAAGCTCACCTGCAAGCTCATCATCTTGACCTTCAAGAGCAATGTCTGCATATGCTTGTCCAAGTACATTACGGCCTTCCCCCGTCATTACAAAAAAGCGCCAAGGTTCTGTCTTCTTATGATTCGGCGCCCAAGTCGCCGCCTCCAACATTTCTTCGATTAACTTTGGATCTACTGCATCTGGTTTTACTTTTCCTATACTGCGTCTATTTTGAATCGCTTCTTTAATATTCATTATTTTCTCAGCTCCAAATCATTCGTATTTTCAGATTTAATTATAAATCGAGTGATTCCTACATGTAAATGATTCTCAATAAATATGAAATAAATTTTACATACTATTCAAAAATATCCATGGTCACAATTTCGATTGGGGCTTATATCAAAATAGTGTATCCATGCCGCAAGGCTCAATGAGTGAAGGGCGATCATTGGATACATGACCTACTTGCTGTGATACGGGGTAAGCGTGCATGTCTGCAGCAGGAAAGGGAACGAGTACCTTTTGCAAGAGTGAAGCGTCTTGAACATCACGGTTTAACCATAACTGTTCGTTCTCTCGGCTCACAATGACCGGCATGCGATCATGAATAGGCGCGACAACCTCATTCGAAGATGTTGTAATAATGGTGCACGAGCTGATCTTACGACCATCCGCAGCCACCCAAGTATCATATAAACCTGCCATTGCAAAAAGACCGCCGCTCTTCATCACAATTCGCATCGGCTGCTTGTCCCGTCCAATTCGCTGCCAATCATAGAATCCATCCGCAGGAATTAAGCAGCGTTTACGAAAAAAAGGAACGCGAAAGGCAGGCTTTTCCAGCAACGACTCTGCTCTTGCATTGATCATTTGGAAACCAATCTTCTCATCCTTCACCCATTTCGGAATTAATCCCCAGCGCAACGGACCTAGACGATTATGCTGCCCATCATGAATAATCGCCGGCAGCATTTGTCCGGGTGCAAGATTGTATCGAGGTTCATATTGAACAGGTCTGTCCCCATATATAGAGAATCGCAGCATGAGTTCTTCCTCTGTTACTGTGATCGTGTACCTACCGCACATGCGACTACCCCTCCTGGATAAAATTTATATCATGATTAATTGGTAATATTATACCAATTTTTATAAACCCATATTTTATTTCCCTTAAAAAATAAAAAGGACAGCCCCTTTCTATAAGGAACTGTCCTTTGTTATGACTTACACTGTAATTGAAACAAATTTCGTTTCTAAAAATCCATCCATGGCGTAAACTCCGCCTTCACGGCCAATTCCACTTTCTTTCATTCCACCGAAAGGTGCTTGTGTCTGAGTCGGAACACCGTCATTGATGCCTACAATCCCATACTCCAACTGCTCTGCTACTCGGAAGCAGCGGCTTACATTCTCGGAAAATGCATAAGCAGCAAGACCATAATTCGAATTATTCGCCATTGCAATTGCGGATGCTTCATCTTTAAAAGAAATGATCGGAATGACAGGACCAAACGTTTCTTCATATACAATTTTCATATCCTCTGTCGCATTGACAAGGACTGTCGGCTCGATAAAAAAGCCTCTACCGTAATCCCCTTCGATCAATCTACTACCGCCATGCGCGACGCGCGCACCTTGCGCTTTGGCATCTTGAATCTGATCCAATACTTTGCTTAAGCCACGTTCATTAATTAACGGCCCAATCTCGGTATCTTTTTTCCTGCCATCTCCAACCTTAGCCTTTTTCAATCGATCCACCAATTTTTCGGTAAAAGATTCCACGATCGCTTCATGCACATAGAGGCGATTCGCGCTAATGCATGTTTGACCGCAATTACGGAACTTGCTCTCAAATAATCCTTCAACAGCTGCATCTATATTCGCATCGTCAAATACGATAAATGGCGCATGTCCGCCAAGCTCCATACTTACACGCTTGACTTGCTTGGCTGCACCTTCCATCAACAATTTACCTACACGCGTCGATCCTGTAAATGTTATTTTACGAACCTTCGGATTGTCGATAAATGCTTGACCGACTGACTCAGGTTTGCCCACAACCATATTCACGACACCTTTTGGGAAACCTGCTTGCTCGAATAGCTGGAATAAACGAATCGCGCTGAGTGGTGTGCTCTCTGCTGGCTTCCATACAACGGTGCAACCTGCTGCTAGTGCTGGTGCAAGTTTGCGAGCCGCCATATTAACTGGGAAATTCCAAGGGGTAATGGCTGCTACAACGCCAACGGGTTGACGCAGAACCATGATCCGTTTATTGGGAACTGAAGAAGGTACAGTTTCACCATAAACTCGCTTCGCCTCTTCTGCATACCACATAAAATTATCTGCGGCACCGAGCACCTCGCCCTTCGCTTCACGAAGGGGCTTCCCCATCTCCATCGATACGATCTCAGCTAACTCATCCCGATGATTACGTACAAGTTCATATAAATTGTATAGGTATTTAGAGCGCTCTCTGGCTGTCAATTGCGACCAACTAGAAAAGGCTGCATGTGCAGCATCTATCGCTTTGTCTGCATCACGGCCATCACCATAGCTAACAACACCTACATGATCTCCCGTAGCAGGATTGATGACAGCAAGCGTTTCTCCGCTTACTGATTCTGACCATTCACCGTTAATGAACATTGATTTCATATCTTCCATATTTGAACACCTCCATGAAAATTCGGCTATTACACCGGTTTTAACGCTTCAAATGGATTCTTACATTGTTTGCAATATAAAATGCTGCGACATGCCGCCGGTCCGAATAGGTTATCTAAGGTTGTATACAAAGAGTTGCAATAAGGACATTCAATTTCCCATGGATCATCGGGGCGGATATTTCTTGGAGGCGGGGCAATCCCGAATTGTCTAAGCTTCTCCCTTGCCGCATCATTAATTCGATCTGAGGACCATGCAGGGTCATGAATAAAGTTAACATGGACTTCCCTTACACCGTCAACACCTGTCAACTTCCCGACAATCGCATTGCGCATTATGTCTAGAGCAGGACACCCCAGAAAAGTAGGTAAAACTTCAATCGTGATGATTCCATCATGGTCGTATACAGAATGAATCATTCCCATCTCCACCATGCTGACAGGTGGAATCTCAGGATCTTTCACCTCATCTAATAACTGCCACAATAATTGCTGACGTTGTACACCTTCATTTACTTCCAATTCAGATGCACTCCTTTACCAATTCGCAGTCGGATCAAGTTTGTATACTTCGGATAAATTAGCAAGTGCGCTTGCAAGCTCTTCCGTATGCTGACATGCGCGACCGTCTATCTTGGATGCTTGCGGTTCTCCTAGCCATGCGATACCTATTGAAGCGAAAGCGTCTTGCACCTTTTTGTAAAAGCGTTCCTGCAATACGACTTCTGCATCCATGAGACCACTTGCTGCAATCCCTGCGCCATGCGGTCCTTGGCTTAACAAACCATGCAGATCTTGCCAAACTTTCTCGATGGCTTGAGCCATACGCGTATAAGCTTCTTCTGTACTGTTTGCCAGCTGACTCATCCAAATTTGCCAATGCATCATATGATAGCGATGCTCCGTTATCATTTTTCGTGCAAGATGAGCTAGTGGGATAAATGATGACTGTATCAATGATTCCAAACGAATCTGTTTGACCATGCCATAAATGTAAAAGCGCACAATGGCATACATCCAATCATAGTGAGGTTGATTCAGATAATCCCCTGAGCCGTTTACTCGTTCTACCAGCACTGCATTGCGGAATTGCTCGGGTGGTCTAAGCTGTGCTAAGGCATCTGCATTCCCTGCTCCCAACTCTTCAAGTAAGGAGTAAAACATTACCGCATGACCCATCATATCTTGCGACATGGATGAGAACGCAACATCTTCTTCTATATGCGGCGCAAGCCCTAACCATTCCGATCCTCGATAAGCGAGAATGAAATCATCATCTGCTAATTGAAACAATAACTCCTTTAAAGCAACTGCATATTCTGGACGCTGATTGGCACGACCAACCGTTTCAACCGTTCCGATTCGTTCGTTAATGTCCATCGTCAACCATCCTTTAGTTCATTCAACTTATTTTGCTCATAACGTTCCTTATGATGGCGCCATTTGGTCTGTAAATCGCCATAGCCTTTCGTTTCTCGGTAGCTTTTGTTATCAAGTCGCTCCAAGTATTGACGCTCTTCAGGGGGAAGTTCATAAATATCATCCCGCTTGACGACCCAGATATTATCACAAGCTTCGCGTCGCAAGAAATTTTCACGTGCCATTGCCATTGCGATCTCATGATTCGGAGCAAGTAAGCTAAATTGGTGAGTGAAATGAGAAGAAGATGATTTTCGATTGAACACTTCAAATACGATGAACGATTTCGGGTCATTTCGTTGATTTTCCACACTTTCTCCCCCTTAAACCGCTTGATGCTGCTTCGCCATAAGGGCATCCCGCACCCATTTGGCATCTTCATAGGATAATTTCCTTAACTGTAAGCGCTGATCCGAACAAGGCCCATGACCGCTGACGATCCGCTTGAACTCATCCCAGTCTGGCTGCTCGTAGTGCCACATTTTGGTGGCTGAATCGTAATGAATCGTATCATCTGGTAAAGTCAGTCCGAGATGGAAAATACGTGGAACATATTTCGTCAAAAAGATTTGTCGCAGCTCCTCATTCGTCTGGGTACGAATCTTATATTGGATATTCATCTGCTGGTTACTGGAAATCTTCCCGTTATCAGGTGGGCCAAAGAACATGAGCAGCGGTATCCACCAACGTGTAACTGCATCTTGAAGCATTTGGAATTGTGCAGGTGTACCCTCCGCAAGAGTAAGTACGATGCTTTCACCATGTTGGGCATGGAACTTCTCTTCGGCACAAATACGAGTTAAAGCGCGGGCATAGGGAGCATAAGAGGATTCAAGTGACATCGTCTGGGTGATAATCGCCGCTCCATCTACGAGCCATCCGATTATTCCCGCATCTGCCCAAGTGGTAGCAGGCATGTGGAACACGTTATGAAACTTGAGCTTGCCTGTAAACAAATCATTCATGAGGTCTTCACGGGTTTTACCAAGCGGCGCGAGCAAGTCCTCCACGACACGCAGCAGTAATTGACCGTGCCCCATCTCATCTTGTACTTTAGCCATAATGGCAAGTTTACGCCGCAGTGTCGGTGCTTTCGGGACCCACTCTTTTTCCGGCAATGCACCCATGATTTCACTAATGGCATGCATGGAAATTAATTTAATGAGCTGTTTGCGATAATCGTCTGGCATCCAATCGTCTGCTTCGATTTTCTCGCCTCTATCGATCCGATCAAGAAAATGTTGAAGCTGATTTGCCTCTAATTCGCTCATTTACATCACGCTCCATTTATATAACGTTCAATTAACGTAATAATATCATTGTGTTATGTTAAATAAAAAGAGGTCTTCGTTTACTTTTGAGTGTGGTTAAAAAGTTTCCGAAAAACCTCCATGTTGATCTTATGATGCTAGTTCTTATCAGGGGCATTTTCATATAAATGGAGAAAATATCGTTTGGCTCCAGGATCAAGCCATGCATAATAACGACGGAATAACTCATTAGCTTCATGCCCCATCCAGAAATCAGGCAGCAGTTCTTTAGGCAAGCTTGGATCGATGAAAAGAAACTTCCGATATTCATGAACAAGCTGCGTCTTCACGACAAAACACTCACTGTCTGATATGTCTTGATTATATTGGACTTGTTCTTGCAGCTTCTCGAACTGCGGACGATACACATGAATAAATTCCTCGTAGGCCGCATTGATCTTATCTAAGCTCCAACACTTTGCAACTAGCTCCTGTTCGGTACTCATTCCGATATGCTCGGAGCTAAAAACTTCAACACAATCTGTAATCTCATATGCTTCTGCTATTTCTTTCACTCGATCAGCTAAGTTGTTGGGACTAATCCAAAGGCTGTTTGCAAGCATTCCAAAACCTAACCAAGACAACTCTTTACGTAATTGATCACGCATCGCACGCTTATTCTCAGGAATGCTGTATGTCGCCATATGCCACTTGCCATCCCACGGACTTGGCGTCTGTTTATAGATCCGAGCACCCGCTTCATCCAGACGCTTCTTCCCTCTCGATGTCATTGAATAATAGGAACGATTCCCGATTTTTCTTGCGGTTAGCCACCCTTGACTCACGATTCGAGAGATCGCCACACGAACGGCTTGCTCTGACATGCCAAAATTCGCCATTAAACGCGTTAGGCTGCCAACCCAAATTTCCCCACCGTGGTGACGAACGTATTCTCCATATATGGTAAAAAGCAATGATTGTGGCTTCAACTTGATTCAGCTCCATTCGACAATTTCCGCAATTTGGTACACATTCGTTTATTATACCAACAAATATAGGTGTGTTAAAGAATGGAGTGTTCCTTGTTCACAACATGAATGGCGTGCCCCAACGCTGCTTCAGCTGCTTCTAACCACACTTCGCTAAGTGTCGGATGAGGGTGCATTGTCAAACTAATATCCTCCACTCGGGCGGCCAATTCAAGCGCTAGTACACCTTCACCAATTAAGTTCGATGCATCATCACCTACAACATGCATACCCAGAAGCATGTGACTTTGTGCGTCCACAATCACTTCTGCAAAACCAGCAGTTGCGTCTACTGCCATAGCGCGCCCATTCGCGCGATATGGAAAATGCCCGACCTTTATTCGGTATCCTTGTTGCTCGGCTTCCTCACGTGTCATGCCAACACCTGCAACCTGAGGTTCTGAAAAAATAACATACGGAATAAAAGTCGAATCCATGGCGCTTGAGAGTCCTCCGATCACTTCCGCAGCGATAATGCCTTGCCTAGTTGCGCGATGAGCAAGTGCAACCCCCGGTGTTATGTCCCCAATCGCAAAAATATGGGGTACTGTGGTACGACATTGCGCATTTACGGCCACATACCCACGTGCATCAACCTCAATTCCAAGCTGCTCTAAGCCAAGACCCTGTGTATTTGGAATACGACCAATGGTTACAAGTGTCTTTTCCGATGTAATCACATCATGATCTTGTTCTTCCGCATACACATGAAGAGCAACTTGACCGTCTTCGATCTCCGCCTTTTCCACTTTGGTTGAAGTGCGAATGACAATACCAAGCTTCTTCGCTTGCTTCTCCACTTCTTTGACCAAATGAGCAGATACTTGTGGAAGAATCCGGGACTCCATCTCGATGATCGTCACTTGGCAGCCTAGCTTAGCATAAGCCATTCCAAGTTCAATCCCGATATACCCGCCTCCGATAATCGATAAACACTTAGGTAACTCTGTTAATTGAAGCGCATCGCTGGAATCCAGTATATATGTCCCATCCACTTCTATAAAACCGGGGATAAAAGGACGAGAACCGGTCGCAATTATCGCTTGTTCGAACCTATAAGTTTGGAAATCTTTCTCCGTCTCCACACCAACACGATCTTTGGAAAAGAAAGTCGCGTGACCCTTCACGACAGTTACTCCGTTCTCCTGACATAGACGAACAATACCATTTTGAAGTGTCGTTACTGTACCTTCTTTCCAACTCTGCCAAGCACCCATATCAAAACAAGATTTGCCTTCTGGCAAATGAATACCCATTTTCCCTAATGAATCAAGCTTGTAAAATTGCTCTGCCGTGTGAATCAGCGCTTTGGATGGAATGCAGCCACGATTGAGGCATACACCACCCAAGGAGTCTTTCTCAACTAAAATAACGGACTTTCCAAGCTGCCCAAGACGAATCGCTGCCGCATAACCACCAGGACCACCGCCAATGACAATAACATCCGTTTCAATTGCAATTTCTCCGACTACCATTAGACCATCTCCACTATGAGCATTTCTGGATTTTCTAGTAGCTGCTTGATCCGGTTCGTGAACCGCACAGCCATCACACCGTCGATGATCCTGTGATCGAAGGAAAGTGACATATTCATCATGACTCGAATTGTACTTTCTCCGTGGCGAACAACATGACGGGGTTCCATCTTATGCAGAGCAAGAATGCCTACTTCAGGGTGATTAATGATAGGCGTCGCATATAGTCCACCAATTGCACCTACATTGCTCACCGTAAACGTTCCACCCGTAATTTGATTCAACGTCAGCTTGCCTTCCCTTGCTTGTGCAGCTAATGCGCTAATCTCTTCAGCTAATTGGAAAATCGTCTTGTGATCGGCGTGCTTAATGACCGGAACGATCAAACCTTCTTGCGTATCTGTGGCAATGCCAATGTGATAATACTGTTTCAAGATCATTTCGTTCGTCGAATCATCAATGGATGCATTCAGCATCGGAAATTCTTTAAGGGCGAAGCTTAGAGCTTTTATGAAAAATGGTAGAAATGTAAGCTTGATCGAACGCTGTTCAGCAACAGCTTTGAGCTTTTCTCGCATGACGAGTAAAGCGTCCATTTCGATTTCATCGACATGGGTAACATGTGGAATAATCGAGACAGATTTGACCATGTGCTCGGCGATCTTTTTGCGAATGCCCTTAATGGAATGACGCTGTTCCAGCTCCTCGCGCGGGCTGGTGATTGTGGAATAATTGACACTTGGTCCATTTAATGAAACATCGGAAGATGGAATAGCCGGTTGTTCATGCTTCAAACTTGCGGCATAACGCTGGACGTCCTCTTCGGTTATACGTCCTGATGATCCAGAAGCAGGTACTTGTTCAATATCGATCTTCATTTCCCTCGCTAATTGGCGAATGTACGGGGTAGCAAGCACGCGTCTGGATTTGGGAGCATGTAGGGATACCGTTTGTTTATCCTCTTCGACTACTACAGCAGCTGCCACTTCCGTTTCACTTGTATGGTCAATCACAAACATTGTTTGCCCAACTTGGACTGTATCTCCCTCTGCGAACATTATTTTTTTCACAATGCCCGTTACAGGAGACGATAGCTCCGCATTTACCTTGTCAGTCTGTACTTCAACAATGGGTTGATCCTTCTTGACATGATCGCCTTCTTTAACAAGCCACTTCGAAATCTCCCCTTCATGCATGCCTTCGCCTACATCGGGCAGCTTAAACTCCACCATGAATGCGATCCTCCTTACTTTGCCATGCTTGTTTTTTAACTAGAATTTCCTGTCTAAAAAAGGATCGTCTCTGCAATGCCTTGCTTGACACGATGCTCGGTTGGCAGGTAATCATCTTCTATCGAAAATTGCGGTACGGGAACATCAAAGCCCGTAATTCGTTTCACCGGTGCTCGTAAATAGACAAGGGCTTCATCATTAATCAAGGAAATAATCTCAGCACCGATCCCCATCGTTTTGTGCGCCTCATGAACGATTAACGCTCTACCTGTTTTTTTAACAGAGTCAATAATCGTATCTCGATCAAGGGGATATAGTGTCCGTAGATCGACGACTTCACATCGCCAGCCCTTTTCCTGCTCAATCTGCTTCGCCGCATTCATCGCTACCCGAATCATCGAACCCCAAGCAAATATCGAGACATCTTCACCTTCCTGTATGATCTTCGCTTTTCCAAGTGGTACTCGGTACATCTCTTCCGGTACTTCATCCTTGAACGCGCGATAGATCTTGGCAGGCTCCAGAAAAATAACAGGATCGGGATCTTCAATCGCAGCAATGAGCAACCCTTTTGCATCATATGGATTACTCGGAACGACCACTTTAAGTCCAGGTGTATGTGCAAAAAATGTCTCGATGCTTTCCGAATGCAGCTCAGGTCCACGAATCCCTGCACCATATGGTGTACGAATGACCATCCCTGCATGGAATTGCCCACGTGTTCGGAACCTCATTCTCGCTGCATGCGAGACGATCTGCTCCAGACCGGGCTGAATAAAAGCAAGAAATTGAATTTCGACTACCGGAATAAATCCACTAAGTGCGAGTCCAATCGAAGATCCGACAATGCCTGCCTCTGCAAGTGGTGTATCCACGACACGCTCGGGGCCATATTTTTCAATTAGCCCTTCTGTAGCTCGAAACACGCCCCCGTTCACACCAATATCTTGACCGAGGAGCATAACACGCTGATCTTCTTCCATTTTTTGATCCATCGCTTCGGTAATCGCCTGTATAATCGTAAACTTACGACTCATGTTCGTAATCCTCCCTGCGCGATCATCTGCTGCATTTGCATCTCCTGCTCACGAATTTGCCAAGGTGCCTCCGCATACACATGTTCGAACATAGCGGTAGGTTTCGTTTTGGGGTAGCTTTCAGCATCCATTAAGGCTGCTTCCACTTGATTACTTAACTTCTGGTGTAACTTCTCTTCAAGCAAATCATTCCACAAACCCTTTTTTTCAAGAAATAAGCGCAGGCGACGAATTGGATCCCGCTGGGTGCGCCACTGCTCAGATAGCACATCTTGATCCCGATATTTCTTCGGATCGTCCGCAGTCGTATGCGCGCCATAACGGAACGTTATCGCTTCAATTAATGTTGGACCTTTACCCGATAACCCGCGTTGTACTGCCTCTTTAACAGCGAGCCATACCGCAAATATGTCATTACCATCCACCCGAATCCCAGGAATATCATAAGCGGCAGCCCGTTGGGATATCGTTCTGGATGCTGATTGTTTGTCAAAAGGCACACTAATCGCATACCCATTATTTTGGCAAAAGAAAATGACCGGCGCGTTAAAAACACCTGCAAAGTTGAGCGCCTCATGGAAATCACCCTCTGAGCTTGCGCCATCGCCAAAGTAAGCAATGCTCACGTTGGGTTCTCCTTTCAGCTTACTCCCCCAAGCTGCGCCTACTGCATGAACCATTTGTGTCGCAATCGGTACGCACTGCGGCAGTATGCGCTTCCCCTCTGGACAAATACTGGCATCCATATGCCCCATCCAGTATAGAAAAACACGCTGCATCGGCTGACCATGTGTAATCGTTGCTGCATGATCGCGATACGTTGGGAACATCCAATCTTGTGGCGAAAGTGCCATTGCACTTCCAACTTGTGAAGCTTCTTGTCCCTCAAATGGTGCATAAGTTCCCATTCTGCCCTGTCTTTGCAAATGAATCGACTTTCGATCAAACAACCGCACCAGATTCATCTGCTCATACATGTTGACCATCAATTCTTGATCCAAATCTTCTCCTAACGGTTGTAAAAGCTCTCCATCTGGTGTCAGGACCTGAAACAAATCTGGCAATTCCTTGTCTGCTAACTTCATCTGATGCGTGATCGGTTCAACTGACTTCGTGGTTAATTTACCATCGGTCACCAAAACGCACGCCTCCCTTCGAGAACGATCCTTTTGTTAACGAATTACTTCTTATGACTCTAATGAACTTTTGCCTTCAACTGCTCAATTCGATCGACCATATCTTGTTTTTGAAAAATAGCTTGTGTGAACGTGCCCTTACCGACCATATTCTGATCCGTCTTCGCAATGACCTCACATACAAGTCTCTTGGACGTGAGGTCTGTGCATGTCGCTTGGAATGTGACTTCCTGCCCGACAACTGCAGGACCGATGTGCTTCACATCCATTGCAAGCCCTGCACCTTCTTCACCTTCTTCCAATAATGGAAGCAATAATTCACGACCTGCTAGCTCCATATAATAAATCATCGACACGGTCGACATGACATCATGAATGACTTGATCGTGAAACACTGGACGCATTTGCTCCGTGACTGTTACTGTAAGCATGGACGAGAACCCTACTTGTGGAACTAATTTCATCGTGAGATTCCCCTCTATATACGTTCAATAATGGTTGCAATCCCTTGCCCCACTCCGATGCACATCGTCGCGAGACCATATCGAGCATCACGCCGCTCCATTTCATAAAGTAACGTGGTCATCATTCTTGCCCCACTGCATCCGAGCGGATGACCGATTGCAATGGCGCCCCCATTCACATTTAGGCGTGATGGGTCTATTTTCAACTCCCGAATACAAGCCAATACTTGCGCTGCGAACGCCTCATTGAGCTCGATTAGGTCGATATCATCCATCTGAAGACCTGCTTGATTCAAAGCCTTACGTGTAGCAAGTATAGGCCCTATCCCCATAATCGCCGGATCAACACCTGCAACAGCTGATGCAACCACTCGCGCTTTAGGCTGCAATCCAAGATGATTCGCCATCTCATCTGACAACATAAGAAGAGCAGAGGCACCATCATTCAAACCTGCCGCATTACCAGCTGTTACGGTTCCACCTTGACGAAATGCTGGCTTTAACTTTGCAAGCTGCTCGATTGTCGTATCCGGCCTTGGATGCTCATCTTCTTGAAAAAGATTCACTTCACCCTTACGACCGACGATTTCAACGGGAACGATTTCTTTGGCAAATTTATCATCCGCCTTGGCCTTTGCAAATTTCTGCTGACTCATCCATGCGAATTGATCTTGATCTTCACGGCTAACGCCATACTGTTCGGCCACATTCTCTGCCGTTTCCCCCATACTATATGGGTAATACATATCCGCAAGCTTCGGATTAACGAATCGCCAGCCAAGCGTCGTATCCATTAGCTGCTGATTGCCTCGTCCATAAGCGCTTTCAGGTTTGAGCATAACGAAGGGAGCTCGTGTCATACTTTCTGTGCCACCAGCAATGTACACATCTCCACTACCTGCTGCAATCGCGTTCGCACATTGATTCACGGCATCTAACCCCGAGCCGCATAGACGATTCACCGTCACCCCAGGAACAGATACCGGCAAACCTGCAAGAAGCGTAGACATTCTAGCGACATCCCGATTATCTTCACCTGCCTGATTCGCACAACCCAGCATGACATCGTCAATAAAAGCGGGATCAATCGAATTACGTTCAAGCAGTTGACGAATCACAATGCTACCTAGGTCATCAGCTCGAACTTCTTTTAATGCCCCACCGTACCGACCGATAGCCGTTCTTACCGCATCCACAATAACAGGTGTTTTCATGCTTGATCCCCTTCCCTTGCCGATTGATACGAATAAAAGCCTTGACCGCTGCTCCTGCCTATTCGTCCTGCTAATACCATCTTACGCAGGAGCGGAGCCGGGCGATATCGCTCCTCTGCTAAATCCCGATGCAGTCCACAAACAACAGCGTAAACTTCATCCAGACCTATCCGATCCGCCCATTCCAATGGGCCATACGGGTAATTGGTACCGTTTTTCATCGCGAGATCAATGTCTGCAATCGTTGCTGTCTCCTCCATTACAGTAAATACCGCTTCATTAATGATGAGCGATAATACCCTCGGGAAGACGAGCCCAATTTCGTCCTGTACGACAGCAATATTTTTCCCAAGTGATCGAAAAAAGGCTGCCGCTTGCTCCACGATTGGAGGCGATGTTTGTAGGGCTGGAGCAATCTCGATCAAATGCCTTTCAATTAGAGGGACAAAGGTGCCAAACCCGCATACGCGATTTGAATGAGTGGTCCATGATGCAGATTCTGTAGCTGTAAATGCCATTGAAGTGGTGAGAATAGGTATGTCTGATGAGAGAAGGTGGTCTAGATGTTGGAGGGTATTCTTTTTCAAAGTTAAATCTGAATTGGTGACTTCAATTGCAAGTCGTACAGGCATAGGGGATTGTTCGTAGCTGTCCGTTGTAATGACAAGATAATTCATGCTCTCAATGAGTTGCCGTAATTCCGAATATAGGGGGCCTTGCCCAGCAAGTAGAATGCTATCAGGAGTTGTATTCATAGAATCCTCCCCCTGTCTTACGTCCCAATGTGCCGGCTTGCACCATACGCTGCTGAATCCGACTTGGTTTAAAACGTCCTTCTTGAAAAAAGCTCGTGTAGACCGACTCTGTTACAGCGAAGCTCACATCGATTCCGATTAGATCCTGCAAAGCAAAAGGACCCATTTTGAATCCACCAGCTTGTGTGAGAATATGATCAATCTGCTCCACTGTTGCCACTTTATCTTGAAGGATTCGCAACGATTCGTTATAAAAGGGACGTGCAATGCGATTGACGATAAACCCTGGTGTATCACTGGCATAGACGGCTATTTTTCCAAGAGACTCGGCAAAATGAAACACTCGCTCTGCCTGCTCCATTCCCGTCATATTACCCCGAATGACTTCAACAAGTGGCATAACGGGAGCCGGATTAAAGAAGTGCATGCCTGCAATTCGCTCTGGATGTGCTAACCCTCCTGCAATGGCGGTAATGGAGAGCGAAGAAGTGTTTGATAATAGCAGCGCATCAGGTCGACAAATTTCCGTCAACGCAGCGAATATCGACTTCTTAAGCTCTATTCGCTCAGACACCGCTTCTATGACGATATCGCCATCCGTTAGCTCATTCATATTTTGAACCCAAGTGATGCGTTCTAATGTATCCGCTTTGTCCTGATCACTGATCCTGCCTTTAATAACTTGATTCTCTAATGTCTTTTGCATATAAGACTTGGCTTTATCTAAGACATCTAAATTGGAATCAAACAGCATTACATCATACTTTTTACTTGCGCAGACTAGGGCAATTCCCGCACCCATTGTTCCTGCGCCAATGACGCCAATTCGATACGGAGTCACAATCTGCCCTCCTTTATTTTCCTGTAAATTTTGGAGCCCGTTTCTCGATAAAAGCTGTGGTACCTTCTTTAAAGTCTTCGGTATTTCCCGCAATAGCTTGTGAAAAGGCTTCATATTCTAAAGTCTCTTCCAGGCACATATGGAGTCCCTTATACATCGCACGTTTGATCAATCCGATCGCTTTTGTCGGCAAATTTGCCAACTTACTCGCATAAGCCATAACTGCCGCATCAAACTCTGCACTCGGAATGACTTGATTGACCATGCCGATGCGATACGCTTCTTGTGCTGATATTTTGTCGCCCGACATCGCAAGTTCTAGCGCTTTGCCGATACCAACGATTCGTGGCAGGTAGTAGCAGCCGCCTGAGTCAGGGACTAACCCAATATTGACAAAAGCATTCGCAAACACCGCTTTGTCTGAAGCCAGTCTGATATCACAAGCTAGTGCCAAACTCATGCCCGCTCCTGCCGCAACACCGTTAACTGCTGCAAGGATCGGCTTTTCGGTATGATGCATCTGGATAACCATCGGATTGTAGCACGTGCGGATCACACCACCGAAATCAATATCATCTCCGCCATACTCCGTTAAATCTTGACCTGCATTGAATGCTTTGCCTGAGCCAGTAAGGACGATACAACGAACTACAGAATCTTTACTTGCTGCTTTTAGTGCCTCCGTGATTTCCAAGAGCATTTTCTGCGTAAAAGCATTATATTTATCTGGACGATTCAGGGTAATGCGGGCAACACCTTCTGATATTTCGTACAAAATCGTCTCGTACATCTAAGCCATCCCCTATCGTCCCGTGAAATTTGGCTTACGCTTATTCATGAATGCTTGCATGCCTTCAGTCTGATCTTCACTTGCAAACAACAAGTAAAAACAATTGCGTTCAAAAGCAATACCTTCATCCAGCGAGTGACTGACCGCTTTATGAACCGACTTCTTGATTAAACGAACCGCTAAAGGAGGTTGACTCGCAATCTGCCTTGCAAGTTTGATTGCCTCCTGCAAATAAACCTCAATCGGAACCACTTTGTTGATCAAGCCATAGCGTAAAGCTTCATCCGCATTGATCGGCTCTCCTGTAAGCAGCATCTCCATCGCCTTCACTTTCCCAACTGCATGCGCTAATCGCTGCGTCCCGCCTGCACCTGGCATGACTCCCAGCTTGACCTCAGGCTGACCGATCTTTGTCGTCTCGGAAGCGATCACCATGTCACAGCTCATCATGAGCTCACACCCGCCTCCGAGCACAAAGCCGCTGACGGCTGCAATGATCGGCTTTGACACATAAGCGATGCGATCCCACACGGCGAACTGATCCTTTAACAGCATCTGAATGGCAGATTCATTTGCCATTTCACTAATATCAGCCCCCGCAGCGAACGCTCTATCATTACCTGTTAGCACGATGACCCGTACCTCTTCATTACGATCCATCTGCTCCAAAGCATCCACAAGTTCTTCGATTAGCTTCCTATTAAGTGCATTAAGCACTTGGGGACGATTTAACGTAATCAATCCGACTTGCTGATCCACTGCTTCCTGAATATGCGTATAGCTCATCTCAATTCCTCTCTCTCCTGTTACTCACCTCGAAAGATTGGTTTTCTTTTTTCGCGAAATGCTTCTAACGCTTCAAGACGATCTGTAGATGGAATAATAACTTCATATGCTTTGGATTCCAAATCAAGACCCGTTTGCAAATCCGTACTAAACCCACGATCCACCGCATACTTGGCCTGATACACAGCAAGCGGGGCATTCGCCAATATTTCTGAAGCCAACTGATTCGACAGTTCCATCAGATGATCCTGATCATCAGCAACCGCATTTAGCAAGCCATACGTATGTGCTTCGAGTGTCGAAATTTTACGTGCAGTCAAAATCAATTCCTTCGCTTTCGCAAGCCCAATGAGTCTCGGCAGACGCTGTGTCCCTCCTGCCCCAGGAATAATCCCAAGGCTTACCTCAGTAAGTCCGAGCTTTGCACTTTGCACGGCATATCGGAAATCACAGGCAAGAGTTAATTCCAATCCCCCACCAAACGCATGCCCGTTCATAGCAGCAATCGTCGGCTGTGGCAGACGTTCCAGCGCTGTACACACCTCTCGAATTTTATTCACATTGCGACGGACTTGCTGCTCATTTAAGCTTCTGCGTTCCTTTAGATCAGCGCCTGCACAAAATGCCATGCCTGATGCTGTAAGAATCACGACTCTCGTCTCTTTTGTATCAAGCCGCAGCTCTTCAATCTTTTCCCCCAGTTGTAACAAGGTCTCGTAATTCAAAGCATTCCTATCATCTGGACGGTTCAATCTAATGGTCGCAACATAACCCTGCTTCTCCAGCAGGACAGATTCACATAACATGCGACTACCCCTTTACGCTTTGAAAATGTTCTGGGTTGACCCGTGCATACGTGCCAAGTGCAATCGCGACAAGCTTTCCGTCATCTGTCGTCACACGGGCTTCCATGACGATAATTTTTCCTCTTTTTAAAACTTTAGACTGTGCAATTAAGACCTCACCCTTTGCAGGAGCAAGATAGTTAATCTTACATTCCACCGTGACACATTGCTGTACACCATTGATCGGCGGCGCTGCACCGTGCCCCATTGCTACATCTGCTAGTGTATGCGTAACCCCGCCATGTACAACCGTACCGAGACTGTTATACAGCTCAGGGCGTATTTTTAAAATGGCCGTACAGCCTTCCTCATCCAGATGTTGAACTTCGATTCCGAGATATCGATTAAAATGATTGCCAATCGGTTGATCCTGGTTCATAGAACTTGCTTCACCTCTTTGCTTTCAAGAAAGCGCTTTCTATTCTGTGCCTAAACAACCTCTACAAAATACATACTGACAAGCTTTCCTGCAAATCCGCGTAAATCTTTCCCTGCCGCCCGACCCTCTGGTGAGGATAAGCCGTTATTCAGCGCTTCTTGATTTTCAAAATACATCTCAGCGATCAAGTGCAAATCACTTTCTCCCATCGGAGTTCCGTATACGCGACCAACTTCCAACTTGAGTAGTCCCGGCATACTTGCCGCAAGTGGACTGTGTACTTCTTCATAATGTTTGTTAAAAGCTTCAACATCCTCCGGCATACGATAAATAGCTACCAATTTGACCATCCTTGCACCCCTTCTCAATCCTAATTTCATAATTATTCATTAAAACGTATAACAAAAATTAAGTATAACGTGACAATAACGTATGAAGTAATTTTAGTATAAAATGATTTCCATATTCAGTCAATAAAAAACAACGCAATAAAAAAGCGTCTCGTCCCGAGCAGGACGGACGCTCTCAAAATTCAAAACCACCTAGAGGTCACCATCTTCTTACGTGTATAGAACAAGACACCATCCGTTCCGTTCACACCCAAATCCCCGTAAAATGAATCCTTGTGTCCGGCAAAAGTGAACATCGCCATCGGGGCAGGTACGTTGACATTAATTCCGATCATACCGGCATCTATATTTTCACGGAAGTGCCGCATATGTTCACCGGATGATGTATAAATAATCGCGCCGTTGGCAAACTTGGATTGATTCGTTAGCGCGATACCTTCATCTAAGCTCTTGATCCTAACGATACTCAGAACCGGGGCGAAAATTTCTTCCTGCCATATTTTCATATCCGTTGTAACATGATCAAAGATCGTCGCTCCAAGGTAATAGCCATTCGGATTATCCGTCTCGGCATGGCGTCCATCTAGCAGCAGGTCTGCTTGCTCAACAACCCCACTTTCAATGAGGCGAATGACGCGCTGCTTGTGGGTATCTCGGATAAGCGGTGCGACAAAAGCGGTCGGGTCAAGCCCGTCACCGACCTTCAATTTCTGCGATTCCGAGACGAGCAATTCGATAAATTCATCTGCAATTTCATCCACCACAGCCACAACCGAAGTTGCCATACAGCGCTCTCCTGCACTGGCGAAAGCAGCTAGAATAATTCCCTGAACCGTCTTTTCTAAATGGCAGTCTGGCATGACTATCGCATGATTCTTCGCGCCTGCGAGTGCTTGCACCCTTTTTCCATTGGCCGTCCCTGTCCGATACACATATTCAGCAACAGGTTGTGATCCTACGAAAGACACAGCTTGAATCGTTGGATGCTCCAAGATTCCATTCACAACATCATGGGCTCCATGCACAAGGTTCAAGACTCCTGGGGGTAGACCTGCTTCCATTATGAGCTGTACCAATCGCTCTGCTAATAGAGGTGTTCGCTCAGAAGGTTTAAGCACGAACGTATTCCCACACGCAATTGCCATTGGGAACAGCCACAAAGGAACCATCATCGGGAAATTAAACGGTGTAATCCCGGCTACAACTCCGAGCGGATAGCGATAGACCGCGCCTTCAATACCCGTTGCGATTTCGGGTAAAGTCTGCCCC
Organism: Paenibacillus sp. KN14-4R; assembly: GCF_052180255.1. Taxonomy (NCBI): domain Bacteria; kingdom Bacillati; phylum Bacillota; class Bacilli; order Caryophanales; family Paenibacillaceae; genus Paenibacillus; species Paenibacillus sp. KN14-4R. Next base: position 2,748,235 of record NZ_CP197466.1, read on the forward strand.
ATCATGAGTGCTGGGGTTGCTGTAGCAGCCTCAACCGTCTCAATCCCGCGCTGCACCTCACCGAGTGAGTCTTTTAAGTTTTTCCCATGCTCTTTCACAATCAAGTATGCCAACTCTTCCGTATGCTTGTTAAGCAGGTGGATGAACCCATAGAGAATGCGCGTGCGGTTCGGCACTGGCGTCTTGCTCCATGACACATATGCCCGAGCTGCTGCCTCAACCGCTTGATTCAGTTCATCTTTGGTTGATAATGGTACCTCCGCAATGACTTCACCCGTCGCAGGATTGTACACGGGGTCACTTTTGACAGAATCAGATGCCACCCATTGCCCATCGATAAAATTGTTCAACCGTTCTTTCGTACCAACTGTCATGAAATTGCTCCTCTCTTTACTATGCTTCAACTTGTTCACGTTGGAACTGTTTGATCAGCAAATTGGCAAGGTGTGTCCTCGCTTCTGCTGTTAGAATCTGTAGTTGAATTAGACTATCCGAGCAATCAGACGGTGTAAGTTCCAGCCTCATCCCGCTTAAATCTTCCTGCACCACGCTTATCCGAAATCGCTCACTAATGTAACGATCGATTTGCCTCTTCTCTTCCAATACTTCATGATAAAATGACACACTCACCCCTCCTTACCTTGGAAAATACAACGGCATCTCCACACGCGCTACTGTACGCTCACGCTGTAAGGTTTCCTTTTTACAAAACGACCTGAACCGATCTCACCAACAAATTGCTTATTTCGCACAACAAATTCTCCTCGTGACAGCACAGAGACAGGCTCACCCGTCACTTCCATTCCTTCAAAGGCGCTATAATCCACATTCATATGATGGGTTTCTGCAGATATGACGCGCTTCGCATTCGGATCAAAGATGACGAGATCAGCATCGCTGCCAACGGCGATTGTCCCTTTTTGCGGGAAAAGACCGAATAGCTTCGCACTGCGCGTAGACACCAGATCAACGAATTGATGAATGGAGATTCGCTCTTTCAGTACCCCTTCGGAAAACAATAGACTAAACCGATCCTCAATTATCGGTCCACCATTCGGAATTTTACTAAAGTCGCCAAGACCAAGTTCTTTTTGTCCTTTAAAATTAAACGAACATTGATCCGACCCAATCGTCTGCAATTGCCCATTCTTAAGCGCATTCCACAACACATCTTGATGCCAAGCTTCACGAAGCGGAGGTGACCATACATATTTTGCTCCTTCAAACGCTGGACGCTCCAAATAGGATTGATCCAATACCAAATATTGCGGACACGTTTCACCCCAAATTTCTAATCCCTGATTACGTGCTTCAGCAATTTGATGAACCGCTTCTGCACAAGTCACGTGTACGACATACAGCCGGGAATTCGCGAGCGCCGTAAGACGGGCCGCCCTGCCTGTTGCTTCTCCTTCTAACTCCGACGGTCTAGTAAGCGCATGATAAATGGGGTCCGTCTGACCATTCTTTAGTGCCTCTTGGATGAGATAATCGATCACATCCCCATTCTCCGCATGCACCATCACGAGTGCTCCGAGTTCTTTCGCTGTTAAAAGTGTGCGGTATAACGTTCCGTCATCGGCTTGCAGTACATTTTTATAGGCCATAAATACTTTGAAGGAAGTTACACCTTCTTCTTCAATGACCTGCGGCAGCTCCTCAAGTACTTGATCGTTAATTTCAGAGATCATGAGATGGAAGCCATAGTCAATAACCGCCTTTCCTTCTGCTTTCCCATGCCACGTTTGCAGCGCACTACGAAGCGGTTCTCCTTTATTCGTTAAGCAAAAATCTACAATCGTGGTTGTCCCACCAAATGCAGCAGCTATTGTGCCTGTCTTGAAGTCATCCGTCGTGACTGTACCGCCAAATGGCATATCGAGATGCGTATGCGGATCAACACCACCTGGGAAAATATAGCACCCTGACACATCAACAACTTCAGCATCCGTCTCATCCATTTGCACGCCAATCGCTTCAATCTTTCCATCACGTATGCGAATATCTGCCTGATACTTATCCCTTGCCGTTACAACCGTTCCATTGCGAATGATCTTTAGCGTCAATCCAGTCGCCTCCGTTTCTATTGCATGACTCCTTCAATTCAGCGTCCGTGCTAGTTCTGCCAAGGCCTGCTGCCTTTGGTTCCAAGACATAGGTGCTTCCTTAGATGGGATTTCCACCATATCGATCGCTCCCTCAACTGGGCACACAATCGAGCATAGATTACAGCCAACACAGTCCTCCTCATGTACCTTGAGATAGGCCTTACCGCTTGTATCAACAAGCCGCTCAATACATTGATGGGCAGTATCTTCACATGCGATATGACACTTGTTACAAGAGATACAAATACCCGTATTAATGTTAGCAACAATCTTATAGTTCAGATCCAGATCTCCCCAGTTGGAGTAACGATCCACGGAACGTCCAATGATATCCGTTACTTTAGCAATACCTTTATCATCCAGGTAATCGTTCAAACCTTCGATCATTTCTTCAACAATTCGGAATCCGTGATGCATCGCTGCTGTACAAATTTGTACACCGGATGCACCCATCAACATAAATTCGACCGCATCACGCCATGTTGAGATACCTCCAATTCCTGATATCGGCACCCCTACCCTCGGATCCCTGGCACACTCAGACAGCATGTTGAGCGCAATCGGCTTCACTGCAGGGCCACAATAACCACCGTGCGCCCCTTTTCCACCAACATGCGGAATCGTGTTCCACGTATCCAAATCGACGCCAGCTAGCGAGTTGATCGTGTTAATCAAGGAGATTGCATCGGCACCGCCTCGAACAGCCGCTCTTGCAGTCGTCGTTATGTCCGTAATATTCGGCGTCAGCTTCACAATAACAGGCGTCGTCGCAACCTCCTTCACCCACATCGTCTGTGCCTCTACTAAGTCAGGCTGCTGCCCCGACGCAGCTCCCATTCCCCGCTCAGCCATCCCATGCGGACAACCGAAATTCAACTCCAGACCATCGACACCGATCGCTTCGACCCTTTTGACAATTTCATGCCACTTTTCTTGTTTAGGCTCAACCATTAGTGAAGCAACAACAGCATGATTTGGAAAACGTTTCTTCGTTTCGTAGATTTCTTTCAAATTCACTTCGAGTGGTCGATCTGTAATGAGCTCAATATTGTTAAATCCAGCTACTCGCTGCCCATTAAAATGTACAGCCGCAAATCTGGATGATGTGTTAATAATCGGATCGCCTAGCGTCTTCCAAACCGCACCGCCCCAGCCCGCTTCGAAAGCACGCTGTACTTGATAGCCTGTATTCGTCGGGGGTGCAGAAGCAAGCCAGAATGGATTCGGAGCTGTGATTCCAGCGAGATTTATACGTAAATCAGCCATGCCTATTCCTCCCCTATAAGTTGTTTATAGATTGCATGAGCTGCCAACTTCCCTTGTTGAGATGCTGCCACTACCATCGCTTCACCCTTTCCATCGCCAAATATGACATCCCCTGCCGCATAAATTCGTGGATTCGAAGTCTGGAATGTATCCATATCTACCTTCACAACACCATGACGATGTTCAACCTGTAGTGATTCGATAAGTGGTAAATGACGCGTCTGACCGATCGCTTTCACAACCGCGTCCACTTCCATCGTAAACTCAGAACCAGCAATTGCTACTGGACGTGGGCGACCTCCATCCTTATCGTCTTCAAGTCGCATCCGTACACATTCCAATCCAACAACACGCCCTTCGGCGTTACCAATAATACGTGTAGGAGCTGTTAGCCAACGGAACTCCACTCCATCTTGTTTTGCAAATTCGTATTCAAAATCGTACGCCGTCATCTCCTCACGTGTCCGGCGATACAACATTTTCACCTGCTTCGCACCAAGCCGAACCGAGCACGTCGCTGCATCCACCGCTGTATTTCCAGCCCCGATTACCGCAACCTTGGCATTATGGAAATCGACAGCCTCACCCTGCTTTGTCGACTCTACAAGCTCAATGGCATCATATACATCAGCAAGATCTTCCCCTTCAATCCCCAACATCGGTACACGGAACATCCCAACAGCTAGTACGACCGCATCTACCTGATCTAGCAGATTGTCGATCGTCACATCCTCACCAACTTTAACGCCCGTATGAATCTCTACACCTAGCTGACGTACTTGCTCCACTTCCCACAGCGACACTTCTTGTGGCAGTCGGAAAGATACGATGCCATAAGTGTTCAGTCCGCCTGCCAGCGACCTAGCCTCATAGATGGAAACTATAAAACCGAACCTTGCCAATTCACGAGCAGCTGCAAGCCCCGCAGGTCCGCCGCCGATGACGGCAACTTTTTTCCCGTTATTAGGACCCGCTTTAAATAGCTGCTGGTTTTTCTGAATGGCCCAATCCGTTGCATAACGCTGTAAATCGCCAATCCGAATCGGATTGGAGGAATGATTGAGTACACAAGCACCTTCACACAATTCCACCGTCGGACAAACACGTGAGCAACTTGCGCCCAGCGCGTTCGCATCCATTATTGTGCGCGCAGCTCCCTTGATGTTGTCACTTGCAATCCGCTTAATGAATGATGGAATATTAATCCCTGTTGGACAAGCGTTAATGCAGGGTGCATCATAGCAATATAAGCAGCGATTCGATTCCTCCTGAGCTTCTTTGGGCCGCATGCCGGGCTTGATCTCTGCAAAATTACGCTTTAATTCATCCACTGAAATAAATGTACGACTCATAACAAGCATCACCTTCTCTTCGCGTTATCGCCTTCCTTGAACTTACTTCTCCCTCACAAACTCGTAATCGATCCATAGGTTTCAGGGCGCCGATCCCGGTAAAACTGCCATACGTCCCGAACCTCTTGAATCAGCTCTTTATCCATAACACCAATAATGACCTCATCTTGATCCCTGCTGCCCATTGCCACCATGCTGCCACGTGGATCGACTAGATACGACTGTCCATAGAACTCTCCCATATTCCAAGGCGCTTCAAACCCCACGCGATTGATCGCAGCCACATAGTAACCATTCGCAACTGCATGAGCTGGCTGTTCTAGCTTCCATAAATATTCGGACGTACCCGCTACCGTCGCTGATGGATTAAATACGATCTCTGCGCCATTTAGCCCCAGCAATCTAGCACCTTCTGGAAAATGCCGATCATAGCAAATGTAAACACCAACCTTAGCGAAAGCTGTATCGAACACGGGATAACCGACATTCCCTGGTTTAAAATAGTACTTCTCCCAGAACCCACATCCGTTATTTCCAGCCCCCACCTGTGGAATATGATGCTTGCGATATTTCCCAAGATAGCTGCCATCTGCATCGATCACTGCTGCCGTATTGTAATAGGAAGCAATCCCTTCTTTTTCATAGATAGGCAAAATAATAACTACGCCAAGCTCACGTGCTAAGTCTTGAAATAACTGCGTTGTCGGACCATTCGGGATCTCTTCCGCAGCGTCATACCACTTCGTCTTCTGCTCCGCACAGAAATACGGCCCAAAGAACACTTCTTGCAAGCAGATGATCTGTGCGCCTTGACTTGCTGCCTCTTGAACGAGTCTGAGATGTTTCTCAACTGCCGTGCGTTTATGTACTTCAATGGGTTCGTCACCATGTACTTCATGGGACGCTTGAATCAAGCCAACTGTTACCTTATTCATGAGACTCACTCCTTTGCGGCTGGGATGCGATATGTCTCACCGTTCGGTACAATAACTCCGTACCACATCCAATATCTTCAGGTGAAGAAAACTCCTGCGGATTATGGCTGATCCCCGCCTGACTTCTTACAAATATCATCCCGTAATCGCAAAAATACGAAAGCACGAGTGAATCGTGAAAAGGACCACTCATCAACTCTGGCACCGTTAGTCCGAGATCTGCCGCCTGCTCACGCATAATGTTCTTGACCCACTCCGCACAGTAACGAGGCTCACTATTCGTATCCTCGCGGACGGTATAAGTCAGACCATGCTCATCTGCCACATCATCTAATAGAGTCACTAACTTCTCTTCCAATCGATGGCGGCGATCCAAGTCAATATCTCTTAAATCCACTGTAAAGCTGATCTTCTCCGGAATGATATTACGAGAATCGGGAAATACCGTCAGTGAGCCTACTGTCCCAACTGTTGGCGCTCCAGGTTCACTGCGTGCCAATTCATTCAATCCAATAATGACCTTAGCTGCTCCGACTAGTGCATCCTGACGCAAATTCATTGGAACAGAGCCCGTATGCCCCGCCACGCCTACCATCTCTACAGTGAGCCATAATGGCCCTGCAATCCCTGTCACGATTCCGATCGATGCACCTTTCGATTCCAATACAGGTCCTTGTTCAATATGCAGCTCTAAGAAGGTAGCAATACTGCCCTCAGGATACTGAGAATCATCAAAACGCTCTGGATCACATCCGAAGCTGATCAACGCTTCCCGACGAGTCACACCCTGTTTATCTGTCCTCTCTAGTTCACCATCTTCCAATTTCCCCATCATGCCCCTAGAACCGAATAAGCCTTTATTAAATCGACACCCTTCTTCATCGCAAAAAGCGACTACCTCAATAGGCATCTCCGGTGTAAAACTCGCTTCAATTAACGTCTGCACTACTTCCAATGCACCAAGCACACCGATCGCACCATCAAACCTCCCTCCATACGGCTGAGAGTCGATATGCGAACCAAGCATGAGAATGGGCGCAGTCGGATTACGCCCTTCCATACGACCGATTAAATTACCAAAATCATCTATCCGTGCCTGTAATCCGATCTCTTCCATCCAAGATTTCACCAGTTGTACCCCTTCGTAATCTTCCTTGGATAGTGCAAGTCGGCATACACCTGTTTCTCCCATACGTCCGATCGCAGCTAACGCTAGAATGCGCTGCTGCAATCGCTCAGTTTGAATAGAGAAAGTGGAAGATTGTATCATCACTTGCAGCTCCTTTCATTTACATGACTCGCTAGCCCTTATAACTGTGCAAAAGCTTTCTCCAGCACATCTGCGATCAGATCCAATTCTTCTTCCGTCGTGACAAACGGTGGCGCAATCGTCAAGATATTCGCATATCCCGGAACCGTGTCGCCGTTCTTACCGATGATGAGCCCTTGTTGCTTACAACTTTGGAGAATCTTCAGCACCTTATCTGGGGATGCAGGTGTCTTCGTTACCCGATCCTCGACCATCTCGATGCCGCACATTAAGCCAAAGTAACGAATCTCCCCAATATTGGGATGATCGGATAACCGAGCTAACCGCTCACGAAGCCCTTCACCTAAAGCCGCAGCTTGCTCGACTAGCCCTTCCCGCTCCAAAATATTCATATTTTCCAGCCCGACTACGCAGGACACCGGATTACCACCGAACGTATTGACATGGCGCAAGTGTGAAGTGGCACCTGGCTCTTTAAAACTCTCATATAGATCCGCACGCACAGCTGTTGCGGATAGCGGGGCGTACGCGCTAGTCAGCCCTTTTGCCATCGTGACGATATCGGGTTTCACCCCATAATTCTGATGCCCGAATCGCTTGCCCGAACGACCTACGCCGCATATGACCTCATCGACGATCATCAACACGCCGTATTTGTCACAGATCGCCTTGACCATGGAGAGGTACTCATCCTGCGGTACAATGACCCCCCCACCTGTAATAACAGGCTCTAGAATAACGGCTGCGATCGTCTCGGGACCTTCCGCAATAATAGTATCTTCATAAGCTTTGGCACACTGCATTGCACAACTGTCATGAGTTTGGCCGAATGGACAGCGATAGCAATATGGCGGTGGCACATGCACAAATCCTGTTCCAAGCGGCTCATATTTGATCTTCCTTGAAGATTGTCCTGTCGCGCCAAGCGCCCCCATTGAATTGCCATGATATGCCCGATAGCGCGAAATGAATTTGTAGCGCGTCGATTCTCCTTTTTGATGAAAATATTGCCTGACGATCTTAAACGCAACTTCATTCGCATCCGAACCCGAATTAGAGAAAAAGATACGATACTCTCCGTCCAGCCATCCACTTATTTTCTCCGCAAGCTGAATCGCAGGTTCGTGCGACTGTGACATCGGTGAGTATGCAAGCGTTTTCATTTGTTCATAGGCTTTTTGAGCGATTTCTTCACGACCATGTCCCACATTGACACACCATAGCCCCGACATCCCATCTAGATAGCGATTGCCATCTGCATCTGTAATCCAACTCCCTTCGCCCGAGACAAAGATCATAGGATTATCTTGATGTGGAGACATGTGATGCCACACGTATTTGCGGTCTTTTTCCAAAAGTTCTTCCTTACTTGTCAATTCTTCCATCTGACTCAATGGTCATTACCCCTTCCCGTTTCATGCCCAACATTCACGGACAAATTTCCCCCGTTATTTATTCTATTAATAGAGGGTTTTAATGTAGTACATGAATATTCAAGAAAGTAGCCGAGTACAATCGTTCTTAGAGGGCATTGTCTTCCTTGCATCGGCAGCAACCTGTAGAGGAGGGATCGTATGCAATCACAGCATGAGGAGAATGGAATTGTTACACTGAGCGCTGAAGGTGAGAATCTGATTAAAGATAGTCCTTTGTATAACGAAGGACTACGTCCAACTCGCAAAAGTGAGCATAACTGGACAGGGTACAACTTTGCGAGTCTATGGATCGGAATGTGTATCTGTCTTCCCGCGTATTCACTCGCCGCTGGACTCATCTCGCTTGGCATGAATTGGTGGCAGGCCGTAGGCACAATCATTCTAGGGAACCTCATTGTTCTCATCCCGATCTTGCTCAATTCGCATGCTGGAACCAAGTATGGCATTCCATACCCCGTATTTGCTCGTCTATGGTTCGGATCAAAAGGTACTCATATCCCTTCCCTCGCACGGGGGCTGATTGGTGCAGGCTGGTTCGGCATTAACTGCTGGTTCGCTGGAGCTGCGCTAGATACTCTACTTGTTGCTATGAGCGGCTGGGAAGGCGTGCCGGGGCATCTTGGCATCAGCTTTATATTCATGTGGGCATTAAATGTATTTCTAGCCTATCGGGGTCCTGAAGCCATTCGTCGGATGGAGTTTTGGGCAGCTCCAACCTTAATCATCATGAGTCTTGCCCTACTTGCATGGGCATTCTCAGCAGCGGGCGGCTGGGGTCCAATGTTATCAGCACCTGCCAAGTTCGCGTCCACTAGCGATTTTCTTAAAGTGTTCTTCCCATCCTTAACAGGGGCAATTGCTTTCTGGGCGACACTTGCCCTGAACATTCCGGATTTTTGCCGTTACTCCAAGAGTCAAAAGGCACAAATCGTCGGTCAATCCATTTCACTACCGACCACAATGGGACTGTTCTCCTTTATCGGAGTAGCTGTTGCTTCTGCTACCGTTATTATTTATGGAGAAGCCATCTGGGACCCTGCGGCATTGCTTGCTAAGTTCCCTCCATTCGTTATTTTCTTAGGAACACTCGGCATTATTCTTGCAACCGTTACCACAAACGTTGCTGCGAACATGATTGCACCTGCTAGAGCGATCGAGAACCTCATGCCACGCAAACTCACTTACGGCATGGGCGTATTGATTACTGGGGTTGTCGCACTACTCATGCAGCCGTGGTACATCCTAGAAAATTTCGGAAACTACATTTTTCTCTGGCTCGGCACTTATGGAGCACTACTAGGACCCATTGATGGCATCGCGATTGCAGACTATTGGTTCGTTCGGAAACGGAGAATTCATCTAGCTGAACTTTATCAATTGGATGGAAGATATAACTACAGTCGAGGTTTTAATTACAAAGCGATCTGGGCACTTATCGTTGGCCTTCTGATTACCTTTGCTTGCAAATACATTCCTGCCCTCACATTCGTATGGGACAATGCGTGGATATTCGGACTTGTCATCTCCATGCTCGCTTATACTTGGTTGATGAATAAGGACCAAACGCTGGTTAGTGAGACAGAGTATAAAGCGATCACGAAAAAAGTAAGTGAGACTGCAAGTTAGTGACAAGCTCATTTCCATCTTTTTAAAAAACGACAAAAGCAGCCACTCTCTCTTGAGAGGGGCTGCTTCTATCTTACTAGCTTATCTTCACATTCTCCTTAACCACTTTACGCTGCACCAATCTCGCATTTCCAAACCCGATACTTGCCAATAAACTAATCCCTACAAACACAGCTCCATATATAAAAATCTGATCTAACGTGCCGCTTAAAGCTGCTTTATCCACGCTTGTATGCCATGTCATTTCTTCTGTCAAAAAACTGCCCAGTACGCTCACACCAATCGTTCCTCCTAAGGAACGGAAAAATTGCGAAGATGACGTCGCTGCACCCCTTAGTTGCCAATCTACGGCATCCCCTGCTGCCGTTCCAATCGTTGGATATACGGCACCCATGCCTAAACCCGTGATGACCATATACAGAATAATTTCTGTCTTCGTTGTCTCCACACCCATTTGGCCTAGTAAAATAAATCCAACCACCATAAGCATCAAGCTGCACATGAGGATAGCACGATAAGACAGTCGATTCATCAGCCAGCCACTCAGCGTCGAGGTCACAACCGTAGATAACATAAGCGGTGTCAAAATATATCCGGCAATCGAAGGACTTACACCGATTATCTCTTGTACATAAAGCGGAATGTAAGCAATTGCACCAAGCATTCCTGCACTTACAAAGAAACCAGCAATATTCCCATACGCAATTGTCCGCAATTGGAATAACTTTAGCGGTATAATCGGTTCCTTCGCTTTGGTTTCTATCCAAATAAATAGAGCCATTAGAACAACCCCTCCAACAAACAAGCCAATCGTTGGCGCATCGTTCCATATTTGACTTCTTCGTCCTATTTCAAGTACTAAGAGTATGGATATGATCGCCCCACTTAAAGTAATCACCCCGAGCCAATCAATCGAACGCTTGTCAGCCTGTTTCCGATTCTCTCTCAAACCTAAAGTCAGCACGATGAGAGCACCGATACCAATTGGTAAGTTGATGAGGAAAATTGAACTCCAATGCCCATAATCAACTAAGATCCCGCCAAGTGTGGGTCCAAATATACTGGAAATGGCAAATACGGTACCGAACAGCCCCATGAACTTGCCTCTCCGCTCTGGTGGAAAAATATCAGCAACAATCGTAAACGTAATCGGCATAAGCGCACCCGCACCCAGACCTTGAATCCCTCTATAAACAATAAGTTCCATCATACTCCCTGCAAATCCACATAGCAGCGATCCGATCAGAAACATAACTAACCCAACCAAGTACATCCTTCGGCGTCCGAACAAATCTGCCAATTTGCCATAGATCGGCATTGTTGTTGTGGAAGCAAGCATATAGATGGCGAATACCCAGCTATACAAGTTTCCGCTCCCTAGCCCTTTTACAATGGTCGGCATCGCCGTAGAAACAATTGTCTGATCCAGCGATGATAAAATCAAACCCATTAATAACCCAGTTGTAACTAGCCCCACTTTTAGCGGTTTCGCTGTCATCTTACATCTCCCCTACCTCTAGATTTATTCAACACTGTGTTGTAAAAACAACGATGTGTTGCTTATAATAAATCTTAGATAAGAAGTTCAGCAACCAACAAATGGAGTGCTTCTGTCGTATAATCAACAAAGTTTCCTTCCGTGTTGCATAAAATTATCATTTTAGACAGTGAGGTGTCCTGATGTCCACACCAACCAAGCCACTTGATCCCCGTATGAAGCGGACCCTTCTCGTCATCCGAGATGCAATCCTATCGTTAATGGAAGAAAAAAGCTTCGAACAGATCACCGTCCGTGACATTACAGAACGCGCACAAATTAATCGAGCTACATTCTATCTACACTATCAAGATAAATTCGATCTTTTAGAAAAGGTCACTGACGCGATGCTAAACGAACTCCACGCTACTGCTCAGCTACCTCCTAACTTTGCAGCTAGTGACTTCTGTTTCGATGAAGACACACCTCCTCCTTCGATGGTTCGACAATTTGAGCATATCGCTGCTAATGCCCAATTTTATAAAGTGATGCTTGGTGAGCACGGGCTTCCCAACTTCGCTGGGCGTATGGAAAGTGTGATTAGAGAAGGTCTTTATCAAAGAACCACGATAGCTCAACCCGTTGACCGTGAATTAAAGGTTCCTCGGGAAATCATTATCCGTTACTGTACGGCTGCGCATCTTGGCATTATCGTACATTGGCTGGAAAATGATTTACCCTACACGCCCAAATATATTACAACTCAACTCATGCGTCTGCATTTACTCGGTCCGACGAAGGCAGTCACTTAGTAAATTTATTTTTTATGCACCTCCCGTGACATTCGCACATATTGTGAATTATTTCTATAAAGGAGTTCATTCACGATGTTTGCCTATCACATGGGTTTTATGCCTTATCGCTCTACGATTGCGCACCCCACTTCCTGCGGAATCAGTATGGCAGCATTACAACTTTCGAATGCCATGCGGATGGTCTGGGAGCAGCATGTGGCATGGACAAGAATGACCATTATAAGTATTGCTGCAAGCTTACCCGATGAAAAACTTGTGACCCAGCGCCTACTGCAAACTCCCTCCGATATGGCTGCTTTGCTGAAGCCGTATTACGGAAATCAAATCGCCTCCAAATTTGAAGCTTTAATGCGGGACCATCTGATCATCGCCGATCAACTCGTAAAAGCAGCCAAAGCCGGTGACACTGCCAAAGCCGCAGACGCGGAGAAAAGATGGTACGCCAACGCCGATGAAATTGCCTTATTCTTAAGCAGCATTAACCCCTATTGGCCCGTCAGTGAAATGCAACCTATGCTACATGAGCATTTGGCATTGACCAAGAACGAAGCTGTGTATAGACTCCAAGGCAATTTCGCCGCAGATATTGCTACTTACGATCAAATTGAGAAACAAGCACTTATGATGGCAGATATGTTCACGAACGGGATTGTTAGGCAATTCCCACATTTGTTTTATATGTAATCGTGCAGTCCGTTCTCTCGATGAGACAGGCTGCGTTTGTTTCGTCTATCACCCTAATAGGCGGTTGTGCATACGATGGGCAATATGACTTTTGAAGAGATTGGGGGGAGGCCGTTGTACATGGTTTATCCTTATTGGAATCGATCTGTTTTTGTTCCAGTCTGGTCCGTTTCCACGCAACAAGCGCTTGAGCTCATTAAAGAGGCAGTTCAGGGGGAACGCAACGATGAGTTATTTTATGATCAACTCATTAAGCTATCACCTAATCCCGAACAAGCTGCGGTTATCGTTTCTATACGAAACGATGAGCGTGGACATAATCAAATGTTCCGGCAAATGTATCGGGATTTAACGGGTTATGAGGTAACAGGCGTTAGCAGTCAACAACCGGAGCAAGTAAGCTCTTATATTGCGGGTCTGCAAAAAGCTTTTCAAGGTGAATTAGCAGCAGTTGAGAAATATCGAAAAATCTGGTTTGGTCTTCCTCCCGGCATTTATCGAGATACGGTCTGGGGCATTATCCTGGATGAACAGAAGCATGCAGATAAGTATAATAATTTGCTGTTGATGAATTTAACAAAAGAGCGGTAAATTACGCTTCATTCAAGCACGTAAAAAGCCCTCTTTACCCTATTGGGATTATCGAGGGCCTGCTTCTATTGTCAAGCGCGCTGCTCATTCACTTTTCTTTTGCCATATAGGCTTGCTAACAACCCATCCACATACCGCCCAATGCGCATCCCCATCTCCACCCGAAGATAATCTCGCGTTATTGTAAAATGATCCTCATACCCGCGATACTTATAGCGATAACGGAGCATGTGATCGTCTTTTTCATCTTCATGAATATGAATTTTTTTCTCGGCCAAACATCTTCTAACCTGAAGCAGATCGAGCTGAATATGCTTGGCAAGCACCTCGGTGGTTTTCGCGTACAACTGTCTTAGTGGATCGGACGAGTTCTCGACGGTGTGTGTTCTTTTGAGCACAAAGGTATGCATAATCGGAAGCAGCACAGAGTCTTTCATCAATTCCAGTTCTTCCGTTGTTGGGTAAACCTGCTCTTCCGGCAGCTGCACCCGTGGATTACGCCTCTCAATCAGGGCTTCTTTATGCTGAGGCAACATCATCCGACTGGACTCCCATAGACCGTTCTTTTCTAACTTTTTACTCATTTATAATGCCCCCCGATCTTAACCGCTCTCTCCGCCGCTTGACCTGCAGCTGTTAACGAGGATGCTCGCACAATCGCTGCACTGCCATAACGATCTTTGATCCAATCCGTCACTTTATCCAAGGACCTAGCTTTCACCTGATCTTGGAAAAGAGTCAATTGATACTCTTCGTCATGAACGAGCTGACTTAACATGACACCCGCACGACGAACAGGCATCTTATCCCAAAATTTATAAAATAATAGCTTCACCATCTCGAACACGGTGCTCGTATGATTCGTCGGATCAGGCATCTTCATTTGCCGCGAAAATCCAGTCGGTGCTTCATATGGACTGCACATACAGCTGACCGTTACGACAGCGCCCATATAGCCTTTTCGCCTGCAATCCCGACACACTTCTTCCGTCAGTTCCAACAAAATCGTATCGACTTCTGACGGCTCCTCATAGTCCCGTGGCAAAGTCATCATGTGACCAACCGACTTGGGTGGCGTATCGAAGGTCTGCGGAGTAACGGGGCTATCATCTAAACCATTGGCTGTACGCCACAGCACCTCCGCATGAATATCCGACTGCTTGCCAAATCGAGCTCTAAATTTATCTTGCAATGATGGCAGCGGCGTCCGCGCAATATCACCAATCGTCGTCATGCCAAGGCGCATCAAATGTGCGGTCATGCGAGAGCCAACACCGAACATCTTATGTACCGGCTGTGGCCACAACAAGGACTCCACCTCAGACGAAGGTAATGTGAAAATGCCACTTTCATTTTTCTTCGCCCAGATGTCCGTCGCGATTTTCGCCAATATTTTGTTCGAGCTGATTCCAACGCGCACGCGGACACCTGTCTGCTGAAATACCTTCATCTGGATCGTCTGTGCAATGGTAATCGGGTCTCCATAGAAAGGCTGGCTTGCCGTCACATCTAGAAACTGTTCATCGACACTAAACACTTCAACCAGATCTGTATATTCTTCATAAATTTTTGTGATTAACAGCGAAATATCTAAATAATGCTGCATGCGAGGGCGCATAATAACAAGATCAGGGCATTTCTTAAGCGCCTCGCCCAAACGTTCGGCAGTTGTCACACCATACTGTTTGGCAATGGGACACGCAGCTAGAATAATCCCTGATCGACGCAGTGGATCACCCGCCACAGCAACAGGGCGATCCTTACATCCAGGATGATCCGCCTTCTCCACACTGGCATAAAAGCTTTGACAATCCGCTAGAAAAATCGTCTTCTCGCCCACTTGAGCCTCTCTTGTCTGCTTCACTCTAATCGCCTCCGCATATTCATCAGCGTGGTCATCAATTCTGCCTTGACCAAGCTTCTCAGCATCGTAAACTCATGAATATAGCCGCGAACCTTGTATTCCACCTGAATGCCCTTTGCGTTCATTTCGGTGTTCAACACCTTGATATCCCGCTTCTTCATCATCGTTTTCAGACTTTGCAGTCGTGGATAAATCGAATCCTCAACCTCCATTAAATAAAAAATCACATGATTGTACACGAGCTTATCCTTGTAAATTTTCAGTTCATCAATATCTCTGACTAACATATTCAGCAAAATGGGCAATAACGTGTATTCCTTGATGATCTGAATATCTTCTTCTGCTTCAACTCTCGGGTTGATACTCATTTATCCCACCACCAAAATAGGAACATATATTCTTATTATATATTATATACAGAACAAACGTTCGTTATGCAAGGGAATTTTTTGGTATCTATACCACCAACAAAGCGGGGAAAGCGTACGCTAAGGTACATTTAGCGCTCAGCCCATACACGCACAAAAAAAAGGCTGCCAGGGCAGCCTGTTAGTTTTATTGAACTCCGTCTTCAGCTAGGTATTTACTCCAAAGACGAGTAAATTCCCCGTTTGCATGACAGAGATTGTCGAAAGTACCTTCCTCGACGATTTTCCCATGCTTAAATACATATACATAATCAAAATATCGGACCAAATGCAATCTGTGCAGCACGCTTACCATACATTTTCCAGACAACCGCTCGAACAATCTCTTAAAAATAAGCATTTCGGTAGCCGGGTCTACATTTGAGGTGGGTTCGTCTAGTAATACAATACTGCTGTCTCTGATGGAGAAAACACCCCTAGCCAAAGCAAGTCTTTGCTTCTGACCACCAGAGAGATTCACACCTTTTTCTCGAATATCACTATCAAGACCGTTAGGTAATTTCTCTACAACATCGCTGAAACCAGCGGCCCAAATCGCAGAATCAATTTCTTCATCACTCGCCGGCATTCCCATTGTAATGTTGTATCGTACCGTGTTTTCAAAAATCTCAGGTTCTTGCGGAAGAAGGGTTGTTGTACTTGCAAGATAATCAAATGATAAATTCTTGCCATCATCCTTCGTCAAAATCCCCTGTTGGATAGGAACTAACCCACGCAGCAATTGGAGCAGGGTGCTCTTGCCAGCACCACTTTCACCAACAAATGCAATCTTTTTATCATGTTTCAAACACACCGAGATATCTGTAAGCTGATGTTTTCCATCCCCATACGAGAAGTTTAGGGACTCAACATCAAGTTTGTTCCATTTCTCGAGGCAAGTTTCTTCCTGTTCATGAGGTTTTTCTTTATCGTCGAGGATCAGTTTTACTGCTTCAAAATCGGTTTTCCAGTGAATAACCGACTCATATCCGCCTGTATAAAATTGGAAAGATGACATGGATTGATGGAGATACTGAAAAATCAAAGTAATAGAGCCAATCATGATGACTGCACCGGCTTGTTTCTGTTCATAGATGTAGTAGAAAATCAAACCAACATCAAGCAGCACCATGATCAGGCCTGAAATAAAGCATTTGATATGTGTGATCACATTCTCTTTCGCCAAATGTGGAAAAACACGATTGATGCGTTCTTCAATATCGTTTCTTGCTAGGTGACCAAGTCTCAGCATAATAATCGTTCTTATATTGCTAATGTAATCAAAAAGTGCTGCCGCTAAATGGTGCAGCCTTTCATTTTGTGCTCGGTATTGCGGTACAGACAAGTCATATAGCTTTTTCGTAATAAATACCAAGAGAATACCGCTTGCAAAAGTAATGAGGGAGATGGTCGGGGATATCGTCCATAAAATGATCAATGGTCCCCAAAACTTCATAAAGAAATCTACAAACACATACTGTGCCTCGCTAAATTGATGGATGGCATTACCAGCTCTGTTCACCCTGTCAATCACGGATCCTGAGTGATTGTCCGAATGCCAACCTAGTGGCAAAGAGTGGAGATGATCATACATAGCTGTAATAAACCGTTTCCGGTTGCGGAATGCAACATATCTTTCAATGAAACGTGCACTGCGATGGAAAATCTCAAAAACAAAGAAACACAGCACATAAAACATAAGCCATTTTACTACCTCATCGACAACAGATGGGTCATTCTTTTGCAGGGCGTTGATCACCATAGCAAATGCATACGGTTTACCTAACTCTCCAAGCATAGAAAAAGCATGTAAAATGAGGTATATCACAACTTTCCATCGCTCTCGATCAGCGTAGAACCAAAGTTGTTTGAACATATAAATATATTCCATATTTCATCTTCTTCCCTTCCAATAAATGTTTATCAAAATATTAATTCTAAGATACAACATTTATCAGGAGGGCCTCGTGCGTAGTATCAAAATTGTCAGATCAAAACGTTAACCTCCGATCATATTATGGTAACTTTTTCTAAAAGTTAGCATGCAAATAGTACGAAGTCAATCTTACTTGGTCTAAAAAACGATCGATACCGCTGTTATGAAAATAATGGTAAGATGGTTTTGTTAATTGAAGAATGGGAGGACGATGATGTGGGTTCAAGAATAATGCATGTAATTATTGCTAATAGAATTGCAGAGTTTCTGTCGATAGAGGATAGAACACCATTTTTACTTGGAAGCATTGCTCCAGATGCTGTTTCACCTAAAGACGCATCACATTTCTTTATAGGTGATGTACGAGATTATTCAAGAAGCATTGATTACAAAGGATTTTTATATAAATATAGTTCGCACGAAGAATGTCATTATATATTAGGATATTTTACACATTTAATCGCTGATCATATATGGCTGAAAGGTTTTTATTTACCTTGGTTGAGAAACAGAATGGAAGCTAATAAAGAAGTATTGAATTTATATCATAATGATTTCAGATTACTAAATGGAAAATTATTAGAATACTATGGTTTTAAAGATGAATTGAGAAAAACGCTTTGTTATATTCCAACAATCTTTGATTTGCAAGAGGTTAAGTCCAAAGATGTCGAAGAATTTATTCCTTATGTATTAGGAGATATGGAGTACGATAAGGAAGTCATAAATGAAAAATTAAATGTATTTACATTAGATCAGATAGTTGGTTATATAGAGACATCAGTTGATTTGGGGTTATTGAATATTAAACAGATATAGACATGAGTGTTATAACTTTATGCGGTTCTACAAAATTCAAAGACCAATTTGAACAAGCAAACGCATTTCTTACACTTCAAGGTAATATCGTTATTAGCGTTGCCTTCTTTGAGCAAAGCGATGGTTTTGAAATAACAGAAGAACAAGCTGAATTACTTGGAAACTTGCACTTTAGAAAGATTGATATTTCTGATGAAATATTCGTAATTGATGTTGATGGTTACATAGGGAACAGTACAAAGAGAGAGATCCAGTATGCTAAAGAAAAGGGTAAGGCAGTCCATTACTACTCTAATGGTGGGATTCCTTCAAGGATATTCTAACGGGAAACGATAGTTCAATAAACAATGGATAGAGTTCAGATCTTCTCTGAACCCTCTATCCATTCTTATTTTCACCAATAAAATGTCTAACATAAAATGAATCGATTCCTTCATTTCACATCAATCCCTTTAGCATCTTTTCCTTCGTTTGGCTTAATCGTTTTTCAGCACCATGCGGGTGCAATGGTTCACTCCAGGAAAATCCATCACCTACGTATCTTGGAATAAGGTGCATATGGTAATGAGTAAGGTCGTTAAATTTCCCGCCATTTTGACAAATGCTTATACCATCAGGTTTGAACAAGACTTTTAAGACTACTGAAAGTCTTTTCGAGGCATCCATGATAGCGTACGCAGTCTCGGAATCCATTTCTTCGACATCCCAATAATGCTTTTTAGGAAGAATTAGGGTATGCCCTTCATTAAACGGGGCGATATCGAGTACACAAGTTATCAGTTCGTTCTCATAAATCATGTTTAAGTTTGGTTCAATACCGTTCGCGATTCTACATCCCAAGCATTCCATGTACAACATCACCCCATCCTAAATATCATGCTCTGATTAGCCTATCTTTCTTATTCGACTTCGTCTTCTCGTATTCCTAGACATAACAAAGCTATTTTAAAAAGGAAATAATCCCATCCGTAATCGTCTTGGCTGCATGCGTTTGGAAAGCTTGAGATTGGATTCGCTGTTCATCTTCTGGATTCGAAATATAGCCCAGCTCTAGTAAAATAGATGGACTTTCACTTTCCCGCAGCACTTGAAAGTCACCCAATTCCACTCCTCGATCTCTTGTATTCAAATAGGGTTTGAATAACTGATTGTGCATAAGATGAGCCAATTCTTGATCTTTTGCATGATAGTAATAAGTCGTCATGCCCCCAGCCTCTTTGCTTGTAAAAGCATCACAGTGAATACTGATGAACAGATCAGCCGAATGCCCTTTCGCAGTATCGACCCGCTCCGTTAAAGTCAGGAATTCATCTTGATTCCGAGTTAAGATCACATTTGCCCCCGTCCGCTCTTGTAGCTCTTTCTGGATATTAAGGGCGGTTTGCAGCGTAAGAGCTTTCTCATGAATGCCAGTCTGGCCCGTTGCACCCACATCTTTTCCCCCATGACCCGGATCAATCACAATTGTCTTCCCTTCTAATATGCGACTTTGTGTTTTCATTGATGGACTATTTGCAGCACTCATGGTTTTATTGGTAATCAGTTGATCTCCGAATATGGCACGTACAATCGCAGCCAAAACAAACAATACGATAGCTATTAAGGCTAGAATCATATTTCTTTTCATTCCTACGTTCCCCTCTCAACCTGTTCGTTTCATAGGGGCTATATTAAAGGGAACAGATCAAGATAAGGTAAAGATGAGATAAAGATTTAGATTGTGATTGCCAGCAAGAATTACCTATGCTAAAGTTAGTCTATCAGTAAATTAGATTAAGGTTACTTATTTCAAAGTAACATTTTGAAAATAGAAGGAATGTGATGGCTATGACTCGTAAGTCCATTAAAGTTGGCGTACCTGCTGAGGAAGGACAACTATCGATCCTGTTTGCAAGAGGCGGTCCGCGTGATGGTGCGGGAAGAAAAGCAATCGGGGTTACAAAGAAGGTCTCGTTAACATTACCCCCAGAAATCTGGGATGAACTTGAAAATCGCCGTAATCAGCTTGCCTGCTCACAATCTGAGCTTTTACGACGATTGATTGAAGCCAGTATACAATCAGAAACGAAATCAGAGGGATAGGTGAATTTTTTTGCACATTGAAGTGTCTCAATCCTTACTCCTACAAGCACTGCGCCGCATTGCTGCTGCCGTACCCAGTAAAACCGTCATCCCCATTCTCTCCGGCATTCAGGTTGAAGCGGACGCTAACGGGATAACACTCACCGCCTCTCAAATCAGCATGATCCTGCAAGCGACAATCCCAACTAACGGACAAACCACGATTGTTCATCAACGTGGAAGCATCGTCATCCCCGCCCGTTATTTGATCGACATCGTCCGCCATTTGCCGGACGGCATGATTCGACTTACAGTTGATAATGATTTCAAAGTATGCATCCAATCTGGGCAAGCGATCTATCATTTATGCGGCATGGATCATGAGGAATATCCGCAGCTTGCTCATTTTGACTACGATCATGCGATTCGGTTACCTAATGAACATTTGAAAAGGATGATGAAACAAGTTGCCTTTGCTGTGTCCACTTCTGAAGTCAGACCAGTTCTAACCGGAATTTCCTGCAAACTAAGCGATAATCATATCCGGTTAACAGCAACCGATGGTATCCGCCTTGCTTCACGAGAGACGAATATCGAACACAGTGCAGCGAAAATCCCTCCTGTCATTATCCCAGGTAAACATTTATCCGATTATTGCAAAATATTAGATGGCGAAGCAGGCACAACAGATATCCACATTAACAAGCAAACGCTTTTACTGCGGACGAATAACTTGATCATGCAAACAGCCCGTCTAGAAGGTTCTTATCCCTCTCTTGACGCTGTCGCTCCAAAGTCATACCTGACTGAGTTAGCTTTTGATGCGAACAACTTACTGCGCGCACTAGAGCGTGTGTCTCTTTTAGCAGATGATCATCACATCATTCGACTACATATGACATCTAACCAAAGCATTGAGCTATCTTCACGTGCAGCGGCGATCGGTCATGTCGTGGAAGAAGTTCCATACGAAGCTTATAGTGGCGAGCGGGTCACCATCTATTTTAACAGTACTTATCTGAAGGACATCTTGCGTCATATCGATTGCAGCAGCGTCACCCTTCGATTCTCAGGTGCATCAAGCCCGATCGTTGTCCAACCTACAGATCACGCCTCTGCGC
This sequence comes from Paenibacillus sp. KN14-4R, assembly GCF_052180255.1. Taxonomy (NCBI): domain Bacteria; kingdom Bacillati; phylum Bacillota; class Bacilli; order Caryophanales; family Paenibacillaceae; genus Paenibacillus; species Paenibacillus sp. KN14-4R. Next base: position 2,770,003 of record NZ_CP197466.1, read on the forward strand.
TATACATCCTTGCACCATCGAGGTCTCATGCCTGAAGGTTTCCGTATCCATCAAATGAGTGGTACCTTATTTTAATAAGTCCTGATAATTGGGTGGGAAGTCACTTTTATTCGGTCCCTTTATATGCTTAAACTTAGCAAGTTTAACACCTGCGGGAGATATTTCAAACGTAAATAAATCCTCACCAACAGGAATGTGCGGTCCTACTGTAGGGGTTGCATCAAGGGTTATTCGGAAGCTAAATCCCCTAAATCCATTTACCCGTTCCACATGTTTAACATCAACGAAATAAGGATACAAGTCAGGGGAGGCATATAAAACCTTGGAGTAAACTTCAGTCAGTTTGTCATTCATGTGAGGTAACAAAAATAGCATAAGCATATCTTGAAATTGCAGCGCCTCTGAATCTTTATCAGGCTTTTTCATTACAGCATGACCATAGGCAGTTTGCCATGTGATGAATGATGCAAGGATGATCACAAAAACAATTACCACTTTATTTTTCATTGAAAATCCCTCCTTCGTAAACACACGAATTAACTTTCCCGGGAGGGAGGGGGATTATCATTTTAAGCGTTAGCCCTTCATTCGGTCGCACCCTTTCCACCATTTCGTAATAGGATGGTGTATGCACGTGATATTCGCCTAGAGAGGTGTGATCGTTATGACGGGTTTCATTACGAACTACTATGCAAGTGGCAATACGGCCCACGGATTTGCCAATTTGTTTGATTCCTCCCTACAGGGATTGCAACGACTTATTGTTGTAAAAGGAAGCTACCACTCCGGAAAATCTGCGATTCTTCGGACCATTGGAGATCACTTGGTTCATAGCGGACTAAACATCTGGTATATGCACAGCCCTTCAGACAACAACGGCTTGGATGGATTAATCATTCCTGATCTAGCAGTTGGGATTATCGATGGAACACCACCACGAGTGATCATATCCGATCTTCCCAAAGAAGCCATTCAATATGTGAATTTGGATGAATGCCTGGATACAGCTAAATTAAGTGCCCACCAATCTGAAATCACACGTTTGAACGAGGAAATTGCTGAGCACTATGAACAAGCTTATGCTGGATTTGCCAGGGCGCTTCGGATTCACGACGAATGGGAAGCTCCTTACATTGCGAACATGAACTTTCAAGCCGCCAACGAGCTGACAACGGATTACATCGAGTCTCTCTTCGGTGATCGCAAACAAGAGAAGGAAAGCCGTGTCGACCACCGCTTTTTAGGTGCCGCTACACCGCAAGGCTCCGTTGATTTTGTTCCGAATTTAACAACTGGTTTAAAAAGACACCTCATTAAGGGTCGTCCAGGTTCTGGAAAATCCACCATGCTCAAAAAGCTCGCCGCAGCCGCTGTCGATCACGGATACGATGTAGAAATTTATCACTGCGGCTTTGATCCCAACAGCCTGGATATGGTCATTTTCCGTGAACTCGGTGTTGCACTATTTGACAGTACGGCTCCCCATGAATATTTCCCAGATCGGGACACTGATGAAATTCTAGATATGTACGAACACTGTATCACAGCGGGCACAGATGAGAAGTACGCTGATACACTGCGTGATATTAAGATGAGGTACGCCTCGACAATGAAACAATCCATCCAGCACATCACGCAGGCAAAATCTCTCCAAGATGAGTTGGAGCAGCTATATGCGCAAGCCGTAGATGGGCACTTGATGGATTTAATCAAGATCAACATGGAGCGGGAAATAACTAACCTGACCGCCAAAACCTATTAAGCTAAAAAAAGCATCTCCTCTTCCATCAGCGAAAGGGGTGATGCTTTTCATTTTGACATTTTCATTATCGAATCGGCACCGCATAGACAATCTGCACAAATTCGTTAATAGGTTCGTGCTTTGTAAGACAGCCCTGATCATCAAACCAGCTTAATAACATCGACAGATTCGCATAATATTTATTATGATGCTCCATTGCAAGTAAGCGGGCTTCCTCATCTTCGAAGATCAGATCCGTGATGCAAATTCGACCATGAGGCTTTAACACACGGCGCATTTCAGCTAGTGCGAGCGGCTTCTGTTCATCTGTCAGATGATGAAAAGCAAAGCTTGTCACGACAAAATCGAACTGCCCATCTAAGCAAGGTATTGCCAGAAAATTACCTATTTTCGTCTCCATATCTGGAAGCTTAAGTCGACATTGCTTCAGCATTTCCTTCGATTGATCAATCCCGATCATCTGAATGCTTTGCTCCACAAACCGCCGTGCCAAATTTCCGGTTCCAACCCCTATTTCAAGACCAATTTCCCCAGCCTTCGGCGTAAGACGTGTAAATGTCCGATCCAAAGCTTGATCATAATCTGGATGGGTAAAAGAAGACTGCAAACCTCGCACCTGCTCATCATAAACAGTCGCTTGCTGATCGAAATCCCAGTGATCCTGCCAATTCGTACGAGCTTCGCGCAATCTCTTGGAGCCTTCGGCAATTTGAAAAAAATCGTCCAGCACCAGCGTTTTCTTTTGTTTCAGCAGCGCAATCATGCGATCCGTCGTATCAATGTTATGCTTCAGCTCCACCCATTGCGAGAACGAAATCGCCCGCTGCATTTCCAAATAGTCGAGCACCTCGTGCTCATCCCCCTGCTCGACCTCTGCGAGCACGCTTTTGATCGCATCAATGGACATACCTACTTCCCGCAGTGCGATAATCGTCTGCAGCCGCCACAGTTCATTTTCCGAAAAAGAGCGGTATTGATTCTCCCGCTTCGACGGCGAAATCAACCCACTCTCTTCATAAAATCGGATCGCTCTTGGCGAAATGCCCAGCTTCTCGGCAATCTGCTTAATTCTCATCTTGATACAACTGAGGTCTGCGATCTCCGAACACAGGAATTTTATGGCGCACCTGTTCCACCAAATCCAGATCAATCTGCGCTTGGATCAACTCTTGCTCTTCTCCACCCTCAGCAATCACTTCACCCCAAGGATCGATGACCATCGAATGCCCGAAAAAGTCTGTCGTACCGCTTGTGCCCACACGATTACAAGAAACGACGTACATTTGATTCTCGATCGCACGCGCCATTAAGAGTGTACGCCAGTGATGCAGACGCGGGTGCGGCCACTGTGCAGGGACGAACAAGATTTTGGCACCACTTAATGCAAGTTTACGGGACAGCTCTGGGAAACGAATATCGTAGCAAATCATCATTCCAGCTGGCACGCCATCCAAAGTGAATGAACCCACTCGATCTCCAGAAGCCAAGTACTCATGCTCATCCATGAGACGGAACAAATGAGTCTTGGAATAGTCCGAAGTCACTTGGCCTTCACGGTCAAAGACATAAATCGTGTTATAAACATCCTCTCCACGTTTATCGGCAACAGAACCACCTATAATATGAACTTGATGCTCGCGCGCAAAATGAGACAATAACGCTTTGGTCTCTTCACCGTTCCGATCAGCCAATTCATGGACACGATCCAGCGCATAGCCTGTATTCCACATCTCAGGAATGACGATGACATCCGGTTTGACAGGTGCTGCAATAGCTTCCTCTAAAAGCTTCGAAAGTGCAGTAAAATTAACATCGGGCTCCCCGATACGCACATCCATCTGCAATAAAGTAACGGTTAATTGATTCGTTGTATTCGACATAACAGACACTCCCCCATGTAAATAACAACCATTTTTTAAGCTTATCATAGTGGAATGGTTTCAGAAGTTCAATCCTTATTTCGGAATAGTCAAAATGAAAACCAAGGCATTCTACTGTTGACAAATCAAAGAACCACCCCGATAATGAATATATGAGCAGATGTTCATATAATAATACTTAGATTTAACTGACATCCTTGTCATGAACATTCAATCATTTTAATCAAAATAAACATTTATCATTTCAGACTAGGAGGCTTTTCACATGGCAGATAAACAGAAGCACAATCACAACCATCACGACCACAGTCATTCGCATGACCACGAGCATGGACACCATCACCACAACCACGGGGCAGATTTGCTTCGCCAAGGAAATAAAAAAGGACTTATTATTGCGTTATGTATCACCTTCGGGGTTATGCTGCTTGAATTTTTCGGAGGGCTTCTCACTAACAGCCTTGCCCTTCTCTCCGATAGTGGACACATGTTAAGTGATGCCGCTTCCTTATTCTTAAGCTTTATCGCCTTTGGAGTAGCCGCACGAGCTGTTTCTTCTAAAAAAACATACGGCTACCATCGATTTGAAATATTAGCTGCACTTTTTAATGGGGTAACCTTGTTCGTTATCGCCGGATTTATTATATGGGAAGCCTATAACCGTTTCTGGGAACCACCCACTGTACAAAGCGGCTCGATGATACTAATCGCGGTCATTGGCTTAATTGCGAATTTACTCTCTGCTTGGTCCTTAATGCGTAAAGGAGACGTACACAACAATGTGAATATGCGTAGTGCATACCTCCACGTCATCGGGGATGCTCTTGGCTCAGTTGGAGCGATCATTGCGGGGCTTCTCATGTTCTTCTTCGGTTGGTTTGTAGCTGATCCGATTATTAGTGTCGTTGTTGCCTTGTTGATTCTAAAAAGCGCTTGGGGAATCATCACCCACACGTTCCACATTCTAATGGAAGGTACACCTTCCTCCATTCATCCAAGTACTGTTAAACAAGAGTTGCTCCGTATCAAAGGAACACAAGATGTACACGACTTACACATTTGGACCATTACTTCTGGATTGGATGCATTAAGCTGTCACATTCGTATTGCGGATCCTGAGCACCAACAACTGATCTTACAGGAGGCCATCCACATGATTAAAGAGAAGTTCCAAATCGATCATGCGACGATCCAGATTGAAACTTCAGACATTGAACATGGTGCCCTAACGGTATAAATAGCTTCATCTCATAGAAATACAAATCGGATGCCCATTATTATAGAGGGCATCCGATTTGTACTTTTTATTATCATTTATAATGGCGGTGAATAGCGGTGATGTGTGGCTTGTTCAAAGCCATAAGCAATTCGAATCAAGGTCGGTTCACTAAACGCTGTCCCTGCGAATACGACGCCGAATGGCCCTTTTGTAATCCAACCTTCTGAAGTCGTAACACCTTGCTCGGAATAGCCAGCGGGCACAGTTATAAGTGGATAACCCGCCCTCGCTGCAAGATCACAGCCATTTATATCACCAGGCAGCAGCAAGGCATCCAATTGATGCTCCTTCAAGACATGATCAATGCCTTGCTTACGAGCAAACTCGAAGTTCTGTGCCTGAGCATCGAGGTAAATCTGTTCAGTCAACGTTCCACTCGTTTCTTCTGCCCGTATCAGCGTACTCTGTCCATATTTAAGTGCAACATCGGCGTGAGCATTATTATAAGCAATCACTTCCTGCAAAGAATGAACAGGAATGGACTCATCTAGCTTGGCAAGATAATCATTAAGATCTTTCTTGAACTCATGACGCATGACTTCCCAACGCCATTCCACTTGTTCACACGGTAACGTAACCGAATCCAAAATTGTCGCCCCTTCAGCTCGAAGTGTTGCAATCGCTGACTCCATAATTGCCAGACGTTCCGCATCCAAATTCCGATAATAATATCGAGGAATCCCGATTCGAGCTTGCTTCAGAAAATCCTGATCTAAGAAAGGCGTGTAATCCTGATAAGATTGCCCCTCACTTGCTAACGTGTAAGAATCACGCTCATCTACACCAGTCAATGCACCAAGTAGAATCGCGGCATCCGCAACGCTTCTAGCCATCGGTCCAGCCGTATCTTGACTATGAGCAAGCGGTATTATGCCTGCCCGGCTAATTAAACCTACTGTCGGCTTAATTCCCACAATAAAGTTTTGGCTAGCAGGACAAATAATCGAGCCCGATGTCTCGGTGCCGATGGAAGCCGCCCCCAAATTCGCAGCGACCGCAGCGGCAGAACCTGAGCTTGAACCTCCAACAAAAAATTCGCCTGGACCATACGGATTTAAGGTAAGCCCACCCTTGGAACTATACCCTGCCCAGATTGTATTAGACATGAAACCTGCCCATTCCGTCATATTCGTCTTCCCGAGTAAAATAGCCCCCGCAGCGCGCAGCTTAGCGGCTACATGCGAATCTGCTGCAGCACGCGATGCAGCCAAAGCAACCGATCCTGCACTCGTGCGCATCCGATCACATGTATCGATATTATCTTTAAGGAGAATCGGAATACCGTGTAGGGGTCCCCGACTCCCTTTCTCTCGACGCTCTTCATCTAGTGCCTTCGCAATTTCAATGGCTTCTGGATTAATCTCCAGAATGGAGCGCAGCTTCCCATCATACTTCTGAATTCGCTCCACATACATCTGGACAAGCTCTTCCGAGCTAATCTCACCCCTTTCTAACGCGATCTGCATATTCCTGATATCTGCTTCTATAATCCATTCCTCAAGCTTCACATTCATGATCAAGATTCTCCCTTACACGCAGTACTATTTTCCAATAAATAGTATCGTATCACATATTGTAAGATAATGGGGGCCGATTCACTCATTCCCAGTAGTCTTTCATTAGTATCGTAGACCAACTGGCTTGTGTTACTTCTTTCTTAGGAAGAAACTCCTTCATCACGGGTTTAATATCTAAGATCGGCGTTCCATTAATGGCGTCTAGATGTTTGACGGTTAATTTTTTGCCATCCTGTTTCAAGAGCTCGACAGTGGTTAGGCCTAATTTGTTCGGTCTGTTTTTGCCCCGTTGCGCGAATATCCCCACCTTTGGGAAATCCTTATTATTGCGAGGATGCCTTGCTTCGTATTGAATCTTGTCATCTGAAACCTGGTCAAAATAAAAGATAACCTCCAAATGAGAAAATGCTTCGATCCCTTGCAGAGAAGCCTCATTCAAATCCTCAACAAGTACAATTTCCGAGGTAATCGAACCCCAATTATCATCTTCGATTACCTCTCGTGTGTTATGCACATATGCAATTGGTTTCACCGTAATTTCCAACTTCATTCCCACCTCTCTATTCACATCACCCTAAGATTTATCCTTCTACTTCATTGCCATCCACATCGTCCAACGATCCTGCTCTGTTATAGATTTCTCCAATGGATCAGTTAGTGCCAACTTTTCCACAATCCACTCTGTTAAATCACACAATTCCTCATCCGTTAAAGCATGCAGTAGCGATCTACCTGTACGTGCCATCAAGTCTGCGCGCAGCTCAGCAACTGCCGTATATACACGTCTGATTTCCCATAATGGAAAAGCTTGAATCGTATGAAATCCTGCTGCTTCAAGCGCATCCATTACCTTAGCGGATGAGGGTCTTCGTCCCTGCTCCTTCTCCATTAAACGTGGATAACGTTCAAAGAAATAACCACGCAGGTGCTCCCTGCTCCCCGGTAACAGACAATCTTCCGGGGTCCGATCCTGAATCAATATTGTCCCTCCCGGAACTAATAGCCTCCACGCTTCCTTAAAACACGCCTCTAAATCCTCAATGTGGTGAATCACAGCACGTTCCATCACCAGATCAAAGCTCTCACTCTCAAGCCCCGTCTGAAGCGCATCTCCTTGCTGCCAATGAATTTGCGGATAGGCAGATCCATTGACACGTGCACCTTCCAACATGACCGCTGAGAAATCCATCCCCACGAGTTCACGAGCGCCCAAGTCAGCAAGAGCTTTTGTATAGATACCGCCTCCACAACCTAAATCCAGCACACGTGCCCCTTTTATTCGGACATGCGCTTTCACCCACTCGATCCATCCTGTATCTGCTGTTCGTGACGCATAACTCATTTGCTGATTCGATTCATGAAAAAAATTCGTCATTTCATTACCGTTATGATTGCTTAACATCGTCCTACACCCCTTCTTGTTTCATTAAATGAAACTAAGTATCATTAAATGAAACCTTATATCCATAATATACCTGATAAATGCTCTGTTGAAAAGATGTTGCTATACAAGTTTTTTTAATTTTGGTACATTACCGTTTATAGGAATAAGTCATATCTCGGAGTGTGAAGAACATGGAATTTAATATTACTCCTGCAAATCGGATGCAGGGATTACCTACACAATTTTTTGCAACACTGGTCAAGAAAGCGAATGTGCAAATTGCAGCAGGACATGATGTCATTAATTTAGGACAGGGCAATCCAGACCGTCCAACACCAGCGCACATCGTCACTTCCTTGCAGCAAGCAGCTAATAATCCGCTTTATCATAAATACCCGCCATTCTCAGGCTATGCCTTCCTGAAAGAAGCCGTTGCAAAGCGTTACCTCGAAGACTATGGTGTAACCTTAGATCCAGAGACTGAAGTTGCCGTTCTATTCGGTGGAAAAACAGGGCTTGTCGAACTTGCACAATGCTTACTTAACCCTGGTGATGTGTGTCTTGTTCCCGATCCCGGCTATCCAGACTATTGGTCAGGCGTTGCACTTTCAGGGGCACAGATGAGCCCGATGCCACTCACGGCTAACAATGCTTTCCTTCCCGACTATTCTGCCATTCCACAAGCAGATTTAGAGCAAGCGAAGCTGATGTTCATCAATTATCCGAATAATCCAACCGGCGCAACAGCTCCGATGTCTTTTTATGAAGAAACAGTAGAATTTGCGAAAAAGAATCAAGTCGTTGTAGCAAGTGACTTTGCTTATGGTGCCATCGGTTTTGATGGTGAGAAGCCCATCAGCTTCTTACAAGTACCCGGATCAAAAGAAGTCGGTATTGAATTCTATACCATGTCCAAAACCTACAACATGGCAGGATGGCGCGTTGGATTTGCACTCGGCAATCGCGAGATCATCCAACTCATCAACCTGATGCAGGATCACTACTATTGCTCCTTGTTCGGCGGCATTCAAGAGGCAGCAGCCACTGCACTAACGGGTTCCCAAGATTGCGTAGAAGAATTAGTAAGTGTCTATGAAAGCCGTCGTCAAGCTCTATTCACTGCACTTGATTCGATTGGCTGGAAAGCAGAGCCTTCCAAAGGTTCCTTCTTCACTTGGCTGCCAGTACCAAAGCCGTATACATCCACGGAGTTCGCTGATTTATTACTGGAAAAAGCCAACGTGGTTGTCGCACCCGGAATCGGCTTCGGCGCGCACGGTGAAGGATACGTCCGACTTGCGCTGCTCGCCTCCGAAGAACGTTTAACGGAAGCTGTTCATCGGATTGGACGGTTAGGTCTTTTTGCCTAAAAAAGCAAACAAATATCTAAGTCATTCGACTTTACAACGATCTGAAACCTGTGATATTCTAGTAAGAATATTAACGTGATGATGGGAATAGTAAGAGGATCAAGCTGCGTTGCAGAGAGCAAGCTCCACTGTCTGAAAGAGCCTGCCGTAAGCCACTCTGAACCTGCCCCAGAACGGTCAGTGATGAGCTGAACAGCCCCTACTGTTATCAGGGATATGAAAGATGGATGCGCAAGCATCAATGAAGGTGGTACCGCGGAAGCTCAGACTTTCGTCCTTACGAGGACGGGGGTCTTTTTTGTTATATAAATAGATAAATCGCAAAAAAGGAAGTGGATCATATGCATACTGACCATGGACGCATCGTAATCAAAATCGGGTCTTCCTCCCTCACTTTAGAAAATGAAGGTCTGAATATCGAGCAGATCCAATATTTCGCTTCAGAATTAGCAACCTTACGTGCTCAAGGGTTACAAGTCTTATTGGTAACTTCCGGGGCAGTCGCTGCAGGATTTACATCCTTAGGTTACAAAACTCGCCCGAAGCTGCTCCATGAGAAGCAAGCTTCCGCCTCTGTGGGTCAAGCGCTCCTCATGCAGGCTTATCAAGAAGCACTTGCCAAGCACGGAATTGGTGCTGCGCAAATTTTACTAACCCGCTCCGACTTTACGAACCGTAAGTGTGTGCATAACGCCTCAATGACGATTGATGAACTCTTACATCGGGGTGTTATTCCAATCATTAACGAGAATGATACGATTTCAGTGAATGAGCTTAAATTTGGCGATAACGATACCTTGTCTGCACTCGTTGCCAATCTTGTTAAAGCGCAAAAGCTTATTATTTTGACAGATATCGATGGTCTATATACCGATAATCCACGGAACAATCTGTTTGCGAAACGCATTGATCATGTGGATGAAATTACGGAAGACTTGTATCGAATTGCAGGAGGCGCAGGTTCATCGGTTGGAACAGGTGGCATGCGCTCGAAGATTGAAGCCGCACGTATTGCAATGCGCGGAGGTGTCTCTGTATTCGTAGGTCGAAGCTATGAGCAGGGCGATCTTATGCTTGCATGTGAGGGTCAAGGCAAAGGCACATACTTTGATGCTGGAAAACACAATTTATCGATGAAAAAGCAATGGCTCGGCTTCCACTCTGTCGCCTCGGGCATGATTACAGTGGATGCCGGCGCGGAAAAGGCGCTGCTTACTCGCGGTAAAAGCTTACTGCCTGCTGGCGTTACGCAAGTAGAGGGTGATTTTCATCCAGGAGATGTCGTTGAAGTACGCAGCTTACATGGCGAATGTATTGGACGCGGGATTGTCAACTATGCTCCATGGCAGCTGCAAGCTGTTGCTGGACTGTCATCTGAAGAAGTTGCCAAACGGATCGAGGTCTCCCGAATTGAAGTTATTCACCGTGATGAATGGGTCACGTTACAATCTTATAAATCTTAAACACACGAGAGGAAGTGCTACACATGACAGAAGTAGTGGAGAAAGCAAAGCTTGCCAAATCAGCTGCACCGCGTCTAGGACTGCTCACTACCGCACAAAAAAATGATGCCTTATTACGAATGGCTGACATCCTGCTTGCCAATCAAGCCTCTATTATTGCAGCAAACCAAGAAGATCTAGAACGAGGTCGTCACAATGGTCTAAGCACTTCGCTGCTGGATCGCCTGGCGCTGAACGAAGCACGTATCGTTGCAATGGCGGAAGGACTCCAACAAATTGTTGAACTACCCGATCCAATTGGCGATACCCTGGAGCAATTTACGCGTCCGAATGGACTTCGCATCGAGAAAGTGCGCGTACCGCTTGGTGTCATCGGCATGATCTATGAAGCAAGACCCAATGTAACAGTAGATGCAGCTGGCCTGTGCCTCAAAACCGGCAATGCTGTTGTACTCCGTGGTGGCTCGTCTGCCATCAGTTCCAATGAACAAATTGTCGCACTGCTGCATGAAGCGCTTCGTGGATCAGATATTCCTGAAGAAGCTCTTCAACTCATTACGGACCCGAATCGCTCCTCTGTTGATGAAATGCTTAAGCTAAATGGCCTTATCGATGTATTAATCCCACGTGGCGGTCATTCACTTATTCAAAATGTTGTTAAAAATGCAACGGTTCCAGTTATTGAAACTGGCGCGGGAATTTGTCATACTTTTATAGACCAATCGGCTAAGTCGGAATTAGCCTTGCCTATTGTGTTAAACGCCAAGGTACAGCGTCCTTCCGTATGCAACGCAATGGAAACCATGCTTGTACACGAAGCCTATGCTGCTGAGCATTTAGCTGCGATTGCCAAGGCATTCACTGAAGCAGGCGTCGAGCTGCGCGGCTGTGCAAAAGCCAGACAGCTAGTACCTACGATAAAAGAAGCCGGCGATGCGGATTGGGACACGGAGTATGGCGATTACACACTCAACGTACGGGTTGTCAGCGGGCTTGACGAGGCAATGGCACATATTCAGGCTCACGGCACGATGCATTCAGAATGCATCCTAACGGAAGATGCGGCTCATGCCGCTCGATTCTTACAGGAAGTCGATGCAGCAGCAGTCTACCATAACGCCTCCACCCGATTTACGGATGGATTTGAATTTGGATTCGGAGCCGAAATCGGCATCTCGACCCAAAAGCTCCACGCACGCGGACCGATGGGACTGCCTGCACTTACTTCGTCTAAATATCGCATATACGGGGATGGACAAATTCGAGGATAAAGGGGACAATCACATGACTACGACAACTCACCTACAAGACAAGAACATCACGATCGTTGGCGCTGGTTCAATGGCTCAGGCAATCATCCGCGGATTGATCAGCAAAGCCATTACATCACCTGAACGAATTGCTGTCACCAATCACCAGAATTATGACCGTTTGCATGAGCTGCATGAGCTGTACGACGTGCAGGTACCTGCGAATGAAACCGATAAGGATACCCTCGTGCGTGAAGCAGATGTTGTGCTTATTGCGATGAAGCCGAAGGACGCCGCAAGCTCTTTTGCCAAAATCAAAGACTTGCTTCGCCCCACTCAATTACTTATTTCTGTTGTGGCCGGGCTTAGCATCGAGACAATTGAAGCAATGCTGCATACCCATGCAATGCCTATTGTGCGCACTATGCCCAATACATCATCCAATATTGGCTTAGGAGCGACTGCCATCAGTTCCTCCCCACACGTCAATGAAGAACAGCAGCTGTTAGCTGTTGAATTATTCCAGGCGGTCGGCACTGTGTCCATAGTCGACGAATCCAAGCTGGATATGGTCACAGGGGTATCCGGATGCGGCCCCGCTTATGTATACTATTTAATGGAGTCTCTCATCAAAGCCGGTGTCGAAGGCGGTCTATCCATTGAAGAGGCACAGGCGCTTACGATCCAGACCGTGCTGGGTGCAGCTCACATGGTGAAGGAAACTGGCGAAGCACCTGAAGATTTGCGGCGAAAAGTGACTTCACCAGGTGGCGCAACACAAGCTGCTATTGAGGTACTGGATGCTCATCATTTCTCTGAAGGCATGGTACGTGCTGTATTGCGTGCGGCTGAACGCTCACAAGAGATGGGCGACCAAATTGCTGCCCAATGTTTACGCACCACCCATTCAATCTAATATAAGGCAGGGATGAACGATGAATACTTACTGCGTTGCCACCTATCGGTGCTATGATCCAAAAGCGGACTTCGCCAAAAAGGCGGAAGGTATCGCTGTAGGACTTACAGTTGGAAGTTGGACGGACCTTCCACAGGCTCGCAAAGCCGAGATGGAAAAACATTTAGGTAAAGTGGTCTCTATTGATGTACATGAAGCAGACGCAAGTGAGCGTTACGCAGATATTACAATTGCTTATCCCGATGTGAACTTCTCCCGTGACATTCCTGCACTGCTCGTTACGGTATTCGGTAAACTGTCCATGGACGGAAAAATCAAGCTGATCGATCTGAAATTCTCTCCTTCCTTCCTCTCGGCCTTCCCAGGACCCAAGTTCGGAATGCAAGGGGTACGTCATTTACTAGGCGTTCATGATCGCCCACTGCTTATGAGCATTTTCAAATCGGTCATTGGACACGACTTAAGTACGCTGCGCGAGCAATTTTATTTGCAAGCGCTGGGCGGAGTCGACCTGATCAAGGACGACGAGATCTTGTTCGAGAACCCGCTGACACCACTGGAGAAGCGGGTTGAGATTTGTCTCGAAGCTGCGCGCCAAGCAAGCGAAGTTACCGGTCAGAAGCTGCTCTATGCAGCGAATCTGACCGGCCCTACTTCTCGCCTTGCGCAGCAGGCGAAGAAGGCGATCACCGCGGGTGCGAACGCGCTGCTATTCAATGTGCTGGCGTACGGTTACGACGCCTTGCACGAGCTTGCCACCGACCCCGAGGTGTCGGTGCCGATCATGGCGCACCCGTCCATGGCGGGTGCGATGTATCCCGCGCCGCACTACGGCATCGGCGCGTCCGTACTGCTCGGCAAGCTAATGCGCCTTGCCGGAGCGGACATCGTGCTGTTCCCGTCGCCATATGGTTCCGTGGTTATGCCACGGGAAGATAATATGGCGATCCAGCACGCATTACTTACGAACACGCCAAGTGATTACGTGTTCGAAGGCTTTGCGCAATCGCAAACTGGCGATTACGTGAATACAGCAAGCTCACTATCACTTGCTTCTGCTTTCCCAGTACCATCTGCTGGCATCTCTCCGGGGCTTGTGCCGCTCATCCTGCGCGACTTCGGTCATGATGTGATCGTTAATGCAGGTGGGGGCATTCATGGTCACCCCATGGGTACAGCAGCTGGCGGGCAAGCATTCCGCCAAGCGATCGACGCTACACTGCAAAACCGCACATTACAAGAAGCAGCTAAAGATCACAAAGAACTTCAAGCTGCTATCGACCTATGGGGAGTAAGAGAATAACATGACGGTACATTCAACATCTAACAAGAAACAACCCATTATATTTTGTGATTTTGACGGTACGATTACCGAGAACGATAACATCATTGCAATTATGAAACATTTTAATCCACCGGGTGTTACAGAAATCATTCAAAATGTATTGGATAAGAAGATCTCAATCCGTCAGGGCGTAGGCGAAATGTTCAGTCTGCTGCCTACGGCCAATCAAGAGGAAATTTTCCGATTTGCCATTGAGAATGCTGTTATCCGTGACGGATTCAAGGAATTTATAACCTACTGCAATGAGAAGCAAATTCCCCTTCTTATTACAAGTGGCGGTATCGACTTTTTCATTTATCCTATACTCTCACAATTCGATATTCCGCATGCCAATATTTATTGCAACGCGTCCTCTTTTGCAGGGGAAACGATTGAAATCTTGTGGCCACATGCTTGTGATGAGCATTGTGACAACGATTGCGGCATGTGCAAAACAGCGATTATTCGCTCTTATAATGCTTCGGATTACCATCGTATTCTCATTGGCGATTCGATCACAGATTTTGCAGGGGCTAAGCTCGTAGATACCGTATTTGCCCGCTCTCATCTCATTCATCTATGTGAAGAATTGCAATTGAACTATATTCCTTTTGAGAACTTCCATCAAATTATTGAGCAACTGGAGGCGTAATCAATCCGATGTTAGAACCTACTCTTGAACAAAAACAACAAGCTTTCCACGAACTTCGTGAAGTCAAAACATTATTTGCTAGCCGCGGTTGGTTTCCAGGTACAAGTGGTAATCTATCCGTACGTGTCGGTGAATTTCAACCTGAAGAGTTCCGTTTTGCTGTAACAGCAAGCGGTAAAGATAAAGCAGCCAACACACCGGAAGATTACTTAATCGTCAATGAAAAAGGTGCTGCAACTGAGGCAACTGCACTTAAGCCTTCGGCTGAGACACTAATCCACTGCGAAATTTACCGTGCAACGGGAGCAGGCGCTATTTTTCATGTGCACACGATGTTTAACAATCTAGTATCCGAATTATATGGAGAAGAAGGCTTCATCCCTGTCCAAGGCCTTGAGTTAATCAAAGCTCTTAACATATGGGAAGAGGATGCTGCGATTCAGATTCCTGTTCTCCCTAACTATGCGGAGATTCCACGTATTGCTGAACTTGTTGAAGGCGCAATTGTCCCTCGTATTCCTGGTATCGTCCTGCGTAAGCATGGCATTTATGCATGGGGTGCGAACGCATTCGAAGCGAAGAGACATTTGGAAGCATTCGAATTCATGTTTGAATACATCTATCACTGGCATATGTTGAAAAAATAATTACATCCTCCTCGTAAGATTGCAAAGCACTTCCTTTCATTTTTTTGAAAAGGAAGTGCTTTTTTGTGTTATTGTAAGAATATGGATCATCTTTTGATGTGGGAGGATTTATCACAAATGCGCAATACAAAAACATTACCGATTTTCACCACCCTGCTTCTAGTTGCTATTCTCGCAATCACAGCTAATCTCTTCGTTCAATCAACATCAATAAAGCCAAACACACTCTACATCGAGCCTGAGCAATTATTCACAGGGGAAGCAAACAAGTATGCTGCATTCGTAGATGGTACATATGGGGCTGTCAAAATGAAATACAAAGGCTCGAAAAAAGAAATCACGATTAAAGGTGAAATATGGGAAAATGGCGTGCTCACCAAGACTAACCCTCTAATGGGAGGCGTTCTATTAAAAAAGATCAATGAACATGAGTATCAATTCGATGGCGATTGTGTCCTTTTGATACGAGAGATAAAAAATCCGGAAACAGGAAATATAAGGTTTGCCTTCAAAAATACCCTTACCGAGGGTACATCCCTATCTTCTGCTGAATTTGCTTTCGATACAAAATTCAAATTAGCAGGAAAAGGAAACATTCAATTAAACAAAAGTATCGAAATCAGAGATGATGAAGAAACAGCCATCTGGGGCATGCAAGCAACGGATGAAGATCACATGGAGACAATGGACTTTACGCCTGAACCTCTAAAAAGAACGAAATTTGCCATGATCTTCAAAGTTTACTTGAAGTAGTCCAATAAAAAAATGACATCTGGCTGAAACCAGACGTCATTTGCTTTATCTCGACCCGCGAAATCGCTGGGCATATTCTTTTGCTTGATCCACGGTAACGACCCGGTTACGCTGCCACTCTAGCAAGATCCGATCGATATAGCGAAAGTAAAGCTTTCCGGTGAATACCGCTTCTTTTAATGCAGATAAAATCAATTCTTCTTTATACCGATCTTGATCCAGCCAACCTGAAATCGTCTGAAGCTCCATCGGAGTTAGAGGACGACCAAATTCCTGCTCAAAGATCGTATAAATATCTCGTGTACGCGACTCACCCGCATTCGGTTCAGCTGGAACCATACGCGCATGATTGTGATTAGCAGAAGAGGCTGTAATCGGATTCGGTTTACGTTCTTCTACCCCATCCTGAGCAAGCTCTTTGGCCATAGCCAAGTACAAAGGACGTAAATTGAAAAGTTCGTACCGCATACCGCTTTCAGCTTCAACACCTTCATCAATACCGAGATAACCTTCCTTATGAAGCTTTTGCAATAGCACTGCCACTGCTTCACTTCGTAAAGACATCCTTGCTCCTATTTCCTCATGGGTAGGAAAATCATTACGTTCGACTTGAATGAAGCCAATCAAATGAATGAGCAGCATCGCTTCAGCTTCCGAAAGCTTCATACGACTGTATACCTTAAGCAGTGCATAAGGTACAGCTACTGTCCCCTCCATGAGTCCGGCTAGGAACCCTTGCTCCAACTCTGATCGATTCGAATTCATTCGAACACCTCATCCCCGTCCATGCATACTGACACTTACGGATACAAGCGATACAAAGTACGTGGGAATGCAATCGTCTCACGCACATGATCAAGACCGCAAATCCAAGATACTGTACGCTCAAGTCCAAGACCGAAACCAGAGTGAGGCACTGTACCGTACTTACGTAGGTCCATGTACCATTGGTATGCCTCGGAAGACAACTCATGCTCAGCAAAACGCTGCTCCATTAGTTCTGGATCGTCAATACGCTGGCTGCCGCCAATAATCTCGCCATAACCTTCAGGCGCGATCATATCTGCACATAGCACAACTTCTGGACGATTCGGATCTGGCTTCATGTAGAAAGCTTTAATCTCAGTCGGGTAGTTCGTAATGAACACCGGTGTGTCATAGCTTTCAGCGATAGCTGTTTCATGCGGTGCACCGAAATCTTCACCCCATGTAAACTCAAAGCCTTTATCTTGTAGGAACTTAACTGCATCATCATAGCTAATACGAGGGAATGGAGCCACACATTTCTCAAGCTTAGATACATCACGACCAAGGGTTTCAAGCTCTGCTGCACAATTTTTTAATACCGATTGCACAACATAGGAAACGAACTCTTCTTGTACACGAAGATTTTCTTCATGATCCACGAATGCCATCTCTGGCTCGATCATCCAGAACTCGATCAAGTGACGACGAGTCTTGGATTTCTCTGCACGGAATGTTGGACCGAAGGAATATACTTTCCCTAGTGCCATTGCAGCAGCTTCCATATAAAGCTGACCACTTTGTGTCAAGAATGCATCTTCTTCAAAATACTTCGTGTGGAACAAATTCGTTGTTCCTTCACAAGAGGAAGGTGTAAGAATTGGTGGGTCCACCAAGTTAAATCCACGCTGGTCAAAAAATTGCTGAATCGCGCGAATAATTTCAGCACGAACAGATAGAATTGCACGCTGGCGCGGTGCACGAATCCATAAATGACGGTGATCCATTAAAAAGTCAACGCCATGTTCTTTAGGTGTGATTGGATAGTCCTGTGTAATCTGAATAATTTCAACACCCGTAACAGTAAGTTCGTAGCCAAATTTACTACGGCTGTCCTCTCTGACAACACCTGTCACATACAAGGAGCTCTCTTGAGTTAGCTTAGATGCATCATTCCATACTTCTTCGCTCACTTCACTTTTTACAACAACTCCCTGGATATACCCAGAACCGTCTCTAAGCTGTAAAAATTGAATTTTGCCGCTGGAACGTTTGTTGTGCAACCAAGCTCCAATGCGAACTGTTTGTCCAACATAATCTTTTACGTCGCGAATCATACATTTCACGCTCATAATTCTAAATGCCTCCTCAGGCTGTAATGCCATTTATCCCACCTATTGTACAACAAAATCGCGCATACGTCATGCGTACGCGCGATATGGTTTTTACTTCTGAGCAACGATTCGGTACGTATCGTTAGCAATAACGAACTCTTCGTTTGTTGGAATAACGAGTACTTCAACTTTAGAAGAATCCGTAGAGATACGTTTCTCGAAACCACGACCTGTTTTATTACGTTCTTGGTCAAGCTCAACGCCTAAGAAGTTAAGCTTGGAGCATACCGCTTCACGAACTGTAACTGAGTTCTCACCCACACCAGCTGTAAACACGATTGCATCTACGCCATCAAGCGCTGCTGCATAAGCACCGATGTATTTACGAATACGGTAAGTGAACATATCGAATGCAAGCTTCGCATTGTTGTCACCAGCTTCCATCGCTTCTTCTACTTCACGCATGTCGCTGGAACCGCCAGAGATCGCTTGCAGACCACTGTGCTTGTTAAGCATGAAGTTTACTTCCGTTAGTGTAAGATCTTCTTTTTCCATTGCAAAAGGAACGACTGCAGGGTCAAGGTCACCTGAACGTGTTCCCATCATCAAACCTTCAAGCGGCGTCATACCCATGGATGTATCAACAGATTTACCGTTAAGAATCGCTGTACAAGAGGCACCGTTACCTATGTGGCAAGTGATAATCTTAAGCTCTTCAAGCGGACGGCCGATAAACTTCGCTGCACGCTCACTTACATATTGGTGAGATGTACCGTGGAATCCGTAACGACGAATACGGTGCTTACGATACAGCACATTTGGAATCGCATAACGGAATGCCACTGGATCCATTGTTTGATGGAACGCAGTATCGAATACCACGACGTTAGGAAGACCCGGCATGTTCACTTCTGCCGCAGCGATACCTAGCATACTTGCTGGGTTATGAAGAGGTGCGAGATCGAACAAACTCTTAATATTCTTCTTCACTTCATCTGTTACAAGAACAGAGCCCGAGAAGAAAGCCCCGCCATGTACAATGCGGTGTCCAACAGCATCAATCTCGCTTGTGCTCTTGAATACACCATGCTGAGCATGAACGAGCATATCCAGAACCTTACGAATCGCAGTTGTATGCTCGAGAATAGGTGTGACCTCACGTACTTCTGGCTTACCTTCTGGCTCGTGAGTCAGAATAGCCGTGTCCATACCAATACGCTCTACACGACCTTTAGCCAGTACTTCTTCATTATCCATATTGTAAACTTGATATTTAAGCGAGGAACTTCCCGCATTAATGACTAAGATATTCAAATCCGTTCACCATCCTTGTTGTATTGGAAGAAACCTTGGCCTGTTTTTACACCTAGCTGTCCGGAGTAAACCATTTGTTTGAGTAAGAACGAAGGGCGATATTTCAATTCGCCGAACTCACGGAACATGCGCTCAAGCGCTGCAAGAACAGAATCCAAACCAAAACGATCCGCCATCTCAAGTGGACCTGAACGGAATTCATAACCAATCTTCATTGCCATATCAATTTCTTCTGCAGATGCAACACCTTCAGAAAGAGTTACCATTGCTTCGTTAATTAATAGACAAATCAGACGCGAAGTAACGAATCCAGGAGATTCGAATACTTGAATGCCATGTTTTTCAATCGTACTTTGTACAAATTCATGTGTTGCTTTATATGTTGCATCAGAGGTTTTAATCCCCCGGATAATTTCAACAAGATCAATTTTGGAAACGGGGTGTACAAAGTGAACACCAATCACACGTTCAGGTGAATTCGTAACTGCCGCTAACTCTGTCAAGCTAAGTGTAGACGTGTTACTCGATAGAATAACATCAGCAGGACAAATCTTATCCAACTCGCGGAACACTGCTTTCTTCGCTTCAAGTTCTTCAGATACTGTTTCAATGATCATTTCACATGTTGAAACTTCATTCAAATCCGCAGTGCCATGTATTTTAGCTAAAATGAGCTTTTTCTCTGCTTCCGTAATTGCCCATTTCTCCAACTGCTTATCTAAATTTCCTGCGATAAGTTCCAAAGAAGTTTGTAATTGTTCTTCAGTTTTTTCAACCAGAATGACATCCAAACCTTTTTTTGCAAGCATTTCAGCAATACCTTGACCCATGGTACCGCCACCAATGACGCCGATCTTTTTAAACTGACTCATGATGTGTCTCCTTTTCGCAAATCTGCAATAATTTTGCATTAATTGTACTAACTGTAGTATACACAATAAATGGTTTTTTCCAATTTATATTATATACCAGTGCTCACCCTTCAAATGTGAGCAAAATCACAAGCAAAAAGAGAACCGCCTGTGAAAGGGGTTCTGAGTTCTCATATGCATGATTTTTGTTCCTCAGACAATCAATCATACAACGAAATGAATCAACCTGCAAGTACAAAGGTCTTTATGAAGCGATCTGCTTAAGCATGATGCGGAATTGCTCACCAGACAATGTTTCTTCTGTCATCAACACATCTAAGCTCTGTTCAAAAACAGGCTTATAGTTATCTAGCAGCTGCTTCGTTCGCTGCATTAGCGCATTCAGTATCGCATTATTCTCATTCATCAATTCTTTCTTCGGCACCATTTCTATATCCACGATTCCTAAATTTGTAAGTCCAGAACCTACCAACATACGAACAAGCTCCATCGCCTTTTCAAAGTCATTACGTGACCCTGTACTACGAGCGCCATAAAAAATTTCTTCTGCAGCCGCTCCACCAAGAGCAATCATAATCTGGTCTTCAATATATGATTTCGTGTATAAATAATGATCTGCAGGCGGGTTATGACGTACATAACCCAGCGCCTTGCCCCTTGGACATAGAGAGACCTGTGACACTGAACCTTCACGTACAACCTCGGCTACAATAGCATGTCCGAGCTCGTGATAAGCCACACGCACTTTCTCCTCCTGATTCGTCTCACGATCGGTCTTTTCTCCCATCATGACCTTATCAATCGCTAAAGCAAGATGCTTCTGCGTGAGCCTGTCTTCATTTGTCCGCATGGCATAAATAGCTGCTTCATTCAGCACACTCTCAAGCTGCGCACCTGAAAAACCAAAAGTCTGCTCCGCAATAATCTCCATATTCACATCGCCTCGAAGTGGTTTGTTACGTGCATGAATGTCCAAAATGGACATTCGACCCTTTTTATCTGGTAAATCCACTTCAATATGACGATCAAATCGACCTGGACGCAGCAGTGCGGAGTCGAGCATTTCCTTACGGTTCGTTGCCGCAACAATTAAAATACGCGGCTCTTCCGTTGTATGAATACCATCCATCTCTGTCAGTAATTGATTTAACGTCTGGTCATATTCTCGCTGCTGACCACCTTCACGCTTACCGCCTATGACATCAATCTCATCAATAAAAATAATGGCATTTTGCTTATTTTCTTTTTGCGCTTTCATCCGCGCTTCTTTAAATAAATCCCTAATTCGGCTTGCACCTACACCAACGTACATTTCAACAAACTCACTGCCTGATGCTGAACTAAACACCGCATTTGTATAGTGTGCTGAAGCTTTCGCAAGCAATGTCTTTCCTGTTCCTGGTGGCCCTGTCAAAAGTATGCCTTTGATTGGGCGTATACCAAGCTTGGCAATCTGTTCTTTTTTAATGAGAAAATCTAGTGCTTCCATCAATTCGGCCTTGGCTTGGTCTTGACCACCAATTTGATTAAAATCTAGGAAGCTCGGCTTTGGGTTCGTCCCTTTACGAGATGAGCTGCCCCCAGTTGCCCCAATGGCGCCTCCACTTCGCTGCATACGAACGACAAACCATGCCACAATCAATAGAACTCCAATCATAACAATTGGCAAATAATCTACGCCCATAAAAGCAACAAACAAGAGCAGTACTGGAATGATCCCAAGTAAAATTTCAGTTTTCCACTTAAGCATTCGGCCACGCTCCTACCTTCGCTGGTGTACGCGGTAAAAGGATGAATTTAGACGCGTCACCCCAAATTAATGTGACATACATATACTGATCATCCATTTCTGTTTTCACTTGAAGACCATCTAATGCTGCAGCACGCTTCTGAAGTGAATCAGGGATACTGCTGTACATCTTATTTTCCATTGCTCCTGCCACATCAAACAATGCATTCGACCACCAAGTTTCAAGTTCTGGTGAGGAATGACCGTTTACTTTAAGATTGACAGGACGTTTTCCAATAATCGAAGCTCCGTCTTGATAGATGTGCTGGACAATTTCACGAACGTTAGCCTCTTTATTTAATTGTAATTCTAAATCCAATGAGGAATTAGTAAGTTTTATATCAGCAGTTTCTACTGCATGTTGTTCAGTAATAATTTCTCGAAGAGGCGATTCCAAGGCTAGTGTCTGATAAGAAAACCACCCTCCGAACAAGACTGCAGCTGCACATACACTGCTAATTACAATCGGTAGCGGACGTAATTTTCGCAAGGAAACGTCCTCCTTTCTGGAATATATCTACATCTAGTATAGATGTCCTGATAGATTCGAGTATATCATGTTTGATACATCCAAATCGAATGAAAACAGTGGAAAAAGATTAACCTAAAGATAAAAAAAGCCCAGTCTATTGAAGACTGAGCCTGTACGTGTCGACGAGTGAGCCGTCGGTGATTTTATAGTAATCATAAAAGTATTTATCGCTCTCATTCGGAATCGCTTGCTTGTAGAACACTTCCCATACGTATTGTCCCTGAAGTTTATTAGGCAGTATTCGCAGAATGTTAATACTCGCCCCTTTTTCAAGCATCTTTGCTCTCACTTGCTTTTCTGAGAAAATGTTATCTGCAAATTCGGTATGCACACCTTGAGTTGAAACCCAAGCGATAAGAGGATGACCTAGTTTATCATCTCCGAACACGATGTTGTACGCATCGTCCCCATAGGAGGGCTCTGCTCGTGTTGCGGTCACCATGGTTGTCTTCTCATAAGCCGTTTGAACCGCTTGAGACAAATCCGTAAAGTGATTTTGCTGAACACGTGTGTAGAAGAAATACATAATAACAACCAATGTTACGAGTACGATAACTGAAATAAAGACCGTCTTTTTTACTCTAGACATCTTATTGAGTCAACCTTTCAAAACAAAGCTCAAACTCACGTTTCACTTTTTCCTCATCAATCGTCAAGCATTCACGATTACGAATTAACCATTGACCATCGACCATAACGTCAACTACGTCATGCGCGGAAGCGGAGTAAACAATATGAGAGATATAATCTGTACGCGGTAAGAAATGCGGCTGATCCAGATCAAGAGCGACGATATCGGCTTTCTTGCCTACCTGGAGCTGACCCACATCATTTAACCAGATGGACGCTGCACCTATGTGTGTACCCATCATCAATGCCTCTGTTGCAGGAACAGCAACTGGGTCACCCGACACCCCTTTATGAATTAATGCAGCAAGACGCATTTCCTCGAACATATCCAGATTATTATTCGATGCAGCACCATCAGTACCTAAAGATACTTTCACACCAGCAGCTAAAAGTTCCGGCACACGCGCAACACCCGATGCAAGTTTCAAATTACTACCTGGGTTGTGAGACACACGCACATCGTACTTCGCGAGTATAGCAATTTCTTCGTCTGTTAAATGTACGGCGTGCGCAAGTAACGTTGGACGATTGAATACACCAAGTTTTTCTAAATGCGCAACTGGACGCAAACCATAATCAGCCACGTTCTGCTCCACTTCACGAAGCGTTTCAGACATATGCGTATGAATCGGTAAGTTTAAATCTTGAGAAACAGCCACAAGTTTCTCGATATAGTCCGGAGGACATGTATATGGAGCATGTGGCGCGATCATTGTTGTGATACGACCATTCGCTTTCCCGTTCCAATCTACAGCGAATTTCGCTGCTTCCTTCAACTTCTGATCTTGCACCTCAGTTGGACATAAGCCAATTACACCACGAGTCAAGCAGCCTCTTATTCCTGATTGTTCCACAGCTTGCGCAACTTGGTCCATATGATCATACATATCAACAAAAGTTGTCGTGCCACCCTTCAACATCTCAAGTATGGATAGGGAAGTGCCCCAATGGACATCCTTAGAAGTAAATTTAGCTTCCATTGGCCACATCTTCTCTTGCAGCCACACCTGTAAAGCTAAATCATCGCCGTATCCACGTAACAGTGACATAGCAGCATGCCCATGTGTGTTTACAAGACCTGGCATGTATAGTTTGTTCTTTCCAGATATTACTTCATCATATTGTTCAAGTGGCTCTGGGATATCCTCACCTAGATAAGTAATAAGGTTATTTTCAATCACCATACAGCCTTTGACAATTGGGTTTATTGGATTGGATGTCACAAAAATGCCATCAATTACAATTTTTTTATCCATATTATTCAAATCCTTTACTACAATTTGGTTACTTCATTTAACTGTACATCTTCAAAAATAGAAAATCAAGAAATCGCCGTTGCTTTCCTTTGGTTTATTGTGATATTTTATAGTCTGTGAGTTGGAGAGATTTTTCTACATAAAGAGACAAAACACTGTGACGCACACTTTTTATTTTATGAAGGAGGTTCTTGAGACCATGCTGTTTACAAGAAAAGGTGAGGTTGATTTTCTCAACCTGCTAATTAAGGCCGCGGAGAATAATCTTGATGCTGCACATGTATTTCGTAAAGCGATGATGGGTGAAGCCCCACCATCTGATTTTTTCCCCCAGCTTAAAGAATTAGAAAACAACGGTGATAGCATTACTCACGAAATTTTCAAAGGATTAAATAAAGTTTTCATTACACCTATTGATCGTGAGGACATTCTCGAACTTGCTTCAAAACTTGATGATGTTGTCGATGGGATCGAAGCATCACTCGCTCGTTTTGACTACTTGGGAGTCTCCACTACGGATAAATATATGCAAGACTTCTCAGCGGTCATCGTATCTTCCTGCCAACATATGTTGGATGCTTTCAAATTGCTTGGCCGCAAGAAATATTTACAAATTACAGAACATACCGTACAAATCAATTCCCTTGAGAATGAAGGGGACAAGCTGATGCGTGAAGGTATACGTCAAATTTTCCAAAACAAAAAAGATCCATATGAGGATTTTAAGTTGAAGGAGATCTACGAGCGCCTTGAACAAACGACGGACGCATGTGAAGATGTAGCCAATATTCTTGAAAGTGTTGTGCTTCGCTACTCCTAGGAGAGCGAGTTCGGAGGGAATTCATGGACCATAACTTATTGGTACTTATCATTATCGTCGCTCTTTCCTTATTATTTGACTTTATTAATGGATTTCACGATACGGCCAATGCGATTGCCACATCGTTATCCACTAAAGCGTTAACTCCCCGAGTTGCGATTCTATACGCAGCTTCGCTTAATTTCGTCGGAGCGATTATTTTCTCCGGTGTAGCTAAGACGATCGGTGGGTCGATCGCGGATCCTTTTACAGTAGAAAATGGACACTACATCATTATCGCAACATTGATCTCAGCGATTTTGTGGAATCTACTTACATGGTACTTCGGAATTCCTTCCTCCTCTTCTCATACGTTAATCGGCTCTCTAGCGGGTGCGGTTATCGCAGGAGCAGGATTTGGCGCTGTGAACTTTGAAGGTTTTAAAAAAATCATTATGATTCTACTTTTATCACCAATTATTGCCTTTGTAGCAGGTTACATTATTATGACCTTACTCAAATACATCATTATTTGGACAGGCAATGCATCGCGTACACGTATGAATCGTGTGTTTCGCACTTTTCAGATTATTTCCGCAGGTTTATTGTCATTCTCGCACGGCGGAAACGATGCACAAAAAGCAATGGGTATTATCGTGTTTGGTCTAGTGTCAACAGGCTATGCAACCGATTTGGAAGTTCCGCTATGGGTTAAAATCGGAGCAGGACTTGCAATCGGTCTAGGTACATCCATTGGTGGTTGGAGAATTATCAAAACGGTTTCCAACAAGCTGATCAAGATTGAACCGATTAACGGATTTGCTTCTGACTTAACATCATTTGCTGTTATTCAGACTTCAACATTATTAAATATGCCACTATCCACAACACAAGTCATTACATCGTCTATCATCGGAACGGGGAGTGTTATCCGATTCCATGAAGTGAAGTGGGCAACCGTTATCAAGATGATTATGACATGGCTCATTACCATCCCGATCTCAATGATATTCGCGTTTATTATATACAAAATCATGTTCGGTTGGTTATAACTCATACAAAAGCCCCTCAATCGTTCCTACCCGGAACAATTTGAGGGGCTTTTTTTATTCACTTGTACTTTAGCATCCTTAATCCAAGAAATACGCCAAGCTCTGTAATTCCGTTGTAAAGTCTGCATTGTGTACCCGGATGTGGGATGGAACCTTAATATTAATCGGTGCAAAATTTAATATGGCGTCAATACCTGCATCTACAAACATATTGGCAACATTTTGCGCTTCATGTGAAGGAACTGTAATAATTCCAATTCGAATATCGTTCTCTTTAACTGATGAATCAAGCGCTTCCATCGGCTCTACAGGTAAATTGTTAATGTTGCTACCTACTTTATCAGCAGATGCATCGAATACAGCTACAATTTTCATTGTATCTTTAAGGAACGCATTATAATTGCAAAGAGCGCGGCCTAAGTTACCTGCCCCTACAAGTGCGACTGCAATGTGACGATCTAACTTCAAGATCTGACGAATTTTTTCAATTAAAAAGAGAACATCATAGCCGATCCCTTTTTTTCCAAATTCCCCAAAATAAGCTAAATCCTTGCGGATTTGCGCAGGGTTCAAATCAAGCTTTTGTCCTAAATCATGGGATGAAACTGTCAATACATTATTTTTCGCCAATTCATTCAGAAAACGCAAGTAAATCGGAAGTCTGCGTACAACAGCATCAGATATTTTCAATACTGATTTCATTAGATATTTTCTCCCATCCATTGTTGAATTCTCGGCACAATCTGGGACGTAGACATCGACTCAATTTTAGGACCAGGCAAAGAATACAGGAAGTTTTTTCCATACTGCGTGTCGATAACTCGTGTGTCATAAATGATTACGACTCCCTTATCACTGGAAGTTCGTATCAATCGACCAAAACCTTGTTTGAAACGAATGACAGCCTGCGGCACAGAAAATTTCATAAACGGATTTTTATTTTGCTTCTTCAAGTTTTCGCATTTTGCCTCTACCACTGGATGACTAGGGGGTTGGAACGGCAGTCTAACGATCGCTAAACAGGTTAACGCATCGCCAGGAATGTCAACTCCTTCCCAGAATGAGCTTGTACCGAGTAGAACATTTGCTTTGCCTTCTTGAAACAGACGTGTGAGCTTACTGCGGTTACCACTGTCAACTCCTTGACCAAGGACACCGATACCGTGAGGCTTAAGCAACTCTTTTAATTCACCGTGCACTTGCTTTAACATTCGATTCGATGTAAACAAAACAAGCATACGCCCTTGAGTTGCAAGCGCGACTTCGGCTAACGAGTGAACGAGCTTCTCAGTAAACAGAACTTCTCCTGCTCGGCCCTTAATAGCTGGAAAATCACGTGGAACACAGACAAGCGCTTGTTGGCGATATTGAAAGGGTGAAGGCAGTTGAACAGACTTCAACACATCCTCCTCCACATCAGGAGAAAATCCCAGCTGCTCACTAACATATTGAAAAGACTTATCAACTGTTAACGTTGCAGAAGTCATAACAATACTTTCTTTCTTCTCAAAAAGATTTTCTTGTAACAGCTTGCTCACATCAGTTGGTACACAATTCAAAAGAACGGAACTTTTTTTAGCAAACAAGCCCGCTTCTAACCAGTATACCGAATTTTTGTCCTTTTGGTGCATGAAAAATCTTACGTTTTCGCGACAATGTCCAAGATCTTTGATACAACCATTCATATCTGTTAAAAAACTTTGCAAATCATACTCATCTTCATGGTCTTTAAAGTCATTCATCAGCTTCTCAGCACTTTTAATAAGCTGACCCAGCTCTTGATATACATTGTCTTCTAAAGGCATCAATTCTGCCCATACCTGCGGCAGTTCTTCCTGTTTAATCCGAAGTACATACTGCCCTAATTCATTCTGGCCAGGATCACTTGAACCCGTAGAGACAACTTCATATAACTTATCACAAAGTACATCCCAATGCTCTCTAACCGCCATAACATGCTCGTACATTCGATCTAGTGTCTGGCACCACAATTCTGCACGATCATCGCCGTGATGCTTCCCAAGCTTACTCCGTAACGTTGCAAAATGTCCACTACGAGCATCTTTGTACATCCACTGCAGACTGTTTAAAAGTGTTAAATAATGAAGTTCCTTACCCATGTGTCTGCTCGCCACTTCTTCCAAATGATGTGACTCATCGACAATTAATTGCTCATAACCAGGTAAAATACGATGCTCCGCATTTAAATCCGTGAACAGCATGGAATGATTCGTAATTAGCAGATCAGCAGTATTCGCCTCATTACGTGCACGATGATAGAAGCATTTACGGAACCACGGACATTGACGATTCAAACAAGAATCTGCATCACTTGATACTGAATGCCAGAAGAATGTACCACGACCGGTCAAATGTAATTCTTCCTCATCACCCGTCTGTGTATCACTAAGCCATACGACCATCTGAGCTGCTGTTAAAGAATCTTCTTTGGCTTGTTCCCAATCCGCCGCGTTGACTCGACCTTCAAACTTACGTAAACATAAATAGTGGCTGCGCCCTTTTAACACACCCGTATCAAAAGGTAAATCAAACAAATTGTACAACATTGGAATATCTCGAGCACGCAGCTGTTCTTGTAAATTAATGGTATGTGTAGAAACAACAATTTTCTTATCGTTTTTTATGCCATAATACAGCGCAGGAATCAAGTAGCCCATCGACTTACCCGTACCTGTTCCTGCTTCAATCATCAAGTGTCGATTCTTTTCTAAAGAATCATGTACCTCGGTAATCATCGTCTCCTGCGCCTGTCGCACTTCAAAGCCCAGCTTATCCCTCATCTTCGTCTTCAACTGCTCATAGAAGGCTTCGAACGTCTCAGGGAGGGTCTCCTTATCTCTGTCAGCCTTCTCCTGGTCCGACCAATCTCCGACGTTCATCGCAAAGCCTCGATAGTACTGTTGGGCATTCGGGTCGATCTCCGCTTGCATCTCGCGAGCCGCCCGAATATCACTGAAAAACCATCCCAGATCATTCGAATTATAACCTTCAAAGATCGCATGCAGCCTTTGAATCGTAATCAGCGGCAGATCTTCGATTCGTTCCAAGCAACGAAGCATAATTTCTGCTGTTGCTTCAGCATCACTATCGGCTTGATGTGGACGTTCATGCTCAATACCAAATGTATTGCTGGCTAAAGACAGCTGGTAAGAGGTTAGAGATGGAAAAAGAATCTTCAGCAGTTCAATTGTATCAAGAACGCGTCCTGAGAATGGAAAATAGCCCGCTTTGCTAAGACCCCGCTGTAAAAAACCAAAATCAAATGACACGTTATGCCCAACAAGCACACAGTCATATAGCTTCGGATACATTTCAGCCATTACATCAGACAATTCCGGTGCATCTGCCACCATTTCATTCGTAATTCCTGTTAATTCTGTAATAGAAGAAGGTATACTGCACCCCGGTTGAACGAGGGAAGTATACCTGTCAATAATGCGATCTTTATCTATAATAACAAGTCCAACCTGAATAATTTCGTCGTCCGTACTACTCCCGGTTGTTTCAAAGTCAATTACCGCGAATTTCATTGCTACGTACTCAATCCCTTCTTCTTGCTTCCTCTAGCATAACAGAAATGACACCATTTAGGAATGCGAACAGGGAAAGTTACGTATCGAGACTCATGACTTTCGGATCATTGCGATAAGCCTTTTTAAAAAACTCATAAGCTTGGTCTTCATTGCATTTTTCGTATTGAATACAGCCCATCACATTGTAAGAAATAGCCTTCATTGTCGGGTTATCGGTCAATGGAGCAAGTAGTTGAAAATGATGGTTGGCTTCGGCAATATTACCTTTTCTCAGCTGCCCCATTGCCAAATAAGCACGACCTAATTGGAAATCTGGCTCCTTTTGCAATAAACGTTCAAAATGACCAATTGCTTCATCGTACATGCATAACTTGTAATAGCCTTGTGCAACTCGGAACTGGTCTGATTGTTTGATTGAAGTTTCCAAATCAGACAAAGGCTTCATCCCAGGAGGCGAGGCTGACGAAGCAGTTACACAAGTTTTCGCCACAGGCAGCGTCGACTTAACAGCTTTCTTGGAACTTGCTGTTGTAGTATCCGAAGGAATACTCCGCAGCTTTTCCTCAAAAGCAAGCCAGTCCTCGATAAACTCATCACTCATCGTTTTGAGTACAACAATCTGCTCATCCAGCTGCTTTTTCTGGGAACCGGCGACATGTGGATACTGCTCCGCGATTTCATCAAGCACTTCGTTCATCGTGGCAAACAAATGTTTGAACATATGCATCCCGCCTTCGAAAGAATACATTCATTGTTTGTTTACATCATGCTTTTCATGCGGAGATTACTCAGGAAAAATCGTGGAATGTGTCTCTTCCGCAAGAACACTTGTTACTTTGTTTCCTTCACCCATAAAGGCAACTTTTGGCTTATGCAAACGCGCCGCTTCATCCGTTAACATCACATAAGAAATAATAATGACAGAATCGCCGGGTTGTACTAATCGTGCTGCTGCGCCATTTAAACAAATAACACCTGATCCGCGAGGACCTGGAATAATGTATGTCTCTAAACGTGCCCCGTTATGATTATTCACGATCTGCACTTTTTCATTAGGGAGCATGTCCACTAAATCAAGTAAATCTTCATCGATCGTAATTGATCCGATGTAGTTCAGGTTTGCTTCTGTTACAGTTGCACGATGAATCTTGGATTTCATCATTGTTCTAAACATGTGTTCACTTCCTTTTAATGGAGATAATAATGTTATCAATTAGTCTTGTTGCACCGAATTTAACGGCTAATGCAATAATAATAGGTTCCTCATTTTGAATATCTAGACGTTCAATGGACTGCAAAGTCGGATAACCCAAAATTTCTACATAATCAATTTCTGCCAGCGGTGAAGCTGAAATTCGACTAATAATCCGCTCACGAATATCTGCTGTAAGAACCGGAGTGTCGGTTGTGATCCACTGCTCTGCTTCAAACAATGTACGAGATAGGACCAGCGCTTCTTTACGCTGCTCCGCACTTAGATATACATTTCTAGAACTCATCGCAAGCCCATCTTCTTCACGAAGAATCGGACATGGAACAATTTCAACTGGCATATTAAGATCTTCCACCATTTGTGTAATTACGGCTACTTGCTGCGCATCCTTTAGGCCAAAATAAGCTTTATCTGGTTGAATAATATGAAACAATTTCGATACCACTGTCGTGACACCTGCAAAATGGACAGGACGCGATGCACCGCATAATTTCGTCGTAATATCGCTCACGATGACTTGCGTTTTCGATGGATGTGGGTACATCTCCTCAACCTGTGGTAAGAAAACAATATCCACACCTGCATCCTTCGCAAGCATTAAATCCCGTTCTTCATCCCGCGGATATTTATCAAAATCCTCATTCGGACCGAATTGCATCGGATTCACAAAAATACTTAATACGACGATCGCACATTCTACTCTCGCCTTTTGGAGCAAAGATGCATGACCCGCATGCAAATATCCCATTGTAGGTACAAAACCGACAAGATCTTCTTGTTGTCTGCCCTTGATTTCATTTCGTAATTCGCTAATGCTACGAATAACCTTCATTTCATCCGACTCCATTTCCGTATGTTAAGCCAAAAGCTGGTCTGTTATTAATTCTCGCTGCCATACAATTTTTGCGCGAGTTCCTGATCCATTTGGAAACCATGTGCTTCAGTTGGGAAGCTGCGTTCTTTTACCTCTTTTACATATTCCGCAATTCCGTTCTTCACGATTTCCCCAATGTTCGCATACGTCTTTACGAAGCGCTTGGGTTGGCTAGGAGGGCCGTATTGCAAGACGTCGTGATAGACTAGAACTTGACCATCGCAAGTTGGACCTGCGCCAATACCGATTGTTGGAATCGTTAATTGATCTGTAATCCAAGCTGCAAGTTCTTCCGTTACAAGTTCAAGTACAATCGCAAATGCGCCTGCTTGTTCAATTGCCTTTGCATCGGCAAGCATCTTCTGCGCCTGGGCAGAGTTTTTGCCTTGCACTTTGAAACCGCCGATTTGGTGAATGGACTGTGGTGTAAGTCCAAGATGACCCATGACTGGAATACCTGCACTTGTCAGTGCTTGTACGGCTGGTGCAATCTCTGCTCCACCTTCCATTTTCACCGCTTTCGCAAGTCCTTCTTGCATGATGCGTGCCGCATTGCGTAATGTTTCATCAATTGAACCGTGATAAGTTAAGAATGGCATATCCGTTACAACAAAAGTTGTTGTTACCGCGCGCGTAACAGCACGTGTATGGTACACCATGTCATCAATAGTTACCGGTACAGTTGAATCATAACCGAGCACGACATTACCAAGCGAATCCCCTACTAGAATAATGTCTACGCCTGCTTGTTCGACTAAATAGGCTGATGGATAATCATATGCAGTAACGACTGTGATCGGTTCACGGTCCTGCTTCATTTTCAAAATCTTCGATGTCGTTATTGGTCTACGTACTGCCATAGTCATCATTACCCACTTTCGTTCAAATGTACAGCGTGTAAAGTAGTTTTGGGTAACCGAAACGTTCGTTAGTCAAATAAAAAAGCCTTTTAGACATGAGCTAAAAGGCCTTAACGTAAAAAGAATCATATGATCCTTTCTGTCTCGGTCCAAACGGCTCAGAGCAGAATCCAACATACTACTTATACAATTTCCATTTTGAATGTTACACAAACATGAAAATAATGCTGTTTGGAGTGCAATTCCGAATCCGGATATCACCTCACAGCGCTATTATATCAAGATTGAGCAAGGGTGTCATCCCTTTTTCCAAATAACTCCACATCACCTGAAAACACGCATAGTTCTTCCCCTTGAGTTGAAACAATGCGAAGTCCCCCTGATTCATCAATCCCTGATGCGATACCCTCAACAATTCCACCTCTTGGCGTATGAACTTGGATCGGTCGATGCAGGGTGACGGACAGTGCCTCCCACAACAAGCGTATGGAAGCAAAGCCTTCCTCATGATAGAGCTGGTACAACTGCTCCAATTCCTTAAGAATGGCAACAATAAGCGATTCCCGTGATACCTCTTTTCCAGACGCAATGGCTAATGAAGTTGCAATAGCGTGCAATTCAGGCGGATAATCTTCAAGCGACAAATTAGCTGAAATTCCGATCCCACAGATAATATGCTTAATTCGTTCATCTTCTGCACTCGATTCAAGCAGGATACCACATACTTTCTTCCCATCGATCAGAAGATCATTCGGCCATTTAATGCCAATATCTACGTTACATTCTCGTCTGATCGTTCGGCACAATGCAACTGCAGTTAACAGCGTAAGTTGTGGGGCGAAGTGAATCGGGATTTGCGGTTTCAATACCAAGCTCATCCAAATGCCTTTCCCCTTGGGTGAATGCCACTTACGGCCCATTCTACCGCGTCCTGCCGTTTGCGACTCGGCAATAATTAACGTTCCTTCTGGAGCGCCTTCGGCAATCTTCTGTTGTGCGATTGTCTGGGTTGAATCCACTTCGTCATAATAGTGGAGACTTCTGCCTAGTGTCTGCGTTTCTAGCTTACTTAAAAATACGGGAATGTCTAATTTGGCAGGTGCTTGAATTAGGCGGTAACCCCTACGGGAAGATGCCTCAAAGACATAGCCTTGAGCACGAAGCGAACGTATGCCTTTCCAGACTGCTGTACGTGAGCAGCCTAGCTGTTTGCTTAACTCTTCGCCAGAGACATACGATCCTCTATTATCTTCGAATATTTGTAAAATGGTATCTAGCAATGTTATTCACTCTTTTCCTTGATATGCACTAGTGCTGCCGCTAGTAGATCAGCATGACTGTTAGACAGATCACCTAAGGCAACACGATTAAGCAGCTCATACAATGTATGTCCAACCCACGGTCCTGCCTTTAATCCTGTCGCCTGAATCAGATCGCTGCCTGTAATGGCTAGCTCACTAAGCTCCGTGCAGGGCATCTCTAAGAGCCATTTTTCACCACGGGTGACAAGAAGCTCGCAAACGTCAGATTGCAGGAAAGTGAGCAGGAGAGAAGGCGAATGGTTACGTGAATGCGATGATGGCTCAGCAGATGCCAATTGTGCGGCATGAGCAAACGGCACTGCCTGCGAGGCGCGGTGCAACACGGCGATGGCCTCAAGCCATCGCTGTGCAGCTTCCTTGCCGAAACTTACAGCGGCCAGCTTAAACGCCGCCGCTGGCGTAACGCCGGTCGGCTGCGCCAGACCAGCGGCAACCACCTCGTCGTGCAATGCCACGACGGAGCCAACTGCTTCGCCTGCTGCGCGGGCGAAGGTAAGCTGCCGCATCGCATGGCGGGCGGCAGCCGGGCCCTCCTCCGTTAGCAGGAGGAGGAGGGCCCACCGCGCGCTGGCTGCGTGCAGCGCGGTGAGGTTCGCTAGCGCACCCTCGGCTAGAGGGGTGCGCCACGCGGATTGAACAGGCAGGCCAATGTCCTGCCTGAAGTAACCTAGCAGCTCACTGCTCAGCAGGAGCTGCAATCCCCGGTGGGGTGCTTCGCCCTCCACCAAACGCTCTAGTTCCGCGCGAACCCGCTCCATCGCAATATGTTTGAGAAGCGGAGCCTGCTCGCACAAGGCAAGCCATGTCTCCTCTTCGATGTCCAAATGGTAACCTGCTGCAAAGCGTACACAACGCAGTAATCGCAGCGCATCCTCACCGAAACGTTCCACTGGGTTACCGACACATCGTAAAATCTTCGCTTCCATATCCTTTTGCCCATTAAAAGGATCAATTAACTCCCCATCTATTCCCATTGCCATTGCATTCATCGTGAAATCACGCCGCTGCAGATCCGCTTCCAAAGAGGTCACGTATTGAACTTCTGTCGGTCTGCGAAAATCCACATATTCCGATTCTGTCCGAAATGTCGTCACCTCAAAAGGCTGTCGATCCATCAGAACTGTCACTGTACCATGCTGCAGTCCTGTTGGGACGGTACGTTCGAAGCAAGCAATTACTTCTTCTGGCTTCGCAGAGGTTGCAATATCAATATCCTTCACCGTTCGACCTAGCAGCGAATCACGAACACAACCACCAACAAAAAAAGCCTCATATCCGTGTTGATGAAGCTGTGCAAGCACTTGTCTCCCCGCTGCTTCAGTTGCCCCTAAATTCCACGCCCGCATCCTATTCACAATCCTTCATTTCAACTAATTCCCTTTATATTGACAATCTCCTGGTTCCAACAATCGCAGCTCCGGAGGCATCGTACGTCCTAAAGTCCGATAATAAATCTCTTCATATTGCAACGTGATATAATCATTACAAAACGTTTGTCTCGCACGATAGAGACACGCTTCACGCACACGTTTATACAGTGCCTCATCTGTTAATAAGCGGACAGCAAACCCTGCCATCGCGTCCGTATCTCCAATCGATGCTAAGAATCCAGTATCCCCATGCGTAATCAGTTCTGGAATTCCACCTGCATTCGATCCAATTGTTGGAACGCCACAAGCCATCGCTTCAAGTGCTACAAGACCAAAGCTTTCCTTCTCCGATGGGAGCAGCATGACATCTGCAAGTGAAATCACTTCAGCTACATCATCTTGTTTCCCACAAAAAATGACACGGTCTGAAATGCCTAGTTCCTTTACCCGATTGTTCACTTTGGACAATTCAGGACCTTCACCGACGAAGAGAAGCTTACTCTTCACTTGCTGTTGGACCTTCGCAAAAATTTCAACAACGTCCATAACCCGCTTCACAGGCCGGAAGTTTGATATATGTATGAGCAATTTTTCATCCGGGTCAATGAAATTTTTACGCAATTCACTTACTTCACGCGGGTAATACACTCTTTTATCAACAAAGTTATAAGCCAAATCAATATCTCGATCAATCGCAAGTGATTCTCTTGTCTCACGAATTAAATCCGCAGAAACAGCCGTCACCGCATCACTTTTATTAATCGCAAAACGAATCAAATCCGAGATCGATTGATCTTGCGCAAGCACTGTGATATCCGTACCATGAAGGGTTGTGACAACCTTAAGCTTATCTCCTACCATCTGTTTGGCCAGAATTGCACATACCGCATGCGGAATCGCATAATGGACATGAAGCAAATCTAAATTTTGCATCTGTGCAACTTGCGCAAGCTTACTCGCTAGAGATAAGTCATAAGGCGGATAGCGAAAAACATGATAGTCAGACACTTCTACTTCATGATAAAAAATATTTTTATCAAATTTCCCTAACCGAAACGGCATACTATGCGTAATAAAATGCACTTCATGCCCTTTTTCCGCTAGTAGTTTGCCAAGCTCCGTCGCTACAACACCAGAACCTCCAAGTGTCGGATAGCATGTAATCCCTATTTTCAAAAATTGACTCATATTATTCCTTCTCTCTTGATCCGAAGTAATCAAGAAACAGCGGCTGCTTCGTCACAAAACCTTCTGCAAATCGAACTCCACCTTGTTGTCCAAGCAGATAATCTCTCGCTTCCACGCGCTCTATATAGCTCTGATTAAGCGGTGTTGCAACATAATCATTGCCTGAACCTGCAGGCTTAAATTGTGTTTGATAAGCCCGTAGTGAATTCTGCTTTTGCTCATAAAAAGCCGAGACATCTACAACTACATCTGCTTCATGCACATCATTAATGAAGTAAAAATACACTTCTGGGACTTGATACGCTTCTAAATCTGGTGCATACTTGCGCAGTTTTGCATTAAATAACGCATCTTGAACGATTCGTGAACACATGATGTGGTCTGGATGACGATCTTCCCAATAGGGGGCGAATACAATAGAAGGTCGGTACTTTCGAATCTCTCGAGTCACCGCTTCAATATGCTCAGGCACCAATTGCAAGCCACGATCAGGCAAGCCCAGATTCGATCTCATGCTCAAATTAAGTATTGTAGCAGCATCATCCGCCTCTTGAATCCGTGACTGCACCGTACCATTCGATGACATCTCTGCATACGTTAAATCACAAATTCCTACTTTATAATTCGAAGCTGTATGCTTCGCAATCGTGCCACCCATACCAATCTCAGCATCATCTGGATGCGCACCAAAAATTAAAATATCCAACTTCTCAGTCATTAGATTTCACCCGGTTTATAAGTATCTTCAAGCGTTCTCCATGCTAAATCCCCACGTTCAACCGCTTTAATTAACAGTTCAGCCGTCGCTAAATTTGTTGCAACAGGAACGCCTATCACATCGCAAAGGCGCAATAAAGCAATAATATCTGGTTCATGAGGTTGTGCCATTAATGGATCACGTAAGAAAATAATCAAATCCATTTTATTCTCAGCGACTAACGCACCAATTTGTTGATCTCCCCCAAGTGGGCCTGACATAAATCGCTTCACCGTTAATGCTGTGTTCTCCATAATACGAAGACCTGTTGTACCTGTACCAAACAAAGTATGCTTCTCTAACACATTCTCGTAAGCAATTGCAAAATCAATCATTTCTTCTTTCTTACGATCATGAGCAATAAGTGCAATATTCATCAGTAGCTCCTCCTATGATAACGAACACTAAAAAAAGGACAGAGGGCGCCTTATACGCCTTGTCCCCATTGTAAACCTATTCAACAAAATGCTCAAACCCATAAATCATCCCAGTGTATGTCATCACCTTTTTACAAGCAACACTCACGCCTGGCATATAAGACGATCTTTCATAGGAATCATTACGTATTTTCAAAGCTTGACCCGGGGCACCGAATATCACTTCTTGTTGGGCAAATACGCCTGGAAGACGTACACTATGTATACGGAAACCATCATATAACGCACCACGAGCACCATCAATTATCTCTTCTTCGTTCACATTGCCCTGACGGAATTCACCACGGTTTTGAGAAATGATTTCTGCTGTTTTAATGGAGGTACCTGAAGGCGCATCCAACTTCTGATCACCGTGATACTCAATAATTTCAACATGTGGGAAATATTTAGCCGCTTGCGCAGCAAATTTCATCATGAGAATGGCACCAATCGAGAAATTTGGAGCAATCAGTCCACCAATCCCTTTTTCATGACAAAGCTTGTCCAACTCTTCGATCTGCTCAGGTGTAAATCCTGTTGTGCCAACCACTGGACGAACCCCATGCTTGATCGCAATTTCGGTATGAAGCACGGCGGATTGAGGCAATGTGAAGTCAACAAGCACATCCGCCCCACTCTCAACTAGTGCTAACTCCAGATCCTTCGTAACGGTAACACCACATGGCTTCATCCCTACAGCAACGCCAGCATCTTCCCCCTCTGTAGTACGATTAATCGCTGCTACCAATTCCAGTTCTGGATCATTTAATACCATCTTCACAACTTCACGGCCCATTTTGCCATAGGCACCTGCTACTGCAACTTTGATACACTTATTCATCTTTATCTGATTCCTTCCTATCGAGTCCCAAATATTGAGATAATTGTACTTGGTAATTATAAAGAAGCTCTTGCGCTAGCTCATGTTCAGGTTCGAGCTTCAATGCTTCTTTTATCGCATTTATCGCCGGATAATAATCATTCAGTTCCACATACGCCTCAGCTAGCAGCAAGTAACCTTCGAATAATAGCGGGTCCCACTCTAAGGCCTGTGTGATAAGCAGAATTGCGGTGTACGCAGATTCAGCGCTGCCATCTAAACCTAATTGAGCTTGCTTTACCAATTCTTGTGCCTGTAGTCGCTCCACATGCAGACGGTACACTTCATTATCAGGTTCAAGCAGGGCAGCTTGATGTGCATACTGCCCTGCCTTCATTAACTTATTACTCCGAAAATAAGTAATGGACAGACGGTAATACAAAGAAGCATTATGAGGATCACTTTGAATCGCTTTGTGAAACCAATCAATTGCTGCTTCAAAATCGCTTAATAGCAAAGATTCATATGCTTTTTTTATATGAAAATCACTTTCCATTACCATCCACCTCGACTCGCATGTGATATACTGGCTTGGGGGATGGTACATCATATGTAGCGGTCTTCTACTCGGTTCCCTTTTTTGTCCAACGATTCGCATCACGGGTACTGAACTTATGCATCACTTTATCATGTGCCTCTGTTAAATCAATACCTAGCGAGTTTGCAAAGCAGATCGTAATAAATAATATATCTCCTAATTCCAATTCAATGGAATTTGCTTCTTCAGTCGTTTTTTTCGGCTTTTCACCAAATTCGTGATTCACCTCACGAGCTAGTTCACCCACTTCTTCAGACATTCGAGCTAACATCGCGAGTGGCGAGAAATAACCTTCCTTGTATTGGGAAATATATTGATGTACTTCTGTTTGCATATCTTGGAGTGTTCGTTGCGCCATATTTCACCCTTCCTTTACAACTTTCTACCCTTTATGTTAACTGAAAGATGAAAGGTTGACAAATCATTTATCGAGGAGGACAACTGTTGACTCAGGCACCTTTATTTTCAAGACTTCGCAATCTTATACCGATCTCTCTAGGTACGGCTATCTTTGCATTTGGTCTGCATTTCTTCGTTATTCCCAATAAATTGATGGAGGGTGGAGTAACCGGTATCGCCATCTTACTCAATTATATTTTCGATTTCCGTCCCTCTATTACTTCCTTACTACTCAACATTCCATTATTCGTTATAGGTTGGAGATATCTTGGACGCAACGCCATGTACTATACCATTTACGGTACGATATCATTATCCTTCTTCTTATGGATTATGGAGGTCCTAATCGGGCATGGTTGGCTTACACCCTTTTATACCGAGCATGACTATATTTTAGCCGCTTTGTATGCCGGGGTTACGATTGGAACGGGACTTGGTATCGTATTTCGCTTTGGTGGTACAACTGGCGGAGTGGATATACTAGCCCGTATATATAGTAAAAAAGGCGGTCGAAGCGTAGGTCAGTTCATTTTCACATCTGATGTTATCATTATCGGATCTTCTCTCTTCTACATAACCTTAGACAAAGTACTTTATACCCTTGTAACCGTATTTATCGCTTCACGCGTCATTGATTACATCATTGAGGGCGCGTATGAGGCCAAGGCATTCACCATTGTTACTACACATTCCGATGCCATTGCACAGCAAATCACCTCACAGATGGAACGTGGCGTTACTTTGTTCCATGCGCAAGGTGCTTATTCCAAAGAAGATAAAAAAGTCGTATACTGTGTCGTGTCTCGTTCAGAAATACGTGCTTTAAATGAAATTGTCCGAGCTATTGATCCTCGAGCCTTCATTATCATTAGCAATGTTCACGATGTGCTTGGTGAAGGGTTCAAGATGGAGTAAATCTTATTCCCAGCCTCTGTCCCCGCTCTTTTTACGCGTTTTTATCGTCGTTTGCTGCGATTGATACATTCGTACTGCCGCGTAAGCAAGTGTGAGTAATATGATCGAGCCCAGAAGTAATGTCCACAAAATGGGCTGCTCTGGAACATAGATCGGTGCAAGTGTTTCTTGATCTTCACGCTTAAATAAGATGTTCGTCTCTTTACGCAGATTTTCAATGTTCATGCTCAGTTCCATCATTTCATATGGATTCAGGCGCAGCTGCGCTTTGATCATTGTAAGAAGAGATTGAACAGGCTTTAACGCTTCGGATTTTTTTGAGAGAATGATAGCTGGCTGTATTCGCAAGTAATGCTTGGTTAGATTTGAAAAAGCAGTTTCCGCTTCTGTTCTTCTGTCTGCCTTCACACTCGAGTAAAGCACTCTTAAATCATCCACAATAGCACCATAAGCTTCATTCCACAACGGATGGAGCTTATGTGTTAAAGCATCTGTCGCATAGCGCACCTGTGCCGCTGCTTCTATCCCACTTTCCGGTTGAAATCGAAACATACTGAACACATTTATCGCATGATCAATTGTCTGGATTAGAGCATCGATGCCTTCTGGGGTCGTCATTTCTTTTAACGGAACTTGCACGAGTAACCCCTGCATGGCCCGTAAATCTTGCAAAGTCGCAAGCGGATCTCCTTGCTCTGCTTTTTGGTACATCGTATCGCTTAACTTATTTAACTTCGTGAGATTGCTCTGCTGAGCTTCTGTCCCCCGTGTACGATTCACTTCAGATTTATCCTTTGAAGGTGCCTCTAAGGCTATGGCATTGCCCCAAACACCAAATAATCCAACTAACATCATGAAACAACAACAGACTGTACGTATTTTTCGCTGCAAAAAAAACATGGACATTCCCTCCTCACAACAGTGTATGGAGGGCTGTCCCGTTTTAGACCTTCATTCGTTTACGTATTTGAATGTAAGCGATCGCTAGAATGATGCTACATATACTTAAACTGATTGTAAACTTCTCAATCATACCCAGATGATCGAGCAATACTCTTGATAAACCTGGGAAAATCCCCTCGTGATAGTCCATATAATCATTCCACAATGTCCAAATGGCCACGCAGATGACAGCACCGATTCCATAACGATAGAACACCCCGTATAACAGTACCTCGAATACCATACCAAGATGGGACACAATCAACATCCAGGATTGCCACTCCAGCGTATCTCCCAGCCATGCGCTTGCGAAAATCATCGATACTGCCCATATTCCGTATTTAACAGAAGTAATAATTGCAAACGCTTCAATAAATCCTCGCACCACGCGCCAAATACCTGCTTGCGGTGATGCTGCAGGAAATAGGAGATAAAGTAAGCTAAGCGTGTAAAACAAGCTCGCCGTCGG
The DNA here is from genome assembly GCF_052180255.1 of Paenibacillus sp. KN14-4R. Taxonomy (NCBI): domain Bacteria; kingdom Bacillati; phylum Bacillota; class Bacilli; order Caryophanales; family Paenibacillaceae; genus Paenibacillus; species Paenibacillus sp. KN14-4R. The sequence continues at coordinate 2,812,219 of NZ_CP197466.1, forward strand.
TGAATCCGGTACAAATGGCAAATACCATAAAGGCTTAGTCGCGGCGGTATCAACAAGCTGCCACCAGTACCAATAGTAACCATAGACGGTGCCTATCAAATTGATCATGAATACCATCCACAGCATCGAACGGGTCATAAACAAAGCTCTGCTCCAAACCAAAAACACTTGCAAGTCTGTCAGCTCCAATCACCTGATCAATTGTATATCCCTGTAAAAAAACCTGACCGTATCGTCCTACAGTCAGGTTTTTGTTATCGTGTGATTATTTTTTTTGCAAGGCCAACCATGTAACCATCTTGTCAATGTCCGCATCAGACAAACCTTTTTGTTTGTTAGCATCGTACTGTGCTGGCATTCCGCCGCTTGGAGTACCTTCTTTAACAATCTTCATGATTTCATCTTTCGAATGCTTATCACCGACACCAAGTAATGGAGGACCGGATTTACCTTTCAAATCTCCACCATGGCAAGCGATACAAGAAGATTTTTGGAATACTTCATATCCTGGATCATCCTTCGCTACGATTGCCAATTTCTTAGGTGCTTCTGTTTTATTGCCGCCACCAGCAGACGCTTTAGCCGCATTAAGTTCTTCTTCACGCTTGATATGTTCAGGAACAATACCTTTTTCCTTCAATTCAAGCTGATAGTGGTGCCAAGAGAATACCGTCAAATAAGTAACGGCTGCAAGAGTCACGAGCATAATGGAAGATGCAATAGGTCTTCTATAGAAGCGACGCTCTTTGCCCGTATCAAGGAACGGTGCAAGCATAAGTGCACCAAACATAATACCTGGAACAAGCATCGTACCTACCACTACGAAATCACCAGACGCATACGGGTATTTCAACAATTGATACATAAATAGGAAGTACCAGTCTGGCATCGGAATAACAGTAGCTGTCGGGTTAGCTGGATAGCCTAGTGGTGCCGGATCGGACATTACCAAGCAAAGTACTCCGACTAATGCAACGACTGCAACCATCCACTCTTTTAAAAGAAAATTCGGAATAAATGCTTCCGACTTACCCGGATATGATGTGTAATCAGGTGGTGTTATAAAGCCTTTGCTTTTACGAATACGGGAATCCCCGACATAAACGATTTTTTCGTTAGATTTAGGGCCATGTGCCATCTTAGTCACTCCTTTCTCTTATAGAGGTCCAGAAATACCTTGCTTACGAATCATAAAGAAATGTCCGGCAAGCAAAGCAAGTAGAACTGCTGGTAAGAAGAATACATGAAGTGCGAAGAAACGAGTTAACGTTTGAGCACCAAGAATATCTCCACCTTGCAGGAATGTCTGGATGTATGATCCTAGAAATGGTACTGAAGCTGCGATTTTAACACCAACCTGTGTTGCGAAATACGCTTTGTTATCCCAAGGAAGCAAGTACCCCGTAAAACCAAGTCCAAGCATAACCATGAAAATAAGCATACCAACAACCCAGTTCATCTCACGAGGAGCTTTATACGAGCCGGTGAAGAATACCCGTAGAGTATGTAAAAACATCATTACGATTACTAAGCTTGCACCCCAGTGGTGCATACCACGAACAATAACACCGAATGCTACTTCGTGCTGAATGTAATCGACACTCGCATACGCGTTGATAACATCTGGCGTATAGTACATAGCCAGAAACATACCAGACAAAATTTGAATGGCCGTAATAAAGAACGTCAAGCCGCCAAAGCAATAAACAAAAGCTGAGAAATGATGGGCCGGGTTCACATGTTCAGGAACCTCATGATCGGCAACATCTCTCCACATTGGCGTGATGTCAAGACGTTCATCAATCCAGTTGTATACATTCTTAAACACTGATTAAACGCCTCCCTATTTCACTCTTGAATTGGCATGCAGCTCGCCAACATATACAAATCCGTTTTCAATTTTGACCGTATACTCATCAAGCGGTGCCGAAGCAACTGCAAGCTGTTTACCATCAATTGTGTAATGCGCACCATGACAAGGGCATGAATACTGATCTTTCAATTCTGGATTACCATTAAAAGTAACCATGCAGCCTAAGTGCTTACAAGTTGGATTAAGTGCAAAGATCTTTCCATCCTTATCCTTGGAAACCCAAGCTTCGAATTCAGGATCACTTTCGTACCATCCATCAACCTGGTGCATTGAGAATTTAAACGCTTTCGGTTCTGGTCCTACTTTCGCTTCCTCAACGACTTTTACCCATGTTGCTTTTGCTTTAGGCTTTAATACAGGATCTACCGCAAAACGAAGCATCGGTATGACTACACCTGCGGCCATAAAAGCGGTTGCGCCACCTAGCGTATAGGTAAGAAACTGCCGACGGGACACTTCGCGTCTTACGGGTTTCTTATCTTCCTGCTCGTCATTGTGATTGTTGTGCTCAACCATTGTGTCGTTTTCCCCCCTAAACATTTGCTCGTGTAAGGTGACTAACCTTTTCATATTCTACGTCTCGTTCGACCTCATATTACACTTCATAAACTAGGACATTATAATAATAATCTACGACTTTTGGGTCGTCAATAATGTCAAGCTTTGATATTGACGCGGTTTCGGAACTATTCAGTAAATTTAACCGAATTGTCACATCTGTGATTTAGTTCATTGCAGTCCACATTCTTTGAACCGTTTTCAAAATTTTCTCATTAATAAGATCTGGACTTTCCTTTAATTCTGCTTCATTAACATATAAAAATAAATCTGCTTGTTCAAGCTGCAACTCTTCATATAAAGGCTGTGTTGTGATGACGATGACATACTGAAAAGATTCCTTCTTCAGCCTCTTACACAGCTCGTCCACTGCTCGCTCAATCTGCGCTTTGCCTTCATGTAATATGTAGTGCAATGCTGGGTATGTAATTACTCTTCCACGAAAAGGAATTTCAATACAATCCATTGCATCGCGAAGCAATTCAAGCTGCTCCGTTGCTTGCCAAGGTGATTCTAAACCACTAAGTCCAGTTATAGGCAAAAGACAGGTATCCAGATAGGGCTTTAATTCCTCCCATTTGGCTGACTCTACATCACTAAATTTCATTCTTCTTCACTCCTCATCTTACTGGCTACTTTAAGATGCATTGAAGAGGAAGTCAAGGAGAAACGGTTTTACTAAAGGCCACCAACAAAAAAAAGGCATATGTAACGTTCATACGCCTCCTTTTGGTATGTGTATCGCATGGAGCGAATGCTGCATAAGCCTAGTATTGCAAGGATTTAAGTTCTGTGGTGAGAACTAGGAAGGAAGCTTCGTCTCCATCAGCTAACGCGCTATCTATGGCTTTATAGAGATGCTCTTGTCTATACTTTCGAATGGATTCATCCCATACCATTTCCGCAAACAGACTTAGCAATACCTCATTGGAAACATTCATTTTTCCCATCATACCTACCTCCAAGCATTGTTCACGCTTTTCGTTAGCAGCAATTGTAGATGTTCAATACGTCTGTTCCTGCAAATACTCTCTTCCCTTTACCACATAACTCTCTGTTGTCCGCTTCATTCTCGCGAGATCCTCTTCCGTTAACTCTCGGATCACACGAGCTGGAGTTCCTACTGCCAAGGTAAATGCCGGTATGATTGTATTCTCAGTAACAAGCGATCCTGCTCCTACTAAAGCATATTCACTAACTTGCGCACCGTTTAGTACAATAGCCCCCATCCCAATTAATGTGCCTTTACCTATCGAGCATCCATGGATGATTGCCCCATGCCCAACAGATACATCATCATCAACCCACAATGGCTGATTCGCATTCACATGCCCGATGCATCCGTCTTGAATATTACTGCGTCTTCCAATTCGAATGGGTGCCAGATCACCTCGTAATACGGTGTTGTACCAAATCGAAGATTCCTCGCCAATCGTCACATCTCCAATAATCTGAACACCAGGTGCGATCCAAATATGAGGGGCAATCTGGGGTTTCTTTTGCTGATATGGATATAACACGAAGGACTCACTCCTCTACTCATAAAAAGTTGGCCGTACTCTGCCTTCTTTTCATATTAGGAAGCTTGTGGTCCCTAGTCAATTGATTCATACAAGCCTTTAGGCAAAATAATGATCTCATCCTCATTCACCTGTATGCCTCGAATCGTCATACTACCTATTCGTGTGACACGAACGACTTGCTTGCCCAACCCGGTTTCGCCAATTGATAAAAGCCCCAGGTGCATCATCATTTGGATTAATCGAAGGTCAAAAATAGACTCTGCATTGTCATAGTAAAAGGGACGAATGAGCGGACACAACGTTTCTTTCAGCGATGCAACATCGACCCATTCCTTGGCTAGCCGATCAATCCAATGTACAAGTGCCTCTAAATTCGGAATCGGACCCTTGTACAGCCTCAACCAGAACTTGTATACCTCTTGTACTGATTCACTCTGATTCGTATGGATGCGCTGCTCGCCAAGCTCTGTAAGCTGGAGTTTCCCTTCGGATTCTCGTATGAGCTTGTGAAAATAACAATAATCGTAGATGAGTGAGAATCGACTGGGATACTCTTTGAACATCCTTCCATAACCGAAGCGCCACCCCCCTTTGACGACCAATGCCTCACGCACTGTCATCTCTTCTAGAAGGGCAGATAAGGTACGTTTGTACATAAATCCATCTGCTGCTAGTGTGACATCATTGGACTGAACGAACTTCAGAAAATTGTGAATGTCATCCAGCACAAGACGATGTTCTTCCCGATATACAACCGGATCATCAGAAAGCAGAAGTCGCTCTTGAAACTTGCGGTTTAGCACATCACAGAATCGTTTCTTCAGATCACTTGGCACCTGAAATAAGTATTTGGTCTGTGGGGAATACCCGTGAAATAACCATCCTAGCTTTTTAAACCTCGTAATTAAATCTCTCGGGCTAAAGCTTTCTTGCGATTCTTTCTCAAACTTAGCTTGCTGCGCACGTGCCATTAACTCTTCTAATGAGAATAAGGCTCGGGTATCAAAGAGGAGCGAATTTAGAAACCGAATATCCTCAAGACTTAAATCTGCGATTTGCTGTTCAAATACCTCTTTCCGATTAACGGTACTGAGAATTGATTGGATCAATTCATTCTTGGAATGTGAGTTACACTCACACTCGTAAGTAGAAGCAATTCGATTCAGATCTTGTATGTCCGCGTATGTCAGTATATCGGCTAGATTCATCCCGTATCCTCCGGCTTCGAGTAATGGCGAGTAAGCACCAAGTTTTAGTATCCATTATTGGATTATTTTAGAAAAATATTCCTGGCATAAAAAAAAGCACTTAATCTAAGTGCTTTGTGCATGAATATAAGGAGCAAGACCAATAATCCGAAATCCGATGAATGATGGTTAATGAGGTGTTGGTGATATAGCCATATTCCTCTTCTAAATCAAGGGATCGTAATACTTGACCGATGTAAGAACCGTGGGAGATTACAAGTACCCGGGAGTTCGGTTTATTCTTCATCCATTCGTTCGCGAACTCAGACCAGCGTGCAAACACGTCCTCATCTCGTTCCACACCAAGTTCAAGAGATCGCCATTCTTCTCCCCAGCGCTCGATGCGCTCATTTAACGTCGTACCTTCCAGTTGTCCAAAGCTTCTTTCCCTTAAATGGACATCCGTTCCGTATAAGGGGATACCTGATTCTTTGGAAACAATCTCTGCTGTCTCATGTGCGCGCATTAGATCACTACAAACGATATAATCCCAATCACTGTGCTTTAATTTACTACCTAATAATCTAGCTTGCTCTTTACCTTCGTCTGTCAAATGTGTATCTAACTGTCCTTGCAATTTACCAAGCTTATTCCACTCTGTACTCCCGTGTCTCACAAGCCCAAATGTAGTCATAATCTCCTCCTAAAACAAGGGAACCCTGTCATCTCTGTCGAGTATTTTGTTACGTTTTAATTCGCATAAACCAATTCAGAATTAGAATCATACTAATAAATCCTAAAAGCGATAAAACAAGTAAGTAATCCGGGTAGGATTCAATCGGCCCTACTTGAAAGCGAACGGGCTCAACAAAGGACGAAGATACATTAGCAACAGCTGTGTTCATAGCTTTTTTGCTAATGGCTTTGTATCCTCCTTCTACGTCTAGTGCCTGTGGAGCCTGTATGGAATAAATCGAATTTTCCTCTGAAGCTGCCCTTACACCAGCTATATCATACACCATCGCGAACAAAAATGAACCTAGAAACAAAAGAATACAAAATGAGATTACGACTAGGAAGTTAGTTCGCATTCTACGTGAGAAAGCATACATCCGCTCTGGGATCGGCAATCGCCATGATTCATCCTCATAAATACGTTTCATTACTTTGGAGGAAATAGAGCCCCCTTCATGACCCATAGAAAAAGAAGATAGATGTTCCGACGATTCATCGACCGCAGATCGAATTAATAACGTACTCTCACTCCAAATTTGAAATTCTTCCGCGCAATCCTCACAAGTGAGCACATGTTGATCAACTTCTTTGCGCTGCAGATCATCCTTTGGCAAATCCCAATAAACGCCAAATCGTTCTCTGATTTCATCACATCTCATCTTGAATTCATCCCTTCATAGTCCTCATAAGCAGATTCCAGAAAGTAGGGCTCCAATTGAACTTTTACGCTCGCTCGAGCACGAAATAACAAGGACTTGACTGAACTAACCGTTTGCCCCAAAATATTCGCAATTTCTTGATAATCTTTACCATCATATTCTCTCAAAATAAGAGCGGAGCGCTGCTTCTCAGGTAATGCATTAATCGCTTCTCTTACTTTGATAACTCGTTCATTACGAATGAGTGCATGTTCGGGATGAGAATCAATCGGTGCATGTGGAACCACTACACCCTCTTCCAATGAACAAGCGATGGCTTTATGTTTCCTCATTTCACTTAAAACCGTATTTCGAGCAATTGTATATAACCAAGTTGAAAATGAAGCTTCAACTTCTCTAAATGAATGCAAGCTGCGATAAGCCTTATAAAAAGTTTCATTACACAAATCCTCAGCCATCGCTTCAAGACCAGCTGTTCGGACCATATGATAGATGAAGGACAATAATTTACGTTCATAACGACGCATTAATTCACCATATGCTTCGCTATTGCCATCTTTAATTTCACGAATCAACTGGGAGTCAATCATGACGCCGGTCCTCCTACTCTTTCATCATGCCCCAGCTCCTCAACATGTTTTACGACATCATGAGGAGAAAGTTGCGCATTGAATCTGATTAAAAATAATTTATTATTTCTGATAATTAAAGCGGCCATCATTGTCTAATTCTGCTAAAAGACTGAAATCCCTGCTTATTCGACAAAAAAACGATATAAATAGACATAATTGTATTTTATATGGTAATTATGAATCTAATTCCAGTTCGAGTCAGTATATGGTTGATCTTTTCAAATGATGACGCAAAAAAAAACCACCTGAGTAATTCAGGCGGCCGCACATTGTGCAATTATCGGATAGGAGTGGAGAGAAACCATACTGTACTTTTATTATATGTATACGTTTACATTCTGTCAACGATTATTTTGAAAACGCTTGCTTTTATAAGAAATTATTCTTATAAAATATAAAAAGGCTTTATCCCACAGCATCAGCTGGCGATAAAGCCTCTTATTTTATACTCGCTATACATGGATCGCAAACTGATCTTGCAACAACTCTGTTGCACGGTCTGCATCTTCCTGATTCCGAAAAGACAAGCGAAGAATACCTGGTACATAATCACGACTTTCAAAAATCTGCAGATTACTAAGGTTGATCTCATGTTGACCAAGTTGCGTTGCAATTGAGCCAATTATACCTGGATGATCCGGAATATCGACATAAATGTCATATCGCGAAGCGATCATACCTTTACGTCGATCTGGAACCGTGCGTCGGAAGTCATTTGCCTTTTGGAACTGAGCAGCTATCCCCTCTGCATTTTCATTTTGAAGCAACTGAATGAACTGATCGACCTGTACATTCCAATCTCCTAACAGCTTAAGCAAGATCGCTCGATTATTAATCAAAATATCCCGCCAAATCATAGGTTCAGAAGATGCGATCCGGGTAATATCACGGAAACCACCTGCAGCTAAAAGCTTATAAAGAGAATTCGATTCGTTATAGTCACAGACCTGATTAACAAGTGCGACCGCAATAATATGCGGCAAATGCGAGATCGCTCCCACAATTTCATCATGCTCTTGTGGATCAACTTGAATGACCTGGGCCTTCGTCCAATGCAATAAGGAAGTTAACTCATCAACTATTGACTTGGGAGTACCTTCACTTGGGCATAGCACGTAAAAAGCATTTTCAAACAGATGAGACGATGCGGCTTCAATACCTGATCGTTCTGATCCCGCCATTGGATGGCCTCCAATAAAATGCACATGCTCCAAGTTCAAGTGCTTCGCACACTCTGCAACAGAGCCCTTCGTCGATCCAACATCTGTAATGATACAACCCTCTTTAAGCGGAAGCTTTGAAAGCTCCTCCAGGTAGGTACCTAATAAGGAGACCGGTACACAAATAAAAATAACATCTGCATCAACTGCAGCTTCATACATCGAGGTTGTCGCAACATCCACGACTTGAAGCTGAAGCATCTTTTCAACTGACTCTCTAGTTGGTGAATGCCCGACAATTGTATGACCTGGCTTCCCCTTTAAACAAAGCGCAAGTGATCCACCGATCAGACCCACGCCAAAAATAGCTATTCTCGTCATGGCATTCAACCTTCTATTACATGAATTTACTCCGAATCAGACACCTAAGAATTAGGCTTGCACTGCTATGTCTGCAAGTACTTCTTCAAGAGCATGAGCTAATTTCTTATTTTGTTCCTGCGAACCAATCGTAATCCGAATATGATTCGACATTCCCCACTGTGGATCAAAACGCACAATGAATCCTTTGCGCATCAAGGCTTGGAACACATCTACACCAGGGCGTTTCACATCCACCATAATAAAGTTACCATGAGCAGGGAAAGCAACTAATCCTAGACGCTTGAATTCACCCTGTAAATATTGACATCCAACTGCGTTATCTTCTCGACACTTTGCAACAAACGCTTGGTCCTTAATCGCTGCAAGTGCAGCTGCCTGCGCAATGCGTGTCGTGTTAAATGGCTCACGCACTTGATTGATTGTATGAATGACATCCGGATGACCAATACCGTAACCGATACGTAAAGAAGCAAGACCATACACTTTAGAGAACGTACGCAGTAAGATTAAGTTCTTATATGCGGATAGCAATTCAAAGCTGCGTGGATATTGCCCGCTCGTATCATATTCACAGTAAGCCTCATCTAAAACGACAAGAACATGGCTTGGAACAGCTTTCATAAAGGCTTCAACCTCATCATGCGTAACCATTGTGCCTGTTGGGTTATTCGGATTACAGATCCAGACAATCTTCGTTTTGTCATTCACCCGAGCTAACATACCTGGAAGATCATGTTTACCATTAATATGCGGAACTTCGACACTTACCGCATTTTCAATTTCAACATTATGTTTGTATTGAGGGAATGTTGTCGTCGCCATAATCGTCTCATCACCTGGCACTAAGAAAGCACGTGCAAGCATCAGAATGATTTCATCGGAACCTGCACCAAAAATAATCTGATTCGTATCTACGCCATAATGCTCAGCAACAGCTTCTGTTAATACGACTGCAGCACCATCTGGATAGAGTGATAGCTGACTTAATTCTGCAGCTATAGCATCCATCACCTTCGGTGAAGAGCCAAAAGGGTTCTCATTGGAAGCTAATTTCGTAATTTCACTAAGTCCCAATTCTCGTCTAACTTCATCTGTTGATTTTCCAGGTTTATATACTGGAAGATGTACAATGTTGGATTTCGGTTGCACGATCATCACCTCGTCTAAAGTTCATTTTCTTGAAAAATTATTGTTTTAATTGTGCCACAAATTTTCGAATTTGCAAGAGATGGTCAGCTTTGACTTGCGGATCATCAGACTGAAGACCAGCACCTAATTCACCGATTTGGCGTACGAGCGCACTGCCTACGACAACTCCTTCACAAACCTTCTCAAACATGGCAACATGTTCTCGTGAACTGATCCCAAAACCTATTGCAATTGGTAAATTCGTCGCACTGCGGACACTTGCTAGAAATTCATGAATACCACTATGAAATTCAGAACGAGCACCTGTTACACCTAAAGATGAAACACAATAAATAAAACCAGAAGCATCACCTGCAATTTTGGCAATACGATCTTTCGAAGTAGGTGCCACAAGCGGAATGAGATGAATCTCATGCTTCTTCGCAACTGCTTTCACTTCTGCCGCTTCCTCGTAAGGCAGATCTGGAATGATAATGCCCGAAATATCGCTCTCCTGCATACGTTTGAATATCAGCTCTAAACCAAGTTGAAGAACAGGATTGAAATAGGTGAAAAGGATAAAGGGCATCTTAGATCCCTCTTGCCTTGCTTGCTTCGCAACATCTAGACAATCGTAGAGTGTGACGCCGTTTTTCAAAGCTCGCTCAGACGATGCCTGAATGACTGGTCCATCTGCAAGCGGATCAGAGTATGGAACACCTAGCTCCACAAGATCGGCTCCCGCCTTCTCCAATTCATGAATAATTTCAACCGAATGAGCGGCAGAAGGATCACCAATTGTTAAAAATGGGATAAGTGCGCTTCGGTTTTGCTCCTTGAGTGCGGCGAATACGGTGTCAATACGATTATTTAAACTCATACCCCTTCGCCCCCTTCCGCAAGATAACTCATAATGGCTGCAACGTCTTTGTCACCGCGACCAGAAAGATTTACTATAATAAGTTCATCCTTCGACATCGTTGGTGCCACTTTAATCAAGTACGCAATGGCATGGGCACTTTCCAGAGCTGGAATGATACCTTCTGTCCGAGATAACAATTGAAGTGCATCCAAGGCTTCCGCATCTGAGATCGGTACATATTCAGCGCGAGCCGTATCTTTTAGATAAGCATGTTCAGGCCCAATCCCTGGATAATCAAGTCCTGCTGAGATCGAATGTGCAATTTTGACCTGACCATATTCATCCTGCAATAAATAGCTCATCGAGCCTTGAAATACACCGTGAGTTCCTTTGGTAATCGTCGCAGCATGTTCTTCTGTGTCAATCCCTTTACCTGCAGCTTCAACACCGATTAACCGGACACTTTGATCCTTAATGAACGGATAGAACATGCCAATAGCATTCGATCCTCCGCCAACACAGGCCATAACGGCATCTGGCAAGCGTCCCTCTTTTTGCAAAATTTGAACTCTCGTCTCGTCACCAATGACGCGTTGGAAGTCACGGACCATCATTGGGTAAGGATGAGGACCTACAGCAGAACCTAGAATATAGAACGTGTCATGTACATGACTGACCCAGTATCGAAGTGTTTCATTCCCTGCATCCTTAAGTGTGCGAGAGCCACTTGTAACAGGGACTACTTCTGCGCCAAGGAGTCTCATACGAAAGACGTTAAGTTCTTGTCTTTGCATATCCTCCTCACCCATAAACACCTTGCATTCCAATCCTAATAAAGCAGCAACCGTTGCTGTCGCAACACCATGCTGTCCCGCTCCAGTCTCCGCAATGACTTTTTTCTTGCCCATTCTTTTGGCTAAAACAGCTTGGCCAATCGTATTATTAATTTTGTGGGCACCCGTATGATTTAAATCTTCACGCTTTAAGTAAATTTTAGCCCCACCAAGTTGTTCACTCAGACGCTTAGCATGATATAACGATGTCGGTCTTCCGGAGTATTCTTTTAATAATTCATTAACCTCTGCGATAAAATCAGGCTCTACCGCAAACTTTCGGTATGCTTCTTCCAGCTCATTTAAGGCATTCATTAATGTTTCAGGAACGTATTTCCCACCGAATTTCCCAAAACGTCCATGTTCATCAGGAACTGTAGTCATCTCGCTTCAACCTCTCCACAAAGTCTTTTATTTTCTCTATATCTTTCCGTCCATTAGTCTCTACTCCACTTGATACGTCGATTCCATCTACTTCATAAGCATCCACCAATTTCCGTACATTGTCTGGATGCAGGCCTCCTGCTACGATTAGCTTAATTTCAGCTTGCTTTGCCCACTCCGCATATTGGGGGATGAGTTCCCAGTGAAAGGCCCTGCCCGAACCTCCACCATAAACAGGATCATGTGTATCGAGCAATATAGCGTCAATCACATCCTGGTAGCATTCTAGTCTTGTACGTATTTCATCGAACCAAGAAGCATCAACATTCACGTCAATATGCTCGCCTCGGATCGAAATCACTTTATATACTTGCACCCCGAACTTCTTTTTCACCCATTCACAAAATTGTGGCGATTCATCACCATGCAGCTGAACAACATCAAGCGCTGCGTGTTCAAGAACTTGAGTTAGCTCCTCTTCAGTCGGATTAACAAACACGCCCACTGATATCGGCAGATTACGATCTTTCTGCCCCTTTATGTGATTCAGATAAGCAATCATCTCACTTGCTTGCTCCGTAGTCACACGCCGCTTACTTGGTGCAAAGACAAATCCGATTTGATCGATGGGTAATGATTGGATTGATTTTAACACTTCAACGCCCTGAAGTCCACAAATTTTAATTGTCGGTTTCATCCATTAAATCCGCCCCATCAAATGGTAAACGGCTTCTTCAACCGAGTGCTGGCGCATCAGATGCTCACCTACAAGTACACCGTGTGCACCGACTTGCTGCAAGTAGCCCATATCCTTCGCACCTGAAATTCCACTCTCACTAATAACCGTTCGATCCTTCGGAATGTGAGCTATCATATCTTCAGTCGTCTTCAAATCAGTAACAAATGTTCGCAAGTCCCGATTATTAATACCGATTAACGTTGCATCCAATTTCAAGGCTCGCTCCAGTTCTGAACGATCATGTACCTCAACAAGGGCGTCCATTCCCAGATCACGAATAAGTGTTAAATAGGTTTTGAGTTGTTCATCACTTAGTATCGCGGCAATAAGGAGCACAGCATCTGCTCCTATCAAGCGAGCTTCATAAATTTGCAAGGGATCAACTGTGAAATCCTTGCGAAGCAGTGGTAATGTCACAGTCTGCTGAATGGCTTGCAAATAGGCGTTGCTGCCTTGAAAATAATCCCGATCTGTCAGTACAGATATGCAATCAGCACCTGCACGTTCATAAGCCGCTGCAAGCTCAACTGGCTGGAAATCTTCTCGAATCAATCCTTTAGAAGGAGATGCCTTCTTTACTTCGGCAATAAGACCCATCGACCGCTTTTTACCCAACGTGAGATTTGCTTCAAAACCTCGGCATGGTGACATACTCGCAATTTGCCGCTCCGCTTCAACACATGTAAGCTTCATGCGCAATTGCTCAACTTCTGCAATTTTTGTCTTTACAATCCGGTCAAGAAACATGGCTGTACTCTCCTGTAAATGAAATTAACTGCTGTAATTTTAGTGCGGCTTTACCCTCGTCAATCATATCAGCTGCCAATTTAATGCCTTCTTGAATCGTAGAAGCGAGTCCTGTTACGAAAAAGCATGCTCCACTATTCGCAAGTACAATATCTCGATATGCACCGCGTTCACCTGCGAATACACTGCGAATAATAGCTGCGTTTTGCGCGGCATCTCCACCTTTTACATCTGCTAGCGCGTAGGTTCTTAAGCCTAACTCATCCGGGGACAATTCATACGTCCGAATTTCACCACTACGAAGTTCGGTTACTTTCGTTGGTGCCGAAATCGAAATCTCATCTAATCCATCAAGTGAAGAAACAACAAGTGCACGATGTAAGCCAAGCTCTCTTAGTGCATGTGCAAGTAATTCTGTTTTACTACGATCGAAGACACCGAGTAATTGACGATCAGCTCCAGCTGGATTTGTTAGCGGACCTAATAGATTGAACACAGTGCGTACACCAAGTTCCCGACGTGGACCAGCAGCATGTTTCATCGATTCGTGATATTGCTGAGCAAACATGAAGCAAATACCTAATTGATCTAAGCAAGCAGCAGATTGTGGGCTGGATAAGGTTATGTTCACGCCTAGAGCCTCTAAGACATCCGCAGAACCGCTTCGAGAGGACATGCCTCTATTTCCATGTTTTGCCACCCGAATGCCACCAGCCGCCGCTACAATCGCTGAAGCCGTCGAAATATTGAACGTTCCCGCTCCATCTCCCCCTGTTCCGCATGTATCCAATAAATTGCGCTGTTCGGTTGGAAGAATCAAACCCTTATTCCGCATGACTTCAGCAAAGCCCGTCACTTCATCGATCGATTCACCTTTCATGCGAAGTACAGCTAGTAAGCCTCCGATTTGTGCAGAAGTTGCTTCCCCATCCATGATGTGTGCCATCACAATTCGTGCTTCCTCACGACTTAGATTACTTCCACTTATGACCTTAGCGATGGCTGCTCCTACTGAGAATTGGTTTTCCATTCCCTTACCCTCCGTTTCCTACTAATTGTTCAGATTGATCCACTTTAAACATTTCTTCTGCTACACGAATCGAAGTTAAAAGTGCTTTTGCCTTATTGACTGTTTCCTCATATTCCTTCTCAGGGATTGAATCACCAACGATTCCTGCCCCTGCCTGCACATAAGCTTTACCACCTTTGAAAATAATCGTTCGAATTGTAATACATGTATCCAAGTTACCCGAAAATCCTAAATATCCAATTGCACCGGCATATGGCCCACGTCCCTCATTCTCCATCTCTGCGATGATCTCCATCGCCCGCAGCTTAGGTGCTCCAGATACCGTACCCGCTGGCATACAAGATAGAAAAGCATCGAAGAAATCCTTATCCTTTCGAAGCTTACCAGACACGTTCGAAACAATGTGCATCACATGCGAATAACGTTGAACATCCATAAACGTGTCACAACGAACCGAACCAAAATCGGACACACGACCCAGATCATTACGACCTAAATCAACCAACATCAGATGCTCTGCACGTTCTTTCTCATCGGCTAATAGTTCTTCTGCCAATGCTTGATCTTCATCCGCCGTCTTTCCTCTTGGTCTTGTTCCAGCGATTGGCATTGTTTCCACTCGCTCATCCTCTACTCGAACGAGAAGCTCAGGGGATGTACCAACAATGACTTCATCGTCCATTTTGAGATAATACATGTAAGGAGAAGGGTTCATCGTACGTAAGACTCGATATACTTGCAATGGTGATACTTCTGTCGTTATTTCAAAGCGCTGTGATAGTACCACTTGAAAAATATCTCCTGCACGGATGTACTCTTTTGCTTGTTCCACATTGTTGATGTATTGTTCTTTGGTTACATTAGATCGAATATCTCCAAGTTCCACATGTTCTGCGATTGGTACATGAGTCATCGTCACTTGTTGCGTTTTCTTTTTCAAATCAGCAACTGTCGCTTCAATCCTCGCACACGTTTTGTTATAAGCATCCGTGATCGATTGAGTTGTCGCATCTTCTGGTATGTGTACATTCGCAATCACCTTGATTTGTTGTTTAAAATGATCAAACACAATCACTTGATCGCTAAACATAAATTGCATATCATTCATATCCAAGTCATCGACTCGATGCTTGGGAAGCTTTTCATAATATTGGAGTAGATCATATCCGAAAAATCCTACCGCCCCACCTGTAAACCGTGGCAAATCCGGCAAATCTGGTGAACGGTAAGTACTTAAATAACGTTTCATCACTTCAACTGGTTTTTCCTGAGTAAGTATCGTCTCTGTTTTGAAATCGATCTGTGTTATGCCATTCTTCGCTTTTATCAGGAGGAAAGGGTCGCGGCCGATGAATGAATAACGTGCCCATTTCACGCCGCCCTCAACACTCTCTAGTAAAAATGCACGATCTTCTTCGTAAAAATGTTGAAACAATCGAATCGGTGTTTCTGTATCTGCAAGTATGGATCGCACGATCGGAATAAGATTGTACGACTTCGACAACTCGATTACTTGCTTCAGCTCTGCTCCACTCATCACTTACCCTCTCCTCTGCTAAAAGTTGTACACAACAACTTACCTCATTTTTTGGACTCTATGTCACGCAAAAAAACCTCTACGAGTCGTAGAGGTTCATGTTGAAGTTTATTTAAGAGACGCGGGTAGACTAAATTAAGCGTTACTGAATAACAAAGATAAACAACTGGTACTCACATCAAAATTATCAATGTGTGCGCCAAATTGTATATCAAGTCATACGAGAACTGCCTAAATTAACTTTACTCCGCATGGCATATCCACCACTAACGCCTTCGATCTTACTCGAACAACGCCTGGCTTCACACTCTGCTCATCTCAACTAAACTCATCTACACTAATCTCTACTCTGTCTTACGTTTACTGCACGATGCTAAACTTAAAATCACTATATACGGGTTACCACGAACTGTCAATTACTTATTTTAACAAATCTGGACGTAAAATCGTTGCACCGTTTAGATACGCATGATGAATTTCATGCTGCTCTTTGGTTGTATTCACCATTACCATTAATCGAATGCATTTCGCTAAAGAATTTTCCACTTGTATTTCTACCGAGCACATGAGCGGCACAAGCTCCCAGCCCTCCATATTCCGAATGGCTCTAGCTGGGAAAGTTGCAGTTAAGTCCCCTGTAACAGTAATAAATACCGACGCAATATCTTTGGGGTCGGTATCGTTATTTTTCACAATCTCACTTAACAAATCGATAGTTGCTGTCAATATTTCATCAGCATCGTTATTCTCTACAGTCGTAGCACCGCGAATCCCTCTTACAACCATCATGATGTTTCCTCCTTCAATTGCTCAATAACGTCACGTACCCATTCAGAGGACACATTGCGATTCACTTCTACTTTTCCGATTGCAGTTGGTATGACAAATACCATTCTGCCTTCCTTAAACTTCTTATCATGAGCCATTGCATCCATAATTGCATCTGTATCAAAATGCTCTGGCAGTTGCGTTGGTAATTCGAACTTTCTGAGCAGCTTTCTTGTTTCCTGTTCGATTTCTGCAGAATAGCCTAGTCTTTGCGCTAGTTTTGCAGCACCAACCATCCCAATTGAAATGGCTTCGCCATGGAGTAATTCTCCATATCCGGCCACAGCTTCAAGCGCATGACCAATTGTATGCCCCAAATTCAAAATCGCACGTAAGTCATTTTCTCGCTCATCTTGGGAGACTACATAAGATTTCACCTGGCAGCCTTTATGTAGACCATATTGCAGGGATTTCGCATCAAGAGCCAATAATTCGTCCACATGTTCATCTAGCCAGGAAACAAATTGTTCATCCCAAATTAAGCCGTGTTTTACCATCTCGGCATAGCCTGAACGAATCTCTCGAGGTGACAAGGTTCGAAGTGTATCCACATCATACAGAACAAGCTCCGGTTGATGGAAAGCACCGATAATATTTTTGGCAATCCGGTGATTGACTGCTACCTTACCGCCTACCGAAGAATCATGAGCAAGGATCGTCGTCGGCATCTGAATAAAGCGAATCCCACGCATAAAGGTTGCAGCAACAAAACCTGCCAAGTCACCTACGACCCCACCGCCTAATGCAATGACAGAAGAGTTCCGATCGAGATTACCCTCAAGTGCTGTTGTGATGATACCTTCAAATATAGCCAGAGACTTCGACTTCTCGCCAGATGGAACAATGTGGGATACCAACTGATATCCCGCGTTATTCAAGCTTTCTACTACTGTACTCAAATGTGCTGCTGCAACTGCTTCATCCGTCACGATCAATAATGTTGATTTTTTACCAATGCCATGACGCTCTAGATAAGTAGCAGCATCTGACAACAAACCTTCCCCGATATAAATCGGATACGACCTATGTCCTAAATCAACCTGCAGTTCCATCATATTAATAGCTCTCCACTTGAGCTTGGTATTGTTTCAAATTATTACGAATTTCTTCAACGGAATCTCCGCCGAATTTTTCCATAAATGCCTGTGCTACTTCCCATGCAATCACATTTTCCATAATGACTGCTGCTGCCGGCACCGCACAAGTATCGGAACGCTCTACCTGAGCTGTAAAAGGCTCTTTCGTATCAATATCCACACTTGGCAATGGCTTGTATAAGGTTGAGATTGGCTTCATCACCCCGCGAACAACAATAGGCTCACCCGTTGTCATTCCACCTTCAAAACCGCCCGCTCGATTGGATGACCGACTGAATCCACCGTCTTCAGAGTACACAATTGGATCATGCACATTTGAACCACGACGTTCTGCTGCTTCAAAACCAATGCCGAATTCTACACCTTTAAAGGCTTGAATGGACACGACTGCTTGCGCAATACGTCCATCTAATTTACGATCCCATTGCACGTGACTACCTAGTCCAACAGGGACACCTTCTACAATAACTTCAACGATTCCACCCAATGTATCGCCATCCGCTTTAGCCGCATCAATTGCTGTAATCATGGCAGCTTCTGCTTCTTTATCTGTTACGCGAAGTGGTGACTCTTCCGTAATACGAATGAGATCATCAATCGGCATTTCCTCACGTTTTACAACAACTTCACCTAGACGAATTACTTGACAAGCCAGCTTGATTCCAAACAACTCTAAAAGTTGTCTTGCCACTCCACCGCAGGCCACACGCATCGTTGTTTCACGCGCTGAAGATCGCTCTAGAATATTTCGTAAATCTTTTTGATTGTATTTTAAACCGCCATTTAAATCGGCATGACCGGGTCGCGGGCGATTTACTCGACGCTTGGCTTCTCCATCTTCAATGGATTCGATACTCATAATCGAAGTCCAATTTTTCCAATCGTTGTTATCAACTACGAGCGCAACAGGAGCCCCTGTCGTCTTGCCATGACGAACCCCGCCAACAACACGTACCGTATCTTTCTCAATCTGCATGCGACGACCGCGGCCATAGCCCTTTTGCCGTCTATGTAGTTGATGATTAACTTCTTCAAAATCGATTTCAACATTACTTGGCATACCTTCAATGATAGCCGTTAATTGTGGTCCATGCGTTTCTCCTGCAGTTAAATATCTCATGGCTTTCTCCCCTTTTCTCTGATAACCCGATCTTTTATCCTTAGTTACGCTTTAACGCTTTGGCGTACTGATTCATGTGGATATTATAGTATAGGACATATCGTTTGACAACAAGCATAACAAAAAACACGCCTTCGTCAATAGTGACCTGAGCGTGTCAGTGATTCTTTTGTTCCATTTAAGCAATCTATTTAACCATGCAAGATTTCGATGGGACTTACCCGTAATGACTCCATCATATGAGGATCATTCATCATCTTCATAATTTGCATGGAGTCAATCCCCATAATTTGAGCGCATTCCTGTATGGTTATAAAACCACGTCGATAAGCTAAGATCACCTTGCGTTTATCCATTCTGACACTCCTTAACCGCCACATTTATTCTTAGTATTGGAATGAATGGAAAAGCTTATACACAGGCATGAAGTGGTTTTTACTTTTTTCTGTAAAAAAAAGTTTCTGCTGGCTCGAAGCCATACATGCTAGGTGAAAATATTTGCTCCGTAGAACCTACAAAAAGAATTCCGCCCGGACGGAGAGCACGTGAAAACTTATGAAATAAAGCCGTCTTTGCTTCATCTGTAAAATAAATAATAACATTTCGGCATACGATTAAATCGAATCCAGTATCGAAAGTGTCCAGTAGTAAATTTTGCTTCTTAAATGTAACGCCGCGCTTGAGCTCGTCACTCACCACATAGTGCATTTCTTTTTCCACAAAATATTTTTTTAAATAGGTAGATGGCACATCTCTTACCGCACGATCAATATACTGACCGGTTCGCGCTTTATCCAACACATTATCATCGATGTCTGTTGCTAAAAGTTTTGAATCTTGTAATGCCCCCTGCTGAGCTAATATCATCGCTAATGTATAAGGCTCTTCGCCAGTCGAGCATGCGGCACTCCACACTTTCAACCTGCGATTTTGCTCAAGCATCTCTGGCAAAAATCGTTTTTCGAGTATTTCCCATCGATTCGGATTTCTCCAAAACTCAGAAACGTTAATCGTCATCCGATCCAAAAATTCATTCAATAGCGCCTTATCTTTCTTTAAGGCCTCCAGATACATTGCAAAACTAGCAAACCCCTTCTTAATACGAAGAGTTGTCAATCTGCGCTTCATCTGTGCTTCTTTATACTGAGCTAGATCAATACCCGTAAACGACTTGATCCCCTCAATAAACAATGTATAATCTCGGTCGTCGATCATTCTTATCTCACCCCATTAAAAGAAAAAAGATACAAGGTGTCATACCTTGTACCTTGCAATCTGCTTTTTCTTACACCCAAGCTTGAATAGCACGGTTGTAATCAAGAATTTCTTCTGGTTTGAAGAAGTTGTTGATTTCTTTTTCTGCGTTTTCTGGTGAATCTGATCCGTGAATCAAGTTCATGCCAGTATGTAATGCGAAATCACCACGAATTGTTCCAGGAGCAGCATCAAGTACATTCGTTTTACCCATCAAAGTTCTGGATAGAGCGATAACTTGATCTCCTTGCCATACCATACCAAATACAGGACCTGATGTAATAAATTCAATTAGCTCACCGAAAAATGGTTTCTCAGAAAGATCAGCATAATGAACTTCTGCTTGTTCTTTCGTAATGTTCATTAATTTTGCGCCAACCATTTGAAATCCTTTACCCTCTAAACGTTTCACGATTTCTCCAACCAATCCACGTTGTACGCCATCAGGCTTTACCATCAAATATGTTCTTTCCATGTTTAAGAATTGCCTCCATTGTCTGTAAATTAAAACATCTTATTAAATATACAATGAAAACGCTTCAAAGACAATGTTGTTCACAGAAAATTAATATGATCGATTCCCAATAAAATGGGCGATCTGTTCGAACTCTTTACGAGCCTTAATTTCAGGTAAATCATTCAGGATGTCAATCGCTTTTTCAATATACCGCTGCGCAAGTCGATCTGCTCGTTCAACTGCATCTGATGATCGAATCATCTCAAGAAAATAGGAAACATCAGTCTGCCCGTCCACCGCTTGAATGCGTTCAAGCTCCGAACGAATCGTACGATTGAGCACCGGATTTTCCATCGCATACAGCACAGGAATGGTGATATTCCCTTGCTTAATATCGCTGCCTGGTGCTTTACCAATTTGTTTCTCCGTACCACATAAATCGAGGATATCATCACGAATTTGGAAAGCCATTCCTACATAATAGCCAAAATCATAAAGCTTGCGTGCTACTTGATCAGGTGCGCCTGTTGCCAAAGCTCCTAGTTGACAAGCAACTGCAATTAAGAGAGCTGTCTTACGTTTAATCCGCAACAAGTAGTCCCTTACTCGCTGATTCGGTTCAAAGAAGAAACGGATCTGTTCCATCTCACCAATACACATTTCAATAATTGCATTCGACATAATTTGATGAATCTGCGGATTAGAAAAGTGAGTCAGCTCATTAAGCGCTTTCCCAATAATGTAATCACCAGTAAACATTGCAATCCGGTTATCCCACTTGGATCTAACCGTTTGCTGTCCACGGCGAGTTGGTGAATCATCAATAACATCATCATGAACAAGTGATGCCATATGCAATAATTCAAGTGACACCGCGACATGCTGAATGCGCTTAATGTCATAGTTACCGAACTCACCCGCTAACAGGACAAACACAGGTCGAATCCGTTTGCCCCCAGCTCGTAAAAGATGAAGGGATGCCTCACGAAGAATGGCTTGATCGGTATGAATGGCATGTTCAAGCCTTTTCTCAATAAAATCGATATCTTGTTTTTTTCGCGAATAAATGTCCGTCAGTTTCATTCTTTCACCCATGTCACCATTTTTTCAGACCACAGTTTTAGTTCTACTTGTTCCGATAAAAACCCAAGTTCCCACGCATATTGATAATAAAGCTGTAATCCGTCCCATTGTTCCGGACCGAAATCATAGCATAAATTGCTAAAGTAATGGAGCCAGTATTCCTCTGTGCCCCCGATTAACGCCATCGCATCGTGTACCATCGAAAGCGGATCAGCAAGTGACTCTCGTTTACTATGAACAAACGCATTAAATAGCTCCTTGATCATTTCAGGATGCCGCTCAATCGTTTGTTCCCGAATTGCCCAAACCGCAAAAGTCATGCCCTTGCCTGTCCATTTTCTCCATTCTTGCCCAAGGTCTGTGACGGTATACCCGCTATCAACCCAACTGGATCTGATCGCCTCATCCCCAATAAGTAGTGCTGCATCATGATCTACCATCATGTCTTCGAGCACAGGAGCACAAGTCGTATACGTTGGCGTACCACCATAAAATTTTTGCAAAATAATCTTCAGTAAATTAACCGATGTTGCTGATGCGTTTGTTAGAGCAATGCGCCCATTCTTAATCTCTTCAATTGGTTTGCGATGAAAGAGCAGAATCGAGTTGACTCGATCACGAGCACTCACCGACAAATCAGGATATAACACATAATTTTTAAAATTATCTCCATAAGCAAAAGATGATATAGGTCCCATATCTATCTCTCCAGCTTTCATCGCACGATTAAGTGAACTTGGTACTTGTTCAATAAATTGAATCGAGTCCCGAAGTTCACCTTGTGGAAAACTATGAAAGATAGGCCATACATTTGTGTAGTTAATGCGACCGATGCGGATTTGTTTCTCTCTCATGTTCATTGGCTTGTTCTCCCCATCTATTAAACAATTGATGATCGATTCCCATGTTGTCCATGACTTTTCCTACTAGAAAATCAACAATATCATCCAGACTCCTCGGCATATGATAAAATGCTGGCATCGCCGGAATGATGCTAACTCCCATTTTAGCAAGCGTCAACATGTTTTCCAGATGAATGGCATGAAGCGGCGTCTCTCTCGGTACCAAAATAAGACGACGGCCTTCCTTCAGCATGACATCCGCTGTTCGCTCCAATAAATTATCTGATGCACCCCGTGAAATACCTGACAATGTCCCCATCGAACAAGGCATGACAACAAGCCCTTCTGTACGAAAAGAACCTGACGCAATGCTAGCACCAATATCAGCAATAGGATGATATTCATACGAGTTGCCATACCTCAAAAAGTGCGCATCTAGTGCTTCTTTACGCTGCGAAGTCATCCAACCCAGTTCTTCTCGTAATACGCGCCAACCTGCTTCTGTAATCACAATGTGAACGGGGATATCACGTTTTAAGAGTTCTTCACAAAGTCGAATTCCGTATACAGACCCACTTGCACCTGTAATTCCAACTACCCATCCTCGCATATTATCCCACCCATAAGATATCAATAAATGTAAACACGAATACAACACAACTAAGAACACCATTCATTGTAAAAAATGCTGTATTCAGCTTTGACAAATCATTTGGTGAAACAAGACGATGTTCATAGAATAAAATCAAGTATGAAATAACAAGACCGACCAAGTACCAAATACTCAGTGATGTCATAAAGAATAAACATAATAATCCAACAGCGGTTAAAGCATGAAATACTCGTGCAATCATTAACGATGTGGCAATCCCAAAACGGCTCGGAATGGAATGAAGTCCTGCCTTACGATCGTAGTCGATATCTTGACAAGCATAGATAATATCGAAACCTGCTGTCCAAAGGGCAATTGAAAAATAAAAAATGAGTGATGTTCCGGTAATGTGCCCTGTAATTGCAACCCATCCCCCCATTGGGGCCATTGCAATCGTAAGACCGAGAATGATGTGGCACAACCATGTAAAGCGCTTCGTATAGGAATAAAACACTAAGAAAAACACAGCAATTGGCAAAAGCTTCATCGACAAAGCGTTTAAGTGCGATGTTGCCCAGAAAAGCAATACAAATGAAATGACAATAAAAAACAGAGCTTCCTTGGAGGAAATAAGTCCTGCTGGAATCGCTCTGCCCGCTGTCCGCGGATTCTTTTTGTCGATCACACGGTCAACCACCCGATTGACTCCCATTGCTGCTGTGCGGGCACCTACCATAGCAAGTGTTACCCAACCGATTTGTGCCCAACTAGGCAAATGTCCATTTAATACAACTGAACCCAAAATGGCCCCCATAAAAGCAAAAGGTAGGGCAAAAACCGTGTGTTCAAATTTAATCATTTCTAAAAACACTTTTATTTTGTTCCACATATGGACATTACACTCCTGAACCTGTTTTCCGTTTCGTGCCGATATGCAGGGCTGCGATACCACCTGTAAGCGGATAAGCTTGTACTTCCTGCAAACCAATTTCACGATAAATCGTTGCTAGCTGCTGGTGGTCTGGGAAGCTCACTAAGGATTCGGGTAACCAGCTGTATTGTTTATAACTCTTCGCAATTAACTTACCTAGCAGCGGTAGTATTTTACGGAAATAAAAATAATAAATCCCTTTAAACGGCTGCCAAGTAGGTTTTGATAACTCTAAACATACAACTTGACCACCTGGCTTAACAACACGCTTCATCTCACGAAGCACTTGCTCTAAATCTGGTACATTGCGAAGCCCAAACCCAATCGTCGCATAATCAAATGAATTGTCTTCGAAAGGAAGGCTCATCGCATTACCTTGAACAAGTTCAATTTGCCTGTCCAGCCCAGAAGTAAACACTTTCTGTCTACCAACCTCAAGCATTTTTTCTGAAAAATCAAGACCTACGATATTACCCGTTCCACTAGCATTCGCTAGAGCAAGTGTCCAATCGCAAGTTCCACAGCATAAATCAATCGCCGTATCTCCCGGTTGTACGTCCATCTTCTTCATCGTAAATTTACGCCAAGCTTTATGCCTTCTGAAACTTAGAATGTCATTCATTAGGTCGTATTTCGGCGCAATGGTTTCAAATACGGAATGAACAAATTTTTCTTTCTTAGTCGTCATCTTCTTCTCCTCATATCTCTTCACAAGCAAGTGGCTTCGTAACGATGCGCTGAAAAGGCTCACAGATGTGAATTAATTCACTTTTTAAAATCTCTGAATCAATTTCATTCACCCTGGATAATAAGGCTTGTAAAGTTGATTCGAGCATTTCACGAATGCGTGATAACAAATTATATTTGTGTACAATCACACGCAGCTTCGTGTAGTCAATTTCATCCATCTGTACGCACTTGCGCTCATCCCTTGAGCCATGCTGAATAATGTACCAAAAACCCCAACAATCGCGATAATCATCGATCGACTCTTGCTTATATAGCTCTTGAAGCAGCACTTCGCAACGAGTCACCAATTCTAAAATTTCTGACCACGAACGTCTGTACTTCTCATCAATCATTGCTTCAAAGCAATTGAAAAGATGCATTTTAAGCTGGACCAGTAATTCTATGTATTCCTCTGATTTCAGCTTTAAGCCTTTCATCTTCATATAGAGGCTTACTTTCAAACGATTAACTTCACAAATGGCAGCAGATAATTTGGCGATCATGTCAATCTGTCCGACATCAGATAAAATCTGATAAAATCTCGCTGAATACAGATCTCCTGCAAGCACTTTTAACTGCCTGTTACGTGCTGCTTTCTTTTCTTTATTGTCATTGGATACAGACACAAGATCATGCGTATCCATCCCCATTTGCAGAAGAGTAGCCACTAATGTGTATAGCTCTCCGCTTGTATTAGATGTTTCCGCCTTGGGAAGAAACGCATACAGCAGACGCGTCCGAAACTCTGGAAAATCGGGTAGGTCCATATGCTGCTGTATCATGTCATGTTCTGTATATTGTTTTGCTATCTCGGGTATCCGATAACCACTCATGGAAAGCCTCCGTACCTTTTTGCCTATTGTGCCAGTTTCAAGCATCTTCACGATTATATCACAACCTGACTTGCCTCGCACAATTATTGTTCAGGATTTCTTTGGAACCATTTATCTGTGTATTTTATTTGAAATTTTTTATCCATTATTTGCCTTATGGTGTTTCCATTTGCATTTTGCAATTGACTTGGCAAGCTTTTTCCCCCCTCTCGATCCATATCAATCGCAAGTAATAGCCCCCTTTCTTTTGCAGAATCAAGTACGCGAATAAACAATTCGTTCAAATTAGACGAATGTTGAATTGCACTTTGGTTTATTCGGGCTAAATCCCGAAAAACAATGGAAGGATCTGCCGTCCTTGGCAGCAGCAAATCAAGAGACAGACTCGAATGATGCAGCTCAACGGATGTAATTCGAGTTTGCAATGGCATAGATGCAATTAAATCTACGACATTGCTCTCATCAACTGCGCGAATAACTTGCCGATCCCCATCGCTACTTGCTTGCAGCATCCAAGCCAAGCTAAACACAAATAGATGTGTCGCTATTATAATCATAAGTATGGAATATAGCTTTGCTTTTTTATTCATTGAATTGGCACCCCTTCGAAAAGGCTTATACACCATTTTACAATGAAAAAAAGCAGGCTATGCCTGCTTTACAGAATTATTAATCCGTTTCGATCATGCCAAATTTGGTATATACCGTTGCTTTCCCTCTTACTTTAACAGCAGAAGTGTGCTCCGTAAATTGAGCGATCATCACTTCCCCTTTATCTAACTTCTCCGTATGATGAAAACGTGTATCATGTCCACGAGTCAAACCAATGACATGCACGCCGCCCTCTTTGGCTTTAATCACAAAATAATCACCTTGGTTGTTCTCCATTCAAAGAGCCTCCTAAATCTTATGTATCGTTGGATTGAGACATCGATGATTTAATGATGCTAGAAAGCGATTAGAAAGTCAACTGCGTACAATTATTCTTCTTCTATAACCTTGGCAGCAGCAATAGCGGGAACTGCAATGTCCGGTACGATTTTGGGTTCAGATGGTTTACTACGTCCTTGAGTGAAACCTTGGATTAATGCTTCAATATCTAATCCTGACACATTCTTCAACATATCTGGTGCTGTTGCCATTAACTCTGTCACATATTTGCTCACTTTTGTTGCACCGCCACCTGCACTACCTGTGTCCACAACAGTCAACTTCTCAATATTCGCCATTGGCGCAGCGATTTTACCCGCTAAATCTGGTAGCATTTTCACAACAATGTCCAAGATCGCAGCTTCACCAAACTTCGTGAAAGCTTCAGCAAGCTTCTCTTTTGCTTCTGCCTCAGCTAAACCGCGCAATCGAATAACATCTGCTTCTGCAGTTCCTTTTGCTCGCTCCGCATCCGCTACTGCTAAACCTTCTAAACGTTTTTGTGCAGCCAAAGCTTTCGCTTCTGCTTCAATTCGATATTGATCAGCATCTGCTTCTGCCATTTGTTTTGCCTTATCCGCTTCTGCTGCTTGAACCACAGAGTAACGATCCGCATCCGCTTTTTTCTTTACCTCTGCATCGTACTGCTTCTCACGTCTTAATATTTCTTTAGCTTCCAAATCAATTTCACGTTCTTTGCGAACGATTTCAACTTTCATCTGTTCTTCAACTACCGTCTGTTTAGCGCGAGCTTCTTGAATGTAATAGGCTTGATCCGCTTCAGCCTTTGCTGTATCTTGATCCTTTTTAAAAGCAGCAACCTTTAATTCTTTCTCCATCGCCGCTTCAGCAATGTTCGTATCACGCAATAACTCAGCTTTCTGACCTTGCTCTTCTGCACTTGCTTTTTGGATTCGCGCATCCCGCATCGCTTCTGCTTCTGCAATCTCGGCATCTCGTTTGACTGCTGCGATTCTTGGTTTACCTAAAGCATCTAAGTATCCGTTCTTATCACGTAAATCTTTGATCGTAAAAGATACAATTTGAAGTCCCATCTTACGCAAATCGATAGCAGATACTTCTTGAACTTTCTGTGCAAACACATCCCGATTTTTATAAATTTCCTCCACTGTCATGCTACCAAGAATCGCCCTCAAGTGTCCTTCCAATACTTCTTGTGCTTCACCACGCAGTTCATCATCACTTTTGCCTAAGAACTGTTCCGTTGCCGTAGCTACATCTTCAATGGAGCCCCCCACTTTAATAATGGCTACACCATTTGCTAGAACCGGAACACCTTGCTCGGTGTATACCTCTGGCGTTGCAATGTCAAGCTTGTGTGAAAGAAGTGAGATACGTTGAGATTGTTGAAAAACAGGCAGTAAGAAAGCACCGCCGCCGCGAACAATTTTGAGTCTGCGACCAGTTTCGTCTGTCATTACATTTTTCCTGCCTAAGAGCGAGCCTGTGATAATCATCGCTTGATCAGGACCCACTGTTTTATAGCGAGCCCAAAATGCGAGACCTAAAATGACAAATACGGCCACCACCAAAATCGGAATTGTTAAATAATTATCAATAATTTCAGTCAAGGACACTGTACTACCTCCTTATTATATTTATAGATTGATCTCGCTTACCGCGAAGTCGCGACCACGCATTTCAACGATCACAACCTTATTACCCTGCTTAATCAACTGCCCTTCAAAGCTTATGGCTGGATAGTTCGTATAACCTGAGATTGTTTTAACAATAATTTCACCGTAGCCTGTTGCTGGAATAGGAACTGATACTTCTGCTATTTTCCCAACCAAATCCAATGTCGAATGCCCAATCGAGTTCTCTGCCTTCGACATTTTCTTCACATAGCCAAAATAGACCAGTATAGAAATTAGAATCGCAAGTAAAATGGATAGAACTCCAACTAATGGTTCCTGTAACGCCGTATATTTGGTTATGATCACACCTGCAGCCCCCAAGCAAGTGAGTCCACCGATCGAGACGACTGGCTGCAAATAATCCAAGTGATCCACATGAAAAGTTTGAGACAAGCTATCCAACCAATGACCAATTATTTCTCCCAAAATTAAGGTTACTACAGCAAAAATGACACCGAGCAGGAGACAGTTCCAATAAACGAGTAACAAGTCGTTCACTCCCTTCTACTCTATTCTAATCCATATTGTGGGAATAAAGATAGACAAAAACAAAAATAGAAATAAAAAACCGTGCGGGATACCCGACACGGTTTTGTGTGCATACGTATGTAAGAGCGGATTATTGAATACCGTCTTTTAATGCTTTCCCTGGTTTGAAAGCTGGGATTTTGCTAGCTGGAATTTCAATTTCCTTACCTGTTTGAGGGTTACGGCCCTTACGTGCAGAGCGTTCGCGAACCTCAAAGTTTCCAAAACCAACAAGTTGAACCTTGTCACCGTTTTGTAGTGCTTCGGAAATTGCTTCAAACACAGCATCAACCGCTTTCGTCACGTCTTTCTTGGAGAGCTCAGAAATTTCGGCTACTTTTGTAATCAATTCGGATTTATTCATGCAATTCACCTCCCCCTAAGAGTTGTTATAGCTTTTACTCCCTGTTTTCACCGTTTCCATGAAAAATATACATCAGGATAAAAAGAATAAATTCATAGTAATACACCCATCCGCCAATTTCAAGGGCTTATGTTCGTATTTTATGAAAAAAAGGCAAGAAATAGTAAGAAAGTCATGCGTCTTTTGTAGGCTTGACTTACGCTATATAAGCATCTTTGCACAGAAAAAGACTGCCCTTCAGGTCATATTAGACCTTTAAGGCAGCCCTTTAGCACCTTATAGAATGATTGCGATCAATCCGCCCGACCCTTCGTTAATAATGCGTCCTAACGTCTCCTGGAGCTTGTAACGAGCGTTATCAGGCATCATAGCTAACTTGCCTTGAATGCCTTCACGCACAATCGAGTGCAGCGACCGGCCAAAAATATCAGACTCCCATATTTTAAGCGGATTATCTTCAAAGTCTTGCATCAAGTACCGAACAAGCTCTTCGCTCTGCTTCTCTGTTCCAATAATTGGAGAGAATTCTGACTCGACATCAACACGAATCATATGGATCGAAGGCGCAGTTGCCTTCAAGCGAACACCAAACCTCGCACCTTGCCGAATCAATTCCGGCTCATCAAGTGCCATCTCAGCAAGCGTTGGTGGAGCAATACCATAACCCGTCGTCTTCACCATCTCAAGTGCTTCAGCAAATTGATCATACTCACGCTTAGCATGTGTGAACTCTTGCATCAATTGCAGCAGATGATCTTTTCCACGTATCTCTACCCCGACGACTTCCATCAGGATTTTATCATACAATTCATCTGGCGCATAAAGATCAATTTCCGCAACACCCTGCCCCATGTTCATGCCAGCTAGAGCAGCTCTATCAATAAACTCATATTGATTAAAGTGTGCGACGACTCTGTCTACATCCCTCAGACGGCGAATATCCTGTACAGTTTCACGCACAGATTCTTCAAAGTGAGTGCGCAACCAGTGTCTATCATTAAGTACCATCACCCAGCTAGGTAAGTTCACATTAACTTCATGTACGGGGAATTCATAAAGCACTTCACGAAGTACACCGATCATTTCATCCTCACTTGCTGTGGCTACACTCATCGTGACAACTGGAATATCATATTTCGATTGCAACTCTGCACGGAGCTCCTGTGCATGTTCATTTTGCGGCTTAAGTGAGTTTACAATGACGATAAATGGCTTACCGACTTCTTTTAACTCCGCAATCACTCTTTCCTCAGCGAGCACATACGAAGAGCGTGGAATGTCCGAAATGGTTCCATCCGTCGTAACAACTACACCGAGTGTTGAATGTTCTTGAATGACTTTACGTGTACCAATTTCTGCAGCTTCTTGGAACGGAATTGGCTCATCGAACCAAGGTGTCGAGATCATACGAGGACCATTTTCATCCTCATAGCCTTTAGCTCCTTCCACTGCATAACCGACGCAATCAACCAATCTTACATTCACATTCAAGCCTTCTGCAACTGCAAGTTGAACCGCATTATTAGGCACAAATTTAGGTTCAGTTGTCATAATCGTGCGTCCTGCTGCGCTTTGTGGCAGTTCATCTGTCGCCCTTACACGTTCTGTTTCTGTCTGGATGTTCGGCAATACGACAGATTCCATGAAGCGTTTAATAAAGGTTGATTTCCCCGTCCGGACCGCTCCAACGACCCCCAGGTAAATATCCCCTCCCGTTCGCTCTGCAATGTCCTTAAAGATATCCACTTTTTCCAATTGAGATCCCCTCCTACAGGTTGTTAAATGAAGCAAGTGCCACATGACGTTTCAATCCATATTTTCCTTGTGATCCGTATGCGACAACCTCGTACATTCCTTGGACTAGTAGAATTATATGTATGATTGGTAGGAATATGATGATATTTTAAAAACTATTTTTTGGAGTTATGTAATTAGAACCCCTTTAGCAATATATGTGGCTTCTCCAAACTTATTCATGGAGAAACGACCCCATTATCCTCACATGAAGGCAACCAAAAAAACCTTTTTCGCACACATCATGTGCAAAAAAGGCTCTCTAATGGGCTTATTTTCAATCAAGGAATATTTTTCACACTTGGTGTTGGTTCGTTGTTGATCCAATAATAAGGCAATGATTGATTAGGTACAAAAGGAGAATGCATGACGAGCAGCTCTCTTAAATCAACATTCGGCTGAACACTCTTTTGTAAACCCTGTTTTTCAATCATTGTCATCAAGTCAAAAGCATAGTTAATTGACACCACGCCTGACTCTTCAATAACATAAGAAAGAGGCTGCTGACGGTTGTAAGTCGATTTGAGCTTAGGTTTATCACGTTCACCTAGCTTACTCCAATCAAGCTGATAAACGCCTGTTGTGATCGCTTCACCCTTTGGTAAAGCTCCACCATGCTTCGACTGATACGTCTGCACTTGCCGCTGAACATCAATTACACTTTGATAGGAAGCTAAATCAACCAACTTTACTTCAGGTTTGGTCTCTACATTCACAAGAACATACATGAAGTTTCCTCCACCCTCATACGAATTCGTCGGAGGTTTAGAAATTAAGCCTCTATCTTGCATTCTTTTAAAATCAATTTTGTATTTTTCATACAAAGGTGTATCCATCTCACTATTTTTAATAGGGAGCATTCCACCTGTCTTTTGACGGTACTGATCAATTCCGCCTTGCACAACACTGATATATTCGGTTGGATTTCCTTGATTCTCCATCCGTTTTTCTTGTGGATAAAAGCATCCTGTTAGCATGGAGGCAATGATGACCATCAATAGGGTCATAGCTCCGATTCGAATCTGTTTCATTCGTACGTTCACCTTCTATCTATGTTCAAAATAATTCGTCTTCTTCTCCCGCTCGTTCGAGTTGTCTGCGTACAGCCGCCTTAAGAGGATCTTCCGGCACACTTACAACAACAGAACCTCTCACCTTAGCTTGGCATGACAAACGATAGCCTTCTTGAATTGAACTACCGAGTTTCAGACGTTCATTTTGATTCGGCTCCATCACACCATTTGCTGTCTCTTCTTGTACATGAACCTTGCACATTAAGCACGCAGCCTTACCTCCACAACGGGTACGGATATGCACTTTGGCTTTTCGTGAAGCATCGAGCAGCGTCGTTCCTGGACGTACTTGAGCTCTCTTGTTATCCGGTAAAAATGTAACTTCATACGTAGTCATGGTTAATTACCTCTATCCTCGCTTTTGGTAAAACAATTCCAACCCTAATAAACGCTCAATATCAGCAATCACTTCTTCACTCCACGTCCCTCGCGCAAGAAGCTGCTCCAACATAGGTTTGTGAATCGCCAGGTTTTGAATCATACTACTCGCAATCACCTCAAACCGATCGGAGCGTCTACGTAACAGATTAAAGAGAAGCTCATGAGATAGTGGCATAAGATGGATCGTCCTACCCTCAAGTACACAACTAGAGGTTTCATTGTCTAATAATAATTGCACGTCTACTTGATATACCGAGTTCCGTGCGCGGACACAAAATCCACCAACAAGTTCAATGCTAACCCCACTCATTTCATAATGACTTAGCAACGAATAATAAATGTCAGTCTGACTTTCGCATAAGGAATCAATTGCATACGCTTGTAATGACCGACTAATCTCATGTGTATAAGGTAGATCGGTGTAATAGTCCAGATCCCTTGGAGAAGCCTGTAAAGGCACCCCTTGTAAAAGCAAGCCTGCACTACCTCCTAGAAGCAGCGGATACTGCGTAAAGGAAGCATGAACCTGAGCTATAGTTACAATCGCCCGCCGCATGGAATCAGATAACGAGATCAACTCTTGCACTTGGTTCATCTTATTCATTAAAAGTAGGGCTTATATTGTACAGAGGCACTCCCTGAGCCTTGTACAACTGCTTGGCAAGCCAAGCGATAACCCGCCTCCAATTCTTCCGGCTCAAGCCGATCGTACTCTGCATTTGTTATCGGCTCTAATTGATCCATGCCCTCAATTACCTGACAACGGCATTTCGCACAGGTACCTTTACGACAATTAAATTTCCAATCCATATTATGTTGTTGGGCTAATTCTAATAGTGTTCGTCCTACTTCTGGCTCCACTTCTTTTTGTACAGATCTTGTCATTAAAGTAATCATGTAAAAGTCCTCCAGTTGTTCAAGGCTACCCTTAATTATAGCATTCAGCTCTGCCCTTAGGAAACCAGCATACAAAACAAAAAGCATAGGCTAGACGCCTATGCCGATAGTAGTCATACAATATTCAATTATTTCTTATTGAGTAGTGCCCCCATCAACTGAGTCATACTCGTTCCATCCATGTTACTGGACTTTACGGCATGAATAATATCTTTCACAGTCGATTCCTCAACCTTCACATTCACAAGTGATGCAACCTGTTTAATTAACTCGCGCAGCTGCGCTTCACTCTGTGTTGTCGAGGCAGTTACACCGCTTGCTAGCTTCTGAATATCTTTTTCGGAAATGTTCTTCCCGGTTTTTTGATTAACTGTACTTAGAACATCCTTCGATGTATTATTTTTCTTAGGCATATCGCCGCCTCCTCTATCCAAATCCACAATGGGACCTTTATAAAGGTATTGTATGACGGAGAGATGTGACAAGTGTGGGCTAAGTCAGCAGACCATGATTATCTAAAGCTACTTCTTCAATCTCATGTGTCCGTACACGTCCCATTAAGGCTTCTACAGCAAGTTTAGGCGACTTTCCCTCGAATAGTACTTTATAGAGTTCTGCCGTTATTGGCATATTCACTCCATAGCGCTCCGCAATATCATGCGTAATTCGAGTCGTGCGTACGCCTTCAACAACCATGCCAATATTCACAAGTACATTTTCCAATGACATTCCTTGTGCAAGTAATGACCCTGCTCTCCAGTTACGGCTGTGTTGGCTTGTACAGGTTGCAATTAAGTCACCAACTCCTGCAAGACCTGCAAAAGTCAGTGGGTTAGCCCCCATAGCTACACCGAGTCGTGCGATTTCAGCAATTCCGCGTGTCATGAGTGCTGCCCTTGCATTATCACCAAACCCAAGGCCATCCGAAAGGCCCGCACCAAGACCAATAATATTCTTAAGTGCACCACCCAGTTCCACCCCTAACACATCAGGGTTCGTATAGACGCGGAACGATTTGTTGATAAATAAATCCTGCGCAGCTTCGGCAGCCGTCAAGTCTTTTGCAGCAACGACAACAGTCGTCGGACTACAGCGAATCACTTCTTCGGCATGACTAGGACCTGACAAAACAACAATCCGTTCTGGATCATATGCTGGAATTTCAGCTGCAATGACCTGCGTCATCGTATGTAAGGTTCCCGCTTCAAAACCTTTGGTAGCATGAATGATTAGGGCGTCTGATTTTAAGAATGGGCGAATCGCAGATGCGACCTCCCTCATTCCGCTCGAAGGCACAACCATGACGATCGCCTCAGCATCCGTTACGGCTTCCTCTAAAGAATTCGTTGCTACAATTCGATTAGATAGCGTTATACCTGGTAAAAATCTCGAATTCTGATGATTCTCATTTATTTCCTTCACTTGTGCTTCGTTTCTCGACCAAAGCATAACGGAGTTTTCATTCTCTGCTAGTACCGAAGCCAGAGCAGTACCCCATGAACCTGCAACAAGTACGCTTACTTTCCTCGACATATCTGATAATCCTCCTCCACAAGCTACTGTTTAGAGCCGATCTTGTGTTCCTTACCTTTTACCAGCTTTACAATGTTGCTGCGGTGTCGTACAAATGCAAATACACCAATGATAATGCTTCCCCAGAATATTTCAGGTGGCCTGCCCATTAACCAAATAACGAAAGGTAAAAGTGCTGTAAACACAAGCGAGCCAAGTGAAACATAACGAGTAACAACAATGGAAAGAATCGCAATAACACCAGAAATCAGCGCGGGTAAGAAACAGAGCGTGACCATGACTCCAATCGTAGTGGCAATGCCCTTACCGCCGCGAAAGCCGAAGAATATCGGCCAATTGTGCCCGATAATCGAAGCAAGTCCACATAATACAGCTACCCACATCACATCTGGGGATACCCATTTACCAATCGTAACAGCAATAACCGCCTTGACGACGTCAAGCACGAGTACGAGTATTGCAGGTCCTTTTCCAAGAACCCGCAATGTATTCGTTGCTCCGGCATTACCCGAACCATGCTTGCGAATGTCGATACCTTTAAACAGCTTGGCAATAATAAAGCTAAAGCTAACTGAACCTAGTAAATAACTGACGACAATCGCGATCACACTCTGCAAAGAAACACTCTCCTATTCATCAGAGGATTTTTTGCGCGTAAAGATACGCAGCGGTGTGCCTTCAAAACCGAAAGCTGCACGAATTTTATTTTCCAAATAACGTTCATACGAGAAATGCATCAACTCCGGATCGTTCACAAACAGCACGAATGCCGGCGGTCTAACCGCCACTTGTGTCGCATAGTTAATTCGCATTCTTCTTCCCTTATCTGTCGGCGGTGAGTTAAGTGCGACAGCATCCGAAATCACATCATTAAGAACATGCGTCTGGATACGAATTGCATGCTGTTCAGCTACTTGATTAACAAGTGGTAACAAGCGATTCAATCGCTGCGTTGTTTTCGCTGATACGAATAAGATCGGTGCATATGTCATGAACAAGAAGTGGTCACGAATTTTTTGTGTGAAATGCTGAAGAGTTTTTTCGTCCTTCTCCACCGCATCCCACTTATTCACTACAAATACTGCAGCTTTCCCTGCTTCGTGTGCATATCCTGCAATATGCTTATCCTGCTCGATGATGCCTTCCTCGCCATTAATGACAATTAGGATCACATCGGCACGCTCAATGGCTTTCATTGCGCGCATAACCGAATATTTCTCCATATTTTCATACACTTTGCCACGCTTACGCATACCAGCTGTATCGATGATTACATATTTTTGGTCATCTTTTTCAAAAGGCGTATCAATCGCATCTCGCGTAGTACCAGCTACATTCGAGACAATTACGCGCTCTTCTCCAAGAATCGCATTGACTAGTGAAGATTTACCCACATTCGGACGACCGATTAATGCAACTTTGATCACTTCGTCCCCATACTCATCCTCTACATCCTCTGGGAAGTGATTAGCGCATGCTTCCAATAAATCACCAATCCCGATTCCATGAGAACCTGAGATAGCAATCGGATCTCCAAAACCAAGCGCATAGAACTCAAAAATCTCATCTTGGCGCTTTAGGTTATCTACTTTGTTCACCGCTAGTACAACAGGTTTTCCTGAACGATAAAGGATTTGAGCTATTTCTTCATCAGATGAGGTTAATCCTGCTTTTGCATCCGCCATAAATACAATGACATCTGCTTCTTCAATTGCAAGTTCCGCCTGCATACGAACGGATCTTAATATTTCATTTTCACCTTCAATTTCAATTCCACCTGTATCGATAACGCTGTATTCACGGTTAAGCCATTCTCCGATTCCATACAAACGATCCCGAGTAACCCCGGGCATATCTTCAACAATGGCTAGCCGATCGCCGATCATCCGATTAAAAACCGTGGATTTTCCAACGTTCGGACGCCCTACGATTGCGATAATAGGTCTGGCCATTCGTTTTCAACTCCTTTATACTTTCTATCCATTATGTAAATTCCAAGGAGAAACGATTCCATCGTCCTGACAAGGCCGGATTCGTTTCTTCAGGTGCTCATAGAATTTATTAGCTAGATGATATAAATTCTATTCCACAAAAAAATTCACAATTATCATCATATCAAAAAAGAAGGCACTTGGCTAATTTTTTGCCGTAATCCGAGATAATAGGTGTAATTTACTAATGCCGCACTAATATCATCGTACCATTTTGTAAATCATGCGCCATCGCATCCATAATCTTTTCCAAATGAAAGGCTGTTTGCTGCAGTTGCTCTTCATCTGACACATGGAAGATCGGCGCACCACCAGCAACTTGATCACGATATAAAGTAACAACAGCCAGAATTATTCCCGTCATTTAACCCTTCCTCCTCGCAGCTGATTCCGTTGGCATTCGAACTGCACTTTCCAGCATTGGTACACGTAATGCAGCAGCAAGTGCCTTATCTGGAGCATAATCTTGCGGTAAGATGAGGACACCGAGCGTTCCATCATCCTTGTCCAACTTCGCAATCGGCACCAATGATGGGTCCCCGGAATCTCGGTATACGCCTAAAATCGTTGAAATATCAAACAAGATCGCTTGTCTTTGACCTAAATTAGCTAGAGTTGCCCGGCAATTAATATTTTTCGGCTTAAAGAGTAGACCAATTCCGTGCTTACGAATGATCTCCTGAGAATCTTTCAATCCCACATTCATCATAAAGATGGATCCTACATAAACATTAGGTCCCTCTACCCTAACCTCACCGATCGAAACTTCGGCTACATCCGAAAGGCTTCGCCCCTTTTTCAACCAATTTGAAATGATTAACGACAAGAGCCCTGCCCCTATTCCTGCATACCAGTGCCAGAGAATCGAGAAAAACGTAGTCACGAACGCTGTTAAAATAACAAGATAGTTCCGCCCTTCAAAAACCATCGCAATACCTTCAATGTAGGTTGTACCACGTGTAACTAACTCCATCTTATCCATCTGAAGTAAACTTTGTCGCTCCATATTGCGAACATCACGAAACTGCTGTGCAGCTAGAGATAGAAATGTAATCGCGGTGTAATCCTTATTGAGCAGAGATGGAACTGCAACTGCACCTAGACCTGCGGCAATAACGCCGAGGGCAATGTGAATGATTTTTCCATGTGGATATGTCGGATACTGCCGATAATCCGTGCGCAGCATCGTCAATCGTGAGGTGATGCCGAACATTACACCAAGCACGATACCCGATGTATAATTCTCTAAAAATAACCAATTCATCATTTAGTCCCTCGACTTTTTAGAGTTGAAATACGGTTCGTGACTGACTTTATCCCGAATAAAAGTGAATTCAACAGTATCGAAGCAAATCTTGCCGTTAACAACGCCAACCACCATGTATCTTGGAATATTGGAGAACCTAAAAAAATCGATATCTCATGACGATGCAAGTAGTGATGTCCCACATCTCCAAGCAGCATGCCAATTGCAACACTCACCATCTGGGTCATGTGACCTCTTCGCATTAACACAGCAAGAAGGGCTACGCCGATTGCCGCGTCCCATCTTGCATTGGAAATGATAAAGATAGGATCACTTGCAAATAGCTCTAGAAGTAGCGTATATACACTACCTAACAGCACACCAGACACGATGATATACGCTTGTTGCAACTTGGACTCACCTCGTAGACACGCATATAAACAGAGTGTCATGCCCACAATCATACTTCCATTGATTTCAACTTGTCTGATTTGAAAAGTAAACTGTGACCCAACAAACCATAAAATAAAAAAAAGAAGTATTTCTTTGTGCGATACATGACGCAGAAATACTTCTTTCCATCCACTCGCCAGCATGATAAGCGTAATGGAGATAAGAATGAGCGATAGGTATCCTGGATTCATTTAATACCACCTAATAAGACCATATTTCTGCTTCAAGCAGAGTTTGATCTTAGTATGACAATAAATCCAAGTTTTACTCCTATTCCCTTCTCATCGCATATTCAGTTATGGATATTCCTCGAGCACGGCACCACTCAGCCGTTTCCCCGCCAATAACAATGGGCACACGACCTAGCTGCTCAACTGTTGTAGCTCCCAGTGCTGTCATGAGCAATATAACTCCATCATGTAATTCGTCTATATAAGTATGTAAAGCATCTATTCCGCCATCTTGCAGCACGCGAAGAAAAGTCCCTGCTATACCGACTGCTGAAGCACCTGCAGTCAGTACCTTCACAAGCTCATGTGCCTCTGAAATACCACCAGATGCCATAACAGCCCCTCTCGGAAATACAGACAAACCTTCTAATAAAGCAATGCTCGTCTTGCTTCCCCAGTCATTGAGCCAATCTAGTGGAATCGCCCGGCGTGCGTTCTCAATCTTTGCAAAATTTGTACCACCCGTTCCCCCTACATCGATCGCCTTCACACCGATTTGTTTGAGTTTGAGTGCCCCTTCATGCATAATGCCAAAGCCTACTTCTTTTACAATGACCGGAACTCCTACATGCTCCACAATTTGTGCAATCCGATCTAACATGCCACTGAAGTCGCGATCACCTTCTGGCATAATGAGCTCCTGCATAACATTCAGATGAATTTGAAGCGCATTGGCTTCAATCATATCCACAGCCATGCGAGCTTGTTCAACCGTTGCTTCACTACCTAGATTTGCAATTACAATACCATCCGGATTCATTTTACGAACGACTTGGTAAGAAGAACGAACATCCTTATCTTTGATAGCTGCCATTTGGGAACCAACTGCCATTGCCAGTCCCTTCTCTTGTGCAACAATTGCTAATTCTCGGTTAATTTTTTCCGTTTCTTGTGAACCACCTGTCATCGCATTAATAACAATCGGCGAACTCAATTTGAGCTCGCCGATTGTTGTATGAAGCTCTATTTGCTTCATAGATGTATCAGGTAGACAGTTATGCACAAGACGGAAATCCGCTAATCCCTGCTGTCCAGATTGGCCCAGCCGCAGCGCATGAAGCACGTGCTCCATTTTCCTAGAAGCGCGCATAGACGGGTCTCCTTTTACCTTCTATTATTGTTTGAACTTGGAAAGTAAATCGCCAAAACGATCACCAAGCGTTGTAGTCATTGCTTGTTTGTTCAAGGAAACATTCTCGTTATTTTCGATATCTTTCAAGTTTGCATTATTCACTTTGTCGCCTCTAGGAGCACGTTCTGCTCTTTCTGGCTTCGCTTCTACTGCTGGAGCTTCTTCTGTTTCTTTAATGGACAAGGAAACACGCTTTTCAGCAACGTTTAGATCAAGAATTTTCACTTGAACTTCTTGACCTTCAGAAAGAACCTCATGTGGTGTACCGATATGACGGTGTGCGATTTGTGAAATGTGAACAAGACCTTCAACACCAGGAGCGATTTCAACGAAAGCGCCAAATGCAGCAAGACGTTTTACAGTACCTGTTACAACATCACCAATGTTAAATTGATTCTCAGCATTGTCCCAAGGACCTGCTTGAGTTGCTTTGATGGAAAGAGAAATTTTGTCTTTCTCTGGCTCAACTTTCAATACTTGTACTTTCACTTTGTCGCCTTCTTTAACAACTTCAGACGGGTGAGCAACGTGATTCCAAGCCATTTCGGAAATATGAACAAGTCCATCAATTCCACCGATATCAATAAATGCTCCGAATTGAGTCAAGCGTTGTACAGTACCTTCGAATACTTGACCAGCTTGAATGCTTTCAATGATTTCTTTTTTCTTCACTTCGTATTCTTCATCCAAAACATCTTTTTGGGAAAGAATCACTTTATTCTTCTCACGATCGATTTCTTTCACTCTTAGGCGAAGGGAACGACCTTTGTAATCGGAGAAATCTTCAACGAAGTGACGCTCAACCATTGAAGCTGGTACGAATCCACGTACACCGATATCAACCACTAAACCGCCTTTTACAACTTCAGCAACTTTAGCTTCGATAACTGTCTTCTCTTCTAATTGTGTATTTAATGTTTCCCAAGCTTTTTCACTGTCAATCGCACGCTTGGAAAGTGTTAATTCTTCTTTTGCATCGTTGATGCCGATCACTTTCACTTGTACTTCTTGACCGATTTCAACTGCTTGTGCAGCTGAATCGATACCTACGGAAGAAAGCTCTTTTAATGGAATAATACCGTCGTATTTGTAACCGACATCCACTAATGCTTGATTGTCCTCAACCTTTACGATTTTACCCGTAACGATATCACCCTTCTTAAGTACGGATGCCTGGGACATCGCCAATTCAGCTTCTGTTTGTTGTACATTCAATTCTTCTGACATTGATTAACCCTCCTAAGAGTTTCGCGGATTTGTTCCTAAATATTTATATCGTAAAACACGAGTTGAATCTGGTGGTTTTCATAGGATTGTCATGATAAGTATCATTCCCAATTCATTACTATTTAGCCGCCAACTCGCGAATCGAAACCATAATCTTCTCCGTCGCATTTTCCAAATCTTCGGATGTCGCTTCGGCAAATTCACTTAAATCAACAGGTTTTCCATATTTTACTCGCATAGGTCTAAAAAGCTTATACTCACCAATGATTGCAGCAGGAACAACAACCGCACCTGATTTAATCGCAAACATTGCAGCACCTTTCTTCCCCATGCCCCCTGTATTATTACGTGTTCCTTCGGGGAAAATCCCCATCACATTCCCTTCTTTAAGAAGGTTAATGGAATGACGAATGGATTCTTTACTTACCCCACCACGCTTAACTGGAAATGCACCTAAATTACGAATAATAAGACCTAATACAGGAACATCAAACAATTCAGCTTTCGCCATAAAATGAACTTTACGTTTAATCGGTACGCCGACAACAGGTGGATCAAGTAAAGAGATGTGGTTCGAGCATAACAGCACTGGGCCTTCACTTGGAACGTTATGTAGTCCCTCTGTTTTCATGCGATACATCACTGCGAATATCATGATAAGCAGCCTTCTAACGAAACGATAAAACATCTAACTAATCCCCCCTAGCACACGGCTGCGACACAAATCTAAAATGTGATCAACCACATGCGCTATCGTCATGTTCGTACTATCGAGCAGCACAGCATCTTGTGCACGAACAAGCGGCGAAATTTCTCGATTCTCGTCGATATGATCCCGTCTGGCGATGTCTTGTTCTAATTCCGCTAGTGTAAGTTCTGGGCGAGCTGTTTGAAGCTCAGCAAATCTGCGTTCAGCCCTTTTTTTCACAGAGGCAGTAAGGAAAACTTTCATTTCAGCGTCTGGCAGCACATGTGTACCAATATCTCGACCATCCATGACGATTCCCTTCTCGGCAGCCATTTGTTTCTGCTTCTCAACAAGAAGTTTTCTTACTTCACCAATACTTGCAATGTAAGAAACAAATTTCGTAACAGCGTCGCTGCGGATATCACTTGTGACGTCTTGTCCATCTACATAGACAAGTTGTCCATTTTCACCGGGCTTAAGCGAGATGTCCATACCTTGTGCAGTTTGGATGATTTCTTCAGTTTGTTCAATCTTAAACCCTTTCTGAAGTACCTTCCATGTAACTGCTCGATACATCGCTCCAGTGTCCACATAAATAAATCCAAGCTGATTGGCAACAAGTCTGGCAATTGTACTTTTACCAGCACCCGCAGGTCCGTCAATAGCGATATTAAAGCGTCTCAATTCTCGGCAACCTCCTACAACAACCTTACCTGCTGAAACAACATTGTTTTAGAACGAATGAGTTTCTTAAGCTTTCGAACAAAAAAGCAGGCTCAGCCTGCTAACGAACAAGATTATACCATACTTACCGCATCCATGCAAAAAGACTCCACGTTCATTTCTGCTTATTCCGTAAATTGTTGAGGCATTTTTTGTTCCCGTATATACGGCACACCTTCTAATGAATCCACAGTTGTTAGGAGAGATCTTAACCCTGGAAGCTGCAATAAACTTTGAGAAACGAGGAGCGCTATTCCCAGCCCAATTGCGATACGAATCAGTAAACGATCTATTCTTGAATTTAAAAGTTCATGCCGCTTCATCTGCCTCATTCCTGCCTTCTCTTCGTTAGTTTAAAAAGATCGTTCTTATAAAGCTGCTTGTGTGCAGCAAATATAAGAACGATCTCATGGGAAAATTATTACTTGCTTGCCCCTTGATCTTTTTCTTCTAATGACTCAACCTTCTCTTTATTACCGCTATTGGAGTTAATAAAGACCCGATACTGTGTTTTATTCATCGTGCCGGAGAACTCATAACAAAGCACTTCATCGCGAACGTCGTTTTGGATAACAGCTAAGCGCTCCCGATTGACCTTCATCTTTGGACTTAGACTCTTACGTGCTTGCTGTAAGCTGATTGTTGGTGATTTAATATCGCGTTTTTTATTGATGTTATATACATAGTCAGATGCTTGAAGCCCTGTAATATCGCCGTTATCCAGAGCAACTCGGATGACAAGCTTTTCAGGGTAGATAATAACATCATCTTGAACAGTAGCGAATGTTAGATTGACTACATTTTGATAATCATCATAAGAGACGTTCGTCATATTCTTGTAATCATGCTTATCTAGAAAGCCTTTCGCTACCTCGATCGCTTGATTGATGTTCATTTTAGCAGGACCTACTGCACGTGGATTTAAATAGAAAATGGGGTGTCCGCCTTTTTTTGTGAAATCCATTTGATTCGTACTCTTACCATCTGAACTTGTAATATTAGCGGAAAAAGATTGATATTCGGAGCCTTGCTTACCATTTTCCACAACTTTCACTGCAGATGGATCTACAGCCCAGAATTCTGCTGCCTTTTTACTTATATCTGCTGCTGTCACATCAGCATCCGTCAGTTTCGATTTATCATTTTTCATATGAATGTTTACAATGGAAGGGTCCCACTCGACATCTTTATACTCACTAACCTGTTTCTCCATCGTCTGAAAACCGTCTAAGATCAAGTTATCTTGCGGTCCTTTATCTTTGGACAAGGCCATTTCAACATCTGCCCAGCTTACGCCTTTAGCAATAACTTTATCCTGCATGCCACGAAGCATATCCGAAATTTCAGTGGAATGGTTGTATAAGGAGTGAAGCATTTCAGATTCTTTGTCCGTCAGCGGCTTCTCCGAAAAATTACGAACACCTGCGCGGTATGAAAAGTTCGCTAAATTTGCTAAGAATGCATCTGTTTTGTTAAACTCAAGTCCCATTAATGGCAGTTGTGTCACCTCGTTACGAGCTTCATTAGTAATCCCCCAAATGTTAACAAGCCCTTTACGATACGTATCTGTTGATGTGGAATTCAACGCAAGTGTATTCCCCAATTCCGTATGTAACCTGTCAACATGATAAGACAAGTTATGGAAGGAACGCTGGTAGTTATTTTCTGCCTTTACCATCACTTTATTCATCACTTTATTTCGCTTTTGAACTTCGTTATACCCCCATACTGCCGTGATGATAAGTGCAATCGTTACAATCGGAAACATAATCGAGCTAATTTTTCTGTACATGTTGCAAAATCTCCTTTCGCTTGACCCTCATTTATCGC
This sequence comes from Paenibacillus sp. KN14-4R, assembly GCF_052180255.1. Taxonomy (NCBI): domain Bacteria; kingdom Bacillati; phylum Bacillota; class Bacilli; order Caryophanales; family Paenibacillaceae; genus Paenibacillus; species Paenibacillus sp. KN14-4R. Next base: position 2,856,634 of record NZ_CP197466.1, read on the forward strand.
TAGTCTCTGCTAAGGAATTAACAATTATGCACAAAAAAGAGGATTGCCTCTAAGCAACCCTCTTCATTCCATTTTTTCAATATCAAGCTCATGCTCATTTTCACAAATACATTGTTTAAATCCCGTTTCAATGCGTCCACGATCTTGTCTGCCTCTTAGAATAAATCTTTCGCCGCATTTTTTACAATGGATAGCCACTTTGACACGCCCTCTATACATCCGAATCCCCCTGCGCGCATATTTTTACACACAGTATAGACAGTTTCAACCTGTTTTAACCTCTTCATCACCTTTCAAAACACGAAGCGGCGAGTGGTCATTAGCCCGCTCCACCTTCCACATCGTGCGTACCCATAGGAAAATCATCAAAGGAATCATAAACCAGAGCCAATATGTCTTGGACATCATCATAATGTAATCAAACAATCCATGCCAAAATACTGGAAAGAGTAAGGACATAAACATATATCTGCGCTGTTTTTCCGGATTAAACTTCGCTTTACCCAGATAATAGCCCATAAATACGCCAAATAAAGCATGACCCGAAACAGGCAGCAAAGCCCTGATCAGGAGTGCAGAAAAGGTAAATGTATTGAGTAACGCATACATGATATTTTCTAACGTTGCAAAACCTAGGCTCACCGCTGTCGCGTACACAATGCCATCATACGGCTCATCGAATTGCCCATGTCGATAAATGACGTGATAGAGCAAGAACCATTTTAAAAACTCCTCAATCCCACCTGAGTAGCCAAAAGCAAATACAATGGCATTGTCACGTCCGAATTCATCCATAAAAACATTTTGAAGCATCATAGATGGGATGACGAGCAAGGCCCCTAGAATAAATACTTTCATCACGATGCGGATCGGTTCCGTCTCATATCGGTCTTTTAGATAAAAATACGCAAGTAAAGATAATCCAGGGGCAATTGCTGCCATTAATACGGCAAGAATATTCAATTCATGTAGCCCCCTTATTCATATCTATATAAAAAATAGAAACAAGCATATTCCATCTACAGGGATGCTTGTTTGATTGTCAGTATTCACTTATTCCCTTACGTTTTCTTAAAATGTTGAGTCAACACTTCTATAGCATGATCAGCAACAACCGTTGTACCATATTCTTGAACAACCGCCTGAGTAACTGAAGTAGCCTCGCCATATTCTGACAAGATGGCAATCAATGTGCTGTATTTCTCTTCATCCAGATTCACATCTTCAAATTGAAGCATCCATCTGTCCTTATACTTATAAAGTGAACCACCAGAACTTAGCATAGGTTCAATTAATTGGATAGCCCCAAGTACATCTTCAAAATCACGGAAAGCATACGAAATCAGGTCGCTTTGCTCCAGCATGACTTCCATTTCATAGACTTCATCAGCTTCTCCTTCATCATACACATCGTCATGCCGATCCTGATGAAAGTTTAACTTACCAGACGTAACAATAACGACCATTCCCTGCGCAGGTAACGAGAATACTTCAACAGCAAGTGGACCTGAGGGATCAAAACCAAGCTCCGTATATGCTTGATCCATCATTTCCATGAACAGGGCACGAAGTTTCATCGATTCTTTGAGCATATCGTCTTTAGGAATGCCTCGTTCTGATAAATCGTCAAACGTAAGGAAAATCCGAATCTTGTCCTGACTTAAACGCTCCATCTTCATGACAGGATTCCCCCCTTTGTAATGACACCCTTCTTTAGTATAAAATATGAAATCCGAATTCAAAAGGTGTGTACGTAGGATTCAGCTTGTACCCTCGTTTTCTTATCCAATATGTTACCACGATTTTGGGTTCAATGCACGTAAAAAAACATAGCTTGCCTAGGATCGGCAAGCTATGTTTCTTCGTACTTTCAAGTCTTCTTGACCCTTTTCAATGCTGAGTGGAAGACGAACTACTCTTCATGATTTCGCTGACAACTTTTTTCAGCTGCGGGTCTTTGGAGATCATATCCTTGACCTTACGAAACCCTTCCATCTCGGTTTGTGTCTGCGCACCTTGCGAATGCTCTTGTGACTGGGACTGTTGACCACCTGTTTGCTGGCTTTGACCTTCATGTGATGTATTAGTGTTCTTCCCTTGTCCTTGACCACCCATATCCTTGAGTGAGTCACTGACACCGCCCATTATCGATCTCAATTGATTTCGTGTTTTAGGCTTACAGCACATGACAATTGCAGCACCTACCATCGCACCGGCGATAAATGATCCTAATCGCATGTTCGATCCCTCCATTAAGCAAGATGTTGAGACAACTTTATTGTGCGTCAACTCCGCGTCCACCATGCACCTGAAGATCAGGGAAAACAGAGGATTTTTGGCATGTATATGTGCTACAATATGTAACGATAAAATAAATAAACTATTTAATAAAGACAGGAGATTCACTTAATGAACAAAGGGTTAGTAACAATCTTAACATTAACGCTTTTATTAACTGCTTGCGGTAAAAATGAAGCACAAACAGCTGCTTCGCCTAGTCCAGCTCCAACTGTAAATGTTGCAACACCAACTCCATCGGCGGCGCCCACCTCTCCTGCATCTTCACCAGCAGCAACAACAAAGCCGATAATTAATCAGGAGCAGTCAATTCCAAAAACTTATCACATGAACAAAAATTATGACATTGTGCCTAATGACCCGTCAGGCAATAAGAAAGTTGTCCTGCTTACCATTGATGATGGTCCGAAAGAAAAGGACATGATTGATAAAATGATTGATACTTTAGATAAACATAAAGCGAAAGCCATCTTTTTCATGAATGGTTATCGCATTAAACAGCATCCTGAGTTATTAAAGCTCATTTATGACCGCGGTCAAATAATTGGCAATCACTCGTGGGATCACATTGAACTTAACAAACAAACCAACGCCAAGATCGAGCAGCAAGTTGGTGATGTGCAAACCATTATGAAAGATACGATTGGTGTCTCGCCTCAATTTTTCCGCGCGCCATTTGGGGCAGGTAATGATTTCCTCAAAGAAACAGTGAAGAAAAATGGCATGCTGTACATGACGTGGTCAAATGGCTCCAAAGACTGGGAGATGACAAATAAGAAAAACAATCCAGAAGAAGTCATCACCAATGTCATGAACCAACTGCACGCTGGATCGAACATTTTGATGCATGAACTCCCTTGGACTGTAGAAGCATTCGATAAATTACTGACTACGCTAAAAGAAAAAGGATATGATTTCGTCGATCCTCGTTCCATCGAGCTTGAGATGAGATAGAGTTAGGTGTATTTGATCCCCCAAATGGTTAGACCAATGACTAAAAGCACGAACAAACCAACCAAAATACGATAGAAAATGACAGTCCATTTACCTTTCTCTGAAGGATGCACTTGCTTTCTTGGGGGTAAAAAGTGGCTGTCATTTTCGTTTTCATTTTCAATTACTAATTCTGTATCAAACTCTCTTTGTTGTTCCATATTTATTCCTCCTTGCTATAGCGGATGATGCATCCCATGATAAAATCGACTAAGAAGTGCGCTAAGATAGGAGTCCACAATGTTCCCGTAGTTTCATACATCCAACCCAGTCCATACGAAATACAAAATACCATGCCTGTCATGAGCCAATGTTGTAAATATCGTACATGAATAAAAGCAAAAATGATACTCGTCCAATACGGTCCAATCATACCGCCAATCGCACCTCGAAACAATATTTCCTCACAAATGGCAACTATGAGCGAAATAACGGCGATATGCCACAGCGGTCTTTTACCGAATAATCGTTTATTCATGCCCCCGTCATCCAATAGATCCTTGGGTGCAAATCGGGAAACCGTGAAATCAAATACTAGAACCGCCGCAGCAAATCCTACACCCCACAACCCTATTTTCCAACCCATCTGAAATGAAAACATGGCCTGCCAGTTTGGTTTTGAAAAAAGTAATAGAATGACGCCTATTAGGAGAACTATGAATTGTGTAACGTACAAATTAATCAACAATAGACGATCATCCAAGTCGCTTAATGAAGGTGATTTCACCCTCCATTTTTCAAAATCTAGCTTTTTCATACCCACTCTTCCCCCGCTTATTGTTCTCTTCCCATTTCCAACATTTTCACCTATACTTATGGCAATTACATAACAAGGAGAACGATGATGGAAAAACAATTAACCCGCACCGATTATTTAATCGCTACATTGACTATTTTTATGCTAGTTTGTGTGCTTGGTGCCTTTTTTATTGGTTTCAAAATAGGCAAAGAACGTACAGACAAACAATGGCAACATGCTGCCTCACAAGAAGTAAAAGCGAATGAGCAAACTGGTTCATACGATCAACAGAGTTTAGCAATTTTCTATCATTCTATTTATATACCTTATAAAAACTTTCAAATCAAATGGTTTCAAGCGCAAGATAATCTAGAAAGAAATTCTCAGACCGTAAATAGTGCGAGTGCCATTAAAGAATTAGCGAATCTAGCAGGAAGCTTGAGCAAGGAACTGCAAGCTAATACAATGCCAGAAAACTCTCCATTACTAGGTCAAGCGAGTAATAGCTATCTGACAAGCCTTCAAACGTTTAATAAAGGACTTCAATCCTTTATTTCAAAAGCAAATGCAATGCCGGGTAGTGAGCTCATTCATGCTATGGATGTAGATGCACAGCTTCAAGAAGCGAAGAAAAGCGCCTTATCTGCACAAAAAGATTACTATTCGTCCATCGTGAAATGGCAGCAAACGGAAAACTCGGCTATCAAGCCGCTTGATTCTAATAAAAAAATTAGCTTTGATGAATGGAACAATACTTCGATTCATGTTAAGAATGAATACGTTTCATCTTTGATGCTTCAAGCCGGCAGCTTCACTGAATACCTACCTCATGATGTAACCGCTCGTATCGATGAGTTATTGGCTAAGGGAGAAATGAAAAGCTTGGGCATATCAGATATACCAGCAGCCATTCAATTATTGAATGGAACGAGCGCTGTTCGCACAGACTATTTTGCGAAACAGAAAATGAGATATAAACAAGAAGAACTGCCTAACCTGCCCTTTTTTCAATAAGCTTAGGATACCTTTATTATTTCGTACGAGTCAAGATAAGGTCATTGAAGCAATTTTGTCATAATTGTGACTACACTTTTTGTCTATTGACACTTTTTAGCACCCCATGATACATTGTTAAAAATATTTATACAAAAGCGTTGATGGAGCCAAGCAAAAGAAACGTTCTCAGAGAGCCGATGGATGGTGTGAATCGGTAACAATCTTAGGCGGAGCACTCCGGAGCACTGCATTGAAAGCATTTGCTAGTAGATGTAGTCGGTTAGAACTCGTTATCGTTCTCTTAAGGCTCGCATAACCATGCACAGCGAATTAGGGTGGCACCACGGAGATAAACTCTCGTCCCTTTATACGGTATACGTATGAAGGTCGAGAGTTTTTTTTATTTTTGTAGACAAAAAAACAATTTTTTCGAGGGGGAAACCATATGTTTAAAGTGTTAGTATCCGATCCAATCAGTGACTTAGGTATCCAGAAGCTGTATGATGCAGAAGATGTAGAAGTTGTGAAACAATCTGGTTTATCTGAAGATGAGCTTGTAGCCATTATCGATCAATTCGATGCTTTGCTTGTTCGTTCACAAACGAAAGTAACCGAGAAAATCATGCAAGCCGGTACAAATCTTAAAGTCATTGGCCGTGCTGGTGTTGGTGTCGACAACATTGATCTAGATGCTGCGACTAGACGCGGTATCGTTGTCATTAATGCGCCAGATGGAAATACAATCGCTACATGTGAACATACTTTCGCCATGTTGATGGCTGTAGCCCGCTCGATCCCACAAGCTTATAAAAAGACAGTTGGCGGTGAATGGGATCGCAAATTCGTAGGTGTAGAGCTTCGCAATAAGGTGCTTGGTGTAGTCGGTATGGGACGCATTGGCTCTGAAGTGGCTAAACGTGCGAAAGCATTCGGCATGAACGTTCTCGGCTACGATCCATTCCTCACAGAAGAACGCGCTGACAAACTCGGTGTGAAGCTATGCACAGTCGATGAAATCGCTAGTCAAGCTGACTTTATTACGGTGCATACACCACTTACAAAAGAAACTCGCCATATTATTAGCACACCACAATTCGCTCTCATGAAGCAGGGTGTCCGCATTATTAACTGTGCCCGCGGTGGAATCATTGATGAAATCGCGCTAGTTGACGCAATTGATAAAGGTATTGTTGCTGGGGCTGCATTCGATGTTTTTGAACAAGAGCCTCCTGCAGCAGATCATCCTTTTCTAAGTAATCCAAAAATCATTGTAACCCCACACCTTGGTGCTTCGACAATTGAAGCGCAAGAAAATGTTGCGATTGACGTCTCTGAGGAAGTCCTGCACATTCTTCGGGAACAACCATTTAAGAATGCAGTCAATATGCCGCAAGTTCCAAGCAATGTGTTCAATAAATTACAGCCATACTTTAACCTAGGTGAAAAGATTGGCCGTATTCTGGGTCAAATTACAATTGGCGCAGTAAGTGAAATTGTTGTTAATTATGCTGGAGACCTCGTGGATGTAGACACAGCTCCATTAACGCGTAACATCGTAATGGGCGTATTTGCAAACAAACTTGAAGGTGTTAACATCGTCAATGCTATGCATCTAGCTAAAACCCGTGAAGTGAATATTATCGTGAATACATCGTATACGACTTCCACCTTCACAAACCTAGTAACGGTAACTCTTCGTACAAAGAAAGAGCAAAAAACATTAGCTGGTACACTGCTTAGCAGCTTTGGTCAACGTATTGTTCAAATTGATCAATACCCTGTTGATTTCACTCCAGAAGGTAACATCATGCTCATCTCGCACAACGATAAGCCAGGTATGATCGGACGCGTAGGTACACTTCTTGGGGACAACCAAATCAATATTGCGACCATGCAAGTAGGACGTCAAGAAATCGGCGGATCTGCGATCATGCTACTCACGATTGATAAGGCAGCAGGTAATGAAGTGATTAAAATTCTTGAAGAATTGCCGGAAATTGTAAATGTACGCGAAATGACCGTATAACTGTTTCACGAACAACAAGATTAATATCATTCATTCAACAAAAAAAGGCGTTTCCCGCTATAAACTCTCGGGAAACGCCTTTTCCTTGTTGTCGAAAAACTCCTAATTCATGTGCTTCTTAAAGGGAAGGAATATCGAAAAAGTTGTTCCATGACCCACTGTACTCGTAACACTCACGTCACCTTTATGTGCATCAATAATATTTTTTACTATTGCAAGCCCTAAGCCGGTCCCACCGACAGATGCACGAGTACGCGCTTTGTCTGCTTTGTAAAACCGTTCAAAGATAAATGGTAAGTCCGCGGCAGGAATTCCCTGACCTTGGTCTATGATGTGAATCATGAGTCCATCACGTCCTCCTTGATTCATTTCTTGACCTTGGATGATAATTTCTGCGTCCTTCGGTGTATAACGGATTGCATTGTCTAACAAATTCGTCAGCACTTGTTCCAAACGATCTTCATCTGCATGATCGAGCACTAGTGGCGACTCCGCTAATTCATAACGTAAATTAATACCTTTATCCTTAGCAAGCGCAGAGAACTTCCGATAAATCCGTCGTACAAGCATATGAAGATCTAATTCACGGAAGTTCATTTTGAGATGACCCGACTCCATGCCTGCTAAATCTAACAAATCATGAACCAATCTACCCATTCGAAGCGACTCATCATGAATGACCTGTGCCAATTCTCTTCGTTCTTCTGGTGTTCCCGCAATGTCATCAAGTAAAGCTTCACTATATCCTTGCAGCATCGAAAGTGGTGTCCGTAACTCATGAGAGACGTTCGCGACAAAATCTTTACGGAATCGATCCAATCGAAACTCTTCTGTTACATCACGGAGTACAGCTACCGCACCGCGCACCCCATCTTGAGCATACAGTGGGGTCATCACAATCGACCACACACCATTATGAACGTGGATTTTGCTTGTCGTCTCTTTTCCATTAGCGACTACATAATCAAATAAAGGCTGCAGTGGCTCAGGTATGACTTCGACTTGCTCCCCATCCGAGCCATCCTGCTCTTTCTGTAATTCGATATCCCAGTGTATACTGCTCCACTCTCGAATAATTTTGAATCCTTGTGGATTGGTCAGAATAATATTTCCATCCGCATTAAACGTAATGACGGAGTCTGTCATCGAACGTAGCACGGAGGCAAGGTGCTCTTTTTCATGACTATGCGCTTTAATCGTCTCTTCCAGTTCTTCGCCCATATGGTTGAACGTTTGCGCAAGCTCGCCAATTTCATCGGTGGATACAATCGGAACGCGAGTCGCGTACTGTCCCATCGTGATTTGATTTGCTGCTTTTTTGAGCTGAAGTAGAGGACGTGTAATCCGATAAAATAAAAAGAATGCGAACACAGTCGTTAACAAAAATCCAACAATCGATACGACTACAAACAGGCGAATCACATAAGTTTGAGTTGCATCCAGTCCTTGAATGGACTGATATAAGAGTGTGGCGCCAATGACAGTTGTCTTATCCTTTGCATACAGCGGTACAGCAACTGCTGCAAACTGATTATGCGGACTAACAGGAGTTCGACTATGGACAAATTTACTATTATCTACTCGATTACCTGCAAACACGGTCGCAAAATCTTGATTTGAAAAGAAATCACTTGGCCGATACTGTGTCTCTTGGTTATTCGTTCGATCAATCCAAAGGTTGTCCATATTCTTCGATACAATAAACATATGAGCGTCATGAAAACCTAAAATTTCATTTGCCATTTGATAATACGACGTATCACCCAAATGTTCCGACGTTTCTGCTGACATTTGATTGGCTAGTTTTGTTAAGGAATCCGTTTGATTCTTCATTTGTGAGAAGTAATTCTCAATGTATGGAATAAGAAACGAACCCAGAGTGATAAGGATGATAGCGACTAATCCAATAATTGTAAGCCATAGCTTACCTACAACACTTCTTAGTAAGAACACGTCACTTAGGAACCTCTAGCTTGTATCCAACGCCCCAAACTGTTGTAATCATGGATGCTGCTTCAGGTGACACTTTGTTAAGCTTCTCACGTAGGCGCTTTACATGCGTATCAACTGTACGAAGATCGCCAAAGAATTCATAATTCCATACATCCTTCAGTAATTCCTCACGCGAGAACACTTTATCTGGAGAAATCGCCAAATAGTGAAGAAGTTCATACTCCTTAGGCGTAAGCGCAACCTCTTGCCCTCCTGCTGTGACCCGATGAGCATCATGCTCGATCACAAGCTGTGAGAAAACAATATTGTTGCTCGAATACGTTTCTTTTGCTAAAAATGCTGTCGCCGATGAGCGACGTAAAATCGCTTTCACACGATAGATGACTTCACGAGGAGAAAATGGTTTCACAACATAGTCATCTGCGCCTACTTCAAACCCTTGAACTCGATTTGTCTCTTCACCTTTTGCTGTCAACATAATAACTGGTGTCGATTTCACTTGTCGTAGTCGGGAACATACTTCTATTCCATCAATACCTGGCATCATCACGTCAAGCATAATAAGATCATAGTCCGTTTGCGTCGCCATCTCTAGCGCGCTTTCTCCGTCCTCTGCCTCTTCGATCGTGTAGCCTTCTTTTTCTAAATACATGCGAAGCAAACGGCGGATTCTTTCTTCATCATCAACAACAAGGATACTTAATTTCATGTCCATGTGAGATCACATTCCTTTCCTTCCGTACGATTAAACCCCCGCATAGGAGTGCAAGCCAGCAATTACAAGATTAACTCCCACAAGTGTAAACATTACGACGATAAAACCTATTACCGCAAGCCATGAAGAGCGCTTACCAATCCAACCCTTCGATAGACGGAAATGAAGAACAACCGCATAAAATAGCCATGTGATGAGTGCCCATACTTCCTTCGGGTCCCAGCTCCAAAACTTACCCCATGCCTCTTGTGCCCAAATCATTGCAAAAATTAATGCCCCAAGTGTAAATATCGGGTACCCAATTGCGATCGCACGGTATGAAATCTCATCTAAATCTTCCGGATCCATACCCTGCAATAATGGGGATATCGCTTCACTAAGTGGCTTACGCACTAGTAATCGAAGAACCCCATACAGCAATAATCCCACAACAACTGACCAAATCATCGTATTGAACTTACGACCTGCGTTAGCGCCTTTCATCCAGCTTGGTGCTTCAATCAAAGGCTCATTCATGCCTAAGAATGGCTGCATTTCGATTATTTTACCGTCATGTGGACCAATAATTGGCGGCAATACGTATACGGTTTGCACCGTTTGCAGCTTATCTTGAATCGTTTCTTCTGCAGAGAATTTAGCTTTATAACCAGATGCATTAAACGTAAATGTGAGCGCAATAAACGCTATTAACATAATTATAACAAACAAGGTAAACTCAACGCCACGCTGCTCACGTTTTTCATTTTTCAACTTACCTTTGAAATTAATGGTACGTAGTAAATGCATAAGCCCTGCAGCAAATCCAACTGCGAAGAAAGCTTCTCCTGCCGCAGCGAATGTAACGTGAATGTTCAACCAATAACTTTTCAGTGAAGGAACTAATGGTTGTATTTCAGTTGGAAATACGGAAGCATATGCTATGATGATAAAACCAATTGGCATTGCAAAAATACCAAGGACAGGCGATCTGTATATCAAATAAACGATAAGGAATGCTAGGACGATCATCATGCCAAGGAAGGACATGAATTCAAATAAATTACTCGTCGGGATATGCCCTGCCTCCACCCAGCGGGCGAAGAAAAATACAAGATGTGCGATAAAACCGATAACAGAAATAATGTACCCTGCCCATCCCCAACGCTTCACATGCGCAGCAGCTTCCTCTTGCGTTCGATTACGAGTCCACTTTTTCCCAAGGATCGCGAGTACGAACACCGTAAAACCTGCTAAATAAACAAAGAATGCTATCAATAATGCCGTAGAACTGAGTGATGCCGTATTCAAGACTTATCCCCTCCCTGATCAAGTGACTTTGGATCCACTTGTATCCCTGCTTTATCTAAAACTGCAGCAATTTCTTTCCGAATGCCAAACCAATTCTTATTTGTATGTCCACCTAGTGCGAGTATTCCGTCATCAATTCGAATCCATATCCGGCGATGCTGCCAGTAGAAGCCCATAATTAAACCAAGCATTCCGATGATGGATCCAACCCAAATAAATGGAAGTCCACGATCCTCACGAACATTCAAAAATGAATTGTACTGTGCAATCTGCACATCTGCCATCGTTCCAACAGCAAGTTCAATTTTATTTGCTAGAGCACTGTTAATATCATTCTGCCGGAAAGTAGATTTATCAATTTGACGCGGGAAATACATATAAGGCTCACCACCAGCAGCAAGTCCCGGACCTTCAATCTGATAAATAAAAGCAGGTACTTTCGGTTCATTTGAAGCTGTCGCTGGCTGCCCCGTTGTTGGATCGAGAATAAATTCCGGATAATAATTACGCAGTTTCAGCGTATAATCTCCGATTTTTACAGTCTCTGGCGGATTTTTCATCGGTAGCTCGAAGGATCCAATTTCTTGACCTGTAACTTTATTAATCAGTTTTGGCTTAACCGAGATTAAAAGAGGCTCCGGCAAATCCCGATATCCATTCTGATAGATCATAATGCCGTCATAGATGAGCGGTTTATTCACTTCGATGTTATAATGATCAATTTGCTCCAAAATAGGTTCTTTACCGGGTTGATCACAATCTGCTGTGCAGCGATACAGAACGGCTTGAGTCTCGAATTTTTTAGGGACAAGCTTGTTACGTTCCTTAAATTCCTTCGACATCTCGTTTTCATCGTAAACTTCCATCGTAAATTTTTCATTTTTAATATAATAAGGCGTGCCTTCAATTTGCTTCGTTTGACCTTCCAACAAGTTCATATAAACGTCCATATGCCACCCAGGCAGCAGACGCATAAGCGCAGCAAGTAAAAAGATAATTAAACCAATATGTAGCACATATGGACCCCAACGTGAGAAACGATACTTTTCCGCTAAAAGAGCTGTACCATCACGATGGATGCGATAATTTTTCTTACGAAGAAGAACCGCTACCTGATTCACCCACTCTTCCTCATTTACCGATTCAGGTAGTTTACCTTCATAGGAAGCCTTTTGACGTAAAATAAAGCGCAAATGCTTTCGGATCTGTTGTTTGGATAGTGCCCGATAAAGAGGCAGCACCCGATCTAATGAGCAAATAATTAAAGAGAGCCCAATCATGAAAAGTAATGTAATGAACCACCATGTCTCATAGGTATGAGATAACCCAAGTGCATAGTAGATTTCTCCACCAAACCCATAGGTCTCTTTATAGTAAACCGAGGGATCAATGCCGAAAAATGTGTTTTCCTGCGGCAATATCGTACCGAGAATAGAGGATAACAATGTCGCAAGAATTAAGTAAATAGCAATTTTAACTGAGGAAAAGAAATTCCAAACCCGATCCAAAATGGTCGGGTTTTGTTTTTGAGAGCGGCGGGCAACGCCATCATATCTCATTTCCAAACTCTCTAAACTATCGGAATGTTCTTCTTCAAATAGCGGTTTTCCGCAGGACTCACACAATACGGTCCCCAGATGATTCTGGTGACCGCACTCACATTTCGTATTCTGTATCATGTTCTTTATCCTCCCTGCACAATCTGAGAGAGCATCCGATCGATATAAGGTTCATCCATTTCACCGACTCGAATCTCTTTGATTTTCCCATCTGATCCAATGAAAAATGTCGTCGGATAATCCTTGACCCCGTATTGTTTGCGGATCACGTCTTTCTCATCGTGCAAAGAAAATAAGTTTAAATTTAATTGGTCCAAAAACTGCTGCGCCGTAATACGGCTGTTATCCATATTGACGCCAACAACTAGGACACCCTTGTCTTTCCATTTGTCCTGTTGATGTTGAAGAGCAGGCATTTCTGCCCTACATGGCGGACAGAAAGTACCCCAGAAATTCATGATGATGACTTTCCCTTTTTGTATATCTGAAAACTGATAGTTCTTCCCATCAAGGCCCTGTAAATTAAAATCAATTGCCTTTTCGCCAACCTTAGGAGGTTTAACTGTCTCTGACTTTAGATTCGTAAAAACAGTGAACGCTCCAATCGTAAGCACAAGCCCAAAAATAAGCAACTGAACCCACTTTTTATTTTTTCCCATAGTTAAATCTCCTACGCTTAATAACTTTACCTTTTATTATAACGAAGAGCTTTGCGACATTAGTCGATCATTTTTGAATTTTATGTGTCCTTAACTAGGGCGTAAAGCCTCATCCAACAGCTCTTTCACTTCATCGGCACCTAGGTGACGATACTTGCCTCTAGGCAATCCTGAAAGTGTCATCGAGCCAAATTGAACACGCTTTAGTTTTACTAACGGGAACGATACCGCATCGAACATACGGCGCACTTGGCGATTACGTCCTTCAAAAATTGTAATGGAAATGACGCTTTCCTTCTTATCGGTATCTACGTCTGCATATTCCACGATTGCTGGAGCTGTCATTCCATCTTCAAGTTCCACTCCTGCTCTTAACTTGTCCAAAATAGATCCGTGAGGAACTCCTTTTACTGTAGCATGATAAGTCTTCGGCACGTGATGCTTGGGATGTGTAAGTAGATGTGCGAATTCCCCATCATTCGTAAGTAATAGTAAACCCTCCGTATCATAGTCAAGTCGACCTACTGGATATACTCGCTCCGTAATGCCTTTTAAATAATCCGTTACGACTCTACGACCACCAGGGTCATTTGCAGATGTAATAACGCCTTTTGGTTTATTGAGCATCACATATATTTTGTTCTCACCTGCTATTCGTTTACCATCAACCGTGATCAAATCTACAGCTGGGTCCACTTTAACTCCAAGCGTCGTGACGGTTTCCTCATTTACCTGAACACGACCTGCCAAAATAATTTCTTCACATTTTCTCCGCGAAGCAATACCTGCTGCTGCAAGTACCTTCTGTAATCTTTCTTCCATGTCGAAATTCACCTCATGCTAATGATAACCATCCTTTGCGGAAATCACAAGCTGACTCCATGGAAAATAACCCCCTGGGCATGTTTGACAGTGGGAATACACATTTTCTTCTGTTAATTGAAAAATAGAAAGCAGTCTTAACAGCAGTTTATGTGCCATAAAAAGCTGTTCTCGCTGCTGAGGGCTCTTTTCTTGAAAACCAGTAAAATCTCCTTCAATGCATAAATGAACATACTGCGAATCAGCTGCTTCTGGCAAAGAAATAATCACACCTGTACTCAGTACCATGTAATCATAGCCCTTGCCGTTAATGGAGGGACATGCGGAATGATGTATGATAATTCCTAAACACTGCAAGGAGAATCACCTCGAATGTAGTGGCTTCTAGTTGATGCCTCATGCAGTATATGATTCATTCCTCCATTAGGTTAAGAAAAACAATCGAGGTTAAGAACTGAAAACAAGTAGACATACAATAATTGACGCAATAAAACCTACCAAGTCTGAGATTAAACCCACTTTAAGGGCATAGCTTGTCCGCCGAATCCCAATTGCGCCAAAATAGACTGTAATCACATACAGTGTCGTGTCTGTACTCCCCTGAACCGTTGCAGCAATCCGCCCAATTAAGGAATCAGGTCCAAATTGTGCGATCAAATCTGTCGTAAAAGCGAGCGATCCCGCTCCTGTAATCGGTCGTAAGAACGCAAGTGGCAATACTTCGCTCGGTACGCCAAGAGTATCAAAAAGTGGCTTTATGAAACCTAAAATTAAATCCATGGCTCCAGAAGCACGAAACACAGAAATCGCAACCATCATGCCTACGAGATGAGGAATAATTTTGATCGCTGTATCAAAGCCATCTTTTGCACCTTCCACAAATGATTCATAAACAGGAACTTTGCGATAAGCTGCAAAAAGTGGAATAAACACGACCATTGCCGGAATAGCCCATGCAGAAATTAGTGATATAAATCCGAACATTTTGCAATCACCCTTTCGATGTCGGGTTTAAACGATGTCTATGTCGATACCAGCGATCAACAATGATAGCTGCAGCTGTAGAAACCAAAGTTGCTAGCAGTGTTGTCCCCACAATTTCAGCAGGATTCAGTGAATTGTAATTCATCCGAATCGCAATTAGTGTGGTTGGAATTAACGTGACTGACGAGGTGTTGAGAGCAAGTAAGGTGCACATCGCTGGAGAGGCTAGTTCTTTATCCCCGTTCAATTTCTGCAGCTCTTGCATGGCTTTAATTCCCATCGGTGTCGCTGCATTACCAAGCCCAAATATATTCGCACTCATGTTCGACATGATATAGCCAATAGCTGGATGATTACTCGGAACCGAAGGGAATAAGAACCGCACAAGGGGCTTAAGCCAGGCAGATAGCTTCCGCAAAATACCAGCATCCTCTGCGATTCGCATAATCCCTAACCAAAACACCAGAATCGAGATGAGCCCGAAACAAACCGTTACACCGCTTTTTGCCCCTTCAAATACTGCCTGAGTCGCCGCTTCTACATTTCCCTGCACCGCGGCTACCGCAAATCCAGCAACGATGAAAAATAACCAGATCCAATTGACCATTGTCTCACCACCATTTAGCTTGATCGATTTAGAATAAAGTAACTAACGCATGAATGACGGATTTCCACATCAGAATGAATCGCTGTAGTTTTGTAATATGTACTTCGGTTGGCTTAAATCCCATTGTTTCTTGTGCATCTATGGCGAGATAGGGAGAATTGGGCTCATATAAGAAGACATTTGCTCCGATTTCTTTTCCATTTAATTGGAACTGAAGTAACCCTTTGCGTCCAAGTTGTTCGTCCGTAGAACCAATTGGATACTTCACAATGGTTTGGGTTACTTTTGATCGCTCATTAGCATGTAGTGGATATAAGAATGATCGTCCTGCTACCCAACCTGTAGATTCAATCGCATCTCCTTTATGGATGAGTTCCACAAGCGAAAATTGTTTAAATCCATAGTTAAGCAGCTTCGTATGGTCCAACCAATCATCGGAGTCATTAAGTGTGACTACAGCTAGTTGCTGGCCACCTCGGGTCGCAGACGAGATTAAACAACGACGAGCAAGCTTTGTAAATCCCGTCTTCACTCCGTCTGCCCCTTCATAGAAAGATAACATCCTGTTCTTGTTTAGCCATAAGTAGTTCCCACCATCATTCGGGTTAGGAACTCGCGCTTCTTTTGTTTTCACAATTTCTTGAAATGTTGGATTGTGTAGGGCATAGGCTGTTAATTTAGCCATATCTGAAGCTGTGGCTTTATTGCCTCCAAATTCATCAAGACCCGTTGGGTTCGTGAAAATAGATTGACTCATACCCAGCATTTGCGCTTTCTCATTCATCATGTAGACAAAACCTTCCACACTGCCTCCAATATGTTCTGCGACCGCAGTCGCGGCATCATTGCCTGAACGCAGCATCATGCCTTGCAGCAACTGATGCAAGCTAATAACCTGTCCCACCTTTAAATAAAGAGCAGAACCTTCCTTACCGGCTGCTCTTGAACTGATCGTAACCGCACTGCTTAAATTCCCACTTTCTATCGCAATAATCGCTGTCATTATCTTGGTTAATGAGGCAATTAGCATTGGCTTGTCTGCATTATGTGCATATAAAATACGTCCTGAAGTCACATCAATAAGGGCTGCTCCTTTGGCATGATCAAGAATAACTGATTCTTCAGCCATCACCCATTTACCTGGAATAAGAGTAACAAGACAAATACACATAGCGAGCAACATCAACCACTTTATTTTGAATGAACGCACGCGGGTTTCCTCCTACCAATTCAGTCCTTTTGCATGTATATGCTTATCCCACAATGAAATATGTCCAGCATCTTGAACAAACTCTTTTTTAAAAAAATGTTCTACCTGTATTTACATCCGCTACAAAAATAGCTATAATTTTTAATTAAACGAATATGGGGAACATAATGGAGGAGCCAGTCACACAAGGCTCCTCTTTTCTTTATTTTCAAGTTCCCGTAAAAGGAGAGTGGTACATATGGATCAAACATGGATAGCACTAATTATTTTTCTAATATCCTATGCCATAATTATCTCAGAAAAAGTTAACCGCGCGGTCATCGCTCTTTGTGGAGCAGGATTGATGATCATTCTAGGCCTACTCGACATTCACAAAGTATTTACCCAATACATCGAGTGGAACACAATCGTACTCTTAATTGGCATGATGATTTTAGTCAGCATCGCCAACAAGACTGGTATTTTTCAATATGTGGCCATTAAAGCAGCCAAGTTTTGCAAAGGTAACCCGATTCAAATCTTAGTCATGATGTCTATCCTTACTGCAATCGGATCTGCTTTTCTCGATAATGTAACTACGGTTCTGCTTGTTGTGCCTGTCACGTTATCCATTACGCGCATTCTTGGCGTGAACCCGGTTCCATATCTGATTTCAGAAATTATTGCCTCTAATATTGGTGGCACAGCGACGCTCATTGGTGATCCTCCGAATATCATGATTGGATCTGCGAACACGCACTTAACTTTCAATTCATTCCTACTCAACCTTGGCCCTATTGCTGTCATTATTATGGGTGTGACGACAACGATGTTGTATTTCATCTATCGCAAGCAGCTTAAGCCGAATCCAGCCAAACAAGCGGATCTAATGAAATTGAATGAAAATGACAACATTAAGAACCGTCCATTAATGATCAAATCGCTAATCATTCTAGGGATTACGATGCTTGGATTCGTCCTGCATTCCGTCATTCATGTTGAAGCTTCTGTTGTCGCCTTATTTGGAGCTTCCTTGCTTATGCTCTTCGGACTTAAAACCGAACATGAGGTGGAAGAAGCACTTCATTCGGTCGAGTGGGTTACAATCTTCTTCTTTGGCGGACTATTCGTGCTCGTAGGCGGTTTGCAAGAGGTTGGTATTATTAGCAGTATGGCTGAGAAAATCTTAGCCATTACAAACGGCGATATTGGATCATCATCCCTGCTCATTCTATGGGTATCCGGAATCGCTTCTGCGACGATTGATAACATTCCATTTGTAGCAACAATGATCCCGCTCATCAAAGATATGGCCGTTAATTTAGGGTTAGACGCCGCGTCACAACAAATTAATGTGTTATGGTGGTCACTTGCACTTGGTGCTTGCCTTGGGGGGAATGGAACGATTATCGGGGCATCTGCGAACGTCATCGTCGCAGGTATGGCTTCCAAAGAAGGCAAAGGATTCTCCTACTTTGAATTTTTGAAAATAGGAGCACCCATCACAATCGTTTCGTTAATCCTTGCAAATGTGTACATTTACTTTAGATACATTATCTTCTTACCGTAATATCCATCATTAGAGCATAATAAAAAGCGCCTAATCGCATAGGCGCTTTTTAGCTTTAGTATTGTTTTTAAGAATTGGACGAACTGGAGGATGAATCACCGCTGTTTGACATCATTTGCTGAACTCTATCGATGATCATCGGTGTTGTGTCAATGATTCGCTCTAAGATATGCGTATTGCGTTCGAGTGATAATACATTGACGCCATTTTTTCCTACAACTAAAAAAGCAATCGGAGTGATCGATATACCGCCGCCGCTTCCGCCGCCAAACGGATACTCATTTCCGCTTCCACCTTGCTGTTTCTGATTCGAATTGCCTCCTGATCCTTGATCCTCTTCGGAATAAGGTACAAATTCAGAACCACCAGCAGCAAAACCAAATCCGATTTTGGAAATCGGCATAATGACGGAGCCATCCGGTGTTTCTACAGGATCGCCAACAATGGTATTCACGTCCACCATGGCTTTAATGTTCTCCATTGCGGTCTTCATCAGACCTTGAATTGGGTGTTCAGACATCCCTAATACCTCCTTAATGCGTATAGATTAACGTATTCGTTCAGTTATTAGCATGTCCTAACTTAACCTGACTATGTGTAAGCGATCCGAAATAAAGCTAAGCAACAGCCTTCTTCCGTTTTCTAAACATCCTTTGCCACGTTCGAAGCCCACCCTTACTTTGTTTAAGCCGTACCTTCAATCTCCTGCGTGCAAGAAATAAATAAAAGATTCGTGTCTTCAAAGTAACAAGGATCTCTGTTGAATACGTGGTCTGATTGTATTGTGGATTGACAGATAGCTTTGGCGGACTCTGCAATTGAATATAACGAAATACCCAACCTAACAACGAAGTTTTTACAGCCCATAATACACCGACCGCCATAGCCGTATTCGGCGCATCACCGATCCCAATTCGTGAATCCCATTGAAAATAACTACACTTAATTGTAGAAAGTGTTTGTATCAGCCATCTGTTCAAATCACGTGTTTGCTGTAAGATCATTCTCGTATTATGAATACTTCGTGATAGTCCTCTACGAGTGATAGACGTTTTTTTCTTACCAACAGTCTTATGCGAATTCGCATTCACTTCCTTACTTTTCACCTTTATACCTTGACTCATATTCATAAAATCTACAATCGGTACTTCAAACCGATGTCGGATAAGTCCAAAAAGAGCTTTAAACTCAAATGTGAAGGAGTCATTATTCTTCACTCTCCTTATATGCATCTTGCCTTCAACATAAGTGCAAGAAAGTACGAACAAGAGCAGGCAAAGCCCGATTAAAATTCCAATGATCCACAACAGCCATCCCATTATGGCATGATCCCCCTCTATACAAAAACTCCGACAATGAAGAGTTCTTCACTATCGGAGTTAGTATAGCTTGCAGGAACGATTTACATTCCTTTTCTTTCATTTTCCAATTGTTCAAAAGTAATCTGGTCCGATTCAAGCTTGTCGAACAACATTCTCGATTCTGCTTTCAAATCCAGTTCTCCTTGAAGGGCAGAGGTATCAGGCAATTCTTTTAATGAATTTATTCCAAAATATTCCAAAAACTGCTTCGAGGTCCCGTACAGAATCGGTCTCCCAATTGCATCCGCTCTTCCTACTTCACAAATTAAACCCTTACCTACAAGGGTATGTAAAGGCCGCTCTGATTTTACCCCACGAATCTCCTCCACATCGATTCGCGTAATAGGCTGCTTATAAGCGACAATTGCTAATGTTTCAAGTGCAGCTTGCGATAATGTAGACCGTGAAGGGCTTTGTGCTAAACGTTCAAAATAAGGTGCATGATCAGGCAATGTCGTCAATTGATAGGCACCTGCAACTTCCGCAATTCGAACACCCCTGCGTTCTCTCGTTAAATCCCGCTGTAAATCTTTAATCAGTTGTCCAGATAAGTGATTATCGATCTCAAGTACTTCTGCAATCGATTTGATATCCAATCCTTCATCTCCCGCTGCGAACAGCAGGCCTTCAATAATTGATTTCATCTCCCGTGAATTCAATTTTAACTTCCTCCTCTCGTGCTTCAATCACAATTTCCTCGAATAAGTTGTGCTGATAACAAGAGATTACTTTGCGCTTCATTAGCTCAAGCATAGCCAGAAAAGTAACAATAATCTCCTCGCGTGTCAATTCATAATCAAATAACTTGGAGAACAGCACCTTTCCTCGCTTGATTTGAAGCATTTGCATAATTTCCGCCATGCGATCCTTTACCGAAACTTCATCTCGACGAATTTTCGCAACAGTCGTACGCGAAACCAACTTACGAAGGGAGCGGCGAAAAGCTAGAAGCAAGTCATTAATGTCCAATCCTTCAACTGGATTCTCCTGTGTAGGGGTTAAAAAAGGCGTTAAATCTTCTGGCTCACGCGTAAATACTAAGCTTCGATCAACCTCTTTTTCACGCAATAAGTCAGCAATCGCCTTGTATTTACGATATTCTAGAAGCTTCTGAACAAGTTCTGCACGCGGGTCCCAATCTTCATCTTCATATGGCTCCATATCTAGCTCCACAACGGGTGGTTTCGGGAGCAGCATCTTACTCTTAATCGACAGCAAGGTTGCGGCCATAACAAGGAACTCGCTTGTCACTTCTAGCTCAAATTCCTCCATCGCCTTTACATATTCCAGATATTGATCTGTAATCTCTTTAATCGGGATATTATAAACATCCACCTCAGCCTTATCAATTAAATGCAATAGCAAATCAAGGGGACCTTCAAAAACGTCCAGCTTATACAGTACCTTCAATCGGGCTCCCCCTTACAAATAATATCGAATTTATAATAAAGTAGATATCCATCCATCAACAGCCAAGTATACACGGCTCCACAAGTTCTGTCCAAACGGAGTTACCAGAATCGCGATTGTTAAGAACAGTCCAAGCATCGTCCATGCATTTTTCTTCGGCGATGTAGATGCATCCGACTCCTGCATACTCAATTTTCCGAAAAATGCTTGCACAATATACCAACCATCAAGCGGATATAAAGGCAATAAATGAATAATAGCATATAAAATATTGACTATAACACTATACTGGAGAAATCCTAAAAGTAAAAGTGATAATGACGATTCTCCACTAAAACCTGCTAATACAACAAAATAAAGCCACCAACAGATCAGACCCAGCAACAAATTAGCTAAGGGTGCAGATAAGCTTGTGAGCACGACTCGCAGGCGTGAATGATTTGTAAAATTAGCCGCTCGAACTTGTACGGGCTTCGTCCAACCATATGGCCCGAATAGAACCATCAAGAGTCCAAGTGGCGCAATATGCGCGGCTGGATTCAGCGTCATTCTACCTTGCTCCCGTGCAGTTCGGTCGCCAAGTAAACTTGCTGTAAGCGCGTGCACAAAATCATGAAAGGAGGCTGCCACCAAAAAGGCGAGCAGCCGAAACAGTAGAGAATCTACTGCTAAATAAGAAAGAATCCCACTCATCATATCGTGAATTGTTTACTGAGGTTCGCCATTTCGATTGCAGCGGATGCTGCCTCCCAGCCCTTGTTGCCAGCTTTCGTTCCTGCACGTTCGATCGCTTGCTCAATAGAATCCGTTGTTAGTACACCGAAGATTGTGGGTACACCCGTCTGCATATTAATACTTGCCACACCTTTGGCTACTTCACTACATACATAGTCAAAATGCGGAGTTGAACCACGAATAACAGTACCTAGTGTAATCACCGCATCATATTTACCGCTTTGCGCCATTTTTTGAGCGATTAATGGAATCTCGAATGCACCTGGTACCCATGCAACTGAAATTTCATCTTCTTGAACACCGTGACGCTTCAGTGCATCTAATGCGCCGCCTAGTAACTTAGATGTAATAAACTCATTAAATCTGCCTACAACAATACCGTATTTTAACCCTTGGGATACTAAGTTTCCTTCATAAATTTTCGTCATGTGTAATCTCTCCTTTAGGATTAATCTTTAAATGAAAGCATATGACCAAGCTTCTGTTTCTTCGTCCGCAAATATTTACGGTTATCTTCATTCTCTTCCATCTGAATAGCAACACGCTCTGTTACTTCAAGACCGTGACCTTCCAGGCCTTTAATCTTGCGTGGATTATTAGTCATCAGACGCATTTTACGTACACCAAGATCTTTCAGAATTTGAGCACCGATACCATAATTACGAAGATCAGCAGGGAATCCCAGCTTATTATTCGCCTCAACCGTATCGAATCCCTGCTCTTGAAGCGCATAAGCTTTCAATTTGTTAATCAGACCAATACCGCGGCCTTCTTGACGCATATAGAGCAGCACGCCACAACCTGCATCATCAATTTGCTTCAATGCTGCTGCAAGCTGTGGACCACAGTCACATCGGTGAGAGTGGAACACGTCGCCTGTTAAACACTCCGAATGCACACGAACCAGCGTGGGTACATGACTGTCGATGTCCCCTTTGACGAGAGCAACATGCTCTTTATCATCAACCTGATTCGTATAAGCTACAGCTCGGAATGTTCCAAAGTCTGTTGGCAGTTGAATTTCAATCTCCCGATGAATCAAGTTCTCTTGCAGTTTGCGATACTCGATCATCGCTTGAATGGTGATGATTTTCAGATCATGCTTCTCACTAATCTTCATCAGATCAGGAACACGCGCCATTGTCCCGTCTTCTTTAATGACTTCACAAATGACTGCTGATGGATAAGAACCGCACATCCGAGCTAGATCAACAGCTGCCTCTGTGTGACCTGCGCGCTGCAAGACGCCGCCTTTCTTTGCCACTAACGGGAAAACATGACCTGGTCTGCGGAAATCACTACCTTGTGTCTGATCCGCTATTAACGCTTGAATCGTCTCTGAGCGCTCATGTGCAGAAATACCTGTCGTTGTGTTCATGTGATCAATTGAGACCGTGAAGGCGGTACCATGATTATCTGTGTTCTGTGCAACCATTGGCGGCAAATCTAATTCAAGCGCACGTTCTTCGGTGATTGGGACACAGACTAATCCGCGACCTTCTGTAATCATAAAATTAATGACTTCCGGTGTTGCTTTATCCGAAAGGGCAATAAAATCCCCCTCATTCTCTCGGTCCTCATCATCCACAACAATGATCACTTTCCCTAACTTTAAATCTGAGATCGCTTCTTCTATGGTGTTAAACTTATCCTGATTTGTCATTCGATACCCCACCCTTCGTTATTTAAACCCGTGTTCCGCTAAAAAGCTTTCCGTTAAGCTGCCTTGCGAACGAGATTGTCCAATAGCGGTTGAATTGGGATTATCGCCTTTAAAAAACAGTAAGCGCTCGACATATTTTCCGAGAATATCGCATTCCATGTTAATCGTGTCACCCGCTTGCTTGGTCTGCAAGGCGGTCTGAGCCAGTGTGTGCGGAATGATCGACACAGAAAAGGTGTTGTCTGTCGCATCCACTAGTGTCAGTGAAATACCGTCTACTGTGATCGAACCACCACGAAGCAAATATTTCATCACGTCCGTTCGTTCGGGTTGAAAACGAAATACGACAGCATTCTCTTCCGGTGTTCGTGAAATTAAACTTGCCGTACAATCCACATGACCTTGAACGATATGCCCACCGAAACGTCCAGTCGCTGCCATTGCGCGCTCCATGTTAACCTTCATTCCAGGACGCAGTAAGGACAAATTCGTCTTGCGGTACGTCTCTGGCATCACATCTACCATGAAAGAGGATGAATCGTAAGCGATGACAGTTAGACATACACCATTGACTGCAATGGAGTCCCCAAGTTTTATATCACCAAGTACACCCTGTATCGACGAACGAAGAGTCAGTACCATCGCTTGACCGCTTCGCTCGACGCGCAGCATCGTTCCTACTTCTTCCACAATCCCCGTAAACATCGACTATTTCACCTCCCCTGATTGAGAAAATGGAGCATGCGAGTTCTCCGTGTAACGAGGATAACCGGATAGGCAAAAATCCTCCCCGAACTGCTCCACTTTAAGGCGCTCCAAACGCAGCGCATCCTGCATCCGCTCATATCCACGGAAAGTGAAGTTTGCAGGCGCAGTATCGCCGCCAATGATGATGGGTGCATAGAACAGCACCATCTTATCAATGAGGCGCGCTTCCAGCATCGCGCCGTTCAGCCCTCCGCCTCCTTCCAAGAGGATGGAGGCGATGTCCCGCTTGCCCAGCTCACGCAGGGCAAGGGAGAGATCCACATGCGCGCCATCGCCGCATGTGATCACCTCTACGCCGAGCGCTTCCAGCTCGGCGCGACGCTCTGCTGACGCACCTGCGGTCGTCAGCACGAGGGTGCGCTGCATGGCTTGGCCCTGCAGCGCCTTTGCCGACGGCGGCGTGCTAAGCGCGCCGTCGACGAGCACGCGTACCGGCTGCAGCGCCGGTACGGACAATCTTGCGCTGAGCGACGGATCGTCAGCGCGAACCGTTCCCGCGCCAACCATGATCGCGCCATGCTGATGGCGCAGCATGTGCACGTAGGCGCGTGCAGCCTCGCCGGTGATCCACTTGGAATCACCGGTTTTAGAGGCGATCCGGCCGTCTAGTGTGGCGGCCGTCTTCAATGTCACCCATGGCATGCCAGTGACAATAAATTTGTTGAACACTTCATTAAGCTGCGCTGCTTCCTCTGCGAGCAAACCTGCTCTCACTTCAATACCCGCTTCACGCAAACGCTGAATACCAGTACCTGCTACGCGTGGGTTAGGATCAACACTCGCGACAACAACTCGCTTAATACCACGATCAATAAGTGCATGGCTGCATGGTGGCGTTTTTCCATAGTGTGAACAAGGCTCTAACGTCACATACGCTGTACTCCCAGCAGCCTCATTACCCGCCATCTGTAACGCATGAATCTCAGCATGAGCCTCACCCCTGCGAAGATGAGCGCCCATTCCGACAATACGTCCATCCTTAACAAGCACACAACCCACAACTGGATTAATTCCCGTCTGACCTTGTGCACTGCCTGCAAGCTGAAGCGCCAGACGCATATAATACTCATCACTTAGAATGTCCATGTTAGCACCTCCATTCACATGAAAAATAGCAGGGGAACGATTTCACCTTTACAAAACGGAGGCGTTTCTGGAAGTCACGCTTGCAAAGCAACACAAAAAGCCCCGTTAAGCGAACGGGGCGGATTCACTGTTAATATTTTTAAAAACGGCAAACAAAGGCAGACATCCACTAGGGATTACGCCTTACATGTGAAAAAAAGCGCATAGAAATGCCATTGCTTTTTCACCGCTTTGTTACCGTATTTATTCCCCTTCTCCCATCCAGACTATACTGTCGGTTCCGGAATTTCACCGGATCAACCGCTTGATCTTTAGAAAATAATTATCTAGTGATCAGCGGGTCACGGACTTTGCTTGTAAATAACACCTACCAAGCATCACCGCCGGTCGGGAATTTCACCCGGCCCCGAAGGTTCATAAATGTATGATCTCCCCTGCATTCTAACATCGAGGCATACAAAAAGCAAGGAAGCTTGTTACTGTCCCAAAAGCCGATAAAGCCAAAAAAGCCCTGAGCCGCAAATACAGCAACTCAGAGCTTAAATGATGATCGAACTTAAACTTCTTCGATAACAATCGATTCGATTACGTCGCGACCTTTGAATGTATCTACAATTTCCATGCCCTTTGTTACCTTACCAAACACGGTATGTTGACCGTCTAAGTGTGGTTGTGCTTCGTAACAAATGTAGAATTGGCTTCCGCCTGTATTGCGGCCAGCATGTGCCATTGCAAGAGTTCCACGCTCATGTTTGTTTGGATTGATTTCACAGTTGATTGTGTAGCCAGGACCACCAGCACCCGTACCATTTGGGCAGCCGCCTTGTGCTACGAATCCAGGAATAACACGGTGGAAGTTCAGACCGTTATAGAAACCTTGGTTTACTAATTTCTCGAAATTTGCAACTGTATTGGGAGCATCCTTTTCAAAAAGCTCGATAAGAACCTCTCCGCCGTCTTTCATTGTCACTTTTGCTTGTTTAGTCATTATGTGATTCACTCCTTATGTATAATTGGGATGAGTTCATTTTACACGATTCTATCAAGCTGTACAAATCGCATAGTAATCAATGCTTCTTACATGAACAAACCCGCACGATTCATATAACCCTAGTGCCCCTAAATTCGTTACCGCAACCTCAAGTGCAGCAAATGGTTTACCTAATTCCTGCTGGCCATATGCAATCGTTTGTTTCAAAATGTTACGACCATGCCCTTGCCCACGCCATACTTTATTCACACCAAATCCGAATATAAATATGGACTGCTCTTTTTCCATAATACCGATCTTAGCAATAGGCTGACCTGCAAGTTCAGCGATAAATGTCTTATCTTGCTTGCTTTCTAATGATCGATCTACATACTCAGCTGCATCCTCATAAGACATATCGAATGCCTCCATATTGAGCTCTATCACAGTCTCTCGATCCTCTGGGAGTCGGGCTAATCTTAACGTTGTTTGTACTGATCTCGGGATTAACACTTCCTCAGCATCATTACGTTCCATATAATGCTCGGAGAATGAATACTCGCCAGATGTTGAATCGACAAAAGCTTTTCCTGTATCCGAATTTCCTGGGCAAATTAAGAGCACCTTGCTGTATTTCCTTTGGATCGACTCTTGCATGGCCATCTCTAACAATTTTGTAAAAATACCTTGACGGCGATAATCCGGGTGCACCATGCCGCTAACTTCCACTTCGACCGTTCCAAAGCTATATAAACCAAGAAAACCGACTATTTTCCCATCCATCATGCATACAAAATCATTCACAACATTGCCAGGTCGTTCTCTGAGCATGCTCCAGTTTAATTTCAATGTCACTTCATCATGAGCCTTACATACTTGCATCAAAGCCTCTACCTGATTCAATTCCTCAGTTGTTAATTGCGTGCGACCATGTCCATCGTACAATAATACCAAACACCCAACCCCTTTTTACGAATATTCAACCAAATTATACCACAAGTCCATTAGCGCAAGAACATTAGATCCACAAAATCATCACGTGTAATGGCTCCAAAATAGCTTGGAATCGCAACATCCGCAAGCACTTCACGAACTTCCATTTCTTCATAACGCACACCGCGAAGCTTATCTTCAATTTCAGCCACATCATTCACACCGAAGAAGTCGCCGTAAATTTTTATCTCATCCATTCGTCCTTCGACGACGTCCATACGTACATCAATAATCCCTACTGGGAAACGCTTCATGTTCTGGATATTGCTCTTTGGTGATCGTCCATAATTCCAATCCCAATTCTGATAACGTTCAGCAGAAATTTCATGAATTTTCGCCCAATCTGCTTCTGTAAGCTCATATTGCGGTACTTGATCCGGTTCCATACCAAAAATTTGACGAAGCAGTTCTTCTTTAAACTGCTGAATCGTGATCTTCTCCTTCAAAAATTCAGAGATATTCCCCACACGAGAGCGGATCGACTTAGTGCCTTTAGATTGGATTTTTGCCGCATTGACCTTGAGTGCAGATACAACATGCTCAATCTCCGAATCGAACAGCAATGTGCCGTGACTGAACATACGTCCTTTGGTAATAAACTGCGCATTACCGGATATTTTACGCTCTCCGACTTGAATATCATTACGTCCAGTAAGTTCACATTCCACACCTAACTCATTTAGCGCCTTCACAACAGGTTCTGTGAACTTCTTAAAGTTATGGAACGATTGTCCGTCATCCTTTGTCAGAAAGCTAAAGTTCAAATTACCCAAGTCATGATAAACCGCACCACCGCCAGAGAGTCTACGCACAACCTTGATCCCCTGTTCTTTGACATATTCCGCGTTGATTTCTTCGATGGTATTCTGATTTTTCCCGATAATAATCGAAGGCTCATTTATATAAAATAGTAAATAACTATCATCCATCTGTAAGTGTTTCAATACAAACTCTTCAATCGCAAGATTAATTCTTGGATCTGTAATTCCTTGATTGTCGATAAATAGCATAATTCTTCCCTCCATATTACCCATAGAATGAATAAGTTGGGCGATATAAGTTTTATATCATAAAAAAAGGACCTTTACAAAGGTCCTTTCTTATCGAAGATCACATTCCAACTAATCTTATACAGTTGCACTAAGTCCCTTCATGCGTTGTGGCACAAGATCGTTCCCCACAATATTGTCGAACGTTTCTCTTTGAACAACAACATCTACATGTCCATCTTTTACGAATACGACAGCCGGACGGCGAATTCGATTATAGTTGCTTGCCATAGAGTAGTTATAAGCACCTGTCGAAGCGACAGCTAGAATGTCACCACTCTCTACTTTGGGTAAGTTCACGTTCCAGATCAACATATCGCCGCTCTCGCAGCATTTACCTGCAATAGACACAACTTCAGCATTTGATTCAAGCGCACGATTCGCAAGCATTGCTTCGTATTCGGCCTCATATAGCGCTGGACGCGGATTGTCTGTCATCCCGCCATCAACAGCTACATATTTACGTACACCTGGAATGTCTTTAAACGTACCTACTGTATACAAAGTCGTACCAGAATCCCCTACGATCGAGCGGCCTGGCTCAATCCAAATCTCAGGAAATGGGTAATTATAATTTGAAAAGTTAGTTTTTACAGAGTCAACAATTGCAGCAACGTATTGACCTGCAGGCAGCGGTGTATCCCCTTCTACATAGCGGATGCCGAAGCCTCCCCCTAAATTAATCACTTGGAATGTAACCTTGTATCTATCACGCATTTCTGCTGCGAAACCTGTCACTTTATCGATCGCGACTTGGAAACCATCAATCTCAAAAATTTGAGAACCTATATGTGAATGCACACCTAGGAGTTCGATATTGGGTAAAGATGCAGCTTCCTCTACGGCTTGTGCTGCAGCCCCATTTCCTAAATCAAAACCGAATTTGGAGTCAATTTGTCCCGTTGTAATGTATTCATGGGTATGTGCCTCAACACCTGGTGTGAGCCGCAGCAATACGTTAACAACTTGACCCTTCTCCATCGCAATTGCGTTAAGCACGTGCAATTCCACAAAATTATCTACGACAAAACAGCCAATTTTCGCATCAATCGCCATTTCAATTTCTTGTGGCGTTTTGTTATTTCCGTGAAAATGAATACGATCTACTGGAAATCCTGCTTGCAAAGCGGTATACAATTCGCCGTCCGATACGACGTCAAGTGATAGACCTTCTTCATGTATAAGTCTGCACATGGCCATCGTACAGAATGCTTTACTTGCATATGCAACTTGGAATTTCAATCCGGAAGTGCGGAAAGCTTGAGTGAATTCTTGACAACGCTGACGAATAAGCGCCTCATCCATGACATACAAGGGTGTTCCGAACTTTGCTGCAAGTTCTGTTGCATCTACCCCTCCAACTTCTAGATGTCCTTGACTATTAATTTTGCTTGTCCCATGCAAGTACATATACGATTCCTCTCTCTCCCCAGACAACAGCCCGTTTTCCCCAACACTGCACTGTTTAAATTACTACTAAAATTATCACAGTTACGACAGTGTTACAATACACCAAACGCCAAAACCTAATTTGGATTTTCTTCAGGTTGACGACTGTTGTCAATGGATCTTGTAAGCGAGGGTCTCTTCTTGTCACTTGTGACACGCAACCGAACAATAATCGCAAGCATTCCCTTGGCATTAAATGGGATGAACGGCCACATATACGGCGAATTATAGGATCGCTGTAAGCACAAGATGACGAGCCATAACGTACATACGACGATAAAACCAGGTGCACCCATAATGGCGGCTACGATTAAAAAAATGAGCCTTGATATTCGATTGGCTAAACTAAGTTCATAGCTTGGCGTAGCGAACAGTCCAATGGAAGAAACTGCTAAATATAGAATTACTTCGTTAACAAATAAACCTGTCTTCACGGCAATGTCACCTACGAGAATGGCTGCGACGAGGCCCATCGCAATAGCAAGTGGTGAAGGCGTATGAACAGATGCCATCCTCATGAGATCTAGCCCCAGCTCAGCAATTAGGAATTGCGCCAGAATGGGCAGCTCCCCCGTCTTGTGAGGGCCTAAGAAATCAAGCCCAGGCGGCTTCATCTCAGGATGAACCACAACAATCAAATACCACAAAGGCAGCAGAAAGAGTGACATGACGATCCCAATAAAACGCACCCATCGTAAATATGTACCTACGACAGGCGTTTCCCTAAACTCTTCCGCGTGTTGGACATGGTGAAAGAAGGTCGTAGGCATGATCATCACACTGGGCGATGTATCGACGAATATAGCAACATGTCCTTCAAGGATATGAGAAGCGATCACATCTGGACGCTCAGAGTACCGAACTAATGGATACGGACTCCATCCACTTTTTTCTATTATCGCTTCTTCGAGCTGCTTCTCTGCAAGTGGCAGGCCATCAAGTTCAACTTCATTAATTTTCTTCTTGATATTCTCGATCAAATTCGGTTGAGCAATATCATTAATATAGGAAATACAAATGTCTGTGCTCGTTCGCTTGCCCACCTGCATCATTTCCGTCATTAACCCAGGGTCACGAATACGTCTACGAACAAGTGTCACGTTTGTCAACAACGTTTCCACAAACCCATCTCTAGCCCCGCGAACAACCCGCTCTAACTCGGGCTCCTCTGTAGAACGCACAGGGAAGGCCTTCGCATCTATAACCAATGCCTCTTGGGATTGGTCAAAGAAAAGTGCGGTTGCCCCTGCGAGCACTTTACCAACGACCTCAGTCATCGATTGATAGGTCTGAACTTGAATATGGGCAACCAACTGTTCCGAGAAAGTATGTACAATATTGTCTTGTACCCGGTCTACATCTAAATACGTTAAGCGAGATATGATCTCTGTCAAGACAGTGTCTTTAGCAAAGCCGTTAATATAAAATAAGGCTGTCTTCTGTCCCCCAAACGTCATTTCGCGATAACACACATCAAAACTTTTATTTAAACCCACTTTATTTTCCAGTTCTTTTTCTACATCTTCCAAAGTGACTGGAATCTTATCCTGATCTGCGTTGCCACCTTTGGTCGCAGGCTTCTTAGGGTATACCATCTTTAGCAGCCTCCTTATCCAAATATTCATCTACATCCTCCTTAGAACACAAGCCATTCCAATAACGAACCAAACACTTTACCAAGTATCATCGCCATGAGTAACCAGATCATATAGGAATCAAGCCCAATTCGCTTCGCTAAAATCGGAAGCACGTTAATAACTTCAGTAAGTGCTCCTGCCAACATCCCTACAAAACAGCCTGAGAATAACCCGATGACTGCTGTGCTAAATACCGGTAATGTAAAGATCACACCTTCAAAATCTAAAATTGTAAAAAGAAGAGAACCGAATACGACCGCCTCCTCATAGCGCCGAATACAAGAAAAAGATTTACTTACCTGCATCAAACGTGGAATGATATCAAGCACAACGAGAAACGCGACCATACCACTTCCGACGGCAATTCCCCCTGCCAAACCAATGAAGCCAGATAGGAACATTCCGAGCCCTAGTGTCATTCAGACTCCCTTCTCTCGTGGATTCTATGGTATTCCTCCGTTATGACATATTGATTCACATTCTCTTGATAGTTGTACATCTCAAGTTCCAATGGACTGGGTTCTTCATTAAACCTTTTTTTGAAAATATGATTGAAAAAGATCATCATCCCCACCCCAATTCCAATGGAATACGGAATTTGTAGAACAAGCGGGTGATTCTCTTTTTTCCCGGTCAGCATCTCATAGATCCGCTGATGTACAGCAAGCATGCTCACGTCCGCGTGAAAGTTCATAATGGTAAGACCTGCACCAATAAAGAGCAGCAGCCATACGAGTATGATCAGGGTTAAGCGTGCTTTTACAGGTCCATTTGCAATCTCAAGTAAAGCATGTGGTTCTCCAAAATGTTCAATTTGAATGTGGGGAATCTCGTCCTTTATTTTCTGAATAATCATCATCATATCGATGAGTACCCGGTTACCATCACTTCGTGAAGGTTTGTAAATGATGAGCTCCTTTAACTTTTGCTCCTGTTCGGGGCTTGCAATCATCTGAGCAATATCCCCAAGACGAATGGTTTTACCGCGGGCGATTTGGACTCTTCGACGCAGGCGAATATATAGAATAGGAATCGATTCACGCTTCATATTGAATATCCCCCCTTTACCTAATAACAAGTCGCAAACCATCTAATCCTTGCGTTAGTGTTATCCAAACAATTCCTTTACATACGCAAAAAACCAAATCGCTATTGAGCGATCTGGTTTTTGATAAGCTGAAGTATTTTCTTTTCCAATCTAGACACTTGTACTTGGGATATCCCAAGCCTGGTAGCAACCTCTGATTGGGTCTGATCTCGATAATAACGAAGATAGACGATGAGCTGCTCCCGCTCTGACAATCCTTCGATTGCTTCATTTAGCGCCAAGCGCTCGAACCATTTTTCCTGCGTATCATCCGCAATTTGATCCATCAAGGTGATGGGATCACCATCATTTTCGAATACTGTTTCATGAATCGAAGACAGCGGCTTGTTCGCTTCCTGAGCGAATACAACCTCTTCAGGCGTAATACCAAGATGATCTCCAACCTCTTTAATGGTAGGAAGCCGACCTAGTTCACGTAACAATTCATCCTTCGTTTTACGAACCTTATTGGCTAGTTCCTTAAGAGATCGGCTTACCTTTAACGTCCCATCATCTCGTAAAAACCGCTGTATCTCCCCAATGATCATAGGTACAGCATAAGTTGAAAACTTCACTTCATAGG
This sequence comes from Paenibacillus sp. KN14-4R, assembly GCF_052180255.1. Taxonomy (NCBI): domain Bacteria; kingdom Bacillati; phylum Bacillota; class Bacilli; order Caryophanales; family Paenibacillaceae; genus Paenibacillus; species Paenibacillus sp. KN14-4R. The sequence continues at coordinate 2,889,822 of NZ_CP197466.1, forward strand.
ATAGATCAAATTTATCCACCGATTTCAATAGCCCAATGCAACCGATTTGGAATAAATCTTCCGCTTCGTATCCCCGGTTTAGAAACCGCTGTACGACAGACCAGACGAGTCTAATGTTACAGCTCACCAGCGTCTCTCTCGACACTTGATCTCCCGATTGGCTGAGCGCGATCAGTCTTTTGACTTCTCCATCATCCAAATAGCGGTGAGAACCATGCTTCAAATCGACTTCCATAGACCAATCTCCTAATTGTACAAAGCTTTATTGGAGGCGATCCGCTTCATCATCGTAATCTTGGTGCCACTGCCGATCTTGCTTTCAACGTTCACTTTGTCCATGAAATTTTCCATAATGGTAAAGCCCATCCCTGATCGTTCCAACTCTGGTTTGGACGTATACAGCGGCTGCCTTGCTTCCTCTAAATCCCCTATACCAATGCCGAAATCTTCAATGATTAATGTAACCATGTCATTTTCAATCTCTGTCGTGATGGAAATAACGCCATGACTATGATTATCATAACCATGAATAATGCAGTTGGTTACTGCCTCTGAGACAACTGTCTTCAGATCCGTAAGTTCGTTCATGTTCGGATCAAGTTGAGCTACGAAAGCACCAACTGCTACCCTTGCAAAGGATTCATTCTCAGACTTGGAAGCAAATTGAACGTTCATAAAGTTACGAGTTTCACTCATAGGGCAACCTCCAAGCTTGAGAGCGCAGCTCTCTCATTATCTTGAATGGTCACAATTTTAAATAAGCCTGAAAGCTCGAACAATCGATACACAGCAGGATTCGTATCGCAGACAACCATTTTCCCACCGCTTGCTGTAATTTGCTTGTAACGACCTAGAATGACACCTAATCCTGAACTGTCCATAAAGGACAAATCCTTCAAACTAAGAACTAGATGTTTGACATCGCCTTTTGTGATTGCCTCTTCCATCCGAGATTTAACAGCACTCGCCGTATGATGATCAAGCTCGCCTTTGAGCCGAACGATTAATGCCCTTCGGTTTTGTTCAAATTCGATTTGCAAACTCATTATGTTCACTCCTTCCAAGGATGAACAATGAATTCTACGAAAAGCAGAACAATTCCTGCCCTCTTACAAAACTAGAAGAAATGCGCTAAAAACTGTCAAACATCACTATTTTTCGCTGCATAAATCGATCCATTATCCTACTTGAAAAACAGAAGAAATTGTACGCTTGAAAAGTGTCCACCAACTTGCTTTAGCAACAGGAACAGGTGAGTGAAGCGGGTACTCCGATATGATGTTCTCGCCGTTACGCACGACTAACTTTCCGATGGTCTGACCTGCAGCAATTGGTGCTTTAATTCCTGTTTCCAGCTGAAGCTCATGGTGAATGCCATCTATGGACTCACCCTTCTTCATTAAAACCGAGTAAGGACGATCTGCAACCAGCGGTACCGATCTCACTTGGCCTTTAGAGACTGTAAAACTGCCAAGTACATCGCCTTTTTGAAAAATAGGGTGGTTCATATACTGAGCAAATGCGAAGTCAAACATCTTGGTGACTTCTGCATTGCGTGTCTTCGTATTCGGTTCACCTAACACAACAGCAATAATGCGCATATTACCACGCTTGGCTGTGCCAGAGAGACAAAACTTCGCTTCTGCTGTAAATCCTGTTTTCAAACCATCTGCACCAGAGTAGAAACGAACAAGCTTATTCGTATTTACAAGCCAGAATGGTTTCTTAGAATCCTTGCGCAAATAGTCTTGATAGGCGCTTGTAAACTGGGTAATCTCAGGATGCTTGAGCAGCTCTCGGGACATAATCGCAATATCTTGTGCAGATGTAAAATGCTTATCAGCAGGAAGCCCATTACAGTTCATAAAATGCGTATTCTTCATGCCGAGCTGTGATGCTCGTTCATTCATCATTTGAACAAAATGCTCTTCAGAACCCGCCAATTTCTCAGCCATTGCAACGGATGCATCATTTCCTGATGCCATCGCGATGCCTTTGAGCATATCATGAACGATCATTTCCTCACCTGGTTGTAAGAAAATTTGTGAGCCGCCCATCGATGCTGCATATTCACTCGTTCTTACTTTGTCATTCATCGATATTTTGCCGGAATCAATCGCTTCCATCACCAGCAGCATGGTCATAACTTTCGTGATTGATGCTGGCGGAAGTTTCTCATCCTTATTTTTTTCAAACATGATTGTGCCTGTATCGGCATCCATAAGCACAGCAGAGCGCGCATTCGGTGTCAAATCCAATGACTGATCTTTTTTCTCCTCGGCTGCAAAAGCCGCACTCGTAAGTACAATCATCATGACGAGCTGAAGACAAGTCAGGCAACATAACCATTTTTTTAACACGCTAACAACCCCTTCACAAATGTTGACAGGTATGTAGACCTCTTCTACTCCATTTCTTGATAATCAGTGTTCACCATTTGAAAGGGAATTATACTAAAATATGTATGATTTGCTTCGTGCAGAAACCCAAAAAAAAAGCTTGGACAAGCCTTATCGGTGTTACCGATAGAACTTGTTCAAGCTTTGTATACTACAGGTTTCTAGAGTCTTTCTACACCATGCTTAGTCACTACCGCATAGATCAGTTGTGGCTTCTGCGGAACTGTTTCTGTGAGCCCATAAGCCTCTAGCACGCGCTTATGTACCTCCGCGACCGCTGCATCATCACTTGCTTCGCCAACATGCAGCTCAGCCAGCACATCACCAGCCTCCACGCGGTCAGCAGCTTTCTTGCGCAGGAGAACACCCACTCCAAGGTCGATACTCGACTCCTTGGTTGCGCGCCCTGCGCCCAACATCATCGCCGCCACACCGATAGCCTCTGCGGCAATCGAACCCACGTAGCCCGCACTAGGCGCAGCTACAGGCACAACGCGTGCTGCTTGCGGAAGTCGCTCTGGCGTATCCACTACTGAGGCGTCTCCCCCTTGTGCCGCCAAAAAGCTCTTGAACTTCGCTAGCGCATCACCGCTCGTCATAAGCGCAGCAAGCTTATCGCGTGCTGCTTCAACCGAATCTGCAGCTCCGCCTAGTCGCAGCATATGCGAGCCGAGCACCAGGCACAGCTCAGCAAGATCCTCCGGACCATGTCCTCGCAAGGTATCAATCGCTTCGATTACCTCAAGCGAGTTACCGACAGCCAAGCCAAGCGGCTCCTCCATTCCAGTAATCACAGCTACTGTCTCACGTCCGACATGCTCACCGATCTCCACCATCGCTTGCGCAAGAACGATAGAATCTTCAAGATCCTTCATAAACGCACCATCGCCTGTTTTCACATCCAGAACAATCGCATCCGCACCAGATGCAATTTTCTTACTCATAATCGAAGAAGCAATGAGAGGGATCGAATCCACAGTTGCCGTTACATCACGCAGAGCATACAGCTTCTTATCGGCAGGTGTGATGTTACCCGTCTGGGAAATAACCGCAACCCCAACATCATTAACTTGCCCAATGAATTGCTCCTTCGTGAGCTCCACCGAGAATCCAGGAACTGCCTCTAACTTATCAATCGTTCCTCCTGTGTGTCCAAGTCCACGACCTGACATCTTCGCTACAGGTACACCCGCCGCTGCAACAAGAGGTGCAAGTACCAAAGTAGTAGTGTCACCCACACCACCAGTTGAATGCTTATCCACCTTAATACCCGTAATCGAACTAAGATCAACTTGCTCACCTGAGTTCACCATAGCCATTGTTAGATCAGCCGTTTCACGAGCTGTCATCCCTTGAAAATATATCGCCATCGCAAACGCCGCCATCTGATAATCAGGCAGTTGACCTCGTGAGTAAGCATCCACCATAAAATTAATTTCTTCTGTTAACAATTCAGCACCATCACGCTTTTTTTGAATCACATCGACCGCTCTCATATTCTTCACTTCCTCTACAAATATGTACATCGATCCTTAGAATTTATCATTCAACAATATAAACTCTATCTCACGACAAAAAGGGAGCCTTAGCTCCCTTTTAGTATAAACCATTTATTCCGTTACCACTAATTTTGAAATCATTTTGTCATGTCCAACACCGCACATAAGTGCACAATGAAGCTCATACTCACCCGGTTTATCAAAAGTAACTTCTTGAGAAGGGTTTTCTTTGTCCAATTTTACGTTTAAATTTTTAATTTCGATTGCGTGTAAGCCTTCTTTGTTGCTGAATACAACCTTCAGCTTTTCGCCTTTTTTCACCTTATACTCAGCTTGGTCAAATTGGAAGTTCGAAGCAACAATCTTTAATGTGCTGCCAGCGTCTTTCTTCTCCTGCTCAGCTGCAGCTTGGCGGTCAGAAATATTTTGATACAAGACACTGCCGCCCAATACAATTGCCACGACAAGTAAAATAGACATCAACCATTTGTACATCGATAATCCCCCCGAAATGTTGTCATCCTCTATTGTACATAAGATTGCACGAAACCCCATATGTTTCCTTGTCAAAAAAACGAAAAATTTGTGACAATATTAATTGAAATTTTTGTGTATTCACCAAACAAGCAATTTTAAATAATCCGAAAAGAGCCTGTCCCCATCGCACCTAATTGACCTTGCTCATTCATGACCGTGCCGTAAGTCGTGATGGACCTGCGTGATTGGTGGACGATTTCTGCTGTGACAATGAGTTTCCCCTCTGACATCGGGGCAACAAAGTGCATATTCAAATTAGCTGTCACTGACTTATCTTCAGGTCTTGCAAGGATAACTGCGAGTCCCATCGCATTATCCATAAGTGACGAGAGAACGCCTCCATGCACAATACCAATAATATTTAAATGGTGTGGCTGTGCTTCCAAGCTAATTTTTACGATACCCTGATCCAAACTTTCTATCTTGCATCCTAGGAAACCCCAAAATGTACGCTCTGCAAGCTCATAAATCTGCTGCAAATATGCATCGTGATCGAATGAGTTCATGATCTTCGCACCCTCCTACCTAATATCTCCTTATTTAAATAACAATACCCCACAAGAGCGAATCGTTGCGGGGCCGTTCGTTCTAACTTTTACTAACTAATTACATCGCTTTCTCTTCTTCTTCAAGCAATTTGCGACGCAATACTTTACCTACCATCGTCATCGGCAGTGAATCACGGAATTCGAACTTACGAGGCACTTTAAAAGCTGCTAGACGTTCTCTGCACCACTCATTAAGCTCCTCCTGCGTCACCGTTTCTCCTTCTTTTAAGACAATGAAAGCTTTCACAGTCTCGCCCCTATACTCATCAGGAACACCAACTGCTACTGCCTCTTTCACTTTGGGATGCTCAAAGAGCACTTCTTCCACTTCTCTTGGATAAATATTGAACCCACCTGCTATAATCAAGTCTTTTTTACGATCCACGATTGTAAAATATCCTTCCTCATCCATTGTTGCCATATCTCCCGTATATAGCCATCCATCACGAAGTGCTTGTCTGGACTCCTCCTCCCGATTCCAATAGCCCTTCATCACCTGTGGACCTTTTACAATCAATTCACCAATCTCACCAATCGGCATTTCTTCCCCTGTTAGAGGATCAACAATCTTTGCCAGTGTATCAGCAAGAGGAATCCCAATTGTGCCATTCTTTCGATAATCCCAAACATTATTGGCATGTGTCACGGGAGATGCTTCTGTGAGCCCGTAACCTTCAATTAATGAGCCGCCGCTGATTTGTTCAAATCGCTCCTGCACCTCATGAGGAAGTGCTGCCGCCCCACTGACACAAACCTGTATCGACGAGAGATCATATTGTTGGACTTTAGGATGATTCATGAGCGCAATATACATCGTTGGGGCACCTGGGAAAACCGTTACCTTTAACTTCGTAATCGCTTTCAGAACAGCTTCTGGTTCAAATTTAGGAAGCAATACCATCATTCCTCCTAAAAGCACTGCCTGATTCATCATAACTGTCATCCCGAATACGTGAAAGATCGGAAGCGCACCTAAGAACACTTCCTTCCCTTCCCGGATCTTGTAACACCATTTCATGAGCTGTATTGTATTGGCAACGATATTCAGATGTGTTAATTGAACACCCTTGGATAAACCCGTCGTCCCCCCTGTATATTGCAGCAGCGCAAGATCGTTCTCTGCATCCAACTCTAAATAAATAGGTGCATTCGAAGACTCAGCTATATGCTTCTTAAAGGAACTTACAACGTCACTGTATTGAACCGTCAGATCCAAACCATCCTTCTTCGCCTTAATCGGATACAACCTATTAAGCGGAAAAGGTAAGTAATCTTTGATCGAGGTTACGATCACATGATCGAGATCTGTATTGTGACGGACTTTCATTACCTTACGATACAAAAGATCAAGTGTGACCACTACTTTGGCACCAGCATCTATCATTTGATGTTCTAATTCACGTTCGGTATACATCGGATTCGTCTGTACGACAGTTGCACCGATGAGAAGTGCTCCATAATAAGCGATAACAGCTTGCGGACAGTTCGGCAGCATGATAGCTACGCGATCTCCTTTATTAACGCCAAGATCTTGAAGGGCATGAGCGAAGCGATAACATTTATCAAGGAGTTTCCCGTATTTCATGCGTTTGCCCATAAAATAAATGGCATCTAGGTGAGGGGATCTTTTAGCCGTCTCGATGAGAAAATGCGCGACATTTCTTTTCGGATACTCGTAGGTGGGAGAGACTTCGGCAGGGTAATGCCGAAGCCATGGTTTTTCCACGTTCATCCAAGATCATCCCTTTCAATCGAGTCAGACAGCCGGCTCTTATACTACATATGCCTCGGATTGAATCACACGAGCAGCAATTTGCCGTTTAATCGTAATTGTATCGATTGGATTTGTACGAGTGAGTTTCTTCAGAATAGATAGTTGTGTTCGCAGTACATCCCCAGATTCCATCGTTGCCAGCGTTTCTTTAGCAAAATGCTCAATTTTCGCAAAAGCATCATGTGTGAACACTTGGGTCATTAGGACCGCATTAGCTGCCTTTTCCTCCCCTTGCTTACCCATCATTTTGAGTGTACGTAAGTAAGCACTCTCCACTGCAAAAATTTGGATCATAATATCTGCCAAATGACTAAGCACTTCTTGTTGTTTTTCCAGATTCATCCCATATTTCTGTACAGCGAATCCACCTACCATTAAGAATATTTTCTTTGCCATCGCTAGCATATGTGCTTCTTGCTCAAGTGCGCCATCACCAGTGACTTGAGGAACGGGTTGCATCAACTCGCCTTGCAATGCTTGAGCTTTTTGCAGCAAAGGAAGTTCCCCTTTCATTGCCTTTTTCAGCAATGTACCTGGAATGAGCAGACGGTTGATTTCATTCGTCCCTTCAAAGATTCGATTGATCCGTGAATCCCTGTAGATACGTTCCACTTTATATTCTTGAATAAATCCGTATCCGCCATGAATTTGCACCGCCTCATCGGCTACAAAATCAAGCACTTCCGATCCAAATACTTTATTGATTGAGCATTCGAGCGCATACTCTGCAATACATTTCACTGCTTTTTGACTGGCATCTGGACTTGTGTAGTCCAAATCTTTCAGACTGTCTTCTATTAATCCTGCTGTGCGATACACGACGCTTTCCGTTACATAAGTTTGCACATTCATATCTGCAAGCTTGTTTCCAATGAGTGGGAACTTAGATAGCGATTGACCGAACTGTGTACGTGTATTCGCATACTGAGCTGCAATTCCAATCGTTTCTTTGGCAGCACCTAGACATCCAACTGCAAGCTTGTATCTTCCAATATTCAAAATATTAAATGCAATATGGTGCCCTTTTCCTTGACCAAAAAGCAGGTTTTCAGCTGGTACTTTCATATCTTCAAAAAATAACGGACGTGTCGAGGAGCCTTTAATGCCCATCTTCTTCTCTTCAGGTCCAATAACTAAACCTGGTGTGTCCTTGTCAACAATGAAAGCACTGAAATCTGTACCATTAATTTTGGCGTAAACGATAAAGATGTCTGCAAATCCTGCGTTCGTAATAAATTGCTTGGAACCGTTAATCACATAATACTGACCATCTTCAGATAACACAGCTGTTGTCTTGGCACTAAGCGCATCTGATCCTGAAGTCGGCTCAGTCAAGCAGTATGCAGCAAGCTTTGCGCCAGAGGCTAAATCAGGGAGGTATTTGGCTTTCTGTTCAGGTGTGCCAAAATAAACAATTGGCAGTGTCCCTATTCCCGTATGTGCACCAAGAGAAAGTGCGAACGAGGAAGCTTTCGCTAACGATTCGCTAATAACCGTCGAACTAATCTTATCCAGACCAAGTCCTCCGTACTGTTCAGGAACATCTGCACCTAACAACCCTAGATCGGCTGCTTGACGCAGTAACTTTACTGTCAGATCATAATCCAGATGCTCAAGCTGCTCATCATGAGGGGTAATTTCGTTATCAACGAAATCAAGCGTCGTCTGCGCAATCATTCTATGCTCTTCCGTAAAATCCTCAGGTGTTGTTACGGACTCTGGGCCTAAATCTGTAATGACAAAGCTGCCACCTACAATTTTAGTATCAACAGACATCGTTATTCCTCCCTAATATACGAATATGATGGTGCACGCCTTAATAAGCCTAATTTCCTTACGCTCCATAAACTTCAAACACCCCTGCAGCTCCCATTCCACCACCAATACACATGGACACAACCCCAATACCACCCCCACGGCGTCTTAATTCATGCACAAGAGTCGCTGTCAGCTTCGTACCGGTACAGCCAAGTGGATGACCGAGAGCAATTGCACCACCGTTAACATTAACTTTTTCCTCATCAATCCCGAGCTCTTTCACGATGTGCAGACATTGAGAAGCAAATGCTTCGTTAATCTCAAAAATATCCACTTGATCCAGTGTAACTCCTGCTTGTTTGAGTGCTTTAGGGATCGCTTCAACTGGACCAACGCCCATAATGTCAGGATCAACCCCTGCCACAACAAATGAACGAAATACAGCTAATGGTTTAAGTCCCAGCGAATCGGCTTTCTCTCGACTCATCAGTACAGCTGCTGCAGCCCCATCACTCATTTGCGAGGCATTTCCAGCTGTCACCGAACCACCCAATGTGAAAGCAGGCTTCAAAGTTCCTAACACTTCTTGGGTCGTCCCAGCACGTACACCTTCATCCGTTTCATAGACAACACTTTTCTCCCACAGCTTCCCGTTGTCATCTACACCCCTTGTATGCGTGTGAACCGGAACTATTTCTTCTTTAAATTTGCCTTCTGCAATCGCAGCAGCGGCCTTACGGTGACTGGATGCGGCGAAGCGGTCTTGTTCTGCACGACTAATTCCAAAGCGATTCGCTACATTTTCAGCCGTATGACCCATTCCAATATAGACCTCCGGCATATCCTCCACAATTCGAGGGTGTGGTGATAGCTTAAAGCCTGCCATTGGCACATGGCTCATGCTCTCTACACCACCCGCTATCACTACGTCTACTGCGCCTACCATGATACGTTCTGCTGCAAATGCTATCGATTGCAACCCCGATGAACAAAACCGATTAATTGTAAGTGCAGGAACCGTCGTCGGAAATCCCGCATACAGCGACATGATACGTGCAAAGTTCAAGCCCTGCTCACCTTCAGGCATCGCACATCCAATGATGACATCTTCCACATCTTCCTTGCGTAATCCTGGAGTCCGCTCAATGACTTCCTCCAGTACCACCTTGCCCAAATCCTCTGCACGAGTCTGCGCTAAGCTTCCCTTTTTGCTTTTGCCAACGGCGGTTCGTGCGATTGATACAATGACAGCTTCCCTCATCGTTCATCCACCTCTCTATGAAAATGACTAACGTGACATTCCTAATTACGAAGCGGTTTACCTGTTGTCAGCATGTGCTGCATCCGTTGTTGTGTCTTTAATTCACCACAGAGACTAAGGAACGCTTCACGTTCTAAATCCAGCAAATATTGCTCGGTGACATAGGAGCCTGCTGGAACATTACCCCCTGCTAGCACATGAGCAAGTTTATCTGCAATTAACTGATCATGATCGCTGATATAACCGCCCTGACGCATGGAGTAAGCACCTAATTGCATAACCGCCTTACCTGCATCCCCAACAACACGAATCTTCTCTTCTTTCGGATGCACATAACCAGCTTGATCCATCCGAAGAACAGCTTGCTTCGCTTCATAAATCCGATAATCTTGATTCATTATGACCGTATCCGCAGAACGCATATAGCCTAGGCGCTTCGCATCATAACCACTTGTCGACACCTTTGCCATTCCGACTGTTTCAAACGCATGATTGATAAGGGGTTGTAAATCTGCATCTACATTCGGCAATTGATCACTTGCCATTCTGGCAAGCTCTTTAAGCCCCCCACCAGCTGGAACTAAGCCAACAGCCGCTTCCACAAGTCCGAAGTATGTCTCTGCTGAGAACACAATCTGATCTGCAGGCAAGCAAGCTTCTACGCCTCCACCAAGAGCCATACGATGCGGAGCAGCAACGACTGGTTTATCCAGCCCTTTAAGCTTCATCATCGAGTTCTGGAACAATGCAATGATGTTATCGACTTCATCCCACTCTTCATCTTGAATTTCCATGAGCAGCAACATTAAATTGGCACCAACACAGAAGTTTTTGCCTTCATTCGCTATGACAAGGCCTCGATAATTACGGCGTACTTCATCAACGCTTTTCTGAATCATCGTCAAGATGTCCCCGCCAATCGCATTATTAAGTGATTGGAATTGTAGACATACCACATCGTCCCCGACATCAATTAAATTTGCCCCACTATTGGAGAGAACAATCTTATTCTGCAGCTTCAATTGGTTTAGCGAGATCACTTCTTGCTGGGACTCAACGCCCTTATACTCACCACGCGATACATAGAAAACCCTACCCTCTTCTTGCTTATAGAAGCCTGTATGGCCCGCTTCAAGCCATGCTTTTACCCAATCTGGCACCGCAGCGCCTTCTTCTTCCATACGCTTCACAGAACGTGCAAGCCCGATTGCATCCCATAATTCAAATGGTCCTAAATCCCAGTTGAAGCCCCATTTCATGGCATTGTCGATTTCCACAATCGAATCTGCTACTTCACCTACTTTTTCTGCTGCATACAGCAGAACGGGCTTTAATAAATTCCATGCAAGATCGGAATACCGATCCGGCGTACTGAGTAGTGCTTTGATTTTTCCAGCAGCACCTTTGGCTTGTTTAGAAGCTTCAAGTGAGGCAGAATTCACTTTTTGACTTAAGGCGTATTCCATCGTCTGCAAGTTCAGTGCATGAATTTCCTTGCCTGATGCACTTTTTATTTTCTTATAAAAACCTTGCCCGTTCTTTTCACCTGTCCAACCACGCGCTACCATATCGCGCACAATAGCTGGAATTTCAAAAATGTTACGTTCCTCGGCATCAGCCACGTTATCACACACATTCTGTGCCACATGAATGAATGTATCAATGCCCACAAGATCAAATGTCCGGAATGTTGCGCTCTTCGGTCTACCCAAAGCCGGACCTGTAACCGCATCCACTTCTTCAACGGTGTAACCTTTCTCAAGCATCTCACGTAAAGTTACCATCATGCCGTAAGTACCAATACGATTGGCAATAAAGTTTGGTGTATCTTTGGCAATAACGACACCTTTACCCAGTTGTTTTTCACAGAAACGTGTCATATAGGACACTACTTCTGGGTCAGTCATTGCACCTGGTATGATCTCAAGCAGTTTCATATAACGAGGCGGATTAAAGAAATGCGTACCAAGGAAATGACGTTTAAAATCATCACTGCGATCTTCTACCATCTCATTGATGGAAATACCCGATGTATTGGAACTGACAATCGTACCCGGCTTCCATACCGACTCAATACGTTCGAGCAAGCTCTTCTTTACATCCAGACGTTCAACGACAACCTCGATGATCCAATCTACTTTTGATAATTGAGACAAATGATCTTCAATATTTCCCGGTGTAATTCGATTTGCAAATTCCACACTGACCAAAGGCGCTGGATTTACTTTCTTTAATTTTGCAATGGCTTGAGTCGCAAGTCGATTACGCACCTTAGAATGATCAAGCGATAGACCTGCTTTTTCCTCCTCAGGCAAAAGGTTTGTCGGCACGATATCAAGCAGCAGAGTCGGAATTCCGCTCCCTACCAAATGTGCTGCGATTGTTGCTCCCATTACGCCAGAACCGATAACTGCTGCACTACGAATCGTTGTTGGCATTCGTATAACCTCCTTCACTTGGATAAGGGTATTCATTAGGAATTTGAGCCAAATACGGAAGCTTCGAGCAGTTCAGCAATATCTTTAGCTCTCACTGTCTCTTCTACTTCTTTAAGTTTTGTGCCATCTTCAAGCATCGTTAGACAATAGGGACAAGCTGAACTGATTACAGTTGGGTTGACTTGCAGCGCCTGCTCTGTTCGAGCCAAATTTACACGCTTGCCTGCTGTCTCCTCCATCCACATCATTCCCCCGCCCGCACCGCAGCACATCCCATTTGAACGGGAGCGTTCCATCTCCAGAAGCGCTACACCTGGTATCGCCCGCAATACATTGCGTGGGGTATCATACATATTGTTGTATCGCCCTAAATAACAAGAGTCATGGTACGTAATTCGCTCCTGTAAGGCGTGCTGAGGACGTAGTTTCCCTGCTTTAATCAGCGATTCGAGTAGTTGTGTATGATGAAATACTTCAGCTTCAAGCCCAAACTCTGGATATTCGTTCTTAAACGTATTAAATGTATGTGGACAAGTCGTGACGAGCTTCTTGATGTTATATTTTTGAAAAATGCTGATGTTCTCCATACAAAGCTGCTGGAACAGCATTTCATTCCCCATACGACGTGGTGTATCCCCCGAATTCTTCTCCTCATTGCCAAGAATGGCGAAGTTTACTCCCGCTTCGATCATTAGTCGAATAAAAGATTTTGTAATTTTCCGACTTCTATTGTCATATGAACCCATTGAACCTACAAAGTATACATATTCAAAATCAGGATTTTCTTTCACGGTTGGAATACACAACTCACCGTTTGGATCAATCTCCTGCACCCATTTCGCACGGTCATTGCGACTAATGCCCCATGGATTACCCTGACGTTCAATATTCTGGAGCGCTCGCTGCCCATCATGCGGCATACTGCCCTGCATCAAGACAAGGTGCCTGCGAAGATCGATGATTTTATCCACATGCTCATTGCTCACTGGACATTGATCCTCACAGTTACGACAAGTCGTACAGGACCATATTTCATCCTCAGTCATTACATCACCAATAAGTTCCATATCGGCAGGCTGCTGATTACCAAGAGCCCAGGATGCCTTCTGTGCATGTAGTGTTGGCTCAATATTCGTAACCGCAACCTCTTCCCATGCATGGAGTTGATCTGACATAAATTCCATACGATGTGCACCATTACCATGGCCAAATACAAATGCAGGCGCCCAAGGCGATTTGGACGTAATGGCCGCTCCTTTTTCCGTCAGATGATCCCTGAGCTTCACAATGAGATGCATCGGTGACAGAATCTTGCCCGTACTTGAGGCTGGACATACGCTCGTACATCTGCCGCATTCCACACAGGCATATAGATCAAGCATTTGTTTTTGAGTAAAATCTTCAATTCGACCGACACCGAAGGACTCTGCTGTTTCATCCTCTAAATCAAGCTTGCGCAGTCGACCTACCGGCTCTGTGCGGCGAAGTAGAATATTAAGTGGAGCTGTGATGAGATGAAAGTGCTTGGATTGCGGCACATAGACTAGAAAGGAGAGTAAGATTAATAAGTGTGCCCACCATGCGACGTAGAAGCCTATGTTTGCACCAGTTGAGGATAATTCTGAGAAGACAACAGCTAGAAGGGAAGAAATAGGAGCAAGTGCTGAAGAAGGCAATCCCTCTCGAGCTCGATCAAAGCCTAAGCTTAGTAAGACAGATAACATCAGGAATAGAATAAAAAAGATAACAATACTCGGCTTCCAGCCTCGTTTTAATCGTGCAAGCTTTTCACCATAACGCCTATATGCGGCATATCCCATCGCTAGCAGGATAAGTACAATCGTTACTTCCTGAACCATACCGAAGATCTCATATCCAGGCACAGGCAGTCCATGACCGCCTAATCCTTTAATAATTAGATCCAGTGCTCCGAGCTGTAAAATAATGAATCCATAAAAGATAACAATGTGCATAATGCCGCTCTTGCGATCTTTCAGCAGCTTCGTTTGCCCAAATACCTGAATAACAAATGTCCGAAGTCGTGCCGGAATTTCCTTAGATAATCCACTCGGCTTACCAAGCTTGATATACAAGTAACGATGATATACAACCCTCACGAACAAATACACGCCGAAGCCCGTCACCGCAAGAAACAAGGCGAATTGAACAATAGGCCAGAGCATCTGGCATCCCCTCTTTCTCTTATAATGAATAAAGCGCTTTCAGTGCTTGTATAAAAAAAGCATCGTTCATTTTATATGTATCTATACAATGAATAATGCTTGCAAGAAAGCTGTCCGAAAATACAGAAAATTTCGTTGACATCGGTTAGCAGTCTATTTTATGATGGATTCAAGAAAATGAATGAGTATTCATTCACTAATAATTGTATTTTAACACCGGGGTGATTCCATGACAAGTAGCAAAAAGAAAGAAAAATACGATCTCATACTCGACGCCGCTCTAAAAGTATTTGCCGAGCATGGTTTCCATCGCGCTCAGGTCGCCAAAATTGCACGTGAAGCTGGTGTTGCTGACGGAACGATTTATCTTTATTTTAAACGCAAAGAAGACATTCTCATCTGTTTATTTCGCGAACAGCTTGGCAAGCTCCTTCAACTCGCGAATGAAGCGATACGTGATATTTCGGATGTCAAAACAGCTCTTCGCACCATATGTGAAATTCACTATACGCACTTAGAAAGTAACCTCGATCTCGCCTTTGTAACCCAGATCGAACTTAGACAAAGCTCACTTGAGCTTCGCAAAGAAATAGGAATCGCATATAAGCCATACATTAAATTAGTGGAAGATTTATTAAACCGAGGTATTGCGCAAAATGTCTTCCGCCCTGATATGAATGTAAAACTCGTGCGTTTACTCATCTTAGGAGCCATTGATGAAGTGGTTACTTCGTGGCTGATTGCAGGTCAAAAGTATTCACTTGCTGCCCAAGTCGATGGAACTGTTGATTTTTTCCTAAAGGGCATTGAGAGTTCGTAGCTGTACCATTTTTGAAGGGAGCGATAACGATGGACATTATCGTACTGCTGAAACAGACATTTGACACCGAGGAGAAAATTATTATTCAGGATGGGATAATCACAGAGGATGGCATAAAATTTATTATTAATCCTTATGATGAATATGCAGTTGAACAAGCCATTCAACTTCGAGATGAGCATGGCGGTAAAGTAACCGTTGTCTCTGTAGGTCCAGATCGCACCGCTGAAGCACTTCGCACTGCACTTGCAATGGGCGCCGATGAAGCTGTACTCATTACGGATAATAGGATTAGTGCAGATGGTCATGTGGTATCACAAGTACTCGCTTCATTCATTGCAAAAGAATCATTCGATCTGATATTGGCTGGGAACTTCTCCGTCGATCAAGGAGCAGGCCAAGTTGCAATTCGTTTAGCGAAGTTGTTGAACATCCCTCATGCCGCTTCTGTCACAAAACTTGAAATTAAAGATCAGATCGCTCACGTCCATCGGGATGCGGAAGGAGACTTAGAAGTGCTTGAACTGCCTCTTCCAGCGCTTTTCACAGCACAGCAGGGCTTAAATGAACCTCGTTATCCTTCCTTGCCTGGCATCATGAAAGCGAAGAAAAAGCCCTTCCGTCAATTAAATCTTGATGATTTAGGCCTATCGCCCATTCCATCTGCAACAAAGAGATTGGATCTGTCACTTCCTCCTGCAAGGCAAGCCGGTACGATCCTCAAAGGCGAACTGATTAATCAAGTTTCTGAACTGATTCATCTTCTTCGTCATGAATCAAAAGTGATTTAATAATTTGGAGGTGCTCAAATGGCAAAAACAATTCTCGTCGTTGCGGAAGCACGCGCAGGCAAACTGCGCCAGGTTTCCTTTGAGGCACTAGGTGCAGCATCATCTTGCATTGAGGCAGGCGATACGATCACTGCACTCTTAATTGGCTCTCAAATAGAAACACTTGCAAGTGAACTTGCTGCATATGGCGCCAACCAAATCATCGTAATCGATCATACCGATCTTGAACAATATCGCCCAGATGCTTACGTTGCAGCCGTGCAACAAGCTATCGAGCAAATTAAGCCCGAACTGATTATTCTTGGACACACCGCAATTGGTCGTGATCTTGCACCTTTAATCGCTGCATCATTATCAGCGGGTCAGCTCTCAGATGTTGTGGCTATTGAGAAAATAACGGATGATCTCGTATTCACTCGCCCGCTATATGCTGGCAAAGTATTTGAACGCGTCTCATTCGCTAGCACCCCATGTGTACTCACCATTCGCCCGAATAACATTCCACCTTTATCCCAAGATTCAAGCTTGCAAGCTGAGGTTATCAACTTACCTTATACCGTCCCTACCCTTCATACAATCATCCGTGACGTCGTAAAGAAAGCATCTGGAGCAATCGACCTATCCGAAGCAAAAATCGTTATCTCTGGCGGCCGTGGTGTGAAGAGCGCAGATGGCTTTAAGCCGCTCGAAGAACTTGCGAGCCTGCTAAATGGTGCAGTAGGCGCTTCTCGTGGCGCTTGTGATGCCGGCTATTGCGACTATGGCATGCAGATCGGTCAGACTGGTAAAGTCGTCACACCTGAAATTTACATTGCTTGCGGGATTAGCGGAGCGATTCAACACCTTGCAGGCATGAGCGGCTCACGCGTTATTATTGCGATCAACAAAGACCCTGAAGCACCGATCTTCAAAGTTGCGGATTATGGCATTGTTGGCGACTTATTCGAGGTCGTTCCACTGCTAACTGAAGAATTCAGAAAGGTGCTCTAAAACGAAGCTCCTGGCAAAGCCCCCAATCCGTTAAAGACTGGGGGCTTTAGTCTGACTCATCCTCACAGTTCGATGCAAACTACTATTTCCTCTCACTTGCATATAGAAAAAAATGATTTTAATAAGAAACACAAAAAAGGTATAACGCAAAGGCTTTCCAGCCAAGCGTCATACCTTTATCGTCACGATCACTTTATCTATAGTTCTTCCACAATACCAAGAACCAAGTTCAAGAACTTCGCTTTTACAAGCTCTGTGGTTTCCATTACTTCAGCATGGGAAAGTGGTTGATCCAAGATACCCGCAGCCATGTTGGATATGCAAGAGAAGCCAAGAACTTCTATGCCCGCATGTCTAGCCACGATGACTTCAGGTACAGTTGACATACCAACAGCGTCAGCGCCAATTGTACGCATCATGCGAATTTCTGCTGGTGTCTCATAAGTTGGGCCTAGTAAGCCCGCATATACACCTTCACGTAAGCTGAAGTTTTGTTTCGCTGCTACGCTGTGTGCAAGTGCACGAAGACGTTTCGAGTAGGCTTCCGACATGTCAGGGAAACGAACCCCAAGCTCATTATCGTTAGGTCCAATAAGCGGGTTACGGAACATCATGTTGATATGATCAGAGATGACCATGAGATCACCAACCTCAAAGCCCATATTCACACCACCAGCGGCGTTTGTCACGATCAAGGTTTGAACGCCAAGTTCTTTCATCACACGTACAGGGAAAGAAACTGTCTCAGCACCATAACCTTCATACGGGTGGAAACGGCCTTTCATAATGATAACTTGCTTACCTTTAATTTCGCCAATCACTAATTCACCAGCATGTCCTTCTACTGTAGACACTGGGAAGTGTGGAATTTTGTCGTAGCTTACAGTAGTTGGGTTCTCTACTAAGTCCGCAAGTATGCCTAGTCCTGATCCCAAAATCATCCCGATTGTCGGTCTCACACCTGCTTGTGTGTTAATGTAAGCTGCTGCCTCACGAATTTCTGCTAAACCTTTATGAGCTGTTTGACTTGCCATTTCAATCTCTCCCTATTCCTTAAAAATCAATTATATTATTTCATTTCATTCAAGAAACTCGTACCAAGTCCTGTTGAAGATACTTTAAAGTTCTCGGCAATTGTCGCACCAAGGTCAGCGAAAGTAGCTCGAACACCAAGGGAACCAGACGACTTAAAGGATGGGCTCCAAGCAAGTACAGGCACATATTCTCTTGTATGGTCTGTACCCGCATGAATAGGATCATTCCCATGGTCCGCAGTAAGAAGTAACAGATCATTTTCCCCAATGCGCTCCATGAGTTCAGGTAGACGCGCATCAAATTCTTCCAATGCTTTACCATAACCAATCGGATCACGACGATGACCGAATAGAGCATCGAAATCAACTAAATTTGTGAAGGACATTCCTTTAAAGTCCCGCCCCATAACATCAATCGTCTTCTGGATGCCATCTGCATTACTTTTCGTATGAATCGCCTCTGTAATCCCCTCGCCGGAGTAAATATCGTTGATTTTACCGATTGCGATCACTTCATTGCCACCATCATGCACATGATTCATTACAGTTGCAGCAGGTGGTTTTACAGCGTAGTCATGACGATTTGGTGTACGCTTGAATGCACCAGGCTGCCCGATATAAGGTCTTGCAATAACACGACCACAAGCAAATTCTTCACCCAGTGTTAATTCTCTTGCTATTTCACATGCACGGTACAATTCTTCAAGAGGAATAATTTCCTCATGAGCAGCAAGCTGGAACACGCTGTCTGCCGATGTATACACAATCCATGCGCCTGTTTTCATTTGTTCTTCGCCAAGCTCATCCAAGATTTCAGTTCCAGATGCAGGCTTATTCCCAATGACTTTACGTCCTGTTTTTTCTTCAAAAAGATCAATTAATTTTTTAGGGAAGCCTTCTGGATAAACGTCAAATGGAATTTTAACTTCAAGACCCATTAGTTCCCAGTGTCCTGTCATCGTATCTTTACCTACAGAAATTTCTTCCATTTTACCAAAATAACCTTGTGTCTGCTCGACTGGTCCCACGCCACGAAGAGGAGCAATGTTACCTAGTCCGAGCTTTGCCATATTCGGCAATTTTAGATCCATTTGTTCTGCAATATGACCAAGTGTATGAGAACCTGCGTCACCAAATTTGGGTGCATCCGGCTGTTCGCCAATGCCAACACTATCCAGTACGACTAAGCAAACTCGATTAAAGTTCATAAAGTACCTCCAGTATAAATCTTTTTACACCTTATTATCTCACTATCAACTATTCTTTGCAAAAACACAGCTTTCCTCATTTACCAATATATTCTCCTCAACATATTGAAAGGCCTGTTCCGAGTTGGAACAAGCCTTTATGTATGTGCCCGCGGATGCGTGCGATCATAAACTTCTCTCATCTTCGACTTGGTTACATTTACATAAATTTGAGTCGATGAAATGTCCAGATGCCCAAGCATCTCCTGAACAGACCTTAAGTCAGCCCCATTCTCAAGCAGATGATACGCAAAGGAATGTCGGAGTGTATGCGGCGTAATTTCGCTTTGAATTTGGGCGGATTTTGCATAACCTTTAATAATCTTCCAAAAGCCTTGCCTAGTCAAACGTGTACCTAAATGCCCAAAAAATAAAGCCTTATCCGGTTTTTCGGATTTAATTAATTGCGGTCGGATCTCTTTCAAATATGTATGTAGCCGTTCTTGCGCAAGACGTGTAAGTGGGATAATACGCTCCCGGTCTCCTTTTCCAATACACCTAATAGCTCCCATTGAAAGGTGAAGGTCATCCACATTAAGTGAGATCAGTTCGGACACACGCATCCCTGTTGCATACAGAATTTCCAGCATCGCACTATCTCGATATCCACTCGGTAAACTCAAATCTGGCGCATTCAGCAGCAATTCCACTTCCCCTACCGATAGTACTTGTGGGGCTTTCTTAACAGGTTTGGGCAACTCGATCTGAAAAGTAGGATCACGCTCCAAACCGTGATGTTCGATTAAAAATTGATACAAGGCACGCACCGATACCATCATCCGCAGCAAAGTGGAAGGAGCTTTCTTCTGCTTACGCAGCTCTCGCATAAATCCAGCGATATGCGTTCGTGTTGCGCCTGAGAAAGAATCAACAAACTGAAGCTCAAGATACTCCTTATATTGACGGAGATCACGCTCATAAGATTGCAACGTATTCGCTGCCAACGTTCGATGTGTACTCAAATGGTGTATGAATGAAGAAATATGCTGTTGCACAATTCATTCCCCCTATTCCAACCACAGTCGGACCCACTTCACATCATCGTTATCCTCCGTACCAATAAAACAGCCTTAATCGTTCCGACATTGAATCGCTTTCTTGAAGAACGCCACGATGTTGGAACACCTTTACTGAATTACCGCTTGGATGCCGATACTTGTCCAAAGGCTCGATCCAACCTGATATGATTGTCATCACATGATACAGTAAATAGGTTAGAAAAACAAACATCACAATAAACTTCGCACGTCCAATCCACTTCCGAATCGAGAATATCATAGGCAAGTCCCTCCTACGATTGTTGTATGATGCGAAAGCTAGGAATATGTCCCAGTGTAACAAAAAGAACAGCACTTTTGTGCTGCTCTCTAAATGTATGAACTAATTTGTATTCATTTACCCTTGTAATGCATCGGATAGACGAACATATGGCATGTCCATTGCCTCTGCTACCGCATTGTAAGTCACATGACCATTATATGTATTCACACCAAGACTCAGTGGACCATTCTCTTGAATTGCGCGCAGTACACCTTTACCTGCAATTTCAAGTGCATAAGGTAATGTTGCATTTGTCAATGCAAATGTCGATGTACGTGGAACTGCACCCGGCATGTTTGCAACAGCGTAATGCACCACATCGTGAAGAACATACGTCGGATTGTTATGTGTTGTAACACGATCAACCGTTTCAATTGTTCCACCTTGATCTACTGCTACATCGACAATGACAGAACCTGGCTTCATCGTCTTCACCATGGCTTCTGTTACAAGCTTCGGAGCTCTTGCACCTGGGATTAGAACTGCACCAATTAGGAGGTCCGCTTTTTGAACAGCAGAAGCAATATTATAAGGATTAGACATGACTGTCTGTACTCTTCCACCAAAAATATCATCGATATAACGCATCCGATCCACGCTGCGCTCTAATATCGTTACACTAGCACCTAGACCGACTGCCATCTTCGCTGCATTCGTTCCAACAATACCACCGCCTAAGATCACAACATCCGCTGGTGCTACACCAGGAACGCCACCAAGAAGCACACCGCTTCCGCCGTAATATTTTTCTAAAAATTGTGCCCCTACCTGAACACTCATACGACCTGCTACTTCACTCATCGGTGTAAGCAGTGGTAATCCGCCATTTGGCAATTGGATTGTCTCATAGGCAATACCCGTTACTTTTTGACGCACAAGATGTTCAGCTAAATCTCCAGCTGCCGCTAAGTGCAAGTATGTAAATAGAATCAAGTCCGGACGGAAAAATCCGTACTCCTCAGGCAAAGGTTCTTTCACCTTCATGACCATCTCTGCTCCGCCCCAAACTTCTTCAGCAGTAGCGAATAGCTCAGCACCTTCTGCAACATAATCTGCATCTGTAAATCCACTACCAATACCAGCGCCTTGTTCAACTAAAACTCGATGTCCTGCTGCACGCATCATACCTGCTCCACCAGGTGTTAATGCCACTCGATTCTCGTTGTTCTTAATTTCTTTGGGTACTCCTATGATCATATCTAAGCCTCCTAGAATTTATCAGACTTATTTACTATACTCTGAATTTACAGTAATTCTCAATGTATTTTTAAAAATAAATAATAAAAAACCTTCCTTGGATTAAGTCACCGTGGAAGGCTTTTCGGAATCATGGTTTGAAGGATCTTCTTGTTTAGCCTTGTTTGAACAACGACTGCAAATACCTTGGAAATCCAATCGGTGATCAAGCACTTGAAATTGGAATTCAATCAGTAAACGCTCTTCAAGCGGAGTCAGCCAATCATCTTTTATTTCATCAACAGACCCGCACTGTACACAAATCAAATGATGGTGATGATGGTGACTGCTATCGCCACGTAAGTCATAACGGGCTACGCCATCGCCAAAGTTCATTTTTTCTAAAACATGTAATTCACTTAATAATTCTAATGTCCGATAAACAGTCGCAAGTCCAATTTCTGGCGCTTTATCTCGTACAAGCATGAACACATCTTCAGCACTGAGATGATCCGCTTCGTTCTCAAGCAGCACACGAACCGTTGCCTCGCGCTGCGGAGTCAGCTTATAACCTTGAGATTGCAGCTGCTGCTTAATCTGCTCAATTCTTGCTTCCATACTCCGCCTCCTTAGTAGCGGCTAATGCTATAACATCGCTAATTTCATTATAGAAGGTGCATCCTGCGAAAGTCAAACATTTGCTACAGATTAAGTCGAAGGCACCATTTTTTACAATGAATTTAGCATCGGCGTTACCCATCGCATGAGATAGGGTGAGACAAAGCCTTCATATAAAGAAACAAATGTAACAATGAGACAGCTTATAACGGCAACTGAACTAAACTTCACAAGCGGTTGCATCATATTGCCTCTACTATTCAAAAATCGATTCTTCACTAGGTACATGGCAAAAGATATGGCAGACACAGAGCATACAATCAGCATAGGTACAACAACGATATTTTGCGGAGCCACAGATACAAGAGCAAATAAGATGCCTTTCCATGACATTTGGCCAGCCAGGTAACCAACCGTAAACCCGATCATGACTCCTTTTAGAAAATCGAGAATCAAGAGCAACGGAACACCAATAATCGATAAACCAAATAACCAAATAAGAAGGATCCACTTCAAATGCATCATAAGTACAGAAATAAACACATTATTACTCTCTAAGTTAAGGCTGCCATCATTTATGGAGTTAAAAAACGAAGATAGGTACTGCATCATCTCTTGCTTTTGTTCCAATGACAGTGCGTTAACCGTTACCGTACCAAATACAATCCCCATGACAAAAAGAACACAAACGAAAATATAGAGTGACATATGTTCCTTCATATAGGACTTCCAAGTCGTACCCTTCATTCCGATTCACCCCCATCACGCTGATCTTCTTAGACAAGCTTATGAGAGAGAACTGGAATGTATGTGTCCATTTTATGTGTCTTTCATCGACTTTTGAATCTTCCCGTACGTGCCGCCACCGCCTGCATTCACTTCAAGTTTACCCGCTCTGGCCTGTACGATATATTCCGCAAGCTCTTCACCCACGACCCTAGTCAGCTCATCCCCTGAAACCCGATGAAGGACGTTCATCTCTGTGCCAAAATGATCAAGCAGTAGCTCCAGCTTCTTAGGTCCTAAACCCGGTAGAAACTCTAGCGGTACTTGATAATGATACTCGGGGCGATATAGCGGTGCATAAGATTCTGGTCGATCTCTAATCTCCATGATCCGATCCATCACACCCCGAATGATTTTACGGCTGCCACAGTCCGTGCATTTTTCCACCGACCAATCAGGATCATCCAAGATCGACTGGCAATTGCCACAGTATGTCCGATGATATTTACCAAGCCGTGGATTAAGCCCGTAATTACCAACTACACCACGACCATCATGGCGCTGAAGCGCTAGACGCAGCTCGGAGAATGAAGGCTCCTTCATTGCAATCTCATTGTATTCCCGACCAATTTTGGCTAATGAATGGGCATCTGAATTCGTTAGGAAAGTATAAGAATCCAGTTCACTTATGTAACCCGCCATCGTAGAATCTGCACTGAGACCAAGTTCTACTGCTGCAATGCCATTCGGATCAAGTAATTGTGACATATGATTCGTACAAGCTCCATACAGCCCTTTATGAGGCGTGAAAATGTGTGCAGGAATCATGATTCCTCCTCTACTTAACACTTCCTCCTGTAGACGGGCAGCAGTGACGTAAATGCGCTGTGAGCTGAGTTCAATATTTTTCAGGTGCTGACGCATCCACGCTGTAAAATGTTGCATCGTCGCTAAATCGGGGAAATAGGTAAGCAGATGTGCTGCCTTCAATCCCGGATCACGCACTTCAATTTCACTACCTAGGATGATCGTCGTATCCTGATAACGAATGCCTCCGCCTGGTATCTCCTGCATATCCCCACTTTCCAAGTAACCGATTATTTCTTGCTGCACAGAAGGGGAATGGCAATCGATAATCCCAATCATCTCAATCCCTTTACGTGCAGATGCTTCATGGGCGATATTATGAAATGTTAAGCTACTGGAGCCACTAATTTTAACAGCTTGTTCTTGCTCTGTACGTCCAATATGAATGTGTAAGTCTGCAAAAATAGATCTCATCTTATTGGAACGATCCTGTTAGTTGATAAACCTGCCAAGCGTATACAGCTGTAATCGTCTTCGCATCCGAAATTCGTCCTTCACGGATATATTGCTTTGCCTGCTCTAGCGTTATGGCCTCACAATCAACGAACTCATCCTCATCTAAATTCACCGTGCCTTCCGATAACTGATCAGCCACATACAAATGCAAGATCTCATCCGCGAAACCAGGTGATGTGTAAAAGGAACTTAGATACTTGACCGAATCCGCCACATAACCTGTCTCCTCCTGCAATTCACGAATAGCCGCTGCGTGTGGCTCTTCACCTGGATCAAGCTTACCCGCTGGAATTTCAACCTGATTCTTCTCAAGCGGCTTACGGTACTGCTCCACAACAATCATCTTATTATCATGAATCGCAAGTACCGCAACCGCGCCGGGATGCTTTACAATCTCACGCTTTGCTATTTCGCCATTAGGCAGACGAACATCATCTACTTGTAAGGAAATAATTTTCCCTGTAAAAATCTTTTCTGTATGGATCGTAACCTCTTCAAATTTGTTTGACGGTTTTGTCATATTAATAACCTCTTTTCAAAAATAAGGATAACTTTCCGAGAAGCTGCATACATCTTTATTATAACAAAGTTAGTTCTAGAGATGAGGGGAACCTTTTATGAAAACGTATATGAATGAGACAAGCCTTCGGATTGTTGGTAAAAGTTGGGAAGTACGCCATCGCTTACGCAGTTTACTGATTGAAAGCCCCCCTACCCAAACCGTTGCAGAGTACCTAACTAAACGTGCTAAAGCCACTGGAAATGGTAGCAGATCACCACGAAGTGATTCTTCTTTATAAAGATAAAACGCACCTGCGGTAAATTTGAACTTGTTTAAAGTTCTCTTACCGACAGGTGCGTTTTTATTAGAACAAGCATTTACTTCTTAAGAAGTGTAGCTTCTTTAACAATCTCTACAACAACTTCCGTCACTTTGACAAGGTCAGAAATGGCAATACTTTCATTCGTAGTATGAATTTCTTGGTAACCAACCGAAAGGTTAATTGTAGGGATACCCATACCGTTAAAGATATTCGCATCGCTACCTCCACCTGAGTGGAATGTGCTCGGCTCACAGCCAACATTACGAAGTGCGCGCATTGTTAATTGTACAACAGGCGCGGAATCATCATGCATGAATGCAGGGTATGCAACAGATGAATTAAATTCACAACGTGCACCATTTTCCTCAGCTGCAGCTTCACTTGCAACACGCATAGCTTCAACCTGAGCAGTCAATTTATGTTGAACAATGGATCTTGCTTCTGCTTTGATCGAAACAAAGTCACATACAACGTTCAAAGGACCTGCGCCAGAGAATGATCCAATGTTAGCCGTTGTTTCATTATCAATTCGACCTAGTGGCATGCGTGCAACAGCCTTTGACGCCACTTGAATCGCGGAAATCCCTTTTTCAGGACTCACACCAGCATGAGCTGTTTTTCCGTAGAAGTTGATGTTCACTTCAGCACGGGAAGGTGCAGCAACTGCAATCGCACCGATATCACCGTTAGAATCCAGTGCAAAACCATATTCGGCGTCGATAGATTTCGCATCCATTGCACGCGCACCGATTAGACCCAATTCTTCACCCACTGTAATCACGAACTGAATTTGTCCATGAGGGATGTTATTTTCTTTCAATACACGTAGCGCTTCGAACATCGCTGCTAAGCCTGCTTTGTCATCTGCACCTAAAATTGTTGTACCATCCGAACGGATAACACCATCTTCACCGATTTGAGGCTTAATGCCTTGACCTGGTGCTACTGTGTCCATATGGGACGTAAAGAAGATCGATGGAGTGCCTGCTGCATCATCAGTTGCCGGTAATGTGCATACTAGGTTACCTGAACCATGACCTGTCTGAGCTGCTGTGTCATCTTCAACTACAGTTAACCCAAGTGCAGTGAATTTCTCTTTTAACACTTTACTGATATTGCTTTCGTTCTTGGATTCACTGTCAATTTGTACCAATTCTACGAATTCTTGTACTAAACGATCCTGATTGATCATAAAAACTTTCCTCCAATGCTCGAGATGTCTTACAATAGTATACATGATCTTAGCCTAAATTTTCTATTAATCATTAAGGAGTTGTTATACATGAAACAAAAGCGTCAAAAAATGTGGTTTAAAATTGTCGTCTACATCATGCTTATCAGCATGCTGTTGTCCACCATCATTTTATCAATGCAACTGGTATTCTAGTACAGGGAAGTTTCTGTATTGAAACTCTCCAGGTTCTCTTTGACTCTCTGTAAGAAACGACCGCAGATTACACCATCCAGAATGCGATGATCCAAGGACAAGCAGAGATTCACCATTGAACGTACAGCAATCATATCTTGAATGACGACTGGCTTCTTCACAATCGATTCGAACGTAATAATCGCTGCTTGCGGGTAGTTGATAATAGGTTGCGATAGAATCGATCCGAAGGAGCCTGTGTTATTAATCGTGAATGTTCCACCTTGCATGTCGCTAAGCGAAAGTTTCCCGGCACGCGCCTTTTTCGTTAATTCATCAATCTCACGCGCAAGACCCGCGATATTTTTCTGATCCGCTTTTTTAATAACCGGCGTGGACACCGAATCCTCCGTACCAACCGCAAGTGATAAATTAATGTCGCGCTTCACGATAATTTTATCCGCACCCCACATGGAGTTCATGATTGGATAGTCCTTAATTGCACCCACAACCGCTTTAAGTAAGAATGCGAGGTAAGTTAAATTCACGCCTTCTTTACGCATGAACTCGTCTTTCACTTTATTACGTAATACAACGAGGTTAGTCACATCGACTTCGATCATGGTCCAAGCATGCGGAATTTCCGAAACGGACTGTCTCATACGAGAGGCAATCGTATTTCGAATCGGCGTTACATCAATGACATACTCGCCGCGCCCTTCAATTGCATGTCCTTCGACTTCAATATTCGGAAGTGGTGGATATTGAGACAGGTGAATACCTGTTGAACGTACATCTGTTTGTACCACGTTTTGTTGTAGTGGCTGAATCACTGGCGGACTCACTGCCGGTGCAGTTGGCGTTGGTGCAACACTTCTTCCCGCTCCACCATTTGCAACGAATTGTTCCACGTCTTTACGTGTAATTCTGCCGCCAATACCTGTTCCAACTACCAAGTTCAAATCGACATGGTGCTCAGCTGCAAGCTTTTGTACCGCAGGCGAGTAACGGTGTCGCATACTTTGGTCCCCCGCTAGTTCTAAAGGCGCAGCCCCTCCAACAGGTGATCCAGAAACGGCATTACAAGTAGTCACGGAATGGGAGCTTGTTGACTCCACTGTTCCCTCGACGATTTCTTCCGTCTCTACGATACAAATCGCTTGTCCAACAGCTGCTGTATCCCCATCTGGAACGAGAATCTGAACGAGCTTACCTGTCACAGGAGAAGGCATCTCGGTATTGACTTTATCCGTGAACAATTCACAAATGACATCGTACTGCTCAACATGATCTCCCGGTTGCTTAAGCCACTTTCCAATTTGTGCAGACACTAATGTTTCTGCCAAATGCGGAACTGTAACTTCGATCAGCTTTTTACTCATTTTCGAACCTCCAAACGTATGCCAGTCGTCCCTGTCCCTCGCGGCGAGGCGGAGGCATATCGATTAATCATCACTTTTTTAGAATAATGCCAACTTACGCATTGCATCTTTTAATTTATCTACGTTTAACATGAAGAATTTCTCCATAGGAGGATTCATACCCACAGCTGGAACATCAGGTCCACAAACACGCATGATAGGTGCATCCAGATCAAACATAAGCTCTTCACTAATGATTGCCGCAACTTCTGCGCCGACCCCGCCAGTCTTGTTGTCCTCATGTGTAATCAGTACTTTACCCGTCTTAGCTGCTGCTTCAAGAATGGCTTCACGATCAAGCGGTTGAATGGTCCGCAGATCAAGAATATGCACAGAAATCCCCTCTTTAGCAAGCTCTTCAGCAGCTTGAAGCGCGTAATGAATAGGCAGACCATAACCAATAACCGTCACGTCTGTACCTTCACGCTTCACATCTGCCTTGCCAATCGGAACAATATAATCCTCATCAGGAACATCGCCAGATAGAGCAAGGTACGCTTTTTTATGTTCAAAATAAAGAACCGGATCTGCATCTCGAATCGCCGCTTTCATTAAACCTTTTGCATCATACGGATTCGATGGTGCCACAATCTTAAGACCAGGCGTACCGAAGAAAACAGACTCCGGGCACTGGGAGTGATAAAGTCCTCCGCCTCCTGTTGCACCATAAGGTGCACGAATAACGATAGGACAATCCCAATCATTGTTCGAACGGTAACGGATTCTAGCCGCTTCACTTAAGATTTGGTTCGTTGCAGGAAAAATAAAGTCAGCAAACTGAATTTCCGCAACTGGACGCATGCCATGCATCGCTGCACCAATCGCTACCCCAACAATTGCCGATTCTGCCAGAGGTGTATCCAAGATACGATCTTCTCCGAACTCATCACGCAAGTCTTTGGTTGCATTATTTACGCCACCTTTACCAACGTCCTCGCCCAGTACGAACACATTGTCATCGCGTTGCATTTCCTCTTTCATTGCGGAGCGGATCGCTTCCAAATAAGTAATCACTGCCATGACTATACCTCCTCCCGATCGCCGTAAACATATTTCATTGTGTCTTCTGGAAGTGGATATGGTGCTTTATCTGCATAATTCGTTGCGTCATTTAGAATTTGCTTGCATTCTTCAGAGAAGCTTGCCTCCTGCTCTTCACTCCATAAACCGCATTCCATTAAGTACGCTTTAAATTTAGGTACACCATCTTTTCCACGATTCTCTTCTACCTCTTCTTTTGTTCGATATAACAAGTCATTATCGGCCGTGGAATGAGGAGATATACGATACATAACCGCTTCAACCAGTGTAGGTCCTTCACCGCGAAGTGCACGTTCATGTGCTTCTTTCACGACACGGTATACTTCAAGCGGGTCATTCCCATCCACACTAACACCTGGGAAACCATAACCTAAAGCGCGGTCCGCAATTTTCCCGCCTACTTGCTTATGATAAGGAATGGAGATGGCATACTGGTTATTTTCACACATGAAAATGACTGGTAACTTGTGTACACCTGCGAAATTACAACCCTCATGGAAATCACCTTGGTTACTTGAGCCTTCGCCAAAAGTAACGAAAGATACCGCACCTTCATTCTTCATTTTGGATGCCAATGCAAATCCTACTGCATGAGGCACTTGTGTTGTAACTGGCGATGATCCCGTGACAATTCTAAGTTTACGGTGACCAAAATGCCCTGGCATTTGACGCCCCCCTGAGTTCGGGTCTTCTGCTTTAGCAAATACAGACAACATGAGTTCTTTCATTGTCATCCCTACGGACAATACGAAAGCATAATCACGGTAATACGGTAAGAAGTAATCTTTATCGCGATTCATCGCAAATGCAGCACCTACTTGTGCTGCTTCTTGACCGATACCTGAAACGTGAAACGCGATTTTACCTGCACGTTGCAGAAGTAAAGAGCGTTCATCAAACTTACGAGCTAACAACATGTATTTATACATTTCCACTGCTTGTTCATCGGATAATCCAAGCGAACGATGTTTGGTCAATTGACCGATAGACATGGGCAATCCCTCCCAAATAGAAATAGATATGACTTTTTATCACCTGGTACTAAGACTTGGCTTTATAAGTATATTATAATCCAGAAACTTCATGAATACAATTCATGACCTAGATTCCGATTGCTTGTCCGTCAACAGCCATCATGGCCTCACCAAGTGCCTCAGAAAGCGTCGGATGCGGATGAATCATCGCTCCTACTTCCCAAGGTGTTGCATTCAACCACTCTGCAAGTGCAGCCTCGCCAATTAGCTCAGTTGCATGAGGCCCAATCATATGAACACCTAAGATGTCATTTGAATCTTTATCTGCGATTACTTTTACAAAACCATCGGTTTCACCATACACATATGCCTTACCCGCTCCTACAAACGGGAATTTACCAACTTTAATATTTCGTGATTGCTCACGTGCTTGCTTCTCCGTCCATCCAATTGAAGCTATCTCTGGACGTGTGTATGTGCATTTCGCCACTCTATGCGGCTCGACTAAATGCGCCTCTTTCCCGCAAATATGATCCACAGCAGCAATCCCTTCGTGACCTGCGACATGTGCAAGTTGAAGACCGCCAATCACATCACCTACGGCATAAATGTGCGGTTCTGCAGTTTGCAAGAACTCATTCACAACAATCGCGCCACGATCTACTTTTACAGCTGTGTTTTCTAAACCAAATCCTTCGATATTTGGCTTGCGTCCTACGGAGACTAGCACTTTTTCAGCCTGCAAAGTGACTTTTTCAGCGCCTTGCTCGGCTTGTAAAGTAACCGTCTTATCTCCTTTTTGCAACGATTCTGGAAGTACTTTAGCACTTGTAACTACTTTCACGCCACGCTTCACTAATAAGCGCTGCAATTCACGTGAAATATCTTCATCTTCTGCTGCAACAAGACGATTCTCATATTCCACAATTGTTACTTCAACACCAAAGTCATTTAATAGTGATGCCCACTCGACCCCAATCACGCCACCGCCAACGATCAACATCGATGCTGGCAACTCATGCAATGTCATGGCCTCATCACTTGTTAAGACGTATTCACCATCTGGTTCGAGACCAGGTAAGGTACGTGGACTAGATCCCGTTGCAATAATAAGCTGCTGAGGAGCCAGAATCTCAATTTCACCATCTGGCAGCTCAACAGACACATCTCCAGTACGTGGTGAGAATATCGAGGCACCCATAATGCGGCCATTACCGCTATATACGTCAATCTTATTTTTGCGCATAAGCAATTGAACCCCTTGGTGAAGCTGGTTCACAATGCTGGTCTTACGTGCCTGTACTTTATCAAAATGCAGCTTCACGCCCTCAGTCATAATGCCGTATCGCTCACTGTCTTTTATCGTTGCAAAAACTTCCGCTGAACGTAAAAAAGCCTTGCTCGGAATACACCCTGCATGAAGGCATGTCCCGCCAAGCTTGTCCTTTTCCACAATTGCCACTTTCTTTCCTTGCTGTGCCGCCCGAATCGCTGCTGTATAACCACCAATCCCGCCGCCTAAAACCACGACATCATAAGGTTTGTTACTACTCATTCGATCAACCTCCTTGTAATTTCGATCTGATCTATGGGAACCAGTCCATGTGTATTAATTATGTATATTTTCGTACTTCTAGTTCTATTGTACTCTTTTTTCCCCTTATAAATATAGTCCAAAGTTCAACCAAATAGACAGTACTGCGAATAGGCGGTATGATAGAGATACTCAAAATAACACTGAAATTTATGTCAAATCTGACGTATCAAGGAGCACTTATGAAACTTACTTTTACACGTATTGTGGCGATTATTCTGCTGGTTGTTCCGGGCATTGCTGCTGCTTACGGCTTTCTAGCCATGAAGGATGCATTCTTCGCGATCTTTGAACCCAATATAGGTCATATGCTTTGGGGCAAGTTCTTTGTTGGAATACTGTTATTTGCTGCCGGAGTCGCTTTTATTGGCGGCTGGACTTTCTTCCGTGATCGTAAACGCAACTATGTTGCACCACGATTCAAAGCCAAACGCAAGCAACCCTAATTGCCTTTAGTGTATCCATGACTAGGATTTCAAATCCCAGCTTAGTCTCTCTGAAATAAACAATAGCGGACTTCCAGTTGAATCAAAACGTCTTCATCTATATAATATACACATGTACGCTTTCCGAAGTGAGTAAAAGGACGGGTCACCGCCCGAGGAGGATAACAAAATCTATGGCATACCAACCACAAGTTGTTGAAGCTACTAAAGTAAGTGACAATCCGAAAAACGGATTATTCGAAATCACAGTTGTTCTTAAAGATCGTAATCATTGCCGCGTGTTCTTCGAGCGCGATGAAGTAACAGGTGCTCCAAGAGCTACAGACATCAACCGTCTATACAAAGAGCCTTGCTACATTTGCAAAAAGGACTTCCTTTGCGATTGCATGGATAGCTACCTAGACACAATTGGTGTTCAAGCCTTAGCTATGGTGGGCATGTAATTCGAATACGAAAAGAACCGTCATTTTCACGAAATGTGAGGATGGCGGTTCTTTTTTGTATATATTACCAATCCAAATCAAGAAATAACTTTCAACCAGGCCCGATCATATCGCCACTCTACCTCGACAGGTGCTCGGAAGAAGTCCGTTAAATTTCCACTTGTAAGGACATCTGTCGTTAGACCGGAACGATATACTTCCCCTTCTCGAATGAGTAGCGTCTTTGTAAAATCGGATGTTATCTCTTCAATATGGTGTGTTACATAAATTAAATTCGGTGCATCCTTTTGTTGGATTAGATCATGAATACTTGCTAGCAGTTGTTCGCGAGAGAATACATCTAATCCGTTACATGGCTCATCCAAGATCAGTAGACGCGGTGAAGCCATCAAGGCTCTAGCAATTAATAGCTTCTGCTTCTCCCCCTGCGAGCAGGTTTGATACTGACGATCAACTAAATGGCCTACTCGTAATTTTTCCATGAGGGCCAGCGCCTGCTCCATATCGTCTTCTGTTGGATTCTCATAAAGTCCAATTGTAGCGAACTTCCCACTTAATACGATCTGCTGCGTCTTGTCTGACATGTAGAGTCGCTCCTGTAGTGACGAACTTACCCAACCGATACTTTTCCGAAGTTCACGCAAATCAACCGTGCCAAACCGATCACCGAACACACTAACCTGCCCTTCTGTTGGCCACATATATCCATTGATCATATTGAGGAGTGTCGTCTTTCCAGATCCATTCAAGCCAAGTATAGCCCAATGCTCTCCGGCCTCCACTTGCCAGTTGATCTGTTTCAATAACAGTTTTTGATCTCGTCTCCACGATACATTTTGTACGTCAACAACTAGACTCATACCGCTCCCCCTTACTCTCATATTGCGATTTTATTGCAATTTCTTCTCTTATTCTGCTATGCTTTGTTTCCTACCACTTAGAGCGCAGGAGATCTTATTCATCATGATAAATATTTTCAGAGAATTGAGCAATAAGGATGCAGATGAGCGATCAACCCGAATTTTTATGCATAAGCTACTTCGGGTCATTCAGCATGAAAACGAACAATACCGTCATAATGATGAATGCATGCGACCTCAGACAAAACCGAAATGGAAATAGTCGAATGTCAAAAAAGGGTATGCGCTATAAGTATGGAATACTATCAATACGCCAACCCACATATAACCAGGAGGTATCCATGAACTTAGCTAATAAAATCACATTAATCCGAATCAGTCTCATTCCGCTGTTCATGTATTGCTTCACTCCTTATCCAACAATCGCTATCGTGATCTTCTTACTTGCTTCGGCAACCGATAAACTTGACGGTTACATTGCACGTAAATACAACCAGGTAACGAATCTTGGAAAACTACTAGATCCATTGGCAGACAAAATTTTAATTTCTGTAGCCCTCATAATGCTCGTTGAGGTTCATCAAGTCTCATCTTGGGCTGCTTTTATCATCATTGGACGTGAAATCCTGATTACTGGTATTCGAATGCTTGCATCTGCCAAGGGGGTAGCTCTTCAAGCAGACAATTGGGGTAAAATTAAACTCGTCCTTCAGGTAGCAGCGATTGCGGGCGTCATGATCGGGCATGATCTATTTCCAATAATCCTCGATTATTATTTGGACAGTGCTTTGATGCTACTTGCAGTTGGACTAACCTTGTATTCGGGTTACAATTACATTAAAAACAATTATGAATTACTCGGCTTATCCTACGAATAGAATTTAGAACTTTACGAACAGTCACCACTTAGTCAGGAGGCCTTATTTTCCCATCATGAGTAAAAAAGAATATCTCGATACGTTCACAGAAAATATGGAATTTCTTGCAGTCCGCAGCCGTGATGAGGTACACCGTCTTGGCTTATGGCATCAAACTTTTCATTGTTGGTTATTACAGCAAGATGAGAATAGGAACTATATTCTTTTTCAAAAAAGATGTGCTCGCAAAAAGGACTACCCCGGCTATTTGGACATCACCGCAGCCGGACACTTAGAAGCTGGCGAAGATCCACTTGACGGCATTCGGGAAATACGTGAAGAGTTAGGTATCGATATCGAACAAAAAGACTTGATCCCAATCGGTGTTGTACCCTGTCTTCTGCGAGCGGAACATTTCATTGATAATGAGTTTGGACATGTATATTTGGTCGATTATTCTGGCCGCAATGAACCATTTATTTTGCAAAAAGATGAAGTCGAATCAATCCTGCGCATCGAATTTGATCAATTCCGATCTCTTCTAAACGGAACTTGTCATCACATAATCGGATACGATTTTACAGATGGAGTCGAAAAACAAGAAGTTTCACTTACGATGACAGACTTTCTCCCACATACAGAATCTTATTATGCGAGTATAGAGCATCATATGGATGCCTTTTTCAAAAGTCATAAAAGTTGACACGTCAAAATATTTAAATCATTATTAGGGAAATACCCTAATATAGAGAGAGGTTTTCTTTTGCAAATCGAGCATACCGAACATAATCAACATGCGTGGAATCAAGGGACATATCAAGCGTGGATTAACCGCTTTGGCACCCCACAAGAATCAGCTAGTAAAATCAAACAAAATCCAATTGCGCGACTTGGCTCGCTTTCTAAGTACCTTGGCGATGTTCAAGGCGCAAATATTATAAATTTAATGGGTTCACACGGAATCAAAGGCGTTGCCCTTGCACATCTCGGCGCTCATGTCACCATTGCCGATTTTTCAGAAGGGAATGCGAAGTATGCCAATGAGTTGGCTGTGGCAGCAGGAGTCTCTCTCCGATATATCGTGACAGATGTACTTGATATGCCAGAGGATGAATTGACGAATTCGTACGACTACGTCTTCTTGGAACTTGGTATTCTGCATTATTTCACTGACTTACTGCCACTGTTTCAAGTTATTTCGAAGTTATTAAAAGTTGGCGGGCGGTTGATCCTGCAGGATTTTCACCCAGTGTCTACGAAGCTGATTAGCTCGAAGGGAACGACGGCTAACATTCGGAAGCATAAAGTAACCGGCAATTACTTTGATACATCGATTGAAGAAACCGATATTTCGTTCTATAAGTTTTTACCAGAAGAGTATCGTGATCAAGCCCAGAAAGTGCGCCTGCGCAAATGGACACTTGGTGAGATCGTAACGGCTGTTGCCAGTAGCGGATTGTTTATACGTATTCTGGAGGAAGAAGCGAACAGCTCCTCAGAGGTTTTTGATAAAGAGATTCCCAAGACGTTTGTTCTTGTTTCGGAAAAAATATAAAATATAGCCAGTAGCCCTCTTCAATGTTGAAGGGGGTTTGTTTGTCGAGAAGCTTGTGAGTGGGACGGTGGGTCGACTTGATGTTCTACAGCTAGACTCCATTTGTGCCAATATGCCTCACAATCACACTGTATCAAGACGGATCGCAGAAAAAATTGGGATGCAGTTAGAGGCGGAGTTCGTAAATAAGCGCAATCGAGATATTCTCACTAACTTATATCGGAAAAATAGAAAAGCAACCTAGGAATTTTCATTCTTCGGTTGCTTGTTTTATCCTATTAGTGACTGAATCGACCAGTATGTTTTCAAGTAAGGGCTTTGGGTTTTCACCTAGCTTAATCTCTTATTTTTACTGAAACACTCTTCAAAGTATCAATGATAAGTAGTGTTGATGCAATAACTGTAACAACAAAGCCTGTTACAATAAAACCGACACCCCGAATACCAATAATAATATAGTTGTAAGCATCCCCACCAACTATGTGTCCAAATTTGCTACCACTACTAAATATATCATCTGATTTATAATCTCCATAATGAAACATTACAATAAAACCTACTATAATTAATATAATTGACATAAGGTAAAGTAAAATGGACGCTGATTTCAATGATGTACTGCTTGTACTCCCACTTTCATTCACACTTCTATGTACTGGTTCTACGACCCGAGAACTACGTGATTCAGGATCGTTTATTGATTCTTTCTCGCTATCCAGAATTGCATCAAGTTCTGAAGTCATTAATTAGATCCTCTCTTTCTCTGCGCTTTTAGAAATGAAATCAGAAAATTAATTAAAGTCAACACCCATACAAGATTTATATAAGAGGAGTAGTATGAGTAATCACCTAGCACTAACTCATCGTATAACACTTTGAACTTGTGTACTTCATAATTTAGTACGATACTATAAGTATAACTAATCAATAGACCAATGGATCCTAATAAAAAAATGAATGTAGCAGTTTTTAATTTCATTCAAATCCTCCTAATAATATTTTGGACCAACATATGTACAAGAAACTTCATAATCTTACCTAATATTTGCCATTATAGTCAATCTCATAATTTTCTGTATTTAAAGTTTCTAATAAAAAATACCACTTTTTTACCAGATTTTATGTGTGTCTGATATCTGGACTTTTTATCTACCAGACATTCATATACTTGTTTCTTATCTTTTGAAAAATGCTCCAATTTCTTTCATCTACTCAGTATTACTTCACAACAAACCTACACTTCGGGAAATTCACACAACCCTTAAACCTTCCATACTTACCACTGCGCTCAACCAATTTCCCATCACACTTTGGACATTCATCCTTGGCAATCTTGTTCGCATTCTCTGCCATTTCATTCTTTAAAGCTGTAACATGTTCTTTCTTAGCGGTTTTGTCCTTCAAACTTGATTCATTAATAGCTTCCACGATATGCTGCACATCATCTTTATTAAGAAGCTTTTCCTTGTATTTATTAATCGTCTTTAGCAATTTCACTGTATATATGACCTCAGATGAAGTTACAGTTACCTTCAAATCTGCTCTAACACTAAACGAAACGATTGAAAAGAATGGTAGTTCATCAAATTTACTTAATACCGCTTCCAGCGCTTTTATATGCCCATAATTTTGTCTGATTGGGTTATAAAACTTTTCCTTTCTCTTGTATATGACTTGAGTCCAATATTGTTGATCTTCATTGCCTAAAATCCAGCCACGATAGTTTTTTGTTTCAATAACGAAAATTCCATATGGCGAGACAACAACATGATCAATTTGGGTTGTCTTTCCGCTTGATGATGGAATGACAAGATCGTTAAGAATAAAATACTTCTCCTTGTCTAGCTTGTTCAGTTGGTACGACACTGATTTCTCGCCAATGACACCTTTTATTTTTGGAGAACTTAAAATCACGATAATAGCAACCATCACTAGCAAGTAAACGTAAAGCATCTAATCACTCCTGATCTGATTGAATAGTAAAATTATACCACGACCTTCGCATTAGAGCGGAGGAATATGTTCTTTTTTGTAGAAGTCTAATATCGACATTGGAATATAGAGGAAAATAATAATTACTAACCAATTGATCAAAGAGGAGCAAACTCCAACATGAAATTTATAAACCTTCTGACTATATCAGTTGCACTTACCCTATCTCTTACAGCATGTGCAACTCCCAATAATTCCACTACCATTCAAAGCGAAAAGGCACTTATTCAACCCACTTCTCAATCTACAACAGTAGTTCAATCAAGTCCAAATGTTGATAACAAAACAGAAAATAGTCAAACTACTGATACTTCTAAGCAATCAACAGCAAAGTCTACAACAACCCCCACAAAAGAGGAAACGTTAACCCCAACAGCAAACACTTCTCCTGTAAAAGAAACACCAAAGACTGTTTTGAAAACTGAGCAAGAAGATACAGCTAAAATCATCAGCGTTACTTCTCCTGCGGCACGTAATTCAACCGCAACTTTAAAAGCTAAAGTCGCACCAAATGCTACAGCTTCAATCGTAGTCCATTATAAAAGCGGGGCAAGTAAAGCCGCTGGATTAGAATCAAAGAAAGCTGATTCTAACGGAAATGTAAGTTGGTTTTGGCATGTTGGAGGAAATACTACGTTAGGAAACTGGAAAATTACCGTTTCATCTGGCAATTCAAGTGCAGAAACCTCCTTTGAAGTTGTTCATTAAGAGTAAAATCCCCAAATACGTATGAGCAGTTGGGGATTCATTATTTTTACCAAAGTTTTGTTCATAAAAAATACCACTCCTTCATTGGTTTTGGAGAACCAATAAATAAGTGGTATCAGTTGGTTTGCTATTCAGAAGTTTATCGGTATGAACACGGCACTTTCGGATATTTACCGCCAAAAATGTTTTGGCTGGATTCCGTTTCCAACTCCCGAAATCCTTTACTACGCAATCATTCTAACTCTCTCAGCTCACTTTATGCTCAATCCGCAGCTTATCTGCAACCATCGCGATGAACTCCGAGTTCGTCGGTTTCGACTTTGAAATATTGATCGTGTAACCAAAAATAAAGCTGATGCTGTCGATGTTGCCCCGTGTCCAAGCGACTTCGATGGCATGCCGAATGGCACGTTCGACGCGGGATGGAGTTGTTTTATATTTTTCTGCGATTGCAGGATATAGTGTTTTTGTAATCGCACCAAGAATCTCAATATTGTTGTATACCATCGTAATGGCTTCACGCAAATATTGATACCCCTTAATATGCGCAGGTACGCCAATTTCATGAATAATGGATGTAATATTCGCATCCAAATTCTTCGTTTTTGGAAGTGGTACAACATTCGCCTTTGTCATCGGCATGGTTGAAGTAATCACGCTGGTATGTGTGACGAGCTGGCGAATACGACTTGTAAGTACGTCCATATCAAAAGGTTTCAGTATGTAATAGGAAGCGCCGAGCTGGACCGCTTTTTGCGTAATTGTCTCTTGTCCAAATGCTGTGAGCATAATAATTTGAGGTTGAACAGACAGGTTCATTTCGCGCAGCTTTTCTAAAACACCAAGTCCGTCTAGATGTGGCATGATGATATCTAATA
Source organism: Paenibacillus sp. KN14-4R (assembly GCF_052180255.1). Taxonomy (NCBI): domain Bacteria; kingdom Bacillati; phylum Bacillota; class Bacilli; order Caryophanales; family Paenibacillaceae; genus Paenibacillus; species Paenibacillus sp. KN14-4R. The sequence continues at coordinate 2,929,223 of NZ_CP197466.1, forward strand.
TGAGAACGTCGGGTACTTCACGGTGATTCTCGATAAATCTTAGAACTTCATTCCCATTATAAGCAACACCGACAACCTCCATATCTTCTTGATGTGAAATGAACTCCGATAATAAATGCGTAAATTCGCGATTATCATCGGCAAGCATTACTGATATTTTTCTCAACGTCATGTCCTCCTCTTTCTCTACAGCAAAAATGTAATTTTTTTCCTCTTTATAAAGTTATTCGACAAGCCTTATCAAACTCCTTCTGTCGAATAATTTTTCTTTTCTTTTTTTGAAAAATATTTTATAATTTAATATTTATCTCCTAAATTCATCACTCTTCGACAAATAAATCAAAAAAACAAACTGAAGGCTAGCTTGCCTTCAGTTCGCTCATTGCTGTTTTTTGCATAATCCCACTATCCTGAAGCATCCACTCGATGAAACACCCGTAACCTGAGGTTGGATCATTTACGAAAACATGTGTAACTGCACCAATCACTTTACCATTTTGAATGATTGGAGAACCACTCATTCCTTGTACGATCCCACCTGTCTTCTCAAGCAGCTTTGGATCGGTCACCTTGATTACAAGTCCTTTAGTTGCCGGATAATCTTGACGAGTTACGTGAACAATTTGAATATCAAACTTTTCAACCTTCTGGCCATTTAGAACCGTATAAATTTGTGCTGGGCCTTCTTTCACTTCTTCAGCAAATGCAACAGGTAATGCATCATTGCGGAATTGATGACCAGGTGCTTCCTGCATTTTACCGAATATCCCAAATGGTGTATTCTTCTCAATCGTTCCTAACACTCGACTATCTTTTGTAAATTGTGAATGTTTCTCACCGGGTTCGCCGTTACGACTCTTCGCTATGGATGTAACGTTAGAATCCACGATTTGACCTTCTCCGACTACAATCGGAGTTTGTGTATCCATATCTGTAATTACATGCCCCAAAGCGCCGTATACGCCATGCTGAGGAGAGTAGAACGTTAACGTTCCAATACCTGCCGCTGAATCGCGGATATAAAGCCCTAATCGATAAGATTTATCCACGGTGTCGTATGCAGGTGTCAATGCGACATGAAATGTTTGATCCCCACGCCGAATCGTAAGATCGAGTGCTTTCTTACTCGAACCTGCTTGATTTACAATATCTGATACTTTCGATACATCATTCGATTTCTCACCATTAATGTGTGTAATAATGTCACCCGTCTGAATCTTCGACTCTTCTCCTGGCGAAACTTTTCGTTCTTGATCCAACGCAACAAGATGATGACCTACAACTAGGATACCTACTGATTTAATCTTGACGCCAATTGTCTGTCCGCCTGGAATCACTTTAATGTCTGGCACGACACTCACTTTAACGGTCTTTAGTGGAATCGTACCGAATAGCTTAAGCTTCATCTCCGTCTGACCTTGCTGTGTCGGTGTTAAAGAAAGCGGTTCTTTCAAATCGACTTGAAATGAGTGCTGGGCAATTCCATTAACTTTAAGGATGTCAGGATTTGATACAGTGACTTTTGCTGTGACGGGCATCGTCAATTGAAGCTCTTTACCTTGTCCACTAAACAACCGAAGTTCATCCGGAAATGAAGCAAAACTTTGGAATGGCGTAGAACTGGCGACGATACATACGAAGCAAACGAGCAGTAGACCGATCAGTCTTTTTTTCAGGCTGGCTCTCAACGTAAATCACGCTCCTAGGGCTTCCTTTGCAGACAACCTCTTTCTTGTAAGGAAAGGGCGTCAATTGCGTACCTATAAGTTAACCCCAGACAACCTGTTTTATAACTGAAAAAGATGCCTGCGGCATCTTTAAATTCTAGATTTCTTTTCATTTGCCAACACAAGCATTTCTTGAGAATGATGAAGTGTTGTTTCTGTTACAGCAGCACCACCAAGCATTCTGGCTAGCTCTTCAATTCGTCCAGATTGGTCTAGATCTGCAACTTGAGTATAAGTTCGTTCATTATCAATCACTTTACGAATGAATAAATGAACATCTGCCATTGAAGCAACCTGAGGTAAATGTGTAATGGAGAACACTTGACATGATCCCGATAACTGCGACATTTTCTCTGCGATGGCTTGTGCCGCGCGTCCACTGACACCTGTATCGACTTCATCAAACACGAGAACAGGAATACGATCAATTCGTGCAAAGATCGTCTTCATGGCAAGCATGATACGAGATAACTCGCCTCCAGAGGCGATCTTGGCAAGTCCTCGTAAGGGTTCTCCCGGATTAGGAGCCATCATAAACTCTACCTGATCGATACCTTCTCGATTAAACTTTACGAAGCGACCTGCACATTCAATTCCATCTTGATCATCCACAAGATCAATTTGAACCGAAAATTGTGTTCTTTCCATATGAAGATCACGAAGTTCCGATTCAATATCACGTGCCAGTGACCCTGCAGCCTCTTTACGTCTAGCTGACAATTCAAGCGCTGCCTCGGCTAAGATTATGCCTTGTTGATCCAACTGTTTTTGCAGTTCTTCATTACGAGCGTCTTTATGTTCAAGGGTACTTAATTCTTGTTGAATCGTCTGGTAATGCGTTAAAATCTCTGCTACATCACTGCCGTATTTCTTGCGCAAGGAGGAGATTACATCCAATCTTAGCTCAATCTCGTCCAACCTGCTGGGATTAAACTCAATGCCTTCACGGTAATCCCTTAACTGATAAGCAGCATCTTCTAATTGATAATAAGCACTTTGCAGTTGCTCTAACAAAGGTTGCAACGCTGTTGTGTCATACGAAACAATATCTTGAATGCGATTCATTGCCTTGTTAACGGCGTCAAGTCCACTACCTGAGCTGTAAATTAGATCATAAGAATCTGAAACGTTGCTCATTAACTTCTCAGCGTAGGTTAGTTTTCGTCGCTCTTCCAACAAAGATACATCTTCGCCAATTTTTAATTTAGCAGCTGCGATTTCATCCATTTGAAAACGATACAAGTCTATACGTTGAAGGGTTTGCATCGAATCATCTTGAAGCGCTTTCATTTCTTTCTTCAGCCCGATATACACATCATAAGCTGCCTGATATGCTCTCTTAGCAGGTCCAAGTTTATCTCCGTCATAAGCATCCAAGGAATGAATATGTTCTTCTACTTTAAGCAAAGACTGATGTTCGTGCTGTCCGTGAATATTAACCAGACATTCGCCTACTTCTCTAAGCATCGTCAAATTAACTAATTGGCCGTTAATTCGTGCCGTACTTTTACCTGTCAATGTAATTTCGCGGCGAATAAGCAAGCCCTCATCTAATGAAGCATCAATTCCTAATTTCTGAAGCACCGCCCAGACCGGATGATCCTGTTCGACTTCAAATAAGCCTTCAATCTCAGCTTTTGTACTGCCATAACGAATCCACTCTGCAGAACCTCTGCCTCCGACAATCAGACTCAAGGCATCGATAATGATTGATTTACCCGCCCCAGTTTCCCCAGTTAACACATGAAAACCTGACTTACAGATTACATGTACATGTTCAATAACCGCTAAATTGCGGATCGATAGCTCCGTCAACATTCAGCACGATGCCTCCCCTTTTGCCACTTAAGTAAGTATACTCAGTTAAAATTCTCCGTTTAAGCAAGTAAGGCTAAAATCTGATTCACCACATTCTCACTTTGCTGATCTGTTCGACACACAAGAAGAATGGTATCATCTCCACCAATCGTTCCCATGACTTCATTCCATTCCATGCTATCAATCAATGCACAGATCGTATTACCAGTACCCGGTAAACACTTGAGCACAACTAAATTACCGGTATAATCAATTTGAATAAAATGATCACTAAGTGCGCGTTTCAGCCGCTGTAGCGGATTATAGCGTTGATCGGCTGGCATCGAATATTTATAACGACCATCATCCATAGGCACTTTTATTAAATGCAGTTCTTTAATATCACGCGAAACTGTAGCTTGCGTTACATGAAAACCTGCACCGCGCAGTGATTCAACCAACTCATCCTGCGTTTCAATTTCACCATTTGTAATGATCTCTCTAATTTTCACATGTCGTTGACCTTTCAAAGCTGCACCTCGATTTGAAACGATATTTTTTTTATTTTTTGTTGATACATATCTACATATAAAATTCCAGCTGCTTCCGGATAGAGCAATTGATAAGGTAAAAGTGCGTCACGTAGTGAACTGCCTGTCCATTCCATAGGTTTGCGTTCTCGTGCCAGCTTAACCAGATAGTAACGATCTTGCTTCTTCACAAAATAATCGATATACAATCGGCTTTGCAAGGGTTCTTCAATTTCTCCGAGTTCAATCACAATTGGAATTCTCGTCTTTGCTGCGATGACATCAAAACCTGCCCCTTCCAAAAGCTCAACCGCTTCATCTTGGGGTATTTCATCGCTGAATGGGATCGTAAGCTTTCCTTTCGGGGGTTCGAGCCAACTGCGTATCCGCAGTGTTATCCATGCGACACAAATCGTAACAAGGAGAAGAACGATTACCATGTCACTTTTTTGCATGCTCATCACCTCGTCTTCCTTATTCGAGGATTTCCAGTAAAACCCTCTTTTTAAGGAAGAAAAAGATCAGCTCTACCCTTGTAATTTACGCGACGCTTCTACGGTATCATGAATCAACTTTTCCAGATCACCTTGGAAAATATCTGGATGCTCTGGGTCACAAGTCCAATAGGCTAGAAATTCCACATTGCCTTCTCCGCCTGTAATCGGTGAGTATGTTAAACCAATTAAATGGAAATCACTATCTTTCGCATAGCCGAGCACGTTAGTAAGTACTTCTCGATGAACAACAGGCTCGCGAACAATACCGGATTTACCTACTTTCTCTCTTCCCGCTTCAAATTGCGGTTTAATGAGCGCGGCTACATGCCCTTCCATAGGTAGCAATGCCCGAAGTGGGGGTAATATAATCCGCAAGGAAATAAATGAAACATCGATACTTGCGAATGTCGCCTGCGGACCGACTAAATCTGCCGGCTGTGTATAACGGAAGTTCGTTCTTTCCATCACATGTACTCGCGGATCATTACGCAGGGACCAATCCAATTGGTTATAACCTACATCGATAGCATAAACATGAGCCGCGCCATTTTGCAGGGCACAATCCGTAAATCCACCTGTCGAAGCACCAATATCGAGCATCACTGCTTCTTTCAGGTCGATTTTAAATTCCTTTATTGCTTTCTCTAATTTCAATCCACCGCGCGAAACATAAGGATGAACAGCACCCTTTACACGTATTGTTGCCGTGCGTAGGATTTTTGTACCCGCTTTATCTACGGGTTCCTCATCTACGAAAATAAGGCCAGCCATAATGGCGGCCTTGGCTTTTTCTCTACTTTCATAATACCCCTGTTCGATCAGGAGCACATCTAATCGCTCTTTTAATACCGTCATGCTTGTTGTACGCTCCTATACTCGCTTAAGTTTGTGCGGTTTGTGACCATTTTACGGACAGCAGATGTTAAATCTTCCACGGTTAGACCTACTTCTTTCCGCTGTTCTTTCACTGATCCGTGCTCAATGAAATAATCTGGAACGCCCATATGATGAATGTGTAAGCCAAACACTTGCTGCTCCGTATAATATTCACTCACTGCAGAACCAAACCCACCTGCGATTGCGCCTTCTTCCATTGTTACAATCGGGATATGTTCTTTAGCAATCGAATTTAGCATTAGTTTATCAAGTGGCTTAATGAAGCGAGCGTTGACAACTCTCAGATGCGTTCCTTCTTCACCTAAAACCTTTGCCGCTTCTTCTGCGATTTGTACCATCGGACCTACAGCAAGTACAACTGCATCTTTACCTGTTGTTGTTACTTCCCAAGATCCAATTGGGATCGTTTGAAGATCATCATTTATATCTACACCCACACCAGCAATTCGTGGATAACGTACTGCAATTGGTCCATCGTTATATTCAGCTGCTGTTTTGAGCATATGGCGAAGCTCATTCTCATCTTTTGGCATCATCAATACCATATTCGGTAACTGACGCAAGAAACCAATATCATAAACACCCTGATGCGTTTCACCGTCTGGTCCTACAAAACCAGCACGATCAATCGCAAATATGACATTCAAATTCGGTCTGCAAATATCATGCACCACTTGATCGTAAGCACGCTGCAAGAACGTGGAATAAACAGCGAATATCGGTTTCATTCCTTCGCTTGCTAGTCCTGCACACAATGTAGCAGCATGTTGCTCAGCTATACCGACATCAATCATTCGTGTTGGGAATTGCTTTGCAAACTTCAGTAAACCTGATCCTGCTGGCATCGCTGGGGTAACCGCAAGAAGTCGATCGTCTTGCTTAGCCAATTCAATTAAAGTGTTACCAAAAACTTCTGTGTAAAATGGTGGTCCTGCTGATTTTAACACTTCACCAGATTCAATTTTGTAAGGTGAAATACCATGCCAAGTCAATGAATCCGCCTCAGCAGGAGAATAACCGCGTCCCTTCTTCGTCACCACATGAACAAGAACAGGGCCGTTCACTTTATCTGCACCTCGAAGTGTTTCCATTAACAGAGGTAAGTTGTGTCCGTCGATTGGACCAATGTAATTAAATCCAAGCTCTTCGAACCAAACACCAGAGACGACCAAGTACTTTAAGCTGTCTTTGAGCTTTTCCATACCTTTAGCAATTGAACCGCCGATAGCGGGAATTTTCTTAAGTAAGTTTTCCACTTCATCTTTCGCCTTTTGATAATGGCGATCGGAACGAATTTTATTTAAATAATTATGAATCGCTCCCACGTTCGGAGCAATCGACATCTCATTATCGTTTAAAATGACAATCATTTTTTTCTTTTCATGACCAATATGGTTCATGGCTTCTAGCGCCATACCACCTGTCATTGCACCATCTCCAATGATGGCAACGACACGATTATCTTCACCTTTCAAATCACGAGCCATTACCATGCCCATTGCTGCTGAAAGTGAAGTAGAAGAGTGACCTGCTTCCCAGACGTCATGCTCGCTCTCTGCACGCTTAATAAAGCCGCACATCCCTTTATATTTACGAAGGGTGTCGAATTGATCTTTACGACCAGTCAAAATTTTGTGCACATAGGATTGATGCCCAACATCAAAGATAAACTTATCTTTAGGAGAATCAAACACAGTATGTAATGCCATTGTAAGTTCTACTACACCTAGGTTTGGAGCGAGGTGTCCACCTGTAATGGAAAGCTTCTCTATGAGAAATTGCCTAATTTCGTTAGCCAGTTGTTCCATCTCTTCAATCGAGAGTGTTCGCAAATCCTCAGGCTTATTGATCCGTTCGAGTAGCACGGTTTTTCCTCGCTTTCCATGATTGGATGATATATTTTCTAATATTGCCCCGGCAATAATGCTCATTATACCATACATTTGTTCGGGTTAATATGACAAGGGTAGATTAATGATCACGTTTCATCAAATAATCAGCAAGCTGCAGCAAGCGATTTGTATGTGGAATCGTTGACTTTATTAGTGCTGACTTTCCTTGCTCAGTCAGCTCATTGACCTTCTGCATCGAAGCTTCAAGACCAATAAAGTAGGGGTATGTCACTTTAGCTAATTTCTCATCACTACGTGTGGATTTACCGAGCTTTGTTGCATCACCTGTCAAATCAAGAATATCGTCCTGAATTTGGAAAGCAAGTCCAATACATGTCCCAAATTCGGTCAGTGCTTCCAATTGATCTTCAGATGCCCCAGCAATTCGTGCACCTGCACGAAGGGAGAAGACAATTAGATCACTTGTTTTACGTAAATGAATGTACTCCAGCTCTTCCAGCTTCGTTAAACCCTGCTCCCCAAGTAAGTCTGCCGCTTGTCCGCCTACCATCCCAGGTGCTCCGGCATATTGCGACAGTTCTTCCACGATATGAAGAATTTGCAATGGATCCACGCCAGAAGCACGTGCAGATTGCACAACAGCGTAAAAGGCCTGTGTAATAAGCGCATCACCTGCCAAAATCGCCATGCCTTCGCCAAACACCTTATGATTGGTTAATCTTCCCCTACGATAGTCATCATTATCCATAGCTGGTAAATCATCGTGGATTAAGGAGTATGTATGGATCATTTCAATGCCACAAGCAGTCGGCAATGCCGCACGCATTGCCCCTCCTAGCGCCTCTGCAGCAGCAAGCACTAGAATGGGGCGAAGACGTTTGCCACCGGCCATTAAAGAATAGCTAATCGACTCACGCAGCACATCAGGCATTTTCCACTCAGCAGGCATACTTGTTTGAAGAGCATCCTCTACGATTTTCACATGATCTGCGATGTATTGTTCGATTGTGATCATATCCGTATTCACCTAGACACCCCTTACTCTTCTACACTAGGTTGAAAAGGTTTTCGAGTCAGTCCCGCTTCTTCTTCAACCAGCATCTCAATTTTCCGTTCTACCTGCTCCAGCTTTTGGCCGCACATACGAGAGAGGAGCATACCTTCTTGATACAGTTCAATGGCTTGCTCTAAAGGTACATCACCAGACTCTAGTCTGGATACGATGCTCTCCAGCTTCTCCATTGCTATCTCAAAGCTTACATCTTGCTTAGATGCTTCGTTACTCATTCTTCTTCTCCTCCATGGACCAAACGTGGCATTGCAACTGCCCGTCCGTCAGTCTAACGTTAACGACATCTCCGATCTGCACCTGCTCGATCGAATTCACAAGGGCTTGCTGGTGTTCATCGTACACCAGCGAATACCCCCGCTGCATCACCTTCAGCGGGGAGAGCGCGTCGAGGCTGCGCAGCCTCGACCCAAACTCTTGCCGCTTGGAATGTACCAAGCGGCTCATGGCCTGCCGAAGCGCGCGTTTAGCCGCTTCGGACTGCTGCCGCGCGGCCAGCATAGCTGCGCGCGGGGAGCGACTTTCCATGCGGCGGTCCAGCCGCATGTGAGCTTCAGCGGCGCGTGCAAGCCGCTGGCGCATCCGCATGGCAAGCTCAGCTGTCATGCGGTCCAGATGCTGCGTCGCAGGCAGCAGCAGCTGGCGCTGCGGGCTCACCAAGTAAGGTGAGCGCCGCAATCTCTCCAGTGCCTCTCTGCGGCGCTGGAGCATTCGCTCAAGCGCTTGATGCAAGCGCTGCTGCTCTCCTGCTAACTGACGTCTAAGCTCAAGCTGATGAGGCACTGCAAGCTCTGCTGCTGCCGTTGGCGTCGCAGCACGCAAATCCGCAACAAAGTCCGCAATCGTAAAATCTGTCTCATGACCGACTGCGGATATGATCGGGATCTGTGAAGCTGCAATACCACGTGCTACAACTTCTTCGTTAAATGCCCACAACTCTTCCAATGAGCCGCCACCACGACCGACAATCATAACATCAACTTCACGAAGCTCATTCATCTTCGCAATTGCCCGTACGATTGACGGTGCTGCTTGTGTTCCTTGTACCAGAACGGGATAGAGCACAACTGGAACCATCGGATATCGACGCTGCAGTGTGATAAGCACATCTCGTACAGCAGCCCCTGTTGGGGATGTTATGACACCAACCGCACGAGGGAACTTCGGAATCGGCTTCTTTCGTTCAAGAGCGAATAATCCCTCAGCTTCAAGCTTACGCTTAAGCTGCTCATAGGCTAAATAGAGCCCACCGACTCCATCAGGTTGCATTTCACGCGCATAGAATTGGTACTGCCCATCTCGTTCATAGACCGAGATGGAACCTCGTACCAACACGCGCATGCCTTCCCGCGGTAAGAAGCTTAGTTTCTGATTAAAGGAAGCAAACATAATGCTTTTCAAACGGGAGTCCGCATCTTTTAAAGTAAAATACATATGACCCGATGAATGCCTTGTAAAGTTAGAAATTTCCCCCTGCAGCCAAACATCCTGCAAGCGGTCATCGCCTTCCAACTTCATTTTGATATATCGATTTAAATCTTTGATCGAAAGAACCTTACGTTCACTCATATAGAACCCACCTTATTGGGTGTTTTGGCTTAAGCGAGCTGCATTCACCGTATTTTGGAGCAGCATCGTAATCGTCATCGGTCCTACGCAACCTGGAACTGGGGTAATTGCACCACTAATTTCTTTAACAGCTTCAAAGTCTACATCGCCGCGCAGCTTACCATCTGTACGGTTCATACCTACGTCAATGACAATTGCACCTGGCTTCACATGTTCAGGACCAATCAAGTTTGCCTTCCCTACAGCAACAACCAATATATCAGCTTGACGCGTAATCTCCGCCATGTCTGGGGTGCGCGAATGAACGATCGAGACGGTAGCGTTCTCTTGCAACAACAACATCGCCATGGGTTTACCCACAATATTAGACCGCCCTACTACGACAGCATGCTTGCCCGAAATTTCAGTACCGATTCGCTTAAGCACTTGAATCACACCTGCTGGCGTACAAGGTTTCATACCTGTTTTCTTACCGATCATAAGATTACCTACATTTATTGGATGGAAGCAATCCACATCTTTATCAGGAGCGATATGGTCAACAACTTCATCCTCATTGATATGTGCAGGTAGAGGGGATTGAACGAGAATGCCATGGATTCGAGCATCACGATTAAAGACGTGAATTAAGCTTACTAATTCATCCTGTGTCGTTTCAGCTGGTAAACGGTGGACTTCAGAATAAATGCCAACTTGTGCACAAGCTTTTTCTTTACCATTCACATAGACATGCGAAGCGGGGTCATCACCTACAATGATAACGACAAGTCCCGGCTCACAGCCTACTGCTGTCAATTCCAAAACCTCTGCCTTAATTTCCTCTCGAATGGTTGCCACGATCTCTTTACCGTTAATGACCTGACCTGCCATCTGTGGTCCCCCCCTCTTATCCCGATAAAATGTGCCTTAGACCTCTAATTTAGCTCGAAGTGTATCAATATCCTTGATCATATGACCCAGTACGCCGTTAACAAACTTCCCGGATTCTTCCGTACCAAAATGCTTCGCAAGTTCGATTGCTTCATTCACGACAACCTTCGGCGGAACATCTTGCGTATACAACATTTCAAATGCAGCTAAGCGCAGTACTTCACGATCAATTCGTGAAAGCCTGTCCATTTGCCAGCCTTTTAAATATCCAGCAAGCATAAAATCGATGTCAGAACGATTACGAAGAGAACCTTCTACCAATTCAAACACATACTGCGGACTTACGTTTTGATCTTGCAGGGCAATACCGCCCTCATTGTCATTTCCCGCTTCTTCCAAAGCTACTTCAATGGCTTCCTTTGGCGTTACCTCAGTCATGCCGATTTGATATAAACTTTGCAACGCAATTTCCCTTGCTACTCTGCGCCTCATATTGATGGTTAGGCCTCCTCATGTTTATAAACCATTGCCTTGCATATCTTATCTTGCACAATGATAATTAGTTTCGATAATACATATCTAATCAGCAAAAAAATCCAAGGAAATACCGAGGATTTTAGCGGAACATTCTCCATTTTTGCGATAGGTAATCCATAATCTGAGAAATCGGTATGATCTCTTCCTTTTGATCTGCTTTTTTGCCAAAATAATAACCTAACAGCACAATAAAAGCAAATATGAGCGCATCCCAAAATCCACATATTAAATAAATAATGCCTACGATAAAGCCTCCAATAAGGCCTATCGTTTTTCCCTTATGTTGCTCCCATAGGTCATTCATTTGCAGTCCTCCTATTCCACCCTACGCGTGGCTGTATTGGACTGCACGGTGTTAGCCACATATACGGATACGGACACAACTGGATAACCGGTAATTTCTTCAATATGCCCTTTAATTGCTTGCTGCAATTCTTGTGTGATTTCAGGAATCGTTCGTTCACCATCTACAAAAGTGCGAACCGTGATTTCAAGTCCAGGTGCAGTTACATGTACACGAACACGTAGATCCTTTACACCACGAACTTTGCTGGCTGCTTTGAGAGATAAATTCTCGATCGTTTCCACAGAAATTCGGAATTCACCATATTCTGTTCGCTCTGAAATCGATGGTGCATCGACTTGTCCTCTGCGTAGAGAAATATACAGTAAGCGAAGGGAGATTAACAATACAACCGCACAAACCGCTAGTACCCAGTAACTCGTCGGCGCATCCGTGTAGACATTCATCAAAAATCGGACTGTAGTTTCCTTCGGAATAAAAGATAAAGCAATACATATTCCAATGATCGATACGGTAAGAATAACAAGACTGTGTATGAACAACAGCAATTTATCGATAATTTTGCCCACGAACGTTTATCCCCTTCCTGTATTTGCGCCAAACCCCCTGACAAACGCAGGGGGTTTCAATGGATTAACGCCTACTGCTTCATTTATTTAACGCGAACAGTTGCTGGCGCTTCAATTTCTGATTTCTCGTTGTCTTTAAACTGAACATCATGAATGTTTACATTGACTTCAACAACATGAAGTCCAGTCATAGATTCAATTGCAGTCTTCACATTGAATTGAATATTCTCTGATACTTCTGGAATTCGATAGCCAAATTCAATAATAATCGAAACATCAATCGCCGTTTCTTTCTGACCTACTTCAACCTTGACACCTTTAGAGAGGTTCTTACGACCGAGTATTTCGGAAATACCATTAGCGAAACCACCGCTCATTCCCGCGACCCCAGGAGTCTCAATTGTAGCAAGACCCGCAATTACTTCAATCACTTCAGGAGCGATTTGAATCGATCCGAGATCCGTTTTCACATAATCCGGTGTAATCGAGTTCATGTACACACCTCACATCTATTTTAGGATAGGCTGTATTAATTAAATACTATACCATTTTCCCATATTTATGACAAACCTACAGAAGCTGCTGGGACGTGTCAAGAGTTCGGATCATTGATATCATGTTCTTCTAAAAACTTGATATCAAAATCACCCTCGATGAATTTTTTATGCTCTAACAATTTCAAGTGGAACGGAATCGTCGTATGCACACCTTCGATCGTAAATTCGTTAAGTGTACGCTTCATCCGAGCAATTGCTTCTTCACGAGTTGCTCCCCAGACGATAAGTTTCGCAATCATCGAATCATAGTAAGGTGGGATCGTGTATCCAGGATAAGCAGCAGAATCCACACGTACGCCATAACCACCTGGTGGCAAGTAGAACTCAATCTGACCTGCAGATGGCATAAAATTGCGTTCCGGATCTTCTGCATTAATCCGACACTCAATAGACCAACCCTCGATCTGAACTTCTTCTTGTTTCATCGAAAGCGGTTCTCCTTCAGCCACTCGAACCATCTCTTTAATGATGTCGACTTTCGTAATCATCTCGGTTACGGGGTGCTCAACTTGAATCCGTGTATTCATTTCCATGAAATAAAATTGATTATCCGGAGCTAACAAGAACTCAAGTGTTCCTGCACCAGAATAGTCAACTGCTTTCGCTGCGCGTACTGCTGCCTCACCCATCAATTTACGAACTTCGGGAGAAAGCGTAGAACATGGAGCCTCTTCAACTAGCTTCTGACGACGACGTTGTACGGAACAATCGCGTTCACCCAAATGAACAACATTGCCGTGCTTATCAGCCAAAATCTGAATCTCAACATGCTTCATACCTGTTAAATATTTTTCCAAATAAACACCGGCATTACCAAATGCATTCTGGGCTTCTTGTTGAGCTGTCGTAATACCTTGAATGAGTGTATCTTCATCCTCAGCAATACGAATACCTCTTCCACCACCGCCTGCAGTTGCTTTAATAATAACCGGATACCCAATTTCCCGAGCCAGTTCAATCGCTTCTTCTAGGCTTTCGATCAAACCGTCCGAACCCGGAATGATCGGCACATTTGCTTCCTTCATCGTTTGTTTCGCCATCGATTTATCGCCCATGCGAATGATAGCCTCTGGAGAAGGACCAATGAATGTAATATTGCAGCGCTCACATATTTCCGCAAAGTCAGCATTTTCTGCTAGAAAACCGTACCCCGGATGAATTGCATCTACACCTGTTAGGGTGGCGACACTCATAATATTTGTAAAGTTTAGATAGCTGTCTTTTGATGACGTAGGTCCTATACAATAGGACTCATCTGCCAATCTTACGTGCAGCGCATCCCGATCTGCTTCAGAATAAACCGCCACCGTTGAAATTCCTAATTCACGGCATGCGCGAATAATTCGAACCGCAATTTCTCCTCGGTTTGCAATAAGTACTTTTTGAAATCTCATTTTACACCCTCCAACTACTCTGGTTTAACGAGAAACAAAGGCTGCCCGTATTCCACCAATTGACCATTCTCAACGAGAATATCCATGATTTCGCCTTTAACTTCAGCTTCGATTGGATTCATAAGTTTCATCGCTTCAAGAATACAAACAATCGTTTTATCGCTAACTTTAGAGCCTACAGACACATATGGCGCTGAGCCTGGTGCTGAAGCTGTATAGAACGTTCCAACCATTGGAGCTACAATCGTATGGTAGCCAAGATCAACAGGTTCTTGCGCCTTTGCAGGTGTCACAGTCTCAGTTGTTGCATGAGTTTGTGGTTCAATTGCAACGGGTTGTTGCGTATACACAGGTGTTGATGTACCTGACACGATGATGGATTCTGTCTTATTGCTTTTACGAATAAATAGGCGAGTGCCTTCATTTGCAATTTCAAGCTCTTGCAAGGAAGTTTGATCCATTAATTTCATAAGCTCTTTAATTTCGCTTAATTTGAACATTTACTTAGGGTCACTCCTTCAAAAATGTTGATTACCGTTATGTCCGATCATGAACAGTGACAGTATGTATGTCTTTAACAGCTTGTTCACTGTGACGATAGTTATTATAGCATAAACCAAAGAAATGGAAAGAGTCCACTTACCGGACCCTTTCCACTTCAATTATTGAAAATATTGTACCCCAGAGATTTTTTCTGGACCAACATTTAGTTCTTTCATCACCATATCAAGGATGGAAACTGCTTGGGTTTTATCCAATTTTGCTGCTTGAACCGTCACTTTCCATTTGCCGCTAACTTGCTCTTGCTCTACTATCACATGGCTGCTGTACTCATTTGACAGCATGTCCTCTATATTTTCTACTTTTGCATTTGTTTCTTGGATTTTTCTAAGTTCATTTTGAGCTTGCCCAACTGCTTCAGGTGTTTGTGCTTTATCCACTGAGATTGCGAGCCACTTTTCAGTTTCTTTGCCACGAGTCACTTCACGGTCGATTAATTTCTTTTGGAAATAATCAGCCCCAGATTGTGCTTGTGTTTGCATTTTTTGGAGAATCTCTTTGTCGCTTAATGTACCTGTTTGCGCAGTTGTTTGCTTAGCATCCGGTGTTTTAGGCGTTGTTTTAGGGTCAGATGGAGTCGTTCCACCGTTGTTGGTTCCACCGTTATTCATTCCACCATTGTTTGTTCCGCCGTTATTCATTCCACCGTTGTTTGTTCCACCGTTATTCATTCCGCCATTGTTTGTTCCACCGTTATTCATTCCACCATTGTTTGTTCCGCCGTTGTTTGTTCCGCCGTTGTTTGTTCCACCGTTATTCGTTCCGCCTTTGTTAATTTCGTTAGGTTTCTGTTCGGACGGTTTGGGTGTTGAAGTCTTCGGGCCAACTGTCTTACCATCGACTGGTGCAGGGTCTTGACTCATATCAATCTTGATCTCACTTGCAGCCGGTTTATCCGTGCCCGCTAGTGTGTCGAGCTTACTTGTATCCTCTGAAATTAAATAATAGGCTGACAGTACTACAAGCAAGCTGAGCATCGATACTAACCAAATCGTTTGTCTTTTTGAATTCATTGTTAAAATTCCTCCTCAAAATTAAAAGTTATTGCTTGCGGGGCAGTACCGAAATGCGATGCGCAGGCACGTCCAAACCGCGTTCAACCGCTTCAAGAATCATTCTTTTTACCGTTAAATCCTCAGCACCACGTGCGACGATAATCACGCCTCTAACCTTTGGTTTTATCGATTTGAGCACAAGTGGATGCTGATTTCCTTCTACTTGGTAAAGAACAACTTCACCCTTACGAGTCACTTGCGAAATGTTACGATTCGCTCCGCCTGCATCTCTTTCATTTGTATTTTCTTGCGAATCTTGATAATTTTTGTCGACAACGATTTCTTCGGTAGATTCAATTTCAACATGTACTTCAACGTCGCCTACACCGACTATTTTTTGTAAAATTTCCTTTAGTCGCTTGGCACTTACTTCTTCCAAATCTCCGAACTTGGAAATCTCTTTACCACTTCCATTTGCGAAGGTTGTTGTGCTTTCATTCGATGGAGAAGCCCGTGGTCCAATAGAAGCAGGCGGAACAGGTGTAACGCTTAAAAACGAGTTCATAATCATTAATGCAGCACCCAGTAGTCCAGCCAAAATTAGCCACAAAAAGGTACGATATCGCTTAGGTCCTGAAGGTCCTCCACCGAACATTTTTTCCAATTTGTTCATCCATTTCGCCAAAGGCTCACCTCCCTCCAAACGGACTTTCATCCTACTTCTTTATCCTGCTTATGATTTCTCAACTTGATTGAGGAATATCACATCAACTTTTTTTGTATCTAGCCCCCAGTTACGTTGCAAAAGTTTTTGGATTGCCACTTCTGCTTCGTGCATGGCAGGTGTTCGTTCATTTGCCCCAACGGCCTGGACCCCATTTGATGATTTTCCAATTTTCACTTTAATTTCCACAGGCTTCACGGATGCGATTGGCTTTTTTAATGAAGCTGTTGGTGTTGGTGTTGGTGAAGGTGCCGCGGATAATGGTTTCAATACGATTGCAACGGACTGTAGATAAGGTTTGCTGTCCCCATCTAATCCAGAAGTGACTTGTACTTTGTCCACATCAAAAGCAACTTCTTTTAAAATCTCCTGTTTGACCGTCTCCGAAATTTCTTGTTCAGCTAACAACTTTGCTTTTGTCGAATTTACTGCACGAAGTCGTTCTGATTCCTGCATGATCGTTTCAACTGAATCCATTCCACTACCTTGTTTTCGAAGATTCCCCGCATTATTTTGCTGCGCTTCAGCTGATGCTAACAGCTTTTCAACGTTCCAATTTTTTGAAAATAATTGGATAACAGGAGTAAGCAGCGTCAGCAAAATAAAAAGGCTAACAACAGTTTTTACATATCGATGCATCTTAGCACTAGGTAGTAATAAATCAATGAACGAGGCGAACAAAATGATGATAATTACGGTCTTCAGCCAGCTATTCAGCCATGCCACTGTTCACCCCTCCCGTTATCGAATCATGACTGCCAAGTTGCCCGCTGTAATCATCATGGTGATAGCAAAGAAGAACATCATCCCCACTACTGCTAATGCGGCAAACACATAGATCATGCTCTTACCAATTGTGGATAAGCAGCTAATCATTGGATTGTCCCCAATGGGCTGCATGATGGCCGCAGACAAGTTGTAAATGATGGCGAGTGTCAAAATTTTAAGTGCAGGGAACAAACACAACATGATGATAATTACAACACCCGATAATCCAATTGCATTCTTTACTAACAGGGAAGCGCCTATAACTGTCTCAGTCGCATCGGAAAACATTCTTCCTACAACGGGGACAAAGTTTCCTGTGATGTACTTTGCTGTTCGGATTGTAATGCCATCTGAAACTGCACCTACGGTTCCTTGTACAGAGATAACACCTAGGAAGATGGTGACGAATACACCTAATGCACCCACCCCGATATTGCGCAATAATTTAGCAAGCTGTGTAACTTTATATTTTTCAGAGATAGAAGAGACGATGTAAAGTACGGCGGAGAAGAAGAGTAAGGGGAAAACGAAGAAGTAAATCATCGTTCCGACCGTATGAATCATAAACACGATAAGCGGATGTAAAACGGCAACAGATGTGACATTGCCCATGGAAGCTAGTAATGTCAACAGCAGCGGTACTACAGCGATCATAAAATCAATCATCGATGTAATTGCATCCTTCGCATATCCAATTGCTGCTGAGAAGGAGTTGACGGCAATAATAATGAGCACTAGATAGGATATAACGAATGCCACTTTACTTACGTTATTTTTTTCAAATGAGCTTTGTAAGGTTTCAAGGATCATTGCAAATACCGCAAGAATAACAATGGTAACCAGCAGTTTCCCGTTAGCAAGCACTTCATGAAAAAAGTAACGCAGCAGCCCTTTAAAGATTCCAGATATGGAGAAGCTTTTACCACTTGTTAAAAGTTCTTGAAAGGTCGGTGATTTCAATTCTGGGAAGTAATTCCCATTTTGCTGCATCAACTTATTCCAATATTGCTCGACGCCTTCTGTACGCAGAAGCTTCACTTGCTCAGTTACAACTGTATCTGCGGGCGTTGCACTTGCATTCACATCGATCGATCCATACAAGATAGATAATAGAAGAACGACGATTCCACAGGAGACAATTTTCGACAAGTGCTTCCATGTACGTTGCAGCATCAAGGTTCAACTCCAAGCTCTCATGTCCATTCCATTTCTATGGGAAGCGTTAAGCCGGGAGCAGCTTAATCACCGTCTCAATGATGACCGTAATAATGGGAATCGCCATGACCATAATGAGTACTTTTCCAGTTAATTCAATCTTAGAAGCGATCGATTCTAGACCTGCATCACGTACAATTTGAGCACCAAATTCAGCGATATACGCAATGCCGATAATTTTGAGAATTGTTTTGAGAAACACCATGTTTACGCCCGATTTTTGTGCTAGATCCTGCAGCACCCCAATGACTGACGATATTTTATCAATGAGAAATAAGAAGATGATAATACCGGTAAAAGTAGCAAGCAGAAAAGCAAAAATCGGTTTTTGTTCCTTGATGATCAGAATGAGGACCGTCACCAACAGACCGAGCCCCACAACTTGAATAATTTCCACCGGTTTCACCTGCTTATTGGAAGAGGAAGATCGTTTTGATTTCTTTGAACAACGTATTGAGCAAGGATACAACCATGAACAGAACGACGACAAATCCGATCAACGTGACCCAATGAGCCATATCTTCTTTCCCCATCTGCTTGAGCACCGTATGCATCATTGCGATAATAATCCCGATGCCGGCGATTTGGAAAATGGTGTTAACATCAACGTTCATTTACGGCACCTCACTAGTACATTAGAATGACGATTAATGCTCCCATTAGAACACCGAGACTGCGCCACATTTTCTCGTATCGTCCTTGTTCATCTCTGGCTCCATCTTCTTCAACTTGAAGTTGACTTATCGCGAGGCGCATATGTTTAACTTGATCCAAGCGGTCTGTCGCACCGAGTGTGCTGCCTAGCTGCAGTAAAATGTCAAGTTCACCACGTTTCATGGACGACCGTCCCCATGCCCGTTTTACTGCTTGTCCCCATATATCACTAGTTGATCTGCCTTCTGACGAATTTAGACCTTCTGCTGCTTCTATCAACATGCTAGACAACGGCTCTGTGAATGATCCTGATGCGTGCCTGAACGCTTCTGGCAACGGTGTAAAGCCATAGGAGATTTCCGTTTCTAACCGCTGAATCATGCCTATAACCTGACGGATTTGCCTCGGTCTGCGTGCATATTGCATGGCTTGATGAAATCCAAAGATGGTTCCAGCTGACAAAATCACCACAGATCCTAACAGCTTTGCAATCATCCGTCATCCGCCTTTCCTAAGCGATAAAAGCGTCCCGATGTTGCCCGATTCCCATGCTCATCAAGCACTTGAATCACCTGCTCATCCCCACGTCTGAAACCGAGAATGACATACCTTGTAAACAGCTTCTCTTCGATCAAGTCGCGAAGTACAGGACGTTTACTCACATCAGATAGACTGCTTCCATGTGCAGTTGCTATGACTCGAATACCTGCATGAAGCGCCTCATACATCGCAGTCGCATCTTCAGGTCGTCCTAACTCATCCACAACAAGGACATCCGGCGAGAGGGAACGAATCATCATCATCATTCCCTCTGCTTTCGGACAACCGTCCATAATATCTGTTCGGGGACCAAGGTCAAATCGCGGAACGCCTTGCACACTCGCCCCAATCTCCGAACGTTCATCGACAACTCCGATTTTAAGTCCAGTTGGTATAAGCTGTGCAAGGGGAGAGATTGTCCATTCCCCGTAAGAGAGACATCTGGCGAGATCACGAAGAAGAGTCGTTTTTCCTTGCTGAGGCGGTGAAATAATGAGTGTATGATAAGGTCTTCCTTCATCTGTATCCAATAAATAAGGAAGCAGCTTAATTCCCGTTCCACGTATTTCACGTGCGATACGGATATTGAAGGAGCTCACATCACGAATTGATTTCACTCTGCCATCTTCCAAAACAGTGCGACCTGCAAGTCCAACACGATGACCACCACTGCAAGTGATATAGCCTCGGCGCAGTTCTTCTTCGAAAGAATACACGGAGTGGTTCGTTAGCAGTTCCAAGAGCATCCGGCAATCTTCTCGCGAAGGTTTGTATGCCTTCTGTGAATCTTTCAATAAGGTAGAATCTTGCGCCACAAACACATATCTCCCCGCACTTAACACCTCAAGCGGCCTATCCTCTCGTATTCGAATCTCTTCTAGTTGTTCTTTCAACTTAATCGGTAGATTCGAGATGATGATTCTAAGAGAGTTCGGTAGAAGAGGTAGAATTGATGTCAACATGCAGCCATACCCCCAGGTTGTCCAGTCTCTTATCTTATTTGTATGCAACCTACAAACAAATATGACTTAATTACTTTTTTAATATGCCAATAAAAAGGCAGCTAACACCTGCAAGTAACCACAACATTTTTGAAATTGATAGTTTCTCTGCAATACCTACTAGACCAATTGTCGTCGTCGTTAAAAGTACCAATGGCCCGACAATCGCAAGTGTCGAATTAACGAGTAGTGCTTTTTCCACTTGCGCCAGTCTTAGCATAATCATCGCCGCTACAATCTCAATACAACCTGATAATACGCGCAGCGAAGCCATGCTCAGGACAATTTTATTCACCACAACAAACTCCCCTTTCCCTCCAGAACCCGTTTTCCTATCCTTATGCATGATGTGTTCTTTTTAGGATACAAGCCCTACACTGTAGCATAGAAATCATGGGCACCACCCCAGTTCCTAATGCATATGATGACTCAGGCTTAACACTATTTAAGAGAATAGCGGGGAGATTCGTATGACTTTGCCAACCTCAGAACCCTCATGGAATGGGCTGCTTAGCGATCCATCAGGCAATAGGGAAAGTAAACCAAGAACACTAGGGCAGACAATGGTGATCGACAAAGGGCTTGGTATACAGGCATTTGAAGATTTGATTACTTCTGCAGGCGCACATATCGACTTGATTAAAATTGGCTTTGGCACAGCTCCGCTTTATCCAGCATCGTTATTGCAGCGTAAAATTGAGCTTGCGAAAGCACACAACATACTCATCTACCCAGGGGGTACTTTTCTTGAAATTGCTGTCTTGCAGGGTGCTATAGATGAATTTTTCGATTCTGTGTGCCAGTTCGGTTTTAACGGGATTGAAGTATCAGACGGAACCATTCAAGTACCTCGAAACTTACGCAGTGAGCTTATAACACGTGGATTAGATCGGGGACTGCGCGTGAATACGGAATATGGGAAAAAAACGTGGGGGTCTTCCATTGAAATCGATGAGCTGATCGAAACTGTTATAATCGATAGTGGACTCGGCGCAGATTTGATTACGATCGAGGCACGAGAATCTGGTGTCGGTGTTGGAATATTCGATGGAGACGGCAAATGCTTAGATGAAGAATTGGAAAAGATTATGCGCAATATCCCCAGCCAAGATATTCTGCTGTGGGAAGCACCGCTTAAAGATCAACAAGTTCGACTTATTCAAGAGCTGGGATCAGGTGTACATCTGGGTAATATCCCACCGCAAGAAGTCATTACACTTGAGGCCATGCGTAGGGGATTACGTTCAGATACATTATTAATGGCGCAAACGCTGCGAGAGCGAAAGGAAACCATATGCAAATCGATGTCATCTCTAGCGTAAACGAGGCTAGAACAGAAGACTTTTTAAGAAAAACAGTCATAGTCATTGATGTATTACGTGCAACAAGCACAATCATCACTGCATTTGACCATGGCTGTGAAGAAATTGTTCCAGCCGAAACTGTGGGTGAAGCAAAAGCATTGCAACAAGAAGGAGACCTGCTGGGAGGAGAGCGATTTTGTCGTAAAATCATGGGGTTCCAACTTGGCAATTCGCCCTTAGAATATATGAGTCCCGTAATCGGAGGGAAACGGATCATTCTGACCACTACAAACGGAACAAAAGCCGTCCGTAGAGCACAAAAAGCAGAAAATATTCTTATCGGTTCGTTCTTAAATGGGAGAGCCTGCGCTGAAAAAGCTTCTACCTTTCATCGAGATGTTGTTCTACTTTGCGCCGGAACTAATTCTCAGTTTTCCTTAGAAGACGGACTCGCTGCAGGTTATATTGCAGAACATCTCATCAAACTTAAGCAGGATGCAGAAATGAATGATTTCGGAAGAGCTATGATTGCTTCATTCAAACAAGAGGCAGGTGATCTTAAAGGGGCTTTATCTCATAGTGTAAACGGGAAAAAGCTATGCCGGATAGGTTTTGATGAAGACGTCAATTATTGCGCAAAAATGGATCTAACGGATACTGTACCTGTATGGAATGGACATTCACTTCATGTGAGTATGCCAACAGCTCGTTCTAAAACGATTGCCCTTTCATAATATAAGATATAACTAATGAGACAAGGGGCTCCTCTTATGAACGGTGAATTATTGCTTGTGATTTTAATTATTATCGGTCTCATCGGTCGATCACCTATTATTACAACGGCGGCATGTGTGCTTCTGATTATCAAACTTATTTCCTTGGACCGTTTCTTACCGACTATTGAACGAAGAGGCTTGGAATTGGGGCTCCTGTTTCTCACAATGGGGGTACTCGTTCCATTTGCTACAGAACGTATTTCCACAAAAGATATTATTACGGTATTTACAAGTTGGCCGGGGATTATCGCTTTGACTGGAGGAGCGATCGCCACATACATGAATGGGAAAGGCTTGGAATTATTAAAAATAGACCCACAACTTATTGTGGGTCTAGTCATTGGTTCCATCATTGGAATTGTTTTTATGCGTGGCATTCCAGTTGGACCCTTGATGGCCGCTGGAATTACAGCTTTTTTACTGAAGCTATTCACCTTTATATTTGACAAGTTCAGGTGAAGCTCCATCCATGTAGTTTCACTATGAAGCGGACAAGCTTCTCGCTTAGCGACGATCGGATGGACCGCCAACAAAAACTTGCTCATGGGTATCAAGTCCGTATGCTGTATGCAGACCTTTAACTACATCTTGCAAATACTGAATATCAATAACACATGACATTTTGATCTCTGAGGTACTCACCATATTAATGGATGCTCCTAAGTCGGAGATCACTTCGAACATCTTAGCAGCAACACCTGGCGTACTTACCATACCAGCGCCAACAATCGAAACTTTAACAAGATTACCTTCAGAAGTTACTTCACGGAAACCAATCTCATTTTGAATATTCTCGATCACTTCTACCGCTTTCTCACGCTCCGTCAGCGTTGTAGAGAAGGAGAAATCTGCTACTCCATTAAGAACACCCGATTGTACAATAATATCAACATCGATCTGCGCAGTCGCAAGCGCTGTGAATACTTTTGCCAATTGACCTGGACGCTCTGGAACTCCTAAGATACTTACTCTTACTACATTTTTATCAAAAGCTATTCCACGAACTACTAAGCCTTGTTCCATCACCGCTTCCTCCTTCACGTAGGTACCCTCATTGTGTGTAAAACTTGAACGCACGACAAGTGCGACATTGTAGTTTTTCGCATATTCAACCGCGCGGGGGTGAAGTACAGCCGCCCCTAAATTCGCGAGTTCCAACATTTCATCGTAAGAAATTTCATTTAATTTACGTGCGCATTTTACAATACGCGGATCCGTCGAATAAATACCGTCAACATCGGTATAGATTTCACAAAGATCAGCTTTAATTGCCGCAGCTAGCGCAACAGCCGTTGTATCCGAACCACCGCGTCCAAGAGTCGTAATCTCTCCATCTTCCGACATACCTTGGAAACCAGCAACAATGACCACTTTGTTCTCTTCTACTGCTCTCAATATACGATGAGGCTGAATATCAGAAATTCGCGCTTTACCATGTGTTGAATCTGTAATCATTCCAGCTTGCCAACCTGTATATGAAACCGCTTCTTGGCCTAAGGACTGGATTGCCATCGATAACAAAGATACCGATATTTGCTCACCCGTTGTCAGCAGCATGTCCATCTCCCGTGCAGGAGGTGTATCATTACATATTTGTTTACTTAGATCAATCAAATCATCTGTTGTATCCCCCATAGCAGACACGACAACCACACATCGATGTCCTTCAGCCTGGCGATCTACAACACGTCTTGCTACTCGTTTCATGCGCTCTGCATCACCGACAGAGCTGCCTCCAAATTTCATCACGATAAGAGACAAAGCTGTTCACTCCCCACCCATGCATTTTCTATTCTACATTCGAATTGGCATAATAATAGTCGATTATATCACATGTATTTTGAATTGTGGTAGAAAAAAAGAGCAGCCCCGAAAGTCTATTCAGACTTTTGGAACCGCCCTTATTCCCTTATTATGCGCGGGAAATATATTTACCTTCACGTGTATCAATTAGAAGCACATCTTCATCACTGATGAACATCGGCACTTGAACGTTAAGGCCAGTCTCAACCTTCGCATTCTTTGTTGCACCTTGAGCTGTATTTCCTTTAACACCTGGTTCTGTTTCGATAACTTTAAGCTCAACAGAGTTCGGCAAGTTAATACCAAGAATTTCACCTTGGTAGCTCATGATTTGAATCATCATGTTCTCTTTTAAGAAGTTCAATTCCCACTCCAATTGGCTAGCAGGAAGTTCGATTTGGTCATAAGTTTCAGTGTCCATGAATGTATATTCAGAACCACTTGCATACAAGTACTGCATTTCGCGGTTTTCAATATGAGCACGTCCAACGTTCTCACCTGCACGGAATGTTTTCTCTACTGTATTACCGTTACGTAAGTTTTTAAGTTTGGAGCGAACGAACGCCGCGCCTTTACCTGGTTTAACGTGTTGGAAATCAAG
Organism: Paenibacillus sp. KN14-4R; assembly: GCF_052180255.1. NCBI lineage: Bacteria > Bacillati > Bacillota > Bacilli > Caryophanales > Paenibacillaceae > Paenibacillus > Paenibacillus sp. KN14-4R. The sequence continues at coordinate 2,954,335 of NZ_CP197466.1, forward strand.
AACAGTGAATAAATCATGATCCACTTCAATTGTAAGGCCTGTTTTAAATTCGTTTACTGAAATCACTAAAAATTACCTCCTGAAAATTAATCGATTATGAGTAGTTCTTTGGTCGACTTCGTTAGAATATGAATGCCTGATTCTTGAATCACTACATCATCTTCGATACGCACTCCACCGAAACCTGGCAAGTAAATTCCAGGTTCAACTGTAACGACCATGCCTGGTACAAGTACAGTGCTATTACGTTTCGCAAGACCTGGGCTTTCGTGCACTTCCATACCAAGTCCATGTCCTGTCGAGTGTCCGAATTGGTCACCATAACCATATTTTGCAATGATATCACGAGCAAGTGCATCGCCTTGCTCACCAGTCATACCTGCAGTCAAATGGTTTACACAGTTAAGCTGTGCTTCTAACACAATATTATAAATTTCTTTGTGTTTATCCGTTGGTTGACCCAGAACAACCGTACGCGTAATGTCGGAACAATATCCTTTATAATACGCTCCAAAGTCCAATTTTACAAATTCATTATTACCCAGCAAACGGTCACTTGCTACACCATGAGGCAAAGCAGAACGTTCGCCTGATGCAACGATTGTATTGAACGATGAAGAAGTTCCACCATTTTCACGAATGAAAATTTCAATGTCCAGTGCAATTCTTTTTTCAGATACACCAGGTTTTAATTTGGTTAAAATGTACGAAAAAGTGCGATCAGCCAAGTCAGCTGCTTCTTGCATGATTTGCAGTTCACCCGCATCTTTAATCATACGCAAGTTCTCTACATAACCTGTGCAAGGTACAAGCTCAATACCTTCCAGATCACCATCATAGGTTTTAAAGGTAGCAAAAGTCATATGGCTTTGTTCAAATCCAAGTTGCTTAATTCCATGCTGCTCTAAAAGCTCTTTAATCGTAGCGGTAACACCTTTAACATGTTCGATTACTTCAAAATGGGTCGCTTCATTACGCGCTTGGATCATATAACGGAAATCCGTTAATAAAATAGCACGATCAGCAGTCACAAGTACATACCCGGATGATCCGCTAAATCCTGTCATATAAGAGCGGTTATACGCATTCGTAATTAACAAAGCTGGAAGTTCAGCTTGTTTCATTGCTGCTCTCAATCGTTCAATACGCTTAGCTTGCATGTAAGATTCCCCATTTCCTATTGATTCAAATAACGATTTAAAGCAAGTAAACCGAGTTCATAGCCATAAGGCCCAAATCCCGCAATTTGTCCAATAACGACAGGTGCCGTGACTGAAATGTGTCGGAATTCTTCTCGCTTATGTATGTTGGATAAATGAATCTCAACTGCTGGAACATCTATTGATCCAAGGGCATCGCGTATGGCATAACTATAATGAGTAAACGCCCCAGGGTTAATCATAATCCCATCCATCGTCCCATGTGCCTCATGAATGGCATCAATTAAGACTCCTTCATGATTGGATTGAACGAAAGTCAGATCAAGTCCCAGCTCAACTGCTTGTACCCGTAAATTTTGTTCAATCGTCTGCAAGGTTACATTACCATAAACACCAGGCTCACGAATACCAAGCATGTTCAAATTCGGTCCATTTATAATAAGTACTTTTTTCATGAAGGACCTCCTGGATCGTTATGTCCACAAAATGGAATTACACACTTTACCGTAGACATTTTACCATAAGTCACTCACTTGTGTACAACGTCTTTTTTCAAGATGAAAGGGGTTCATCTTCTAAATGAATGGTTAAGAAGTTTGCTGGTTTCCAGAAGCCTTTTTATTCGGTTCACGCTCACTTTCATTCGTAAATTCGAATGAGATCGAATAACCAATAAACAGTCCCCACAAAACGAACAAGCACAGTTCTGTTAAAATCGTAGTTAGCCCAAGTGTCGTAATACCCTCTATCATACCAGTCAATGGACCGATTAATAAAAATATAAGGCACCACCAAAGTGCCCCATATACAAGTCCTGGCCATGGACCGATTAATTTGGAGCATAAGAACATATAGATGTAAGAAGCAATAATGGAAAACACAATGAAACTGCCAAGGCCTACTAGGCACCCTCTCCATTGTTCCAAAAATTGATGTAAAAAGAACGGCTCAACCATAAATCCAGGAACAACAGTAGTAAATTGAAAGTAATATTCCACAATTTTAAGTAAGCCCCAGATTAATCCTGCAAAAAAGCCAATATACAAGGCGAAAAGGCCTCGATGGGTGTTCACGTTGTTGTTTAATTTACCTTTCATTCTCTCATCCTCTTCTCTAAGCGTTTTTCCAATAGTATGTGCAAACATTCCCACTATTATCGGTAGCTTTCTCCATCTAATTCCGCTACAATAAAGGGAAAAACTTCGAAAATTTACGAGACAAGAGAAGGTGAAACGGATGTCGCAAAACAATGCTGTATATGGAGGCCAAGCCGTCATTGAAGGTGTCATGTTTGCCGGTCGAAAGGTGCATGTAACGGCTGTACGTGCAAAAGATGGCTCCATTCAATACTTAGAGGTTCCCAAAAAGGAGATCCCGTGGGTCAATAAACTAAAAAGAATCCCATTCGTTCGTGGCATCGTTGGCATCATCGAATCCAGCGCCAAAGGTGCGCAGCACATGAATTTCGCAATGGAATCTTTTGCGGATGAGGAGCCAAAAGAGGAGAAAGAAGAAAAAAAGGCTGGACTTATGTCGAATCTTTCTATGATTCTTGGCGTAGCCGTTGTTGGGGTTATCTCCTTTTTATTTGGTAAGTTTGTTATGACGCTTGTGCCTGCTGCAATTGAAGGCTTTATTTTCGGGAAAATGTTTACCAATCAAATCGGGCACAACTTAATAGAAGGTGTCATTAAGATTGCGCTCTTAATTGGATATATTTATTCGATATCATTAACACCGATGGTCAAACGATTATTCCAATATCATGGCGCCGAACACAAAGTCATCTCTGCTTATGAAGCTGGCCTTGACCTCACAGTAGCTAATGTTCAGAAGTTTTCAACCCTGCATTACCGTTGTGGGTCGTCATTTATCGTGTTCACTGTCATTGTTGGCGTTATTATTTATTCATTTTTCTCTTATGATGGTATGGTTGAACGCTTATTACAGCGCATCGTCCTCATTCCAGTTGTGATTGGCGTATCTTATGAAGTTCTTCGAGTAACGAATTCGATGCGTGAAATCCCTGTTCTTCGCTATCTAGGCTATCCTGGATTGTGGATGCAGAAATTGACAACAAAAGAACCTACCGACGATCAAGTCGAAGTATCAATCGCCTCATTTAACCGGATGCGCGAGATTGATAAGCAAACTGATTAGGAGGAGATTTTTATGCAAAGACGATTTTCTTGGTTCAGTCTTGTCATTGGGGTATTCATAGTGATTGGTATTCTATCCATGACTATGCTCCTTGCCATTCCTATTCTATTAATTGGAATCGTCTTGTTCTTGATGTATCGATTTCCGCGTGTATCTTGGTGGTTGAAAAGTAAGTTTAATACGAAGAAAAATCCTTATTACCAAGCTAAAAGAACAACACAGAAACGAAGAAAGAGTCATCTCCGCGTTGTTGAAATGAAAAAAGATGATGATTCTAATGAGAGTCGACCTAAATATCACTAACACACAAAAAAACTACTGCTGAAAATGAGCAGTAGTTTTCTTTTTATCCAATAAACACCTAATCAGATTTTCTCAGCACAAAACGTTCATAATCCATCATATATGCAGCCCGGGTCCAACTCTTAAAGAACAAATCGGCGGCAGCATGACCAGCAAGGAACAGCTCTTCACTCTTCGCTGGTGCAATATTAAAATCTGTCGTCTGTACGCCTAACGTCGGAATTTTCACAGTACGAAATAAATTATGCTTCTCAATGTACCTTTCATCATGTGCATTCATCATCGTTGAGAATAAGGCCTGCAGCATCGAAATCGGCCCTTTAATCGGGTTAACTGAGATTTCGTTCTTTCCGACAAGCTGGAAACCAATTGTGGGTGAAAAATTCAATTTCGTATTTTCCTGATCAAACAGCCACAAGGGAAAATTACTTAACAACCCCCCATCTACGATATAAACACTTTGATTTTGCAGTGTTTTAGATGCGTGCGTACTGCCAAGTGATTTGCGAATCATCACGGGATCAAAGAAAAATGGAATGGAACAACTCATACGAACTGCTTTTGCAACTGAAAACTTAAGTGGATCAATACCGTAATCACGGATATCTTCGGGCAGCACAAGCAGCTTGCCTTGTGTTATGTCTGAAGCAATAATTCTTAACTGACCTGGCGCTAAATCACCAAAAGTTCGAATTCCTTTCTCTGCAAGAATACGATGCACCCAATGCTCTAACGCTTCTCCTGCATACATACCCTTCTTAATAAGCAGCCTTATGATGGGACCCACATACTTCGTGTCAAATATCCAACTTCTTTTTAGGAACGTATGGAAAGGAGTCTCGAGGATTAACTTTTTCAACTCCGCACCTGAATAACCAGCAGCAAGGCAAGCTGCGACAATTGAACCTGATGAGGTACCTGCTACATGATGGAATTCAAAACCGCGTTCCTGTGCGGCATTCACAGCACCAGCAAGTGCGATCCCCTTCATTCCACCTCCTTCAAAAACAGCATTTATACGCATCCAAGTATCCTCCTTCCCCAAAACACCCATCAGTTATATGTATGTAGGAAAGGATTGTACGCATGTTGAAAATCACAAAAAATGTTTACCAAATAAAAAAACATGCAGCCGGGCATTTGCCCAACTTGCATGCGCTTTTTCATTTCTACTTATGCATCTAATTCTGCTCGTAAATTTCGCAATTGTTCCAGTCTTGCTGGATCTCGACGAAAATATTCAACCAATGTCTCAATACATGTAATGGAGTCCCAGCTTAAGTGATGCTCAATGCCTTCGACATCTTTATATATATTCTCTTCTTGAACACCGATAACACCAAGAAAATCCTCTAGTAATGCATGACGTTCAACAAGTCTTTTCCCCATTTTCTTACCCTTAGGAGTTAAGATAAGGCCGCGATATTTTTCATAAACAAGATATTCATCTTTATCGAGCTTTTGAATCATTTTTGTAACCGAGGAGGGATGCACTTCCAGTCCTTCGGCAATGTCAGATACGCGGGCATAGCCTTTCTCATCGATCAGCTTATAAATCCGCTCTAAATAATCCTCCATGCTCGGTGTTGCCATTTTGCCGTTTCCTCCTCCGAAATCATTACTTACTGTTAAGTAATATTAACTTTTCTCCAACTATAAAGCAAGTTAACTGCTTGAAGTCATCTTTAGAACTTTAACCAATTCGGTGTTTGAGAATTCAACCAATTCGTGATCTGAGACAGCTTATCCGTATACAATAATACCGCAATCACGATCATAACTGCGCCGCCAACTTTCATCACAACAGTCGAATAACGAAGGATCCAGCGTGTCGATCCAATGAAAAAGGATAGAATGAAAAATGGAATTGCAAAACCTAGCGTATATGCTGTTATAAGACTAAACCAAGAGCCTGGTTCAGCAGTAGATAACAGTAAGATGGAAGATAAAATCGGCCCCACACATGGGGACCATCCCGCTGCAAAGCCCATCCCAATGAGTAAGGAGCCCAGATATCCAGCAGGCTTAAGCTTAACCGAAAATTTACGTTCTTTCATTAACCATTGGGGTTGGAAAATACCTAATAAAAATAATCCCATTAGAAAAATAAGCAAAGCTGCAATTTGTCGAAGTAACGAGCTGTTTGATACAAAAAAGTCCGAAACAAATCCCGCTGTCCAGCCCAAGCTGTAGAATATGATTGAGAACCCTACAATAAAACTTAGTGTATGCAGCATCGTTGTGCGCTGTGCTTGCTTAGAGGAGTTGCCCGATTTCAACTCATTTACGGATATCCCCGTTATGTACGATAAAAATGAGGGATATAAAGGCAGGCAGCAAGGAGAAATAAAAGAAGCAAAGCCTGCCCATAAAGCAATCCCAATATTAAGTGATGACAACGTTATCCTCTCCCTGTACCATTCAAAACTTTAAACTTTTCTTGACTGATAGAATCAAGATTAATATGAAAAGCAAACTCATAACAATCGAAGCACCAGGAGCAGAGTCCCATACCCCAGCTATGAATAATCCGAGAATAACAGCGATCTCGGAAACAACCACGGAAATAATAACGGATTGTTTAAAGCTGCGAGCAATCATTAATGAGCAGGCAACTGGAATTGTCAGCAGTGCGGAGACAAGCAACGCCCCTACAATTTTAATCGCTACAACAATCACAAGTGAAGTTAGGATCGTAATCATGATGTTATACATTCGAACTGGCAACCCACTAACACTCGCTGCTTCTTCATCAAAAATCATGAGGAAAAACTCTTTGAAGTGTGTAAAAATAACAGCCAATACAAGCAAACACACAATAAAAACAACCCATAAATCGGTACGATCTAACGTATACACATTACCGAAGAAATAACTATTTACATCCATATTGAAGCCGCGACCTAGTGTGAATAGGAAAGTAGCAAGGGCTACCCCACCGGACATAATGATCGCAATCGATAACTCCGCATAGGTCTTATACGCTTTACGTAAATGCTCAATCGCAAACGACGCAACAATCGCAAATACCAAGCCTACAGCTAACGGATACACGTTGATCAAGAATCCTAACGCGACCCCGGCAATAGAGACGTGCGCAAGTGTATCCCCAATCATGGACAGCCTACGCAAAACAAGAAAAACGCCCATGAGCGGGGCGGTAATTCCAATGAGAATACCGCCGATCAGCGCACGCTGAAAAAACGGTTCTGAAAAAATATCGAACATTTCCATATAAAAGCTTCTCTCTCCTATCTGACTTCAATCATATCAGTAGTTTGTGTCGAATGGAGAAAATTCGTTTCTCCACAATCCTCAGGATCATGTGTATGCTTCACATGAAACTTAAGTCCTCCTGATTGATGCATCGGTTCTGTACCAAGAAAAGAATCCACCATATCGATATCATGCGATACCATAATAAAAGTCATATGATGATGTTCATGCATATGTCGAATCATTCGGAAGAAATCTTCTTGCGTTTGTGCATCAATACCAACTGTAGGCTCGTCCAAAATAAGCAATTCGGGATTGTTCACAAGCGCTCTAGCTAGAAACACTCGCTGCTGCTGACCGCCCGAGAGTTCGCCAATCTTACGATCGCCTAGATCGGTAATCCGCATAACTTCCATCGCATCCATGCATTTTTGATAATCGGCTTGGCTTATTCTGCGATACAATCGCTTACGCCCATATAAGCCAGACGTCACTACTTCACGAACAGTCGCAGGAAATAAAGGATTGAGCGAATTTTTTTGTGGAACATAGCCAATCCGATCCCAGTCTTTGAACGTATTTAAGGGTTCATCAAACAATCGAATCTGACCCTGTTTCACTTTAAGAAGCCCAACTAGCATTTTGAGTAAAGTCGTCTTTCCAGCACCATTGGAGCCAATCAATCCAACGAAGTCTCTCTCCAATACATTAAAGCTAAGATTATCAATTACTTTCTTGTTGTCATATGAAAAAGAAACCCCGTCGATCGATACAATCGAACGATGACATCCAGCTTGAAACCTGCTCGACATCACGCACCTCCTATATTTGCCTATACCTCTATTGTAAAGCTTTCAGCAGATTATTCAAATTTATTTCCATCACTGAGAAATAATCCATACCTGCTTTTATTTGTTCATCCGTTAACCCTTCTAAAGGGTTTAACACCAACGTTTGAATACCTGCGTCTTTCGCTAATGTTGTCGCTAATTTATCTGAAATGAGTTCCTCAAAGAAAATATAAGACACATTATTGTCACGAATAAACTTGTTAATATCCTTCATCTGCTGTGCAGTCGGTTCTGCTTCTGCTGATAAACCCATAATCGATTTCTGTGTCAAACCGTAGTCACGGCATAAGTAGCCAAATGCTTGATGAGAAACGACGATATCTTTACGTGATGTCTTCGCGATTTCTGTCTTGAACTTCATATCTAGATCATCAAATTGCTTCATGATTTTCGCATAATTAGCTTCATAATCAGATTGATGAGCAGCATCTACTGCGATTAACTCATTCTTAATATTCTCTGCCATTTTCTTGGCGTTCATTGGAGATAGCCAAGCATGCGGATCCCATTGCCCATGGGCATGATCTGCATGTTCATCTGCATGCTCATCCTCATGATTATCTGTAGTAATCAGAGATACACCTTCACTTGCCATAAGCGGTTTTACTTTTGAATCTTTGCTTAACGATTTCAAAAACTCATCTACCCAGCCTTCAAAACCTGCGCCTTGATAAATAAATAAGTCGGAATCCGTTACATTCTTAATATCACGACTTTTCGGTGTCCAGTGATGCGGCTCTACACCTGCAGGTACCAGGTTGATGACATTCACATGGTCGCCCCCGATTTTTTTAGTAAAGTCGTATAAAGGATAAAAAGAAGTTACCACATTAATCTTATCAGCGGAAAGCTTCGCTTTATTGGATGTGCTGCATCCTGTCGTGAGGATGAGTACCAGTATTATGATCCAAGTAAAATTAAAAAAAGTTCGTTTCATTTGTTATTCCTTTCCTAGCGGATTTATTTGTTAATCGTAATGATTTCTATTTGATTATAAAAGGGGAGGTGTGGGCTGTCAATACTAATCGTAAGTATTACAATTAACAAACAAATCCTTTTTAAAGACGGTGAGTGATCAAAACCCTTCCTTTTGAGGAAACACAAAGAGCGAATCTATCTCTAGATTCGCTCGTCTGGTTCATTAATATTCAACTATAATCGTGAACACACTTAAATTAAACCGAACTCGCGGCCAACTTTTATGATGCGCTCAAGGGCGAATGCAAGGTCCTCATCGGTGTGGCTTGCAGTTACGATTAGTCTAACTCTGCCTTTATCAAGAGCTACGGTTGGGAATACGATGCCCTGTGCGAAGATGCCTTCTTGTAATAAGCGATCAGAGAAGCGCATCGTTGTTGCAGGATCACCGACGATAATTGGAATAATCGGTGTTTCACTTGCCCCTGTATCAAAGCCTGCATCTTGTAAGGCTTTACGGAAATAATTCGCATGACTCCACAATTTTTCGATGAGTTCATCACTGCTTTTTAGCATATGTACAGCTTCTAAACAGGCCGCAGCGACTGCTGGTGTCTGTGATGTAGAAAATAAGAATGGGCGTGCTTTATGGATAAGGAAATCTTTGAGCAATTGAGAACAAGCTACATAGCCTCCCACAACACCAATGGCTTTAGAAAGTGTTCCAACTTGGATGTGCACACGTCCATGCAGGTTAAAGTGGTCTGTCGAGCCTTTTCCATGCTTACCAAGTACTCCACTTGCATGGGCATCATCGACATAAACGATCGCGTCATATGCTTCTGCAAGCTCAACAATAGCCGGTAGTGGTGCGATGTCACCATCCATACTGAATACTCCATCAGTAACAACGACACGCTTTGTATAATGACTAGATTCTTTCAAGATTGCTTCCAATTGAGCCATATCTTTATGTGCATAGATCCGACGATCTGCCTTCGTTAAGCGAATCCCATCAATTATACTTGCATGATTCAATTCATCACTGATTACGACATCACCTTCATTCAAGATAGAAGAAAGCACCCCAGAGTTGGTTGTAAAGCCTGATTGAAATGCAAGTACTGCTTCTGTCCCTTTAAAAAGAGCAAGCTCGCGTTCAAGTTGATCATGTATCGCTAATGTTCCTGTAATCGTTCTCACAGAACCACTGCCTACTCCGTATTGTTCGATCGCGTCAATTGCTGCCTTTTTTAAATTCGGATGCCCAGCCAGCCCCAAATAGTTGTTAGATGACATCTGCAGCACTTTTCGACCGTTAAGTTCCATCCATGTACTAGAACCACTATCCCATACGGTTAAATTCCGATATCTGCCCTGTTCTTTTAACGCTTCCAATTCCGCTGCTAAATAATCAAAGCTTGCCATGCTATTTCCTCCTTCAAACTTCTAATGTTCAAATATAATTTTACCGCATTCACCCGACGCCATAAGCGCGAACGCTTCCTCATATTGCTCTAATTTAAAACGATGTGTGATAAGTGGTTTTAAATCAATTCGTTTCTGATCGATGAGTCCCTTCATTTGGTACCATGTATCGTACATTCTGCGGCCCGTAATACCTTCCACATGCAATCCTTTAAAAATAAGATGACGAGATAAATCCAGCGAAACTTCTTGCGTCGGAATCCCTAACATCGACACACGCCCTGCATTGGCAGCTGCTTCAAAACTATCACGGATCGCAGTAGGATGACCAGACATTTCAAGCAGCACTTCAACACCCTCGCCGTTTGTGTAGTCACGGATCGTATCGACCATCGACACTTCTCTGCTATTAATGATCACATCTGCACCCATTTGGTCTGCCAACTGGAGTCGATACGGATTAATATCCACTGCAATAACGAGCCCTGCGCCACATGCTTTTGCAACTGCTACTGCCATTAACCCAATTGGACCTGTACCTACGACTGCAACTGATTTACCCACAATATCACCTGAGAGTACGGTCTGTATCGCATTACCCATGGGGTCCTGCAAGCAAGCTAACTCAAACGTTAAATCTTTTCGATTCTGAATGACATTACTTTCTTGGAGGACTGCATACTCGGCAAAACATCCAGGAACGGTTATCCCAAAGCTTTTCGTATGCGGACAGACATGCGCATTGCCTGTTCGACATGCCTTACAATTACCGCAAACAATATGACCTTCTCCAGATACGTGGTCACCCACCTTTACCGTCTTCACTTGACTGCCAATCTCTTCTACAATACCAGCAAACTCATGCCCAAATACATTCGGAGTGACAACTGTACTTTCTGCCCATGCATCCCATTTATATATATGTAAGTCTGTACCGCAGATTGAAGTCGCTTTCACACGAACTAAAACTTCATTCGGCTTGCAAGTTGGGATAGGTACTTGTTTTAAAGTAGCTCCTGGCCCACGTTCATCCTTCACTAAACCCATCATCATCCGAGTCATCGCAGTTCCCCCTACAAACTTTCTTTTATACAATATATTATACATATGTATGTTATGATGTACATAGGTATTTGTAATATTCAAAAAAATAGTTTGTAACGTATACTATCTGGTAAAATATTTGAAAATGTTCATTTTAGATAAAAAACGGAGGATATGATGGATTCAGAACAAATACACAAAAAAATTGGTCGAAACCTACTCGCAGTTCGTAAATCAAGATCACTGAGCCTTGATCAAGTCGCTGAGCTTACTGGCGTTAGTAAAGCCATGTTGGGGCAAATTGAACGTGGTGATTCTAATCCCACAATCTCGGTACTGTGGAAAATCGTGAATGGACTTCATATTTCTTTTACCTCATTAATTGAAAATGAAGAGCCTACCGTATCGGTCGTACATATCGAAGAGCTAACCCCATTTGCCGAAGAAGATGGCGATTACCGCGCGTATCCCGTGTTTCCTTTTAACCAACAAAAGAAGTTTGAGATTTACAAAGTAGAGATTGATGCTTATTGCAAGCACGATTCTGAGGCACATAATGAAGGTGTGGAAGAGTATCTCCTGCTTGTCAAAGGCAAGCTGAAACTCACAATTGATCAAGAGTCTTACATCATCAATGAGGGCAGCGCCATACATTTCTCCGCCGATCGACCACATACTTACGAGAATCTGGCGGATGAGACAACATCATTTCACACGACAATTTTTTATAGTTCTTAAATAAAACGTGGACAAAAAGTCTGACTCTTGCGTTAGACTTTTTGTCCACGCTCTTTTAACCATTTCGTATATTACATACATGCAATTCATGTTACAGCTCGTTTACAAATCTTTACGTTTTCCGTATATCCATTGACTTGTAAGCGCTAACATTTTAACATAGGGATACATTTCTAGATTAGAATCGAGGTGGAATCCTTATGTCAACTACATCCATATCTCCATACACTTTACCACAAGCCATTCCAGGTCGAATCCAATCTGAGATTCCACATCCTCTTCCACGTAAAAGAAAAACATTACGTAACGTGCTGCTTACTATTGCTATTCTTATCCTAAGTGTAGTCCTGGTGTTTCATGCTTATGTCGCATGGTTCCTTGCTAGGCCTGCTATCATGCCATTGCAATCCAATCCGATGCTTAAGCTTGGTCTTCCTTATGAAGATATTTCTTTTGCAAGTTCGAATGGCACCACCCATATGAACGGTTGGCTCATTCCAGCAGCAAATTCAAAAAAAAGCATCGTATTTTCTCATGGGTACGGTGAAAATCGGGAAGCACCTTGGATTCCCATGTACACACTTGCCAATGAACTACATAAACGCGGCTATCAAGTCCTTATGTTTGATTACAGTTATGCTGTAGCCGGCAGTTCCCATCTCATGACTGGGGGGGTGCAAGAATCCAAAGAACTTGCAGGAGCGATCCAATTCCTCAAGCAGCGCGGGATGGAGCAAGTCTATGTATGGGGATTCTCGATGGGCGCTGGCACTGCACTGCAAACTGCATTAGATGAACCTAACATTGATGGTATGATACTAGATAGTACGTTTCTACTGAACTCAGATACCTTATCTCGGAATATGAAACGACTTGCGAAATTACCGAAATATCCATCCGTTCCCTTAATTCAGATGTTCTCATCGCTCATCGATGGCATTCATTTACGTGATATCCCCTATAAGCAAGTGATGTCCAAAACATACAACATGCCGATTTACTTCATCCATGGCGATCATGATCAACTTGCGCCTTATGAAGTTGTTGAGCAGCTTGCCGAGCATCAAAGTTCTCCACTTTCTCAAAAGTGGATTGTAGCTGGTGGCGAACATGAGATGATTCATCAAACCCAATCAAAAGCCTATTTAAAACGAACATTTGGCTTCTTAGACAAAGTTTCACTTGAACATTCCAAACAAGCAGGGACTGTGCACAAACCCATTTAATAAATCCAGTTATGCAAAAGGGCTGCCCCTTCCGTAGATCATTTACGGATGGAGCAGCCCTTATTTGGCTTTATCTCATGAAAAATGTTACTTTACAATCGCGCCGTTCGGCATCGCATCTGGAACAGTTGCTAATGTAAGCTGATCGCCTTCGGATGCAGCAAGGATCATACCTTGCGACATTTCACCGCGCAGCTTCACTGGCTTCAAGTTCGTCACGCAAATGACTTTACGTCCTGTAAGCTGTTCCGGTGTGTAATGCTTCGCAATGCCGGAAACCACTTGACGCTGCTCGAAACCAAGGTCAAGCTGCAGCTTCAAGAGCTTATCCGCGCCCTTAACAGGCTCAGCTGACAACACTTGTGCCACACGCAGCTCCACCTTCATGAAATCGTCAATGCCGATTTCATCCTTCAATGGCTGCGAAGGAGCACTGCTAGCTGTCGCTGTACTGCTAGCTGTCGCGTTAGCGTTAGCTTCAGCTTCTACAGGTGCTACCCCGCCAGTCATCGCACCTGCGATATATGCCACTTCTGCGGGAATATCTAGGCGTGGGAACATTGGATCTGCCTTACGGACAACTGTTCCCGCAGGTAATGCACCGAATGCATGAACGCTATCCCATGCCGTCAACTCCGCTTGACCATCGATACCAAGTGATTCCCACATGCGCTGTGGTGTACGCGTCATGAACGGTTGTAACAGAACGGAAGAAATACGTTGGCACTCTGCCAGTACGTACATCACAGACCCCAGCTTTTCCTTCTGAGATTCATCCTTCGCAAGTACCCATGGTTGTGTTTCATCGATGTATTTATTCGTACGACCGATGAATGTCCATACCGCAGATAAGGCCACGGAGAATTCCATTTTCTCCATCGCTTCTTCATATTTTGCAACCGTCTCACCTGCAAGGGCAATTAGGCTAGCATCAAACTCAGTTGCACCTTCGATGAACGGCTGAATTTTGCCTTCAAAATATTTATCGATCATGACGATCGTACGGTTGAGCAAGTTACCCAAATCATTCGCTAAGTCGTGATTCACACGCTCTACAAAGTTTTCTGGTGTAAATGTACCATCAGCACCGAATGGTACTTCACGCAGCAAGTAGTAACGAAGTGCATCCAAACCATAGCGATCAATTAACGTTACTGGATCGACTACATTACCTTTGGACTTGGACATCTTGCCGTCTTTCATGAGCAACCAACCATGTGCAAATACTTGCTTCGGAAGTGGAAGATCAAGCGCCATCAACATAATTGGCCAATAAATCGTATGGAAACGAACAATTTCCTTACTCATCAAGTGAACATTAGCTGGCCAGAACTGACGGAATTTCTCGTCATTGTCTGTTCCGTAGCCAAGAGCAGTGATGTAATTCGACAATGCATCGATCCATACATAAATAACCGCTTTTGCATCACCAGGGACTTTCACACCCCAATCGAATGTGCTGCGAGATACAGCCAAATCTTCCAGACCCGGCTTGATGAAGTTGTTAATCATCTCATTCTTACGGGATTCAGGCTGGATAAAGCTCGGATTCTCTTCATAATACTGAAGCAGGCGATCCGCATATTTGCTCATTTTGAAGAAATAACACTCTTCTTCCACGATTTCAACTGGTCCACCACAATCCGGGCATTTACCTTCTACAAGCTTCGCTTCTGTAAAGAAGGACTCACAAGATGTACAGTACCAATCTTTATACGTGCCTAAGTAAATATCACCTTGATCCATGAAACGCTTGAAAATTTTCTGCACAACAGCTTTATGACGCTCGTCCGTCGTACGAATGAAATCGTCATACGAAATATCTAGCTTGGACCACAATTCCTTGATTCCTGCAACAATTTCATCAACAAACTGCTGTGGCGTTACGCCTTTCTCCTGTGCCTTGCGCTCAATCTTTTGTCCGTGCTCATCTGTACCTGTTAGATACATGACGTCATAGCCACGAAGCCGCTTATATCTAGCCATCGCATCACCTGCTACAGTTGTATACGCATGTCCAATATGCAGCTTCGCGCTTGGGTAATAAATCGGTGTGGTAATGTAGAACGTTTTGTTACTTGATGTCATGTTAAGACCCTCCTTGAATAAATGAATATCATTAAAACACAAAAAGCCCCCGCCCATATTGGGACGAGAGCTGTTACTCACGTGTTACCACCCAGTTTCCCCTACCTCTTGCGAGAGTAAGGCTCAGTAAGTCCTACGACTTTTCCAATAACGCTGGAAGGCGATACCCCCTTACTACCCTGCACCATAAATGGCACGTTCGCTCGAAGGTATGTTCTCCGGGACCATTTTCCAAGCATCTTCCTACGCTGGCTTTCAGCAACCACCAGCTCTCTGTAATAGGCGTCCACAAGTACTTATCCGTTCATTGAACATGATATATCCATATACTCAAAAATATAACGAAATCGCGGTGTGATTGTCAAGTCAGCAGAAGAGCCACACGTTCTTCCTCCGTAAATGGACGTGAACGTGTCAGAAACCGAACACCCTCAGGGCTTTCTAACGAAAATCCAGCTCCACGACCTGGGACCACATCTATGATGAGCTGCGTATGCCGCCACAATTCATATTGCGCTGCCCCAATATAGAAAGGCGTAGTAGCAATATGACCCAAGTATACATCTTGATCGCCGACACGAAATTCTCCTGCAGCAAAGCACATCGGTGCACTGCCATCACAGCACCCGCCCGATTGATGGAACATAAGCGCCCCGTGCTGCGCCTTTAACTTCAAAATGAGCGCAATAGCTGCATCTGTTGCGATGACTTTCGATATTGGATCCATAGTCACACCTTCACTTAGAAGAAACCTAACGCATTCGGACTATAACTCACGAGTAGATTCTTCGTCTGTTGATAATGGTCAAGCATCATCTTGTGATTCTCCCGTCCGATACCCGAATGTTTGTAGCCACCGAATGCTGCATGGGCTGGATAGTCATGATAGCAGTTCACCCACACACGACCCACTTCAATACCACGACCCAATCGGTATGCGGTATTCATATCACGTGTCCACACACCCGCTCCAAGTCCATACAGCGTATCATTTGCAATCGATAGCGCCTCGTCATAATCCTGGAACGATGTCACAGATACGACAGGACCGAAGATTTCTTCTTGGAAAATACGCATTCTATTGTTTCCAGTGAAGATAGTCGGTGTAATGTAGTATCCTTCCGCTAAATCACCCGAAAGCACATTCCGCTCACCACCGGTTAGCAGTTCAGCACCTTCTTGCTTACCTAATTGGATGTAAGACAAAATTTTCTCCATCTGATCCATGGAAGCTTGTGCACCAATCATAGTGTCTGTATCCAGCGGATTACCTTGCTTTACCTGCCGTGTCCGTTTTACAGCTTCATCCATGAAATCGGTATAAAAGCTTTGCTGAATGAGCGCACGGGATGGACATGTACACACTTCCCCCTGATTTAGAGCAAACATCGTAAAACCTTCCAGCGCCTTATCTGCAAACGCATCATTTTTCGCAAACACATCTTCAAAGAAGATATTCGGCGATTTACCACCAAGCTCAAGCGTAACGGGAATAATATTATCTGATGCGTATTGCATGATGAGTCTACCTGTTGTTGTCTCTCCTGTGAATGCGACTTTCGCAACACGATTACTCGAAGCAAGCGGCTTACCTGCCTCAACACCGAAACCGTTCACAATATTCACGACACCAGGAGGGATTAAGTCCCCAATCAGTTCAGCCCATACTAAGATACTGGCAGGTGTTTGCTCTGCTGGTTTTAGTACGACACAGTTACCAGCAGCGAGTGCAGGTGCAAGCTTCCATGTCGCCATAAGCAGTGGGAAATTCCATGGAATGATCTGACCAACGACACCAAGAGGCTCATGAAAGTGGTAGGCAACCGTATTCGGATTAAGTTCACCAATTGATCCTTCTTGCGCCCGAATTACCCCAGCAAAATAACGGAAGTGATCAATTGCAAGTGGCAGATCGGCAGCAAGTGATTCCCGAATTGGCTTACCATTATCCCACGTCTCAGCAACCGCAAGCATCTCTAAATTAGCTTCCATCCGGTCAGCAATTTTATTAAGTATAATGGAGCGTTCAGTAGGTGTTGATCTCCCCCACGCGGCTTTAGCGGCATGCGCTGCATCAAGCGCTTTTTCAATATCCTCAGCTGTTGAACGAGGAATATCGCAAAAATGTTTCCCTGTAACAGGTGAGGGATTCGAGAAATAAGCTTCTTTTACAGGAGCTACCCATTCTCCACCAATATAGTTGTGGTAACGATTACGAAAAGTAACTTTACTTCCTGGAAAACCTGGTTGAGCATAGATCAAACGAATCATCTCCTTTGGATTGGGGGTAGATTCATAGATGTACAAACTATCATCATTGCATTATATTCTCTTCCATACCACGTTATGTTCCGAGTCATACTCATTTACTCCTATTTAATTATTCGTTGCATTCCGCTCATTCTCAAACGGAAGGAACCTGTGGTAGATTAAGGTTACGAATAGGAATAATAGGAGCGGAGGATCTCATGATAATAAACAAACAAGAATTTTATGTGAATGGGCTCAATTATACGGTTAGATCTGCAATCGATAGAGATGCGAAAGCATTGTCTGAATTGCGATTACAGATTGATGGAGAGACGGAGAATTTGGATAGAGAAAAAGGGGAAGCATTCATCGATGCTCCAGGAATGGAAGAGATCATAGAAACGGATACTATGGCTTCAAGGAACTTATTTTTAGTTGCAGTCGTTCATGATCGGATCGTCGGATTTTCAAGATGCGAAGGCATTTATTTAAATCGTTTCTCTCATAAAGTAGAATTTGGAGTTTGCATATTAAAAGAGTATTGGGGACATGGGATTGGAAAAAATCTTTTAAAAGAATCTATCTCTTGGGCTGACACAAATGGCATTAGAAAAATGACATTAAATGTTTTAGAAACAAACGATAAGGCCATTATATTGTATAAGAAGCTTGGCTTTGAAATCGAAGGAATATTAAAAAATGACAAAATGCTTGCTGACGATAAATACTACAACACTATTCTGATGGGAAGATTTAATGAATGATACTCAGCAAATAAAAAATCCCACACTCGAACACTTACGAGCATGAGACGGTTAATTCTGATCTTCTGATTGTGGGTTCACTTTCTGCTTCCTCTTCTTATTAGGTGGTACGTGGTCTATTCCACCAGGGTGAAAAGGATGACACTTACATATACGAACAATCGTTAGCAAGCTTCCTTTCCACGCCCCATGCTCTTCTAGCGCTTGCAGTGCGTACTCCGAGCATGTTGGGTAGAAGCGACAGGTTGGCGGCTTTAAAGGGGAAATAAATTTTCGATAGAAATGTACCGGCCCTTGCAGTACCTTTTTCATGACTGACAATCCTTACAATAACCGTACACCTCAAATTTATGTTTCACCACACTGAAATCTTCTGGAATACCAGATGCACCTTCCATCGGACAATAGACGAAAGGAATGGTACGAGCACAATGTAAACAAATCAAGTGATGATGGTGATCATGCTCCTGACAGTGTGCACGAAATTTAATACCATCCTCAAATACAAACTGTTCAAGTACATTCATATCATTCATAATCCGAAGATTGCGATAAACAGTATCAAAGCTTAGCCCTGAGTACTTTTGAGCCATATGTTCATAAACATCTTTCGGAGTTAAATAGTTTTCTGATCCTGCAAACAAATCAGCAAGCGTTCGCCTTTGCTCTGTAATCCGCAACCCTTGCTGGGACATCATCGAAATAATCTGTTCTGTTGTCACTGGCAAGTACCTCCATGAAATCGTTCTCTTCTAATCATGCAAAAAAAATAGGTGCGAGTCAACTTATTGTATGCCAAGAGTATATAGGAATCGTGTAATTTTCGCTTTTCATTGACAAGCCCGTTATAATAAAGATATAGAGTTTTCAACTCGAAAGGAGCATGTTGTAAAATGAAAATTGTAGAAGTATTCCATGATACGATTTGTCCTTGGTGCCGAATCGGTATTAAAAATTTGAACGATGCCATTGAGCAACTAGGTGAACCCGTAGAAATTCGCTTACATGCTTTTTTCTTAGATCCACTTACACCACCTGAGGGTACACCTTTTAGACCGTTGATGATTGAGAAAATGGGCAGCGAGGAAAATTTCCTAGCGGCACTTGATCATGTAACTCGTGCTGGCGAAATGTCTGGCCTTACCTTTAATTTTGACAAGGTGACATTAACACCCAATACACTGATGTCTCACCAAATGATTACACTCGCTCCGCCACATATGAAAGTTCAAGTGACTGAAGCGATTGACGCTGCTTATTTTGCAGACGGTAAAGATATCGGAAACCGCGAAGTGCTTCTTGATATTGGGGAGCAAGCGGGTCTTGATCGTGAGTATATTTCCGAGTTCATCGGACCTGACGTTCGTCTTAAGGAAATTGATCTTGATATTCAAAAAACTTTTGAGATTGGCATCACACAAGCGCCTTTCTTCGTCATTGATAATAAATATGCGGTTAGCGGCGCACAACCTGTTGAAGCTTTTCTACAAGCCCTTCGCATGAAATAAATGCATACAAATAAGCAAACACCTCCATATTAACTCTAATGGAGGTGTTTCTTTTATGATTAGTCCTATTCGAATGAAACCGTTACTCGCAAGTCTGATACTCGTCTTAATGAGCACTGGATGGAGCACAAGCTCTTTAGCTGCTGCATCCCAAACCACACCGAAGTCTGTAGCCATTATTATTGATGATTTTGGCAACAACATGAAGGGCACACCAGAGATAATTGCGCTCCCCCACTCCTTAACGGTTGCAGTAATGCCCTTCCTACCTACAACAAAGCAAGATGCAGAATCTGCGCATTTAGCCGGTAAGGAAGTTATTCTCCATATGCCTATGGAGGCAAAAAGTGGCAAGAGCAGCTGGCTCGGACCTGGAGCAATTACTTCGAATTTGTCAGATGAAGAGATCCGCAAACGAATTGTTCTCGCGATCGAAGCTGTGCCTCATGCTGTAGGAATTAACAATCACATGGGTTCGAAAATTACGGGTGATGCCAGAATCATGCGTCTTATTATGGAAGAATGCAAGAAACGCAATTTATTTTTTGTGGATAGCCATACGAATTATAGGAGCATTGCTTGCCAAACAGCCAAGGAAGTCGGCGTAAGATGCATCGAAAATCAAATCTTTCTTGATGACATACATACAACAGGTCATGTCATGAAACAGATCAGTGAGATTACGAAGCGACTACAAACCAGCGATACATGTGTCGCTATTGGACATGTTGGTGTAGGCGGTAATACTACTGCCATTGTATTAAAAACAAAACTGCCGGAAATATCCCAACAGATCCGTCTTGTAAAAATATCTGAATTGATAGCCCCACTACCCGAAGAACGTCCTCAAGAACAACCAAGTCCATAACACCTAACACCAAACGTTGTACTAACCAGCAACAGTTGCACTGCCTTCTGCTACTTTACGTGCTGCGTTTGGTTCATTTTGTCTCACATCAAGCTTATATTTCTTCGATTGGTATGTCGTGAATAGTCCCACCACAATCGTAAGCGACATCACAATGTACATATACCATGATGTACCAAACAAATCCAAACATGCCCCTGTGGCAAGTAGTGATACTTGCATCAGCACTCGATCCACCATTTCTTTAAAAGAAAAGAACCGTCCTTGCATCTGATTTGGAATTTGACGTTGAAACACTGTCGTGACCATTGGGAAAAAGAAAGCAATGGCCGAGCCGAAGATAGCAAAACCAGTCAATACGCTTATTGCCGAACCTGCAAATGTCATGAAAAACTGCGAGATAGCAAAAACAAACAAAAGTAAAGAAGAAACCCACACTAAATTTGTCTTCCCAATCACACGTTTAACCAAAAATCCTGCGATAAGAATACTGACCCCTTCAACGGTATAAACAAGTCCCATGATTGCATCGGATTGTTGGACTTTACTAAATGATAAAATAAGTAAGTTAAAGCCTCCGAAGAAAATATTAAGCATCCCCGCTGCAACTAATCCTACAAGTACGGCCCGCTCCGCTTTAATGAGCGTGAACACCTCGGAGAAGCGCATTTTTTCTTTTTGCGATGATGTCTTTACAACCGGATCTTCCGAATGTTTCGGAATCCGAATCAAACAATTCATTCCAAAAAGAACCACATAGACGATGAACGAACTCACATAAATCGTCATCAAATCAAGCTGTGCTACCATCACCCCAGCAATCGCTGTTCCTGCAATTCGTGAAATCGTCGTTACATTCATATGAATCGTATTTGCAGATAACAATTGATCTTTTTCGATAAGCAAAGGGATTGTCGTACGGACAGATGGAAAATACGCTGCGCTTGAAATTTGCATCAATACGAGTGCCGCAATCATCCACGGGATGGAATCATACATTAGTGCTGGAAACATAAATAGCGGAGAAGAGCAGCGAACGACATTGGCTGTTAATAAGACCGTCTTTTTATTCGTACTGTCAATCCATTTTCCAATTAAAGGTAAAAATATGACCGAAGCAAGCAATCCAGTCATTAAAATTAAAGATTTCAAAAAATCAGATGATAACAGATGCTTCATGAATTGCAAGTTCCCAATGATACTCAGCCATAAGCCCACTCCACCGACTAACTCCCCAACCATGAGTAGTAAAAATGATTTATTGCGTAAGATCATGCTCCCCCCATCCTTTCTATCTCTCACACAAATCCATTTCTGGATTATAACCCAAAAAACAAAAAAAGGGCAGACATGTATGTCCGCCCTAACTCGTCATCGATGGTGTCTGATCAGCAATAAACGTTCGAATATCGTTACATTGGAGATAAGATGAAATCTGTCCATCGAATGGCGCATCACTAATACAACCATATAGTGAGGTTAGCGGTGCGATTGAGAAAAGAGAAGCTTTCCCGACTTTCGTATGATCAAGTACTGCAATCGTCTGAAGTGCCCGATTCATCAACATACGTGCTGTCTGTGCTTCTAGCTCTGAGTATGTGCTTATGCCCTGCTGAATATTGAATCCATCGATTCCTAGAAACATTTTGCCGATATTAATATGTTCAATGGTTTTCTCCGCAAGAGGACCACATAATTCAAAGTTCTTTGCGCGCATGACACCGCCAATCACAACAACTTGGATACCTTCACTATCTGCAAGCTCCATGGCGATATTAACCGCGTTCGTGACCACAGTGATTCCCTGGCGACCCTTCAACTGCTTCGCAATTAAATACGTGGTCGTTCCGCCAGAAAGGCAGATACTATCTCCCTCTTGAATCATCTCGTTCGCTTTACGGGCAATGGCTTCTTTCTCCAACCATAACTGCTGCTTCTTCTCCGAAAAGGCAACCTCACGAACAGAAGACATTCCCTCGTACAAAGCTCCGCCAATCGTCCGAATCAGCTCTCCCTTACGGTCCAGCATATCCAAATCTCGGCGCGCTGTTGCTTCCGAAACATCGAATCGTTCAATGATATCTGCAATTGTAATTTTTCCCTGCTGCTTCAGCAGGTTCATCATTAGATTACGTCTGATTTCCCCTTTAGAGGAAGGAGTATCGTTCATTTAAGTCACTCCATATGGATTAAATTTGCACAACTTGTGTTAGGTTGCGCGGTTCATCTGGGTTCACGCCGAGTCCCATTGCTGTATAGTAACCAAGATATTGAACAGCTGGCAAGTAAAGCACGCTACGAGCTTCGTCGCTTACCTCAGCAAGACCAAGTTCAATTACAAGATCAGCAAATGCTGTATCATCGCCAGCTTCAGCTGTGAGCAAGATGATTTCAGCACCATAGTCTTTCATTTCTTGCGCAACTTTTAATTCATAAGCACGAGCTGCTTGTGATACAAACAAGCAAACAATCGAGCCTGGCTCAACAATGGACTTCGGACCGTGACGGAATTCCATCGTACCATAAGCTTCTGTCCAAACATAGGACATTTCTTTTAATTTCAAACAAGCTTCTAACGCAAGACCACCATAAGCTCCCATACCGAGGTAAACAAACTTATTAAACGTTTTTCCTTCCATATATGGTTTCACAAGGGCATCCGCTTGATGAACTACTTCTACATCTTTATTTAAGACGGCTTCCATTTGCGCTGCCCACTGCTCTTGGTCAGAAATTCTAGCAATCGCTGCTTGCATGAGAAACGTCATAGAAGATAAAGATTTCGTCATGACTGTACTCTTCTCTTTACCAAGCGGGGATATCAAGCAATCCGATATTTGTGCCATCGTGCTGTCTTCATAACAAGTAATGCCACAAACATCCCAATTTAATAAGTTTTCAACTGACTTAAGGGCGAGAATCACTTCTGTTGACTCTCCAGAGCGGGATACTCCAACAAGGAGAATTTTACGATTTGCTGCAACGGATTGATCACGGAACAAGAAAATTTCAGACGATGGATGTGCGGATGCCACTCGACCGGTCCATTTGCGGAAAGTTGCCGCCATCGTTAGTGCCTGATAATAGGAAGAACCCGAACCAATAAACACCACTTCTTCGTAAGATTTATTTCCAATATATTTATTCAGCCAATCTGCTTGCACATCTAGTTGTTTCAACGCTGCTGTTAGTGCTTCTGCTTGTGAACTGATTTCTGGATAAGTGAGTTGACCTCTCATTGACATCATCATCATTCCCCCATATAATCGAGATAATGATAGTATAAATCATTTTTATGATCGTTTCAATCAAATTAATGATTAAAGGAGCGAATCACTCATGAGTCACCTAATCTCCTCTACCACAATGCTTCAAGTAGCCAGAAAAAATGGATATGGCATTACTGCATTTAACGTGCATACGTTAGAAATGCTGCAAGCTGTTGTTGAAGCAGCCGAAGAACTAAATGCACCACTCATTCTCCAAACAACTGTTGGTACTGTGAAACACTTAGGACCCGAATATATCGTAGCGGCCGCTCAAACAGCTGCTAAAAAATCGAATGTACCTATTGCTTTACACTTAGATCACTGCACAGATTACGATCTTCTTGTAAAATGTATTCGTGAAGGTTACACTTCCGTTATGATCGATGCGTCGATGTTTCCATTTGAAGAAAACGTTGCACGCACAATAGAAGTTGTTAAAGTTGCAAAAGCAGCGGGTGTAAATGTCGAAGCTGAACTTGGTAAAGTAGGCGGGGTTGAAGACGACATCATAGTGGATGAAGCTGATGCTAATCTCGCGATTCCAGAAGAGTGCGCACGGTTTGTTGAATTGACAGGTGTTCCAACTTTAGCACCTGCAATCGGCACGGCACACGGTATTTACAAAGGTGAGCCAAATATTGCGTTTGATCGCATTGCAGAAATTGCTCGTATTGTAGATCTTCCACTCGTTCTTCATGGCGGTTCAGGTATACCCTCTGAGCAAGTAAGACGCTGTGTAGCACTTGGCATGTCCAAGATGAACGTCGCCACGGAACTTCGCATTGCATTCTCCAATGCGATCAAAGATGTATTCACGGCGAATTCAGATGAAAACGATCCTCGTAAATACATGGTACCAGCGAAACAGGCTGTTAAAGCACTTGCCATGGAAAAAATGCAGTTAGTAGGCTGCGCAGAACGTGCTGCACAATTAAAGTTCTAATTAATTCAGCAGGAGGGGATTTAGCATGATAACAACGCTAACCTTGAATGCAGCTGTGGATAAGACTTATGTCGTACCCGGATTTTATAAATCTGGGTTATTCCGCGTAAACGAAATGGTCGCCGATCCTGGCGGTAAAGGCGTTAACGTGGCAAGAGTCGTCACACTGCTCGGAGGACAAGCTGTTGCGACCGGATTTGTAGCGGGTTCACAAGGCGCTTTTATTCAAAAGGGACTTACGAAGCAAGGAGTTTCACACGACTTTCTAGAGGTTGAGAATGGAGAATCTCGTCTATGTACAACGATAATAGATCCAGAGAGCGAGGAACATCAAACCGAGCTTTTGGAATTAGGACCTACGATTACAGAGGCTGATCTTACAAATCTCAAAGAAAAAATGGCTGATCTCGCACAACGTTCATCTGTTGTGGTGATGTCAGGATCACTGCCACTAGGCTGTCCAACGGATATTTATGCTGATCTAATCAAGATCGTTCAGCAAAATGGTGCTAAAGCCATTCTCGATGCTTCAGGCGATGCACTTGTTGCAGGTGTTAAAGCCAAACCCTACTTAATTAAACCGAATGAACATGAAATCGCCCGATTATTAGGACAAAATCATGCTTCAAATGATGAACTCGCAGTGGCCATACAAAAACTTATGGAACAAGGCATTACATGTGTCATCGTATCGCTAGGTGAACGCGGTGCATTCGCTGGATGGGAGGGTACCCTTTATCGAGTATCAGTACCAGTCATTGACGCAATTAATCCTGTCGGTAGCGGCGACTCCATGGTCGCAGGTATGGTGACAATAATCGAGCGCGGTGGTACAGCACAAGATGCTTTACGCTTGGGTGCAGCTTGCGGCGCAGCTAACGCTTTGAACTTACGTGCAGGCATCGTTGATCCAACAATCGTTGAGCAGCTCAAAGAGCAGGTGCAAGTCGAGTTGTATAATCACTTGCTATAAGAATGGATAAAGACAAGAGCCTCCTTAAGCTGCAGCATCCAGCTTAGAAAGGCTCTTCTTTTCCAAAAGATCAGTTAGATTGATAACTTATGGCCTGCATCCCCATCTGCTCCCAGGCACGGAGGAATGCATCCTTCTCCACATGATCAGTCACACCCAGAGGATCATTGATATAAACAAACTTCTCATCATAGCCCACGACTAAGACAGAGTGTTCTTTGATTGTAGCCTTGACGGGACCTTCTGCTGACTCCCAAGTTTGGAAATCTGCTTCGTCTATCACATCAAAAGTATCATTCGTAATCACCCACACTGGTGATCCTATGCGAAGGTAATCCTCGATTTTCTCCCAAATCGAACCCGTTAGATCGACGATTCGATCAGGTAAGTATTGCTCAGCCAGCTCTCTAATCGGGCCGTGATAAACACCATAGCCTGCGGTTTCCCCTGTGATCGAACCAACAAACCCCATATTCGGATCGCCCCAATTAAGAATACCATCATTTTCTGTACGTAATGTTGGGTCCTTCTTCACTTGTGTGGCAAGGGTCATCTTATCCACATCCACGCCAGCTGAGTCCAGAAGCATTGTAAGTGCCGTAACTTCACAACCATTATACAGCTCGGGGTTTTGCAAAATAAGCGGTACAGGAATCCGCACAGAAGCTTGATGCATGATAGGTTTATCCTGCTGGTCTTCTGTGTGTGTGATTTCAACTGGCTCCACCTGATTGTCCATCTCGAGAGCGGTATCTGGCAATGATGTCGGCATGGCTACCTTTTCTTCAGTCGGATTTATCGAAGATGCCAGTACAACGACCCCAATAGTTATCGCGAAAATTACAACTTGCCGCCATCTTTTCACCATCTTACTTCACCTCAACAGCTCCACAGAGCACTCGGCAACGACCCGGTGTCTCCACACGGAAAGATTCCACATTCCCCTGATCTGCTACTGTCACATACACTGTGCAGCCATCTTCACCACCAAAAGTAAGATTGGTGCAATTCGTACCCTGAAGCTGAATCTCTTGCACGATTTCCCCTTGTGGGGATAGCTTTACCACTGTTCCTTTACCAAATCGTGTGGAATACAAATAACCTTCCGCATCACAACGCATGCCATCAAGTCCAAAATCATCAAAGGAAATGAGCAATCTTTTATTACTAATTTGACCGTCTTCACTTAAATCATAAGCCCAAATATTGCGCTGTACAGACTCATTCACATACAATGTTTTCTCATCCGGACTCACTTCAATCCCATTAGTCGTCCCCATGTCACCTTCGAGCAAATCAACCTGACCATCTGGAGTAATACGCCAGATTTGACCTGTAGAATTGCTCCAATTTGGATCCGAAGCGAACACGATGCCATTTGCCGCAATTGCGATATCATTGGGCTGATTCATATTTGATTCATGCGCATGTACAAATATTTCACGCGTAATTGGATTTATTTTCAATATATTATGATTGGTGTAATCGGCTACTAACATCTCTCCTGCTTGATTAAAACGAATGCCATTACCGATGCTGCCGCTTGGAAGTTCAACGAAAACTGAGCTAGTCCCATCAGGAGTGACCATACCAATTGTACCCTCATGATCATAATTGACTGCATATAAATTCCCCTTCGCATCACAAGCAGGTCCTTCAATGCCGCCGGTAAACCCATGGGCTTCAGTAAACACTTCACTACGATATAATTGCTTGTCCATCTCTTTCACTCCTATATATGAAGTAAGATCTTGATCTACTTTATTTGCTTCTCTTTAAACCCCTAATTTCCTGCAATTTGTAATAAAAAAGACTAGGTGCAAGCACCTAGTCTTTTGGGTCATCCAACTGTTCTCTTGTAACCTTTTCATCCCATAACATGTCCATATCGAGATGAGTGGAGTCTTTTCGCACAAACCGGAATAGTCCGTATATCACTGTACCTGCAAGCGCGGCAAAAATGAATAATGAAATCGTTAAATATACCGCATCTTTCATCTCGATCACCTCCTATAACCATCTATTGTGATTATATGAAGGCAATTTTGACATATGCTAAGGTTTACTTGCTGCTTGAAGCTGATGCTGCTCTTGCTTCTTCAATAATGGCGTAAGCTCGCTTCACTTCTTCTTCCGTCGGTGATGGTACTCCCTCAAGCGGATATTCCTTACCAAGCATTTCCCATTTGTACACGCCCATCTGATGGTATGGCAAGATCTCGAACTTCTCTACTGACTTTAGAGAGCCCAGCATTTCACCTAATGCACGCAAATCTTCCTCACCATCTGTAATGCCTGGTACCAATACGTGACGAATCCACATCTTTACACCATTGTCAGATAGCCATCTCGCGGTGTTCAGAATTTGATCATTCGGTTGAGAAGTTAATTCAATGTGCTTTTCTCGATCAATGATTTTGAAATCAAGCAGCACTAGATCTGTCACATCATACATGGCTTTATTCTTCTCTGCATCACTAAAACCAGATGAATCAATTGTTGTATGCAAGTTCCAGCGTCTTTTCACTTCTGCAAATAGCTCCGTTACAAATGGAGCTTGCAGAGTAGGCTCGCCACCGGATACAGTTAAGCCGCCGCCTGAACTACGATAGTAGGGAAGGTAGGGCTCAATTTCCTTCACCATTTCTTCAACGGTCACTTTTCGACCTTCATCCGTCGCCCAAGTATCTGGATTGTGGCAAAACTTACATCTCAACGCACAACCTTGTAAAAAGATAATAAAGCGAATACCGGGTCCATCCACGGTACCGAATGTTTCAATTGAATGAATGCGTCCTTCCATGATGTGATCTCTCCTTCAAGGCAAGTACAGACGAGGGGGTACAACCCACCTCGTCTGTACATAACCTACTATTAATAGTATGACTTAAAACTTAGATGGAACCGTGGAATGTACGGTTGATAACATCCAATTGTTGTTCTTTTGTCAGTTTGATGAAGTTTACCGCATAACCTGATACACGGATTGTAAGTTGCGGATAGTTCTCTGGGTGTTCCATTGCATCAAGCAACTGTTCACGATCAAATACGTTGACATTCAAGTGATGACCGCCAGTTGTCATGTAACCATCAAGCATGGAAACCATGTTCACTTTACGAGCTTCAAGATCTTTACCTAATGCTTTCGGTACGATCGAGAATGTATTGGAAATGCCATCAAGAGAATGCTCATATGGAAGTTTCGCAACAGAGTTCAAGGATGCAAGAGCACCTTTCTTATCACGACCATGCATGGGGTTAGCACCTGGTGCGAATGGCTCACCTGCTTTACGTCCATCTGGTGTATTACCTGTTTTCTTACCATATACAACGTTAGATGTAATTGTCAATACAGACATTGTAGGAATGGCATCCCGATATGTTTCATGTTTACGAAGCATATTCATGAATTTCTCTACCAAACCAACAGCAATTTCATCTACACGCTCATCATTGTTACCGTATTGAGGGTAGTCACCATCAATTTCAAAGTCAACAACGATACCGTTCTCGTTACGAATTGTACGAACGTTTGCGTATTTAATTGCACTCAAGGAATCCGCTGCAACAGACAATCCTGCGATACCACATGCCATTGTACGGATGATCTCACGGTCATGAAGTGCGAATTCAACACGTTCATAGCTGTATTTATCATGCATATAATGAATGACATTCAAGGTATTCATGTACAGATTAGCAAGCCATTCCAACATGTTGTCGTACTTCGCAACGACTTCATCATAGTTCAGAACATCGGAAGTAATTGGAGCGAATTGCGGACCTACTTGTGCACCAGACTTCTCATCCACACCACCATTGATTGCGTATAAGAGCGCTTTTGGCAAGTTTGCACGAGCACCGAAGAATTGCATTTGCTTACCAATACGCATTGCAGATACGCAGCAAGCAATACCGTAGTCATCTCCGTAGATTGGACGCATCAAATCGTCACTTTCATATTGAATGGAGCTAGTTTCAATCGATACTTTTGCACAATATTTTTTGAAGCCTTCTGGTAACTGTTCGGACCAAAGCACCGTTAAGTTCGGTTCTGGAGCAGGACCCAAGTTGTACAAAGTGTGCAAGAAACGGAAGGAGTTACGTGTTACGCGTGTCTTACCATCAAGTGCCATACCACCAATGGATTCTGTTACCCAAGTTGGATCTCCAGAGAATAACTCATTGTAATCTGGTGTGCGCAAGAATTTAACGATACGCAATTTCATTACAAAATGGTCTACCAATTCTTGTGCTTCAACTTCCGTCATTGTACCTTCAGCCAAGTCACGCTGTACATAAATATCTAAGAAGGAGGATACACGACCCAAGCTCATTGCTGCACCATTTTGCTCTTTAATTGCTGCCAAGTAACCGAAGTATACCCATTGGAACGCCTCTTTAGCAGTTTGAGCAGGAGTAGAGATATCATATCCGTGCGCTTTTGCCATTGCTTTTAATTCTTGAAGGGAACGAATTTGCTCAGAAAGTTCTTCACGTGAGCGAATAACTGCTTCTGTCATCACGTTTACTTCCAATAATTTAAGATCATTCTTTTTATCTGCAATTAGACGATCAATACCATAAAGGGCAACACGGCGATAGTCACCGATAATACGTCCACGACCGTAAGCATCTGGTAAACCAGTAATGACACCGGATTTACGAGCTGCTCTCATTTCACTCGTGTAAGCATCAAATACACCTTGGTTATGAGTCTTACGAATATTAGTAAACATATCGATTATGGATTGTGGCAATTCAAAGCCATACGCTTTACATCCATCAATCATCATTTTAATACCACCAAAAGGTTGCATCGAACGTTTGAACGGCTCATCTGTTTGTAAGCCTACAACTTGCTCTTTGCTTTGATCTAAGTATCCAGGGTTATGAGATACGATTGTAGAAGGTGTATTGACATCTACGTCAAGTACGCCACCATTTTCACGTTCCTTAACGGATAATTGCGATACAATATCCCACAAATCATTCGTGTTTTGAGTGGGTCCAACTAGGAAATTCTCATCACCATCATAAGGAGTAATATTGTGTTCAATAAAGTCGCGGACGTCGATTTGTTTTAACCATTTCCCTTTTTGAAATCCACGCCATCCATTAATTTCAGTTCCACCTAGTATGTTCTTCTCTTCTGTAGCCATTATAGCCACACCTCCTATAGTGTTGGTTTTCCTTCATACACATATTCTATCACGTTTGTGAAATAAATCACTATGAAGTTTGTCACAGACAAAAATATTGTTTATAATGAAAATGTTCCCGAAACGTCTTTGCGCCTACTTACACTTTTTTTGATAAGGGAGATATGATGTTGACAACAATCCGAAAGAAAAACCCTAACGCCAACACATCCACTTTTTCCGAAGCGAATTTGAAGTGTTTGACTGAGCATATGCAAGAGCTTAAGATTCCTGCTGGAAGCCATTTATTCTGGGAAGGTGAGCCTGCTGATAAATTGTATTTTGTGCAATCTGGCAGTGTTCGAATTACGAAATCCTCGGACGAAGGCAAGGAACTTATTCTTTATATGTATCAACCTGGTGATTTACTCGGCCAGATCCATCTTTTCCAAACTTCAACACATGGATTTAGCGGAAAAGTGGTAGAAGACACCGTTCTTGGTTTCATTAGCCAGAAGGATCTTGAAGCATTAATCGAGCAAAACAGTGAACTTTCCGTTGAGTTTATTAAATGGATGTCACTTAACCATCGAATTACAGAGACAAAACTGCGCGATCTCATCATGTATGGAAAGCCAGGCGCACTCTGTTCCACTTTAATTAGACTTTCCAACACTTTCGGGAAACCTGATGGCGATCACATTGAAATTTCGAAGAAATTAACACACACCGAATTATCGAACATGATTGGCGCTACTCGTGAAAGCGTGAACCGTTTGCTTAACGACCTTCGCAAGCAAGATATTATTGACTACAGCAACGACTTCATTTTGATTAAAAATATGGAGCGACTGAAGGAATTTTGTAAATGCGAGAACTGCGCAATTGAGATTTGCCGAATTTAATTTGAGCATGAATCAAGGAGAACCATCTCGTCATCTTTGCAGGACGATATGCGTTTCTCACGGTGATATAAATTCTGTATCACTGAGCAAAATCCTCATCTAACGATGAGGATTTTTGTTATAAATGCCCTCATAAATATACTACCATTTGTTTAATAGAATCCCAATAAAAAAAGTTTGTGATGTTTCTATCACATGTTATAATTATTGAGGTTTATACACATTTACAAAGTCTTCACAATATAACAAATTCTATTTTTCCGAGAAAGGAGAGCAGACGAAGATGCACAATTGGAAGTCATCTGCTCGATCAGCAGGTAAGTACATCTTATCTAAAATTCATATTCTATTATGGCCTATTCCACTTGTAATTATAATGGAATTTCTGAACCGAGACAGCGTCACGAAAGCTCTTGGTTTTGGCTACAAACATTCAAATGAATTTTTCTTGAACTATTTAATTATTACGGCTCTCTTCTTCCTGTTCATCGCCATCCTTGGTCGTACACAGCTTGCTTTCTGGGTCGTCTCTACCCCTATCTTTATTATTTCATTAATTTCAGGGGTCAAAAGGCAATTTCTTGGTATTCCGTTACTGCCTTGGGACGTATTTTTAACTTCCGAGACAGAAGATATTACGAAAGAATTGGGCGAGTTAATCCCCTGGAAAATGATAATTGGAATCCTTATCTTCGTGGTTATTGCAATTATTTTACTGAATAAAGTGAAGCTATTGCGCGGGAAATTCAAGTGGCAAGAGAAAGTGGTCCTTCTTGTACTCTCCGTGTTCATGATGTTTACGATTTATACAGATAAGCCTTTCAAAATTAAAGATGCCCTAAACATCAGCACGATTCCATGGGATCAAGCCGATAACTATTTACGCAATGGATTTGCTTTGACGACGATGATGAATATGGACTTAATCTTCGTTAAAAAGCCTGATGGTTATGATCAAGCAAACATTACGGCCATGGTAAATGATACCCCGCGCCGCAGCAACACAGGCAGCAAAGAAAAACCGAATGTGATCATTGTGCTAAGTGAATCGCTATTTGATGCGACAAAACTGCCGAATGTGACATTCTCTGAAGATCCAATGCCGAATCTGCGTTCCTTGCAAAAAAAGTACCCGCATGGTGAAATGCTTTCGCCGCAATTCGGTGGAGGCACAGCCAACGTAGAGTTTGAAGTATTGTCGAGCAACTCGATGCGCTTCTTACCACAAGGGTCATTGGCTTACATTCAGTATGTAAATCACCCTACTGATTCCATCGCAGGAATCCTTGGTAGACAAGGCTATTCAACTGCAGCGATTAATCCGTATCACAACTGGTTCTTTAACTCAAGAACGGTATATCATAACTTTGGATTCTCCAAATTTATTTCATCTGAGTTTTTCGAGCCAGAATACAAAGGAAATTATCTTTCCGATCACGCAGTAGCGAAGAAAATTATCGCTGAAGCAGATAAAACAGATGGCCCTGATATGATCTTTGCAAACACAATGGAAAACCACGCTCCTTATGAAGCGAATAAGTTTTCATCTAATCCAATTACAGTAACAGGCAACATGTCACCTGAGTCCAAATCGATGCTTGAGACCTATGCAACAGGTATGCGAGATGCGGATTCGATGCTGAAAGAAATTACGGACCATTTTGAGAAAAAAGGCGAACCGACAATTGTGTTATTTTTCGGCGATCACCTCCCTTCACTTGGTAACGATTATCAAGTGTATCGAGATGTGAAGTATTTACTTCCAAACGATCCAGATGTCACGAAAAAATTGTTCTCGACGCCGTTCATTATTTGGGACAATTACTTGCCTGAGCACCGTGAAGAGATGTATGTGTCTCCTTCATTCTTAACTCCATATATCTTGAACATGGCGAATTTGGAAGGCTCTTTCTACACGGACTATTTATATAATCTGATGCAGAAACACCCCGTCATCCCACCGAAAAATTTATATGAAGCAATGAATATCAAAGAAGAAGACATTAAAGGCTACGAAATGCTTCAATATGACGGCATGTTCGGTAATCAATTCAGTTATGGAGCGCTTCGGGATAAGATTCTAGCGAAGAACTTTATGCTTGGACTTGGTGAAATGGTCATTGAAGATTCAAGCGTTCAGCAAATTGGTGGTGTTCCAACACTCGTCATTTCGGGTAAGAATCTATCGCCAACTAGTGTGATTTATGCCAATGATACAGCACTTGAAACATCCTACTCGAACGGGAAACTCACAGCTCCATTTAGCAGTTTGGTTGGTAAAGATAAGATTAGTATCCAATTGCGTGTTACAGACTCTAAGAACATTGCAATTGCGGTGTCAAACAAGATGGACCTTGGTCCCTCGGCGATACCCGTATCTAAATAATATTTAGAAGAACTTCAAGACCTGAAGAAGCAGCATTTCTATAGCTGCCCTTCAGGCTTTTTATTTTCAAAAATATTCTCTTGTAGTGAGGACCATTTCCATTTATAATAATGACACGGATGTCATTTTCCAAAAATTAGGGGGATATTATATGGGAGATAGTCAAGCTTTACAGCGCGGCTTATGGCGCAATAAATCGTATCGCTATTTACTCGGTTCACAACTCGTATCAAATTTAGGGGACTGGCTTGACTTACTTGCTTTGTTCGCACTCCTTTCCTTTAAGTGGCAGATCACCTCCATGGAAATGGCCTATACGATGATTTGCTTTGGATTACCGATGGTTGTATTCGGCCCTATATCAGGCGTGTTAGCGGATCGATTTGAGCGTCGTACTCTAATGATTATTTCGGATGTATTGCGGATACCACTCGTACTTGCCTTTATTTTCGGCACCTCCGTCTGGCAAATTTATATCATTCTTCTTGTCAAAGGGGCTCTTGGCGCGTTATTTAATCCTGCGAAAAATGGAAAATTGAAAGAAATTGTCGCACCTGAACATATGGATAAAGCTATTACATACAGCACGATGATTGAACAATCAACCAAAATCATTGGCCCTATGCTTAGTGGCGTATTATTAAGTGGATTCGGAATCGCTGCTGCATTCTATGTAGATGCTGCCAGCTTCCTACTCTCTGCCTTACTGCTCATTCGGATTCCGATCCGTCAGGTTATTTCCTCTCCATCTGCACATGAAGCACGTAAATCCATGATAAAAGAACTGAAGTCCGGGTTTGCTTTTATGTCCAAGGTTCCCTTTATATTGTTTGGCACATTTCTCTTCTGCCTCGTTATTCTCGTCTTACAAATTGCAGATTCACAAATCACCATTTTACTTCGGGATATCCCTGGAATGTCGACTGAATTCCTCGGTATAACTATTGCTGCGAGTGGACTTGGGCTTTTAGGAACAGCCACCCTTCTAAGTCGGAAAAGTATCCAGTCTGTTCTCCCTATCATGTGCACGGGTATCATCGGACTTGGTGTTGTCTTTGCTGGAGCCGCATGGCTCGCCTTATTACAAAATGGATTCGAACTACTCATTCCACTCGCATTTTTGCTTGGCGGTGCAAGTGCAGGCTTAGTTTTCATCCCATTTAACTCCACGGTTCAGAAGCGAACACCTGTTGAGTATAGCGGACGCGTATTTGGTACAATCGGGAGTATGACCACGTTAATGAGTATTACAGGACCTGTGATTGGAGGCGTACTTGCTACTTTATACGGCGTGGTGTCCGCTTTTATTTGGTCCGGAAGCTTACTTGCCATTATAGGTATTCTCACGTTAATCTTAGGAAAATCCATAGATAGGAGTGCGACGACTAATGTCACCGAAAGTGCCTGACAACTATAAACAAAACAAACGAAATGACATCTTACAAGCAGCTGAACGGGTTTTTATTCGAAAAGGATTCACTCAAGTCACGATGAAGGATATCGTAGAGGAATCGAAATTAAGCCGTGGCGGTGTTTATTTATATTTTTCTTCTACGGATGAAATATTTAGGGAATTGTTAGATAAGAACGAAAAGCAGCGCAGCTTTAATTTGCTAAGTATCTATGACAAGGTGAGCAGTGGAAATGAAGCCATCATTCAATTACTTGACTACATGCATAATCATATCCAAGGAACACCAATAGGCTTGTATATCGCACGAATTGAATATTTTAACGCCTATTCCTTAGAACGAGAGTGTCATCCATTATTAACACATAGACATCAAACATTAATAAACCATTTCCAAGCTTTTTTTCAAGTTGGTATGGAGCGTGGTTATTTCTCGCCTACGGTTGACACGTTAGTCATCACACATTTTCTCCTATCTTGGAACGAAGGTATCACATTGAATTCCATTGTACTGCCCATTGAAAAGTTACATTGTGAAGAGCAGCTTAAGATACTCCATCATTACTTATGTTATGTGTTACAATTGCCACTGGGTTAAGGTGCAAGATTGACAATTTAGTTTCAAAAAAGTATACTTCTAAATAATTTGATAACTAAATGATTGTAACCTATCACTATGATTGAAGGTGGCTTCGTATGGCGAGCAAGGATATTTTGCAGCTTGAACATGCATTTCGAAAAATATTGAAATTAATTTCCACGCAGTGGAGTAAACACGTAGACAACACGATCAATCGTTCACAATTCCTCGTCTTGGAGCGACTTGCTGAAAGCCCACATAATATCTCGACGCTAGCAGAAGCACTTCATATCACATCCGGTGCAGTTACAGGCATATCGGATAAGCTTGTTGAAGAAGGATTAGCTAGCAGACGCCGAGCAGAAAATGATCGCCGTGTCGTGTATTTAGAAATTACCGATAAGGGACATGAAATTCTCGAAACGCTCAGCAAACAAAGAAAACAATTGTTCGAGAAATTCTTTTCCGGATTAACTGATACTGACATTGCTGCTTTAACCCGTATTTTCGAACAAATTATTGAAAATCAAGAGGATTACAATGCTGAATTAGAAGCATCACTTGATCCAAAAGCATAGAAAAACGAGCGAACCGCTAGGGGCTGCTCGTTTTTTTGTAGACTTATTTGAATCCCTTAATAAACTCCACCGCTTGGGCAATGTCTGCCTCTGCATTCTCACCAACTTCACGCTCAATTGTCAAGTATCCTTTGTAGCCAATCTCTTGTAATGCTGCAAAATAAGCTGGAAAGTCTACTTTACCTTGACCGAGCGGTACTTCTTTGAAAAATTCACCTGATGCAACCATCTTCGCAATTTTCTCATGATCCATGCCTTCGTAACCTAGGCTACCGTATACAGATCTTGGATCAACAGGCTGAATTTGCAGACCATCCTTCACATGTGTGTGAACGATATAATCTTTCAAAAGCTTCACGCCTGCGACTGGATCATCACCAGTAACCATGACCATATTCGCCGGGTCAAAGTTTACAGATACACCTTTGGTACTCAGTGAATCTAAGAAGCTTTTCAAATGCGATGCGCGCTCTGGACCAGTCTCCACTGCAAAATAGGCATTCATGCTATTCGCGTACACACCTAGCTCTTCACAAGCTTGCTGCATATTTGTGTATATTTCGCCCTGATTATCTTCAGGAACGATACCGATATGTGTCGTGACGACATTCGTTCCAAGTTCTACGGCAAGGTCAAGAATCCGTTTGGACTTCTCGATTTTCATCGGATTGACAGAATGATCTTGAAATCCATGACCACCAAGGTCCCCACATAAAGCAGCAATATCTAAACCTAGATCAGCAATATATTTCTTAAGCTCTGCACGATCTGTCGCAGATAAATTCGCTGGGTCCATTTCTCCTTGGACTGCATAAATTTGCACCCCATCTGCTCCGACTGATTTTGCACGTTGCAATCCAACACGCAGTGGAAGTCTGAAGCTATCTACAATAACACCAATTCGATTTGTTAATTGCATACCGTCTACACCTCCTTATCTTATTCAAAAGTAATTTCGTGTCCCTTTTCAGCTGCTTCGTAAATACCACATAACATTTTCATCAATTCCACGCCATCTTCAACAGGTGCCAGTGTCTCTTGTTCTCCGAAGCAGCAAGAGATAAATGCTGAAATTTCACTGCGGAAAGCATGCACGAAATCAAAAGACAGATGGTCAATTTGTGGCTGAATGTTCAAGATCGTATCCAATTTCTCTGTGACTAATGAAAGCTCAGGCTCTAGCTCTGCGCCGCCTTTCGTCCCGAACAATTTAACAGAAAGTTCATCTTTCTTCGCATGAAGTGTAAATGAAACGTCCACCATGAGGGAAGCCCCATTCTCAAAACGAAGCAGCGCATTCGCACAATCTTCAACTGTATTCTGATCGGCTGCATAATCAGCTGCTTTGTAAAAGGACAAATTCTTCACATTCGAACGATTGCCTAGACGATTGTAAACGTTACCGGAAATGGATTTGATCTTAGGTTTACCCATCAAGTACCAGCAAACATCGATAATATGAACGCCAATATCGATCAGTGGGCCACCACCAGAACGGCTGTGATCTGCGAACCATCCACCTGGATTACCTAAGCGACGCAATATTGAAGCTTTTGCATAATAAATTTCGCCTAAATCTCCAGAATCAATAAACCCTTTAAGCAGATCTGTATTCGTTGCAAAACGTCTCACAAAACCGACTTGCAGCACTTTCCCACTACGACGAACCGCTTCCTCCACACGCAGCGCTTCCTCTACCGTCTTACAGAGTGGCTTCTCGCATAAGACATGCTTACCCGCTTCAAGCGCAGCAATCGCGATCTCTGCGTGCGTGTTGTTCCATGTGCAGATGCTTACAGCTTCAATAGTTGGATCAGCGAGCAATTCAAGATAGTTCGTGTAAACCTTCTCTGCTCCGAACTGCTTCGCTTTAGAAGCAGCACGTTCCTCATTCAAATCACAAACCGCATAAATGGTAGCGCGTGGATCATGTTCATAAGCTTGAAAATGGACTTCCGAGATGGAGCCACAACCGATAACACCAATATGGATCATTGTCATATGAATAACTCCTTTTTATCGAATATGATTTTGCATCTTAAATTTCATTCCAAATGCGAAGTGCGTTCTCAATTCCTGCTTTCGATCCCCAACGGCAATCTTCCTTGCCTTCAAACTCTACTGAGAAATAACCGTCATAACCAGACTGCTTAATCGTTTGTAAAATGTTGCGCATGTCTAAATCACCCTGCCCAACTACTGCACCACGCAGATATTGACCCCCTGCCGAACGGAACCAACCATCGCCTGGGTCTTGCGCCGCAGGACGAATATAGAAGTCTTTCAAATGCACAATGGAAGCATAAGGTAGATTATTGGAAACGGATACAAGAGGATTTTCATCTACGCACAAAAAGTTACCTACATCGAGAGTCGTACGGAAGTTAGGACGATTCACGTGGTCGACTAAGGCGCGAACCCGATCACTTGCCTGTACATAGAAACCGTGATTTTCAATTGAAGTCGTTATGCCGTACTGAGCTGCATAGTCAGCAACTTCACGACACGCTAGTGTCATACGGTCTAAATCCTGTATGTAATTCGTAAGTGTCGTCTCTGGAATAGGGCGACTTGCTACATCATGACGCATGAGTTTCGCGCCAAGACGATTCGCAATATCCACATGAGACTTTACACGTTCAATTTCTTGGTGCCACTTATCTTCATCTAATCCTACAAAATTTGCAGAGATGGCATAATTGGAAACTGCAATTCCTGCTTTACTCGCTTCTTGTTGAATCGTCTCTGCCAAACCCTCATCCTGTACCAAATCAAAACCAAGCGGTACAATTTCGATGTGACATCCATCATTTTCTGCTACCCATTTGATACAATCCACAATGTTCATTGTTCCAGCAGTAAGTTCTCTGTATAAGCTGTACGAACTAAGACCAATCTTCATTACACGTTCCTCCTGTAAATCCGAATTTTGTAGTATAAATGGCTATTTAATTCTTTCAACCTCACTTCTCAAGTTACCTGTTTCATATTAGATGTGTCAATGAAAAAACGAAACAAAACACGGAATTAAAAACTCACATAAAAAGAGTGCCTCACAAATCGTGAATAGCACTCTTTTCCACATTACTTCTATTTAATATCTAGTGTACTGACCGACTCTTTCATTTGTGTTTGAGATCGCGGAGATTCCTTCTGTTTCTGCTTCGCTTCTCGATTGACAATAACAATCCCAGCCGCAACTAGGGCAAGCGCGATAAAAGCTGTATATCTTAATTGTTCATGCAATAGCAACGCCGACAACATTACCCCGAATATAGGCATTAAGAACAAATACATCGACACTTTACCAACCTTGTTATATTTCATGACGCTGTTCCACAAGATAAAGCCTGCTGCGGACACGAAGGATAAGTAAGCCAACATGCCGATTGCTTTTGGTGTAAATGTAAAAGGTGCAAAACCCGCTTGAACACCACCCACCACAAGCAGTCCAAATCCTCCTAACAGCATTTGATAGGATGTCATATACATCAGCTCCATCTTTTGTGCGACGCCCTTAGACAACACATTACCTAACCCTCCCCATAACATGGCGATCAATAAGAGAAGCGCTCCCCAACCGAAATCTGCTAAGATATCACCTTTTCCTAAGTTCACAACGAGCACTGCACCGAAACCAAGAATAATACCGACCATTTTGCGTGTATTTAAGCTGTCATTCTTGAACATAAAGTGTGCAACAATGATTTGGAAGAAAGAGGTTGTACCCGTAATAATTGAACCTTGGATACCGCTGGAAATGGAGATCCCCACGTACAAGAACAAATACTGCAAAAATGTCTGAGTCAGTGCAAGTTTCGTAATCCCGCCTAGAGTACCTTTTTGCGGCATGATGTTTTTACCTAGCAGCTTCATAATGATCATGATGATAAGTGCAGCTGCAATGAATCGATACCCTGCAAACACGAACTGATTGTATATGTCGTGAGAGCCAATACCAAGCTCTACGTAAGATTTCTTGATAAAAGGAAATGAACTTCCCCACAAAAATGTTGCGCCTACTGCTGAACCTAATATCCCTAAAGGATGAGTGAAAAATTGCTTGGCATTCATTTTTTCTATTGTCTCCTAATCTCATTTTGTGACCATTTATTCTAGCATGTTTTATCAGATTAAGTTATGAACTCTTTATGACAATAGAAATGAGATTCTTCTTGCAAGAAAGGAACAATCATTCTATAATGATGTTCATGATAATGATTATCAATATCGAGGTGCTATAAAATGAAATTAATTGATATTCCAGTTGGACATTCCGTACGAATTACGGATGTTACCACCTTAAATAACCTGGTAAAAAGACGTCTAATGGACTTAGGTATAATGGAAGGTGTTATTATATCTCTAAAAAAAGCACTGCCTTTCGGCGGTCCTTGCACGATCGAATCAAACGGTCAATGGGTCGCTATTCGTCGCTCTGAAGCATGTCAAATTGCTGTCGAGGGTATATGTTAACAGTCGCGCTTGTCGGTAATCCGAATACAGGGAAAACTTCATTATTTAATACACTAACAGGTTCCTATGAATATATCGGAAATTGGCCAGGTGTCACTGTCGAGAAAAAGGTAGGCGTGCTAAAAGCGAAAAAAGGTTCCTTAATTGACCTTCCAGGCGTTTATTCTTTAAACCCTCTATCTAAGGATGAAGGAATTACCTCGCAATTTTTGCTGGATGAGCCTTTTTCTACAATACTTAATGTTGTAGATGCATCGCAATTAGCACGAAATCTACAACTAACTATTCAATTACTCGAACTTGGGAAACCAATGATAGTTGCACTCAATATGGTTGATGTGGCTGCTAATCGTGGACTCACCATTGATGTGGAAGCCTTACAAAGTGCTCTCCAAATTCCTGTATTGCCGGTGGTTGCTCGTTTAGGTAAGGGATGTTCGGAAATATTCGAATGTCTCTCCGATCAAAATGATTCGGCTCCGCCCTCCTCTTTCCAGCTTCACTATGGAATTTTGGAACAGGACATTACCCAAATTGTTGACCAATTACCTGACTCTGTTCGTAATAAACGCTGGATGGCGCTGCAATTCCTTGAAGGAAATGAAATTGTAAAAAATGCGCTAGAAGCTTATATCGAGACTACGATCCTGCAGCAGTCTGTTGAACAAGCCGCAAACAGAATTATTGATAATCACGAGGCAAAATCACTACCACAGTTTATTCGAAACGTGCGCAGCCAATATATTGAATCGCTACTGAAGCAATGTACAACCAAGACGAAACCAAAACGTTCCTTGCGTTCTGAGCAAATCGATACCATTGTTACGAATAAATTCTTGGGTATTCCTATTTTTATTTTGTTTATGTTCCTAACGTTTAAGCTCACTTTTGAGTGGATCGGTCAGCCTCTATCTGATTTGTTAGATACATTTTTCAATGGACCACTTAAAGATGGTATCGCAGCCGGGCTTACCGCAATTGGCGCATCTTCCTTCATCCATTCTCTTGTACTAGATGGTATATTAGCGGGTGTCGGTGGTGTACTTGTCTTTATACCGCAAATCTTCATGCTCTTCCTTATCATCTCTTTTATCGAGGATTCGGGTTACATGGCGCGTATTGCCACAGTAATGGATAAACTCATGGAGCTGATTGGTCTTAACGGCAAAGCATTCATTCCAATGATTATCGGTTTTGGCTGCAACGTTCCGGGTATCATGGCCGCACGAACGATTGAACAGCCCAAAGAACGTTTGTTGACAGTCATTTTAACACCGTTGATGTCTTGTTCAGCACGTTTATCGGTATATAGTTTGTTTGTTGGTGTTTTTTTCAAAGAACATCAAGCCCTTATTGTCTTATCTCTTTATCTACTAGGTATCGTCGTCGCTCTTGTACTGGCTAAGCTGTTCTCGATGACAATTCTCAAACAGGAGCAATCGATGTTCGTTGTCGAACTTCCTCCTTACCGAATCCCGCAATGGCGCACATTGTTCCGAAGTACATGGGAAAAAGGCAAAGGCTTTGTGAAGAAAGCAGGTACATTTATTTTCGGTGGCTCTGTGGTCATCTGGTTGCTCAGTTATGCCGGTCCTGGTGGACTGAATGTCGATATGAATGATAGCTTTCTAGCGATAATCGGTGGCTGGATTGCCCCGTTGTTTAGTCCAATTGGCTTTGGTACTTGGCAAGCTGGTGCCGCTCTGATTACGGGTTTCCTAGCAAAAGAAGTTGTTGTCTCTACAATGAATATCATTTATCTAGCACCGGACACAGAAGCGCTTCAAGGTGTATTGGCGGGACACTTCACTCAACTTGAGGCCTACAGCTTCATCGCATTTATTCTTCTTTATATCCCTTGTCTAGCTACTGTCGGCGTCATTCGTAAAGAAACTGGCTCTCTGAAATGGACTTGGTTCTCGATCATTTACGCATTAATCGTCGCTTATCTCATCTCACTTATCATTGTTGGAGTCGGACATTTACTTGGAATGTGAAGGGAAGTGATCGTTTCATGACTGCGAGTATCATCATCGGTGCTGTTATTTTCGGCTATGCGGCATGGACATTGATTCAATTTTACAAAAAAAGCAAAAAGGGTAAATGTGCCAGCTGCTCCATCTCCAAAACCTGCCAGTCGGGTTGCAGCATTGAAGTGAACCCCAATCAATCGAAAGGCTCTGCATAATGCAGGGTCTTTTTTTATTTTCTCAAAAGCAATTGAATCATTAAAGGTGTAAGTAGACGATTCGTTTTCAATGGACAAGCTCTTCGGTAGTCAAGAGGTGTATACGAAAGTAAAGACTAGTATATGGAATGAAGGCGCATTCATTTCTATACTAAGATTATGAAAGGAAGCAGCAACGTCTGCTACCTAATTTGAAACATGATGGAGGGGTACTATGAGAAGAACAAGGAAAAGTCTTATCGTCTTTGCCTTAACCCTCAGCTTAGCGATAACGGCATGCAGCAATACAACGAAGGAAGCGGAGAAAAAACCGACCGATGCGACACCGGCACCGACAACAACAACGACACCGACTACGGCAAGTGAAAAGAGTGAAGTTGTAGAGGTTTCAACAGTTACGGCTAGTGATCAATATCTTAAATTTGATCCAGGCGAGAGTTTTGAGAAGAATGCGGTCTATGATGCGTATATGAAAGACATCGGCGTGAAGATCACGAATAAATGGATATCCGCCGATGACGTTCAATTCAAGGAAAAATTGAAGATGTCCATCGCCTCCAATGATATTCCAGACTTCATGCGAGTCAATGCTACACAACTGAAAGAGTTGACCGAAGCGGATATGATTATGAATCTCAAGGATGTATACGACAAGTATGCAACGGATGAGACGAAGAAATTTTTGATGATGGATGGCGGATTGCAGATGAAGACGGCCACTTTCGACAATAAGTTAATGGGGATTCCGAGTTCGTATAACCCGTACCAATACCAGTTTCTCTTTATTCGTACGGACTGGTTGAAGAAATTGAACCTGCCGGAACCGAAGACGATGGCAGACCTATTGACGATCGCCGAGGCGTTCAAAACGAAAGACCCTGGCGGCACCGGGAAACCGTATGGAATTGCAGTAAGTAAAGATCCATTTAATAGGGACACAGGTGTTACAGGACTAAGAGCATTCCTAAATAGTTACCATGCCTATGAGAATAATTGGATGGAAGACGGAAAAGGTGGTTTGGTCAATAGTGACATCCAGCCTCAAGTGAAGGAAGCACTTAAGGGACTACAGGATATGTTCAAGAAAGGATTAATTGATCCTGAGTTCGCTGTTAAAGACATTGAGAAAGAAGCAGAGCTCCTCTATAACAACAACATCGGTATTGTATACGGTGCGTCTTGGGTACCGGCTCAGCTCGTCAAAGGCGCTGTGAAGGACGGCAAAGTCGTACAAGAGTGGGGCGTATTCCCGATTCCATCAGTGGATAGCAATCCTGCACTATCGCAAATCGGAATCGGTGTTGACGAATATTATGTCATCTCCAAGAAAGCAAAGCATCCGGAAGGCGTTATTAAATTACTGAACCACTGGATTGTGGTGGATAATCATCCGACACCAGAACAAAAAGTGTATGAGTACGGTAAAGACTTGAAGGAAAAA
Organism: Paenibacillus sp. KN14-4R; assembly: GCF_052180255.1. Taxonomy (NCBI): domain Bacteria; kingdom Bacillati; phylum Bacillota; class Bacilli; order Caryophanales; family Paenibacillaceae; genus Paenibacillus; species Paenibacillus sp. KN14-4R. The sequence continues at coordinate 2,999,148 of NZ_CP197466.1, forward strand.
GGCAACAACTACTGGCTTCTAAGCCCGCTTCGTGTGGGTAAACAAAAGGATAATAACGGCGACATTCTGCCAAAAGCCATTGAAACCAAAAACACGAGCATTTTAGAAACAAAGGAACAAAAAACACGGTATGAGCGCGCTATGAAATATGTTGACGGCAGTGATAAAAACATGTGGTGGGAATACCTGATTTCGGGACCGAAAGGCGCATTTTCACATGTTCCGGCAATTCAGCAAAATAAACAGTACCTACAAAATAAATTTTACGGTGCACCTACACCGACGATGGCGGAAAGACAAGAAATTCTGACCAAGAAGCGGGATGAAATATTCTTCAAAATTATCATGAATCAAGTATCCGTGGATGAATTCGATAAATTCGTAGAAGAATGGAAGAAGCTTGGCGGCGACAAAATGACCAAAGAAGTCAACGAATGGTACGCCACTCACAAATAATCGCAAAGCGGATCGATTGAGGGGTTGGACAAAACAATCCCTCTTTTTTTTAACCTAGTTCATATTTAATAGTCATACAGAGAGGTGAAGGCATGAAGGGATTAATACGCAGGTGGAAGAAGGAGTGGCCGCTTCACTTAATGTTGCTGCCAGGTCTAACATTAGTCATCATTTTCAGTTATATCCCGATGGCCGGCATTATGATGGCCTTTCAGAAATACGTTCCGAATAAAGGTCTGTTCGGCTCACCCTTTATTGGTCTCAAGAACTTTCAGTTATTGATCGAGTACCCTGATATTGGCCGCATATTCTTCAATACAGTATACATTGCCGTGATGAAAATTGTGGCAGGTCTGTTCGTTCCGATCACGATTGCGATATTGCTGAATGAGCTTCGGAAAGAATGGGTCAAACGGACCTTCCAGACACTCGTTTACTTGCCTCACTTTCTATCATGGGTACTGTTAAGCGGAATTCTAGTCGATGTATTGTCTCCATCCTCTGGTATTTTCAATCAAGTGTTGAATTTGTTCGGCATCAAGCCCATTTTTTTTCTAGGAGACAATGACTGGTTCCCTTATGTCATGGTCATTTCGGATGTATGGAAGGAATTCGGATTCGGTACCATTGTCTATCTGGCAGCGCTCACCAGCATTAATCCGTCACTGTACGAAGCAGCGGAAATCGACGGTGCAGGACGCTTCAAGCAGACGTTACATGTGACGCTGCCTGGGATGCTTCCCATCATCATTCTCATGTTTACGCTCAATATCGGTAATGTACTCAATGCCGGATTTGAGCAAATCTTCAACCTTTACAGTCCTCCGGTCTATGAAAGCGCGGATATTATCGACACCTTCGTATACCGCATGGGGATTCAGCAAGCACAGTTCGGTTTCGCTACGGCCGTAGGGCTGCTGAAATCCATCATATCTTTTATATTCATATCGATTTCCTATTTCTTAGCCTATCGATTAGCGAATTACCGCATTTTCTAATATGATCGGCGGTAATTCAGAAGGGAGATGCATCGTGCATACTAACAGATCATTCGCTAGAAGATTGTTTTTGATATGCAACTTCATCATTCTACTGTCCATATCCTTATTGTGCCTTATGCCTATTATTCATATTTTGGCGATCTCGTTCAGCTCCGGTTCAGCAGCTGCTGCCGGCAAAGTCGCACTGTGGCCAATTGAATTCACAACGGCTGCATATGATAACGTATTTGGAAAACCGGAATATTTGCGGGCATTCTGGGTATCTACTCAGCGGGTTATTCTGGGAACAACCATCAGCATGTTGCTGACGATTATTACCGCATATCCATTATCCAAAGATTCTCAGCAATTTCGGCTAAGGACCTTCTATGCATGGGTATTCGTATTTACAATTTTATTCAGTGGTGGACTCATTCCCACGTATTTAACCGTGAAGGGGCTTTGGATGATTGATACCATATGGGCTCTGGTGCTGCCAGGAGCAGTTGCGGTGTTCAACGTTATTCTATTGCTGAATTTCTACCGCAGTCTGCCCAAAGAACTCGAGGAATCCTCGCGCATCGACGGGGCCGGCCATTTTACGACCTTATGGAAGATCTACGTTCCGTTGTCTTTGCCTGCACTTGCGACGACAGGTCTTTTTACCATGGTGGGACATTGGAACAGTTGGTTTGACGGCATGATTTACATGAATCATACTGAAAATTACCCGCTGCAAACCTTCTTGCAGACGGTTATTATTAAACTGGATTTTCGCTTCATTAAAGCAGAGAATGCCCAGTTGATGCTCAAGTTGTCCGATCGTACGAGCAGAGCAGCACAGATTTTCGTGGCGGCATTTCCGATCCTCATCGTCTATCCGTTCATGCAGCGGTTTTTCATAAAAGGAATTGTGATGGGGAGTGTCAAAGAATAATAGAGATTACTATCGTAGTGCTCTATTAAATGATTCCAGGAGAACAAATGATGAAAAGCTTATTCTTTTTGCATGACTCCTCCATATTTAAGAAAATTATGGCTGCCTTTCTGGCGGCCTTGTTGCCGCTGATGGCAATTACCTGGATGATTAACGAGATGGGCGCGGAGAAAATTCGCAGCGAAATTTCGGAGTCAATTCTGAATACGATACGGTTCTATCTGGATTCGCTGGATAAGGAAGGAGACCGGATTAGCCGTTATTTGCCGAACTATGTGATGGATAAAGATTTGATGGAAATTGCCACAACAGGCACAGCCATGAGCGATTACGATCGCGCACGCAAAATACTGGACATCCAGAAGCGACTCGATCTGATGAAAAATTCAAGTCCATTCATTCAAGAAGCGAAGGCTTATGTGCCCCTAATTGAACGCACGATTCTTAGTTCCAAATATGAAACCTCGATTGACCCGCAAGAATACGAAGCGATGCAACAAAGCGCAAAGCATTTCGAGCAGCCGTTCGTTTATTGGAACGATCGATTATTTATTACCATGCAGTACCCCACCAGTACAGTGAAGAATCCGATCTACGTCGTTGGTGTTGAGTTATCTACGAGTAAGATCAAAGAGACCTTGATGCAAATTAGCAGCGCGCGGGGCGGACAGAGCGTATTGTTTAACTTGGACCGAGGGTGGAAAGTCGCGAGCGATTTGGACTCCAAACTGTTAGAATATTTGAAATATTTTGCTTTGGAGAAGAAGAATGCTGCGTCCGAAGAAGGATACGAAACACTGAATTATGGCGGACAACGCTATCTCACGGTTTATAAATATTCTAACCTCTGGAACTCCTATTCCATTACTTGCATTCCGGAGGCAAAGATCCTAGGCCCGCTGCAGATGTATCGAATGTGGTTTTGGGTGGCATGCGCTCTCGGCGTGTGCATCCTATTTTTCTTTTCCTATTTTCTATTGCGATTCATCTACCGCCCCCTCATGAAGTTGGTACATTCATTTCGACGTGTTCAGCAGAACTGGCTGGAACCGATCGTGATCGATCGCGGATCAGATGAGTTCGGGTATTTGTACCAAGCTTTTAACGATACCGTGCGATCCTTGAAAACATTAATTGAGGAAAATTACGAGCAGCAAATTCGGAATCAACGCTCGGAGCTGAAACGATTGCAATCGCAAATCAATCCTCATTTTTTATATAATTGTTTTTTTGTGTTATGTCGACTGATAAAATCCGAGAATCAGAAGGAGAAAGCCTATCAATTCTGCTTATATATCGGTCAATATTTTCAATTTATTACACGTAATGATGAGAATGAGATTCCGCTGGAGCTTGAGGTAAAGCATTCTCGCACGTATGTAGATATGCAATCCATTTGTTACGGAGACCGCATTCAAATCAAGTTTGAAGGAGACGTTCCAGATATCTTCGTTCCGAGACTGATCCTGCAACCGATCATCGAGAATGCTTATAAGCATGCCTTAGGCAATATGATTCAACATGGCGAGCTTTGGGTTCACAGCGAACTTAAGGGAGACGTGTTCTCACTGTATGTCGAAGACAATGGAAGAAACATCAGCGATGAGGATATCGAGCGCCTTCAAAAGCGACTGCGCCTGTCTTCCAATCGGATAGAAGAAACAACAGGAATCATAAATGTACATCGGAGAATACAACTTCATTACGGAGAGGGATATGGCATTACGATGTCACGTTCTGATCTGGGCGGACTGAAGGTAAGAATCAATCTGAGCGTATGCTAGAGGAGGAACCAGCATGTACAAACTGCTTATCGTCGATGATCTTCCCATAATCGTCGATGGTCTTCTTGAGCTATTCGAGCAGACCGTTCATTTGCCGCTTGAAGTGATGAAAGCCTATTCAGGTGAAGAGGCTTTGGAGGTTCTGTCGTATCATCACATAGATATCGTAATTTCCGATATTAAGATGCCTGGACTAGGGGGTATAGAGCTGCTTCAAGAGATTAAATCCCATTGGCCTTCCAAAGTTATTTTTCTAACAGGATATAACGATTTTCATTACGCAAGGAACGCGATTACCCATGGAGGCTTCGATTATATTCTGAAGGTCGAAAGTGATGAGAAAATAATTCAGTCAGTGGAACGAGCCATCGAGAAAATTGAAGAAGAACATAATCAGGAGCAGATGCTTGCAAGAGCACAATCCAAAATGAGATTGGCAATGCCTTCGCTCCAAAAAGAGTATATATGGGGACTCTTTCAAGGCAAGCAGGTAACAGAGAGTCAGTTAGGGCAGGCTTTCAGAGAAATCGATATTCCACTCGACGCAACATTGCCGGTTTATTTGCTCATTGGAAGGGTAGACGCTTGGAAAGAGATGTTCAGAACGCCGGATAAAACACTGCTTTCTTATGCACTCCAGAACATCTGTGACGAGTATTTGTCGACGCATGTAAGAAGCTATTCCGTCGTATACGAGCTATCGAAAATCGTTTGGATGATTCAACCGAAAGTGTCGGATTCATCGTCTATTGACTCCGATTGGATTGGAGCTCACCGCTATACGAGCGGTATACTTGAGACCGTACAAGCAACCTGCAAGAGATTGCTGGGGCTTTCTGTTTCTTTCCTTCTGGGAAGCGAAACGACCACATGGGATAACGTCTCAGACCGGTTCCATTCGATAAAATACGGTTTGGTGCAAGGTCATGGATTGTTTAGTGAGGTCATTATGACCGATAAAGACATCCAGAAACAAGATAACGATAAAACCGGCAGCTATCACGATAGTTTCTATCATGCTCGTGTTCAATTGCTCATGTCTTGTCTTGAGAACAATCATCGGGAACAATTCAACAAGCTGTATGCCGAGCTGACAGTCATATGGAACGATCAGGGAACTCCTTATGAGCGGAAGACCGAATTGTACCATTCACTTTCAGCTGTATTTCTATTCTATATCCATAAAAATCGAGGAATTCGTGATTACATGAATACCCTTCTGGATTTGGATAAGCTATTTCGTCATAGCGATTCGGCTTCTTGGCCGGAATTGATCCAATACTTTTGGCAAATGGCAGATTGCTTCTTCGAATGGAATGCGCTGCGAGGCACCCAATTGCCGACGGAGGTCGTGAATAAGGTGCATCGATATATTAAGGAACATATATCTACCGATATTTCCTTAAATGCACTGGCGGATTACGTAGATTTGAATCCTTCGTATTTATCTAGACTCTACAAGCAAAGCACCGGGATCGGGTTGTCGAAATACGTAAATGACTATCGGAATTTGATCGCCAAAGACATGCTGCTTAATACGACGATGAAAGTAAATGAAATTGCTACCGCTCTAGGATACAACTCGGCACTTGCGTTTATACGATTTTTCAAAAAGAAGAACGAAACGACGCCGCAAGAATTCCGAATGGCTCGATCCCATAGGCAGAATCAAGGTCAATAAGTGTATATGAAATGTCAGTAACGATCTCTTTTGCCTCCCACTCTATCCTCTTACAATGAAAGTATAATCGTACACAAGAGGAGGAGAAGTCTTGGGAACATTAACAGCCGTACTACTAGGCGCTGGCAGTAGAGGAAGATATATTTATGGTCCCTATGCAGAGAAGTTTCCAAATGAATTAAAGATTGTTGCAGTAGCTGAGCCAGACGATGAACGTAGAAATCGATTTGCCGAGATTCATCAAATCGCCCCGGAGCATGTCTACGATTCTTGGGAGAAAGTGTTTGATCAAGGACGCTTTGCCGATGTAATGATTATCTGTACACTTGATCGGATGCATTATATACCGGCGATGAAAGCAATGGAACTAGGCTATCATGTCCTGTTGGAGAAGCCGATGTCTCCTTCGATGGAGGAGTGTATCGAACTGGAGCAAGCTTCGCTTAGACATAAGCGTCTGCTCGTTGTAACCCATGTCCTTCGGTATTCCCCTTTCTGGTCGGGGATCAAAAAATGCATCGAAGACGGCGAGCTCGGAACGGTGGGCACGATTCAATTAACCGAAAACGTCGGTTATCATCACATGACGCATAGTTACGTGCGTGGGAATTGGCGCAACTCAGAGGAGACAAGTCCGATGATTCTAGCTAAATCGTGCCATGATCTGGATATCATCTCCTGGCTTATGAAGCAGCCGTGTACAAGCGTGAGCTCGTACGGTTCCCTACTTCATTTCAGACTGGAGAATGCCCCGGAAGGCTCCACCGAACGCTGCATCGACGATTGTGAGGTCGAGAAGGAATGCGCCTTCTCCGCAATGAAAATGTATATGCAGCCACCCCATCACCCATGGGCGCGTTATATGACGAATGATTTGTCGCAAGAGGGCATCATAAAAGCGCTAAAAGAAGGGCCGTTTGGCCGCTGTGTCTATCGGTGCGACAACAATGTTGTCGACCATCAGGTGGTCAACATGGAGTTCGCGAATGGAGCGAACGCGTCGTTCATCATGTCAGGGTTGACGCAAAGCGGTACGCGCAGGGTGCAAATCATGGGGACGCAAGGCGAAATCATAGGAGATATGGACAAAGGAGCCTTTACATTATACCGATATGCTTCAGGGGAAAAGCTTGAGATTGGCTGCAATGTTGAAGGCGATGGCCATGGAGGCGGCGATGAGCGAATGGTGAGCTCGTTCCTACGGGATGTTCGTCAATTCGACAGCAATCCATCGCAAGGCTTGACTTCCGCAACGGCTTCCTTGCAAAGCCACCTCATGGCATTTGCGGCCGAACATTCGAGATTGCACGAAGGCCAAGCTGTCAAAATCAAAGGGAGTAATAAATAAACCGAGCAATCGAAAGGCTCTGCATAACGCAGGGTCTTTTTTTATTATTTCAAAACCAATTGAATCATTCAAAAATGGGTATATTATTTCTGTTCCACCTATTATTCCCGACATGAAAAAGAGGTGCATCACGCTCATATGATTCGATTCGAAGGTGTAAGTAAACGGTATGATAATGGTTATGTTGCGCTAAATTCACTCGACCTCCAGTTTACAGCGGGACTTATTCATGTGTTGATTGGACCTAGTGGATGTGGAAAAACGACAACGATGCGTATGATTAACCGTCTCAATATCCCAACAGAAGGCAAGATATTCATTGATGATAAAGATATTTCTCAGATCGATCCCGTCGAGCTGCGCAGAAGCATTGGCTATGTCATTCAAAGCATCGGTCTATTCCCTCATATGACGATCGCTAAAAATGTCGGGGTCGTACCGCGCTTATTAAAGTGGGATCAAACACGTATTGATCAGAGGGTTGACGAGCTGCTCGAACTCGTTCATCTTAACCCCGACACATATCGAAACCGTTATCCATCCGAACTAAGCGGCGGCCAACAGCAGCGTGTTGGCGTGATTCGAGCGTTAGCAGCGGAGCCCGATATTATCGTGATGGATGAACCTTTTAGTGCACTGGATCCGATCTCACGTGAGAACTTACAAGATGAACTTATTCGTTTGCAGCAGGATCTGCAGAAAACCATCATTTTCGTCACCCATGATATGGATGAGGCGATTAAGATCGCAGATAATATGATTCTGATGAAAGACGGTCAAGTTGTACAACAAGGTCGCCCCGAATATATTTTGCGGCATCCTGCGAATGATTTTGTAAAAAACTTCGTCGGTAAACAGCGTTTACTCGAAGGTTCGATACCCGAAAAACTAACGGTTGATGAAGTGATGGCTGAAAATCCAGTCACCGCATATCCGACTCGCGGCTTAGCGGAAGCAATTAAAATCATGGAGAAGCGCAGGGTCGATTCGCTCATCATAGTAGATCGTAAACATGATCTGCTTGGGCATGTGTCTATTTTCCAAGTCATCGAGCGGTTTAAAGAGGAAAATATTACGATTGGCGATTTAGCGAAGCCATTCGAACATGTCGTCACAGCAGGATCGGATTTACATACCGCGCTTCACTTGTTAACCGATCACCGGCTGCCTTACCTGCCAGTTGTAGGTGATCACAATCATTTTATAGGGCTCATTACCAAAGGCAGCGTCGTGCGCTATATCGCGGATGTGTACACAGTAGACACACCACAAAGCGAAGGAGAGCCTTCAGAATGAACAACATATGGAGTTCCTTGCAGGAAAGATCCGCTGACATCGTAAAAGCTGTAGGCGAACATATTTATATCTCTGGATTGTCTGTCCTATTCGGCATTCTTGTGGCTGTTCCAATTGGAATTATGCTTGCTGGAAATCGTTTGAAATGGGTCAATAGTACGGTGTTCACTATCGCTAACTTACTGCAAACAATCCCAAGTCTTGCACTGCTTGCAATTCTCATTCCTTTACTTGGTATTGGGACTTGGCCTGCGATCTTTGCTCTATTCTTATACTCTCTCATGCCGCTGATGCGCAATACCTTCGCAGGCTTTGAAGCTGTCGATCCGTCACTAGTCGAAGCCGCCAAAGGAATGGGTTATAGCGCACAGCAGCGCCTTTTTCGAATCCAGCTCCCGCTCGCGTTTCCTTATATTATGGCAGGCATACGCACCACAACCGTATACATCATCAGTTGGACAACACTTGCGACTCTGATCGGTGCTGGAGGGCTGGGACAATTAATTTTTTCTGGAATGGGCGTAAATAAGAAAGAGCTTATCATCGTCGGTGCACTGCTCGCTGTTATCTTGGCGCTTATTACTGATTTCCTGCTCGGTCTCATTGAAAAGTGGATATCACGTAAAGTCAGGGTAAATCCTGCATCCACGACCGTTTAATCCGAATAGGAGGAAGTACCATGCACACCAAAGGGACTAACATTCGATTGTTCTTCATGATCCTAATCTTATCTATGTCCGTCATATTAACCGCCTGCGGAAACAAAGATTTGATTCGAATCGGCACACAAACGTTTTCCGAGCCCAAAATCATCGCTCAGATGTACAAGCTATTAATCGAAGATCGTACGGATCTCAAGGTAGACGTACTGCCTGATTTGGCATCCAGTTCAGTTATTATTAGCGCTCTGAAACAGAAGGATATTCAAATGGCAACGTTGTACAGTGGAGAGATTTTTAATCATTATTTTCCAGTTCAAGCGACCCATGATCGTGATGAAGTACTCCGTCAGGCACAAGAAGGCTTTCTTACTCACTATGGCTTCAAGTGGTTCAACCCTTACGGCTTCGAGAATACATACGCATTTACCATGCGTGAAGAGGTAGCTAACCAAAATCATATTACACAAATTTCAGACTTAGCCAGTAAAGCAAAGAGCTATAAGCTCGGTGTCGATACGACTTGGCTGGAGCGGGATTTAGATGGTTATAAAGCTTTTACGAAAAAATATAATCTCGCCTTCGGTCAGACGGTACCTATGGAAATTGCGCTTGTGTATCAGGCAGTTGCACACGGGAATGTAGATATTGTGTTGGCGTATACGACTGATGCCAGACTCAAAGCATATAAACTTAAGGCGCTGAAGGACGATAAGCACTTTTTCCCGCCTTACGATGCCTCGCCTGTTATCCGCCAAGAAGTGTTAGATAAACATCCTGAATTGAACGATATCATTGGACTGCTCATAGGTAAGATTGATACTCCGACGATGATTGATCTGAATTATGAAGTGGACGTTAACAAACGCAACGAGAAAAAAGTCGCAGAAGAGTATTTGATCAAAATTGGACTGCTGAAATGAGGATTAGAGGTGTAAAACGATGCAACATTTTATCAACTATGTGCGTGAAAATTGGGTCGACCTGCTTGTACTTACTTACGATCATATCGTCATGGTTGCCTGCGGGCTACTGTTAGCCTTGTTATTCGGCATCCCACTTGGGATTATTTGTGCCCGCAATAAAGTCTTAGCCTCCATCATTCTCACGCTGGCTAATATTGTTCAGGTGTTCCCAAGTCTTGCCCTCCTAGTTCTGCTTATGGTCGTATTCGGACTTGGGTTCAAAACGGTTGTGATCGGGCTATTCCTCTATTCACTCATGCCTGTCATTCGCAGCACTTACATTGGACTCACGCAAGTAAACCCCAGTATATCTGAAGCTGGAAAAGGGGTCGGCATGAGCAGGCTGCAGCTTTTATTTCAAGTGCAGCTTCCTCTTGCCGTCCCCTTCATTCTAACCGGTGTTCGCGTCTCTGCGGTTATTGCCATAGGTGTAGCGACCATCGCCCCTCTCATAGGTGGAGGCGGACTAGGTCGGGAAATTTATTCAGGCATTAACATGGACAATAGCGCACGACTGTACGCAGGCGCCATACCCGCGTGCCTACTTGCAATTGTTACGGATTTCTTATTCGGTAAGCTGCAGCAGAAGACGCAAATTATCAAATAACATTACGCGTATTGAGCCGGAATGCGATGGACGATATCCTCAAATTCAGGCTCTTTCATATGTACATCGTCCATCTCCCCCCATTCACTCACGATCCGAAGTACATCCATCGGCTTGATCTCTTGGCGATTACAGTGAATCGTTAGATAATCTTTGCCATACTCTTCAATTTGAAATGGAAACTCGGCTGCCGTCCACTTCGGTACATGTACCTGCCCCACGTAACTTACTCTCATAATAGTGGGAAGTCCAATCCGATCACGCAGCTGATGAATGGAACCGTCGTAACTAATTCGTCCAGCTTCAATCACGATAACACGCTTGCATAGCTGCTCGATATCATCCATATCATGTGTTGTGAGCAGAATGGTTTTACTGAATTCTTGATTCAGAGTATTTAAGAAACCTCGAATGTTCTTTTTCGCCGTTACATCAAGTCCTATGGTCGGTTCATCTAAGAATAAAATATCAGGGTCATGCAGTAAGGCTGCCGCTAAATCTGCCCGCATCCGCTGACCGAGCGAGAGCTTTCGTGCCGGTGTCTCTAGAAACTCATCCAAACCCAGCAGCTCACTTAATTCTCCCAATCGCTTTCGTTTATCCGCTTCGTCTATCTGGTACATAGCAGCTAAGATATCAAACGTATCTTTCGTCGGTAAATCCCACCACAGCTGACTACGCTGTCCGAATACGACGCCTAAGCGTCGTACGACCTTACGTCGATCCTGCTGTGGACTAAGCCCATGAATTGTAATCTCACCTGCACTCGGGTGAAGAATACCTGTGAGCATCTTAATTGTTGTAGATTTGCCTGCTCCGTTCGGGCCGATGTACCCGACAAAATCACCCTGTTCAATCGAGAAGCTTACCCCTTTGACCGCTTCCTTCTCGATATATCCTCTTGTGAATAAGCTTCGTATACCTGCGAATCTTCCTTCTTTGATAATTGGCAGCTTAAACGTTTTCTGTACATTGTTGACGATAATCATTCAAAGTCACCTCCATTTTCACTCGTTAATTTCTAACAGTTTATGTACCTGTACTCTGATACTTCGTAATACCGAAGCGCCAGAATGCAAAAGCGATTAGAAATATAACAACAGATAACATGGGCACAACGCCAATTACCCATAATCCGTACTCATGCCGAATAATAGCCAATGCAGGCACGTAATTCGTCAGACCCACTGGAATTAATGTCAGCAGCATCCCTTTGAACCACTTGGGATATAGCTCTAAAGGGTATTGAGCCGCACTCCTTGCCGCGTCTTCTGTCATCGTCTGCAATTCTTCAATTCGGGTTGTCCAGAAACCAACGGTTGCTGTGGCAAGACCAATCGAGAACAAGATAAGAGCACCTGAACCAATCGTTACAATAGTCAATGGAATCGCGGTCCAATCGATCTGACCACTCTCCATCATTGCTTTCATCGCAAGAACTAATACAATCGTGCCTTGTATAAGTTCTGCGAACAGAATCCGGAAGTTTTGTGACATGAGTGCGATCAACACTGGAATTGGACGAAGTAAGATTGAATCGAAATTCCCACTTACTAAATATTTGTCAAGATGATGCACATCCGATGCAAACGATCGATAAATCGCCTTAGAAATCATAATAATACCGTACAAATAAGCAACTTCCTGTAAGGACCAGCCTTTAATATTTCCAAATTTCATCAGAACGAGTGCCACCATTAGAAACTCAGCTATCGTCACAAACGCAGCAAATAAGGTTGAGAGCAAAAAGTTAAACTTATACTGCATTTGACTTTTGAGACTAGCTCGAATTAAGAGTAGGTACAGCTTAAATAGTTTCATCCGCCCTGCACCTCCAGTTTGTGTCGCATAAACCTTGTCACGTACAGGCAAACAAGTGTTAGTCCAATACACCACATAAGCGATCCGATTAAGACCGAAGGATCTACTTTATCCAAATATATATTTGTGGGATAGTAGAGGAGATAGGGATATGGCGATGCCATACTAATTGCACGCAGCCAGCTTGGCAACCACTCAATTGGGATAAAAAAACCGGATATCAGCATGCTTAGCGCATAATTCACCCAGTACAGCCATTGCGATTCAGTTGTCCACATGCTCATTACACCAATCACATATTGTATACAAATCGAGATATAAGCAGCTAGGGCTAATGCTAGAAAAGTCCAAACATAGGTAGAAAAATGCATAGGAAGTTTAAGTGAAAATAAAAAGAAGTAGAGGATGTAAATCGGAAGAAATTTATACACGAATTGATAAGCAATTTGCCCCCATTCTCGACTCATTCGCTGAATGAATAGATGCGTTGGCCGCATCAGATCGAGGGCGATTTGACCCGTTCGAACGGATTGTTCGATACCCAAGCCTCGTGTGAGAAATCCAGTAATCCATAAAATCGATTGATTAAAGGCAATATATGCTGTCATTCCTTCTGCAGCACGTGCACCTAAATCACTACTGCTGCCAATCCCAGCCCAGATTGCAACATACATAAAACCGAATACTAAACTTGCCGCATTCTTCAGCATATGCGCCCCCCGATATTGTAGGTTGCTAACATATGCCTTCCTTGCGAGTACGAAAAATAACATGCAACACCTCCAGTTCGTTTCATCCTTTGACAATAAAACTTACTTGTGCGTGAAATGCGTACAAAATTAGTGAAGGTTTCCATAGTACCAAATAAACATGGTGATTGGCAATATTTACTTGGAATCATCAAATAATATTTGTGTAAGTAAACAGAAACTTTAATTCCATTTTGACGTAAACTATTAAGTAGGCTTGATATCAGCAATACAGGAGGAATACATGCAATTTATTGAGAATTTATTCCATCAACATGGTTATTTCGTCTTATTCTTTGGACTGCTATTAGAATTTATTGCTCTTCCTTTTCCAGGGGAGACTACGATGGCTTTTTCAGGATTTCTCTCGTATGAAGGTGTATTTCGGTGGGAAGTACTGGTGTTATTCGCTTTCTTGGGGACGACGATCGGTATGACCATTACTTATTTTATCGGATATTTTGTTGGCATGCCTTTCGTTCGGAAATATGGCAAATGGGTGCTACTTAGTCCAGACAAAATTGATAAGACCAAGATCTGGTTCGATAAATACGGCTATACGCTTATTTTCATTGGCTATTTCATACCAGGGGTACGTCATTTCACAGGCTATTTTTCGGGAATTGTCCGACTCCCCTTTCGTAAATTCGCTTTAACTGCCTATACAGGAGCACTGTTCTGGGTCGTTCTATTCATCTGGATCGGCAAGCTGTTCGGGCCCCAGTGGCGAGCTATGTTCGAGTTGTTTGAACGATATGCGAAGTTCGGGATTATCATCCTAGTGGTGTTCATCCTTCTTTATCTCAGTATTCGGTTCCGTAAACAATTACATATTTGGATCAAGTATCTTGTGAAAGGGAAAGACTCTGATTCAATGAATAAATAGGCTGATATAAAAAGACCATCGTGAGATGGTCTTTTTGCTGTACCTACGATCCGCCAGTGCGTCTACGTTGGTTATTTGGTTTTTTGTTATTTTGTGTTTTCATTGCATGCGGTGAATTACCGCCACCAAATCCACCTGTATTATTGGATTTCTGTTGTTTTTTCTCAGCAAGCTTCTGCTTAATCGCATCCGCTAAACTCATTTTCTTTGGCTCATTTCCTTCTGACATGGTTACACCACCCTTGTACTCGTTACGGCATTTCCCTCATTGTAAACTGTTTTGCCAATCACGACAAGAGCACACCCGATTTATCAAGATAGGAGCGTAAAATAGCGACATAAAACAGATCCCATCTTACATGATCTGCCTTATGCCGCCCTACTTACTTATTCATTTATTAACGCATAAACACACGAGTAATAATGACTAATAAGATAAAGAGAACAAGAATTGTACCTGTATTCGTAAATCCACCACAACCAACAGGTGACACTTCTTCTTCGTTACATCCACAGCCGCAACCACCTACGAACCCCATACTCAAATCCCCCTCCCCAGTGCTTGATACTGGTAACTGGTAATTTTGCACATTATTATTCTATGAATGCGCACAGGGAATGATTGGACGTTTTTACTATAAAAAAACAGGCCTCCGCTAGTATACGGCTGCCTGGTTGCATCATTAAAATACAAATTTATCGGGATGTGGACCAAATCTTTTATCTTCATTGAGTGTATTCAAACGCTTCATATCATCATTCGAAAGTTCGAAATCAAAAATATTTCCGTTCTCTTGAATGCGTTCAGCGCGAATCGATTTAGGGATCGTTACAACGCCCTGTTGAATATCCCAACGAAGAACAATTTGTGCAGGAGACTTCTGATATTTAGTCGCAAGCTCCGTGAGCAAAGGTAAGTCCAGATTTCCTTGCATAAGTGGGCTCCATGCTTCAAGTTGAATTCCTTCTTGCTTGCAATAATTGTATAGTTCTTGTTGATTAAGCAATGGATGATATTCCACTTGGTTCACCATAGGCTTAATCTCACAATTTGCAATTAACTCCTCTAAATGATGAACAAGGAAATTACTTACGCCTATCGCTTTCACAAGTCCATCCTTGTACAATTTCTCAAGCGCCCTATATGTCTCAATATATTTAGACGTACCTGGCCAATGAACCAAGTACAAATCCAAATATTCCACACCTAGCTTCTGTCTGCTTGTCTCAAATGCTTGCAATGTTGACTCATAACCTTGGTCATCATTCCAAACTTTCGTTGTAATAAACAGATCTTCACGGTTTACGCCGCTTACCTTAATACCACGACCTACACCTGCTTCATTCCCGTATATTGCAGCAGTATCAATACTGCGATAGCCTGCTTCGATTGCAGCTCGAACAGCGTGCTCGACTTCCTCACCATCTTGAGTCTTCCATACGCCAAGACCTAGCCAAGGCATACGAACTCCATTACGAAGTGTCGTTGAATCTTGAATGCTAGTTACCATAAATCGAACCTCCCCTATGGATGTCCCTGAATCGGACTCTCCTCTCATCATACCATAACTCCGACTAACGAGGCTATTTTCCTAAGAGGTGCTTACCCTTTATGTATAAATCTCCAAGGGCAGTAGCACCATAAGAACGTACTCACGATTTCAACAGTGACCGAAAGGGCTTCTTTTCTCCACAGTAATCAAATTTTTGGTATACTCTATAAACGAAAGGGAAAAAAGAAAAGGTTGGAGGAATAATCACATGCAGGATTTACAATCAAAAGTGAGTCGAGTCGCCCTAGTCGGATCAGGTGCGGTTGGGGCTAGCTATGCCTTTGCTCTATTGAATCAAGGCATTGCCAATGAACTTGTCATTATAGATGTTAATCATCAAAAGGCCGAAGGAGACGCCATGGACTTAAATCATGGCCTGCCTTTTAGCCCTTCTATGAAAATATGGGCCGGTACATATGAAGACTGCGGTTCAGCAGATATCGTCGTCATTACAGCAGGTGCAAGTCAGGCTCCTGGTGAAACTCGGATGGATTTAATTAATAAAAATTCCCGCATTTTCAAAAGCATTGTCACAAGCATCATGGACAGCGGATTTCACGGGATTTTTGTCATTGCTACGAATCCTGTTGATGTCCTCACTTATGCCACATGGAAATACTCAGGTCTGCCTGCTTCCAGGGTCATCGGCTCGGGCACGATTCTCGACAGTGCACGCCTTCGCTTCTTGCTCGGTCAAGAATTCAATGTCGACTCTCGCAACATACATGCTTATATCATGGGTGAACATGGTGACACCGAATTACCTGTCTGGAGTAATGCCAACATCGCCGGTCTTTCGCTCATGGAGTATAAAGCCCAGCACGGAACACCCACTGACGAGAGATTAGATGAAATCTTCATCCAAGTCCGTGATGCTGCGTATCACATTATCGAGCGTAAAGGTGCTACATATTACGGGATTGCAATGGGTCTCGCCCGTCTGACGAAAGCTATTTTGAATAACGAGAACTCCGTATTCTCTGTTTCTTCCTTGCTTACTGGACAGTATGGACTGGATGATGTGTATATCGGAATACCAGCCATAATCAATCGTGATGGAATACGCGAAGTCCTTGAGCTCAATTTGATGGAAGACGAACGTGAGAAACTTCATCATTCGGCTACTGTACTGAAAAACGCGATTGCATCGCTTGAATTGTAAACGCAAAACGACCGCTGATCTAGAAGTGACTTACCACTTCCTAGATCAACGGTCGTTTTTTATCATGTTTAAATGATCAAACTGCTAATCGAAATACTAATGCCGATATAAACCATGCTTAGTAATGCACCAACAGCTACATTTCCTTTTTCCAAGTGCTCGGATAATTTAAGCCCGGGTGTAATAATATCAAATATCCAGTAGGCCAGTAGTAAACAGACATAGCCGACTGCGAACCAAAAGGCCAAATGTGGAATCGATGAATTGGTATAGGAGGCAATTCCTAGAATAATACCTGTCGCAATAAATTTTCCGCCCATTGCAAGACCTACAGCCGTATTGCCTTTCTTCAGCTCTTCCAAATCATTGTACGGCGTCAACCAACTAAAGACAACCATTCCAATCATTTGTAAAATAATAATAACAACAATGCTTAGTGCTATATGAAACACTATCAATCCGCCCACCCCCGAAATTTGGCCATCGCTAAGTCATATTTTGCAAAATCATGCACTTCCTCAAGTGTGACTTTGACTTGTTTCTTATCTTTGAAATTCGTATACCGCGCTTCATCAATCGGTTGTTTGATGACATGGCCTGAAGGTAGCTTTACGATAGCAAACTGTCTAAACTTACCGTCCAGTTCTGTTTTGTAAACGCCTACTAAATCCACATCAGTCGTGATGTTCACTTTTAAATCGCGAATATCCGTATCAGCTGCTTCTTTCGTCCGATAGGATTTGATCGACTCCCATTTGGATAAATGAATGTCATTGCGCAAATCATCACGCGTCGTCATCTCAGCTGACATGAATTGGACAATCCATACCTGATCACCTGTTGCATAATTATCATCATTAGTCAGCATATCATTATCTGGTAAAATCGTCATGTCATCTCCGATTAAATCACCGACTTTACCTTCTACAACCCGGTAATCCCAAGGCAGGTTTTCTTGTCCTGTAGGTGACTCCACTTCAGTGCTTACTGGAACTGCAAGACTCGAACTGTTTACCGGATCATCCTCCGAATTCATAAAGACCACAAAAAGGAACACCAAGGCAATACCGACGCCTAAAGCAATAAGAATTTTTTTAGTTCGAAGATCAAGCTTTTGTTTCTGTTTCATTTTCCCTCACCCCAATCGCTATAAAGTGGCTGCTATTACCCGTAATAAGTCCACCTGCTCGGCCAAGAAGGCCACATGGTTTGCCATGTATAACGAACACGCCAGTTAATAAGTGAAAATCCCCGGCCGCAAGTTGAACTTCAGGAAGGTCTGCTCTCTTCTGATACACACGACTGAAAAATTCACTGCTATCAAACCCCGCCGTATCCTGCGCATCCATAACCCCATCTGTATCGAACATCTGCACAGAACCACCTTCACGTCCAAACATCGACTTCGATACGTAACTGTGATCAAAAATCGGCTTATTATAAGTAGGCAGCATGAAACGTTCAATGTAAGCATGTTCTTTCTCATCAAAAATATCGACTTCCAACTCATGCAACCCCCATATCAGAGCTTGCAAGCCTTTAGACTGCAAAATGATAGCATGCAGGGAATTAAATAGCTCAACTTGATGTGTCTCAATGGAATAAGCAAAGGCTTCACCACCATCATCAATCGCCATCCATTCCTTCGGATAAAGAGCAAATAATCGTTTAATCTCACTTCCATTCGCGTCTTTTAAAACGCCGTTATCTACCCACAATTCCAAACAATCCATCATTTTCACATCGAGACCGCTATGTTTAGCGAGCATATCGACTGTCCCGGTATCTTCCAGATGTTGACCGTAGCTGACGCAGGCTACATAATCCGGTTTTTCTACTGCCCACGCGTCACGGACCAGATTAGCCATCTGATCATTTGTCGTATTTACCTGATACTGCTGACACATCCAAGGTGTGACAACCGAAGATTCCACATACCCAGTTGGTGTATCTGCATTTAATTCCAATAATTTAATCGTTCCGTCATGAGCAATGGCAAAATCAAATCGTGCATAGCGACTCATGTGTCCGAACTCATTCGGCTCAAGACAATCAAGCCCATCCCACAGTACTTCTGGTATGGATAGCACCTCATATAGATCACTTCGGCCGATCACAAAGCGGGCTGCCTTATCAAAAATATGCCATAACACTTGAGAAGCATCCATTAACAGTTCATGTGTACGCCCATCCATTGTAACCAGTTGATCGATCCAATATTTCTCATCCTCGAAGTCCGCCCACGTAAATCCCATTGCAGCAAGTTCAGCAACCCGTGAGGCACGATCCTCATGCGGCAGTCCCATTACGCTCCATACCATTAGCCGCCAAAGCCTCCACTTGAGGAACCACTTGACGATGACTTACCTGAAGATGAGCCTAATCCGCTCGACTTACCGCCAATTCCACCTGCTGATGATGATGTTGATTTGCCACCTGATGTTGAACGTCGTACAACAGAGCCCGTGGAAGTCGATGTTTTAGGTCTAATTTGTGAGTTCGGTCTTGTCTTATTTTGAAAAGAAGTATCCTCGTAACTTTTCGGTTTATAAGTTGTATTTGTACCCGACACGTATGCAGGGCGATTCGCGTAATATTGGTTTGATGAATATACACCGCCGCGGTTAAAGATCATGTGATACAGCAGCAGGTCACTCCAACCAAATCCACCCCCGCTATGAACAATCGTTGTATTCCCTCCCGAACTTCCGCCTGATCCTGTTGGAGAAGGTGAAGGACTAGCAGTGGATGCATTCTCATTCTGACTCAAATTAGGAAGCGGTACATTCCAATCTGAAACAGGGTCGAAGAATGATTGTACTTCATCTGATGACCACTCCACTAGCTTCGCACTCGAAGGATTTGTTGTTTCCCCGATGACGATCGGCGTAAATGCCAAGTTCGCAAGCAGGACAAGACCCATGGATGTGGACAGCACTTTAAGTGGTTTACCTTTATAAAGCCAATGTGCACGATCTTGTTTCTCTTTACTCATTCTTGTCATCCCTTTCACGGTCTTTGTGCGGATACAACCAGTAATTCCATTACTTCCTTGTCTACATTAATCCGACCTTCAATCATTTCATACTCTTGCTCATTTATGGTGAGATAGTTCGTGTAATTTAACAAGCCCAATAGTTCTGTACTCCAAGTGCGTTCATCTATGCATGAAAGTTCTCCATTTTTAAGTTTTTCATAGACCATAACCTGAGTGCCCATATGAATAGCCTCCTTTTTGATGTAACCGTTTATAAGACTTTAATACGTATTATTTTATCATATGTTTCAACACTATTACTCCGACTAATCATAAAAGACAAAATGATCGCATCTCCCTCGATTTTGTGGGGGAGTGCGATCATCTTTTTTATTGTGGGGTTACGAGCGAAGTCAACTTCCCCTCATATAGTACCCATAATTCATGCAATGCACGGGTACAACCTACATACAACAACTTAGCATCCATCATACTTGAAGCATAATGGTGCTCATCTACGTCCATTAAAATTACAGCATCAAACTCGAGTCCTTTTGACAAATAGACAGGAAGTACAGATACACCGCCCTCATATTTGCTCTGGCTTCCATCAATGAGATGGATATCCAGCCCTTTTTCCTTTAATTCTCTATAAAGCTCAGTAGCTTCTTCTAGTGTACGTGTTAAAAGAGCAGTCGTGTTAAACTCACGTGCTTTGAATTCTTTCAATGCATCCGAGAGCAGCTCGAATTGTTCCTCTTTTATATAAGGCCGTACACGAACGGGTTGACCACTGCGGAATACAGGAACTGCGAGTAAATCCGTCTTTACGCCGCGTACGAGAATATCATTAGCAAATTCAATAATTTCAGTCGTAGATCGGTAACTGCGTGTAAGTGCAAAGTATGCCGTTTGCTCCGGCTGAAACAACGATTGCATCTCACTCCAGTCCTGGATTCCCTGGTAAGCATGGATCCCTTGCGATAGATCACCTAATATTGTAAAAGAGTGATTACGAACAAACCGATCCAATACCGCTATCTGAAGCGGTGAGAAGTCTTGTGCTTCATCAATAACGATATGATCGAATTGAGATTCACCCGCAATATCATGCAATTGCACATGAATATACAACAATGCAGCTAAATCTTCGTTCATCACTTGATTCTTTTTCAAATATTTGCGGGTTTCTGTCGTAACCTGCAATGGAATCTCACATATAAATTCTTGGGGAAATTCCATCTTCATCTCCGCTTGGAAGATGGTTTTATATACCATCAACGCATCGAAATTAGGCCATTTATTCGCATATGACTTCATGCGCTGAGCGGCTTTTTTCTTATTCTCCTTGAGCTGTGCAGCCGAATAGATCTTCTTCAGCTCCATTTCAACCCACCGATTGATTCTAGCCATCACACGATCCTTACGCTTTGCAAGCGCATAATGCTTGTATTCTTCATCAAACCATACACGAATCGTCTCGTAAGGTAGATCAGCGCCTTCCCATGGGGAGAAATCAGTTTGTGGTACGGAGTTCTCCTCCAGACGCCTGATGCAATGGTCAATGAGATGCATAAATCGTGTCGAGCCTTTATATCTACCAGATACATCATTGTGAAGTTCAGGACGCTTATCAAGTGAGCCGAACCAATAAGACAACAAAGATGTAGATGGCGCTAATGTTGCTTCAAGATCAAGCAAGTTCATTGCCCAGTCTGGGAATGTCCCCTGCTGAATATTACCGACACCCAGCTCAGGAAGTACTTCCGAAATATAATTCAAGAACATATGGTTTGGTGCAAAAATAATCATTTTCTCTGCGCGAATCTGCTCTTGATATTGATAAAGCAAATACGCAAGTCGATGCAGCGCGACTGTCGTCTTACCACTTCCGGCTACACCTTGAATGATTAAGGCTGTGTTTTTTGCAGAACGAATAATGGAATCTTGCTCTGCTTGAATGGTAGATACAATGTCACGCAAGCGATTGTCTTTATTTTCACCAAGTCGGTATAACAAAAATTCGTCATTTACCGATGGTTGATCACTCTCACGATTATACGTATCAACGACACGCTGTAAAATCTGCTTACGAACGACCAAATTTCGTTTTAAATAGACGAGCCCTTCAATCATTCCTTCTGGTGCTTCATACTCTGCTGGCCCTTCTCCTCCTGTAAAGGAATAGAACAGACTAGAGATCGGTGCACGCCAATCGATAACAAGCGGTGTTTCCTTGTTATTATGTTGTTCACTGTGATTCACACCCACTTTACCGATGTACAGCTGTGAGATATTGGAGTCCTTGTTGGATTGGAAGTCCATACGTCCAAAGTATGGTTCCTCTGCTGCCTTTGCCAATCGCTGCCTGCGCACCCCGCGGCTATCTTCCAAAACCTGCTCGGTAAAGTCATCCCCGGTATATACCGGAATACTTTTTAGCCATTTGATCTGGCTTTCGATTTCCAGCCGCGTTGCCTCCAGCCGCTGGAGCTCTTCTTGATAGGCACTATGAAACGTGTCATTCACTTTCAGTTACCTCCTAAGAATGAATTTTCTGATTGTTTTTTGTCTAAAAGAGTAAGAAATATATCATATCCAGCTTCAAAAAGCAAGAAAAAAGAAGCTTCTTCTCCAGTCCTGAATCATCAAGACCAGAAAAGATGAGCTCCTTTCCTACTAACCTCTTATTTAATTGCCGTATGTGCAATTTCTTCCACTATATATTTTTGTGCAAAAAAGAATACAGCAAGCGGCGGTATACAAATAATCGCTGTAATGGCCATAAGTGAATGCATCTCAACTCCACGAATCCCTTTAAACTGAGCAAGTCCCAGCGTCAATGTGTACTGACTAGCGTCATTTAAGAAGACGAGTGGACCCAGATAATCGTTCCATGTTCCTAACATGTTAAACACACTCACAAGCACTAATCCCGGCATCAATAACGGTACAATAACCCTTACAAAGATCTTTAAGTCACCTGCTCCATCCATCCGAGCTGCTTCATCCAATTCACGCGGAATGGTCAAAATAAATTGTCGAAGTAAGAAGATGTAGAACGCCGAACCGAACCAAGCAGGAACAATTAACGGTTTGAGTGTATTGATCCAACCTAGGAAATTAAACTCTACATAAAGCGGAATCATCGTTACATCCCAAGGAATCATCATGGTTGCCAGTACGACTAAAAACAAGATCTCTCTACCTTTAAATTGAAAACGAGCAAACCCATATGCAACAAGAGCAGAAGAAATAAGTGAACCAATATTACAAAGAATTGTAACCAAAAGTGAATTTTTCAAGTACACGTTAAACGGCTGGACCGTCCATGCCTCCACAAAATTCTCGAAATGAAACTCAGATGGAAACCACTTCGGCGGAAACATGTATAACTCTTCTGGCGACTTAATCGCCGTTGTAAGCAGCCAATAAAATGGCAATAAAAATAAAATAGAGAAAAGGATTAATAAACCATACGATAAGACTTTCTGCACTGCCCACACCCCGCCAATAAAACAAATTTTACTCTTCGATTAGCCTTTTGCGGATTTATTCTTCTTCAGTTCGCCTTCATAATAAACCCACATGCTGGTCGATTTAAACACAGCCATTGTTAATACCAACACGATTAAAAACATAAACCAAGCATTCGCAGCCGAATAGCCGAGGTGGAAATATTTGAACGCATTCTCGTAAACATACATCGCGTAAAAGTGCGTCTCATTCATAGGTCCCCCACCGGTTAGTGTCAGTGCTAACGTCAGCTGCTGGAAGGCACTAATAATCGAAGTGATAACGTTGAAGAGGATCGTTGGGCTGAGCATCGGCAGTGTAATTTTGAAAAATTGTTTAATCTTACCTGCTCCATCAAGTGAGGAGGACTCATACAAATCTTTCGGAATTGCTTTAAGTCCCGCCAAGAAAATCAGCATCATCGATCCTTGTCCCCATAGACTGGCCCCGACCATTGCTGTCATTGACCAACCCGATTCCCTCAGCCAATCCGGGCCTTCAATGCCAAAGAGTGATAATATATAATTGAGAATCCCAAAGTCCCCACTGTATACCCAAGCCCAGATCATCGCGAGCGCTACGCCTGAGATCACCGAAGGCAAGTAGAAAATCGTACGGAAAATCCCGCTTCCCTTCACTTTCAAATTGAGTAGTACGGCTAGTAACAATGAAATAATTAAATTCAACGGTACAAAATAAATCGCAAACTTTACAGTTACCCAAAGTGATTTCCAGAACAACGGATCATCGGTGAACATATTGATATAGTTATCAAAACCGATAAACTTGCTGTCCCCAACGATTGGATAATCAAATAAACTGATGACTAAGGAATAAAGCATTGGACCTAATGTGAAAAATACAAACCCCAAAATCCAAGGTAGGATGAAGAGGTAGGGCTTTTGCCTACCCCTTTTTAATTTTTTTGCTAAAGGAAGCTCTTTTTTTATTTGTGCTGCTGCTAACGGCATATTCATCATTCCCACTTCATTTCGAATTTTATTTCAAAAACTTCATGGAATCCTTCACAGCCGTATCGAACGAACTTTTTGCGTTCTGTCCTTGCATGACGGCATCGATCGCTGAAGTTAAACCTCGGTTAATCTCGTTCCATTTAGGTTGGAGCAAGAACGCAGGTGTGTTATCACTTTTCTCAATCATTTTGAAGAACGGTTGGTACTGAGGATCTTGGTCATACTTGAGTTCAGCTACAACACTTTTACGTACTGGCAAGTCTGATTTACGCAATTTAATCGCATCGCTGGAAGCGTAGTATTTAATAAATTCCCACGCTTCTTTCTTGTGCTTGCTGTTCTTGTACATCGATACAGCGGATTCAGAAACAACGCCTTTAAGCGGCTTGCCAGGGAATGCTGGCATAACAACCGTACCTACATCGATTTTTGCCTCTTTAAAGCCATTCAACGGCCAAATTCCACTTTCCCACATCGCCATCCGATTTGCTTTAAAAATGTCGTCACCAGACTGTTGGTTTTTACCACCAGCGATCGTAGCTGTCTTTTCCTTTACCAGATCACCGAACATTTGAATTACATCTATGGTTTCTTTTCCATTCATAAAGCCTTCGATTGTTTTGCCGTCTGGACTTACGAAGCTGCCTCCATTACTCCATACGAAGCCTTGTAGATCATAAGGATCATTCTCAGCGCGAACTCCGAAGCCGAATTGTTTCTTAGATGGGTTTGTTAGCTTTTTCGCTGTTTCTTTAAACTCATCCCATGTCCAACCTTCTTTTGGATATGGCACGTTAGCTGCATCAAACAATTTCTTGTTGTAATACATGACACGTGTTGTAAAGCCTGCTGGCATCCCATACGTTTTACCTTCAATTTTGACGTAATTGAATAATCCCGGGTAGAAATCATCTACTTTTAATGACTCATCTGTTTTAATCAATTCATCAAGCGGCTCTAAATTTTTGTAATACGTTGGAAAATCCCACATGTACATCACGTCTGGCGCGTCATTCGCACCAATGGATGCAGCTAGCTTCTGGTCAAATCCATCGGAGTATGCCTCTACTTGAACTTTAATATCTGGATGGAGGGCCTCGAAGTTTTTGGCAATTGTCTGTTGAATGCTGAGCAAGTCGCTGGAGTCCCATGTTGCAAAACGAAGTGTGACTTTTCCACCTTTCTTGCCTGCATCTGGTGTTGAAGTTGCCGCTGCTTTATTATCACTTGGTGCCTTCGTTGCATCAGCCTTACCATCAGTTGCCTTGCTGTTACAGCCTGCTCCAACAACTGCTACCATACTTAGCAGTGAGACCGCCATTATCAAACGTTTTTTCATATTCATCCCCCTATAATAAAGCGTTTTCATAATGTTTCGCCTTCATTGTATTAAATCTAAAGTGTGTTCAAAACGGATTATTGTTTGTATTTTTGTGTGATATCAGACGAATTTACAATCCCTCAATAAATAGGTGGATAAATGTTTGGTTCAATATGTCATATTAGCTGATTCGATGTTTACTGCGATATTGGCTCGGTGTTTCAAACGTACAACGTTTAAACCATTTGCTAAAATATTTGACATCAGGCATGCCCACTTTATCAGATATATCTTGAATGTTCAGCTTGCTGCTAGTTAGCAGCTCACATACAATGTTTAATTTAATTTGGTACATGAAAGAAACAAAGCTTTCACCTACGATTTTTTTGAATAAGGTGCTGAAATGGCTGCGGCTCAGGCCCACTTGCTGAGCAACATCAGATACAGACAGCTGTGTATCCACTTGTCTGATCATAATCTGGACAGCTTGAACAATGGGCTCTGGCCAATCACAACGATTAATTTTGTATTTCTTCTCGAAGTGATACTGTTCGTATAGTTTCTTTACGGCTTCAATCCATTGCTCTTTACCCTTAATCACTTCTGATTTCGACCATTGAAGTCCCGGATAAGTGCCTCTCCACTTCGATAATCGATAATTCCAGTCTCGACATCCTGCTTCACTGCACATAAATAGTAAAATATTGTCCCGAATAGGTATTAGCTCAGCTTCATTCGCAGCATGAAGCTGCCCCTGAATTTCTGCACGAATGCTCTGTATATCCGAATGACTTCCTCCCGTGATCAGATACACATAATTGGGCTCATTGATCCAAGCCCAACTTTTCTGAAGCAGCATCTCCATTTTTCCCAGGAAATAATTATTCACCCCATAAAGCCACTCTACGAACATCCCGTGTGTCTCCTGCATCGGTATGTAAGGTTCTAATTGTGGCGATTCCCGACGTAATTCCTTTTGGAACAGTTCTAAATACTGCTCCAATTCATTGTCATCGAAAGAGGTTTTAAGTAAATAGCCGGATGCACCGAGCTTAATTCCTTGCTGGGCGTATTCAAAATCACGATGACAACTAAGCAGTAAAATTTTTGTGTTAGGTGTGTGCGCTTTTACTTTTTGGGCGAGTTCAATGCCATTCATCTCAGGCATTACAATATCCGTAATAATCACATCAGGGCGATGCTCTAAGAACGCATCCCAACCTTTTTTGCCATTGGGTACGTCTGCAACGACCTGCATATTGTATTTATGCCATTGCACCGTGCTGATCAAACCTCTACGAATGATCACCTCATCATCAGCAAGCAACACTTTAATTGGGCTGTTATTCATATTCTAACCCCTTCCAGGTAATCGAATGGTAATCGTGGTGCCAACGCCAACTGTAGACGTGACAAATAATCCATACTCTGTACCAAAATGCAATTTGATTCGTTGATCCACATTAAACATGCCAATTCGTCTTTTCTGCTTTGATGACTCGGAAGGCTCGAGTAATTTACTAAGCTTCGATTCGTCCATTCCTTTTCCATTATCCATAAGTAAAATCAGAACATCTCCCCTGTCCTTCTCTATCCGCAGTTGAATGTTCCCCTGTCCATCTTCAAAACCATGGAAAAATATATTTTCAATTAATGGTTGCAGCGTCATTCGTGGAATATTCACCTGTTCAATATTGACTTCATCGGCATCAATGCTATAGGTAAAGACGTGCCCATATCTAATTTCCTGAATTTTTAAAAAATGATCAATAACACCAAGTTCTTTCTCCAGCGTCACAACTTCTCTCGTAAAGTTCAAATTCTCATCCAGCACCATCGTCAGATGGTGAATCATCCGATTCACGTCTTGCGCGCCTTGGAGTCTTGCTTTCCATTGGATAGAAGTTAATGTATTAATCAGTAAATGGGGATTAATCTGATAATGATAAGCGCGAAGCTCTGCTTCCTTCTTCTTCTGTTCCACCTGTTTGACTTCATGAATAAGTCCTTGAAGCTGATACACCATTCCATTAAAACTTTGGGCTAATCGACCAATCTCATCCTCCGAATCCACTTTAATTTGTGTATCCAGCTTTCCGATACTGACCAAATGAATAGACTCTTTCATACGCTTAAACCGTCGTATAAAACTAGAAGAAATAAAATAGGCCAAAATAATCGCGAAGAGAAACGAAATACCCACCGCCATTAACGTAAACGTACGAATGCCATTTAGCGATTTATAAAAATGTTGATGAGGAATCCTTACCTCAATCGTCCAGTCTGTTTCATCGGAGTGATTCTGCCATACAACATCATTGGGATGCGGAACATAGCTTGTATCCATACCTGTCGACTGCATTTTATACTTATCAGTCTCGTACCGAACTCGGCTTTGATCTGTGATTCGTAAATAAGCACCCGTGTCCATTTCAAATTCATGAAATAAATCCAGCAGCTTATCTGCATTAATCTCAATTAAAATGCGTGCATTTTCAAGGACTCCGGTTTGATTCTGAATATTGAACAGCAGCCCAATGACCTTTTCCCCAGGTACAGTAGAGTTGTTCGTGTAATGCATGGGCTCGTAGATCCGCAAGGGATAACGGTCCGACTGCTCCTTCGGGTCTACATACCACGGTTCTTCTAGTAATTTATCGGTCATAATGTTCCGATCTCCGTAATAGTAACCAGACTTTGTAATGATGTAGATACCTTTGGTCTCGAGTGTCTTATGCGCTTTAATGAATTGCTCCAGCTTTTGCTCATCTTGGAAACCCTTATACGTTTGTGGTATTTCCTCGCTAAGTACCGTGAAAGTTGGATCAAGTAAATACGACAGAAGATCATCTACTGTATACTTCATCCGCCCAACGATCGAATCAATTTGAAATTGTAGCTGATACACGGAATTCTCCCCGTATTTACCGAACTGCTCATTAATCGTTCGTGACGATTGGTTAAATAGAAAATAACCTAGACCCATAAGTGGAATCGTCACAACAAGGAGGATGAGCAGCATAAGCTTGAATTGCAAGCTTTTACGAACAAAAGTTGGAAATGTAAACATTCGATGTAGACGCATAGATCATCAACTCTCACTTTGTCTGATTTCTAGTATGACAAAAGGATCGGAACTTCGGACAATATTGCCAAAGCCGCTCGATCCTTTTATTGATTATTTGGACTGTACCCATTCATTCGCAAGAATAAGGAAAACACTGGAAGTCCAAGTAAATGCGGGATCACGTAACCCTTCTCCCGTTATAGCATCGTAATTTTCTGCCATACCGCTTCTAGCTGCCATACCGCAGAACTTCGCTGCCAGATTCTGAGCGAACTCCAGCTCACCTGATCTCGTTAGGCCATCAATGAGCAGCATGCTTGATGGCGCCCAAATTGGGCCACGCCAGTATCCATCACTGGAATAATACGGACTGCTAACACTTTCTGTCGCAAGTCCATTTTCAGTTAAGAATCTTCCACTTTGCTTTAAACCCTCAATTAAGTGATTTCTAACGTCCTCGGGTAAACGCTCTCCCAGAACAATAGGCATGAACAATAATAGACTGTCCCCTATAGATGCTGCATGTGTCCCAGACTGCATGGCCGTAAATTTCTCACCATCCCAAAAGTGATCCAACATGCGTTGTAACAAATGATCTGCCTCAGCTCGCCATTGGCGTGCTTCATCTTCTTTTTCAAGTATATGGGCAAGACTAGCTAGAACATCCATCTGCAAAATAAGGAAGGCACATAAGTCTGGACTCTCTACTGGTATTGATGTTAGGAATACTGTGCTGTTATCCCAACCGCAATCATTGCCATGGTTATATTGAGGAACGCCATCTCGATCATCATCCCGATGATTCAACCACCATTTCGTCCATGCAGCGAGCGGCTTATAAACTTCTCTATACTGTTTATCGGTAAGGAATGAAGTTCGATCCATCATCCATTTCAGTGTCCAGCCATGGATAGGCGGTTTGCAGCAATTCCATAGAGCCGTTTTATCATTCATAAAATCAGGCAGCATCCCACTCTCATCCTGCCGATCAAAGAAAATCATAAATTGATCCCATGCAAGTTCAGGAGCTGTTTGTATAAGTGCCATTGCATTAAAACAATGATCCCAACTCCAGATGTTCGTCATCCAATTCTTTGACATGTACATCGCATCACGAGGCAAATATCCATCTGCTCGTACGACACAGGACCATGTGATATAAGCTGCAAGCTCCCGAGCTTGTTCATAGGGTTCTGGTGCTGAGAGCGTACGTGCAACCCACTCGTCATAGTGTGCCTTCACACCTGCCAAACTTTGCTCATAGCTTGGATACCCGTCACGTTTCTTCGGTACAGCCCGGTACTCTTCAATTGAAAATTCGAGATCATCCGTTGTAGGATCGGGTAGACACTGGAGCGTAATATGCTTAGAATGCAGCCCCAGCCACTGTGAATCAACCTCAATATCACCTGTAATTGGCGCAAGCTTAAACCGTGTATCCCGACTAAAACTATTCACTTCCCAGCACCGCTTGTGATCATCATGCATCGAAATGGCATAATCATAGGCACCTGACTCATAATAAAATTTCAGTCCGACTCCACTTGCTTGAACATGAACTCGATCAGGCTCAGCGATACACCATCTCACTTTTCCATGTTCCGTCACGAGTGCAAGTTCAGTGGGTGTCGCATCATAAGTAAAAGGTATTTCCTGTCCATCTTTCGTTAATGCAATCCGGAACACGGCACCAATATCGTTATCTCCGCCACGTACAATCCGTAAATAGCAGCCTTCCATGTATTTATCAAACTCTTTTAAATGGGAAATGACAAAATAGGAACCATAACGGCTGAAAGGTACTCTTTTCAAATCAAAGTTCATAAGATTCTCCTTATTTTTCAAGTATTATGAATGCGTTTACAATGTATTGTAAAGAGAATCCCTTGATAAAAACACGCCATAATGTTAGACGAAGTGTGTCAGAACTATCTAATTTATTATATAACTGTATGAAACATTAGAAAGTTGCACTTTTGTCCGATAAAAAGTGTCTTTTTGTTCAACAATGTGCTGTTACGGTGATCTGTAGTTCCCTCGCTGCACCTCCTAAATGAATCGGAAATGTTGAATCTAAGCCCGCATCTTTTCATATGCAAATATCTTGCCATATTAAAAAACATTGAAATAGGAGAACAAATGTTCTAAAATATGTGAATAGTCTGCACTTAGATCGATCAGGAGGAAATATTGGAAGTATGAAAATGAATCTAAATATCGTTGATCGCATGGCACACCATAACGTAACGGGTCTAAGTATTGTACTCATTGATCACGGTCAAATATGTGTAACGGAAGGCTGGGGTAATCTCGAAGCAGGAACACCTATTAAAGTAAGCCCTCATTCCATTTTCAATGCATGTTCCATGAGTAAATTTGTGACTTCCATGTTAGTCATGCATTTAGTCGAACTTGGTATCTTGGACTTAGACGAGGATGTGAATCAGAAACTTGTTTCTTGGAAAATTCCTGACCATCCATTCATGCAATCTACGCGTGTCACCCTTCGTCATTTATTAAGTCATCAGGCAGGTATCATCGATCCTGAAGGTAGCTATGGTGAAATTACTTCCACGCAAGGAACCCCTACATTAGTACAATTATTACAGGGAACAACCGTTTATTGCACAGAAGCAATTCGAGTCCAATATGAACCAGGGAGTGAGTTTCATTATTCAGATGCTGGTTTTTGTATCATACAACAACTGATTGAAGATGTTTGCAAAAAACCTTTTGAAGTCGTCATGCATGAACTTGTCTTTGATCCTTTACATATGGAGAGCAGTGCATATTTGCTAGCAATCCCACAAGCGATATCCGAGCATTTCGCATGCGGACATGATAAATACGGAAATATCGTAGGTAGCAAATATCCAATCTATCCTTTTCCAGCAGCAGCAGGACTTTGGACAACACCTTCCGATATTGCCAAGTTAGTCCTAACATTCATGAGCGCCCTAAAGGGTAAAAACAACTGGGGCCTCAGTCAAAGAATGGCTAAGGAAATGATGACTCCTCAAGGTTGCAAAGAATGGACTGGACTCGGTCTATTCCTAAATACGGTCGAACAGGATATTCAAATTTCTTCGCTTGGTTGGGGCGTTGGATTTCAATGTATGATGGTCGCGTATCCTGATCTGGAATCGGGTGCAATCATCATGACAAATACAGATTTAGGCGTACATCAATTAAAGGGGATTATTGGGGAAGTTTTCGATTCTCTTTCATTCCGTTTATAAAATAAAAAACAAAAAAAGCGAGCAGGATTTCCTCCTACTCGCCCTGTTCTATTCTAAAAAAGGCTCATCTTCCTGCTCTAGACGTGCTACGACGCACTCTTCTTGCATGCAATCGCTGTAAAAAGTTTTTACTCGGTTACAATCGACAGTATCAATTATCGTTCCACAGTGTTTACACATAATCACACCTAATTCTAGCGAACGAGCGTTGCATCCCATCTATTCATCACAATCCTCTCTTCAACAAATTGTGCGAGTTCCATTACCCTACAAGCGTAAGCCCACTCATTGTCATACCAAGCCAGTACTTTAATTTGATTGCCTGCTGCCATGAGCGATAATCCATCCACGACTGCAGATTTCGTGCAACCTACAAAATCCATCGATACCAGCGGCTCATCCGAATACTCCACATAAGGGAAAAAATCCCCTTGAACGGCATCGATGAATGCCGATCTTACCTCTTCCACATTCACATCTTGTGAAACTTGAACCGTCAAATCAACGAGTGATACGTCTTGTGTCGGCACACGTACTGAAATTCCTTCAATAACAGGAGCCAAGTGCGGGATGACATCTACAAGTGCTTTCCCTACACCTGTGCTTGTTGGCACGATCGACTGGGTGCAAGCTCTGGCCCGACGTAAATCTTTGTGTGGATTATCCAAATGATTCTGATCCGCTGTAAAAGAATGTACAGTCGTCATCCAGCCTCTTTGAACTTGAAAACGTTGATCCAGAATATGGAGCAGCGGTGCAACACAATTCGTTGTGCACGATGCTGCAGACAGAAAAGTATGTTTACTCGGGTCATACAGATGTTCATTTACTCCCATTACAACAGTAAGATCCATTTGCTTACCCGGCGCAGTTACAATCACGGTGGAAGCACCTGCATCGATATGCTTTTGTGCACCTTCGCGCTCATTGAATTTGCCTGTTGCATCGATCACAATTTGAACACCCATATTTTCCCATGGGATACGATGAGGTTCTCGTTCATAAGTTACAATGATGGAATGACCATTAATAATTAAATTGCCGTCCTTTATCGAAACATCTGCATTCCATCTTCCGTGCACAGTATCATACTTGAGTAAATGCGCCACCGTCTCTACCGGATATATGCAGTTAATCACCTTTAAATTTACTTTTGGCACTTTAGTTGAAAAAATGTTTCTGATCAGCAGTCTGCCAATTCTCCCCATACCGCTGACACCGATTCCCCTTAACATACACTGCCTCCTCACCTGAATCAATCGTTGACGTCGATAGACGTTTCTTATATTGTACACTATTGATTCGATTAATGTATAATAATAGTTATTTATTGTACACTATTTAATATATACGATTATTTAATACATCACAATAGGCAAAAAGAGTTCTAATAAAATATTTTTAAAAACAAAAAAACGAGCTCTTGAACTTGATGTTCATTGCTCGTTTTCATATTCGTGGATGCCAAGATCTTGTTACGGTGCAATTATCAACTTTTCACCATGCTCAAGCTGCTCTCTTTTTCCGATTCAAAATATTGCTGTAGTTCTTCAAGTTTCTTCGTCTCTTCCGGATTAATCTTGTTCTTGATGACTTTCTCATAGAGCTGATCCCATTCCAAGGCTAAGCCTTGCATACGAAACGTTTTCATTGCATTTTTGACCATTCTTCGCTCTTTCGAGTTCGTATAGGTGTCAATGTATTGTGTTACAGCGGTTAAATCAAGTGCTGGAAATACGGCTTTGAAAATAAGTGCCGTACTCCGTGCATCCTCAAATGCCCGATGAGTCACGCCATCTGTCTCAATCTCAAGTTCTTGAAGGGCAGACTCCACACTGATGTCATTCGTATGATTTTTATATTTAATATAACCCTTTAGCAAATCGTAAGTTTGCAGTGCCATCCAATATGAATCATCTAATTCATGCATCCGTGTATCAAAAACGATACGCTTCACATCTTCTTTGCCCCAAGTTAAAAGCAAGAAATTATCGCTTTTTTGCAGCCATATCAAAAACTCTGTAATGACCGGTATAAATCCAGGTGCTTGATCGATTTCCTCTTGTGCAATACCCGTCTTCTCTCGAATAAATCTATTTAATTTTGAAAAATAAACGGGTTTGATGAGCGCTGAAAAAGTGTCGATTTCCTCTAGCTGTTCATTCAGACGAACCGCTCCAATCTCAATGACTTCCATGGGTTTATCGCTCGCAAACTTCCGCCCGTTAAATTCGATATCCAGTACAATATAGTCCATTACTTTCCTCCGTTATTTCTCTTCCTCTAGTTTCTTATTAGATCATAATCGATCAGGTGTAGCAAGACAAACCCTAACTTTTTCAAGTAACGGCACTTGTTTTAGAAATAGAAAACGCCGCCCTTGAATGAGCGACATCGGGTCTCTATGGATAATATCGACAATCTAACTTTAATTTTGCTGCTCAAGCACCTCTTGCACAGCGAAATCCCCCAACATCCTTATTGTGCTATCATCCATAGGTGGATTATGCAGCCCAAAGCGCACATCTCGATACATCCGCTGCAGCGGATGATTCATCGATAAACTTTGAGCCCCTACAATACGCATGGCTTGATCAACAACGGTAATCGCTGTGTTGGTTGCCACATGCTTCACCGCAGCAAGTTCAGACGGTATTATAAATTGCTCAGTACCCCAACGATCAGCCACACTGTACATAAACGCCCTGGCAGCAGACAATTCGAGATCGATTCTTCCAATTTGTTCTCGAATGTGAGGCAGATGAATAATCGGTTCTTTCAGGCTATTCGGCTGATAATTCGCCGCGAAAAGCAATGCTTCCCTCCGAGCTGCAAGTGCAATGCCTAGGTAAGTCGCAGGAATGAATAGATGGTAAGGAGATGCCTTCCCTTCCCCCAAGGCAAGCTTTCTCACCAGAGCTTCCGGTGGCAGCTCTACATGTTCTAAGATCAGATCATGACTACCTGTTCCACGCATCCCCATCATGTTCCACGTCAGATCGATTCGAACACCTGCTGTTTCGCGTGGAATGAGAAATTCAGCGACTTCGGATGTTTCCGTTAGTGTTGCAGATACGACCAAATAATCTAACACAGGCGACAACGTTGTGAACGTCTTACGACCGTTGATTCGCCAGCCTGTAGCGGTAGATACTGCTGCAGTCTCTGGCTTACCACCACGGGTTGGACTTCCTGTCATGGGTTCTGTTGCTGCTCGATTCAGCAGTGAACCATTTGCAGCAATATCACGAGCAACGCGCTCGAAGACCGCTTCATCCCATTTTCGCGAATGAGCCAAATCATACACACAGCCTATATGCCAGCCCATACCTAGTGCTGTCGCAGCATCCCCTTGAGCAAGTCTTTCCTGCATCAGCGCCATTTCATATAAGGAAATGCCTGCCCCACCATATTGCTCTGGTACAGTAAGAGCTGGATATCCGATTGCTTTTAAATCTGCAATATTTTCAAAAGAAAATCCATTCTGTTCGTCAACTTCTTTTGCACGCTGAGCAAAACGTTCTACAAGAGGTGCAAGTGCATCATATCGGTCACGCTGCTGCTGTGTACGTACAAATCGATCATTCCAAGCATTCATCTTCCCATCCAGCCCCCTGCCCTATTTCAGTCCGTCCCATTCCATATAAAATTGCTCTAAGTAATTTTCCATGAACCGATGACGTTCGTCAGCCATTTGTTTTCCATAATTGGTATTCATTAAATCTTTGAGCTTCAACAATTTTTCGTAAAAATGATTAATTGCCGTATCCTCTCCACTGCGATATTCCGCTGTTGTCATGTTCTCTCTTGGACGGATAGCAGGATCATGAATGATCCGCTGTTTTGCACCTGAATAAGCGAACACCCTTGAAATACCCATCGCGCCAATCGCATCTAAGCGGTCTGCATCTTGCACCACTTTGCCTTCCAGCGTGCGAATAGGGGGGCGATTACCGCCTTTAAACGACATCGTCGTAATAATTTCTAGGACAGCTTCAATTGATTTGGCATCCACACGATTGCTAACCAACCACGTCTTAATATTAGCCAAGCCTTCCTCTTCGGAGGCTATAACTTTATCATCAGCTAGATCATGCATGAGCGCCGCTAATTCGCATACAAATGCATTCGCTTTTTCCTGTTTGGCAATCGTCTTGGCTGTTTGCACGACCCGATAAATATGCCACCAATCATGACCACTCGCATCATGCTTAAGCTGATCTTGCACATATTCGTGTGCACGAGTCAATATCGCTGCTTTCTCCTCACTTGCTGAGATGCCCGCATCCATCTTCGAATCAATAATGATCTGTAATTCAGCATCTTCTACATGGACAAGCTCTCGTAACCTCGTGTACGGATCACCAGATAAATGGAAATAGTGAGCAAATGCAGGCTCTGTTTTCATCCCACTTACCTTAAGCTGCCGAATCTCTTCCCTCGCCTTATCACCAGCAAGTGTGAGTAATCTCTCTTCAATGACCTTATGTAAATAGCCATTTTGTTCCTTCACAGGACAAGCCTGTGCGAATATTTCAATCGGAACATCGTCACAAGTAAAGTTCGCAACCAATGTAGGTATTTGATTCACAGATTGTTCCACGATATTAAAATCCGCATACGTCGCATAATGTTCTTCCACTATCTTACGGAAATGCTGTAAATCTTGTGCATCACATAAAACATCTATATCACTTGTCGGAATATCGATATCAAGCGGGATAGTACCTACAAGATGGGGGTCATAGGTTTCTAAAACTTGATCTAAACGCAGCTTTGTTAATATTGGATATATTTGCTGCTGCCTCGGCGTTCCTTCTCGAAAACATGCAATTGCTTGTGGCGTTAAGTTAGACATGATGAGTTCCACCTTTGCTGAAATGAATAATAATCCCAATATATCACAAACCATAATAAGAAAGCCGCCATAAAGGCGACTCTCTTCTAATAATAAGTCCGCAGCAAGCGAAGCTCAGACGTTGAGGATACTTGGTATGCACCTACCGTACTTGGAATAAGTACCGTGTCTCCTTTTTTAAGTAAAACAGGCTCAAATCCCTCACCCGATAATTCTCCTGCACCATCTGCAACGACTAGCACATCCGGATTACCTACCTTACCTAACTGTAACGTATGCAATCCATCTCGAACGATCATTTTCTCAATTATAAAATAAGGGCAAGTCACCAAGTGCTCATGTGTCACCTGATCATTATCTACAATCATATAACGACGATCATCCGTCCCAAGATTAACCTCTTGCTGCTCATCGCCATAACGCATCACATCTGCTGCCTTCTCAATATGCAGCTCGCGGTGCTTGCCATCCGCTTCTACTCGATTCCAATCATACACACGGTAGGTCACATCGGATGTCTGCTGAATTTCAATGAGTACGGTTCCTGCCAATAAAGCGTGCATCGTCTGTGCAGGTACGAATACAATCTGATCTTGCTTCACGGGTTTATAGTTCAAATAATCTTGTACTTTGCCATCCCGTATTGCCTCTAAATAATGTGCCCGATCAGTAAACGAGTGCCCATAGTTGATCTTCGCGCCCTCATCCGCATCTAGAATATACCAAGCTTCGGTTTTACCATAATCACCTTCATGAATCTGAGCATAGTCATCGCTTGGGTGAATTTGCACAGATAAGTCATCAGACGCCTCGAGAAATTTAATAAGAAGCGGAAACCGCTTTTGCTGTGATTGTCCCAAGTAGGCATCTGGGTACATCTCCGTTAGTTCAACAAGCGACTTTCCTGTTAATTCACCATTAACAACCGTACTCGTACTGCTCGGATGACCCGATAATACCCAATACTCACCAATCTTCTCTTCACTTGTTTCTCCAAACCACTCTTTCAACTGACTTCCACCCCAAATTCGCTTGTGTGAAAGAGGTGCAAATTTAACTGGATATACCATCATATACACATCCTTTATATTAAAAAATCACCTTAATTGAAGTTTCTTGGCGATGTAAGAATGAGCGCTGCCGCACCAATCAGTCCAGCATCTTGGCTTAAAAAGGCAGGGACAATTTCCGTCATTCTACCCGCAGGGTTGAGTGCAAATTGCTGTACATATTGCTGCACCCCTTGGAACAAGGAATCACCCACCTGAGAAACACCGCCGCCAATAACAATTTTTTCTGGATCGCATATATTAATCAGGCTTACGCAGCCCATTCCAATGTAAGTGTAGATGGCATCAATGAATTCCATGATAACAGGATGCTTTTCCTCATATAATTTGAAAATATCTTTAGTCGAAAGATCTTCCCCCATAATCTCAGAGCCTCTGCGTGCAATTCCTGTCCCTGATGCAATATATTCAAAACAACCTTTTTGACCACAGATACATGTTCCATAAGAAGGATCAATCATCATATGACCGACATCGCCTGCATTGCCTCTTGCTCCCGTTACAAGCTTACCATCCAGATACATACCTGCGCCAATTCCTGTACTGATGGTTAGATATACAAAGTTGTTGTTCCCTTGGGCTGCACCCTTCCATTTCTCCGCCAGTGCACCAGCGGTCGCATCATTCTCCATTCGAATTGGAAGGGAGAACTTCGCCTCGAATAGCTCCACTACCGGAATATTCACCCACTGCGGCAAATTCGGCGGGCACGCTATCATTCCTTTACTCGTATCGAGCGGACCCGGTGCTCCAATCCCAATTCCGATGTATTGATCATAGGAAATTTCAGATTGGTTCATTAAATCATGCAC
Organism: Paenibacillus sp. KN14-4R; assembly: GCF_052180255.1. Taxonomy (NCBI): domain Bacteria; kingdom Bacillati; phylum Bacillota; class Bacilli; order Caryophanales; family Paenibacillaceae; genus Paenibacillus; species Paenibacillus sp. KN14-4R. Next base: position 3,037,866 of record NZ_CP197466.1, read on the forward strand.
GCACTCACTCATACGATCGATCATGCTCGCTGGAGGAATTGTAAGATCCGTTGGTATTACTTTTTTAGCAATCACACTTCCCTCTTCATTTACAAGTCCGATTGCCGTCTTTGTTCCACCAATATCGATGCCAATTGCATATTTCATGATGCAAACCTCCTGTTCCTTATAATATTCTGCATCCTTATACCAAAAACCTTGAAACGCAGACAACATAACACATCTTAATCACTTCCCTATTATCTAATATTCAGAAAATTATAAAAATTGTTTGACGGCAATGATACAGCCCCTTAAACTATTAATAATACCAATTTTTGCAAACAAAAATAATATGTTTTGAGAGGGGTAATGAAATTGAAAAAGAAATTGGCTCTCACTCTTTTACTAACCTCAGCTCTAATTGCAGTCGCGGGGTGCGGCAGCAAAGAAACGAGCGGAAGTGGAAAAACCTACAAAATCGCAATCTCGCAAATCGTTGAACACCCATCCCTAGATGCAACGAGACTAGGTTTCTTGGCAGCGCTTAAAGAGGCTGGAATCGAGGACGGAAAAAACCTAAAAGTCGACTACAACAATGCGCAGGATGACCAAGCAAACAACTTATCCATTGCACAAAAAATTGCTTCTGCTGACAATGACTTGGTACTCGGTATCGCTACACCATCTGCTTTAGCTATCGCAGATAAAGTTAAAAAAGCTCCAGTCCTCTTCGCAGCCGTTACAGATCCTTTAGCTGCTAAGCTTGTAACTAACATGGACAAACCGGGCGGCAACATCTCGGGAGCAGCAGATACGAATCCAGAAGCAACGACACAACTCGTAGAATTCATCGCTAGCAATTTCCCTAAAGTGAAAACAGTCGGTCTTGTTATTAATGAAGGAGAACAAAATGCGGTAATCATGGCGAATAAAGCCGAAGCCGAGTTAACAAAAAAAGGGATCAAATTGATTAAAGCACCAATAACGAACACTTCCGAAGTTAAGCAAGCTGCTCAATCCTTAGTTGGACGCGTGGATGCGTTCTACATCACACTTGATAATAAAGTTGTAAGTGGTGTAGATACGATTCTTCAAGTTGCAAAAGAAAAGAAAATTCCTTTCTTCTCCAGTGACCGTGATACGGTTGAGAAAGGTGCTTTTGCAACAGTTGGATTTAAGTACTACGATCATGGCTACCAAGTGGGGAAAATGGCAGTAGAAATCTTGAAGAATGGTAAAAAACCGGCTGATATGAAAGTTACTTTACCAGATAAGCTTGATCTAATCCTTAATGTAAAAGCTGCAAAAGATCTTGGTATTCAAGTTACAGATGCGATGAAAAATGCTGTAAAAGATAAAGATAAGAACATTATCCAATAAGGTACGGCATTTAAAAGGAGTGAATGTTACATTTGTTCACTCCTTTCTTTTTAGGAGGAATACATAATGGGCGATGCAATACTTGGAGCAATTGAACTTGGACTCCTTTATGCCATAATGGCGCTTGGCGTGTACATTACATTCCGTATATTAGACTTTCCAGACTTGACTGTCGATGGCAGCTTCGCAACAGGTGGAGCCATCGCTTCGGTCATGATTACACATGGATATTCGCCATGGATTTCAACCCTTGCAGCGATTGCAGGAGGACTTCTTGCAGGTGCTTGTACAGGACTTCTTCATACAAAAGGTAAAATTAACGGACTGCTCTCTGGCATTCTGATGATGATCGCACTTTATACCATTAACTTACGAATTCTAGGCAAACCAAACGTTTCACTTCGTGGATCCGATACGGTGTTTACGCCATTCTCAGAGTCTGGCATCATGATGTTACTCATTATTATCGCAGTTATCGTAATTAAGATATTACTTGATTCATTCCTACGCACGGATCTTGGACTTGCCCTTCGTGCAACAGGGGATAACGCCCGCATGATCCGCAGCTTCGGTGCACATACAGATAACACGACCATTATTGGCGTTAGCTTATCGAATGGACTTGTTGCACTATCCGGTGCGCTCATCGCACAACAGTCCTCTTTTGCCGATAGCTCGATGGGTGTGGGAATGATCGTTGTGGGTCTTGCATCTGTCATTATCGGAGAGGCAATATTCGGAGCACGTACCGTCTTCCAAGCTACACTTGCCGCTGTTCTTGGTTCAATTGTATATCGGATTGTCGTCGCAATCGCCCTACGTTTGGAATGGTTCGAAGCTTCCGATCTTAAGTTACTGACAGCTATTATCGTTATTATCGCACTCGTCCTCCCTACTGTTCAGCGTTCCATGAAACAACGCAGCTTGGCAAAAAGACGTTCTGCCGAACTCTTAGCAGCAATGTCACAAAAAGGCAAGGAGGTTAAACGCTGATGCTGCAAATTACGAATACCTCCAAATTATTTAATCCCGGTACACCTGATGAGAAGACTGCATTAATGAACGTTAACTTGCATTTACACCCTGGTGATTTTGTAACCGTCATTGGGAGTAATGGTGCAGGTAAATCAACGCTTATGAATATTATCTCAGGCGTTATTACCCCAGATGTTGGGCAAGTTCATATTGAAGGAACTGCCGTTCAACAGCTCCCTGAATATCAACGCAGTCGCTGGATGGGACGGGTATTCCAAGACCCGATGGCCGGAACTGCACCCCGAATGACCATTGAAGAAAATCTTGCTATGGCTTATGCTCGTGGGAAAAAGCGTGGACTAAGCTTCGGAATCACCTCCAAGAAACGCTCCTTTTTCTATGATGAAGTAAAACGCCTCGGTCTTGGTCTTGAAAATCGCCTTCGCGCAAAGGTCGGGCTGTTATCTGGTGGTGAAAGGCAAGCACTTAGCCTGCTCATGGCTACATTCACGAAGCCGCAAATCTTGCTGCTCGATGAACATACTGCTGCACTTGATCCAGCTCGGGCTGAACTCATTACACGACTAACAGACAGCATTGTGCGTGAGTTGAAACTTACTACATTGATGGTTACGCACAACATGGAGCAAGCCATCCGCTTAGGTAATCGCCTGATTATGATGGATAAAGGACGGATCATTCTGGATGTACCGCCAGAGCGCAAGAAAGACTTAACCGTGCAGCAATTGCTTGGCGAATTCGAGCAAATTAGTGGTCATAAGATGTCCGACGACCGCGTCGTTCTCGGGTAAAATGAAGAAACCTTCTACGACAAATTGTCATGGAAGGTTTCTTTTTTATAACCATTTCTGAAATTGTAAATGGATGGAATCCATAACAATAATGTTACGCTGCATACTCGGGATTGGCACGAGTCTGTTATATTTTCGAATACGCTGATTAATTTCATCTAGCCCTTGCTCGATAACTTCCACCGATTCCTCAGACTCGATCTGTTTCATCACAACTTGAATCAGGTCGCGGATTTCATGTTGAAGCGTTAACCATACGGGTAATACATTGGCGTTACTTAAGACACTGCCAAGTGGATCAAGAGACTTGATCTCAAGAGGTCTTCCCTTACCACTTAAATTCTCGTACCCGCCATTTTTCTCGAAATCCGAGAAAATTTGGCTTAGTACATCACCTGATCTTCGTTCATACAAAATGGTCTCCGCCGCATCCTCACGAACTTCAGATTTCATTTCCCGCTTCTCATCACTTTTAAAAAAAATGTCCATCTCCCCCATTCAGAAGTTCGACTGCACCTTATGATGAACCGTAAAAGTAGATTCAATCTTACTCCTATCGTACACAAACAGGCAGTCAGAATCATCTCCTAATTGGGGGAAATAATGTCCATTTTTTGACAATAACTACTTATTGCAGCGCACTCGCAAGTCGGATTAGGATATCCGCTTTTTCGTCAGAGATTTTCTTACCTTTTTGTGCAGAGACTTCGTTCATGTAAGCTTCATACTGACCGCGTAACAATTTTTTTTGCAGTGAATTGACGATACCTTGCTTGCCTGGACCTGTTACAAATTGATCTGTTAGCTTAGCAAGAATCCTGCTATTCACTTCTATGGTATAGGATGCAGTTTGAGTTGTGACGTTACCAGCAGCATCTGTCGCAGTAGCTGTAACTTCATGAGTACCAAGTTCCAACTCGTAACCAAATGCATGCACAAGTGGTCCAGAACAGTTGCTGTTTGCTACGCCTGATATCGCATCCTCAGCCGTACAGGTGAGATTTACCATCTGATCGACCTCAAATGTGCCCGCTCCTGCGATCCGGACAACTGGGGCTGTTTTATCAATCCAAATGTTCAGCGACTTCACAGCTTCCAGATTGCCTGCTCGATCCGTTGATCGATAGGCGATAGAATGCTTGCCTTCCGTACTGATCGTGACAACCCCATTGTAAGGTATCCAAGTTGTTCCACCGTCCAAGCTGATGTCCGTATGATCAACGCCAGTTCCTTCGTCAGTTGCGGTAAGTGTAATCGTTACATCTGTCTTGTACCATCCATTATTCGCAGTCCCATCTATGTGAGCTACAGTCACTGGCGGTACGATATCGAGGGTATTGTTCAGTGTGATACTATTGCTCGCCGAACTTTCGTTATGAATGCGATCCACTGCCGTAATCACATAGGTGTATACCTGACCCGCAACTGCTGTATGATCCACGAACGTTGGCGTACTTCCTGCTTGCTTGCGAACTTTCGCCAATAGGTGTGACGGATCCTCGATATTGCCAGCCTGGTTTCCATCAAAACGGTACACCACATAATAAGCAGCATCATTCGTTTGTTCCGAGTTCCATTGAAGTTCCACACCTGCTGCACTCGAAGTTGCTTTCATTAGTTCAGGCTGCGCTGGAGCAGTGTGATCAAGCCACGGCATTGTTGGCACAAGTGCTTGATTTTTATAAATTTGATTCGTTAATCGATCTGAGAACCCGAGTAGATTCGCTTGTAAACTTTTTGCACTGAAGAACATACTGCCTTTAATTTCATTAAAATTACGATTGTAGGCAATCTGATTCGGCATCTCATCTGGATTTAACCAGGCGGGGTCACCTGCACCAATACGGTAAGCGGCATGACCAATATAAAGCTGCGTCTGGCGTCCTTGTACTTGCGTTCTCCACCAATCTGTTACTTTTTCATAAGCTGCTGGCGAATATCCAAAGTACCAATACACTTGTGGTGTAATATAGTCGATCCATTGCTCCATGACCCATTTGCGAGTATCTGCGAACAACGCGTTGTAACTCTCAAGTCCGTTCGTGTCTGAACCGTTCGGGTCACTGGATTTATTTTTCCATATACCAAACGGGCTGATACCAAATTTCACATAAGACTTCGCTTGCTTAATCTGAACAGATAACTGCTGAATGAACGAATCGACGTTATGATGTCTCCAATCTGCCTTGTTCGTGAAGCCTGCTCCATACGCTAAATACGCGTCATTATCTGGGAAATCCACACCTGATACTGGATATGGGTAGAAATAATCGTCAAAATGCACCGCATCAATGTCGTACCCATTTACAACTTCCATAATACTTTCCGTAATAAATTGACGAGCTGCAGGAACCCCTGGATTGTAATACAATTTCCCACCATAGCTCACAAGCCAGTCTGGATGCTGCCGTGCAGGGTGGTTGGCAACTAATTTATCTACCTGATCCTGCATACTAACTCGATACGGATTAAACCATGCATGGAACTCCATATTGCGTTTGTGAACTTCCTCGATCATGAAGGCAAGTGGATTGTAACCAGGATCTTTACCCTGAACACCCGTCAACCATTCTGACCAAGGGCCATAATTAGATGGATAAAAAGAATCCGCTGTCGGCTTGATTTGCATAATAACAGCATTAATGCCCTGCGCCTCTAGATCATTGAGCATCTTGATATAATCCTGCTTTTGCTGTTCTGCATTCGTAACCCCTTTGGCTGGCCAATCGACATTATCCACAGTTGCAATCCAAGCTGCTCGCATCTCACGTTTTGGTGGAGCTACTTGGTTATTCACCACCACAATGAAATCACTTGTCTTCCCACTATAAGATGCCATAATCCGTGTAGCCCCCACTTTCTTCGCCGTTACAATGCCGCTTGCATCGACTGAAGCGACGTCTGAGCTGCTGCTTGTAAACGTGACGCCACTTGTAAGTTCAACAGGGGCATTCATTAGCGTGTAAGTACCCAATACCTTCGCTTGGCGTGATTCGCCTACATCCATCGCACTCAGTCCGGTTAACTCAATCTTTTGTAGGACAGGTACAGGATTCGTAACTGTTAATATATATTGGATGGAGCTGCCTGCAAAAGAAACCGTAATCGTGCTGGATCCTGCCTTTACAGCTCTGACTACACCCATGGTGTCAATCATAGCGACATTCGGATCGCTGCTCTGAAAATTCACTCCACTACTAACTTCAAGGGGCTGACCTATGCCTGTATAAGTCGCATAAGTTCTGATATTATTCGTCTGCCCGACTTCCAGCTTGTTCGACACCGCTAGTTCTATTTTTTGTGGCAATTGTGGCTCCACACCCACTGTCAATGAGAACGCTGCTTGAGGCGCATTGCCATAATCCGCAGTTATCATTGTTGTTCCCGGTTGAAGCGCAGTTACCGTACCTGCTGCATCGACCGTTGCAATATTCGGGTTGCTACTTGCATAGATAACCCCACTTGATTGGGCAACGGGTTCTACACCACCATCATAAGTTGCATAAGATTTGATCTGTTTCGTCTCGCCAACTTGCATCGGTGTTAATCCGACCATATCGAGACCATAGACATTTGTATCGTTATAAAATGCGCTTAAGTGATCAAAGTAAACCGTTCCTGCATTCTTGTTGTTATCTTTCGTTTCCACAATATAAATTTGGTTCAATTTAATTGGTGTTTTCAAAGAACTGGGTACGGAGGTCGTTACATATTTCCAACCTGTCCAACTCAACCCATTGCTTGATGTGAAATCAACTGTCAACTTCGTTCCTGTTGAATCTTGAATTTGACTGCGCAGCCAGTGATTATTGCCATCACCGTATACCCACATGCCGATCTTTTTCGGAAGTCCATCAATCGATCTTCCCACCGAACCATTACTGTCCTTCAAGTTGATATAAGCAGCAGAAGTGCCCAATTGACCTGTAAAATCATAAGACAACCCGACCGCATGATAACCATAGCTAACAGGGTCTGGTCTGCTAGATAATACGAGATTCACCGAGTTGGCCTTTGCTGAAGATGGCGTCATCACTGACGCTGAGGATGATTCAAATTCTTCAATTATTGCACTCGCCATTGATCCTGTGATTATGGCCGATCCAGCATCCATTTCCTCGGCCAACACAACTTTTGAAGCGCTTACAAAAATAGGTGATAACGTACCGAACATCAACATAATTGCGGTAAACAACATGAAACCCTTACGTTTTACTTTCGAAAAAGCTAACACAAAGTTCCCTCCCCATCATATTGGTTATCATCGAGTTAAGAGGAATCATCCCTCTTATCCAAGAGTATAGGCGATAACGGTATAAAGGTAAATAAAAATTTCACATTTTTTAGTTTATTTTGAAATTTAATTTCAGATATAGGCTTGACGAATATCTGCCTCCTCCCTATAATTATGACACTTTTACCATTTTACAAATTTGATTAACCATTTGGTTAATCGGAGGTGATTTCTATCCAACATATAAAGCCTTGGATTCAAAAGCATACAAGCGTCTTCTTTTCCGAGTACAACGAGATGCTTTGCAGCTTACATGTACTGTATCGTCCTGATCATCATCCCTATCGGATTGAATGGGCGCGAGAAGTACAAGCTCAGCTATCTCCTGACTTTTTAAAGCAGCTGCAGCATTATGGAGATCTCACATATGAGTGGTTTGCTTTACTTGGATTCAAGATCGAGAGTGATGCCAAACGCACAATTGAGGATTGGATTGATGCACTGAGCCGCTTACCTGATGCGGAGTTCGTGATGCTCATTTTGAATCAGAAATATACCCTAGCGCAGGTTATTTCATGGCTGCAAGGCCGCAATCAAAAAGAGTGGGAGCAGCTCTTATCCGAGCGCGAAAAAGAAGCCTTGCTTCATCCAGCAAGAGAGCGTAGGCAGCTAACCGATTTTTTACGTACTTATGTAGATCTCATTTTCCAAAAAGAATGGGCTGCGATCAAACCATGGCTCGCTCGCGCAGAACATGATTTTTATGAGCAATTCGAAAAATCGCCCTTACAAGCGTTGGAGCAACTGCATCCACGTTTATTTTTCAAACCAGATGCGATCTATGCCCAGAAGGCAACACTGTATCGCTGGCCTTATGAAGAGTTAAGAAAAATTAAAATTCGTGCGTCGACATTCGTTCACCCCCATCTTTTAGTGGGATACAGAGACGGTACGCTTTCTCTCCCACTCGCAGTCGAAGTACCTAATCGAATTAAAAATGAAGAAGTACCTGCCGATCTACAGCGGATGTTCAAGGCGCTATCCGACGGCACGCGGCTAAAGATTATACGTTCCCTATTTCTCCAGCCCCATTGTACACAGCAGCTTTCGCATATTCACGGCATCTCTGAAGCAGCAGTGTCTAAGCATTTGAAGCTGCTTATGGCAACGAAATTTGTAACAACGGAGCGTAAAGGGAACTACATGTTTTATAAGTTGGAAGCCAGAGAAATGGAAATGGTCATCGTCTATTTGCGCAATTTCCTCGAACAATGAAAGGGTGACTTTATATGTGGCAAACCATTCGCGCAACAATCATACGCAATCAAATTGCAAATATGAGGGCTTATCCTTGGTCGTTTACATTCGGTCATATTTTAAGTGGGTTATTCATCGCCCTTACTTCCTTTTTCGCCTATCATTATTTCATTCAAAAACAGCTTGATCAGCAATTTATCGTATACACAGGAACGAACGACTACCTTACTTTCGCTATTATAGGGGGGCTGCTCAATAGCATGTCGGTCTCTGTCATGATGAACGTATCACGTGCACTCATTACAGAATGGCGGGAAGGAACGCTCGAAGCCTTGCTCCTCTCTCCCTCACATCGAACCGGGTATTTGATTGGCACAGGGATTCAACAGTTATATCGCGTCATCTTGGAACTTGTTCCGGTCATTCTCATCGGACTGTGGATTGGAATGAAAGTCCCTGATGCACATTGGGGTTCGTCTATTATTGCTATACTGCTCTTCTTATTCGCATGTTTTTCAATCGCGCTGGTACTAGGTGCAATCATGCTGCGAACAAGAGATACATATATCGTGCAAAATACGCTTTTTTCCATCTTAGTACTCATTTGTGGATTCCAGTTCCCGACGCAATATTTACCGCAGCCACTGCAAGGGTTCGGGGAAATATTTCCGTTAAAAGGGGCGCTGCACTTGCTTCGTGATAGCTTGATGACGGGAACTCCAATCTGGGAGCATCCGCAAGAAACGCTGCTTACTTGTATGCTCAGTATGATATTTATGATAGTCGGTTTGATCAGTATCAAACGTGTAGAACGAACAATATTTGAACGACATATGGCTTAGGAGGCGAAAAGATATGATTAAAATTGACAATGTGACAAAAGTATACGAGCAATCGAGAAAAGTTGGCTTTTTTAAAAAGGTGAAAGATCATAAAATCGCTGTCAATCAATTAACAATGGAACTGCACCCTGGAGAAATCGTAGGTTTGCTTGGTCTCAATGGCGCAGGAAAAACAACAACAATTAAGATGCTTTCTACACTCTTAACCCCGACTAGTGGAACGATCACTATCGATGGACAACCAATTGAAGAAAACCGCCTATCCATACAGCGCAAAGTAAATATGATTGCTGGCGGGGAAAGAATGCTGTACTGGCGGCTAACAGGACGCGAGAATTTGCATTATTTTGGACGTATGTACGGGCTACCAGAACCTGTAATGAAGAATAGAAGCCAAGAATTATTGGAGGAAGTTGGACTAATAGATGCAGCAGATTTACCTGTGGAAAAGTACTCCAAGGGGATGAAACAACGTTTGCAAATTGCTCGTGGTCTCATGAACGATCCGAAATATTTATTTTTAGATGAGCCTACACTGGGTCTCGATGCTCCTATTGCCAGACATCTGCGAAAAATGGTCAAACAATTAGCCGAGCGCAAAGGCAAAGGGATCTTGCTGACGAGTCATTATTTACAAGAGGTTGAGGATCTCTGTGACCGGGTTTATGTCATTAATCGCGGGCAACTCATGCTAGCAGGTACTCCTCAAGAGATTGTTCGTCACACATCAGGGGATCAAATCCTTCAAATTCAAGTGGAACACTGGCATGAGGAGTTACGAGGCGCTATGGCAGTTGAAATGCGGTTGCCGATGGATGCGATTGTTGTAGATGCACAATCAGACAGCGTTTCTGGTACTCGCTTAACGATTCGGACAGATTCAACAGACCAGCTCGTCCCACGACTTCTTACTTGGTTAGGATCACGGGGACTCAACGTGATGAGTCTTAGTTCGGAGAAGCCAACACTGGAAGATGCGATTATCCGAATATCGGAGGGAGTGGAACATGATGAGCGTATTTTGGCAAACGCTTAGAGCTGAGCTAATCAAGCAGCGAAGTGATGCTTTTAAAGGACGCGCGATTTTTTTCTCACTTTTACTGTGGCCAATTGTACACTTTGTTTCCGATTACTACGCCATGAAACCTTATCGAACGGGCGCTGGTTCTGCAATCAGCCAATTTCTCCCAGATGGGAATGTTGGCTTATTCTTACTCAGCGGCGTGCTGATCTTCCAATTGTTCTGGACCGTGGTGCAATCTGCGTGGACATTTTCAAGTGAGAGACAAATGGGGACATTGGAACTTATATGGCTCACTCCCGCTTCGAAAATTGCCGTTCTATTCGGAAGATCGACGTATTCCCTCTTCAGCGGCATGTGGATGTTTGCGGCATTCTCGGTGCTTGTTTTCGTATTCGTTGCTGACTTTAATCAAGTATTGTGGGGGTACTTTGCCATTTCCGTTGTTTTATCGTTCATTTCCGCACTCGTGTGGGGCGTATTCCTCTGCTCCATCTGTTTATTTTCACGAGATTCCGGCTTTATCTATTACATGTTCCAAGCTCCAATGAGCCTGTTCGGTGGTGTACGAATACCTGTAACGGCGTTTCCGATGTGGGCCAAAATATGCTCCCTTCTTTTCCCCGTCACTTACAGCCTATTTCTGTTACGGGAAGCAATCGGAGGCAGTATTAGCTCATCTTGGTGGAACATGGCTGCAGCACTAATTGTGCTGAATGTGGGGCTCATCCTCATCACCATCCGCATCTTAGGGAAGGCTGAGAACCATGCTCGCAAGACAGGAAATTGGTCCATGTTTTAATCAAGACGATTTATAAAAAGAGCCCACAGTATTTGAGCACTAATCCTCATTACTGTGAGCTCTTTCACTCTTTTATGGAGATTCAACCGCCTCAGCTCGAACCGGCTTGTCCTTTTGTTTCTTTTGCAACAACTTACCCACAACAATAACTGTGATAGCAAGCAAAATCGGAAGCACGTAGTGGAAAGCGGGATGAAACGTCTCCATACGGGATTCGATCACATGTTCACTCATGATCATCTCTCCAGACGTAAACCCTAACAACGCAACACCAAGCATAACAATGATCGGGAATCGATTCATAAGCATCATCAGAAATTTACTGCCCCAGATGATCAATGGAATACTAATAGCAAGTCCCAAACCGATCAGCAGAAGATTTCCGTCAGCTGCTCCTGCAACGGCAAGCACGTTGTCCAAGCTCATGATCAGATCGGCAAAAAGGATCGTTTTGATTGCCGCCCCTAGATGCTGGCTGGAAGATATATTCTCTTCCTGCTCTTCATTCATCATTAATTGGACGGCAATCCATACTAACAGCAGCCCGCCAAGCACTTGAACGAACGGAATTTGCAGCAGCCACACCGCCACAAAAGTTAAAATCACACGCAGCACAATGGCACCGAAGCTGCCGAAAAATATTGCTTTTTTCTGATGCTCAGCAGGCAAATTTCGGCAAGCAAGTGCAATAACGACAGCATTATCTCCACTCAGTACAATATTGATCAACACAATCTTCAGTAAACCCAATAATAATAATTCTAGTTCCATACCGATAAGGACCTTCCTCTCTAACTCCTGAGACAATAAGTCTGCCAGCAAACTAAAGATTAATACTACACTTAATTGTTTAAATTGCAAAGTTATAAGCAGCAAAGAGAAATAAAAACGGAGCCCGCTCGTTTGTGCGGCTCCATTTTTGTTGTTTCAAAATAGGTTTCAATTACCCTTCCGCTACATCTGCTCCTAACTCGCTTGCGATCTCCATCATCACGGGAATCACAGCTTCATTGGAACCTGATACATAAATATCTCCCTCATAATAGCGGAAAGGAATTTGAATATCACCATGATTCCACATGAAGAACTCTCCCTCAATGGACATAGTCGTCTCACCTTTCACTGTAAACACAGATGTATAGGTGAAGTCAGGTTTGGATGCAAAATACGCTTTGCATTCTTCTAAAGTTATTGTTTTTGTTGAATCGTTATTTTCCTGAAACGATCTTGTGATGATATAGCGTTGAGCCAATTTAAGATACCTCCCATGATAAACGCATTGCATTCAATCGTCAGTTACACATTAATTACACTTACTAAACCCACAGTTTGAACAGCTCTTGCATCCTTCACTGTTTATGAGCGAAGCACTTCCACACGAAGGACACAGATCAAGCGAAGTCATCACAGACGCACTTTCTGAAGCAGCGGATGCTGCCCCCACTCCCATCGACTCAACTACTGGTTGAGGGATTGTTGCTGTAACCTCTCTCGCCGCAGACAAATACGGCGATGCACTCTCCGCCATATAATCCGCATGCGACTCCAGCGCTTTAGCTACCGCATCGGCAATGGACTCTACGCGATTAGCTCCAAAGCCAATCGCACCGGAACCACCTATGCCTTTCAAGTGCTTCACGAGCAGCTTCACTTTATTGCCATGATCCCCATAACGTAAGAATAACGAGCACACGCGGCCTAACGCTTCTGCCATTGCAAAGACGTCTGAACCTGCTTTACCTACATTCAAGAAGATCTCGCTTGGCGTTCCGTTCATATCGTTGATTGTAATATAGGCCATGCCGAATGGCGTATTGATCTTATATGTCGCGCCGCGCAATATTTGAGGACGACGTTTGTACTCCTTATCGACTACATTGTCAGCCTCACTAACAGTAGGCTCTTCAGCTTTGGTCTCTACCTTCTTCTCTTCATCCTTCTTGCTCTCGGACGTAGATAACACCTGCACATCGCGGCTTCCGTCCCGATAGATCGTAACCCCTTTACAACCTAGCTCGAATGCCAACTCATACAGCTGTTTCGTATCTTCAACCGTGAAGTCTGCCGGGCAGTTGGCAGTCTTCGAGATCGAGGAATCGACCCAACGTTGAATCACTGCTTGTACGCGGATATGATCCTCCGCAGACAACGTCATTGCTGTCACGTAGTAATCCGGCAGTTCCTGACCTGGATGTGCATCACGCCATTCTTGCGCAATCGGCACATATTGTTTATCGAAACCTAGACGACTCTGACGGAAGTATTCAAAAGCAAAGTAGGGTTCAATCCCTGTTGAAGTGCCCACCATCGTGCCTGTACTTCCAGTCGGCGCTTGTGTAATAACCGTTACATTACGCATCCCGTTTTCTTGAATCGCTGTACCTACTTCTGGGAAAGCATCAAGCATATTTTTCATAAATCCGCTTTGTAGGAATTGATCTGCAATAAAGTGTTGGAACGAACCTTTTTCACCCGCAATTTCCGCCGAGGACAGGTACGCTTCTTTTGCCATAAAACCATATAGTTTATCTAGGAATACCATCGATTCTGGTGATCCATAGCGAATTTTCAACTTAATCATCAATTCAGCAAGACCCATTGTACCCAAACCAATACGGCGTTCACCTTGTTGATTGACCCTATTTTCTTCAAAATGATACGGTGTCTTATCGATCACATTGTCGAGGAAACGCACCGAGTAACGAACTGTACGTCCAAGGTCTTCCCAATCTACATCATGCTTCTCCGCATTATAGAACTTGGACAAGTTCACCGCAGATAAATTACATACGCCCCATGCTGGCAAGCCTTGTTCCCCACACGGATTCGTACAAATAATCGGGTTAAAATACCATGAGTTCGACATATCATTATAGCGCTCCATGAATACAACGCCCGGCTCTGCCGATTTCCAAGCCATTTCAATAATCGTATGCCACACTTCACGTGCACGAACGGTCTTGTACAGCTTCACTTCTTTGCCAAGTGCTTTCCAAGCGTCCAAGTTACCGTCCCACATCTTATCATAGTCAGGGTCCGTTGTATCCGGGAATACAAGCTCCCACTCGAGGTCTTCTTTTACGGCCTTCATAAAACCATTACTTACGCAAACCGATAAGTTCGCATTCGTAATCTGACCCATTGTGGATTTTACCGTAATAAAATCAACTAGATCTGGATGCCAGTCATTCATCATCAGCATAAGCGCGCCGCGGCGGCTGCCACCTTGCTCGATTAATCCTGTTGTGTAAGAGAACAATCCGCCCCATGACACTGCACCTGAAGAAGATCCATTTACACCTTTTACAATCGCACGACGCGGACGCAGTGAAGATAAGTTAATTCCTACACCACCGCCGCGTGACATGATTTCAGTCATCTCCGATAAAGTCGTCATAATCCCACCGCGGGAATCGTGTGGAGATGGTATGACATAGCAATTAAACAATGTTAATTCATCACTGGCATCCGCACCTGCAGCAATACGACCACCAGGCACCAGCTTCCAATCCTCAAGAATATATCTGAATTTGTCCGTCCATTCCTTCTTCTTCTCGGGTGTTGTTTCTACAGATGCCATTGCACCAGCCAGACGATCCCACAACTGGGATGGGGAATGCTCCACATTTAACGTCAACTTCTCAACATGAGAGTCGATCACTTCTCCTGTGCGAAGCTTTACTTTAACTTGCTTCCCCATTCGCTCAATGACCTCACCTACTTCTTTGGTAGGAAATTTAGGATCATCTTTCGTTAAAACAAGGACCGTATCTCCAACTTTCGTGTTGTTTGTATCTGCATCTTTCAGTGCATAGCGATCCAAAAAAATCTTTTCACTCAAACCCTCTAATTGTTTCATTTGCATGGTTCCCATCGTGGCAACACCCTCCCAAAGAAAAATACAAGACCAACAATATAGCATAGGACAACCTTTTTAGCAATAAACTCTTTATGTAAAACACACTATATATAGATCTTTTAATCATTATATAACACAATATATTGTGTCGCTAGTCCTCGTTCCATGAAATAACAACATGTAAGTCAAGCAGCAAATACTTTTTCTCTTATTTACTTAAATTTGCTCTCTTTTTCATCAAACATGCTTTGTGTTTATCAGAACATTTTGCTAAATTTAACTTGAGGGGGCGATTGCCAATGATCTATTATCGTGATCAATTCATGCCAGAATCTGATGTCCATATTTCACCCGATGATCGAGGTTATTACTTTGGTGACGGTGTATATGAAGTGTTCCGCATTTATAACGGTCAGTTATTTGAAAAGGAGAAGCACCTGCAGCGACTCATTCGAACTGCAGAGCAAGTGCGGATTGAACTTCCGTACTCCATCGAAGAAATCGAAAACATCTTAGACCAACTCATTAATGAGACCCATACGAAGCTTGGAACACTCTATATCCAGATTACTCGAGGCGAAGCACCTAGAGCCCATCCTTTTCCAACAAAAGCAAAACCGATTCTCATGGCCTACTGCCGCCAATCTGATCGACCGTTGTCAACGATGGACAGTGGCATAACAGCGATAACGGCAGATGACATCCGCTGGCTGCGCTGCGATCTGAAGACACTAAACCTATTACCTAATGTTATGCTTAAACAAGCTGCCATTGATCAAGGCGCAGATGAAGTGATCTTACATCGCAGCGGGATCGTAACCGAGTGCAGTGCTTCCAACATGATGATGGTAAGAAATCATACGCTCTACACACATCCGGCTAATCATCTGATTCTACACGGCGTGACTCGTGCTGTTGTTCTTGAACTTGCAGCTCAAGCAGGTATCGAGGTACAGGAAGAAGCCTTTCATCTACAAGCTCTTTATGAGGCAGATGAAGCCTTTATTACTGGCACTACAACAGAGATTACACCGATCATTCAGATCGACAATCGACCGATTGGTGGAGGCCTGCCTGGCCCTATTACCCGCAAGCTGCAAGCCCTATTTACACAGCACATAGAGCGTGGTTCTCGCAATAGCTAAGATCCCACGCACGTATACATCTTTTAACACGCATACCGCAATTGTGCCACGCTCACTTGAATGATAAAAGTGGACGTGTACCTATTGCGGTATGCGTCGTTCTGCCTATTTCTCTGTATCCACTTATCTCTTCAAGTTCCATTCCTCTGTTCCGTATTTCTCCGCAACTAGTTTCGCTGCTAATTCCTCTTCATATGGAGTCAGCGCACCTTCTGTAAACTCAACCTTGAGTCCCTCAGCCATTCCAACTTTAAAAGCAGCTTCAACCTGAGCCAAATCAACTGCATTCTGCCCCAAATCACGCAGTACATCATTAATCGTAACAGCTTTATTTAGGAAACTCATCTTCATCCGCTCTGCAATACGTTCACTTGAGAAAATTAAGCAGCGAAATAGCTGATCCACGTCCATATCGAGTAAGATCGATCCGTGCTGCAGCACAACATTTTTCTGACGAACCTGCGCGCTACCCGCCACTTTACGTCCTTCCACTACTAACTCGTACCATGATGGGGAATCAAAGCACGCAGATGATCCCATGGACGCATATTTTTGCTGATCTTCTTCTGTTGCAAGCTGTACCATCTCTGCATTTAAGCCTAACTTACGAAAACCGAGCAGCAAACCTTCGCTCAGCACACGGTATGCTTCTGTAACGCCTGTTGGAATACCTGGATAGTCCTCTTTGACAATAATGCTATATGTGAGCTCTTTATCGTGTAAGACAGCTCTGCCTCCCGTAGGACGACGCACAAAGCCCAACCCTTCTTCCTTTACCCGTTCTAGATCAATTTCTTTTATTGCTTTTTGAAAATAACCTATAGATAATGTCGCGGGATCCCAGCCATAAAAACGTACAGTAGGTGGTACCAACCCCTCACTGTGCGCATTTAGAATCGCCTCGTCAATTGCCATATTTTCCGCTGGTGTCCGGTTACCTGTATGCACAAAACGCCATTTACTCGTCATCTAAATGAACCCTTCCTTCTTCTAACGTGAAAGCTTGTATGAATCTTTATTTTACCACACACACCCATCCTTTCAAAAAATAAAGACGTTTGCTTCGTTCCACCTTTCTGTTATGAAAAAGGGCTCTTTCGGAGAATACTAGATAAAACGTATTTTGCAGGAGCTAAGCCACATGCACACACCTAACAATTCCGAGCTTATTCGCCCCATTCGTGAGGGGCTTAACATTCATTTTAATCGTGAGTGGGTTACAGAATTAGAGAATCGTACTGACCGTGGAGGTCCATGGGATGACTTTACCTTATTTGACCTTGCCTATGAAGCTGAGCAAGCGACGCGGATCGATTCATTTGATCAACTACTTTGTCTTTCACATGTGCATAAATTGGAACCGATGATCCATCAAATTGACACCGCGAAGAAAGTACTTTTCGGCATGCACGGTAGAGCCATTTTGGCAGATGAAGTGGGACTTGGAAAGACAATCGAAGCTGGTCTTATTCTCAAAGAATACATGGTACGCGGACTCGTCCGTAAAGTACTGATCCTCGTTCCTGCTTCACTTGTACTGCAATGGGTTCGTGAGTTGAATCAGAAGTTCGGAATTGCCGCTGCCGCTCAGAAAAAAGAATATATGTGGACGCAGTGCGACGTTATTGTCGCTTCCATGGATACAGCCAAGCGCGATCCGCATCGCTCGATTGTGCTTGAACAAGAATATGACATGCTCATTATTGATGAGGCACATAAGCTGAAGAATAAGAAAACGACGAACTACGCTTTCGTCAAAGAAATTCGGAAGAAATATTGCCTTCTCCTTACTGCAACACCTGTTCAGAATGATTTGCAAGAGCTATATAATCTCATTACCCTGCTCAAACCTGGTCAACTTGGTGGGCAAGCAAAATTCCATAGTAACTATATCATTGATAAGCGAACCGTGAAGAATGAAGGCGCTCTTCAGCAAGAACTTTCTAAAGTTATGATTCGTAATCGGCGCAGTGATGGGAATTTGGATATGACCAAACGTGCTGTAAAGAATATTCCACTGACTTTATCCGAAGAGGAACAGCGTTTATATGACGGAGTAACGAACTTCGTACGGGGACGATACACAGAGAATGGTGCCAATTTTGGCTCCATGCTGTCTCTGTTAACGCTGCAACGCGAAGTATGCTCTTCCCGTGATGCTGTGTTTCTAACTTTAGTGAATTTATTTAAAAAGACTCCCGAAGATTCTCCTCTTCGTCCGCAAATCTGGGAGCTTGTTGAGCTCATTCGAGGCATACAAGCCAACACGAAAGCAGAGAAAACCATTGAAATTATCCGGCAGGTCAATGAAAAAGTGATCATTTTCACCGAATATCGAGCCTCTCAAGAATATTTACTGAATTACTTAAAAAATAACGATATTACAGCCGTTCCCTACCGGGGTGGCATGAATCGCGGTAAAAAAGACTGGATGATGGACTTATTTAAACGCCGCGCACAAGTACTTGTGGCAACAGAAGCTGGAGGCGAGGGCATTAACCTGCAATTTTGCCATCATATGATTAATTTCGATCTACCTTGGAACCCCATGCGAGTTGAGCAGCGAATTGGTCGAGTTCATCGCCTTGGACAGACGGAAGACGTGCAAATTTACAATTTGTCGACAAAAGGAACGATCGAAGAACATATACTTACCCTTTTGCACGAAAAAATTAACATGTTTGAATCCGTCATCGGGGAATTGGATGTCATTCTAGAGCGATTCGAGAAAAAGAAAACTTCTTTGGAAGCCTCTCTTTTTAAAATGGTCATGGAAGCCCGCTCCGATGATGACATTCGTGCAGGCATTTCGAAAATTGGAGACAAGCTGCAAAATGTGGCGAGTGAAGTACAAGAACAAACGCAGGCAGGCAGCGCTTTTCAAGAAATATTAGCTGGCAGTGGCCAGAAAGTAAACTTACGACCATAGAACAGGAGGTACTGCCCATGAGTATCCACTTATCTGACCCTACCAAAGCCGTCATGGATGCAAAACGTATTCAGGAGTATGTACTCCGTTATTTGCAAGTGCTGGAGTGCGACATTATCGAGAAAACTTCAAACCGTATTACAGTGAAGTTATCTCCTGAAGCAGATAAAGAATTAACTGGACGCCCCTATTATTGGGGTTTTGTCGAGCGGACAGGTGCGGCTCCTGAGACGATGACATTCGTATTCAAATTTGAGACCGATGAAACCGTGGATTCATTCAGTTTTGCTGCAAATCCTACTCCTCCCCCTACAACACCCAATAGCAGTACGAGTGAATCCACTACAAATGGTAATGAAGGCACTGGCGAGAGTATACTTGCTCGTTATTTTGGCTTTGTTCCAGTCGCACCTGTAAGTCGTTTCCCTGAGGATACACTTACTTTCGGTTCACGAAGACTAGAGCAAATTTTTCAATCTTCACGGAAGCGTGGGCGTTTCGTCCGGCTTTTCGAGGAACCTTCACGACGCGGAATGATAAACTCCATCCCATATGAGTCCTGGCTTAACGTGAATTTTAAAGTCGAATATGTCTGTGATATGAAACGCAGCGAAATTCATTCACTCGGGATACGCCTAGATACAGGTGAAATTCACGAAAACTTTTACGACCTTATCCGGTCGAAGAAACTAACTCCACGCTTACCAGCAGGTATCCATCTGCTTCGTGATCGATTGTCCATATCCAAAGCGATTTCACAATTAGAAGCTCATTTAGAACAAGCTATAAGGAAAACGGATCACTCATGGTCAGATCGTGCGAACGAAAGAATGTCGACTGAACTTTTACGTATTCAAGACTATTATGATAGCTTGCATGAAGATAAGAAGCTAGAGCGAAAACGTGAAGAAGAGGAAGAAGTCAACCAGACTGACATTCACGCTCAATTCCAACAAGCAACCGACGAAATTCACTGGCAGTATCGGCCAAGAATTGAAGTAGGCGCCATCAATTGCGGTTTATTTCATTTGCCTAGCGGTGAATAGGCAGTAACTGACGAAAGTCGCTAAAACTTCTTAAATTTACTGGACACATTGTAACACTATTTTTACAGCAATCCTTATACAATGGCATTACATGACCACCATAAGCGAAAATGGGTGAAAAAAATGATCAATAACCAATTACGACGCGCAATTATGGCGCTTGGTATCAGTGTGAGCATACTCACGACACAACTCGCTTTTGGACAAGCCAAAGTTATTCAAGCACAGACTGAGCAACCTTTACCATCGCTCAATCGTGACCAGCCACCTGTCGTGACTGACAAAGTTATACCACTGGATCAAAGTGAGCTTCATGACAACATTACCGAATGGAAAAAGCTACTGGCGAAACAACCAGGCTGGGAAAGCTGGAAACAAGCTTCTTGGAGTGTGTATCCACTTGGGCCTGGCACACATGGTTGGATTGTTGAATTAACACAGGATGGACAAAAAGTCGGATACATGATTGTGTCTGGAGATATGCACGGGGGATATGTGCTAACAGAATATGGAAAAGGATCGAATCCATTATTTAGCCTGGATACTTTGCATCGTGTACTAACGGAGAGGGGAATCATATCGAACCATATAACAGTCAATGATCTTGTACAAGGCACAGCTATTAACATCAATCGAATTTACATCAATGCACTTCAAGCTTTGTGGAAAATTGTTGTTAATGGGAAAGCCTCATACTTTGATGCCATTACAGGTGCTCTTCTCGATTTGGAGCAGGAACCAACAGCCAGCATTCCTGATCCACATGCGCAGCCTTCTATTGGACTAACCGCTAATCTGCCGCTTCTCGCAGAGCATCCTGTATTTGATCCTTATGAACGTATGCCTTGGCTGACAGGAAAGCCGCTCCACATTTCGAACTTTGCAGCTTTCCAGCGTGCCTTTAAGAACAATGATGAACTTCGTCTTGTGTGTGAATTATATAATGGAAAGCTCTCTATGCCTTTACCTGTTCTTGGCTATGTGCAGTGGGAACAAAGCGAACCCTTATTAATCGTTGACCAAGAAGGTGAGCGTTATATTTCATTATCAATCGCTTTGCAGTTAGGTAACCTCTATTCTTAACTGGGTCATTTTATCTTTCTCGGGTTTTCCCATTCATATCAATTGGTTTTGATTTAAAAATCATCCCAATAGCAAATGGAATCATTCCAAACCACCTTGTACTCCATGGTTCACGAAATTTGGGTGCAGATTTGGCTTTCTTTCGCTCGTCTTTTGGTGTATTTAAGTAACGAACTACACGCTCTGTCGTATATTTGATCAGATCATCACTTTTCGCCATTTCATTCACCGTCCTTTGCCAATAGTGTAGCCAGTAAGTCAAGGAATTAATCGTCTTGTATGTTACCGATTTGTTCAAATTTCGCCTTCTAATTCAGTTTCATCCACATACATTTATAGTGTAACAATCTAAGAAAGAGGTGCCTGCACATGGAAAGTGTGTTTACTAGCAAAAAAATGGAGATCGAAATAAACGCTCCTGAAAAACAATTACTTTTTAAAATTAAAAATGATAAATCGGATAAACCAACAACTATCCTCCTGAATCAAAATGATTTATTTCATCTCATGCACGCTTTGCTCTCGATCAATCGTAATTTCAATCAAGAAAAACCTTATTTTGCGGACTAATTAATGAATATCCAAAAAGCGGCCCGGGAGTCTTCCCCGGGCCGCTTCATTCATACATTTAATCTCTTCCGCTAAAAATTGCAGCGAGAAGTCGCAGGATATAAATAAACAGGTTAATAAAATTCAAATATAAGTTAAGCGCGGCCATCGGTACTTCTTCTGCATGTATCCCTTGTCGATATTGGGAAATATCATACAAGACCCAACCACTGAAGATTAGAATACCGACCATGGACCACACAAGTACCGTCGCAGATCCGAAACTCACAAATATAGACACCAGACCCATGACGATAAGCCCCAGTGTTGCAGCCATCAAAAATCCGCCTAAAAATGAGAAATCTCGCTTCGAACGTGCCGCATATAGCGCTAAACCGCCAAATATCACCGTTGTAGCTAGGAAAGCACCTGAGACTACTTTTGCACCTAGTAAGCCGCCATACGTCTCAATAACCGGAAACAAGGTAACTCCTGTAACCGCGGTAAACACATAAAGGAACGTATAGCTAATCGTCTTTCCACGCATCCGCATCACGAACGCCGCAATCAGCATCACCACTTCAATGACGACGAACATCATGACAAGACTTCGAGGAATGAACATCGCACCTACAAGTGTGCCAAGGAAAGAGACAAGTAGCGAGATGGTAAATGTGCGTAATACGTGTGCAAGACTTCCTTGCTGGATGTGTGAAATTGTTTCTGTATGCTGCATGTGAACACAAACCTCCTTATCCTAAGGGACAAAATTCCCTCTATGAATCGATTCTATTTTATTCTATTCTCGCCTTACTAATTCCTACCTAAACATAAAAATTCCTACAATCATAATTCCAAGGATAGCTGCAAACCCTAGTAGAAGCGATTTTTTAACAGGAAAATTAGTTCGTTTTTTAGAAGCATGACCCAATAATTGTTCCAATTGCCCTGCCGTTTCTTCCATCATTTGAAAAGGGTCTGACTGACAAGGCAGAGCAACTACATGCTGAATTGCAAATTCAGATTTCATATCACGAATGACCCGCTGATCGGCTAGCGGCACAAGGATCGTCCAATGACTTTGATCAAATGAACTGTACATCTGACAAAATCTGCGCAGTGCTGACCGCTTCCATTCACTACCTGATGCCACAATTATTTGTTTATCTGCTCGCAGAAACTCTTGGAACCATTCATTATTCTCATGGTATCCTATATCAAGAATGATATAGTCATAGTCTGCTGCTCGAAGTTTAATCATATCAATAGCAGAATTCGACTTATAGTAGATAGCACCTTTCATCTCGAACTGCGTCGTCCGAATTGGAACATCATCTTCCTTAAAACCCTCATACACCGACTCTAAATTAGTGAAATCTTCGGAAAAATTAGCCTCAACAACGGCAACAGTTGCATTGTTCTTTGCTAAAAAATTCGCAATCATGATCGCTTGATGTGTCGATCCGATACCTGAACTTACGCTTGTAATGGCAATTGTCATCGAACCGTGCTTTCTCCTACTTGCTTGCATTTCAGTTCGTGCATGAGATTTATTTGGAGTCGCTTGATGATTAGACTGAAATGTTATCGACATCAGGTGCTGCTTCACATCAGAAGCGCGCTGATACCGATCTGCAGGAGCGATTTGCAGTAGGCGATGAATAATCATATAAAGCGATTCAGATAAGCCTCTTTGTACCTGCTCTAACGGCTTTTGCAGCACATAATAATATTTGCCTCCACTGAGCAAATAGTACATTAGTGCACCAAGAGCATATAGATCTGTCCGATTGTCAGTCTGCTGATTCTCAAATTGCTCGGGTGCGGCAAATCCAATGGTCCCAATCTGCACCGTATCGGTATCTTTACCTTCTTTAAAACTACGTGCAATACCAAAATCAATGAGTCGTATCGTATTTTGTTCATCAATCATAATATTCGCCGGCTTCAAATCTCGATATACAATGGGTTGCGGCTGCTCGTGATGCAAGTACTGGAACAATTCACAGATTTGCAGCGCATAATCGATGACGACTGACTCTTCCATCTGTTTATTTGCTTGAATGAAAATATCCTGCAACGTTTGACCTTTAATATAGTCCATCACAAGATAACTTAAACCCTCTTCATCTGGCGGAAAATAATCAATAATATTCGGCAGCAAAGGATGATTCAGCTGTACTAGCATCTTTGCCTCATCAATAAATTTCTGAATATCTTGATTCGCAATGACCGTTTCCTTGATCGCCCACTGTTTACCACGCAGCTTCTGGTCATCCGCTAAATACACCGTTCCCATGCCCCCTTGACCGAGCACAGACGCTATTCGATACCTTCCCCCTAACCAGTCATTAATTTGAAGCTTGTTCTTTCTGGTAGACAAATATCAATTCCCCCTTATTCTTCCATTAAAATAAAAATCTAAATATGTACGTAAGCATCATTCGACAAATTGGCGTGTTTTTCCTTTTTATCCAATAAGCTTAATCCCTATGTATTAAAAAAAGGAGCGCATGCGCCCCCTTTAATTGTTCTCAGCATCTTTTAATCGATAAGCTAGCATGACGAACACATAATCTTCTTTTTCATCATTTACTTGACTTTGCTCCGAATTTGCATGGTTCTCTTCTTCCTTTTCATCATTCAGCAGAATATGATTCACATCATCTTTCGCACCCATAATCACATCATAAGCTTTGAGCTTTTTTTCCCATTGCTTTTTCGTCATCGATTTATATGCAACCTTGGATTCACACTGCTGCTCCGAATTCGGACCCGCCAAAATTCCTTGTTCAATAACTTGCAGAGCTTGATTCGTAATCCTCGACAGCTCTTGCATAATCACACTTGAATTTTGTTGAGCAGCAACAGGATCAATATTATACGAACGACTTACGTCTTTGTCGGTTTGATAATATTTTTCAATCAAATTACCTTGCTGCTTCGTTTCCACAAGTTTCAACAATCCAAGCTCTTCCATCTTATTTACATGATAATACAAACGGGAAGGCTTTTCGTCTAATTTCTCAGCCAGCTGCTTAACCGTAATAGGCTCATCCGTAGCAAACTTCATAATTCGAAATCTTCGTGGATCAAGCATTAACTTAATGATCTCAATATCCTTTATGACATGTTCTGTTTCCAAGGATTTTCCTCCTTATACCGAAGAAGGCACCGTTCCTTCTCTCTGTTCTGGTGTTTTTTCACTTTGCAGTGCTTTGTAATAGTGTAACAGAGGAAAGACAAGGACGACAAGAACAAGCAGTAGTCCTGCAACAGCTACGGTATATACGGGTGTAATCGTTGAAGCAAGAGCTCCTCCTGCTAACAATCCGATAACCGTTCCCATATTCACGATCGAATCAAGCAGAGCGGAGCTGCGTCCCCGAACATCTGGTGGTGTCAGAGTAACGAACAGACTGCCCAGTGGAACATTCGTGCAAGCAGCCGTATATCCAACAATCATAATCCATAAATACAAAATAGAAATACCTAGGTATTCAAATAATGCATTTACCGCAATGACTGAGATACAGCTCACCCCAATTGCCGCTAATGAGAGCATCAGCATCAGGTGTGGGGACAATTTTTTCAACCAATAGGGAGCAGTAAGAGCACCAATAATACTTCCAAGCGCACTTACGGTGGTTAGAAATCCATAATGTTC
The DNA here is from genome assembly GCF_052180255.1 of Paenibacillus sp. KN14-4R. Lineage (NCBI taxonomy): Bacteria > Bacillati > Bacillota > Bacilli > Caryophanales > Paenibacillaceae > Paenibacillus > Paenibacillus sp. KN14-4R. Next base: position 3,063,449 of record NZ_CP197466.1, read on the forward strand.
AGCAGGAATATGAAACGTGAACAGCATCATCGCACTTTGTGTTGCATTGACCATTGCGACCGTAAGCATCACAGGGAAAATAAGAATAATGAGTGCAACTAAAGCTTTCGTGTGCATCACGACTTGGATACCTTCTTTTAATGATTGCAAATAAGGCATTTTGTTCACTTTAGGAGCAGAAGAAGTATGCTTTTGAATATGAGATAACAACGCCCAGATGAACATCGCCGAGAGCACATAGGTAAATGCATTAAACGTAAATATCCACCCGAAATGCCCTAACGGAATCAGTACTCCAGCAAGAGATGGCCCGATTAACTTCATTGCCATAAAGGTAGACTGGCTTAAGCTAACCGCTTTCGTCATGTTACTCTCCCCGACTAATTGAGGGATTACTGCCGAGCGAGCAGGTTCAAAGAATATAGTTCCAAACGCTGCCAAACAAATGAGTACAAACAAGCCTTCCAGAGAGTTTTGTAACAAAATCATCAATAACACAATGATTGCCCGAAATATATCTGCGGAAATCATGACCAAAGGCTTCGGAAATCGATCCACGATCGGCCCGACAAACGTTCCAAGCAGGATACTGGGCAGTACGTTGAGCAGGATAACAAGACTGAGCATAAGCGGATTATCGGTCAAATGCGCAATCAAATATACAACAACTAGTCTAGTAATCCCGTCCCCTAATTCAGATACAATTTGTGCCAACCATAACTTGCGATAGGCAGGAATTTTTAATAATGCCCACATGGATGATCACCCCCCTAATAAAATTTATTTTATCGTTAAAATTTATTTTAACGGTGAAATAAATTTTAGTCAATACAAGAATAGGAATTTTCTGTTTATTTTAAAACTAAAAAAAAACAGCTGCATAGGAATCAAATTCCTACCAACTGTTTTGGTGTACCACTCACATATTCACAGCCTGAGCTTGCCCAATCTCCTGCTGACGTTTCGTTGCAGAATGGATCGTAAAAACGCTTATAAACCCACTTAGCGCAATCGCTCCACCCATAATAAGGAAGGTCGTTGCCGGACTTAACAGTTCCCCTATCAAAGCACTTACACCCATTCCTAACAAGCCTACCGTACTAAAGAAGCTGCTTGTAAATCCCTGCGCTCTGCCCATCTTCTCCAGTGGAATATTCTGCTGCATATAGGTTGAAGCACTTATATTGTAGATCACATTAAACACGCCGATGATAAACGCGAAACCCAACATGATATATAAATTTGCAGTTAAACCTAAACATAATAACCCCAGACCCATTCCAAATACAGATAATCCCAATCGAATAGCTAGTGACAATTTTGAAAAATATTTACTGAAAAAGGAAGCCACAATTAGTCCCGCACTAAGCGCAGAAATGACATAACCCGAGTATATCGAAGGCAGCCCCGATCTACTAATATGAGCAGTCAAAATGACATCAAAACCTGTGATCCCAATAATACAAAAGAAGAACATTCCCAAAATAGCTAGGATAACCGGTGCTCGAAGTGGCTCGACGCCCTCTTTCAGGCGTGTAACAAACGGTACTTTAACAGTAGGAGACTTCCCTTTATCACTAGCACTTGTCTTGTCAAAAGTGCCAATTGAATACAGGAGTACGGCTGCTATGAGATAGGATACGCCATCAATCAAAAAACCTACTGTGCTTAAATCTTTAGGAAGCAGGGTGAGTACAAATACAGCTAGACCCGGTCCGAATACTCTTACAACTTCATTTAGCATTTGCCTGGATGCATTAGATGCCATTAATTGCTCAGAGGGCACAAGCATCACTTGTAATTTCGAAGAAGCAGGTCTCGAGAATGCCCCAAATACAGCAATCAGAAAAGCGGTTATGTAGTAATAAGTCATTGTTGTCGGTAAGAAAAACATGCCGATCAGCACCGAAGCACTTAAGAGATTTGTCATGACCATCACCTTTGCCGGAGAACGCTGCTCTACCCAGAAACCTCCCGCAAGGCCTGCCACAATACTGCCTAAAGTTGAAGCCAGCGTTACACCCATCGTTGATATAAGCGATTGGGTTCGTTCAAAGGTCATGACGATTAATAACATAAACGTAAAAAATGAACCTAACTGTGAAATCAAAGAAGATAATAACAAAGATCTGAATTTTCCATTTTTAATAAGTAGTTCTAACACACTAATTTTCCTCTCTGGTCTTATGATGGATTACTAATTATGTAAAATTTAACCTCCATAACTATTAATATACTGAAACATTCACACAAATCAACTATTTTTTGTAATTTAAAGAAAAAATGAGCATCCCTGACAACACAAAAGAGCCCGCAAATTGCATCAAATGCAAATTTACGAGCGGTTATTCGTTATATGATGCGGCCGAGAGGACTCGAACCTCCACGGTATTGCTACCACTGGCACCTGAAGCCAGCGCGTCTGCCAATTCCGCCACGGCCGCACATTAGAATAAAATCAATTTATCATGCACCTCTAAATCTGTCAACGGTTGTTTGAAAATTCAATTTTATCCAATAAATAAGCATATCCCAATCCTTTTTCTCAGGCTTTTGCTTTAGCACGAATGATGCATGTTTTACTTATACTGTATGGGAAGAAACATATAAAGGAGTGATCTGTAATGGCTGACAAGGATGAACCTAATGAAAAGAAATCAATTCTTCTCGTTACACTGGGCATTATCGCAGCGGCATTCTTAAGTGGTCAAGGTTTCGATGAAGTTGATGAGGATACCAATACCGACCAAACACAATCCGGATAAGAATAAGTATCTAATTACCTAAGAAATAGAAGGTGGGATTCATGGCAGGTAGCAAAAACAAGCGACTCGGAAACAATAACAATAACAATAACAATAACAATAATAATAACAATAACAATAATAACAACTCTGGACCTGACAATCTGAATAAAGGGAATGATTGTACAGATAAAAAAAAGAAGGGTCTCTTATTAGACTCCCTCTCCCCTCAGCAGCTAGCCGTAGTCGCTGCATTGCTAACGAATGCACTACAAGTCGAGTCCATTCTACTTGATCGATATCAAACCATCGAGATTATCCTCACCGGATCACTCATTCCATCGGCAAAACAACCTGCGATGATGGACCCAGGTGAATTGGTCTCTTTGCTGCTGAATGCTCAAAAAAAACGATAATTAGCCCTATAAGCGCATGACAGCTTCTTTGTATTTCAACCCCGATTCCATTGCAGCTTCATAGACTGTTCTACCAATAAGATGTCCAAGCCATGTCGCTGTGCCCGCATATCGATGCGAACGTCCTCTTCCTGTTGCTGCAATAACGATGGCATCTGTGGATGTGCCGGTTGCCACATGCCCTCCACCTCTGATCTGAGTGCCCAAATCCTGCAGTGCAGCTGTTTTCGCTTCCGTTGCTGTGATAATCGAGCTTGCCATCGCTGCATCTGTCACTTCACCATCAATGAGTACGATAATATTAATCGTACCTGGATACAACTCTTCAGGTTTTAATGGTAGCCCTGCCCGTGTTGTATTACCAAGCCCCATTGTGACCCACGTACAAACACGCACGGTATTCTCCGCATCTTCGCCTTCCCCAGTCATCATCATACCTCTAAAACCAACATCCACCACATAAGCCGCTGTCAGCATACCCGCTACATCCTCATATCGATACCCTTCTTGCTCTAAGAAGCCCTTCATCTCCCTAAGAGGATCTTGACTCATGTAACTTTTTGGCACTTGTCTATTCATAATGTAAAGGTGCTGCCCATATCCGCCGCCCCACATATTTGTACTTAACGTTCTTAATGGGGTCTCACTCTTAATAACGATGTATCGATCATCGATACCTGTCACAATTTGATCCGTTACACCCTCAATTGCGGCTAACTCGATATTCGTTATCTTCCTCATCCTTCTATACTTGGAAAGTCAGGAAGCGTAAACTCCTTAGGTCGTTCATCCGAAAAAGGTTGATACACATAACCACGATGTAATTTTAATACACGACGGTTTTGCTTACGAATCAGAACGAACTCATCATCCCACGCAAGGACAATTCCTTTTACATCATTCACAGGATCTGCATCACGGATAACACGTAATTTCGTGCCCTCTACCCGGTACTGATCTAATATTTCATCTGTTATCATAAGGATCTACCTCCTACTTGTAGCATACACGAACCCTTTTCCTGAGTAAACTTTTGTAAGCGCTTCAATATATTTGTCGTATGATTAAAAAAATCTGCATGCCATTAAGACATACAGATCTTCCAAATTATGTTACAATGTCGTAGCCATTATGTTTTTAGGAAACATGTTCCTTCGTTTCGTACCAGTAGTCTAGAACTTTTGAGGACATCACACGCTTTTGAATATATTCGGCTTGCTTTTCAGAAAATTGCTCTTGCCAATTCACCGATAGCTCCGAACAAAGCTTCACAACGGTAAGAAGTTCAGACCAGGCTACATAACGTTTGTACCAGAAAAACTGCGGGTGTTCGATCATATACGGATACAAATCATCAAACTCAGTATGTTTACAATCCAGCGCACGCTCAAAGTGAGTCTTCGCTTCTGTTAGCTTTTCAATAAAATAGGTTTCCGAAATATTCTCTTTCATAATGAAGTTGATGCCTCCTTTCACTGACCCTGATTCTATTATAATAGATAATTTGATTCTGGAAAAGGCGCAACTACCCGTAATTGTCCATTAATCGAATACAATTTTTCCATTTGTTAGGGAAGCGATTTTAGCCAATGACTCCACTCGACAGCCCATCTCACGTAAAGAGCTTCCCCCTTGTTGGAATGATTTCTCTACGGCTATACCGATGCCGACTAGCTCAGCTCCAGCTTTTGCGACGATACGCACCAGGCCTCTAGCCGCATCACCATTAGCAATGAAATCATCGATGATGAGCACCCGATCTTCACTGTTTAAATAGTTAGTCGAAATCATAATATCCGTTACGATGCCTTTCGTGAATGAAGGAACGCGCTCTTCGTAAACTTGTTCACTCATTGTCACTGACTTTTTCCGTCTAGCAAAAATTAAAGGTACACCTAGCTCTAGCGCTGTGGCAAATGCGATCGGAATACCAGAAGATTCCACTGTTACAACCTTAGTCGGGGCGCTATCCTTAAAGCGTACAGCGAACTCTCTGCCCATTGCCATAATAAGCTCGGGGTCTACCTGATGATTTAATATGGAGTCAAGTCTGAGTACTCCGTCAGTTACAACGTCGCCTACTTCTTCGATACGTTTTTTTAATAGATTCATGAACATGCCTCCATGAGAAATGGTTTATGAGTAAGTTACCATAGGAAACTCCTAGGATTCAAGCCCTATTTTGACGCAAATGCTTCTGAATTGAAACTATTTTCTATACAATAGTGTCTATAATAGAGAAATAGAGAACTTAATTATCGGATAAAGAGAAAGGAAGATCAAGATGCACAGAAATTGGCACATCATCCCGTTAACTTGTTTGTGTGCCGGAATGATTCTATTGGCAGGCTGCGATAAGAAAGAAGCTGCTGAGATATCTCCTACACCAGATGTTACAAACAATGCTACTTCTACACCAAATACAACTACAGAAGGTACTCTAGATCCTACACAAACTCCAAATTCAACTACAGATACAACAAATGAAACAACTGCAGAATCACCGATTATAAAGCCAAAGGTAGACTCTAAAGATTCATACCGAGCTACAAAACCGACACTGATGGGCATCTCTCTGCAAACTAGCAAAGAAGCAACAATCAGTAGATTCGGTAATCCACCTTCCCAATTTCGTATGGAAGATGACGCAGAGGCGATAAATGTACTCGAATATATGGACTTCTCTGTTGGGTTCAATAATGCGAACAAGCTCCAGTTCATTGAAGTCCGCACCCCTAACGTGGATCCTGGGTTAAATGGGCTAAGGCTTGGTCAAAGAACGCAGGACATTGTGTCCGCGCTCGGTAAACCTGATCAGAATAGTAAATATGTGCTAAGTTACAAATCGCAAGGAACAGTACTTAAATTCGATATTGATATTAAAGAAGATCGCATTCAATCTATTAAATTGTTTGCAGGAACATAAACTGACAAATCAAGTAAAACTACATCTCCTTATATTTTCCAACTTTTATGTCATGTACAAGTCATTCCTTACATAACTTGTACTAACTTAGGTTGGAAAGGCGGAGTACATATGCTGCGTCATTTTAGTATAGTCATTCGGATTGCATTTACATATATCGGAACGATCGTCGGTGCAGGATTTGCAACAGGTCAAGAAATATTGCAATTTTTCACGAGATACGGTTCAATGGCAGCTTTTACGATTCTACTTGCAGCCATACTATTTATTTGGATTGGTGTCAAAATGATGGTGATGGCTTATGAAATGAAAGCCAAATCGTACGAGGATTTGAATCGAATGTTATTTGGACCTCGAATCGGATCCATTGTGTCTCTTTTTATGATGATCATATTATTCGGTATCTCGACTGTCATGCTGGCAGGTGCTGGATCTGTCTTTTCTGAACAACTACATTTATCGTATCAGACTGGCCTTCTACTCACTTTATTCCTATCCTATCTCGTCATATCACGGGGCATTGGAGCCATTATGACCGTCAATACAGTGATCGTGCCTCTCATGATCTTATTCTCTGTACTTATCGTCTGGCACACCATAAGCAGCCCCAATGCAGGCAATTGGTTGTTCCTCACTTCCGATTATTCGTTTAAGCAGATTTGGCTTGCACCTTTATTGTATGCTGCCTTCAACCTCTCCACTGCACAAGCGGTACTTGTGCCACTTGGTGCTGCCGCTCCGAACAAATCGGTACTCTATCTAGGTGCAGGGATCGGTGGTGGCATTATTGGACTACTACTCATCGGGGCGCACATCGCACTTTCGACTCAAATGCCAGGTATCACTCAATTTGAAATTCCAATGGCAGGTCTTGTGACGAAGCTCGGATACACTGTTCAATTCATATATATCCTTGTGATTTACTGTGAAATATTCACAACTTATATTGCGGATATCTATGGTTTGACACTCCAGCTTGAGCAGCGTTCAAAAATCAACAGTCAATTTATCCTCGTGATTTTACTTATCTTGAGCTATGTTGTTTCACAGATTGGTTTTAAGGTGTTACTTTCCTCTTTATATCCCGCTTTCGGCCTGATCTCCATGGTTTGGCTCGGCTTTATGGTTTGGCGCAGACGAGCTTTGTAGCGCAGAGTACATCATCATAAAACGTAAGAATAACAGCACCATTCCCATTAATGAAAAAACAAACCCGCCTGTTAAGTATGCTAGATGATACGAAGGGAAATTCGCCTTATCCCGCATGACCGCATACAAATCAGCCCCAAGCATTAATAAACCTACTAAGAATAATCCAATAAGCATATAGTCCAGTATATTCCATCGCAATAACTCAATAGGAAGTCCTCTGTCCTTCGTTCCATCCGTCCGTTTACGAGATTGCAGCAGGAACCATACGGTATATATCGCCCCACCCGTCACTACAAGACCAATCACACTGCCTAGTATGGCAATGATGGTATTCAGTTCAAACACGGTAATTCTCCTCTCAAAAACCAGTTAATAAACGAGCATATATACAAGCAGTACGGTTAGCAGAAAGCTTACAACGGGTAAAGCCCATAAGCAGTATTCGAGCACTGCGCTTGAAGGAAGTGGCGCTTCCTTGAACAAGTAACGATGGCATAGATCCAACAATTGCCTAGGTCCTGTTCGTTTTGATGCTGGAGGTGGGCTAACAACGGGATTTCCCACGAGCATTCTTCCTTTTTTCCAACCAACTTGATAAGTAATTTCACGTGGCTTGACTGTTTTTTTCTCTTTTTCGTTGTCTATCTTACTTCCATTCTCATTTCCGATCTCTTCCACCTTCCACCCCTCCACTTCCTTGTATGGTTTTATTGTGATGCCCTTATAATTCAATCAGTTGTAAGTCTGGGATATGCCGCAAAGCTGCATCACGCACATGCTCATGACATGTAAACAACAGCAGCTGCCGTTGTCCGCTTATTTCTTGCAGCTGTTTCAGGCAGCATTCCATCCGCTGTTGATCAAAATTTACGAGTATATCGTCCATAATCATCGGTACGACAGCTCTTGAAGCATATTCTTCCGCCAGTGCAAAACGCATGGCAAGATAGAGTTGTTCAGCTGTTCCTCGACTTAAGAAGGCAGGTTCAACCCCTTGACCAGATGGTTTTACAGCCTCCAACTTATTCTCGCCAAATGGCGCTCGGACACCGATGAACCGACCTTGTGTCATCTCTTGAAAATAGCGGGAGGCTCGCATGAGCACGCCGGGCTGCCGCTCTCTTTCGTACATCTCGCGTGCTTTGCGCAGCAGATGTGCGGCAAAGGCGCAAGCTGCGTACTCGCGACCTAAAGCCTGCAAAGCAGCGACTTGTTCTTCCCGCCGCTGCAACTTGTCTCCATGACCGGCGCCATTTTCTAGCTGCTCAATCGTTCCCGCAAGACGCCCCCGTCGGTCGCGCTGTTCATTCGCTTCTTCACTTAGAAGCGACAATTTTGTTTGCAGCTCGCCTACCTGCGCGGCGAGCTCAGTTACGCCATGCTCAGCCAGCATAGCGTGCAAATGCTCAAGGCGCTGACTACCGACCAGCGCCGTAATCGAGGGGAGCAGGTGCCGCCGCTCCCCTTCAAGCTCCGCACGCCGTTGGGCGTGGCGTGCTTTGACGCGGAGGTCCAATTCGGACTCCGCGGAGGCAAGTGCAAGCAGCTCCGATTGCCGGAGCTGAAGCCCTTCCAGGCGTTGGCTAAGCGCCTGCGCCTCTAAAGCGGCGGCGCGCTGCGCTTCGCTTGCGAGCGCTGCCGCATCGCGCTTGCGCAGCTCATGCGCAAGCGCCTCCCCTCGGCGTTTGATGCCGAGGACGGGGTCGCCTTGGACTGCGGCTGTGCCGAGCAGTCCATCCACCTGCGCCGCGTAATCACGCGCGGCGCTCCTTACAGCAGCAAGCCGCGTCTGCAGGCGCTGCTTGTTATAGAGCAGGCTGTGACCCTGCTCAATCAGCGGTAAACTCTCTAGCAAACCACCCGGTGAAAGGGGCGCTGTAAAACCATACTGCTTCAACCATTCTATCCAAGCTAACTGCGTCTTCTGCTCTTCATCCTGCAATTGCTTTACATGCTGCTCCGCTTGGTTTACATGCTTAGCAGCTGACTGCAAATCTTGTCGCCAATCAGCAATTTGACCCGCAGTTCTCTTGGTAACTTCTTGATCACGTTCCCAACTTTCGATTCCTTCTTCCCATACTGGAAGCTCTTGCTTCAGCCAAGATTCAACCTGTATCCAATCGGAAGCAGCCATATGACTTTTGAGGTTATGACTCGATGAGCGATCAAAAGCAACATACTCATAGTCACCACCGCCCTCATCCTGCAAGGTTCCATCGGTATATGAACTAGCCATCTCAGCAGATGCTGCCAAGGGTTGGACAAGAACACTCAATGCCTCTCGAAGCTTATCCAAATGGGCCTCTGTATGGCTGAGTTTAAACTTCATATCAGACGGTAATTCAACCCCGGGTTCACCAACGGGTTCATCCATCACATATCTTCTAGTACCTCGACTCCCAGACTTCGATCCAAACGGCTTCACGATCTGGTAATAACCCAAACACCCTACAACTACTAGTAAACCAAGCAGACCTGCTATAACAGTTTCCTCACGCGTAAATAGCCATACAGCTAAACCAAGACCAACTGCAGCTCCGCCAACCATCCAAAACGCACCTAATCTTGAGCTGCGTTTCGTCCTCTTCCCATCACGTTCTTGATTAGAACCCAGCTGCATATTACGAAGTGCTTCTTGATGTAATCTATAATCTTCCGCCCGCTGAAGCAAATGCCGATATTCCATTTGCGCTTCATTGTACTCCCTATACAATTGAGAGATGGAACGTAAATGCGTCTTCATATCCTGAATACCAGGTACACCAGTGAACATCGCAAATAATTGGGAAGATGGGTGAACCGCAGATTGACAACTTGCCTGATCTTGAAGTAGGTGAATTTGCTCCTCCAACTTCTCTACTTGTTCGCTTATTGCAAGCTTCGATAATGTCTCTCGTTGTTGATCAACAGTAAGCTGCACAAACGTCTCTTTCCACTTCGTTATCTCTTCTCGCATGGAAGCCGACAAGGCAAATTGCTGCAAATCGGCTTCCGACCAGCTTGGGTCAATCGATCTGAGCGTTCTCTCTAATTCCTTTTGTTCATGATCAAGCTCTGATTGGAGCTCTACGATAGACCGCTCATCGGCTTGAAATTGAGGGGCACGTCCCATTAGAATCTCGATCTCAACTTGCTGTGCAAGCAATTGTTCATCAGGTTGCGCTTCTTTTATTTGTTTTGTTAGCTCTTCCTGTTTGAGCAGATGACGTTGATATTCATCCCGATATCGAATTTCATCTGCTTGTAGCGACTCCCATTTTGCAATCGCATCTTCTGGAAATTCAGGAGTCAAAGGGAGATGTTCACATTCCCGCTCCATTTCTTGCAGCCTGAGTGTAGGCTCATAAGCCTTCATACAAGTCTCGACCCAATCCAACTGTTCTTTCAAGCTCTTCTTGTTATTTTCCAATTCCTCTATGCGTTCATCTACGGTATGTAAATCTTGTTTTAGTAAATCATACCGACCTGCTTGTTCTTTACTTCTATACACGGCTATATCAAGTTCTTCAAGTTTCTTATAGCCTACATTGATATCTTGATTCTTACCTCTTGGTTTGTATAATCGTTCTAGACGCGCAGCTAATCTACGCTCTCCATCAATTAATGCAGCAGGAGGAATGCCAAGTCCTGCACTATATAAATAACCATTAATTTCTTCTTTTTGTAAATTCCGAAGCTCTTGCAATTCACTTAAACCGAAGGCAAATAATGAACGAAACACTTCGGCAGACATCCCACCAAGCAAGCTCGCAAGCGCTTCTTCTCCACCAACCGTTCCGTCTTCAAAAGTTACTTTAACCGTACCAGCGGATGCTGAACTTCGCCCTTTAGTGCCCTTATGATCATGACGTTCGACAAGTACACGTTTCCCTTGATCATCGAGTAAAATCAAACTGCCTCCATGCGCACCTCCACCAGAAGGTACGTAGCGATCGGCAAGCTGGCTTCTTGGGGAAAAACCAAATAATATCGCTCGAATAAACCCCATCAACGTGCTTTTTCCTGCTTCATTAGCACCATACACGAGAGTAAGTGACTGCACAAGCTGCCAGCTGCGATCCCGCAAATGACCAAATCCATCTACTTGAATGGCAACAATCTTCAACCTTCCCAGCCCCCATCCGCCAAATAATCGAGTACTAAGCCCTCTGCAGCCTGAAGCAACTCCTGTAACTCCTGATCAGTTTTAGGTAGCACAAGCTTACCTAGCCCGGTCTGTGAAGCCAATCCTTCTAGAGCCTCCCTTGCAAAAATACGCAGCTCCTTCTCGTCCTGCTGCAAATGCCGTGATTCTCGTAGTAAATCACCGATGAAATTGGGCTCTGAAAGCAGCGACTCTACATCTATTTCCCGACTTGTTTGATCAATGACCGATTCGATCCAGACGAATGTTACTTCGGGACCAATTGGCAGTTCATCTATGTAAGATTCAACTTCATCATTTGTTAAAAAACGCTTCACTTCATCTGCTCGTATTTCTTCCAGTAATTCTGCTACAGCTTGTCCTTTACGCAGACGATCATTAAGCTGTCCACGACCTTCTAGGCGTACACGTACGATTGCTGATCTCCCATCGCTATTCATGCGAAGATCCTCCACCCGCTCCTCAAGTGTGTCCTTAAGGGCTTGTTCAGAATCCATGCCCTCAATCGAGATCGTAACAACTTCCCACCTAACTACATCCAGTGAATGGAATGTTAATGTGCTTATTCCCGCTTCATTCACATCAACGATATAGCAGCCTTTCTTACCCGTTTCCCGAATGCTGCGTCCTTGAATATTTCCCGGGTAAACAATATGCGGCTGGCCTTGTGGATTCAGCTCTTGGCGATGATGAATGTGACCAAGCGCCCAATAATCCATCCCGCTTTCCATTAGCTCCCGTTTCGTACAGGGAGCATAGTTATCATGATCTGAGGCTCCATCTACATTCGTGTGCAGCATCGCGATTTGATACACCGGTTTACTCGTTAAAAAGGGCTTAAACTTCACCGCCAAATTTTGTGAAACAGCTGCCGTTGGATAAGAGGTTCCATGTACATAGGCAATAACCCCTCGATCCGGCTTTATTACTGGCAAAGTTTCAACCTGGTCCGTCGCAAAAATGTGAACACCATCCGGCCACTTCAGCTTCGCAACTCGTCCATCCAGTGGATCATGATTTCCGTGAATTAGGAACACCTCGATTCCATAACTCGCTAAGATCTGTACACCTTTCTGCAGCCGAATTTGAGCTTTCAAGGAACGGTCTGCTGCATCATAGACATCTCCGCTAATCAAGACAAAGTCTACCTTTTTCTGAATCGCCAAATGCACCAATGCCTCGAAAGCATGGAAAGTGGAGTCCCGAAGGCGATCACGAATCGCCTCAGGAACTCCAGTCATGCCAAGGAATGGTGAATCTAGATGAAGATCAGCACTGTGTAAAAATCGAAAAGACTGCATATCCGTCCTCCTACAATGCTTCTTTCTTATCGTTATCATACTTTTCATATACCGAGCGCAGCTGACGTATCACCCGGCTCAAACCATAAGTCTTTCGAGCCTTCTCTGATGCTGCTCGTGCCATCTCATACCGAAAAGCCGGATCGATGATTAGTTTTTCTAATGCAACCGATAGTGCGAGTGCATCCCCTGGGGGAATAAGTAACCCATTACGTCCGTGTTCTATCTGCTCTGCAATCCCACCCACATTTGTACCCACGAGTGCTAGTAAGCACAAAGCTGCCTCCGCAAATACAGATCCGAACGCCTCAGCTTGAGAAGGAAGGACGAAGATGTCGAAAAACGGCATAAACTCTTCCGGATGCAGCATATAGCCATAAAAAATCGTCTCTTCATAAATATCAAGCTCGACTGCAATTCGCTCCAAATCAGGTCGGCTCGGACCATCCCCAATAATATGAAGCACAAAGTTTTGTCCGCGTTTTTTCAGCTCTGAACATGCAAGTAACAGTGTGTCAAGACCTTTTGCAGGAACAAGTCGACATACCGTGATCAATTGTGGGATGGCATTCTCATGAGGCATTGGACGGAATCTTTTTTCATCGAATCCATTGGGAATCACACCAATTCGTTCCGAATCCTGCACATACTCGGCAAGGTATTTCTTGAATGAATTGGAGACAGTCAGCAATTGATCCAGATTAGCTTCAAGTTCCCCATATATCGAAGTAAGAAAATCATGCTCTGGGCTATTTTCCACAATCTTTCCGTTTAAAAAAAGCTCACGTTCATAAGAAGAATGGATCGTCATAATGACTGGAGTAGTAGGAAAAAGCTGCTTCATCGCTAATGCAGCAATTGGATGGTGGGCATGGATCAGATCATATTGTTTCGTTATTCTCATCCTAGCCCACCAAATATAATCCTTATATGTTTGAATATATTTATCAACTAAAGGATTTCCTGCATATTTATGATAATCGAACGTTGCGAATTTAATCTCATCTATACCTTTTCCACGCACACGTTTAGGTAGAGAAAATAACTCCATCTCCCAGCCGCGCTTATTAAATTTATCTAAGACATACGGAACCATTGAGGATACCCCACCTGGCTGTTCAGGAGGGAAAAATAACGCTTGCAAAATATGCATATAATTAACACCTTTCAAGATGTAATGGTAATCATTTGTAATGGGACGAACACATGATCTTTCGTCTCTATTGTAACTTGGAAGTTGTCAATAAGAAAGAGCACATGTTCACGCGACAAATTTATCCACATTCTCTGACATTCTGCTATAATATAAGTCACTCTTATACGTGAAATTTAATGGAGGATTCCAAACATGCTTTTTTCCTATACAGTCATCTTAGTCATACTTGCACTCATGCTTACGATTTCAATCCGACTGCTTCTATCCAGACGAAAAAAAGCTTATTTTTCAATGACTGTATCACTGACTTTTCTGATTGTGAACTATGCGATATTGTTCTACATCGCATCTGAGCATTCTACCAACCCTCTTTTTCAATATATTTCCAATTTATTGCAAGTCATTTCGTTCATTCTGGTAAATATGGGTATATTTCAACTTTATAATCCGACTCAAAAAAGGCAATATTTATTTTTCTACAGTCTCATCTTTTTTGCAGCATTAATTTCACCCTTGTATTTTTACATCCCTACTTTAATTGGTTTTACGTCTATCCATCCATTGGCCATACAGAATATTGGATTGGACATCTATATGTTTGTACTTATTGTGCTGTGGGCCTATATGATCCCGCCATTAATCGGTCAATCGCGCAAATATCAACTTGCCCTGCTTGTTTATTGTATTTATCACATTGCACATTTACTGAATAACTACATATTTGAATCTGAGCAACCATTCCTATCTCTTGCCGAGAATATCAGCTCCGTTCTGTTTTATTTCATCTTATTCTCGTTTTTATTCGAACGTGTCGTCGAACTCATGAATGCAATCTACACTTCTTCCATCACCGATGGCTTGACACGAGTATATAATCGCAAATTTTTTTACCAACGTCTGAGTAAATATTTAAATCATGGCATCTCTGTTGCAATCATCTTTAGTGATATCGACAATTTCAAGAAATTAAATGATACCAAAGGCCATCAATCAGGTGATGAAGCCCTGCAACAAGTTTCACAAATCATGCAAAACCTATGTGAAGATTGCGGGATCGTCGGTCGTTATGGAGGAGAAGAAATCGTAGCCATGATAACCGATCCAACCGTTCCACTCGGAAAGTTTGCAGAGACATTCCGTAAGCGAGTAGAGGCTGAGACTTGTGTTACGGTATCTGTAGGCTATGCTGTTTATCGGGAAGGACAAACCCCTGATGAACTGATCGGACAAGCAGACGCAGCCATGTACCAGGCTAAAACAACGGGGAAAAACAAAGTGTATGCTTTTAAATAACTTTTGATCATAGCAAAATAAAGGGCTCTCCGGACGGAAGTAAGTTCTTCCGAAGGATAGCCCCTTTTTTCTATTAATCATACTTTTGTTCGAAAACATACTCCATCAGAGGATCGCGACCCTCCATCAAATCTTTCATCATCCAATTCATAGGAACATCCGGGAAAAATGACACCTGGTTATCATCGTATGCAAGTTTAAAATATTTCGTGGAATAATATACCTTGAGCTTAGAATGTGGAAGCTGCAAAGATAATATGTCGCCATATGAATTTGGTTTTCCACCTGTAGGTTCACCAATCCATGTCGCATACAATTTATCTTTCAAATCGATAGCGTTAAATAATGCTGAAGAGAAGGTTCTATTACTAAGCAAAACGTATGTATGAATTTGATTTTGATCAAAAGTATTGTAAAAATTATCCATAAGAGGAGCGATATGTGCCGAATTACCTCCCCCATTAAGACGCAAGTCAACAACTAACTTCTCTGCACCCTTTTCTTTCATTTCTTTTAGCATTTCTCGCGCAAAATCATTAAAATTTTTATTTTCGTCTTCCATGCATCTATTGTATTGAAAATACATCGTTTTTTGTTCCGGGATGTATTGATAATAATAATATTCATTTTGATACATCCAGTAAAGAGGTGGGGATGCGATCTGTATGACATCTTTTTTCACATTGTTTTCTGTTGGTATCGATACCTTTATTTTGTGTTGTTGTGCATTTTGATCTATATATGTAATTTCCACTTCATTTGTCAGCTTTGATAAACCAAGCCCGACTAATAGATCAGTGTCCGTCAGATATTGAGGAAACATGGTATTAATCCAATACTCATTTTCATGTGGAATGATTTTACGATAAGCATTCCTTACTGTTTCAATTTCGATTCCATTAACTTGTGTAATTCTTCTTCCTACAATTGAGCTGTATTCAGAATTTGCCATTAAACAATAAATGCCATCTGAGAACTGAAATAAATACATAGGAAGTTTGCTATCAATGGCTGCTACATTCGTATGTGCTTCACCCACTGATGCAATAAGTTCCATGATGCCTACCTTCCGCTGTTGGTCCGTCATGTGCGGCAGATGCTCTTTTAGTTTATTCACCTTGTCCATGAACTGTTCCTTGTTAACTTGATGAAACAGATTGATGTGTTTCTGCGGAAGCTCATTAGCAAGAAAATCAAGATCTTCCTTCCATTGTTGGATCGAGTCTTCTGAACGTATACTAGCAGTACGTTCACTGCTCATCAATAATAAACCACCTAATCCTGCCACCGCTGTTATACAGATGACGATCCAAAATCTAGTTACACGCCTCATTACCTTTACACCTTTCTTTGTCGATGCAGGTTAAGATGATATTCGATTTCCTTCACACGATCATTTTCAATTCTTAATTCATGCTCAATTGCTTCCATTAAGGAGTTCATCTCTGCTATGACACTGTCTGGTAGTTCCGCTTCTTCGAGAGATTTAACAATGTATAGCAAACATTGCAGCGTTTCCTCCATGAGTCCCTTTTTCCGCCCACTAAGTACAACCTCTGATAAAAAAACGAGATGGCCCAGTTCCTCTTGGTTCATTTTCATCCGCACTCACACCCTTCTCATTCCATTATCTAACAATTAGTGAGTGCTGTGAAGATGATTTCGACAAAAAAAGTGCAAAACCGTCATTTCGGTTTGCACTTTTTGATATTTATCTTAATACTATAGGAACTAATGAATTTGCTCAGCCTCCAAGAAAAGCTCGTCAATCAATTCATTGTTGCAAAGCATCGTTACGTTAAAATGGTCGCAATCCCGCTCCTTATCTACTTCGTCCATCAGTATCTTCGCGATTTGCACGCGATCATCTAATTCATTCGTTGAACGGAAGTCAATGAATCCTGTTATTTGCTGATGACTCAGATCTACTGTCGCACTTCCAATCGGCAGCGCACCATAAGACATGTTATATATCTCGTAAGTGACGGTATCACCATCATCTCGAACCAACTCAATATGGTATTCATTCATATCCATCTCTGCATCGAGAATGTCTTGATCTGAGTACTCCAATAAGGCTTCGTGAAGCAGCTCAACGGTATCTACAATCTCCCCGTCATAACACATATCAAGGACAAAAGAATCGATCGCGCTATCCTCAAATTCAGCAGCTATCAGATCTGCCGCACCTTCCATCTCATCTTCCATCGGATCAAATAACCAGTCAATCGTACCGAATACATCTTGACCATGAATCTCGCAAAAAACTTCTGCCATCACTTGCTTATCCTCATTGTAAATGTAATACTCGGCCTTCCCATGCGAAATTGCTATCAGAACTAACTCGAAAAATGTACAAGGACGTTCAATGTCAAGAAACTCTTCCTCATCATCCTCTTCCATGTCAAACATTTCTAAATCTGATTCGTCTGAAGTGGAAATAACACGCTCATACGAGCTGTGTGTTACGATGACATCACACTCATTTACGCCAAGCGCATCAATTAAGCCTTGTACATACTCCTCGATATGAGCAAGAACCTCATCCTTTTCAGAATCGCTGAGTGAACCCTCTTCCAACTGAAGCGCACCGGAAATACGATCTGATTCCCGATAAACCAAGCTTAACGTTCCTACAAACTGATCTTCCCATACAATATCACTTACTTCTCCGCCTGCTGTTCTTAGGTCAGGTCTCAGGATGAATCCAGCCATCGCTTCTCACGCCTCCTCGTAGTTATGGAAAATAGGACTGAAATGACTCACATTCCCTTCATACATTTCCCAATCTCCACGAAGAATATCACACATTCAAGCAATATTTCTCAAGTGCAACTGCTACACCGTCTTCATTATTAGATAAAGTAACGGCATCTGCCGCTTCTTTCACACCTTCAGGGGAATTATCCATCGCAATCCCAAGCCCTGCAAATTCCAGCATCTCAATATCATTATAATAATTGCCAATCGCCAAAATCTGCTCGCGTGGAATGTTCCAAGAAGCCGCTAGCGCCTTAAGTGCATGGCCTTTCGTAGCTTCTTTATGCATGAAGTCAATAAAATAATCCCCGCTTCGAATCATATGAAACCCACTTGTGATCTGCTTGTCCCGCAAATCTACCTCAATACGATCCATAACGTCTGGTTCCGCACATAAGGTCATTTTGACAAGCATACCTAGTGTAGTCGCATCTTCATGAACAATGGGGTCGATAAAGAACTTCGCATACATCTCCCTCTCTTCAGGCTTACAAGATTCCACAAACAAATCAAACGCTGTGCTCACGTCAAAATGAATCTGATGTTCACGGCAGTATCGAATTAACGGAGTAATTTCTTCAGCGGAGAAAGCAAACTCATGAATCAACTTACTATCCTGCGACAGCACCGTTGCTGCACCGTTATGCGCAATTGCCGTCCCTTCAAAGCCGATTTCTTCAAGCAGTGGAAAGATCGACTTCGGACTTCTTCCCGAACATAATACGATTTGAATCCCCGCGTTATGTGCACGGCGAAGAACATCCTTTGTCCGATCCGTCAATATATGATGGTCGTCAATTAAAGTTCCGTCTACATCCAAAGCAATCAATTTATATGTCATCGTAATTCCCTCCAGCATGGTTGCAAATTTATATATGATTGTGCCGCTGTAAATCCAATATTTCTTGATCTGTCAGTTCACGCGTCTTCCCAAGTGGTAGTGCAGGATCAAGCGCTAGCGGCCCCATTGATATCCTTTTTAAGTATACGACTTTTTTCCCTACAGACTCAAACATCCGTTTAACTTGATGAAACTTACCCTCTACGATCGTAAGCTCGATCTCTGCGTACACACCATTTGCATTGGAACCTGGTTGAATAATTTGTAGTTCCGCAGGCAATGTCTTGTAGCCATCATCAAGTGTAACCCCTTCAGTAAATGCCACGCGATCTGCTTCACCAACATCACCATCAATTTTCGCAAAATACGTCTTGGAAACATGTTTGCGTGGGGACAACAAATTATGAGCTAGCTTCCCATCATTGGTTAGTAGCAGTAAACCTTCTGTATCTTTATCCAACCGACCTACTGGAAACACATCAAATGGCTGAAAAGCTTGCGGCAATAAATCGACAACCGTTCGATCTCTACGATCTTCTGTCGCTGAAACAACCCCTGGCGGTTTATTCATCATCAGGTATACAAATTCACGATATACGATAACTTCCCCCGCGACCATAATCCGATCTGCCTCTGGGTTAACCTGCATCCCACTATCCTTCACAAGAACATCATTGACTGTCACTACACCACTTTTAACAAGCTTCTTCAGTTCCGAGCGTGTACCATATCCAAGATGAGCAAGCACTTTATCTAATCTTTGTTTTGCAGCCACGGTAATCTCAACTCCTTATTTTCAATCTCATCTCTCATTCTCATTCACGAAATCAACCATTTTTTTCACAAATTACCAAGAGGAGAAGAGCCCTGAATCTCGAATATATGTTATGATGTTCTACTATACAACGATTAACGAAGAGGTGTAAAATGAAAAAACTGCTTATCTTCCTAAGTGTCATCATCGTTCTATTCGGCGGTTTATATGTTGTGAATCAACAATCGCTAAATGCGAAGAACGACGAATTTAAAAACAATATTTACGGGGTTGAACCGTCTAAGCTTCACCCTGAAACAGTTAAGCTCCTCAAAGATCCGAACTATAGCCAAACGATCCTACCCGCTGAACTAGATAAAAAGATCTCCAATAAAGAAAGCTTTTTCGTCTATTTCTATGCTTCTACTTGCACACATTGTAAGGCTACAACACCTAAACTTGCACCAATGGAAAAAGAGATGGGTGCTAATGTAGTCATGCTTAACCTAGAAGAATATAGACAAGGCTTCAAACAGTATAACATTGAATTCACGCCTACTCTTGTCGCTTATAAAGACGGAGTAGCAGTAGATAAATTAGTCGGCGGTCTTCCTGAAAGAGAAGGCGATGGCGGTAACTCGCTTGATGTGTTCAAAAAGTTTTTGGAAAAATATAAAGCATAAGCTGTATATGTAGAAAATGACGAGTAAGCTGGTAACAGCCTTACTCGTCATTTTTGTTATCTGGTGGAGAATGAATCAACGCCTCTACACATTCTTGTAATTCTCTATCTAAAATTTGAATATCAAGATCATAAGGTAAGAATGGAGCTGCCTCCACATGTTCAAGTTTATGTAAGTATCTAGACGCATCGTTCACCAGAGCATCCAGATGAATACCCAAGATACAATTAGGATATGGTGTAAGCTTCTCAAGTGCGGCTCTAAGCAGCTTAATAGCCCCACTGACATTACCATTATCATGATGGTACAAACCAACTGCTACTTGAAGCAGACCTTGATAGAGTGGTTTGCGGCCTTCCTCAAGCCATAACTCTTCCATCACATCATGACACACATAATAATCTCGGGTAACGTTGAAATAATAAAGAAATTGAACGAATAAGGGATCCATATGATTCATCGTCATCTACGAACGATAACAACTTTTCGCTTTCACCATCGCCGCCTCAACCTCTTGCGAAAGCTGCCGCATCTCGCCATCTTCTTTTTCCCATATTTCATTAAAGCGCAATTGGAATTGTACCGCTTCGCGTACCCTGTGGTAGTAGAACAATTCTTGAATATCATTCAATACTTTCGTTACTAAGCTGGAATCATCCTCAAATGACATCTGAGCATTCACGATTTCATCACGAATATTTGACATCTCTTGATCGAGAATATAAGCCGCTTCAGCCGCTCGGCTAAGACGCATACGCACATCTTCAGGTAAAACACTGCCCTTATATTTATAACTCAGAGAATGTTCGATCGTCGCCCAAAAGTTCATCGCAAGCGTACGAATTTGAAGCTCTGCAAGTACACGCTTCATGCCAAGTGAAGTTTGAACTGGATATTCCACAATGACGTGGAAGGAGCGATAACCGCTCTCTTTCTTATGCGTAATATAATCTTTCTCATATATCACTTTCATATCTTCGCGTTCACGAATCATAGCAGCAATTCGCATGATGTCTTCGCCAAATTGGCACATAATACGAATACCAGCAATATCTTCGATCCCGGTTTCTAATTCATCCATCCCAACTTCAAGTCGCTTCGCTTTTTCCAGTATGCTGGAAATTTTCTTCACACGACCTGTAACAAATTCAATGGGTGCATATTCTTCACGGCGTTTCAGCTCCGTGCGTAAGGTTTTAAACTTTATTTTTAATTCTTCAACTGCTTGTTCATACGGAAAAAGAAATCTTTTCCAATCGCGTCCATCCATCGCTTTAGCCTCCGCTCTAACGAATTCCGTGTACTCCTGCACCGATGGCCTCTGAAATATGGGTGAAGCCATCTTGCTTTAATAACTTTATTAGACCTTCATTAATTTGTTTGACGACACCTGGGCCTTCATAAATAAGTGAAGTATAAATTTCAACGAGACTTGCACCTGCTTTTATTTTATCATAAGCATCTTGTGCATTAAAAACACCGCCGCTTCCAATAATCGGCAGTTTTCCTTCTGTTAATTCATAAATTCTGCGAATCACTTCAGTCGATTTATGAGTCAGCGGCTTTCCACTTAAACCGCCAGTTTCTTTTTGATTCGGATGAGAGAGCCCATCTCTACTAATCGTTGTATTCGATGCAATAATACCAGATACACCTGATTCTAGAATCGTTTGAACGGTTGATTCTAACTCCGAATCCGTTAGATCCGGTGCAATTTTCACAAGAATGGGTTTACCACGATCACCATGCTTCTCTTTCTGGATATTCATCTCGTCCACGACGGCAGCAAGTAGATTAGATAAATCATTGCCATGCTGTAAATTACGCAAGTCCGGTGTATTCGGTGATGAAATATTCACAACAAAAAAGTCCGCTTGCGCATACAATCTACGAATACAGGTGCGATAATCTTGCTCTGCCTCTTCATTCGGAGTCACTTTATTTTTCCCAATATTAATGACTACCGGGATTTTGCGATTCTTCGTTTTGGCGATATTCTCAGATAACTCTTCAATACCAACATTGTTAAAGCCCATTCGGTTAATAAGTGCTTCATCTTGCGGCAGTCGGAACGATCTAGGTTTCTCATTACCTGGTTGCGGTTTCGGTGTCACGGTACCAACTTCCATAAATCCGAATCCTAAATTTGAAAATCCATCTATCGCATGTGCGTTCTTATCTAGCCCTGCGGCTAAGCCAATTGGATTGTTAAATGAAATCCCCCATAACGTGGTTGCCAATTCAGCATAAGCAGGTACACCGTATATCGCCCCAAGTAATCCACTCATACCTGGTACTTTACCCGCTAAACCTAATCCCCCAATCACGACGTTATGGGCTTTCTCCGGGTCCATTTTAAAAAGAATTTTTTTCCCTACATTTTTGTATAGCACGTTCGTTTACACAACTCCGTTCGTCTAGACTCTAAAAGACAGTTTATACGTTTCGTCCGTTGATTGCAAAATTATTTACTTTAAAACCGCTTACATTTTGTTATAATAAACCTATTAAAGACAAAGTCACAACTGTTTAGGAGGATTGCGATGAGCAAAGCTCATAGAGTACCGATGAAACAAAAACCCAAAAATGAAGTGAACAAAAAAGCAATCATCTGGGTCAGCTCCGTTTTCGTAGCATTAGTCGTCATCATGGTTGTTTTACTTATTTTCAATCCCTAAAAATAATAGCCCTACATATTAAACTCCACACTAATAAGCCCTTCAATGGAAGGGCTTATTGTTAATTTAACCACTTGTATACTTTACGTGAGTTCTCTTCCTTCGCTTGCGGAGGTAGCTTAAAGGCTGGGAGCTTTGATTCCGAAGGGTCCTGTTGAGATGGAATCGGTGGTAGGTTATTACGCCCAATTGTCACTTTCGTTAATAGAGGTACCATATCGAATACTTCTTCTACATCTTCTTTACGCATCCGAATGCAACCAAGAGACTCGTCCTTCCCAACACTTTCTGGCTTATTCGTGCCATGTATGGCATACAGCGTATCCGAAAGTGTCATTCCTCTTGAACCAAATTCTCCATTTGATTTTCCATTCGGGTTACGAACCTTTTCACTAATTTCAAATTCACCCTCAGGTGTACGTTCCCCACCCAATCCAATGCTGTAGGTTCGCAGGATGATTTCATCTGACATAATAGCTAACTGATAATTGGCTTTATCAATAACGATAGACAACGGCTTCTCAAGCGGATGCTGGGACTTTGCTTGCTGCTGGGACTTTGTTTCTCCGTTGTTTGATTGTTTTGATAAATCACCGCCTATTGCCACCTTCCCCGACTGCCCTGCTGATTCTTTATCCTGTACAGCCTTCTGTTTTGCATCGAACATCTGCCGCATAGCGGGAGTAACACCGCTAAGTATATTGTTCGGGTACGAGGCCGTTAATTGCTCAATAACTTGCGGCTTTTTCCCGAATTTACGTTCGAATGCTGCTATCGCTGAATCCAGAACAATCGCTTCTTCTTGTACTCGCTGCCATTTTATAATCGATCCACGATATGAGCTTGGATCATCAGGGGTACAGTTGCATGTAGCGGCATCAAAATACCGGATCAACGCTTGGCTGCTTTGAACTGCGTTCTGAACACTTAGAATCGGTCTGGGAGGTACAAACCAGAACTGCCACTTATAATCCTGGCTTCTCTCACTTGCGAGTAAGATACGCTGTACAGAACGCTCCTGACTCGTTCCCAACATAAATTCAAGCGCATCCTTCGTTCCTCCAGCTTGATCGAATTTATTCATATAATAGAAAGTCACATTTGATGTGTCATTTATTTGACCTGCTACTTGTTCTGCCAGTCGCTTATCTGGATCTTTTGTCAAATCCAATACATCAGTCGGAACGAGGAGCAGCAGCAATAAAAGCGCAGCCACTCCTGCTCTTTTCCATGAACGCTTTTTTTTCTGCGTACTTTGCCTTGCTTCCTTGACTACTTTTCTCATTTGCTGCATGGCCGGAGAGTCTGTTGTTTCGAACGCTTCAAAGACTTCCTCCGATTTAGCAAAGCAGTAAGCAGCTTTTCCCAATTGACCCTTCTCCGCATATTCCTTACCTAGTAAATACCAAGCGAACTTATCCTTGGGATGCTCATGCACATATTTTTTAAAATAATGATGATTTTCTTTCTCCTTCATGCCCGCACACCCCTCGCCTAAGAACATCATTGATACATTCTTTATCGGCAAAGAAGGGACTAATTGTAAATCATTGCAAGCATATAAAAAAACCGCACCTCTTATACAGAAGGAACGGTTCTAATAAATGCATAAAATTATTTATTGAATGGTGCGTCTGCAACTTTGATGGAATCTGTAGGGCAACCATCTTGTGCATCTTGCAAATCATCATATAAGTCTTCAGAAATTTCAGTGTTACCGTGATTGCAGTCACCTTTGAAAATCACTTCAGCAAGACCTTCATCATCGTAATCATAGATATCTGGTGCTGTTGCACCACATGCGCCACATGCAATACATGTATCTTTTTCTACCCAAGTATACTTCGCCATCTCTATCTTCCTCCTCAGAATTATCCACACTCTACAATACAATATAATATAAAATATTCTAAAGTTCAAACGAAAATATTATTCTTCCTCCGAGAGAGGATGCTGTTTCAAATGATCCATTTGCAAAGACGTTCCTCTTATTCTCGGATTTCTTAATAAGGTCGATGGATCATCACTGAGCATCCCAAGTGTGACCACCGCATTCTCACCAAAACGATCTCGAAGTTCGTCCATGACTTCGGTCAATTTTTCTTTCTTCGGCAGCTCTTCATATTCGAATAAATCCAATTGTAGAGGACGCTCTTTCTTACTGCTTAAATTCTGAGCAGTGATACCGAGCAGACGAATCGGATCCCCAACTTTCCAATGTTTATCTAAGAGCATACAAGCCCAATGATAAATATCTTGTGTCAGATCTGTAGGCGCTTGAATCGTCATCGATCTTGTAATCGTATGCATGTCCGGATCACGGATAGTAAGCTGTATCGTCTCTGTTACTAACTGCTGACGGCGCATCCTCCGCGCGACTCCATCACTTAAATTAAGCAGTACTTTAGCTGCTCCGGCGCGATCTGTAATATTATGCGGCAGAGTAGTGGTATGCCCAATCGATTTATTTTGTTCTCGATTCGGATTCACTGGTGCATAATCAAGTCCCGCTGCTGCATTTTTCAATGCTGGCCCTGTAATCCCAAAGTGACGCGTTAACAGCTGCTCTTCCGCATGCGCCAGTTCACCAATTGTTCGAATTCCGATACGACTCAGCTTCTCTGCTGTCTTGCGTCCAATCCCGAACAATTCTACACAAGGCCGATGCCACAAAACATGCGGAACATCTCGCAATCGCAGAACGGTTAGTCCATTAGGCTTTTTCATATCGGAAGCCATCTTCGCTAGCAGTTTATTCGGGGCGACTCCTACCGAACAAGGCAATCTTAATTCTTTTAAAATACGCTGTTGAATCAACGCTGCAATCTCAAGTGGCGTCCCAAACTGCTTGGATCCTGTTATATCAATATAACATTCATCAATAGATACTGGTTCTACTAATGGAGAAAATGCATATACAATTTTCATAAACTCTCTGGAGTATTCCCGATACAAGTCAAAATCAGGCTGGAGTAAGATCAGATCTGGACAGCGTTTCAGCGCTTCATGCACATGCATTCCCGTCTTCACACCAACAGCCCGTGCTGGATATGAGGATGTCACAATAATGCCACGACGCTGCTCCACGGAGCCCGAGACAGCGATAGCCTTTCCTTTATATTGTTCTGGCTCTACGGCTTCATGCACCGAACAATAAAAGGCATTCATATCAATATGGAGGATGACACGGCCATTTTTCGGATAGCTTGAATCTAACTTCATCTATGAAACACCTCTTTATTTTCAGAAAACATAACCAATAAGCAGATTATTATGATATAATTATCAATTATACATTTGACAGTTCATAGCGCAAATTAGGGGGACCGTACACGATGAAAATTATCAGAATATTCGACACAACTCTGAGGGACGGAACTCAAGGAGAAGGCGTATCCTTATCCGTTGAAGACAAAATAAAAATCGCCCAAAAGCTTGATGATTTAGGTGTTCACTATATTGAGGGCGGATGGCCCGGCAGCAATTCTAAAGACATTGAGTTTTTTAATCGTATCAAAGACATGAAGTTAAAGCACGCCAAAATTTCTGCTTTTGGCTCAACTAGACGTAAAGACTCCTTTGCTAAAGACGATGTGAATTTGAACAAAATCGTTGAATCCGGTACTCCTGTCGCCTCCATCTTCGGGAAGTCATGGGATTTCCATGTACATACCGCGATTCAAACGACATTAGAAGAAAACTTAAATATGATTTATGACTCCGTTTCTTTTTTAAAAAGCAACAGCCTTGAAGTCATTTACTTAGGTGAGCATTTTTTTGATGGATATAAGAATAATCCCGAATATGCTCTTAACACGATACGTAAAGCGGAGGAAGCTGGTGCTGATTGTATCGTGCTTTGCGATACGAATGGCGGCTCGATGCCAGATGAAGTGTTCTCCATCGTATCCGATGTTAAACAAGCCCTCTCTACTCCAATTGGTATTCATGCGCATAATGATTGTGAGCTAGGTGTTGCGAATACGCTTGCCGCTGTCAAAGCTGGTGCCGAGCATGTACAGGGAACTATTAATGGGTATGGAGAGCGCTGTGGCAATGCCAACTTATGCTCCATCATTCCTAATCTGCAATTAAAACTTGGCTATTCTTGTGTAACGGATGAGCAATTAACGACACTTCGTCTTACCGCTCGATTCGTTAGTGAAATTGCCAATATGCATATGCCAGCTAACCAACCTTATGTAGGCAGCGCAGCATTCGCACACAAAGGCGGCATTCATGTGTCCGCCATTTTGAAGGCAGCTTCGACATATGAACATATTATCCCTGAAAAAGTAGGTAATAAACAGCGTGTACTTGTGTCTGAGCTTGCTGGGCAAAGCAACCTTGTTTCCAAGGCACAAGAGCTTGGTATTGACCTTGATCAGTCTGATAAGGCACGTGAAGTGATTCAGCGCATTAAGGAAATGGAACATGAAGGCTTTCAATTCGAAGGTGCAGATGCCTCTCTTGAGCTGTTACTTCGTGAAGCAATGGATAGTGTCGAAGAAACATTCTCTGTTGATTCTTTTAAAATCATGGTTGAGAAATCCAACGACCGCGGTGTTGTAACAGAAGCGATTGTCCGTATTCGTGTAGGCGATCAGACGATCTTCACAGCAGCTGAAGGGAACGGACCTGTTAATGCGCTCGATCAAGCCTTGCGTAAAGCTCTCGTTCAGTTCTACCCAGGAATCGAGAACATCCATTTGTCTGATTATAAAGTTCGTGTATTTGACGAAAAAGGTGCAACCGCCGCTAAAGTAAGAGTGTTGATCGAGTCCTCGGATTTGAAAAACGCTTGGAACACAGTTGGCGTTTCCAGCAACGTCATCGAGGCCAGTTGGCAAGCACTTATCGATTCGATCCGTTATGCGCTCATCGGAAAGCAGATTACCTCTAATTTCGAACCAGAACAAGAACGCTTAGGACTTGTAAATCATTAAGATGAAACATGACTGAAACAAGCCCATCGATTCCATATCGATGGGCTTGTACTTTTTCACAACGGACGGATTAAGTTTCTTTTAATACAGCTTCTATCTTCTTGCTCAAAGAATTAAAAGTCTCTGAATAAAAAATCTCTCGAATAACTCCTTTTTTATCGACGATGAAACTCGTTGGAATAGCAAGGACACGAAACTTCTCCGAAACCTTCGCTTCCTTATCTAATAGCACTGGGAATGGGAATTGATGCTTCTCTACAAATGCCCGTACATTACGCATGGAGTCACCTTGGGTGATATTCACGGCATACAGGTCAAATTTGCCTTCAAACTTCTGATACAACTTCACCAAATCAGGTGCTTCCTCCTGACAAGGACCACACCAAGATGCCCAGAAATTTATTAATAATGGCTTGTCCCGCTTCCCACCTACTTGATAATCTCTTCCATCAAGTGATGGTAAAGTAAATGACGGAACCAAGTAATTTGGCTTCGCTTGTTCTTCAACTGCTACGTTGGTTTGTTCACTTCGGGTATGTATATTTTGATAAATCGCGATCCCCGCAAAAAAAATCACGACACACAAAACGAGAAGATTTTTCTTCACCTGATGACCTCATCTTTCACTTTTTTCATTATTATATTCTTCTTCGCAAATAGAATACAATTTGTTGCCATATTTGTTCACAGTATGTCCTCATGTGGGTTGGGAAACCTAATGTTAAGAATGGACAAAAGGACAAAGGAGTGCGCTCATGGCAACGACAAAACCACGCAAACTAAACATCAGCTTTCAAAGCGATATGGATAATGAACCAAGCAATGAAGCCTCCACCGGAAACAATGGCACGAATAATCAAGCCAAGAGTAAAGGTCAGGTGTGGGAGTTCATCGCTTTAGCGACCATTCCACTCGTATTAGTATTAGGTAATTCCATGCTTGTACCCATTTTGCCTGAATTGCAAAAGGAGCTCAAAGTAAGCCAATTCCAAAGTTCACTTATTATTTCCTTATTCTCGATTACTGCAGGTTTGATCATTCCTGTCCTCGGTTATTTATCCGATCGCTACTCACGTAAAGCTGTGATGATTCCATCGTTGATCATATACGGAGCGGCGGGGGTTCTGGCGGGCTTTGGCGCGATTTGGGGGTCTTATACAGTCGTCATTATTGCAAGGGCGATACAAGGGATGGGGGCAGCTGGAACAGCGCCTATTGCTATGGCCTTAGTAGGAGACATGTATGATGATGGCACGCAGAGTAAAGCATTAGGTTTAATTGAAGCTGCAAACGGCGCAGGCAAGGTATTATCACCAATTATTGGCGCAGCGCTTGCACTCATTGTGTGGTACGCTTCCTTCTTTGCCTTTCCCGTATTTTGCTTGTTATCGCTTCTTGCCGTTATTTTTATCATCAAAGAACCTAAGAAGAAAACCGAACCACCCAAACTTAAACCATATCTAAACAAGATCGGATCGATTTTAAAAGAAAAAGGCCGCTGGCTGATTACATCTTTTTTTGCAGGTTCACTTGCACTGTTTATTTTGTTCGGTGTTTTATTTTATCTGTCCAATATCTTAGAAAAACCTCCTTATAACATCGATGGTGTCATGAAGGGATTAGTATTGGCAATTCCACTATTGGGCTTAGTGACTACATCCTATACAACCGGTGCGCTTATTAAAAAGAACGGAACACTCATGCGCTGGCTCATGAACATTGGTCTTATTCTGATGACAGCTTCCTTAACGCTCACCATTTTCTTTTACCATAACCTTTATGTGTTCATCGGGTTTCTAACCCTCAGTGCAATAGGTACAGGTCTCCTACTGCCTTGCCTCAATTCGATGATAACGGGTTCTGTAAAAAAAGAAGAGCGCGGCATGATCACATCAATCTACAATTCGCTGCGATTCATTGGTGTTGCATTCGGTCCACCGCTATTCGGATGGCTCATGGACATCTCCCATGCTGCATTATTTATTTCGATTTCCTCCCTCTCGCTCATTACTTTAGGGCTTGTTTTCTTCCTTATTAAGCCTAAGGGGGAAATCAATTAAAAATGGCACAAAATGAAACCTTTGACTCCTTCTTACGTAGTAGTTAATAATAAAATAAATAAATGCTATGTTTGGAGGAGTGTTATATATGTTTCCATTTTATTTTCATTGGATGGATTTTGTAATCCTTGGTGCGTTTTTGTTATCCATGTGGGCATCGTTTCGTGTTCGCGGCACGTTTAATAAATGGGGCGAAGTTCCAAACCAGTCCGGTTTAACCGGCTATGAAGCTGCTCGTCGTATGCTTGATTACAATGATCTTCATGACGTACCTGTCGAGCCAGTACGCGGCGCATTATCTGATCACTATGACCCTATTGCTCGCGTTGTCAGATTGTCTGAGCCTGTTTATTACGAAAAATCAATTTCGGCTGTTTCTGTTGCATGTCACGAAGTTGGTCATGCGATTCAACACAAAGTTCATTATCCGATGCTCGTACTTAGACACCGTATGTTCCCTGCAGTTAACTTCGCATCAGGTGTAGCACCATTCCTGATCTTAGGCGGATTTATTTTCCAACAATTCAAGTTCCTATTACCGCTAGGCATTATCTTCTTCGCAGTGGCAGTATTGTTCCAGCTCGTTACACTGCCTGTAGAATTTAACGCATCGAATCGCGCACGTGAATTAATGGTTTCTAACGGATTTATTACGAACGAGGAAGAAAGAGGCGTAGCGAAAGTTCTAAATGCAGCAGCCCTCACATATGTTGCAGCAGCATTAATTTCCGTCCTTCAGTTGCTTAAATACATCATGATCGCGAACTCGCGGAATGATTAACGGATTTTCTCAATAAAGAATTATAAAAGCTTTCTACGACGTATTCAGTCGCAGAAAGCTTTTTTTCATTTTAAATGGAAATATTCTAGTAAAAATCGGCGGAAAACCTCTGCAATAAGAGGAAGCTTCTCATCACGGCGTCGTATTAAGCCGACTGTACGTGTTACTTTTGGTTCAATAATTTTTACTTTAACCGGTTTTAAGTGTGTATATTCGGCGAGGGCTAGTTCCGGAAGCAGGCTAACACCCATTCCTGCCGCAACAAGACCTCTAATCGTATCTGTTTCTTCCGCTTCAAATTCAATCTTAGGGGTGAATCCTGACTTGAGGCAAGCATCCATTACAATTGAGCGTAAGGAGTAAGACTCAGAGAACATAACGAATGGCTCGTCTTTCAGCTGTTCTAGCCGGATCCCATTGTACTCAGCCAGCATGTGACCTGGAGGCAAAATCGCAAATAACTCTTCGGTCAACAAGATTTGACCTGTTACGTGTTCATGCGACTCTGGGAATGGTGAAATAAATGCAAGATCAATCTCAGCTTTGCTCACATCCTTAATCAGACTGTTATAAGTCCCCTGTTTGAGCAAAAATTTCACATTCGGATGATCTTTACGAAAAGCAGCAATTACGGTTGGTAGCAGCGTCAGAACGACACTATGCGGGAATCCAATGCGAATCTCCCCTGCGTCAGGGTCCAAAAATTCTTGTATTTCATTGACCGCTTTTTCAAGATCAGTCATTATTCCTTCTATTCGACTTAAGAATAATCGACCTACTGAAGTTAATTGTACATTACGCCCTTTTTGCACAAATAAAGTGACACCTAATTCTTCTTCCAACATATGAATTTGTCTACTTACTGCCGACTGGGCTACCCTTAATTCTTCAGATGCCTGAGTGACATGCTGTTTTCTGGCAACTTTTACAAAATAAAGAAGCTGACGCAATTCCACGAGTGGACAATCTCCTTCCGATATGCTTATAATAAATAAGTTAAATATTTAAATTTTCTATGTTACATAGAGGAGGAATAAACCATGTCGATCGAACGTAACCATGTATCCACATTTAAAGGGGCTCCCCTTACACTTGTAGGTCCGGAATTAAAAGTAGGGGATCAAGCACCTGATTTCACAGTTAACAAAAACTTACTTACAGAAGCTACTCTCGCAGATTATGCGGGAAAAGTAAAGCTAATTTCTGTCGTACCATCTCTTGATACTGGTGTATGCGATGCTCAAACTCGTCGCTTTAACGAAGAAGCAGCTACACTTGGTGAGAATGTAGCAATTCTTACAATCTCTGTTGACCTTCCATTCGCTCAAGCTCGTTGGTGCGGCGCTGCTGGAATCGACAAAGTGGAAACACTTTCCGATTACAAAACAAAATCATTTGGTCTTGCTTATGGCGTATTGATCAAAGAATTCCAACTTGATATGCGTTCTATCTTTGTTATCGACGCAAACAACACGATTCAATATGTTGAATATTTGCCAGAGATGACGGAGCACCCTAATTACGAAGCAGCATTAGAAGCTGTGAAGAAACTCGTATAATTCTGACAATAAACACAACAACAGCAGAGTTCGAAGGTCACTTACGACATTTCGAACTCTGCTGTTTTTTTAAATGATCTACGAAATTTTACTTAGCTCAAGCTTTGCGTCAAGTAATTTGTAAATCTCTAAAATGGTGCGGTAATTTGATCCTAAGTCACCTAATGACCCGCGTGAAGCGGAATAAATATCAATAGCCGACTTCAATGGGGTTATTCCATATAATGTCAGCGTAATATCTTGTGTTCTACCTGACATTGTTCTTTTCTCTACGACAATCTCCCCTACTGATTTCACTTCATGAAGCACTTTATAACCTTGAGTTTTGTTAAGAAGATATATAACTTCATCCCAAAGCTTATCCCTCGATAATTTATAATACTTCGTTTTTAAAGCAGGGTCCTTCGCTTTTTCCCCGGTCTGTTCATGACTGCGAACTAAACCAACCAAAATACGCTTTAACAACTGACTTCCTCCTTTGAAGAAAATAGCATACAGGCCTTGAGAACTATACTCTATCATAACATTGTTTAGCATGAAGAAAAAGCCTTTAGATGAAAAACATCCAAGGGCTCTAGTTATAATTGATATTTTAAAAATAAAAAACCCGCGATGCCGTCCGATTTTTGCGTCTCGAACCTGCTCTCGCAGGTGGGTGACCGCAGCAGTGCTTTTGAGATCCTTGTAACAAGGCGTGTCAGCTACACGGCGATATTAGTCTCCCTAGAAACAGTCATTGGTTCAAAACAACTTAAAATCGTAACGTACATCGCAGGATGTAAACATATTATAAAGCAGTATGCTTTACTTTTCAAGCTTAGTGAGTTGGCGATTCCTGGGTATGGTCAGAAATTGACTCTTCATCTTCATCTTCATCTTCTTTTTCTTTATTTTGTTCCGCTTTAGCTTGCAATTTCAAAAAGACACGATTGAAATGCCAATAGACAAAGAATGCGGAAACACTACCACTAAAGAAAATAACCAAGAATGTGTATTGTAAATATGCCACATACCAAATGATTCCGTTCACTGCTAGAAGCAATAAAGATGCAATTGGATGCGCAATCGTGAGCAAAAATGCATTTTTGACCAAAGGGAAGAACTTCATTTTTAAATGGACGACAATACAGAAGAAGTTAAATAATGTCGCCAAGAAAATAATCGAAAATAGGATGAAGAAAGCAGCTAAGAAACTCCACGAACCACCTTTTGACATAAAAAACTTATAATCCACATAAATAATAGCGGTTGCAAGCATTGCTATAATTCCACCAAGCATGGATTGCAAGTAGTTTTCCTTATACCCTTTGAAAAAGGTACGAAGCATAGGTACATCGTCAACACCTTGAACCCATTTACGAATCAAAGTGAACATAGCAGCGGTAGCTGGAAAAATCGTAAACGGTGCTATAATACCCATTAGCATACAGGAAAATACATAAAATCCTTCAGGTGTTAGTGCAGGGTCAACCATATACAGCAGCATAATCGGAATGAATGGTAAAAACAGTGAACAAACAAGCCACATCAAGTTAGTAAAAGCAAGGCGCATGATCCATTCAGAAATCCGATAGGCGCCCCCCATAAAACCTTTTAATTCCAAAACAAAGGCCCCCTCTTCTTGCTCTTGTTATCTTTAGATGTTATCCATCAATTATAACGTAAAATACCCCAAACCGATAGAGCTTGGCAATTAATATTGCAAGGAGTATAAAAAAACGAGGACACCTAAATGTCCTCGATCATTTTGAATTCCGTTAGTGCTTTGTGCGCGAATTTGAAGCCTGCAATTAGGATTGAACTTCTTCTTGACGTTTCGAACGCGAACGATCTCCACCGCCAGAATAGCTGCGCTCTCTGCGCTCGCCACCACCGTAGCTGCCGCGATCACGATTAGATGATGAACGATTTCCATCACGAGATGCTCCGTCACGATCACGGTTATAGTACGGACGACTGCTTCCGCCGCCACCATCACGGTTACCACCGCGGTTGTAAGACCCACCACCGCCAGAGCGGTCATAACGTCTCTCGCCACCAGAACCGAATGGAGCGCCCATACGGCGACCGTTAGAACGAATGTCTGGACGGCGTTTCTTCGCGCGAATCGGATCTTCCGGTGTCAATTCTACATTAACTTCTTTCTTATCACCCGTTAACAATTTTAGAGCTGCCCCTAACAAGTTAACTGAATCATATTGCTCTAGAAGCTGAATCGCTACACCTTTGTACTCTGCATGTGAATCACTTTGCATCAATTCAATGATACGCTCAGCAGTTACTTTTTGTTTACCTTCCATTGCTTCTGCAATACTAGGCAAAGGTTTCTTCGTAATGCGGTGACGTGTCATTTTCTCAATGAAGTGTAAATGATCGATCTCGCGCGGTGTTACGAATGTCCAAGCTGTACCCTCTTTACCTGCACGACCTGTACGACCAATACGGTGAACATAGCTCTCAGGATCTTGTGGAAGGTCAAAGTTAATAACGTGAGTAACGCCGGATACGTCTAGACCACGTGCTGCCACGTCAGTTGCAACGAGTACGTCAATGCTGCCATCACGGAACTTACGCATTACGTTATCACGTTGGTTTTGGGACAAGTCGCCATGTAAGCCTTCAGCAGCATAGCCACGTTTTTGAAGGGCTTCGGACAACTCATCTACACGGCGCTTCGTACGACCGAAAATAATTGCAAGCTCTGGAGATTCCATATCAAGCAAACGGCAAAGCGCTTCAAATTTTTGTTTCTCATGAATTTCGATGTAAGCTTGGTCGATTAGTGGCGCACTTACTTGCTTCGGAATTACAGAAACGTGTTCTGGGTTAGTTAAGAATTGTTGAGCCAATCTTTGGATGTTCGGAGGCATTGTAGCCGAGAACAACATCGTGTGACGCTCGCTCGGTACAAGCTTAAGGATGGATTGAATATCTTCCATAAAGCCCATATCCAGCATTTCATCCGCTTCATCCAGAATAACCGTTTGTACATCATCAAGTTTGATCGTTTTACGGTTGATATGGTCAAGCAAACGACCTGGTGTACCGATAATGATCTGTGGTTTTTTCTTCAAAGCGCGAATTTGTTTTACGATATCTTGACCGCCATAAATTGGAAGGGAACGCACGCCCTTGAAACGACCCAATTTACCAATTTCTTCAGCTACCTGAATCGCAAGCTCACGAGTTGGGCACATGATAAGAGCAATAATCCGATCTTCAGTCATTTCGATTTTATTCAACAATGGAATACCGAATGCTGCTGTTTTTCCTGTACCTGTTTGTGCCTGACCAATTAGGTCACGGCCTTCCATAGCTAGTGGGATTGTTTTTTCTTGAATCGGCGTTGCTTCTTCAAATCCCATTTCTGTAATCGCACGTAGTATTTTTGGTTCTAATCCAAGCTCTTGAAAAGTCTTCAATTTAATCTTTGTCTCCTTTAGTTTAAGCAGGCTCCTAAGAGTCCATCCGGGGGATCAACGTTTCGCGCAAACATCAATGTGGCGGCCAGACTCCACAGGCCTATTCTCTTCGTCATATCCTTAAGGACGACTTCTATCCACTTTATCTAGTCTTCATTTCGAAGATGATTATGATGCATCGACAGTCTTTGCTTCCTTTGTAAAAGAAATCCGTTCTTAAGAACACTCTAAGGTAGTATAGCATAATCCTTTAACATTTTTCCAATACCATCTGTACACATTTAATATTTATTCCAAATTGCAAAAAATGGAATACTTTATTAATTCCCCTTTTTGATCTGCACATCTTGCAGTTTTCTAGTTTTGTATTATACTCAGGTTTGTTTCATATTATCTCCCGAGGTGATATCCTTTGAAAAAAGTTTTGGATGTGCTAATCATCCTATTTGCTAACCTGATCATCACGATTGGATTCAATCAGTTTTTGATTCCGCATCAACTTCTAAGCGGCGGTATCTCAGGAATCGCGATGCTAATTGGTTATTTTACGGATTGGAAAATTCCCATCCTTTACTTCCTATTAAATTTACCACTTATCATCTGGGGACTTGTCGCCATTGGGCGCAGATTCATTGTAATTAGTGTTCTGTCTGTTATTTTAACCTCATGGATGATGACTATTATTCCAACAGAACCATTCGTGCATGCACCCATTCTAGCGGCAGTTTTTGGTGGTGTGCTCATTGGAATGGGTACAGGCTTATTACTTCGCATTGGCGGATCTAGTGCTGGTTTCGATATTCTCGGCTCCATTCTTACTAGACACTATGACTTCCCGCTCGGTGGTGTACTTATCGTACTTAATGGACTTGTGATTGTGGCTTTAGGTTATTTTAAAGATAACTGGGATTTAGCCCTTTACTCCATGCTTGCCATTTACATCACGGGTGTTGCTGTGGACATGCTGCATATCAAGCATGTGAAAGTAACCGCCTTTATTGTCACCTCGAAAAAAGAATCCATGCTTGAGCAAATGCTGCGCACACCACGCGGTGTGACCGTACTGAAAGCTGAAGGTGCATATTCGAATGCTCCACATGATGTACTGATGACTGTCATAACAAAATATGAGTTGCCGGAACTTAAGCGGATTGTTACAACTACAGATCCGGATGCATTCGTCAATATTGTTGAAACTGCAGGAATTTGGGGTAAATTCAATCGTTTGTCCTAAATAAACACCCTGTCATTTCCATATAGATGTGATATAATAACATTGAATTTCATTTCGTTCTGGTTTAAAGCATGTGATTTCTGCTAAGTCATTTTCTGATCATAAGATTGGAAGGGTGAGGGAGATGGAAACCGTAAAGCTGTCCAGGATAGTGATGAACTTGACACCTGAGCTCTACTCATTCCTCAAGTCGAATGAGCTTGAATCTGATATTGTTCTGCGATACGGATTGGATCATCTTGATCCCGGGGATGTCATCGAAATTATTCAAGTCAGTATAGCCGAACACCGCAAAGACGCCTTGCTTCATTAGGGGGCGTTTTCTTTTCGGTTTAAAATGTTGTATTTTTGTAATAATTGTCATTGTAAAGCTGTATAAAGATCAGATGTTTCATGCTATGATATTAGA
Organism: Paenibacillus sp. KN14-4R; assembly: GCF_052180255.1. Taxonomy (NCBI): domain Bacteria; kingdom Bacillati; phylum Bacillota; class Bacilli; order Caryophanales; family Paenibacillaceae; genus Paenibacillus; species Paenibacillus sp. KN14-4R. Next base: position 3,100,708 of record NZ_CP197466.1, read on the forward strand.
TATTTGGAGGTGTTAGTTATGGGTGCTTTTTCACCTTGGCACATTATTTTAATCGCTATTGTTGCGCTATTGTTATTCGGACCTAATAAGCTTCCAGAGCTAGGACGCGGAATGGGTAAGATGTTTAGAGAATTTAAAGATGCAACTAACGGAGCAACGTCATCTTCTACCGAGGCACAGCCTGCAAAAGAAATTCCAGCAGCTGAGGTTATTCGTTCAGATGAACAAGCCCAAACGCAGGGCAATACGACTCCACATGTAAAATAAACAAATCCCATCGATTCAAAAAGCCTGCTGATCGTTCAGCAGGTTTTTTTGTGTTCCTATTATTACTCTCGACCATCCTGCGAAAAAATTACTAGATTGCTACTGTGCGATGTCCCACTATTGATTTATAATAGAACGAGCACTCAAATAAGAGAGGAAAATTCACATGGATATGTTACTCGCATCTTTACTTATGATTTGGGGGAATCTGTCTGCTACAACTCCAGATGTAACTTTCGAGAAAGTAGCGCAAGCATCATTAGATGTAAAAAATGCAGCAGTGGTTCAACCCCTTGACCCAAAAACCAAAGAGGATCCTTTAGCTCATCTATTACCTAAAAATAAGGTTGATCCGCAAAAAGATGCACCTCAAGTCAAAGGCATTTATGTCACTGCATACAGTGCAGGAGGCAGCAAGTTTAATTCTCTTGTGAAGCTTCTCGACGATACGGCTCTTAACTCCATGGTCATCGATGTCAAAGATGATAACGGTTGGATAACATGGGAAACAGGCAATGATCATCTTAAAGAAATGGACACCACGCAGAAAATGATTGCGGATATGCCAAATGTTATGACGACCCTAAAAGATCATCAGATTTACCCAATTGCCCGAATAGTCGTTTTTAAAGATTCTGTTCTGTCCAAGAAAAAACCGGAATTATCTTTTGTTAATCCAGATGGTACATTATGGGCGAATGGCAAAAAGGAAAGCTTCGTTAATCCTTATGCCAAAGAAGTATGGGATTACAACATCGAAGTTGCTAAAGAGGCAGTCAAAGCTGGATTTAAAGAAATCCAATTCGATTATGTTCGATTCCCAGAAGGCTTCGAAACTCGTGCCAACACTTTAAAATATGCGAAAGACGAGCGTTCACGCATTGAAGTTGTATCCGCATTTACCAAGTATGCACGAGAACAACTAGAACCGCTTGGCGTTCGCGTCTCCGTTGATATTTTCGGATATGCAGCTTCTGTACCTGCCGCCGAGGGAATTGGTCAAGATTTTGAGAAGATTTCGGCGAATGTCAATGTCATCTGTCCTATGATTTACCCAAGCCATTATTCTACAGGTTGGTTTGGCGCTAAGGTACCTGATGCGGCTCCTTACGTTACGATTAATGGTGCTTCTATTGACACAACTAAGAAATTAGCTCCTATTGAAAAGTTAGGTTTAAAACCTGTCATTCGTCCATGGATTCAAGATTTCACCGCGAAGTGGGTCCCAGGTTATATCCCATATGGGAAGCATGAGTTAGAAGAACAAATTCGCGCTTTACGAGATAATGGTGTGAACGAATACTTGCTCTGGAATGCAGGCAACAGTTATACACCAGGTGTAAACTACTAGATTCATATGACTTCTAATCGGTGCCGCTCATCCATAAAATTATTGGGAGCGGTACTTTTTATTGAGACACAGGAAGGATGAAGGGATGAATCGAAAAATATCACGCAGAAAGTTTCTAAAGTGGGGGCTTGCAAGTGCTGTCACAGCAGCAATAGGCGGCAGTTCTTATACGATCTGGGGTGAACGATTCTGGTATGAAACGGTTCCAATTGAGCTTCAATTGAAACGATTGCCCCTGGTATTCGATGGTATACGGATTGCACATATTAGCGATCTACACTTGGGATTCTTTTATAATTTGAATCAATTGAATCATGTGGTTGATAAACTGAATGCACTCGGGGCAGATCTCATCTGTTTTACTGGCGATTTATTTGATAGTCGTGTTGAGCATGAAAAAGAAACTTCCCATTTACTCAGCCAGCTTCAAGCCCCTCTTGGCAAATGGGCCTGTCTTGGCAATCATGATTATCAAGCCAAAGTGAAATCCGTTAAACCCGTTCTGATTAACGGGGGTTTTCGTGTGCTTCAAAATGAGAATGAACGCATCACGATGCGTGGAAGCTCTTTTACACTGGCAGGTCTAGATGATTCTCTTGTTGGACGTCCAAACTTGAAAGCCACTATTAAAGGTATTCAGCCCAACGAATGTACAATTCTACTATCACATGAATCCAGTGTGGCTGATCAAGCAGTTCACTACCCCATTGATCTCATGCTCTCCGGTCACAGCCATGGCGGACAAGTTAGACTCCCACTAATCGGAGCCGTATTTACACCTGAAATGGGTGATAAGTATGTCATGGGACATTATATGTTGGATAGAATCCCGTCTTCTCCGCTTCATGTCTATACAAATCGAGGAATTGGGACAACACATCTGCCGATTCGGTTTCTGTGTCGTCCTGAAATTACTTTGCTCACATTGCGAGCACAATCATAAGCGTCCTGTTTCGATGATATACCCCGCACCTTTATCAAGACGCTTCTTCTCAACCATTGATAACTGCTTCACTTCCGGTGTGGCAATAAAGTGCTTCGCAAGATGGCTTTCCACATAATCAAATGCTTTCTCATCCGAATCTGCAATAACAATTAAATACACAAGCTGATCCTGCAGCTCAATTTCCATTTTATACATAAACATTGTCATCCCCCCTTATGTAATTGGTAAGTGTACCCATTCATGTTATGATATTATCAAAATAAGGGAGGAATATCTATGATTCAACTCGGAATTAGAGCTCCAATCTTTACGGCTGTTAGCACACAAGGGGTCATTCAATTAGCCGATTATTTGGGGCAGCGCCCGATTGTTCTCATCTTCTATCCTATGGATAACACACCTGGATGTACAAAGCAGTTGTGTGCTGTGAGAGATTCCAAATCCTTATATGCAAAATATGATGCGCTTGTCATCGGTATCAATCCTGCTTCGGTAGAATCTCACCACGGATTTGCAGACAAGCATCAATATGATTTTCCAATTGTCTCAGACAGCAATGAGTCCATTCGCAAGTTATATGGCATTAATAAGGTGTTATTCCTGATGCAGCAGCGAGTCGTCATTGTCATTGGAAAGTCTGGAAATATCATTTTTGCTGAAAAAGGACTCCGTTCAACCGAAGAAATAATTGAAGCCCTCGCAACAGAAGCAACCGAATAAAACCTTGAATAAAAAAAGCGAAGAGCCACCGAATAATCGATAGCTCTTCGCTTTATATATGATGACGAATGATTACTGGGACAAACGAAGCGCAAGTTCATACATGTCCATGTTAAATGCTTTCTTCGTATTCACGACCGTATCAATGTCAGTTAATACAAGTTCATTGTTGATTACACCGCACGCTTTACCCGATTGACCCTCAATCAAGCTGCGAACAGCGAAATCTCCTAAGCGCGATGCAAGAATACGGTCATTATGTGTTGGGCAACCGCCACGTTGAATGTGACCAAGTACCGTAACACGTGGATCCATACCACTTGTCTCTGCAATCACTTTGGAAACGTCCTCGGCTTTACCTACACCTTCAGCCATTACAATAATACTATGACGTTTACCATTTGCGAAGTTTTCCTTCATGTGTTTACCAATACCTGCAAGATCGAAAGGTACTTCTGGTACGAGAATCGCTTCAGCACCACTTGCAAGTCCTGCGTACAAAGCGATATCGCCGCAATGACGACCCATTACTTCTACGATAGAAGAACGTTCATGGGAACTCATGGTATCACGCAATTTATTAACAGCATCTACTACGATGCTTACTGCTGTATCAAAACCAATGGTTACATCTGTGAATGGAATGTCATTATCAATTGTACCTGGCAAGCCCATTGTACGAATACCAAGCTTGGATAGCTTATTCGCGCCTTGGTAAGAACCATCTCCACCGATTACAACAAGACCGTCGATACCACGTCTCCGCAAGTTCTCAGCACCTTGTCTTTGACCTTCTTCCGTGCGGAATTCACTACAACGCGCAGATTGCAAGATTGTACCCCCACGCTGAATGATATCTCCTACACTGCGTAAATCCATTTCACGAATGTCATCATTAAGTAGACCTTGGTAACCACGCTGCACACCATATACTTTTAGACCAAAAAATAATGCACTGCGCACAACTGCACGAACAGCTGCATTCATTCCTTGTGAATCTCCACCACTTGTTAGTACTGCAATTGATTTGATTGTTGTCATAGAAAGATCCTCCTCCATATTGCTGCATGCGTTATGATGTACTCTTCTGGCTAGTGAAGCGAATCACTAATGAATTTAGAAAAAAGAACAATCTCGTCATTGGGCTTTTAACCATTAATTTTCGTGATACAGCTTTTACTTCAGGCTGTGTCCTTACTTTAGGATCAGATAAATATAAAGCTAAAAGCCCCTCAATGATCATACGATGAAAGACCGGATGTTCCAAATGCTTGATTTGTCCCCGCGCCTGTTCAACCATATAAGCAATTCGCAAGGTTGTCGTATCCATATTGTCATAATACGTACAAAAATTCAAATCCCCACCTATTTGATCTTCTTCTTGATCGATTAAATAATCAAGCAAAATATGAAGTCCATTAACCGATGGGAAATAAGCTTGCGTGATTCGCTCAACTTCAGGAGCTTGCAACTTAGGATCCGATGCCGCTAAAAACAACATGAACATGCCAAGCGTCGATCCTGTCGCCGCAGCGAACTCGTTCCAATGTAAATCCGGATATTCCTCACGATGTAATTCCCACCAGTTCACTAATGAATCCTCGCGAAGATCACGATGAATATGCTTATACACTTGTAGATCTGAATATAAGCTTACAAAGCTTGTAACCGAAGAAGCTACCAGTATATAGGATGGGAGCATCATGATACAACGGCGGCATTCTCGCACAAGTTCATGCAAATAGCCTCCATCATTCTGCTCCGTGCGCAGCGCGTAATAATCTTGCATAGACGCATCAGGATTAACAGCATCAAGCATAGATTGATGTAATAATCGGAAATCTTCTGGATCTAGGGATGTACTTCGATCACATAAGTTGTCCAAATAATCGCTAATCGTTTGAAAGGCAACTATTAATGGAATGAGAACATGACGCATAGATAAGTTAGCCGCCGCATAGACAGCCCCACCCTGACAGTGAAATTCTTTGTGCGTAATGCTATCGATTGCTTGTTTCCTCAGTTCGGGATCCGGGATACGCTCTGCTTTCTCTCGCCACTGTGAAAGGGACGCCTTCACTTCAGGAAGCACATATCTATACACACGACTCATGAGCCCGATCGGTCCTTTGGGGACCTTGTTGTTATTAGATGAATATTCTCTCAAGCATGTCCACCACATTTCGATCAACTTAATCTGTATACTTCAATTCTCATTATTACACATTATTTGTCATAACATCCGTTTTTTATCAGCCATGCATACGAACTTCTAATTCTTGATTAACACGAAACCATAAATGAAGATCATTGATCGTGCTCGCTCGTTCAGCAATTGCTGAATTCAATTCACAAGAAACTTGGAAGTTATCTTCTTGATCCAATTGATGCTGTTTAGCGATAATTACTAGCTCTATTTGCTTAATGCGTTCAGGTATTGTACCACGAATCTCTTCCCAGCGCAGTAAAATAGCGCACCGCTCATCAGAAGAATATTCTTCCCATTCTTGATCAAGATACGGCGTCTCAATGCCTAGGCGTTCATCGAAAATGAAACTATAGCTCATTTTGTATGGCTCCTTCTCCTATAAAAGTTCTAGAATATCTTCTTATTCTATTATATGATGGAACTCATGATCATGGCTACTTTATAGTGTCTGTTAACTTCTTATGAAACTTGGTGATTATCTTTGGTGCGCAACAATAAATTAATGTATCTCATTCTGTTCACATTTATAGTCTTTTTCTCTCAAGCACTTGTGAATACATTCTTTCCCCTTTATTTCGATTCAAAAGGATGGAGCAAAACTCAAATCGGAGTATTCAGCTCTCTCGGTCCGTTAATTGGAATGTTCTCAACCATTGGTTGGGGAATTGTCAGTGATAAAATGCAGACAATCAAAAAAATATTTATCATCTTACTCTTAGGGCAATTCATCATCACCTCCATCTTATTGCAATTCGATGATTTCGCAATCGTGATCGCGTTGATGGGTGTGTTTTTCTTTTTTCAGCAGCCTATGGTCCCATTAAATGATACGAATTTGATGCTGTCGGCTAGCTCATTTGGCAAAAACTATGCCTCTCTGCGTATCTGGGGATCACTTGGTTTTTCTTTTGCCTCTGTTATATTCGGTCAATTAACGAACTATTACGGTGCTAACATTACCATTTACTTAAGTCTCATCGTTATCATCATCACTTTCGTTTTTGTCCTACCGATTCAAGATACGCCCGGTTCTACGAAAAAGTTACAATTCAAAGGTATGTTCCGAATCTTGTTTAATTCTAAAATGGTCGTATTCCTAGTACTCGTGTTTATTATGTCGATTGCTCATCGTACAAACGATGCATTCCTTGCCGTATTTTTACGTGAGCATGGTGCTTCAAACACCTTGATCGGTTATGCATGGATGCTTTCTGCTGCGAGTGAGATCGGTGCCTTTTATTATCTAAGTAAACATGGACATAAATATAAAGAACTTGCTCTGCTCACTGTAGCAGGAATCATGTATGGGATAAGACTCACAATTGTAGGATTCACAACAGATCCTTATGGTCTTGTCGCAACACAACTGATGCACGCTGTGACGTTCGGTATTTTCCTTGTAACTTCCCTACGTTATATGCAAACCATAATTCCCATTGAATACCGCGCTACTGGACAGGCTATATTCTCTGCAGTCTGGGTTTCAGCGGCCGGCCTTATTAGCGGAGTAGTTGGCGGCTGGATCTATGATAGCTGGGGTGGATCTATGCTTTTCCGTCTCGCAGCTATCTGTGGATTTATCGCGGCTATCGGATTTGCTATCACGAACATCATTCAAAATCGAAATAACGAACAGTATTCAAAGTCAGCAAATTAGCGTATAATATGTAAATGGTTTTAGTACCAAGTCCTAATTATGCCTATTATTTTGAATTTAATGAAAGCAGGAACGCTGACATGGATTATCCTTCATTCAAACAAATCGTCCTGGATCGTCGCTCTGTACGTAAATATACAGACAAGCCTGTATCCGTTGAGGACATTCGTGAAATTATTGACTGCGCTCGCTATGCGCCAAGTGATACCAACTCACAAACATGGAAGTTTATTGCGGTCATTAATCCGGAAAAAATTAAAGAAATCGAAGCAATGACTTGGAGTCAGCTTCATGCTAAGGCCGCGGAAGCAGAAGCAAAAGGATTGCAACGCGAAGCTAAACTACTCGTAAAATCTTTTGGGCCTTATGCGACAGCATTCTCCGACGCGCCAGCGCTCATCGTTTGCTTAGCAACACCATATCAATCCAAATTCCGTGATAAAATTTTTGATCCGATTGCGCTAGTCGAGCCTCATGTATGGGAAGAAGAAGGAATCAAAAGTTCCTGTCTTGCCGCACAAAACCTGATGCTGGCAGCTCACGCCAAAGGACTGGCAACTTGTCCAATGACTGGACCTGTCCTACTTGCACAAGATCAGATCAGAGAATTACTAACGATTCCTGATGAGTACCAAATTAACATGGTCATCTCCCTTGGACATCCATCGGAACATCCAGGTAGACTTGCTCGTAAAGAAATTGATGAAATCCTCGAAATCGTGTAATACCAGCGATACAAGAGATAGGACAAACCCACCTCATTTTTAAGAGGTGGGTTTGTGTGCACGAGAGACATTCTGAATATAGCACGCATACACTATTCTATTATGTGTTTGAAGGGAGAACTCCATTTGACCAATCCTTACATTATCGTAGACTTGTCAGATCGTATGCTGTACTTACTTCAAGATCATAAAGTCACTCGTGGTTTTCCAATTGCAGTAGGTGCGATGCTAACACAAACACCTACTGGAGAATATACCATTGTCAATAAATCTAGCAATCCTGGAGGTCCATTTGGCGTTCTCTGGATGGGATTATCCCGACCTCACTATGGCATCCATGGAACGAATAATCCCTCCTCTATCGGACATATGGTTTCTCATGGTTGTATTCGTATGTATAACGAAGATGTTCTGGTGCTCTCATCCCTTGTTGATATTGGTACGACTGTTATCATAAGAATATAATCTGAGTTTTTTAGTAGAAATTCATACAACCAAAAAAAGACAGCCTCCAGCAAGCCGGAATACTGTCTATGAATTGAGAATGAGTGCTGTTTACAGCTAACCATCCGTCGCGTATTATAATTTGACTACGTTTGCGGCTTGTGGACCACGATTGCCTTGCGTAATTTCAAACTCAACTTCTTGGCCTTCATCTAATGATTTAAAGCCTTCAGCCTGAATCGCAGAAAAATGGACGAATACGTCATCCCCACCATCAACTTGAATGAAACCGTAACCTTTCTCTGCGTTAAACCATTTCACTTTCCCTTTCAAATGAACAACCTCCTAAACTTACGTCTCAAGGACGGATACGAAAATTATATCATCAAAAAATTCTGAAATCAATGAAAATCAAGCCCATAAATTTACATTTATTGAATAAATAACAGGGTTATCCTCCACCTTCTTGCAATAGATGTGGGGCTACGGTATGATGGGGCAAAACGCTATGAAACGGAGTTTACGCATATGATTAAAAAACATCAAATTTACAAAACAGATAATTGGAACATGCTGACAGTCGAGGTCAATGGTACTCGATTTGTCGTTCGTGAAATATCGGATCAGTGGGGCGAGGATTGCCAAACGTTCTTAAGCCGTCAAGCACTTAGACATTGGGCAGATGAACGCTTTGCATCTGAGCACTTTACAGGAACTGAAGAAGAACGTCAAACGATTCTAGCAAATATCCGTGAAGTATAAAATATTTGACATTAGGTTCGTCCACTCGTTATAATATCGATACAAGTGAATAGCACACTCCAAAGGGGAGTAGCTAGATACGATATAATCGTCAGTTCGAGCACATGTTGCTCCGGTTATATTGGCAACGTAAGTTGTTAGCAAGACCTTTGCCAAGCATTTTCTGGTAAAGGTCTTTTTCTGGTTTCGTGAAGCCTTTACCGTCATGGTAAAGGCTTCATTTTTTTTGTGCGGATGGTTCACCTGAAAGAAGCAAACACTAGAATAAGGAGTGATTGAAAAGTGGAATGGTTCTCATTAGAAATCATCACAGCATTATTGGTCATTGTTGGGATTGACCTTGTACTTGCCGGAGATAATGCGATTGTCATCGGACTTGCAGCACGTAATGTACCGAAAGAAACACAGAAGAAAGTTATTTTACTAGGTACCGCAGGTGCCATTGTCATTCGAATTATAGGAACACTGATTGTGACTTGGTTACTTGCTATTCCGGGTCTACTATTTATCGGCGGACTTATGCTCTTATGGATCTCTTATAAATTGTTAACGGATAAGGGCGGGCATCAAATCGAAGCAAAGACCTCTGTATTCGCTGCCATTCAAACGATCATAATAGCGGATGCAGTAATGGGTTTAGACAATATCATTGCAGTTGCGGGTGCTGCACACGGTAACATTTGGCTCGTCATTATCGGACTTCTCATATCTGTGCCAATTATTGTATGGGGCAGCACATTATTCATTCGCTTAATCGAGCGTTTTCCAGTTATTATTTATTTTGGTTCTGCAATTCTTGCTTATACCGCAGCCAAAATGATTGTTGATGAAGGTTTTATGAAACCCTTTTTCGAAAATAGTCCACTCGCCAAGTATACATTCATCGCTCTAATTATTATTGCCGTGATTTGTGCAGGAAAAATCAAGCAAATGTCCGGATATACTGTTAAAATGAATGAAAACGGCGACTTATCTCTGCCAGCTGATTTAATCCACGAAGCGAACATTAACTTAGAAGATGCTTATGTTGTAAAAATCGGTGATAACGGCAAACTGCAACTTTCTAAGAATGACAAGCAGTCCGATGATGCCTTATCGCACAGCGCAGGATAAAATAGTTGCTCTTATAGAGGAGAACATGTTTCGATGAATCAAACCGAGAACATCATTATTTTTATCATCTTATCTTTTGTACTAGCTATCATTCTGATTACGAAAAAAGACACGATCCCTCCACGCATGAAAAAAATGCTCGCGATATTCGCACTCATTTTCATACTCTTCTCATTCGGATTAATTGTGTATAGTGCGTTCTCAATGGGAAGCTAATTCGTTATAATGTAACTACAAGGCGGTCATACTAAGTGGGAATGATTAATCATTTCTATCGGAGGTGTGACTGTCATGCGTTTACTATCGTTCGTACTGTCTATGAGCTTAATCGCAAGTACGACAGCAACGATGCAGAATAATAACTCAAAACCAACTTATTCCAATTGGAGGTCACACATGTCCAAAATACCTACTCGTAAAGATGTGCCAGTCGAACAACAGTGGAAGCTGGAAGATATTTTCCCAGATCAGAAAGCATGGGATCAAGAGTACAGTGAAGTCAAAACAAAACTAGCTAACGTACCAGCACTTCAAGGAACGTTGAACAATGCAGCCTCGATTAATCAGGCTTTTGAATTGGACAATGAATTATCCTTACATACGGAGCGCCTAGTCGTTTATGCCAACATGAAGCATCATGAAGATACGGCAGAACCTACATTCCAAGCTTTGATGGATAAATCATCCAAACTAAGTGTTGATGTTGGTGAAGCACTTTCCTTCATTTCCCCTGAAATCTTATCGTTATCTGATGAAAAGCTTCAGGAACTTGTCAAAGATCCAACTCTTCAAAAATTTAAGAGAATCTTACAAGAGCTTATTCGTCAAAAACCACACGTGTTATCCAAAGCCGAGGAATCCTTACTTGCAATGGCACGTAACATGTCAGGTGCGCCAAGCACGATCTATAGCATGTTGAATAATGCGGATATGAAATTTCCGAAAATTAAGAATGAAAAAGGCGAAGAAGTTGAATTGACTCATGGGTCTTATATTCAATTCTTAGAAAGCCGTAATGCGCAAGTTCGTGCAGATGCTTTCCATGCTGTATACAGTACATATGCCAAACAAAAAAATACAATCGGTGCTACACTTAGCGCGAATATATCAAAAAATATTTTCTATTCCAAAGCTCGTAAGTATCCTTCTGCACTTGAGGCCACACTATTTGGCGATAATATCAAACCGGAAGTGTACACGAACCTAATTGATACCATTCACGAATCATTACCGATTTTGCAAAAATATTTAGGCCTTCGTAAAAAGCTGCTTAAAGTAGATGAGCTGCATATGTATGATTTGTTCACTCCACTTGTTGAGCAATTCGATATGCACATTACATACGAAGACGCAAAGAAAACGGTTAAGGAAAGCCTTAAACCGCTTGGCGAAAAATATCAAGAGATTTTACAAGATGGTTTCGATAACCGCTGGATCGATATTTATGAAAATCAGAATAAGCGTAACGGCGCCTATAGCTGGGGATCATACGGTACACACCCTTATGTGTTGTTGAACCACAAAGAAAATCTAAATTCGATGTTTACATTAGCTCATGAGATGGGCCACGCCATCCACTCTTACTTATCAGATGCAAATAATGATTATCATGAAGCACAGTATACGATTTTCCTTGCCGAAGTAGCATCTACCCTCAATGAAGCGCTTCTCATGGATTACTTGCTTAAGAAGACAACAGATCCAAAAGAAAAGCTATATCTGCTGACGTATTATGCGGATCAATTCCGTACTACAGTATTCCGTCAAACGATGTTTGCCGAGTTCGAGAAGATTACGCATGAAAAAGCAGAGCAAGGTGAATCCTTGACGCCTCAAGAGTTCAGTAAAATTTATTATGATCTCAACGTTCTGTACTATGGTAAAGGTATGGTTGTAGATAAAGATATCGAGATGGAGTGGGCACGTATTCCTCACTTCTACAATTCATTCTACGTGTACAAATATGCAACTGGCTTCTCTGCAGCAACAAGCTTCTCGAAGCAAATTCTCGAAGAAGGTCAACCTGCTGTTGATCGCTACCTCGGCTTCTTGAAGAGCGGTGGCAGCGACTACTCCATTGAAATCCTAAAGCGCGCGGGTGTAGACATGTCCACACCTGAGCCGATCAAACAAGCGATGAGCGTATTCAAATCCTTGGTGGATCAAATGGAAGAGTTAACGAAGTAATGGCGTTTATTGGGTAGCAAAAAGCCTGCAGCTCTCTTAAATGAGGACTGCAGGCTCTTTCATTATCAGATGAATTGACAGACCATCACAATAGCAACAGTAAATAGACCACCGATTACAGAAGCGAGAACATTTACCCAATCGTTATTCATCCACTTTATACCCCGAACAGGGAATGTGGGTTGTCCGCAATGACTTGTTCTCTCTACTTCTTTACCGCAAACCCTACATTTGTACATCACTTGGAGCAAGGCGCCAAGCGTAGAGTCTGCAAGCGAACCCAACAACCCTGCGATTGTACCCATAACAGCTAGCCCACCGATAGATATTTCCATTTGGTGCATGTCCGGATGATTAAATGCGAAAACGCCAGCAATAAGTCCAATAAACAAACCACCAAGAGCAGAAGCTGTAAGTCCGAGTAAGGTGATACCACCTGATGTACCCGCAGGTACAACTTTCCAAGTCATAATAGACCTTGGCTGTCTCCGGCTCATCCCTCCGATTTCGGTTGCCCATGTGTCTGCTGTTACAGCAGCCATCACACCTACGTAGGCAAACCACCATAGTGGATTCGGGAACAGCACATGCATCATACATAACCCTAGACCAAGCCCACCGTTCGCAGTAACTTGACCTGCGTCCCTGTTCCCTGATTTCTCATAACCACTCTCTGCTTCTTCTTTACGTCGATGTTTCCATTTGGATAATAAACTTGACGATATAAAAAAGGCAATCAATGTGCCGTACCAAGCCATTGATCCCCATGCAAACAAACAGGTGCCCAGCACGATTGCAGCTAGAGCACCACTTATTGTTAGCGAACGTTTCATATAAGCCGCTCCTGCAATAAGCACACTGCCTGCAAGACCTAGACACCACGAGAGTATCATTTTCCTAACACCTCTATTTCGGCTTCACCTGTTTTTCTATCACTTTATAGCCATCCACCTTCACACCATAGGAGATGGATTCCAAATAATCAAGCTGCTTACGCTCGTAATTTTCATCACGCTTGATGATCTGATTCGCTTGTATGAAATAAGGACGGAATTCCATCGCTATCTTGCCATTTTGCAAAGTAAGATAAAGAAGACCCGTGTCTGCATTCACACCTTTCACATAATCTGGGAATAAAAAATTACCAATCGAGTAAGCGATAGGTTTGCCTTTATAAAATTCAAATCCCTGCAGCACATGCACATGACTGCCAACAATCGCATCGGCTCCTGCATCCATGATTTTGCGAGCATACGTACGCTGCCATTCTTCAGGTTTATTGTTTTTCTCAACCCCCCAGTGCAGATAGACGATTAGGTAATCAGCACCTTCACGTTCACGTTCAATGACTGGCAGCACACTTTTCTCATTGTAGGCTTCAGCGATGCCCGGATGATTATTTCCCGCAAACCAATACGTCTGTGGAATAAATCTAGAGAATGCCAAGAATTTAATCTTTTGTCCTTTAATTTCGACCGTTTTGGCGGAATAAGCTTCCTTGGCATTTCGCCCGCCACCGACGTATTTGAGACCGGCATCATCTAGATGCTTTAAGGTATCCAGAAAACCTTTTTCTTTAAAATCAAGCACGTGATTATTCGCTATCGACACCATGTCAAAGCCCGCATTTTTTAACCCTTGCAGGGAAATCGGGTCTGATTTGAAATTGTAAATCTGGTTTGTGTCTTTCTCAGTCTGATTGGTAACCGATGTCTCTAAATTTACAAAAGCATAGTCTGCAGCTGAAACTTCCTTTTTTACAAATTCAAAAGGGAAATCAGGTCCATTCTTCTTAATCGCTTCCTTCACGGACCAATCCATCAGCGCATCACCTGCATACACAATGCGAATCGCATCTTGCTTAGCAGTACTTGGAGAAGGGCTTGAAGAAGGTGTTGGCTTCGGTGTGCTCGCAGGACCAACTGATGGTGTGGGTGTATTCGTTACGACAATGGGTGATGGTGTTGCAATATCAAGCGGTTCAACCGACTTGGTTCGATCATCAACTTGCGTCCATACAAAAGCGCCTGCACCGACCATTAAAAGTAAAACAACCGCTAGAATCCATCCTTTGGCTGGCTTGTTCTTCCTACGAGATCTCAAATCACTAACACCCCTTTTATTCTATTTATTTCATAACAATCGTTGAACGACCCAGCTCCTCAGATCCCCAATTCAGTGCAAGTATATCTTCGTTTTGAACAGGTCCTACACCTGCCGGCGTGCCTGTGTATATAATATCACCTGCTGCTAAACCATAATATTGGCCTAAATAATCAATGATGGTTTGCAAGTCAAAGATCATCTCATTTACAGCGCCTTCTTGCTTGACTACTCCATTTTGAACTAAAGAAAAGGAAGTTAAACCGATCTGCTCCATACCAGGAAATTCACGAAATGGCGCAAGCAATGCGGAGGAACGGAAACCTTTGGCTTTCAGCCACGGTTGACCTTTTTTCTTCAATTCACTTTGAACATCGCGTAAGGTAAAGTCAATACCAAGTGTAAATCCATCAACGATGTCATCCACTTTCATTCCTATTTCATAGTCTTTGCTAATATGTAAGACAAGTTCGCCTTCGTAATGAATTTCCCCAAGCGTTCCCGGCAATTGAACAGATTCCCCATTCATATAGGTCACTGCATGTGTCGGTTTGGAAAAAATAAGGGGCTCATCTGGTACAGGATTCCCCATTTCTGCTGCATGCATGACATAATTTCTTCCTACACAAAATACGTTACAAATGTTCTTTTTCATGATGATCCATCCTTTTCCCCGTTAAATGTTATTTAAAATATAGTGAAAATTATAATAAATCTCATTTATGTTTACAATTCTTGTTGCAAAACAGTTTAGAACTAAAAAATTATGGTATAATCTAAAAGTTCATTTTTTGTTAACTATCATTTATTGCACACAGCAGGAAAAGAGGCGGTAACGTATGGTACGTTGGAAAGTAAATCTAATCGTGCTATGGTTCGGACAATTTATGGTAATGAGCGGAATGACAATGATTATGCCTTTTTTACCCCTTTTCTTGCAAAAAGATCTAGGTATGACGGACATGCATCAAGTCGCGATCTGGTCTGGCATTATTTTTGCAGGCAACTTTGTCACATCATTCATTTTCCAACCCATTTGGGGAGGGCTTGCTGATCGATATGGACGTAAAGTCATGCTCATTCGATCTGGCCTTGGAATGGCAATCGTTATGACTTTGATGGGATTTGCACAATCCGCTTGGATGTTATTAGCCCTGCGTATGGCCAATGGGGTCATTTCGGGTTATGCACCGGCAGCAGTTTCCCTCATGTCAGCCAATACACCCCGTGAACGAATCGGTGTTGCGATGGGATTCTTGCAATCTGGAGCTGTTGCTGGTTCTATCCTAGGACCATTTATAGGTGGAATCCTAGCAGATTGGCTCGGCAGTTTCCGTATGATTTTTTACATCACGGGAATTTGCTTAACAATCGCAACGATATTAACTTGGTTTTTTGTCAAAGAATCGTTTAATGCTAAAGAAGCAGCAGCAAAACCGAAAATATCGATCAAAGAAGGTTGGTCGCAGCTGCAGCATATTCAGCAGCTTCCTGCTCTTTATACCGTAACCTTCATTATTCAATTCGCGATGCTAAGCTCTCAACCTCTAATGGCACTATTCGTAGGGGAACTGCACGGTCAAGGAGAGAATCTCGCCTTCTATGCAGGACTTGTCTCCTCCATTACGGGCTTCTCCAACATGTTCTCTGCACCTATACTCGGCAAGCTATCAGATCGAATTGGATCTGAGAAAATCTTATTTTTCTGCCTAATTGGTGCTGGATTGATGTTCATCCCACAGGCACTCGTTCATAATGTATGGCAGCTATTCACAGCTCGCTTCTTCCTTGGTATTTTTATTGGCGGATTACTACCAACAGTGAATGCCTTAATTCGTAAACATACGCCAACAGGCATGGAAAGTAGATCCTACTCTTTCAATACAAGTGCACTTGCGCTAGGTAATATGATCGGACCCGTAGTCGGAGGAGCGTTATCCGGTTTTATAAATATTCAAGGTATATTCATAATGACGTCCGTACTGCTCCTCATCAATGCCGGTTGGGTATGGAAATCTTTATTCCACAGAGTTAGAGTACACGCGCAATAGCAAGCCCGTCAAAAGCAGGCAGCGTGGTGCTCTCCAAACGTGGATCTGTTGCAATTTGTCGGTTGAAGGCACGCATGGCCTCAACCGATTTTTTTGTAATCGTAGGGTCTTTTGTTCTACCGTGCATGAGAATATTATCTCCCACAATAATGGCTCCAGGATTGGCAAGCTCGATTGCACGTTCCAAATAATTGGGATAATTCACTTTGTCTGCATCGATAAAGAAGAAATCAAACGTCCTACCCTCTTCTTTTAGTTGAGATAAGCTATCAAGCGCTTCCCCAATCCGGTATTCCACATATTTACCAAACCCAAGAGATTCTAGGTGACCTTTTGCAAGTTCTGCAAATTCAGGACGAATTTCAAGTGAAACCAAACGTCCGTCTTGAGGCAAACCGCGGCAAAGGCACACACCACTGTACCCACCAAGAGCTCCAATTTCGAGCACGTCCTTCGCTTTGATCATTTTAATGAACATCGTCAGTAATCTGCCATAGGCAGGGGCAACTGAAATGGATGGCATCTTATTCGCTTCAATATTAGCCTGAATGACTTGCAGATCCTGATCAGGTGCATAAAGTTGGTCCAAATAAGCTTCAGGGGTATATATGGGTTGTTCATTTTGCTCAGACATGTAAATAATCCTCCTTTAAATACGTGGGGAGTTTGTAACAAATCGTACTTTCCCCTATACTTGTTAATTGTATGGTTTTTATGCTTTTCGCACAACTCATACGCATTCCCACCAAACAATCGATAAAATAAATTTAGTTCATATAAGGAAGGAACGATTTAGAAAATGGCACAGCTAGAATTAATTGCAACCACAGCAATGGGATTGGAGGCACTTGTCGCAAGAGAGGTTCGAGATCTCGGCTATACGGACGTTACGGTTGAGAATGGTCGCGTGACATTCATTGGCGATGAAATGGCCATTTGTCGTGCAAACCTTTGGCTGCGTACGGCAGATCGTATTTTGGTCAAGATGGGATCATTCCCAGCAACGACGTTCGATGAACTTTTTGAAGGAACAAAGGCTCTGGATTGGCCATCATGGATCCCAGAAGATGCAGAGTTCCCTGTACAAGGGCGTTCCCATAAATCACAGCTTTCTTCTGTACCTGCTTGCCAAGGTATTGCTAAGAAAGCGATTGTTGAAAAATTAAAATTAAGCTACGGCAACGAATGGTTCGATGAAACGGGACCCCGCTTCGTCATTGAAGTTGCGCTGCTTAACGACATTGCAACACTAACGATCGATACAACAGGACCAAGCTTACATAAGCGCGGTTACCGGAAACTTGTAACGGAAGCTCCGATTAAAGAGACAATGGCGGCAGCAATGGTACTGCTATCCCGCTGGCGTGCGGATCGTCCGCTGTATGATCCGTTCTGCGGAAGCGGCACGATTGCCATTGAGGCAGCGATGATCGCTTGGAATATCGCGCCAGGTTTGCGTCGAGGCTTCTCAGCGGAAGAATGGGACGAGATTACACCTCCGTCCATGTGGGACGAAGCGCGTGACGAAGCTTATGACGCGCTTCGTGACGATGTGCCTCTGAACATCGTCGCATCTGACATCGATCCTGAGGCGATCGATGTGGCACTTGCCGCCGCTAAGGCGGCGGGTCTCGCGAAAGAGTTACAATTTCGCGTGGAGTCTGTCGCCAAGGCTCGGCCGCGTGGCGACTACGGTTGCTTGATCACCAACCCGCCGTATGGCGAGCGGCTAGGTGATCATGGGGAAGCAGAACGAGCGCAGACGCAGCTCGGCCAGTTGATGAAACAGATGCCGACGTGGAGTTCATTCGTGATCAGTCCTACACCTCGATTTGAGACGATCGTTGATCGCCGTGCGGATAAGAAGCGCAAGCTGTTCAACGGTAGAATCGAATGCCAGTTATATCAGTATTTAGGGCCTTTACCACCACGTAAAAAATAACTTGTTTATAAGATAACCCGAGGATGCCATTCCTCGGGTTTTTTGTCTACTTTTCAAAGGAAAAGAATAAGGATTTTATTGGAGATATAACCCAGCGTCTATGGTACAATATAGGTAATTATTGGCTTCATTCATGAAAGGAGGGAAAGTTCCGAATATAAACTTCCGCTTCACAGATCACAGCAGGAATTAATTTATTGAAGAAAGGACTTATTTAATGAAACCATTTAAATATGCATTTATTATTCTTACTTCGGTTTTACTTGTGTTTACGAGTTTATTTAGTGTGAGTGGGAGTGCGCTTGCTGCGGATGATGCAACAGCTCCAGATAAAAAAGTTAGTCAAATTTCGCTCACGCTATCCTCCCTCGAGAATCAACCTATAACACTCACAGCTAAAGTTAGCGGTGCAAAAGGTGATAATGGTGTACTAACAGGAACCGTAAAATTATTGATTAATGGTATAGAAAGCGACGATAATAAAAAGGTTGATTCTAACAATCAAGAAGTTACTTTTCAATTAGGCTCACTTTCGCCAGGAAAATATACATTTAACGTTACTTATAGTGGTGATAATAATTATAAAGGAAGCGGAAGCATTGAAGGTTTAAAAATCCTCATTAAATCAAGTACAACCACTACAGTTACAAGCAACTTGCCATATGCACCATTAGGTCAATGGGTCACCTTCACAGCTCAAGTCAAGAATCAGGATGTTGGTGGAGAAATACCTACGGGTACGGTAACGTTTAAAGATGGTAATACTACAATAGGCACTGCAACGCTTACCAATAAGGGTAATGCATCGATTCAGACGAGTAGTCTTTCATCTGATGGACATACAATAACGGCTGAGTATAATGGGGATTCTAGCTTCAATAAGAGCACTTCAAGTCCAATCACTCAAACGATTGTATCAGCAAATAATTCAGTTCAGCTAACGAGTTCCAATCCAAGTACAATCTACGGTCAGTCAGTGACTTTTACAGCTAAAGTAACCGGAGCCGGCAGTAAGCCAGGTAGTGTCACATTCCGAGATGGCACGAAAGCACTTGAAGGCGGTTCAAGCAGCGTAGATTCAAGTGGTAATCCAACGTTTACCACAAGCATGCTTGAAATCGGTACACATTTGATAACAGCTACATACTCAGACGGAACGCCTAATGGAATAGCTACATCCAATGTCGTCACCCTGGTCGTCAGTTCAACCAATAATAGCTCCACTTCACTTTCCAGTTCGAATACAAGCACAAGTGTCGATCAATATGTGACCTTCACAGCAACTGTAAGCGGCACAGGTGGTGGGACGCCTACTGGAACGGTGACTTTCAAGGACGGCTCCACATCGCTAGGAACAAGCAATCTCGACTCCTACGGACGTGCAACCCTTTCAACCAGAAATCTAAGCAGTGGTTATCATTACATTACAGCCGTTTATAATGGCAACAGTTATTATCGGACTAACACTTCAAACACGGTGACGCAGAATGTCGGGGGCAGCAACTCCAACAGCTGGGTATCCATATCTAGTTCGAATTCATCTGCATCCTATAATGAGTGGGTCACTTTCACGGCTACCGTAAGTGGATACGGCAGCGGAACACCGACTGGCCGTGTCACATTCAAAGAAGGAAGCACTACAATTGGAACAGGTGATATTGACTACAATGGACGCGCTACGTTCTCAACGAACAGTTTAAGTTATGGCACGCACTATATTAAAGCCGTATATCAAGGTAACGGATACTATGATTCCAGTACGTCTAATGAACTTACACAAGTCATTGGTACGAATCGAGACTCTTGGGTTTCCGTATCCAGTTCCGCTCCAAATTCCAGTCCTGGTCAATGGATTACATTCACGGCTACCGTAAGTGGATATGGAAATGGAACACCTACTGGAAGTGTTACATTTAAAGATGGTTCTTCCAGTCTAGGTACTACGAATCTTGATTCGAGTGGTCGCGCAACCTTCTCAACAAGCAGTCTAAGTAATGGGAATCACTCGATCACTGCTGTGTACAATGGCAATAGTTATTACAGTACAAGTACATCAAGCAGCATCTCTCAAATGGTGGGGAATTATCAAAGCACTTATACATCTCTTACACAGTCCATGCCATCATCCAATTCCGGCCAATGGGTCACATTTACGGCTACTGTAAACCGTTCGGGTGGCTTGATTTCATCAGGCTCCGTCACATTTAAAGATGGCTCAACAACACTAGGCACTAGCAATGTAGATTCGTCTGGCAAAGCTACCTTCTCTACTGGCGGCCTTAGCACAGGCAGTCATTCGATTACAGCCGTATATTCAGGTAACAACGACTACAGCAGCTCAACTTCAAGTGCTGCCACTCATACGGTATATCAAGGAACAGGCACGGGTACTGGCTCAGGCTCAAGTTCTTGTCAATTTGGTGATATCGGCGGTCACTGGGCAGAGAGAACCATTTGTGATGCAGCAGCAGCAAATCTAGTCAAAGGCATTTCAACTTACCAATATAGCCCTAATGAGTTCGTCACTCGTGCTGAATTCATTACGATGTTAGGAAGAGTCTTACGTGCTCCAAGCAATGAATCGACAGCTATCAAAATGAAAGATCGTGATGATGTCCCAAGCTGGGCAAAATCATCCGTAAACTTCGCACTAAATAATGGAATTTTAAAAGGCTCCACGGATGGAAATCTATATCCGAATCAAAACGTTAACCGTGGGGAAATGGCCGTCATCATTGCCAAAGCGATGAAATGGGGCATTGATTATACCGTTCTCACTTCTTTCGCAGATGATTATGACATCCCAAGCTGGGCGAAGCCATTCGTAGCTGTGAGCGTCACTCGCAACGTTCTACGAGGAAGAGAAAATAATCTATTTATGGCTGATGCTGAAATGACTCGTGCTGAAGCAGCAGTCGTAATTCTCCAATTAAATCGTCTTTTGCACTAATCCTTGTAAGTTAAAAAGAAGATCGACGAGTATCTGATGTCCTTTCAGATACCCTGTCGATCTTCTTTTTATGACAAAACTAGAACTAGATTTCAGAAGCTCACTTGCTTTGTCTATTGATAATACCCCTTGCAACCCATACACCAGCAGCTCCAGCTTGTGCAAGACCTCTCGTAATCCCCGCTCCATCTCCACCGCAGAATAAACCCTTGATCTCCGTCTCGAACTCTTCGGTGAGCTTCGGTCTTGCGGAATAGAACTTCGCTTCTACTCCATAGAACAACGTATGCTCCGATGCAATACCCGGTGTTACTTTATCGAGTGCTTCGATCATCTCAATTAAGCTTTTCATCGTAATGTAAGGAAGTACAAGTCCAAGATCACCAGGAACTGCTTCTTTCAAAGTTGGCTCTAGGAAGCCTTCCTTGATACGATTATGAGTGGAACGTCTGCCACGTAGAATATCACCATACTTCTGTACGATTACCCCACCTGAGGATAGATCATTCGCACGCTGGCAAATTTCTCTTGCATATTCATTCGGCTTATCAAATGGCTCCGTAAATTTATGAGATACAAGAAGCGCAAAATTCGTATTTTTCGAGCCCAGTGCTGGATCTTTATAGGAATGTCCATTTGCAGCCATAACCCCGCTGTGATTCTCAACAACAACGTGACCCGACGGATTGCTACAGAATGTACGAACTCGTGTACCAACTGACGTATTGTAAATAAATTTACCTTCATACAAATGTTTATTAATTTCTTGCATCACCACATCCGATGTTTCCACACGAACGCCGACATCGACTTGGTTGTTGTACATTTTTAACCTTCTCTTCTTCAACACTTCAGTAAACCAAGCTGAACCATCACGACCAGGAGCAACAACCACATGAGGCGCATGATACTCATCACCATTTTTCATCGTAATTCCTTGAATCGTATGAACGCCATCTTCTTTTACCGTCATAATATCTTGCACTTCTGCTTTATAGATCATGTCGATCCGTGTTTTCAGATATTCATAAATGGATTTCAAGATTTCAATGTTTTGTTCCGTACCCAAATGTCTCACTTGTGCACGAAGCAGCTTGAGTCCCGCAGCAAAACCACGGTGCTCGATATCTTTAATTGTCTCTGTAGTCGGATCCGTAATTGTTGTGGTTGCGCCATGTTTAAGGTTGATCTCATCAACGTAGTTAATCAAATCCATTACCTGAGATGGATCTAGATAGTCCGTCATCCAGCCGCCAAACTCAGTCGTAATGTTAAACTTGCCATCACTATATGCACCAGCACCACCAAAACCAGCTGTAATGGAACAAGCAGGCAAGCAGCCAGCGTATTCCTTCTTCACTGTTGCTGGTGGACACAATGTAATTTTATTTTCCAGGATTGGACAGCGTCTGTGGTAAATGTCGTGCCCTTTATCCACCAATAATACCTTTAGGTGCGGTGCTTTCAATGTCATTTCATAACAAGTAAAAATTCCGGCAGGTCCCGCTCCGACAACAATCACATCATACTGATTCATAAGGTCCTCCTCGAGTGACAACGTCATGTATTATTTTTATGAAAAAAAATCGCAAAACAAAAATTCCTGACTCCAAAATGGGAATGCTTAGGCACCCCATTCGTAGTCAGGAATTAATCGGTTCCTTGTAGAGACCCTCAAACCTTATTGAGGATATACGAATAGTTACAATACGTATCTTAATCGCTATTCACGAACATGTCAATGGTTATTCTTTATATAATTCGTGTTTAGCTTACTTTTTACTGAAAAATAGCATTGAATAAACGAATTATTACCAAAAAGACGAATGTAGATCTTTACTGCTTTCACTATCTAAAAAAGCCCTGAACATAAGTTCAAGGCTCTTCTCAAAAATCTAAATAATTTAATTTGATTTTAAAAATTCCCGTTCACACTGTCAGATGACTGTAAATCCTCTCTTTTCTTCGCTTCAAAATGACGCTGAGCTGCTGAGTAAAATATACTTGCAGCAAGCGCAATAGCCGCCATAATCGTGAACAATCCACCGCCACTAGTGAAAGAAAGAATCAGTCCCCCTAACCATGGTCCGATAAAATGTCCCAACGAGCTAAACGATTGCGCACCGAAATACGTGCCTCGCAAATGTTCAGGCGCTAACCGATCCATTAGCAAGCTACCCGAAGGATAGTTAAGAATTTCTCCCATTGTAAAAATAATCATCGAGATAATCCAACCTGTCCATGAATGTGCTAAGGCAAAACCAACAAAACCTAGAGCAAACAATACATTACCCAAATGGATACCTAGTGTCGGAGAGCGTCCCTCCATTAAGCGCGACATGATCAATTGCAGTGCAATTACAGTCACTGCATTCACACTCATTAATACTGCAAAAAGCTGTACACCGTCAACGAAATGATCTTTTAAATATTGAGAGATCGTTACGGTCTGTTGGGAATAACCGATTGCCACTACGATTCCGCCCAATAATACATAACGCAGTGCCATATCTTGCCTTACCACTTTCCACGCCGCAGCTATCGTAGTTCGAGAGTCTTTCTTATTTCCTTCAATATCCTTGATACCAAAATAATTTAAAAGCAGGAATAATACGGTTGCATACGCTAAATAGATGCCCCCTGTTACTACAAAGATAACTGCGCCACCGCTTAAACCGAAATATGCACCGATCATCGGACCGATTGCCACACCAACATTCGCGGCAAAATAACGCATCGAAAATACCTTGTAGCGTCTCTCCGGCTCTGTTAGATCAGCCATCAACGCTTGGGACACGGGCTCGAAGAATGAACGGCATAGTCCATTCATCATATTAAGTAACATGAATAATAGGGGGTGCTGCACAACGGCAAACAACATGAACACTGCACTCCATGTGAATAAGGAGCTGAACATAATGATTCGGCGTCCGAAGCGGTCTGATAAATTCCCGCCAATAAATCCGCCTGCTGTAGATGCTAATGATCCCATTCCAATAACAAGTCCGATCATCGTAGCTGACATACCTGTTGTAGTACCTAAATAAATTGCGAGGAAAGGCATACTCATGGATGTCGCGATTCGGGCCAGTGCAACACCAAAAACAAGCGTATACACAATAGGATGAAATGCTGTAAAATAATTCTTAATGTGTCGCATACTCGGCTCCCTTTCGCTTAAGTATCCGATATTATACACCATTTCCATTACAAGAGGATACTGAAAATTTGTATTATTCGATATCTAGGAGCTGCTGCAGCCTGATGAACAGCTGGAACAACTCGATCCACTGCTGCATGACGAACCTGATGAGCAGCTTGATCCACTATCACCTGAACTGCTTCCATCGGATGAACAAGAGCTAGAATCTATATCACCCATTGGTGAAGAATAGTTAGAATTATCCCCATTCTGATCTTGATCTTTCATTTCTTCTGGCACGATCTCGCCCATACTTTCAGAATATCGATCAGAATCCATAAGGGAATAGAACATCATCGCCCCTGCAACCATTAAACCCGTCTGAACACCAGTATGATTCGACCATTCGGTATCTCCATATCGAGAATGACCTGCTGCGTGTCCTCTTTCATTTTTAGCTGTGTTAATCAAATGTGTAACAACTGCGCGAACCTCAGGGAAACGCTTGGCAGCCTCTTGATTGAACCACTTCTCAGCAAGTATCTCAGCATCCTGCTCAGCTATTGCTTCTAACCGATCATGATCAAGTGGTGTCCGGAAGAAGTCATGCCATATCACCGCTGAGAAAGGCGTTATCTCAAATAGGTGCGCATAGATCCAATCGAACCATGCTCGTTCACCAGGTAACTGGACCTTACCACCTCTATGAGGAGCATGATGGATCATATCACCTGCGAACGTATGACAAAAAGTCGAATATTCCTTCGTAAACATCAACATTTCATGCCAAATATCGTCTACTTCGTCAGCAAACATCGGTGTGTTCTTCATAATGAGTGACATAAGAAAATAACGTTTAATTTCAAAAAAGGTACATTCGTACTTAGCACGATCCCAGCTCGGCTTAAGCTCCATCACTCGTATACGGAGCTGCTCCTCGAAAGAAGGAGGTAACGCTTCTTCCAATCGCTTAACAGCTTCGCTCAGTCCCAATCCTGGTAATAACCCCAAGTTAGACGGAATATCACTTTCTTTGAACGCGTAAGATTGCGATAAGCGGCTAACACGATGAACATTCGTAGAGCGAGACGAAGAGGTGGTTTGTGAATACTCAGGGCTTTGCCCCATTCGTCTAGCAAATACCACAATTACGATTACAATGATTGCAAATAATAAAAAGTCCATGTATCATCCTCCTGTTCGATTCCCCTTTTTGCTTACTATCATCACTATATCATGAGAAACTTGACAAAGGAGAGTTATTAAATGAAAATTGCAATAACTGGAGCTACAGGCTTCATTGGTACACACCTGTCGAACCATCTCCTTGAACAAGGGAATGATGTTATTTGGATTTCAAGGAAACCAACTAAATCCAATGAACTAGATATACCTACTTTCACTTGGTCACAATTGCAAGATTCTCCCCAGCTTCTAGAAGGAACGGATGCCATCGTGAACTTAGCAGGTGAGTCGATTAACCAGCGCTGGAGTGATTCCGCTAAGAAACGAATCGTCGAATCAAGACTTGCAGCTGCTCAAGCACTTGCAAATATCGTTGCACAACTTACCGTTCCGCCTCGCGTTGTCATTCAAGCTTCAGGGATGTCGATCTACGGGGTATCGGAGTCCGAAACATTTGATGAACGTTCCCCTGCTAACGTATGCGACTTTCTTTCTCAAGTTGTCGAGCAATGGGAGCGAGGTGCAGACCTCATTACGAACACACGCATCGTAAAAGTTCGTGTTGGTATTGTCCTTGGTCTGGATGGAGGGGCATTTCCTAAAATGCTAATGCCTTATCGGCTTTTTGTAGGTGGTAAGATTGGCTCTGGTCGACAATGGTTGTCGTGGATTCACATTGAAGATATGGTTCGATTAATTGCGCATTGTATAGATGATGATCGAATTAGAGGTCCAGTGAACGCGACCGCCCCAAATCCGGTAACAAACCATGATTTCGGTAAACATATCGCCAAGGTGCTTCATCGTCCTAACCTTTTTCCTGTACCCTCTATTATGTTCAAGCTACTATTCGGTGAATTATCCACATTATTGCTAGATGGGCAGCGCGTTCTCCCCTATGTACTCCAGCAACATGGTTTTATTTTCAAATATCCTGAATTGGATCGTGCTCTTATAGATTTACTATTAACTCCTCCAAATCGAAAGGAAGAATAATCAGAATGATAAGAAAATTGAATGTATCCAACATACAAGAAGCAAGTGAAATACTACGCGTACAGGTACCTGCATATAAAGTGGAGGCCGAGATCATCGGTTTTGACGATATTCCACCCCTGAAGGAAACGTTAGAAGAACTCATGCAGTGCAAGGAACAATTTTACGGATACTTTATAGAGGAAGAGCTTGCCGGCGTCATTTCTTATGTCTTAGATGAATCCGGGCTAGACATTTACCGTCTCGTCGTACATCCCGACCATTTTCGCAAAGGCATTGCCTCATCTTTGATTACGTTCCTGTTGGCACTTGAGCTGCCATACGAGCGAGTCACCGTCTCCACAGGGACAAGCAATTCGCCTGCAAGAGATCTCTATAAACGATTCGGTTTTCAAGAAACGAAACAAATTCAAATTGGTGAGAATGTCTGGCTAACAAGCCTTGAGAAGAACCTTGCCCCATAAATTTATTCCATGTAAAAAGAGAGTCATCCCTCGCATTCATTGCGGGCGATAAGCTCTCTTTCCTTTTTCATATCCAACATTTAGTCATCTATATGCTGTGAACGCTTCTTTTTCATGCGATATCCAATTGAAAAAGGTATTAAAAAACAGACAAAGAATACGACGCCTGAAAGTAGTGCCTCCCAAATAACACGCTCTGGAGAAAGAAACCAATACAGAGCCATAAATGCTACACCTACTGCTGCACATATCCATATAATATTGCGATAGGAATCCAAGTACGATTTTTTGCCTGTCGACGCATAATCAATGGATACCCCCATATTCATAACAGCTAATACACTGTTCGAGACAACCATGACAAAGAATAACGGTGTCGCGAATACGTTTATTCCATCCACTGTAAATTGTTTGACTAGAATAAACAAAACACCGAGCATCAAGACGATATAGGCGATTCGAATATTTTTAAGAGTTTGTAAGATCAATCGTTCATCTTTCATTTTTTTCATACGAGACCACTACCCCTTTCTTCCCAAAAAACTTCATCTAGAGTTTTATTCACCACATAACAAATATCTAGGCAGAGCCTCAATGTTGGGTTATAATTCCCTTTTTCTATTAAACTTATCGTCTGGCGTGTGACCCCTACTTTGTCGGCTAATTGCTGCTGCGTTAAATCAACTTGGATGCGAGCTAATTTGATGTTATTATTCACGTGTATAATCACCTCATGGAATAATTGTAACATATACATTCCATAATGCAAGATATAAATTACATTTTGTAAGATATATCTTGCATTTTACACAAAAAAAAGCCCGCCTAGGCGGGAATTATTTCTTCACATATTTACGCGCTTTCTCTAGCGCTTCATCTTCTGTTTTACCAGTTACGTATCGACCATTAATAAAAATGAAAGCAAACCGCGAACACGGACCACAATAAGATTTACATCCAACCTTGACTTCTGCGTCAGGAGCCATTGACTTGATCTTAGGTAGAATGGATTTCATCGACATGTGTTTGCACTTGTCGCAAACCCGAATATCGTTAGCCATTAGTGATCCCCGTGGTTTCCTTTGCTCGGATTCGTAATCATAAATCCTTCTTGCGGCAAGTAAAAATAATCAATAACAACGCCATCAAGCAGTGGAACATCTTTCTCGATTAATACATCAATACCTTTGTCAGTTGAAACAACGATATCATTATCAGTCTGTGTATCTAATCCAAGCTCATAGTGAGCATGATCTCCGTGCTGATGACTTACTGCAACACGTACGACTAAACCTTTGTTTTCTTCTTTATCCAGTTCCATCTGTAGAACTTTAGCAGCTTTACGAGTAATTTTGCAGTTCATTCTATACATCTCCTGATTCTTAAGTTTCAACTTCTATTGTAAAGAAAGCGGCTGACAAAATCAATCGAACTTCCCAAATAACTGACAACTCTTGTCGAATTGCGCTCACGTTTCCAAATTTGCTCCATCTTTTGCAGCCAAATATTGCTTATTGTCCCTACTTTCATTAGTATGAAGGTAGTTTTATTCCATAAAACTTTGAGGTGATAACAACCATGTCCAAAGTAAAGACGCTTGCCCAAATTAAACTCATGCAGAAGGCTGGGAAAATATTAGCAGCCTGCCATCGGGAGCTTGCCAAAAAAATCGTTCCTGGTGTAACCACCATGGAAATTGATCGGTTTGTCGAACAATTCATAAGAGATCACGGCGCTACGCCTGAACAAAAAGGATATCGCGGCTATCCGTTCGCAACATGTGCTTCTGTCAATGATGTCATCTGTCACGGCTTCCCGACGGATACACCTTTGCAAAATGGTGACTTCGTAACAATTGATATGGTCGTGAACTTAAATGGCTGGCTCGCTGATTCAGCATGGTCCTATACCGTTGGTGAAGTGTCTAAGGAAGTCACCGATTTATTACGAGTAACAAAAGAATGTCTCTATTTAGGTATTGAACAAGCCGTCATTGGGAATCGTGTAGGTGATATCTCCCATGTCATCGAAAAGCATGCCGAAGCAAATGGATATTCCATCGTACGTGAGTTCACAGGCCACGGCATTGGTCAAAAAATGCATGAAACCCCTCATGTCCCTCACTATGGTCCAAAAGGGCTTGGCCCCCTCATTCGGGATGGTTCTGTATTCACGATTGAGCCCATGCTCAACACAGGCAAACGGCATGTATTCATCGATTCAGACGGTTGGACAGCTCGAACAGCTGATGGCTCATTATCAGCGCAGTACGAGCATACGATTGCCGTTACGAAGAAAGGTACTATCATTCTTACCGATCAACAATTGGAGGGAAGCACATGATCCCATTTTATAAAAAATATTATAAGACCGTCATCGACATCGCACTCATCGCGCTCACTGTGTATTTATTCATGCTGCTGTTTAGCTACGCCTATCGAATTGCAGCCCCAATATTCTGGTCGTTTGTCATTTTTATGATCATCGAGCCATTTGCTAGATTCTTGAACAAACGAGGCATTAAGAAAATGGTTGCGACCACGATTTCCACCCTATCGTTTATTATTATCCTGCTCGGTGTTTTGTCCATTGTCGGGTTTGTTTCTACAAGTCAAATCATTAGCTTTAGTGGAAAACTCCCTCACTATGCCCATACCCTGCAAGTGAATGTAATCCAAATGGCAGAGAAATTACAAATCTCACTTAACGCCTTAAACCCTGAAGTGCTAGAGAAGATAAAAGAATATGCAGAGCAACTGACAAACAACGCAGCTAATATCTTAGGAAATTCAATTCTATTCATTGCATCATCACTTTCATCCTTCTCTTCCTTCATGTTCACATTCGGCATTAACTTTGGGGTCGGGCTCATTCTGGCTTTCTTCCTCTCGGTAGAAATTGAAATGTGGAAACGTGTTGCTCGTGAGAAGACACCTTCAACATTTAAGAAAATATTTGATTTTTTACGAGAGAATGTCATCAAAGGCATTGTCACTTACATCACCGCGCAAGCCAAACTAATCTCGATTACATTCCTGATTGTGTTAATCACTTTGTTTGCACTAGGCATTAAGAATGCGTTTACGATGGCCCTCCTCTCAGCGATCTTTGATGTACTTCCGCTGCTTGGAGTATCCACTCTCTTTATTCCATGGATCATCTATTTGTTTATCGTTGGGAGTACAAGCCTTGCGATCTGGCTAACCGTGATCTGGCTCATCGTTGTTATTGCAAGACAATTGCTCGAACCGAAAATTACGGGGGATTCCCTAGGCGTGTCGGCATTTACAATGCTTAGCTTCATGATTATCTCGTTATCCTTGTTTGGTTTTATCGGATTAATCATCTCACCTGTCCTTATTATTTTACTTAAAGCCTTATATGAGCAAGGCTACTTGAAGAGATGGATTCGCTCACCAGAAGAAGAATATCCAGATTTACCTGCAGAGCCGGAAACATGTTCATCCGAACCCGATCATACATAATTATCCATGGATAATATTTGAACAATCTTACATGATATGTTATATTGAAGTGGAATTAATCAAGGAATTCTCGCACTTTTGAACAAAGTAAGGAGTGACGGAAATGAATTCTAATGTACAAATCCCACAAGGTGAACACACAATCCTCGTGGAAATGACGGTGAAGGAAGCGCTAAGTTTAACCGGAGTTAAATTTCATAATGACCGCGAGCTTGAGCATCGCGCTGTTATGAAAGTAAAACAAAGCTTGGAAGAACGCTTGCTTAGCAAAACCGAATAATTTCAACCAACAACAAAAACTGTCGATCATCTGATCGGCAGTCTTCTTTTTTAATCGATCATACACTTATATGCAAAACAGCTTAAGTTATCGCTCTACGCGTTAGAATACACGGAACACCTTTACCCATCGTATCAGGCTGACTCATCTTGGCTAAGTAGTTCAACCCCCTTGTACAAGGCGTTTTACACACCGCACATGTTCCGGATTCTACGATTCGCATCGTGTATTGAACTCTTCCGTTAGAAAGCTCTTTTTTCTTTTTTTTCGTACTTCTACCTCCGCCGCCTTTACTACCTTTACCTGCACCTGCCATATTATCCCTCTTCTCCTAGCTTAAACGCAGGATCTCCCGCTTCTAATGATCATTATATGAACGAAGCGAGAAAGGGTTCGTGCCTAGTTGGATCAATAGTCCTTGCAGCAAGAGGGGTGCAACATCGGCGTATATTTGAGGAAATTGTTCAATTGGCAGTGGATTCACTCCATAACCGACTTCAATTGTAAAACCTGGTCTGCGGAAATCTTGAATAAACCAATCCTTATAACCAGCATCACTGCCTGTAAGCTTAACTGCTTCATAACCACTCGCTTGCGCCAGACACTGTGCCAATGCTTCAGCGTGAGCTGGCTCATAATCACGGTAATTCCAATAAATTTCCCTACCTTGCGAATGTAACGCCATAACGAGATCGAATTGCTGCTCCATTGTAAAATGTGCCATCGTCAATGCCTCTGGTTCTGTTAACGGTGCTTCACCTGTATAGTCTCGGGGGCCTGGACCTGGAACGTCTCTACGCTCCCGCTCCACCTCCCAATGAGCCGGAAACTGATCATTCAGATCAACACCCCTAATATTCGCCTTCCAATTATTAAAATCGCATGAGCCCCCGTTCCAATGAAAAACCTGTTCAAATACAGACTCGCAAGAAGCAGCACCGTGCAGCACTAACTCAACCCCATCAGGATTAACCATGGGCACGACCCAAAGCGTATTTGATTCATAGACCGATCTCGCATCAACACCATACCATGCTTCACAACACGCTACAGCCTCTGCATACTGTCTTACAAACGTCATAAGCAGCGGAGTTGTAATCCATTCATTCGCATGAAAGGCAGCGTTATAATGCACCTTGTGCGCTCCTACGCCGATACGCAGTGCTAGAATGGGTCTTCCGAGCACACTATGACCAATGGTAACGAGCTCAATCCATGGATATTGCGCAGCAAGCGCCTCTGCCTCGCAAACGAATGTACAGAAGTCATAAATGTTCCTATCACCTGTTTGCATCCACTACACTCTCCTATCTGGTCAAAATGTTACAAAATATATGCGCCGATAAACAAAAAAAGACTTTCTCATCGAGAATAGTCTTTTTTCTCTATTGTTTATTGAGGTGAAACTACAAAAAGTTAGGCACCTGCCATACAATTGGCGTATCTTGAATTTGTTCTCTTAACCAGTTGGTCGTGATTTGCTTGAATAAGATAGGTTCACCTGAACAGAAGAACTGGTGAATAGGTGTTTCATTATTTGTTACCAGCATATGTTGATGATACAAGATCGTTGAAATCTCACGCGCCGTCTCATCTGCAGACGATATTAGCGAGACATCTCTTCCCACCACCTCACCAATCAAACCCGATAAAAACGGATAATGCGTACAACCAAGCACAAGACAATCAATCGGTTTACTTCGCAGTTCAGTTAATGAATCCTCGATGGCTTTCATGGTGTCAGGCCCGTCAAAGTTACCACTTTCTACAATCGGAACAAGCTGTGGACACGCATGCGAATACACGGTTGTTCCAGGAGAAATTGATTTCAATGCTTGCTCGTAAGCACCGCTTCGAATCGTCCCTACCGTACCAATAATACCAACAATCCCACTGCGAGTTGTCTTGATTGCCGCTCGAGCTCCAGGACTGATAACACCGATAACAGGGACGGATACTCTCTTGCGAATATCCTCCAGTGCAACAGCAGTTGCGGTATTACAAGCTATGACCAACATTTTAGGTGAATATTGAATTAAATAATCGACGATTTGTGTCGTAAATAAGTTGACTTCTTCGGGATGTCTCGAACCATATGGTGCACGAGCCGTATCTCCGAAATAGATGATCTTCTCTTGCGGAAGCTGCCTCATCACTTCTTTCACAACGGTCAATCCTCCGACACCGGAGTCCAATATGGCTATAGCTTGCTGCACAAACATACGCTTCCTTTACCATATAATCATCGCATTACACATCGTTAGAATATGTGATACCCTCGTAAAAGGTACCTCGTGCAAATGCATCAGATGATCACATTAGAAATTAGCGGTTATGACGAACAGCTCTCAATACACAAACTTGCAAAATAATAATGAGTGCAAATGCAACCCAAGCCAACATTGGTATCGTTACAAACCCGAACCAATTAATGTAATCCGTGTCACAAGGTACTTCGCCACACTTGGATCCAACGGATTTGAGCCAGACTGTTTCTTGCAATAAGATATGGTAAGTCGAGATACAAATTCCTACGATTGCGATTGGTAATATGTATACATACTGCTTGAAATCTTTGCGCACGGCAGCAATACCCATTATAATGACAAGCGGGTACATGAGAATCCGCTGATACCAGCACAGCTTACAAGGTTCATAGTGCAATACATCAGAGAAATATAGACTTCCTAATGTAGCAACAAGCGAAATTGCCCATGCCATAAACATGCCATTGTTCAAAATAAACTTTTGAGTAGACTTGTTCAATTGTGTGGATTCCTCCTATACTTTAATGCGTGTTCAAAAACACATCTTAATATCTATCTTTTACAAGATACCTTATAATACACATTTAGGATAGTAGAAAATCCTGAAACTTTTTTAGCCGCCATTCGTCTATAGGTTTGTTGCATTTTGATCTTACAGATATTGGAGGTACACCTGAATGCCCTCTAGCAACCAGAGTCCAAATACAAGATATAACCCGGCAGGTGTCACACCGACACGACCACAAGCAAAACGTAAAAAAAGAAAAAAAAGAGGTCGAATTTTTCTCCCAATCCTGTTCATCTTTCTTGGGATCGGCATTCTCGGATCAGGTTGGTTCTACTTAACCCCGTCCGGTACGAGTCTTCGTTATTTGCTCGCTGATACACTTATTACAACGCAGCACCGTGAATGGGCGAGATATATAATCGGTAAAGAAGAGCTAGATAAGCGTGTTGCTGACTATATGGATCAATTCGAAGAAATGGGAAAAGTCAAAGAAAAGCCGGATATGATAAAGCCGAATAAAGGGACGAATTCATCCAATCTATCAGCCAAAGAAGCTGTTACGATTGAACCCATTGAAGGAAAAGGATTCAAAGGCTCTCTATTAATCATACGTGATCCGAAAAAGTTACGGCTAGTCGTCACCCAGAACCCAAATAAAGGTGAAAAAGTATCCTCTATGGTCAAGCGTACAGGCGCGATTGCTGGCGTCAATGCCGGTGGTTTCCACGATCCAGAGTGGAATGGGAATGGATTCCAACCTGAAGGTATTGTCATATCCAATGGGAAGTTGATTTATAATGACGGGAACATGAATTCTTCCTATCATATTGTTGGCATTGATAAGGATGGGCGCATGGTAGCAGGTAAGTTTAAAGTATCCGATATTATGAAAATGAACATTCAAGAAGGCGTTTCTTTCCCATCTAAATTCATTGCCAATGGAAAGGGCTTAATTAAAAGCCCGAAAGACGGCTGGGGCATCGCACCACGAACAAGTATGGCGCAAACCGCAGACGGCACAATCTTATTCGCGATCATTGATGGGCGACAAACCCACAGTATCGGGGCAAGTCTATATGATATACAAGAAATTTTCTTGAAACATGGCGCAATCACAGCTGCGAATCTGGATGGCGGATCATCATCTGTGCTTGTCCATAAAAATACAATTATCAATAAGCCCTCTAGCGAGTATGGCGAGCGTTATTTACCTACCGCTTGGCTCGTGTTCGATGATCCGAAGAAAGTTAACGTGAAGAACATTTGGGAAGGGCTTGATCCTTCTAAGATTGATCCTTCCTCATGGAAATAGCAAAAAGGAGCCGACCCCCTCGGCTCCTTTTTTCGTACTACTTGCGTCCAATTAAAACGAAATCTTCTTCTGACTGAAGTTCTAGCACTTCTTCGCTGCTATCAAATTCTGCTGATTCCTCGATTTGTAATTCTTTACGAATGGCTCTACGATTGCGAACACCTTCTGCAATCCCACCAGCAACGTCCTTCGCTGCCCCGATCCATTCCGATGTTTGCTCGCCAACAACTTTGGCAATCTCTTGCGTTTTCTCACCAACAGCGACTGCGATTTCTTTTGTTTTCTCACTTACTGTATCGTATCCTTCTGCAATATCAGCTCGTAATTCACGACCAGATTTTGGCGCTAACAAAAGGGCCGTTACAGCACCAACTGCACCGCCAACCAATGATCCGATCACCCAATCCTTCACTCTTTGATTCGCCATGTTAATCACTCCTTGGTATGTGTTTCGGCATGCTCCTTACCCAGAGGTTTGCCCCGCAAATCTTTGCATTTGCGGAAGAGTTCGGTGCCCAGTGTGAACCAGTCAACTGCCTCGGCAGTAGTTGCTTTAGTCTCCGTAACTTTAGCTGCTTTAGAGGGTGGATCAGATGATCGAGACATCCAAGTACTTACTCGACTTAGTGATGTAATCATTTCCCGAACGACATTTCCGAACCCACCAACAGCTTCCACAACACCGCGTAACGAACGTACATCTACATAGATTTCTTCCGATAGTCCGCGCCATACACGCATTAGCTGTTTGGATTGCTTCGCTGTTACATTGAGCGTTTCTACCGCATGAGACAGCTTCATGTCAATTTGATACAGTGTTTTCTTTGCCATACGCAGCGTTGTAATCAGATAACCTGCAAGCACGACAAAAGTCACCAATGCACCAACTGCACTCCATTCATATACATTCATCACTTGAACACCTCCCTGTTGTGCGCTCCTGATCTGGGTATTCGCCTAGAAGATAGTTACAGTATAAGTAGGTGGTTGGTGTTTGGTGACTCGGTTTTAGAAAATTATTTTATAAAAATGTAAAAAAACCGTCCATAAAAAGGACGGTTAAATCATGTCAATCAAACTCAATCTCTAGACCGATCTTGATATCGGCTGCTTAGTAAAGAATCTCTTATTCAGCAAAGCTGAAATTTGTTCAAAAGCATCCTCCGTAGAAAAGGCTTTACAGATGATCGGCTGCTGTTCATAATCTTTACCGGCATATTCATACCGTGGATCATAGTAATGTTCCAGGAGCAGCTCAATTGCTTGGGGGAACGCCCCTGCAAGCAAGCAGCTTTCGATGCGTGCAGCTACGGGAGTGTGAATGCGTTTGTTGATATGCTCAAATGCTTGCAAACATTGTTCTTTATGTGCTGCAGGATCATAATCCTTCATGATATTTCGAACACGCTCCGGCACTGGCAATTCCAGCACAAGCTGAACCCCTTTTTCCTTCGCTTCAATGAGAAAATTCGGTAGTACGACTTTACCAAGTCTTTTACTCTCTGCTTCCACAATTATATAGGGTGAATCCTTATACTCAAGCAAGGCCTCCACAAGCAACGCGTCAAACACTTTCTGATTACGAGGTTTCAGCCCAATACCACCGAATATGGAGCCGCGATGACCGGACAAACCTTCTAAATCAATAACAGGGTATCCCTTTTCCTCTAATTGCTGCAGAATATCTGTCTTTCCAGTCCCTGTATTCCCAGCTAGAACAATACACTCAGATTGAAGCTCATACGATTCAAGTGTAGATACCACCCATTTCCGATACTCACGAATACCACCCGACAAGCGACTAACATGTATGTCCATTAGCGACAATAATGTTGCAGTCGTCCTGCTTCTCATGCCACCGCGCCAGCAGAATACAACTTTGCGTCCTGGAATAGCAGCGAATTGCTTAATAAAAGCAGGCAGCTTAGCGGAAATAATCTCAAGCCCGCGTTCCTTCGCCTTTTGAACCGAAACTTGTTTATACAAAGTACCAATTTCTTTCCGCTCTTCATCATCAAAAAAAGGAATGTTAATCGCGCCTGGAATCGTGAATTCCTCCCATTCACTTGGCGATCTGACATCAATCAATGTAACATCTTGCTTTTTACGCTGATCCAACAACTCTTCAACACGAATATCTTGAAACATTTATGCCACCCCTTAGGTGAATGAAATCGACTCTTCAACTTTGATATGACCTTGATGATCATCTACAACCTCACCGATCATTTGCGCTTCAACACCTGCTGCGCATAAGGCTGCAAGCAGATCATCCGCACATTCCGCTCCAGCAGCAATTAACAACCCGCCGCTCGTTACTGCATCACACAGTACCCATTGACCCACTTGATCTATACTTGGTGCAAAGGTAACAGAAGCTTCCAGATGTGCATAATTGCTCTTCGTACCACCCGGAACACAACCACCAGCTGCAATCTCATGAACGCGAGGTAGCACAGGCACTTGCGCAGCGCCAATACGAACACCTAGACCGCTTCCTTTCGCCATCTCCGATGCATGACCCAATAGTCCAAAACCTGTTACATCCGTACAAGCATGCACATCATAATCCGCCATCACTTCAGCAGCTGTCTTATTGAGCGTTGTCATGACTTTCGTCACTCTTGCAATTTCTTCCTGACTTAACAAGTCACGCTTAATTGCAGTTGTTAGAATGCCGACTCCAATTGGCTTCGTCAAGATGAGGCGATCCCCCGGTTTCGCGCCTGCGTTCGTACGTACTTTATCGGGATGAATTAAGCCTGTCACCGCAAGTCCGAACTTCGGTTCATTATCATCAATCGAGTGTCCCCCGACTAAAGTAGCACCCGCCTCACGTACTTTATCACCTGCACCACGCAATATTTCAGCTAAAATCGACTTATCTAGTTTATGAATTGGAAAAGCTACAATGTTCAGCACCGTGAGCGGCTTTCCGCCCATTGCATACACATCACTTAGCGCATTCGTTGCTGCCACTTGACCAAACTCATAGGGATCGTCCACAATCGGTGTGAAAAAATCGACGGTCTGCACAAGCGCCATGTCATCGCTTAGGCGATACACTCCTGCATCATCACTCGTCTCTACACCCACGAGTAAGTTCGGATCACGGTCGGTTCGAGGCAATTGAGCAAGTACACTAGAAAGCTCACCAGGTCCGATTTTACAACCGCAACCTCCTTTTGAAGAGTAAGATGTTAACTTAACTGCTTGTCCGCTCACTTGATCGTTCATCTCATGTCACATTCCTTCCCATTTTCTCAGCATTTTAATCTTGTCTCTATTGTAGTAAGCTAGTAAGACAAAGTCCAATATGTGAAAAGGAGAACAACATGAACAGAGAACAAGGATTACAATTATTGGAACAGAGTCGAGCTATTGCCATTGTTAGAGGCATTGAACAACAACATATTTCCGCCGTTGCCGGAGCCCTGTTTGCAGGTGGTATCTCCGTCATGGAGGTCACCCTAAATACACCTGGCGCAGCCGATATGATTACAGAATTACAAGCCAATTACGCTGATAAAATGTTTATTGGAGCAGGTACAGTACTGGATATTGCCGATGCCAAATTAGCCCTAGATGCCGGTGCATCATTCTTCGTCACACCCAATACAGACGAGGAAGTCATTCGCTTTGCAGTTGAGCACAACATCCCTATCTACCCAGGTGCAATGACACCAACTGAAGTTGTGAAAGCTTGGAAAGCGGGCGCAACAGCAGTGAAGCTGTTCCCAACCGGATCGCTAGGTCTAACCTATTTTAAAGATGTACAAGGCCCGTTATCCCATATTCCGATGCTCGCTGTCGGAGGTGTAAAGACCGATAATATTGCAGATTATTTCGCTGCAGGTTGCTATGGATTCGGCGTTGGCGGATCTTTGTTTAATAAAGAAGATATTACAAATGGTCGCTACGACTCCGTTACGAAAGAAACCTTTAAACTTACAGCATGCATCCAAGCTTGCTTAAATAAATAAAATAAAAAAAGTGCCGAAACCCTCGTTTCGGCACTTTCTTAATTCAACTCTTTATGTATAAAACTTCTTACAGACGTTACAAATTCAGGCAATGCCTCAGGTAACTTTGTCATCATCGGATGCAAACCTTGGCGATCCCATGTCATATACTCTTGAACAAGCGGTTTACGAAGTTTCACAAGCTCGATCAACAGCTGAGCAATCTCATCCGAGAAAGCCTGCTCTCCACGCAAAATCTCAACAATGTCTTCATATGACGATGCGTCCCGTAAGATAAACCCATCAATTAACAGGGACCCAATATCCGTCACCGTCTCTATTGCAAGATGCAGAACGCGTTCTTGTGCCAGTTGATTCCGCACACCTGCTTGCATATCCACTTGCTTTAATTCCTCACAAGCCTTGACTAACTCTGGAATGAACTGCAATCTTGCTTCAATTTGTTCCTCGTTAATGAAATACATATTATTTCCGCCCTTTTTTCTTCTGCCATTTAGTCCATAGTAACATGCCGACAAAAAAGACAATAACAAGCACAACAAGCAGCATGGCTTGCGAAACATATTCCCAGCTTACCGTTTTTTCCCCACTCATTCGCTTCACCTTTCATACCTTACCGATTTTCTATCACCTATTCCTCAGTTTATCCCGCTGCTGTATAAGCGTCAAGATGATCGAATGCATGTTCAATAATCGTACGTATTTAACCCTTCATTTTCGCTAAAATAACCCATTTACGCTGCTGTCGCCGTGAATACTTTGGTAATCCTCGATACAACGCGGCAATCTCTCGATAAGCCATCTTCGCCTTCTCTTCCTGCCCCATTCGTTGGTAAAGCTGACCTAGCACATAGTAAGCTTCACACGACGAAGTATTCATTTTTCGAAAATGATCCAAGAACTGCAGCGATTTCTGCGGATCCACTTCGACATAGGCTTCCGCTAGACGCAAGTATGGCTCACCATATTGCACGCGTGGATTCAGCTCGAATGCCTGCTTGATCATCCCTTCGCCTTCTTGTAACGAACCAAGCTTGATCAGACACAGCCCCAGATCGGCATGGACATCTGCAGAATCCCTCATCCGTTCCTTGGACTCAGATAATAGTACGTGCGCTTTCTCGTATTTCTTTTTTCCAATAAGCAATCTTGCAAGCTCAACCTTCCCTGATGTGTAATGCGGATTAGAGCGTAAATCTTCACGCAGTTTGCGAATGCGACTATTGATCTTTAGTGGACGCATGATGCTTGGCATAAATCCGAAAAACCTGCGATCAAGCACATACACAAGTATGAGCAGCACAATAATAGCTAGGAACGGATTTCCTAACAGATACCAAAGAAGACCGAATATAGCAAATTTGAACATCCTGTATAACCCCCCATACTTTCCCACTTGTTCCAACTCTATTTTACTATATATACGTCTTAAGGAGAAACGTTCAGAAAACTGCCTTAAATGCGGAACGAACATCATGTATAATAAAAGAAGTGATTAATTTATGGATTGTCGGATAGGAGAATGTAACATGGATCAAAAACAAGCCGAACGCTGGGGTAAAACACGTGCGCGGGGAAGAAATAAATATCTCCTTACATACGGTATACTTGCATGGGGGATCATTCCGTCCATCCTTACAAGCGTGCTTGAGTTTGTGAACAATGGAGGGCAAATTAGCCCCATGTATGTGGCTATGCGGTTCTTCGTCTTCGCAACGGTTGGATTTTTTGTGACAAATGCGCTATGGCAATCACGTGAACAGAAGTTCCACCAATTCGCCGCTCGCAAATAACAAATATTTTCGCAAAATATATGCAAAAGCAGCCATCCGCTAGAGAATGGCTGCTTTTTTTCGATTATTTCTTCCTTTTATCCCTAAGATTAAACCGTAAATCAACACGACAACCGCCACGCCAATAGCATCCACCGCTACATCAATCGCATGTCCAGTACGACCTACGACAAAAGATTGATGCCACTCATCCGAAGCAGCATAAGCCACAGAGAGAAATGCAGATAGGAGCAGCGTGAACATCGTATGCCTATACTTGAATAATGGACGAAGCACCTTTATCCATAGAAAAGCTAACAGCGCAAATTCGGAAAGATGTCCACACTTACGGATGAAGAATTCCAGCATGTCATAAGGCAGCTTATGCGTAATGAAGTCTTTATCATAATAAAATTCAACTTTAGGCAGCCATGTATGAAGACGCTCTT
Source organism: Paenibacillus sp. KN14-4R (assembly GCF_052180255.1). Classification (NCBI taxonomy): domain Bacteria; kingdom Bacillati; phylum Bacillota; class Bacilli; order Caryophanales; family Paenibacillaceae; genus Paenibacillus; species Paenibacillus sp. KN14-4R. The sequence goes on from NZ_CP197466.1 coordinate 3,141,978, forward strand.
CCGAAATATATTTGGCGAGTGTCGGCCGCATATCCTGCTCTTTATAAGGCTCCGCCGATTTGTAAAAAATGAATCCCATCCATAGGATCGTTAGAATAAGCCAAATTACAACACGATATTTTCTATAGAAAGTCATAGCAATCACGCTTTATTGGTACGAATCGGCTCGGAGTCATCCTCTTCGCGTATATCGTATCGCGGCATGGATGGACGAGTCGGTCCGTTGCCTTTATTTTTCAAGCTCATGAGAATGAAGAAATCAAAAATCAATGCATTCACGAATGCGATCCCATACACGATCACACCAAAATTCACGGCAAACGGTACATCATCCACCGTACGCAACCATAGAATGGAGCCTGCTGTAAATGCAATATTGACGAGAGTCGATATGCCAAAAGATAAGCCTAGCTTCTTCGTTCGATGCATAAGCAGCATGGCAATACCGAGTGTTGCGATAAAGTTAATCCCCATCCAAATCCAGTACAATACATCATTAGACACCGCACAATCACTCCTGAACGAACCATTTTTATAAGCTAAGGTTAGCATGAAAAAAATCCCTTGTCTAACATGACATTTTTGTGTAAAATATTAAAAGTCAACAGATTTCCGGGGCCTTAGCTCAGCTGGGAGAGCGCATCGCTGGCAGCGATGAGGTCAGGGGTTCGATCCCCCTAGGCTCCATATGTAAAAAACCTCTAAACACAAGGATTTACGAGTGTTTAGAGGTTTTTTAATGTGCAAAAATTATACTACAGCAAGAATTTTTTGAGTTAGTCAGGCTACTTCTTCTCTCCAACACGTGCACTCAGCTGCACCAAGTCCATTCCTTTCAGCGCGCCTTCGATCAGTTCAGGCAGCCGGTCTGGTGAACAGCCAAAAGATGGGATTCCGTAAGAAGCAAGCCTTTTGGCGATCGCCTCGTCATACGAAGGAATACCTTCATCAGACAGCGCTAACAAACAGAGTACTTTGACGCCTGCTTGATGAAGCTCATCCATTCTTCGCAGAAACTCGGAACGATTTCCGAACTCATATAGATCAGAGACGAGTATGAACAGCGTCTTCTGCGGTTCTTTAATAAATTGCTCACAGTAAGCAACAGATTTGTTAATGTCGGTCCCGCCGCCAAGCTGGATGCCAAAAAGCATATCAACCGGGTCATTCGCGCACTGCTCACTTAAATCGACTACCTCGGTGTCAAAAGCTACGACCTTTGTTTCGAGCGAAGGCATACTTGCGAAGATCGAGCCGACGATGGAAGCGTAAATGACGGAGTTTGCCATTGAGCCGCTCTGGTCAATGTCAAGAATGACCGTCCATTCCTTGCTTTTGCGGGCCCGGTCGAAGAAATATACTTTTTCCGGGATGAGCAGCTTGCGGTCCGTATCGTAATGTTTCAAATTTTTGCGAATCGTCGTATTCCAATCGAGTCCCGTCACGGATGGAATGGGGGAATGTTTTCTCCGGTTGAGTGCCCCCGTTACAGCTCGCCGGAGATCTTCAGACATCCGCTTCATAATTTCATCCACAACTGCTTTGACAAGCTGTCTGGCCGTTTCTTTCGTTTGCTCAGGGATTCTTCCTTTAAGCGACATCAGGGTCGCAACCATTTGCACATCCGGCTTTACTTGCGACAGCAGCTCCGGTTCAAAAAGCAATTGCGTCATCCCTTTGCGCTCAATGGCGTCAGCTTGAATGACCGAAACGACATCTGGCGGAAAAAACGTCCGAATATCGCCGAGCCATTTCGCAAGCTTTGGAGAAGAAGAACCGAGACCCGCAGCTCTTGTCTGCCCTTTTTGACCCGAACGAGATGAATCGTCAATCAACAGTGTATCATCATAAATGGCCGCAAGCGCTTCATCCATAATCCGTGCTTCCTCATCCAGCAGGCACGCTAATGTGCTGTCAAAAGACTTCAACTTCTCTTCAGTCGCTGCGCCTAGAATCAAGCGCCACCTTTTCATCTTTTCCCGATTGTCCGCCGTCATCGCTTATAAGTCCCCGAAATCAAAGTCATTAAGTTCATCGAGTTTCTCCTTTTCTTCTTCTCTAAGCGGACGCTGCAAGGCTTCGCCAGTCGCAATGGCGCCAAGCCCCCATAGTTCCCCCATGAGCTCAGCGATGTTCGCCTTCTCTCTTGCTTCAAACGTCCCGAAGGCTCTGCGCAAAAAGACGAGCGAGCGATAAAATTGCTCATTCTCAAGCGATTGAATATAAGCATCGAGCTGCTCCCACAAAAAGCTGCGTGACAACAAAGCGTACCGGTTGCGCATGGCGAGCCCCTCGAACCATCCTGCTCCAAGATCAGCCGGAATGCCTGGTGATAATCTTCGCGACATTTCCTGTGCGCTTCTCGCTTCATCGACTTCATTTCGTTCCAGCAAAATGGCAAAAGCGAGGCCCGACAGTTTCGCATTGCGATCGTCACGCATTGATAATTCGCGCAGCTTCTGCAGCCAAATCTGATCGTCGACGATTTCGTAATGTTCCTGCGCGATGCTGTGGAACGTTTGAATAGCGCTTGCCATCGTTTTGGCCGCCTCGTCATTGCAGTTCGCAACATCGACAAGAAGGAGCGAACCCCGAAGAAACAGCTGCTCAAGGAGCGGAATGAGCGAATCCGTCGCGATTCGGCGGATGGAGCCGTATCCAATTAAAACGGACAATTCCAAAGCTGCTGAAGCGATTTGTTCGAAGTTTCCTGAATCAACAGCAAGCTCCTGCAGTACTCCTCTTGCCTGCTCCATCAAGCTTGGCAAATCAGCTGTGCAGGCGAGGCGAATGATTCGAGATGCTTCGGCAATGTCGGCGCATGCCTGCAGCTTTTCATGAATAACGAACGCGGCTGCAAGCTCAATCGTCTCCCCTTTCAAGGTCGATTCAACCGCTTCAATTTCCGCCTCCGGCGACCATTGCAGCACCCAATTTTCCGCCCAAGAAGCCGAAGCCTGACTGACATGCTGTTTTTTTACAAAGCTGATGCCGAGCAATTCCAGTCGATGCAGGAGTACGGACCGATTCAAATCGATAAAAGCGGCTTCGACCGTTTTGACACGGCGATTTTCACGCAAATCAAGCTCGAGCGTTGTGGCTACCGTCGATTTATATTTCTCCAGCTTAAGCCGCTTCAGCTCGCGATTAAGGTCATCTTGAATAGGCGTTTGACTGACTCCGTCCGGCAAGCTGCCAATAGCTGTACCAACATCCGTTCTGGCCAAAGCTTCTGAAATAACGGACAATTCCCCGTACCCCATCAAAACGATCGCCGCATCGCGTAATTCCCGCCAAGTCGGCGAAGTTCCATCATGCATGACGGCCAGAGCTTGCGCCAATCGAACGCCTTCAATGACCGAAGCAGTCGAACGATAAGTCCCCTGCTCACGTAAGTAAGCAGCGACTTTCGATAAATACATCGTCGGAAGTTTCCACAGTTCATTTTGCTGCAAGCATGTCCAGAAAAGTTCGTAATAGGCAGGCGCCTGATTGCCGGCTCCATAACCTGAATACGTTGAAAGCTTATAGTAAGAGTAAGGCATCAGCGTAATTTTCGTACGAACTTTAGGCAGTCCTTCCAGCTCGCGATCGGTCATAGACGGCAATTCAGGGCGCAGTGCTGAAGCATGGTGTGCGCCGGTGACGACGACGATTTTTTCAGGTGCGTGACCTGAGCGGATCGTCTCCTCGATTTTTCTCCTCATGTAAGCTTCGCGTATTTCGTTGTAGGCCGCTTCTTCCGGCGCAAGATTCTGCTCAGCTTCTTGCATAAGCGCTCTCGTCTGAATCGAGTAATGATCGATCGACTCGCGGTACGCCTCTTTACTTGTACAATGCTCAAAATAGCGCTCCCAATACGCTTCATAGTCCGGTTCGCCCGAAAGCTCGGTGATTTGTTCATACATTTTATTTTGCAATTGAACATAACTCGCGCGATCACTCGCCGCATTCTTTCCTTCGGCCCCTTGCACCACTTCTGCTTCCACTTCTTCTTCTTCTTCTTCTGCTTTCGCCTTGCGGATAGCGCCTTTTCGATGCTCATACAAACTCAGCGAAATCGTCGACGGCAGGTCCATGAATTCCGCATGAATGCCGTGCTGCTTCGCCCACCTGAACGCCTCGTATTCAGGCGAATAGCTTGCAAAAGGGTAAATAAGCGTGCGAACCGGTAATTCATCCGTATAAGCGAGCAGCGCAACTGGCGGTTTGACTCCGCTCATCGTCAGCTGAACAATATAATCGTTCGCATCGTTCGGACCTTCGACCAAAATAGCCGTCGGCTGCTTTTCTTCCAGAAAGGCACGTAGATGGTACGCGCCCGCCGGTGATAAATGCCGAATGCCGAACACATTCACTCGGTTTTCTTCGCTCACCCGTTCAGTTCTGAGCAGACGTTGTATAGGCTCCGCCATGTCGATCCCCGCTTCTTCATTACATTTTCCAGATATTCCTTCCAGACGAGCTTGTCCTTCTCCTCATCCTTCACGATCGCACCTTGCAAGCCTGCGGCAATATCTTCATCGCTGATGGTGCCGCTGCCAAAGCTGCCGGCAAGCGCCATACTGCCCGTTAACAAGGAAATAGCTTCCGCTGTCGAAATAACCCCGCTCGTCGGCTTCACTTTCTCTTTGCCGTCCAGTGTCATGCCACTGCGAATCTCTCTGAAAATCGTGACGACTTTGCGCACCGCCTCATCATCCGGCAAGGATGCCTTCAGCTCATAACTCGCTGAAATTTCAGCTACGCGCTTGCATACAATGTCCACTTCCGTGTCCAAATCCGATGGTGCAGGCAGCACAATTATGTTGAAACGGCGCTTCAATGCTGCTGACATGTCGTTAACGCCACGATCGCGCGTATTGGCGGTAGCTATGACAGAGAAGCCGCGTGCTGCCGAAACCTCGCTTCCCAGCTCAGGGACGGAAATCGTTTTTTCAGACAAAATCGAAATGAGCGCATCTTGCACTTCGGAAGCGCAACGCGATATTTCTTCAAATCGGGCAATCCCGCCTGTTTCCATCGCGCGATAAATTGGACTTTTAATAATCGCCTGCTCGGAAGGCCCTTGCGCAAGCAGCATCGCATAATTCCAGGAATAACGAATTTGCTCTTCGCTAGTTCCGGCCGTACCTTGAATCACTTTCGAAGAATCACCGTGAATGGCCGCCGTCAAATTTTCCGACAGCCATGATTTTGCCGTTCCCGGCTCGCCAATTAGCAACAGCGCACGGTCTGTCAGCAATGTAGCAATTGCCATTTCAACAAGTCTGCGGTTCCCGATATATTTCGGTGTAATGGTGACATCGCCCGCTTTGCCCCCAGTAATGAAAGTTAACACCGCTTTCGGCGAAAGCTGCCAGCCAGCCGGTTTGCTGTCTTTATCGACGCTTTTCAGTGCTTCTATTTCTGCGGCATACAGACGCTCTGCCGGCAATCTAACGACATTTTGCTCTTGATTTGAACTCATACGCTCATCCCTTTCTGTGCTTCAACCGTTTCTTCTGCTTACTTAGCTCGAAGTTTCTCGACAATTTCCAGTAATTGCTCTTTAACTCGCTCGCCTTTCGGAGACTGAGCGAAATGCTCCAAATGATCGGCATAATTACCTGGTAACATATGGAATAAATGGAATAGCAGCGAATGCGAATGTACATAGTAATATCGTTTGATTCCTCCATTCTCCAGCGCTTCCATCACCAGATCAGGTGCTTCCTCATGCCCTAACTTGAGTAATGTGATGAGCATTTGGGCCGTATTGTCATTTGAAAGATCAAGTTGATTTTTACATTTATGAATCAAATAAGTAATAACTGTCGAACTCGGACGTGTTGCCGTGCCGTACACAAGTCTGCACACCAAGTCATCTTGATTCATTTTCATAAACAAATCAATCCATCTTGCATCCCAGTTTCGCGTCCATTGCTGCTCTTCTTCCAGATCGGCATTTAGTTGACGCACCATGTTCGGAATGATGCGTGGTATATATTCCAGCAGTTCCTTAACTGTTTTCCTGGATCGCTCCTCAAATTCCGGCGCGAATCTTTCATAAACATCCGCTGGCGATAGCAGTTTGAAAGCTGCCCACAGGCTGTTGCAGATGAAAGCCTTTTTATTTTTATCTTGCAAATCGAGCACAAATGGAAGTGCCTCCGAATATTGCATATTTTGCAGCATGTTGACCGCCATGTTTTGAAGCCAATATGTATGCTGATTGACAAATCCCGGTGTGGACAACAGCTTGGTAAGCAGCGTATACACTTCCTCACTTTCAAATCCATCCAAGCTTTGCAGATCTACATGGAGCTCTTCGACAGCCTTCTCCAGCTCTTTGTTCTTTTCTTTCTTTTTCCCCTTGTCTGTCTCATTCTCCGTCACTTTTGTTTTCTCTTGCGCCAGTGAAACAAGAATACGTTCGAAGGCAGCATCCGCATGAGCAATAACTTGATTCGCAAGACGAAAAGAGCTGGACCTGCGAATCGGCTCAACGGCCAATTCCCGATCTTTCGACTTCAACACTGCAAACAGCCGATCGAGCGCTTGTTCCGTGCCCAAAGTCGACAGCGCATAATAAGCCGCCTCTCGAATTTCTTTCTTCTTATCGTCCGCCTGCTCCAAAATAAACGACTCTTGATCGGTAAAATGGCCTAAAATTTTAATCGCAGCCGCACGAACCTCGACAGATCCCTCTTGAGCCGCAGCTAAATACAGATCAAGACCTTCTTCCTGCTGCAAACGATAAATATGCTCCAGTCGCCGTGCATCTCCCTTGCCACCTTGTTGTCTGAATTGCTGGTGCAGCACAGGTAATATTTCCGGTCCGTAAGTGAGCAGTACTTGATTATGGATAAAATCAGCAATTTCCGAGTAGCCGTCATCCAAGGCGTCTACTGCCGAAAACATGACACGGAAATCGTTAAAAAGTCCCTCCTCATGTGCCTGGTGGATCACTTCCCATCTTCCCGAGCCTTTGGTGTTCAACGCTTCAATAAGCGGCTGCAGCTTGCGATAAGGAGTGTCAGTGCCAATTTGGATTTGCGTTCCCGCTATAGCATGGCGTTCCGTTTGCGGTTCTGTTTTTCCTTGCGTATATAACACAGAAGTTAGCAGCGTGCCCAAATCCAGCAGCTTAACCGCGCCATCTTCCCGATTCGACTCCAATACTTCCTGCACCGCTTGCGCGATTCGTTTGAACACTGCCGCCGACTCTCCAAGCTTATGCAGCTGAGGCAGTATTCTCTTCAAGTTAAAATCGCCCGCGGCCATTCCGCTGCCCGCAATGAACAGTCTGCGAACCTCCCGATTCAAATCAAATAACAAATCGATACTCATGTATGTCTTCTCCTCTTCCTTAATAAAGCAATCGAATGATGCCTTGATCTGTGACGATGCTTAGCAATTGGGCATGCAGCTGGTTATTATCCATATCATGCTCAAATCTGACTACAGCGGCTTGCTGCTTGAGCACGTCTTGATGAAGCATCGGCAGCATATGAGCTGTTGACTGTCCCACCGATTCTAAATCCGAGAGCTGCAGCTCTTTTCCTTGTCCGTCCAATAAGACGGGTCCATTGCTGCTGTGCATCAGCTGATCATAAGCGAGCAATAGGACGGGACGTTTATCCGACAGCGGGTTTTTGATTTGATTTTTAACGATTTTGACCGCTTCCGTAACGGAGGAAAGTGCTTTGGATTTCACAGCCTGGAAATCTTGCTCTGTTACTGGACGCGGAACTGCCCCTTCCCAGCGAATTCTGCAATTCAGCTCGCCCGGGTAAATCATAAGCTCATTCGCATTCACAATTGCAAAGTAAGAATCTTCTTCCTTGATAAACTTCGCGGCACGGAACGGACGGTACGTCCTTGCTGTATAAACGGTGCCTGATTCCACATCCGCCCAGAATGACTCGTCGACGTATTCCCCTCTTGCCTCATCCGCATAGGAGTTAAAGCTTAGCTGCATAAGGTCCCGATCACTTTGAACTCTGCCGCATTCGCGCAGCTCCGCCAGCTGCCAGGCATGACCGATCCATTCCTCAATCGTGGAGTCCAATTCAGGCGCTTGTTCCGGATTGTCCAATTTTTGCTGCAAATAGCTGCGGCTTTTCTTGACTAACGTATGCAGCGTGGACAAATAAGCGGTCGCCTTGGCATAGATCGTTTCTTGTTCCGCATCAGATCGAAGCATCACAATGAGATCACGCATTGCCGTCTGGATGCCTGGTATATAATAATTGCCGAGCTGTTTCGCTTGATCTTCAATCATTTTCAACATTTGTTTATCCAGACTGCCTAATCCGGATTGTACGATTTGATGAAGCAGCTTCTCAAATATAGCAATCCCTTCGAGCTGTGCTCCTATTTTTTTCAGCAGTGCCGATTTGCTCGTCTTCCGTTTCTTCGGCTTTTCTTCACTGGTCGCCTCACTTTTCTTCTGCTCCCGCTTTTCGACCTTCTCCCTTTTTCCCATAATATCTTCCGGAATCGGGGCTGTCTCGAAAGGTGTTTCTGCTGCATATGCATACATCAAGCCGAGCAAATGCTTACACGGGAACTGGCGGCTTGGACATGAGCAGCGAAACACCGGCTGTCCCTCGGTCATCCAGTCGACGGAGCAGCGATACGGTTCTTTCCCGCTCCCTTTGCACTCTCCGAATAAAAGCTTGCCATCCTCCGTCTTGCAAAGTTTCATGAAGCTTTTTTTCTTAAACAAGTCTTTGCCGTTTTTCATTGCGGCGCTATTATGCGCCAAACTGTCTACATACGCTTCCGATAAATTGATCATGGAGTCCCTCACCTAAAAAGTTTTCTTTCTTCAAAAATTCCACGCCCTGCCTCGTAATCCTTTTGTTCGATAGTCTCATCTTTCTTTTCACTTCGCCATACTTCCACCCTGTTCGTTCCCTTGCATTCATGACATGATAACGATGGATCCGTTGATCGACAGGCATACCAAGCGACAGCGCCAAAATCACGAACACTTCGGACTGGAGAAGCGAATCGTTTTCGAGACTCGTCTTACTATACGAAATTCGTCACAAAGCGTTCCCTCCCAACATTTTAAAGGGGGATACTTCACCAATATCTAAAGTAAAACGACTGAGATGTCGTTTTTTTATGTTCCCATATTCGACTCATGTGGAGTGCTGTTCACTGTTGGTCAGAAACGATAAATAGTCGAGATGTATTGGCGTGCGTGAGTTAGAGCAAACATGCTAAAAAGTGTGTTTGCTCTTTCTTTTATCTAGACTTAATATTAATAATGATTATTGGATTAAAAATATCCTTAAGATAAGTTAATAATTTTAGAAAGGCCGAGATTGATTAGAAGGGGGCGTTATGAAAAAAGATGAATGAACAAAACAATTATCAAAGAGATTTAAAGGATTATGGTAAAAGAGTGGATCAATTAGTAGTTGAATTTGAGGAACAAATACACGAGCATTTAAATGAAGAATACATAAAGTCAACAAAATGGTCTGATAAATTGGCTGATAAAATAGCTTCGTTCGGTGGCAGTTGGAAATTTATCGTCATATTTTTTGCGATTTTGCTCGTATGGATCGTTTTTAACACGCTATCCTTTACTAAAATCATTCATTTTGATGAACCGCCATTTATTCTATTAAATTTAGTGTTATCATTTCTAGCTGGATTTCAAGCACCTATAATTATGATGAGTCAAAACCGACAAGCTACAAGAGATAAAAAAGAAACAATTATTGATTTTGCGATAAATTATAAAGCTGAACAGGAAATTGATGATATGCAAGGACATTTGCATAGACTTGAGGCGAATTTTGCTGAGTTTAGATGCGAAGTGAGAAATGAGTTAGCTGCCATTAAAGAATTACTTCAAGAAAACAAAAAAAACATTTAGTGGGTGCAGCCGGTGGATATGTTTCCGAGGAAAAAGCAAAGAGGGGGGCATAGCCCCGATTGAGAATTATTTTACCAAGCTGCTAGCTGATTGTTTTTCTTTCCACCTCATCGTAATTATAAGACCAATAAACATAATGACAGCAGCAAAGAGATACGGATAGTTGATGTTTACATCAAATAATATACCGCCTAACGCAGGTCCGACGATATTGCCCAAGCTTGTATATGTAGAGTTCATTCCAGCGATAAATCCTTGTTCTTTTTCGGCAGTTTTTGATAAATAGGTTGTTAATGCTGGTCGTAGCAGGTCAAATGCAAGAAAGATGAAGCAAGTTATTAGCAAAATGGCTACATAACTAGAGACCATGGTGGATACTACCGCTAATACTACGCCAGCAATTAAGCATATCTGGATGAGTTTCTTTTCACCGAGCTTATCTACCATTTTACCAAACATAAAGACCTGAACAACAACCCCAAAGATTGAGCTTACTGTAATAATGGTAGCAATATCTCGTGGAGTGAAACCAAATTTATGATCCGAATACAGACTAAATACAGTTTCATATGCTGATAAACCAAAGGCCAGTACAAACACAATAATAAAGGCAATTATGTATAGTGGATGAAGTGATCGTTTGAGATCACTTACAAAGTTGGTATCTTTTTTAAGCTGATTGATTTCCAAAAGCTGCTGTTTGGTTAGTGGTTCTTTTAAAATAAATAGGGATGAAATACATGTTATTAATGCGAAGCCTGCAGCAAAATAAAATGGGGCACGCACACCCAGCTCAGCAATGAAACCTCCGATACCTGGGCCAATAATAAAGCCGAAACTAATGGCGGCAGAAATATAGCCCATCGCTTTGGGTCTTTCCTCTACTGATGTAATATCTGCAACAAAGGCAGTTACGGCTGGCATAATAAATGCACCACTAATGCCACCTAGAATTCTGGATACATACAGAACGGATACATGTGTACCTAAACCAAAGATCACCTCTGACACACTGAAGAGGAATAAACCGATTACGATCATTTTTTTTCTGCCATAAGTATCAATCCATCGTCCTGCCAGGGGAGACATAAGTAATTGTGCGAACGCAAAGGCCGCTATAAGGTAACCCATCGTTTGGCCCGATAAATGCATAATATTCATAAAGGTTGGCATAACAGGGACGATTAGACCGACTCCTAGAAAAACAATGAATATATTACTAAGTAGAATGAGTATGACTGTTTTTTGTTCTTTCAATGGTTTTTTCATGTGGAAATACCTCTCCAAAATACAATCCATGAGGCATTTAATTTATCACTTAAACGTTTATCATTATTCCCATACACAAGCTCTAACATGATGGAATCAACTACACCTAAGAAGGCAAGTGTAGGGATGAAGGCTGCATCTGCCATGATGACTTTAGCATCAATCCAATCTTGAAATTTACTTTCTAGTACGGTTTGAATCTTTGTTTCCGTATCGATTACTTCCTCATTAATCGCTGTTGCAAGATGGAGAGGTGGAAAAAAGGACATACGCAACCAAAACTTTAACTGCTCGCTCTGTTGAAACAAATTAATTACCAATTGCAGATATCCAAATAAATCTGCTTTGGGATTTTGGGTATCCACTTTACTCAAATATTTGAGTTTCGATGAGATTTCTGCCTCTTTGGCATCTTGTAAAACTTGTAAAAATAGATCATCTTTCCCTTTGAAATGAGCATAGAGAGACTGTTTTCTCATACCGACATTCTCGGCAATTTGAGACAGAGATGCTCCTTCATACCCATGAATTGTGAAAAATTTTAAAGCAATGTCTTTAATTTCTTTACTTTTCAATAGAATCACCTCTATATTAACGAACGTTCGTCAGTTATATTATCAAATTTCATTTTTTAATGCAAATGTGAATTGCTTTCAGTGATTAAGGTCGAGATGTTATTCAATGCTCATGGATTCTTTAGGTTCATTCTGGTCTACACCAGTAATTTTTGGGGTCGTGTAACTAGCTTGCGTGGGAGAGCACATCGCTGCAGTGATGAGGTCAGGGGTTCGATCCCCTAGGCTCCATATCGAGAAAGAGGCTGTCTCAAAAGTCTATAAGACCTAAGAGATAGCCTCTTCCTTGCCTACATCAAGCCGACTAATCCAAAATAAATCCGGAAGTCAGGTTGGCCACAGTCCCTGTCATTGCACCAGCATATTCGGAAGCCATGAAAACAGCTGTGTTCGCTACCTCAGCCAGTGTCGGGAGCCGTTTCAGTAATGTGCCACTTGCTGCACCCGCAAACATTTCATCCAGCGTAACACCAGCAAGTTCGGCATTACGGAGGAAAATATCCCGACTATGGGAGTCTAACGCTGCTACATCAGGAATCATGTGAGATCTGAGGCAGATCACACGGATGCCATCTATCCCGAGTTCACCTGCTAGATGGCGTGTCATAGCTTCTACTCCCGCACAAGCGACACTGTGTCCCATGAATCCAGGCCCCGGCATTCGTGACACTGGCGTAGTTAGCATCTGAATAACTCCTGTCCCCTTCTTCTTCATATGCCTAGCGGCGGCCTTTGCAGTGATGTAATTCGTCCGTATGTAACTAGCTACCGGGTACTCAAAGTCCTTGAGGGACAGATCCGCCAAAGGCGTACCTTGGACGTGAAAAACTCCAACTGCGTTCAATACGATGTCAATTCCGCCGGCTTTCGCTGCTACTTCATCAGCATGCTTCTCGACCGACTCCTCATCAAGCGCATCGACTAGAGCAGTTTCAACGACTCCTCCTAAGGCAGAAATCTCACCCGCAACTTTGTCCAGTTTGGCATGCGTGCGGCCAGCTAGAAAGATATTGGCCCCTTCGCGAGCAAAGGCAAGTGCAATCGCACCACCGATTGCCCCTCCACCGCCGTAAATCACAGCATTCTTATTTTTAAGCAGCATTAGCATTACCTCCTTTTCCTATATCATAACACCTAACCCATATTATGGTTTATTCTCGATTGCTATTTTGGGACAAGAAAGTAATTTCATCTTGCAAGCTCTCGGTCGTTCCTCCAAATGGATCTAGCTTGATAGTCCCGACGAATGAACCATTCATTTTCCAAAGCAGGAATCATAAAACCAATAGCAGAAGATAAGAATGGATAGCACCTGCTATAATAAACATTGCCGGAAGCCCATGGGGACTATCTAGTCGTCCCAAATAATGAAATAATGTAAGCATGCTTGGCGTTATTATTTAGGCTGAGTTTTTCTTATACATAAATGGAGGATTACGATGACTGAGAAGAACATCATCAAACAAACAAGTTGGCCTGTCACAAAGACTGGAATGGTCCAGGATCTATATAACCTCGGAGTCCAAGAGAACGACCATTTAATTGTTCATTCTTCTTTATCCAGTTTAGGCTGGGTATGCGGAGGCCCACAAGCTGTTGTACAAGCACTACTGGACGCAGTTGGTGAGGACGGTACTCTGATCATGCCTGCACAAAGTGCGGATTGGAGCGATCCTGCTCTGTGGCAAAATCCACCTGTTCCAGAGGAATGGTTGGGGGTTATCTACCGTGAAATGCCAGCTTTTGATCGCGCTGTTACCCCAACACGGGGTATGGGACGTATTGCTGAAATGTTCAGAACTTATCCGGGAACTGTACGATCGCAGCACCCACAAGTATCTTTTTGTGCAAATGGAAATAATGCCGATCATATCGTCTCCAGTCACCCACTAACACCACAATTTGGTATGGATTCACCTCTTGGCAAGTTATACGATCTCAACACCAAAGTCATTCTATTAGGTGTAGGATATGACTCTTGCACGAGCTTCCATCTTGCTGAAGCAACTTTGGAGAATATGCCAACGAAGAAGATGGGAACGGCAATGTTTGAGAATGGCGAGCGAGTCTGGAAGTGGTTTACAGACTTTTGTTATGATAACGAAGATTTCCCTATAATTGGAGCGCAATTTGAGCAAGATTCCGTTGTGCAAAAAGGAAAAGTCGGTCATGCGGATTGTGTCCTTTTTGATATGAAGGCTGCAGTAGACTATGCAAGTGAGTGGTTAAAGCTACATCGGTGAGTTACTTATAGCTAGACTAATCTAAATCAGCGGTAAGTCACATGGGAGGATTTTATGGGCCTGATAGGCGAATATAATATTCATGTGCAATCTTACTTAATTGGAGGGCAACAAATGATGAATTCACTTATTACCGTGATCAGGGGTAGATATTCCGATCACTTTCAAGATCCAGACGGTCATTTATGGGAAGTGGCATGGAACCCAGAGTGGGAGCGTGAAGAACTTGAATCAAATCTCTAATTACTTGTTCATAGGTTCCTCGGCACTTCTACTCATTACAATTTTAATAAAAGGTGGCTTTACAGCAGGTGTCAGCAAAGTTTTTTATAATGTAGAACAAAAAATGCAACAAGACCGCTTAGAAGAATTAGAAAAAAAGGATCACATTCTATCTGGGATATACAGATCCATCGCATTTTGGATTTCAATAGCTGGTATGATCCTTTCTATTCTTATCCCGAAATTATAATAAGATCACGAAAGGAGAGATAGGAAGATGAACCCATCTCATACTTGGAATTTAGTTGATCAATATATAACGGAGCATCTTATCCCCCATGATCCTATTTTAGAGCAGGTTTTGTCCAACAATCGAGAAGCAGAGCTTCCCGCACAAGATGTATCTGCTAGCCAAGGCAAGTTATTGCAACTCTTCATCCGCATGAAAAATGCAAAACGTATTCTAGAAATCGGGACACTCGGTGGTTATAGTACCATCTGGATGGCAAGCGCATTACCTGCAGATGGAAGTCTCGTTACGATTGAACATAATCCGCATCACGCGAAGGTAGCACAATCGAACATCTCCTTGGCTCAATTAGAAAATTTGGTTGAATTCCGAATCGGAAATGCTCTTGAGCAATTAGCTCAGCTTGATGCTGAGCAAACGGAACCATTTGATCTCATCTTTATTGATGCTGATAAACCTAACAATCCTGGATATTTGAAATGGGCGCTTCGCTTCTCGCGTCCGGGTACAGTTATTATCGGGGATAATGTCATTCGCAATGGTGAAATTATTAATGAGAATAGCGTCGATCCGAGTGTCAATGGGGTAAAAGAATTCTATACACTGTTATCCCAAGAGTCCCGCATTTCCGCTACAGCTATTCAAACCGTCGGCAGTAAAGGATATGACGGGTTTGTCATCGGTATTGTGAATTAACATATGAATGATCATTAGCCTTCATTGATCGTTTGCAAAGTAACTTGATGAATCTGGTCAAGTTACTTTTTTTCTTGGAAAAAATATTCCTACGAACTGCCCAACTTTACTTGACCTTAGGTCAGACCTAGGGTTTATAGTTACATTAAGAAATCCTTAAAGAGAGGAAGAGCACCTTGAACGGGTACATTACAATAGGCGAACTATCCAAACTGATGAACGTTTCCGTACATCAAATCCGCTATTTTGAAGAAAAAGAAATCCTCTTCCCTGCTTATATCGATAGCAATCAATACCGGATGTACGGTATCACTGAAATTTATCAGTTATCTCATATCCTGCTGCTCCGCAAGCTGAATATCCCTGTGAGTCAGATTAAATCATGCATGACCTCCTACTCCGCAGATGATTATCATCTGCTGCTGGATGATTCCTTACAGCAGATCGATTCAGAAATAAATAGGCTTACAGCGCTTAAACAGTTTATTCGCAAAGTACAGACGGAACATCAGGAACGAGGCAGCAACGACAACAGATATCTCATCAAACAATTAGATACTCGTCATTTGAAGATATGGATGCAATTAGACATACAGGAGGAAATTCATGCTCGGAATCTATGTGAAGTAAAACCACCATTGTCTCACTTGTTTGAAACAGATCTCCATTATTTATACGATACTCATCAGGTTACCTTGTGCTTTGAAGCTGCTGGTTCAACAGAGATTATGTTGGAAAAAGGTGACTATTTATACCAACAAATTGAGGTAACAGGAGATCAAGAGATCGAGCAAGCGATCCACCAGTTCGAACGCTATGCAGATGAGATGAGGCACGCGTACCTTGGGCCCATTATTGTGGTCGAAAAATCCTATTTATCCATGTTCAACACGAACAAGCTTCACTATGAAATTCAAGTTAGAATCCATTAATAGAGCGTGTTTAAAAGTCTGATCAGGAGGTACATGATGACGCTAAACCCCATTGAAATCGTGCCATACCAAAAGGAAGACAATGAGCAAGTCCGCGAACTTTTGGTACATGCATTCCATGGTAAATTCCATTCACTTGTCAATCTGAATGATAACGGAATTGTGAAGCTATTAGGTGGGATCTGGACGGACGATCTACAAGCTTCATCTGTGAAACAAATCGTGGCCAAAGAAAATGGAGAAATTGTCGGGACACTTTGTCTGAAGTGGAAGGAAACACAACAACCCATGAAGGAATCGAGTAACATTCGTTACAAGCAGCTCTGCCAGCAGTTTGGCACCCTCAATGTGTCCAAATTTATCATAGGAATGCAATTTCTAGCGTACAAGCCGAGAGCTCGTGAATGCTATGTGGATCATATCGCGATCAAATCCAGCCATCGGAATAAGGGAATCGGGAGGCAGCTTCTGTCTTGGGCACAGCACTTTGCTGCTCTTTCAGGATTTGAGCAATTATCACTTTATGTCGCAGGGAAGAACAATCAAGCCATTCACCTGTATGAAAAAATGGCATTTAGCCTTGAATCATCTAGGTATAATCTGCTTAGGGGTTTTATCTTTCAGGAACCTGTTTGGCACTTTATGACCTGGAAGACAAATCATCTGCAGCCAAGGAGTGAAACGATTGAAAAGAGGAATTAGGCGAGCCCTACTGAGTTTAGGTGTAGGACTAACTGCCATCGTACTATTCGTGTTATACCAAAACTCCTATAATATGACGGAAAAAAAGATAGAGATTGAAACTCCACAAGGTGTGTTAACTGGAACTTTAGTATTGCCCAAAGATGTTGACAGAAAACTAGGATTAGTCGTCTTTATTCACGGAGACGGCCCGATTAATGACACTTACAATGACGGCTATAAGCCTTTATGGGAGAAATTCGCCTCTGTAGGCTACGCTTCTCTGTCTCTTAACAAACGCGGCATGAATGGCTCAACTGGTAATTGGTTAGAGCAAAGTATGGAAGACCGTGCTGAGGAAGCCCTACATGTGATAAATTGGGCTAAATCATTACCGATGGTTGATGATACAAGAATAGGCCTGTGGGGAGCGAGTCAAGCAGGATGGGTAATTCCAAAAATAGTTAGAGATGAACCGAGTATCGCCTTCAGTATTGTCGTATCTCCAGCTATTAATTGGATTTCTCAGGGTAAATTTAACACGCGGAAGCAGATGGAACAAGAGGGATTGTCCACACAAGAAATGATAGAAAAAGAGCGTTACAACGAGCAAATATTAAATTTGCTTAAGAAACGATCCTCTTACGAAGATTATTTACAAGTTGCCCATACTGATGATGTAATTTCCAGAGAAAGATGGGGGTTCATTACCAAAAATTTTGAATCTGATGCTACCAATGAGCTAATAAATTTTAAATCTCCTGTCCATCTGGTTTTAGGAGGCCAAGACATCAATGTGGATGTTGCCGACACCGAGCAAATCTATCGACAGCAAATCCCAACCGATTTACTTTCTGTGACTTTCTTGCCCGAAGCTGATCATTCCATGTTAAAAAAGGAAATGGTTCATTCCGAATTAAGAGCTTTCTTAACGGCTATTCTTTTTCCAAGAAAATTGGTAGACGAACAATACTATAAGGATCTATTACATTTTCTAGGCCAATTTGACATGCATTTGAGGAAGTAGTCGATCAGGGAACACCGAAGATCGAATCTCCCCAATGCGCGCAGCCCCCATTTTCAAATAAAAAGCTTCTGCATAAGGATCGCTATCCAGTGTGAACGCTGCCAATTGTAAATCTTTAGCTTTGCCGATTAGATCTGCCCAATTCCCTTGACACTATAACCTAACGGTGTTAATCTAACGATGTTAGGTTATATCCAAGGAGGAACCACTTTATGTCTATTTCACCAAAAGAGCCCCTAAGTCACGAGCGTATCATTCAAGCCGCACTTGCCATATTGGATTCGTCAGGTGTGTCCGGATTATCCATGCGTAAGCTTGGTGCATCCTTACATGTAGAGGCTGCATCACTTTATCATCACATTCCGAACAAGAACGTACTCATTCAGAAAGTGATCGATGCGGTAAGCACCAAGGCGATTACTCCATTTGAAGAGTCACAGCCATGGACGAAAACTTTCTATACGTTTGCCACAAACTATCGGGAGATATTACGAGCACACCCCGGTATAGTTTCCCTTGTGGCCACTCACTCGGTCTCGGAAGAAGTCAGTAGGAAACTAGCTATGCCATTAATAGTAGCAATGGAAAAGACAACAGCGAATGAAGAGCAAGTCCTTTTCGTTATCCAATCCATCGCTGTGTTCGTCATTGGTCATGCCCTTGCTGAGGTCGGCAATTGGCCAGAACCTCCTACAGCACCAGTTCATTACTATGATCAATGGTTTGAGACCGGTATCACTGCCATGATTAACGGATTTAAACTGCAGTTCCAAGAATAATAAGGGAGGAATTAATTATGTATTTAAGTTTACTTTTGCTCCAAATTGCAACTCTTGTGTATCACCAACTAACAACTCGATTCGATTTTTACCCCTTTAACGGCGTTCGCCATTATTCCATCCAAGAGCGCCGGAATGAAGCTCTTATTAACGGTATTATCATGGTTATCCCAATCATTCTCACCCTAACTCGCATCCCACTTTTAATCGGTATTGGCGGATTAATTTGGACGTTAGTCGTCGTCGGTGCTGTTCTCAGTTGGTGGCTTCCCTATCTAACGGGTATAGCCGTATACAAAATGCCAAATAACGAAACATGGCCGCAAGTATACGAACGAATTTTTTCCAGAACGATTATCATCTTACCTCACTTCAAGAACAACCCTCGTCCTAATCTGGAACACATGATTCTTCATTTTCTCATCCTAGGTTCAGCCATTATTTCATTTGTAGATGCAGTGCCCCAAGTATTTGCTTAAGAACTTCCTCTTTATTGGACCAATGCAGGAGCTGCCTTTGCACCTTCTCCCAATCGCTCCTAGTAATCTCGCAATTCCTGTTACACGTAACGTTGCTGTAAATCGATTCACAATTCCTGCCTTAATCTCCATCTCGCTTGCATAGTATTCTGGACTACCACCATCGAGCCATGCGCTTTCTCCACTAATTCATGTAGTTCCTCCACAATTGCATCCACGGTTCTATCGTCAAGTCACCCGCTCCATTTCCATATGCGTCATTCTATCCTGCCATATTCCACCGATCAGCAGCAGAATGAGAGTGATTCCAACGATTTTTACAGCTTTTTTCATGCGTTACCCTCCATTCGCTTGTGATTTGATTTCTTTTTTCACATAATAGATCATATACATCGTTCTTATTTTCTAGAGATTGGAGTTTACCCATGAGATATCGAAATTTAGAAGAGTGTATCCTTGATTTAGAGAAACACGGTCATTTGGTTCGTATCCGAGAAGAGGTTGATCCGAATCTCGAAATGGCTGCTATACATATGAAAGTCTATGCGGCAGGCGGTCCAGCTTTATATTTTGAAAATGTAAAAGGTTCAATGTTCCCTGCGGTATCTAACCTTTTTGGTACGATTGAGCGCAGCAAATTTATTTTTAGAGATACATGGGATTCCACGCAAAACGTAATCTCCTTACGCAATGATCCGATGAAAGCACTGAAGAACCCTTTTAAATATGTGGGTACAGGTTTGGCGGCAAGAACAGCTCTACCTCTCAAAAAGATGAGCAGCGGTCCATCTGGATTTAAAGAAATTCAAATCTCAGACCTGCCGCTTATTAAGCATTGGCAAGGCGATGGAGGCGCGTTCGTCACGCTGCCGCAAGTTTATTCCGAAGACCCAGAGAAACCGGGCATTATGAACTCCAATCTAGGGATGTACCGAATTCAGCTAACAGGCAATGAATATGAAGTGAATAAAGAAGTCGGCATCCATTACCAAATTCATCGGGGAATTGGTGTCCATCAGGACAAAGCCAATAAGCTGGGTCAACCACTGAAAGTGAGTATTTTCGTTGGCGGTCCCCCTGCTCATACCCTATCTGCCATTATGCCGCTGCCCGAAGGAATGAGCGAATTAACCTTTGCAGGTCTCCTGTCAGGACGTCATTTCCGTTACAGCTATGTGGATGGGTATTGCATTAGCCATGATGCTGATTTTGTCATTACAGGTGAACTGCATCCGAACGAGACAAAACCAGAAGGACCATTCGGTGATCATCTGGGTTATTACAGCTTAATTCATGAGTTTCCTGTGCTTAAGATTCATAAGGTATATGCCCGCGAAAATGCGATCTTCCCATTCACGGTCGTTGGTCGTCCGCCTCAGGAAGACACGGCATTCGGCGAGCTGATTCATGAATTAACAGGCAGTGCGATTCGACAAGAAATTCCAGGTGTCAAAGAAGTTCACGCCGTCGATGCAGCGGGTGTGCATCCCCTGCTCTTCGCCATTGGTAGTGAACGCTATACACCCTATCAGCAAGTGAAGCAGCCTATGGAAATTCTGACCCAAGCGAATCGAATCCTAGGGACAGGTCAGTTAAGTCTAGCCAAGTTCTTATTCATTACGGCCGAAGAAAAACAACCAATCAGCACACACCGGATGGAAGAATTTCTTGCGTATATGCTGGAACGGATCGATCTGCGTCGAGACCTTCATTTTCAAACGAATACGACAATTGATACCCTGGATTACTCCGGGACAGGCTTTAATACGGGTAGTAAAGTTGTCCTTGCAGCCGTTGGTGATAAGAAGCGGGAACTTTGTCAGGAAGTCCCTGAACAGCTGCAAGATTTACAAGGCTTTGAACATGTGAACTTGATCATGCCGGGAATCGTCGCAATTCAAGGGTCAGCATTTACCACTTACCCAGATGCCGAACTTGAAATCAACAAGCTATGTAAAGCAATTCAAGCCAGAGGTACGCTCTCTAGCTGTCCAATGATCATTCTATGTGATGACAGTGAATTTTTAAGTGAAACGATTGATAATTTCCTATGGGTGACCTTCACACGCAGTAATCCCTCTCATGATATGTATGGGGTAAATAGTTCCTACTCGTTCAAACATTGGGGTTGCGATAATATCATCATTGATGCGCGTACGAAGCCGCACCAAGCACCACCGCTCATTCCAAACCCTGCCGTTGAAGAGAGTATAAAGCGTGTGTTTGCCAAAGGCGGGAGCTTAGAGAAAATTTCAATTTCCTAACTTTTGATGAAAAAAATTCTAGCCACCCCTTGCGGTGGCTTTTTTCAATATTTACAAGCTGATCGATTTTATATATATTATATATAACCAAAAGGTTATCTGATTGGAGGAAATCATGACTGACATCTATCGAGCAATTGCAGATCCAATCCGAAGAAAAATATTACACATGGTTGCTGAGCGTGAATGTACGCAGTCAGACATCGTTGCCGCATTTTCGATTTCACAACCAGCCATCAAGAAACATCTCGCGATATTGCAAGAGGAGCATCTTCTGCTTGAAAGAAGGCAGGGCAAGTATTGCTTTTACCGTTTGAACACGCCGGTGTATCAGCATCAGTTCTCACATCTGCAGCGTGAATTGGGTCTTGTCTTGGAGAAGAAACTTGCTGGACTCAAACACTACTTGGAGGAGGAAATGTAAATGTTCGATTCACCGATCACAAGTCTTAAGAGAGAAATATTTATCCGGAGATCCCCAGAACGGGTCTGGAAAGCACTCACAGTACCGGAGGAGTTGAATCGTTGGGAAACGAGAAGCTGCTCCATTGATCTGACACTTGGAGGTAAGGTCGAACTGGATTATGGTTGGGGGGTCTTATATTCGGGGACGATTATCGAGATGGAAGAGAATGTGAGGCTTATTTTTAAAGATGAGAATGAGGATCTAACCATTTGGACGATCGAAGCTGTCGACGGGGGTACACTTGTTGGGCTTGAGTATACGGGAGTATGGACAGGAGAAATGGGCTTTAGGATCATGGAGGACATGGCATTTGGCACGGAGCAATTTTTCCGTAATATGAAGAGTGTACTCGAAGAAGATCAAGACCTTCGCCATACATTTTGGACAAGTTGGATTGGGGTTCACCATCGTACACTGCTTGAAGGCAGCCAGAAAGGTTCTATCATTGTGGGAATCACCAAAGGTACACCATCGGAAGGCGTTCTCCATACGGGCGATATCCTCATCGGCATAAATGAATACCCCGTCCAGTCATTTAACGATTTTGAAAGTGTCGTGACGATGGTTAACCCAGGTCAATCTCTACTAATCACCGTTCTCCGTGATGATGTACAGCAAGCGTTTACTGTAAATACTGCCCCGTTTGGTGCTAAAACTGTCTCATAAATTTCAACCACTTTGTCACAAAAAATCCCCCCTCCTCGTTCTATTAGCAAAAGAAAAAAGAGGAGTGTGGAAATCAATGAAAGAAGTTACATGTATCGTAATTGGTGGAGGGTTTGCAGGGATTCATGCTGTAAAAGCGATTCAAGAAGCACATCAGAAAAAAAAGAACAACCCGCACATGCGAATCATTCTTATGGATAAACAGTCAGCCCATCTTAGAAAAGTTTTGTTATTCCAACCCGCAACCGCAGGAGAGAAAATTACTGTACCATGGAAACAAGTAATCCCAGAAGGGGTACATTTTATACAAGGCGAAGCCAAGCGTGTAGATAGTCCGAACAAACAGCTTTGTTACCGAGATGTGGAAGGAACAGAGCAATTAATTGGCTATGACATCTTAGTCGTCGCAGTTGGGAGTATTTCACGTCAAAGTAAACCCGAGCAAGGTGGAATTGCATTAACTAACTTAGAATCAGCGGCCCAAATTCGAGAGAAATGGCTTGCAAATTTAAAGCTTGCTACGATTGAATCTAATCAAGAGGAACGTCGACGCTTAATGACTGTTGCTATTGCGGGTGCAGGCATTACAGGAATTGAAACAGCAGCTGAGCTGGCACACGCCATGAAGTCTGAATCTGCATCATTGGGGCTTGATCCCACTGAAATCAGTGTCCTTCTACTAAATACAAAATCTAGATTATTCTTAGAAGGTCCCGAAAAAGTCGGGCACAAATTAGAAGATTACCTGGCTGATTGCGGTGTAACCGTCCACAATCGCCGTAAAGCAATGTGTGAGGTGAATGGACAATTGTTGTTGTCGGAAGGAGATTCGTTACCGGTCGGATTAACCGTCTGGACACTTGGAACCGCTCCAAATCCGATGCTCCGCGACATGGCATTGCCCCTAACTTCAAGTGGAAAGGTAAAAATAGACAAGAGCTATCGCGTTCAAGGCATGTTAGGCGTATATAGCATTGGGGACTGTGCACACATTGTAGACCCAACAACCGGTAAAGCCGACCACATGACCTGTAAAGAAGCCATCCCGCAAGCGCAGCGACTTGGATTGATCATAGATGCCGATTTGTCTGGTCAACATGCCCCCTTCCATAAAGGATTAATGGATTACTATGCAATTGGTTTGGGACCGGGCCGTGGATTAACTTGGGCGCGTAAATGGGGAATTGACATCATCATTACCGGCAAGCTTGCCGCTAAAATCAAAACATATATTTGGAATTACGTTAGTTTCATTCGTTAAATCAATCAAGAAAAGGAGCTGGAGGCCTGAAGATGATCGAGCTTTATGAGCAGCACAAAGGACTACTATTCCGACTTGCCTATCAATTGACCGGTTCTGTATCGGATGCAGAAGATGCTGTACAAGATGTGTTTGTTAAATTGCATAGCGTTGACCCTGAGAAGCTAACCGAACCCAAAGCCTTTTTATGTAAAATGGTAACCAACCACTGCCTCGACCAGCTGAAATCAGCGAAAAGACGCCGCGAGCAATATGTAGGCCCCTGGTTACCAGAACCCCTATCATTTGATGAGAGTTATGATACGGTTGTCCTTGATGACACGCTATCATACGCCATGCTCGTATTATTAGAACGACTTACTCCAGCAGAGCGTATTGTATTCGTCCTTCGTGAAGCGCTGTCCTTTGATTATCCGGCTATTGCTGAGTTGACAGGAAAAAGCGAGATGAACTGCCGAAAGTTGATGAGTCGTGCCCGTCGGAAAATGGGTGTATCGGAAGGTGATCTCGAACATTCAGAAGCGGTTGAACAGGAATGGATGCATCAGTTCCTCGCTGCGCTTTCCAAGGGGCGTGCTGACACTGTCATGTCTCTGCTCGCCGAAGATGCTGTTCTTCTATCTGATGGCGGGGGTAAAGTATTTGCTGCAATTCGCCCTATCCAAACCCGAGAAGTTGTTGCCAAGTTCTTGCTCGGCCTTATGCGAAAAGAGGCTAATAAAAACGCCTCATTCGAGCTCGTCACCTGCCATAATGAAACACGCGTTATGATTCGGTTTGATGGCAGCATCACGTCTGTGGTCCATTTTTTCCTCAAAAACGGACTACTACAGAACATTTATATCGTAAGTAACCCTGATAAATTAATGTTCATAAAATAATAAGAGCCGTTCATCTAAAAAATCAGATGGGCGGCATTTCAATCACGAAAGCTTGCTTATCGTGTGAAACACTCTTAAACCATGACGATGATATCGAAAATGATTTAAATTACCAATAATATAGGTGTCGAGTGCCGGATGTAGAACAAAAAGGAACCTATCGATCCGGCATTTCCCCACATCTCATATTTGCTATGGTTTTTCATTAGCTCGTTTAAACAGTTGCTGCCAGTCATTCATTTCATTTCACAATTATGTAATCATCATATCGATCATCATAAAATTGAAACATTTTCTAAATGCTATCGTCAGTAATATTGAGGTGATTCAGAATGATCAAAAAAATGAGTGTATTGTTAACTTTATCTTTATCCATCATGTTGTCCCTGAGCAGTTCTGCTTTTGCATTCGATGATTTACAAGGGCATCCTGCAGAGAGCAAGATCGAGTCCCTGTTTAAAAATGGGATTGTGAGCGGTATCGATGAACTTCACTTCGATCCAATGGGTACGCTGACTTACGCACAAGGTGTGCAACTAATTGTCAAAGGCTTGAAGCTGAATTTAGATAATCTTAAATTCATCAAGCAACCTCTTGCCAGCGATTATTACACCAACTTGCCTGATCGTACCTGGTTTTCAGACTCCTTCGTTATCGCGTATTATAACGGTCTGGATATCCCTAAGGATGTCGATCCAAGCCGCACAATGACGAAGCAAGTATTCTACAACTTGCTATACCAAGCTTTAGGGAAGAAAGCTGATTTCACTCCCATTCAAACACTGCTCCTAACAAAGATCATGTCACTTGATAAGAACAATGCTCTTCATCCCAGAAGTGCACTCACACGTTCCGAAGCTTCTGAAATAATCTATAACACAATTGAGTTTCTCCAACACTATGAATCAGGCATCTCGCTCAGTGGCTCCTCTTAAGCACCCTTAGTCGCTTTCACATCATATGTACCATGACTAACACTAATGACATGATCAGGCTTAGGTTGCCCACGGCTCTGACGATGACCTTCAATATGAGCTTCACTTGTCTCCCATTTCTTCCATGCTTCTTCTGATTCCCAACGAATCATGACAATAACTTCTTCATCACCTCTCCGACTCTTCTTCACTAATACACTAAGATCAATAAAACCTTCGGATTGCTCAATGATTCCTGGTTGGCTAAATCTTTGAACAACCTTATCGGAAGTTCCTTCCTTCACGATGATGGTTTTCGTTTCTATAAACATGTAATGACACTCCCCTTTGAATGGATTTGCTTTCATTCTATTGATAAAGATTATCATTGTCAATTAGACGTGGGAAAATAAAAACCTTACGATAACTGACAATCGTAAGGTTATACATAAAGCTGCTGTCTATCACTTATTATTTGCTGGAATGAAGGCTTATTACTTACTAGCTGGTTTATGTCCATCACGAGCTACATGTTCGAATCTATCTCCAGATAGATCAATATCAAATGCCTGACCAAAGCCTGCAACATAACGGCCTTCTCGAACGGTAAGCTCGAACAATGAGAAATCGAGTCCTCGCAGCACCCCGATCATCTTGCCAAAAGCTTGATCCAACAGTTCGTAAATATCCTCATGCCCCTCGTCTTCCACTTTTATAGCGGTACATTCAAAACGTGCCCTCTGACGAGCGAGTAAATTCCCTGACTTTGACTCATCCTCAATAAGCATAACATCAACGGAAGGTGTGTGCTCAATATGCCGATAATGATTCGCAATCTGGCTGATATAGATGTATAACTTGTCACCTTTCTTCACAAAGGGTGAGTAGGAGATAAATGGCTTTCCGTCTTCGTCCACGGTACTAAGCATTAATGTTTTAAGGCCATTCACAAATGTTACATATTGTAGCTTGATCTGCTGTTTGTCCAGTTGCTTCATCGGATCCCTCCATTTTCCAACTATTTCTATTTCATTATATTGATATTGATTATTATTATCAATACTTTTTTACAACTTAAATTTCAATATCATTTGAATATTTCCACCCATTTCCAATTACTGGTTTTTGTGGACGCCGATCTCTCTCATATTGCATTTCCACCTGATGAATAACCGCTTTTCCTACCCGACTTGTCTTGCAATCATTAGGCGGTCCAATAACCACAGTTGACGTAATGGGTGCGAGCGTTTCTTCCACCATATCCGCATTCAGGCAGTACGACCTAGCAAGTAGATTTGCAGGTGTCAAGCGCAGCATATCTGAACCAGCAATAAATTCTGGAACTGGCGCATCAAATATCGCGAGTAGATGCGTGTTATCTTCTGAAGCAACTTCATAATGCCACCAGCCTTGCGGCACATTCGCAACTTGACCGGGGTGAATGGGAAAATGATTTAGCGTCTTCGTAAATGGATTAATTAATGAAACGACAGCTGCACCTGATATACAATACACAAGCTCTGTGGCGTTCTGATGTGTGTGAGGCTCGACAATATTTCCCGTACTGAGATAAATATCTAACAAAGATACATTTCCTAGTGTATTGAGTTGATCAATCGAGAGCGCATTAATGAAATTCTGATTATTCTTTTTGAAAAATAAATTATTCTTCAAATCATACGTAAATTGTGCATGAGGCGAAGTATAGTCCATATAGGATACCGACACTGTTTTCACTACCTTTCAATCCTTAGTGGGCACTAGCCTGATTGCATATCTTATGTGTCGGCCTACATGAAAGTGCGTCATTGTTACTGGAAAAATCATAAAATATGATATACTGTTTATTAAATATACAATTTCGTAGGAGAAGAATAATATGCCTAGCGACGAATGGTTAGAAAATGAAGATATTAAAAAATTACCTAATGGTGTCGCCCTTTCTTGGGGGTTTATCAAACAACCTAAACGTGGTCCCAAAGGTGAACTTAGCATTGATAAAATTGTAGAAGCTGCCATCCAAATCGCCGATCAAGATGGATTGGCTGCTGTATCGATGAACCGAGTTGCAGCTTCGCTTGGATTCACACCTATGTCACTGTATCGATATATTACAAGCAAGGACGACTTACTGGAACTTATGCAGGAAGCAATTTGTAAAATTGAGCTCCCACCAATCGATGATTCTATCGGCTGGCGTGAAGAAATGCGTCTTTATGTGCGAGCTAGCATTCAAATATTTCAGAAGCACTCTTGGTTCGGTGAGATCCCTGTCTCAAGTATTCCACTTACGCCTAATAATCTAGATTTCGTCAATTGGGGATTACGTGCGATGCGTCATTTCTCCCTTAGTGATTATGAAAAAATGTCCATTATCCTTCTGTTGAGCAGTTATGCTCGTTCAGTTGGTATCATCTCAGCAGGCTTTGAAAAGGCCATTCAAGCTGGAGTAAGTCCTAATGCGATTAGAGGAAATGATTATACAGATGCTCTTAAGCATTTGGTGAAAAAAGATCGTTACCCCTATTTACAACCTGTTGTCATGTCAGGTGTATATACAGGAGAGAGTGAACCTGATGAAATCGATGACTTCGATTTTGGTCTTGAGCGCATTCTCGATGGCATCGAACATTATCTGAATAACCCCAAAAAGAAAATAGACTAACCTACAAAAAAACAGCAATTCGCCAAAATGCCGAACTGCTGTTTTTTATTCGAATACACGTAATAATTATCTTCTTCCTGCCTTCCGATTGAATGCGTAGACACTCCATATAATGGCAATTAGAAGAAGCGCGATGCACCACCCAATTGCCCAGCCTACCTGATCTTGATAAGGAGTGCCAGTGAGCAGTCCACGAATCGTCTCAATGACCGGCGTGATCGGCTGATGATTCGCAATGCCTTGTAACCAAGTCGGCATCGTATTAGTTGGAACGAAGGCACTCGATATATACGGGAGAAAGAGCAATGCAAACCCATAACCACTAGCTGCGGACGGACTGCCTGTCATTAAGCCAATGGCAGCAAATAACCATGTGAACGTGTGGATGAATAAGACTATGATCCCAAGTGCGCCTAGCCACCCCATAACACCGGCAGATGGTGTGAATCCAACAAGTAGTGCTACGCCAATGACAATGCAGGTAGCAAGCAGATTACGCGCTAGACTAGCAACAACATGCCCGGTGACAACACCCATGCTCTGAATCGGCATCGTTCGGAACCGATCAATAATCCCATTTGTCATATCATGAGCGACATCAACAGCCGTACTGGATGAGCCGAATCCTGCGCAAAGTAGAATAATACCTGGTACGACATAATTCACATAGTTTCCCTCTGGTTCAATAGCCCCGCCGAACACAAAGGTGAATAGCAGCATCAACATGATCGGAAGCATGATGGCCATGATGAGTTGCTCCGTATTGCGTAAGCTAAGTCGAAGACTCCGTCCGATAAAGATCGCATTCACAGTAGCAAATGATGCGAATCGTTCCGGTGTAACCGTATGTTTCATATTCATGAGATCGACTCCTCCAAGTTGTTTGTTTTATTCGTTGTGAGAGCTAAGAACACGTCATCCATACTTGGTTTACGAAGACTTATCTTCGTATCTTGTGGGACTTTGCTTGCTAATTCATTCAAGGTGAAGCGAATATCTTGGATGCTGCCGGTTGTTGGAATTGTGCGAATCACATCATCCTTAGCATTTCGTAGTTCAATGACCTCACCGCCCACTTGAGACTTGAGTTCCTCTGCTGTACCCGTTGCTACAATCCGCCCACCAGTGATCACCGCAATTCTATCTGCTAATTGATCCGCTTCCTCCAAATACTGCGTGGTGAGGAAGATTGTGATACCTTGTTTTTTTAACTCTAAAATAACTTCCCACAGTGCACGCCTACTCGTTGTATCTAGCCCCGTTGTCGGCTCATCCAGGAATAGCACAGGTCTATTCACGACAAGACTAATTGCAAGGTCCAGTCTTCGACGCATACCTCCTGAGTATGTCTTGACTTGCTTTTTCGCTGCATCAACAAGGTTAAAATGTTCAAGCAGATCCGCGGTTCGCATGGCAGACTGTTCTGAAGTAAGACCACACAGTCTGCCAATCATGTTCAAATTCTCTTCCGCCGTTAGAATCTCATCCACAGCTGCGAATTGCCCAGTAAGACTGATCGAACGCTTCACCTCATTGGCTTCACTACGTACGTCATATCCTGCTACTCTTACATTCCCTTCATCTGCCGTCACTAAAGTGGACAAGATGTTAATCAACGTCGTTTTACCTGCTCCATTAGGTCCAAGAAGTGCATAGACGTAACCTGTTGGAACCTTAAGATCAACACCATCGAGTACAACTTGCTTACCAAACTTTTTCTTTAAACCAACCACTTCAATTGCAAACCCACTCATATTCAATCTCCTCTCTAAACCGCTCATTAAATTGTGTATTATATAAACAATATATGACATATACAATTATTTATCAACCATTCCTCGTAAAAAAATTTTCTTGCAACTCACTATTGACAAAATATTATGATTATCCTACAATCAGTTTTAATTAATTGGATATCTAAACGTTGCGATTAGAAATAGTAGAAGTGAAATGACTTTCCAGAGAGCCGTTGGTTGGTGTGAAACGGTAATGTCGTGCATTTCGAACTCGTCTATGAACTGCTGCCTGATCATGTAGGGTATGCCGGAATTCCACCGTTACAAGGATAGATGGTGCTAGCCATCGAATTAAGCTCATTTCGCAAGAAATGAATTAGAGTGGTACCGCGGGTTCAACCTCGTCTCTATACATAGAGACGGGGTTTTTTGTTGGTTAAAATCCGGATTTAACTGGCCCCGCTTCACATATAAATACAAATTAACAAGACTTAGGAGGAATTAATGATGAGTCGTAAAATTATTGTGTTTGATACTACATTGCGTGATGGTGAACAGGTACCAGGGGCTAAACTTAACTTGAATCAAAAAATCGAAATTGCTCAGCAACTTAAACGGCTGCATGTAGATATAATCGAAGCAGGCTTCCCTGCTTCTTCAGTGGGAGATTTTCAAGCGGTACAAGAAATTGCTCGAAGTGTTGGCGACAGTGTATCCATCACTGCGCTTGCTCGTGCAGTTAAAAGTGACATCGATGCCGTATACGAAAGTATTCGACTTGCACAGAATCCACTTATTCATGTCGTGCTGGGTACATCCAATATCCATGTGGAGAAGAAATTTAATCGTTCCAAATCAGATGTTTTGCAAATGGGGATTGATGCTGTAAAGTATGCCAAAACCCTACTCCCTCATGTTCAATACTCGACGGAAGATGCATCGAGATCCGATTTTGAATACTTATGGAGTACGATTGAAGGTGTTGTTAAAGCTGGGGCAACGATGATTAACGTACCGGATACAGTGGGATATGCCGTTCCAGAGGAGTTCGGGGATCTCATTCGTCGAATTAATGATCGCTTGAAAAATCTAAACGATAAAGTCATTCTCAGTGTTCACTGTCATAATGACCTTGGAATGGCAACAGCCAATACACTGCAAGCGATTAAAAATGGCGCTGAGAAAGTTGAAGTTACGATCAATGGCTTAGGAGAACGTGCAGGCAATGCTTCACTTGAAGAAGTCGTCATGGGCATTAAAGTGCGTGAAAATTATTATAACTGTCATACGGGTATCAATACCCACGAGTTGCTTCGTACATCCAGACTAGTAAGCCACTTAACTGGTCTTGATGTGCAAGTAAATAAGGCCATTACAGGCGAGAACGCCTTTGCTCATTCCTCTGGTATTCATCAGGATGGACTGCTCAAGGATAAACAAGTCTATGAAATCATGTCACCAGAAGAAGTCGGCGCAGACAGCATGGAGCTGATCCTTACTGCTCGCTCCGGCCGTCACGCTTTTAAGAATGCGGTTGAAAAAATGGGCTTCGATACAAATGACGCAGATGACTTTGAACAACTTTTCGAGAAGTTCCTAACATTAGCCGATGCGAAGAAAGAAGTGTATGATCACGACGTATTCTACTTAGTTACCAATCACCGCACACTAGAAGCAAGTGATAACCATCTATACGAGATGGAATCTTTCCAAGTTGTTACCAACGACCTGTATCCAACGGCAACCGTAAAGTTGAAAAAGGGCGCTGAGACGCTGAAGGGCAGCAGCGTGGGCGACGGTCCGATTGATGCGCTGTACAGCGTGATTCGCCAACTTGTGGGACTTGATGTACAACTTAAAGATTACAAAATCAACAGTTTATCCCGCGGGAAAGAGGCAATTGGTCGAGTAAACATTCGTGTCGAGTATGATGGTAAAGTCTATTCAGGCCGTGCGATGGATACGGATATTATCAAAGCAAGTGGCAAGGCGTTCTTGAATGGGATCAATGCAATCTTGCTCGATGCATCGAATAGAGAAGATATGCAGCAGGAGAATGATGAGGCGTTCTTGATAGCTGAATAGAGTGAGCAGGTGAATAAGCGAGTAGTCTAAGTCCCTCCATTCGCTTTCCCGGGACTTAGAACTACCCTCTTTGCAAAGTTTTTTAACGACGGCAGCGATGCCGTTTTTTATTTTTTCGCATACGTTCCGATAATCTCTTGTACATAACTGAGTGCATTGGACTGTTTGCTTGCGCGCATATTGGTGATGTATTTTGATCGATTGGCATATAAGCCGGTGATCCCCTTCATTAAGGAATCGACAGTCAGGTTTTCTTCCTCCAGCACTTCACAATAACCCGATTTTTGAAAAGAACGTGCGTTCAGTATTTGATCACCTCGACTCTGTTTAGCGGAAAGCGGGATCAGCAGCATAGGCTTATGCAGTGCACAGAACTCGAATATCGAGTTGGAGCCTGCTCTTGAAACGACGACATCCGCCATCGCCAGAACATCAGGTAGCTCTTGATCCAAATATTCGAACTGTCGATAATCAGGATTCGTAATTGAAGGGTCTAATTGATTCTTCCCACATAGATGAATAACTTGGAATTGCTTCATAATTTGGGGCAATGCCTCTCGAATTACACGATTGATACTTTGCGCACCTAGGCTTCCGCCCATAATCAATAAGACAGGTTTGTTAGGATTGAATCCGTATAATCGCCTGCCTTTATCCGCACTTCCTCCCATAATCTCTGGACGCATAATCGCTCCAACATGGTAACTATTCGTTCCCTCTTTTAGCTCACTTGCCGTTTCAGAAAAAGTTGTGCATACCGCTGTCGCAAAACGAGTTGCGATTCGATTCGCAAGTCCCGGCGTAATATCTGATTCATGAATAATAATCGGTACTTTATTTAAGCGTGCACCAAGAATGACCGGAACCGAGACAAAACCACCTTTTGAAAATATGAGATCAGGTTTGCGCGACTTGATAATCTGATAAGCTTGCACAACGCCCTTGCATACTTTAAATGGGTCCTTGAAATTACTCCAACTCCAATACCTTCTCAGCTTTCCAGTTGCGATTGGAAAATAGTTCACATCCACAAGTGACGCTACGAGCTGCTTTTCAATTCCATTTTCAGAACCGATATAATCAACTGTACAGCCTTGCTCCAGATAATGCGGCATCAAAGCCAGATTAACAGTAACATGCCCAGCAGAACCGCCACCGGTAAACATAATTTTTTTCATCAAAATAATCCTCGTATTT
Organism: Paenibacillus sp. KN14-4R; assembly: GCF_052180255.1. Taxonomy (NCBI): domain Bacteria; kingdom Bacillati; phylum Bacillota; class Bacilli; order Caryophanales; family Paenibacillaceae; genus Paenibacillus; species Paenibacillus sp. KN14-4R. The sequence continues at coordinate 3,175,146 of NZ_CP197466.1, forward strand.
CATCATGATTTGATTCCATTATTCCTTTTAGTAGTTGACTATTGGAATATTGTGGAATAATGTTGTGTTATTATTTATCTAAAAGGAGCATTGATTCTCATGGAACAAAAAGCGAATGTTTATTGGCGTATTTCCATCTATATTCTTATTTTTACAATCATATTGTTTTTATTCTGCCTTGCAGTTAATATTCCACGCGGAGGTATTTACTCATTTAGTGCTCAGTGTATACTGGTTCCTATTGCTTTTATTTTCTCCTTATTATCATATAAAATAAAGAAAAGTTTCAAATCAATTTTAATGATGATATTACCATTGCTCTCATTTCTGATTGTTCCAGCTTATTGGTTTATCGGTACTTTATTATTTGGACCATAGCTCTTATGGCGCAAAAAACATTATACTACAAGCTGGCGCGGAATTAATCCACGTCAGCTTATTTAGTTTCTATGGTAATATATTGATTGTCTGATTTATCAAAGAAATAAAGGGGAAATTCCTATGGCAGAAAAAACAAGAGTTATCGATGTCGTACCTTACCAACCCACGTGGAAAGAGTCTTTTACCGAAATTAAAGCCATGATTCAATCCTATATCGGTGATCTTATCTTGCGCATCGAACATGTCGGCAGTACTTCCGTAGAAGGTTTACCTGCTAAGCCAATCATTGACCTGGATGTCGTCATTGATTCCTATGAAGTACTGCCTGCTATTATCGAACGATTAGCCAAAGAAGGCTATGAACATCAAGGCAATCTAGGCGTCGATGGCCGCGAAGCATTCCAACGTACTTTTGACGACGGGCACATGAAATACCATCTGTACGTCTGCCCCAAAGACGGCAAAGGCTATTTCGAACACATCGCCTTACGCGACTACCTTCGTGCCAACACCGATGCTCGCAATGCTTATGGTGAACTGAAACAACAACTTGCCATTAAGCATCGTTATGATATCGATAGTTATGTGAATGCCAAAACCGATTTTGTTCGAGATATTCTAAGTAAAGCAGAACTACATACGCAAACGATCAATTGGAAAATGGGTGCTAACGGGCGCAAATTTATCGCTTCTTTTAGCGGCGGGAAAGATAGTACACTAGCTCTCTATAAAGCGATGCAGGTCGGAGAAGCCCTTGGACTTATTGTCATGTTTGAGGAAGAAGGGCAACGTTCAAGAGCTCACGGCATGCCGCAAGAAATCGTCAAGGCTCAAGCTGAATCCATCGGATTACCTATCTTTTCAGCTGCAACAAGCTGGACGGAATATGAACCGAACTTAATGCGACTATTAGGGAAAGCTAAACAACAAGGTGCAGAAGTATTAGTATCAGGGGATATCGATGTTCCTGCACATGGAAACTGGCTTGATCGGGTTACACAAAATGCAGGATTAAAACTAGGGATGCCTCTTTGGGAAATGGGTCATCGAGAAGTGGTTGAACAATTCATCGGCTTGGGATTCGTGACAATCATCGTCTCGGTCAATTTAACAAAAGGCATGAACGAAGAGGATCTAGGGCGTACGTTAACCCTTGAGTATGTGAAAGAGCTTGAGGATCGAGGAATTGACCCTTGCGGAGAAAGTGGAGAGTTCCACACGACTGTCATCGATGGTCCCCTATTTAAAAACCCTATACCTGTTCGCAAATGTGCGATTATTAAGGATGAGAAATATGCATATCTGCCATTGGAGTTAGATAATGAAGCAAATCATCCTTGAAAACGACAGAGAGTCGTCTAAGTCCTGGAAAGCGAAGCGTTCCGCCTTTGAAAATTTGTTCTAACCCTCTAATCTAATCAAGAGAACAAATTTTCAACAGCGGATGGAAGGACTTAGACGACTCGTCGTCGACTTTCAAAAACGTTATTCTTTTCCAATAAGATAAATTAATTAACTCCCCTTAACAGCCTTCTTCCGTTCAACTAGCTTATATACTTGCTCCAGTACGATACAAGTTACCATCCCCAGAATCAGTCCATTATTCGCCACTGTCCGAAGCAACCCTGGCAATTGCCCAATCGCTGTCGCCGGAATAAACATACAACCAATCCCGATCATCAAAGATACCCCAAGTATAAACCGGTTCTTATCATTGAGTTCAATATTGCGATACTCCTTTAAGCCAAGCCCAATCATCGAAGCAAACGGAACGAAAATTGTTGCATACCCAACTGGCATCGGAATGGAAGAAAAGAATGCTGTTAATGTCGGGAAGAAACTAATCCCTATCATAAACACACTCGCTATAATAAACGGCAGCCGTTGGAAAATGCTCGTCGTTAGAATAAAACCCGCTGTACCAGAGATCGGCACACAGCCCATCGCAGAGAATACACCCCCAAGCATACTATTAACCCCCATGATCGCCGTAGTACGGTTATAAGGAATATCCTGCACATCCCCGCCTTTACTTTTCACAACGTCAGCAGTTATTTTGATGCTTGTGATCATATTCGTCAGGAGCAAAAGACTAATAAAGATCGAGGTCACCAGAATCCCAGAATCAAACATCGGTACTCCCCATTCGAATGGCTTAGGAGCTGAGAACCATGTATCAACGGGTGTCTGTGGCTGACTCACACCAAATAGCATAAACAAGATCCAACCTGTTGCAAGGCTTATGAGTATCGAATAGTTACGGAAGATCGCAAACCGACTTCGCGGTAAAATCATTGCAATAATCACGGTTAAAATAGCAGGAACGGCTACTTGTAAGTTAACTACCGTAGAGGATAAATAGCCAATCCCCATTATGCCTTTCATAAAAGAGCCGCTTAATTGCGCCACAAGCAAAATCAAATATGTACCAATGACAAGCGGTGTAAAAAGCTTCGAAATCGAAGCTGTCCAGCGGAACAATGCAATGACCGCGAATAAAATACCCGCTATGATCATGCCCATTTCAAGCTGCTGCAAACCAACCGAAAGACCTAGAGTACCTGATGCGATTAGTCCAGCATAAACCGTAAATACCCCCCACCAGAGCCCTGCCGGGTTTTCCATAATCGGCAATCGATGGCCAAATATCGTCTGCAATAAGCCCGACAAGCCAATTAACAAGAAAGTTCGCTGTATCATACTGGATATATCTTCTGGCGGAAACCCAAAAGCATGCCCAGCCGCAATTGGCGCGACTAAACTGCCTGCAAGAATGAATACAACCCATTGGAACGAGGAAAAAAATAATTTCATTGGTGACACTCCTATCTTCTTTTCGAACAACCCGCTCTTTCTTCAGTCCACAAAAAACCGTCGACCAAATCGACGGTGTGATCGCTCTTTTTTATTTCTTAGGCAGTTCATCTTCATTCTTTCCAAGAATCTGTGTTAGTTCTTTTAAAAACATGTTAATGTCCTTGAATTGTCGGTAGACCGAAGCAAATCGAATATAAGCCACTTCATCAACAGGATACAGCTGTTCCATTACAACTTCACCTATTGCTCTCGAATCAACTTCTGCTAAAGCTGTTGTACGCAGCTGCAGTTCTACCTCAGTCACTATTTTCTCTAATCGCTCCATAGAGACAGGTCTTTTCTCACATGCGCGGATCAAGCCGCGAAGCATTTTTTCACGGGAAAATTCTTCTCGTGATCCATCCTTTTTAATAACAATTAGCGGTGTCTCTTCTACGGTTTCAAAAGTTGTGAATCGCTTCAGACATTTCTCACATTCCCGGCGGCGACGAATCGATTTATTCTCATTAGCCGCTCTGGAGTCTAACACTTTTGTTCCTGAGTGATCGCAATATGGACACTTCATTTTCCTCACCTCACAATTGTTCGAATTTGCCAGTTGTTACTTGTAATGAACCTTGAGAAAACGAGCATAATAGATTTACCAACCAAGAGGAGGTGAACACACATGGCAGGTAACAACACTTTGATCGTTCCTCAAGCTAATGCAGCTTTGGATCAAATGAAATATGAAGTAGCTCAAGAGCTTGGTATCACTATCCCACAAGATGGATACTATGGCAACATGGCTACTCGTGACACTGGTTCCATCGGTGGTAACATCACAAAACGTCTAGTCCAAATGGCTGAACAACAATTAGCTGGACAAGGACAAAGCCGTTAATTCACCAAGGCAACCAAAGAAGGAGTGCTGGAGGAAACTTCAGCGCTTCTTTTTTAATCAGACAAATACCATTATGAGGCCTTGTCCCAGTTCACACCATAAATTTTATAATATTTATGATAATAGTACAAAACACGTTGAACAAAATGTCGCGTTTCACCGTATGGAATTTGTACAGAATTTTTCTCCGTACCATCCCAAGTTCCGTTTTGTATCCATTTTTTAACATTACCTTGTCCAGCATTATAAGCTGCAACCGCGATGACCATATTACCATCGTATTGATTAAGCAGCCAATTTACATACCAGGTTCCCATCTGAATATTAAAATTGGCATCCATCACATTATCCATTGATCCTGACAGTCTACCAAGCTCATTGATCCATTTCGCGGTTTCTGGCATAAGCTGCATTAACCCGAGTGCGCCTTTCTTACTCGTTTCATTCGGTTTGTAATTACTTTCCACACGAATAATTGCAGCTATTAATAATGGATCTACATTATAAGTCTCTGCATGTTTTTTGATTTCAGTGCGAAAATGAATCGGATAGAGCAAAGTTGAAAATGTCTGCGAAAAGACGAACATCGTACATGTAATGATAAGCAGAAGTATCGCGAAAAATCGTTTTTTCCGAAAAAAACTCATTCGAATGCGATTCCCTTCCAAAAGGTTTCGATCTGCTCTTCTGTGGCTTCAATGGATCCACGATTATCAATTACAATATCTGCTCGCTGCCGCTTCTCTTCGATGTTCATTTGGGAGTGCAATCGGCTTTCCGCCTCTTCTATATTATAACCATCTCGGCTCATTAATCGCTCTATTTGTTTGTCGCGAGGGATGTAGACGACCATTACTTGTTCAAAAATGACCTCATATCCGGATTCATAGAGTAGTGGGATGTCCACCACAACAAGCTTGTCCGGATTAGCAAGCTGCTCCTCCGTCATTCGACTCTCAATTCTAGCTCGAATGAGCGGATGCAGGATCGCATTTAAAGCTAATCGCTTCACTTCATTACCAAATACAAGGCTTCCGAGCGCTTTTCGATTTAAAGTTCCATCTTCATTCAAAACTTCTTGGCCGAACCGCTCCTTTATTTGCTGTAAACCAGGTGTGCCAGGTAGGACTACCTCACGGGCAATAACATCTGCATCAATAAGAATAGCCCCAAGCTGTACAAGCTTGGCAGCCACAGTACTTTTCCCACAAGCTATACCGCCGGTAAGTCCGATATTCATCGAGTCTCCCCCTTACACTTTATAATAATTTGATGATTCCCATTAGGATGAGTACGCACCCAGGCAACAATGACATTTTACGAATCCAAGCTAAATCAGCGAATCGCAATCCAAAATGAAGACCTAGCGAAATGAACGTACCACTCGAGAACGCAATCACTGCTGCTGTTAATGCAGGTGCAAACCCGATTAATGCCGCGCCAATTCCTGCTCCGAACGAATCCAGAGACAGTGCCAAGCCAAGAAACACCGCTTCAGATGCAGAAATAGACCCTGATTTATCCATGTCAGCTACTGCTGGTGTGCGAAGAATTTGAATCACGAGCCCAAACCGACGCAGTTCGATGTTTAAAATTTCTTTGACCGAATGGTTCTGGCTTTCTGCAGTCGTATCGTTTTTCTCAACTAACGCCTCAGAATGGTTATCCCGAGATTCGTGATTCTTTTGTATAAAAAGCTGAATGAGTGCCCATACACCAATCCCTATAAGAATGATTGCCCCAATCCTGCTCGACCATTCAGAGCTTAGGAAAGTGGACAGCCACCTGCCAATTCCCATGGACATGTAAATAATAAAGCCGGAGAAACAGGAAATAATGGCGATGGAAAGCAAGCCGATACGGATTTTACGTAATCCATACATCATACCCACACCAAATCCATCAAGTGATACGGCAATGGCAAGCACAAAAAGTGACAAGATAGGCAACATAGATACATCCCCCTAAAGAAAGCATTTCAGCATTTCTCTCTATCTTATGGAGGTTCATTTGTCCATGGTGCCTATTTTTCGATTATTTCTGGCAGTTTGTACAAATATGCGTGCCACGACCAGCAACCACATATTTGGTAATCGGTGCTCCGCATTTTTTACATGGTTCGTCTTTACGACCATATATTTTGAACTGATGCTGGAACATGCCCATCTCGCCCTGTCCATTCACGAACGATTTAATCGACGAACCACCTACTTCAACAGCATGTTTGAGCGTTTCAACAATTGCCGTGTATAAAGCCTTCCGTTCATCAGAGCTTAAAGATTTCGCTTCACGTTCAGGGTGAATCCCCGCTAAGAATAACGATTCATCCACATAAATGTTGCCGATGCCAACAATGCGTTCTTGATTCAGCAGCAGCGGCTTGATCTTGGTGGAACGATTCGCGATTGCATGGGTGAAAGCCTCTAGTGTAAAAACATCCTCAAGAGGTTCTAGTCCCAGTTTATTAAGTGGAGGCTTCACAAATTCCTCACCCTTAGGAAATAAATGCATCGTACCGAATTGACGCACATCTTTATATCGAAGCTCGGTTCCATCTGTGAACGTAAACAAGACATGTGTGTGCAATTCCACAGGTTCATCCTTCGGATACACGCCATATCTCCCCTCCATCCGCAGATGAGACACGAGTACAAAGTCATCAAAAATAATGCGAAGAAACTTCCCTCTGCGCCCGACTGCTTGGATCGTCTGTCCTTGCAGCAAAGCAGCGAATAGCGCCGGGTCATCGGGTAGCTGGATAATGCGATTCAGACGAACTTCAACAGAAGCAACCGTCTTGCCTACAACAAGCTCGGTGAGCGTTCTTCGTACGGTTTCAACTTCAGGTAGTTCTGGCATCGGGTCACCTCACCAATTCGTAATCATGTGTTCAAAATTTAGTCGTTACAGAGAAAAGAAGCACTTTCGGCCGCTGTTGAAATCGTGAATTTTGATTAGGTTAAATAGGGTATTCACTTTTTCAAAGGCGAACGCTTCGCTCCTACAGTACTTCTATTCTCTTCCACTTTACGTTTGTAAACTTATTCCTTATTTAGCTTCGTACCAATTCAGACCGAAACTGACGTCAGCTTTGAGTGGTACATCTAGTTTTAATGCGGATTCCATCACTTCAGGTACGATTTGTTTCATGAGCTCCAATTCATGCGGCGGCACTTCGAATACCAATTCATCGTGTACCTGTAATAGCATGCGAGATTCGAGTCCTTCTTCACGCAGTCTTGCTGCCATGTTTACCATCGCGAGCTTAATAATGTCTGCTGCTGTACCTTGGATCGGTGTGTTCATCGCGGTACGCTCTGCAAAAGAACGAAGATTGAAATTCGATGCATTAATTTCTGGTAAAATACGGCGTCTTCCAAGCATGGTCGTCACATAGCCATTCTTACGAGCTTCAATAACCACATCATCCATGAATTTACGAACCCCGCCGAATACAGCAAAATACTGCTCGATAAACTTCCCAGCATCTTTACGTGTAATGTTCAAGTTCTGCGATAAACCATAATCAGAAATACCGTATACGATACCGAAGTTAACAGCCTTCGCTGAACGACGCATGTTGGAATCCACTTGATCCTGCGATACGCCGAATACGTCCATCGCTGTTTTCGTATGAACATCTAGGTTATGTTGAAATGCTTCAATTAATTTAGGATCTTGCGAGATATGGGCAAGCACACGCAGCTCGATCTGCGAATAGTCTGCAGCAAGTATGGACCAACCCGGTTCAGAAGGGACGAACACTTTACGAATTTGGCGTCCTTCTTCCATACGAATCGGGATATTTTGCAAGTTCGGAAACTGTGACGACAATCTGCCTGTTGCGGCAATCGTCTGTCTATAGTACGTATGCACTTTGCCTGTGCTGGTACGCACTTCCTTCAGCAGTCCTTCTACATAAGTCGAGAGGAGCTTGGACAATTGACGATAATGTAAAATAAGCCCGATCGCATCGTGATAAGGTGCTAGTCGTTCCAATACTTCCGCATCGGTGGAGTAGCCGGTCTTAGTCTTCTTTTGAACAGGTAAGCCTAACTTTTCAAAAAGAACTTCACCTAACTGCTTCGGTGAGTTGATGTTAAATTCTGTACCCGCAAGCTCGTAGATACGGTTCATGATCTTGTCCAACTCAGCAGCGAAGCCATCGCCGAGCTGCTTTAATGCAGCAGTATCTACCTTGATACCCTGCTGCTCCATACCGGCAAGAACGCCTGTAAGCGGTAGTTCCAGCTCATGGAAGAGCGGACCCATGCCGCTGCTTGCGAGGGCTTCGCTCATCAGCCCTGCTAGATGAGCGGTCACCTGCGCCTTGCGACACAAATGTGACGCAAGGGCTGCTTCTTCCGGCAAGCGGAACTTGGTTCCCTTGCCGTATACATCTTCATCGGCGCGCAAAGCAAGCGCGCCGTAACGGGCTGCCATGCCGCTAAGCGTTAGACTCGACTCTGTCGGGTCGAGCAAATAAGCGGCAAGCAGCACGTCTTGCGTCACGCCGCGCAGCGTGACGCCATGCCAGTGCAAGGCGATGTCAGCTCGGTGAAGGTCGCATACGACCTTCGCCGCATTCACATCGCCGAGCCAGGCGCGCAAGCCTTGCGCGCCATCCCCTTCGCCGCACAGCGCCGCGAAAGGCACGTAAAAGCTCATCGCCGCAGTGTGGAGCGCGGCGCCCAGCACTTCCCCTTGGTGAGGGTTGTCACCAATCACCTCAATATGCAGCGCTTCTACTTGCGGCAGCGCCGCAAGTAGCGCTTCGAAATCTTTTTCGCTGGAAACGATCGTAATCGAAAGTTCTTCCATGCTATCTAATGAAGCTTCGCTTTCTGCATCTGAGAAATCGAGCTTCGCAAGTAGCGATTTAAATTCCAACTTGCTGAACATATCCTTCAGCGCTGTACCTTGAAAACCGTCAAACTGCAGGCTTTCCCACTCCGCTGCCATCGGAACGTCTCTGTAAATTGTTGCAAGCTGCTTACTCATCCGGGCATCTTCCGCGTGAGCTGCAACCTTTTCACCAATTTTACCTTTGATCTGGTCAGCATGAGCAAGGACTTCTTCCACTGTGCCGTATTCATGTAAGAACTTAAGCGCTGTTTTCTCTCCTACACCTGGAATACCAGGAATATTATCCGATGTATCTCCCATTAAACCCTTTAGATCAATAATTTGCTTCGGTGTTAATCCATACTTCTCCTGAATCTCCACAGGTCCAAAACGATCTACCTCAGAAATTCCCTTACGTGTAATCGCCACAGTGACATGATCAGAAGCAAGCTGCAGCATATCCTTATCTCCGGATACGACAAGCACCTTTTTCCCTTCTGCATCCGCCTGACGTGTTAACGTACCAATAATATCATCCGCTTCGAACCCATCAAGTTCATATTGCTCGATCCCGAAAGCTGTAATTAATTGTTTCAGAACTGGAAATTGTTCAGACAGTTCAGGTGGAGTTTTCTGTCTGCCACCTTTATATTCGGTATATTCTTTATGTCGAAATGTTACTTTACCTGCATCAAAAGCAACTAGGAAATGTGTTGGTTTTTCTTCTTCTATTAAACGCAGCATCATTGTTGTAAAGCCAAACAATGCATTCGTATGTAAACCACTTGAGTTGCTCAACAAAGGCAATGCAAAAAAAGCACGATAAGCAATACTATTTCCATCAATGATGATTAATTTTTCCATTAGGAGCACCCCAATTTATTCATACTATGTCCATCATAGCATAGCTGAAGTAAATCCCAAAGCAGACATTGATGCCCAAAGTTCTTCATAAACATAATGTAAGAAAAATATTTCGGTATAAGATAGAGGAGGAGCTTCGATGGGCCCCTTTTTTACCCAGAGTGGCAAAAAAGTTGTTTTTTTTGACATGAACAATACGTTAGTGGATCGCCGTAAATGCTTTGACATGGCTTTTCATGAGGTGCTTCAAGATTTTACAGGCAGATGGAAAGATGGAAATGCAAGTTGGAATCCCAACGATGTGCTTCAAGTGTATAAACTGGAATGGAGCAAACACCGGAAATCCCACATTAAAGGTTCCTCCCAAGCTGAGGATATGCGAATGCAGTGCCTAACTAAGGCACTTGAGCCATATTCGTTTAAACTTACTCCTACCTTTATGAAGGCATTCTTTAATGCGGTTGATGATGCAGAGGAAAGTTATGTGACCTTATTCCCTGGTGTTGATGATACACTTCGGGCACTCTCGGAAAAATATACACTCGCCATCATCTCCAACGGTTCCCGCAAACGACTTGAGAAAAACTGGAGTCAACTTAAGCTGGGTAAGTGGTTTACTCATGAGCGTATCTTCTCCTCCCAGCAAGATGGCTACCGCAAACCGCATCCCGCTATTTATGAAAGTGCAATGAAAGCAATGAACTGCAGCCCCTCACATGCGATTATGGTCGGTAACTCTTGGAAGAATGACGTTCTTGGCGCAACAAAGTGCGGTATGGATGCCATCTGGATTCATCCCAATCATATGAAAAAAATATCACAGCGCAAAATTGGTAAGCAGCGCGTTATTATCATTCGTGCCCTCCGCCTCTTGACTCAAGTTCTATAAGTTTTACATTCCGTTAATGAAACTTTGCCTTGGAGTTAACATTTCATTGTTAAGATAACCCCTGTAAACAAAAAACAAGGGGGAACATTCAAATGATGTTCAAACAATCCAAAGTATTCGCTGTTTCAATGAGTATCGTATTATCCATGGGATTACTTGCAGGCTGCGGCGGCAAAGAAGAGGCTAAAAAGAATGAGTCCACTCCGACAGCAAAAGTTGAAGAAATTTCCGGTACAGTTACAGCTTCAGGTTCCAGCGCACTTCTACCACTTGTTAAACAAGCAGCAACTGAGTTCCAAGACAAAAATCCAAAAGTAACAGTTAACGTAACTGCAGGCGGTTCAGGTACAGGACTTAAGAACGTAGCAGACGGTACTTCTAATATCGGTAACTCTGATGTAGAATCTGGTGCTGAATATAAAGATAAAGGTTTAGTCGACCACATTGTTGCGGTTGCACCTTTCGCACTAATCGTGAACAAAGATGTAAATATTGAAAACTTGACGAAAGCACAAGCTGCAGACATCTTCTCCGGTAAAATTACAAACTGGAAAGAAGTTGGCGGCGCTGACAAAAAGATTACAATCGTGAACCGTCCAGACAGCTCCGGTTCCCGTAAACTTGTGAAGCAAATCGTTCTAGGAAGTGCTGATTTCGCAAAAGGCGGAGTTGAACAAGAAAGCAGCGGTGCTATGAAAACAGCAGTTGCTCAAACTACTGGTTCAATCGGTTATGTAGATTCACCATATATTGATGCTGAAGTGAAAGCATTGAAATTCGATGGCGTAGCTTACTCCAAAGAAACAATTAAAGACGGTTCCTACAAATTGTTCGGTATCGAGCACATGTATACAAAAGGTGAAGCAACTGGCGCAGTTAAAGCATTCATCGACTACATCCTAAGCCCTGACTTCCAAAACAAACGTATTGAAGAGCTTAAGTTCTTACCTGCTACATTCCTTAAAAAATAATCCGTAACTCCCTATAGCAAAAAGAGCAGTGGCCCCCCACCGCTCTTTTTTGCTGTATAGAAAAATCTTCATTGGAAGCGACTCAGCGTAATCTAAGTCATGGAGAGCGCAGCGGTCGCCTTTGAAACATGAGTCCCAACCTACCAATCCAATCTAAATCTAATCAATGGGACTCATTTTCAACAGCGATGGAAGGACTTAGATAACGCGTCGTCGCACTATCAGACATTTTTCGAAATTTAACACTCCGTTTACAAAACCTTAAAGTGTCGTTTACAAATATCTTTTATGATGTTCATGACATTAGCTCAATTAAATACATGAAAAGGGGGATTCCTGGTTGAACTCGATCTCAGAAAAGCACCACCAGCAGGGGACCACCACGAAATCCAAACGTTCACAATCTCAAACTCGCAACGATCAAATCATGCGATACATCTTTATTGGAAGTGCCATCATTGTATCTGCCGTCATTTTCTCCATTATTGGGTTTGTTGGCCTGCAAGGACTCAAAACATTCCAAGGTGTTTCACCAATTGAATTTTTCTTCTCAAAAGAATGGAATCCAAGCAACAATGAGTTCGGTGCCTTACCCTTCATATTCAGCACTTTGCTGCTTACTTTTTTATCAATCGTATTTGCTGTTCCCCTTGCCGTATCAGGGGCTGTGTTCATGGCTAAGATCGCTCCTAAGTGGGTACGTTCCATCTTACGTCCAGCAACAGATTTATTCGTAGGTATTCCATCTGTTGTGTACGGTTTAATCGGATTAACGGTCATCGTACCTTTTATCGGTAAAGTCGTAAACGGAACTGGATACGGGATTCTGCCAGCGGCAATCATTCTCGCCATTATGATTTTGCCAACCATTCTATCGATTTCTGAAGATGCGATCCGCGCATTACCACCCAGACTGGAAGAGGCTTCTCTTGCGCTTGGAGCGACGAGATGGCAGACTATCTGGCGCGTCCTTCTCCCTGCTGCAAGACCTGGCATTATTACAGGAACTGTTCTTGGTATTGGACGAGCAATCGGTGAGACAATGGCTGTATTCATGGTTATCGGTAACTCACCACAAATGCCTAAATCCTTAATTGATTCAACAACTGTGCTCACAACCGCGATTGTCAAAGACCTGGGAAATACGAATTATGGAACAACTTGGAACAATGCGCTCTATATGATGGCATTGTTGCTCCTTCTCATGTCCCTTGGACTCATTATTATCATTCGTGTTGTGGCCAAGAGGAGTGAACTGAAATGAAGAAGAGTAAACTAACGGATCGTATTGCGACCGCTTATTTTTGGGCAACAGGTCTGATTATCGCCTTTATTCTTGCTTGGTTCTTAATTCGAATCATCGGCGACGGGCTCCCTCACTTATCATGGAAATTTCTCACATCCAAGTCGCAAGACATTGTATCTGGCGGCGGGGTTGGACCACAGTTGTTTAACTCTTTCTATATCTTGTTCCTGTCCTTGCTTTTCTCCTTGCCAATTGGGATCGGAGCTGGTATCTATTTAGCTGTTTATGCACGAAACAATAAATTTACAGATCTCATTCGGATCTCTGTTGAAGCCTTATCTTCCGTTCCATCCATCGTTTTCGGTTTGTTTGGTTTCCTAATTTTCGTTAACTTGATGGGATTGAAAATATCCATTATAAGTGGTTCATTAGCCTTGTCACTTTTGAATTTACCTGTACTTGTTCGGGTGACGGAAGAATCTATTCGTACAGTTCCTGAATCATATTGGGAAGCTAGTCTTGCACTTGGTTCGACGAAATGGCAAGCCATTCGTAAAGTGCTATTGCCTGCTGCCCTGCCTAGTCTCATTACAGGTATTACACTTGTTGCAGGACGTGCACTTGGTGAAACAGCAATCTTAATTTATACCGCAGGTTTATCGACTTCACGGCATTTCCCGGATTTCAATCCGATGGCAATGGGTGAGACGCTTGCTACGCATCTTTGGTACATTCAATCCGAGGCGATCGTTCCCGATGCCAAACAGATTGCCCAAGGAAGTGCTGCACTATTGCTTCTCGTCGTTCTAGTCTTTAACTTACTCATCGTCATTCCTAGTCGAATCTACCAAAGAAGACTATCGGGAGGTAAATAATTATGTCTATTCATGTAAAAGATCTAAACTTATTTTATGGGGAGCATCAAGCCCTTTTTGATATCAATTTAAACATTCCTGATCAATCCGTAACCGCGTTAATCGGCCCGTCTGGCTGCGGTAAATCCACTTTCTTGCGGACAATTAATCGCATGAATGATCTCATCGATAGCGTTCGAATTACTGGCGAAGTAAATGTAGACGGTCATAACATCTATAACGCGGACACGGACATTGTATCGCTGCGTAAACGTGTCGGTATGGTATTCCAGCGTCCGAATCCTTTTCCAATGAGTATTTATGACAATATTGCTTACGGCCCGCGTATACATGGTATTAAGAAGAAAGCGGTACTTGATGAGCTTGTAGAACGCAGCTTGAAACAAGCCGCACTTTGGGATGAAGTTAAAGATCGCTTGAACAAATCGGCTCTTGGTTTATCTGGTGGTCAACAGCAGCGTCTCTGCATCGCCCGCTTGCTTGCGGTTGAGCCTGATGTCTTACTCATGGATGAGCCTACGTCTGCACTTGATCCGATCTCAACATTGAAAGTAGAAGAACTAACACAGACATTGAAAGATCGCTATACGATCATTATTGTGACGCACAACATGCAGCAAGCCGCACGTATTTCAGATACCACATCGTTTTTCTTAAATGGCATACTTGTGGAAACGGATCAAACGGATAAAATTTTCACCAATCCAAGTAATCAGAAGACCGAAGACTACATTACAGGTCGATTCGGTTAATAAAAGGGAGGTCCATCATGGATAACAGGTCTTTATTCCATCAATCGGTAGCTGATTTACAGTCACAATTGCTCAATATGGGCAGTGAAGTACAGCAATCCATTCGTCAAGCTGTCGATGCCTTAGCAAGATTGGATGTTGAACTCGCGAAAAAAACGATTGCACATGATGATGCCATCGACCAAACGCTGCTGAACATTGAAGAAGTCTGTGTTCGCCTTATTGCTCGTCAACAGCCGATGGCTTCTGACTTACGTATCATTCAAACGGCAAGAAAAATCGCAACTGATCTTGAGCGTATTGCAGATCATGCCGTTGATATAGCTAAGATCGTTCTCCGTCTTGCTGATGAGCAGCTCGTTAAACCGCTTGTCACAATCCCGCAAATGGCGCAGATTACAATTGATATGCTTCATGACAGTTTAAATTCTTACACACAGCGTGATGTGAATTTGGCGGCATCCCTTGCAGAGAAAGAAGAACAAGTTGATCGTCTTTACGCAGAATTGCTTCAAGAGCTTATCTTGATGATGGGCAGTGATTATGCACGCAATCGTCAACTCTCTCACCTCTCCTTCGTCGTTCATTACTTAGAACGTGTAGCGGATCATGTAACAAATATTGGCGAAGACGTGATTTATATGCTTACAGGCAAACGTAAAGACTTGAACATTTAACTTCTATTCGATAGCCGCTTGAGGATTCTTTCTTGGGATCTTTAAGCGGCTATTTATTTTTTATATTTCGTTTACAAATACCTTTATTTCCGTTGATCTTTTATTCGTACTATGAGTGGGAGTTATTTCATAATTGGATTAACATGAGGGGGAATTTGCTGCGTGCTCTTTTACAAACGAACATTAAAAGCACGAATGATTTGGAGTTCTTGCTTGATCTTGCTTATTATGGGTTGTGTTAGCTTGTTTAATCGAAGTCAATTTCTAACTCTGCAAGATACGATGGGACTACAGAATCACGAGAAAAGCAAACAGCAATTGGTCATGGAGCTTAAAGTGAAAATGAACGAGTTAGAGACAATCAAAAGCACCGTCATTATTACGAAAAATACGGAACTTGCTCCAAAATTCAACGATGTAAAAACCAAAATCGAAGAACTAATCAAGCAAATCTCACAAACCGCATCCAGTCAACAAGAAACGAATATGATCGCACAAATAACTGAAAACACGAATGAATATACGACAACTTTTGAAGCTGTGACTCGGATTCTGAAAAGCAACTCACTAAGTTCCCAAGACAAAGAACACGCATTAGAGAGTAACTTTAACTTATCTCAAATTCATAAGGAATATTTTTTCCAGATGATGGATAAATTTTATGCAATTTATTCAAATTCTGCTGAGCAAGCTCAACTCACTGCAGAGCATACCGTCAATGAAGCTATTTATTTTGCTATGCTTGCTTTTATCCTAGTCATCGTTGTCTCTAGCGGTATAACATTCTTACATATTCGCTCTTTCATGCGACCGATTCAACGGCTCCAGGCGGCAGTGAAACGGATTGCTCAAGGAGATCTTACCCATCGAATAAATAACGATTCCAAAGACGAGCTTGGCGATTTATCTCGCAGCTTCGATCTTATGATTGACCAAGTACGAAGCATGCTAAATCATACACAGGTAATCGCTTCATCACTTGCTGGACATGCTCAGACGTTTCATCATTTTTCACAAAGTACAGCATCTGCGAATGCCGATATTGTTCGCGCGATCCAAGCTATCTCTGTCGGCACTGACGAACAAGCACAGCATACCGAAACCACTTCACTAACTATCACAGACTTACAGCAAGATATACATAACATGACGGAATATGCACTCGATATGCAGCAAAAAAGCTATAGCGCCATTCAAACGACAGAACAAGGCTCTCAATCTGCAGAACATTTGCAGCAATCAACTCAACAAGCTAAACAAATTTTACAACAAATCATAGCCGTTATGGAGACACTTCATACCTCTTCAACTCAAATCGAAGTCATTGTAAATACGATTCAGAACGTATCTACACAGACCCAGATACTGTCCCTTAACGCAGCGATTGAAGCATCGCGAGCTGGTCAGCAGGGCCGTGGATTCTCCATCATTGCCGAAGAAGTCAGAATGCTCTCGATGCAGACCAAGGATTCGTCTCAAACCATAGTGGACATTATCCAAAACTTACAGCAACAAATTACCGAATTATCACAAACTCTTACTGACGCAGACCGTATTTCAAACATTCAACAAAATCATGTTCATGACTCCCTACAGTCATTTCATGCCATTCAACAAGTCATGTTGGGCATGTCGCAACAAATTGATCAAATGCAGCAACGCACACAAGATATTCGCATGAAAAATACATCCATTGTTGATGCAATTGTTCAAGTCGCAGGCATCGCACAGCAGACAGCTGCTGGAGTCGAAGAAGTCAATTCCACATCCTGTGAACAAGATTCAGCGATTAGACACATCGCCAAACAGGCTGAAGATATTTCATCGTTATCTGTGCAACTTTTCGATGAAATTAATAAATTTACAATTGTTGAGTCTAATCATAGAAAAGAAGCTGCAGATTAAACTGCAGCTTCTCTCTATTTTGTGACCCCTATTCCGTTACTCGCTTAACCTGATTTTGCACAATCAACTTATAGCCTACACCACGAATGGATTCAATTTGCACGGATTGCTGACTCATCTCCAGCTTCTTACGAAGTGAGCTTACATGTACATCCACTGTACGCTGACCGCCAAAATAGTCAAAGCCCCACACGATATTCATTAGATCGTCTCTAGATACGACAAACCCTGGTCGTTGAGCTAAGTATAACAGCACTTCAAATTCTTTGGGACGTAATGAAATCGACGTATTGTGCAGAATAACCTCATACTTCTCCGGATACACATAGAGATCCCCGATGATAATCACTTTATCATTGGATTTAGCTAAGTCATCTGACATCAATTCATCAGACTTTGTCCGTCGTAAGACAGCAGACACTCTAGCAAGCAGTTCTGCGACGCCAAATGGCTTGGTCATATAATCATCTGCACCATGCTTAAGTCCTTGCACCACTTCTTCTTCCGCATTACGAGCAGTCAGAATAATAACAGGTGTACGTACACCTTTTTGACGTAGCTTGGTCAAAATCTCAAACCCATTCATACCAGGCAGCATAAGATCCAATATAATTAAATCATGCGCTTGCTGCATGGCAAGTTGAAAGCCTTCCCCACCGTGCTCGACCACTTTTACCTCATAACCATCTTGCGTCAGATTATAGGAAAGAAGTCTAGCCAGTGTCGGCTCATCTTCAATTACTAATATTTTTGGTGTCATGGGATAATCCCCTAACTATTATTAATAGAATCTTCATATATATTGTCATCATAACATCTGAATGTAAATTTTGTGTAAACTGAATTGTAATCGTCATGTAAATAAAACATAGCTTTCCCTAAAAATACTAGTGTATAACTGGGAGCTCTATCGTAAATTTCGTTCCAATTCCAATTTCACTTTCCACTTGTATAGTACCATTATGCAACTCTACCAGATGCTTTACAATAGATAACCCTAAACCTGTGCCACCTGAACTGCGAGAACGTGCCTTATCCACTCTATAGAATCGTTCAAATACACGTGGCAGATCCTGTTTCGGAATACCAATACCCGTATCCGAAATCGTGATTCGTATACGTTCGTAATCCGATTCCTCCTCTTGCTCAGCTCGAACGGGCTCAGCTAGAATACGAACTTTCCCGCCTTCCATCGTATAATTTACTCCATTCGATAGTAAGTTGATTATGATTTGTCTTAAGCGGTCTTCATCCGCTTCTAAATAAAGATCCCCTTCTACGCGCATCTCAAGCTGAATCGATTTCTGATCAGCCTCTGCTTGCATCATGTGCATAGATCCTTCGACAACCGTCATGAGCGAGACAGGTGCGAGCTGAAGCGGAACACGCTTGGATTCAATTTTGGACAACTCTAGAATATCACCAATCAAACGGTTCAAGCGCTCCGATTCATCGTAGATAATTTTCAAAAATGCCTTCGCCGTATCTTCATCCTTCATCGCGCCGGCAAGTAGCGTCTCTGCAAAGCCTTTAACCGAAGCAATCGGCGTTTTTAGTTCATGGGACACGTTCGCCACAAATTCGCTGCGCATCTTCTCTAATCTACGAATCGCTGTGATGTCGTGAAGCACGATCAGGACACCCGACCAAATATCATCACCTTGAATGATTGGGATTGCATTCACTTCCAGGATACTTTCAGCTGGGTAGTAGAACACCATCTCTTCTCTAATCAGCTGCTGTTTCTCCATGCAACGTTCAATCAATTGAATCAGCTGTGCTTGCTGCTGTGCTTCATCATATCGCTTACCTAGAAGCTCTGAGGCAGCAAAACCAAGTATCGACTCCGCAGAAGGGTTTAAGAGCGCAATCCCTCCCTCACGATCCACCATCATGACACCTGCTGACATATTACCCAGCACGCCTTTCAGACGGCTTTCATTCTCCAGAATACGATTCATTTGCTGCTGTAAGCTGTCTGACATTCGATTCACCGCATGTCCAAGCTGCCCAACCTCATCTTTACTCCTTATGTTCACTCGAGCTCGATAGTTCCGATTCGTAATTTGCTGCGCAACCCGCGTAATTTTCTCAATGGGGCGAGTAATTCCCGCTGCAATTCGATACGAAATAAAACTCACGATAATAAACAAAATAACCATCCCAACGATGAGATAAACCCAAAGCTGATTAACCGTTGACTCCACCTCAGCTAAGCTCATTGCGATACGTAGAACACCAATAGATTCACCATTTGCTTGATCAACCGAAATAGCCGCATACAGCATGTTTTGTAGAGTGGTGTCACTGTAACGTTTGTAAAAACCGATCTGATGTGCAAGTGCATCTACAATTTCAGGCCGATCTTTGTGATTATCTAGCGTCCTCGGGTCTTTCTCTGAATCACCGAGCACTTTCCCATCTTTGCGTATAAATGTGACCCGTGCACCCGTATATTCACTTAATTTCTTCGTTTCTTCTGTATAAATACGGATGAGACTTTCATCATTTCCAGCCCGATTCCAGTTGCCTGTTATTGAAATCACTTTAAGCTCTCGAATGAGATTATTTTTCAGTTCACTAATATGAGATCTCTCAAATATAGTCGCCATAAAGACACCCGCGCACAGCATGGAAAAACCTATTAATACGATTAATAAAAGGGTCAGCTTCACACGGAATTTATTCATACTATTCAAGCTCCTTGGCAGTTATTTGTTTAAACCTGTAAAAAAATCTACCTATCATAGTAACCCGTGCATTTTAGTTTATCCAGTTAATTTTATGTAAATCATCTCAACTCAAAGGAAAACCCGACTGCATATGCAGACCGGGTCTCCTCAGCACTTCTTCTTTTATTTAAAAACAGGCTCTTTGAAGCTTGCCAACTTCTCTAGTGAATCTTTCTCTACATCAGCATGTAAGGAATTTCCATGGGAATCCATTGTTACAATCGCAGCGAACCCTTCTGTATCCAAATGCCACATGGCTTCAGGAATACCGAACTCCATGTAATCAACACCATCAACTTTCTTGAAACACTTCGCATAGAACTGAGCAGCTCCACCGATCGCATTCAAATATACAGCACCATGTTCTTGTAGTGCAGCAAGTGTCTTAGCGCCCATACCGCCTTTTCCGATAACAGCACGGATACCGAACTTACGGATAATATCACCTTGGTAAGGCTCCTCCCGAATGGAAGTTGTCGGTCCTGCTGCTTTTACCTGCCACTCACCTGCTTCCGTCTTACCCATTACCGGTCCACAGTGATAAATAACAGCACCATTCAGATCAACTGGTGCGTCGTGATCCATCAAGTACTTATGCAGTGCATCACGGCCTGTGTGCATCGTACCATTAATAATCACAACGTCTCCTACGCGAAGGTTACGAATATCTTCTTCTGAAATCGGCGTCTGCAACACAATTTCACGACGAGATCCAGCATCTGCTGACTCCGCCTGATCTTCAATAGCTGGACTAGATTGCATCGGTGTTTCTTGACCTTCTGGGTATACCCACTCTTGAATTTCACCTGTAACCGCATTCAAAATAACACCTTGTCTGCGGAACGCCCAGCAGTTATAAGCAACGGATACGAAGAAAGATGCCGGTAAACGGTTCATAACACCAATTTTACAACCTAGGAGGGTTACTTTCCCGCCAAAGCCCATTGTACCAATACCAAGCTTATTCGCGTTCTCAAGCACATACTCTTCAAGCTTACGCAAATCTTCATTTGGATTTACATCATCCGCCGTACGGAATAACTGGTGTTTTGCTAGCTCATAGCCGCTTGTGCGATCTCCGCCGACACCAACACCGATAAATCCTGCCGCACAGCCTTGTCCTTGTGCTTGGTATACTGCATGCATGATACACTTGCGAATACCGTCTAAATCACGGCCCGCTTTACCGATTCCTTCAAGCTCAGCAGGCAATGAATATTGAATGTTCTTATTCTCGCAGCCGCCGCCTTTAAGTATAAGCTTCACTTCAATATCGTCACGTTCCCATTGTTCAAAATGAATCACAGGTGTTCCCGGACCTACATTATCACCGGAATTAGCACCTGTTAGTGAATCCACCGAATTAGGACGCAGCTTGCTTTCCTTTGTTGCATTTTTAATTGCAGAAATGATCTGCTTTTTCATTTCAATTTGGTTTGCTCCAACTGGGCAGTGTATAATAAACGTGGGCATACCCGTATCTTGGCAAATTGGAGATATATTATTCTCTGCCATTGTAATATTGTCCGCAATCGTCGATAATGACAAGGCAGATCTAGTACCCTCGTCTTCCTTTAATTGAGCTTGTTGGATCACTTTACGAACGTCCCCTGGCAAATTCGTCGAAGTTTCCACAATTAGCTGATAAACACTTTGTTCAAAATGCTGCATAATTGCTGTTCTCCTCTCATTTACTACACTTGTGTTAGTTTTTGAACTGTTTTTAATTATAACATAATTCTCTCAAACCAAGACCGTCTTATACTAAAAAAGGAGTACGATTTCATGCGTAAAATGTTAGCTGCTGCTCTACTGCTTAGTATCGTCTGTATGAGCATTTTTACCACGCCTAGAGCGTCCGCAGGAGAACCTGCTGTGTATTATCAAGACCAAGTTGCTGTACTTATGTATCATCATCTTCACAAAGTTGACAAGAGCTCATCGACAATGACACCGGAATTGTTCGAACAACAGTTGGATTATTTACTTGCCAAAGGCTACAATTTCATTTCATTGGATGACTTTAAGCAATATCTCGATGGAGGAACCGTCCCAGATAACGCCGTTCTTGTTACTTTTGACGATGGATATGAAAGTTTTTACGAGTATGCCCTGCCTATCCTAGCCAAACGACATATCTCTGCCGTCAATTTCTTGATTACAGAAACACTTGCGAATCCGAAGGGCTATAATATTCCATTCTTGAATGTGCAAGAAAAAGAATACTTAGTCTCCAGCAATAATTTCATCTATACAGGTTGTCATACAGATACCATGCACATTAAGCTCCCAGATGGCGAAGCTTCTCTAATCGGCCGTGTTACAAAAGCCGATGGTACAAAAGAGACCGAAGCTGAATATAAAGATCGTGTTGTCAACGATATTAAGGGATGTATCAGTAAAGTAAACGACCCGCAGCATCGTGCGCCAGTTGATTATCTCGCGTATCCATTTGGTATTGTCGATGATCTTGCAGCCAGTTATGTGAAACAAGCTGGCATTAACTATGCATTCACGATCGTACCGGATATGGCGACAAGAGAGGCGGATCGCATGCATATCCCTCGGATCAATGCAGGAAGCCCGTGGATAACACCGCAATTGCTAGATTTTACAATTAAACAAAGAATTGTAGCGAAAGAGCAGCAAGAATACCAAGTGCCGCTCGCTAAATCCTTAACTGAACTTGGAGCAACTGTTCAAGATGATAACAGTGTGCTCACTGTCAAATGGAACGACCAGCAATGGACAATAAAAGCAAATAACACTTTCATCGAACGCGCGGATGGTACAAAGTTAAACCTACGTATGCCAGTTAACGTGAAGCAAGGTCATTTTATGATGGATTGGCGCGATGTCGAAGCGATGCTTGGCAAGCCCATAATGTATCACCCAGATAAGGAGCGCATTACCTTACGAACTGTACCGCAAATGTTAACTCCTTAAAAAGGATGTGGACTTATGACAAGTGATTTCTTAGCTTATATGTATCGTCTAAGATATATTGAACGATGGAGTCTGATGCGAAATGTCGTCAAGGAGAACGTGGCGGAGCATTCCTATCATGTTGCGACCCTGACACATCTATTATGTTCCATTGCCAATGCCGAATTCGGACGCAATCTTAACAGTGGCTTAGCCGTGTCCATGGCCTTATTCCATGATGCGACTGAGTCTTTCACTGGAGATATACCAACACCCGTTAAGCACCACAATCCAGATATGCTCAGCTCCTTTCGAGAAATTGAGCGCTTAGCAGCCGTCCGGTTGCAGGATATGATTCCACCGAAGCTTCAACCTATTTACGAGCCATTACTTACGCATTCAGGTGAAGATGAGGAATTAAGAGCTTTTGTAAAAGCAGCTGATCTGCTCGATGCCTACCTAAAATGTGTAACCGAATTATCTGCAGGTAATCGTGAATTTGGCACTGCGAAGAAACAAATCGAACAATCGCTTCACCAGCTCGATTTGCCTGAAGTCGACTATTTCCTCGAACATTTCGCGCCAAGTATGGAGAAGACCCTTGATGAGCTGTCGGAGTGAGGTAAGTGCATTTGCACTATAGATCAACACCGCTGCGCGAATAACATGTTCCTCCAATCGCTGTTGACCTCGTGTTCCTTGGATTAGGTTACGTTTGGTGGAACACTCGGTCAAAGGCGACCACTTCGTTTTTACGGAATCATGTTATTCGTTTCGCTTAGTACTTGTTGCAACAGTTTTCATCCTTTACTACTTGAATTGAAATGGCCCCTGCATGATTTTGCAGGGGCTTTTTGATTACCAGATAGACATTCCGTGAGAGACGGAGAACACGATTGCAACAGCAGACGGAAGAATATAGACGACACGCAGTCGCTTACCCACAACTGTCCTGTATCGCACCAAAAAGCCCCTGCATCAGCAGAGGCTTCTCATTTATCATTTTGTAAATTACAAAGTTACAACGGCAGTTACATTGCGAACGGATTGAGCAGATTTATCAAGCGCTGCTTTCTCTTCATCAGTCAATTCAAGTTCGAATACTTTTTCGATACCACCAGCACCAAGAAGTGTAGGAACACCCATAAACAGGTTATCATAGCCATACTCGCCTTCAAGAAGAGCGATTGCTGGGATAATACGTTTCTTATCTTTAAGAATCGCTTCTGCCATTTGTACAAGGGATGCTGCAGGTGCATAGTAAGCAGAACCGTTACCTAGCAAGTTAACAATTTCACCGCCACCCGTACGTGTACGTTGTACAATAGCTTCAATACGATCAGCAGGGATCAATTTCTCAATTGGGATACCGCCAACGTTGGAGTAACGAACAAGTGGTACCATGTCATCTCCATGACCGCCAAGAACGAAACCACGAATATCTTCAACCGAAACGTTAAGCTCTTGAGCGATGAATGTGCAATAACGAGCTGTATCAAGCACACCAGATTGACCGATTACACGGCTCTTATCGAAGCCAAGTGTGTTGTATGCTACGTAAGTCATTGCATCAACTGGATTGGAAAGAATGATAACGATTGAATCTGGGCAATATTTTTTTACATTCTCACATACAGACTTCACGATTCCTGCATTCGTGTTCACCAAATCATCACGGCTCATACCTGGTTTACGAGCAATACCAGCTGTAATGATCACGATATCAGAACCAGCAGCATCTTCATAATTGGATGTACCTACAATGTTGGAATCAAAACCTTGAACTGGGCTTGCTTCCATCATATCAAGTGCTTTCCCTTTAGTTGGGTTTTCCAATTGTGGAATATCAACGAGAACAACGTCTCCAAGTTCTTTTTGCGCAAGCATTAATGCAGTAGTTGCTCCTGTAAATCCAGCACCGACAACCGTAACTTTATTTCGACGAATAGCCATGTAAGAAACCTCCCATTGTTAACTGACTAATTAATATATTTATACTACATGTTTTTGATAATTTCGTTAGCGAACTCGGAGCATTTAATTTCAGTAGCGCCTTCCATTAGACGAGCGAAATCATAAGTAACTGTTTTGTTACCGATGGATGTGCTCATACCTTTATAGATCAGGTCAGCCGCTTCTTGCCAGCCTAAGTGTTCAAGCATCATAACGCCAGAAAGCGTTACAGAACCTGGGTTAACAACATCAAGACCTGCATATTTAGGAGCTGTACCATGTGTTGCTTCAAAGATCGCATGTCCAGTCAAGTAGTTGATGTTAGCGCCAGGTGCGATACCGATTCCGCCAACTTGTGCTGCTAGAGCATCAGACAAGTAGTCACCGTTCAAGTTCAATGTTGCGATCACATCGAAATCAGTTGGACGAGTCAATACTTGTTGTAAAGCAATGTCAGCAATCGCATCTTTCACGATTAGCTTGCCAGCTGCTTCTGCTGCTTTTTGAGCCGCATTCGCTGCATCTGTACCTTGCTCTTCTTTAATGCGATCATATTGTGCCCAAGTAAATGTTTGCTCGCCAAACTCAGCTTCAGCAAGTTCATATCCCCAGTTCTTGAACGCGCCTTCCGTGTATTTCATAATGTTACCTTTGTGTACAAGTGTTAAGGTTTTACGACCATGTTTAAGCGCATATTCAATTGCAGCGCGAACAAGGCGCTCAGAACCTTCTTTGGAAACTGGCTTAATACCGATACCAGATGTTTCTGGGAAACGGATTTTGTTAACGCCCATCTCATTTTGCAAGAAAGAGATCATTTTCTTAACTGCTTCTGATCCTTCTTGGTACTCGATACCCGCATAAATGTCCTCTGTGTTTTCACGGAAAATAACCATGTCAACAAGCCCCGGACGCTTCACTGGGGAAGGTACGCCATCAAAATAACGAACAGGACGAAGACATACATACAAATCCAATTCTTGACGAAGGGCTACGTTCAGGGAACGAATTCCGCCGCCAACTGGCGTTGTCAATGGTCCTTTGATCGCTACGATATACTCGCGGATTGCTTCAAGCGTATCGTTAGGCAACCAGCTATTATATTTATTAAATGCTTTTTCGCCTGCATAAACTTCGTACCAAGCAATTTTCTTCTCGCCGTTATAAGCTTTCTCAACTGCTGCGTCTAAAACGCGTTTGGATGCTGCCCAGATATCCGGACCTGTTCCATCACCTTCGATAAAAGGAATAATCGGGTTGTTCGGAACAACAAGTTGTCCATCCTTAATCGTGATTTGTTCGCCTTCTGTAGGCAATTCATAATTTTCAAACTGTGCCATGTAGGGTGCCTCCTCTAAATTTTCTAACTATTTGGTAGAGCTGTCTTGAAATTCGTGTCCCTGCATTCATTATAGTATAAAAGTACAGATTGCCAAGCCTATCCCTATACATAAAAGCGAAACTGCCCGTGAATAGGGTCAAAATAAATCTCTACCGATCTTCCATCGGTATGTAATGCTGATTCGATAATCCTGTATATTCAGCTCTTGGGCGAATCAAGCGGTTGTTATCATATTGCTCTAGGATGTGTGCTGTCCAACCGGATGCACGAGAAATTGCAAAAATCGGTGTAAACAAATCACGAGGGATTCCAAGTGATGTATAGCAGGAAGCCGAGTAGAAATCTACGTTTGGCTTAAGGCCTTTCTGACCTGTAACCAGTTCTTCAATATGAATCGACATCTCATACCAGGAAATATCACCTGTTAATTGGCCAAGTTGCTTAGACATCTTCTGCAGATGCTTCGCACGCGGATCACCGTTTTTATAAACACGATGTCCGAAGCCCATAATTTTTTCCTTATTATTCAGTTTATTATTGATATAAGAGTCCACTTGTGTAGGTCCACCGATTTCCTCTAGCATTGCCATTACAGCTTCATTGGCTCCACCATGCAAAGGTCCTTTTAAAGCACCAATTGCTGATGTTACCCCAGAGTACATGTCTGAGAGCGTTGCCACAGTTACGCGTGCAGCGAATGTGGAAGCATTAAGCTCATGATCCGCATGAAGAACAAGCGCTTTATCCAATGCTTCAATCGCAATAGCATCTGGTTCGTTTCCTGTCATCATGTATAAGAAGTTAGCCGCAATGGATGGATAGCCTTTGGAAGCAATCGGCTCTTTGCCTTCGCGAATACGATAGAATGCCGCAACAACTGCAGGCAATTGTGCTTGTAGGCGAATCGCCTTACGCACGTTAGCTTCCTTACTCATATCACCTGCTTCTGGATCATATAAAGCAAGACTCGAAACCGCTGTCCGAAGCGCAGACATCGAATTCGCATCTTTTGGATACGTTTTCATTTGATCGATGACAGGTTGCGGTATCGTGGAGCTGGCATTCAAATCGCTTTGAAGCTTATCAAGTTCAACCTGTGTTGGCAACTTACCGAACCACAATAAAAAAACAACTTCTTCGAAAGTTGCATTTTCAGCAAGCTCATCAATATCGATACCTCGATATGTCAATATTCCATCAATAATTGAACTAATGGAAGAAGTTGTAGCTACAATCCCTTCCAATCCTTTTGTTGCTGTCAAAGGAATCACTCCTATCTTTCGCTTAATAGGCAAACTTACGTTAAGTTAGTTATCACATAATATTAATAATAAAGTATTTCGAGCTTTCTGTGAATGCGTTTAACATAAATTTTCATTATCAGTGGCATAAATTTTGCTTCTAGCAGCAACAAATCCAATTATTTTCTGAAAAATAATTGGATGCGTCCATTCGAGATTCCCTTGCGAATGAACAATAGAATAAGGGCTTGAAAGATAGGCCGGGTTAGTGGAAATAACATCAATAACCCAAAGATATCTGAGATAAACCCAGGAATAATGAGCAAGATCCCCCCAACCAGAATACAGATACCTTCTAGAATGGATGAAGCAGGCATCTGTCCTCTGCTTAATTGCATACGTGCATTGAGCCAAACTTTTCTTATTTCACGTTTCACAAAATAAACACCAAATATCGCACTGAGCACGATTAGTAAGAAAGTCACACCCGAACCGATCCATTTCCCAACCCAATAAATACTAATTAATTCCATTACAGGCACAATAATCAGCCATACAAGCGGGACACGACGCATTAAAAATAAACCTCCTCCATATTATCGATTCATAAGTGCATATAGTTCAGGTAATTCCTTATCTAACCGTGCAGGTCGAAATGCCCGATTCACCCATACATGGCGCGTTACTCCGCTGACAAGAAGCTCTCCTATAGGCTCAATAGGTACATGCTGTTCTAGCTCTCTATCGGCTGTTAAATCCTCCGAGATTCGACGGATCTGACTGCTAAATTCCACTTTAATCGTTGTATACGATTGAATACGCGTATAGATTGCAATTCGATCATCGTAACGAGCTGGCGTGTGAAACTTCATTTCAGCCTCTACAACTGGGAGCAATAAACCCTTCTGTTCAACTATTTGATAGGGATAGCCCATTTCTCTGATAAGCTCCGTCCGACCGATCTCGAACCAGTTCAAATAGTTAGCATGATAGACAACCCCCATCTGATCTGTTTCTTGATAGCGTACCCTTTGTTCATGTTTAAACCACGGTATATCCATTTGATCTCCTCCACATATTTTTAAAAAAGAGCGAATACAGAGGAACTGCTCCTCTATATTCACTCTCCATTATCATGTCATTGCACGATTTCTCATGCTATTCACTTATAGTACTTTACAACGACCCGAGTAGATAACACCCAGTTCAGGGTACAACGTCACATCTTCTCCGTCTTTTAAGCAACTCATCACGTTGGCAACTCCAACGATAACAGGAATACCTAGAGACACTGCCACAACAGCAGCATGAGATGTAATGCCTCCTGCTTCAGTTACAAGTGCACTTGCTTTTTCAATTGCAGGCATATAGTCCTTATCTGTTGACGGTGCAACAAGAACATCACCTTGATTCATTTTGGATACAGCTTCAGCTGCATTTTGTGCAACACAAATTTTACCGCGGATGGACTTAGAACCGATTCCTGTTCCTTTTGCTACCATCTCGCCAACTTGGTGCACTTTCATAATATTCGTCGTTCCCGCACGTCCAACTGGAACACCTGCTGTAATAACAACGATGTCGCCTAGGGAGATACGACCTGCATTCAACGTATACTCCACTGCATTATCAAATAGCTCGTCCGTTGTGTAAACAGCAGGCGTTTGAATCGTCTCAACACCCCATACAAGTGTCAAACGACGCATAATACGCTCACTTGTCGTCACAGCCACGATTGGCGATTTCGGACGGTATTTGGATACCATGCGTGCTGTATATCCACTTTCCGTTGCCGTTACGATCGCACCTGCATTCAATTCAAGAGCAGAGTTAGCAACAGCTTGGGAAATGGCTTCTGTAACTGTTGTTTGCTGTGCTTGAGCTTGACGAATGAAAATTTCACGATATTCCAGGCTTGCTTCCGCACGTTCAGCGATTCTTGCCATCGTTTGAACAGATTCTACTGGATATTTACCAGCAGCTGTCTCACCAGATAGCATGACTGCATCACTACCATCGAATACTGCGTTGGCTACGTCACTTGCCTCAGCACGAGTTGGGCGTGGGTTGCGTTGCATGGAATCCAGCATCATTGTTGCAGTAATAACCGGTTTGCCTGCTACATTACACTTTTTAATCATTTGCTTTTGAACGATAGGCACTTCTTCAGCTGGAATTTCTACACCCAAATCTCCACGCGCAACCATTAGACCATCAGATACTTTTAGAATTTCATCTAAGTTCTCAACGCCTTCTTGGTTTTCAATCTTCGAAATAATTTGGATATGCTCCGCGCCATGTTTCTCAAGCAATTCACGAATTTCCATCACGTCGCTTGCTTTACGAACGAAAGAAGCCGCGATGAAGTCCACATCTTGCTCGATACCAAATACGATATCATTCGCATCTTTTTCTGTGATGCCTGGCAATTTTATTTGTACGCCTGGTACGTTAACGCCTTTCTTGCTCTTAATTGTACCACCGTTAGTAATTAAGCATTTGATGTCAGTTGCACTAATTTCAACAACAGATAGGCCAATCAAGCCATCGTCGATTAGAATCGTGGAACCAACAGAAACGTCTTTAGGTAGGTCTTCATACGTAATCGAAATACGGTTTTCATCACCCAGAATTTCTTCTGTAGTCAATGTCACGTACTGATCTTGAACTAGCTCGATAGGTTCTACTTTCAGCTTACCTGTACGAATTTCCGGTCCTTTAGTATCCAGCAAAATTGCTACAGTCTTGCCTACTTCTTTTGCAGCTTGACGAATGTTCGTGATGCGTGCTCCATGTTCTGCAAAATCACCGTGTGAAAAGTTCAAACGAGCGACATTCATGCCTGCTTCAATTAATTTTTTCAAATTCTCCAGGGATTCACTTGCCGGTCCGATAGTACATACGATTTTTGTTTTACGCATTATTTCCCTCCTGAGTAAATGTGTAACGACCGATTGATCTAAATTTCTCATATCGGTCTTCTTTTAGCTGCTCCTCGCTCATGTCAAGCAGCGGCTTTAGATGCTCTAGAATAGCTGATTTAACAAGTTCCGCCTGCTGCGCCAAGTCCTTATGAGCTCCGCCCTGTGGCTCAGGAATAATCCCATTTACGATAGTACCTAGCTTATAAATATGATCTGCCGTAATTTTCATCGCTTCAGCCGCTTGCAGCGACTTCGATGCATCACGATAAATAATGGATGCGGCCCCTTCAGGACTGATGACGGAATAAATCGCATTTTCCAACATGAGCACACGATTGCCGACGCCAAGCGCCAACGCACCCCCACTACCGCCTTCTCCAATAACGATACAAACAATCGGTACGCGAAATGAAGCCATTTCAAGCAAGTTGCGTGCAATCGCTTCACTTTGTCCACGTTCCTCAGCAGCATTACCTGCAAAGGCACCTTTCGTATCGATAAATGTAATGATCGGTCTCCGGAACTTGTTCGCTTGACGCATCAAACGAAGTGCCTTACGAAACCCTTCCGGATAAGGAGAACCAAAATTTCGGGCAATATTATCTTTTGTATCTTTGCCTTTTTGATGCCCAACAACTGTGATGGGCAATCCATCAAGTTTGGCCACTCCGCCGACAATCGCTAGATCGTCGCCGTATAATCGGTCACCATGCAATTCTACGAAGTCAGTGAATATTGCTCCAATATAATCAAGCGCGGTTGGGCGCTGGGGATGTCTTGCAATTTGCATTTTTTGAGAAGCTGACATATTTGCATAAAGATCAGCTTGAAGAACGACATAACGTTCTTCTAATCGTTTAATTTCTTCGGTAAAATCGATTCCCTTCTCTTCACCGAATTTTTTAAGCTCATCGATCTTCGATCGAAGCTCAGCTAAAGGTTGTTCAAAAGACATTTCTCCCGCCATGTTACTTGTCTCCCTTCAAACTATGCAAATCTAACAGCTTAGCTAGAGTAGTGCGCAAGTCTTTTCGATGCACAACCTTATCTACCTGGCCATGCTGTAAGTTAAATTCAGCTGTTTGGAAGTTGTCAGGCAACTTTTGGCGAATGGTTTGTTCAATTACGCGGCGTCCCGTAAATCCGAAGGATGTACCCGGCTCCGCCACGATAATATCGCCTAACATAGCAAACGACGCAGATACGCCACCAAATGTAGGGTCTGTAATAACAGAAATAAATAATCCATCTTGTTCATTTAATTTAGAGACAGCAGCACTTGTCTTTGCCATCTGCATCAAACTCAAAATACTCTCTTGCATTCTAGCTCCGCCAGAAGTCGAGAAAATTAATACCGGAACCCGATTTTCAATTGCATATTCAATCGTTCTCGTAATTTTCTCACCCACTACTGATCCAAGCGATCCCCCCATGAAATCAAAGCTCATTGCTCCAATTGCTACAGGGATACCATCAATTTCTGCTGCGCCCGTTACAATCGCATCACGCAGACCCGTGGCAGTTTGTGCTTTTTCCACCTTTTCCGTGTAGTCTGGGAACTCCAATGGATCTTCGGAAATCATAAAGGAATCTGACTCTACAAAGCTGCCCTCATCAACGGTCATCAAGATCCGCTCAAGCGCATTTAGCTTGTAGTGGAAACCACAGGAATTGCACACTTTCAAGTTCTTCTCTAATTCTTTGCTGTATTGAATTGTGCCGCACTGCGGGCATTTATTCATTAACCCTTCAGGAATTTCACGCTTCGTCCGCTCGGAAGGAATTGTCGCGTATTTTCTCTTTTGGAAAAGATCCTTTAACACATGGACACCTCACTGGATCAAAATCTGTAGAAAAATCATTATTACTCAGTACTCACGAAAAAGACATGTCTGAGGGTCAGACATGCTGCATAAATGACTATCTATGTAAGATGGAATTTAATACTTCCTGAACTTCTTCAAGTTCCCCCTCAGGAACTAAAATTTCAAACTGGTTTTTTGTCATGCTAATGGCACGAACCTGAACGAGGAAGCCTTCATTCATCAAATCTTGCTTTATACGCTCAGCGATTTTAGCCGTTGGAGCAATATAAATCACCGTCCACATTGCAAAAAACCCCCTCGTTTCATTCCCAACATCGTTCATCGCTCACCCAGCATAAGCTTGTTCATTGTCAATATAATAACATAATTTCTCTTTTTCCCGCAAGGAAGCAGCATGCTCGATGCGTAAGGGGAATAGTGGAAAAGGTCCTATCCGAGGGGGCAAACATAGGACTTATGCACTAATTTTCGGAATATTCTCGATCAATCGATAGCTAGCTAGAATAGTTCGCTGCACGTTCATTTTGATGTGCAATACGCGCGGATGCAGCAGCAGCAAGCGCAGCGACTAAGTCATCTAAAAATACATGAATGCTAGTCTTATCATCGTTTAACGTTCGAATGATTCCGATTTTCTCTTTATCCAAATAGCCAAAAGAAGTTAATCCGATCATTCCGTATACATGAACAATACCAAGCGCAAGTGTCTCATCAACTCCAAATAAACCCTCATCCACTTCCATGATGGATTGCAGCGGCTGTGGCAGCAACTTCTGTTCCGCCAGTTCGTCCAAGGCAATTCCTGTGTATAAAGAGTACTGCACTTCCCGTTTGGCAAGCACCGACATGACACTCTCAACACATGCTTCCAGCTGAAGCAAATCATTATAAGGTCTTTGTAGCTTGTACACAATTTCTGCGACCTCTGCCACGGTAACCCCTCGTCTACCGAGTAATTGTAAAATGTCTTCTTGTCCCATATAAAAGCCTCCCCACACGGCAAATAATTGTTTAGATTATAAAACTTATGCGGGAGAAAGGCTTTTTATTTCACGACAACACAGTCTTTACCTAAAATATTTTCGATCTGCTGAAACAAGCCCGGAGATGGCTTAACCCGGTAGTTCTCACTAAGAGCAAGTGATCGCCGGCTACTCTCATAAAATAAGATAACGGGTAATGGACCACTGTGCTGCTGAAGCAATTGCTTAAGAATTTCCAGCTGCTCAGGTCGTTCATGTATACTTGTAATTTTAATATACACCTTTTGCGATTTGATTTCCGTGGAGAACCTCACACCCGCCTCAGAAATTTGTGGCCTGGTTTGCTCAACAGCTGGTTTCGTCTGTGCTGCCAATTTGTTCGTTAATTCAGTTGGGCTTTTTTTATTATAAGATGGCTTCCACTGTTTCAAGCGTTGTATAGCTGCAGGATCGTCCAGCTTACAGACATCATCTGCAATAATTTTTATCTCATCCTCATCACCAAGCTGGAGCTTTCCTCTGACGAGAAGCAGATTGCCTTTCTGAACAGACGAAGCCGCTGCTTTCCAAGTGCGTGAGAAGAGAACTACCTCTATTTTTTCAACCCGATCTTCCAGTTCCATGAACGCCATTGGATCGCCTTTTTTCGTCATAATCGTCTTACTGGATGCGACCATACCCGCTACGAGAACATCTCCGTGGTCAGGATACTCTAGTAGTTGATGGAGGGGATCAACTTCCAGCTTAAGAAGCTCCTCCTCATAGGTATCAAGTGGATGGCCTGATAAATACAGACCAAGGAGTTCACGCTCAAACTCAAGTACTTGACCTTGCGTATAGGGCTTTAGATTGGGATACTCCACTTCCCAGTTCGGTTCTTCAATAAAGCCGAACAGATGAAGCTGCAGATCGTCCCGTTCCTTGCGCCATTTGATCGCCTGCTCCACGGTCTCATCGAGCATTGCGATAAGCTGTGCACGGTGCCCCGGCAAGCTGTCCATTGCGCCACTTTGGATCAGCGACTCAATCACTCGCTTGTTACACACACGCAAGTCCACCCGTTGACAGAAATCGAGTAAGGAAATAAAAGGCCCATTGCTTCGTTCCTTACGAATCGCTTCGATCGCCTGTGTTCCCACGTTCTTGATCGCAGCTAGACCAAAGCGAATCGCATTTTGCTCCGTTAACGGCGTGAAAGTCACACCACTCTCATTGACATCAGGCGGCAACACCGCAAGTTTCATCCGTCTACACTCATCTACATATTCTGCAACTTTACGATGACTGCCCATTACAGCTGTTAGCATGGAAGCCATGAACTGCCTTGGATAATGTGCTTTTAAATAGGCCGTCTGAAAAGCAAGTACACCATATGCCGTCGCATGCGCCCGCGGGAAGCCGTAATCGGCAAAACGAACAATCATATCGTATACATAATTCGCTTCATCCTCACGGTACCCTTGCGAGACAGATCCCGATACGAAATGTGCACGCTGTTCATCGAGAATTTCGCGCTTTTTTTTCGATACGGCACGCCGCAATAAATCCGCTTCACCTAGCGAGAAACCCGCCATCTTGGAGGCAATCTGCATAATTTGTTCTTGATACACGATAATGCCATACGTATCTTGCAAAATCTCGATTAAACTCGGGTGCGGATATTCTACCTCGATTAACTTATGTTTACCCGCAATATATTTCGGAATAAACTCCATAGGACCTGGGCGGTAAAGTGCAACCACAGAGATCAGATCCTCAAATTCGGATGGCTTCATATCTTTAAGGACGCGCCTTACCCCTGCTGATTCCATTTGAAATACGCCTGAGGCCTCTCCTCTACCGAGCATTGCATAGGTTAAGCTATCGTTATCCATGTCTACTTCTGTCCACTTCAGTCTGATTCCCAGCTCTTCCTGAATCCACTCCATCGTCCGTTCAATAATAGATAGAGTGCGAAGGCCAAGAAAGTCCATTTTGAGCAAACCAATAGCCTCTAAATACTCCATCGAATATTGGGTAAGAGGTGTTCCACCCGTACCTTCTTGCAGTGGAACATAATGTGTGAGTGGTTCTCTAGAAATCACCACACCAGCAGCA
Organism: Paenibacillus sp. KN14-4R; assembly: GCF_052180255.1. NCBI lineage: Bacteria > Bacillati > Bacillota > Bacilli > Caryophanales > Paenibacillaceae > Paenibacillus > Paenibacillus sp. KN14-4R. The sequence goes on from NZ_CP197466.1 coordinate 3,210,274, forward strand.
TGCGTAGACGCATGTCGCGGCATACCTTCTACCTGCTTCGCCATATCCAGAAGCTCAGCTGTACGTGGACTTGAACGAGTCAGCTTTTCCAAATCTGAGCCGGGTACTAATGCTTCTTCTAGTGTAATACCAAGTGATCGTGGAATAGCCTTTGCTGCTTTGTCCACATCATTATAGGGCATATTTAATACACGCCCGACATCACGCACAGCCGCTTTGGCTGCCATCGTACCGAACGTAATAATCTGTGCGACATGCTGATCGCCATATTTATGAACGACATATTCAATGACTTCGTCTCGCCGCTCATCACTAAAGTCAATATCGATATCTGGCATCGTAATCCGTTCAGGGTTTAAGAAACGTTCGAATAGAAGCTTATATTTAATCGGGTCTACATCTGTAATACGCAGTACGTAAGCAACAAGGCTCCCCGCAGATGAACCCCTGCCCGGTCCTGTCATAATTCCTTTACGATGTGCAAAAGCGATAAAGTCCCATACGATTAGAAAATAATCCGAAAATCCCATTCGTTCGATAACGCCAAGTTCATAGGCAAGTCGCTCCTCTGCCTGCTTACGAAATGTTCCATCTTCTTCCGTCCACTCCGGCAATGTACCATAGCGGGTCACTAATCCACTTTGACATAACTGCTGCAAATACATCGCTGCATCCATGTCATCTGGAATTGGCTTAAAACTTGGTAAAATGGATTCCCCAAATTTCAATTCCAGATGACATTTTTCCGCTACTCGAATTGTGTTCGCGATCGCCTGCGGCACATGAGGAAATAAGCGGCACATCTCCTCTGAACTTTTTAAATACAATTGCGAACTTCCGAACTTTAATCGATTCTCATCCTCAACTGTCTTACCTGTTCCAATACAAAGCAATATATCTTGAACCTGTGCATCCGGTTCTCTAACATAGTGCGCATCATTCGTCGCAATTAAAGGAATGCCTGTTTCTTCTGATAACTCGATCATAGCCGCCATGACTTTCTTCTGCTCGAGCAGACCATGATCTTGTATTTCGAGATAAAAATCGTCCCCAAAAATCGCATGATATCGCTCAGCAGCAGCTTTGGCTTCATCCTTCCGATCATGCAGTAAATGTTGGGAGATTTCACTGCCCAAACAAGCACTAAGACACACTAATCCTTCTGAATACTGTGCTAAATGCTGTGGATCAATCCGTGGTTTATAATGAAATCCTTGCAAATGAGCGATGGAACAGAGCTTCATCAGATTCCGATAGCCCTGACTATTTTTTGCAAGCAAAATGAGATGATAAATAGGCTGTTCTTGCCGACTTGCTTTCACTGCAATAGAACCTGCCGTGTAGTAGACTTCACACCCAATAATGGGTTTAATTCCTTTTGCCACACAGGCTTTATAAAAGGCAATAGCCCCATACATGACACCGTGATCTGTGAGCGCAAGTGACTTCATCCCAAGCTCAGCAGCCCGGTCTACAAGATCTTGTATACGTGCAGCTCCATCCAACAGGCTGTATTCGCTATGTACATGTAAGTGCACAAATTCGCTCATTGTTCTATCCTCCGTAACTCAACCTTATCTTTCCTCTTATTTTATCATAATTGTGAACCCTCGTCCCATAAGATGATAGTATGAAACCAATCCATGGAGAAGGTGAACGAACATGTCATTCCTGACGAAAGTAATCGTCGATTTCTGTGTTGCATTTGGGGTCGTACTTGGCGGCTCCATGCTTGCTGGCATTGCGGCTGTGATAACCCTTCAATCGCCTACAGTCAAAATGCTTCTAATTGCTGAAAACATTAAAATTTGGGCGATGGTAGCAGCGGTTGGAGGGACGATTGATCCAATTCGTTATATTGAAAGCAATTTTCTTGAAGGCAACATCACACCCGCGCTCAAACAAATACTGCTTATCGTAGCAGCCTTTATCGGCGCTCACATCGGAACGACATTGATTGCATGGATATGCCGTGGAAGCGGGCAATCGTGAATAATCACCCTCCTATAAGTTGGAAATCACTACTTGCCTCTTTCAGCTTATTTGTATGTGGAACCATTATCGGAGCTGCTCTATTCATGAGCCTTCATCAATACAATTTCGATAAGCTTGTGAATGAGAACGATAGACTCCGTCGTGAAAATAAAGAGATCCAGGATGATAACAACAATCTAATGAAATATCAGAAGAACAACTCATTAATCAAGCTGATTAACGTGTATTACACAAATGATTCGAATGAGAAATTAAGCGACAATGTCCAAGAAGAACTAGAGAAACGCGTCAAGACAGAACTCAAGATCATCCGTGGGCAAAAAATATCATCGGCTAAAGGTGCCACACCTATCTATGAAAGGCTTATCTCTGATAAAACGTTCTATAACGTTTTTGAAAAGAACTATCGCGTGCATGTCAAGTTCATAGAGCTGATCGAAACGGAATTAAATGTATGGTTTACCGCCAAAGAAGCGCCTGTCAACCCACCTCGCTAATCGTGAAAATACGGTGACAACTAGTTGCAATTGTGAGATAAAAGCACTAGAGTAAAAGAAAAACACCAAAGGATGATCTTTGATGCTTGACGCCATTCGTATGATTTTATTCGTACTCATTATCATTACGCTCGTATTATCTGTCTATTATTCTTTCCGTTATCGTAGAAGTACAGACCCGAAGAAGCGCGGCATAAATGCTGCTCGAATGAATATTTGCATGGGTTTCATGCTCGTCCTCATCTCGATCACACAACTCTTCTTTTTTTCAGATACGAATGTACGCCGTATTTTCGGCTCTGTGTGCTTACTGCTCGGTTTGTTTAACTTATTCTCCGGCATCCGTAATCTCAACTACTTCAATCGTAATCAAGGTTAAGATTGATCGATAAATTGGGCAGTTAGTATCGCTTTGGCAACTAACACACCACTATGGTGGATCGCAACGTCGATCTTTCCAAATTTACGTGAAACTTCGATTATTGTTGGACGAATTTCAATTTCATCTTCAATTTGCAGCGGCCTCACAAAGTAACTCGACATATTGTCGAGTACGAGGTCGCCTTTTTTATATTCTTGCACAACACGATAAGCTGCTTGAGTCATTAACGACATGAGAACACCTTCTGAAGCGGTTCCAAGATGATTCGTCATCTGTGGCGTGATTAAACCGCTAAACACGAGGTCTCCCTTTTCATCCTGCTCCTCTTTAAATCCATCCCACATGAGCGCTTCGAATGTTTCCCCATGTTGAGGCTGCTTCTGCATGTGCTGCATCGCTTTGAGTACATCTTGTCTAGAGATCACACCAATAATTTTACGATGATCGTCAACAACAGGCAGCAGATCAATCCCTTCCCACACCATCATGTGCGCTGCTGATGCAACCGAAATATTCCTGCTCACCGTAATCGGATTGCGTGTCATCAGCTTATCCACGGTTTGATCACTACTGGCTCTAACCATATCCTTCGGTGTTACCATCCCGATAATGCGCTGTGATTCATCAACAACGGGAAAACGACTGTGTCCTGTTTCTTCTAATAAACGCTGCCAATCGCTGCGTGTTGAATGACTTTTTAGCGTATACAATTCACTCGGCGTACTCATTAAGATATCCTCTACTAACATAATCTTCTTCATGATGAGGCGATCGTATAAAGCTCTATTGATCATAGAAGCTACAGTAAAAGTATCATAGGAGCATTGAATAATTGGCAATTCCAATTCATCAGCCAGTCGTTTCGTTTCTTCAGAAGTCTCAAATCCACCTGTAATCAGGACTCCTGCCCCATTTTGAAGCGCTCCTGTGTGTGCCTTATAGCGATTACCTACGATAAGCAGAGAGCCTGGTTCAATATAGCGCATCATCGCATCTTGCTGCATGGCACCAATGACAAATTTATGCAGCGACTTTTCCAGCCCGCTTGCACCACCGAGTACTTCCCCCTCGACGATATTCACCACTTCACCAAAAGTCAGCTTATCAATATTGTGCCTCTGTTTTTTCTCTACACGAATGGTGCCAACCCGCTCCTTGGTTGACACCAGCCCGATATTTTCCGCCTCTTTAATAGCGCGATAAGCAGTCCCTTCACTTACGCCTAGGTATTTGGATATTTTACGAACGGAGATTTTACTGCCTAAATTTAAGCTATTTATGTATTGCAGAATCAATTCATGTTTGGTGATCATTTCTGGATTCTTCTCACTCATCTGTTACACCCCAATAATAATCTCTGTTCTAGTCTGTATGACCTATTATATCAAATCCTAATCATGATACTCTAACAAAAAAAGCAGCATTGCTGCTACTTTCGTACTTGAAGCATTTTTCTCTTTCCTAAAATCCGCTGTTCGGTTTGCCATTGCCTCATTTTGTGTATATTACGAACTTGTTTCTTTTTCTCATCCACTGCAACCATTTCCTGAAAATTGGCAGCGATAATAAGAAGAGCGAATAGGAGCCATACCCCATTAAACACCGTATTCAGTGTCCAACTCGCTTCAAATATCAAATGAGGAATCGCATAAAGCAGCATCCCAAGTGCTAAGCAAAAATAAATAACTCGCTTCAATCCTTTCATAACTTCCCCTCCCAACTGAACTTGTACACTTCTCATACTTGTACACTCCATTGTATGAAGGGAACATCCGAAACATGCTTTGGACTTAGGCGTGATGGACATTAAATCTTTCAATATGTAAGGTTAAAAAGCCAATCTCATCTTCAGCAACAGGTTGATGAAGACGTTTTTCAATAGCTTCCGACAAATGCTTTGCTTTTTCATATGAAACCGTATATTCTTCTTTAATTTTAGACAGTAAGGGGTTGTGAATCGTCTTCTGCTTGCGCACACGGTCAATTAAACTTTTCAGATGGGATATAAAACGAATCGTCGAGAAGCTGCTTTCAAAAAAGATCCCAATCGCCCTTGCTTCCTCAATGACCTGCGATACAAGGCGTACAAGTTCCAGGGAATCGACTGTTCTTGATTTAGTCCGAGAAGCATGGAAATGCATAGCGAGAAAGGCGATTTCATCATCTGGCAGCACGACATCCAATTGTGTATTCAAAAATACGACCGCTCGTTTGGCAATATCATATTCTTCACTATATAAATGCTGAATTTCATAGGCAAAAGGATTCGTGATCGCGATTCCTCGTTTTGTTCGCTCTACTGCAAAGTTGATATGATCAACTAGCGCAGCATGGATTGTTTCCGAAAACTCGCCTTCCAATTGGCCTTGGGCAAAAGCAATCACTTCTTCGGTCACCCCAATAATTTTGGAGTCGACCGCAGAAAGCACTTGTTCGTAATGTTCGAGTACTTCAGAAGTATGGATTAGAAATTCCTGCGAAATCTCAGATTCGTCAAGCTTCATCCCTGGAGTACGCTTAAACCCGATTCCTTTTCCAAAAACGATCGAATTTTTACCTGTAGAAAGCTTCGCCATCACGACATTATGTGATAACACATGTACAATTTTTCTCGTAATCATACAAGTCCCCCTACCCGATATGTAGACAACCTTTTTTCGATTCCATCCTTAATTAATTCCGAATCTGTCCCGAATACGATATGTAAATTACCTCTCCCCATCTGCATGACCCCGAAGGCTCCAGCTTTCTTCAGTTCAACTTCATGAACAATAACATCATATTTTAACCTCAATCGAAGTCTTGTAATGCAGGCTTCTACTCCCATAATGTTGTTCATACCACCAACTTGCTTCAGCACAATTGTGACTCGCTCCTCGGTTGTATAAGCTCTCTGCTCAGCAGGTATTTCTTCCATGTTTGAATCCTCCGCAAATTCCCGTCCTGGTGTTCTGAAACGAAATAATTGAATGAGTACACGAAATACAAAATAATAAACAACGGCATAACATATTCCTACTAGAAGTAATATTGCCGTATGGCTACCTAAATTCCAATTCAACAATAAATCGATAAGTCCTGCTGAAAATCCAAAACCAAGTTTAATTTCCAACAAATAGACAACTACCATCGAAACCCCTGTTAGAAGGGCATGAACTGCATATAAAACAGGCGCCGCAAACATAAATGAAAACTCAATGGGCTCCGTCACACCTGTAAAAAATGATGTTAATCCTGCACTTAGTAAAATAGGAACGACCACTTTACGTTGGTTCTTATGTACGAACTTCATCATAGCAAATGCTGCTGCAGGCAGACCGAACATCATCACAGGGAAAAAGCCTGTCATAAACATCCCTGCACTGGGATCTCCCGCAAAAAATCGTGTCATATCCCCATGAACAATTTCACCGGAAGTATTCGTATAATCACCAATCTGAAACCATGAGATCGAATTAATAATATGATGAAGTCCTGTTGGAATAAGTAGGCGATTTAGTAATCCATAAATAAAGACGCCCAAACCACCTGCTGACAAGATTTCCATACTTAATAAGCGAATCGCGTGTTGAATCGATGGCCAGATGAATCCCATACCGACACCAACCATAACCATCGTAAGAGAAGATATGATCGGAATGAACCGTTTCCCTCCAAAAAAACCAAGAACCGCAGGTAGTTTAATATTCTTATAATTCCGATAATAGTAGACGACAATAAGTCCGGTCATCATACCTCCGAGAACACCCATGTCCATGCGTTCGACCACTTGACCATCTGCACCTACGATATCGAAACTGGCTAATACTTTACTAAATACTAAATATCCCACCGTTGCAGATAAAGCTGCAATTCCATCACCAGCAGCGAAGCCAATCGCAATCCCAATCGCAAAAAGCAGGGGTAAGTTATCAAAAATAACCTCTCCTCCTGCATGACATACTTTTACTATTTGCTGCAATAAGCCGTTCTCGAACGTCATTCGACCTATTCGCTGTAAAATGGCTGCTGCAGGCAGCACAGCAATTGGAATCATTAGCGACCTAGCAATCGTCTGTAAAAACCCTAATATTCTCAATTTAATTGTCATAAGCTGCCTCTCACTTTTCTTACTTCACAGCTCCAGCTGTAATACCGCCTGCGATTTGTCGTTGGAATAACACGTAAACGATGAATACCGGAATCATCGAGATCACAAGCGCTGCAAATAAAGGACCATATTCAGTCCGATACTGCATCTCCACCTGCATCACGGCAATGCCTACGGGTAAGGTGTACTTTTCTGGACGACTGACGAGTACCACCCCATAAATGTATTCATTCCAGATGGTTAAGAAGTTCATAATGGCTACAGACATTAGACCTGGCTTCGATAAAGGTAGCATAATTTTGAAAAATGTTCCATACAAAGAAGATCCATCAATCGATGCTGCTTCTTCAATCTCCCTTGGCAATGTTTTGAAGAAACCAACTAGAACAAAGATGCCAAATGGCAATTGATAGGCTGCATATACGAGAATGAGCCCAAACAACGTATTGTTCAAATTTAGCGAGCTTAATAGGAAAAATAATGGAACAAGTCCCATGATGAGTGGAATCATAAGTGCGGATACATACATCAGGAATAAAAAACCTCTAAGTTTAAATGCGAATCTAGCAATTACATAGGAAGTAGAAGCTGATAATATCAGGGCAAGCAATGTACTACACACCGTCACAATAACGGAATTAATAAGAAAATTACTGATGTTGTAGTTGTTCCACACATTCGCAAAGTTCTCCCATACGAGAGGAATATTAGGCAAATCCCAAGGTTTCCCTAGTACAAACTGCTGATTGTTTTTCAATGAACCCATCAAGGTCCAAAATAGTGGGTACAGCACCATCAGCGCCCAAAATGCTAAAAAGATATATAATATGCCTCGCAAAATTTTATTCATCCCAGCACCCCCCCATTACATCTCGTGAACTTCTCTGCGTAACAATCTAGATAGAATAGCGGTTGTAATCAGTGAAGCCAATAAGATCAGAACACCGATGGCAGCTGCATAACCCATATGGGATTGTCTAAAGCCCATTTGATATAAATAGGAACCCATAACTTGTGTCGCATTATCTGGTCCACCTTCAGTCATGATCCACACGATAACAATGGATCCATTTAATGTCGTAATCGTAATATGAAGAATCGATGTCTTTACTTGTTCCCAAATAAGCGGAAGTGTTACTTTTGTGAATTGCTTACCACCTGTCGCTCCATCAATCTCGCTAGCTTCATACAAATCAGAGGGAATCGATAAGATGGCGGCAATAAGCAGCACCATATAAAAACCAATTCCCGCCCAGATCGAAGGTATTAATAACGACCAGATCGAATGAGAATTACCGAGCCATACCGTATCTACAGGTTTAAGTGTAAATAGAGAAAGGAAGCTATTGAGAAACCCGAGCGATGGGTGATAGACAGCCCGCCACAATACAGCAATAACCGCTACGGAGATAATGTTCGGAATGAAGAAGATCACTCGAAAAAAAGAAGCTCCCTGCACACGCATACGTGTTACAGCTACAGCAAACAACGTTGCAAGCACCACAATTCCGATTACTTTTCCAATGACGAGAAAATAGTCATTCAGTAGTCCCGTGAGAATGATCGGATCACTTGCCATTTCCTTGTAATTATCAAATCCGATAAATTTCATACTCTCCGAACTACCCGACCAATCAAAGAAGCTAACATATAAACCGCGAAGCAATGGATACACGGTGAACACACAGTAAAAAATAAATGTCGGTAATAAAAAGATAGTCATAAACAACATACGATGCCGTTTGGCTGTCTTCAGGCTTGATTTCTTCGTTACCAGAAGCGTATTCTCCGCTGCTCCCATCTTAGGACTAGACATATCTTAACCTCCGGTTCAAATGGAATTAGAAGAGGATAAGGGAAAAATCGCCCTTACCCTCAAGCTATTGATTCCGCCTTATCAAATCTTATTTCTTCGCTTTATTAGCTACATCAACCAGACGTTTAATCACTTCATCCGCCGTAATTTTCTTGGATGTGAAAGCAACGAGCGCATCGTTACGCACTTTTTCATAGTCTTTATTTACTGCTATAACAGGTGCCACGATTGTATTCTTGTCATTGAAGGATTTAGCTGCATCTTTCGCCATGGATCCAGCTTTGGACGTTTCCAAATCTGCTTTTAAGTTCATTGGAACGCCAGATAGCTCCGCCCATTGAACAGCTGATTTTTCAGTAAAAATATACTGAACGAACGCTTTAGCAGCTTCTGGATTTTTCGCTTTCTTCGCAATTGCCATTTGACTTGTATAAGGAACAACAACAGATGGTTTACCAGCATCTTGTGTGATCGATGGAATAAAACCGAATGTGAAGCCTTGTGGAATGTTAGCCTTCATTTCATTCTCAACCCATAGACCGTTCGGAATAAATGCATCTTTGTGCTGCAAGAACAGCATTTGGGAATCCGTGTGATTAATACCAACAAATGCTGGATCGATAAGGCCTGCATCACGAACTTGCTCCAATTTTTTCAAAGCTTTCTTGTACGGATCAGAGGAAAATACAGTTGGATCAAGCGCTTCGATCTTCTTCAGGATAGAAGCATCGCCATTATTTTCCGAGATGATTGCTGAATCTAAGAAACCGCCACTGATGTAATACGGATACATGCCTGTGTAAATGTATGGATTCACGCCTGCACCTTTAATTTGCTTCGCCACTTCCAAAAAGCTTTGGAAATCAGTTGGTGTTTTCCATCCTTTATCTTTGAACCAAGCTTTATCATAGAATGTTCCCCAGGAGCCGAATACAAGCGGAATTGTGAATGTTTTACCGCTGTAATCAATCGGCTTAGCTAACAACAAGTCTGAAATTAACTTGCCATCTGTATTTTTAGCTCCCTTGAACCAATCTGTAATATCCAGGAGCTGATCGTCTTTTACCATTTGTGCTTCACTGGAACCCGCTCCGTCAATGTACACGACATCCGGTGGATCTCCTTGAATCCAACGAGGTTGCATTTGATCGTTGATTTTCGGACCTGCAGATTGTTTGATTTTCAAATTCGGATGCAATTTACCGAACTCTTCAACCATCTTCTTCCACCAAGCATCTCCATAACCACCAACGAAGTACTGAATCTCGAAGTCTCCTTTGAGGTTATCTGCCGCTCCAGTAGGTGTTGCAGCTGGCGTTGCAGCCGCTGTTGCTGCTGGTGTAGGTGTAGCTGCTGCAGATGTCCCAGGTGTTGAAGCGGCCTCTTTAGTACCACAACCAACACTAACAGCAAGCAAGGAAGCGATTACTGCCCCAGATAATACAACTTTTTTCTTTTGCATCTTTCTACTCATCTCCCTTTTATTCGAAAATTTGCTGTCACTCATACCGCCTCACATGGGTTCGTTTCAGTCAAAATAAACACAGAAAAAGGGCATAGTTAAGAAGAATAGTATTCTTCATAACTAATGCCCTTTCGGTAACATGTTATTGGTTTAATATGAATTTATCACGATCATACATGAAATATATGGAAGCGTCAACAAAATTATCAAACCCAAACCCTTATTATGCTAGATCCTGGAATGGAGCAGCAATGATCTTTTGTACATCTTCCATCATCACCGACAGGCGACGTTCTGCATCGAATAACTCTGCAATTACCGGATTAAGACCTACAACTTCGAACAATTTTTGAAGTTTTTGCATTTCCTCTTCCTCAGGCATCTGACCTGTCATCATTTGATTTTGCAATTCAGCTTGACGCGTTCTGAAATCTTCCAGCATCTTTTTAGAATCTGCATCCGCTTCTACCTTTTCTTTTGCCGCGTGCATGGCTTGGTACTCCGGGCACGATCTAATTGCTTTTGCTAGTTCATAAGCTTTGTCATGTAAATTCATTGTTAAATCCTCCTATAAAATAATTTGGATAACTCCAATTAAGCAGCCAAGTACGACACCGAGCCACGTAATTGCACGAAACTCTTTTCCTGATAGACTCAAGATGATCATCTCAATTCGCTCAATCGGAAAGTTGGCAACTTGTTTTTCCACAATCGCAGGTAAGTCAATCGCATGAATCACTTGATCCATTCTTGATTCTAGGAATAGAAGTGCTTTATCTACCATACCAGGGATTCGTGTAGACAGCCAATTCGTACGCTCTGGGGTGAGCAGATCACACACTTTCATATCACCTGCGCGATGAACCCATGATTCCCAAGGCATAAAGTTGTCCATCTGCTGCTTCGCCCAGTCTAGACCCTCCCCATTAGACAACCATTGCAATACAGATTCTACTGTCATTTCCTCGTAAGTCGTTATTTTGCGAAGCAGGAATTTCTGTATGCTCTCTTGCACAGAAGGTGCATCCAATTGCTCGAACAAGGCGGTACGTACCTTATTCATCATTTTGTCTTCATCCATAAACATACCCGCAAGCGCGCCTAAAAATCCGCCAGACTTCTCCAGAAATTGACCTGAAATACGACGAAGCATGCGTTCACCGTTAAGCGTATTCAGCTCTTTCTTCAATTCTTGAACAAGAGAAGTCACAAGCACTTTAGATATACCTAATTTGCGCTCTTCATCCCAATTCGGTACGCATTCCCGCAGCTGCTTATGCGCGATGCCACCTGATGACCATAACCGGTCTACAGCTTCATGAGTACGTCCTCTTAACCAACCTGCAAGCTTTTCCTCCCATGCTGCAACTTCCGCATCAGGCAAAAACTGCTGCGCAAGTTCACGAATGGTCCGTTCTTGCCTGCTGTATGAAGTAAGCCCCTCTGTTAACTTACGTTCAATCATCATTCGTAATTCAGGACTACGAAGCGCACTTTGAAGCCCTTCTGAGGTTACAAGATATTCACCTACTACATTACCAAGGGATTGTCCAATCTCATCCTTACGTTTTGGAATTAGACCTGGTGTAAATGGTAACTTGCGCCCAAATACGTAGATGGGATGACGTGGATGAAACAACATTTTAATTGCCAAATGATTGGTTACACCGCCGATGAACCCAGCAATTGCGATACTCGCTACATTTGTCCATAAAGGATTCATTTCATTTTTCCTTCTTTCTTCTACAAACACCCTAGGCGCGCCAAGCACAAAGGGATCTATGTCCTCATATGATGAAGGAGTAATGGGGCACTTATTCCCGCACCTTATTTTATCACAATACAAGGTGAGCTGCGAAACATGTCATTTGCTTCGAATGCTTTCAATCTACTTAAACGAGGTGGACCATGAAGTCTATATCTACAAAATTTACAAATCGACTTGTCGGTACCCTCGGTATTATGGCAGCTCAAAGCAGAAGTAGAAGATGTGACTTCCCTTTTGCCGATGGCACTTTTTACAAAGGACTTTCTATTCACAGTCAAGCAATCGGTATAAAAGCTTTCGTATTTTCACCACTTGATATTGATTGGAGTCACAAGCAGGTAACGGGATTTTACTGGGATACGCAATCACAAGCTTGGCAGGAGCAACAGTATCCATTACCTGAACTAATCTATGACCGCTGCTTTTACTCAACACGTCTTATTTACGAACAATATCAGGTACAACGCATGAAGCTTTCCCAACTACCGGGGATACGCTTCTTAAGTCATGGACTTCCAGGAAAATGGGAGATCTATCAGGCGCTCCTTCAAGATCCACAGTTTCATCCCTTCCTACCCACAACCGCTAAACTCTCATCTTCTCAAGATTTGTTTGATTGGATAATTACAAAAGGTGAAGCTTTTATGAAACCAAACGGAGGCAGTAAGGGGCGCGGCATCGTGCGGATCATAGCTACATCTGATATTCATCAATCGTTTTTAGTAACAGGGAGAAATTATCGCAATGACCTCTTAACTCATACTTTTTCGGACTATACTGCTTTATGGAAATGGATTCAATCATTCGTTGGTAAACGTGATTATTTAGTTCAAGATGCTTTAAGTCTACACACCGATGATGGAATCCCATTTGATGTTCGCTCCTTAGTACAAAAAAATGGTTGTGGACAATGGCAAACAACGGGGATGGCGATTCGATGCGGGGCAAAGGACAGCATCACGGCTAATCTGCACGGTGGTGGTAGTGCGATCGCACCAATTCCTTTTTTACGAGAACGTTATGGGATAAAGAAATCTCAACAGTTAATGAAACAACTTGCCATCTTATCCAATCGAATACCAGAACACTTAGAGCATTATTTCGGCAGATTAGCTGAGCTCGGTCTGGATTTTGGGATAGACGCAAACGGACACATATGGATCGTCGAAGCTAACTCCAAACCTGGGCGATCTGTGTTTACGCAAATACACAACAAAGAAGCGCAGGAACAATCGCTTGAGTGTCCGATTCATTATGCCCATTATTTAATGCATCAAAAAGGCAACACGCCTTGGAGATCGCATCAGATCGCAACAGTTAGTCGCTAATCGCATCATGTTTAGGAGGGTAATCTACAATGAGTTTGACAACCTGCACCATCCATACCACACTCAAGCCAAGCAAGATGGTCTACGTATCCAATGATCTAGCACGAACACTACATCTTACAAACTCTAAAAATATCCTCGTCCGATTCGGCTCTAAATCGTTTACCGCTCCCTTAAGGGTAGTGAAAAAAGCCGGACTACATTTATATCTGTCGATCTTAATGTTTAATACGATCAAAATCCCACGGACGGGGAACTGTTATGTGGTTTCTACGAATGGAAAAGAGATTAGTCTAGGTCCACTCATCGGAATATTCACTTCACATTCCGGCAATAGCTTATCACCTTTCGGAGGTAGAACCGCATTTATTCGTCAGATCATGCGCACAGGCAATGACAAGTCATTTTTTGTGGCATTCGGGCCCAATGATGTCGATTGGCAAAACGAGACCATAAACGGGTATATCATGCGTCCAAATGGCGCTTTTGTTCGTAGAACAGTCCCACTTCCCGATGTCGTCTACAACCGCCTTTCTTCACGTAAGATTGAAAAGCAACCCTCAATGGAAGGATTTAAAGAACGCTTCGAGCGACGTGACATCCCCCTATTTAACTGGAGCTTTTTTGATAAATCCGATGTCTATGCTTTGCTTGAAAAGGATGAACAATTTAAACATGTGCCTGAATCCGTCATTAATCCATCACCAAGTAAACTAAAAGAAATGCTGCAGATTCACCGATTTATCTATTTAAAACCATCTGCAGGATCACTCGGAATCGGGATATATCGGGTTACCTACCACCCACATCGCGGTTATTTTGTCCGGTATCGTAAAAATAACAAAAACATACTTCTTCGTTTCGCCAAATTCGATGACCTTGTACGGATGCTCGGCATCAATCGCGGCATGTTAGGTCAATACGTTGCTCAACAAGGCATTCGTCTCATTGAAATTGATAATTGTCCGATCGACTTCCGGTTTCATATGACCAAAAACATGGATGACGAATGGGTTGTAGCTGCAATTGGAGCTAAAAAAGCTGGAAAAGGAAGTGTAACGACCCACATCCGAACTGGCGGCTCGTTAATGACTCCCCAACAAGTATTGGAGCAGGTCTATGGAAATCATGCCGAATCCGTATTAAGTAATGCCAAGAGTACCGCAATTCGGCTCGCTGAAGCACTTGAACAAAATTATCAACATCGCTTGGGTGAACTGGGATTTGATCTAGGCATTGATCAGCGAGAACAGATTTGGATGTTCGAAGCGAATTCCAAACCTGGCCGATCCATCTTTAAACATCCGTCTCTCAAAGCGGAAGAAAGGGCATCGTTAACGAATATTTACGAACACTGCCTATTCCTAAGCAAATTCCGCGTAAGGAGGAATGAATAAGTGTCTGCAGACTCCTTACATGAGAACTCATCTACGCCAAAGATCGGTATTCTAACAGTTGGGGATCGATCCGATCAATTCCAAGGAAATCGTTCGAATTTTATCGATCTTATTCGAATTGGTCAATCCTATGGTGCGAAAGTATACGTCATCACTGCCGAGGATTTGAACCTTAGCAATTCTCGCATCCATGCTTTCTGCTATGATTTTCAGAATGAAGCTTGGTTTCGCCAGTGGATGCCGATGCCGCAAGTGATCTACAATCGAATTCCATATCGTCATCAAGAAATGCAGCTTGAAGTCCAACAAAAAATTCATGCCTGCACGAAGAATAAGCATCTTTATCTCTTTAACCCCGGATTCTTTAATAAGTGGTCGCTATATAAATGGCTTAGTGAATCCAATGAGACGAACGATTATATCCCAACTACACAACAACTAACTACTTCGAGCGAAATAGAATCTCTCATTAAATTGTTCCCGATCATCTATTTAAAACCGGTTCGAGGTAAAGCAGGTAAAGGAATCATGCGTGTAGAGCGTAAATCATTATATCCCATGGCGCCCTTATACAAACTCACCATTCAAGACCAAACGAAATCACAGCATTCGATGCATACATCAATGACAACACTCTGGAAAAAAATACAAAAGTATCAAAAAAAGCAGGAGTACATTATCCAACAGGGGATTGACCTAGCATGCAATAAAGAACGACCCTACGACCTGCGAGCCCTGATTCAAAAAAATTCTAAAGGAGAATGGAGTGTTACAGGGATTGGTGCCAGATTAGCTGGCGCATCGAGCATTACCACGCATGTGCCAAGAGGTGGCTCTATCGAAGATCCAGAGAAAATGCTGTCACAGACATTTGGCAATGAGCTTGCGCAAAGCATTTTGAAACAAATGAAATCAACAGCCCTATTCATCGCAAAGCACATTGAAAAAACAGCGGGGCAGCTGCTTGGGGAAATGTCCATGGATCTCGGGATCGATAAATCGGGCAAAACATGGTTCTTCGAGGCCAATTCCAAACCCATGAAATTCGATGAACCCCATATTCGTAAAAAATCGCTTGAACGCATCATTAGGTACAGTCTATTTTTAGCAAAAAAGAACAAAAAGAAAAGGTGATCACAGGGATGTCTGAACAAACGCTCGGCATTATCGCCGTTTATCTGGACGGACATAAACTTGAGGAAATGAGCTACTACAAAAAGCTGAGCATCTATGCCAATCAAATGGGACTTTCCATCGCCTTATTTACACCATTGGGATATTCTTCAACTAGACGTGAAGTTCACGCCTACGTGTATGATATCGATCACAAGAAGTGGACTCGTAAATGGATGCCTTTTCCTTCCCTGGTTTATGATCGCTGCCGCTATCACGGTGCAGAAAAGTATCGTATGCTGCTTGCATTTCGTAGTAAACATAAGCTTAATTACCTGGCGAAGCCCCTCGCAAATAAATGGACTTTACATCAAATTATGTCAGAGGATCCCTTCATCAGTGAAATGTTACCCCATACTAGACAATATTCCACGACCGCTGCTCTTCTCTCCTTCGTACTGAAACATAAGCTAATTTATCTCAAACCAAAGAGTGGAACTGGCGGTCGAGGTATTATCCGAATCGAACTTAAAGATAATCATACATGCGTAATTGAGGGTAGAAACAAGAACCGTACGATTATGACTCCACAGCGTATTACAATCAAAGAGATTGCGAGTAAACTGACACCTTGGAAATTAGATGATCGTTATGTGATGCAGCAAGGAATTGACCTACGACTTCAAGATGGTAGAGTTCATGACTATCGGCTGCTCATTCAAAAAAATGGAGAAGGTCGTTGGGATATAACGGGATGTGCAGGTAGAATCGGTCCTCATCGCAGCATCACATCGAATCTACATGGCGGTGGTACGGCAATAGCGATGGATAAATTACTAGAACAGCGGTTTGCTTCCAGGGAAAAAATAAACGAGATCAAAAATAATGTGTATGAATTAGGTTATCAGACAGCTGAGTTTCTAGAGAATCGGTTCGGTCGACTTTGTGAACTTGGTATTGATATCGCAATTGATCCAGATGGTGGTGTCTGGTTGCTTGAAGTCAATCCAAAGCCTTCGCGTGAAGTGTTTTCCCGGATTGGCGAGACGAAGACATACCAAAAAGCTGTCAAACGACCACTGGAGTATGCAAAGATGCTGCTTTCAGAGGGGCCTTTTATTGAAAACTAACGATCAAAACAAAAATCCCACTTCATTATTGAAGTGGGATTTTTTCAAACCCTCTTAGAAAAACTTTGAGCCTTCAAAGTGGGATCTATGGTAATATATTTATTTTTCAAGATGAGTCAAAATATCCTTAAAGTCATGAATCCGCATATGAGATCCATCAAGCTCGCCAGATGAACGGAAAGACGCATAATCACAAGCAACAACAGTCAGTTCATTTTTAAGCCCTGCTTCCACATCGGACGAGCGGTCTCCAACCATCCATGCAGACTTAATCTGATGCTTGTTCAATAAATGTGCAACAAGATCAACTTTCGTAGATGTCATGTATTCACCCGCACTATAAAGGTCATCGAATAATTCCGCAATCCCTTTCGCAGCTGCGACACCGCGTACGTAATGCTCCTGCCCATTCGATGCGATAAATAACTTGATTCCGCGATTGCGAAGCTCCTTTAGAGTCTCCTCTACGTGATCATAAAGCTTACCGTCACCTTCTGCCAAACCATCTAATTCATACTGGCCCATCAATTCCAGAGCACGTGCACGTGTAGCTTCTGATGCGCCTGGAAGCACTTTTTCCCAGATATCATCTAGAATCATACCTAGACAGCTAAGCATAATTTCCACTGGTGGCGTTGGCCCTTCAAACATTCCTTCACTGCGAAGCGTATCAAAAATCCTATGATGAACTCCGACGAGTAGTGTTTCCGTCTGAAATAAAGTTCCGTCCAAATCAAAAATCATAGCTTCAGGCGTTGCGTGCTGACTAGTCTGCATAAGTTAAGGCTCCTTTATATAATCTAATTTTGTTGCCTGTCTTCTTCTC
This sequence comes from Paenibacillus sp. KN14-4R, assembly GCF_052180255.1. Classification (NCBI taxonomy): domain Bacteria; kingdom Bacillati; phylum Bacillota; class Bacilli; order Caryophanales; family Paenibacillaceae; genus Paenibacillus; species Paenibacillus sp. KN14-4R. The sequence continues at coordinate 3,228,081 of NZ_CP197466.1, forward strand.
CTCCTTTATCATGTCGGTTCCCCGTATTCTTGTCAATCCCTTCCATGGATATATTGAACTTTAGAACGAAATAAGGTATTATTATTTATGAAAATAATTTTCTTTTTTATTTAAAATAATTGTAAAATCTTTTCTCGGGTCAGGTGCCAATTATGTCTTCAATATTGACTGCAATTCAGGAAAAACACGAAGGATTGAACCGTCAGGAGCAAAATCTAGCTCGTTATATCCTCGATCATTCTCAACAAGTTGTATCCATGGGAATTACAGATTTAGCTGAACAATCTCAGACGAGCACGGCCACGATATCGCGGTTTTGCAAAACGTTTCATTTTCAGGGATTTACTGATTTCAAAATGAAACTCTCAACCGAGCTTGCTCAATTACCGAGCGGTGGGTCTTATCAAGACATCGTTGCAGGAAATCCCATTGATCGGATCGTGAATGCCGTAGAAGCCAATCATTTACGCTCCATCTCAGATACGACAAGACTGATCGATTATAAACAGCTTCAGCTCGCTGTCGATGCCTTAGCCAATGCCAATCAAATTGATTTATACGGTGTAGGTACTTCGTCCATCGTTACTCAGGATTTCTATCAGAAACTGGCACGCATTGGAAAACGTTCATCCGCCTTTCCTGACCCACACATGCAAGTTACCTCTGCTTCTGCTTTAATGCCAGGTGATGTTGCGATAGCGATTTCTTATTCAGGCGAAACACCAGAGACCATTCATTCTTTGCAATGTGCACAAGAACGCGGGGCTACTACTATATCGCTTACCAAGTATGGATCGAACACTTTGAATAATATTTCCGATATTCGCCTCTTTTCTTCCACATTGGAAGAAGGTATGCGACGCGGGGATATGGCGTCACGTATCGGTCAATTGCATGTAATCGATATTATTTTCACATGCTTAGTAAGCGAGCATTTCCATGAGTTAGTACCCACCTTAGAACGGTCCTATCAAATGGTTAAAAAATATACAAACAAAGGGAGAGACAACAAATGATTATCCACATTTTTGACAGTCAGCAAGAACTAAACCAAACAGGTGCAGGTATTATTACAGCACTTATCCAAACAAAACCAAATGCTGTTCTAGGTCTAGCTACTGGCGGTACTCCTGTTGGAATCTATGAGGAACTTGTTAAAAATTATAATCTTGGACGTGTTTCCTTCAGCCACGTAAAATCGTTCAACCTTGATGAATATGTTGGTTTGCCGGAAGATCACCCTGAGAGCTACCGTTCTTATATGAATCATCATTTGTTCGACCACGTTGATATTCAAAAGGATCAAACTCACGTCCCTAACGGTAATGCTGCTGATGTTGATGCGGAATGTGAAGAATACGATGCAAGAATGGCAGACGTAGGTCAAGTAGATTTGCAGATTCTAGGAATTGGCCACAATGGTCACATTGGATTTAATGAACCAGACCGCGAACTAACGGCTGGCACACACCAAGTGGAGCTTAAAGCAGAAACTCGTCAGGCAAATGCTCGTTACTTCCCTTCCATGGATGATGTACCTACGCACGCGATTACAATGGGTGTAGGTTCCATTATGAAAGCAAAATCGATTATACTGATTGTACGTGGTGCGGATAAAGCAGAAATTGTGAAACGTGCACTTTACGGTCCAATCACAACAGACTGCCCGGCAAGCTTACTTCAAACGCATCCGAATCTTATCGTATTGGTCGATAAAGAAGCTGGGAGGGCTTTAGTTGAGTAACAATCGAGAATGGTGGATCATTAACGCAAATGTTGTTTTGGAAGAAGAGGTTCTCAAAGGCGGTGCAGTAAAAATCGTCGGCGAGCGAATTGCTGGTGTTTACCGCAAAGGGGATGCTGCAATCGCTTCTTCTTCACAGGAAAATCGTATAGATGCTAATGGAAGCTGGTTGCTTCCTGGATTTATTGATGTTCACGTGCATGGTGGATATGGGGCTGACTTTATGGATGCGAAAGCAGAGTCTCTGGACACGATTACTCGTTTCCACAGTTCACAAGGAACAACTTCCATTGTTGCAACTTCAATGACAGCTCCACGTGAAGCAATTTCGGATGTTCTTGCTTCTGTTCATGCTTATAGACAAAATGAAATGCCTTATGCACAAGTTGTAGGTGTGCATCTGGAAGGTCCTTTTATTAACCCGAATAAAGTCGGTGCGCAAAATCCAGAATTTGTCGTTTTGCCGCAAATTGAATGGATGGAAGCTTGGCACGAGCAATACCCTGGACTAGTCAAAATCCTGTCCCTTGCCCCAGAACGTGAAGGCGCACTGGAGATGATCACTTGGCTGCGTGATCATGGCATTGTCGCTTCAGCTGCACATACAGAAGCAAATTATGAAGAGATCGAAGCTGCTCGTCTACATGGACTTAGCCACTCCGTTCATATGTATAATGCGATGAGTCCTCTTCATCACCGTGAACCAGGCACTGTAGGTGCCATTCTAACGATGAATGATATATCTGCTGAAATTATTGCAGACGGTATTCACGTACATCCAGCTTGTACTCGTCTTCTCGCTGCAATGAAGCAGCAAGATAACTTACTCATGATCACTGATGCGATGTCAGCAGCTGGTTTAGATGATGGTATTTATCAACTAGGTGGTCAAGATGTTCTCGTAAAAGGCGGCGTTGCGCGTCTTAAAGAAGGCGACTCCTTAGCAGGCAGTACGTTGACAACAATTAGAGGGTTCCGTCATCTCGTTGAAGATGTAGGACTAACTGTACCAGAAGCAAGTCGCAGAGCGTCTGGTAACCCAGCCAAGCTGCTTCGCTTGAATGATACGATTGGATCTATTCGTGGCGGTAAGCTAGCTGATCTCCTGCTCGTATCGGAAGATTTAGAATTACAACAAGTTATTATTAAAGGAAACAAAGTGCACGGATAAATAGAAGGCAAAACAAAGAACCGTTAATGACTGAGCAAGATCATGTCATAACGGTTCTTTGTTTATTCATTGCCGTTATTATTCTTATTGATACTGCTGTCATCTTTCTTTGTGCGAAGAGCATCTATCGCTTTTAGCAAAATGGGAGGTATAGGCACGCCAACCTTCGAGCTATTATCCGCAATTAAGATCCAACCATTAGCTAAATAATAATAAATGCAGCCGGTCATAATAGCATCTTTAGTTCCTAGTAAGATGTCGAGATTGTGAGCCATAATAATGATCAAGATTACAATTACATTTTGAAAAAAAAGTCTGCTATCTAAAAACGATCTCCAACCCATCTTCTGCTTCAATAAAACGATGGTTTGTGTCGTGTATTCTGCAAACATCGTAAATAACAAGAATTGTAAAAGGAATGACCACTGACCAAACCAATCTGTCATAACAATTCCAAAAGCTGCAGCAATACTATTAAAAATAATCATATACATGAATCATCCCTCCTTCTACTTTATACGAATAGAATATGAGGAAATCCTTTGATTGCGCCAACGCTTGTACATTATATGAAGATACAATTTCCGTCTCTTATATAAAAAAGAAGCTCAGCATGACGCCGAACTTCTTCCTTCATAGGCTTTATTAGATAAGGATTATGACAGGACATAAACCTCTACGTTCTGGAACCCGAATTTTTCCGCAATCGAAGATGAACCTGGTATATAGATGTCAATGCGGTTTCCTTTTATCGCACTGCCCATATCAGCTGCTTTAGCAATCATCCCTTTACCTGGTAAACCGCTGGATGAATATCCTGTAATATACACGGAAGAGCCTAGTGGAATCACATTTGGATCAACTGCAATCGTGCCCAGTCTTAATGGATTACCGAAATAATCCACAGGACCCCATTGTCCATTTTCTTTCAGATCTGCAGAGTAAGCAGTTGCGCGAATGGAAAGTCTTTTCTTATATTTCTTATCGCCATTTGGAGTGGAAATCATATTGGATGATGTTTTTCCTGAATTTTTTGCTGATGCAGTTGATACTTTTGCTTTCTTTTCTACCGGCTTGTTTTGTTTTGGGGCAGGTGTTGCTGCTGCCTTTACAGAAGGCGTTGGCTCAGGTGTAGGTGTAGGTGCTGCTGCAACAACAGCAGTAGCCGCTAATTCTTCAGCGTGTGCAAAGTTCAACTTTTTCAAAAATAATGAGGCAAACACATCTAACACACGATCATTTTCTACTTGGATGCTATGTATTTGCATCGTTGGATCATTTTTCAGGCTAGCCAGCAGCACATCATCTGTTTCGGCCTTTACAGGTGTGCTCGTTGCTATCAATGATGCACCTAATGTCAAACTAAGAATCGTATTTATAATAACCTTTTTCATACTCTATCTCTCCCTTTCTTGTCCCTACGAGGTTAGTTGTCGGGTTCGGGCTCAAGGAGTCGGCCCTGTGATCTATGGATCACTTCACCCCAAACGATTAACGAATCTTTCGATCGATCATCGTATAAAATCATCCCCCGCACTTTCGTTAAATGAAAGTTTCGGTGAATACAAACTAACATATATGTCAGAGAGAGGAAATACACAGGAAATGGAAATTTTACTTTCTTAATAAATGATGAAAATGCAAAAAAAGCAGTAAGGACAAGGGCTCCCCACTGCTTATTGTAAAATTATATATCTGCCAGATAACTTAAAGTTTCAGACTATACTCACGGTTTACTCAGGTCATTCTCATCATTCTCTAATGTTAGATAAACTAGTTGTATTCGCACCGCTTCATATTAGAATACTTTCTGCTGATCTCGATCTCCCTTTAAAAGCTCAACCGCTTCACGGAATCGCAATGAATGTACAATCTCACGTTCACGAAGAAATTTTAATGAATCTTGTAGATCTACATCATCCGTCATATCAATTAACCACTGATAGGTAGCTCTGGCCTTCTCTTCTGCTGCTATATCCTCATAAAGATCGGCAATCGGATCTGCTTTAGCTGCAATATACGAAGCCGTCCATGGTACCCCAGAAGCATTCTGATAGAATAGGGCTCGATTGTGATTGGCATAATGATCACCAAGCCCGGCTTCCATTAATTGATCTACTGTCGCATCTTTGGTGAGTTTATACACCATTGTAGCAATCATCTCCAGGTGTGAGAACTCTTCCGTTGCAATATCAGTCAGTAATCCAATGACTTTATCCGGAATCGTGTATCGCTGATTCATATATCGAAGTGCTGCGGCCAATTCTCCATCTGCACCTCCATATTGTTCGATCAAATATTTAGCCATGCGGGGATCACATTTGGAAACACGTACTGGATACTGCAATTTCTTTTCATATACCCACATTCAGTGTCCTCCTCTAACATCAATAAGAGATCCCACTCACACTTGCCAAGGCCATGGAGGCTCTATCCACTGCCATGACTCATATCCTGCTCTTTGGCCAAATGGATTGAGTGGACCAAACTCAGCTTCGAATCTACGCGCAAGTTCCATCCGATTTTGACTAAACTGCCGAATTTGATCAATCGCCTGTTGATCACAGGGATGCGTGTCTAGATAAAGCGTTAATTCAGTAATAACGAAATCAACAGCCTGTAAATCTTTAAGCATGATGTAATACTTATCAGGAAGCTCCCTTGTCATATGGTGCGCTCCTTTCTCCTAATCTCATGTCTGACTGGCCTCATAACCCGAATACAAGTCTGGCCACAGTGTGCCACGCTTCAGCGCTTCATAAGGGGAGAACTGCGGCAACCCCGGAGGTTGAAACGGAATAAAGAGCTGTGGCGGTGTGTAGAATTTCTTCTCAAGAATCGGGGGGCATGGATCAAAAGCCGAGATGAACGGTCGATATGTCCTTACTTGTGAATTGATCACAATAAAATCCTCCTTACTTTATCCCACTATCACATATATAAGCGTTTGACCGCCAACTTATGACAAAAACCAACTTGTACCACCAAAATAAAAGAACCCGCTTCTCGCCATGTGACAAGTAACGGGTTAAATCATATAAGCAAGGTTAAGGTTTAAGAATCGATATCATTCGGTAACGGCTTGCTTTCAGCGGGGTGAGTCACTTCTTTAATATACACACGCATAATGCGCAAATGATCGGACTCCCCTACTTCAAAAATGTGATTGCCATAAGTAATCTTTGTTCCTTTGACCGTCAATCCTTCCAGCTTTTTAAACAACCATCCACCAATCGAATCGACTTCATCATCTTCAATTGTCGTACCTAAAAGGTCATTTAATTCTTCTATAAGCAGACGGCCATCAACGGAAGTTAGATCACCGCGCACTTCCATAATAGGGCGTTCATCGATATCAAACTCATCGTGAAGTTCACCGACAATCTCCTCTAAAATATCCTCAAGTGTCAATATCCCTGCCGTACCACCATATTCATCGATAACTATGGCAAGTTGTGAGTGCTTACGCTGCATGAGCTTGAGTACACGACTGATCTCCATTGATTCAGGGACGCTCAAGATCGGACGAATATAATGACGCATATCTTGCTCTTCATCAGGATCAGCTGTAAGCAGATCAGTAATATGTACGAATCCGACAATGCTATCCTTGTCATGCTCACCGACTGGATAGCGTGTGTGCTTCGTTTTATAAATCATACTAAGATTATCTTCAAATTTATCATCCAGCAATAAACAATCCATATCTGTCCGCGGCAGCATCACTTCACGAGCGATCCGATCGGAGAATTCAAATATGTTATCAAACAAAGCCAGCTCATCCTTATCAATCATACCGCTCTTTGCGCTTTGATTCATTAGAATACGAATTTCTTCCTCTGTATGTGCCGCGTCATGCTCATTAACTGGATCTAGACCAATCCAACGCAATAACATATTAGCAGCTCCATTAAGCAGCCAAATGGCAGGCAAGAAAAGCTTATAGAAGAAGAGCAGCGGACCAGATAACCAGATAGAGGTTGCTTCCGAACGCTGAATCGCAATCGATTTGGGTGCGAGCTCACCCATTACAATGTGAAGAAAGGTGATGATCCCAAAGGCTAATATAAATGAAATCGTATGAATAACAGTTGGAGATTCAATATGAAACGTATGCAACAGTGGTTCAATGAGCAGCTTAGAAATCGCTGGCTCCCCAATCCAACCAAGTCCAAGTGAAGCTAATGTAATACCTAGCTGAGTAGCAGATAAATAAGCATCCAGCTTTTTCGTTACCGCTAATGCATATTTGGCTTTTGCATGGCCTTCATTCACCAACTGTTGCAGACGAGATTCACGTACTTTGACCAATGCGAACTCTGCAGCTACGAAAAAACCGTTAAGCAGAACAAGCCCAATTACAATAAACATGTTAAGTAATATAAGTCCAAGGTCAAATGTAGTATTGCCCAATGAGGTGTTCTCTCCTTTATGATGCTAAATTACAGCTTGGCGTTGTTTGAAATCTACACCTTGATAATATGCATGTGCGACTAATAAATTCGGACCGCAGCAAGATGCCGCCTCACAATAACAGTTTACCATTTGATTCAAAGAATGACTCTCCCAACGCGAGAAAATTTCATCCAGTGACTCCTTATAAATATTACCTTGTGCAGGTAAATCTGCAAAATCAGTAATATACACATCACCCGTAAATAAGTTCACATTCAAGCGATTACGTCCATCCGGATCATTACGAACCGTTACATTACGCTCACTGCGCAATCTTTTAATAATTTGGTAATCCTGCTCATTCGTGCTGCAAGCATAGAACGGAAGCGTTCCGAACAGCATCCACATTTCTGGATTGCGAGCATCAAGAAGTTCATTCATACTGCTTCGAATCTGATCCAAGTTAATCAATGGTAAATTAGCTGCAAAAGAGCTTGGATACATCGGATGTACTTCATGACGTTTACAGCCCATCTCATCAATCAGTTTATGAATACCGGCTAACTTTGTATATGTCCGGTAGTTGATCATCGTTTCAGCGGAGATGTACATTCCTGCTTTACTTAGTTCAATCGTATTCTCCACCATGCGATCGTACATCTTAGAAGCAGTATTAAGACTTACCTCATGATTGGCACGGACAAATCCAACAGCATGGAAGTCCTCCGCATTTAAGTAGTTGAATGAAATGTGCATCACATCTAAGTAAGGTGCAATTTCTTCGTAACGAGCAAGATCCAGCGTCAAGTTGGAATTAATTTGAGTGCGGATCCCTCGGTCAGAAGCGTATTTTAAAAGTGGCACAATATATTCTGTTACTGTCTTCTTACTGTAAGTTGGTTCTCCGCCAGTAATCGAGAGGGTCTCTAAATGTTCGACCTCATCTAATTTCTGAAACAATATGCTTAGCGGCAGTTTTCCAGGCTCACTCATCGTCAATGTATCCCCTACCGCGCAGTGCTCACAACGCATGTTACACAGGTTGCTCATTGTAACCTCAACAGAGGTTAGGACATGCTTTTGATGCATGCTGTAAGATCGAATCGGATCCCATGGATCATAAATCGTCGATATTGGTTGTTTGTTATTTACTATTTGCGAGTTTAATTTCATTTTCATTCACATCCGATTTTTTCTGATTACTATTTCTATATTTATTCTTTTTATTGTACCTAATGCGAGGTAAAAAATAAAATAAGCTATTTTTCAGACCGGCGAAGCCATTTGGGCGCCCACCAATTCGCCTTTCCCATCAATTTCATTAATGCGGGTACTAGAAGGATACGAATGATAGTCGCATCGATTAACACAGCAAGTCCGAGTCCAATCCCTACCGCCTTCATAATTTCGATATCTGTAAAAATAAAAGAACCCACGACCACAATCAATATAAAGGCAGCGCTCGTTATTAAGCTTCCAGTCTTTTTCAAGCCTTCCGCCGTACTTCGATCATTATCACCCGTAGACTCATACTCCTCTTGTATACGAGAAATAAGGAACACTTCATAATCCATCGATATACCGAATACAACACAGAAGATGATAACAGGTAGCGTTGCATTTATACTGCCAATCGCTGTGATTTGAAACAGATTAGCTAAATGACCTTGCTGGAAAATAAGCGTTACAATTCCTAAGCTTGCACCCAAGGACAATACATTCATTAGAACAGCTTTGATTGGCAAGACGATTGAACGAAATGCAAACATCAATACAAGAAATGTAACTGCAAGTACGCTGCTCACGACGAGTACAAGCTTGCTTTGAATCCGATCAATCACATCATATCGATAAGCAGGTGAACCTGTAACAATCGTTTCTAGTCCATCTTGAGATAACGCTCTTAGAATTGGGACAAGACCTTCCGTCTGTGCACCCGGTTCTGTATTGGGTACTACAACTATAAGCATCAGATTGCCCCGCACTAGCTTTTGCGCTTCTAGCTGTTTCTGCATCTGGGGATTACTCAGTGCGAATACGGCATCCTTGTCCGACATCCCCTTAACAGTCTGAATGTAGCTGCGGACTTCCTTCACATCTGAATTCTTTTCTATTTGATCCACATACGCTCGAACTTGATGAATGGTTTGTTCATCCCAATAGTTATTCGTTGCCTTGACGATAATTTGAAGTGCATCTGTTTCCTTCATATCATAAGTAGACTTCATTAATTCAGAGCCATATCTGGAACCATAAGAAGGTGGCAGCACTTCCGCTGTCGGCACCCCCAGTTTTGCTCCTGCAAGTGGTGTAATGGCATAAATAAGCACCGATGCAATAACAACTGTCAATAGAATTGGACGCTTCATAACGCCATATGCAATCTTCTCCCAAAAAAGAGAAGGTTTCTTCCTGCGCCATACACTAGGTATGATCTTCAACTTATTGATCCGATGTCCCAGCACAGCAAACAGTGCCATCAACATCGTATTAGCCACGAGGACAGACATGGATACCACAATAATTCCACCAAGACTTAAACTACGGAAGAAATTCATGTCAATGAATAGCATGCCTAGTAAACCGATTAATACCGCGATACCTGAAAAAAATATCGACTTCCCTGCAGTCTGGCAGGTCATTGCAACAGCTTCACTAACCGTATCCTGACGTTTGAGTTCCTCCCGAAACCGACTAACCATAAAGAGTGCATAATCAATTCCTACCGCTAACCCTAGCATGGATACAAGATTCGGTAAAAAGTTAGATAATGCGTACCCTTGTGCGATAAAATATGTAATTCCAAGTGTCATCGACACACTTACCATTCCAACTGCAAGCGGAAGCAGAGCACCTGCAACTGTCCCGAATACAAGGAGCAGCACAACAAATGCAATTGGTAATCCGATCATCTCAGCCTTGACAATATCACTTTGACTTGCTTTTTGCATATCATAGAGCGATGCAGTCCCACCAGTAACATAAACATTCATTTGATCAGGTGCTTTGACTAGCGCTGTGAGATCTGGGTAATGCTCGAGAACTTCTTCTGTTTGTAACCGCAGCATGACATCGACGGTCTGAACGCCTTTCTTGTTCATTCCTTCCTCACTACGCGGAGTCTGAGAAAACTCGATATTTTCAACATAACTATTTACCCTTAGATCAGACAAGTTACTCATAATTGCCTGCTTCTGTTCATCTGTTGTCAGATCTAGTGACTTACTTTCGTAGACCAGATGAAGAACTGAACCCGGGAAACCAAAATCATCTCGTAGCGATTTAATTCCGATGTCAGACTGACTTCCAGTTGGTGTAAAGCCATTATCTTTAAGTAAACCAGGAGCTTGTACCGCAAATATAGCGGATACTCCGAGTAATACAATCCAGAAGCTCAGCACAAACCATCTGAACTTATACATCCAATATCCCCACTGCCAAAATTTACCCTTAGCTGCTGTTTCTCTCACGGTATGCCTCCATTACATGAAGTAAATCACGTTGTATTTACTTAGGTTTGATCATTTATCTAGTAGTGGACAAAAAAACCTGGTTGCCCAGGTTTTCGAATGATTAGACAATATTATGCCATTTGTGGATTAACTTCTGACACCATAACAGACAATTTTTTCGATAAGTCCACTTCATAAATTTGAGTCACTGGCTGCCCATACTCATCAAAAAGCACACGGACAATTGGCCGCTGAGGAGAATCCGTATTTAAATCGGCAACTACTCCCACTTCACCAGATGACAATTTCAAAGTTATACCGATTGGATAGATCGCAACCTTTTTCCTAAAAAGATTCACCTTCGTGATGTCGTATAACTTGCTTGCATCTGAAAGAATAATTTCCATTGCAACATGGGGAAGCATCGCTTCACGATACACACGCTGGGACGTTAATGCATCATACGAATCTGATATTCCGATCCACTGAGCAAATTCGTGGATATCCTTACCTTCTAAATTACGTGGATACCCGCTTCCGTTCCATCGTTCATGATGCTGAAGCGCACAATGTGCTGAAAGCAGTGGAATATTCGGTTCATCCTTCAGTATCTGAAAGCCGAAAATCGTATGCTTCTTCATCTCTTCATATTCAAGATCCGATAGCCTTCCTGGCTTTTTCAGTATTTCCTGGGGAATTTTCGTCTTACCAATATCATGTAGTAGTGCACCTAGCCCTAGTGTCTGAAGTTCTTCGCGATTGTAGCCGTAAGCCAGCCCAAGCATTGTAGAGTAGATACAAACATTCAATGAGTGTTGGAACAAATATTGATCCGTTACACACATATTTGTCAGCATAACCATAGCATTATTATGGCTGCTTAGATCATCAAGAATCGAATTCATTAGCCCATTAAACGATTTACCCAAGTGATAATAAGGTAACTTCGCGTTGCCATCCATATCATTCATCAAATTCCGAAACGTTTGGCGAATTTCACTAAGGGCTTTGGCTTTTAGCTCTGGCTGAAGCATTTCACTTACCATAAGGTCTTCGGTTAACGGATCTTGAATATAAAGGTAGTCAATTCCATTAACCTGAAGTCTATTCAGTAGGCGTTGTGTTAACTCCACATTCTCAGCGAGTAAGACGATACCTTCCTCATTATAAATGCTTTGGCTGAGCTTCATGCCTGGTTGACACATGCTAATTGGCATCAATCTCATTTCCTAACCCCCACGTCCAATTGATTCTTTCTAACTTAGAGTAACGGATTAGATGGGGAAAAATCAATACGAAAACCGTCACTTTTCGACAACAGCAGGACTAAGTTCCTACCTTACTTCGTTACAAATAGATAAATGATAAAGAAAGCTGCTAATGCAAAACGATAATAGGCAAAATAAGTAAGCTTCATTTTACCTACTAACTTAATAAAAGTCACAACTGCAAGTAACGCTACAATGAAAGAAACGATAAATCCAACTCCGAAAAATCCGATCCAACTTGTATCAAATTCTTTCCAGCTTTTCAGCAATGAATAACCCGTAGCTGCGAACATAATCGGAATAGCCATAATAAATGTAAAATCTGCAGAAGCTCTGCGACTTACTCCGCCTAACATCCCTCCTGCGATGGTGGAACCTGAACGGGAGAACCCTGGCCAGAGTGATACAATTTGCCATAAACCAATTTGGAAAGCTTGCTTGTATGATAATTCATCAATATCATCAATAAGAGGTTTTGTATGTTTCTTGTTCTCACCGAGGATTAATAAGATACCTCCGAGAACGAGACCGACGATTACGGTATACTTCGAGAATAAATACTCTTCAATAAAATGATTAAAAATAAATGCCAATAACATAACCGGAACGATACCTGCTAAAATATGCAGTAAATTCATTTTTTTCTTTTTGTGCTTCTGCACGCCAACACGGATACCGAATAAATCTAAAATTCTTCTCCAGTAAACGAGCACAACAGCCAAAATCGCACCAAGCTGGATCACGATTTCGAATGTTTTCATCATTTTCTCATCCTCAGAAATGCCAAGCAATGCTTGCGCGAGAATCATGTGACCCGTGGATGAAACAGGTAAAAATTCAGTTAAGCCTTCTACGATTCCAATGACCACCGCTACCCAATAATCTAACATTCTCTACCTACCTCTACCCTCAAATAATTTAGATTTGTACTCCGTTCTTAAACGTACCATATTTTTGAAAATAGTACAATTTGTCAAGGACTAAGATTTATCCATCCAGCGTTTCGTAGAAGCTTGTGAAATTTCATCTGATAACTGCAGCTGTGAACAGAGCACATCCCGTAAAAATTCAGGTAATAAATATTGGATATTCGTGCCCCTGCTTAGCGATAAATAGCCAACTCCAAACGTAAACATATCAATGGTTCCGATTGTATAAACTTTCTCTAATGAAAAAGATTCGCCTCCAACTCGTATGTCCGTTATTCGCTCCATAGGAGGCCTTGTCGAATCGTATTTTACATTTATTCCATCCAGACACAACATGCCAAGCACTTCGCCGCGGAATCCAAAGCCTCGAATTGGTTTGTGCGTAAATTCAGATAGAAGTGATTGTTCCAAGGCTTCAAGTAAATCATTTCCAGTTAATAAAAGACAACAAGGATTGATCGGACCCGGGCAAATATCTAGCAGATCTCCTTTTGTAACCACACCTGCTGGAAGCCCCCTTAGAAGCTGCCCCGCATTTACAATCCCAATCTCAGCACCCGTCCAACGTCTGAGTCCTGCAGCAAGTAAGTTACCAAGTGTTGATTCCTCATACCAATTGATATCCAAAGATTGTGAAAGTTTAGCTGCTTCTCGCTCTAGTACACTTCTTGCGTCAATTCCAGCTTGTTCAATAATAGCTGCTATCTCAGCATCATCGTCCAGATCAGCAGTGTCTTGTAAACGCCCAGTAACATGCACAATTTTACGAGTCACTTGATCGAATGATACATGAACCTCACCGATATATTCTCCGAACTTTCCTGCTGCACATAAATAAGTTGAACCAATGAGTCTTGGCTCTTCAATGACATGGTGGGTATGCCCGCCTAGAATGAGATCGATGCCCTCTACCTCTTGTGCTAAACGCTCATCATGACGAATGCCCAGATGAGACATGACAACGAGAAGATCTACTTGCGGACGCAAGACTTGAGCCCAATGTGCAGCACTTTCGAATGGATCATCAACCTTCCATCCCAATTCCTCATAGAAAGCCGTAAAATTAATTGTAAGTCCAACAAGACCAATACGAATACCATTCTTAACAATTATCATATAAGGAACCATCCAAGCTGGAATTTCTCCACTCTTCATTTCCTTCATATTACTTCCAATGACTGCAAACTCCGCATGCTCTTCATAGCAAGCTTGTAAATCAGCTCTCGTAAAGGTTAGCCCTTCATTATTACCGAGCACGGCCGCCTCATAATGAGATGCATTCAGCACCTCTATATTTGATCTTCCGGATGTACCCTCCGTCTGTGGGAACATGCGATCCATATGATCCCCAATATCTAGCAGCAGTAAGCGTTCTGTGCCTATGCGCTCACGCATCTCCCTCACATATTGAGTGATTTTTGGCATTTGTTCGAAGTGACTATGTAGATCGTTTGTATGTAAAATAACTAGCTTCGAAATGTCTTGTGACAATGCTATTCACCTCCGTAAATCTAGGCTCATTATACCATCTCCATATCAATTATGCTTCTAATTGTGTTATGCTCACATTGTTGGAAATATGCAACAATAAATGGTTTGGAGGAGCATACGGACATGGAAATCCCACCACGTTATTCCCGTCATATTCGTTTTCAACAAATAGGTGAAACTGGTCAGCTGAAATTAATGCATGCCCGGGTTGCCATCGTTGGGATGGGGGCACTCGGTACAGTTTTAGCTAATCATATGGTGCGTTCAGGAGTTGGCTATATCCGATTAATTGATCGAGATTTTGTAGAAGAGAGCAACCTCCAACGTCAAATGCTCTACGATGAGGAAGATGCACGGCAAAACATACCGAAAGCAATAGCCGCAGCAAATAAACTTAGCAAGATTAATTCCCTTGTTCAGATTGAACCGCATATTGCCGATCTCAATCCTACTAACGCTGAAAACTTATTAACTGGGGTCGATCTCATCCTAGATGGCACGGACAATTTCACGGCGCGTTTCTTAATCAATGATGTCGCTGTCAAACATCAGATTCCATGGATATATGGCGGAGCCGTTGCATCACGTGGCGTATCCTTTACAATCATTCCTGATCGAACACCATGTTTAAGATGTCTATTTCATAGTGCACCATCTGTTGGAACAACTGATACCTGTGATACAGCTGGGGTTATAGGACCTATCATTCATGTGGTCGCCTCTTTCCAAGCTGCAGAAGCTACGAAGCTGTTGGTAGAAGCAACCGATCATCTTCAATCCAAAATGAATCAATGGGATATGTGGGAAAATCATTTTAGCAGTATAGACGTAACGAAAGCAAAGAAAGCGGATTGTCCTGCATGTGGCGAAAAAAAATTCGAGTATTTGGATGCTATTATGGAAGAAGAGTGGATCCAAACCTTATGTGGCCGTGACTCCGTGCAAATTCATCCGATACATGCTGCTGCCCTTTCACTTGAGAAGATCGAACAGAAATTAAAGCACTTGGGTACGACTACACGCAATCGATTCCTATTGAAGTTTGCTCCTAATGATCATATAAGAATGATGATTTTCCCTGATGGTAGAGTTATGATTCAAGGTACTGACAACATTACACAAGCAAAAAGCTTATATGCCAAGTATTTAGGTATGTGAGACTTGATTCTACTTTCAAAGTTAGCTCATTATTACATCTAATAACTTATAAGAAATACATTGCTAGAAGGAAAAAGAACTGTTATTCTTGAATATGTGATAAAATGTTAAAACTATTCAGAAATTACAGAAGGTGAACCGCTTGAGGATTCCTGTATTCGATCTACATATCGGAGATCAACTAACTGAAGATATTTATAATTCATTTGGTCTTCATTTATTATCAGCCAAAACGACAATTAATTCGAATGATATCGCTTACCTTCTAAAGCATAACATTGATATGGTAAGTATTGAACCTCGTGTTAATTACTCCGAAGATCAAGATGTTGTATCAGAGATTGCTGACTCTAGCCAAACTGATATATTCATCGACAGCACGTATACCGATCATAGTTCATACTTCACTACTGCAGCCTTTGAAGAAGCGATTTCTGGAATCAAGGATCTTTTTGAACAGACAAGCCTTCATAACCATCTGGATGCTTCAAGTGCTGATGCCTCCTTCATCCCCTTAATCACAACGGTTAAAATGGAAAAAGATGTCGTTGCACTCCTTCTTTCCTTAAACAGCGATGATGATTATACCTTCCAACATAGTGTACAAGTGGGATTAATCTCTTACTTCATAGCTACTTGGATGGGTAAGACGGAAAGTGAAGCGAAGCATATCAGTAAGGCCGGCTACTTGCACGATATCGGGAAAAGTAAAATATCAAAGGATATCTTGATAAAGCCTGGCAAGCTCACAGATGAAGAATATGAGGAAATGAAAAATCATACGGTCTATGGATACGAGCTCATCATAGGTTCAATGGACGACGAGGAATTAGCTATCGCTGCTTTGGAGCATCATGAACGTATGGACGGCTCAGGGTACCCACACGGTAAGAAATCATCAGAAATTAACCCGATTAGCAACATTGTCGCTGTGGCTGATATTTATAGCGCAATGATCTCTAATCGTAGTTTCCAGAAGAAAAAAGACTTATTGTATGTACTTAAAGAACTATATCGCATGAGTTTTGGACAACTTGACCCTTATGTGGTTCACGTGTTCATCAAGAACATGGTACCAAACTTTATTGGTAAAAAGGTAACATTGGAAACCGGCGAAATCGGTACGATTATCATGATTAATCAGACGGATTTCTTCAGACCGCTTATTCAAATTAATAACGAGTTCATTGACTTAACGCAGAACCGAGAATTAGAAATCCAAATGATCCATATGTCTTAATAATAAAGCCCTGCTAATTTATATTAGCAGGGCTTTTATTTGGAACTAAGCTTAACCGATCGAACCTTCCATTTCGAACTTGATGAGACGGTTCATCTCAACTGCATATTCCATTGGTAATTCTTTTGTAAATGGCTCAATGAAGCCCATAACGATCATTTGCGTAGCTTCTGCTTCTGTTAATCCGCGGCTCATCAAGTAGAACAATTGGTCCTCAGATACTTTGGATACAGTTGCTTCGTGCTCAAGTGTAATGTTGTCGTTCATGATTTCATTGTAAGGAATTGTATCAGATGTGGACTCATTATCTAAGATTAGAGTATCACATTTGATATTGGACTTCGAACCCTCTGAGTTACGTCCAAAGGAAGCAAGACCACGGTAAGTTACTTTACCACCATGCTTGGAAATCGACTTGGAAACAATAGTTGAAGTTGTGTCCGGAGCTAAGTGGATCATTTTCGCACCAGCGTCTTGATGCTGATCTTTACCTGCAACCGCAATGGAAAGTACGGAACCTTTAGCGCCGCGACCTTTCAATACAACTGCTGGATATTTCATCGTTAGCTTGGAACCAATGTTACCATCAACCCATTCCATCGTCGCATTTTCTTCAGCAACCGCACGTTTTGTAACCAAGTTATAAATATTCGGTGCCCAGTTTTGAATCGTTGTGTAACGAGCACGAGAATTCTTTTTACAAATGATCTCTACAACTGCAGAGTGCAGGGAGTTCGTAGAGTAGACAGGAGCTGTACAACCTTCTACATAGTGAACGAAGCTATCTTCATCCGTAACGATAAGTGTGCGCTCGAATTGACCCATGTTCTCGGAGTTAATACGGAAGTATGCTTGAAGCGGAACTTCACATTTCACACCTTTTGGTACATAGATAAAGCTACCGCCAGACCATACAGCAGAGTTAAGTGCTGCAAATTTATTATCTGTTGGTGGAATGACAGTACCAAAGTGCTTTTTAAAGAGCTCCGGATATTCGCGAAGTGCAGTGTCAGTATCTGTAAAGATAACACCCTGATCTTCTAAATCTTTTTGCATGCTGTGGTATACAACCTCAGACTCATACTGAGCGGATACACCAGCAAGGAATTTTTGCTCAGCTTCAGGAATACCTAGTTTATCGAAGGTCTCCTTAATTTCCGTCGGCACTTCTTCCCAAGTCTTACCCTGCTTCTCAGATGGTTTTACGTAATATTGAATGTCATTGAAATCAAGATCATTCAAATCACCGCCCCAGTTCGGCATAGGCATTGCAAAGAATTGCTCTAGTGATTTAAGACGAAAATCGAGCATCCATTGCGGTTCGCCTTTCATTGCAGAAATTTCAGCAACGATTTCGCGAGTCAATCCCTTACCAGACTGAAAAATCGATTTATGCTCATCTCTAAAACCGTACTTATAATCTTCCATTTCAGGCATTGATTTAGCCATCGGTTTAACCTCCTATTACGTTATTATATTCACCAATGTTCGGCTTGTTTACTACTCTTGTGATCGTTCGATTCCTTTGCGAAGTGCATTCCAAGCAAGTGTTGCACACTTAATACGTGCCGGGAATTTATTCACACCTGATAAAGCAGCGATATCTTCATACTCAAACTCAATATCCTGACCCTTCATTAAGCCTGAAAAATTATCCGCTAAAGCAATTGCTTCCTCAAGTGTTTTACCACGCACTGCATCAGTCATCATGGAAGCAGAGGACATCGAAATGGAACATCCTTCTCCATCGAACTTCGCTGCTTTTACAATGCCATCTTCGATCTGCATTTGTAGAGAAATTTTGTCACCGCATGTCGGGTTGTTTAAATCAATTGTTACTACTTCGCCATTTTCAAAACGACCACGGTTATGTGGACGCTTGTAATGGTCCATAATCACTTGTCGATATAAATTATCTAAGTCCATGATCGAAGTACTCCTTTGTGTGAAGTAAGGCTGATACGAGTCGATCAATATCTTCTTCTGTATTGTATAAATAGAAACTTGCACGTGCTGTAGAGGAAACACCCAACCAGCGCATTAACGGCTGACAGCAATGATGCCCTGCACGAATTGCAATTCCAAGTGAGTCAACAACAGTAGATAAATCATGCGGATGCACATCATCTAAATTAAAGGTAACTAGACCCGTACGATTTTCTTTTGGACCATAAATGGTGATTCCTTCGATCTCAGAAAGACGATTCTGTGCATAAAGCGCAAGTTTACGATCGTGTGCTGCAATGTTATCCATCCCAATTTGCTCAAGGAAATCAATTGCTGCACCAAGTCCCACTGCACTTGCAATCATCGGTGTTCCCGCTTCGAAACGACTAGGCGCATCTTTCCAAGTGGAATCTTGAAGATCAACAAAATCAATCATTTCACCGCCAAATTCGATTGGCTCCATGTTGTTAAGCAGCTTCTTCTTTCCATACAATGCCCCAATTCCAGTAGGTCCACACATTTTGTGTCCAGAAAACGCATAAAAATCACAATCAAGTTCTTGAACGTCTACTTTCATGTGAGGTGTGCTTTGAGCACCATCTACAACCATTACAGCCCCATGACGGTGTGCAATCGCTGCAATTTCACGAATTGGATTCGTTAATCCAAGCACGTTAGATACATACGTAACCGATACAACTTTCGTACGATCTGTTACTGTTTTTTCTACATCATCAAGTGAAATAGAACCATCTTCTTGCAAAGGGATATACTTTAATGTTGCCCCCGTTGCCTTCGCCACTTGTTGCCATGGGATCAGGTTAGCATGATGCTCCATCGGTGTAATGACGATTTCATCACCCTCACCGCACACACTTCTCGCATACGAACCTGCAACTAAATTCAGTGCTGTAGTCGTACCACGAGTAAATACGATCTCTTCTTCAGAGGATGCGTTCAGGAACCGTGCTACCTTTGCGCGGGCTCCTTCATATGCTTCCGTTGCACGAGATCCTAATGTGTGCACACCACGATGTACATTGGAGTGATCGAATTCTTCATAGTGCTTCATCGCTTCAATCACGGAAATGGGCCTCTGTGAAGAGGCGCCACTGTCCAAATATACAAGCGGATGTCCATTTACTTCTTGATGCAGGATGGGGAACAACTTACGGATTTCCGAAGTGTTCATTGACCCAACTTCCTCTCCACCGTACGTTGTAATTCTTCCTCGATCACCGCAATAGGAACTTCAGATACAACCGGCGCAAGGAAGCCGTAAATGATTAAGCGTTGTGCTTCAGCTTTTGTAATACCACGTGACATCAGATAGTGAACTTGTTCTGGATTCACTTGACCTACGCTCGCTGCGTGACCCGCTTTTACATCATCTTCATCGATAAGTAGAATTGGGTTCGCGTCGCCACGAGCTTTCGGACTAAGCATCAGCACTTTTTCCGTCTGCTGACCATTACATCCTGTTGCCCCTTTTTCAATCTTTGTGATACCGTTGATGATCGCAGTTGCGCCATCTCGCATAACAGCACGCGTAATCATATCACTATTGGACACTTTACCGAAATGCACGGCACGTGTTGTAATGTTTAATTTTTGCTCATCTGAACCTACACAAATGACTTTTGTATCGGAATTTGAGCCATTTCCTTTAAGAATAGCTGTTGTATCGGACATCGAATTACCGCTGTTCATTTCACCAACTACGAAATTCACAGTTGCATCATTCTCAACAATAGATCTACGGTAAGTCAAATCTGTCACATGAGCACCTAGTGCATGAATCGATGCCACATTTACAGTAGCACCAGACTTAACAATAACTTCGACAACACCATTTTGAACCATATTACGGCTGCTGCCGATGGACTCAAAGTTTTCTACATAGGTAACAGAAGAATTTTCTTCCGCTACAATGAGAACGTGAGGTACGAAGTTTGCTTCACTATCGTCTGTTACGAATAAAGCTTGCAACGGAACTTCAACATTCACGTTACGAGGAACGTATAAGAATACGCCACCGCTCCATAATGCTGCATGAAGTGCTGTCACTTTATTCTCGTCTTTAGCCACAACGGACATAAAGTGTTTCTTCACGATATCACCATGAGATTGTAAAGCCGATTCTAGGTCTGTAAAAATAACCCCTTGTGCAGCAAGTTCATCCGCAACTTTATGATAAACAGAAGCGGAGTTACGTTGGATAATTACGTTATTACCCGCTGCTAATGCTTGTAGAGACTCTGGCAGCTCTTGAATGGAAGCAAGCGGAGCTGCAGATTTATGAGTACCGTAGGAGGAAACCTCCCAACGATCGATTCTTGTTTTTTCTAAAACGGGTAGTTCCAATGTTCCAGCCAACTCTAAAGCTTCAACACGAAGGGTTGTCATCCATTCCGGTTCGCCCTTAGCTTGAGATAAGTCGATTACGGCTTGGCGGTCGATTGGAAGAATAGTTTGTGCAGTCATTTTCTTTTCCTCCAATTTAACTGTACTTCGGTGCTGTTGTGTTCATTGGTACTTTGAACTCTTCTTCTTCTTGTCCAACTGTTTCGTCTTCGATTCCGAGTTCTTCTTTAATCCAATCATAACCATCTTTTTCTAGACGTTGAGCAAGCTCAGGACCACCGGATTTCACGATGCGACCTTGCATCATGACGTGTACGAAATCTGGTGTGATGTAATCAAGCAAACGTTGGTAATGCGTAATGATCAAGAATGCACGATCTTCGCTGCGCATTGCGTTTACACCATTAGCAACAATACGAAGCGCATCGATATCTAGACCTGAGTCAATCTCGTCCAAAATAACAACGCTAGGCTCTAGCAATAGCATTTGCAAAATTTCGTTACGTTTCTTCTCACCACCGGAGAAACCTTCATTGAGGTAGCGGTGCATGAATTCGCTATTCATCTCAAGATCTTTCATTTTCCCTTCCATTTGACGAATGAATTTGATCAATGAAATTTCGTTACCTTCTTCGCGGCGAGCATTGATAGCAGAACGCAAGAAATCTGCATTTGTTACGCCTGTGATTTCACTTGGATATTGCATCGCAAGGAAAAGACCTGCACGTGCTCTTTCATCTACAGCCATTTCAAGGACGTCTTCACCATTTAAAGTAATCGAACCTTCCGTTACTTCATATTTAGGGTGACCCATCAGCGTAGAAGCAAGTGTACTTTTACCTGTTCCGTTCGGGCCCATGATCGCATGGATCTCTCCACCCTTAAGTTCTATATTTAAACCTTTAAGAATTTCTTTTCCTTCAATTGTTGCTTTAAGGCCTTCTATCGTTAATGTGGGTGCTTTTCCCATTGTGTAACCTCCAGCTTTTAAATTAGTGTTATTTGATAATCATTATAATTTGATTCTCAATGATTCTCAACTATTAAATATTATTATATATCCAAGATGAAAAGCAATAAACGTTATTTTTCACCTATTTTTGACAAAGCTGCCTCGATTGCTTCTACTTGCCTTGAGAAATCATCATCTGATAAAACAGGCTCTAATATTGAACCTTCCTCTAGATGGTCGAACTCAATCCACGACTTGCAACCCAGGAAATCAGCGGATACAGATAATTTAAGCGGTACTGCCAACTTGTACACGCGCAGTAACAATAGATGAAGCGGCTTACTTCGCTTCCATCTTAAACGTTCCTCTGCAAAAGCTTCGGTCCATATATGAAATGGAAGCAGTCGAGAAAGTAAATCATCGTCCATGATCTCAATATCTTTTTCAACTTTAGCCAAACATGTAATCTGCACTTCTTCTTTCTCTGTCTGCATGCCAGCTAGCGTGTTGTCTATCCGATCTTGATAAGTAGCTTTGAGTAAATGTTTGCGCTGATGCTCGAAGGTTGGATACAAATAAAACATCTCTGATTTCACTTGGAATTCTCTCGTTTCCTCTGCAATTCCGCCCTTACGCATCAAACAAATTTGCTCACCCGACTCCAGAGCAGAAATAACTACAGCCCACTCTTTGAGGGCGATTTTTTGGGACATCCAACCACCTCCAACGTGATTACTTTCATAGTTTCATACCGCAGATTTATGTATCTCTTATTATACTTGTCTACTCAACTTCATAGCAAATGACAGCTTGGCATTTTTATTCTATACTATGATTTAAATCATTTTTTATATGAAGGGGAGGAATTATAGGTGACTCAATATCATCCTTTATCAGAGTCTGATGCCATTTCTTTTGCAAAATGCTTGTCAAACATTTTCCCATCCGATTCTGAACTTGTATGTCACGAGATCGGAGATGGAAATTTAAATTTAGTTTTTCACATCACTGACACAAAATCAGATAAAAGTGTGATTATTAAACAAGCGTTACCCTATGCTAAAGTTGTAGGTGAGTCTTGGCCTTTGACGCTGGATCGTGCACGTATCGAAAGTGAAGCGCTCATCGCTCAAGCCCAAGTGTGTCCGACACTCGTCCCAGAAGTGTATGCGTATGACCCT
This sequence comes from Paenibacillus sp. KN14-4R, assembly GCF_052180255.1. Classification (NCBI taxonomy): domain Bacteria; kingdom Bacillati; phylum Bacillota; class Bacilli; order Caryophanales; family Paenibacillaceae; genus Paenibacillus; species Paenibacillus sp. KN14-4R. Next base: position 3,251,373 of record NZ_CP197466.1, read on the forward strand.
ACACTTGCTGTGACCGCAATGGAAGATTTGAGTGATCATGTTATTATGCGCAAAGGATTGATGCAAACCGTACGTTATCCGCTGTTTGGTGAACATATCGGAACTTTCCTTGCTCGTACACTCTTCTACTCCTCTGATCTCGGAATGAATCAGCAAGATAAGAAACGCCAAGTTGACAACTTTATTAATCCTGACTTGTGTAAAATAACTGAAGATTTAATCTTCGATCACCCTTATACAGATGCCGATACGAATAATTATGAACCTCATCTACAAGATGAAGTGGATCTTATACGTAATAATGAAGCTTTACTCCTTGAAGTTGCTATCCTTCGCGAGAAGTTCTTAACGTCCAGCCAAGCCCTTCTTCATGGTGATCTGCATACGGGTAGTATTTTCGTAACTCCAGAATCAACGAAAGTCATTGATCCTGAATTTGCTTATTATGGTCCGATGGGATTCGACATTGGTGCGGTATGTGCGAATTTAATGCTTAACTTTGCTGCACAAGAAGCTTGGAGTGCAGATTCAGATGCTTGCAAGAATTATCGCAGTTACTTAACGGATACAGTGAAAGAAGTGTGGACGGTGTTTGAACGAGAATTCCGTGCCCTTTGGACCGAACATGGTGTAGATCGGATAGCAAGAACGACTGGTTACCAAGATCATTATATGCTGCAGCTACTGCGTGATACAGTTGGATTTGCAGGATGCAAAATGGTTCGTCGTGTCATCGGACTTGCCCATGTTGCAGATATTGACCAGATTGAAAATTCAGAAGTGCGCGAACGCGCGCAGCGAATTGCCCTTCATCTCGGACAACAGTTCATTCTTCACCACCGTGAAGCCAATTCCATTGACGATATTGTTGAACTTGCATTAAAATGCGTGATATTAGAAAAAACCGTCTCTTAAGTTACGGCAAAAAAGGAGATTCATACGATGAGCACAACACCAGAGGAACATCTCTCTCAAACTACAGCTTTGCAATCCCTGATTTGGACTGGTGAGAAGCTGGATTTATTAGATCAACGTCTACTACCAGAGGAAATTGTGTATTTGCCCCTTACAACTGCAAATGAAGTGTGGGAAGCCATTCGCCATCTTAAGGTACGTGGTGCACCAGCTATCGGCATTGCTGCTGCATACGGTGTATATTTAGGTGCACAAGGCTACACGAGCCAAGATCCTAACGGGCAAGATCGTGCTGCCTTTTTCCAACATACCCTTCAAGTCATTGAAGAGCTCGCAACTTCAAGACCTACAGCAGTCAATTTATTCTGGGCCCTTGATCGAATGAAAGCTCATGCTGCACAAATGCATGATGCAGGGAATTCAATTGCGGGTATGCTCACAGGTCTATTATCTGAAGCTATTGCAATCCATGCTGAGGATGAAGAAACCAATCGCAAAATTGGTGAGTTCGCACTAGAACTTTTTGAAGATGAAATGGGCGTTCTTACGCACTGTAATGCAGGTGGACTTGCTACAGCAAAATATGGCACTGCTCTAGCTCCTTTTTATCTTGCACATGAAAAGGGATGGAAGATTAAAGTCTATGCTGACGAAACACGACCTGTACTCCAAGGCGCACGCTTGACCGCATTTGAACTTCAACAAGCTGGTGTTGATGTCACATTAATCTGCGATAACATGGCAGGCGCGATCATGGCCAAGGGTTGGGTTCAGGCTGTTATTGTGGGTGCAGATCGAGTAGCTGCCAATGGTGATGTCGCAAATAAAATTGGAACTTATTCTGTCGCTGTTCTTGCCAAGGCGCACGGAATTCCATTCTATGTCGCTTGTCCACTATCCACAATCGATCTAAATACGAAGACAGGTAAGGACATTCCAATTGAAGAGCGTCCAGATGAAGAAATTACGCAAGGATTCGGTAAACGTACTGCACCTGCTGGAGTGAAAGTATTCAATCCGGCATTTGATGTCACACCCAATGAATATGTAACGGCTATTATTACGGAAAAAGGAATCGTGCGCGCTCCTTATCCGGAGCAGCTTGCTGCCCTTTTTAATTAGCATACAAAGCGCCTAGATAGGCTGCTAGCAGTCTGAAATAAAGACAGCAAGCAAAATCTAGGCGTTTTTTTCATGAGTATACGTGTGATCACCCTTCATTCTCACTGGCTAATAATAACTTAACCGCATCACGTCCACTCATGCCTGCAGTGATGCCCATTGCCTCTGCAGCATAAGTGACAGATTCCAAGGGTGCACGAAGTAAATCTTCAATCGTTCGAACACCAACAGCCCTTCCAGCAAGAATATGTCGGTCTTTCAACTTTTCATTCAAGAGTCCAACATCTAGTGCCCCACACATAATATATCCTGTTTGAGTTGACACGACTAGGAGTGTTGTTTTTGGTAATTGAACTTCAATCGCGATTGCTGTGTGTCCATCAAAATCAAGGGGGTCCATACGAACCATTAATGCACCACGTCCTTTCGAGCAGTTTCAGTGCATTATATGTTTGTCGGGTTCAATCGGTTAAATCCCTACTTTATGACTATCTTTCCTACTAAAGTTATAGTTAATCTCTATATATAGTTCGAAGGTCATGTTATATTAGATATGCTAAAGAGAATAAGATATAAAAGGATGTTGTTTGAGTATATGGAACCAGCTAACAAAGATCATTCAAAATCACTCCATCTATTTACCGTTGAGATTTTACTTGAAGCACCTAATAATCACATCGCTGTAGAACAACTGCTGCATGTATTGAATCAAGCAAGTTGTGTACATGATTACAAGGTGCAATCTGGGATAAAAATCGGGGATTTGGTTGAACAAATTCGACCACAGAACACCACATATCCAACTTTACCCCTTTCAAAATCAACAATTATGTCCAAAATCTCCAACCAAGAACAACAGACATCAATTCTAAATAAAATTGATCAATTAAAGCAAAACAACACCCTTGTCCGATTCTCGATTATTAAAGAAAAAGGCGTTAAGTTAAGTCTTCCCTGTCGAATTCTTAATTACGATCCAGAACTGCAAAATATTACAGTCTATCATGTGGATGAAAAGAAAGTATATCTACTACAATTAAACGAAATTGATGATTTTTCCATTGTCTCATAAAAAAGCAGGTACCCTTTTAAAATCAGGGTACCTGCTTTTTTATGACAATTGCTTCAATTCTTGTTCCGATGAAAGGAGTGAGGCCAAATGCTGCTGCAACATAAATCCCATTCGTTCAGCAGTGATTGGTGGGGAGAACCAGTAACCTTGAACCTCATCACAATGATTCTCATGTAAGAAAGTTAACTGTTCTTCGGTCTCGACACCCTCAGCGATTACTTTTAAATTTAAATGACGAGTCATCGCAATAATTGTAGATACAATGGCTGCATCATTCGGGTCCTCCATAATATCTCGAACAAATGAACGATCAATTTTTAATTTATCTATTGGGAATTTCTTTAGATAATGAAGCGAGCTATAGCCCGTTCCAAAGTCATCTATAGCCACCGTGACCCCCAGTTTTTTGAGTTCCAATAAGGAAACAATCGCATTCTCCACATCCATTGTCATACTTTCAGTTATTTCTAACTCCAAATATTTAGGTTCAAGTCCTGATTGCCCAAGAGCTTGTGCAATCTTTCCTTTAATATTGTGCTGTAGGAATTGTCGCATGGACAAGTTAACGGATACGGGAACATGAAGAAAACCTTTATCCTGCCATTCTTTATTTTGCCTACAAGCCTCGAATAGAGCCCATTCACCAATCGGTACAATTAAACCCGTCTCTTCCGCAAACGTAATAAATTCCCCTGGAGGAACAATTCCTTTCTCCGGATGATTCCAACGAATCAAAGCCTCAGTACCTATAATTTGCCCACTATCGATATCAACCTGCGGCTGATAATGAAGTACAAATTCATCTTGAACGAGTGCTCTGCGCAAATCACTTTCTAATTTCAAACGTTGTAAAGAGAATGATTGCATATCAATATTAAAAATAACAATCCCGCTCTTCTCTTTTTCCTTCGCCCTTGTTAATGCAATATTCGCATTTTTCATTAAATTCTCTGCATCATCGTCATATGCGTTTTGTAGCACAATGCCAATAGAAGCTGTAATATGTAATTCTAGTTCTTCCAAAGAAAATGGCTGTTCAAGGACCTTCTTAATACGATCCGCCAATTCGAGTGCATGTTGGCTGTCCTGAACATTCGCATAGTAAATCGAGAATTGATCCCCTTCAGACCTTGCAAGGAAATCCTCATCTCCTATACATCTTGTGAAGCGTTCCGCAAGCTGAAGCAGCAGCATATTACCATACTCAAACCCAAAACCTTCGTTGACTAAGCGAAACCCATCAATATCTACAAACAAGACCGCCAACTTCTCATGTGTTTGTTTATTGGCCTCAAGCTTGTTGAACAACTCTTCACGGAAAAGTCTCCGATTAGGTAACCCCGTCATATCATCGTAAAATGCCATGTGACGAATCTGTTCACCAGCACGTTTACGATCAGTACTATCTTCACAAATTAAAAGAAAGCTATGTACGACATCTTTTAAAAGGACAGGAACAGCTCGTGTTATCATATCACTACGATAACCTGTCTTATGTAATAGAGCCGTTTCGAACGTTTGTATAACCCCTTCACTTGCTCTAACTAATGAGCTTTTCGTTACCTCACGATATTCACTAGCAACATAAGATAAAAAAGAGGTGCCAGTTAAATACTCTGTTGGGTATCCCAAAACTTGTTCAGCTGCAGGGTTGACCTGTAACAACTGGCCTTCCACACTACATAAACCAATTGCATTCGGACTGTTTGAAAGCAGTGAATGAAACAACTGCTTTGTCTCTTCATAACCACGATCAGCTTCTGAATGGTTTACTTGTTCATTGGATTCCTTCTTCCTTGGAACCAAAAGTAAGATGGCAAGTGCACATGAGGCAAACGCATAAACTAAAGCTGCCTGGGGCTTGAAGAAGAAAGAGCTGACTACTACTACCAGAACATAGCAAGCTCCATAGAACCATTTCATCGTTATACCTCCTATGGCTGATGTAAGTGCTATATAAAATTGCAATCTCGATAAGCGAGAAGCACATTTGAAGTTAGATGAAATGAATATTGTAAAAATACGAACTTATCCTTGCTTAATTTGTAATATTAATTCTACGCATCCATTCTATCTCCTGCTTTATTTATCGAAAAAATTCAATGAAACGTGTAAAAAAGTCGAAAATTGCCGAAAAACTAACAACTTTCGACTTATTTCTACGTGATTCGCCATTTATTTCTTCTTCCAAGCAGCGATCGTTAGAAGTGTCCATCCTAGCAGGAAGAGTACACCACCGACAGGTGTCAGGAAGACAAAAAAATGAATTTCTGTCATGCTGTATACGTACAGACTCCCTGAAAAAAGAATGATACCTGAGAGTATAGACCAACCCGCTGCAGGTACAAGCTTGCTTTTACCCAGTTTTTCACAAGCAAATGCAATCGCAAGTAGTCCCAGTGCATGAATCATATGATAGTGCACACCCGTTTGAAACGTTTCCATCAGCTTCTCAGAAAGTTTCGATTGCAACCCATGTGCACCAAATGCGCCCAGCGCTACTGCTAAAAATGCATTAATCGATCCTAATAGGATAAAAATTCTAAACATTACTTTACCTCGCTTTGTTGATAAATTAATCCCACATCATGCTGTCCAACAATAAGCTTAATCGGTTCAAGTATGACTCTGGTTATTTCCGGTTTACTTAATAGATCAATTTCAATATCGACTACTTTATTGCGGGTTTGCTTACCTTCGCGCGTGTCGTTAACGACTTCAAATTGTTTCAAGCCAAGCCCATGTGTCACGACAGAGCTGCCCATCATAATAAGAGGTGTATCAATCTCACCATGTTCGAACAATACCTCACTAATAATCTCATCATCCATATCGACAATTTTCACCCATTGGCAAATACGACATTTCATCATTATTCCTCTCCTAACCTATAAGCTTATGATTTTTTATCCCCACTTATATGTTCTCTAAATGTCGAAAATTCCCTGCTAGTTCACGAATGACACACCAGCTTTTCAATTTTGATTCTATTGAGACTGTATGTGCAGGGCTTGATGAAGGAAGTTTATGCAACGTGAGGCCATCTAAGTTCAGATCTACATGCTTATTAAATAAATCATAGGCCTTGCTGCCATTGAAAATAAGATGACGAATCTTCGGGTATTGTGTTAGTAAACCTGCAAAATCATTTGGGATCGGTTTTTGAATGTTTACATCCAAGCTTCCTACCCGTTCACAATGACTTAAGACATCCCAAAGCGCGATACCTTGGGATCGAATAAATGCAAGCCTGCCCTCGTAATTTCCAGCATCCTCCTCACCAAACATACAAAAGATCATTTTCCAAAAATGATTCCGTGGATGTGCATAATACTGTTGTAATCGAAGTGATTCTGCACCTGGCATCGAGCCTAGAATCAGTATGGAGCATTGTTCGTGAATAATAGGCGGAAATGACGAGAGCATAGCTTGAGCCTCCTTGGAGTCATAGGTTACTCGAATTTTTTCATGGCTTCTTTCAGTGCATCTCCTAAAGACGAAGATAAGGTTGTATTATCGCTGTACTGCTTAATGAGCTTGGCTTGTTCGTTCTTTTTCACACGTCCGCTTTGCTCACCTAACATTTCAATCACATTACACTTCCGGCACTGCACGTATTTACCAGCTTTACCTGTGTGCAGTTCCATCTTCTTACGGCACTGTGGACAGCGCTTGTTGACGACTGGCGCTTCTGCCGCGCGACGGTAATCACAAGTACGACTGGAGCATACGAGTGTCTTGCCGCGCTTGCCGTTACGTTCTAATAAAAATTCTCCGCACTCGGGGCATTTGGAATGAGTAAGATTATGCGGTTTATAATCGATGTCACTATCCTTAACTTCCTGCACAAGTTCTCTTGTCTGATCTCGAATGCCTTGGATGAATTGTTTGCGATTTCCTTTGCCCTTAGCAATACGCTCCAGTTCTTGCTCCCAATCGGCAGTAAGTTCAGGGGAACGCAATTTGGCTGCAACTAATTCAATCAATTGCTTCCCCTTACCTGTAGGCACGAGATTATTTATTCGACGTTCAATCGTATCACTTGAGATGAGTTTCTCAATAATATCAGCCCGCGTAGCTGGTGTTCCTAGATTATGCTTTTCCATCTGAGATAAAAGTGTAGCTTCTGTAAATCGACCTGGAGGCTTGGTTGATTGCTCGGATGTAGAGCATGATTTTACATTAAAATTCTGACCTTCTCGAAGTTCAGGAAGCTGCTGTCTCGACGTGTGGCGGTCATCCGAATCAAGCTCCTCATCATCGCTAGAATCCGAGTCTTGTGCATTTCCATAAACCTCTTTCCAGCCGCTGTCCTTTTGTACTTTACCTTTGGCATAGAACTGCTCACCCGCAGCGCTGATCGTGAGACTTGTCTCTTCATACCGATAAGAAGGATAGAATAACGCAATAAAGCGACGAACGATCAGATCATATAGCTTTCTCTCTTCCGCGCTTAATGCATTCAGGTTCACAAATTGCTCCGTTGGAATAATTGCATGATGATCCGTCACCTTACTATCATCTGCAATTCGCTTCGTTACTTGAAGTGGCTTACGGAGAACCGCTCTAGCTAATGTTGCATACGGTCCAACTGCCACACTTTCGAGTCTACTCTTCAGTGTCGGAACCATATCTGATGTAATATATCTGGAATCCGTCCGAGGGTATGTCACAATCTTATGTTGTTCATATAGCCGCTGCAGCACATTCGACGTCATTTTAGCAGAGAATCCAAGTCGCTTATTCGCATCTCGCTGCAATTCAGTTAAATCGTATGCTAGGGGATGAGGCTCGGATTTCTCTGTTTTCGTTAATTTACTTAAAGAAGCCGATACCTTGCTTGTATGACTTACGATCGCATCTGCTTTTAATTTATCGAATATGCGCGCATTACCCTTCCCATCACGCCACTGCGCTTGTACATTACCTAAATCAACATTTACAGTCCAATATGGAATCGATTTGAAGTTGTTAATCTCTCGCTCTCTTTCCATGAGCATCGCAAGCGTTGGTGTTTGTACACGACCAGCTGATAATTGTGCGTCATAGCGACAAGTTAGTGCACGCGTAACATTAAGCCCAACGATCCAATCCGCCTCCGCACGGCATACTGCCGATGCATACAAATGGTCGTAATCACGTCCAGGTTTTAAATGTGCAAAACCATCACGAATGGCTTTATCCGTCTGAGAAGAAATCCATAAGCGTTTAAACGGCTTGCGCCATCCTGCCATTTCCATAATCCAGCGAGCGACTAACTCACCCTCACGTCCTGCATCCGTAGCAATAATCAGCTCAGCAAGATCAGATCGTTTACATAACTGAGCTACCGCTCGATATTGATGCGACGTTTCTTTCATGATCTTCAGTTTCATTTTATCCGGCATGATCGGAAGGTCTTCTAAGTTCCAGGTCTTATATTTCGAATCGTAATCCTCAGGCGTAGCTAGTTCAATTAAATGACCCAGTGCCCAAGTCACGACATAATTCGGTCCTTCTAAATAGCTTTTATTCTTCTGATTACAACCCAGAACGCGCGCAATCTCCTTCGCTACGCTCGGTTTTTCACATAGTACGAGTGATTTCATAAGATCTCCTTGTTATGTTCAAGTTCATTGCTTTTACCCAAAGTCCATTATAACACAGACCTACAATTCGGCAGATCATTTGAAACGCGCTAAAAAGGAATTAAAAAGCACCTGCTCGCAAGACGATTAGTTGGATACTAACCTTTGCGAATAGGTGCAGTACATTCGAATGCTCCAATTTGATGCTTCTACCTTCTCTTACTTTTCTTGGTCTTCATCCTTGACTGATCCCAATCTCTCCAGCGGTGCTTCCTCTACATGAACACGAGGTGCGAATTTATAACCACATGTTGGACAAAAATTAGTATCTACTGGAAGAGAAGCGCCACAAACGCAATCTTTTTCATTCTTCAGTTCTTTAATTTTCTGTTCAAGTGCTGTTATTTCCTGATTCACATCCGTAATTTGTCTACATAACGCAATAACCGATGGTTCCGAACTTAAAAAATCCTCAGATAAATAAGCTTGGAAGACAGTTTCTCCAATACTTTGATTCAACTTATCAATTTCTTTCTTTTTCGAACTAATTTGGGCACTTAGACGAGTTAGCTCTACTGTTTCTTTTGCCTTCTCAGCTGCTTTAGCAGCTCCCTCTTTCACTTTACCGAAAAAACTCATATGATTTCCCCCTCTTATTCTGATCTTGCAAAAATCAATTATATATTAATTTAAATAATAACCGATGAAAAATCCATCCTCTCCCGCTCACATAACCCCCTTAATCTTGAATATATTGAATAACAAGTCATGCTATGCCATGAATTATAGGGAGGTGCACCGTGATTAAGCCGCTTTTTACCGTTTCTCGCGAAGATTGGTCGCTGCATCGTAAAGGGTATCAAGATCAAACACGTCACCAACAAAAAGTACGCGAAGCCATTAAGAAAAATTTACCCGATCTTGTAACCGAAGAAAGCATCATCATGTCCGACGGAAAGCAAATCATTAAGGTGCCAATTCGTTCATTAGACGAATATCGTCTTCGATACAACTACAACAAAAGCAAACATGTAGGTCAAGGTGATGGTGACTCTCAAGTAGGCGATGTGCTTGGCGTTGATCCAACACCTACTCCTGCATCCGGTAAAGGAAAAGGGGAGGCTGGTGATCAAGCAGGCGAGGATTATTTTGAAGCAGAAGTGCCACTTGAGGAGCTCCAAGCAATGCTTTTTCAAGAACTGGAACTGCCTAATCTCCAAAACAAAGAAAAAGACAACATTCAGAACCTCGACATCGTCTTTAATGATATTCGAAAAAAAGGAATTATGTCCAATATCGATAAAAAACGCACGATTCTTGAAAACCTCAAACGTAACGCAAGTTCCGGTCAACCGGGCATTCATGGTATTTCCCCTGATGATCTTCGTTTCAAAACGTGGGAAGAGACCGAGAACCCGCAATCCAACGCACTTATTATTGCGATGATGGATACTTCAGGATCGATGGGTTCTTTTGAAAAATATATTGCTCGCAGCTTTTTCTTCTGGATGACGCGCTTCCTGCGGACGAAATATGAACATGTCGAAATCGTGTTTATTTCTCACCATACCGAGGCGAGAGTTGTATCGGAAGAAGAATTTTTTACAAAAGGGGAAAGTGGTGGGACGATCTGTTCATCTGCTTATCAGACTGCTATTGATCTGATCGATCGCAAATACCCACCTGCAAAGTACAACATTTATCCGTTCCATTTCTCAGATGGAGATAACTTAACCTCAGATAACGATCGCTGTGTCAAATTGATCACCCAACTTATGGAGCGATCAAATATGTTCGGATATGGAGAGGTCAATCAATACAATCGTTCTTCCACTTTAATGTCCGCTTATCGCAACATCCATAATCCTAAATTCCTACACTATATCATTCGTGAAAAGGGAGAAGTGTACAAAGCGCTTAAAACGTTCTTCTCTCCTAGTAAACTGGGGGTGTGACATGTCTACAAACGGAATCAATGACTTGGAACAAGCAATTGAAAATATAACCGACATCGCTGCCAATTTCGGACTGGACTTTTACCCCATGCGCTATGAAATATGCCCAGCAGAAATTATTTATACCTTCGGTGCTTATGGTATGCCTACCCGCTATTCGCACTGGAGCTTCGGTAAAAATTTTCATCGAATGAAAATGCAGTACGATTTTGGATTAAGTAAGATCTATGAGCTTGTCATTAATTCAGATCCCTGCTACGCCTTCTTGTTAGAAGGAAATTCTTTGATTCAAAATAAATTAATCGTCGCACACGTGCTCGCGCATTGCGATTTTTTCAAAAATAATGCTCGCTTCTCGAAGACAAATCGGAATATGGTGGATAGCATGGCTGCCACAGCTGAACGCATTCGCCAATACGAAATTGAATACGGTGCAGAGGAAGTTGAGCAGTTTATTGATGCCGTGCTGGCGATTCAAGAACATGTTGATCCAATCTTAACAAAACCCTACTTGGGAGAGGCAGAACTTCGTAAGCAGCGTCATCGTAATGGCAGGCATACAACGATTAAGCCAATTCCAGAACGGCAAACAGGGTATGAGGATTTATGGAATATTGATAGTTCTACCAAGAAAGAACCGGATAATACACCTGTGAAAAAACAATTCCCAGCATCACCAGAGAAGGACCTGCTCCTGTTTATCCAAGAATACGCCCCTGATCTCTCCGATTGGCAGCGTGACATTATGACCATGCTTCGTGATGAAATGCTCTACTTCTGGCCACAGATGGAGACGAAGATCATGAATGAGGGCTGGGCATCCTACTGGCATCAGCGCATTCTCCGTGAATTGGATCTGACAGAGGAAGAAACCATTGAGTATTCAAAGCTCAATTCGTCCGTCGTCATCCCCTCTCGGAACAGTCTGAACCCTTATTACTTGGGTTTAAAAATATTCGAGGACATCGAAAAACGTTGGGATCGAGATAAGATTTTTGAAGTGAGAGAGGTCGAATCGGATAGCTCATTTATTCGAAATTATATGACGAAGGAACTTGTTGATGAATTAGACCTTTACATTTTCGAAAAAAAGGGTCCTGAATGGAAAATAACCGACAAAACGTGGGAGAATATTCGAGATCAGCTCGTTTACTCCCGTGTAAATGGCGGTTTCCCTTATATTGAAGTCCTTGATGGTGACTACCAGCGTAACGGCGAATTGTTTCTCGTTCATTCTTATGAAGGAATGGAGCTTGATTTGAAATATTTAGAAAAAACTTTACCTTACATCCAGCAGCTATGGGGAAAGACTGTCCACTTGGAGACAATGATAGAGGAGAAGAAAGTGCAGTTTACCTTCGATGGAAAGAAACATCAACGGAAGTTTGTTTGAGTGGTTTGGAACTGTGTCTCATTGTTGAGCACAGTTTTTTTGTTTTGACAACATATTAGTTCATTCATATATCAAAATATACATTGACTTTCCATATATTGAGTATTAATCTATTAGTAGATTCATAGATTTCCAAATTACATATTTTATCATATTGATAAAGGCAAACCCACTGAAAAGTGGCGACGCAAAGCTATAGGGACTAAGGCGATTTTCGCTATGTCAGCCAGTTACCGGTATTGAGGTTTAACGTTTATTACGTTATTACAACCCTTCTTTACTAGGTAAAGAGGGGTTTTTTGTTTGTTCTAAGACTCATATTGATAAGGGCAAATCCATTGAAAAATGGAGACGCAAAACTATAGGGGCTAAGACGGTATAACCGTTATGCCAGCCAGTTGCCGGTATGGAAGTATTACGTATATGCGTAATTTCAAACCTTCCGTTCGGCGAAGATTTTCTATAAATCTAGCAAAATCGGGAGGTTTTTTATATGAAACGTGTTATTGTCGCAGCTTGTGCTGCTATTGTACTCTTAAGCAGTGTGACTGCAATTAAACCTGTCAATGCTCAAAGTGACGCATTCGCCCTTGTGAATGATATCGTTACATTACCTACAGATAAATACGATACCAAAGAAGCAGATAATATGAAGGAAAGACTAGCTAAGATCCCTGCAACACTTTTACAAGGCTTAAAGGATAAATCGGTAAAAATCAAACTGGTTAACGGTAAAATTACGAATGAGCCAGAATTGGCTCAATATAAAGGAGTTACACCAAGAGGTTGGGAACAAACTGGACTCACTTGGGATGACGTTCCAGGCGTGAGCACGAATAACGTGATCGTTCGCATTGGTTTCAGTAACAAACATAAAGGTCATAATAGCCAGAATTTAGAGCTTCATGAAACCCTTCACGCTGTTGATCGTATGGCGCTAGGTGAAGTGAGTGCAAGTAAAGAGTTTAATAACATTTTCAAAAAAGAAGCTGACATTAACTATAAAGGTGATGGATACGTATCGGTTTATCCAACGGAATACTTTGCTGAAACAGCTACACTTTATTTATACAGCAAAGCAACACGTGAAAGCCTACAAAAAGACATGCCATTAACTTACGATTTCTTGGACAAGCTTTTTAACAAATAAGGCCTCTTATAAATAAAGAAGTTCCTCTTCATCCTTGTAGGGTGGGAGGAACTTCTTTTTATCTTTTTAGATTAAGGATAAATGCGATCTGGTTTAATTTCTTTCCAAACTTCAGAATCATTATCACGCGTGTAGTCATGATTATTCGTAGCTTCTTGTACATCTCTGTAGTACCATTTGTCTACTAGATTATCTGGCCATTTCTTCGCGTTTTGGTGAATACCTTCGTTTTTCACTTTACGATTTAATACACTATTGATAAATGCCATCGCTTCTGCACGAGTAATATACTGATCTGGCTTGAACGTTTTGTCATCATAACCTTTGATCCAGCCTTTATTTGCTGCAGATGCGATATATTTTTCAGCCCAATGACCTGTGATATCAGTGAATGAATCATTATCTCTTTCATCGAGCTTATCAAACTTAGATGCGATCGTTGCAAACTCTGCTCTAGTAATTTGAGTTCCTGGTTTGAAAATACCACCTGGGTAACCACTAATCACACCAGCGTTGCTCATTGTCGCGATAAATTTATTCGACCAACGTGCGCTTTCTACATCTGTGAAAGATTGTTTAGTTGAGAAATACTCTTTACGGCTGTTATCTTCCATCAATCTGTAGAAAATAGTCGCTACCTCTTCACGGCTAATGTTATTCTCAGGACGAATCGTACCGTCTGGATAGCCTGTTACATAATCAGCATGAAGATCTTTCTCCAGCTTCGGTGGCAATGGTGGTAATGGCGGTAATACTGGTACTGGCGGTAAAGGAGTCACTGTATTATTGCCATTGCCATTTCCGTTACCTCTGTCCGGGTCCGGATCTGGTCTAGTTTGATTCTTCGTATAGAAGAAGGTGTAGCTTTGTTGATCCTTGTCCGTTACCACGTATGTTGCACTTGCTTGAGTCGCTGTATAACCACTTATCGAAGGCGCTATAAGTGTGAATGGTTTTCCAACTTCACCTGATACTTGAGTTGATGTAGCTAATTCAATATTAGTTCCGCTTTCTAGGTACTTTACAGTTACTTTGTGAGTAACAGGTACTACAACATTTTTCGTGTAAAAGAAGATAAACTCTTGTTGCTCTGAATCAGTTACTGGATATGAATTACTTGGTGTTTTAGGTGTATAACCAGTAATCTGCTTAGCAGTAAGTGGAATTGATTTACCTACTTCACCTGGTACTTGAGTTTGTTCAGCTAGTTTCTCGTTTGTACCACTTTCAAGGTACTTCACAGTTACATTACGAGTAACAGTTTTATTCGCTGTATAGTAGAAAGGATATTCTTGGTTTTCCACATCAGTAATCAAGTACGAAGCACTTAATTGTATAGGTGTATAACCATCTATTGCTACTGCCTTCAACTCAATTCTCTTTCCAACCTGATCCTCTACCGGAATTGATAATGATAATGATTTATTAGTTCCTTCTTCTAAGAACTTTACTATTACTGTAGCGTACTTAATTGTTGGTTCTTTCGCTTTGTAGAAGAAAGTGTGCTCACTCCCAGCTCCGATTGTGAAGTTATGCGTCGGTTCTTGTGCTACGTATCCTTCAATTGTTGGTGCTACTAACTCAATCACTTTACCAACTTCGTCAGTTACTGTTGTTGGTTCCATTAATTTTTTATTAGTTCCAGCTTCCAGGTAATTTACGGTCACTGTTCCTTTGTCTTTCTCTTTTGTTTTGTAGAAGAAAGTGTACTCACTTCCAGCTCCGATTGTGAAATTATGCGTCGGCTCTTGTGCTACGAACCCTTCAATTGCTGGTGCTACTAACTCAATCACTTTACCAACTTCGTCAGTTACTGTTGTTGGTTCCATTAATTTTTTATTAGTTCCAGCTTCCAGGTAATTTACGGTCACTGTTCCTTTGTCTTTCTCTTTTGCTTTGTAGAAGAAAGTGTACTCACTTCCAGCTCCGATTGTGAAGTTATGCGTCGGTTCTTGCGCTACGTACCCTTCAATTCCTGGTGCTACTAACTCAATCACTTTACCGACTTCGTCAGTTACTTTTGTTGGATCCATTAATTTTTTATTTGTTCCAGCTTCCAGGTAATTTACGGTCACTGTTCCTTTATCTTTCTCTTTCGCTTTGTAGAAGAAAGTGTGCTCGCTTCCAGTACCGATTGTGAAGTTATGCGTCGGTTCTTGCGCTACGTACCCTTCAATTTCTGGTGCTACTAACTCAATCACTTTACCGACTTCGTCAGTTACTGTTGTTGGTTCCATTAATTTTTTATTAGTTCCAGCTTCCAGGTAATTTACGGTTACTGTTCCTTTGTCTTTCTCTTTCGCTTTGTAGAAGAAAGTGTGCTCGCTTCCAGTACCAATTGTGAGGTTATGCGTCGGTTCTTGCGCTACATACCCTTCAATTCCTGGTGCTACTAACTCAATCACTTTACCGACTTCGTCAGTTACTGTTGTTGGATTCATTAACTTTTTATTAGTTCCTGCTTCCAGGTAATTTACGGTCACTGTTCCTTTGTCTTTCTCTTTCGCTTTGTAGAAGAAAGTGTGCTCGCTTCCAGTACCGATTGTGAAATTATGCGTCGGTTCTTGCGCTACGTACCCTTCAATTCCTGGTGCTACTAACTCAACCATTTTACCAACTTCGTCAGTTACTGTTGTTGGTTCCATTAATTTTTTATTAGTTCCAGCTTCCAGGTAATTTACAGTCACTGTTCCTTTGTCTTTCTCTTTAGCTTTGTAGTAGAAGATATGCTCGCTTACACTTCCGACTGTAATACTTACAGTCGGATTTTCCGCTATATAACCATCGATTGCAGGTGCTTTTAATTCGATTGTTTTACCAGCCTCAGCACTTTCAGTTGTTGGTTTTTGTAACTCTTTATTTGTTCCAATTTCCAGATACTTCACTGTTACTGTTTTTATTACGGGATTAGCCGTAAATCCAAACCATACAATTTTAGAAGGGTTCGTGGAAGTTAGTTCAACTTCTGTTGGATTTTTTCCTTCTTTAAAAGTATAACCTTTAACTGATGGTGCAGGAACAGTGTAAGTTTTACTTAAATCCAGTGCTTCTTGTCCATTTGGTTTAAAACTTTCACTATAAACCTCATGTGCCTTATCTGGTGACTCGACTGGTTCACCTGTTTCATTTACTGGTTTACCATCAGCATTAACCTTGTAACCTTTTACAAGGATTGATCCTTTTCCGATACTTACTTTCGGTACTTCAAACTCCTTTTTGGTTTGAGTAACAGTAGCATCATTATATGTGATTGTTGTCGTTCCATTAGTTGGATACAACTTACCTGATTCAGGATTTTTCTTTGGATCCATTTTTACTGTATAAGTTAACTGCGCTGGTGCGCCTTCAATTATGTTTCCGACTTTCCATGTAAATGTTTCTTTCGATGCGTCCCACACTAGTGTTCCTTGTGAAGTTGTATAATCGGATGCGGTAAGTTCTTTACCCTGCAACTTCAGATTGAAGAATTCCCCCATTGGATCAACAACGACTGCATCAGCTGCTGCATATACGCTTTTACCTGCTAGTTCGGTAAATACTTTATCTAATTCCGAGCTATTGGATGGATAGTAACCATCACTTTGAACATTCTTTAATACATAAGTAGCGTCCTCATTTCCATTTACTTCAAGACCTACTGTATAGATTTTTATTTTCGAATCTTTTACCATTTTAGCTTCTGATATCGTTCCAATTCCATGATCTTTAATTTCATATTTTTCATCAGGAACCCATACTGGCCACCAGCCTGAATTATCCCAATATCCAGGCTTCTTTATAATGCTGTATCCAGATGTCGAATAACTTTTACCTGTACCAATTTTGTTTTTGTAATTAAAATTAGACAATATAAAATTATGTTTACTACCGATCCATTGTGTGTAGTCAGCAGCTTTACTTGCTTGGTAGCTATACGTTGGTTCACCATCACTTAAAAGTACAATCGCTTTATTTTTAGCACTACTTTTTGAAAGCAACTCATTCGCACGTTTTATTCCTGCTTGGATGTTTGTGCCGCCTTCAGCTTCTATTTTATTAATTTGTTTTTTTAAACCTTCAGCTCCTGATGCACCAACAAAACCAGATACATCTTCTACATTCCCTGAAAATGATACTACTGCAACATTCGAAATCGATCCTTTACCCAACAACAGATCCACAAATTTGTTAGCAGCTTTTTTTGCGTTATCCATGCGTGTGCCTTCCATACTTCCAGACCGATCGATTACAATCACAACGTCTGAGCCAATCTTTAAATTTTTCCCCTCAGCTGTAAGTGTGACTTTCCATTCGTCTTTAATTGAAGTTGGCTCTGCTTTTTTCGTCAGGTTAATTGCTCCTGGATTAGGCCAGATAGGACCGTTACTAGGTGCAGTCTCTGCATAACTTTGAGAAAGTGTCCCTGGTAAAAGTCCCAATAGAATTGCAACCGTGCATAACCAAGTTACTAATCGCTTAAATACTAGTTTCATTGCTTTGTTTCCACTCCTTTAATAAATCGAAATAATCTTTTTACAAACAAAAAAATCCGATTGCAATAACATGATGTTATTTGCAACCGGACGATCATTAGTCAATTGACTTTTAGACTCCTGGCTTTGCGACCTAATCTTTCGAGTTAGTGTGCCTATTCAGTTGTGAATTCATGGACTAACAAAATAAAAAAGCCCCGCTGCATCAACATAAAAGTTCGTTAAATGCAACCGGACGATCATTAGTCAATTGACCCTTAGACTCCTGGCTTTGCGACCTAATCTTTCGAATTAGTGTGCCATATTTAATATTTTGTTCATAGTTTTACAAGTATTGCCAACCTATTCTCTACTATATTTTTTAAGTAGTATTTTGTCAACACCTTATTTTCGATTTTGACAAATAAACACCCTTCAACTCCAACGAGTCGAAGGGTGTCATTTTTACAAGATATATAAGTTACTTCCCATAAGCCCCATTTGCAAATGTGGATGGATCATACCATTTATATCCGCCCGACGGTTGTGACCATGGCTCATTTTTCGGTTCGATTGAATTCTGAGGAATTTCATTCTCAGGTCCTGCAGTAATAAGCTTTGTTTCTAGGCTCAGCTCTAGACCTTGCACTTGATCGAAGCTCTTGTACGTTTCATGTTTACCGAGCCAGTTCATGAGATTAATGAGTAGAACCCCGTCATCGCCTTCCTTAAATCCATCGTATGTCGTTTTGACTTTTCCATTACGCTCGTCTTTATACTTCGGTGTGGCATCTTCAACCGCAGAGGAGTCTCCGATAAAAGCCGCTTTTCCTAAACCGACTTTTGCCACTGCAACATATGGGCCTTCTTCAATTCCACCGCCTGCATAATTGCCTTTATCTACTTTATTCCCCCATACCGATGTCGTCTTTGGTAAATAGACAATTCCTTTGGCTTTATTCGGATCAAGGATAGCAAGCGTGCTGCCCGCATGCATCTCAACCGTTTGGACACCTTTCGTAATTCCGAAAGCCTGTGCAGGCTTCTCAACGATAGAAGGTGTTGTAATATCACCAAGAGCATTGTAGCGAAAACGAATGCCAAAATTCTGCCCGAGCCAATCTGAGCTTTGTACGTCTTGCATAGCTGCTGATGCTTTTTCACCTGCATTCATACCTTTGGTTGGATCGTTCCACGCTCCTCTACGGTAACCGTTAAACGATTCATTCCCATCCCAGCGGTTCATATTACGATCTGCGTTATAGTGATCCCCGATGAAAAAGATGCTTCCCCCTTTTTGCACATATTCCAGCATGGCAGCTTGCTCTGTCACTTTAAATGGAATATTAGCTTCGGGAATTACGAATACATCATATTCTTTCAGGTCGTCATACGTAATAGGTGCTGTCTTACGAAGTTCAGAAACAAAATTCCCTTGCTTTGCAACTCCATTCGCAAAATCCGAGAACCCACCATCAATGACCCAATCCGCTGAACCTGCGGTCTGACCATGTGTATTATCGAACAACACTTTTCCTTTTTGCGTACCGACAGCTGCAATTTTTGGAGCAGGATCTGTTGCTTTCTCGGCCTGTGCAGGGACTAAGAATAGGGCTCCTGCTAAAGTGAGGGAGACAGCTAGAGATATGATCGCCTTCCGTTTTTTTGAAAATAGTACCATGTCCAGACCTCCTTATTTACGAATTGTGATATCGTCGAAATTTATTCTTTTATTGTTTGCGCCTGTCACGCTAATTTTGAAACGAACATTGCCTGTTTCATTGATGGTAAAAATATGTGGAGTTAGTGTACTCTCACTCTCATTAACTAAAGCTATCTCTGTCCAAGTTGAACCCCCATCTGTTGATTTAAATAACTTCCATTGAGACCCTGAATCTGCCCCATAATTTGCGGAGTAAATTTCAAATGTGCTGGCACCCGCTACATCAAAATTCATACTCATATTTCCACCCGTTTTAACACGAGCCGAGTTAGTGCCATTTTTCCTGTCATTACTATCATTTGAAGCCATCGCATTATCCATCGTCCAGATTCCAGAGCTCAATGTCACATTAGAACTTGCGTAACCACCTTTAAAATTGCTATTGAAGCCTTCCACCATCACAACCACTGGATCTGGGTCTGGTTTTGGATCGGGATCTGCACCCTTCACTGCTGGTGTAGCTGCACTTTTCACAGCAATACCTTGAGAAATACCAGCTGAAGCAATAGGTGTAATTTCGAAAGTAATGGTTTTACCCAATTCATTTCCTGTAAGAACATAGCTCGCCTTAACAGCTCCAGCAATTTCAACATCATTCGCATACCATTTGAAAATAGAGATGCCTTCTGGATCATTATCTGCATCCTCATACAAATAGCTACCTGTCAGTGTCTGACCGACAATTGTTGATCCCATTACTTTTACATTCTTGGCCACAGGTGCTGTATTCGGTGTAGGTTTAGGATCTGGCCCTGGATTGGATAACACCTCAACGCCTGTAATTACTTCAAGCGATACAACGGCATTGTAATCATCAATTGTACCGGAGATGCGAACCTGTGAATCGATAGATGCATTATCCAAAATCGTTTTCAGACTTGCCGGAGACCAATATTTAGTAGCGTTAGTCGGCACTTGAATCGCATTGCTCGCTTTAAAGTCTACAACACCTTTTTGATCTGCAATAACAAAAACTTCATTCGCATTGCTCAAGGCGTTTTTCGAAGTTAAGATGCCTACAATTGTAACTGGGGTTCCCTTAGCCTTTGTTCTTGCTTCCGCAACTGTAAGCCCTGCAATTGGCTCTGTGACCGTTAAGGTCAACTGTACCTTCGGTGCATAACCACCAACAGTTCCTTCAAAGCTAAATGTGCCTACTGTGTTTGTATCAGCAGTAGCTGGAGTCCATGCAACATTCATCATCTCAGTTGTTCCATCGTTCATTGTAGCTTTCACTTGTGCGGGTAAGGAGTAGGCAGATCCTTTGACAGTACTAGCTGTGATCAGATCAATCTTGGCAATCTGACGATCTTCGGTCATTGCTTTTACTGTTACTACAAAATTCTTCGTACTCGAAGCTGCGCCTCGTTTAACCGTCGCTGTCAGTGTAACGACTGCATCCGGCTCAGTATTTAAAGGACGCTTAATTGCACCATTTATCTCAACGACTAAAGGATTGCTGGAAATCCATGATACGGTTGTGCCGTTCACACCCGTTGTTGGTAATTGGAGTGCTCCTATTACATGTTGTAAATTTACGTTATCTTTCTTGACTATCTCATCTGTCAAAGCCACCAAAGCACCGTTCACCGCGTCTTGATCGGTCATGACTCCTGCCTCAAGTACGAGTACATACACCGCTTCACTTGCATAACCTTCGTCTGTTTTCACTGCTTTAATTTCAAGCACTGTACCCGCTTCTTGCGGTGGAATAGATACGGAGAATACACCTGTCGCAGGATCCGCAAGCCCTGATCCAAGCGTCAACAAGCCTGTTCGTACCGTGACGGTTGAACCTCGTTTTGCAGTCCCTTTTACATTTGAGTCGCTCTCCGTTACGCCATTTACTTGAATTGGGCTTGCATCCACCTTAAATACTTGAATCGTGTATTCTTTTACCGTATCCGTGCCATTCAAAGTGAACGTTGCAACCAGCACCACATTAACATTTTGAGGAAGTCCTGCTCGTGTGATTTGACCATTCGATACATTCACAATGGAAGAATCCGAGCTATTTTTTAACGTCCATGTAATCTGGGTGTTATTTAAGCCTGATGTAGGCAAATGAATGGAAGGTGCCGTTCCATCATAAGAAATACTCACTTGAGCTGCCGCTTCATCAAGCATATCTTGAACTGATTTCGTCTGAGCTAAGACCGTCAATGTAAATGTTTTTTGTGCTTTTGCAATTCCTTTGGTTAATGTAGCTGTCAATTGGACTTTGGCACCAGGTTCGCCCTTGACAGGTCGAGTCACTTTGCCCGCGTCCGTAATAAACGCTGGTAAATTGGAGCTCCATGTAATACTGGAACCATTTTCGCCTAGATTTGGCAATGCCATATCAGATGTGATGCCTGTCGACTCATCAAGGGTAAGTGAAGTTTGATCATGCGCTACAATTTCAGCATCACTTAGTCCTCCAGTACTGATAAGATCCGTAGACAAGCGAGGATACAACTGCGGTTTATTACTAAATACACCAACGATTCCGGTTACAGAAGCGATGTCGCCATTTTTCAGGGTAGTTGGCACACTATATTTTTGTAAAAACACATCGTAACTCGCACCCGACTTCGTCACCGTAAATTTCTGAACTGTCACATTGGAGACCGTGACATTCTCAACCGTTACTAACTCTCCATAATGAGCTGTAAGTTGGTCGAATGTAACGATTTTTGCTGTAGGAGCAGTTTCTGAACTCAGCTTGGTAACCGCTGACTTATCCAGTTCTACCTCTCCCTGATACGTTAATACTTTTCCGCTTATTTCTACTCGATCTCCTATCGACAGAGTAGTTCCACCATCCACCGTAGGTGAGAATGCCAGCAGCCCCCCGGTGTCGTCTTGCACATAGAAGCTTCCCTTAGCTGCATTGGTACTTACAATTGGTGTCGTTGTAACAATTCCTCGTATCTTAGCGGATGTACCATCTGTAAGTTGACGTACTTTCGCAATCGTTAGCAAAGATGGATCTGGATTCGGATTGCTGCCGCCATCATCTTTTTTAATACGTCCCTCGACTAGATAATTGATCGGATTGTTAAAGCTTTTCACAAAGCTTACGAGTGCCTCAAGGTCCTCTGGGCCTGTTACCGGATTATGACCTAGCTGTCCAATTGGTGCATACTTAGCACCTGTCGCAGTATACATAAAATTATTTACAGCTAATGTATAAGTGCGATCGGCAATAATTGGAGAACCATCTAGGAATGTGATCGAAGTCACCTTATTCTGATCGGGATGATACACATATTTGAACCCGCTAATACTGTAATCTGGGCCATACTGCTTGCTTAATTGCGCATTAACGATCTTCGTTAGATCGGCACCTTTAATATCTACCTTCATCACAATGTTGTTAAATGGCAAAATATTATACAGCTGCCCCCAAGTGATGTCCCCCGCACTTAACTTATCTCGAATTCCGCCACCATTCATAAGTGCAAAATCGGTGTTCATCGCAGCCCGCATACTATCTGCAATCAAGTTACCTAACGCGTGATCTCCATTATTCGTGTAACTGCCTTCCATGGCGTTAACGGTATGACCAACCTTTTGTTCCAATTGTGGGCGAACTTTGTCTGTATATTTTGTGATAATTTCATTTACTTGCTTATCTGGTGTCTGCTTGCTGTGATCCGTGTACACGATCTCTGCTTTTTTCTGAATGATATCTTTCGTAACAGGATCAATGAGCAAATCAATATCTGTAAAAGCTTTTCCATACTCCCATGCTTGCACAATCAATTTGTTATTGACTGTTCCATTGGCTAATTTATGGCTATGCCCTGCCAAAATAACGTCAACTTCATTGTCCAAATGCATAGCCATCGTAGCAGCTGAACCAGTTACTTTATCACCCATGCCTTCTGCATCCATATGCGCAAGCACGATGATCGCTTTGACACCTTGCTTTTTCAGTACTTCGGTGTATTTATTTACAGCGTCTGTTTCATCCGTAAAATCAATATCCTGAATACCGGCAGGCATCACCATATTGGCTGCACTGCGAGTCACGACACCAATAAAACCGATCTTCACGCCATCTATTTCTTTTATCGCATAAGGATCTAATACAAGCTGACCGTTATCTTTATATATAACGTTAGCAGCTAATATTGGAAAATGAATTCCATTATAATTCGGTGTCCCTTTGCCTTGTGGATGCACGCCGCCTTTAATCATGCGAAGCATCTCTGTCGTTCCCTCATCAAACTCATGATTACCAACCGTACCCACATCGAATCCGATTGCTTCCATGGTTTCAATTGTTGGCTCATCTTGTAGGAGTCCAGATACAGGGGAACTGCCACCCCATGCGTCACCTGTCTCTACGAAAAGAGTATGCGCTGGATCTAATGCTTTTATCGTTTTAAAATAACCAGCAAGTACATCCATTCTGCCCACAGTTATGTCGGGGATTTTATCGCCATTCAAATCTTCGCTGTAAGTTTGATCAATTTTGCCATGAAGATCGTTAAGCCCTAACACCCTAACGTGGAACGGTGTAGGTACTGGCGTTGGTGTTGGTGTTGGCGTTGGTGTTGGGGTTGGTGTCGTCGTTGGGGTTGGTGTCGGTGTCGTCGTTGGGGTTGGTGTTGATGTTGGTGTCGGTGTCGGTGTTGGTGTTGATGTTTGTGTCGGTGTCGGTGTTGGTGTTGATGTTGATGTTGGTGTCGGTGTTGATGTTGGTGTCGGTGTTGGTGTTGGCGTTGGTGTGCTTGGGGTCCAAGGTGATCCCGAGCCTGAGCTTGATGATGGAGGTGTTGTAGATGGTGTTGCTGAAGTGGAATCCTTTACCTCTTTGTCATTCACAAGCGTTGTAATACCGGATGACAATGTTAATGCTGATGGTGCCGTGGTGAAGCTTACACCTTTTATATGAACAAAAGCATGACCGATCTTACCACTGCCTTTAATTGTTACAGGGGAATGGAATACGGCATTACGAATCATTGCATTCGCATTCATATCAACGATACTCTGCCAAGCTCCTGAATGCATAGTTAAGCTCTCAATCGCAGCACCATTGTTTAATTCGATAATGACTTGTGGTGCATAGACTTGCAAGTTATCAAAGCTACCTGTTAATCGGATTGTGGATTGTGGGGGGGTGCCAACTTCAACCGATACCCTGCCAAATCCACCTTTTGTCAGACTACGTTCTTCAAGTGTACCTCCAGATAACATATGAGTATGACCTACTGAGGTTGTACCTTGAGCTATTACGCGAACAGCACCATTGTTCTTACGAACTTCTACGTCGCCAAGCTGTGAATCTTCCAGAACAATGCTGTTAGGTCCACCGCCACGAATGATCGTTTTTCCTTTTACCGTGACACCTTGTAAGTGAACATTACCTTCCCCCACACTCTCAGCAAGGATGAGATTACCGGGAATCGTAAGTTTATTCAACTTAACTTCGCTGCTTGTCACAATGAGGTTGTCACCTGTAAATGTGCTAAGCGTACCCGCTTGACCATATACGACCGTACGACTTGTTATTTGTTGGACACGATCTAATGTCGAGACTGCCTCGGCACGTGTAATGTAAGTTGTCGGTTGAAATGAACCATCTGCGTAGCCGGTCATGTAACCTTTACTACTTACAGCTCCAATTGCATCTTTACTCCATTGTGGAATAGACAATTCATCTGTGAATGAACGAACTGATTTGCTGCTAGCAGCATCGAGACGAAGGATAGACTTCATGACCACCGCAACTTCTTGCCTGCTTATAAAAGCATTTGGTCGGATCTTCCCATCTTTATCCCCACTTAAATAACCTGCTGCTTTTGCCTTAGCGATATCTGATGCATACCAATCTTTTGCGCTAACGTCGCTAAACACCGCATCAGACTGTGTTTGAAAATCAAACACACGATTTACAAGAGCAAAAAACTCAGCGCGTGTTACATTCGTATCCGGCTGCATGGCTCCATCCGCGTATCCACGCATCAGACCGAGCTCTGCCCATACCTGCATTTCTTTTTCTGCCCAATGCCCCTTGGTGTCAACCGTGGAAGCATGAGCCCAATAAGGTGCCCCTCCTCCAAAGAATAGACTTACTACAATCGTTAGAGCGAGCAAACATCGTGAGGCTTTACGTAGGAACATCTTATTTTCCTCCTAAAAATGAATCTTGTACGAACAGGACAATCATCCTCATCCTACCGTCATTTTATTAGGACATGATCAAATGCATGTAAATAATTTATTTATTTTTCTGATAATAAAAGCGGCATATTTAACATCATGGATTTTTCAAAACATCCACATGCCAAACATGCCGCTTTTTTATCCTATTTTTCACATCACGAAGATAGATAAAATAATTTCATTAATGATCATCCGCAGGCGGTATGAGTAGATACCCTTCATTTAAGGCATCTTCTTCATTCGTTATAAACGTATGCATGCCCATCATCCATGCTGATCCTTCAATGCGCGTTAACACTGCAGGCAATCCGCCAACTTCACTTGTTCCTACAATTACAGCCCTGAATATAGAACCAACTATACTCTCATGCACGAACTCCTTATTCATCGCAAGCTCACCTTTACTGTATAAGGTTGCAAGCTTCGCAGACGTCCCTGTTCCACACGGAGACCGATCAATTCCACCGGGTGGAACAATAACGGTATTCTTCACATCCGCTTCGGGATGCGTAGGGTCTGTGAAAAATTCAATATGAGTCAGTCCCCTAATCGATGGAATTTCAGGGTGCACAATATCTACCTTATGATTAATCGCTTTGCGGATCCGAATAGCAGTCTCCACAATGGTCGAACCATTCGATGGTATAAGTTCAAGATCAATTTTACGAGCATCTATAATCGCATAAAAATTACCGCCATAAGCGATGTCGCAATACACACTGCCTAATCCTTCAACCTCAACTTCCATACTTGTCAAAAGGAATGCCGGGATATTATGAAAAGCAACCTTCGTCGCCTTCCCATCCACAACCGTGATCGCTGCCTCTACTAATCCGGCTGGCGTGTCGAGCTTGAGAGTTGTTATAGGCTCTGATACTTGAATCATACCCGTCTCCACCAGAGCTGTACACACCCCAATGGTATCATGTCCGCACATTGGCAAATAGCCACCCGTCTCAATATAGATGACCCCAATGTCAGCCTCAGGATGGCATGGTTCAACAAGCAAGGCACCTGACATCACCTCATGCCCTCTTGGTTCATACATCAGAATGCGACGAACATCGTCATGCTCACGCTTCATATAGAGCATTTTCTCCATCATGGTATTGCCAATTAACTTAGGAAGTCCGCTAATCACCGTTCTTGTTGGATTGCCTCCTGTATGTGTATCCACGGTTGTAAATGTCTTCTTTGTTCTCACTACATGTTCACCCTCTCTTTAAATCGCTCGAATCGAAGTGGCTCAGGAGAGATCACCGTCTGTGACTGCTCTGTTATCATTTCACTCATTAGCTTACCTGTTACTGCTGCAAGACTAATGCCATCACCCTCATGACCAGCCGCAATATAAAATCCTGGTAGTTCCTTCACTTCCGACACAATCGGCAGATGATCACTCGTCCACGGTCTTAATCCGGTATAGGTTCGCACAATGTTAAAGTCATTTAATTTTGGATAAAAACGCAATGCCCGCCTTGCCATACAGCGAACGACTTCCATATTGCAAGAGGTATCAAAACCGACAAACTCCCGGCTGCTGCCGATCAAAAAGTTCTGGCTCTCCGTCGGCTCAAATACGAGTGCAACGCCGTACTTTGCCGTTAGTTCGTCTACCTTTCGCTCTCCGCCAAACTTCGAGATCAAATACCCGAACTCCATCACTTTACGCATCCCCACTGGCATCTGTCGCGATGCGACAATGAGATGTCCTTTTCGGGGAACAATCGGAATATCGATACCAACCATCTGACCAATGTGCGGAGCCCACACACCCGCTGCATTCACGATCTTCGAGGCCGTCACATCCCCTTCACTCGTATGAATCGTATAGCCATTAGCAGCTTTATTTCGAGTAATCCCCTTAACTTCCGTCCGTAAGTGAATATGGACACCATACTTCTCGGCGGCATCCTCAAATAATGCATAAGTCAATAAATAGGGATTCACTGTTGAATCTGTCGCACATTCTAGGCCACCTGGCAGATCATCTGCAAGATACGGAGACTCAGCACGAATATCTTGTCGATCTAGCATACGAAATGGTAGACCGAGTGCTTTCTGTCTATCCACCCACTGTTTGGCTGCATCCATCTCCTCATCCGTCTCACATACTAAGATGCTTCCTGGTGCCCGATATTCAAAAGAACAAGTCAAATCCTGACTCAGTTCACTAATGATTTGCTGACTGACCAATGACATTTGACTGTCGAATCCAGGATCTTTATCAATAGCAAGTATATTTCCATCACATCTAGATGATGTGCCGCTTGCTAGCTCCCCTTTTTCAATAACGGTTACATCAATACCCTTCTTCCCCAAAAAATACGCAATCGATGATCCGACGATACCGCCGCCTATAATTGCAACTTCCGTATGGATGACATTCATTATTTTTCCCCTTTGCACAAGTTAAGATTTCGTTATGATTGTTAATTGGATAGGATGCAAAATTGATGCCAGTGGTTTCACCGCTATTTGTTTACTTTCCCCGACTTAAATGTATAAATAAATTTACACTTCTATATATAATGTGTATAATTTATTATTATCATATTATTCTGATAAAAATAAAGGGGTGTAATCAATGAAACACAAACTACCTCATTTATTGAGTCTTCTTCGTACAAATTTTACTTACACGGTTGATAACAGCCCTAAGCAGCCATTTAATCCACCCATTCTCGATATGACTACTCTTAACTGTGAGATGTCTGTCCATTTCTATCAGAATGGAAAGCAGCTCTATTATTGTGATTGTAAATCTATTACACCCTCGATAGCAGATCCAAGATTAGCTTGGCGAGCATCTGCAAGTGTAAGTGAGACTGAATCCATTAAGTCTATTATACAACTTTTTCATGAAAACGATTACATTCTTGTTTATAACGAAGCAAACAAGCCACTTGGATTTCTAGCTTCCCACGATATGATGCAAGCACTATACCAATCACATCAACGCCTAGAGGCGTATTTTGAAGCGATGATCGAGACGATGGATGCATCGATCTCCATGATTGATGAAGATGAACGTACAGTCGTATGGACGAAGGGTGCCGAGCAAATTTTTTCGATAAAAGCGCAGAATATTATCGGCAAGCCGATTTCTGACTTCTTCCCGATCCACATGCTACAAACGCTTCGGGCACTAAAAACAGGCGATTCGGTATTCCGTAAGCTGCATCAGCCAAGACCTGATCTCTATGTTCTCATTAATTCGAACCCCATTATGCTCGATGGTCAAATTATTGGTTCAATTGCCGCTGAAAAAGACATTACGAGTGAGGCACGGCTCAACCAAGAACTATTCAATGCAACAGCCAAAGTCCATCATCTCCAGCAGCAAATGGCTCAGCTCATGCCGTCCGCCGATCCATTCATCCACATTAAAGGAACGAGTCGCGCAATCAAGCATGCTATTGAGATGAGCAGTAAGGTCGGATCGACCAAAGCAACTGTGCTAGTTCTAGGGGAAAGCGGCGTTGGCAAAGAACTATTCGCCAAAGCCATACACGACACCCGGGAGAAATCAGATGCCCCTTTTATCGCCATTAATTGCGGTGCAATTCCGCCATCCTTATTTGAAAGTGAGCTTTTTGGTTATGAAAAAGGGGCCTTCTCAGGCGCAGATCACAATGGCAAGAAAGGAAAAATTGAGCTTGCAAAGGGCGGGACTTTATTCTTAGATGAAATTGGTGAAATGCCACTGGATATGCAAGTCAAACTGCTGCGAGTCCTGCAGGAGAAGAAGTACTATTCGGTCGGCGGGACCAAGCAGCTTGAAGCGGATTTCAGGGTCATAGCTGCAACAAATCGGGATCTCGAGCAGCTTGTTAAAAAGGGCCTATTCCGAGAGGATCTCTACTATCGCCTCAACGTCGTTACTGTGGATATCCCACCTCTTCGTGACCGAAAAGAAGATATTATTGAACTTACGCACTATTTCTTATATGAATTCTCAACCAGCTATAACAGGCTAATTCAAGGCATTCCACAGGAAGTCATGCTTGATCTTATGCAATACGATTGGCCGGGAAATATCAGGGAACTTCGTAATACGGTGGAGAGAATCGTCGTATTTTCTGCGGATGGTTCGGTTAAACGTGAGTACCTGCCTTTGTCCATTTATTCACGTAAAAAATCCGAAGATTACGAAGAACAAGAGCATTTTCCAACGGCAGTTGTCACTCTGCAAAAAGAATTAGAAACCCATGAGAAGCAGATCATTCTTAAGGCTCTTGATCTTGAAAAAGGAAATAAGCAAGCCGCCGCCAAGCGTCTGGGCATGTCCCGGGCAACGCTTTATAATAAAATGAATAAGTTGGGGCTTGGAGAATGACTTAAGAGCGTTTGTTGGTAAAAGTCTGGGCACTACGGAGAAAAGAAGCACTTCCGGTCGCTGTTGAATCCGTGTCCCTTGTTTAGATTGTAGGGTGGGGACACTTCTTCAAAAGGCGATCGCTTCGCTCCTACAGTATGACTTTTCTCCTTCGTTCGACTTTTTGAGCTACCTCTTAATCATTTCACAAGCCTTGTGAAAAAACGATAAGTAACATACAAAAAGCATCCCAAAACGGATGCTTTTTGCTTTTGATACACTTATTACCTTCTGAATCTTATAAATTAACATGCTGTCCAACACCGGCTTGCACCGCTCGATCATACAATACTTTCGCTACGACCACGTCCATTGCAGCTAGTCCCACTGATTTAAACACTGTGATCTCTTCATCATGTTCACGACCTTGCTTGATTCCGCTTACAATCTCGCCAAGCTCAGCATGAATCTCATTAGGCGTAAATACGCACTGCTCTATGGGAATGAGTAGATCTCCCGTCTCGTCTAGTGCCGTTTCAATCGATTCGACCACCACTTTATGCGCCTGTACAATTAATTCGGTTGGCAGCTCCTGCATATGAGGTCGGAAGGAGCCAATTGCATTCACATGTAAACCCGATGTTATCGCTGCTGCCGAGAACACAGGCTCACTTGAATTGGTAGCTGTGATTACAATATCTGCACCTTGCACGGCTTGATCAGCTTCGCTTACGACGTTAATCCGTAGCCCTTTACTTCCAACTTCATTCCGAAGCTCCTCTGCTAACGTATGTGCCTTATCCAAATTGCGATTGTATAGACGAATTTCCTCAATTGTCCGCACACACCTCACTGCCTCGATCATCCCTCTTGATTGAGCACCTGTACCAATTACCCCTAGCACCTTCGCATTCTCACGCGAGAGCAGCTTGGTTGCAAGGCCTGAAGCAGCTCCTGTCCGAATAACCGTTAAGTACGAGGCTTCCAATATCGCCAGCGGCTCACCCGTCATCATATCAGAAAGCACCATCAAGCCATAGATCGTCTTTTTGTTAATCTGCTTGTTATTTGGGTACACCGAAACGAACTTCACACCAAGACTTTTTGCTCCAGCAACAAATGAAGGCATGAACAGCGCTGTTCCATTCCCTTCGGCAACAGGAATGAATGTCCGTATCGGTGCAATTGCCCGCCCACTTGAATATTCAGCTAAAGCCATACCTACTGCTTCAATGACCTCATCCATTTTTACAAGCTGCGCTTGATCTGCAGCGGTTAATACTAACATAAGTCCATCCACCTCATCTATTCAGGAACCCTTAGCTCAGTAAAAATCCATCAGCAAGTGGGTCCGTTGGGTCAACTACAAATTGGTGCAATCCTGTAATAAACGCTTTACCTTCTATTTTAGGAATAATAGCCTTAAATTGTGCAACTTCCGTCTGTTCAATCACTTGAGAGATAAACTGACTGTTCATAATCCCTTCATGAACGAACAATTCACCATTTTCATATTGACCACGTGCATGAAGCGCAGCTAGTCTTGCACAAGTCCCTGTGCCGCATGGAGAACGATCAATCTGCTCTTCGGCAAAGATTGTCACATTTCTTAAATGCGAAGAAGCAATCTGAGGTTCATCGGAGATAATGACACCATAAATATCTCGAAGTTCATGCTCGATTGGATGCTGAACTAGCATCTGGCTCTCGATATTTTCTTTAATCGCGCTTCCTATCTTTTGTAATTCAGGTAAATGCTCGATATCTACTTTCACACCAAGATCTGCAGCATGAACAATTGCATAGAAAGCACCGCCAAAGGCAATATCTACACGCAACTGGCGATTATCAGGTAATGTGACCAACACATCGGATGCGAAGACGAACGAAGGAACATTTTCAAAAGAAACGGATTTCACTTCATTTCCTTCAAGTTGTGCATGGGCGATGATCTTACCTGCGGGACTATCAATAATAATAGTTGGATGATCCCCTTCAACTTGCAAAAATCCAGTCTCGATAACAGCCGTCACAACCGCAATAATGCCATGACCACACATCGAACTATACCCTTCGTTATGCATGAACAGAACACCAAAATCCGCATCAGAACTCACAGGTGGTGTAATGACACAGCCATACATCCCATGATGTCCACGCGGTTCATACATCAGCACCCTGCGGATATGATCCAAGTGCTCGCGGAAGTATGCGCGTTTCTCCAATATCGTATTCCCTTTTAACGGCGGTATCCCACCTGTAATAATACGCAAGGGTTCCCCACCCGTATGGGCATCAATCGTCGTAAATAACTGTTTAATTTGCATCGTTTATCCTCCTTTTTGATGTAACTCCCTTTTTTACAATTTACCTTCATATCACTCACCATTATGCATGCAAGTTATGTGCCACATTCTACCCTCGCATTATGGACTAAATGTCTAATCTTTTTTACACGGAATACAAAAACTGTATAACAAATTACGTTTTTCTTTTTACATAGTCACGTTACTTAGCAAAAGTACCATCCGACGTAATGTGGCATTTATTTTGCATAGATGAAATAAGTGAGTTTACATGCAAATGAGGAGGTTGACACATGCAAATAAGAATTGATGATTTACGTGTGCAGTTACGAGAGCAACAGTTAGATGGTTTGTTAATTACAGGTGGATCGAATCGCAGGTACATAACTGGTTTTACGGGAAGTGCTGGTGTTGCACTTGTCACATTGGATCAAGCCATACTCATCACAGATTCTCGATATACCGAGCAGGCAGGGAAACAAGCTCCCTCATTCGAGATCATTCAATTCAAATCTTCATTTACGGAGCAAATTGGGATTGAATGCGAAAAACATGGCGTACAGAAGCTGGGATTTGAACAGGATCATATGACATTCACCAATTATTCAGCTTACAAAGACCACGTCAAAGCTGAACTTATTCCTGTATCCGGTTACATTGAGAAAATTCGGATGGTGAAATCTGAAGAAGAAATCCAATTCATTCGTACTGCTGCCGGAATTGCAGATGCAACCTTTTCACACATTTTGAACTTTATCCAACCCGGTAAATCTGAGAAGGATGTCGCCAATGAAATGGAAATGTTCATGCGTAAGCAAGGTGCGGATTGCTCTGCTTTCGATATTATTATCGCATCGGGTTATCGCGGCGCTTACCCTCATGGCGTGGCAAGTACAAAACTAATTGAAAACGGCGATATGGTTACACTGGACTTTGGTGCTTACTACCGTGGTTATCGCTCTGATCTTACACGTACAATCGCAATTGGAGAGCCACTTGCGCAATTGCAAGAAGTGTATAACATCGTGCTGGAGGCGGAACTACAGACGATTGCCCTGCTTAAACCCGGTGTTCCTTGCAAAGATATTGATACATTTGCCCATCACTACATTGACGAGAAGGGATACGGCAAAAACTTCGGTCACGGGACTGGGCATGCGATTGGCCTCGATATCCATGAAGAGCCATTCTTCTCAACCAAGTCTGAGAAAGTACTCGCTGCTGGCATGATTATGACCGTGGAACCTGGCATTTATCTCCCAGGTATTGGCGGTGTACGCATTGAAGATGATGTACTAATCACATCCACTGGCTCTGAAGTTTTAACACGTTCACCTAAAGATCTCATTATTCTTTAATATCCACATTCTGAAAGGAGGCGATGCGCCACTCTTCGTTCATTTTGAAAGCAGCTTGGTACTACTTACAGATGCGGGTATCCAATAGCAAGTCAAATTAACGGAAAGCAAAGGTGAACCGACAATGAAAAAAAGAGGGTCATTAAGTGTGTCCTTACTCCTTGCATTCAGCTTGGTATTCTCAGCTTGCAGCGGTGGGACGAAAACAGCAACAGATACAAATACGCCAAGTCCAAGCCCAAGTTCAGGAGCTGCTACGGCGGCGCCTAAAGATGGAGCTAAGGAACCACAAATCCTTAACCTTACAGCAGGGCAAGATATTGTAACATTGAATACATTGGGTAACGTCGACAACCCGGCAACCATTGTACAAAACAACATACTTGAAGGACTTTATCGTCTAGATCCGAAGAACTTGCCAACACCAGGTATTGCTAAGTCCCATGAAGTGAGTGCAGACGGTAAAACGTACACGTTCCACTTGCGTGATGCTAAATGGAGCAACGGTAAGCCGATCGTGGCAGGCGATTTTGAATATGCTTGGAAAAAGGCACTTGATCCAAAAACAATCTCCCCTAACTACGCTTTCTTATTGGATGTAAAAAATGCAGCCGATATTAAAGATAAGAAGAAAGACCCTTCTGAGCTTGGTGTTAAAGCAATTGATGATCACACGTTCCAAGTTGAATTATCCTCACCAGTTCCTTACTTCCTGAGCTTAATTACGCACCCGCTCTTCTACCCAATGAACAAAGAGTTCGTAGAAACACAAGGTGCAGCTTATGGACAAGAAGCGAACACCATGATTTACAGTGGTCCATTCGTTCTAGATTCTTGGAAACATGACGATGGCTATGTATTAAAGAAAAACCCTAATTATTGGGATACTGCAAACGTGAAGCTGGAACAAATTAACTTCCGAATTGTAAAAGATAACGGGACTCGCATTAACTTGTATGAAGCAGGTCAAATCGATATTACAGGTTTAACTTCCGAATTCACTGAAAAATACAAAAGCAGCCCTGAATATAAAACTTTCTCTGATCCAGAAATGACTTTCCTTAAAGTCAACGAAAAGAATAAATACTTAAGCAATGTAAACATTCGTAAAGCTCTTAGCTTCAGCATTAACAAAGAAGAATTGACTGGCATTATTATGAACAACGGTGCCAAACCAGCTAACTTCATTGTTGCAAAAGAGTTTACATTTGGACCAGACGGCAAAGACTTCCGTGAAAAGTATGGTGAGTTCAAAAAAGAAGGTTTAGCAGAAGCTAAAAAATATTGGGAGCAAGGTATAAAAGAGTTGGGCGAATCAGCAATCAAGCTCGAGCTCTTGAACTTTGAAGGCGAAACTTCCAAAACAATGGGTCAGTTCTTGAAAAATCAATGGGAGAAAAACCTTCCAGGATTGACAGTTACAATTAACGTTCAACCGCAAAAGCAAAAACTTGCTCTTGAGAAAAAGCTGCAATACGATATCAACAACACAGGATGGGGCCCGGATTATCAAGATCCAACAACATACCTGGATATTTTCCTAGCTGATTCTCCTTACAATGCTTCTGATTATAAGAGTCCAAAGTACAATGACTTAATGAAGAAAGCTAAAGAAAATGCGACAAACCCAGCTGAGCGTTGGAAATTCCTCCAAGAGGCTGAGAAAGTACTCATTGAAGAAGATTGTGTAATCCTTCCACTTTATCAAGCAGGCGTTGCTAGAATGACGAAGCCTTACGTGAAAAACTTTGTTACTCACCCATTCGGTGTATACACAAGTTACAAGTGGACTTCCATTGAAGGCAAAAAAGCAAAATAAGATGACATAAACAATTGCCCCTCTTACATGTTATACGTAAGAGGGGCAATTTTGTTTTGAAATATTAATAAACCCAAGCAAGCGATATCAGATACATGCCAATAAATAAAAGCCCGCCTGACCACAGGAAAGGGTATGTCACAGAGAACTGCAACAATGGACGTGTCTGCACAGCTTGTGGAGCAACTTGCTCGACATATTGTCCAATCTTATCTTTGTGACGATTAAACATCTTAAAACTGCGAATCGTACGATCTAGCATACCACTTTGCAATATCCATAAACTAGCCCCAATCATAAACAGCGCTAAAGACACAAGTGAGGCAATATTAATAAATGTAAACCAAAGTGGTGCTTCTCGAAGCCATGATGCAATAAAGGATACAAGGCTAACACAGATCATTGTAACTGCTGTATGCTTCACATGCTTACTCATGGTGCCCCTCCCAACTCTTATGCCCGATATTTTTGCGAGGAACTGGCTAGATTATAATCATCATCTGTACAATTAACCCAATGACCTGGTTTTACTTCTCTAAAAGAACGACGTTCCTCTTCTCGATTATACAGCGCTTGATCAAAAATAATACGTTTCCGTTTTCTTTCTTGTACCGGATCTGGCAGCGGAATAGCGGAAAGAAGTGATTGTGTATAAGGATGTAATGGATTTTCGTAGAGTTCCGCACTGCTTGCCAGCTCAACAATTCGGCCTTTATACATGACACCAATTCGATCACTAATGTGCTTCACCATAGATAAGTCATGCGCAATGAATAAGTAAGTAAGTCCCTTTTCACGCTGCAGCTGTTTTAACAAATTGACAACTTGGGCTTGAACAGACACATCGAGCGCTGAAATCGGTTCATCTGCAATTATGAATTCCGGATTTACAGCAAGAGCTCGCGCGATCCCAATGCGCTGACGCTGACCGCCACTAAATTCATGCGGATAACGGCTTGCATGCTCCCGGTTAAGTCCTACGGTCTCCAATAATTGATAGACTTCTTCAAGGCGCTGCTTACGATTATCAAGCATACCGTGAATGTCAATTCCTTCTGCGATAATATCCGCTACCGTCATACGAGGATTGAGCGATGAATACGGGTCTTGGAAAATCATCTGCATCTTACGATTCATATGGTTATGCTTGTCTTTACGTCTTATCTCCTGCAAATCAACACCGTTATAATGTACTTTACCTTGTGTAGCCTGATACAATCCGATCATCGTTCGTCCTGTAGTTGACTTTCCACAGCCCGACTCTCCTACTAATCCGAATGTCTCGCCCTTATAAATATCAAAGGTTAATCCATTTACTGCTTTATGGATCATCCCTCTTCCAAGCTTAAAGTGCTTATGTAGTTCTTTCACTTCTACTAATTTTTCTTTGGGGGCAGAATCCTGTTTTGTATGCGTAGTTGAAGATGTAAACAATACTTTACGATTCATTTCTACATTCGGACGAGTAACTGGAGGAGCAAAATCATGCAGTAACCAAGTCGCTGCATAATGGGTATCCGAAATTTGGAACATCGGCGGCTCTTCCATAAAATCAATTTTAAGTGCGAATTTATTCCTTGAAGCGAACGCATCTCCAACCGGCACACGAAGTAAATTCGGCGGTGCCCCTGGAATCGAGTATAAGGTATCGCCTTGAGCGTGTAGTCCAGGCATTGAACCTAATAATCCCCATGTATATGGGTGTCTAGGATCGTAGAATATATCGTCTACAGTGCCCATCTCAATGGTCTTGCCAGCATACATCACGATGACTCGATCTGCCATACTTGCCACGATTCCTAGATCATGCGTAATAAAAATAATCGACATGCCCATCTTTTTCTGTAAATCTTTTAGCAAATCGAGGATTTGTGCTTGAATCGTTACATCCAGCGCCGTTGTCGGCTCATCCGCAATGAGAATTTTCGGTTTGCAAGCCAGTGCAATCGCAATTGCTACACGCTGCCGCATCCCACCGGAAAATTGATGTGGATAGTGCTTGATTCGAATCGCAGGCTCTGGGATGCCGACTAGATGCAGCAGTTCAATGGCCTGGTGCTTTGCTTCGGACTTCGACAATTTTTGATGTTTTTGTACACATTCCATAATTTGATTGCCAACTGTCATTGTCGGGTTCAAGGAAGTCATTGGATCTTGCGATATAATCGAAATTTCGGAGCCCCTAACGGATTGCATTTGTTTTTCAGTGAGTGATAGGATGTTCTGATCATCAAGCCAGATTTCACCATTCTTTATGGTACCAACGGATTTCTGAATCAGACGCATGATACTTTTGACCGTGACGGATTTACCTGATCCTGATTCACCTACAATTGCCAATGTCTCGCCCTTATTTAAATCGAATGAAACACCGCGTACGGCTTTCACTTCGCCAGCATATGTGTTAAAAGAAACCTCTAGATCTTTAACAATAAGGCTTTTGTCCATATGGTAATCCTCCTTTACATTCTTTTGTGAAAAATAGTTCAACATCCAGATTGCAGTCTCACGTTAGCGTCGCATTTTAGGATCTAACGCATCGCGTAAACCGTCACCAAGCATGTTAAAACTAATCATGATAAGGCTGATAACGATGGATGACATAATGAGCATGTGCGGGTAGATTGTCATCATTTTGTGGCCATCATTAATAATGGTTCCAAGTGATGCAATAGGAGGCTGTAGACCTAGACCAATAAAACTTAAGAACGCTTCGGTAAAAATAGCCCCAGGAATAGTAAACATCGATGTGACAATAATCGGTCCTGCTGTATTGGGAATGAGATGTCGGAATAACAGCCTTTTATCCTTAGCGCCAAGGGTTCTTGCAGCCAAGACGTATTCTTGATCGCGAAGCTTCAGAATTTGTCCCCGTACGATACGAGACATCCCCACCCAACCAGTCATTACCATCGCAAGTACAATCGTTAGGATTCCTGGTTTTAGCACCAAGATGAGAAGAATGACGATGATCAAATTCGGTATCCCGACAAGAACCTCACAGATCCGCTGCATGACATTATCAACTTTTCCCCCATAGAACGCGGAGATGGCACCATAAGACACACCGATAATAACGTCAATTAAAGCCGCAAGTATGGCAATTAATAATGAAATTCGTGTCCCTTCCCAAATACGCGTCCATAGATCGCGTCCTAATTCATCCGTACCGAACCAGAAATAATCCGTGACGCCTTTTTTCGCATACTGATCCACACCCCGTATATCATAACCATTGAACCCAAGCCATGGAATATTTTCTAAAATAGGTACTTTTGGCGGAAGCTTCGCACGTGTTAATTGCTGGTCATCAAAACCAAATTTGCTCATGTAAGGACCGAATATGGACATTAATAATAGGAAAAGAATGATAAAAAGTCCGATTAAGGCTACCTTATTTTGGCGGAAACGAATCCAAGCATCTTGCAAGGAGGTGAGCGATTTATTCGTAATTTTCTCTGGGTCGATCATACTCGCATCAGCTGGTACGAATACTTCCTGACTAAATTCTTTCAATTGCGTACTCACAGTTGTTTCCCTCCCGTTAAACGTATTCTTGGATCAATCAGACCATATAAAATATCAACGACAAATATGATGGCAATAAATAAGAAGCTATAGAATAAAGTCGTTCCCATAATAACGGGATAATCATTGGTCATAATCGACTTTGTGAACTGCTCACCAAGCCCAGGAATACTGAAAATCCGCTCGATAACAAGTGATCCGGTCATCAGGCCGATCGCCATCGGTCCAAGCAAAGTCAGAATGGGAATCATCGCATTGCGTAGTCCATGCCTGAACAAAATCGCCATATTACCAAGTCCCTTTGCTCTTGCCGTACTCATATAATCCTGGCCCAGAATATCGATCATTTCTGTGCGCATAAAGCGCGCCATAGTTGCAATAACGAAAACTGACATTGAGATTGTCGGCAATATCGTATGCTTAAAACTATCCCAGAATGCAATAGGCAGCCATTCCAGCCTCACCCCAAACCAATATTGGAGCATCCCCGCAAAGACAAAAGAAGGAATAGATACTCCTAGAACCGAAAATATCATCGATCCATAATCCCAAGGTGTATTATGTTTTAGTGCCCCAATCATGCCTAGCAGCAGGCCAATAGTGACACCGACCACTAGCGCCTGAGCTCCTAAAACGGCAGATGGACCAATTCGTTCACCAATAATTGTTGTTACGGGACGATTTTCAAATTGAAAAGATTTGCCCAAATCGCCTTGTACTAAATTCGTCATGTATTTGACATATCGAATTGGAATAGGCTTATCCAAGTCGTATCTCTCGTACAAAATTTTCTTCTGATCTGTCGTGAGCTTTAGGTCATTAAACGGTGATCCTGGTAGCGTTTGCATTAAGAAAAACGTCAAAGTCGAGATCACTAAAAACGTGACAATCATGTAACCCAGTCGAGTCGCAATGTACTTCACCATACTCACAGCACCCCCATGTACAGTTTTTTTATTTTTGTTATCGCTTTCAAAAAGGCTAACCACCTTTCTACTTAGCAATAGAATATGCAATTTCTATGCCATAACCATTTAGTCATCGTTCCTCCTCTTCCAATTTCTGATGTCAAATTTTATATACACATTGTTTACAGATACATAGACACATTCAGCCATTTTTCTTTGAAATAGACACAAGATTCGACATTCACTCAAGCTGAGTTTGGCTCGCTTTTTGCAATGAACTCATTATGATATTTTGTATGAAAAGGGGAGTCCAATGGATCAGTCATCAATTATTATTTGTCGGTGTGAAGAAATTAGCCTAGGTCAAATCGTCGATACCGCCAAGGAGTATCAATGTTCATCTCGGGAAGTTAAGCTCCGGACACGAGCAGGAATGGGTTATTGCGGGGGCAGAACTTGCCGTTTATTAGTCGATAAAATCATTCAACAAGTATCAGATGCAGCAATTCCACACGAAACAACACTGAAGTATCAGCCACCTGTCCGACCCGTTTCTTTTCAAAATCTGGGAGGTGAACATTCATGAGTTTCGGACGTATTGAAAACCACCCTATCCTTGGACAAATGCGTGATCGTCAAAAAGTAAATATCCTTTTCGATGGAAGATCGTATCAAGGCTTCGAAGAAGAAACCATTGCAGCGACACTGCTGGCTAATGGGATTCGAACGCTACGATATCACGAGGAGAAGGGAACACCGCGCGGAATATATTGCAATATTGGACATTGCTTCGAGTGTCGAGTAACCGTAGATGGAAAAGATGGTGTTCGTGCGTGTATGACACCGATACGTGATGGCATGGACATACGGACAAGTCAATCGCTCCCTACCCCATTTAGGAAAGGAGCGCACAAGTGATGATAGATGTTGTTATTATTGGAGCTGGTCCTGCAGGACTGTCGGCTGCCATCGTATGTGCAGAATATGGGCTTCAGGTAAAAGTAATTGATGAATTCATGAAACCTGGCGGGAGACTGCTTGGACAACTTCATCAAGAACCTTCGGGAGAATGGTGGAACGGGATTGAAGAAGCGAAGAAGATGTATGACCGGGCTATCTCCCTATCCGTAGACATTACACTTGGCACTTCCGTCTATGATGTGAAGCAGGTGGAAACAACTTGGCGCATATACACTTCTGATCAAATCCTAGAAGCATCCTCCTTACTTATTGCGACCGGAGCTGCTGAGGTTGCTGCACCTGTACCTGGCTGGACATTACCTGGGGTTATGTCCATTGGTGCTGCTCAGGTCATGACGAATGTTCATCGTGTACGTGTCGGAAAACGCGGCATTATTATTGGACTGAATGTTCTATCTGTTGCTATCGCCAGAGAGCTTCAGCTTGCTGACATTAATATTGCTGCCATGATGCTTCCTCCTAAAAATGTCGTTACCCAAGACGCTGCATCACCCGCAAAAGTTATGAAATCGTTATTGCGTGTAGCGCATCTTGCCCCGTCTGCCCTACTCCGTTTTGGGAGTAGACTGATGAAATTCGAGCCGCTTCAGCGTCTTGGACTTGCCCTTTACCCAAGTGGTTTATTTAAAATGTGGGGCATTCCAATTGAATTAAAAAAGGCCGTTATCGAAATTTGTGGAGAGACACAAGTGGAAAGTGTTCGGATTGCAACTGTGACAGCAGATGGAGAAATCGTTCCAGGTTCAACTCGTACGATACCTGTGGATTTTGTTTGTATCGCTGGAGATTTATATCCGCTTGCCGAGCTTGCTTCTGTCGCAGGTTGTCCACTGCGCTACGTACCCGAATTAGGTGGACATGTACCATTACACAACGCCAATATGCAAACTCCCCTTAAAGGACTCTACGTTGCAGGAAATATTACGGGTATAGAAAGTGCGAAAGTAGCTAAAGCCCAAGGAAAAGTGGCAGGACTTTCTATTGTCCAAGGATTTAAAGAACAGAATCCAATGATTATTAAAGAACTGGACCTAGCAAAACAACTAGTAATCGAGACTCGCGAGCAAGCGCTCATTCAATTCCATCCTCACGTTGCTGATGGACGAGAAAAACTCGTACAAATGGCAAATAAAGCGATGGAATAGACAAATTGCCATCATCGCCAAAGATCAACATACGACAATGGCAATCATTGCAGCATCAGCTGAAGAACTTGATCGGATGGTCCAGCAGCTCCATCAGGAAACAGGAAAATTTACTATCTAATCTTTCATTCACAAAAAGCTATCCACCTCGTCGTGTCTGACGAGGTGGATAGCTTTTTTCTAATTATTAATTATATTTAATTGCACATGTCTTGATCTCACTATAAA
Source organism: Paenibacillus sp. KN14-4R (assembly GCF_052180255.1). Classification (NCBI taxonomy): domain Bacteria; kingdom Bacillati; phylum Bacillota; class Bacilli; order Caryophanales; family Paenibacillaceae; genus Paenibacillus; species Paenibacillus sp. KN14-4R. Next base: position 3,293,471 of record NZ_CP197466.1, read on the forward strand.
AATCAAGAGCAGCTTGACCTTGCTCTCTTGTATGCGAGCTCGACCATTTAGTTCCACCAAACGGTGCTTGATATTCAACGCCAGCTGTTTCTTGATTCACGCGAACCATACCGACCTCAGCATCGTCCAAGAACCGTAATGCTTGATTCAAATCCTTCGTAAATACAGAAGCGCTAAGACCAAATATCGTTGCATTGCATAGAGCAACAGCATGTTCATAATGATCTGCTTCTAACACAACAGCAACTGGACCGAATATTTCTTCCTGTACCAACGGATGATCGCTGCTTACTCCAGACACAACAAGCGGGGTAATAAAGTAGCCCTCATCTTCCGACACTTTAGCTTTACATTCCGCTAAGACTTGTGCTTGCTCGCGTGCCATCGTCACATAGGCCATTACACTATCATACTGATACCCAGAAGCAACAGGACCAAGATAAGCTTTAGAATCGAGTGCTGGTGCCACAACGATAGTTTCCATTGCTGCTTGCAACGCTGCTGTAAAAGCCGGCATGATCTCGCGCTCTACAATGATACGACTCGTTGCCGTACATTTCTGTCCTGCCGATCGGAATGCACCACTAAGGATAGCTGGGATTGCTAGATTTAGATCTGCATCTTTAAGTACAACAGCTGCATTCTTTCCGCCCATCTCAGTCTGATACTTGATATTGCGTCTAGCGCATATCGAGGCTATTCGTTGTCCTGTAGAAGTTGATCCGGTGAATGAGATTGCATTCAAATTACATTGTTCTAGCAATACATCCCCGATCTTACTTCCTTTACCGATTACTAAATTAATGATGCCTGCAGGCAATCCAGCTTGTGCGAATATTTGTATCATTTTCGTAGCTGTTAAGCATGCATACTCCGCAGGCTTCCAGACGATCGTATTTCCGCACAGAAGCGCAGGTGCTATTTTCCAAATCGGAATTGCAACTGGAAAGTTCCACGGTGTAATAATGCCCACAACACCAAGCGGCACTCGCTTTGTATATTGCAGTACACCCGCTTCTGATGCTGGAATCACACTGCCATTCGCACGCACACCTTCTGCCGCATAATATTTAAGCAAATTGACGCCACGCATCACTTCGCCTTTCATTTCGGTAATGGGTTTCCCCATCTCACGACTCGCGAGAATTGCTAGCTCTTCTAGGCTTGACTCAAGTGCTGACGCCAGACGACCTAGCACATCGCCACGCTTCGCCTGACTCATTCCCGCCCAATTCGGCTGAGCCATTCTTGCAGCTTGTTCGGCTTGGAGCACTTCACTTGCACCTGACAAATGAATAACACCAATTTGTTCCTTCACATTCGAAGGGTTATTCACGATGAGTTCACCATCAGTAGGAGTAGACCACTCCCCACCAATCCAATTCTGACTATGCATCATTTGCAGGCATCCCCAATCTTTGAATTAATTCGTGCTAATCGCAAGGTTCGATTTTGTTGCATATTCAAAAGCAGCCTTAATTGCCACTTCCTCTTCAGGCGTCAAACCTAAACGTGGTGGGCGACAAGGACCTACAGGACGTCCTACAAGCTCCATCGTATATTTAATAGCCTGAACCAGCCTTGGACCTGCATCATAATGGAATAATGGTACGAGACGACGGAACAGCTCTAACGCCTCTGTTAATTTTCCTTGTTGGGATAATTCAAATACCTCTACGCTTTCTCTAGGCATTGCATTAACAAAGCCTGCAATCCAGCCCGTCGCACCGGCGATTGCACCTTCCATCGCCAAATCATCCACACCGACCATCAATTCAAGATCCGTCTCACGAATAACGTCATGCATACGGCGAATGTCACCCGAGAATTCTTTTACAGCAACGATATTATCGAATTCAGCTAATTTCTTCAAAATACGCGGAGTTAAGTCTACTGGGTAGTCGTGTGGGTTGTTATATACGATAACTGGCAAACCTACATTCGCTACTGCTTCATAGTGTGCAATCACTTCTGCTTCACTTGGCTTATAGTTAATTGGTGGCAATGCCATAACACCTGCTGCACCTTTTTCCATCGAAAATCTTACCCACTCCGTCGCTTGCTTCGTTGATGGAGCAGCTGAACCCACAACAACTGGAACACGACCAGCAGCAGCTTCGATCGTCGTTTCAATGACTTTCGCGCGCTCTTCTCTAGTAAATGTTGCATATTCTCCCAATGAACCTGTCGGGATAATACCGTGCACACCTTGCTCGATCAGCCAATTGATATGATCATGTATTCCTCTGTAATCAACCTCATAATCATTTGTAAAAGGGGTAATCGTTGCTACATAAACGCCTGGAAACTTTGCCATCTTGTCATTCTCCTCTCAATTAAGTGGTAATACCTCACTTCACTTTATTGCAAGAATCGTACCTACTTTTTCAAATTGCCTTCATTTTCCGTAAAGAAGAAGATAATATTTTTTCTTCCTCCCGGTACTTTGCAACTGTACGACGTGAGATTTCAATTCCTTTTTTCTGCAGCATATTAGCTATAATCTGATCTGACAGCGGCTTTCGCTTGTCTTCTTCATGGATATAAGCTCGAATCGTACTTTTCACAGCCCTTGATGAAATATCCTCACCCTCTGCGGTCTGAATCCCATTGGTAAAAAAGTACTTCAGTTCATAAATACCCTTCGGTGTATCAATAAACTTATTCTTGATCGCCCGACTTACCGTTGATTCATGAATGCCGAGCATATCGGATAAATGTTTCAAATTCATCGGTCGTAAGCTGCCATTCTCACCTTCAAAAAAGGACATCTGCTCCTGAACAATCGCATAAATCACTCGAAAAATCGTATCATTCCTATATTCCAAGCTGCGCATCAGCCACTGAGCCGACTTCAATTGTTCTTGAATGTATATAGCAACTTCATCGCTATGAGCGCCTTTGACAAGATCCACATATTCTCGATTGATCGTAACTTTGGAGAACATATTACGCTTCATCTCAATGACTAGATTGTTATTTTCAAAAGAGATTTCCGCGTCCACAATAACATTCTGACGTTCATGTTGAGCGCATACGAGACCCGGATGTGGATTCAAAGTTCGTATATATTCTAAAATATTAGACACATTTCTCTCATTTATGTTTAATTCTTTAGATATTCTGTCGTATTTTCCCTTAGCTAGTTCAGTCAGGTAGCCCATTACAATCTCCATAGCACCTACTGGAGCCTCATTATCACGCTTAATTTGAATAGCCAAACATTCCTGCAAGTTCCTGCCCCCAATACCTGCTGGATCGAAGGTGTGAAGCTTTTGGAGAGCGTCTTCAACTTCTTTATGCGTTAAATAAAGAACCTGGGCAGCTTCCTCTAGCGTAACGGTTAGATATCCGGCATCACTTAAGTTCCCAGCAAAATAGGAAATGGCTTTGAATTCTGCAGCTGTATAGGGTGTCATTCGCAGTTGCTGCATGACCCAGTTTTCCAGTGTATCGACATGGATAGCTAAGCTGTTGATGGTATCCAATTGATCATAGCGTTCATTAAAGCGCTTACTTTTTGTTGAAAAAGGATTCTGTTTCCACTCCACTTCGATTAATGGATTCTCACTGGCCCGTTCTTGCAAATATGAATTCAATTCCGCGTTTGAGAGCTGAAGAATATGAATGGATTGCTTTAACTCAGGGGTCATGTATAGTTTGATCTGCTGCTCCTGATTCAAGCTGTAGGTCATGTTCATGCGAGCTCACCCTTTCTCAGCGATAGATGATTTTATTATATGCAATTATCGTGCCAAGTTTAACCAATTTTTTATAGAAAAAGAATTCGTTGTAGTAGTGACTGCGAGTCTTCTCTTTGCAGGTAGCGACTGCGGGTCGTCTAAGTCCTTCCACACGCTGTTGAAATTGTATTCCTCTGATTAGGTTGGAAGGCAGGAATACAATTTCAAAGGCGTGCCGCTCCGCTTTCCATGACTTAGACGTCCCTCCATCTTACATGGGAGAAGTTGCAGCCACCATTCCCCCCATAGACACAAAAAAGCAGCCATTACGGAGACAAATTCATGTCCCGTAATGACCGCTTTTTTTGCAACTATCTTGCTAAGTAGCAGACAAGAGGTTGCTGCAAATGTTTTCTCCTCGTGCGATCTTCAAAGAAGGAGCACAATTCCTACATCAGAGAAGTTACCTTCACTATGCCTCCCTCCCAAAGTGGAAGGGGAGCGGAGGAGAAAGGAGGTACTGGAAGAGCGAAGCGCTCGCCTTTGAAATCGTGAATACACCAACCTAACCTAATCAACTATTCACGATTTCAACAGCGACTGAAAGCACCTTCTTTCTCCGCAGCGCCCACTCCCACTCCCACCTACCTCAGCAACCGCAATCCGTTCAAGATAACAAGAATCGTGCTACCCTCATGTCCAATAACCCCTAATGGAAGCGGTACACCGATGACAAAGTTGGAAATAATCAGCGATGCGATGATCGTCAGCGCGAACACCATGTTCATCTTCACAATCTTCTTCAAACGTCTGCCCAGCACGATCGCTTCATGGATTTTTTTCAGATCATCATTCATCAGAATCATATCCGCAGTCTCCAGAGCAGCGTCACTTCCCATAACACCCATCGCAATACCAACTGTCGCTGTTGCTAGTGCGGGTGCATCATTGACACCATCGCCGACCATGCCGACTTTACCATGTTTGTCTTTCAATTGCTTAATCACATTCAGCTTATCTTCAGGCAGTAATTCGGCGAATACCATATCGTTTTCAATGCCCACCTCTTGCGCAATCGCATGTGCGGTCATTTTCTGGTCACCTGTTAGCATCGCAACCCGAACGCCACTTTCTCTTAGCTTCGCAATAAAGCTTTTTACCTCAGGTCTTACACGGTCCTGCAAACCGATAATACCCGCAATTCCTTGTGAGTTTTGCAGTACAATAACGGTCTTACCTTGTTTCTCAAGATCGTGAATCTGCAAAGCAACCTGCTGATTCTCTTTCAAATCCTCTTCAACAAAACCTGGCTTACCAATTTTCCATGAATCCACGCAATAACTAGCTTCAATTCCCCAACCTGTGTGAGATTCAAAATCCATCGGTCTTCTTATTTCTAACGACATTTCACTCGCTTTTTGGACGATTGCTTTCGCAATTGGATGTGCGGACAAGCTTTCAAGGGATGCTGCAATTTGAATAAACTGCTCCTCCGTGTATCCTTGGAAAGTTCGTATATCGGTTACAGCTAGTTTTCCATGCGTAAGGGTACCCGTTTTATCAAAAGCAATAACTTCGACCTGCGCTAAGTTCTCAATATGCGCGCCACCCTTAAACAACATACCTTTCCTAGCACCATTCGAAATCGCAGACAGTACGGCTGGCATAATGGAAGCAACAAGTGCACAAGGAGACGCGACGACTAAGAATACCATTGCTTTATAAAAAGTTTCATTCCAGCTCCATCCAAACACAAAATGCGGTAAGAACATCAGTACAGCAGTGACAAGTAAAATGACTCTAGCATAAATGCGTTCGAACTTTTCCATAAATACTTGCGATTTCGGCATTTCACTTTGTGCTTCTTGCACCAGACGAATGATTTTAGAAAATAAACTTGATTCACTGCGTTCTTTCACTTCAATGAATAAAGCCCCTTGCCCATTAAGCGTTCCTGCAAATACTTCACTACCTGCCGTTTTATCAACCGGAATGGATTCGCCCGTAATCGAAGCCTGATCAACTGCTGAAATTCCTTCTTTAACAGTACCGTCCGCGGGAATTCGTTCACCTGGTTTTACGATTACAACATGACCAACCTCTAAGCTTTCAATCGGAACTTCAATCTCTTTCCCTTCTTGAAATAAAATAGCCGTTTCAGGCTTCATTCCCATTAAAGCAGACAAGTCTTTGGAACTACGATTCATCGTAAACGTTTCAAGCGCACCACTTAATGCAAAAATAAAGATAAGCATCGCACCTTCTGCCCAGTACCCGATACATGCAGCGCCCACAGCAGCAAGCAGCATTAATAAATTGACGTCCAGATCCTTTTCTTTAAATAAAGTAATTAGACCTTCCTTTGCCTTGGCGTAGCCGCCGATGATATATGCAGCCAAGTACATGAGGTAAACAGGTCCATCCGTATAATGTCCCCAGATCCAAGCAATGGCCATGAGAACACCACTTATTAATGCTCCTGTGATTTCTCCATATTGTTCTATAAAATGAACCCACTTTTCTTTCTTCAACGATAAAGATTGTGTCGATGTTTTTGTATGACTGATTGATTGACTCATTGAGTAACACTCCTTTTAAATGAATTTGACTGTGAATGATAATCGTTATTATTGCCCTTAAAATGGCTCATGCTGTTCCCCCGAAAGGGAACAGCATGATTGAGAATGATATTCATTTTTACTTTAGGCATAATTTTTGTATTCAGGAAACTTTATAATAATTATAATAATTTAAAAATTAATCTAAATCAATATGCGATCGCCTATTGCCTTGATTTATTTGCTCCCCTTTTTCATAATTATAATGATAATCATTATTACTTCCCTTAAAATGGCTCATGCTGTTCCCCTAGATGAGGAACAGCATGAGTGAGAATGATATTCATTGTTGTCTTTATACATAAGTTTTGCGTATAGGCAATTTATAATGCGATTATATGCGATAACCATTTCCAAGTCAATCAAAAAAATCAAATAAATCACGATAGATATGAGATCATATGTTTGCTATAATGGATTGTTGCTGAATCATGAATTGTTACAGCTTAGATCAACTTGGAGGATCATTTCATGCTACAAAAAACCCATAGCCTTGCTGGATTACTTGCTGCAGAGAGTGTTGTCTTATCGATGAACCAACCGCTATTATCATGGGAAGCCGCTGCTGCACTTATGATTGGCTGTATCGCTGGTCCACTGGCTGACATAGATAAACAGGGCTCCACAATGGCCAAAATCTTGTTCCCGTTATCTGCTCTGCTTCGAATTTTGAAAGTGCGCCACCGTACAATGACTCATTCTATCCTTTTTCTCATCGTATTAGGTTTGCTGCTTTCTCCAGTACCAAGTCTTTACAAGTGGTCATTTATTATCGCCTATGCTTCACACCCCTTGATTGATCTACTAAATGTTCAGGGTGTTGCGCTCTTATGGCCATTTAAGTTAAAATTCCGTCTACTGCCGAAATATCTCGCAATAGAAACGGGTTCATCTGGGGAGCTTATCGTTCGTGGTATTCTTATTGGATTCATGGTGTGGAAGGTGGTTGAAATCTTATGATAATGAATGAGAAAATTAAAGCATCTGAGGTCGTACTAACGGGTGTGAATGGTGAGGATTTAGGTATAGTTGCAACCCAAGAGGCGCTGCGTCTTGCCAAAGAATTGAAAGTCGATCTGGTCTGTCTTTCTCTTACCTCAAGTCCCCCACCTTGTAAGCTCGCTAGTCGAGGAGACGTTAAGAATGAGAAAAACAAGGAAAAGCAGCAAGAACGTAAAGCAGCAAAAGGGATGAAAACCAAAGAAATTAAGCTTTCCCCTTCGATTGAAGATCATGATTACGATACGAAAAAACGTCAAGCAGAGCGTATATTAGCTGCCGGAGATGCCGTTCAATTGACCGTTCAAGTTGACAAAAAAAAGACAGAACCCGCTAAGATTCTAGCTGAGCAGCTTCTGCAGGATTTATCTACTTATGGTAAGCCCGAAACGGGCCTACAAATAAACGGAAAACATGTCATAATCGTCATTAAACCGACCTAACAAGTAATTTACAAAGATTGACGAAGCCGAGTATCAGCTGTAAACCATAAGCGATAGCTAAGCATGCTTAGAATAATACTCGCAATTGCAGCTGATGCTGATAGGCTGAAGACGATAAGAATTTGATACCGTACCGCTTCAACAGGATTCGCTCCCGCTACAATCATCCCGGTCATCATCCCAGGTAATTGAACAATTCCGACTGTTTTCATACTATCAATAGTTGGGATCATACTAAATTTCACGGATCGCTGCAAAACAGGATGTACCGCTTGACGCACTGTTGCGCCGAGTGCGAGATACGTCTCAATTTCCCCTCTCATACCTGCGACTTCACGCTTCATCTGATTCAAAAATAGACCGCATGCAACCATTGCGTTTCCAATTATCATTCCACTTAGTGGAATCATATATCGTGCTGTTGGCTCAATAATATGTAAGAGGAGAAGTAGTCCAAGCGTAACAATTTCAGTACAGACAATGGATAAAACAATCCGCCAGAATACTCCCGCTACACCTTTGGCACGCTGGCCAGCATTCCATGCCGCAACTAAGATCATGACCGCAATAATACATCCTATTAATAGAACATGCTGCGTCGCAAAAACAAACTGAAGTACATATCCAACAGCGAGCAGCTGTACAGTCGCTCGAAGTGTTCCGATGAGAATATCCTTCTCTAACCCCAGCTTCTGCTTCATCGAGAGCAGGATCGTAATCCCTACGAATGTAAGTGTTAACGCCAAAGCAAGATTAGACAAGACACTATCCCCCCTCTGATCGTTCTGCCTGTACCCGTGTATACCCTAAGAACTCCCTACCCGCCTCTGTTATTGGCGATGAGTAAAAATTCTCTGTCCGCTGATCCTCAAGCAAAGTTCCTTCTGCCAGAAACCATAGCCGATTACTGCACTGCCTTGCTTGTTCCATATCGTGGGTCACCCAGAGCAACGTTGTTCCTTCTTCTCTGTGCCATTCCAATAGCATATCTTCAATGAGCTGCTTACTATGCATATCCAAGGAAGAAGTCACTTCATCTAGTAGTAAGATAGCAGGCTGAAGCAGCATCGACCGCACAAGTGCCACTCGCTGCTTTTCACCCCCGGACAAATCACTCGCCGGTTTACTCCAAGCCATTTCACTCATACCAGCCCGCTGCATCAAGTGAGTTGCTCTATCTTTTTCGAATGGTCTTTGATGCAGCCTGCTGACAGTGCGTAAATTATCTTCAATCGTCCCAGCCAGCATGACCGGCTGTTGAGCGACATAGCTAGCTTGCTGACGCCATTCACGAGGCACCCACTTGCTCTTATCCTTATTTTGCAAAAGAACTCGCCCCTGATCCTCACAATCCATATAGCCCAATATTCGTAAAAGCGTGCTTTTTCCTTGTCCTGAAGAGCCAATCATACAGATAATCTCTGGCTTCTCTATGGATGCAGAAATCTTAGAAAATAGCACACTCTCCGGCTGGCTTGGATGCATCTTGGCAAGCTGATCCAATTGTAGAATCAATTTAATTAACTCTCCTGTCCTATTTCCCTGAAAATGGGGTTAGACCATCTTCACCATGTGTGTGTATTCATGCTCGCATACCATGAGCTTACCGTCAGCACAGTACCCCATTTTCTCATAAAGTGCATGAGCACCATGATTTTCTTTTTCCACAATAAGAGCGACTTTGTCATGACCTTCGTCTGCAGCTCTTACTTCGAAAGCTTTCATTAAGGCTTTGCCGATCCCTTGACCTTGATATCGATCATCAACCGCAAGTGAATCGAGGTAATACTCGTCTTCACGGGTTTCCTTTTCCAAATACACATCTTTATTGCCTGTTACTTTAATCAAGTGGTCAATAATTGGCTGATCTAACTCGTCCTGTTTACTGCCGTCATACGATAATACGAATCCGACAACATTCCCATCCACTTCTTTCACTATTGTGTTCGTATAACTAAGACGATTGCCTTCACTTTCAAAAAAGGAAGTCAATGCCTCGTACATTCGTTTCACATCATCATATCCGGAAAGTTTATTCGCAATATTATCGATTGCGGTATGCATAAGCGGGATTACAGATTTACTATCAGCTGCTCTTGCTGCACGTATCATGTTGCCATCACTCCTGTAGTATATTCTGAATCATAGCTGGATCTTCGACCATATCAGCCAGTGTATATTCATTAAGCTTCTTTAAGTATACCTGAAGTGCTGATGCAAGTACGTGCTTAAGTTTACATGAAGGCGAGAGTCTGCACGTATTTACTTTTGGATCAAAGCATTCTACAAGATCAAAGTCTTTTTCCGTCTTACGGACAATATCCCCAATGCGAATAGATTTAGCATCTACGGCAAGCTTAATGCCTCCTCCGCGGCCACGCGAAGTTGCGATAAGTCCTAACTTACCAAGCTCATGAACACACTTAATCAGATGATTTTCTGATATTCCGTATGATTTTGCTATATCCCTAATACTTGTCTTCTGTCCTTCTTCCAACACAGCTAAATACATTAGAACGCGAAGTGAATAATCGGTATAATACGTAAGTCTCATTTGTCATTCCTCCACTCTTCACATCTATAAGCCATTGCATCACATTACACAAATTGTAACACATTTGCCACAAAAAGATATATTCACGATCTATCTTTAAAGATGCATTAGTGATATAACTTTAAATGTAAACCCATTACAATCGTACGGAGGCGAATATTCATGTTAGATCAACAAACACGTAACATTATTAAATCGACCGTTCCAGTACTTGAAATGTACGGCAATGAAATTACGAAAACTTTTTACAAACGACTATTTGAGAAGCACCCCGAACTGCTTCATATTTTTAATCAAACGCATCAAAAAGTAGGCGATCAGCCAAAAGCCCTTGCTAATACGGTGTATGCAGCGGCCGTTCATATCGATCAATTGGAAACTATTATCCCCGTCGTCAAACAGATTGCTCATAAGCATGTCTCGCTAGGCATTAAAGCTGAGCATTATCCGATTGTAGGCGAAAACTTGCTTGGCGCTATCAAAGAAGTGCTTGGTGATGCAGCAACACCAGAGATTATTGATGCTTGGGGTAAAGCCTACGGTGTCATTGCAGATATTTTTATTCAAACCGAACAGAATATGTATGAAGAATCCTTGCATAAAGACGGCGGTTGGAGTGGATTCCGACCGTTTATCATAGATCGTAAAGTGAAGGAATCAGCGAACGTTTACTCCTTCTATTTGAAGCCACAAGATGGCGGAGCTATCGCAAAATTCCTGCCCGGTCAATATATATCAGTCAAAATAAACGATGGCAAATATGACCAAATTCGGCAGTATTCCCTCTCGAGCTGTCCTTGCGACGGCTATTACCGAATTGGAGTAAAACATGAGGAAGGTCATACACATGCTGATGGTGTCGTCTCCAGCTTCCTTCACCAACAAACGAATGTTGGCGATGTCCTCCTGCTTACTCCTCCACAGGGAGACTTTGTACTGGATAAGGAAAGTGAACGCCCCGTTCTCCTTCTAGGTGCAGGTATTGGAATCACACCGCTGTTATCCATGCTTCGTCCACTTGCTAAGAAATCAAGGGCGGTCACGATTGTTCATGCCGTACTGAACGGCGCTTATCATCCTTTTGCCGAAGAAATCAAAGACTATGTATTCAAGCATTCAAAAGCAGAAGCAATCACGCTTTATGAAAAGCCGCGCCAAGAAGATCTTGCTTTCGATTATGAGGGAAGGATCAGAGCTGAAGTTCTAAAGTCCGCGCTACCTACAACGGACGTCGAAGCTTATATTTGCGGTCCAGTACCTTTTATGGAAGAAGCTTGTGCCTTGCTCAAGCAATTAGGTGTTCCATCCGATCAAGTTCATTACGAGGTATTCGGTTCTGCTCAAGCACTGGGCGACTTACGTACACAAACGCTTGCTAACTCGGAAGTCTAGACGCTTTCTTCGATATTGTAAACACACCCCGTATTCCCAAGCATGTGATCATGAGGAATACGGGGTGTTTATATGCTAGGAGATCCCTTTTAAGTTCTCAAGATCCGATGTAACGCGTTCGATCATCTCTACAAATGAAGCCAATTCTTCCGAATGTGCAGCCTGGTTCCTTGCGTTGTTAGCTGTTCCTTCAGATTCCACTTGAACTTGTGCTAGCAAGGACGTGATCATTTCCAACTTATCTTCTATTTCCGTCAGTGCTTTTTTGGAATGCTTCGCAAGCTTACGAATTTCATTGGCAACAACTTCAAATCCTCGCCCTTCAACACCTGCTCTTGCCGCTTCAATAGCCGCATTCAATCCTAACAAATGGGTTTGATCAGAGATTTCTCTCATTAAATCACCCATTTCATGAATATGTCCGACTTCATCATTTAGTGAAGTAACGAGCGTATTCGCTTTATCCTGGGACTCCGCTGTACTCATCGCTGTTGTTGCAATAGAATGTGTGCTTTCATTCAACTCTGCCATCATGGATGCCAGTTCTTGCACAGCAACAGAAATGCCGCTTAACATATTCTGCTTTTGATCCGCGATCTTTTGGATTTTATGCTTTTCATCACGCTCATACGCTTCTAATACGAGCTGAGAGTCAAGGTTAAACATTTTTGTCAAGGAATGGATAACACTTGTCCATTTCTCAGGTAGCAATTTCTTAAATTCAGTAATGGAAATATCCAGATAAATCATGTATGTACCTAGATACCAATCTGTTGTCAGACCAATATGAGAATGAATTTTACCAATATGCAGCCTGTGCTCAATAAAAGAATCGTCGATACGGCCCGCAGTCATCGAAAGATAATACCAGACTTGCGTTTCTTTTAGACGATCCAGAGTGCTGTGTTTTTCAATAATCACACGTAGTTCATCGTTCTGAATGATTTTTACATATAGCTGATCCACTACAGCATTCACGATCTTTTTAAAAGAAGCTTCATGCTCCTGTAACAACTGTAAGTCTTGATTGGTAATGCCGATATATTGCAATTGCTGCATTCTTTTCTGTTCAGTAATTGAAATCATTATGACTTAAAGCCCCCTATTCATGTTGTTTACAAAATTTTAACAACACTTTCATTGTAATTCAGAACAAGGGTTTATCCAATCCTAAAACCTATTGATTTTCCACTTGTTTTTGAAAATATTATGAAGATTTCGGAGAAAATACAAATCAATTATACTTTCTATCCCAAATCGCGTAGACACGGGCTTTTGATCGAAGTACAATTGGGCTATATACACGAATTTTCGAATGAAAGGGATGTTAACTTTGCAAGCTGCAGTCATTGATCCATCGATTACAATGCCGCAATTTTTCATCATATTAGTGTTCGTAATGTTGATCGGTTCACTCGTTTCTTTAGGAATTTTGAAGTTTTTCCAAGTAAAGAAACGTTCGGGGACGACCTTCTTAGGATTATCGGTTGTAAGTATGGCTGTGTTTATATGTGTACTGAATTTCTTTTAAAAAAACACCCCTTTGAATGTCATTGGATCACCGAAAGGTTCGCTCCAGTTTCAGATCAAAGGGGTGCTTTTTTTGTGTGATCCTGTTTTTTCCACTGCGATCACTTAGCTCTTATTCGACAGTTGAATGTTTTTATTGGTAGAATGTTTGGAGGGATTCGTGTTCTTCACACGCTTGAGATGTGCCACGATGATGAAAGATACAATAACGAGCAGAAACCATGAAGATATTTTGCTAATCGAGACAAAGTGCCACACTTTCTGTTGATTTGGATACTGCCATGCGCCTAGCGCAGTTGCTATATTTTCGCCAATCCAGATAAAGAAGCCGATGCAAAAAAAAGAAGCTACGAGCGGCATTCGCAATCTCGTCTCGCCCAATTGAAACGTGACATAAGTGCGCCAATAGATGATGAATAACAAACCCGTCAACCACCAACGTAAATCCCATATCCAATGGTGGGTCATGAAATTCAAATAAATAGCAACAGCAAGCGATACTGTCAATAAGGGATTCGGATATCGGTGCAGCTCAAGCTTTAAGAGCCGCCACGATTGGCACAAGTAACTAGCAACCGAAGCATACATAAACCCACTGTAGAGAGGAACACCTCCAACTTTGGTCCAAGCTTCCTGTGGATAAGCCCATGATCCCATCTGGATCTTAAAAAGTTCAAGCGCAAGCCCGATCAAGTGAAACATACAGATAACTTTGACTTCATCCCAAGTCTCAATACCTGTACGAAACAAAATATACTGTGCAAGTAAACAGACAATCAGCATGAGATCGTAAGTCGCAATATAAGGGATATGGATAAACTTAAACACAAGCAAGGCACTAAAAATAATGACAGCAAACAAGCAGGACTGCGCTTCCAGCTTCGTAAATAACATCAGCTGCTTAAATCGATGAGCCATGTGCTTCACGCACCTCTTTCTGGAATTCAAATCAGATACCTATCATGAATTCAATAATAGCTTATACAAGGAGCAAGTAACATGAAAAATAATCAACGAAGAATAGCAATTCTATCCGGATTACTCGCATTATCAGTCGCATTAAGTGGATGCTTTGGTGGTTCATCGTCTAAAGAAGATGGCTCTCAAACATCCAAGAGTGTAGATTCAGTCAAGCCTGACAAGTTGAAAGATTTAAAAATAGCAAATGAGATCGTAGTAAGCCCGGGTGCTGAGCAGGCTCTTCTTGTTGAGGGTATTATGAATAATGACAAGATCGAAAACATCAGTCAAGCCAAGGGAATTACTTACCAATCAAGCAGCCCCGATCTCGTGTCTATTAACGAAGCTGGAATGATGAAAGTTGCTGCCAAGGATTCGAACGGTAAAGCTGTAACAATTACGGCTGCTCTTCATGGTAAAAGTAAGCAAACACTTGTAACCATTAAGGCATCACTTGAAAGCTCAGCCAAATTAAATGGAAATGTTACAGTCGTTACGAATGAAAACGACCGCATGGTCGTCATAAATAAGCAGCGCGCACTGCCAGATGGCTATACACCGCCCGATCTTGTGTATCCAAATGTACCTTTTTCCTTCAAAGATAAGATCGAGAAAAGAATGATGCGTAAAGAAGCAGCTGATGCGTTAGAGCGTCTTTTTGCCGGTGCTGCTAAGGACAACATCAAACTTGTTGGTATTTCTGCCTATCGCTCGTATGCTACACAAAAAGTTGTATTTGCAAACAATGTGAAGACGCAAGGCGAACAGAAGGCTGCTCAATTCAGCGCCAGACCAGGACAAAGTGAACACCAGACAGGTCTTGCCATCGATGTATCGAGTGCGAGTGCTAAATTCCAAATTGAACAATCGTTCATCGATACGAATGAAGGTAAATGGCTTGCCCAGCATGCGCATGAGTACGGCTTCGTCATCCGTTTCTTACAAGGCAAAGAGCAAATAACTGGTTATGCCTATGAGCCTTGGCATATTCGTTTTGTCGGAATCGACGCTGCCAAAGACATTTTTGCAAAAGGAATAACACTGGAAGAATATTTCCAAGATGCTGTACCTGTTCAAGGTAGCAAGTAACCACCCTATCCATACATTCCACAAAAAAGAAGACTTGCCACACTTCTAAGGTTCTCCGTGACCTTAGCCATGTAGCAAGTCTTTTCTTATTGTACAAGAAATTTCACCATTTAAAGTTAGTCCATGAGACATAGGTATTAGTGACCAACAGACTATATAAACACCCTTACTTTGCCTATAAAATGAATAAGTTACCACTTACAGCATGTCTATCGACTCACAGCAACTATTTAAGGAGATGAAACCACTTGAAAAAAATACTATCATACATCATGCCGATAATCCTTGCTTTGTGCATAGTAACCCCTGCCTCTGCGGCGAGCAACGACTCCATTTTTAAATTACCGTCCATTTTTTTAGATGTATCCGACACACACTGGGCGAAATCCTACATTAACCAAGCGTACATGGATGGGTACATTATCGGGTATAAAAATGGAGAATTCCAACCTGAAAAAACAATAAGTAAAGCTGAATTTATGAGTATTTTATCAAGAATCAACAATACAAAAGTGAATGATTCTCAAGAGTTAAAAGAAGTGTCCGGACACTGGGCAGAAAAAGACATGCTTGCGCTGCTTAATAACGGTATTCTTGTTGATCTTGACCTCCTTCATGGATTTAAACCTGATGATCCGATTACGCGTAAAGATATGGCGAAGCTGATCGCAAAGTCACTTGCTTTTAATAACAACACATTCATTCGAACTTTAGATAGCTTTAAAGACTCTTTTGTCCCTTTGAAGGATTATCAGAAGATTCTAGTTGATGATTACAGCCCGTACATCTCGATTGTATTTGGGACAGGCATTATGGTCGGAAAAAATGATAGCAAATTCGATCCAGACGGATTTGTAACCCGTGCGGAAGCTTCCAAGGTCATTACAGATTTTGTGAAAGCAAAAGGAAAGAACATGAACGAATTCCCTAATCTGTTAGATTTAAAACAACTTAACGATATTCTCAAAGGCAAATCTCGTTTCGATAAAGATGACAGCAGCGAGACATTGAAACAATATATGATGTTCGCATTTAATGAAGCAAAATTAAAATAAACACAATAAAAATGGTTGAGCAGGCGACGATCCTGTTCAACCATTTTTTCATTCAGCTTCATTCTTTTCCATCCTTTAATAGGGGGTAGCGGTAGGATAAGGACATAAATAGTTCTGGTTCGGGTACGGGCATGGATAATAAGGACATAAATAGTTCTCGTTCGGGTATGGACATGGATAATAAACAGGAGGATAAGATACATAGTTCGGTTGGTTATTATAAAGAAACGGGGTTAATAAGAGTAGTGGAACTAAATGACCCAACCCTCCATGATGCCCAAAATGACCTTCTGGATGTCCTGCAGTTCCTGGGTGTCCTACGCCTCCTGGATGTCCTACAGCTCCTGGGTGTCCTACGCCTCCCGGATGTCCTACACCTCCTTGGTGTCCCATACCTCCCGGGTGTCCTCCACCATGCATGCCTCCAACAGGTCGCTCATCATACATGGATGACTCAACTGCTGGCTGTTGATAATCTGTATGATCCATCCTCATTGATGTATTAGGTATTTGCTGATTTGCGTTCGTAATTGCCACGAATGCCTCATTCCTTTCCACTTAAGCTGGTCTTTCCTCATGACCATCTTATGTGCACTTGCCCAGTTAGGTGAGCGCCTAGTGGAAAAATGGGCGAGACAAGCTGCTTAACGATTCAACAAAGATCCAACATAACGAAGCAGTTCGTTCGCACAAGCAGGGCAATATCCATGCTCATCTATGAGCTGCTTTGTCACATCATTAATTCGTTTCAATTGTTTCTCATCTGGAGTTTTGGTCGATGTCGTGATCTTCACAATATCCTTGAGATCAGTAAATAGCTTCTTCTCAATAGCCTCACGCAGACGATCATGTGAGCTGTAATCAAATTTACGTCCCTTACGGGAGTATGAGGAGATACGAATTAGGATTTCTTCACGGAATGCTTTCTTCGCATTTTCCGAAATTCCAATCTGCTCTTCAATCGAGCGCATCAATCGTTCGTCAGGGTCCATATCCTCTCCTGTTAATGGATCTGTGATCCTTCCCCAATTGCAATACGCTTCAATATTATCCAAATAATTATCAAACAACGTTCGTGCAGACTCTTCAAACGAATAAACGAACGCTTTTTGCACTTCTTTTTTCGCAATCTCGTCATATTCCTTACGTGCTGCCGAAATAAAATTCAAATAACGTTCTCGTTCTTCCTTCGTAATGGAAGGATGTTGATCCAGACCATCTTTAATCGCCCGCAGCACATCCAGCGCATTAATACATTCCAGATCATGCCGAATCAAAGCACTTGAGATGCGATTGATGACATAGCGAGGATCGATGCCTGACATCCCTTCTTCAGCAAATTCATTTTGCATTTCTTTTAGATCAGATTCCTTATATCCTTCAACAATCTGACCATCGTACATTTGCATTTTTTTGAGCAGATCCATCCCTTGTTTCTTGGAATCTTTCAACCTTGTCAATATGGAAAAGATCGCTGCTGCCCGAAGCGCATGCGGTGCAATGTGTACATGCGACATATCGCTTTGCAAAATGAGCTTGCTGTAGATCTTCTCTTCTTCTGAAACTTTGAGGTTATATGGGATCTGCATGACGATGATCCGGGATTGCAGCGCTTCGTTCTTTTTGTTGGAAATAAATGATTTGTACTCCGACTCATTCGTATGCGCAATGATGATTTCATCTGCTGAGATGAGAGCAAACCGACCTGCTTTGAAATTACCTTCCTGTGTCAGTGACAATAAATTCCACAAAAACTTCTCGTCACACTTCAACATTTCTTGGAACTCCATGATACCTCGGTTTGCTTTGTTTAATTCACCGTCAAACCGATACGCACGCGGATCAGACTCGGAACCAAATTCTGTAATTGTAGAGAAATCAATCGAACCTGTCAGGTCAGCAATATCCTGCGACTTCGGATCGGACGGAGAAAAAGTTCCGATTCCAATCCTTGCTTCTTCTGACACGAGCACCCGCTCAATTTCTACCTTTTCAATATCTCCGCCATATTCCATCTTCAAGCGAATTTGGCAAGAAGGACATAGTGTACCTTCAATGCGAATGCCCAAAACAGCCTCAACTTCAGGGCGCAAATCTTGGGGAATTAAATGAAGGGGCTCTTCATGCATCGGACAACCTTTGATCGCATAGACGGCTCCATTTTCTGCTTTGGAGAACGCCTCCAGTCCCCTTTTTAGCATCGTAACAAGTGTTGATTTACCACCACTTACTGGACCCATGAGCAGCAAAATCCGCTTACGCACATCGAGACGCCTTGCCGCCGAATGAAAATACTCCTCCACCAGTTTCTCAATGGAATGGTCCAGACCGAATATCTCCTGATCAAAGAACTTGTATTTCCGCTGTCCGTTATCCTCTTGAATACCATGCGACGCAATCATCTCATAAACACGCGAATGAGCAGTCATCGTCAAGCTCGGATTGTCGCGAACCATATCAATATACTGGGCAAATGTCCCTGACCATGCCAGTTTTTCTTTTTGGTCACGATGCTCTGCGACTCTTTTGAAAATGTCCATGGGTTCCTCCTCTCGCCTGCTGCAATGTGGAATGGGTCTGGCTTGTGATAGCCCTTGCTTGTGTATTACATACCTATGCGCTAATGCGGATGAAGTTTCTCAAAATTTTATATAAATCCAAGCTAAAAAAGGCGAACATCGCCACTCCCCCTAGAGCCCAAACGGTTTGACCGATCAACTATGGTATAATGGAATATAGGAATCAAAGGGGATTGTAACAAATGAGAGCAGGTGAGTCAGGTGGGGATAAGCAGTGAAACGGAATTGTATGAACCGATCAAGCGCTTCTGGGAAGAACGCGGATACGAAGTCAAAGGGGAAGTCCGACATTGTGATGTTGTTGCCGTCCGCGGTGAGGAACCACCTGTCATTATCGAATTGAAAAAGAGTTTGAACATCCCCCTGCTCGTGCAGGGAATAGATAGATTAAAGCTATCTCCGCTCGTATACGTCGCTATCGAGCTTCCGCCTAAGGGACGGGCGCCGCATCGCGTAAGCTGGTCCGAGCTGCGCACGATGTGCGGCTTGCTCGGTCTTGGGCTGCTCACGGTTCGCTTCTACAAGACAAGGCGCGAGCCCCTTGTCGAAGTGGTGTGCCACCCGCCAGCGATGAGCACGGCGGGTGATGCTGCTAGCCCCGTCCCCGAAGGGCGGGACGCACAGGCTGCTGCGCAGGCCATAGCCAGCGCAGCGGGGCAACCCCCTACCGCAAGCAGCGCAAATGCGCTGGCTTGCGAAGCAACGCTTACGCGCCCCCGTGGCAAGCGGGTGCGCGTAAGCAAGCGGGCCGCCGACCGACTGGCGGCCGAGTTCAACAACCGCCACGGTGATTTCAACGTGGGCGGCTCTACCCGCGTTAAGCGAGTGACCGCTTATCGGGAGCGAGCCCTGCTGCTCGCCTGGACGCTGCACGAGCATGGTCCACTCCCGCTTCGCAAGTTGCGAGAGCAAAGTGCCTGCTCAGATGCAACAAAAATGATGCAGCATAATTACTATGGCTGGTACGAACGACACCAGCGCGGTGTCTACGGCCTCACCCCCGCTGGGGAAGCTGCCTTAACGACATTTGCTCATGTCGTTGAGGTCATTCGCAAACAGCTTCCCTCTCAAACCCAACATTCGCAACCCGCCCCCTAAACGCAACAAGGCAAGCCCGTCCACACAGACGAGCTTGCCTTTACTTTATTCGTGTACTATTACCCAACCATTACTCCTATCGGCTATTCCATATCCTCATTTTCAGCCACATTTGTCAACGCATCCGCCTCTTCCGATTGATACTGGGATTCCCCATCATTCAACGCTTCCGCGCGACTCTCTGCATCCAGTTCCGCATTGGTCACGAACGTATTCAAATCTTCCTGCTGCACTTGATCTTTATCCATCACTTGCACCCCCTTTTCACAGTCTATCCTTCTATGTAACCACTCTAGTATGAGCCTTCGGTACCTTCTTTATGAATCCTTCGACAATTATTTTGTCACTCTACTAAAGGATGATGTATACTATTTTTTAGGATATTGGATAGCAAGGCATGATACGAATGAGGTGAACGTCAAAATGAATACGCCTATCGGCGCTGCATCTTCTGAAGCGATGCACACTCGAAATGCCCCGCAAACGCGGGTCAAAAAAAATACATACCGTAAGCTGTTTATAGCTTGGATCGTCCTGATCTTAAGCGGTGCGAGTTTAACCTTTCTATATACCAATTATTTGAAAAACCAAGTCGCCCGTGATATTGCGCATCAAACCGAGCAGCAGCTTCAAATTGTCCAGCAAGACTACCAGAAGCAGGTCACAACGCTGAAAGAAACGATGCAAGCAGATATGACTCGTATGCAAGCAAAGGTAGATTCGCTTAATGAATTGCTAGCCTTCACCAAAGACAGTGCAAACTCCAAAACAGACAATTCAAATCAACTTTACACGCAACTTGCCGAAGTAAAAAAACAACTAGATGAGCTAAAAGCCAACTTGGACGTGCTCAAATGATTAACCGCGTACAAGGATTAAATCGTGTGATGCTGCTCGCATGTGCCCCTTTTCTCGGTATGCTCATCTTCCTGCTTTTTGCAACATTTTCTGTGCAAGTTCCGATTTCCTACACACAAGCCGAGCTGAGATCAGTCAATCTAGAAAGCTCAGAACTGGAAAATAAATTGGTTACGGCTAACTTAGAAGCCGTCCAAACCAAAAGCATTATTGAACGGTTCCATCAGTTGTATCAACAAAGTACTGCCGATGTCACACAAATGCTCAAAGTTGCAACAGACAATGTTATGCGACCTGCCGCGATTTATGATGATCGTATTACATCAAAGCTCGGGCGAGTTTCCAAACACGCTTCTTCGGCTAATATCGATTTGAAGCTGTTCCCGATCCAAGAAAACAATTACCACGGCTATGCCATGAAAGTAACCCTTAAATCCGACAAAGCCATGCGGATGGCTCTTGGTAAAGACAAGCTTGGCAGCTCCGAGACTACATTAGAAGCGACACGCCGATATGGGGCTTTCGCTGGAGTGAATGCTGGGGGATTTGCGGATGAAGAAAGTACACATAAGCGATTCCCACTTGAGACCACGATGATTGGTGGTAAATACGTATATGGCTTCTTTCCAAGCCGTGAAGATCTAACCTTTATTGGTCTTAGTAAAGATCGTAAGCTGATCGGTGGGAGATTCGGTTCCCAAGCTGAACTGGACAGTAAAAACCCGCTATTCGGGGCTACATTCGTTCCTACATTACTGAAAAATGGTCAAAAGACATCAATCCCAAGCAAGTGGCAGTCTACACCTGCTAGGGCTGCTCGAACGGTAGTCGGGAATTATAAAGACGATCAACTGTTATTCATCGTGACAGATGGGAATGTTGAGAGTGGCAGCTCTGGCGCAACTCTTGCAGAGCTTCAAAACAAGCTGCTCGAATTTGGTGTACGTGATGCTTATAACCTAGATGGTGGCGGGTCGACATCGCTCATTTTTGGTGGTGAAGTCATTAATCGTCCCTCAGATGGCAAATTGCGACCACTGGCTACAAACTTCTTGTTTTTCAAATGATTGTGAGTTATGAGATAAATGTCACAGTAAATTCGCTTTTGTTCATTTTCTTTTCATCAGGTGTTCGATATAATGGGTGTATCAAATTTTGGATGCGATTACCTTGTAGGAGGGTCTTACATGTCAGCAACTTTCTGGATTATGATAACTATATTTCTTATTTTTATCGTTGCGATTCTTACATCATCTTACAACGATGACAAGACAAAGGGCTTGTAAAATCGATTTATTGCACAGTGTAAAAAGCAAACAGGCTGCGAATCCCTAAGGATCCGCAGCCTGTTTTGCATGGACGAGCTACGCTCGATCTTTTAAATCATGCATTTGTTCTAAGCATTCTACACAAATATGGCGTTCTTTAAAATCACTCACGTCACTCATCGTCCCGCAGAACACACATTTCGGACGGTATCTCTCCAAAATAATGTGGTCTCCTTGTACTAAAATTTCAACAGGATCGCCTTCGTTCATCTGATAACGTTTGCGAAGCGATTTCGGAAGAACAATCCTTCCAAGTTGATCCACTTTTCGTACAACTCCAGCCGGTTTCATCATAACCGTTCACTTCCTCCCAAAACATAAACCTTAAACACATAATCGTCTTATTCGTCAAAATTTTTGCAATTCCTTCTTTTTTTGACACGTGTTTAAAATTGTTTCACAGGTTTGAAGATCTGGTGAACTTTTTGTCTTTTTTCTAAAAAACCCTTGTCTACTGCACTATTCCAATCCTGGAAAATCAACTTGACGCAATGCTTCATACACGGTTATTGCGGCAGCATTCGACAAATTCAGCGAACGCACCGCATCCGACATTGGCATACGCATGAGTGTGTCTGGATGCATATCCAGAATTTCTTTGGGTAGTCCCTTTGTTTCCTTACCAAAGACAAAAAAATCGCCATCGCGGAATTCAAAGTCGCTGTACCGCTTGCTTGCTTTCGTCGTTGCACAGAAGAAGCGGCTGCCTGGATATTTTTGCATAACTTCTTCAAAAGAATCGTGATATTCAAGCTTTACGGAGTGCCAGTAGTCTAGACCTGCACGCTTAAGCGTACGATCATCCGTATCAAAACCTAATGGGCGAACCAAATGTAAATGAGTTCCAGTTGCTGCGCATGTTCGCGAAATGTTTCCTGTGTTCGCCGGAATTTCCGGTTCAACGAGTACAATATGAAAAGCCATGATGTATCTTCACCTCTATTTTCATCCTATTATAATTAAGCACCAAAATCAAAAACTTCTATGCTTATTTTTACATCCTTTTAACAAAAAACGAATATTCGCATGATAGATACACGCCATAATTAACTTATCAGAACAAGCAAAGGAGTGCGGCAATTATGAGTCAAAAAAAAATATTAGTCGTTGACGATGAACCTTCCATTTCGATGTTGATTGAATTTAATCTCAAGCAAGCGGGCTATGAGGTCCAGTGTGTATTTGATGGGGAAGCTGTTTTTGATAAGATTCAATCATTCCGCCCTGACTTGATCGTTCTGGATCTCATGCTACCCAAAATGGATGGCTTTCAAGTATGCCGTAAGCTTAGAAAACAGAACAATCTTGTCCCCATTATTATGCTTTCTGCGATGCAAGAACTGTCCGATAAGATTGCAGGCTTAGACCACGGCGCTGATGATTACATGACCAAACCATTTTCCCCACATGAACTTATCTCTCGCATTCAGGCCATTCTGCGCAGATTGAGCACACTTCCTGAAGCCATTGATCATACTACAATTACCCTTGGAAGTATTGTCATCTATCCCGGTCAACGCGAAGTCACGCTTCACGGCAATCCCATCGAGCTGACGCCTAAGGAATTTGAACTGCTCCTATTTCTATGCAAACACCGCGGCAAAGTGCTCAGCCGCCAACAGCTGCTTGTTGGTGTGTGGGACTATCATTTTCTCGGTGATACCCGCATCGTAGACGTGCACATTTCCCATTTACGCGATAAAATCGAATCCAACACACGTACACCTGAACATATTATTACAATTCGTAATGTTGGATATAAGTTAACCGATACCAGCAGGAAAGAATCCTCGCTCGCATAGTCTTCATTCTCATATAAACAACCCTCGTCCAGATATGGAGAGGGTTGTTCTATTCTAACCTCAATCTTAATTAGCTATTGCTCTGGCGAAATTCTTCCATAAATTGTGTAAGTGCCTCACATGCCTCATAAGGAACAGCATTATATGTGGAAGCACGGAGCCCACCCACGCTGCGGTGACCTTTTAGTCCAACAAAACCCTTTGCTTCGGATTCTTTGATGAATTTCTTCTCAAGCTCTTCATTTGCTAGACGGAAAGTAATATTCATCTTAGAACGGCTCTCTGGATCTACACAGCCTTGGTAGAAACCTTCGGAGTTATCAATTGCGTTATAAATTAAGTTCGTTTTATCCAGATTGATCTGTTCAACAACAGCCAGTCCACCTTGATCACGAATCCATTTAAGTACCAAATTCACCATATAAACGGAATAAACAGGAGGCGTATTGTACAGGGAGTTATTATCCGCATGAATACCGTAACGCATCATGGTTGGGATACTCTTCGGTAGATCTTGCAGCATATCTTCACGCACAATGACAACTGTAACACCAGATGGGCCTAGATTTTTCTGAGCCCCTGCATAAATCATGCCAAACTTAGACACATCAACAGGACGACTAAGAATATCAGAGGACATGTCGACAATTAGCGGGACTTTCCCTGTGTCCGGGTAACTTGTAAATTGCGCACCACCAATTGTTTCATTGGATGTTACATGCACATAAGCTGCATCTGGATGAATTTGAATTTCATTGAGAGCTGGAATCCGCATAAAATTGTCTGCTTCTGAGCTTGCAGCTTCATGCACTTCACCGAACAATTTCGCTTCTTTCATCGCTTTCTCTGCCCATGCACCCGTATTCACATAACTGCCGACTTTTCCAGGACGCAAAAAGTTCATTGGAATCATAGCAAATTGCGAGCTTGCTCCACCTTGTAGGAATAGCACTTTATAGCCATCTGGAATTTGAAGTAGTTCTTTAAGAAGCTGCTGCGTTTCTTCATTCAGCGCCTCATATTCTTTGCTGCGGTGTGAAATTTCCATAATTGACATACCAATCCCTTGATACTCCACCAATTGCTCTTGTGCTTGCTGCAACACGCTCAGCGGTAATGCTGCTGGACCTGCGTTAAAATTGTATGCTCGGTTACCCATCTTTCTCCCACTCCCTTATTTTTTATTTATATAATCATTTTTGTATTATCGCTTATAATAGCAAGTTTATGAGATGGCTTCAAGCTTATTCTGAATGATAGAACAATCTCAGAACACGATCAAATGTGTTATAGTATGGAGATGTATATATCTTATAGAGGGGAAAAATGTATGAGAAAAACCAAAATTCAAGAAATTGAGTGGATGCGAGCCTTTGCTTTCTTAGCCGTTGTCATGCAGCATGCGATTGGACATTATACGTATGTGCCTGAAACCAAGCTTGAAGATGGGGTCATTTTCGCATTGCTATTACTACTTTCTAAATTTGCAGTCCCACTTTTTATATTTATATCAGGTTTATTACTCTTCTATAATTATGATGGCAACATCCCATATATCGGTTTTATCCGCAAGCGATTCAAAGATATTGTAATGCCTTTCCTACCATGGGCTGTGCTTTATGCCATCATGTTTCATGGCCTTGATTTAAGCACACTCGCTTCTTGGCAAAAGCTTGGCTTACTCGTGTTCACAGGCACAGCGTGTTATCATCTATGGTATGTCGTCATGACGATGCAGCTTTACTTGATATTCCCTTTCTTACAGCGAGCAAGTATGCGACTCAGACGCGTTTCTGGCCGCATTACGCTGATCCTAACCGTAATATTAGGTGTGCTTTACATCGCTATGCTAGCGCGTTCAGGATGGATCTATGAGACTGCGTATCGCCTTAACATTCCCATACTAACTGACTTTTTCACCGAATATCTTGACCGAAATGCACTCATGTTCCTCTTTTACTTTATTATGGGAGCCGCAGTGGGCATGCATCTTGAGAAGTGGCGAGCATGGCTTATGAAATATCGATGGATCCTAATTAGCATTTATGCAGCGATGGTGCTGGGGATGCTGTATAAAGTGATTGCAGGCTTCAAATTGAAACCTGAACTTGCCATTAACTATAACGATACATTGCTTTTGCAACCTTTGATGGCCATATTCCTCATCATCTCTGTCTTGGCCATGCATGTGATCACGATTCATCTAAGCGCAAAAGCCAATCCTTTTATAAGTAAAATCATCATGATCATCGGTTCTTACTCCTATGTGGCGTATCTCGCACATGCCCTTATGCTCAAATATGCCTATCCGATTGCCGATAGCATATGGCCCGCGAGTGCAGTTACAGCAAGGAACCTTACAACGTTCATCTTAGCAACGATCGCTTCCATAGCAGTTGCCTTTATCATTCGACTTGTTGTTAAACAAGTGACCAACTTGCGGCGTAAACAGCATACTTCGGCTTAAGACAAACAGCGGTTTGTAGATTGATCTACATAACCGCTGTTTTTTACTATTTTTCTAAGACCAGAAGCTGATCTCTTTCTTTTTCCTCACACAAAAAGAAAACCGTCGAGCAAATGCCCAACGGTCTCGATATAGAGTATAAGTACTATCAATTAGCAACCAAAGTACAAGGAATACTCATGCGGATGAATACGGATCGATACTGCTTTTGCCTCATCACGCTTCAAATTAATGTAGTTCTCGATGAAATCCGGTGTGAATACGCCACCTTCAGTCAAGAATTCGTGATCAGCTGCTAGAGCATCAAGAGCCTCATCTAATGTACCTGGAACGGAGCGAATTTCTGCTTTATCTGCATCAGACAGATCATAGATGTTCTTATCGACCGGGCCATAACCAAGTGCAACTGGATCGATCTTGCGCTTAATACCGTCAAGACCCGCCATCAGCATCGCTGCGAATGCAAGGTATGGGTTAGCTGTTGAGTCTGGTGTACGGAACTCAATACGACAGCCTTTAGCCGTTACAGCAGCTACTGGAATACGGATTGCTGCAGAACGGTTACCCTTGGAGAATACAAGGTTAACTGGTGCCTCATAGCCTGGAACTAGACGCTTAAACGAGTTTGTGGATGGGTTTGTAATCGCTAAGAGTGCAGGTGCGTGGTACAAGATCCCTCCAAGGTAGTGCATGGCAAGCTGGCTCAAGCTGCCATAAGCGCCTTTTTCATAAAATAAAGGTGTATCGCCATTGAAGATGGAGGAGTGCACATGCATCCCACTGCCATTGTCGCCAAATAGCGGTTTCGGCATGAATGTCGCTACTTTTCCAAATTGGCGTGCCGTGTTATGAACGATATATTTGTATTTCATTAAGTTATCAGCTGTTTTTGTTAATGTATCGAAGCGGAAGTTGATCTCGCCTTGACCTGCTGTTGCCACTTCATGATGGTGACGCTCAATGCGAAGTCCGCTCTCCATCATAATACGACACATTTCAGAACGAATATCTTGTTGTGTATCAACCGGTGCAACTGGCACGTAGCCGCCTTTTACTGGGATCTTGGAGCCTAAGTTACCGCCTTCTTCTTTGCGGCCTGAGTTCCAAGCGCCTTCATCCGAATCAACAGCATAGTAAGAAGTGTGCATATTGCTCTCATAACGAACATCATCAAAGATGAAAAATTCTGACTCTGGAGCGAAAAATGCATCCGTACCGATTCCCGCACTTTGCATGTAGCCTTCAGCTTTTTGTGCAATAGAACGTGGGTCACGCTCATAGCGCACGCCGTCTGGTGTATAAATGTCACTCATTACGATAAGTGTTGGATGTGCTGTAAAAGGATCAACGTATACCGATTCAGGATCTGGCATCATGACCATGTCGGACTCTTCAATACCACGAAAACCTGGAATTGAGGAACCATCAAATGCTACGCCGTTCACAAATGTTTCTTCATCAACTTCGACAGCAGGCAATGAAATATGGTGTGCTTTTCCACCAAGATCTACGAAGCGAAAATCAACCCACTCAATGTCTTTTTCCTTCATTAAACTTAAAACGTCCTGCACTGACATCGTTAAGCCCTCCTATTTCCGAACATTAATTTAAATATTATCCGAAATGTTTGTATTCTTCTCTTTAATATTGAAGTTATTATAAATCCATTCATTTCTTAGTGTCAATACTTATGTTAGGTATTTTCTAAATTAATGTCAGGTAATCTAACATTGGTTTTAATAATTGATTTTAATTAACAAAAAAAGCTGGATTCCCTCCTCTTGAGAGAACCCAGCTTTTCACTTTTAGCTCCTATTCGTAACGATTATGGTTACGCCATTACAGGTTGTTTGGGTGTATCAAATTTTTTACCGCAAATCGGCGCAAGCTTCTCAAGATCAACAAGCAATTTCGCAAATTGGTCTGGGAATAAAGATTGGACGCCATCTCCTGTCATTGAGTTATCTGGATCGGTGTGCATTTCAATAATTAAACCATTCGCACCTGCTGCAACAGAAGCCTTTGCCATCGGCTCAACAAGCTCACGACGACCTGTTCCATGGCTTGGATCGGAGATAACTGGAAGATGACTCAGTGATTGCAGCACAGGAATTGCTGACAAATCTAGTGTATTACGCGTGTAGGTCTCGAATGTTCGGATACCACGTTCACATAGCATTACGTTCGGATTTCCACCTGCAAGAATGTATTCCGCTGCATTGAGGAATTCATCGTATGTCGCACTGAATCCACGCTTCAACAGAACCGGAGTCTGAATCGTTCCAAGCTTACGAAGCAAGTCAAAGTTTTGCATATTGCGTGTACCCACTTGAAGTATGTCTGCATGCTCCGCACATACATCCACATACTCAGGCGTCATAACTTCTGTAATGGTAAGCAGTCCGTGTTTACGACCTGCCTCTGCCATCATCTCTAAGCCTTCCACCCCGATACCTTGGAAGCTGTATGGGCCTGTTCTGGGTTTAAATGCACCCCCGCGCAGCACTTGGCCACCCGCTGCTTTAACTAGGCGAGCAATTTCATCAATTTGCTCCGGTGTTTCAACAGCACATGGACCGCCCATGATGACGAGATTCTGTCCGCCAATCTCTACACCTTTTATACGTATGATGGTATCCGCCGGATGGAATTCCCTCGAAGCCATCTTGTACGATTTCGAAATCTTCACAACCTGTTCCACACCTTTCATCTGCCGTAACTGATCTGCAAGCTTCGGGTCCACCTGTCCAATAATACCAATGACTGTATGTCCTTCACCACGAGAAATATGTGCCTCGGCACCATTCTTTTCAATGAACTGTAGCAAATCTTGAATTCTATTATCTCCAATTGTGTTCGATGTAATGACGATCATGATTCATTCTCTCCTTTTCCACTTTTATACTTTTACGCTTTTAAGCTTCTACGCTTTTATTTGTTAAAGTTACTATACAGAGTCTTTCCCTAATCGTCAATAGTATTTTATAATAAATGGAAAAATGGTAAATATGTATGAAAAAGAATATCCATCGCTAAAGAAAAAAGGACCCCGTAAGGTCCCTTTTTTCATTCAATTATCATATCCGCAAGTTCTGCCTTGCGCTGACGTCGTTTTTCTTTTCTACGATCCGCGGTCGATTTCAGCATAAACACCACTGGAAAATAAAATAGGACGCCTAATAGAAGACCATCGGCCATACCGCCAACGATTAATTCTAATGAAAATCGGGTAAAACTCGCTAAGAAAGAGGGAAGATGATCCACTAAATAAAATTTGAATGAAGACGGAACAAGCCAAGCTCCCACGATTTTATTCAAGAAGGACATCGGAATGTAAATCACTTTGCCAAAAACAAATCCAATTAATGCGCCAACGAGGGAACCCCTTAGCAAATAAATCAATGGGAAAATGAGAAAAAAGGCGAGTCCTAGCGTCGGAAGAGTAAACATCTCAACCGCAAGTCCAATTGAAAAACCAATCGCTACATACGCAGGTCCATTCTTTGCCCGCTGCAGCTGCATCCATTTGTACTTAAACCAACGCTTCGTAGTTGCCCACGTATATTTGCGCTTCTTCATTACGAATTCCTCGGGCAGCATGCGACTTCCTCTTTCTTCGACCGTAATTATATTTCAGTCTGTTTCTTTTTAACTGCTGGTATTAATTTATCCATATTTACCGTACGTATGATTGGCCAAGTTGCTTCATCTTTTGAATCGAAATTTTCTAAATAGGTGATGACTTCTTTCGTAATTGGTGTTGGTGTTGAAGCACCCGAAGTCACTGCTACCCTACGCACGGAGAGTAACCACTTCTGTTGCAGTTCTGAAATATCGGCAATACGATACGCCTTTACTCCTGCGATCTCTTCCGACACTTGTGCAAGCCGGTTCGAATTGTTGCTCTTCGGATCTCCGACCACAATTACAAGATCTGCTTCTTTCGCTTGTTCGGACACGGCTTCTTGACGAATTTGGGTCGCCAGACAGATCTCATTATGCACTTCCGCATGTGGGAAGCGCTCAAGCAGCTTTTTCATAATATGCTTAATGTCCCATTGGCTCATCGTCGTCTGATTTGTGATGAGAATACGCTCCGCACTTAGATCAATCGCATCGACTTCCTCTGGCTTTTCAATCAAATATACGTGCTCAGGGGCAATACCAACCGCACCTTCTGGCTCCGGATGACCCTTCTTACCGATATAAATGACTTTATACCCCTCACCTGTCTTCTCACGAATGAGATCATGTGTCTTCGTCACGTCAGGACATGTTGCATCGACGATCGTAAGTCCTTTTTCCCGTGCACGTCTGCGGACTTCAGGCGATACACCGTGAGCGGTGAAGATAACCGTACCTTTTTCCACTTGTTCCAATATTTCAAGACGGTTCTCACCGTCTAATGTAATCACATTTTCTTTTTCAAAATAATTCGTAACATGAGCATTATGCACAATCATGCCTAAAATATATATGGGCCGCGGTAAATCCAAATTTTTGGCAGTTTGCATGGCCAGTGCCATTGCATCAACGACGCCATAACAGTAACCCCGCGGAGATATTTTAACCACATCCATAGGTAGTACACTCCTCTTCGCTTAAACCTATCTTATCATTGCCTCTTTATTATATCCTATTGCTCGATGACGGGAAAGGAAAGTGGAAGCCAGACGACAAATGTACTACCTTCATTTTTGCGTGTGAGCACTTCAATGGACCCCTGATGTTCATCAATAATCCATTTGGCGATGGAAAGACCCAGCCCTGTACCTGCTGTTACACCACGGGAGACATCTGCACGATAGAATCGATCGAAGATGAGCGGCACTTCTTCTTTATCCATCCCCATACCCGTATCCGCTATACAAATACCGATTTGATCATTATGTTGCTGGACTTCAAAACTTACAACACCCTCTTCGGTGTATTTAAATGCATTTTCAATGAAAATAAAGAGCAGCTGCTGCAAGTAATCTCGATTTCCTTTGATATAAATATCTTGTGCTTCTTCAAAGCTGCTCGTATGCCATTCTGCCGTGCGAGGAAGCATTTGTGCCCGTCTAGCCACTTCATCGAGCAATGGTTTAAGCTCGATATGCTTCATCTCCATCTGGAATCCAGCATCTGCACGAGCCAGTGCCAGCAAGTCATTGACGAGCCTACTCATCCGCTGCGCTTCACCAGCAATATCCTGCATCGCTTCAAGCGACATGCTTACTCTTTCTTCACTGTCCAGCCCATCTGTCTGTTCAGGATTTTGCATGCTTTTCCACATTTTTTCGAGCAAATCTACATTGCCTCGAATCGTCGTTAGTGGTGTACGCAGTTCATGTGATGCATCCGAGACGAATCTTCTTTGTGCGCGATAAGCCTCATCCAACTCGGAATACATCGTATCAAGCCGTCCGAGCATGCCATTGATTGTCTCGACTAAACGACCTACTTCATCTCGCGGTCCCTCATACGGAATGCGCTTATTGAGGTCCGTCCCTGTGCCGATCTCATTGGTTGTCTTGATGACCTGATCAATCGGTTTAAGTGCCTTCCGTGATAAAAACATACCGATGCTAGCAGCAAGCAAGATGCTGATTCCACCTAATGTGAATAGTATGTTTTTCAAAGCAACTAAATCAAACGGGCTAACAACGGCACTTTGAAGCACTGCAGCAGGACGTCCCATTTCATCCAAAAGAGGCAATGGCGTGTAATAAACATAGAGTACATTGCCCGCCAACGTCACTTTTTTACTAAATTGCTCACCTTGCTGGATTCGTTTGATGTCATCATCAGTTACCGGTAATTTTTGATCACTTTCAAGTAAGACTGGTGAGAGGCTATATCGCTTTGTCGATAAATTATAGACTTGAAATAGCTTATCGATCTCCCGTATATCTTTAAAGTTATATCTTAATTCAACCTCTGTTTCCATCTTCTTCAAATTGTAATTATAGCTCAGATGTTGAGCCATTTTGGCTGTGCTTTCTATTAAGCTTTTCTCAACTACAGCAGATATATAATAATTAAGGAATAAATAGAGTCCCATTCCGAAAATGAGCAAAGTAATCGCCAAGATGCTGGAATACCATAATGTTAGTCGCAGACGCAAGGACATGTCCTAATGCTCCCCTCTTAGTACGTAACCCGCTCCCCGCACAGTTTGAATTAGTCGCTTGTGGCCATACTCCTCCGTTTTTTGACGAAGCAGTGCAATATACACCTCAAGAACATTCGACTCCCCACTGTAATCATAACCCCAGATTTTTTCCATAATGATGTCACGGGAAAGAACCCGCTTCGGATTCTGCAAGAATAGATGCAAGAGATCGAATTCCTTCGCTGTCAATTCAATCAGCTGATTCTCACGAAATACTTCTCGCGTATCCACATCCAAGATCATATCTTCATAACCAAGCTGCTGTGTCTGGTTCTCCACATGCTCACTCCGTCTTCTAAGCAGCACACGAACACGTGCCAATAGCTCTTCCAAGGCGAATGGCTTGACCAAATAATCATCAGCCCCCATATCGAGCCCCTTTACACGGTCATTAATTTCATCCTTTGCTGTCAGCATCAGAATGGGCAAGTCGCTACCACTCTCACGTACACGCCGGCATACTTCAAGTCCATCCACGCTAGGCATCATCACATCTAGAATGAGAAGATTAGGCTCTTCTATCATCATTGCTTTTAAGCCTTCCATTCCATTATTAGCTATTGCCACTACATATCCTTCAAATGCCAATGCGCGACGAAGCATAGCAGTAATTTTATGATCATCATCTACGACTAATATTTTTTCTCTCAATCCCAACACCGTCCTCTATACTGAAAAATAATAGGTCCATTCACATGTTACATTTACTATGCTAATTGTAGCATTAATGCTCTTACACAAAAAGAAGCAGAGACGACAAGGCATACGATCTGCCCCTTCGCTCCGCTTCCCTTGCCTATTAAAATTCACGAGAGACTTCGTGATTATTCAGTAGCTTCTACAGTATTTCTATCTCCAATTTCAATGGATACGTCAATCTTCTTGCCGTCACGCATCAAGCCGAGTGTAATTTTTTCCCCAACTTTGAAACTTTTGATCTTCGTTTGCAGCTCAGCACTATTCTTGATCTTATTTCCGTTAATATCGACTACAACATCATAAGGTCGGATTCCAGCTTTGAACGCAGGACTCTTACGAGTCACATCTGCGACAATAGCTCCATCTGTGCTGCTTAGCTTAAGCTCACTTACCCAATCCTTATCAATATCATTCATGCTAATACCAACGAACGGAACTGGTTCTTTCGGAATTTTCACGTTGTTCTTGAGGTTATCAAGAACGGAAGAGATGATCGATGTTGGAATCGCGAAACCAATCCCTTGTGCCTGCTGACTTACTGCTGTATTGATACCGATCACTTCACCTTTGGTGTTCAGCAAGGGTCCACCTGAGTTACCAGGGTTAATAGCCGCATCCGTTTGAATCAGGTTTTTGTATACATGTGTCGTCTTGCCATCTGAAATCGGAATCTCACGACCTTTAGCACTATATACACCAACCGTTACAGTATGATCGAATCCGTAAGGGTTACCAATTGCAATAACCGAGTCACCAGGGTTCATCTCATCCGAATTACCGATTGGGAGTGTTGGGAAATCTTCCGTTCCTTCAATTTTTAAACAAGCGAGATCAAGCTCTGGTGAATTACCAAGCAGCTTCGCTACGAAAGGCTTGTCATGACCTTCTACGACGATGCGAATTTCATCAGCGCCATCAACTACGTGCTGATTCGTTAAGATATAACCTGATTTCTCAAAAATAAATCCAGTTCCCATCCCTGCCTTTTGTAAAGCGCCACCAGCATTATCTTGTTTTTTCTGTTGACCAGAATTTGGAGTCTCACCACCGAAGAATTGCTTGAACCAAGGATCATCCGCAAATGGATTCCCTCCACCTTGGGAGGCTTTAGGCTTCGTCCATGATTCCACCATGACTACAGCAGGTTGAGAATCTTTTACAATAGATGAAATGTTATTCGGTCTTGAAAGATCTACCCCAGCAGGAATGTTATTACCAGATCCATTACTAGCACTTGTATTATTCGATGAGAGGGGCTTATTTGTACCACCTGTAAATAAATTCATCTTATCTGCTGTAAACATCAATGCACCAGATACGAGTACTCCGACCAAGAACACCGCCGCATAGCTGCGGAAAGAAGATTTCTTCTTCGGTGGTGTCCATGTGCTGTATGGAGGCATTCCGCCACCGCTTGCACCTGCATTGCCTGAATGATTATTACTAAGTAAAGGAATTTGACGCATTGATTGTGGTGGAGTCACTTCCACCGGTGTTGGTTGTTGATTGTTTTTATAAGGTCCATAAGAATAATAAGCAGAAGATGATGCTTCCGCATTTACTTCTTGATCTCCATTATTATTGCGATCTTCTTGTTTCCCTTCATCCGATCCAGGTGTATGAAAAAAATCGTTATAATCATTTCGTTCGTTACTCATGATTGTTTCCCCCCGATTGTGAGTGCTGTGTGCATCACTTGTTTTGTCCTATGTCTATATATTGCACCTCTAACCTTAAGTGTACCTTAAAAATGTCTAAATGGAACCTAAAAAGTAGGTAGCAGTCTAACTTAGCATTTTCCATTTCCAAATAAAAATAACCCTATCCACCTTACTCTCGGTGTCTAGGGTTATTCTGCTTACTAACTATTTAGTTGTATTTTGGTTTTGTGTACCTTTTGCATTGTTCTTTCCTTGTGCTGCTTCAGTAGCAAACTCCGTGTCAGCTGCTGTAGAGCGATTACGATTTTGATTTTTATTCTTAGCCATGTTGAATCACCTCCCCTAAGGAGTATGATTCTCTGTTATTTCCCTTTTTATGACGAAAGTTATGAGGGTTTGCCGTTTACTAAATTACTTGGTGTAAACATCTCCACAGCTAAATCATTAAATGCTTGTTTGCTAAGCGATCCTGTCCCCTGTTTTACAATGAACACACGGACATTCTTTTTGCCCCACTCACTGAATACTTGGGATTTGGTATCGTAATATAAATCAATCTTGTTTCCTTTAATTGCACTACCCGTATCCGCAACTACGCCATAACCATAACCAGGCACATACAGCACCGTTCCTAAAGGAAACACGCGTGGATCAGCAGCAATGGTAGACAAGCCACGCTCATCACGCACCACTTTAAGTCCTGAGAATGTAATCCCATATTCGGGATGTTTCGGCCCTTTACCTGTCGATTCTCTTCCAGCGTAATAACCCGTCGCAACGACCTCCATGGAAGGCAATTGGCTAAGCTCATGGTTAGAACTTGGAAAAGATTTATAGCTACTACGAGTTGGCCTCGAATTGTTAGGAATGGAATGTGATTTAATCGCAGGCTTCTCATTTAACGCCATCACAGGACGATCGTTCTTACTATCTAGTTCATCATTATTCGATAAAGCATCATTTTGTTGAGCTTGTTCGGCTATGCCTTTGTATGGTGTCATACTTATCGGCTCAGCTATTGAGCTTGAGCTCCATTCACTGCTATACGGAAGCACTTCCAACTTGGTTACACTTTGCTCCGAATGCGTCTGCACAACTTGATTGGTGTTTGCAACTTGTTGATTTAGATCTATATCCGTTGTGTCCACATCATGTCCACCCATAAAAACTAACGATTTCATAATTGTTAATACTTGTATCCACATAAAATAAAACCTCCCCCTTCATCCAAGTGTGCCCAATAGAATCTTCTATTAAACATTTTTGGTTATTTTAGTAAGGGGGAGGTTTATGCTTTTAAATTTATTATTATTCCGTGCGACCTTTACGCTCAATGTCTCCTAGGATCATTGCAATCACTTGTTCTACGCTTTGTGAACCTAGATCACCTTCACCACGTTTACGTAGGGAGAATGTACCTTCGTTCATTTCATTTTCACCTACAACAAGCATGTATGGAATTTTTTCAAGCTGCGCTTCACGAATTTTGTAACCAAGCTTCTCGTTACGTGAATCGGATTCTGCACGAATTCCTGCAAGCTGAAGACGTTCCGCCATTTCCTTCGCATATGCTTCATAGTTAGGAGAAACCGGTAATACACGTGCTTGAAGTGGTGATAACCAAGTTGGAAGTGCGCCCGCATAATTTTCTAGCAAGTATGCAGTCATGCGCTCCATAGTTGAAATAATACCACGGTGAATAACGACTGGACGGTGCTTCTGACCATCTTCACCTGTATATTCTAACTGGAAGCGTTCTGGAAGTAAGAAGTCCAGTTGCGCTGTAGACAATGTTTCTTCTTTTTTCAGCGCAGTCTTGATCTGAACGTCAAGCTTCGGACCGTAGAACGCTGCTTCACCTTCTGCTTCATAGAATGGCAGATTTAGTTCCTCTACTACCTCACGAAGCATGCGTTGGGACATTTCCCACATTGCATCATCTTGGAAGTACTTCTCTGTATCTTGCGGATCACGGTAAGACAAGCGGAAACGGTAATCTGTAATTCCAAAATCTTCATACACAGTCGTAATTAATTTTACAACGCGTGCGAATTCTTCTTTAATTTGATCCGGACGGCAGAAAATATGTGCATCATTAAGTGTCATCGCACGCACACGGTGTAAGCCAGTTAGTGCACCAGACATCTCATAACGGTGCATTGTACCTAATTCGGCAATACGTACAGGCAGATCACGGTAAGAGTGCATCTCATTCTTGAACACCATCATGTGATGTGGACAGTTCATCGGACGAAGGACAAGCTCCTCGTTATCCATTTGCATCGGTGGGAACATATCCTCCTGGTAGTGCTCCCAGTGACCCGAAGTCTTATATAGTTCTACGTTCGCAAGAACGGGTGTGTATACATGTTGGTAGCCTAACTTTTCTTCCAAATCTACAATATAGCGCTCAAGTGTACGACGAACAGTCGCACCATTCGGCAGCCATAGTGGCAGACCTTGACCTACTTCACGATTGAAAGCAAACATTTTAAGTTCTTTACCGAGTTTACGGTGGTCACGTTTCTTCGCTTCTTCTAACAGTACCAAGTGCTCATCAAGCTGAGCTTTTTTCGGGAATGCTGTTCCGTAAATACGTTGAAGCATCTTGTTCTTGGAATCGCCACGCCAGTAAGCACCCGCTACGCTAAGAAGCTTAAATGCCTTGATACGACCCGTTGACGGCAAATGCGGTCCGCGGCACAAGTCAAAGAACTCGCCTTGATCATAAATGGATAACACAACATCCTCTGGAAGGTCATTAATCAAATCCAATTTAAGCGGATCTTCTAAATCGGTAAAAATAGCAAGCGCCTCTTCACGCGAAACTTCGCGACGTGAGATCGGTAAATTCTCACCTGCAATACGAGTCATTTCCTTCTCGATCTTCACGAGATCCTCAGGTGTGATCGAAGTCTCCATATCAATATCGTAGTAGAAGCCATCCTCAATAACAGGACCGATTCCGAGCTTCACTGCTTTTTCGCCATAAATACGTTTAATGGCTTGCGCCATTAAATGCGCCGTGGAGTGACGGTACACTTCAAGACCCGCTTCGGAATCTACTGTTAAAATTTCAACATCTGCGTCACTGTCCAATTTATAGCTAAGATCAACGGCTTTACCGTTCACCTTTCCAGCAATCGCGTTTTTCTTCAGCCCCATTGAGATGGATTCTGCTACACCTTCAATAGTGGTCCCTTGCTCATACTCTCGAATCGAACCGTCTGGTAATTTTACTTTGACTGACATGCTACTTCCCCCTAATTTTTTGTGATTGAATATATGAATGAGTTGTATTCAAAAATGTTACGAAAAAGAAAGGAAATACCGTAGAAGCGAAGCGTTCGCCTTTGAAATCGTGAATATACCTTACAATCCAATCAAAATTCACGATTTCAACAGCGATCGGGAGGCATTTCCTTTCTTGGCAGTGACATTACTTTTTGAATCTGCTCACATATTTAAATACAAAAAAAGCGCATTTCATCCCTATAAAAGGGACGAGCGCGCTTTGGTCTCGTGGTTCCACCCTCGTTCAATTTACTACCGTAAATCCTCGTTGGCATTCGTTAACGGGAATGATGCGGTCCTATATTTCCACAGGACGGCTACAAAGTGGTAAATTCACTTGCAATCTGAAGGAGCTCTCAGCCAAGTCTCCTCTCTCTTTTACAGCTGCAATGCAAACTCATGTCTTTGATTGTTGCCTCTACCCCTTATTATAGCGGGGCTTGGCTTATTTATCAAGTTACAGCCCGTCTTGTTTAATCCGCTCTCCAAGCCAGTGATGACAGATGCGACAAGATGAACAAACCTGGGTACGATCTTCGAAAATTTGTCGGATGGTCTTAATGATCGATAAATCTGGTTCCCTTGTATGAATAAAAATAGAAGCTGGTGAAACTGTAATTAAAGTCGACACGATCATATCTTCAAAATTCATATCTTTCTCTAAATGTTCCATCGTCAGCGTGGATTCGAAATCTGCAGGATTAATGGGCTGCATCAATTCATTGAGTATGTCGAACTCATGCCCTCCCTTGTGAATTAGGTGAGCAACTGGTACTTTTGCCTCTTGAATATAAACAAAATATTTGAGTAAAGAAATAAATTCCTGATACTGCTGTTCCATCGTATATTCGTCGATCGCATATTCCACAATTTCACGCAGCTCTTCCATATACTCACCAAGACGAAATCGTGTATAGCCATCCAAGTTCAGTGTAACGTGTCGCTCAATATATTCGTATAAGGCCGCACTCAATTTTGCTTTACGTCGTTTTCTAGCCTCTGCTGAGGTCGCTGCAGTTTCTGTATGTTCTCCATACAAAAATTGTTCGCAATATTTCTCAATGGAATCAATGTCTTTCGTTTCTTGATAATGATATTCCTTACGGATCATG
Organism: Paenibacillus sp. KN14-4R; assembly: GCF_052180255.1. NCBI lineage: Bacteria > Bacillati > Bacillota > Bacilli > Caryophanales > Paenibacillaceae > Paenibacillus > Paenibacillus sp. KN14-4R. Next base: position 3,332,849 of record NZ_CP197466.1, read on the forward strand.
TCTTTAAGAAGATGAGGCTCTACCTCTACTAATAAGTGCTCCGTAATCGCATTTGCAACTGCATGATACACGCCTGATGACATTTGAAGAAGCTGAAAACCAGGCAGCATCGCCCGGATTGAAATTTTGACATCGGAATTCGCTTGTTGATCCTGACCGGTGATTTGAAGCTGCACGCCATCTTGCCCATTATGTAAATCGCGAAGCTCAGACTTCATACGTTCGCACAGATTTCTGACATCGTTTTCGGACCGTGATTTAATATATAGCGACAACAGCTCCATACGCTCACATCCTTTCGGCCAAAATGTTCATTGTTTATTTAAAGTATATGGCCGTTAGGAAACGGATATACAACGAACAATTTGGCAAAAAAGACAATACGACTTTTCCACAGGAAAATGTCGATACAACTTTTCCAAAAGAAAATGTTACTTATCAAGCATGTTAGATTTGGTTAGTCAAAATAATAGGTCCATCTTCAGTAATCGCAATCGTATGCTCATACTGTGCAGATAAACTTCCATCCACGGTTCTTGCTGTCCAACCATCGGCATCCACCTTGGAATGATATTCCCCAATGTTAATCATTGGCTCAATTGTTATAACCATTCCTTCTTTGAGACGAAGACCACGGTTTGGCGGTCCAAAGTGTGGAATTTGTGGATCTTCATGAATCACTTGACCGATCGCATGTCCGACAAAATCGCGCACAACTGAGAAGCCTTCTGCTTCTGCATACGTTTGAATCGCATTTGATATATCTCCAACGCGGTTGCCTACCTTCGCTTGTGCAATTCCTCTATATAAAGATTCTTTCGTTACATCAAGTAATCGTTGTGCTTCATCTGATATTTGACCTACTGCATAAGACCACGCAGAGTCAGCGAGCCAGCCATTTAAATTGACAACCATATCAATCGTAACAATATCCCCTTCTTGAAGCGGCGTTTTACTAGGAAATCCGTGGCAAATGACATCATTAACCGAAGCACAGGTTGCGAATTGATAGCCATTATAGCCCTTCTGCTCAGCTGTCGCGCCATGCTTAGCTAAATATTTTTCAACGAATTGATCAATTTCTAAGGTTGTTACACCGGGTTTAATCATCTTGGATAATTCTTTATGGCAGCTAACGAGTAATTCACCCGCTTTTCCCATTAGTTCAATCTGTTCTTTCGTCTTGATCGTAATCATAGTAGCCCCCCATTGTATCTGTATGTCATAACAACTTTCTATGTCTCTGTTAACAGATTATACACTAATTCGTAAAATCGATTCCAACTTAGATCGAATTTACATCGTTTTAGCAGTGATTTTGTAAATTGGTTATCCGCTGACTTACTCGATTTAAGATTCGTATCAAATCCGTCATCTGGAAGGAAATCTGTCGATAATGAAGACTAGAAACTAAGAAAAATTTACGCCAATTGATATAATCACCGTGATTGGGAATCTGAAATCGCCCATTAATAATGAGCGTATCCCCGCCCCATAAATGAGCAAAGCAATAGTAAAGAGCTTCTGCGGATAATGCAATATCACAATCTTCGCGATAAACATCTATTCGCTGCAAGCCATGTTGAAGTCCGAACTGATATGAAAGTTGATTATCTGTCAAAAAGAGGGTCGTCGGGTGCTGCAGCAAATAATTCGTCACACTTGGATCATTCAACTGGATAAGGGAATCAGAAAATTGCTTCGCAATCTTAGACAACAATTCAATATCGAATGATTGATTCTGGACCAGCTTCGGTCTGTTTAAGATATGATGATAATCTCTTTGGTATCGTGTAATAGCCGATCTTGAATCATGATGTTGATCCATCTCCCATGTATCACCAGGATACAGCACAACCGGCTGCACCATCGTTTCCTGCTTAATTCGTCTGACGACATCCTCGATTTGATTCATCTCTGCATTTAAATAATAATTCTCTTCATGACAGAACCAGACATAGCTTGCAAAAGGAATGACATATCGTGGCTTTAACAAATTTGTTTGCAGTAAAAAGGTATTCATTTTCTCGCGGGCCATATTCGTCCTATACCTAATATCCGCACGGTTTCCTACCCAATTCGCATACGAAAACTGTGTCAACAAAACATCTATTGGACCTACTAATTGATACATCTTAAGCACATCCTCTTTCGTATGCACATTACAATCATTCAAATTGAGAATCGTTTGGCCGCCCACACGCATACAAAGCCAAGAATCCCCATAAATAGGTGTACACCTGACTTGAAAATCATCGGTTAAGTCGTACCCATGTTGCTTATCGAGCTCTATGACCTCATGAAAGCCAAGACTGCAGCAATAATCACGTACCTTCTTGTCCTCTGTCTTCTGATATAAAACCGTAATCTTACTTCTAAATTCACTTGGAATAAATCGTAAATTCGGCGTATTAAAATGATCAGGATGTTCATGTGAAAACCAAATATGTGTAATGTTGGCGAAGTCTGAATAAGTAAATGAGGATGGAGATAAAAGTGCCCATCCTTGATCAAAGACTGTGCCTTCTATCCAAGGGTCAGATAGGAGCCGAATCGGGCCATGCTCGATAATAAAAGATGCGTGATTCACCCATTCAATCCTCATTTACACCAACCCCCTCCTAATACAACCCCTTTTAATAAGATATCGCTCATAGAGAAAGAATGTTCCAAGACATATGGTTCAAAAATAAGTACAAACTAATCTATGAACACTGACATAAACTACTATGAGCATCACTGGTCCTATAAAAACAAAAAACACCGCTCCTCCCCTCTCTTGTTAAAGAGTAAGATGAATCGGCGTTTCTCGCGTATCACATGTTTAATTCTGCATCACGAAATCGCGTGCCACTTTATCTGTATCACCAAACGTACGGATGATATTATATTTCGTATCACGCTGAGCTGGAATCTTACCCGCTTCACGAATTAATTTAAGAATCAAATCAATATTCACTTTATGTGTTGTACCTGCAGCAGATACTACATTCTCTTCCATCATCGTAGAGCCAAAGTCGTTACAGCCGTACTGTAAGGACAGCTTGCCCACTTCTGGACCCATCGTAACCCACGAAGATTGGATATTCGGAATGTTATCGAGCATCAGACGCGAGATCGCAACCGTCTGTAAGTACCTCTCAGGCGATATTTTTTCGCCCTTCATGTTTGTATTCTCAGATTGGAATGTCCATGGAATAAACGCTAAGAAGCCTTTTGTATTCCATCCGTTTAGTGCCACGTCATCTTGTGCATCACGTACACGAAGCAAGTGAAGCGCGCGTTCTTCGAAAGATTCACCAAAGCCGATTACCATCGTAGCTGTTGTGTTCATTCCTACTTGATGAGCAGCTTGCATGACGTCCATCCAATCACGCCACGAACCTTTAAGGCGAGAGATTTTACGGCGTGTACGATCGTCTAGAATTTCTCCGCCGCCACCTGGAAGGGAATCAAGACCCGCTTTGTTCAATTCACGCATCACTTCAACCAGTGATAGATCTGGAGAAATCTCCTTCATCTTCATGATCTCTGCAGGTGAGAAGGAGTGCATGGTGATATTGAAACGCTTCTTAATTTCTCTAAGCAAATCCGTATAGTAAGTGAATGGAAGATTCGGGTTAACCCCACCTTGCATTAAAATTTCCGTTCCACCTACATCAATAGTTTCTTGAATTTTTTGGAAAATAGCTTCATCGGGAAGGACATATCCTTCAGAAGAACCAGGCGTTCTATAGAAAGCGCAGAACCGGCAGTATACATCACAAATATTCGTATAATTAATATTACGGCCAACAACAAATGTTGTAACAGGCTCTGGATGCAGCTTTTGCATGACTTGATTAGCAGCATGTCCAATTTTTTCAATCTCATCAGACTCATATAAAGTTATACATTCTTCTACGTTGAGTCGTCCCCCAGAGACGGCTTTGTGTAAAATGCGGTCGATGGCATTCATCGATCCAACACCTCTTTTCTATATATTCACTATGCTTACATAGAGGTACTTTTATTATCCATCGTAACATAAACAGATGCCTATCGCTATAATGACACTTTACAGGCCAAGCTGAGATTATTTCACCTTCATAATTTAAGCTAATGCTTGCTCCAAATCCGCAATCATGTCTTCAACATCTTCTAAACCAACCGAGTAACGGACAAGTCCATCTGTAATTCCACGAAGTGCCCGTACTTCACGCGGCATCGACGCGTGGGACATCATCGCAGGGTAGGATAAGATACTTTCCACTGCTCCAAGGGATACCGCAACTAATGGAATGTGTACGGCACCAAGAAGCTTTCGCGCGCGTTCTCCTGAACCCACATCAAACGATACAACCGCTCCGTAACCTTTGGACTGTCGCTCATGAACTTCACGACCTGGATGATCAGCAAGCCCAGGATAGTAGACAGCGGCAATGCTGCTTTGATTTGCGAGCCAGTGTGCTAGCTTCTGAGCGGACTGCTCGGATGCTTCCATACGAACCTTCAGCGTCTTCATTCCTCGCATGAGCAGCCAAGAATCTTGCATGCCTAGTACATTCCCCATACCATTTTGAATGGCTTTAAGTCGATTACCTAATTCCTCGGTAGCAACAACAGCAAGTCCAGCAAGCACATCACTGTGTCCACTTAGAAACTTCGTAGCACTATGCAATACAACATCTACACCTAGTTCGATTGGGCGCTGATGATAGGGTGTCATGAATGAATTATCTAACATTGTTATCAAATCATGTTCCTTCGCCCAAGCTGTAATCGCCGCTACATCGGTAATCCGCAGCGTTGGGTTCGAAGGTGTCTCCATAAAGACAGCAGCCGTATTCGGTCTTCGTGCTGCACGTACTTGCTCGATATCCGTCATATCGACGAATGTGGTTTCAATATTCATCCGCGTCATAATCGTGCTCAGGAGTCGATAAGTTCCACCATATACATCCTCCGTGCAGATCACATGATCTCCTGCTGATAGCATCATAAATGCAGACGAAATTGCTGCCATCCCGGAGGAAAATGCAAACCCCCGCACACCACCTTCAAGTGCGGCAATGTAGGATTCTACCGCTTCACGAGTCGGATTACCCGAACGTGTATAATCATGCTTGGGTGGTTGGTCCAGATCAAAATGATGGAATGTCGATGCTTGATAAATAGGTGTTGACGAAGCACCTGTTACTTCATCAACCGCTCCTTCATAATGCAACAGTTTCGTTCCAAAGCCTACTTCCTTACCCGCTTTACTCATGCTTTCACGCCTCCTGCTAGCTCCGAAGCAGCCGCATCAAATGCACGAGCTAGATCCGTCATTAAGTCATCTACATGCTCAATTCCTACCGAGTAGCGCAATAGACGATCATCCACACCAATTTTCTCCCGAATTTCTAGCGGAATATCTGCATGGGTTTGTACAGCTGGATAAGTCATAAGTGACTCCACACCACCTAGGCTTTCAGCAAAAGCAATCAGACGAATGTGTCGCAAAATCGTCTCAATGGCGCGGGCATCTTTCATCTTGAATGAGAAAATACCGGTATTACCGCTTGATTGCTTATTCTGAATCTCATAGCCGGGGTGAGACTCCAATGCAGGATAGAATACTTCTGCTACCATTGGATGCGTCTGCAGCCACTTCGCAATTGCCGTTGCATTCGCTTCATGACGCTGCATACGCAGTGCAAGGGTCTTCATCCCACGCATTAATAACCACGAATCTTGAGGTCCTAACACCGCGCCAATTGAATTGTGCAGGAAGAACATTTTTTCAGATAGTTCCCTGCCCTTCGTTACAATTAATCCTGCAAGAACATCGTTATGTCCGCCCAAATATTTCGTTGCAGAGTGAATAATAATATCAGCACCAAGCTCGATTGGACGCTGCAAGTAAGGCGTAAGTAGGGTATTGTCTACAATCGTAAGAACTCCCTTACCCTTTGCCCAAGTCGCTACAGCTTCAATATCTGTTACCATCATCAGTGGGTTCGTTGGTGTCTCGATCAAGACCGCTCTCGTGCTCTCACGATAAGCCTGTTCTAACGCAGCAAGATCATTCGTATCGACATACGTCGCAGATACACCAAAACGGGACATGATCTGCTCAAGCAAACGGTAAGTCCCCCCATATAAATCCAAGGAGACAATCAAGTGATCCCCTTGTGAAAATAGTGCAAAGATCGTCTGCAAGGCTGCCATGCCGGATGAACAAGCAAAACCAGCGTCTCCAGATTCTAGCTCAGCAATTGCTTCTTCAAGCACACTGCGTGTCGGATTTTTCGTACGGGAATAATCAAATCCTGTACTTTGACCAAGTTTCGGATGACGGAATGCTGTGGACTGATAGACTGGAAAAGAAACTGCTCCTGTAACTGGCTCGGAGATCGAACCAATTTGCGCCAACCGACTCTCGATATTCATGATTTCGAACCTCCGTCTTTTGATTTTTTATGAACTGCTGATAGATCATATGGCGTTTCTTGATAGACATAATAGTTCAACCAGTTGGAGAAGAGAAGGTTCGCATGCGCTCTCCAAGAAGTCATTGGGTACTTAGTCGGATCATCATTCGGGTAATAATTTTTCGGAATTGCAATTTCAAGTCCTTTATTCACATCACGGTCATATTCCCATTTCAGTGTGAGCGGGTCATATTCAGAATGTCCGGTTACGAAAATTTGCTTGCCCTTATCCGAAGCGACAATATATACGCCCGCTTCTTCCGACTCTGCCAAAATTTCTAACTCCGGCTTATTCTGAATGTCTTCACGTCGTACTTCGGTATGTCTGGATTGAGGAACATAGAACACTTCATCAAACCCCCGGAGTAACTTAACATTATCTTGATTTAAGGAATGTGGGAACACGCCAAACATTTTCTCATCTAGTGTGTACTTCGGAATGCCAAAGTGGTGATACAAGCCAGCTTGAGATGCCCAACAGATATGAAGCGTTGACGTGACATGATCCACACTCCAATCCATAATCTCCTTCAGCTCTTCCCAATACGTGACATCTTCAAATTCCATTTGCTCAACTGGAGCCCCTGTGATGATCAAGCCATCGAACTGCTCCTTTTGAACGTCTTCGAATGTTTTATAAAAAAGAGACAAATGCTCTTGTGATGTATTTTTAGAAGAATGTGTCTTCGGATGTAATAATACAAATTCGACTTGTAGTGGGCTATTCGATAGCAAACGCAAAATTTGAGTTTCCGTAGTTTCTTTAATCGGCATTAAATTTAATAGCAAAATTCGCAGTGGGCGAATATCTTGATGATACGCAACAGATTCATCCATAACGAAAATATTTTCCTGAGTCAAAACTTCCTTTGCCGGTAAATTGTCCGGAATTTTAATTGGCATGCAGCACCACTCCTTTAATAAAAATAAAAATGACCTTTCCCATACAAAATGAGAAAGGCCACGTAAAATGATACCTAAATGTGTCCTCTCTCATCTGTCAAAAGCGTCAAACGCGCTTCCGCAAGAATTAGCACCGTGCATTTCCTTTCGGAAAGTGCCGGTTGCCGGGTATCATCGGGCTAGTCCCTCCACCTGCTCTTGATAAGAGTAAAAACAATTAATTTTCAGTTATATTACTATCAATGTAATCGAACCATGCTGCTTTCGTCAAGCATATTTATCCAATGATTTACCTCATTTTGTAGCTTGAACTGTGGAAAATGTAGGTATATACTATACAAGTAATTCACAAGGTATAAGGGGGGAGAACGTATGGACGGTGACCCAAGCAGTCGCATTAACATTTTAAACTTCATATATAGCGAAAGCGCAGCGGTCGCATGTACAGTCCATCATTCTCTGTAACTTAGGGTTGGATGACTTGCCTCTGCCTTTCGATAAGAAAGGGTGGTATTCATGAAAACACGCCTTGTACAAAATGGCGTATTTACGATTATCGATGACGTCACCCTCGCTTTGACCCCTCCTGAAGAGGGCTTTTACTGGATTGATGCGACAGTGGATGAAATTGATATTCTTCAATCTTTGTTTCACCTTCACGATCTGGCAGTAGAGGATACACTAAGTGAGGAAGAACAACGTCCTAAGCTTGAAATTTATGATGGTCATTATTTTATTGTAGTTAATTCTATTCGATTTGATGACGAGGAGATTTTCCTCCGAGCACTTAATATTTTCTTAGGCAAACATTTTATCATTACAGTAACCAAACAAAAAATTAATGAAATTCGTGTACTTAAGCCTCTTTTATGGGAAGAAGAAGTAAATTCCTGCGATCGGTTTCTGTATCATCTCATCGATCTGGTTGTCGATAATTACTTTACTGTCGGTGATCGTATCGAGGATAAGATTGAGAAACTCGAAGAAGACATTCTGATGCACACGAAGAAAACTCACCTCAATGAGATCATTGGACTTCGAAGTGAGATTTTATGGCTCAAAAAGGCGCTCGTGCCGCAGCGTGATGTTGTAGGCGTGTTAAATAAACGAGATCTCAAGCTGATTTCTACACCACTCCAAAAATATTTTGGCGACATTTATGAGAATGCGGTCAAAATTGTAGATACGTTCGATACCCTTCGGGATTTGATGGGAAACTTACGAGAAGCTTATCAAGCCGCGGTCGCGAACCGTGCGAATGAAATTATGAGAATTTTTACAGCTATGACGACGATCTTTATGCCACTGACATTGATCACAGGGATTTACGGGATGAACTTTCCGGACATCGTAGGCATGTTAACCTGGGAACACGGTGACCTGTACGCTCTTGGATTTATGGGACTGCTTGGTATTCTGATGTTCGTCTTGTTCAAGAAAAAAGATTGGCTGTAACTATTAAATAGATGACACAATCAGCAACAGCTCTCCATTCGCAGGATGCGAGAAGCTGCTGCTTTTTTTGAAAAGAGGTGTTTATTGATGGAAAAAGATCAAATCCCCACCGTCAAAAATCCGTCCAAGTGGTTTGGTTATGGCGTACAAGCCTTGGTCTATCTAGCTAAGCTTGAAGCCAAGCATTGTTGTCCAAGTGGAAATATCGCGGAAAATATTCATTCACAAGCCACCCTGCTGCGGCGAATTCTTGCAGCTTTGGCCCGGGCAAATATTGTCCATGCGCAAGAAGGTCGTGTAGGCGGCTATCAACTAGCTAAGCCTGCTTCTAAGATATTGCTTTCGGATGTTTATAACGCCTTACACATTCGGGGACCGCTCTTTACCGGGCTAATCGACACGTTACCAGATGACCGATGCGGACAAGCTCTGCAAATGCCTTTTGAAGATATCGTTGAGGGTGCGGATGATCTGCTCTTGGGCTATTTAAGCACAATCACGATTGAGGATTTGGTAAACAAGGCATTGAAGAAATGAGTAAAAAAACATCGTAAACTACGTTTGACAAAAGCACAGTTTAAGGATTATACTGTGCTTAATAATAGCACAAATTAAACGACTAGCGAGAGCCGTACAATTTTGGGGGAATACTACTTTTGGGGCGACGACGAGTCATTCATATCCTTCCATCGCTGTTGAAAAAATGTTCCTTTATTGAATTTATATTATTTATGGTGGGAACATTTTTTCAAAGGCGAACGCTGCGCTTTTCAGGACATGAATGACTCTCTGTCTAACTCAGGATGTTCACACAATTTGTACCCTCTCGCTCTTACACAAGAAAGGATGTTCCAATATGAACGTTACACAAGAACAGATGCTCGCTGAAGAAGTCATGCGCGCACGTCATTCCGTTAAACATTATGATTCCGAATACCAAATGCCTGAGCAAGATTTGAAAGAGATTCTAGAGCTTGCGACGCTTGCTCCATCCTCTAACAACTTACAGCACTGGCGTTTTCTCGTGATCACAGATCAGGAAGTGAAGCAAAAAGTGCTTCCTATTGCTTATGGTCAAAGACAAGTTGTGGATTCCTCCGCAGTCGTTGTTGTACTTGGTGACCTAGAAGCAGGTCAATATGTAGAGACGATCTACGGTCCAATCTTAGAATCCGGCGCGATTGATCAAGCTATGTATGACCGTTTAGTTGGCGGTGTTAAATCCCTTTACGACAATCCGAACAACGCGGGTGTGGTGCGCGATGAAGCGATTCGCAATTCTTCCCTAGCTTCCATGCAGCTTATGCTTGCAGCAAAAGCAAAAGGCTATGACACGTGCCCTATGATGGGTTTTAACTGGAATCAGTTAAAAGAAGAGCTCAACATTCCAGATCGTTATGTACCATCGATGATGATTACAATTGGTAAAGCGAAATTGCCGGCACGTCAATCAATCCGCTTCACACTCGAGCAAGTTGTCACACATAATACATTCTAATTGCATTCGAATGAAACATAAGATGACCGCGGTCCAAGTTCAGGCTTGGGAAGCGGTCATCTTTTTTGAAACCATTATATAGTTGATATCGTTAAATAAATATCAACGAAATAAAGAGGTGCATTTCATGTTCAAAAAGATCATTGTCATTGTTTCAAGCTTAGTCGTACTCGCGGGGTGTAATATCGATACAAAAGATAGTCAGCCAGGAACGCAACAGCCAACACCAACCACAGCCCCAACTACTTCCGTTTCACCTACAGCCACACCTGTTCCCACTCCTACTTCAGACGAAGTATCTGTTGATTCCTTAAAAATATCACTTAAACAAGGTCTAACGAAAGATGAGGTTGAAAAATTACTTGGCCGTGCTTACATAGAATTAAAAGGAGAAGATGGTCCGATTTGGAGGTATGATTTTGCAATAGAAAACTACAAGTTCGAGCCTAACAGTATCCTCGTTGATGAAGTGGATATGAATGGTTTGAAAAAGGGATCTATGAAAAAACAATATTTCTTCCACTGGCAAGATAATCAATTAACTAGCTTTGCGCTCTATTATCGCAACAAAGATAATAAAGTCGAAGAGTATAATGTTTTCGGAAAAGGGACCGTAAAAACAACGCCATTTAACTAAATGAATAGGAATTGAAATAAGGTGACCGTCACCCAAGCTCATCCTTGGTATTGCGGTCACCTTTTTATAGGGGAAAATGGAGGAAATCATTCGAGGTTTGTTAAGAATATTAGGGTAACGTTAGCTCGCAGCCGTAATGTTATCCATCTCCTGCACTTCTATTTCCAATAGTCCGGCCTTGGATTTGCGGAATCGAATTCGCAGGAGGCGCAGCCATTGATAGGTTCGTTCAAGGTCCAGATCTTTACGATCATCTGCTGAAAACACAGCTTCCATCACCGGTTTCAAATAGCGATCACCCAGTTCCTCGAACTTTGTCCAAGCCTGCTCTTTCAGCTCTTCTGTCACATCAGAAAGTTCATTATCAATCAGCGGGCTCACATCATACCCATCTGCATCCAGCTCTTCAACCATCATAACCGTGTCTCGACGAGACAACGATAGCATCGAACGCATCTCCTCAAGGGGACTTCCCTGCCAAATGGCCTCCAACATATTACGTTTTCTCGCATGACGTTCGAGTTCGGCCTTTGCTTTTCGCTCATTTTGGTCCATCAGCCATTGTTGAAAGCTCACTCGATCAATAAAGTTTAGGACCCAATCAAGCGGGAATTGAGTGACGCGCTCAAAGGTACGGGTAATCGCAAATATCCCCTCTCCATACTGACTTACCTTCCCTACTCCAAACCCTGGAATCTGCTTGAGCTCTTCTGCATGTTGTGGCATATAAGCTGCAATCATCTCCAACATCCGATTCGTAGCAAGCAAGTACGGAGCCCGACCTTCCTTCGCAGCACTCTCTCTTCGCCATTTGCGCAGCTGCTCCAATAACTCGTGATTCGTATGTCGTTCACTGTAATAATGCAAGCTATGTACCCATTTGGCCTTATCACTCAAGGATTCGATTGGATTATTTAGCGAGATGCTAACTTGCGGTATATACCCCTCAGCCAGCTTGGATAACATATGGTTGCGAAAACAGCTCAATACTTCGTCCCAGTGCCTCCCTTCATACAAGTAATCTTGCCTTGCTTGTCCACCTTCCATCTCGACAGTCCAGATGATCTGCCAAATGCCCTTGCTCTCACCGATGCAAATTTGTGCCGTCTGCACACGCTGCTCTTCGAGCTTTTTTTCCAAGGTGTTCATAAAAATGATGTTCAGAAATTTCACCTCTCTCATTCAGATCTTAGTATCAAAAGAAACAAAAAACACCTCATCTGCGATTTACACGCAAATGAGGTGCTTCCCCGTTTCCTTCAATTACCCAGATAATACCATGCAGTTTCATTCATTGTCAACACCTTCTCTACTCGCTTATAATAGCGATAGCCACAAGAAGAGAGGAAGAGATAGACATGAACGAACTCGACTATTTATATGATCATAAAGAAGATACAACGACCCGCTTTGTCTGCTTTGTCGGCAACTGTATGCGCCGTTTTGATCTTGCCCTCGTTTCAACCAATCGTTTTTTCGGTAAAAAAATTGTGATCGATCTACAATCCGGTCGAAGTGCAATTATTGGTCCAGACGACTTGAACGAAGAAGGTTACTTGGAATATGTGTATAAAATTACAGAAGAAGAAGCGCAGGAACTGAATGGTTTCCTCAGTGAGGTCATCGGCACCGTTCATTTTACAGATATTTAAGATTATTTTTCAATAAACTCGATCCACAGAAGGGGTGCTCCTTGCACACCTTCTTTTCTTTTTTGTCATCCGGCAATGAAGAAAAATGTGAAGATCGCTGTCGATGTACCTAGCACGCATCCGGCTAGACAGTCCGTCGGGTAATGCAGCCCTAGATAAATTCGTGAGAAACTAACCAAGAATGCAATCGGGAGCAGCAAGCATGCAAGCCATGCAGATAAGAATAAGAACGGTGTAATCACAGAAAATATGGCTGTCGTATGACCGGATGGAAATGATGCATCAAGCAGAATTTTCTTGCCTGTCTTTACTTCGGATAAAGCTAGAAACGGTCTGCGTCTACGAAATTTCCGTTTGATCAGGGCCACAATTACATGACTGACAGTAAGAGCGATGAGACTCTGCCAACCGATTCGACTCAGGCTGTTAGGCGCAAATAGCGCAATACCTAATGTACAGGTAATCGTAAAGGTCGCCCCACCCAAATGGGTGAGTACCTCAAATATTCGATCCAGCAAAGGTGCCTGAATAGCCCGATTGCACCAGTAGAACAATCTTTTTTCAAGTGGAAGTACTTTATTCGCATAATATTCTTTCATCCGCACCACTTCCATTTCTTCCAAAAATATCTTTACACCTTTTAGTTTACACAAATCTTATTCCGAACAGGTGTATTTTTTTGTAAAGATATCCTGAAGAATTTCTGAAGAAGTGGAATGATGATCAAGTGCGTAGGCATACTCTAGTGGAAATTGACCCCATCTTCACCCGTAGAGCTAGAAGTGTCTGTAAGCCTCGATTGGAGTTCAAGTCTCTTATCTGCAGATTGTTCAATTCCAGTGCTATCTAGTCCCTCCACAACTAGGTCCGTGAACATATCGCGTACGTTTACACCATATTTCGCAAGCAAAGGTAATGTGGTAAACAAAGAACTACCTCGAATACCTAGCATTCCTAAGGATAGTGCCCCCCGCTCCAAAATTTGTGGTTTTGGCATGACATGATTCAGCATATAATCCGCAGCTTGCAGAAGAATGCGCTCCTGCACACCTGTTTCATAGCCCATTTTATGTAGAGCTGCAACCAGTACTTCTGTTGGCGCATTGCCTGCTCCAGCACCGAATCCAGATAGACAGCCATCCACAATATCAGCACCTTCTTCTACCGCAACTAATGTATTCCCGACACTAAGACCCAGATTGTTATGACCGTGAAATCCAATGCGAACGGAGAGATGTTGACGCAGCAAGCTAACCTTGGATCGGACTTCATCTAATGCCATTGCGCCCGCTGAATCAACGATATACACCGTACTTGCACCGTATGACTCCAATTTTTTAGCTTGCTCAAGCAGTTGTTCCGGCGACAACATCGAACTAAGCATCAGAAAACCGAATGCTTCTAAATGGAGGGAATTCGCTGCATGGATGTACCGCTTTGCCAGCTCTGCTTCGGGCGAAACTGTGGCGATACGCACGGTATGTGCGCCTGCTGCTTTTGCCTCTTCAAGATCCGCTATCCGTCCTACACCCGGCAGTAATAACGTCGTTACACGAGCTTGCGGAGCAGCAGCTTGAACCGTACGGATCGCTTCTGAATCTGTTAGACGACCTTTGCCAAAATGCAAGGAGGAGCCACCTAGACCATCACCATGAGATACCTCCATATAACGAATATTCGCTTGTCCCAAGTACGATGCAATGACTGCTAACGTATCTGCCGAATATTGATGGGAAAGCGGATGACAACCATCTCGCAGCGTTGCATCGAACACTTCCACCTTACGTTTACTTGTCATCTGAATGCCCCCTTTCCTGCTGCTCCACAAGTTGTTCTCCTGCTCGAATGGCAGCTGTAACCATGAGGTCAATGTGTCCCTCTGAGGGCGACAATCCTTCACTCCAAGCTTGAACTTCTATAACAAACGTGAGGACTGAATTCGAGTAAACAGGTGCATATTTTAATTGATAGCCTGGAAAATAGTTAGTCATCTCTGATGCTTTTGCTGCTAGAAGGTTCGTTATTGCAGCAGTATCCTCTATAGCCTCTATTCTTAAATGCACGATATATCGATTTACCGCTGCTTCCTCATCAGGATTGAAGAATACCATGGATTTCGCTTGAACTGCCCCTCCATAATGAATAAGGGCACGTTCCGTATTCGTTATATACTCGTCTAGTTGTTCGCGGAAATAAGCATCAGCTGCCGAACTTGGGATATCGCTAACGACCTCAGCTTCTTGAATGAACACATGCTCGGATAAAGCTGCTATTAACGGTCCAATTGCTTGAACAGCGGGAGAACCTAGGCTTTTCAGTGGATGATCCATATATACCGAATCAAGCACCGTAATATAGTTGTCTTCGCTTGTTAACCGTTCTGGTGTCAGTTGAATATAACCGTATCTATTCTTATCGTCATATTGGAACGCGGCATTCGAACCCGCATAAAACACCAGATGAATGGGGGAATCATGATCAATATCAGTGAAAAAAGCTTCCTCAGTACGATCCTCATCTCTTGAATCCATCCCATCGTCATCCTCTGGCACATGTACATAGACCAAGTCAAAGCTGCTAGATTCTTGTAGTAATTTAGCCAAAAGTGCCCTTCCTAACTTCCCTCTGCCGATCAGCGCTGTTTGAATTTGCATTTGAATTTGATCCTCCCTTTCTTATCCCTACAATAAGATAAGCTGAGCAGCTTGTGCTCAGCCTACTTCTTTTTTCACTTCGTAATCGACTAGTTTTTTTTCGTAAAAGCAGCTACGAACACATCACGGTAGCCATCGACTTGATCTGGCAATATGGAACTAACCCCATGCATCACGTTTTGATCATCCGCAAAGATAAGATCTAACGGCTGCAGCGTCACGTCGATAAGCGGGTTGCGTGCATTATCGTATATTGTGCTTTCTCCGCCTACGATATTTTCCCGTGCGATGACCATCATCATGATATACGTAACACCATCACGATGAACGCCTTCCGGTGTCGGCTCGCCCTGTTCATTCGTTCTTGCAAGCACCCGAATTTGATGAATCGTCGTCTCCCAATCGCTCGGTCCTTCTAGTTGCTCAAGCGTGTTGTACGCCCACTGTAAGAGCCCTCTTAGGAATTGATTACCTGCCACAAGCGTTTCTTCTGCTGGATCAAAATGTCTAACTATGCCACCATTAAGTGCATTAATTTCTTGTGGTTGATAGTAAGGACGGTCAAGGAAATAGTTCAATGAGCGATCCGCGCTTGAATACTCAAGTGTCGCAAATCTGCGCAGACGATATGTGCCGTTGTCTTTCATATATTTATCAATTGCTAAACGATTAAAGCTGTCCGCAAAATCGTTCCAATCTTTTTCGGAATAAAAATCAGCTTGTTTAAAAAAATCACTTCCACAAAAGCAGAAACCCTCTGCCTTTACCTTAGATGCAACTGTGCCTACCTCAAGTGATGTTAGAAATCCTGTATTGGTTTGTTCCATTGTCATCTTCTCCTTATCGATTAACATCTAATTAACATCTCTTTCAAAATAGCCGCTAAACGCGGGATGCCTTCGCGAATCTTATCCTCCGACATGTTCGAGAAGTTCAAGCGCAGTGCATTCTCTCTACCCCCATTCGGGTAAAAAGATCCTCCGGGTACGAACGCGATACCGCGTTCCAGACTCTTCTCAAGCAGTTCACGTGTGTTCACCTCTAACGGCAGCTCGACCCAAATGAACAACCCCCCGCCAGGTAACGTGAACTTCGCTTCTTTCGGGAACTCAAGGCTCATCAGTTCGAACATCAAATTTCTTCTTGCTCGATAGACATCTTTAATTCGTTTCACATTTTCATCTAGATCATACAATTCCATATAGGTATGCAGGACACGCTGGCAATACGTTGAAGAATGCGTATCTGCCGCTTGTTTGGCCATCACATACTTCTCCATGAGCGCCGGCGCTGCGTACAGCCACCCAATGCGAAAACCGGGACAGAAGATTTTGGAGAAAGAGCCTAAGAATACAACCTGCCCTTTCATATCCATCGAAGCAAGTGACGGTAACATTTCACCCTCATACTTCAGTTCCCCATATGGATTATCCTCGATCACGACAATATCGTATTGACTCACAACACGCATGAATGCTTGGCGACGTTCTAGCGACCATGAACGACCTGTCGGATTCTGAAAATCCGGAATCACATAGATCATCTTTACTCGATCTGTCGTCTCCAGAATACGAACCAGATCTTCCAAAATCATGCCTTGATCATCTGTCTCTACTTCCATAAATGTCGGCTCGTAGACACGAAGCGCTTGAAATGCTCCAAGAAAGGACGGGTTTTCACAGAGCACCACATCACCTTCATCTAGAAAAAGCTTTCCTGACAGCTCGATCCCTTGCTGAGCCCCGGTTGTAATTAAAATGTCATCGACCGTACATGACTTTGCGAATTTAGTTGCCATGCGGTTCGTGATATGTGCTCTTAATGGGCCATAACCTTCCGTGATGGTGTACTGCAAGGCCTCTTTACCAAATTGGCTCAACACCTGAGATGAAGCTTCTTGAATTTCCTGTGTTGGAAATAACTCCGGCGCTGGCATTCCCCCTGCAAACGAGATCATCCCGGATTGCTCCGTCATTTTCAAAATGGCTCTAATGTCTGAGCCTTTCAGTTGCTCCATTCGCTTGGCAAATTTCACAGCAATCCCTCCTTATGCGCATGTTGCGTTAGTCAAAAAATGCGGGATATTATATCGATATGGTTGCGCCTTCATTTGTGTGCCCCCGAACAACAATAAAACCCCTCAACTCTAAGAATGATTACATCCTTATTGTAAGGGGCTTAACATAAATTGGTAAAATATACAAAACGCATTGAAACTATTCCATTAAGTTATAGCTATCGGACAATAGGTAAATTGGCTTGGATATAGGAAATAAATGCTCGCGCTGCATAAGACTGATAGCGATCTTTGCGATAAATAAGCGCCCAATCCCAAGCGATATGAGGTGTCGAAATAGGAATCGAATGCACCCGGTGATTGTTGAGCCGTGCGGCCATCGATTTAGGAACGAGTGAAATCCCAAATTGGGTGGCTACCATCTCGCATACTAAGTCCCACATCGAGGTCATATAAGCGACTTTAGGCTCGAATCCTGCCTGTCGACAGGCTTGCATGGCCACATCATGAAGTGCAAATTCTTCGGAAAATAAAATAAACGATTCATCTTGACATTCAACTAATGAAATGGATTCATGTTTGGCAAGCCGATGCTCGCTGTTCACAATGACGACAAGTTCTTCTGCATGCAAGAAAACGGTTTCAAATAAGTGCGAATCTACTGGCAGCACAGTGACACCGAAGTCTATTGTACCTTTTGCTACTTGGGCTTCCACATGCTTGGCGCTGTATTCCTCCATTTGAATGTCAATGCGAGGGAATTCTTTTTTAAAATTCGCCATGATCCTAGGAAACAACAATGCGCCCACTGTCGGCAGCAGTCCCATCTTCACTTTGCCTCGATTCACATGGACGAGTTCATTCACAGAGGTGGATAAATCACTCATGGATTGAATGATACGAACCGCTTGTTCATACACGAGTGCGCCTGCATCCGTCAGCTCAACTTCCCGCTCCGCCCGATCCAACAATTGAACACCAAGCTGTTCTTCCAAGCTCTTAATCATTTTGCTAATTGAAGGTTGAGAGACAAGTAAGGTTTGTGATGCTTTGGTAAAGTTCTTCTGTTTGGCTACTTCCACAAAATATTGAAGTTGTCGAACATCCATTATGCTAACTCCATCCATCCATATTTGGGTTGACTACTCATTTGAGTATAACAACCTTAGCTGTGGATTGCACCGTAAAATGTGAATGAGAGCGTTATACAGGGAGATGAGGTCATGCATAGTAGCTTTCATTCATACTTAAGTGAAAAATAAAGAAATAAAAACCCGATTAAAATAGGAATTGATATCCCTATCAAACTAAAAATAGCAGTCTTTAGCCAGAATTTATGTTCTTTAATAAACTGCCATTCTTTCTTATTCGCTAAAGCGACACCATCGATCTGAATCAATGGTTCCATAGTAGTAGCAACTATATGAAGCGTTGTGTTTCTTGAATTAAAATAATTTTCAATAATTTCTTTATATGCTTCACAATGCTCGCTTTTATGAAAAATATTCAAATTTCGAATGTTTCTAGCTTCCACGCCTGCCTCTTTAAAAGCATGAATAAGGTGATCAAGCGTTTGATTTAATTGAAGCTCAGGATCTTCCTCTTCCTCACCTTTTTCCATAGGAGGAGTTGGACCAAGAATAAAAACCATCCCATTAATTTTAGTAATTTGAAAATGAATCTGCTTATTTTCCATGATTAGCACCAGATCCCTTTTGATTTGTTTTCATCACCCATATCCACATTATACCATAATAGGAAATCAAGATCGCTTTCAGAAAAAACAAACGACCGCTCCCAGTGGAATACCAGGAAACGGTCGTAGTTTTATATGTCTTGTCAGTAAGTTACTACTTCATGTGTGTAGCTTAAGTGGGACCTTCGAGCCATTTTGAATTGCAGTTTGCCTCTGAAACGATTCTGTTCTATGCATAATCTAGGATTAGTGGCTATAATTCGCTTTTAAATAATCAACCCAAAGACTGTGTAATTCTGATTTGCTGACGCCAAATATTCGGTTATATTCCTCTGGGTGCCGAATGAAGTCGTTTAATTTCTCATATCCATATTTAAGTACCAAAAATTCCACGATCGTATAGGAATATGGATACCCGTTCCTATACACGAATGCTGGCCCATTTATCTCGTCAAAGCTAGGTATTTTACCAGCAGAAACCAAGATTGGGAGCACTATTTTGGCATTAAGATCCGTATTCCCCAAATAATTGGCAACTCCTTCTTCCAGCCACGTAGGTCGTTTACTGTCAATTTGAGACAGCACGACATGTGTAAATTCATGAATGCTTGAATTTAATATAGAAGACCGGTTTTTCGGTGATAAGATAAATAGTGCGTCATCACTAAATACGCCTAATGACCAAAAATTAGAAAATAGCCCCAACGAATATACCAGATTGATTTGATTTGAAAAAACGGTTACTTTTGACTTCGTCTTTGGCTCTGTTTTAAGTAAGCCAATGATACGCCCATAATGCTGTTCAAAATTGTCAGCAAGCTTTACAACCTCTGAATAATCCGCTTTCGAGCTGTAAAAGATGAAGTGATCCGTTTCCTTCTGATTCTTGTAAAAACTGGATTGTAAGGCAGTCACGTTCAAATAAATAAATATAAAAGAGGTCACGATGATGATGGTTAGAGTCGCCATCTTGCCTATTTCGTCTGGAAATACAGGACTTCCATATGTTTTTTTAATTAATCGATAAGATGCGAAAATAAAAAATGGCATCCACATTAAACCGAAAATTGTCAATGCTTTATAGGAATCCCCGAGCCAGTAAAATACGAAATAAGACATAGTAGTCAACAGACAAGTTACGGTCCCAACCAAACTCGATCCTTGCGATTTCCAGATCCACAACGACAGCAAGCCAGGTATTACTAAATTCGCGACAATTAAATCAATTATCAACGTGACATCCTCCCAGAATGTTATAGAGTTAGACAGATAAGGTGACGCTCCGTTTTTCTCTCTCTTTCTCTCTTTCCTATGGCAAAGACTACTCCCATGCCAAGATCAATAAAGCAGCCTTCGCCAATCTTTACGTTAGGATGGATATCCACGCCCGTTAAAAAACGATTGAAATAAGCGGCCATTCTTGCTATCAGTTTCAACTGATTTGTATGTTCTACTATATTTTATTATATCAAAATGAAAGAAAGGTTGGTTGAGAGGATGAACGAAGTGGCACGGTTCACAAAGTCTGTTTTCCCCTCTATATAAACTTCGATTATCAATTGTTGCACGATCAGGTGTAGCAGGCGGGCTGAACCATGAGTTATGATATAAAGGAAAATAAGAAAGGAGAATTTTGGATGTCTTTAAGCGAGCTTTCAAAAGACAAGCAGCAGGAGCTGATTTAACATGAATATTCTAGCAGTGAATCTTCACTCCACTTATCCAAACAAGAGAGATTGGGAAGCTCTTATCTCTTTCATGGAGCCTGATGTACAAGTCAAAATCCGCAAATTTTATAAACCCGAAGATCAGCTGCGGACACTTTGCGGCGAGCTTCTTTTTCGCAGCTATGCGATGGAACGTTGGAACTTGGCACCTACTGAACTGATTCGGACCGTAAACGATTTTGGAAAACCCCAGCTGGCTCATTACCCATCTTATCATTACAATATCTCTCATTCAGGTGACTGGGTCGTTGCAGCATTCGATACAAAGGTTGTCGGGATCGATATCGAGGCCATTGCTCCCATCGAATTATCCATTGCAGATCGCTTCTTCACAGCTTCCGAGGTAATCATGCTCCGAAACCAAAAGGATGAGAATCAAACACCGTTTTTTTATAAGTTGTGGACGCTTAAGGAAAGTTACATAAAAGCTGAGGGAAAAGGAATCTCTATCCCGCTGGATTCTTTTTCTTTTCAGATCCATGACCATAAGGTTGAAATGTATCTGTCAGGCCGCCAAGACACCCGTTGGTCCTTTTGCCAATATCATCTTGATCCTGGCTATGCCCTGTCAGTTTGCGGACTAAGCCCGGTTTTTCCGGAGAAGATGGAGCTCGTGAGTTGGAATGACCTGGCGTCTACATTTAAAAAAGCAATGAGCTAATCCCACTTCCTGAAAATAAAGTAATTCAGAGACAAAAAAAGACGCTCTTCCCATAAAATGGGCGGCGTCTTTTCTTTTGATTAATGAGTTTTGACTTTTCAAACCCTTATCCATTAACTGCCTCACCGAAAATCTTGACAAGACCACCAAATTCTAATTCCTCAAATTTACTGTGTACACGTGTGGTATCAACCGCCCATTCACAACTATCCAGTTCACATTCAAGCGGAACGTCACAGCGAATTCGAGCTAAGTCACGACATAAATGAAGCATATCCAGTTCAGCTTCAATCTTACCGCGAACTCCTTTTGGAAGAAGGTGAATATTCTCAAGTAAACCTTCAATAGTCGCATACTCCTGAATGAGTTTGAGTGCCGTTTTCTCCCCGATGCCTTTAACCCCAGGATAATTGTCACTCGTATCCCCCATTAAGCCTTTCATATCAATGACTTGCAGAGGTGTAAGTCCTTTATCTTCTAAGAGGAACTCCGGTGTGTACACCGCGTAGTTGCCTTGACCTTTTTTCATAATGATGACATGTACGTTATCGTTCACAAGCTGGAGCATATCATGATCACCTGTCAAAATACGTACTTGTGTATGTTCTCCATATCGACCTGCGAGTGTGCCGATACAGTCGTCTGCTTCAAAACCATGTACGCCGACATTGGGAATACCAAAAGCATCTACGACTTCTTTTACAAGATCGAACTGCGGAATTAACTCTTCAGGGGCGCTCGGACGATTCGCTTTATAACCATCAAATTTCTCTGTACGAAACGTGCTGCTTCCCATATCCCAACAACACACGACGTGTGTCGGATTGAATTGATTAATCGCATCCATAAAATAGCGAATAAAACCGTATACCGCATTCGTCGGTAATCCTGTGCTTGTCTTACGAATAAAGCCGCCATAGGAATTCGCATAGAACGCACGAAACAGCAGCGCCATGCCGTCAACTAGCAGCACGGATTGTTTATTATCAGTCAAAATCGATCTCTCCTTCGTTAACCTGACCCTATTATATCATAAGCAAGCGGCAGACTACCTTAGAAGAAATTCCAAGTAATCTGCCTTCTCATCATTTGTCAGCGTTCAAAGATGTGTCTTGGGATGCAGCAATGCGGCTAATCTTCGTAAAGTCTTTCAAGAACAACGAGATGATGATCGCCACTACCAGTAAAATGAACGGCACAGCGCTGATCAAATAGCGGAAAGTCGCTTCTGGGTTCGGGCCTGGTTGCTCGCCGCTTACATAACCGAAAATCATACCGACAATCCAAAAGGCCAACACAGAGATTAGCCCACTGGAACGTGTAATAAAACCGCCAACGGCGACGTAAATGCCCTCTCGGCGCTTTCCGGTCTTTTCCGTGTCCTGATCGATGATTGTTCCGGTTAAAACAGGCGGCGTCACCAGAAACCCAGCAAGACCAAAGCCAACGCAAATTCCTGCGACGATTCCGGTAATCAGATCCGAACTAAACCAGAGCGGAATAACAGAAATCGCATAGACAACGATAGCCAGACGCCAGCTTCTGTACCCACCGAGCTTTTTAATAATCCAATACCATACGAATACAAACGGGATGACCGACACGAATACTGCCGCTAGCAAATATGTTATTTCACCTTCCGAGATACCGAGCACGTATTTGCCCCAAAATGGGATTGTCGCGCTGAGCAAACCATTAACCGTCTGTGCGAACGAGTTGGAGATATTGAAAATCCAAAACTCCTTGTTTTTGAGTGTTTCGCTAAAGCCCTCCACAAACTTGATTTTGGGCTCCTTTATCGCTTCTGGATCTTCTTTGATTGAAGAGATGAACCATAGCATAAAAATCGCGAACAAAGCAGCAAACACGACGGACATATTACTATAGCCGATACTTTCCACAAGTGGCATGGTCAAAATGGAAGCCACTAGTATCGCAACAATCTGGAATCCATTTTGAACGGCTGACGCCTTTGCACGAATGCGATCACCCTGATACAGTTCAGGAAGAAGCGCTCCGTAATTGACCCAGATGATCGTCGCGATCGCTTCGAACAATACTATAGCAACTAGAAACCATGCGAACATGCCTGTATTCGACATCCCACCCGGTACCGAGAACACCATAATGAACGAGAGCATCAATAGCGGGACCGCACCAATTAGCCATGGCTTACGCCGGCCGTATTTGGTTCGCGTGCGATCCGAGAAGTATCCTGCAAGCGGTTGATTAACCGCATCCCAAATGGTATACACCATGCGCGCGATCGTTGCAAATACGAGGCTGAGCCCCATCACATCGGTATAAAAATAAACATAAAACGTGCTAAACGCCTGACTTGGAATCATCATAGCGAACATGCCAAGCGCATACATGACGGTTGAATTTTGAAATCTTTTTCCCATCAATATTCCTCCAATGATCAAATTGGAAACGTTTTCATTTATCACTTTCTATTTTAATCCAAAAATTCCCTTTTTAAAAGCAGGCATAGCATAAAAAGGTGAGTCCGCAATGAAGCGTAACTCACCTTTTCAAGTTGAACATCTTTAGAAGAAATTCCAAGTCGGCAGCCAGCGCAGCCAAGTACTCGAATAGCTCTTATCAATAACAAGTCCAGACAAAATCGGATAGAACATTAGGAACAAGATAAATGCAAGTGCAAGAATACCATAAGCCAGCCAGCGACGCTGTTTACTTTGTTCTGTCCATCGTCCGATAAAGTAGGTCAACATGAGCGTTAAGAACGGAATCGTAGCAAAATAATGGTAGATAAACGTTAAGCGTGGTACTCCAACCCATGGCAAGTATTGTGCACCGAAGCAGACAAGCAGGAAGGCAAGCTTCTTACTTCTCTGTTTAATCGCAAAGTAAGCTGTTGCAACCAAAGCAATAAATCCGCCCCACCATACGACTGGATTACCGAATGAAATGATCGATGATAGCTTGCCTTCTGGTAGGAAATGTCCTGCGTAGTACCAAATTGGCATCACCATAAACGGCCATTCGTACCAAGGCGAACCGAATGGATGTGTCGCCACGAGCTTACTGTGATAGTCATACATATGTTTCTGGTAGGAAATTACATCTTTCAGTCCATGTCCTTCTCCAGGAACCATCATGAACGGAATATAAGAAGCTAGATAAATAAGTGCTGGAACAATCACGAACCAAATGACACACCATCCGAGTGTTATTAGCGTTGGCCGCCAGTAAGATCGTGCAGCTTGTTCTAGGTCTGCCCGCTCTTCTTCTGTAAGGCGATCTTCGTTCGCTTCTGCCGCAATCCATACATCTTCACTCGCAAGTCTAAGCTTCGCTCTACGATGCTCCATATAACGTTCAATGAGTACAAAAAGTAAAAGGAACGCAAGTCCTATACCGCCGTAAATGACGATCCACTTAGAAGCCGCGCCAATACCGAAGAATAGCCCTGCAAGACCAAGAGGAATCAGTGTCTTCCACAACTTATCCCGATAAAAATTCATTTGCATGTACCGATACATGAAATAGAACATCAAGATGATGAAAAAGACGCCATACACATCAATCGTTGCTATCCGTGTTTGGGCAAAATGCATAAAATCAAAAGCGAATAAGAAGGCTGCAATGAAGCCATATCTGGAGCGACCAAACAACCTTTTACCAAACGCATACATGATTGGAATCATGGCAATCCCGAACAATGTTCCGACAATACGCCAACCGAATGGATTCATCCCGAAGATGGCAATACCTGCTGAGATGAATACTTTACCAAGTGGCGGATGTGTATTCTCATAGGGTTCGATTTTGTGTAAATGCTCATACGCCGTACGCGCATGATAAATTTCATCAAAATAAGTGCCATCCATGTAAGTTGGTGAGTACGGTACAATATCTTGTTCATCAATGACCGAATCTGGTTGACCCTCATCCTCTGGAGATAAATCGTTGCCTACAATGCTTTGAATCGGGAGGGGCTTGTCTGAATTCCCATCAAAAAAAAGCAATTTCATGTACCGCAAATCCCGACTGAATCTGCTTTACCGTGAACTTGACATAACGAGCTTGCACAGACAGCTCCTTCACATTCCAGACGAACACTTTCGTATGATCCGATTTCACCTCAAAAGGTTCATTCCACTGCACACCATCATTGGAAAAAGCATACTCATAATCGCCATGACCAGGTCCAATGAACGTATGCACACGATGAAGTGATGCAGGTTGACCTAGATCAAATACGAGTGAGGAGCCCGCGGCATGCGGTTTCCAGAACGTTTCTGGTGCTTGATGAGAACCCAAGTTAAACAATGCAAATACAGAGTAAACAAGCGTAAGCCCAAGCGATAAATACCAATCCTTTTTCTTGAACAAACGGCCTGTCAGACTTGATGCAGCAGCTACTTCTTTTGCAGAAGGAAAAGATAACCGAATCCCTTCATGAACACCAAATAGCTTTCCACCAAGAATAACGCCATAGATGACTAGTCCAACATTCATCGCTGAAATAAACAGCATAAGCACGTCCCATTGCGGGATAAAGTTAATGCCTTTCCACGTCTGGTTCAGAACATAGGCAACATTCACAAAGTGTGTAAACGAGAAGCACACGAATAATCCCAACAGACGTCGATCTCGAACATAGATCCATGTCATTAATAGCGGAAGCAACGCGTAGAACAAGTAGCGCTCATGCATCTTGATCCCAAATGTGAACACAGCAGCTAAGAATAGAAAAGAGAAATAAAAGGCCGAACCCTTGATACCGCTGCTTTTAAAATATGTAAACATACCATAAATGAGCGCTGCGATCATTAGCAAAGCTCCACATGCTTGGTAAGGGAACCCACCTCCTTCAAGTGCTGCGAAGTTTCCTCCTAATAGCGTCATGAGATTAAATGCATTTAGCGAGGCATAGTTATATTGACCAAGCGTATTGAAATATAGCTTGAACACCCATGTAACCCCACTTCCCAACATAAACGGAAGCAAGAGTGCAACAACAAGCGCAGCGCCGCTAAGTACACTTTTGAAAAAAGTCACCCAGCTGCGAGTTCGAATGACTGCGACGAGTAAGAACGGACCGAACAAAAGACCTTGAGGTTTTAATAATATCGCAAGTCCAAGTATGACGGCTGCAAGAGATAATCTCCCTTTTTGCAAGATATATAAGAATACAGCGATGACTAGCATAAAGATCGAATCCACTTGCCCCCATACGGCGGAGTTCACAAGTACCATCGGATTAAGGGCATATAAGGCGGCTATGCCAAGTGAGACATTCTCTGACACATATTTTCGTGCTAATCGATAGAGAACGTATGAAGTCACCAGATCAGCTAACATAGCCGGCAGTTTGAACAAGATCAGTGTTGCCGAACTGTCCCAAGCGAGTCCGAATAAATCACGAATAGCAGCTAACGTATACAAGACATACATATAACCCGGTGGATAATCCAAAAAGGCTTGCGTCTCATATAGATGTGGCAATCCCCCTGTGTATGCCATGTTTGCCCATGCCATGAAGGTCTGCACATCAGGTTCGTACCCTTTCCAAATCGGTGCTAAGATCAAGCGGATCACAAGTCCGAAGAGGAGTAATAGCCAGAGCAGTGTGCTGATCTTAGGTTGCTTCTGGAGCTGAGTTTGCTTCGTATTTTGCATTTTCCGTTGTTGTTTCACGGATTTAGCCATTCGTTGCTTCCCCTTTTCTCATTCATTTCCAGTACTTTTCCTACTTCCTAATATACCAAAGCTTTCGTCTTCTGCCAAAAGCTGTTTGTTCGATACAGTTTCCATCTAAAAATAAATCCCCGACACTTCTGTCAGGGATTTATGCAGGCTCTTTTCTCCAAATGAAGATTAACTATTCGTTTTCTTAGCGTCATTATTCTTCTTAATACCTTTACTTTTATAAGGCTTTGGAGCGCTCTTCGCTTTATTGGCACTAGCTTGCCAGCGGTTCCAACCCTTCTTGTCCGTACCTCTTCCAGTTCCCTTACCTTTACTCATATCATCAACTCCAATGCTCCATGAAATATACAACATCCGAAGCCCTATGTACAGTGAAAAGCTCATCATCTTCAAAAAATGCAAAAAAGGAAGTACACCCTAAGTATACTTCCTTTACAAGCAATTTATAAAAATCTATGCCATCGAAGCTAGATCACCGCCTGCGGTATCGACACCTTCAAGCAGGAATTTAACTAACTTACTATGTTTACGCAACGATTTCTCATGAATTAAATTCATTTTACCGTTATCCTGGGCACCAAAAATGTAGAGTAGCTCCTCATTCTGATGCGACCAGTCGAATCCATCCAAAATTCGTAGACAGCTTAGCCAATCCGGATTGAACTCCCCATTTTTAAACAAGAATTGATTGGCATACAAGGCGATACTCTCCTGCATCACGCGAGAAGCAGAGATGTATTGCGACAATCCCGGCTGTTCAGGCATTAATGGCAATAAAGTGTTAAAGAATCCGTGCAGAACTTCCACATAAAAAGGCAGTTCCTTACGAACATTGCGCATCAACTCATAAGACGGCTGCATTCTGCCCGAGAATAACATCGTCGTAATGGAATACATCCAAGAATAGCATGTGAAATTACGATTAAATGCTGTCAATGAGTTGCGTTTCTCAATGCCTGCTTCTTTCAATAATGGATTGTGATCGCCGATTTGTTGGATGACCAGATTAAGCGGATCGATTGAATCGAATGAATGACCAAGCTCTTTAGAAACAAGTTGTACCTTAGAATTAATATCCCCGAACAACTGCTTCTCTTCTTCTTCATTCAGTCCAATATAGATTTGAACTGCAAGCTCGGTCTCCATTAAAGCAAGTCGACGCGCTTCCAATTCTTCGATTGATCCTTCCAACTGCTCGATTTCCCGAACCATCTCTTCTGAATGTCCATCTTTACGCATTTGCAGCTTGAGCGTCACCACTCGTCTAGAATATCTCCGTGCTTCCTTGGTCATTTGCTCGCCAACATAGCCAAGCGCAAGAATGCGATGCTGACCATCCAGAATACTGAGTTTCGAGCCTTGACGCAGAACCAAATCTTCATCATCTCTTGCAAAAGAACTCACATCCCGCAGCGACAAAGTCACTGGCCCGAAGAACACTTGATCCAGTTCTCGCTCTTGCAAGTAATTCGCAATTTTTCTACGCTGCATCATACTTAGTTTACGCTGTACCATCGGATCGATTGTCGTATAATCAAGCAAATCGCGTACTTTTAAAGCAACAGTCGTTAAACCAAATTTTTCACAAAAAGGATAAATCGTCATTTGCAAACGAAGTCCGTTCATTAGCCAACATCCTCCCCATCTTGAATTAGGAACATATGCTGATCCTGATAAAATCTTGTTAGATGCTGATACGCCTTCGTGATCCTCGAACGTCTTGGCAAACGATCTTTCTCCTCACCTTGGTAAATGCTATCCCAGTCGATATGAGGTAATATCCGCATGGCATAATTCATCGCATAGCGATTAAATTTCCCTGTTTTTGTCGCTTCCTGATGGATAAATAACGCGATCGCAATTTGAATATTTTCCGACCATGGCAGCGAGCCTTTGACAGGCTCAGGCAAATACTTCAGCATGTTTTGAAAATATTCCGTAGCTAACGCATGATGGTCTTCCATCGTCTTTTCTTCATATCGATACCCATTTTGCCTTGCGCTCGATTTCATCCGTCCCTCGAATAGTCCAATCACAATCTCAATTAACAAATGGTACGTAAATAAAAATTCTGGTCCTTTACCCCGTTCGGAAAAAATATCTACCGGAATTCGCTCCGTCAATGCTTGCTTCTGTACCAGCTCTGTTGCCATCACATGGTAATAACGACGTTGGTCACGCAGTACCGCAAGGTTTCCACCAATTTTGCGAGGTAATTTATTAATATCAGAGAACAACTGACGCTCCTGCTTCGCATTAATGTCCATGTATACCATAACGGATGCCGGAAATGCGTATAATCGTCCAAGTTTCTGCGAAATCTCTTCCATTTTTTCATATTCACGGCGATCCTTGGCTCTTGCCATCTGGCTCTGCAAGCTTTCCATCACCCTACGAAATGCTGCAAGACGATGCTGACCATCCACTACATACAACTTCTCAATTGGCTGCAAGCGATATGTCTGCGACTCCTCATCAAAGTGACCCGCTCCACGTGCCGAGAAAATAATCCCCGGGAAATAAATGGGTTGATTATCCTGCAAATACAATTCAATATAATCAATGAGCTTCGAAAGGTTACGAGGGTTAATGGAACGCTGCACCTCAAGATCCACCTCATATATCGAAAATAGCTTGCTCATCGGCAGTGTCGCTGTCAGTGTTTCTTGTCCAAACGTACGCCCTAGCACACCTGGAATCTCCACATAATTGCTAGCCCGCCCCCTTGTCCATAAATCCGATAAAGAAGAAATAGAATCCATTGCTCTTGCCTCCTTCTTGTATTCCAAAATACCTATATACTCTCATTCTGAACAAAAATGTGATTCTTAAAACATACCGCCCCTAGTATTTAGCTATTTTTGTATAAAAAAAGACTGCCTCGTTCATTCAGACGAATCTGATATAAACGTAAGCAGTCTATCTATGTTCTATATTTTTCCCGTTAATTGATGGACATAAGTCATCATAACACCGAGAAATGCAGCAAGTCCAATATAGGCTATTCCGTACTTCCAACGTGTGGAACTCGGCACTTCGTAGTATCGATCATTCATATGGGCACTTAGCGCAACGGTAACAACAACCCTAACGACATACTCGCCATCTGCATCTTGGACACGAGTGAAATGAGACGCATACACATGATGGATAACAGATGAAATTTGCAGTTCAATATTTTCTTTAAATCCGATACCTTCCCACTCTACCGTCACAATTTGAGTGCCAGCATTTTCACCAGTTAATACGGTATAGGTTGTAAAATCAAGCTCTTTACGATGCGCTTCACCTGGAATAAAGTAACCGTTAGCGTCAAAATATTGTTCTGGAATCAAAAATACGGCTGAAGCTTCATGCTGTTTATCCTGCAAGCTCTCTTTGTAACGAATTTCTTTGTATTTCTTATACAAGTCCCAAGCTGCAAATAGCCAAAGAATACCGAACAAAATGCTCTGTAAATAAAGAATGACCGGAATGGCAACTACAAGTCCAATTGGCCATAACCATCTTGTTACTGCTGCAGATATTTTACCGCCATCTAGCATTTGAAGCGGCAGCAAATTTATCAAATTAAGTAGAAAACCGATATAAGCAATCGAGTAAAACCCGCGATGATCCTGCCATATTCCAAGTCCAAATGCAATCAGTGCTCCAATCGTACCGATAAGAGGCCCACCAAATGCAATATAGGCCTCTGTAACCGCATCTCTTGGGTTACGCTTCATCCTTACCATTGCACCAATGAACGGGATGAAAAACATACCTGACACTGGCATTCCTTTACGTTTAGCAGCAAAGACATGCCCCAATTCATGAATCAATAACATAGCTGCAAGTCCAACGGCAAAATAGAACGGGAAAATGTACGCATAAACACCGATATATAACCCCATACTCAAAAGCGCACTGCCGAATTTACCATACTTCAATAACGCGAGTACGACTTTACCTTTAGCTAGAATAAAACCGCCAATCGCAACGAGAAAAAAGAATGGATTCTTCCCACTTTTCTTCTCTTGATTTGTTTCCAAACCTGGACCTCCCGGCCTTCCACTCATTCCCATTCAACTCCCATACCTATTACGTCATTTAACCCCATACCGTTTCATAATCAACTTCTTTAAATCCAACCGTAACCTTGGTTCCATCTGTTACAATCGGACGCTTGATCAATCTGCCGTTAGAAGCAAGCAGCGCCAATTTCTCATCTTCTGTCATTGTCGGCAATTTATCTTTCAATCCCATTTCCTTATAAACTTCACCCGATGTATTGAAAAACTTCTTCATGTCCAGCCCGCTCAAGGAAATCAAATTGCGCAGCTCGTCCACCGTCGGAGGCTGCTCAAAAATCGGTACAGCTGTCACCTCGTGACCATGTGCCTTCAACCATTTCAGTGCATTGCGGCACGTTCCGCATTTGCTATATTCATAAACGGTAAGTTTCATCTATAATTGCTCCTTTACTTGTTCAATTGCTTGTGACATATCTTCTGGCAGAGGAGCCTCAAACTGAATCCATTCTTTCGTTCTTGGATGTACAAAACCAAGCTTGGCTGCATGCAACGCCTGACGGTCAATGAGCGATTGGTCGGACGCAGCTTGTCCACTATCCGTGGACAGTGCCTCTGCCTCAGGTCCGTACATTTTATCACCAAGCAGTGGATGTCCAAGATATTTCATATGAACACGAATTTGATGCGTTCGGCCTGTCTCTAGACGAAGCCGAACAAGCGTCATATCCGCATAACGTTCTTCCACCGTATAATGTGTCACAGCTCGGTAACCCGATTCGATGACTATTCGAACGTGGGGCTGCTCAGGATCACGGTCAATCGGCGCATCAATCGTTCCATTATCACCCTCGACCACACCATGAACAAGAGCCAGATACTCCTTCTTTACCTCATGGACGATCATCTGCTCCGAAATTTGCTGATGAACGAACGCATTTTTGGCAATCGCTAACACCCCTGAGGTTTCTTGATCCAATCGATGAATGGGACGAAAACGCACAGTCTCCCCTTTTTGCTTCCAGTAGTGGACGACCCCGTTCGCAATCGTATTCACGTAATGACCATGTGTCGGATGCACGATCATGCCCGCTTTTTTAGCTAGGATCAAAAGCTCATCATCTTCATAAATAATATCCAAAGGCATTTCCTGCGGCATGATGTCTTCCGACTCTTCCAGCTCCATTCGAACTTCGATCAGGTCGCCTTCCGAAACCTTAACAGAAATATATTTACGCTCTCCATTGACCATAATGCCTTGCTCAGTCAGCTTGACGCGGGATAACAGCTTGCGGGATACCCCTAATCTTTTTTGTAAAATCGTCTTTAATAAAAATCCTTCTTCTTCTGACGGCACAACATATTGCAGTGGTTTATAATAACTCATGGCTTTGAACGAAACACCTCGGCAGATCGAATATATTCTACATCACTTTGGCCTTCACGGAAATTCGCAGTACGAGCAATCGTGAAGAACAGATCAGAAAGTCGGTTTAAATAACGTAATACTTCGTGATTAATTTCCTGTGATCCAGCAAGTGTTACAACACGGCGCTCTGCTCTACGGCATACGGTTCGGCATACATGAAGAGCTGAGGACGCCTGACTTCCCCCCGGCAAAATAAACCGTTTAATATCGGGTGTCTCTGAGTCGTATTTATCAATCCAAGGCTCAAGAGCATCAACCATGGCTGCCGTCACTTTATAGGGTCTTAACTCCGCTTTTAGAAGGGCAAGGTCTGAACCGCAATCGAATAGTTCATGTTGAATCTGTAATAAATCGGCTAACAAATCTGCGTATTTCGTCTGATCTAGTAATCCCATCGCTACACCGACAAAACAGTTCAACTCGTCCACCGTACCATACGCCTCAACGCGAATGTCGTCTTTATTGACACGTCCCCCAATCACACCTGTTGTCCCTTTATCCCCTGTACGTGTATAAATCCTCATGCCTTCTCCTCCGTTTCACATGATTGATTTTAAGCCCATCATCTCATAAATTCGAGTGAGGTCCAAATGTTTTCTAACATGGTCAGCAAGCCGATCAAATGCCGCTTCACGATTCTCTTGAAAACGCAAATTCGCTTCGAGTGGCTTTAAGCCTTTGCTGGCACGAATCGTATTGATCCAATTGCGTCTAAAATCATCATTATGCAGAATGCCATGAATATAGGTCCCGAAAATTCGACCATCGTGTAAGGCGGCGCCATCTTGAACCTCCGCACTTATTGCAAAAGGTCGATCCACAGCTTGTTCATAATCCGTACGCCCCATATGAATCTCATAACCAACGATTGGGGTTAGCACCGAGGTTGCTGAAGGAGATAGGGCCGAGCTGGCTGCAAATAATTTTGTTTCTCCACTCACACGGACAGTACGCTTCTCCCCTGCGAAAGTTGTTATTACTGGTAAGATTCCAAGACCTGCGAGCTCAGTATGCATAGACTCCACTTGTTTCGGATCTAGCAGCCTGTTCCCTAGCATTTGGTAACCACCGCAAATCCCTACAACGAATCCAGACTCTTTCTCCGCATACTGAACAATCCGTTCTGCTAGCCCCGTTTCTCGCAGATAGATCAAATCTTCCGACGTATTTTTACTTCCTGGCAAAATAACTGCGTCTGGATTGCCCCATTCGCTAACGTGCGTCATATAGCGCACTTCCAAATCTTTTTCCTCAAATAAAGGGTCCATATCTGTAAAATTCGAAATACGTGGGAAACGAATAATGGCAATATCTAGTCGTTCACTTTCGTTATCAACTGTAGTTGATGAAGATTTCTTTATCACTTGACGCTTTGAATCTAGTGACGCCGAATCTTCATCCTCAATACCGAGCATCGGCAAGTAAGGAATCACACCTAACACAGGCTTGCCCGTACGTTCTTCCAACCAATCCAAGCCCGGCTGCAGCAAAGAAACATCCCCACGGAACTTATTAATAATAAAACCACCAACACGTGCGCGTTCCTCTGGCTCCAAGATCTCCATCGTCCCTACAATCGACGCAAATACCCCTCCACGATCAATATCAGCAACGAGCACGACAGGAGCATCACCCCATTTGGCTGCATTCATGTTAACGATGTCACGAGACTTCAAGTTAATCTCAGCAGGACTGCCCGCCCCTTCCATCACAACGACCTCATAGTTCTTACGTAACCGATTGAGTGCATCCTTCACAATTTTTTCAGCAGTCGGCAAATACGATTCTCGATACGCACGCGCTTCTAAATCTGCATAAGGAACCCCATGAACAACAACTTGGGAAGTCATATCGCCTTTCGGTTTAAGCAGGATTGGATTCATATCGGTCGTTGCTGCAATGCGGCAAGCATCTGCCTGCACGCCCTGTGCTCTGCCAATTTCTTTGCCATCTGGTGTTACGTAAGAATTATTGGACATGTTTTGCGATTTAAAAGGAGCCGTCCGCCATCCATCTTGGGCAAAAATACGGCATAACGCTGCTGTCACAATACTTTTCCCTACATCAGATGCGGTACCCAATACCATGAGGGTTTGGCCATTTTGCTCGTTGCTATGATCATGACTTGATTGATCCGTGCAATCTTTACTGCTCATGAATGGTGCCCCTCCTTCATGATTTGCGTAAGCCCTGCAATCAATCTTTCATTGTCCTCCCGCAAACGAATTGCAACACGACAATAGCGATTATCCAACCCAGAGAAAAGGGAAGCATCTCGTACGAGAATACCTAGCTGACCTAGTCTGTTCTGAGCTATTTTCACATTCATTTCTTCCGATTGCTTAAAGGCAAACAAAATAAAATTCGTATCACTCGGTACAACTTGAAGTCCCAAACCTGTTAGTGACTGGGTGAGCCACTGCCTTTCTTCCTGCAACCACTTGTGAGTACGATCTGCAAAATCCGTATCTTGCAGCACGGCTGTCCCAATTTCTTGCGCTAGAAAGTTTACACTCCACGGGATTTTATGCTGCTTTATTGTATGAATGTGGTCGGGATGCGCAACAAGAAAACCGAGTCGGATACCGGGTATCGAATAAAATTTAGTCATGGATCGAATGACGAATACATTCCGATTGATAGCTGCCTGACGGATACGACTTATTTCCTTTTCATTAGGCAAAAAATCCACAAATGCCTCGTCCAGAATAAGCGGATGACACGCCGTCGTAATCGTATCAATCACATCACTTGGCACAAGTCTCCCCGTTGGATTATTCGGATGTGCTATAAATAGAGCATCCGTCTGCTGAATCGCAGCCTCCACATCTGCTTGCTGCAGCACAAACCCATCACGCTCACGAAGCGGTATGTCCACAATCTGGCTGCCTGCTTTCTCAGCAGCTTCTTCATATTCACTAAACGATGGACGAGCAATACCTATAACATTGGGCTTCAGCACACGAACTAGTAGATCAATCAGTTCCGCTGCTCCGTTCCCAATTAGAATGCTCGCCTCCGGAATGTCATAATGTTGAGAAATCGTCCGAACAAGCTCCCTACACACGGGATCTGGATAACGAATAACGTCCATCCATTTGTCGCGAACAATGTCACCCACACAAGCTGGAGGACCAAGTGGATTCATATTTGCTGAAAAATCGAGAAACTGCTCCTTACCCAATCCAAACGACTCTGCTGCGGTACGTAGATCTCCACCATGCCCATATCGCTCTAGCATCTCATGTCCTCCTGTCTAGTATTGAAAAACGATTATAGCTGTAAAAAGCCCTGCCACTTCCAGTAATTCGATCAAGGCTCCGTATGTATCGCCCGTGAGTCCACCAAGCTTATGGTTCAAATATGCCGCAATGGCCCACCCGACAATAAGAATTGAAGCCGGAATGACAAGGAATGGATACCAACCATCGTTCATGAACGTGTTGCCCATGATACATAACAACCCCGCACTTAAACAGATTGCAAGTCCAATCGTAAGCCATACATACAAGATGGGTGTTCCTTGAAAATAACTCCCAAGCCCGGATTCTTTTCGAGCATAAGGCCACCCTTTCATCGCTATCGCCATGAAACAGCGGCTCCAACATAAGCTTAGTACAAGTGCAGCACAGGTGATCTCCCAACCTAATGGAAGCAGTGTTGCCAATAGCGCAGCTTTCATCATTAAATGAAGCACACATACGATGACTCCCATTGCACCAACTCGGCTGTCTTTCATAATTTCCAGCATCTGCTCCCGAGGTCTATGGCTTAGAATGCCGTCTGCTGTGTCCATCAATCCATCCAAATGCAGACCCCCTGTAAGGACCGTCCAGATCACAAGAATAATGATGACAAAAGGAAGGAGCGGCAGTACGTCTCTAAGCACAATGCTGCATAAAGTAAGGATGAACGCCACGATGAC
This sequence comes from Paenibacillus sp. KN14-4R, assembly GCF_052180255.1. Classification (NCBI taxonomy): domain Bacteria; kingdom Bacillati; phylum Bacillota; class Bacilli; order Caryophanales; family Paenibacillaceae; genus Paenibacillus; species Paenibacillus sp. KN14-4R. The sequence continues at coordinate 3,369,247 of NZ_CP197466.1, forward strand.
TCCTACCAAGGGATAAAAAGGAACACTGCGACGAAATACATCATTGTTGTATGGAATTGTAATGGGTAAAGGCAGCCGTGACAAAAATTGAAAGGCAGCAATAACCCCATGCAGCCAACCTTTTAATGAAGCACCCATGCGCATATTAAGCCTCCTATCGTAAGGAAAGTCGCACCATACATCATCTGCACAGCTAACTGAATGTCTGTTAAATTTAGTTCGCGCAGGGGCCAACCCATTCGAGCTCGCTCCTGTGCAATGCCGCCATAAATGTTCAATCCACCAAGTTCAATGCCCAGCGCACCTGCTACTGCAGACTCTGGAATGCCACTGTTCGGACTTGGATGCTTGCTTGCAAATTTAAAAATCGCTTTGAGTGATCGTACAAAAGAACATCTCGGCATAAGAAGTGCTGTCAGAGCTAATAATCCGCCTGTTATACGTGCTGGAACCCAATTCATAACATCGTCCCAACGTGCTGAAGCTCGTCCGAAATACAGATACTTTGCATTGCGATAGCCAACCATAGAATCCATCGTATTGGATACCCGATACAGCATCGCTAGCGGAGCGCCACCAAGTAAGGCATAGATGATCGGAGAAAATACCGCATCCACCGTATTTTCTGCGACCGTCTCAACGACAGCGCGAGATAGTTCACTTTCAGGCAAATCTCCTGTATCTCTACCTACTATGTAACCTGTATATTTACGAGCATCTGCTAAATTCCCATCCCTTAATGGACGCAGCACGAGGTAGGCTGCGTCTTTGAGCCCTTTGACAGCGATCGTGGTCGAGATGAACCAAACACTCACCACATACCCCAACCATTCATGAAGGTAATCCGCCAGAAACCAGATGCCATACATCAAGCTGGTAACGAATAATAGGGTTAGCCCAGTTAACACAAGGCCCCGCAGCAGTTGGGCTCGGGGCTTAAAAGTAACTTGGGGTGGCAGCAGTTTTTTCTCTAGCCATGTGATCCACCGCCCCATCCAGATGACAGGATGCGTCGGCCACTTCGGGTCACCGACCAACAGATCGACGATAATTGCAGCTAATACAATCCCGATAATTTCTTGCCATGTATACAAAAGCATGTGTTTCTTCGCTTCCTTTGTTTGAATGATACAAATTAGTTGCGTAAATCTAAGCTATCAAGCTGAAAGGCAATGCGCTTTAGCTCAATTGGGATACCTGCCGTCACCAGAAATACATCCGAGCAGACTGCTGCGAGCTGCTGATTGAGTCGACCGGCTAGATCACGGAATAGCCGGCCAAGCGGGGACGGTGGCACGACCCCGTCCCCCACTTCGTTCGTGACGAGGATAAGCGGATAAGGGTACGCGGCCACAGCCGCTACCAGATCCGCAATGGCTGCTGTCACGGCAGGGATTACCTCCGGTGAGCCTTCGGCATACCGGAGAAGCGCATTGGACAGCCACAAGGTGAGGCAGTCCACAAGCACCACGACTGCCGCGCCTTGCGGTTCGCCACCGCGCTCAGCTAAGCGGCGCAGGAGCGCTGCCAGCGCGTAGGGCTCTTCCCGTGTCATCCACGGGAAGGAGCCGCTTGCGCGCTGCGCTTGATGCGAGGAGACGCGATCACGCATCTCCTCGTCATAGATTTGGGCTGTCGCAATGTACAGCCCAGAACTACCTAACTTTGCCGCCAATTGCTCGGCAAAGCTGCTTTTGCCACTTCGCGCACCACCCGTTACTAATATCGCCACTGCTTCTCTCCCCCTAATCACGCTCTTCTAGCATCATCATCCTCTTATTCTCCGCGCGACACGCCGGCACTCTCAAAAGTAGCCATCTCCGACATAATCTTTCCTGCCGCATCAATAAGCGAAAATGCTAGCACCGCACCCGTTCCTTCACCCAAACGCATATCCATATGAAGCATCGGTATAATTCCCACTGCTCCAAGCATGAGGGCATGTCCTTGCTCCATCGATTGATGCGATCCAATCATATAACCAATCGAAGCCGGAACAAGCTTACTCGCCACAAGCGCTGCTGCTGAGGAAATAAATCCATCAATAACAACTGGGCATCTGCGGCTAGCAGCTCCAAGGATAACGCCTACAAGACCTGCGATTTCAAGTCCTCCAACTTTCGCTAGCACATCAAGTGGATCGTCTACTTGTGGGGCATTGACTGCGATCGCACGTTTTACAACCTCGATTTTATGAGACAAACGCTCATCATCAATCCCTGTTCCTCTGCCTACTGCTTCTTCAGCCGAAATTCCACCCAACACGCACAATAGCGCAGCACTTGCTGTCGTGTTTCCTATTCCCATCTCACCTGTTGCAAATAAGGAATAGCCCTTATCAACCAGCTCGTCTACAAGTTGAGCACCTACCATTATCGCCTGCTCTGTTTCTTCACGCGTCATTGCTGCACCAACTGCCATATTCGCAGTTCCCATCCGCACCTTTCGCGAGACCAGATCAGGATGTGATAATTCCGCATTCACACCTATATCCACACAGACAACATCTGCCCCTACATGACGTGCAAGAACATTCACGGCAGCACCGCCACTAAGGAAATTCATGACCATTTGCGGCGTTACTTCCTGTGGGAAAGCACTTATCCCTTCTGCACACACCCCATGATCGCCAGCCATAACGATGACCGATTTCTTATGAAAAACAGGCTTTATCTCGCCTGTAATACCTGCTACTTGACGGGCAATGTTCTCAAGCTTACCTAAACTGCCCGGTGGCTTTGTCAGACTATCCAAATGTCTCTGCGCAGCCTCCACTTGTGTCTCATCAATTGGATTGATGTTCATAAGCACTTCCTGTAAATTCTTCATCCGAATACCCACTCATTTCCTATTGGTTATAATGCTATCGCTATTCGCCCATACCCGGTTGCAGTAAAATCTGTGGCAAACCACTGCTTGGATGCGGCAATACGACAGGAACTGTCCCATATACTCGCTGCACAAGCTCAATCGTCAAAATATCATGTGGCGACCCATCCGCAACAATAATGCCATCATGCAGCACAAGCAGTCTTGTACAATATTGGGCTGCCAAATTCAGATCATGCAGTACCGCTACAACGGTCATTCCACACTCATCCTGCCACTTGCGGATATAATCCATCATTTGCAGCTGATAGCCAATATCCAAGAAAGTCGTTGGCTCATCCAACAACAGAATCGAAGGCTCCTGTGCCATTACTTTCCCAAGTGCAACCCGCTGACGCTGCCCGCCACTTAGCGCATCGACCGTGCGTTCACTTAATTCCTGCAATTGCAGTTTCTCTATAATCGTCTCCACCAATTGTACCCCACTGCCCGCTTCCTCTCCAAGCCAATTTTGAAAAGGATACCTGCCCATCTCGACGATTTCACGCACTGTAAAACCAACAGGTGGCAGCGCATCTTGCGACAGCACAGCTAAAAACTGAGCTAATTCTTTGCGAGGATAACTCGTTACTCTTTTATCTCGAATCTTGATTTCACCCGCTTCAAGCGGATCAACTCCCGAAATCAAGCGTAATAACGTCGTCTTCCCACTACCATTCGTTCCAATAATCCCGACAAACTCGCCTTGCTGGATCGTGAAGTTGACATCTCGCAATATCGTCTGCTCACCAAACGATTTTTTCACATGTTCGACCTTGATCATGTTATCCTCCTCACAGCGCACGCTTGCGCTTTTTCAGTAAGTAGGCGAAGAATGGCGCCCCAAGAAATGCAGTCACAACCCCGAGCGGAATCTCCGTTGGACTAAGCGCTGTACGAGCAAGCGTATCTGCAAGTAAGACGTAAATTCCGCCACCAAGAGCAGACAATGGAATGATAAGGCGATAATCTGGACCCACGATCAACCGAATGAGATGCGGAACGATCAACCCTACAAAGCCAATTACTCCTGCAACGGATACAGCTGCAGCAGTTAGAAGCGTCCCAACTGCAAGTACGATATACTTCGTCCGTTCCACCCGCACACCTAAGTAAGCTGCTTGGCGTTCACCAAGTGCGAATAAATTCAAAGATCGGGCATAACCCATTAGAATGATGAATCCGATGAGAAAATAAGGTGCAATAACCATCGTATAAATCCAACCCCGCATCGCAAGTGACCCCATTAACCAGAACAAAATTTCGTTCACAACCTGCTTGGACATTGCGACTAAGAAGGAGACAAAGGCACCTAAGAATGCCTGCATCACGACACCAGATAAAATCAGCGTTTCTTTCTTTAGCTTGCCATCCACTTGTGCAAGCTGTAGAACGAGCCATAGCGAGATTAGTCCTGTAATAAATGCAACCACGGGTACCGTCCATTGTCCCAATATGGCAAACTGCAATCCAAAATAAATAAGCACAGCTGCACCCACCGACGCTCCAGAAGACACGCCTAATGTATATGGATCAGCGAGCGGATTGCGCAGCACCCCTTGAAACGCTGCACCTGCAACAGATAGTGCCGCCCCTACAAAAATACCAAGTATCACCCGAGGCAGCCGAACGTTCATCATAATTTGCTCCGATGAAGCATCCCAACTCGCAGTCATGCCATCGCCTATATATGGGAGCTTGCTAATGAACATTCTCATAATATCAATGGGTGAAATATAGGTCGTACCGATCATAACCGATACCAGAATGGAAAGAAGGAGGAGCAGTCCCCCTGCGCCTCCCCATAACAATAGTTTTCTTTTCATCTATTATTTTACCAAATCTGGATAAATGGCTTTCGCAATCTCAAGCAAAGCATCTGTCAAGCGCGGACCTGGACGAGAAATCATATCGTTGTCGACCCCGAACATTTGCTTTTTCGCAACTGCATCCATTTGGCTCCAGCCTTTACGTTCACTAATGATAGATTCCAACGTTTTCTTCGTTTTATCGTCAACAAGACCTTTTGCGAACAAGATCACATTCGGATTCTTCGAAATAATAAGCTCTTCGTCAACTTTGCTCCAGCCTTTTACGCCTGCTTCGGAAGCAACGTTAATCGCACCTGCAGTTTGAATCATTTCATCTAAGAATTCGCCACTCCCTACTGTCCAACCTGGTGAGAACTCTAGATATACTTTTTTCTTCGCATCTGCTTTTACGCCTTTCACAGCATCCGTTACTTTTTGGCGGTCCTGTTTCATTTTGTTCACGACTTTTTCAGCTTGTTCTTGTTTATCTGTAATTTGACCGTATAGCAAAATGTTGTTCATGACATCATCGAGTGTTTTCGGCTCTACTTTGAACATTTTTACGCCAACATTGCGCAACTCTTCAACGGTTGGTGCTTTCATGGAGATGCCTGTGAATACCACATCCGCCTTTGTGCCAATTACTGCTTCAACAGTTGGCTTCGTAATGCTGCCCATCTTCGGCTTCGATTTTGCCTCTTCAGGGTACGTATCGTAATCGGATACCCCAACAATTTTATCTCCTAATCCAAGTGCAAACAATGCTTCCGTTTCAGCAGGTGATACGGATACAATGCGCTCTGGCGCTTTTTCAAAAGTAACTTCTTTGCCTGTTGCATCCTTAACCGTAAGCGGGTAAGTTGTTTTCTTCGCCGTTGGTGTTTGTGTTGCCGGTGCTGCCGTTGCTGGAGATGTTGCAGCAGGACTTGGGCTTGCGCTCTTATCTCCGCACCCCGATACTGCAATTACCGCAGCTAAAGCAAGTACGCCTAATGTTGACTTCTTCCATGCATTTCTGACCATTTCATATCTCTCCCTTTGTTCCCATTTGAAGGAGAAGCTTGAGTTCTCTTTACCTTTTCTACACGAAAACCCCTCTGCTTCCAAATACGAAACAGAGGGGACGATAAATACGGATCAAAGTCGCATTGCAAATATAGCTTGCAATACTTCCGTTTTTAGCGCGATCCTCTCCTCGAAGGATTTCGTTAGCCGAGTCAATAGGCAGGTTTCCTGACTTCCCAGTCTACATAATCGCTTTTCTTCGCCTTCCCCTCTTTTTTTATAAAAAGAGAGTGGCATCTTGAAGATCAGCTCCCAGGTTACAGTGGCGGGACCGTGCCGGAATTAAACCGGCTTCCCTTTTAACCTTGAGTTGAAGTATATCCTTCACTCCAAGGCACCCATTGGCTAAGGTATTCAATTGTATTGTATATACGACATCGTTCAAGCTTACCTCTACTTGAGAATTATATGCAACGCGAAGGGCTTTTACAATACATATATGAAAAAATGAGAGGAAGGGCTGAGGGAGGAGAAGCCTTTTTACCCTTCTTGGGGGCGGTTTGTCTAAGTCCTTCCACTTGCTGTTGAACTTGTATTCCCTTGATTCGGTTAGAGGGTAGGAATACAAGTTCAAAGGCAAGCCGCTCCGCTTTCCAGGACTTAGACAAACCTTTGCATCTCAAGGTGCAGAGCAAGAGACGGAGGCTTAGCGGTGTTCTGGAGAGCGAAGCGGTGATCCTTTGGAATCGTGTTCCAACCTTCCTAACCTAATCCAAGGAACACGATTTCAACAGAGCACGGAAGAATACGGCTAACACACAGTCTCCTCCACCACACACAAATAAAACCCGCTCCTACTAGGAACGGGTTTCTTTATTCATATATTCAATGATTTTTAAATCTAATTGCATACTTGTTTCAATCACTTCGCATGACGTCATTTCAAGGCCTTCTTGAACGAGCTTTTCAAGTTTCCGACGCAGCTTATGAATCTGATCTTCTAGTTCCTGTTGGGTGGTTGTGTGAATGGTTTTTTTGAACAACCAACGTTTCTTTGAATCTGCATCGCGAACAAAATTATAACCCGACGACTGTGAAAGTTGATATTCTAAAAATGCCATCTACGTTCCCTCCGAACTTTCTTTTCTATCATTTTCTTACAAATTATTTAATTTCATATTACCATTTATTAGTGGGTTTGAAAACTAGCTGCACTATATTTCACAAATTTGTAAGAAACTTCCCGATTCTATCAATTGCCTCATTCAGCTGACTAACCGATGTCGCGTACGAGCAGCGGATGAAGCCTTCGCCACCATTTCCAAACACATCGCCCGGTACAGCCGCGACTCTGCCTTCAAGCAAGAGACGTTGTGCAAAATCATTGGATGTAAGACCTGTCGACGCAACGGATGGAAATGCATAAAAAGCACCCTGCGGTTCATGGCAAGCAAGTCCCATTTCACGGAAGCCGTTGACGACCAAGCGACGACGCTGATTATAAGATTCGACCATTTTATCTTTCTCTTCCATTCCATTACGAAGTGCTTCTAGAGCAGCAACTTGACCCATGATTGGGGCACACATAACGGTATATTGATGAATTTTGAGCATCGCCGCAATCAGTTCCGGGTGACCACATGCATACCCCATTCTCCAGCCTGTCATTGCAAATGCTTTAGAGAACCCGGATACAAGAATGGTACGATCTTTCATTCCTGGCATTTCAGCAAAAGAAACATGCTTCTGTCCATACGTGAGTTCTGCATAAATTTCATCTGAAATCACGATGAGGTCATTTTCCTCAACAATTTTTGCAATGGGCTCCCAATCCTCACGCGTCATGATGCCGCCTGTTGGATTACTTGGATAACACAAAATAAGCACTTTTGAGCGAGGGGTAATTGCGGCTTTTAGTGCTTCTGGCGTCAGTTTAAATTCGTCTTTTGCGAAAGTTTCAATTCCAACTGACTTCGCTCCGCTAATCGTCGTAATTGGTGAATATGAAATATAGCAAGGCTCTGGAACTAAGATCTCGTCACCTGGCTCAATTAAAGCACGCAGTGCCAAATCGATCGCCTCTGAACCGCCTACTGTAACTATAATCTCGTTGGAAGGCTCATAATAGACATGAAATTGACGATGCAAATATGCCGCAATTTCCTCCCGCAGCTCAAGTAAACCAGCATTAGGCGTATAATACGTCATACCACGCTCAAGAGCGTATACACAGGATTCCCGCACATGCCACGGGGTTACAAAGTCAGGTTCACCTACACCAAGTGAAATAATATCTTTTGAACCTGCTGCTAAATCAAAAAATTTACGAATCCCTGATGGTGGAATGTCTCGAACAAGCGGAGACAGGTAATCGCTCATCGCTTTCGTCTTGGATACGGTTTGATCCATGTTCATTTTCCACCTTTCCCTATGGAGTTATAAGCATGCGGTGATCATCTTCTTTATCCTCGAAAATGATGCCGTTTTGTTTATATTTTTTTAAAATAAAATGCGTCTTGGTTGATAATACGCGATCAATTGGAGATAGTTTATTGGAAACAAATGATGCTACTTCATTCAAGGTACGTCCTTCAATTTCGACTAGCAGATCATAAGCACCTGACATGAGATAAACCGATTTTACTTCTGGAAATAAATAAATGCGCTCAGCAATTGAATCGAATCCATGCCCGCGCTCAGGTGTAATTTGAACTTCGATCAAGGCAGTTACCTTGTCCTTGTCCACTTTGCCCCAGTTAATCACTGATGCATATTTAACGATAACTTTATCATGCTCCAGCTCACGAACGGCTTGCGTAACCTGTGCCACAGGTACATCCAACATGGTCGAGATGACCTCGGAGCTATGTCTAGCATCTTCTTTCAAAATATCCAGAATCTTGTGTTTTAAATCTTCCATCATTGTTCCTCCTCGTACACGCATACAGTAGCCAAAAATATTTAACTTCAATCCTGTTTAGATGTTTTTATTATCTTACAACGGTTACTCTTTCGATTCAACAAAAGCTTTTGGAAGCGCTTTATATAGCAAAAGCCCCGCTCAAGGCGGGGCTTCAAACACCTGCATGGACTTAAAATACGTCCATGCTTAAGTACCGCTCGCCCGTATCAGGGGCGATGCAAAGCACGCGCTTGCCAGCACCAAGCGCGCGGGCTACTCGCAGGGCGGTCCACACGGACGCGCCTGCGGAAGGGCCGACGAGGATGCCCTCTTGACTCGCAAGCCTGCGAGTCGTCTCCAGCGCATCCTCATCGGCTACTTGCACGACCTCGTCGTAGACGGTCGTGTTCAAGATCGTCGGCACGAAGCCCGGGCTCGTGCCAACAAGCTTATGCGGCCCCGGCTGGCCGCCTGATAATACCGGTGAACCTAGCGGTTCGACAACATAAACCAACACACCTGGAATCTGTGCCTTCAACGTTTCGCCAGTGCCTGTTATCGTTCCGCCTGTCCCAGCTGTCGCCACAAAAGCATCTAACCGTCCATCCATCTGCTTGATGATCTCCACAGCTGTCGTGCTGCGATGAATATCTGGATTAGCCGGATTTTCAAATTGCTGTGGAATGAAGCTGTGTGGAATAGACTTGCTCAACTCAATCGCCTTGCGAATCGCTCCAGGCATCCGCTCGGCTGCCGGCGTTAAGACAACTTCTGCACCATATGCACGCAGCAAGTTAATCCGCTCACGCGTCATGTTATCTGGCATAACTAGGATTGCACGATATCCCTTGGCAGCTGCACTCATCGCAAGTCCAATTCCCGTATTCCCACTCGTCGGTTCAATAATAGTAGCTCCTGGCGAAAGTAAGCCAGCACGTTCAGCTTGTACGATCATATTGTAAGCAGCACGATCTTTTACCGAACCACTAGGATTGAAATATTCCAGCTTTACATACACCTCAGCATCTTGCTCGCCAACCAACCGATTCAGACGAACTGCAGGGGTATTACCGATAAGTTCTGTAATGGAACCGTACATTTTACAAGTTGACATAAAAGATGATCACTCCCATTCGTTATCTTTGATAATAATTTATCGAACCGCCATCCAGTAACCAAATAACGCAAGGATAACAGATCCAATAAACACCGACACAGGCACTCTCCAACCTGCTTTACGAAGTGCTTGCAGTGGAACGCCTAAGCCTAAACCTGCCATACCCATTCCCATTAAAAAATAAGAAGCACTGATGAGCATTGCAATGCCGCCCTCACTTAACCAACCAAGGGAACGTATGCCACTTACCGCGGCAAAACCGACGATAAACCACGGAATAGGTAGATTACGCACAATCCCCCACACGCTGCGACTATTTTGCTTCAATTCATCCTTCTGCTCTCGACTTCGCTTCAGTCTAATACCTTGAACAATCGTAATAAGAAGAACAACAGGTACAAGCAGCAGCACACGTGAAAGCTTGGTTACAACTGCCATATCTAACGCCTCTGAGCCAAAGGGTTGAGCGGATGCCACCACATGAGCGACTTCATGCAAGGTTGAGCCTGCAAATAAGCCGAATTGCATCGCATCTAATCCCAATACAGGTTGTAGTAAGGTATACATCACTGTAAACAACGTACCCATTAACGCAATCATCACGACCCCAACAGCAACATCTTCTTCCTTCGATTTCAACTGAGGCGCAACGGCAGCAATCGCTGCAGCTCCACAAACCCCAGTTCCAATTGAGGTCAGCAAGGCTAGCGGTGCCTGAACACGTAACAATCGGCTGACGATAAATACAGCAAGGATTCCCGTACAAACCGCTCCTGCTGCTGGTAAAAATACCTTCGCTCCAGCATGCCATAAATCGACAACGTCTAATCTAGCACCTAGTAAAATAATACCCGCGCGAAGCACATATTTAGAAGCAAAGCCAGTACCTATTCGCAATCTCTCATTTACTCCGATTGTTGCCCGCCAGCTAATCCCGAGTACAATGGCAGTAACCATCGGCCCTACAATGGTTACATAAGGGATCTTAGCTAAATATGTTGCAGCAATCGTCAATAAAACAGCAAGGGATAATCCACTCGCACAATTCTTTGCCCATGACCAGAATTGTTCCAAACGTGTATTCGCCTTGCCGCTGCTCTCTTTTACAGTTCCATGATTCGGTTCATTTATTTTTAATTGGAGTCCCATCTTATTACTTCCTCTCTGATGACTTATGACCTAGTAAAAGTCCCTTAAACCTATTGTAAGTCCTCGCTCAATGGATTGGAAATCCGACTATTTGATATGCTTCATAAGGAAACCTTATAAATAGATGACGCAAAAAAAGCCAATTTCGTGCCGGCTCACCCCAACAAGAAATTGGCTTTCCTCTACTATTTTTGTTCTTTTTTCAAAGTTAAACGATCAATCATCGTCTTGCGGTCCTGCTCACTAAGCAAGTGTTCCACTCGGAAGCAAGAAGGACACACATATACATGATACTCAAAAGGGCCGCTTAAGAATGGAACACCTAGCGCTTGAGGGACTACAGGTGTAAAATGCTTGTTTTTCACATTTTGCGTCCCAGCAAACAACATAAGCTCACGGCAAGCTGCGCAATCTGGCGCTTCTAACTGCGTATCCATACATTGATTAACCATTTCTCTATATGCATCTTCACTCTCTGGCTCATCATCCCACAGGTCATCATTGCTCAATTGCTTGCCAACATCAGAAGCTGGTTCTTCGTCCTCAACCTCATTATCTCCATCGGAAACAGCAATTTTCAGACTGCGATAATCGCTCAATTCATTGAAACAATGTGGGCATTCTTCTTCAGGTCCGATCTCCGGGTCCCATACAATCTCTGTTTGACACCATGGACAAAATGTATTTTCGTTCTCTTCCATTTCGTAAACAACTCCTCTGTTCTATCATGATCCGATTAAGGCTATTTCATAACATAATAAATACCAACTATCATAAATATAGCTGCTAGCGCAAATAAAGATCCCCATAAATACTTCATGCTACTTCTCTCCTATCTTACCATTCTAAGATACAGATACGCACGCTCCAATTACAAAAGAGACCGAGACAGAGAGTATCATAGATAAGAATCCTACCGCACGATTATCTCTCTGAATTTCATCATCTATCTTAAAATAAGGAGTCAAAAATTCAAAAATAAAATAACAAGCCAGCAATAATACAAAACCAAAGCAAGACCATACAATCGACTTCCCGAATGTATCATGATTCTGAATCGCATATCGAATAATATTGCAAATCCCAAAAATTTTACCTCCTGTTGCCATTGCAACGGAGACATTCCCCTTCTTGATTTCTTCCCAATCGTTATATTTGGTCACGACCTCAAATATCGTCAAGAACACAACAAGTAATATAACGGTTACTGAAAAGAAACCGATGGTCGATAAATAGCGGTTTTCCATCCAAATATTGATGTTATCCACGACACTTACCCTACCTTCCTATTGTAATTCAACGACAGTCACACCCGTGCCGCCTTCATTGTAGTTACCGATTCTAAACGATTTTACACGTCTATGACGACGTAAATAATCTTGGATACCCGTACGAAGTATGCCTGTCCCTTTACCATGAATGAGATAAACTTGTGATAAGTTCGACATAATCGATTCATCTAGGAAACGGTCTGCCTCTACTAAGCCTTCTTCCACGTTCATTCCACGCATATCGAGTTCCATGCGTACATTCTCATCCCGTGAACGTTTAATGCTTGCGGCTGGAACATGTGCGCGCTTTTGCTGAGCAGCTTGTGTGGCTACAAGCTCAAGATCAGATTTCGCTACTTTAAGTTTCATTAATCCAAGCTGTACGAACACTTCTGTTTTGGATACAATCTCAACAACATGTCCTTTTTGACCTAGATGGATGACACGAACTTCATCTCCAGCAGCAATCTCAGCCGATTTAGCTGCTGATCTTGTCGGACGTTTCTTTTCACGTAATTGCGGACTTGCTTGATCTAGTCTACGTTTAGCATCAATAAGCTTGTGATCTTTGATCTGTCCGGCTTCTTCCCGAGCCATTCTTCGAAGTTCACTAATGACCTCATCTGCCTCGCGTCTAGCTTTCCCAACAGCTTCTGCTGCTTCACGTTCAGCCTTCTCCAGCATCTTATCGCGCTGCTGTTCGAATTTATCCTGTTGAGCCTCAAGCTCCTTCTTCATCTTCTCGACTTCACGACGCAATTCTTCCGCGCTTTGACGCTCCTCTTCAGCGATTAAGCGGTTCTCCTCTAAGGAAGCGATCATGGATTCAATATGTTGATCCTCTTCACCCACATGTCCGCGGGCTTGGTCAATAATGCTGCGTGCAAGTCCAAGACGCTCTGCAATAGCAAACGCGTTACTGCGACCTGGTACACCAACAAGCAAGCGGTACGTTGGAGATAGAGTTGCAATATCAAATTCCATGGACGCATTGATAACCCCGTTGCGCTCAAATGCATAAGCTTTTAATTCACTATAATGCGTTGTCGCAATAATACGACAGCCCATTCGGTGAATATAATCTAGGAGTGATATTGCCAAAGCAGAGCCTTCTGCAGGATCTGTACCTGCCCCTAATTCATCGAAGAGAACAAGGCTTTTCGGTGTCATATCACGTAAGATCGAGATAATATTCGTCATATGGGAGGAGAATGTACTTAAATTCTGTTCAATACTTTGCTCGTCCCCAATATCAGCATATATCCCATCAAACACACATAATTCAGAGCCTTCCTCGGCAGGGACAAACAAGCCTGACATCGCCATTAATGAGAGCAAGCCCACTGTTTTGAGTGAGACTGTCTTTCCTCCCGTATTGGGTCCGGTCACGATAATGGACGTAAAATTACTGCCAAGCTCTAAGTCGAGCGGTACAACAATATCAGCCGCGATAAGCGGATGACGCCCTTTTTTCAATTTAATATAGCCTCGATCATTTAATACGGGAAGCGTCGCTTTGAGTGAGCGTGAAAGGCCTGCTTTTGCAAAAATAAAATCAAGCTGCGCAATAATTCCAACATCCGATAATAACAGCTCTGCTACATCCGCTACATCTGAAGTGAGCATGGACAAAATACGTTCGACTTCAGCCTCTTCTTTAAGCTTTAATTCCCGAATTTTATTATTTAAAGTCACAACCGCTTCCGGTTCGATGAAGAGTGTTGCACCAGATGCCGACTGATCATGAACCATGCCGCCAAAATGACTACGATACTCCGCTTTTACCGGAATAACATAACGATCATTACGAATCGTAACAAGGATATCCTGCAGCATTTTTTGTGTAGAGGAGTTGCGAATCATATCCTCTAAGCGCTCACGTACACGCGCCTCGCTGCTTTTAAGTTCACTGCGGATTTTGGCAAGGGCCATACTTGCACTATCTACAACGTAAGCATTATCGTCGATACAGCTCTTAATCCGATCTTCAAGACCTTTTTGGTCGGTTATTAATTCGATCATTCCAGCAATGAGCTCAATTGGGAACTCTTCATGCACGGTCATTAAAAATCGTTTTAATCTCCGTCCACCATAAATGGTGTTCGCTATTTCCAGCAGCTCTGTACTCCCCAGCATACTGCCGATTCTTGCTCGATGTATACTCGGTTCAATATCACGTATACCTCCAAATGGTACACTTCCCTTTAGCCTTTCAACATCAACGGCTTCACTTGTCGCTTTTAGGCGACGCGTTACCTCTACAAAGTCACCACTTGGGAGCATTGCAAGTACGGTACGCTTTCCAAGTGACGTTTGGGCATGATTTTCTAATTTATGGATAATTTTCTGATATTCAAGTGTTTTTAAAACTTTCCCCTTCAAAACTTTCACTGTCCTCTCGTTCACAATATCATTATTATACCCAAGGAACGCATAAGATGCGAACCCACATCTTACTCCTTTAGGCATGGTGATAATTCCCTTCGTACTTTCATAAAAACAGGACACATTATGTAGTATTACGCATCTTGATAATACGCTAAGGAGGTCATAAATCAATGAGTTTTTTAGGAACTATCGTCCGCTTTGTTGTATCTGCTTTTGTTCTTCTTTTCGTTTCCTGGATCGTCAAAGGATTCGTAGTCGGCGGCTTTATGAGTGCGCTTATATTAGCACTTGCTATCGCCGTTATTGCTTTCATCATTGAAAGTATCTTTGGTAATCGAATAACTCCTTTTGGCCGGGGAGTCGTTGGCTTCTTGACAAGTGCTGTCATCATCTGGATCGCACAATTCATCGTACCCGGTGTAACCACAACTGTGCTTGGAGCCATATTATCTGCTTTGGTGATCGGCTTGATCGACTTGTTTATCCCAATGAAAACCCCGTTTGAAGTGGGTGACCAATGGTCAGGTAAAAATAAGGAACCTCATAAGTAAGTGTACTCCCCCCCATTCGTAGCCACTGCATCCGATCACACTTGATCGGTGTAGTGGCTTTTTTCTTATTCATGCTGCAGTTTCACTTGATCGACATACCACAAATGATTGGAACATGATAAAATACATAATAGTTAAATAAGTATAAAACAGGGGGGACTATCAGTTGAAAAAAATATTTGCTTTACTCGTTGGAGTTGCAATGCTTATTTCTTTAACAGCATGCGGTGGAGAAAGTGGATCGAATACATTCGCAGAAACCCAGGAGACAGCTAAACAAGAAGTGAAGATCGTGGCTACCAACTTCCAATTCGATCAACCTGAATATCACGTAAAAAAAGGTGAAGCTTTCACTTTGACTTTAGATAGCAAAGAAGGTATTCACGGTATACGTCTTGAAGGATTGGATGCAAGCTTATCCAAAATGAATAACACCAAGACAATCGTTGCCAATAAAGCAGGTACGTACAGCATTATTTGTAATGTTTCTTGTGGCACTGGACACTCAAAAATGAATGCAAAATTAATTGTAGAGTAGTCATACAACCTTCGGTAACAAATAAGACCGCTAACTCCCTAACATAGCTAGGTTGTTAGCGGTCTTTCTATGGGTTTCTATGGCTTTGAATTCCCATCCTGGGATACAACGAGCTCTATCCACTCATTATACTCCGTTTGCAGTTTCGAATACTCATCCTTGAGCTTTTCGTAATCCTGTTTTACCTGCTCAAACTCTTGATTATCCTCTTTACTTGCACTGGCTTGATTATAAGATGCCCTCAAACTTTCACGAAGCGTTTCAATCTCTTCATCCTTTTGCATCGATTGTCGAAGAACTTTATCGAAAGCTCTTTGCTGATCATTTAGTCGCTTATCAATCACAGTAAATTCAGCAGCAGCTTGCCCCGACACTTGGACTAACGCTTCAAGCTGTGTACATGCTGCATCGCGTTGTTCTGTGATCTTATGTACATGTTGGCGCTCTACATCTAATTGGGTCAATGCTTGGTCTAGTAAACGCTGAGCAGTCTGTGCCGAAATTTGCAAAACTTCCTGCTCTTGAATTATGACGTCGCGCTCTTGTTGTAAAGCATCATGTTGATCTTGTAATTGTACGAGCTTAGCTTGATGGCCCTCATACTTATTCTTAAGATC
This sequence comes from Paenibacillus sp. KN14-4R, assembly GCF_052180255.1. Lineage (NCBI taxonomy): Bacteria > Bacillati > Bacillota > Bacilli > Caryophanales > Paenibacillaceae > Paenibacillus > Paenibacillus sp. KN14-4R. Next base: position 3,385,464 of record NZ_CP197466.1, read on the forward strand.
CGCTATATCGCCAAGTAATTCAGCCTGAATAGCTTCATCTTCTTCACGAACATTTATTAGCTCAGATTGATGCTGCTCCCCTGCTTGCATAAGCTCCAAACGATGCTGTTCACGCAGCTTGCGAACGGTGCCTTCCTGCTGGTCACGTTGGTGTCGAATAGCGACTTCGTGGTCTTGTTTAAGCTTCTGTATTTCCTTTTCATGTTGACTATTAAGATCTGCTTCCACCTGGATGTGGTTATCCCACTGCTCCTGCAATACACGAACTTGCTCTTCATCCGCTTTGCGTTTGGCTTGGATTGATTCAAGCATTTGAGCATGATTAGACTGCAATTCTGCTAATTCTGCAGCGTGACGCACCTCTTGATCCAGCAAAGCAACTTCTTGATTGGATTGCTGTTCTTCCAATACGGCTATTCGGCTCGCTTTCTCCTCTTCCAGAGCAGCTTCGTATTGGAACTTCAGGTCTTCTAAGGCAGACTCATAAGTTGTTTTTTGCTCTTGCAAAGCAGTGGAATGTTCGTCACGTAACTGAAGAATAAACGATAGATGATCTTCTTCAAGCATTTTCATCATCGTATCGTTGTCTTCCTTCACCTGAAGCAAGTTAACTTGAAGTTCATCTTTCAAAGCTTGCAATACAGAATGATGCTTATCTTCGACTTCTACAAGCTGCGCCGCTAGCTCAGCTTGCTGCTGTTTCAAGATCGATTGTTTCTCTTGCTCAGCTTGAAGAACAACCGCATGTTCCTCACGCAGCTTCCGTAATGCAGCATCCCTTTTTTCTTGTTCTTGTGCGAATGCACGGCTATGCTCATCTTGAGCTTGTTTGAGCGAATTTTCTGCCGCAGCTTGTCGCTCCTCAACTTTAAGTAAATCTGCTTCATGCTGTTTGCGTTCGGACTGCAACTGTGTTTCAAAATCAGCTAACTTGCTGTTGAACTGCGACTCGAGCTTCCCACGCTCAGACTTCACGGCTGCATCCCTAACTTCATTCATCTTGCTAAGGGAAGCATCACGTTCTTCTGTCAGCTTCAAAATAGTAGTATCTCGCTCTTCTTGCAGCTGTTTAAGCTCCGCTTCAAATCGCACTTGCTGCTTCGCAAATTGATCTTCCTGATTCGCTTTTATTTCGTCATATTCTTGTTGGAGTGTATTCAATTGCGCCTGCAATTGTTCACCTTGCTGCTGACTTAATGTCTTCGCTCTTTGCAGCGGCTCAATCTCCGAAGCTAAACGGAAATTTTGATCCACTACATGAACAGCGGTGAGAACCGCTATGCGCTGTCCATCGAGACGACTGTTATTCGAAGCAATGTGCTGCATCTGATCATTGACTTCTGCAGCAATTCTTTTTACATAACTAGGACTTGTGTTTCCATCTGCTGTAATCTTGTACTGACTTCCATATATGTCAACTGTAATTCGTGTCCGATCTTCGCTCACAGTATCATCCTCCCCCTACATAAGAAAAAAAGGCTAGTCGTATCAACCAACATTTCGATACGCCCAGCCTCATTTCCTGCTGCTGAAGTTCTTTTCTAATAATTACCTATACAAAATTATTTTCGAAGTTCAGCACCAAATGTTTCTTGCAATACTTCGACTACTTTTCCATGGACTGCAGTCACTTCTTCATCTTGCAAAGTACGCTCTGGGTGACGATATACAAGAGCCAATGCAACGCTCTTCTTCCCTTCGCCCAAGCGTTCGCCTGTATAAATATCGAACACACGAATCGATTCAAGCAATTCGCCAGCTGTCTCACGTGCTTGCTGTTCCATTAAACCAACTGGTACTTGCTGATCCACAACTAGTGCCATGTCACGGCCCATTGCTGGGTAACGCGGAAGCATAGAATAAGCAATTGTGAAATCAGCCATTTCGATTAGCGGCTCTACTTCAACCTCAAGAACATACGTATCTTCCAGATCTTTTTGATTCTGAAGGGATGGGTGCAATTGTCCCATACGACCGATTACACGTTTCGTTTGTTCCTTATCTACTACTGAAATTGCAGCAGTACGACCTGGGTGGAACCCTTCTGGCTGTGCAGCTTCGAACTGAACACCTGTAATCCCAAGGTAAGAGATCACACGCTCGAATACACCTTTCAAATCATAGAAATCAACTTTAGCCGGTTTTTGCATCCAGTGATCAGCATGACGTTTACCTGTCATAACAACAGCTAACATTAACTTCTCTTGAGGTAATGAAGTTAGCTCCGACTCATCCGTAACGAATACTTTACCCATTTCGAATAGAGACAAGTCATCATTGTTACGATTACGGTTATAAACGACTGTATCAAGCAAATTCGGTAATAATGACGTACGAAGCGTTGATCGATCTTCACTCATCGGCATTGCAAGCGGAATATGTTTAGCCGCTGGGTACATTCCAGGAAGTTGTACGTTCTGGTCTGGATGTGCAAGTGAGTATGTGATCACTTCATCTACACCGCTTTGTGTCAAAATGTTACGCATCGTGCGACGAATTTGCTGCTCACGTGTAAGTGAACCTGGTGTAGTCACACCCGACATCAATGTAGTTGGGATGTTGTCATAACCATAAAGACGCGCCACTTCCTCGATCAAATCAACATCACGTGTGATGTCGCCACGGCGGCTTGGTACATGCACGAGGATCGACTCGTTACTTGTTTCATCATAGGAGAAATGCAAACGTCCCATAATTTCTGTTACTTGAGCAAGTGTTAATTCCGTTCCCAAGTATCCATTTACTTTACTTAATGGAAGCTCAATGGATACGGGTTTATGCTCCGTTGTGCGTGCCTCAGCGATTCCTTCGGCAGCATTTCCGCCTGCAAGCTGTGCGATTAACGCAGTTGCACGATTCAAGGCCGGAATAACGGCTTCTGGATTCACTTCTTTTTCAAAACGTAGACTTGCTTCCGAACGCAAGCCAAGCTGACGAGATGTGCGGCGAACAGAACTGCCCGAGAATTTAGCGGATTCCAGTAAAATGCGTGTTGTGCCACTGGATACTTCGCTATTTGCGCCACCCATTACACCTGCAAGCGCAATCGGCTTCTCAATATCTGCAATCAGCAGCATATGCGGTTCTAATTCACGTTCTACATCATCAAGTGTCACAAGCTTCTCACCTGGTTGAGCCAAGCGAACATCAATACGATCACCTGCGATCTTATCCGCATCAAATGCGTGTAGAGGTTGACCGTATTCAAGCATGACATAGTTCGTAATATCTACGATTGTATTGATTGGACGGACACCAGCAGCCATCAAGCGATTTTGCAGCCAAAGCGGAGAGGTTGTTACCTGAACACCTTCGATTAGGCGAGCTGTGTAGTGTGAGCATAGCTCATCTGAACCAATCGTTACTGCAACTTTCTCAGCCGTTTTTACATGACTTGAACAAGCTGCACCCTCAGAACGAGGAAGTTTCACTTCACGACCGATAATTGCCGCTATTTCATAAGCTGCTCCAAGCATACTTAGGCAATCTGAACGATTCGGTGTAAGATCAAGTTCAAGCACCTTATCATCAATAGCAAGTACATCTAGAATGGATGCACCGACTTCTGTATACTCAGGTAATACAAGGATGCCTTCTTGTTGCTCTTTAGGAAGCATCTTCTCGTTCAAACCAAGCTCTTTCGCCGAGCAGATCATACCTTGTGACTCCACGCCGCGCAGCTTGGCACGCTTGATTTTGAAATCGCCAGGCAATACAGCACCCACAACCGCTACAGGTACTTTTTGTCCGGCATCCACGTTTTTAGCACCACAGACGATTTGTAGATCTTCTCCTTGGCCAACATCTAGCGTACATACACTAAGTTTATCTGCATCTGGATGCTTCTCTCTCGTTTTGACATAACCAACAACGACACCTGTCACACCTTGATTGCGATTTTCTACAACATCGACTTCAACACCAGAGCGTGTAAGCTTCTCCGCAAGTTCTTCTGCCGTATATCCACTAACGTCCACATACTCCGACAACCATTTATATGATACTTTCATGCTTCTACTCCTCCCCGATCCTATAGATGTACGAACTGCTTCAAGAAACGCAGATCATTCGTATAAAAATGACGGATGTCCTCGATGCCATATTTCAACATCGCAATACGCTCTACACCCATACCAAATGCAAAACCGCTATATTCTTTCGGGTCATAACCCGCCATCTCAAGTACACGTGGGTGAACCATACCGGAACCCAAAATTTCTAACCAACCCGTTTGCTTACATACGCGGCAGCCTTCACCCTTACACATGCAGCATGTCACATCAACTTCAGCACTTGGCTCTGTGAATGGGAAGAAGCTCGGACGCAGGCGAATTTCAGTATGTTCACCGAACATTTCACGTACGAATTGAAGTAGTGTACCTTTCAAGTCGCTCATCCGAATGTTACGGTCAATTACAAGACCTTCAATTTGCGTGAACTGATGGGAGTGCGTTGCATCGTCATCATCACGGCGATATACGCGACCTGGACAAATAATTTTGACAGGAACCTCACCTTGAAGCTTCTCCATTGTGCGAACTTGAACCGGTGATGTGTGTGTACGAAGCAGTACTTCATCTGTAATGTAGAATGAATCCTGCATATCACGAGCAGGGTGATCCTTCGGTAAGTTCAACGCTTCAAAGTTGTAGTAGTCACGCTCAACCTCTGGACCCTCAGCAACTGTATAGCCCATTCCAATGAAGATATCCTCAATTTCTTGAATCACTTTATTCAGTGGATGAACCGCACCTTGTGTGGACGGTCTGCCTTGCAATGTAACGTCAAGCGTCTCCGCTTGTAGTCGACCTTCTGTCTCTAAACGCTCGAAGTACTCGGATTTCTCAGCGATAATCGCTGCAATCGCTTCACGGACTTCATTGGCTACTTGACCAATAATCGGACGCTCCTCCGCACTTAAGCTCCCCATACCACGCAAAATTTCGGTAAGTGGACCCTTTTTCCCTAAATACTTCACCCTTAGATCATTCAATTCTTGAGGGGTTACTACTTCCGATAAAAGTTCTAATGCAGCTACTTTTAACGCCTCTAAACGTTCCTTCATACAATTCCCTCCTCTAAAAATACACCTCTATATCACACAAAAAAGAGCTCACACATCCCTAAATAGGGACGAGCAAGCTCGCGGTACCACCCTGATTAGACGCTTCTCCATAAGCGGATCAACATCTCTCTTCATTCCATCATTCATAACGGATTGTCATCCGGTTCCCTCTAATAAAGCACATTTCCAACATGCTCATTCAAAGGTCTGCTCAGGAGTGAACTTGGGCAGCCTGTTTCCCTGGGTACGCTCTCAATCTGTGGCGTAACCTCCCTGTGGGGATGTACTGCTTACTCTTCTCCGTCAACGCATTTCTTAAATATTTAATTAAATGTTATTATATGCAAAAGGATTGCAGGAATCAAGCCAAGAATCAATCAGAAAAATTAACCAATTTGTAATCCTTCTCAGATGTAAAAGATTCATAATAAGACCATCAACCACAATTTGGAGGGAAAATGATGAAAATACCATTCAAGTTATTATCACTAAGCCTTGCAGGTTGCTGTCTACTCGCTTCTGCATCTACAACAACATGGGCAAGCAGCACACCTCCGGTATCCGAACAAAAAGCCGTCACACCAATTTCGGCAAAAGAGCAACAACTCGTCAAGGTTACGACTAAATCCATCAAAGAAAAAACAGATAAATTTGAAGTCAATCTGAGTGTCCCTGTTATTTCCGGGATGAAAGATAAAAAATATCAGGATCAACTCAACGATATTATTGAACGTACGGCAATGAAAGATTTGGAAAGTTTGAAGAAGCAAGCAGAAACTGATTTTGCCGATTTTGCAAAGGAAGGCTTGAAAGTGCGCCCTTACACCTTGGATTCAACCTATGAGGTTAAATCTGATGGAAATCAAGCCGATCAGAGCATTCTCTCCCTTCGCTTGCTCACAAGTGTGTATACGGGCGGTGCCCATGGTTTGCCGCGAATTGATACATACAATGTTCTAAATGCAGACGAAGCTAAGCGACTCGAACTTAAAAACCTATTAAGCGACAATTACAAGCAAGTGGCAGATCAGCATATCAAAGCGGATATTGCTAAAAATCCTGAGAAATATTTTGCAGGAGATCTAGGATTTAAAGGTATTACGGATACGACATTATTTTTCGTGAACAAAGGCGATGCTGTGATCACATTTAATGTATACGAAATCGCGCCTTATTCGTCAGGCACTCCTGAATTCCGCATTCCAATTGCCAAACAATCCGCAGCAAAAGTTATTACAGTAAGCGGCAAGGAGCTTGCCTTGGACGATGCATCCATCTTCACCAACGAAAAAGGCGTGACGATGATTCCACTTCGCGCTGTTGCTTCCAAGCTCGGATTTGCGATTAATTGGAATGAAGAAAAACAAAGCGTCGATCTTCATAAAGATGCGATCTGGACTTCCATAACCGTCGATAAAGATCAATATTTCATTGCAAAAATGGCTGCATTTCCACTTGGAACAGCACCAACCATTCAAGAGGGTAAAATGTACGTGCCACTCGCTTTCTTCTCTGATGTATTGAAGGTTGATGTTAAAGTGAATGGCAGATCGATTAGCATTATGTAAGAATAATAATTATGGCAAGGTTCCCATTTAAAAAGAGGTTGTTCTTCATTAGCGTAAAGCTAGCAAGTAACAACCTCTTTTCCCATATAAAAATGCATAAAAAAAAGCCCCATCGCTGAGACTTGTCGGTTACAATTATTGGAGCGGGTGATGGGAATCGAACCCACGCTATCAGCTTGGAAGGCTGAAGTTCTACCATTGAACTACACCCGCATATAAAATGCGTCTAACAGATACGAAAGTGGTCGGGACGACACGATTTGAACATGCGACCCCCTGGTCCCAAACCAGGTGCTCTACCAAGCTGAGCTACGTCCCGTAAATAAAATCTGTTATGTATTGTGAAGACAAAAAATATCTTAACATGAATTCATTCGTTACGCAACACTTATAATGCATCCAAATTATTACAACTTGATTTTGACAGGCTTACCTAATTAGCGTTTAATGAACATAGAATAAACCAGAAGGAGTGGTAATATGATCTTTCGTAGACTCGGTAAAACACAATTAAAAATCTCCGTCATCGGAGTAGGCACATGGCAATTTGGCGGCGAATGGGGACAATCTTTTTCTCAAGATGAAGTAGATGCTATTCTCGACCGTGCTGGGGAACTTGGTATTAATCTGATCGATACGGCTGAATGCTATGGCGATCATTTATCGGAGAAGCTGATTGGTGACTATTTATCACGCCGCAAACGTGAGGACTGGGTCGTAGCAACGAAGTTTGGGCACCATTTTACAAACTTATTCGAACGTTCACAAGAGTGGTCCTCCACACAAGTGCTTGAACAACTCGATGCTTCCCTACTTGCCCTGCGTACAGATTACATTGATCTGTATCAATTCCATTCTGGCACAGATGAAATGTTCAATAATGATGAGCTATGGACCATGCTTGATAAACAAAAGCAAGCAGGCAAAATTCGTCATCTCGGCACGTCTATCGGCAGTAACGATAATCTACACCAAACAGCAGCTTCCACAAAAGTTGGTTCTGAAGCGATCCAAGTTGTCTATAACCGTCTGGATCGAGTACCTGAGGAGCGTGTATTCCCTTCCAGTCAGGAACAGGATCTTGGCGTACTAGCTCGCGTTCCACTTGCAAGTGGATTCTTAAGCGGCAAATACAAGCCGGGAACGGTGTTCGACAGCTCCGATGTTCGTAATCGTAAGGATGCCGAACTGGTTAATCGTCAATTACAGCTTGCAAAGGAAGTGCAAGAGCAAGAAGTGCCTGAAGGTATGGATATGGCAACTTGGGCATTGGCATGGTGCTTGAAGCATCCTGCTGTAACCGCGGTAATTCCAGGCTGCAAGAATCCCGCTCAAGTCGAGGCCAATGCAGCTGCAGCCAAATATGTAGCAGACAACCACCCTCAAGCTTGGAAAGAATAGACGAAGCAAACAACACTGCTGTACGTCATAAACTCCTTTGCGCTAGATCACCATTGATGTGACGTAAAAAGGAGAATTCCATTGAGTCAGCAACTATTCCTGATTTCGATATTTACAATGATGGTTCACGCGATTGATACCTCATCTTATGCAATCCGCCTGGCAGGAATTCGAATCGGCAAAATTGCCGTTTCGCTTTCCTTGGCGGGCGTTGTGGTTATATTGTCACGTACTTCTAATTTGTTCCAAGGCATACTAACTGCAGGCATTATTGATGATGCCAAGCATGGAAGAATCGATGATATCGTCCTGCCGCTGCGTACGATTCTTTTCTCCGCTTCAATCGGAACACTACTCGCTCTGCTACTTTTCCCAACACTTGTGTTCATATCAGCTAGATTAATTGCCAAACTCGAACTAACAGGTTCGGTTTTTGAGATGATTCGCCATACTGTCACATTCGGGAATATCAAGCGTATGAAAAAACATATTCGAATACCCGGATTGAACATGCTCCTTCGATTACGAATCGGTGGTTTACCGAAGCGATTGCTGCTGCTCAACTGCATTGTTACTGCCATTTATACCGTTGGTGTTTTGGCTGCCATGTACACAGGACTCCTTATTCCTGAATATCAAACGACAGCAAACATGTCATCTGGACTTGTAAATGGCGTTGCGACAATCATCTTTGCCATGTTCGTCGACCCTCAGCTAGCAGTTGCCACGGATCGTGCACTTACAGGTAAGACAGATATCGAAACTTTAAACAAAATGTTTGGGCTCATTCTTATTTCTCGATTAGCAGGAACTTTACTTGCGCAGCTTTTGCTGACTCCATCTGCCCTCTTATTGAAATGGTTTATTCTTACCTTTTTTGCCACTAATTGAAGCGTCGTCACTTGATCTTTCATGTTATTCTAGTATTCTATAAACGTGGTATGTCGTTTTTAGATGAGGAGGCATCTAGCAATCATGGAGATGGCGCAAGGATTTTTTACAGAACAAAATTTTCAGACTCTCCTAGAGAGCTACCGTTCCTTTGGACCTTTCCCAGCACTATTAGCTGGTTTTCTTAAAGCATTTGTTCCTCCGCTACCCTTATTTGCACTTATTGCCTTTAATGCTGCTGCATTCGGGTTATGGCAAGGGTTCATCTTTTCATGGATCGGAGCGATTGGTGGAGCTTTTGTCGGATTTCTTATCTTCCGAAAGTTAGCTGGACATCGTCTGATTCAAAAAATTGCACAAAAACCTAAAGTTCAGAAAAGCATTCACTGGATTCAGCAAAATGCATTCAGCTATGTGTTCATCTTATGCTGCTTCCCAATTGGACCTTCAGCTACGATTAATTTTGCAGCCGGTATTGCTCGAATGCCTGTACGCTCATTTCTGATCGCGATGACATTCGGAAAAGCCGTAATGGTCTTCATCGTCTCGTATGTAGGTGCAGATATTATGAATTTATTCCATAATCCTTTAAAAATCGCCGTCATTTTTTTGCTCGTAGCTACACTGTGGTTCACTAGTAAAAAATTAAATACTCTCCTTGCTCCAAGGTAAGAGCATTTTCTATACTTTCATCTATCAAAAAAAACCTTCTGCAGCGCAGCCACGAAACCGTGAACTTGCGATGATGAAGGTTTTTTGATGTTCTTGCGAACTTATTTATTTTTGAAGGCAAAATTTACGATTTTAATAACTAATATCTAATATTCGTGATTGGTGTTGCTCCACCATCACTTTGCGCAAGGATCTTACGAAATTTCATGAAAGAAGCAATTCGCCAAGGTACAAGATAGCATACCCCCATAAGTAACACGACGGCCATGAAGTTTTTCGGGTCCATGCCTTGAATATAATTCCGAAGGAAGAAGCGAAGTGACAATATCGCTAAAAAGGTGATGAAGAACGCCGCACTTTTCTTTGCATAAATATGGCCGTCCGATCGAATCTCATAGCTAGTTGTAAGAACAAGTGGAATTGACATCACCAAACCAATTAGCGCAGGAAATACAATTTCATTCACACTTAAATTTGCAGAAGAACCGATTACAAACAATAAGCCAGGAATTAAAAATAGTAATGGAGTAAGCAACCTAATAGGGTTCCTTGACATTGGCTTATACATCGCTTTCGTTCTTCTCCATATGATCAGCACCGCTACAACTACAATAATGCTTATCGACGTACTCCCCATCATGCTTGAGTCAAATTGAACATCATCCACTTTCAACACTCCGCTTCCTTTTTTTTCTTATAGCTTGAGTATAATCAAGATGAACAATATTTAATACATGATGAATTTCACTTCTTCATATGATATTTTTCATATTTCTAATTGACACGTGTTTCCTTCTGATATACCTTCTCATCATCTGTCGCCCGCATGACACGAATTTCAAGCTGCCATTTTCCGCGGAAAGGTAAATACGCCCCAACGGCTTTGTAATCATATCGCTTGAACTCATCAAACACCTCAGCAGAAGATGGATCTGTAAACGGCTCAAGCGGCACTTCGATTGCAGGTAAGTCGGGTTGATCTAGATTATGAAGCAGCATTTGAACTTTCTTTGGAGCTCCTTCATCCTCTGGGATCCATACTTTGGTTAGGAACGTGTTATCTCCAACATGAAGTGGTGATATGCGGCTTGACATATGAATCGTCGCTCCCATTTGATGCCAATTGAGCGGTTTGGTCGTAGGCGTAGGTGAAAGATACGTAATAAAGCCAACTAGCAGAACAATAATTAACATGAGACTAAAGTCAATCTTAAGCCAACGATACTGTGCATGTTCTTGTGACTTACGCATCGTGATACGAATGATTAATGCCGTCACAGCTACAAGGAGCACAACAGCCGTTTTGATCAACATCAGAATACCCCATTGGGTGTATGTCACATATTCAATACTCGGTAAAAATAGAGCAACTGAACTCAGACCTGTAATTGCAAGCAATACAAAGGATACAAAGGCAAATGTTGAGAAGGATCGTAAATATCCCACCATTTCTTCACGTGCTTTCTTCCAAATGACAAGAGCTAGGAGTAATCCACCCGCCCAGATCGATGCAGCCATCAAATGAACGAAGTTAAGCCCTACTGTTACCCATTTTAAATCCATTGCAGCAGCATGACCTGTTAAACTTTTGCCAAAAAGGAAAGCGATAATCCAAAGGTAATCCAACCACGCCCAGCGTCCTATAACAAGTAAACCGATTAGTGAAAGTGCAAGTGCAGCTAGCCAGAACAGACCAATGCTTGTTGAGAAGAACACTGCGAACAATTGATCCAACCCACTATCACCCAACAAATCTTCCAAATGTGTAAAAATAACGACTAACGTGGATAGAAATAATACACGTTGTAAATTTAATGTCCAGCTCGATAACTTCGATCGAAGACCTGCCCGAGCGGCAAATGGAGTCCGTAACCAGAAGATCCATCCCATGGTCAAGAGAATCATCAAGTACCAAAATCCACGACTTAGAAATATGCTTAGCGTTGAGACACTCATATCAGATGAAATTTCCATCTGATGTCCATTCATCGTATCAATTGTACCTGTACCATCAGAAGTGCCTGACCTCGCACCTATCGTAAAGGGGAAACTTCCCCCAACTGGATGACCATCTGCCGAAATGACATGATAGGATACTAGATACAGTCCGTCCGTAAGTTTAGGTGCATCCACCTCAATTCCTGTATGATCGCCATTCATTCTTGGCTTGTTCTCGGATACGACCTTCCCTTGACTATCGAGCAGCTTGATATAATATGCTCCATCTTCCAACCGCTCGTTAAAAGTAATTGAAATGACGGGAGGCGATTGTTCAAGCTGAACATTCGATTCTGGGACCGTCTTTAAGACAACCGCATGAGCCGATACACTTTGTGGAATCGCCATGCCCAAGCATGTCAACATGAGCAGGAGAACCGCACACTTGATCCAAGCGGTATACCCTTTTTTATAATTCGATTTATTCACAAATTTTCCCTCTTTTCATATTCCATTTACATCTCTGGTAATCTTCTTCGCCCTGCAAACCCATCTTCTTTACTGTGATAAAAAGAAATACGCTGCTCGCCCCGACGCCAACACAATAGAACCTCTTCTCCATCTATCTTAGCCGGAAAATCAATTAATCCATGATCAACATCCTTCACTTGGACTCCCAATCGATAAAAGTTATCCATATAAGACATTGCTTCAATCTGAATGAACTCAAGCTCGCACTCGAGTCTAAATTGCTCGTCATATCTTGCTCCCGTTTTCGGTGTTACAATTGCCGTTAACCGGCGCAGTTTAGTGTATTTCACTCGAAATTCATCTTTCATACTTTGAAGATATGCCAACTGTTTGTCCAACTCTGGAAGCAAGTCATTTGCTTCTTGCAAAGTAAAATATTTAGTTCCCACCTCGGTATCACCTTTCTTCAATGGTGCTGTGGCATCATTTTATCAAAAATTAAACAGAGAAGCGAAATAGAAAAGTGACAAATATGATACAATACTTTTGTAACCATACAGCAATTTTATTGTTTGAATTGAATGAGGAGGATGAATCTTATGATGATCGCAACAACGGAAAGTCTAGCCGGATATGAAGTAGTTGAAGTCCTAGGAACAACTTTTGGTGTAGTCGTTCGCGCACGTGGATTAGGTGGAGATATTATGGCATCGCTCAAAGGTCTAGTGGGGGGCGAAGTAAAACAGTACACACAAATGATAGAAGATGCGCGCAGACAAGCTGTTGATCGCATGGTTGAAAATGCAGCAGCTATGGGTGGTAATGCTGTCATCATGATGCGCTTTGATTCTGGCGACATCGGTCAAAACATGAGTGAGATTGTGGCTTATGGCACAGCGGTTAGAGTGAGAAAAGCTTAATATGACATTTTTTTGGAGCTGGATTTTCCTTTATCCCCTTATCGCAGGGATTTGTTTAATTTTATTAGGATGGCTCGTATTTGATAAGCGGTATAAGAAAACGAATAATTTACAAGAGAAACTTCCTTTTGATTTCCAACCGACGAAAGAAGTTTTCATTGATCCCAAAGATGGACTTAAATATCGAGTCTATTATAATTCTTCAACCGGGGAACGCCGTTACATACAAGAGGATAAGAATAAATCTGAATAAAAATGCGGTTGAACGAGGGATCATCCTGGTTCAACCGTTTTTATTTGTAGATTTTGATATAATGGGAATTACGATTAATTGAGATCGATGTAACTATAGAGAGGAATACCTGAAATGTCCTTAAGAATGATGAAGCTGCTTACCATGCTGCTCCCTCCCCTGTTAATTGGGGGCTTTGAATACATTCGTCATGAATTCCTGCTTAATTATTTGTCGATGGAAGCAGGTAACTTCTTTATGACGCTCCTCACCCTTGTGCTCTCCTTTGTGTTTGCAACCTGGATGTTCAGATCGATTGAGGCATCTAGAATCAAGCTTGCTGAAGAGCAATCCAAACGCGCTGTCTACGAGGAGCGTGAACGACTTGCAAGAGAGCTTCATGATAACTTAGCGCAAACCTTATTTTTCCTGAATGTCAAATTAAAACAAGGACAGCTCGATGATGCAAAAGAAGCCGTGTCAGACATCGATAACCATCTAAGGCAAGCCATATTTAATCTGAGAACCCCTCCTGAAGAAGGAACATCCTTCGTAGAACGTTTGCAAAAGTGGTTACGAGATTGGGAGAAGCTTACGGAGATAGAGCTTACGAGCACGATTCAAGTTCTTGACGGGCAGTTTACTCGCAGTGAAGAAGTCAATTTATTCGGTATTATTCAAGAAGCTTTTACAAATATCCGAAAGCACTCGCTTGCTGAATCTGCCACGATCGAACTTCAAGTCGATTCTAATAGTTGGAATTTGATGATATACGACGATGGTAAGGGAATTGCAGACGCGAACGAACAGCATATGAAATATGGCATTAGCCTCATGCGTAAACGTGCACATGAACTAGGTGCAACGATGGAACTGCAACCCGATCCTCTTGGCGGCACTAGACTGACCATGATATCTACAAGGAGGAAGACCCCATGACAAAACCCAATTACCGGGTACTCATCGCTGACGATCATCCACTCGCACGTAAGGCTGTGCAATCCATGCTTGCTGTTGATTCCGCATTTTTCGTGATTGGTGAGGCTTATGATGGAAGTGAAGCCATTCTTCTCAGTGGAGAACTACAGCCTGATCTGATTCTAATGGACATCCATATGTCTCCCATTGATGGTCTGGAAGCGACCCGTCAAATAAAATCTTTATATCCTCAAATTCGAATTGTCATGCTCACGGTATCGGATGATGTGGCGGACCTGTTCACGGCCATTCAATTTGGCGCACAAGGCTATCTTCTAAAAAACATGGACCCCGACGAATGGCTCAGTTATCTGCATGCGCTGCTCGACGATAATTCCGATGTTGCGAGGCAAATGGCAGATTCCATGTTCAGGCGGTTTCGATCAACAAGCGCAGCACCTTCACCATCTCAAGTGGAAGGACATCAAGCGCAGCTTACTACACGGGAGAAGGAAATTGTACGACTCGTATCAACAGGTGACAATAATCGAGTAGTTGCCGAAAAGCTGCTTATTTCCGAAAATACAGTTAAAAATCACATGAAGAATATTTTGGATAAATTGCACTTGGATAATCGAGTCCAACTTACAGCTTATGCCATTTCACATGGCTTGACACAAAACGAACATACTTCTTAGACGAAAATAGCCCAATAGGGCCATTTAGCTTGTGACTTTTTTCATATACATTTAGAATACGATTTTAGGATTGAGAGAAAAGGAAGGTTCGTACCCATGAAAAAAATGACACTCAGCTTCTTCACATTGATGTTATGTACGCTATTGTTTGCAGGCATTGCAAGTGCGCACGTAACCGTATTACCGAACACATCTACTCAAGGGGCATATGAAAAATTCACTGTTCGTGTTCCTGTTGAAAAAGATATTCCGACTACTAAAGTCGAAGTTAAATTCGCATTAGACTCTGTATCGATCTCTCGCTTCGAGCCGAAGCCAGATTGGAAATATGAAGCAACGAAAGATGCTTCCGGTAAAATCACTGGCGTTACTTGGACAGCAACAGGTGAAGGCATTAAAAATGGAGAATTTACCGAGTTCAACATGCAAGGTAAAGTGAGTGATACTGCAACTGCGATCACTTGGAAAGCTTATCAGACCTATAAAGATGGTTCAGTTGTTGAATGGACAGGAGCAGATGGTTCGGACAAACCCGCTTCTGTGACAAAAGTAAATGCAAAACCTGCTAATGCTGGCGCTGATAGTCATGGTCATGTGACAGCTGATACAAAAGCGGATACGAAAGCAGATACAAAAACAGCTTCATCAGATCAAGAAGCGTCTCAGCTTCCACTTTATCTTTCCATCGCAGCACTGGTGCTTGGCGCTCTAGCGTTCATCATGACATTGGTTCGTAAAAAAGCATAAACGTAATTGAAGACAAAAAAGCTCGACACGTGAATGTGCCGAGCTTTTTTTATGTTTACCTGCTTATGGATTCACACGCTCGTACACTTCAAAGAAATAATCATAAGGATTTTTCTCATCCTTTACACCTTGTTCGCTACTCGTTAAGCGCCACTGTGCTGCATCAAGTTCTGGGAAAAACGTGTCCGCTTCAAACTCATGTTCAATGCGTGTGATGTACATTTTATCTGCATCAGCCAAAAATAAGTTAAATAACTCAGCACCACCGATCAGGAACAACTCATCCTTCTCCCCATAGCGCGCCTTTACTTCTTCAACTGTATGCACGATTTCGCAGCCTTCTACTGTATATTCACGATTTTGTGTCATGACTACATTCGTGCGTCCAGGCAGCGGCTTTCCGATCGATTCGTATGTTTTACGACCCATAAGGATCGTATGACCCAAAGTCGTCTTTTTAAAAAATTTCAAATCTGCAGGCAGATGCCATGGCAGCTTATTCTCATGACCAATCGCCCGATTGCGATCCATCGCTACAATATAAGATAAGATCATACTGCGACTACTCCCTTGATTCCAGGATGCGGATCATAACCAGAGAGCGTAAAGTCTTCATATTTGAAATCAAAAATAGATTGCACATCTGGATTAATCGTCATGGTCGGAAGTGCCCGCGGCTCACGACTTAATTGCAGCTCAATTTGCTCCATATGATTACTGTAAATATGTGCATCGCCGAACGTATGAACGAAATCGCCTGGCTCAAGCCCACATACTTGCGCAAGCATCATGGTTAGAAGTGCATAGGAAGCGATGTTAAAAGGTACACCCAAGAAAATATCCGCACTACGTTGGTACAGCTGACAAGATAGCTTGCCGTCTGCCACATAAAATTGGAATAAACAATGGCAAGGTGCTAACGCCATCTCAGGTAGATCCGCAACATTCCAAGCACTAATAATCATCCGGCGGGAATCTGGATTATTCTTAATTGTCTCCACTAGCTCCGTAATCTGGTCAATGACTCCTCCATTTGGAGCTCCCCACGAGCGCCATTGCTTACCATAGACAGGACCTAAGTTTCCGTTTTCATCTGCCCACTCGTCCCAGATGCGCACGCCATTTTCTTTTAAATACCCAATATTCGTGTCCCCTTGTAGGAACCACAACAATTCATGAATAATTGATTTTAAATGCAGTTTTTTCGTCGTTACAAGTGGAAATCCTTGCGACAAGTCGAATCGCATTTGGTAACCAAACACGGATCTTGTACCTGTTCCTGTTCGGTCTTGTTTATCTGTGCCATGTTCAAGTACATGCTCACATAATTGTAAATATTGCTTCATTCAATAAACCCCCAGCAAATCAGCGTAGTATGAAACATTATATCACTTATTTTATTTTGCTGTAATTAACGAAGCGAATTCTTAAAATTTGGATCAAAATCTGCAACTACAAGCACATCCATATGTCTTGCCGCTCGCAGCACATTTTGCACAACAGATCCTTTATAGAGGCGATCCTTCAAGCTTCGCTTGGACTGTCCAATAATAATTTGAGTGCTCTTATATCGGTTCGCCTGCTCCATAAGTAGAATCGGAATTTGTCTTTCATGCTGCGCATTGATAACCTCGAAAGTTCCTCCAAGTCGTGTGGTAATCTCACGGATCGCCTCCATCCTTTTACGAAGATCATCCCCCTCGGGCTCTCCCGGGTTTACGTACGTCACATACCAGGACGCTTTCAATCGATGGGCAATCCGAAATCCGCGGCGAATCAATCGTTCTGCATTGGAGCTCGTCGTTACCCCGACGAATATGACTTCTTCCCTACGCCAAGGCCCGCGAAGCGAGTTTTTACGCTCCCACGCTTCAAGCCGTTCATCCACTTCATCTGCGATTTCGCGCAGCGCTAGTTCACGAAGGGCAATTAAATTTCCTGTTTTGAAAAAATGTCCAAGTGCTTGTTCCACTTTATCCATCGCATAGATTCGACCCTCTCGCATTCGCTGCTGAAGGGATTTCGGGGCGACATCAATCAATTCAATATCATCTGTCAACCGCAGAATACTATCAGGGACAGTCTCTCGTACACGGACACCTGTAATTTGCTCCACCGCATCATTTAGGCTTTCTAAATGCTGCACGTTCATGGTTGAAATAACGGAGATGCCTGCTTCCAAAATTTCGAGTACATCTTCATAGCGCTTTTTATTTCGACTTCCGGGCATGTTCGTATGTGCCAGCTCATCAATTAAGACGACCTCTGGATTACGCTCGATAATCGCTGGAACGTCCATCTCCTCTAACGTCGCTCCTCGATAATCAAAGGTATAACGAGGAATGGTCTGAAGGGATCCAATTTGTGCAAAGGTTTCTTTACGCCCGTGCGTTTCCAATAATCCAATGACAACGTCGATTCCTTTTTTCAATAGATCATTGCCTTCTCGCAGCATCGTGTATGTCTTGCCTACACCCGGGGCAGCACCAATGTAGACCTTAAATTTTCCACGCTTGATTTGCTCGATCTTCTGATCCACTTCCTTACTGCTTAACCTGCGGTAAACGTCCTTATGCGGTGACTCTTTCCTCTTGGTCGGAAGAATACGCTCACCGTCATGGTCCGCTCGATCTGCAACGATGAACACATCAACATTTTGCGTCATTTTCAAAATCCCGTTTACAACAGAACCACGCCAAAACTCTTGCCATCTCGTCTGTTTCGAATGTCCAAGTAGAATACGTGTAACGTTGTTGTTAACTGCATAATGAACGAGTTGACGTGCGATTAATCGTGTGGATCGAAAAGGTAATTCTTCGAATGTACCTCCTACTTTATCCACCAGCTTCACAATAGAACGCTTGAATGTGGCACATTCTTTGGTGAGTGATTTTCGTGGATTTACGAAGCATACTACCATTAAATCTCCATTTAACCGCTTGGCAATCTGTTGACCGCGTCGCACATAGATCGAGCCGTTCCAATGGTACTGCGTCGATACAAGTACTCGCTCTGCTGCACCGGATGGACCGAGTAAGCCTTCCTCTTCACGGTGTTTTTCAAGCGTCTCGTTCACATCCTCGGCAACAAGGCGTAAAGCCAGTTCTCGAAGAACGCCAAGATTGCCACGTTTAAACAAAGCCGTGTCTTTGCGATCACCAAGATGCCCTTCCGAAAGCCGCTGCAGCACCGTCTCTGGGGACACATCAATTAACCGAACTTCATCAGCAAGTTCCAACGTTTCAAGAGGTACAATCTCCTCACAACCTACACCTGTCAGCTTCTGTGCAATTTGATGGAAACCTTCAAGCTCATACACATTTACCGTTGTGATAACGCTAATACCGTGACTCACCAAATGCTTGATGTCTTCTAGTCGAGTTGCAAACTGCGCCCCAACCCGATTGCGATGGGCTAAGGCATCAACAAGTACAACCTCGGGATTTCGCTCAATAAGTGCATCCAGATTCAAATCCTTCTGCTCAATACCGTTACGCGTCCAATGAATGCTCGGAACACGCTCCAGATCTCCCACTTGTTCTACAGTCTCCGGACGTTTCATCGTCGACACTGCGCAAATGACCACATCAATCCCTTGTTCCTTCAGCGCATGCCCTTCCCGCAGCATGTGGTACGTCTTCCCCGAGCCGCTTACCGCACCGATATAAATTTTAATCCGCCCTCGATGGAGCTTCGAGATGGACAGCAATATTTCCTCAGGTGTTTTCCGTTTAAAGCCCGTCACTTAGAAAACCTCCTTACCTCACAACACCCCACCCGATTGTATTCGGGCAGGGCGAAATAAGAAAATATACTACTTCAGCATAGACGAAAGCTCAATGTTCAGCTTCAACACGTTTACACGCTCTTCCCCAAACACACCCAAGTCTCTAGCCTCCGTATGTCGACTTACCAAATCATTGAGCTGTTTAGCAGTTAATCCAGTCAGCCCACTAATACGCGGAATTTGGGCTTTTGCCGAAGCTGGCGTAATGTGTGGATCCAATCCCGATCCCGAGTTCGTAATCAAATCAATCGGTAAGAGGTTAACTGGAACATCTGGATTAGCAGCTTTCCATTCCTCAATAGATGCTTGTGTCCGTTTCAACAAATCCGGATTGGAAGGCCCGTAGTTATTTGATCCAGATGCTTCTGCTTTATAATCAATACTGGATACCCTGCCGCTAAAATATTTAGAATCTGTAAACTTCTGTCCAATCAGTTCTGAACCCATCACATTTCCCTTCGCATCTTTAATCAAACTACCATTTGCTTGATTTGGCATGGCCACTTGTGCAATTCCTGTGCAAGCCAGCGGATAAATGATACCGCACAAAACAATCAAAACAACGCTCATTCGTACTATCGTCCATATATAGGAACCACCGCTTTGCGCAGCTGTATCTACCGAGTTTTTCATCCTTTTTCATCCTCTTTCTTCTATAATAAACCGTTAAACCTTAAATCCATATATGAACAATCAGGTCGATAATCTTAATACCAATAAATGGTATAACCACTCCACCTAAGCCATAGATGAATAAATTACGACTTAGCAGTTTACTCGAACTCATTGGTTTGTACGAAACACCTTTCATCGCCAGTGGTATAAGAAGCGGAATAATAATGGCATTAAAGATAAGTGCTGAAAGAATCGCAGATAACGGTGTGCCGAGCTTCATAATATTGAGTGCTTCCATCTGCGGGATTGCAAGAGTGAACATCGCTGGTATAATGGCAAAATATTTGGCGACATCGTTCGCAATACTGAATGTTGTAAGCGCACCGCGAGTCATTAATAACTGCTTCCCAATCGCAACAACTTCAATAATTTTGGAAGGATCTGAATCCAGATCCACCATGTTTGCCGCTTCTTTCGCTGCAATCGTACCACTGTTCATCGCCAGACCCACATCGGCTTGTGCAAGTGCTGGTGCATCATTGGTGCCGTCTCCTGTCATCGCAACAAGCTTGCCTTCTCCCTGTTCTCGGCGAATAACAGCAATTTTATCTTCTGGTGTACTCTCGGCAATATAATCATCTACACCCGCTTCTCTTGCAATCGTTGCAGCTGTTAAAGGATTATCACCTGTACACATAATTGTCTTAATTCCCATTTGACGAAGCTCTTCAAAGCGCTCACGCATACCTGGCTTTACAGTATCCTTCAAGTAGATCAAGCCGACGATTTCTCGATCAAAAGCGACTGCCAGCGGTGTCCCGCCTTGAGAGGCAATTTCATTTCCTTTGTGCTCCAGATCCGCAGGAATCTCTCCACCTTGTGAACTTACCCAACGTTTTACTGCATCAACTGAGCCTTTACGCACTTTCAAGCCACTTGCTAAATCGATACCGCTCATGCGTGTTTCTGCTTTGAACTCAATGAATTCAGCACCCTCTACCGACTGCTCGGAGTATGGTAAATTCAATTTTTTCATCAATTCAAGAACGGATCGTCCTTCAGGTGTTTCATCTTTAAGTGAACTAATAGCTGCCCACTGTCCAACTGTTGCTACATTCGATTGGCCCACAGGTACGAACTCACTTGCCATCCGATTACCGAACGTAATTGTGCCTGTTTTATCAAGGATCATCGTATTGATATCCCCTGCTGCCTCAACTGCTTTACCTGACATTGCAAGCACGTTGAACTGTGTCACCCGATCCATCCCTGCAATCCCGATAGCTGATAATAAGCCCCCGATTGTAGTTGGGATCAAACACACTAATAACGAAATCAACACCGGAATCGATAATTCGATCTCTAGATATTTCGCAATTGGAGCTAATGTCACAACGACAAGAAGGAAAATAATCGTCAATGTCGTCAGCAGCGTATTGAGCGCAATCTCGTTCGGTGTTTTTTGACGCTTCGCGCCTTCTACTAGTGAAATCATACGATCAATGAAAGATTCGCCGGGGTCACTTGTAATACGTACTTTAATTCGGTCACTGACTACACGCGTTCCTCCCGTTACAGAACTGAAGTCACCACCCGCTTCTTTAATAACTGGAGCAGATTCTCCTGTAATGGCAGATTCATCAACGGAAGCCAAACCTTCGACAATTTCGCCATCACCTGGAATCATTTCGCCTTGCGAAACAATAACATAATCGCCCTTGCGTAGTTCAGTAGAAGGAACAACCTTGATGCTGTCCCCGACTACTTTATTCGCCAAAATCTCCTTCTTCGATCTTTTCAAAGAATCTGCCTGCGCTTTACCTCTACCTTCGGCTAAGGCTTCTGCAAAATTCGCAAACAAGACTGTGAATAACAAAATAATAAATACCGCTATATTAAATCCAATCGTTTGTTCAGTTCCAAAATAATTAGGAAACAATGTCATCAACAAAACGACAAACGTTCCAACTTCTACTACAAACATAACTGGATTTTTCATCATGGTTAATGGGTTCAATTTAATGAAACTTGACTTCAACGCTTGACCCATCATTTTTCCATTTAAACTTGATTTTCGATTTTCACGCATCGTTTCCTCACCCTATTCATTAGCGAATTGTTAAATATTCTGCAATCGGTCCCAGTGCCAGTACTGGCAAGAACGTCAGTGCACCAATAATTAACACTGTTCCGATCAAAATACCCATAAACAGCTTATTATCCGTACGGAACGTTCCGATTGTCTCAGGCACCCACTGTTTGCGAACAAGTGAACCTGCCACACCAAGCAAGGCAATAATCGAGATATATCGTCCTAACAGCATCACAATTCCTGTCGTTATGTTCCAGAATGGTGTATTGTCACCCAAACCTTCGAAGCCTGATCCGTTATTAGCCGCTGAGGAGGTATATTCATATATAACCTGGGAAATACCATGGAATCCTGGATTACTAATCGCACCTTGCCCCAGATCTGTTAAGAAGGCAATTGCTGATGGCGCCAAAATAATAAGTGGATGCGCTAGAATCGCAATTGCGATTAACTTCATTTCCCTTGCTTCGATTTTGCGACCTAAGAACTCAGGTGTACGTCCAACCATAAGTCCAGCTAGGAACACACCTAGAATCGCATACATCAACATATTCACTAGTCCTACACCATCACCGCCGAACACACAGTTCAGCA
Source organism: Paenibacillus sp. KN14-4R (assembly GCF_052180255.1). Classification (NCBI taxonomy): domain Bacteria; kingdom Bacillati; phylum Bacillota; class Bacilli; order Caryophanales; family Paenibacillaceae; genus Paenibacillus; species Paenibacillus sp. KN14-4R. The sequence continues at coordinate 3,408,073 of NZ_CP197466.1, forward strand.
TCATAAGCGCTAGTGGAACCATTCCGCCAAGTGGTGTTAATGTATCATGCATGTTGTTAACCGACCCTGTTGTAGCAGCCGTTGTCACCGTTGTAAATAACGTAGACTGTGGAATACCGAAGCGAACTTCCTTCCCTTCCATACTACCTTGCGAAGCATCCATGCCCAGAGCGTTCATCGCTGGATTCCCAGCAGATTCGCTGTAATATGCTAAGGATAAGAACAGAACGAACAGAATGCCCATCGCCCCAAAAATAATCCAACCTTGCTTCCGATTGTTAGCAAATCGCCCGAACGTATAGGTCAGCGCTGCTGGTATACACCACATGCTCAATATCTCAATGACATTCGTCAGTGGACTTGGATTTTCAAAAGGGTGTGAGGAGTTCGCACCGAAAAATCCGCCCCCATTCGTACCTAAGTGCTTGATTGATACGAGCGAAGCTACAGGACCTGTCGCAATTTGCTGGGTTTCCCCTTCAAGTGTTGTGGCTTGAATCGTAGGATCAAGCGTCTGTGGGACTTTAAATGCAACGAGCACCAGCGTTATTATAATCGCAATAGGTATGAGTAATCGTGTGTGAGCCTTCACGAAATCAACGAAAAAGTTACCTAATGTCGTACCCTTTGAAGTAATCCCTCTAATAAAAGCAATCGCTACAACAATTCCTGTCGCTGCAGATGTAAACATCATCATCATGATGACTACCATCTGTGACAAATAACTAAGCCCTGTCTCCCCGCTGTAGTGCTGCAAATTGGTATTTGCCATAAAACTGATTACGGTATTAAAAATGAGCGTCGGCTCCATATTTTCAATCCCGTTTGGATTCAGCGGTAAACCTTTCTGAATTGCTAGAATAATAAAACCAAACGCAACCAGCACAATATTCGTAAGCACCAGTGTTAATGCGTATTTCTTCCACGTCATCTCGGAGCGATTTTTCACACCAATAATGGCGAATAACACTTTTTCAACCGGTCCAAATATGCGATCCGTACGATTCGGTTGATTAGAAAAAATATGGTAGATATAGCTGCCGAGCGGTTTTACTAACAGTACCAGCAGTACAATTACAATTGCAATTTGAATCATGCCCATCATGGCAATTTCCTCCCTGTACAACCTCATTCATGTTTTCATAAAATTAAAATTTTTCTGGATTAATAAGTGCATATACCAGATAAATAGATACAAGACTAGTAAGCACCAAAACGATTGTCATCAGCTTTCGCCTCCTGCCTCATCGACAATGCGTCCGCATCCGTATAAGAACCCAAGAAATAAGGCGAACATACCTGCTAATGCCAGAATCATATAGATGATCATCACCCGAAATCACTCCTCCAAAATCTCGCAATCTAACCATTTTCTTTAAAAATAGGCAACAAAAAAGAAGCCTTCGCGCGAAGAGGAACTCTTCTCGCGGGCTTCTTGGCACAGTGAATAACACCATGTCTAGCGCGACAATCGTTGCCTCTCTCCGTACGCTTACGAGGTTAGCTGTCGGATTCGGGCGCTTGAGAGTCGCCCTACCTTGCATAACACAAGGATTCACCCCATGAGACTGATTTGTGTTTCAGGTCTCGTTGGTTCCCCCGCTTCCTGCTCATGAGCAGGAACTCAGCGATAAAGACATTTATATATCAACTAATAAATTCATCATCCTCTCCCAGTCAACGCTTACGAGGTTAGCTGCCGGATTCGGGCGGTGAGAGTCGCCCTACCTTGCATAACGCAAGGATTCACCCCATTTGCAGTACATATCCGACTCTCACATCGGACATTTACCACTTGTTTGGTTCCCCCGTTTTCCTCATGGAAATTAAGCGATTCAGAACTGAAAACTGTTTAATTTCTAAATCATGAGACGAATCATACGCCTCACACAGTTTTTTGTAAAGCGTGGTAATTGCAAGAAAATGATCTTACTTTGCTAGAATAACGCTTACTTTCATTTCAATCTTCCAATATCTCCTTCAAGCTATGATTTTCATCGTTTTTTACTTATTTGATATCAATTTGCATTTTCAAGCAAGAAAGTCACATCATTACTATGGGTATGAATCACATAATTAGCACCCAATCCTTTATAAATAAGACGGGGTTGAACCTCTTTTGTAATGACATAGATCGGCTCACTCGTCCAGGAACGGCATATTTGAATAAATCTGCAGCATAACGGTAAACTTTGTTCAAATAAATAAATTTGGCTATACGCATGTGCGGGAACAATCCACGTGCTGAGTTCAGAAGTGTTGATCAGTACAATCTGCTCCACACCCGATTTTAACAGCCTTTTATACTCCGATTTATTATTCGTTAGCACAGCAAAGGGCTTATTCAACCTTTGTAATGCACCAATAAACTGTTCTGAAGCTTCCGTATATCCAACCACCAATATCAATTCATTCTGATTACCCATCTCTCTCTTCCATCCCCTGTCTCTAACTTTTGCTTACGGGGTTAGCTGTCGGATTCGGACGGTGAGAGTCGCCCTACCTTGCATAACACAAGGATTCACCCCTTAACCATACAAGAATCGGCTCTCACACCGAATTATGCATGATCATCTTATTGGTTCCCCCGTTCTCTCATTCTGGAGAGATTCAGCATCTTTCAGACAGAATACTACGCTCGCTCATTTTTTTTGTAAAGTTTCCCCAACTCTTGCATAGCTTCATATCAGTAGAAAAAGATGACCTTTTGCATACTCCATCTCTAAATTGCTCTTTCCATCACGCTAGTTCTTCAAATTTCCACATTATTTACACATTCCATACATCTACAATAGCTATGAACCTATCTCTTATGTTAAAATAAAAACTGTTGAGTTTTTTTGGAGTTTAAGATATTATCCTGACAGGTGGTGTAAAACATTGCAGAAAAAGAACTATATATGGTTATATGTGTCGATCATTGCGTTTATCATACTTTGCGCATTAGCATTTGTGTTCCAATCGATTTATTTTATTTATGCAGCTAGTGCAGTTCCTATTATTATTGTGTTATTCATGCCAGACATGAACGGTGTGCAATGGATTTCACCTAGTAAAAGTAAGAATAGACTGCTCATTTACAAGGTTCAAGCCAGTGATCCTTCCGACTCCGATATGTTGATCATTTCCTTTCAACCTGGTTATGTGAACTGGAATAAACGTTATTTATACTTCTCATTAGATAAAATACCAACATTACCTCAAGTTCAAGTTGAGGATTTTACAACGAACCTAGCTGTTCTCTCGTCCGATCTTCATATGCATAAGAGTAAACAAGGTTTTGTTGGCATCTCTGTACCAAATCTCATCGAACGCTCCAAACCGATGCCTTATACGACTAATGAAGTAAATCGTATGACTATTCGTATGGCTGATCTTCATCATGTTGCAACAAGTCGTAAGCTTAAAACATCAGTTGGTGCTAAAAAGTCACTCCGCGCTTAACTAAAATGTTCATAGATATAACAAATGCCGCCTTCCCAACTTGGGATAGGCGGCATTTTCTTTTAACCGGATTAGCCCCCAGCCGGAGGCGTATTAGTTGGTTTTTCCACTTGCTGGAGCATTACTTTCCCCATTGCCGTTATTATGCGATGGAGTAGTGCTCGCTGGTGGTTTAGGAGAAACCGGTGGCTTCGGTGTTGCTGTCGGTTTATTCGACTCATTCGGTGATGTAGTCGGTTTGTCCGTCGGCTTATCACTCGGTTTATCTGTTGATTTATTCGTCGGCGTTGGCTTATTCGTCGGCTTATCAGTAGGAGTGGAAGAAGGCTTCAATGTTGACGTAGGCGTAGGAGATGGTTTCTTCGTGCCTGTCGGTTTTTTAGAAGCTTCATTCTTCTGCAAATCAGCTAATTTTTGATCCAATTTTCCTGATTTTTCATCTTCTAGCAACTGATTTAATTCCATTTTGTTAAATGACTGGTTAGAAGCAAGCAAATTCTTAATCGTTGCAAATTCCTTCTCTTTCGCCAGTGAAGTTAATGACTTCGATCTATAATCATCAATAGATATCTTCATTCCTGCATCTTTTAACTTCAAATAAACCGCATATTTTCCCATCGACATATTTTTGCTAATCGCAGCTTGTCTCATCTCTGGTGACACTGCAAACCAAAGCACAGAGAAACCTTCAGCATCCTTAGCATGTTTTTGTTGAATATGCTTCACAACTTGGCTCTTCACATTCGTCGCAAGGACAATATCACTTAATTTTGAGTTCTCTTTCAATACAGTCGCAGATACTACAATGTCCGCTTCTTTCGTTGCTAGAGCTCCCTTTTCCGCTTGATTTAGCACAAGTTGAGTAACTTCTTCAAGTGGCTTGCCCTCATATTTGAGCGTACTTATTAGTTGTTCACCATCCGTATTCAGCCCCTTCATTACGCGGACTTGGTCGCTCTCATCTACACCCATTTCAATACTCGGATTGATATCTAGGGAGACATACGCCACAACTTCATCACTTGATGATAAACCTAGCAGCTTAATAACGAGGAAAAAGGCAGCTACAAGTGCAACGGCTAATCCTGAAATTGCAATGATTAGACCTTTAATCGATGATTTTGCAGTAACAGAACCCGTATATACAATTTCATCGCCAACCTGGCATTGACGATCTTCTTTTGAAATTCGATCGAACTGGCCTGACGGCAGGAGCACGATGAGCTCTTTGTCATCCATTTCTACGACGATCCCTTTATTCATATCGTTCTCCCCTTTCTTGCGAAGATGACGCATCCTGCTTCATCCTCAAGTATTCTCGCACATAAGGGAAAGGACCATTATAGATAAGTGCAACTGCAATAATATAATACTGATGACGATTCAATACTTTACGTGACACATTCACATTGCCTAAAAGCTCCTTGGCAGGCAGTTTACGCTCACTGAGCAATAATCGCATTAATGCAGGATCGTTTGCTAATATGCGCCCGATCCCATAGAGCAGCTTACGCGAGTCTGTATCTTCAGGAGATTGTTCAACCAGATCAGAGAAACTAATATTGAATTGCTCCAACACTTGATCCAAATCCTGTATTTCACTTTGTCTTTCATTGCGGCCTGGAGGTGTATCATACACACTCGACCCTTCATTAAAAGAGTTCGCATAACCGATTACATCTTCTTTACCGCGTATATCCCAAGAGTCATAGCTCATATGATCCGAATAACGTGAATTCTTCTGGATATAATCAAAAAGACGACGTTCAATTACTGATTCTGCATACGCTAAGAATGCGTGGTCAGAATGGATATTATAATCTTGAATGGCTTCATTAAATGCAGCTAACGCAATTACGTACTCATGATCTTTAGCAGGATCTATATATTTCTTGCAAAAACGGCTGGCAACCTTGCCTACATACTCCTGATATTCAGCGATAAAAGGATTACGCAGAGTTTCATCGCCAAGCTGTATTTGTGCTACGATTTGTTCAGGCCATTTCGCACCTGAATGATTAGACTTGTCCGGTTTTTTTCCAAAAAGCTTTTTAAAAAGCACAAGCAACAATCTTTCCACCTCACATAGTATTTCATTATGACACGCTCTGGAGCCAAGACGCTCGCGTATTATTATAACACAGACCTACAAGGTAGTCGCAATTTTCATCGGAAAATGTTAGAATGAGGTAGTTATTCCATTACAAAATTTGGAGGGATGTTTTATGGCAAATTTAATTGCAGTAGACACAGCGGTAACGAAAGGATCACAGAATACCCTCTAATGACAAGTATTAAGCTTAAATAAACAACTTATATTACGTTCAGACGAGGGTTCCTCTGTGGTCAGATCATGACAATCAAAATGATAACCACATTGGAGGAATTTGAGTTGACTATTAACACTTTACAGACATTAGGTTGGAGTTCATTTTTTAATCAATCAGGGACACACTATATAAATGAAGGTTATACATTTGGCCGAGTGGCACTTGAACACAAACACATGTATCGGCTGTACACCGAACAAGGCGATTTACTAGCTGAAGTTACCGGAAAAATGAGACATCTTGCAGATGGCCGAGAAGACTATCCTGCAGTTGGAGACTGGGTTGCGATTACAACCCGCCAAGAAGAAGGTCGAGCATCTATCCATGGTATACTTACCCGAAAAAGTAAATTTTCCCGTAAAGCAGCTGGATCAAATCCACAAGAGCAGATTGTCGCTGCGAATGTAGATACGATATTCCTTGTAAACGCACTAAACAACGACTTTAACATTCGTAGACTTGAGCGTTATCTTATTCTCGCTTGGGAAAGCGGTGCTCAACCTGTAATCGTATTAAGTAAATCCGATTTATGTAACGATATTGAAAGTAAAATTACGGCTGTAGAGAGTGTTGCAATCGGCGTACCGATTCATGTTATTTCTTCATTGATTGATGAAGGCATGGATCAACTTGCTCCTTACTTAGAAGTCGGTCAAACTGTCGCTTTACTTGGATCATCCGGTGCTGGGAAATCATCCATCGTCAATCGTCTTTCCGGGCAAATAATGATGGAAGTTCAAGATGTACGTGAAGATGATGACAGAGGTCGTCATACAACTACACACCGTGAACTTGTTATGTTGCCAAATGGAAGCATGATTATCGACACACCTGGGATGCGAGAATTGGGAATGTGGGACGGCGAATCCGGTATTCAAGAAGCTTTCGAGGATATTGAGGAATTGGCGAGTCAATGCCGATTCAGTGATTGCCTTCACAAAAAAGAACCTGGTTGTGCAATCCGTGCTGCCATTCAAAGCGGTACAATTACGAAAGAACGTTATAATAGTTACCTCAAGCTGCAGCGTGAAATCGCCTTTCTTGATCGTAAAACCAATAAAAGCGCAAGAGCAGCTGAGAAAGATAAATGGAAAAAGATCACGCAATCTGTTAAAGTTACAAAATACTAAGCCAAGTCTAATTAGAAGAAATGAAAAACCCATTGCACACATTCGATTTGAATGTTGGCAATGGGTTTCTTGTATGTTAGCCGATTGGCCTAGTTGATCGTTCTAGTAGATGTAGACTTCGTAACTGTAGGATCCTTCTTGAGCAGTCTTCCACGCCTTACACTTAGTGCAGCCAGCCGCTTTTTCAACTGGGTTTCCCACTCTTCATCATTTATTTTTTTAGCAACTGACAATAAATCGAGTGCCATATCAATTTGATTCTGCACCACTAAAACCGGGTCCTCATCTTCGTGACTAATACAATTCTCGAACATGATTTCCTCTTCTTCAGGGTCCACATACTCCACAAAATCAACTTCATAAGCCCCGTCACTATGAGCATATTCCGATAATACTTCATACTCATGTTCGACCATATAGTGCACTTCAACACGATGACAGACCGGACAAAATACGATAGGCACATTATGAATATGGGTCCGAAGGTGTTTTAGCGTTCCCTTAGCTCCAATCATGCTTGCTCCACAGCAAAAGCTCATGTGATTCCCTCCTCGTCATAACAGCCATTTTTCGTGACATCGAATTTATATCGTCTAACGCATAAATTCTAAATATCACCTTAAGAAAAGCTCATAAAAAGAGTATGGTTTTATTATTAGTTTACAGGAATCGTATTCGAGACAACAATGGAAAATTCCTCTTTTTTGTTGATATAGAATTTATATCATCTCGCTTTTAGCTGCTGTTCCTCACTAAACCATTCTAAATAGACGCTCCATTACATATATATGGGTAGGCATTGACATCGAAAAGGAGGATCTACATGCAGATGATCCCAGTTGTATCCAAACAAATTGCATGCGTGCAGTACGATGAAGATTCCGCGCGGATGATCGTGCAATATCACACTGGGCAGACGCAAACCTATGATCATGTACAACGAACCGATTATGAGGCCATCCTGACTTCGACGAATGTATATGATTCATTGGTCCGGATGACCAAACTGCCCTATAGCATGAATCATACGTCACCTTAAACCATTCATATGATTGAAGATCATACCCATTTATGTGGGATGGTCTTTTTTTGTGTCTATGATAAAATAGACAAAAATAGCCAATTAGGTGAACCTCATGACGATTAACCTACTATATTCACATTCGCGAACGCTATCGATCAGTTGGGATATTCCAATTTCTACGATTCATCAGATAGAATCCCACTATCACATAAGCTCGCCTCAGGCTCGCCCTACTATAAGACTTTATGATGTCACCGATTGCCTGGCATCCCCCCCGCGCCCCTTTCTCATGTATGAATGGCAGGAACATGCGCCCTCGGGCGAGCGCTTTATTGCACAGCTATATGATGGACGCTGCTATGCAGCGGATTGGGGTATTTATCATTCAGAAAATAATTTTGTCCCTTTTGAACGTTCTTTAATGGTTCGGGTGGGTTGGGAGCAGAAACTAAGCTCATACCCCATTGATCCATTTGAATTATTAGAAAAAGAGTATGAGGGGACGGGACAATTTTCGGCGTATACGTGGTATGGAGAAGGAGAGAACCATTCCTGTTCCAATCTAATCGTAAGTGAAAATGCGAATGCGTATATAGGCGAAAAAGTGCTCCGAGACTCAGGCACCCTACCTGCTTCGCCCCGCCGCCGCCAAGGGCCGCTTCGCCTTGCAATGCTCGCGTGGGAATACCCGCCGCACATCGTCGGCGGTTTGGGCCGCGCCGTCTCCGACTTGGCGCGGCACCTCGCGGGGCAAGGCCTCACGGTGCATGTCTTCACATGCACCGCTCCTAGCTCCCCCGCGGAGGAAACCTTGGACGGCGTGCATGTGCACCGCGTCCGGGTTCCTGCATCACCCGATCCCATCCACTTCTGGGATCGGGTGATGCAAATGAACTTCGCGCTCGCACAGCGACTCGCGAAGCTGGACTCGGATGAGGCGTTCGACCTCATCCATGCCCATGACTGGCTCGTGTTCCACGCAGCCAGTCAGTCAGCGGGAGCCTTGCAGCTCCCGCTGATTGCAACCGTCCATGCCACGGAACATGGACGCAGGTTCGGCAGGCTGGAACCTGGCCTGCCCACATGGATTCATGAGCTGGAATGCCAGCTCATGCATTCGGCTGCACACGTCATTGTGTGCAGCGAAGCGATGCGGACGGAGATTACGTCCGTCCACGGCGTTCACCCACAGAGCATAACCGTCATCCCCTGTGGGATGGACATACCATCTAGGATCTCAACAGAACCTGTTATCACTTCTCTACCAACTGAGCCACCCGCTCCCCCTACCCCCAACATCCTGTTCGTGGGTCGGCTCGTCTATGAAAAAGGCATCCACATCTTACTTGATGCCATGCCTGCTTTAATCAAACACTTCCCAGAACTACACCTGTGCATCGCTGGTGTTGGCCCTATGGAATCGCAATTACGCGAGCAAGCTCAACCTATATTTAAGCATGTCAGCTTCGTAGGTTGGGCTGACGAGTTGACCAAACAGCAATTGTTTAATGAAGCTTCATTGTGTATCATTCCATCTTTATATGAGCCATTCGGTATCGTTGCTTTGGAGGCAATGTCTTATGGGATTCCACCCCTAATCAGTAGTGTCGGTGGTCTTACTGATATCGTTACACACGGTGTAGATGGATGGCATGTACCTGCTGGAAATAGCCATGCCCTAGCCAATGCGATCATCCATCTACTTACACATTCTGATATATATTTGGAATTGCACCATGCCGCCAAACATACCATACAATATCGGTATGTGTGGTCTCATTTCGCCCAAAAAACGATTCAAATTTACCAAGACCATCTCCCGACATTACCCACAAACGTTTAATATGATCGCCATATGGAAATAGTAGTTTCATAGGATTGATGATAGTGAGGACGTGATATTTTGCCGAGACATTTCGTAATTGGAAACGGAAAATTGTTAATCAATCTCGACCGTAACACTTATATGCGTGATCTGTACTACCCCTATGTTGGGCAGCTTAATCATATTGGCGGGTACCAGTGCCGGGTTGGTGTCTGGGTGGACGGCGCTTTTTCCTGGCTCAATGCACCCGAGTGGAAATTTCAATTGTCCTACATCGAGGATTCACTTGTTACAGATGTAACCGCTACAAATGATCAATTAGGGCTCACCCTACACATTCATGATGGCGTGCATCAACGTGACCATATCTATATCAAACGCATAACGCTGCACAATCACCACGATGCGCAGCGTGAGGTTCGTCTCTTTTTCAATCAAGATCTTCTCATTAATGAAACAGAGATCGGCGATACAGCTGCTTATTACCCGTACAACAACACCATTTTTCATTATAAAAAAGACAATTACTTCATGTTCAATGGTTCAACGGGCAGTGAAGGGATCTACCAATACACAACTGGGGTAAAAAGATTTTATAACGCTGAAGGAACATGGCGGGATGCTGAAGATGGGCACTTAATGGGAAATACGATTGCCCAAGGATCTGTTGATTCAACCTTATCCTTGAAGCATCAACTTCCCATTCAAGGTGAGCACACTATCTATTACTGGATGACAGCAGGCCGAACGTTAGAGGAAGTAAAGAAGCTTGATTCCTATGTAAAAGAGAACCATCCCGGCAAGCTGTTAGATCGCGTCGCTATCTTCTGGCAGCGTTGGTCGAATAAAGAAGAACGACATTACGGTAATCTGACACCAGAGATGATTCGTCTATTTAAACATAGTCTGCTCATCGTTCGTACCCAGACGAATACCGGTGGAGCGATTATCGCTGCTAACGATTCCGATATCATGCAAAGCAATCGAGACCATTATTCCTATATGTGGCCTCGGGATGGCGCCTTAATTGCCTACGCCATGTCCAAAGCAGGTTACTCTGGGATGGTGACGCCTTTTTATCATTTTTGCGCAAATGCATTATCCGCTGAAGGCTATCTGCACCATAAGTATAACCCTGACGGAACTGTCGGCTCATCTTGGCATCCTTATATACATGCGGGCCAGCCTCGCTTACCGATCCAAGAAGATGAGACAGCCCTGGTATTGTTTGCACTTTGGGAGGATTACCAGCAGCACGGTTCCATTGAACTAGCTCAATCTTTATATCACAGTTTAGTTCGTAAAGCGGCTGGGTTCTTAGCGGAGTATGTCAATCAAGAGCTAAATCTACCTCTTCCAAGCTATGACTTGTGGGAGGAACGCTATGGGATTTATACGTTCACGGTTTCAGCCGTCTATGGCGGTTTGTTAGCAGCCTCCAATTTCTGCGCCCTATTCGGAGACGATGAACGCAGCAAACGCTACAAACATACAGCCGAACGTTTGAAATCAGGCATACTTCAGCATCTATGGGATGATCAGGCCAAGCGTTTCGTGCGTGGGCTTTATTTAGAAGATGGCAAATGGGTCAAAGATATGACATTGGAAAGCTCGGTGTATGGTATTTTTGAGTTCGGTGTACTCCCTGCTGATGATGCTCGTGTTGTCTCCACGATGCGTGCGATTAAAGATGGGCTCACCATCCAAACAGAGATTGGTGGCATCGCCCGATATGCGCATGACTATTACTTCCAGCGTTCATCCGACATTGAGCGAATACCAGGGAATCCGTGGATCATCTGCACCCTCTGGTTAGCAGAATGGGAAATCGAGTGTGCGAAAAATATGGCTGATCTCGAGTCACCTTTCCGTACTTTGGAATGGGTCGTTCGCCATGCCATGGAAAGCGGCATTCTCCCTGAGCAGCTTGATCCACTTACAGGTGAACCTGTTTCCGTCGCACCACTCACTTGGTCGCATGCTACTTTTGTCTTAGCTGTGGTAAAGTACATGAACAAGTATGAGCAGTTGTTAAAATAAATCCTATCAAAAAGAGCCATGCGACTTCCCCGCATGGCTCCTATCCTAGAAAATTACACTTGCCAAGCTCTACTATTCTCCATCGCCTTGCGAAGAAGATCACCACGGCTGATAATACCGACCAGCTTACCATTTTCCAAGACAGGTACTTTCTTAATCTTCCGTTTACCCAGTATTTCAGCGACCCTCTCTACAATTGTGTCCACATCCACACTGACAATACGATGTGTCGCAATATTCATCACGGGCTCTTGGGCAAGCTCCTGAAGCTTGTCTCCCAATGCTTGATGATCCAGCCAAATACCTGTGAAACCCATTGGATCGATTACAAATTGATCATGACTTCCTATATGTTTCATAATGTCTCCATCACTAATGAATCCAACTACTTTATGTTCATCATCGACAATCGGAACCCCACCTATGCGATTAGCAACTAGTACTTCCATAACTTCTTTCATTTGGGCGTTGTTCGAGATTGCAATCACTTTATCGACCATAATATCTTTTGCTGTTCGCATGATTATGCCTCCCTATTCCCTATCTCTCATAGAAATTATTTAATTCTAAATCTTTTAGAATTAATATTATTTTAACATAAATAACCTTTTTAATAAAGAAAAAGCGTCTAACCGGTTGGCTAGCGCTCGCTCTTTTCTTTCGATCTTATTCGTGTCCATAAACCTCAGCATATTTGGCTGCATCCCATAATTCTTCTAACTCTGCTGAATCTTGCAATTCCATCTCAACTAACCAACCTTGCTCATAAGGGCTCTGATTAATTTTCGAAGGTATCTTGCTTAACAATGTATTCACAGCTACAATTTTACCGGAAAGCGGTGCAAGAACCTCGGTAACCGTCTTGATTGATTCCGTTGAACCTAATGGTTCCCCGGCCTTCAAGACATCCCCCAAAAGCGGGAGCTCTGCGAATACGATCATGCCAAGTTCCTCTTGTGCAAAATCCGTAATTCCAATTACCGCACGATTTCCTTCTAACCGTACCCATTCATGATTCGGTGTATACTTCAAGTGGTTTGGAGCTTCCATTGTCATTCCTCCTATGCGCGTTCCATTTCACTATTACTTCATCTTTAACACCTTCACATATTACCATAACAAATTTCAGCAAAAAAACCAAGAAAGCCCCTCACCGTCGGTTGACGAATGAAGGGCTTGTCCAAGAAATGAAATTACTTCACTTCAAGGTTTTTGTCGCCTGGTTTCCAGTTCATTGGGCACAATCCACCGGATTGTAGAGCTTGCAATACACGTAGCGTTTCGTCAACAGAACGACCTACATCATTGTGGTTAACAACTTGGTATTTCAATTCGCCATGCGGATCGATGATGAATAATCCACGAAGTGCAATACCTTCTTCTTCGATCAATATACCGTAGTCACGCGCTACTTTCTTAGTCAAGTCAGCAGCAAGTGGGAAGTTCAACTGACCAAGACCATTTTGGTCGATTGGTGTGTTGATCCATGCACGGTGAGAGTGAATGCTATCTGTAGATACACCCAATACGTCACAGTTCATATCTCTAAGTGTTGGTGTCGCTGCGCTTAGACCTGTAATTTCAGTTGGGCATACGAATGTGAAATCTAGTGGGTAGAAGAATAATACTAACCATTTGCCTGCATAATCAGACAACGAAACTTTTCCGAAGCCTGTACCGTCTCCGAAAGCTGTCTCCATTGTGAAATCTGGAGCTTGTTTACCTACTAAACGCTCTGCCATGTAAGAAATCCTCCTTGAATGTCTATCTATTTTTAATAGTAAAATCGTATCATTCGGCCTGTCCAATGTCAACGCTACCAATCACATATAATAGTCATCTATCAAATGACATCTTGGAGTTCCAAAAGACGATCCTGTTGTTTTTGTACAAGATCATAGTAGACAGATCGTTGTTCAAGTAACACTCCATGTCTACCCTGTTCAACAACAGTACCTTGATCCATAACAACAATGTGATCCGCATTCTGTATTGTAGATAAACGATGCGCGATAATAATTGTAATTCGCCCCTGACGCAGGCGGTCCAGATTCGCTTGTACTTGTCGTTCAGTTTCCATGTCCAGTGCAGAGGTCGCCTCATCAAGAATAAGCACCTCGGTATCTCGTAGCACCGCTCTTGCTAAAGCAAGCCTCTGCCTTTGACCCCCAGATAGAGTTACCCCTCGTTCTCCAATAACCGTGTCATACCCTTCAGGTAGACTCATGATATAGTCATGAATCAGCATCGCTTTGCAAATTTCATGCATCTTTTCCTCAGATATCTTTTCACTACCTAGGAGAAGATTCGTTCGAACCGTATCAGGGAACAGATAAGGATCTTGAAACACAAGTGTGATCCTATTCATCCATTCTTTCCTCTGAATATCTTGTAAGGGAAGGTCGTTAATTCGTATCGTTCCTTCACTTGGTTCAAAAAAACGAACTAGCAGACTTGCTACCGTAGATTTCCCTCCACCACTTGAACTAACGAACGCTGTTTTCTGCCTTGCAAGGAGACTCACATTTAACCGCTTCAACACATCTTGTTTCCCATATTTAAACGATACCTGATCAAATTCCACCCTCTCAATCGGTGCATGTAACGTAAGTGTCCCTTCTTGAATACTTTCCCCTTCCAATACACCACGCAATCGCTCTATTGAAGACATTCTGCTCGAAAGACTCATAATAGCTAAGTAAATCTCGTTAAAAGATTCAAGCATTCGAGTCGTAAATTGATACGTAATTACAAACATCCCAATTGACAACTCATTTGAGAGAACCAGCTTACCCCCGTACAACAAGACAAATAATACCGCCCCCCACTTTAGAGGATCACTAAATAGCATCTGCTTATTAATTAATTTTCCTTCCTTCATGACGCTCTGAAAGTACGTTTGGAATTTCTTTGAATAGGTTCGACTTTCCCAATCTTGTCTATGGAAAGCGATCACTTCTCTGGTTGACGAGACTCCTTCTTCAAGATGAACAATGAGATCCGATTTGTTCCGATTGACTTCCCCTGCCACTTTCTTACGTGGTAGAGCAAATATTTTACCTAATACCGTATAAAGACATGTAAAGACTAGCATAACACCTAACATCAGCAAATTTGCCTGATACATAGCAACTGTAATCACGACCAAGCTAAATACATACTGCATCACACGCGGGAAATACATCCCACCAAAATGAGCGCTCATCTTGATATCATCTGTAAAATTGTACACATAATTTGCAGTTCGTTCATTTTGTAATCTTTCAATTGGCAAACGATACATGCGTTGCATCAGTTCACTGCTCATCGAAGCTCTTATTTTGGCACAAGTCAGGTGAATCACGTGCGGACCAAAAGTAAACAGTAGCGAGTAGATCAGATATGCCGCTGCAATTTGGAACAAGACTGGCCAGAAGCGCCCCATTTCCCCACCTAAGAAGACATCATCAATCATCGTTTTCTGCAGCCAAATGGAGGCTAAATTGGATGTTCCTTCTAAGGCCATTAGAACAATGGAGAGTGTCAACAACCCTTTAGCTTTACGCATATGGCTCCATAGCCATCTCAAGTTATTCATCGTTTGCCTCCTGTTCTTTTGACTGACCAACTTTGATCTGGTAGAAAGCTCCCTTGGCTTCGATTAATTCCTGATGAGTTCCCGCTTCTACAACTTGTCCCCCATCAATAACAACAATTTGATCAAAATCTTCAATCGTCGAAAGGCGATGTGCAACTGCAATCACTGTTTTTCCTTGAAATGCATGACGAAAAGCCTTCTGAACCTCATTTTCACTTACGTTATCAAGTGCCGAAGTTGCTTCATCTAACAAAATAATAGAAGGATTGTGGATCAACATCCTTGCAATCGCGATCCTTTGCTTCTGCCCTCCTGAAAGCTTCACGCCTCTTTCTCCTACTATCGTGTCATAGCCATCTGGAAAAGCTGTAATAAACGCATGGGCATATGCTGCTTTCGCAGCTGCAAGCACTTCTTCCTCTGATGCCTCTGGTTTACCAAACTTAATATTCTCCCTTACTGAGGAACCGAACATATAGGATTCTTGAAACACATAACCCAGAGATTGTCTTAATGAGGAAAAAGATAACTGATTGATCGGGATATCATCGATGTAAATTTGTCCTTCTTGAGGATCATAAAAGCGTCCAAGCAGCTTTAAGACAGTCGATTTCCCATTCCCGCTCGTTCCTACCAAGGCAACACGTTCCCCAGGTACAATTCGCAAATCAAAGTGCTGTAGAATAGGCTGACTCGGATGATAGGCAAAAGAGACTTTGTCAAAACGGACTTCGCCGCGAACACGGGATAAATGAAGAGGCTGCTCATCTTCACTGACTTGAGGTTTTAGTTGTATAAATTGATACAACCGATCGATCTGATGCATCAACACTTTCTGCTCCGTAATGTTGGTAACAACAATGGTTAATTTATGCATGGCAACGAAATATAGAAGAAGAAAGGAAACGAACTCCCCCACCTTTAGATCTTGCCACTGCACCAAGTAATAGCCATATATAAAAATCGCGATACCGCCAATATAATAAGTCAACCGTCGATTCGTTCCACGTAAGTAAGCATACCAGTAAGTTTTTATCATACTCGAATTGAAAACCGATACCTTGTTCATAAATCGATCTAAGTCCCATTTCTCTGCTGCAAACACGCGTAATTCCGATATAGAAGAGATACTTTCATATACTTGCTGATTCTCTGCAACTCGATTTCTCGACATCTCTTTACCCGTTATAGATGCTTGTCGTTCTAACATTGGACCAAATATGTAGTAAAGAAAGAAACAAGGAACAACGATTATGGACAAGTGTACGCTTGTAGTGACCATCATGGCCAAAGAAATAATTGAAAAAATGAAATAGTTGATTAACCATGGAAAATGATCCCGATACAGACTTTGTAAAGACGCTACTTCTGTATTCAATAGAGATAACGTTTGACCCACTGAATTTTGCTCATAGTAAGAAAATCCTAACTTACGTAAATGTTGAAATATCGTAAACTGTACGTCTCTAGCAGCTTTTTCTTGTAAATGCCTTTGCAGTAAATTTCGAAGTAAACTGGCCAGTAGTCCAAGCGCAATTAGACCTGTGAGCAATAAAATTAAATAATAAAATAAATCCAAATCACGGCTTGGTAGAATGACATCGATGAAGAATTGAATGAACTTCGGGATCACAAGCTCTGAGGCGGAAAAGATGATGTTGGTTATAACCAGAAGTATCAGAATGCCGAGATAAGGCTTTACAAACTTTAATGACCATACATAAACCGTCCATAGTCGAGTTGATTCTTTCGCTTGATTTTGCATCGTACGCACCTGCCTTTCTTATTCATTTTTTTGGAAAATAAAACCATTGTATGGGTTGCATCTAAAGTTGTCAATCGCTATAAGCGCTAAAAAGACTGCCCTTCAGTCGTTGACATTGGGGGCAGTCCTCTTTTCTTTTATTTATTCATTTATTTCCGAATCGCAGCTACGATTAAATCACCCATCGCAGTTGTGCCGATTGCTTTACTCTTATCGACTGCAATATCTCCTGTGCGGTGACCTGCATCAAGCACTTCTTTCACTGCGCGCTCGATGGCATCAGCCGCATCATGATAACCGAAAGTTAAGCGGAACATCAATGCCACGGACAAGATTGTCGCAATTGGATTGGAAATTCCTTGTCCTGCAATATCAGGAGCAGAACCGTGTACGGGCTCATAAAGGCCAAATGCACCTTCACCAAGTGATGCAGAAGATAGCATACCGATCGAACCTGTTAACATAGCTGCTTCATCACTTAGAATATCTCCGAACATATTCTCTGTTACAATGACGTCAAATGAAGAGGGACGACGAAGGAGCTGCATCGCACAGTTATCGACTAATACGTGCTCAAGTTCAACATCTGGATAGTCCGCTGAGATACGTACCACAACTTCTCTCCAAAGACGGGAAGTTTCAAGTACGTTCGCTTTATCAACAGAAGCCAGTTTCTTACGTCTTGTTCTTGCCACCTCAAATGCTTGACGTGCAATACGTTCTATTTCTTTTACATTATAGACACATGTATCAACCGCTTCTTCACCATGTTCACCTTCACGACGGAACTTTTCACCGAAGTAGATTCCGCCTGTCAGCTCACGTACGACGATTAAATCCGTTCCATCCAGTACTTCTGGCTTCAAAGTAGAAGCATCTTTCAAGCAATCGAACACGACTGCAGGACGAATGTTGGAGAAAAGTCCAAGTGCTTTACGAATACCAAGCAAGCCTGTCTCAGGACGAAGTTCCTTCGGATTGTTATCCCATTTCGGTCCACCAACTGCACCAAGCAATACCGCATCTGCTCTTTGGCACATTTCCAATGTTTCTTGGGGAAGTGGTGTTCCATGCTCATCAATTGCAATACCGCCGAATAAGCCATGCTCTGTTTCAAATGAATATCCGAACAATTCCTCTGTACGTTTCAACACTTTTTCCGCTTCTGCAACGACTTCTGGACCAATTCCGTCACCAGGAATAACTGCAATCTTTTTAACCTCTGCCATATGTAACACGCTCCCATGATTTTCGCTTATCTATAGTTGTAGCATATTTCTATACACGATTCTAAGATATAAAATCTATGGTCTTTATAGGTATTACCTATGGGAGTAGGGATTAATTCTTCACTAACTTATGCAAAATTAAAATTTGCCTTGCATTACATACGAGCAGAACAACCATCATAAACAATGTACTGAAAAAATCATCGGCTTTAAACACGGGTAAAGACATCAATGCCGTACCCACAATCATGAAGAACAACGTCGGCAGCAAAGCTCCCCGATTCGTCAACTTCACTTTCCACATCGCGACGATAATTGAAAATACTAATAATAAGGCAGGTAAAAGCAATGAAATCGCCGCACTTTGCGTCGATTGCCCTTTATAGCTGAAATAATAGAATAGATCTGCAACCGCCAGTACAATAAAGAACCACTGTACAAAGTTCCATACCTTTAATCGATTTTTCAAAATACCGATCATATAATATTTCAGCATTAAAAAGGCGAAAAAGCCAAGAACACTCGTCATGCTAGCCGTTAGAAGCCCAAGTGATACCCCTTTAAGCTCTTCTCCAACCCCACCACTACCAAACAAAATAAAATTTGGAACTGTCATGCGTAAAACCCACCACAGCAACAATCCAGATATTAAACCATAAACAATCGTTGTCCACATGACATAAAGCCATTTTTTAAGCACATATATCTCTCCTTCATCATATAGAAAGAGCGCCACAATCACACAAGGTGAAGGCGCCCCTCAATTGTTTGAGTCTAGAACGAAATGACTCCATAGCCAATTAGGACAACAATAGCTGCCAAGACGATTGCACCAATTAGCATAGGTAAGAATGGCTTACGCTTGTTAATGCTTGCAAGTACCATCTCCATGCAACCAATCATGAGGATGGCTACAATTCCTTTAACCACATAAGTAGGAGGGAAATCCAACTTCATGAGCATACCGATCCCTGATACCAACATAATGAGGTAGAACAAACGCTGGATCATTTGTGTTACTTTTTGACGTTGGAAAATAACACTTGCTACGAACAAAATAAGTAAAATCGCCCAAGATCCCTTATGAGATTGAAGAAAAATATTAAATAGTTGATCTGACATTGATAATCCTCCTTAATACTAAATACATACACACCTAATCATATCAATCTTGTGACTACTCAAGCAATAGCATCATGCGAAATTCATACTTCTGACATAGGTTGTTCCCTATAACACAAAAAGAACCAAGCCATTGTGACCAGCTTGATTCTTCTTTACATGCTCTTATTTACGAGGCTGTGGCTTACCAGCGGGATACGAATAATTAAGCGGCTCATCAAATGTCGCATAATCAAAATTCACCATCTGCATCATCGTACGGACACCTGTCTTCGGATCACTAACGATAATATGATCACGTCCTGCTGCTTCCAATACGCCTTTGAAAATTTTGGCATTCCATTGGGAATTGTTTTCATAGGTCATATAAAAAGTTCCAACCTTACCCAAATTCATTCGCAATATGTTTTCGATATAGGATTCTTCAAATTTAGGTGCTGGAGTCACAACTCCTTGCGGGGTAATCATGTCACCACTTGAAGCATTAAATCCTTGCATAGGCATGCCTTGCTGTGGGTACATCATTCCTGGCATTTGATTCATAGCGGGGCGATAAGGGTAATTCATCATTCGCTTCTTCCTCCTTGGTCATTCCATTCATTTCATTTGAATCACTCTAGAACACTTGCGGGCAGTCCTCAAACGATGGAGCAAAAAAGCAATGCGATTTATAACGGCCCGTATTATCTTGGTTAAACCAGGTATCTGGACAGTCTCCAGTGGGACGGTAGAACCATAATGCATTTGTTGCAGGCCATTTGCGTTCGCCATTAATTGCGCGTTGGGCTCTGCGAATGTCAGCATCCCTAGCCTTTTGATAAAAATAGCCTTTGGTTGGTGCTTCAAAGCCGCCCGGACTTTGATAAACCATATCTCTTATATTCCTGATGTCCTTAAAATCCATACAGTCACCAAGAATACGGTTCACACCAACATTGCCAACCATCATCATCCCGGCATCTCCATCCTCCTCTGCTTCCGCTCGCATGAGACGGGCGAGTAGCTTGGTGTCCTCCGAATTTGTTTTAATGACTGCCATCTGCCTACCTTCCCTTCTTGTGTATGGGCCGGAGCCTTGACACTTTCCATATCCATCATATTGTGCGAATGCCTAGTTGGTGACAGCCAATTAATTATTTTTATGAAAAAAAGGTTCCTCTGTAACGCGGTAGCTCAAAGCTACTCGTTACAAAAGGAACCTTTTTCAATGATACTGAATTTCCTACCTAACAGGTAAAACAGATTGTATCGCACGATCCAATCTATTCATCCCCTCAATCAAACTCTCTCTATCCGAATGCGTATAATTCAGGCGCATCGTATTGTGCTTGGCATTACCCGCATAGAACGGATAACCAGGTACAAACGCGACCCCTTGCTCCACCGCTTTAGGCAGTAATTCCTCTGCACGAATACCTTCTGGAAGCTCAACCCAGAAGAACATGCCGCCTTTCGGTTCAATCCAAGTCACACCCGGCCAATTCCGTTCTGTAAGCAAGTCTGCCATCAGACGCATCCGCTCCTCATAGTGTGCACGAATCGTACGAATGTGCTGATTCAAATCAAAATGCTCCATGAGTTGATGCAAGGTTTGCTGATCCAGTGTTGAGGAATGGAGGTCAGCTGCTTGCTTCATACGGGACATATTACGGATTAACTCTGGATCGCCTACGACCCAGCCCGTACGCAGTGCAGGGGCCACTGTCTTAGAAAAAGTACTCGTATAAACTACACATGAACCTTCTGCCTGACCACTTAATGCAAAAATAGACGGATAAGTTTCTGTATCCCCAAACTTAATTTCTCCATACGGATCGTCCTCAAGAATGAGCACTTCCGCTTCGCGGCAAATGTTAAGTACGCTTTGACGACGTTCCAAGCTCCATACTTTTCCGGTTGGATTCGAGAATGTAGGGATGACATAAATCATTTTCGGGTGGTGCTCATTAATTTTCGCCTTTAAATCATCTGGATCGAGTCCATCTTTATCACCGCTTACGGATACGATCTTTGCACCACGTGATTGGAACACCTGAATGGCAGCCAAGTAAGTAGGCTCTTCCACCAAGATCACATCACCTGGATCAATATAAATGCGAGTTAACAGATCAATTGCTTGCTGGGAACCAGTTGTCAGCAGCATTTGATCTATCGAGACTTGAATCCCTTTTTCCCCCATCCAATTCGCAATGCTTTGACGCAGTGGAATATATCCTTCTGTCAGACCATATTGCAGTGCAGACTTTCCTTGTGCCATTACTCTTTGGAATGCTTCACTTACTGCATCAAGCGGAAACAACTCTTCAGCAGGCAGACCACCCGCGAATGAGATGATGGATTTACCTTGTGTCAGCTTTAGAATGTCACGAACTGCCGAGGATGAGAACCCATCAAGTGACTTTGAAAATTGAAATTTCATGCATGATTCTCCTTTTTATCCAACCCTTATTTTCGAAAAGACACCCTTCTCGTAACAGCATGAGTTGGGTGTCTTTCTTTAAATTAGCGTAACTTGACTGCGAGTTGTTGGATGTGTCGTTCTTTTGTCAATGAGTCGGTTAATCGCATCAATGTAAGCTTTAGCGCTAGCTTCAAGTATATCGGTTGATATACCGCGGCCCTGCACAGACCACTCACCTTGACGTAAAATAACATGGACCTCACCAAGTGCATCTTTACCTTGCGAAACGGAGTAAATTTTATAATCCTCCAGTTCCGTCTCTTCCTGTGTTGCTTTATCGATGGATTTGTAGATGGCATCTACTGAACCATTACCGATTGCAGCTTCTTCAATCATGCCCTCTGCTGTCTGAATACGTACGGAAGCAGTCGGTACAGATTGATTGCCATAGGAAAGTTGCATTATATTCAGCTTATACACCTCTGGCGTGCCTGTCAACTTCTCTTCAATCAGAGCGCGAATATCTTCTGCTAATACATTCTTCTTTTTATCCGCTAAATCTTTGAACTTCGCAAAAGCAGCATTCACCTGCTCTTCGTCCAAGTTATAGCCCATATCGATTAGCTTCTCACGGAAAGCATGACGACCTGAATGTTTCCCAAGGACAAGCTTGCTCTCTTTCAGACCGATTGTCTCAGGAGACATAATCTCATAAGTTGTCTTCTCTTTTAGCATGCCGTCTTGATGAATACCCGATTCATGAGCGAACGCATTCGCGCCGACAATTGCTTTATTACCTGGAACCGGCATCCCGGTCAGCTTACTGACTAAGCGAGAAGTTCGAGCAATTTCACTAAGCACTAAAGAAGATTTCGCCTGATAGAACTCGGAACGTGTCTCAAGTGCCATTGCAATTTCTTCAAGTGAAGTGTTACCTGCGCGCTCACCAATTCCGTTAATCGTACCTTCAACTTGATCGGCTCCATTGAGAATAGCTGCCAAAGCATTCGCTGAAGCCATACCAAGATCGTTATGACAGTGCGTGCTGAGCTGTACCTTCTCAATACCAGGCACATTTTCCTTCAATGTCTTAAAAATGTTCCCGTATTCGTACGGTGTTAAAAAGCCGACTGTATCCGGAATATTAATGACAGTAGCACCTGCACGAATCGCCATCTCTGTCACTTCACATAAGAAATCCAGTTCTGTACGACCGGCATCTTCCGATGAGAATTCGATTTTGTCAAAATACCGCTTTGCATACTTGATCGCCGCCTCAGCGGACTCAAGCACCTGCTGCTTACTCATCCGAAGCTTATGCTCACGGTGAATAGGTGACGTTGCTAAGAACAGATGAATACATGGATCTTGTGCAGCTTTCAAAGCTTCGCGAACCGCATCGATATCTGTTTCCCGTGACCGGGCAAGCCCAACAATTGTCGCATTCTTCACAGCTTTGGCTACTGCAGCTACGCCTTCTAGATCCCCAAGTGATGCAGCGGGAAATCCCGCTTCCATGCGATCAATACCAAGTTTCTCTAGTTGTAAGCCAATCTCAACTTTCTCCTGCATATTGAGATTGACACCCGGGGATTGCTCCCCGTCACGTAATGTTGTGTCAAAGAAGTAAATTTTTCTCATCTTACTTCTTGATCCAGTGCATCATTTCGCGAAGCTCAGCGCCAACTTTCTCTAGTGGATGCTCAGCTTCTTTACGACGAGTAGCCGTGAAGAATGCACCATTTGATTTCTCAACGATATAGTTACGCGCAAATACACCGCGTTGAATTTCGTCCAATACTTTCTTCATTTCAACTTTCGTTTGATCTGTAATGATACGTGGTCCTGTTACATAGTCACCGTACTCAGCTGTATCGGAGATGGAGTAACGCATACGGGAAAGACCACCTTCATACATCAAATCTACGATCAATTTCAACTCATGCAAACACTCGAAGTAAGCAACTTCGGGTTGGTATCCAGCTTCGATCAATGTTTCGAAACCCGCTTTTACTAGGGCACTAGCACCACCGCATAGAACAGCTTGCTCACCGAATAGATCTGTCTCTGTTTCTTCACGGAATGTAGTTTCGATTACACCCGCACGAGTGGAACCGATCCCTTTTGCATAAGCTAGACCGATTTCAAACGCTTGTCCCGTTGCATTCTGTTCAACAGCGATTAGAGCTGGAACACCGAATCCTTCAACATACGTACGACGTACAAGATGACCTGGAGATTTAGGAGCAATCATGAATACGTCTAAGTCTGGTGTAGGAACGATTTGACCAAAGTTAATGTTGAAACCGTGGGAGAACATAATTGCTGCGCCTTTTTTAATATTAGGCTCAATGGACTCTTTGTATACTTTTGCTTGTGTTTCATCCGGCATTAGAATTTGTATCACATCTGCACGGCTTGCAGCTTCATCAACTGTGAATACTTCAAAACCATCATTTTGTGCTGTTGTCCACGATTTGCCTTGACGAAGACCAATAATAACGTTCAATCCGCTATCACGAAGGTTTTGTGCTTGAGAATGTCCTTGAGAACCGTAACCGATAATTGCAATTGTCTTCCCTTTCAATACGCTTAAGTCTGCATCCTTTTCGTAGTACATTTTTGCTGCCATGTTATAAATCCTCCTTAGTATATGAAAAATGATATAAATACCGTAAATTAACCCTTAAGCGGGCGTTTCAATGATTTACTACTCCATTCCTTTGACGCCATTAGTCAATCGCTCAAACACCCGCTTAAGGTCAAATCTATAAATTATCTGAAAATTTCGCTTTCTTTTATTGCGCGATATTAGCGGATAGACCCGCGAACCATTGCGGTTGCACCTGTTCTCGATAATTCTTTAATGCCGTATGGTCTAAGCAACTCTATCATTGCATCTATCTTCTCTGAATCGCCTACAACTTGCACGATTAATGAATTAGGTCCAATATCCACAATCGATGCGCGGAACGTCTCAACAATACCGATAATTTCAGGACGTGCCGCAGGATCTGCACTCACTTTGATTAATCCTAGCTCTCTTGCAACCATCGGGCTTGCACTGAGATCAATTACTTTAATCACATCGATAAGCTTATACAGCTGTTTCGATATTTGTTCGAGCGTCTTATCGTCGCCTTCTGTTACGATAACCATCCGAGAAAGTCCAATTTCCTCTGACTCTCCGACTGTAATACTCTCGATATTGAACCCTCTGCGCCCGAACAATCCGGAAACGCGCTGCAAGACACCTGGTTGATTATTTACAAGAATAGAAATGGTATATTTGCGTATGATCATATCGAATCCCCCATAATCATGTCACTTAATGTGCTTCCTGCTGTAACCATAGGGTATACATTTTCATGCTTGCGTACGACGAATTCAACAACGACAGGACCTGGTGTATTTAGTGCTTCTTCCCATGCATCGCGTGCTTGCTCTTTATTCATTGCACGTAATCCTTTTACACCATAAGCTTCAGCAAGTTTGACGAAATCCGGTGACCCTGCAAGGTCGATATGACTGTATCGAGCGTCATAAATGATCTCTTGCCACTGGCGTACCATACCCAGCACTTGGTTGTTAATAATTGCAATTTTCACTGGAATGTTGTTGATCGCACAGATCGCTAGCTCTTGTGCACACATCTGCATGCCGCCATCCCCATTAATCGATACAACAGTTTTATCTGGATTCCCCAATTGTGCACCAATGGCAGATGGGAAGCCGAATCCCATTGTGCCAAGTCCTCCGGAAGAAACGAAAGAACGCGGATTTTTAAATTTATAATATTGAGCAGCCCACATTTGATGCTGGCCTACATCTGTTGTAACAATCGCTTCACCATGCGTCGTGTCGTTAATTAATTCAATAACAAACTGTGGTTTTAACTCCTCTTCTGAGTCAATGTAGCGAAGAGGGAAGTTCTTCACATTTTCTTGTACCGTGCGAACCCAATCTTCAGATGGTGCAGGTTGCGCTTTCGTATTCGCATATTCAAGTACAGCGAGTACATCACCCACGACCGGAATGTCTGTCTTAATGTTCTTACCAATCTCAGCTGGATCAACATCAATGTGAGCTACGATCTTAGCATTTGGTGCAAATCCGTCTAAGCTCATCGTTACACGATCATCGAATCTAGCACCGATCGAGATGAGTAAGTCCGCATTCTGAATCGCTGTATTTGCAGCATACGTACCATGCATCCCTGGCATTCCAAGCCACAACTCGTGTCCGCTAGGGAAACCACTTAATCCCAAAAGCGTTGTCGTCACTGGAATTTGCGTTTTGTTCACAAATTCAAGCAATTGTTCGGCTGCATTCGCGTAAACAACCCCGCCACCTGCAATAATAACAGGTTGTTTTGCCTCTTCAATGGCTTTAAGCAACTTATCAACTTGAAGCTTATTCGGATTATACGTGGGGTGATAACCGCGTATATTCACTTCTTCAGTAACTGGTTTAAAGATCGTCTTGTGAGCCGATACGTCTTTCGGAATATCGATAAGAACTGGGCCTTTACGTCCTGTATTCGCAATATGGAACGCTTCGTGAATGGTATGAGCCAAATCGTTCACATCACGTACGAGGTAGCTGTGCTTCGTAATTGGCATTGTGATACCTGTAATATCTGCTTCTTGGAAAGCATCTGTACCAATCGCGGTTGTAGCGACATTGCCTGTTATCACAACGAGTGGAACGGAATCCATGTAAGCTGTGGCAATGCCTGTGACGAGGTTAGTCGCCCCCGGGCCGGAAGTGGCAATACATACGCCCACTTTTCCAGTTGATCTTGCATAACCGTCTGCTGCATGAATCGCGCCTTGTTCATGGCGAGTGAGCAAATGGTTGAAATCTGAAAATCCATGCATAGCATCGTAAATGTACAGTACCGCTCCGCCCGGATATCCGAACACGCACTCTACACCCTCTAGTAGCAAAGATCGGAGTAAAACTTCTGAACCTGTAATTAATTCTGGCTGTTTTAATTTTTCAATCAATTCTTCTTTTGACTTCTTTAGCGTTGTCTCAACGTTCATGTGAATCCTCCTCTCAAAAAATAAAAATAAAAGCCCCTCATCCCGCGACGCATAAAAACTACGTCTAACGGGACGAAAGGCTTGATCGCTTTCGTGGTACCACCCAAGTTTGTCATGATCTTCACAGGTCATGACCTCAGTAGGTTTAGAATTCTAAACCGACGCACAGTAACGTGTGCGATTCCGATTTTTCCTAATAAGACAACGTTATGCTAGCAGCATCAGGTTTCTTTTCAGAAAAATGGCTCCGAGGTGAGCTCGTAAGAAAGGGATTAAGGCAATGGTTTCAGCAACTCCATCGCTCTCTGCGCATAAGTGCCCTTAAAACTTCGTCCTCTTCATAGCCGATTACAATTTCGATTATGTGAGTCAATTTCATTTCCTGTTTGAATGAGTTATGAAATTGATTCAGGTTAGAAGTTATTATATGCCTGTGATTCCGACTAGTCAAGCACATTTGTGGGAAGTTTCGAAATAATTGCTGAAGTCATTTCTGGAAAGCGATTACATTTTATTACCCTTATCGATGAGACCGAACTTAACTAATGCTTGATAAATCCCATCCTCTGAGCAAGATGCTGTTACGTGATTCGCGTACTTTTTCACCTCTTCGGAAGCGTTGCTCCATCGGATTATTATATATCAATTCATCCTCAAATACGACATACAAGGAGACTTTTATGGCTAATATCAAAAAAATAGCACAACTAGCAGGCGTATCTATAACAACTGTTTCTCGCGTACTCAATCAACATCCTTATGTTAAAGCGGACAAAAGAGAAGCCGTTCTTCAAGCCATTCAAAAATTAAATTACACCCCTAACCAAAATGCGGTGCAGTCATTGGCTTTGATAACCAACCCATTGCATGTGCACTAGATCTTACAACCGTAGAGCACCCCACTTTCGAAGTAGGACGAGTAGCTTGTGAGATCACACATAGCCAAATTACTGAGAAGTCCAATACACCCTCGCATCAAGAATTGCCTATTCGTTTAATCAAACGTTCGACTGTATAAACAAAAAAACGCCTTATGGCATCAACCATAAGGCGTTCGTTTTAAAATGCTAATTAAGCATTAATTTTTGTTTTAGCTGCAGTTGCAAGATCAGCAAATGCTTTTGCATCATTAACAGCTAGATCAGCAAGGATCTTACGGTTAACTTCGATGCCAGCAAGCTTAAGACCGTGCATCAATTTGGAGTAGGACAAGCCGTTCAAACGAGCAGCCGCGTTAATACGAACGATCCATAATTTGCGGAAATCACGTTTTTTAGCGCGACGATCACGGTATGCATACACAAGGGATTTGAATACTTGCTCTTGTGCTGTTTTGAATAAACGGTGTTTGGAACCGAAATAACCTTTAGCGAGTTTTAATACTTTTTTATGACGACGACGGTTTGTAAAGCCGCCCTTGACTCTTGCCATAGTAAATACCTCCTGGATATGATGAATGTAGAACTAGTATGCATTCATACGATTATTTTAAGTTAGCTAGACCTTGCTTCAAGCGACTAACGTCACCAGCAGCCATTAAAGTGCTTGTAGACAATACGCGTTTTTGACGTCCGGATTTAGCGGACAACAAGTGGTTTTTGTGTGCTTTGTGTCTTTTTACTTTACCAGTTCCAGTTACTTTGAAACGATCTTTCAAAGAACTATGTGTTTTCATTTTTGGCATGGGAATATCCTCCTCGAATAAAAATTTACGTCGTCGCTTTTGGTGTTAAAATCATAATCATGGAGCGACCCTCAAGCTTAGGTGCACGCTCAATCGAGGAAATTTCAGCTGTTTCAGTTGCAAGGCGATCAAGCACCTTTTTACCGATTTGAGCATGAGCAATCTCACGACCACGGAAACGAACAGAAGCTTTCACTTTGTCGCCGTCTTTTAAGAATTTAACCGCATTACGCAGCTTCGTCTGGAAATCATGCTCATCAATTGTCGCACTTAGGCGGATCTCTTTAATGTCCACCACTTTTTGATTCTTGCGAGCTTCTTTCTCTTTCTTCTGCTGCTCATAGCGAAACTTGCCATAGTCCATAATGCGACATACAGGCGGCTTCGCTGTTGGTGCTACATTAACCAAATCTAGGTTAGCGTCAATTGCCATCTGAAGAGCTTCACGTGTAAGCTTAATACCAAGTTGCTCACCGTCCGATCCAATTAATCGAACTTCTTTAACGCGAATCTCATCATTAACCATATGATCCTTGCTAATAGCCTTCCACCTCCATAGGTAAATCAATGAACCGGTTTACAAATATAAAAGGGATGTGTGCAACTACGGCCCACATCCCATTGATCACATTGCTCTAGCAAAGGAAAGATCATCATAAACCAGCCAACATTCGTCGGTCAGGTGAGAAGCGGGCGCCTCTTCTTGCGAAGTGTTTAAACAACACTCGAATAATATATCACATTGATTTAGACAATGCAAGCTTTATCTTCAGCAATTAAAACATACTCCATTCAAATCGCGTGGAGAGTGTTTCTAGCAATTGAACCCCGGCCACGCTATTGCCTTTATTGTTCAGTGCAGGTCCCACAACTCCGATACCCAAACGTCCTGGAACCAGTGTGAGAATCCCCCCTGATACGCCGCTTTTCGCCGGAAGGCCGACACCGATCGCAAATTCGCCCGATGCGTTATACATACCGCAAGTGATCATGAACGTTTTGGCGATCTGCACATACCGCCGCGGAATGAGCTGTTGGCCTGTTGCAGGATCCGTCCCATCACATGCGAGCAATAGTGCCATTCGCGCTACGTCCATGCACGTCACTTGAATCGAGCAGTGGCGGAAGTAGACATCCAGAACTTCCTCAACGTCGCCGGTAAGCACCCCATTATCTTTTAAAAAATAAGACAATGATCGGTTACGATGAGCCGATGCTGCTTCAGACCGATATACATCATGATTGATATCAATCGTATGATTACGTGTGATTTGCCGGAAAAAGGTCAATACCCGCTCTGATTTCTCCTGTGGGCTCGATCCTGCGATCAGGGAAGAGATCGCGATAGCGCCCGCATTAATCATCGGGTTGAACGGAATACCAGGCTCTACCAGTTCTAGCTTGAGCATAGAGTTAAAGTCGTCTCCGGTCGGCTCTTTCCCAACCTTGGAGAACACGGCATCCTCCCCATGGTCCATGAGCGCCAAAATCAACGTAAATACTTTGGAAATACTCTGGAGCGTGAATGGCAGTTCGACATCCCCCTCCAACACATATTGATCGTACCGATCCAAAATACAGATACCAAGCGCATCACTTGGCACCTTGGAAAGCTCCGGGATATAAGCAGCAACTTCCCCCTGCTCAGAATGCGTGCGACAAGCTCGTACCGCCTCTGGCAAGTATGCTTTGATTGACTCCAAATCGTCCAACGTGTATCCTCCCTTTCATAAATTAGGGTATAAATGCCAAAAACAGGCTGATCTAGTCATTATAAATGACAGACCAACCTGTTTACTTAACTGTTAATCAAGATCATTAGCCAACTTGTTGTTTCGTCATGTTTGACTTTTTCGCTGGCATTTCTTCTAGACGAATCACGCGAGTATGCTCGGTGTGACTCCATTGTTTATTGTTCTGAGTAAAGAACGCATAGAACGTTACCGGCCACCATGACAATAGGAATACCGGATACAAGATCAAATGCTTCCACATCTTAGATGGTGCTTTCTCAAGAAGCAG
Organism: Paenibacillus sp. KN14-4R; assembly: GCF_052180255.1. Taxonomy (NCBI): domain Bacteria; kingdom Bacillati; phylum Bacillota; class Bacilli; order Caryophanales; family Paenibacillaceae; genus Paenibacillus; species Paenibacillus sp. KN14-4R. The sequence goes on from NZ_CP197466.1 coordinate 3,438,714, forward strand.
TGCAACTGGGAACTGTGCATACGTTAAGAACATCAACGAGTTAAACAGTAATGGAATAGACAAGAAGATCGATGGAAAGAAATTTGGACCTGGTATTGCGATATCGATCCAGAGTGCAACTGTAACGATGGAACCTAAAAACAAGTTATATACGTTAACCGCGTAAAGCGCAGTATCAATCTTTGTCCAACTACGTTCTTTAATTCCCTGCCATAATAGCGGGAAGAAATAACGACGAGCAACGGAGAAATGTCCTTGCATCCAACGTAAACGCTGCTTACAAGAAGCTTTGAACGTAAGAGGCTTCTCATCATATACCTTTGCATCATAGTTAAATGTCGGGTAAATATTACGCTGTACACAACGCATTGTGAACTCTAAGTCTTCAACAAGTGAAGTTGCTCCCCATCCCATCTCTTTAAGAAGAGCAGCATCAAAGCACATGCCTGTTCCGCCAAGATAGTTCGCCATTCCAAGGCGTACACGCGGCATTTGCCATAGACGATTACAGTACCAATAAGTAATAGCTGAAGCAGCTGTAATCCAAGAATCGTTCGGGTTCTTTGTATCCAAGTAAGCTTGAATAACTTTGGAGCCATTGCACAAGTCATTGTTCATGTGCGTCAAGTAATCTGGACTAGCAAGGTTATCCGCATCAAAAATGACAACTGCATCATATTGACGTGGACGTTTCCACAACTCCTTAAACATCCATTCAACCGCGTAGCCTTTACCACGCTGATTTTTATTGTGGCGTTCACATGCATATACGCCCTTCTCACGAGCAATCTCAGCTGTGCGATCCGTACAATTATCTGCAATGACGAATATGTCATACAGGTCCTTTGGATAATTCATCTCTTTCAAGTTGTCAATAAGAGCACCTACAACCTGCTCTTCATTATGCGCTGCAACTAAAACAGCAAACGATTTTTTTGGCGCGTGTTCTTGCCTTTTCTTTGGTAAGCGATAACCGAAAAACGCGAGCACTAACTGATAAGCGCCATATAACGCGAAAAATACTTGCGCCGCTAACAATAGCCCATTCAGCATGATTAATCCCCCTTTTTCTCCTACAAAGTTCTCTCTATATCTCTTTGTATGTAGACACCTTTTGAAATGAAAATGTTACAGTAATGATAACCGATAATGATTTTCCTATCTTTAGCTGTAATTGTCAAAACGATTTAAGCCCCTTTTAAACCCTAACTTCCTCAATTAGCGCAATATTTTCGATTCCAAACCACAAACGCTTTGATTCCATCGTATTTAATTGAGATATCACCCGTTTTCATGTTTTGTGCTACATTTTATTACGGCTTTGTTACAGAAATGTTTCAAACAGCTTACATCATTATAATGCACGAATTTACGATAAACAACTCACAAAAGCAGGAAAAATGCATTTTTGCTATTAAATGGGCATTTGTAATAAATCCACTTTCAATCCTCCCCGAATAAAAGCCTTTTCAAACCTGTGTAAATAACTTAAAATTATATTGAATATTATTACATTAGTAGTAATTTAAGGATCGTTATCTCATCTTTCATTGTTGCAAACTGGAGATAAAAGGGTTATGTTAAAAATAAATAATCTACGGTACGAGGTTAGGTGACCATGCGCTTGCGTAAAAAAAGGATTCTGCTGTTATCCGAAGGATTCGGTGCCGGACACACCCAAGCAGCCCATGCACTTGCGGTTTCCTTACGGCAGCTGTATCCCGAATTTCAAACCCGAGTATTAGAACTCGGTTCTTTTTTACACCCAACGCTTGCTCCATTAATTTTTAATGCCTATCGAAAAACAGTATCTTCCCAACCTAAGCTATACGGGAAGCTTTATCGATTCCAATATAAAAAGTCACTAAATCCATTGACTCAACTTGCACTGCATCAGATCTTTTATCGGCAGACATCCGAAGTAATTCGACATCTAAAACCCGATATAATCGTATGCACGCATCCTTTTCCGAATGTAGTTGTTTCCCGTCTCAAACGATCCGGTCTATCCATCCCACTTGTCACAGTGGTAACGGATTATGACCTGCACGGTACTTGGGTTGATCCTCAAGTAAACAAGTACCTCATCTCGACTAATGACGTGAAATCGAAGTTGCTTAAACGCGGCGTCCCAGAACAGAAGATCGAAGTAACTGGAATTCCAGTTCACCCCTCCTTCTGGCAAAGGCATGATCGCAGCAACATTCGTGAACATTTTGGGTTAAAAGCGATGCCAACTGTGCTCGTCATGGGCGGTGGCTGGGGACTTGTTGGAGATCATTCATTGTTTGACGATATGGTAAAATGGAGCGATCAAATTCAGTTTGTATTTTGTTTAGGCAGCAATGAAAAAGCACTGCAAAAAATGTCTGAAACCCCAGGTTTCCAGCATGAAAATGTACGGTTGATGGGTTTCACTAAAGAAATTGACAAGCTTATGGAAATTTCCCACTTACTCATCACAAAACCTGGTGGCATTACTTGTACAGAAGGTTTAGCCAAAGGAATTCCGATGCTATTCTACAAGCCAATCCCCGGGCAAGAGGAAGAAAATATGCAATACTTTACCGAGAATGGGTATGGGGAACAGATTATGTCTCGTGAGACAATCAACCGCAGGTTCCATATGCTACTGGAGGAGTATGAGGATGTTGGTAAACATGAGGTCGATCGACCTATTACCCCAACAGATATGACAAACCCTTATCCACCAGCTGGTTATTCCAAAGCTATTGCTGAATTACTCATGTAAAATGTGAAAAAGCAGTCCGAATATCGGGCTGCTTTCCTTATTTTTTTGCAGTTTAATTATCTTCTTTTGTTTCAAGATTACTTAAGTGTTGCTGCAAGGCTTGCTTACCAATAACCACTTCAAGTCGGTGAATGTTAATTCCCTGCTCAATGAATTTGGATTCATATTCTGTAAGCACATGATCCGGGTGAATGCCATCCACATGCAAGTCAAGAGCGATATTACGCATACGAAGTCCCATATCTGCAAATGAGTTTAAGGAGAATTCAAACAAGCTTCGTGAATCGGTTTTAAAATGAATTTCACCCTTGTCATTCAAAATTTCCATGTAATTGTTCACGAAATTGCTATGCGTTAATCTTCTGCGTGCATGCTTTTTCTTCGGCCATGGATCGCTGAAATTTAAAAAGATCCGTTCGATTTCATTTTCAGCAAACATGTCTGTAATTTTCTCGATGTTAAATAAGACAAGGCGGATATTGGATAGATCCAAAGTCCCATCTTCTTTGGTATGTGCCGCACGTGCTTTGTCACTGGATTTGCGAATCAGCTCATCGTACATATCAATACCAATAAAGTTTACATTCGGGTTTAGTCGACTCATCTCACTGACAAAACGTCCTTTTCCCATCCCAAGTTCGACATAAATCGGATTGTCATTACCGAACACTTCATTCCATTTGCCTTTATATGCGGCTGGATCTAATATTACTAAATCTTTTTGGGACTCAATATTTTCCCGAATCCCTTTTCTACCTCTAAGTCGCATTGGTGTTCCTCCCATAAATCCACAAGCCGCGGATATAACTGTATAAACCTGCTCAAATGATAGTTCATTATGAGAAAAAAATCAAAAGAAATAACCCCTCAACAAAAGTTAAGGGGTCCTTATTGTTGTGTTCTAACGATGAGTTTCTTTACGTTTACTACCTAAACCTGATAATCCTAAGAGACCAATTAACCCCAACCATCCCCAGTTAAAACCAGTGGGAGTAGCCGCTTTTGTTGTAACGTTGTTTACCCTTGTTGTATTCGGATAAGCTGTAGAAGTTGGATACGTGTTATTCGGATAAACACTGCTTGGGTGCATGGTGTTCGGCGTATTGCTTGGATAGGTCGGATTAATGCCACTCATGTTACTTCTGCCGGTGTTCATCATATTGCGCGTATCATTCGTGATTGCTCTGCCATCATTAGTAAGCGTGTTGGTCATGTTATTTACTCCATTTTTCAGCCCACTCGTCATGTCTCTTACTCCTTGAGTTACACCGTTCGTGATGGAATTAGGTGTCACAGTAGCATTAGGAGCTACAGGAGTCCCCGGTGTTACCGGCGCTACCGAAGTTTCGGTTGTCATTCCTTGAGCAACTCCACCTAAACTTAGTGCAGCTGTGATCATGATTGCAGCGGTCGTGATGCGAAGCTTTTTCATCGACTATAAATCCCCTTTCGCTGATCAAATATATACGCTAATAGCATACCCAAGTGGATCATGCGTATGACGGAAATTACAGTCTAAATTGGTAAATGAATCGGAAGAAGAATGTACGTATTGTCGCATTTGAATGCTTTTTGGGCTACAATAACTAAAGCCTAATATCTGCTTAAAAGGAGCAATGAAGTCAATGGAAGTTACGACAGATTCAAGACGGACTCCCTTACTATGGGGAGATAAACGTTTTCATACATGGAATTATGAGATGCGCGAAGAGTTTGGAGGTAAAATATTTAAAGTGATGCTGGATGCCGGGTTCACTTGCCCGAATCGGGATGGTTCAATTGCGAAAGGTGGATGCACATTCTGTTCCGCTAGAGGTTCAGGTGACTTCGCTGGATCACGCCGTGATGATCTTGTGACACAATTTAATACCATTCGTGATTTGCAGCACCAAAAATGGCCGGAAGCCAAATATATTGGCTATTTCCAAGCTTATACGAATACTTATGCACCTGTTGAGGAGCTGCGTGAGTATTTTGAGGAAATATTAAAACAACCTGGTGTTGTTGGATTGTCAATTGCAACACGTCCAGATTGTCTGCCAGATGATGTTGTCGAATATTTGGCAGATCTGAATAAGCGGACCTATCTATGGGTTGAAATGGGACTGCAAACCATCCATGAGGAAACCTCAACACTAATCAACCGTGCGCATGATACACAGTGTTATCTGGATGCAGTCGCGAAGCTGCGTAAGCACGGTATTCGTACTTGTGCGCATATCATTTATGGATTGCCAGGTGAAACCCATGAAATGATGCTGGAGACCGGTCGTGCGGTCGCAAAAATGGATGTACAGGGGATTAAGATCCATTTGCTGCATCTCATGCGTAAAACACCAATGGTGAAGCAGTACGAAGCTGGTCTCTTGCGTTTCTTAGAAAAAGACGAGTATGTGAAGCTAATTATTGATACACTCGAAATCTTGCCACCTGAAATGGTTGTACATCGTCTAACAGGTGATGCACCGCGGGATCTCTTAATCGGTCCGATGTGGAGCTTGAAAAAATGGGAAGTCCTCAATGCATTTGACGATGAGTTGAAGGCTCGTGATACGTGGCAAGGCAAGTATTGGCAAGGATAAAGCTTGGATAGTGAAATGTCATATGGAAAACTTAATGGGGCTTACGAGAGGAGGTGACCGACATGGGTTTCTTGTCGGTACTGAGTATGGCGCACGCGCTGGTCGAAGACCGCGTGCGTAAGGGGGAGACGGTCGTCGATGCGACCGTCGGTAATGGTGTTGACACGCTGCGTCTAGCGCGTGTTGTAGGCTCCCAAGGCCGCGTATACGGCCTTGATATCCAACAGGCGGCGCTGGACGCTGCGCGCCGCCGCATTGATGCCGAGTCCGGCGATAACGCGGGCTCGGTTGAGCTTACGCTCCGTGGGCACGAAGCAATGGAGGCGGTCTTGCCGCCTCCATTGCACGGCACCGTAGGAGCGGTGATGTTTAACCTCGGCTACCTGCCGGGAGCCGAGGGGGAATTGGTCGTGACCCATGTGGACACGACCTTGCCTGCCCTAGAAGCAGCGCTTCGCGTGCTGCGTCCAGGAGGACTTGTGACCGTGGTCCTATACCCCGGTCACGAAGGTGGTGATGTCGAGGCGAATGCTGTCGAATCTTGGGCGAAAGAATTGCCGCAGGTGCAGTACCAAGTGATGATGTATCGCTTCATGAATCGAAAGACATCTGCCCCTTACTTGATTGCGATTGACAAAAGATAATAATTACAAATATTTAAATTCAATTGAGAACGCCTTGCCGCTGTAGGTATACGAATAACCGAGATTAGAATGACCCGATAACGCAGCTAGCACGTCGCTCAATTTACTTCCTTCATACGCGGTCTTGAACTTCAGTCCTGTCTCACGATTTGCGATAGCGGTATGAATACGTGTCTTTAGTTCTGCAGCACTATGCAAGGCCAATCCTTTATATTCATAATAATCATATTTCGTTTCCGTTGCTGCCGGCCATTTGGTCGTATCCCATGAATGATTAAGGGCGAGTTCCTTATCTGTGATGTTAAAGTAACTGTATACGATCCTGCCCTCCTTATCCGGTACAGGGTCATCCCATGTCACATCTAAATTATAATAAGCACCATCGATTTTAACCTTATTCCATGCATGAGCTCCACCGTTGCCATAACCGGTTACGATCTGTGACTCAATGCCTGCCAGCTCAAGAAGTAAATGAGCCGCTTCTGCGTAGCCTTCGCAGACTGCTGTCCCATTGAAAAAAACGCCATAGGCACTGTAGGATTCGCTGGGCACCGTATTTTTCAGGTAATTATCGTAATCATAAGCAGTATGTAACACAATATAATCATGAATAGCAAGCTCTTTCTCCATCTCACTCATGCCGGGCTTGATAAGCTTATCAACAATGCGAACCGCTTCATCATAAATCTTTTTCGACCCAGGATCCTGCTTATTACTAACACGAACCGTTCCTTTTCCATATTGATCAAGTATGCGAAATGCCAATGAATAAATTTGTTCCCGTGAAGCATGGTCCTGAGGCCGGAACAAGATTTCATCCTTTAACACCGTTCCCTGTAGAATTCCTTCCTTCGCAAGCTTAACCGCAGCCTCCTTTGCCCAGCTGGAGATGCTTCCAGCATCACTAAATCGGATCACTGAACCGCCCTTTAAACTTACCGATAGGCCTGCTTTTTGAAGGACAAGATCCAGCATGACCGCAAGTTCCTCACGTGTAACACGCTCTTTCGGTTCAAAACGCTGTTCACCTGTCCCTTTAACGATTCCAATGGCATATGCTTTTAAGACATCTTCATCCTTCGTATCACGGAACGGGCTCACGTCTGGTACAGGAATCTTTTTCCCTGACAATCTTTCATATAATCGAACCAAGACTTGACTAAGCTCTCCCCTTGTAATCGATTGTTGATATTGATTCATGAGACTGGCAGGAACTAAATCTTGTCCCGCCGCTTTGGTGACATCCGCCTTTGCCCAATCACTCGGTTCATTGATGTTATTAGCCGAAGCGACCGCAGTCTGTGCCGAGAGCATATGGATAAGCAGGATGCCCGCTATGTATTTCTTCATCTTCCCCCTTTTCGAAAATGGTGTCATATTCTTGCTGCCTGTTTTCTTGGACAATTATATCTCCCCTTTGATGATGTATTCCATGATATATATCGGAAAATATTTCAAAGTGTATGAGATCAAATAAACATCCATCAAAAATCGAAAGGAGTTGGCTTTGTCATTTCTGACTACCAACTCCCTTCGATTATTTATTTCTGGTTACATGCGATATAATCAGCACTTTGTCTGCAGTGGAATCTCAGCCATCGGCAATGTATAAATGCTTGGCTTGCCTCTGCCATCCGTATGGAAGAAGGAGATTAACAAATACTCCAGACCTGCCGCATGAGAAGCATCTATCTCCTGACTCCACTTACCTTGGCTTAAATACATACCCAAATCAAACGGTACTTTCTCAATCATTACATGTTTATGCAGTTCTTTTTCGCTCGTCGGTAGTGCTGCAAAATCTCCACCTACTGCATCTGGATGCTCAGAAAGGTAACGGATAAGCTCTGATTGGCGAGACTTGTCCATCGTAAAGTCCCACCAAATTTTACGAGGTTTGTATTTATGATTCAGGAAATAATCCAGCTTCATTAAACCCTCGATCTTATCCATCCCCTGTGTCCCCCGCTCCACAAGAAAACCATGAAGACGGATAAACAAATCTTCCAGTTGATGACCAATTTTCTGCCAGCCTCGTGTTTCCCAGTAGTCGCCAAACTGCTGGAAGAAGTCAAATGGTGAAGTAAATTCTTCATGCATGACATATTTCAGCGTGTGATCCATGCGATGCGCGTTCCAGTATTTTTCCAGCACGTCTTCTACCCGCTTGATACGGACTAAATCCGTGTATGGCAAAATATCATTGCCTAAAATCTCATACGGCGCATGGTCCATGTACACATAGCCATATTTCTCAGCATCCGCGCGCAATCCGGTACCCCGTAACATTTTCAAAAAACCAAGCTGAAGTTCTTCTGGTCCTAATGCAAATACCTCATTAAATGTATTGCGGAAAGAATCATAATTCTCTTCAGGCAAACCTGCAATCAGATCCAAATGCTGATCAATCTTGCCACTGTCCTTCACCATGGTCACTGTGCGTGTTAACTTACTGAAATTCTGACGACGCTTCACAAGCGAATTTGTCAGATCATTCGTCGATTGCACACCAATCTCAAAGCGGAAAACGCCAGGTGGGGCATTCTCAGCCAAGTAATCGAGCACTTCAGGACGCATAATGTCCGCAGTAATTTCAAATTGGAACACACATCCGCGGTGATTCTCAATGAGGAACTCGAACATTTCCATCGCGTAATCACGCTTAATATTAAACGTCCGATCAACGAATTTTATCAGCTTCGCGCCTGCATCAATTAAATACAGAATATCTGATTTCGTTCGTTCAATATCAAAATATCGGACCCCAACTTCAATGGACGATAAACAAAATTGGCAAGAAAATGGACAGCCACGGCTCGTCTCAAAATAGACAACACGATTACCAAGCGCAGCCACGTCTTCTTGAAACCGATACGGCGATGGAATATCATTCAGATCGAGCTTCGGTCTGCCAGGAGTGAGGATCACCTCACCATTTTTCCGATAAGCTACACCATATACAAAATGATACTTTTGCGTAGTCGATAGCTCTTGCAATAAGTGATGTAAAGTCTCCTCACCCTCACCCATTACGATGAAATCAACCTCAGGTATCCGATTCATCCAATACTCGGTGTCATAAGACACCTCAGGCCCACCAAGTACGATCGTCAGCTCAGGCATGATCTTCTTAATCGTCTGAATTACCTTGATCGTCTCTTCAATGTTCCAAATGTAACACGAAAAACCCAGTACAGTTGGCTGCTTCTGGAACAATTCCGAAACAATGTGCATGACTGGGTCTTTAATTGTATATTCCGCGATTTCCACGTCAAAATCTTTTTCGCAAAACGCCTTTAAACAACGCAATGCTAAAGAAGTGTGAATATATTTCGCATTTAACGTACTTACTACGACTTTCATATAATGTCCCCGTTCTTATAGAAAATAGCGTTAGCCAATCGTTATTATTCTACACAGAAACGGCTAGCTTTACAAAATAAGAAAGATTCTAATTTCGATTTGGTTATAAAATATCATCGTCATCCATATGCGGAGCAATGTATAACTGTTCAATCATTTGCGGTTCACGCAATTGCATAAACCACCGATCTGCCAGTAGTTGAAGCTCCGTCTCTAGCGCGGCTATGCGCTCTTGAAGATCACTTTGCGGGATGAGTTGGTTCCGTAATGTATGTTGAAGAGTCTGCCTTTCTTCAATTTGCTGCATGAGCTGATAGAGAATCATAGGGAATATGAGCTCCTTTCTTTTTTGAAAAAAGATGTCAATAGGCTCAATATTCCCTTTTTCCTCTTATCCTACTCCCATTTAAATGTAAAAGAAGCAATGATAAATGCAACGACCATCCATATCCCAAGCGTCAAAGCTTCCGACCATACCATCGAGAAATCAGCCCCGACGTTCATAACTTGCCGTAAGGCTGTCGATAAATGAGAAATTGGAATGGCCTTGACAATGGGTTGTAAAAACTCGGGCATTGATTTAATAGGAAAGAACACTCCTCCTAAGAACATCAGCGGAAAAGAGATAAAACCCGCGATAGGCCCTGCACTCTCAGGTGTTTTGGCGATGCCTGCAATGATAAAACCAATCGACATGAAAGCTAATGTCCCTAGAACAATAAACAAAATAAGCAGCGCCCATGATCCATTGATTTGTGCTCCGAACACGAGTGATCCAATAAGGATGAGAATAATCGCTTGAAGTGCATTCAAGATCAGTCGCGCTGTAATTTGAGCACCAATAAAGGTAGGCGCTCTTAGTGTTGTACTTTGCATACGTCTTAACACACCGCGTTCACGCCATGAAGAAATTTGTCCGGCCACACCATTTAAATTGTTACTCATAATCATCATTGCAACAATTCCAGGTACAAGGAAATCCATGTACTTGAGATTCAATCCCTGTACGCCTTCTGTCTGAACGGTAACGATAGGCACAAAGTGAGCCAGTTGCTTCGAAACCCCATCCACAACACCATTAACGGCGATAATACCTGCTTGTGCACTTGTGTTGGTCTCATCATAAAGAACTTCGAGTTTTGAACCCGCAGAAGCTGCTATACCCGATGGTTGTTTAGCCAAAGCATCAACTACAGTTCCATATCCCTGTGGAATAATGACGATCAGCTGCATATCCCCATTCTTCAGATCCTTGGTTGCCTGCTCTTTGTTCTCATAAGTGGTTAGACTCAGCACACCTGTTTTTTCAAAGCTTGATACAAGCTCCTTAGATGTTACGGTATGATCAGAATCGATGATTGCCGTTTCTACTGTTTTACCGCCGCCGTTACCCAGCAGTGCGCCAAATATGACCATAAAAAACACAGGAAATAAGAGTGTGAAAAATAAAGCCTGTTTGTTCCGAACGAACAACCTTAACTGAGCGATCGTTAATTGCACATATGCCTTCATTCTTCTCTCAGACTCCTTCCGGTCATATGTATAAACACATCTTCTAATGTTGCGGTTCGTGTCTGCAGGTCAGTGAATGTAAGCTGCTCCTCAGTCGTAAGCGCAATAAAACCAAGTAATGTCGCTTGCAGATCACTTGTGTACAGCACATACGTGTCTTTCCGCAAGTCGGTCTGCTTCACTCCATCAATCGTCTGGAATTTCGCGAAAAGCCCTTTTTGTGCATCCTCAGAGTCATGTTCTCGATCTGGTAATCGGAATTCAATGGCATTATCTGATTGCAAAGAGCGCACTAAATTCTCTGGTGTATCTAGTGCTACAACCTTACCCTGATCCATTAAACATATCCGATCACAGAGCACATGCGCTTCATCCATATAGTGCGTCGATAAAATAATTGTCTTACCTTGTGATTTGAGTCGTAATACGATGTCCCATAATGTCCGTCTTGCTTGTGGATCAAGTCCTGTTGTCGGCTCATCAAGGAATAGAACCAAGGGATCGTTCACTAACGCGATCGCAATGGCGAGTCTTTGTTTTTGACCGCCTGAAAGATGCTTCACGCGATCATTTCTTTTTTCCTGCAAAATCATATCTGTGAGGAGGGGCTCTGTCGGTACAGGATTAGGATAAAAGCTCGCGTACATTTTAATAATTTCATGCACTTTAAGAAGTTCAAACAGTGAAGTCGATTGCAACTGCACACCGATCACTTCTTTTACTTTCTGCAGTGCAATTTGGGTATCGAATCCCCCTACAATTGCTGTTCCGCCATCCGGCTTGCGTAAGCCTTCGATCATCTCCATCGTCGTTGTTTTTCCAGCACCATTGGGTCCGAGCAGTCCGAACACTTCACCCTTTCGCACTTCAAAGCTGACACCATTTACAGCAGTAAAACTGCCGTATTGTTTAACTAGACCTTTCGCCTCGATTACAACATCATTCATGTCTAATACCACTCGTCCATGCCCCTCTCGGAATTTTTCGGTAACATTTTCCAGTATATCACAACAACCTGAAAGGAGTGTTAACACTCGTTATTTTGCAGAAACTTTAATTTCCATGGTATAGTTGTAGGTAAAATAAAGCATGATGGAGCGGTTTAACTCTATGAATAGGAAAAAAAATTCTTTTAGATCGAATATAAGCAAAACAAAAAATTCTAACACTGCAACCGAGAAAGTAACCCGCCTTGCCGTTACAGAGCCAGCCGAACTGATGAACTTCGTCATCGAAAAATTACCAAGTCGCGGACGTAATTCCATTAAATCCATCCTATCGCGCGGTCAAATTTCTATAAATGGTAAAGCTGTAACACAGTTTAATCATCCCTTAAAACCTGGTCAGGAAGTCGTAATTAGCTGGGAGAAAATCGTCGAAGAAGTAAAACTAAGCGGTATACGGATCATACATGAGGATGACGACATTATCGTGATTCAAAAGGATTCCGGCATGTTGTCTATTGCAACAGCAACTGAAAAAGAAAATACGGCTTATCATCAACTGACTGACCATGTCCGCCGTACGAATCCAAAAGCACGAATCTTCGTCGTCCATCGACTTGACCGTGATACATCAGGCGTGATGATGTTTGCGAAGAACGAAGAAGCCCAGCAGAAGATGCAAAATGCATGGCAAGAAGCAGTCGAGGAACGTACGTATGTTGCTCTTGTTGAAGGTGCCGTTAAGCGAGAATCTGGCACGATCACTTCTTGGCTTAAAGAAAGCAAAACGCTGCTCATGTACTCCAGCCAGTATCCAAACGATGGACAAAAGGCGATAACACACTATAAAGTGCTGCAGCAGAGCCGTGAATTCTCCCTGCTTGAAGTGAATCTAGAAACAGGTAGAAAGAATCAAATCCGGGTCCATATGCAAGATATCGGACATCCTGTTGTTGGCGATAAAAAGTACGGTTCCCGTAACAATATGATGGGTAGACTTGGCCTTCATGCACGTGTCCTCGCCTTCCAGCATCCAACAACAGGTGAAAAGCTGCGTTTTGAAACGAAAATTCCAGATAAATTCCTGCGTCCCTTCCAGGAAAACAAAAATAACTCTCGTTAATCGAGAGTTATTTCTTCATGTTACACGTTATTTGAATTTCATATCATTTATCTTCTTGTCGAACGTGTCCAGAAACCACCATGTAATTGAGTCGGCTCCATCGTTACGATGAATGCTTTCGGATCATTTTCCAAAATGGAGTTGTACAGGATCTTCTGATTCTTGCGTTTGGCAAGTACTTCAAGTACGAGGCGATGACCATCACGACCATCTCCAATCCACGATGTCACGCCATAACCCATATCCCGAAGCCGATTCGGCAAACCGCTCTCTGGGTCATTTACTATCACTTTCAATGTGACATAACCCAGTGCAATTTTCCCTTCAATCCACGAGCCCACAAGCACGCCTAATCCATATCCACACGCATATACAATTAGACTAATCGGTTGATTCACATATTGGAGTACCATGTTTAATCCTAGAACATAAATGACAATCTCAAGCGTACTCAGTATGGCGGCCAGGTACCGCTGACCTTTCAAGGTAAAAATCATACGCAAGGTGAAAAATGAAACGTAAATGATTTGGATGACAAAAATGCTAACCAGAACGCTCAACATCGTATTGTAGCTCCTATCATGATGTAATTAGATGTTGTTTAAGCAATCATTCAACCCTATAATCATAATACAGGAAAATCATAAGTTCAAATGGGCCTACATCTTCATGAAAAGGGGATCCTTATGCTGACACACGTGATTGATCATCAGCTTTATCTCAAACTTTTCGAACCTAGAGATGCAGAAGCGTTATTCCAGCTTGTTCAGGCAAACCGAAACTACTTACGGGAGTGGCTCCCTTGGGTGGATGGTACAAGAAGTGTAGATGACACCAAAGCTTTTATTGAAGCCACCTCTGTTCAGTTCACAAATAATAATGGCTTTACTTCAGGTGTTTATTGGAACTCCACATTATGTGGGATGATCAGCTTTCATGCGATGGATTGGAGCAACAAAAAGACTTCCCTTGGCTATTGGCTTGCGAAGCCCTATCAAGGACATGGGATCATGACTCGAACATGCCGGGAAATCCTATCTTATGCGTTTACACAACTAGGCATGCATCGTGTTGAAATTCGAGCAGGCTTGCACAATTATCGAAGCCGCGCCCTCCCTGAACGACTCGGTTTCACATTTGAAGGAATCGCTAGAGAGTCTGAATGGTTATATGATCATTACATCGATCACGCGGTATATAGTATGCTTTTCTCTGATTGGATTAATAAGAACGAATAAAGAAAGGACCTGAGCACGGATAAAGTGCTCAGGTCCTCTTTAAGTTATAAAGGATAGCTTATTTTACTGTTACCGATATGGAAATGCTTCTTCCATTATAGGTTGCTTTAATCGATGTCGAACCTTTTTTCACCGCTTTGATGTTACCTTTTGAGTCAACAGTCGCAATCAACGGATTGTTCGAATACCATGTCGCCTCAGAAGTCGCGTCAACTACTTTACCGTTATCAAACAACGCTGTCAGATCAATTTTCTGAGCTTGTCCTACGGTTAGCTTTGCGCGTGTCTCTGACAGAAAAAGCTTATTGAGCTTCGGCAGCACCCGAACAGTAACGCTGATCGGCTTATCCTGGTAATTCGCATAAAGAGTAACTGTCCCTTCTTTCAGGGCTTTCACAGTTGAACCTTTTACGCTTGCAATTGTCGGATCACTTGACACCCATGTTACTTTACTGCTTAATGTGATATCTTTCCCAGTTACATAAGTACCTACGACTTTAATCGACTTGCTTCGACCTGGGTTCAGATCGATCACATCAGGTTCTACAACAATTGATTTAACTTCATCTTCAATTGTTACAGAAATCGTTACCGTTTTATTCATATAAGTCCCTTTTAGCGTCACACGACTTGCCAAGAGACCTTTCATATCATTTTCTTTGACAAGTAGGTTAGGGCTGGAAGCCTTCCAATCCATCTTATCTGCAATATTATCAATTTCTGTACCATCTTCAAAGATTGCTCTTACAACTGGCAAATTGGATTTACCTTGTTCACTATTTTTACCCGCCACAAGGCTGATGTTCATCTCCGTTGGGATCAGTGCAAGCACTTTTTCCTGCACTTCCACTTCGATTGTAACTGTCAGCTTGTTCATTGTTGCTCTTAATGTCGTTTTTCCTTTTTTACCTGCAATAATTTTACCATCTACGACTTTTGCAATATCATCCCCATTTTTACCATCTGCAAGGGTGCTTGTCCAAGTCATTTTGGCAGTTAAATCAATCGTATCACCATCAATTTGCTTGCCAGTAATTTTAGGTACCGCTAGTACTTCATTTTTAAACAAAGTCATAGAAGCTTTGCTTTTATCTTCTTTGTCCTTGTCTTTGCTATCAACTGTAAGTTCAAGCAATGGTTTGTAAACATTCACTTGAACAGCGCTTGTCAAGCCTAAGTGTTCAATTGTGATTGTAGCGTTCCCACGGCCTTTTGGTGTAATGAGCCCACCGCTTACAGTAGCTACGTAATTGTCACTGCTTTTCCAAGTCGCATTTGCCGTCACATCAGTCTTCGTGTGAGAGGAATTCATCATCTCAGCCGTAATTCTTAGAGGCTGATCTTCCAAGAAGAAATCATATGATTTTTTGTCTGGTGTTAAGATTAACGCTTGGTATGGAAGACGCACTATAACGTTCACATCTGCCGTTTTTCCTAGATATGTAACTGTCAATTTCGCACTACCAGGTGCAATTGGCTTTACAAGACCTTTTTCAACCGTAACAACGGATGGAGTGGAAGAAGTCCAAATCGCATCGGCTGTAATATTCTGAAACACATCGCTATCTTTCTTAGCCGCATCCACGATTGTAGCTTGCGCAAGAAGTTGAGCTGATTTATCTCCCATCATGAATTCAAGATTCTTAATGGCACTGCCATCTTTAATAATCTCGATATCCTTATAAGGAGAAATGACTTCAATATCTACGGAATCTGTCATACCTAAGTATGAGATCGTAATCTTGGCTTTACCCGCTGAATGAAGAGCTAATTCACCCTGCTTGATTGTAACCACATTATCATCTGAGGATTTCCAAGTAACTTCCTTCGTTACATCATTCGTATCACCAGCTGTCAGTTCTCTGGTATCGTCTTTATCGTACTTCGCTTCTGCCGTAAATTTGATATCTTTGGTTCCCAGCTTTAATAGCTTTTCAGCTGCAATTAGTTCCAAAGATCCATATTTATGTACAGTTACTTCTACACTACTTGATTTCCCCCTATATAGTCCGGTAACTGTTGCCGTCCCTTTACCCTTAGCGGCTACTTTACCTTTATCAACAGTAAGGATTGATGAATTTGACGTAGACCAAATCGCGACATCTGTCACATCCTTAGGTGAACCCGTCTTCATGTCTGCTTTTAGATTGAAATTTAGGTTAGTCTCACCTACGTACATCGTCTGTTTCGTGTTTGGATTAAGTGTTACAGATAAAACATCATCGTCTGTTTCTGCAGCTTGTACCACAGATAACGGAGCTGTTAAAATCATTAAAATCGCTACCGCCGCCACCAACCATCTGCGGATAATTGAAACTCGCATGCCTCACACTCCTCGTGTATTTATTAGATTAGATGAAAAGTACACCTTCATCTTATATCGGCAAGTTACGACAAAATTTCAATGGCAAATTTCTTCCGTATTCATGTTTCTTGTTGTGAAAAAAATCACTTGAAATACTGGACAAACTTCATATAATAAAGAGGTTATATTCTGATAAGTAATCTTATCCAAGAACGATTATAAGGAGTGAACGACCTTGTCCTATTATAAACCAACACAAATTGCAGAAAATACAGTTGAAACTGGCCTAGCAAAAGCAAAAATGAGTATACCAAGTATGCTTGCCCTTGGCTTTGCGGCTGGAGCTTTCATCTCCATCGGATTTTTACTAGCTATCCGCGTATCCGCAGGCATGCCTCCTGAGTTAAGCGGTCTTACTACTTTCTTAAGTGCAGCTGTATTCCCAGTCGGTCTTATTCTTGTTGTAATTGCAGGCGGTGAATTACTAACTGGAAACATGATGGCCGTTCCACTGGCTTGGTACGCACGCAAAATCAGTGGCTTTCAAGTGATGAAGAACTGGTTCTGGATTACTCTAAGTAATTTTCTTGGTGCTCTATTCGTTGCTTATTTCTTTGGACACGTACTTGGATTAACGGAAACCGGTGTCTTTCTGGAGAGAACCATTGATCTTGCTGGACATAAAATACACGATTCCTTTTTTCAAGCATTCATCTCAGGTATCGGTTGTAACTGGCTAGTGGCCCTAGCTGTATGGCTTGCTTACAGTTCCAATGATGTTGTCGGTAAAATTGCGGGTATTTGGTTCCCCACAATGGCTTTCGTTGCCATTGGCTTCCAGCACGTTGTGGCCAATATGTTCCTTATCCCCGCAGCGATTTTTGCTGGCTCCTACACATGGATGGACTACTTGACGAACTTCGTTCCTGTTTTCCTTGGTAATGCTGTCGGTGGTTCAATCTTCGTGGCGATGATTTATTATGTGGCCTATTTGCGGAAAGGTTTAGCAAAGTAGACATAAGAAAAGAAGCCAGTTAAGAGAGCGTATCATATCACTCTTAGCTGGCTTTTTCTGATTCTCTTTAGCTACATCACATAAGTAACATTCCCGGATAATCGATCTGGATAGTGGTGGGTATTGGTTGCTTCAACCCCAAACACAATATCTGCGATATCCGTGCTAGACAGCGGCTCATAGAGCTGCGACAGACGAAGTCGCATCGCTTGAAGCATCATAGGGTTATGGAACAGCTGGGAAAGCTTACTGATCAAATCATCTAAGGACTCAGCCTGCATGGCTGCACCCGATTCGAGTAAGAAACGTGCATTATCTTCTTCTTGACCTGGCAGCGGCTTGTAGATGACCATCGGTAATTGCATGGTCATCGCTTCGCTTATCGTAAGACCACCTGGTTTTGTTACGATTGTATCGGCAATGGCCATCAATTCGTGTACATAATCGATATAACCCATGATACGAAAATCATGCTTAGAACCTTGCACGCTTTCTTCCAGCTGACTTCTCACCCGTTCATTGCTTCCGCAAATCACTAGAAACTGTGTGGGACATGCCAGTTGCTCGAAAGTATTCACTTTCTTAACGAGTTCCGCTCCCATTAGTCCGCAACCACCGCCCATTACAAGAACAATCGGTTTATTCGGATTAAGTCCATGCTTCGCTAGAAGCGTGCTGCGATCATACGCTTCACGAAATTCGTCACGAACTGGAATACCCGCTACTTCGACTTGATCAACCGCTACACCATTTGCATACAGCTCTTGACGAACCTTCTCAGACCCTACGATATACTTATCGGTGTGCGGATAAACCCAATAGCTGTGACTCGTATGATCAGTGATCACTGTCATCGTTGGAATATTGAGCAGTCCATGCTCTTTAAGCTCAGAAAGTGCACCTGATGCAAGTGGAAACGTCGAAACGATGACGGAAGGATTAATAGCCTCTAATTGTCTTAATAGGCGGTTAACACCTAGCCGATTTGTCTTTTTTAATAGATCTGAAAATGTGTTTGTTTTGCGCGTTTTATTATAAACAAATCCGTAGATAGATGGGAATTTCTGAATGCTTTGCATATAGATATATCTCGAAAGGGAGTGGATGTGAGGATGTGCCAGCTCCATGAAATCGATAACGATCGCCTCTGCGTTGGGGCGGCTTCGCTCAACAAACTTCCGAACAGCTTGAGCAGCTTGACGATGCCCATCTCCAAAATTCCCCGATAGAATGACAACCTTCTCTTTTTTCATGAATACTCGCACCTTTCATTTATCGTTCTCTCTGTTGATCTAATTGTATGCGATGCATTTCATTAACAAAACCGACCACCGATGGGAAGGCTCCCCCGTCTTAGGTCTAGGAAGGTTTAGGACCACCTTAGGAAGAAATATGAGGCTCTACATAGACGGCCTAATATTCATGTACACCGTCGATCCAACCGACGAACGATCGCGACACCAGCAAATAAAGCGACAAACGGCATCAGTACAACAGCGTACCTGCCATGTGCGAGATAAATCATGTGCAAGATCGTCATGTAACCAAATAACGTAATCAACAAAAGCGCGCCCCGATTGTGCCGAGACAGCCATATGCCAATCCCCCCACCTATAAGGAGTAGATAATGTGATGCCCATACGAAAATGGGTGGAATACCCGCAATTCGAACCCAATAGAACACATCACCCCAAAAAAATCCGAACTTTCCAATGGTATACCATGCAGTGTACAATAGCGGCTGTTCAATGAATCCTTTTTTAATCCGCTCTATCGCCCACTGTTTATCAAACTCATCATTCACCCACAGATCATTTGTCTGGTGCCAGGTTCGCTGCTCTTCAATCGGTGGGAAATGAAATGGAAAAGTACCAAGCAGCATTGGATTCCCGCTTGATTTTGTCAGAGGTATAAACTGGCCCCCTGATACTTCATAATTACGAACCCACCAAGGTGTAAGGCATAAGGTGAAGACAATCCCAGCAATAACCCCGCACCCCAATACCTTTTTCCAAGGAATCTGGCGCCAATAGAAAAGCAACAATAGGAAGATACCCGGCCACAACGCAATCGTAGGACGTACATACGTTGCAGCTACCCAACAAAGGCCAAATAAGATCGCCCACTTCCACGTTGGCCGCTCCATCGCTCGCAGAGCTGTATAAATAAGCAGCATTAAGCAGCAGATGAATAGAGCTTCCGTTAATATTAAGAACGAAACAAGCCATAAAGGTAAATATACGGCTGATATCCCCACACCCCAAAGTGCAACTCGCTCATTCCAAATCCGGCGCCCAATGATATACAACATATACATAGAGAAGGTCATCATCATCGTCTGCAAAATTCGAAGAGCCTGCTCCAGCGCGTAGTTCGTGCCGAATATTTGCATGAACAAAGCTATGATCGCAGGCAAGGCTGGTGTGATAAATACCGTTGGACGAGTGGGATCATTGTAGGTGAACACCCCTGTTTCCAGCCAGATTTGCGCTGTTCTCAAATAAGACATGTCATCCGATTCGAGATTAAAGTGTCCGCCGCTGGTTAGAATCACGACCACTTTCATTACAAAAGAAACCATGAGGATTGTCCACAACAAGCGGCGATTGCTGGTGAATCGTGTCTTTATTTTCATGATATTTTGGAAGAGTAGCCGATCATGGCAACACCGATTAATATGACGAAACATCCCATGATTTTCATTAGAGTCAGACTCTCATGGAACACGTAATACGCTCCGAATGCGGTCATAATATAAGCAATACTTTGCAGCGGATAAGCAACCGAAATATCTACACGTGTAAGAATAAACACCCAAAGTACCGTAGCCAGCCCGTAAATGATTAAACCACCAAAGATCCAAGGAGAGAAAAACAACTCTATAACGCTTCGTATACTTTCAAAAGAGTTTGCTTTCCGTGTCAGGCCGACTTTCCAAAGAAACTGTCCAGAAACAAGCATACATGTATTAAGTAAAATTAAAGCGACATTCGTAAATTTCATCTAGATAAGCTCCTTTACTTGTATGTTCTTCTAACGAAAAACTGTTGCCCCTCAGACAACAAACGGTATAATAGTAAATGCTATCTGAGAATAGAACGGGGATGAAACTTCATTGTTTAATTTAAAATTATTTATGCCTCTCTTGTGGCTGTTAACAGCTGCCGTATTAATCGGCGTCACACAAGTAGATGGATGGGGCTTTATGAGTATTCTAGTCCTTTTACTCGCTCTTTATGGGACAAACAAGGACATGAAGAACATCACATGGGGACAATTTATCCCCGCGGGTCTTGTAACGCTTACCATATTCTTCTTCATTTATAAGTACGCTAATCCGTTATGGCATGATGTTGTTGGCTGGCAGACCCAGAACATCAAATATGCGTTTAAATGGAATGAACTATTTAATTCCATCCCGTTTAACGATGCAGCTTGGATGCGAATTTGGCAACCAAAATGGTTAACCCATTATATGTCTTGGGTATATATGAATGGATTCACACTCTCTTATTGGATTTGTATTATTCGCGCCTTCTTTACGAAAGATGTAAAAAAGATGGGCGTTTATGCACTAGGCGGTTATTTACTGCAAACACCATTCATCTTGGTTTTCTACAATACCGTGTTTTTGCAGGAAGTGTGGTACGTGCAAGGCACACCTGATATGCTCGCGCGGACATTTGAGAGTGCGGCACACGAATATACAACCGTTCTAAATTGCTTTCCCAGCATGCATACCTCCATTGCCTTTGCTGCTCTTCTTTTATCCATGAAAGAAAAGAGTAAGTGGTACCGCTGGCTGATCGGCATTTACTGTACATCCATTATTATTTCCACATTGTACTTGAAAATCCATTGGGTCATCGATGTTGTTGCAGGCATGGCATTCGCCTATGGTTGTGTGAAGCTCGCAGAGTGGATGGTAAATACGAAAGCTTATGATAGATTTACCGAAAAATTCGAGGGCATTGGCGAGCGTTTTTTGAAGAAAAAAGATTGATACAAACTTGAATACTATCTCAAAAATAGAAGGAATTGTATGCAGCGATGCTACAATTCCTTTTTTAAGGTATAATGGGCTTCATATACATATAGGAAAGAACGGTGACCTATCCTTTTATGAAAAAATCGATCGAACACCCCGTTGTGACCCTTGTTGTACCCTGTTATAACGAGGAAGAGGTACTACCCGAAACGGTCAGTCGCCTAAATGTCGTCTTGAACCAATTAATAGTGGATAATCTTGCTTCTCCACAAAGCAGTGTACTGTTTGTTGACGACGGTTCCCGTGACCGTACATGGGAATTAATCGAAGGATTTGCAAAATCTAATCCACTCGTGAGCGGACTTAAGTTATCTCGCAATTGTGGTCATCAGAGTGCTTTACTAGCCGGTCTCATGGAGACCAAAGAATATTCCGATTGTGTCGTGTCCATTGATGCCGATCTTCAAGATGATGTAGAAGCGATCCGCGAGTTCGTCATTAAATTTCATGAAGGCTATGATATTGTTTATGGTATTCGTCAAAGCCGTACGACAGATACTTGGTTTAAGCGTTCTACAGCCCAAGGCTTTTACAAATTAATGACCCGCATGGGTGTAAACATTCATGATAACCATGCTGACTATAGACTCATGAGTAAACGTACACTCGAACACCTGGAACATTTTCCAGAAGTGAATCTGTTCTTACGCGGCATCGTTCCACTCATCGGTTTCCCATCTACCAAAGTGTATTATGATCGATTCGAACGCTTTGCTGGTGAATCCAAGTATCCGCTGAAAAAGATGCTCTCGTTTGCCCTAGATGGCATCACATCTTTTAGTATCAAGCCGATTCGTTTAGTTACATTAACAGGCTTTCTGTTCTTCGCTATAAGCCTAGTTGCTTTAGTGTACGCTTTGTTCAGCAAGTTCTATGGCAGCGCAGTATCCGGCTGGACATCCTTAATTTTATCTGTCTGGTTCATCGGCGGCATCCAACTCTTGGCCATCGGGCTCATTGGGGAATACATCGGAAAAATATACCGTGAGGTCAAACACCGTCCGCTATTTATTATTGAAAAGTTCATACCTGCAGCTACAAACACGCAAGAAGATAAACAAGCATCTTCAATCGATACGACAGTTGATCATCTCGTTAGAAGTCGGTCGACCTAATGCACACAATACGTAAGCTGCTTAATGGGTCGTTTGTTCGTTTCCTTCTTGTCGGTGTGCTCAACACCTTAGTGGGTCTTTCTGTCAGCTTCATCATCTTGAATGTACTCGGGTGGAATTACTGGCTTGCTACATCGATTGGTAACATCGTAGGTGCTGTGTGCAGTTACTTTCTCAATCGTACTTTCACGTTTCGTTCAGATGCTACAGTCGGCTCGTCTTGGTGGAAATTTGGTCTTGTCATCGCGGTATGCTTTGGGGTATCTTACAGTGTATCTCTATGGATCACACAAGGTTTAACACTCATTTGGGCAACTATTTCTTCTAGGTTCGTCGAAAATGCAGCTGTCCTACTCGGAAACGGTATTTATACGATATTGAATTACTTGGGTCACCGCTATTTTACATTCCGTGAACCCCAAACCAAATCAAGTGCAAATTAAAAAACATCCTGCTAAAGGAATTTCCTTAGCAGGATGTTTTGCAATTGTTGAATCTTATACTTTACGAAGCTTACCCAGCTCCGAAGTTATCGCATCAATCTCTGAGATTGAAAAAGAATCTTTACTCACAACTAGATCATATAAGTCCTTTAAATCCTCATATAAGCTCTCGTTAAAATTCCCTTTAATCGAGCCACCTGTAGCCATTCTAAGCTTACGCTTGATCTCTTCAAACATAAACTCTACATTTTCTTCCGACCAATTCGTTAAATTCACTTCTCTCGTTCACCCTTTCGCTCTCTTCTGTTGCTATTGTACCATGGTTTAGCGAAAAAAAACGATTTATAACTTGAAGGAATATTCTGACAATTAACTCGTAAAGAGCAATGGGGTTGGTCCTGCTTGATGCATTTTTACAATACCGCATAAATAATTCACATGGTTCTCTGCTAACTCTTGGACTTGCTCGAACGCCTTCCCATAAAATATGTAGTAAGCGATATAGCCATGCAAGCTCATAAAGATGTTCCATGGTAAGGTAAACTGTGCGTCTACATTCGATTTGCCCCACGTAACTTCACAAATAATACCTGAGAATAGCTCTAAGTAACGCGCTTGATCGGCTTTAGAGTAGGACGTTAATTCCTCTTCATTCATCATAAAAATAACTTCATAATGATAACGATGATTAAGTCCAAATTCAATGAAATCCATCATGACAGCTCGCAGCACATGAATATCCATATGAGATGCTTCTGTTACGATTTTTCTTTGCCTCAGTATCATTTCATTAAAATCGCGTAAAATCAACTCATACAAAAGCTCCGCTTTTTCTGTAAAGTGATAATACAGTGCGCCATGACTATATCCCAATGACTTGGCAATGCTTCGCATGGTTAAAGTGCGATAACCATAAGCGCTAAATAGTTCCCTTGCACCCGATAAAATACGCTCCCGACTAAGCTCTTGTGCTACTGCTTTCCTCGCCATTGGACTTCCCCCCGCTGAGTGCTCTCATTAATTGGATCTAACCCTGTTTATGTAAACTCGTGATGAACCATATACTGCTCTTCTCCCAGGCGAACGACACCCTGTCCTTGAGTCAAATCAATCAACCATTCCTTAAATTGATCTGCCTCATCTGCTAATGGATAACAAGTTACAATGACACGATCTGTAAACTGTGTTTCTCCCATTCTCATCTCTCGGTTACGTAATTCATTTTCCACCTTACCAAGCCATGTATAATCGATCTCTAGACATACCTCTCTGTGAAGAACTTGCGCAATCTCTCCGGCTGCCTCAATACCTGCAACTGCTCCATCTGTATATGCACGAATCAATCCACCAGCACCTAGCATAATACCACCAAAATATCTGGTTACGACGACTGCTACATTTTTAAGACCTTTATTCTTAATTACCTCAAGAATAGGTTTGCCAGCTGTACCACTCGGCTCGCCATCATCAGATTGCTTCTGAATCTCGTCACGCTCTCCGAGCATATAAGCCGAACAATTATGCGTAGCTGACCAATGTTCCTTCTTGATTTTCTCAATAAATTGAATGGCTTCTTCCTCGGATTTCACAGGTGTCGCAAATCCGATGAATCGTGATTTCTTAATGATGATTTCTGCCGACCCCAACTGTTGTAACGTTCTATAATGTGCTATCATGTCGACCTCTTTATTTTTATTGTCAATTATTACGTATTCTGTTGCACTTCATTGTACAGAAGTGTCCTTCCTTTTACAACGGTGTTTTATCTGATTTTTATTTTTCTTAAAAATATTTAAGAAAAAACAGCCCATTTCCAAGAAATGAGCTGTTTTTATGGATATATTGGATTTATTTTACAATCTGGATTCTAATTCTGCTTTCTCTTTCTCATAACCTGGCTTACCAAGTAGAGCAAACATATTCTTCTTGTAGGCTTCAACACCCGGTTGGTCAAATGGATTTACACCCATTAAATAGCCGGATACGCCGCAAGCTTTCTCGAAGAAGTACACCAAGTAACCGAATGTATAAGGCGTAAGCTCAGGGATTGTCACAATCAAGTTCGGTACATTGCCATCTGTATGCGCAAGCATTGTTCCTTGGAACGCTTTCTTGTTCACGAAGTCCATTGTCTTACCCGCTAAGAAGTTAAGTCCATCCAAGTTCTCGCTGTCTTCGCCGATGACGATCTCTTCCGCAGCTTTGTCCACCACGATAATCGTCTCGAACAAGTTACGGGAACCTTCTTGCACGAATTGTCCCATCGAATGTAGATCGGTTGAGAAATCTACAGATGCCGGATAAATGCCCTTATTGTCTTTACCTTCACTCTCACCGAACAATTGCTTCCACCATTCGGACACATAATGAAGCGATGGCTCGTAGTTGACTAAGATTTCAATCGCTTTCCCTTTACGGTATAGCGAGTTACGTACAGCCGCATATTGGTATGCTTTGTTCTCACTTAAGTTCGGGTTCGAGAACTCTTCACGTGCATCTGCCGCACCTTGCATCATCGCTGCAATGTCAATGCCAGCAGTAGCAATTGGCAATAAGCCAACCGCTGTAAGCACAGAATAGCGTCCACCTACATCATCAGGAATGACGAAAGATTCATAACCTTCCGCATTTGCAAGCTGCTTAAGTGCACCTTTGGAAGAATCCGTTGTTGCGTAAATACGCTTGCGTGCTTCTTCTTTCCCGTACTTACGTTCCAATGCTTCACGGAAAATACGGAAAGCAATTGCAGGCTCTGTTGTTGTTCCAGATTTGGAAATCACGTTTACAGAGAAGTTTTTACCTTCCAGAAGTTGAAGTAAATGTGTCACGTACGTAGAAGAAATATTTTGACCGACAAAATAAATTTCAGGTGTCTTGCGTTGTTCTTTAGGTAAGTAGTTGTAGAAGCTATGAGACAAGCTTTCAATCGCAGCGCGAGCGCCAAGATAGGAACCGCCGATACCAATGACAACAAGCGCATCAGAATCGGATTGAATTTGAGCAGCTGCCTTTTGGATACGAGCAAATTCTTCTTTATCGTAATTAACGGGTAGGTCGATCCAACCTAAATAGTCGGAACCAGCACCCGTTCCTTTATGTAATTGTTCATGAGCAAGACGAACTGGTTCGGCTAAATAATCCACTTCATGTTGGGAAAGAAAAGCGAGTGCAGGGCTGTAGTCAAATCGCAAGGTTGTCATCCATTTACTCTCCTTTGTCAAGCTATATTTAATACCTATAAGCATACTGATTTGGCCTATTTTTTGCAAGTTTAGTCGACATTGCAGCGCAACTCTCAATCTTCTCATATTCATTTTTCGTGATACAATATGTTGGGGTGATTAACGATGAAAAAAGTAGGATTTATTGGACTTGGTACAATGGGCAGACCAATGGCGCTTAATTTACTTGCCAAGGGATATGAAGTGATTGTATACAATCGAACAGCAAATAAAGCTGCTGAGTTAGAGGGGCATGGCGCAAGAATAGCCGAAACGCCAGCTGAAACTGCTTGTGCAGTAGATGTACTTATTACAATGCTTAGTGATGATACAGCACTGGAAAGTGTATTTTACGGAGAAAATGGCATTATGCAAGGTGTCCGTACGGGTCTTACGATCATTGATTCTTCTACGGTCGCACCTCAGACAAGCCGTCGTATCTATGCGGATCTTCAGGCAAAAGGTGTACAATTCCTAGATAGCCCTGTAACTGGAAGTAAGCCGGCTGCTGAAAGTGCAACCCTTACCTTCATGGTCGGTGGAGAGCGCGCAGCATTCGATGCTGTATACGATGTGTTCGCTGACTTGGGTAAAACGATTCTATACATGGGTCCATCAGGGGCTGGTTCCAATGCGAAGCTTGCACACAACACGATGGTTGGGATCAATCTCATTGGTCTAGCAGAAGGCTTGTCTATCGCGACTAAAGCAGGTCTTGATCCAGAGCAATTCTTGCAAATCGTAAACGCAGGCTCTGCAAATTCCAGACAAGCGGAACTTAAAGGCGCGAAGATCGTGAACCGTGACTTTTCGAACCAGTTCTCCCTTAAGTTGATGCTGAAGGATTTACTGCTTGCAAGCGAGCTAACTGGTCAATTCCAACTTCCGACTCCTCTGCTTCACGCGGCAACAAGCGTGTTCCAGATGGGACTAAGCAAAGGTCTTGGTGAAGACGATCTTTGTTCAGCTGTAAAGTGTTATGAGGATTGGATGGGGCAGGAGATTGAGAAGAAACACTCCTAATGTAGAATGACTACGGGTTTGTCTATGTCCTTCCATCGCTGTTGAAATCGTATTCCTTGATTAGGTTATAAGGCTGGAATACGATTTCAAAGGCGAGCGCTTCGCTTTTCAGGACATAGACAACCCTCCGTCTTTCCGAGGAAACCTTTCTTAACAATCTATCTGCTGAAAGTAGATAGAAGAGAGAGATTTAAATCCCCTTCTGGACGAAGATGAGGGATTTTTTTGTTTACTACCTTATTAATTTTCGGAATATTTAGTTGATTGTTAGGTGATTTATTTATATACTTATACCTAGATATTCGATGCATCGAAATATGAGGTCTATGAATACTCGTCATGAAGGAGGTTCCAACCATGCTCATTAACAAGGAGTTAATGAAAGGAAGTACCGTCATTCTTATTCTTAATCTACTAGAGAAGAAGCCGATGTACGGCTATGAGATGACCAAGGAGATGGAACGGTTATCAAATGGTATTTTCCAATTTAAAGAAGGCACACTCTACCCTATTCTCCACGCACTGGAAGCCGACAACTCGATTGAAGCCTATTGGGACGAGTCCGAAGGCCGCAAACGGAAATATTACAAACTCCTAGATCGAGGTCGCAAGCTATTAGGTGAAAAGAAGCAAGAGTGGCAAGTGTTCAGTTCCACTGTCAACCTCGTGCTCGGGGAGGGAAAAGTATGAGTAAGGAGTCAATTGAATCTTACTTGGATCAAGTGTGCCAGCACATCAAGGCGAAGGAACTGCATGGCGTTATTCGTCAGGAGCTTGAGGGGCATTATGCAGAGCTGACTCATGATTACATAGCAGACGGTCATACCGAGGAAGAAGCAGGAAAACTTGCTGTGAAACAGCTTGGCGACCCCGTCGATGTCGGAAAAGGATTTAACAAGGTGCACCGTCCGAAGACAGATTGGTGGCTTGTAGGGATGATCGGGGTGTTGGTTGGGTTTGCGGTGTTGATGATACTCTATACCTCTACTGAAAAATACTACATGATGTATGCCGCTCCTTATTACTTAAGATTTTTTTACTTATTTATTGGCATTTGTTTCATGCTTGGATGCATGTTTTTCGATTATCGTAAAATTAAAAAATACTCTTGGCACCTTTATATCGGGGCACTTTTATTGATTGTCTTCACGATTTATACAAAGGTTTCAATCAATGGATCACCCTATCTGCGGATAGGACCTTTCTCCATATCGGCATATACAATTGCATCTTATATGTTGTTAATTGGTTTATGTGGTATTGTACAGCATCCACTTCACAATCAAAAAATAAACAAGCTTGTTTTGCGATTAGCTGTCCTTATACCCTTTATATTTTTCTGGACTACACTTGATTTATCTCAGTATGGCATTTATTTAGTTGGATTACTAACGCTCCTATGGTTTGCCCCTAAAATGAAAGTCCTATTTGTAAGCATAATCGGCGTTCATCTCATCTTGCTTTGTATTCTATTTTTTATAAGAATGAATTACATCAAGAACCATTTGAACGTTCGCTGGTCTAACATAGATCCCTTAACTGCTAGTTCTCTTAAAAGCATTCGAGAATCCGGCATGTGGGGACATGGAGCAGGCGTTTTCAAACACAAGGTACCCGATATTTTTACAAATTTTATATTCACTTATTTCATACATGCAATAGGCTGGCTTGCTGGTGCAGTGCTTCTCGTCTTACTCCTGACCCTTGTTGTAAATCTATTCAAGATTAGTATCCGAACACGCGACTCCTACGGTAAATTACTTACTCTAACACTAAGCGCTTACCTCGGTGTTCAACTGCTCTACGGTCCACTTATGTCTCTTGGATTGATTCCACCTGCGGGGATTACAACTCCTATTCTTTCAGTTGGAGGACTGAATTTAATCCTCTCCCTCGCAACTTTTGGCCTGATTCTTGGTATCTATAGAAGGAAAGATCTCATCAACCCAATTATTGTAAAATAATGCAAAAAAGCTATCCCCTTTGTCATCGACGAGAGGATAGCTTTTTCTTTACTTTATTATTATCCTTCTTACAAAAGAGCCTTCACTCGCTCCGCGACATTCTCCGCTGTAAAACCGAATTCACGCAGCAGCACATCTCCCGGAGCGGATGCGCCAAAGGTCGAAATGCCAAGGATCGAACCTTGATCACCAACATAACGCTCCCATCCGAGTGGGAATGCCATCTCAACAGCAAGACGTTTCTTCACTTCAGGTAAAATGACCGAATCCTTATATGCCTGCGGCTGTTTCTCGAACAATTCCCAACTTGGCATCGACACGACGCGGATATGAATCCCCTGCTCAGCAAGCAGTTTCTGCGCCGCTACACCGTGCTGCACTTCAGAACCTGTTGCGAGGACGATCGCATGTGGTGTTGTACCGTCTGGTGCATCTGCTACCACGTATGCTCCTTTTTCCAAGTGCGTACGTGCATACTTCGCTGTACCTTCGAGATGAGGCAGATTTTGACGCGTCAGTACGAGCGCATAAGGTCCATCTGTGTGACTCAGCGCATAACGCCAAGCTTCTGTCGTTTCATTTGCATCAGCTGGACGAAGAACGGTAATACCAGGAATGACACGTAGCGCAGGCAGCTGCTCAATCGGCTCATGTGTCGGGCCATCTTCACCGACTCCAATGGAATCATGTGTCAGCACATAAATAACAGGCTGCTTCATCAACGCCGCTAACCGTATCGATGCACGTAAATAATCCGAGAATACGAAGAATGTCGCGCCATACACACGCAAACCACCGTGAAGACTCATCCCATTTAGTGCACATCCCATGCCAAACTCACGTACCCCAAACCAGAGGTTGCGCCCCGCATAGTCCACCGAGTGGAACACTGGAGCACCTTTAATTTCCGTATTATTCGATGCTGCTAAATCCGCGGAACCCCCGATCAGCATGGGCAGCTTAGGTGCAAGGGCATTAATCGCATTGCCTGAAGCAGCACGCGTAGCAATAGGCTTATCCTCTGGTGAATATGTCGGCAGTTCACGATCCCAGCCTTCTGGCAGTTCTCCCGCTACTGCCATTTGGAACTGCTGGGCAAGATCAGGATATGCCTTCGCATAATCCGAGAACATCCCTGTCCAAGCTTGCTCTGCCCTTACTCCCTGTTTCTTTATTTGTGCATAGTGCTCACGCACATCCTCCGGCACATGAAAGTCAGGCACATCTTCCCAACCATAGTAAGCTTTCGTTAACTTTGTCTCTTCTGCACCAAGTGGAGAACCGTGTGTACCGCCGTGGCCGCCTTTACCTGCTTTATTCGGCGAACCGTAACCAATAGTCGTCTTTACCTCAATGAGGGTAGGACGAGTCAGGTCCGACTTAGCTTCAGCGAGCGCAGATGAGATAGCTTCCAGGTCGTTCTGACCTTCTACTCGAAGTACCTGCCAACCGTACGCTTCATAGCGCTTGGCTACATTTTCAGAAAATGCCATGTTCAGTTCGCCATCGAGTGAAATGTCGTTCGAGTCATAAAGCATGATCAGCTTAGCGAGCTTCAAATGACCTGCAAGTGATACTGCCTCGGAAGATACACCCTCCATCATATCGCCATCGCCGCAAAGCACATATGTATAATGATTGATCACATCGAATTGATCTCGGTTATATGTAGCACCTAAATGCGCTTCAGCCATCGCCATCCCGACCGCCATACCAATCCCTTGCCCAAGCGGTCCAGTCGTTGCATCGACACCCGCTGTGTGCCCAAACTCAGGATGACCTGGAGTCCGAGAGCCCCATTGGCGGAAGTTTTTCAAATCATCGATGGTTACATCGTATCCGCAAAGATGCAGCAAGCTATATAACAGCATCGATCCATGCCCAGCAGATAGAACAAATCGATCCCGATCCACCCAATTCGGATTTGCAGGATTATGCTTCATGTGCTGAGCCCATAGGACGTATGCCATCGGAGCAGCACCCATCACAATGCCCGGATGCCCGGAATTCGCTTTCTCAATGGCGTCAATTCCGAGCGTACGAATCGTATCAACCGCCCGCTTTTCCAAAGTTTTTGTTGATGCAGTCATGAAAAATTAACCCCCTAATCAAATTAAACTACTTCTTTCATAAACAGATTATTTTGACTATTCTATCATTTACTTTCGCACTTTGCCACTTCAACTCGATAAAACATACAAAATTTTAATTTTATACATACAGAACTATTCTTCGCTTGGGTAGTCCCCTTTTATTCCAGCTTGAAGATATAAACATAAAAAATCGCAGAGCATCTTCGCCCTGCGATTCTATCTAACCTTCTATTTTTAATTAAAAACGACTGTTTTGTTCCCATGTACCAAGATTCGGTCTTCGACATGCCATGACACAGCACGTGCAAGCACGGTACGTTCAATTGTGCGACCGATTCGCTTCAAATCATCCACATTATCACGGTGACTCACACGCTGCACATCCTGCTCAATAATCGGGCCGCCATCCAGCTCTTCCGTCACATAGTGAGCCGTAGCCCCGATAAGCTTTACGCCGCGATTATGCGCTTGCGCATACGGTTTACCTCCAATAAAGGCAGGTAAGAACGAATGATGAATATTGATAATCCGTTTGTCGTAATGCTCGATGAACTTTGGAGCAATAATCTGCATATAACGTGCCAAGATAACCAAGTCCACTTTGCCGTCCATCAATTCAAGATGCTTACGTTCTGCTTCTGGCTTCGTCTCAGGAGTTACGGGGACATGATGATAGGGAATGCCGAATGGCTCAACAAGCTCACGCATATCGTTGTGATTCGAGATGACCATCGCAATATCAGCGTCCAGATCGCCTGCACGCCAGTGCCATAGCAATTCGAGTAGACAGTGATCTTCCTTCGAAACGAGGATCGCCAAACGCTTCTTGCGACTAGCTAGAGAAAGACTCCACTGCATCTGAAAAGGCTTCGCCACTTGCTCGGAGAAATCATTTTTCAGCTTCTCCAAGTGATCCTCCAAATGCGGCAAGTCAAATTCCACACGAATGAAAAACATGCCCCCTACGGGGTCCATCGTGTATTGATCAGACTGTACGATATTGGCTTGATGCTCGTACAAAAATTTGGATACCGCAGCTACGATCCCAGGTTGATCCGGGCATGAGATGAGCATGCGCGCTCTATTTTGTAAATTGGATTGCATTGTTCATTTCTCCTAACTTGTGTGCTTACTTCAGTAGCTGTTTACCTGCAAACCATCCAATTAGACGCTGATTAATTTGTTCTTCTGTCAATTCGCTGAAAATGCGCTGCTCGATAACCCAATCATACAAGCGTTCCATCGGTTCACGAGGGTCCGCTTTCTTCGCTTTTGCATCGGTTTTGAGCAATTCCCAAACTTGAAGTACGTAGTTACGAGGATCAAATTCCTCTTTTTCCGCATAGAAAGCTAGCTTTTCGATATCGGACATGAAGTTGCCGCCATAACGGCTTTCCAAATTACCGCTTAACAACGCAATTTCCGTCTCGTACATCGGACGCTGGGTCTTGGCATCTTTTCCGATCCAAGGTGTTTCCAGAATCATAGGCAGATGACGCAATTTCTCGTGATTGACGATACGCTGCATCGCTTCTGTACCAATCCAGCCTGAACCAATCGGTGTATGACGGTCTTTACCTGCGCCGCGAGGATTCTTGGAATCGTTCAAGTGAAGAACGGCTATCTTGTCTAATCCTACAACACGGTCAAAATGATCCAGCACCCCATCAAGATCATTCACTAAATCATACCCTGCATCATGCACGTGACAGGTATCAAAGCAGACCGTGAGCTTTTCATTATATTGTACTTTGTCCATAATGCCGGCAAGCTCTTCAAAGCTTCTGCCAATTTCCGTCCCTTTACCCGCCATTGTCTCAAGTGCAATATTAACATTCGTGTCTTTACAGCCTTCTAACACCTCGTTCAGACCTTCGGCAATACGCGCAACGCCATACTCCGCATCTTTGTCCGTATATGCACCAGGGTGAAGCACAATGTTGCCTACGCCAAGATAATCGGTGCGACGAATTTCTTGCTGCAGGAATGAAGTCCCGAGTTCGTACGTATTGTCTTTATAGGAACCCAAATTTACAATATACGGCGCGTGAACGATAATCTCGTTCATGCCTGCTTGCGCCATGACAGCGCGGCCTTCTTCAACGAATTGTTCTTCAATTGGCTTACGGCGCGTGTTCTGTGGCGCACCTGTGTAGATCATAAATGTAGAGGAGCCGTATGATACTGCCTCTTTCGCTGCATTCAGCAGCCCTTTATCTGAAAAAGAAACATGCGATCCGATTTTCGGCATAAAAAAACCACCTTTGTGTATCTTTTTATTGTCTAACTTCACACAATTGTACCTTGAAATGCATCAGAAATCTAGGAATCGAATTATGAATGCGTTATAATGTAGGGTAGAGGTGAAATGGATATGCAGGGAGACGTTAATACAGGTTTCATGTGGATGATCTTCTTCTGGTTATTTATTATGGTAGGCTTCATGGCAATCGGTGGATTCTTCATGTTCCGCAAGTTCCTCAAGGTACTACCAAAAGAAGATGGTAAATCCAAGCTGGATTGGCAAAATCATTACGTCGAAAACTCTCGACACTTATGGACAGATGACTCTAAACAATTTTTGGATAAGCTAGTCTCTCCGGTGCCAGCTCCTTTTCGCGATATTGCCCGACATTCGATTGCTGCTAAGATCGGTGAGGTTGCACTCAATGAAAAAGCTTCCGAAGTCACGCAAGAACATTGTGTCCAAGGATACATTCTAGCCACTCCAAAACAAGACTATGCGAGTCTCAAACGATTCCTGACCAGGGAAAATATTGATTACAGCAATTACAACCATTTACTAAACGCCAAATAACCCGTGATGCTCGCCTGAGCAGCCGGGTTATTTTTTTACATAAATAACTATTGACAAGAATCTAATTTCATAATAAATTTAATTCCAACAAAACAACTTGGTATTAACGGGATTAAAGTTTCATACACCCATTAAAGGAGGAATTCTACATGTATTGGGCAAGCTGGGTTACTGCAATCGTTCTCCTCGCACTCCTATATGTACTAGGCAGGTATAAAGTAAGTTTCGGTATTCGCGTATTGGCCGCGATGATTCTCGGAGTGGCAGTCGGGGCTATTTTCCAAAAAGATGCATTGGATATCGCGCTCTTTGGTACGGTATATATTAGCTTAATCAAAATGATCGTTATTCCACTCGTCGTAACCGCCATTATCTCTTCTATTACTACCCTAACCGATCCGGGGCAGTTAAAAAGCGTTGGAGCTAAAACAATAGGTTTGTTCATTGGTACAACTGCAATTGCCGCAATATTCGGTCTAATTACAGCAAAAATCTTCAATGTCGGCTCTGGATTCCCGCTAGAGAAAGTAGCAGACTTTAAAGCGAGAGAAGTTCCGAAGTTCTTGCAAATTATTACGGACAACATTCCGTCAAATCCTATTGCTGAAATGTCTACGGGCAAAATCATTCCGGTCATTATCTTTGCAATCTTCATCGCGGTTGCGATTATCGTGGAAGGTCACAGAAAGCCTGAAGTGGTGAAACCTTTTAAAGACTTTATCAATTCGTTCAAAGCCATCATGTTCCGTGTAACGAAGTTCGTGATCAAATTAACACCTTATGGCGTATTCGGACTTATGACAGCAATGGCTGCCAAATATGGTCTGGATTCCTTAACAAAGCTTGGTCCGGTTATCTTGGCTGTGTACTTGGCAGCAATCCTTCAAATGGTTATCACGAACGGTGGACTTGTCTTGTTCGCTGCAAAAGTAAATCCAATTCGCTTCTTCCGTAAAGCTTATCCGGTCATCGCTGTTGCCTTTACAACACGCAGCTCGTATGCAACACTTCCGGTTAACTTAGAAACGATTACCAAACGGATTCGTGTATCCGACCGTATCGCATCGTTCGTCGCTCCGCTTGGGGCAACCATTAACATGAACGGCTGCGGCGGGTTGTATCCAGCAATCGTCGCTGTGTTTGTCGCCAATGTGTATGGTGTGGAGTTAACGTTCTATCACTATGCGATCATCGTCGGTGCAGCAGCCATCTCCTCTATCGGTACAGCGGGTGTTCCTGGTCCAGCATCGATCTCGACGACAGTCGTACTCGGAGCAGCAGGTCTTCCAATCGAAGGTATGGCAATGGTACTTGGTATCGATGCAATCCTCGATATGGCTCGTACAGCTGTTAACGCAACAGGCACAACGGTATCTTCCCTTGTGGTTGCGGTATCAGAGAAAGAGTTCGACCGCGATGGCTTCAATCATGGAGTGGATGAAGAGTTAGAAAATTACGGTACGCCTGCTGGTAAAGACGAAGTTGTGAGAGCGTAGTTGTTGCTTAACTCCGCTGTACGGACACAATGTTCTTTCAATCGCTGTTGTTCTCGAATTTCTTTATTAGGTTTTAAAATGGTTTGAAATTCGATCACAAAGGCGACCGCTGTCGCTTTTCCAGAATCATTGTGTCCGCTCCGCTCAGAGGTTAGTGCAGCATTTGGTATGTAGTAAGTAAAATAAGGAAATCCCCAATGTCGGGTTCAATTGGACATTGGGGATTTCCTTTTTTCTTTCGGTGCCAAAGCGAAGTGAGTAAAATGTTCCACACTATCAATCCGCTCGGAGCGGAGCGAATAAAACGATTCTGGAAAAGCGTAGCGGTCGCCTTTGTGATCGAGTTTCACCCATTTAAACCACCATTCAGGAAACTCGAGAACAACAGCGATTGGAAGAACGTTTTATTCGCGCAGCGGATGATTGAAGGAACGTTTTATTCGCGCAGCGGATTCGGTTATTCGAAAGTTGCTTCCTGATCTTCTTCATTGGCTCCACAAGCGTCTACCGCAGATTTCGGTTGCGGCTGTCCATCTGCCATATGATCTCCAAATTGATCAAGACGTGATGGATTACTAGCTGGTCCATCATTATCTGGTTTACTATTTCTTCCTGTCATGTACCAATCACCTCCATGTGTATCGTTACCAAAAAACGGATATTCATACAGGGTTAAGCATCCACTTTTTATGGCAATTCAGTTTGATATAGAATAAATTCCCATATTTACATGTGAATAAATTACTTGTATGATTCAGCTTATTGATTGAAGTCGTCTCGAAATAGGAAGTGATTGCTTACGATGAATAATTCGATACAAGATATCTTACAGCGATCCCGAGACGGGGATCACGCTGAACGTGAACAGCTCATTCACCAATACCGTCCCTTTATTATCCGAACCGTTAGTCATGTATGCAAACGTCAAATCGGATGGAACGATGATGAAGCGAGCATTGGTTTGATTGCTTTTAACGAGTCCATTGATCGATATAACCCGAATCATGATAAATCCTTTGACAATTTTGCCTATATGATTATTCGTAACCGCCTGATTGATGAGTTCCGCAAGAATGGTAAAATTTCACAAACAGAACACTTGATGTGGGAGAGTCATGACGAATTTGAATCAACGACGCATGAAATATCCAGTTCTTTAGAGGTCTACGAACGGGAACAATCGGCGACGGATTTAGCACACGAATTAATTACATACGACGAGATTTTACAGGATTACGGCATACTTCTGGAGGAATTGGAAGCATGCTCCCCCACCCATCGGGATACAAGGGAACGACTCATTGAAATCGCCAAACACTTTCATGAACAACCCACTTTAATGGCTTATTTAGAAAGAACAAAACATCTTCCCATTAAAGAAATGATGCCATATGTAGGAGTAAGTAAAAAAACATTAGAGAGAAACCGTAAATATTTAATTGCCCTGATACTAATATTTAGCTGCGATGAATTTATTCATATCCGCAGTACCGTTTCTTTCATAGGGAAAGGAGAGTGATAATAATGCAAGGCGTAGTTTTTAAAATAACCGACAATCGAATCGTAGTCCTGTGTGATGATGGGAAGTTCCGCAATCTCCCTCACTCTCCTGTGATGCCCGCATTAGGAGAAAAGATTACCCTTCCAGAGCTGCCACTCGCAAATGAGAAACAAACAAAGGTCTGGAAAATAAATAAACGGTGGATGGCAGTCGCGTCGTTTCTACTTTTGGTCAGCCTAACATTGATCTTGAATTTAACCCTACTATCTACACCGACAGTTGCCATGGTCGCAATAGATATCAATCCGAGTATCGAGCTTTTTGTTGATAGTAAAGGAAAAGTGAATAAAGCTTCCCTCATGAATGAAGATGCCAAGTGGATGATTTCGGAAAAGGAATTAAAAGGAAAAGAATTCTATGAGGCTATACAAATCATTATTTCAAAAGCAAAGGAACAAGGCTATCTTGACTTGGAAACGGACAAGAAGTTTGTTTTGATGTCCATTGTGGATACAGGGAAAGCATCCTTTCAGGTCGATCCCAATAAGGTAACACCGGAAGAAAACGATGTTCAATTGGAGCTTTACTACACGGATCAACAGCAGCAAGAAAAAGCCAAAGAGGCTGGTTTGACGTTGAACAAATATATTGTCTACGAGCAGGCTAAACAAATGGGCGTTGAGATTCAATTAGAGGAGCTTCGCACCCATTCCGTTGTTTCATCGTTAAACCAAGCCGGGGTAGATCCGCAGCTCTTTTTCAAAAAAGAAAAAAAATCGAATCGCGAAGAACCTAAGGAAAAGAAAGAACATAAGGAACCAAAAGAACAGGCGCATACACCTGAGAAAAATGTGAAACATGAAGAAGTAAAACCTGCTTCGAAAAAATCAGGAGATCGGTTCGAGGATTCCAATCATAAAAACAAAGACGAGAAAGAGAAAGAAGTTAAAGAAAAAGATAAAGCGCATAAGAACGAGGAAAAAGATAAAGACCCGAGAAACGACAATGAAAAGAATCAAGGTACGAGCAAAGGGGATAAAGACAGGGACCATAAAGATAAAGATAAGGGTAAAGATTAATCTTTTTTAAAAAAAATGTTCGACGACCCCCTAAAAACGAATGTGTGCGACGTAATAATCCATGTACACAAACTTTTCTTAGAGAGGAACGATAACATGAAGAAATTAAGAAATACCCTTAGCTTGCTGCTTATTGCTTGCCTGATGTTCGCGTCTGCCGGACAAATTTTGGCGGCTACCGAAGTGAAGCCTACGGTTACACCGGATGGCCGGATCCAGATTGTTCTGGATTTTAATGATATGAAGGATGCAGAGTGGGCCGCAACTTACATAGGCAAAATGAAATCGAAAAACGTCCTTGCCGGATTTGAAGATGGGTCCTTCCGTCCCAATCAACCCGTAACCCGCGTTCAGGCCATCGTTACAGCTGTACGATTAATGGGTCTGGATAATGAAGCGAAGGCGAAATCGCTGGATACCAAGCTTCATTTTAAGGATGCAGCAGTAATCGATAATCAATTTAAATGGGCAAAAGGCTATATTCTTGTCGCTCTAGAAAAAGGACTTTTCGATGCTACCGAAGAAAATATGCAACCTGACAAGCCTGCAAGCCGTGTATGGGTTTCCAGCCTTTTGGTGAAATCCCTTGGTTTTCAAGCTGAAGCTCTTCAAAAAATGACTACCATTCCCGACTTTACCGATGCAAACCAAATTCCTGCAGGAGCACTTGGTTACATTAATGTCGCTGTCGACCATGATATTATCAGTGGTTACCCGAACGGAACCTTTAAACCGAACAATAATGTTACCCGTGCAGAGATGGCTGTATTGTTAGATCGGACCAACGATGGCTTGCTTGAAAATTCCGGAGCAATTAAGGTTAGCGGGAAAATCACAGCCATTCAATTTAATACCGATGCCACAAATCAATCTGCTAATGGCCAGATCACGATAAAAACCTTTAACGGCGATACTTTAACTTACATGATTGCATCGAACTTATTGGTACAATATCATCAGAAATTTGTCCATGCCGATCAACTTATCGTAAACGATACAGTAAACCTCACTGTTAAAGATAACACGGTAAATGAAGCTGCTCTATTTAACAAAGAGGACGTAAAAGAAACAGTATCCGGTATCAGCGAATTTGATGCAAAAATCGAGTATGGAAAGCATTCCGAATATAAGCTGAAATATAAAAATAAAGGCAACAAGGTTGAAGCGCAAATAGAGAACCAAACAGAGAATGGAAAAGAAAAGGTAAAAGATGCTCAAGCTGTAAAAACAGTTGAAAATCTGCTTCAAAAAGCCGCCCTTTCCGATAAAATGAGCAAAGAAGAAGTTACAAACAAAATTTTAGCTGCATTAAACGTTGACAAGAACAAAGTGCAAGAATTAGAGCTCAAAATCAAATTTGCCAATGGCAAAGAGTTGAAAATTGAGATCGATCATGAGAAAGAACATGGTAACCATAAGGAACATGATAATGACGATAAAAATCATAACGATCATGATGACCATAAAAAGAAATAATCCTTTACAATCAACCTTCGAAAAGCACATCTAACACGATTGGGGCAATGTCCCCCTCCGCTTTGCACTCCGATTTCATTAAAAAGCACCTTCCGTGAACCGTATTCATACGATTCGTGGGAGGTGCTTTTCCTCATAGTTGAACTTATCTTCTTACTTTAAACCCATTTCAGTAATCACTTCTTTTAACAAATCCGGACGGTTCGTCATAACACCATCTGCACCAAGCTCGATCAATTTTTTCATCGTTGGCTTATCGTCAATGGTCCAGTAATGCACTTGCATGTTCAGGCGATGTGCATTCTCGATGATACGTTTAGTGCTAAGGTCAAAGCCACTATCCGCTGTTGGGATTTGCAGCACTTGTGAGCTTGGACGATAAAAACCTGGCAGGAATATTTTATTCGCGATAACGAACTTAATCACTTCTGCTTTACCCGCTCCGAGTGGCACTCGATCTCCAGATAATGCAGAGAATTTCTGTACGATACCATTGTCAAAAGAGTTCATAATCACTTTATCTTCGAGGTGGTATTTTCGAATCAGATCCCAAAGCTTCTGTTCGATCTCGGAAGGCTTCCCAATGGGATAGCTGTCCTTAATCTCTACGTTAAAATGATACTTACTGCCGTACTTCGCGAACACTTCCTCTAGTGTCGGAATGTAAGCCCCTTTTCCACGGTAGCTGTATTCGCCTTTCAAATCTTTGAACTGGTAGCCTGCATCCAGCTTTTGCAGCTCTGATAGTGTATACGAATCTACCCTACCCTTGCCGTTCGTTGTGCGGTCCACCGTTGCGTCATGAATCGTCACCAAGTGGCCGTCTTTGGTCATATGAATATCTGTCTCTAGCACATCAACATTCAGAGAGTCGGCAACATCAAATGCTGGCATTGTGTTGGATGGTGCCAGCAGCTCACCGCCTTGGTGCGCGATGTTCAGTGGCTTTTTCAGACCGACAAAGACATCCTTCTGCTTCGGAACGAAGCCGTAATACATCACAGTATGAGCAGCAATGATGACAATAATAAGGCCAAGAATGGAGTAAAGCATAATCCGCTTGCGTGAAATTGGAGCCATATTGACCCTCCTGATTGATTTAGTCACTTTCTATCCATATATAGCATAGCGAAGGGAAGGTGGAAAGCAAAGAAGATTTTACAACTGATGAGATAAGAATCACCTTGTAACTACGGACAGATGACCAGTATATAATAATCCATCTGTTAGAGGGAGGTTTTATTTGAAATGTATAATGGATTGAACGGTTATCAACGTCACCACTGCGGTCATCCAGTATTAGATCAAATATTGGTGAAGTGGCCTGAGGAACAAAGAAATACGGTTTATTTGTTAATCAATAAATACGGTTTACCACATGATGCATGCATGACAAAAATTACGTGGTATAACAATTATCCTTGGAAGCGGACGACTGTTCATCTTCATACAGTACCACATAACTCCCCGACTCCCCATCTTGATTATTTAGAACAAACCATTGATTATAGAGTTCCTGTTCAATATTTTGATGCCATAGCACAGTTTGACGGCAGCTTATATCCGGACCGTACGGCTGGTGAAGCTTCAGCTAAATGCGATCAAGAAGCGGCGAATTTTATGGCTATAAACTTGATGAACGACATCGTAACTGGCAAGCGGACTGTAGAAGATGCACGTCGTGCTGCAGCTGAAATTGAAAAAGCTTTTCGATTGCATGGTCAATATTCACCCTACACCACAGAATTCCTATTCCCACAGCAATCTCATACAGCTGACCCCGATGTCGCCGTTTTCTAAGTGATATATCAATAAGTGCTATGAATATTAAAAAAAGAGGTAGATTGTATCGTAGAAAACGATATGGTCTACCTCTATCATTTATGAAAACAAATCATGCTGATTGTGATCATAATGCGGCGCAATATCCCAACCGTCTATAAACCACTGGTACTCTATCTTAATCTCTTTATTCGTTTCTTTCGTCCCCTCTGTATAGCTCATAAGAATGGCGTCACTTAATGCTGTACAGCCTTGCCGTATTACTCCGAATGTGCTGCACCGTTTCTTCTAAAGATAGTCCCTTAATAGCTGCCAAATG
The DNA here is from genome assembly GCF_052180255.1 of Paenibacillus sp. KN14-4R. Classification (NCBI taxonomy): domain Bacteria; kingdom Bacillati; phylum Bacillota; class Bacilli; order Caryophanales; family Paenibacillaceae; genus Paenibacillus; species Paenibacillus sp. KN14-4R. Next base: position 3,480,570 of record NZ_CP197466.1, read on the forward strand.
TTCAGCAACAGCATGAATCATCCGCGGATGCGTCATCTGACCTTGGAAGGGTCCTTCGAAAGGCCAAGGGCCATCTGTCTCAACCAACATGCGGTCTACACGTACATCCTTAGCAAGCTGCTGAATCTCTTCTTCATATGCAATGTCCGGTGTAAAAGAAATATAATAACCATTACGCATCATTCGCTCCACGGTTGCTCGACTCCCCTTAAACCAGTGGAAGTGCGCGCGGTTGACGTTATATTTTTCAAGTAAATCACAGGCAATATCTACGTCTTCGTATACGGCATGCAGAATAATTGGCTTATCCAGCTTAGCAGCGAGCGCAACGAACATTTCGAGTAGATCGATATAAGATTGAAGGTTAAAGGGCAGTCCCTTCTCCTCTGCCTCTTGTCGCATGTAATAGGGAAGTCCGACTTCACCGATTGCGATCATTTCATCTTGGTGCTCTTCGATCCATGCTACAAGTTGCTGAAACTCGGAATCGGATGGAAGTGCTTGTTCAGGATGAAAGCCATATGCGGGATGGACAGATTTAGGATGGGAGAGATGAAGCTTGTGATTCGCAATACAGGATGATAGTTGCATGGATACTGCGATGGCGCTGTCGATGTTGTATTTTGAAAGGCTGGATAGGATCTGTTCCTGCTCTTCTTGGTTATATAAATCTAGATGGATATGTGAGTCGATCATGCGGGTCAGCTCCTTAGACAGTTTCTTCTAAGTTAGCACTCAAGAACGAATCTAACAACTACAGATAGAAGCTCCATATTAACTTCTTGCTTGTCTGTCATCGTTATTTCGTTTTAGAGCAGTGATCATATCTTTTACTTGTGGAGGTAACGGGAGACCTAGTCTACCGTAATTCTCAATGATGGAGACAAGTTCATTAGCAAGATAGAAGTAAATCGCTCCTGTCATGATAAAACCGGAGTTCATCAGAACGTCCATACGATGTGCTAATAAGATGGCTACAAACATAAAGACTTTTTTGACAGAACCTTTAAAGCCTACTGCACTGGATATGCCCTTGCCTTCTTTCATAGATGCAGCAACGCCTGAGACAATGTCGATAAGCATGGCAATTACTAAGAAACTTAGCAGCTCGCTCCAGCCACCGAATGCATAGGTGATGATTGTGCCGAATGTGCCAACTGCAAAGTTTAATGTGGTTTGGTTCATAGGGTTGCTCCTTTCCATAAGAAAAGAGCGCTACTTCCGAGCGCCCTTTCATTATTTATCAATATATTGTTAGTTCTCTAGACGGCTACACCTTTACCTCGTGCATACATAATCGTGTTCAGCCATGCTAATTCAGATTGTGTCAGCTTGCGTGTGTATGCTTTCTCCGCCCAGTTATAATCGTTAATCTCACCTGCACGGTATAGCCCGTCCAGCGCATCACCTAGCTGTTTCCACTGCCAATCATGTTCAAGTTGCAAAGGACGCCCCTCCTTTTGTAAATTGTTCTCAACTTTTGCGATAAATCGCTTCCAACCTGTCCAATTGCCGCCGTCATACATCAATCTCGGACAAATTTTACCAGACCAGTCATAGTGTCGTCGCAATCTGTCTACACCCCAACTTCGTTCACTAAGTAGCTTAACGACAAGTTCAGCTGCATTATCCAGTGATTTTTTATAATTACCACTCTCGCATATCTCAATGCCGATAGACCTCATATTTCCGTCTCCATTACCATCTCCTGCATGCCAGCCTACTTCATCCAAAGGTAAACACTCAATAGCTTCGTGTTCATCTACAACTATGTGGTAAGATGCTGTACGGTTGTTTGTTGGATTTGTTAGCCATGAACGCTCATTCTTAGCAGTAGATGTTGGATTACCAGTATTATGGATTGTTATAAATTGCGGCATCATAGTGATACAGGGACGACGGTTATTGGATGTCCTTAATGGTAAATGATTAACAATATAATCAACCATGTTCTCACATTCTTTCTTTTCAATCATCTAAAAAGTGTTATTTATTAATATGCAAGCATAAATACGATAAATATTTACCAACTTTCTTGTCATATAACGTCTTTTTTCTAAAATTTTTTTATCCAATTGCAAACCAATCAATTGTTAGTTTATTAAAATAAACATCATTATTATGGTAATTAGACATTTGAATACTTACCGATGCATCAAACCCATTATCTTTAAATGTTGTAGATGAACCAACTGAACCTTGACGAATAGAACCAAAAGAATCATTAGTACCTAAAGTCGAACCACGATTTGAAAATAACTCACCATTAGTAGACAGACCATATAAATAACCTCTGTCGGTATTTACATAATAAAATACCTGTTTTGGTTTAAATGATAAATTAACAATAGAAAAAAAATCACTATATCCACTTGTATAGTTAAAATTAATTGGACCACGAGTTCCTGATGCGTATCTCAATGTACTACCTATAGCAGGAAAATTATTTACCTTATTAATTAAGTCTAATAAAGCTTCTGTACCAGATGACCCTATCCCCTTACCATTCAATAAAGATGCAAGTGTATTTTTATCTGATTGCAAAATAGTCACTAATTGAGCAATTGTATCAGTTGACGTAGCTGGACGACCAATAGAATCAACTAATACTTGTTTGTTAATTGAACCATTTACTAGTCCTTTTTCTGTTGCAATAGTATATCCTTGCAACACTTCATTAGCTGTTGCAGTACCATACTCACCCCCTTCACCCTGTAAGATAAAAGCCGATGAACCATCATAAGTAACAGTATAAACTCCATCCTTTTTAAAGGTCGCTGCATTACCGTTCGATTTCTTAACTGTCTTTGCACCTAATCCATTTGGATTAATAGTTGGGTTAACACCACTATCAACATGTGATTTAAATCTAAATGTCATTCCAGCCGTAATTGAAGTTGGTGGAGGATTTAATGTAATAGTATACGCAGTTGCTGTTCCGTCTGAAACTGCAAAGCCAACATGCTTCACATAATCTGCCAAATGTGAACTATATTCTGTTTCCTTAATAGCACCAACATCCTCAGCCTGTAAAAAAACATCACCAGTTTTACTGTTTACTGATTTTACCACATTTGCAATCTTGCCTCTTATTTCTCCCAATGCACCATCAATCTTGTTCATATTTTCATTATTTACATTGATGTCATAATTTTCATTTTCAATCGGTTTTTGTAGTCCTAAATTTGGAGTTTGATTTGGCATTTTTAATTGCCCCCTCTCTAATTTGATTATGAGTAAACTTCGTTAAATAGGCATGTGTCTTGCTTTTCAATTCCGCATGAGTAACAAACCTGAACCTGTAACCTATATTCAAATGAGCAGGAATGATCTCCCGCATTGCCTTCATTAAATCTTCCATATTAGTAGGCTTTCCGTATTTCCCGATAAATTCAATCTGGATAGTGTTAGTTGAAAAATCTTCTTTCACAGCAACTTCACCGTACTCGTAAGACTCCGCCACATTCTTAATTAGTTCTACATTCACGGTTCCAACACCACGTAGTTTGGATTTTACAACAGATCTACGTTGATCGAGCGGTTTGCTCAAATCGCTTTGGATACCTATGAATTGTTCCCAATATGCAAGTCCCCATGTAGCAGTATCAATAAAGAATTGGCAGAACGTCTCATTCGTTACTTCTTGCAAATCCCCCATTTGATCTGCTATTGAATTGTTCAAACCACGAGTAACTGGCGATGCAATAATAAAATCGGGAAGCATAGAGTTAAGTCTTACATGCACTACATCACGTGGTTTCTCATTTAATGGACTGGATCTCATTGAACTGTCACCATCCCTACTACACCTACGCCCTCATTTGGAATGAATATATTCGTGGTTCCTCCATTCAATGTGAGGTTGGTATAATCAATCACATTCGGTGCATCTAATACGACATTTGCAATTTGAGAATAACGTACCGTATTATCTTTGAAAGCTAATTTTTCAAGATAACTCTTAATCCGCTGCTCAATGTCTTGTTTGACAGTTGCTAGATTTGCTTCGCTATTTACTATTACTTTCACACTAATGTTTACGTCTGTTTCCACTGCTGGTACTACCGTTACTTGCGCACCGATAGGTCGAACAGACTCGATGTATTCTACAGCTGCACTTACCACAGCTGCAGATGGGGCACTCTTCTGCTCACTTAAAAGTACAACCTTGACTGTAAGAGGTCCATTCCAGACTGGGAATACCTTAGCATCACCGATACCAGGGACTTCACGTGCCCATTGCAGATAATGACTGATATTTCCACTAGTAGCCGGATTACGCACCTTAGATAACAGACGTGTTAATAGTGAGTCATCAGCTTCTGTATCGACCCCTCCCTCCATTGGCTCATCATGATTTACTTGCAAAATACCCGACCATATAATAGGCACATTTGTAATTATTCCAGCTGGCACATTACCTTCTATTCCTGCTTTTAACGCCTCAATTACTGCTGTAATTGTTCCATCAGCACCAATGATTACATCATCATTCGTTCGGAATAAAGTCCCGTTCTTTGTTGAAAAAAAAGTCCCTGCCTCAATCTTAGTACCTACAGGTCCAGTGATTTTAAGTAAGCCATGTGCTTTAGTCGCCACCTTCCTAATAACACCAAACTCTTCTGCTCTTCGATCTAAGTATTCTCCTGTTGTTGTCTGAGCAAATCCTAATCGCAAGACGCGATCCAGTTGGCTATACGCAAGTGCTATCTCAATGGCAACAGGCGATAAGCTGTCGTAAACGAAAGTCCCTTCCTGCTTAGCAACTCCTGGTGTCTTCACGCCATCAAGAAGCTTTACTAGCAGCGCTTCATAACTTTGATTCTCAAACATTCATACTCACCTCCCCATATACCGTCACCAATTGAAAGCTTATATTCAGCACGTCTTTGGTAAAAGAGACCTGAACCCCCGCCACATCCTTAATATATGGATTGACGAGCAATGCCTCCCGAAGATATCGCTCCGCCTCAGTCTGCTGCAATTGTGAAGAAGACAACGTACTGCCCATTAATCGATCAAACTCTACACCAAAATTCCAGCTGTAGGCTAGATAGCGATAACGCTCTGTTTTAAGTGCCTTATACGCCCATACCATCAACGCTTCATTGCCCTCAAGGACGACAGGTCGACCATTGTGCATGACAAAATCATTCTTTTCAAAATCCCAAGCATATTCCTTAAACATTGCTAAATCCTTCTCCACCGTATCCACTGCTTCCACAGCCGTATCGATAAAAGGAAAAATCCCACTCACATTCCCACCACCTTACATAACACCACATAGCGCTGAAAATCTGCCGTCGGCATGACAGCCACGGTATCCCCGACTTCGAGCGGCTTCGCTAGTGTCACTTCATCAAACTTCCCAACCGCCTGACCGCTTACCCGACTGTGAGTCAGATGCTCAGCAACCAGCAGAAAGGGGCGCGTGAGCAATAAATCTCCAAGCTTAATCTTCATCTCAGGCTCTAATGCCATCACTTCTCCATGCAAAAGAGAAGGCGGATTGTGCTTCGCACCCTGCTCACGAATTAGATCAATTAACCAAGACATCGACATTGCGTATTCCCCTTTCTCTATGCATCATGTTCATCCATCACATTCTTGTAATTTAGTTCTAGGCTGATCGTGTGATGCCCATTCTGGAACGTATGTGTATCCCGATCAATATAAAAAAGACCGGTTATCCCGGTCACTTCCTCTTTAATCCGCACCGCATTACCTGCGATCAGATCATATTTATCCTGCCCGCCGATCAGCTCCACACTTGCCGTTCGATCTACACCGTGAAGAATTGCCTCTGCCATAGCTTTCGGGTCTTTGCCTTCTTCCTTCTGGTAGACGGTCTGCAGTAAGCCGTAATTCTTCATCCAATCGTTATTACGAACTTGATCCACCGTGTTGCCTTTATCATCCGTAATGATTACGGTATTGACCATCGCATTCATATCTTCGGCGTAATTCGCTTCTGTCAGATCTGCGCTTGCGGTGAGTTCAACTTTAGCAAGCGTGCTGCCTTTTTCCACCACATCAAGAGCACCTTTATTCATCCGTGGGATGTACAGCTTACCGTTTTGTTTCGATGCTGCCGTATAACTGGTCATGATCGCTTCATAGCCTGACTTCCCACCGCTGCTGTCTTGATTCGCGAAGGTCTGAGGGATCCCCGTCGCTGCTATTGTACCTGCTTGAACACCTAGCTCTGCACAGACTGCAGCCGTTACCTTCTCTGGTGTCATGTTCTGGAACAATCTCGGTAGCTTAGATTTCGTTAAGTAAATTAAGCCGTCGAAGGCAGTAACACTGAGTTCTGAACCGGTTAACGATCTTCCTTTTTGAAAAATGTACCCCTGCCACAGCTCCTCACCCTCATCCGTCTGCAGCATCAGCTTCTCACCCAGCTCAATTGCGACCTTAGGTAAATAATGATCATGGCTAGATACGGTAATCGTAATATCCATCTTGCGTGCGACTTCCACAACGTCCCCGCTCCAAGTGATGCTCTGGACAAGCTGTGAGATATCGTTGGTCTTGCCTGCCCGATTCACATGGACAATCTTCATAATACCAACACCTTCCCAGGAGGCAGCTGGTTCTCATCCACGATTCCGTTCTTCTCCATCAGCTTATCTTTCTTCGACGTGTCGCCGTATTGACTCTTCGCTATGGTCAGCAGCGTATCACCCGCACGGACGGTGTAAGTTTTGTTAGGTTCTTTTTCCGTGGGACGAGTGTCCCCGACTATTTTTTTCAGAAGCGCATTAGATGCACTCTCCGTTGCCTTGAAATTAAGGAATCTGTACTCTTTCAGCTCTAGGCTGTAATAAATGTCTTGCGGTCCGTGCTTCTGTGAGTAGTTAAACGATTCAATCGCCATCGCTTCATTAATCGTAAGGCTGTCGCCTGTAATGATTAAGCGAATAGGACGACCGCTGTCCCGCCATTTTTCAATCATCTCTACACACTTCTGTGGCTTGGGAAAATCCCTGTATTGACATAGACCGTCATCTTGAATTGGAAAATAGGACGCCAGCGATATTGCCTTCAACCTACGCTTTCCAATAAGGTTAATCTCACCGACATCATTTAAATTCACTGTTGTATTCGTGCTACCCGTCTGCATCTCAAAACTGCTCGGAGGGACAGGAAGGCGAAGCTTCTCTTCACCATTATTAAAAGAAAGCCAAAACTCCATCACTATCGCCCCCCTACGCCATATTCAAGCCGGCTAACTCAAGCTCACGACGGAGTAGATTGGACCATTTCTGGAAATCCCCTTCGTCACGAACAACCGGATTGTTCATGTTAATAACGACGCTGCTCCCTTTGCTTCCATTACGATATTGATTCGCTTCTTGGGCTGTAAGTACCGCCTCATTGCGATGCAGTAGTGCAGGGTAATTGTCTCTTGGAACGGTGTGCAGACCTGCAGCGTGAGGTTTTCCTGGGGTCTTATCGTCACCTTGAAGTTCCTTACGGAACCAGCTGACTTTGTCACCAATCCAACTTGCGAATGAGCCAATCCCATCGACAATCGGTTTGAGAACTGACCAAATACCTTCAAAAACTGGAAGCATTTCATCCCATAGCCTTTTACCTAGTTCGATAATAATACCAATAATATCTACGATCGCACCAAATATCGGCTGTACGACACCCCAAACACTCTCAATAATGCTCTGAATCGTTGGCCATGCCTTTTGCCATAAATCCCAAAGAGTGGAGAAACTTAAGATGACGAGATCAATGACAGGAGCCATTGCGCTGAATACTGCACCGATTGCATTCTGGAATACTGGCATGTTGCTTACAAACCATCCAATGATACTTTGAAACAAATTCATAATTGGAGGCAAGATAGGCGTAATCACATCAATTGCTTTTTGAATGACCCCAGTAATGAAATTAACAATGGGTGGCAACATCGGCATTAACCAAGTAATAAATTTACCAAAACCTTGTGAAACAGCAGTAAAAATGCTCAGTAAAGTTGCTTTAAACTGATTGATTGGCCCTTCATTTTGCTTGAAAAATTGGATGGCAGTAGTAATTCCCCTACCAATTGATGTCCCCAATTTTTCAAACATCGGCTGCATTTTGCTAACTAGAGGGATTATCGCCTCAAGCGCAGGCTTCAATGACTCTATCATCTTGAGTCCCATATCTTGCAAATTGTTCTTCAAACCACCCGTAATCGTGCCAAGCATGCCCTTCGCAGTACCTGCCATTTTATCGGCACCACCGTCAAACATTTCCGCAAGTCCCATACCTTTATCGCTTTTCATCTTACTAAGGTCGCCTTTAGCCACTTTTGCCTTGGTATCTTTTATGTCAAAACCGAAATCCTTCATTCCCTTGACATCGCCATCCTTCAAATCACCCAATGCTTTCATCGCATCTGAGAGCTTTTTCTCTGGATTTAGTGCAGCCATGTTCTCTGCGAGCTTTACCATTTCCATCGCTTGCTTCGCATCTCCGCCGGTTTCCTTAAGAGCCTTCGTCCCAGCTGCGATCACGTCAGATGAATTAAACGACTTAGAGACCGCATTGCTGCGTAATTCCTGCATGTACTCTTGAGATGCCTTTTGCGAATCAGCTCCGGACATTCTAGGATTATTCACCTTCATAACCTGATCCATAACCACTTGTTGCTGTTCCAGCTCCATACCACTGTTGAAAGCATTCTTTAAGGTATCTGCAATCATATCGCCAATTTTAATAAAAGCTGGTGCAATCATTGTCCCAATTTGCTTGGCAAACCCGACTACTTTCATAATACCTTGGGTTGCGTAGTCAGCCACTTTTAGAGTTAATATTAGGGGTTTCATGGCAAATGAAATAATTCTTCTAAAGGGTTTTGTAGCTTCATCAGCAATTCCAATTACGAGTTTTATACCTTTTCCGACTGTCTTTCCAATCAAACTATTCTTAAAGACTGGCTGTATACTCTTATACATCTCACCTAATCTCTTAAGATCTTTCTTAGCCTGAGTGATAAACCTTGATGGTTTATCTGAAGACTTCTCATTCTCTTTAACCCCAACAGTTACTTTTGTTTCCTGAATTTCTTTTAACTTCTTCGTGACTTTATCCAGAGCGCTTATCGCAGATTGATGGTCGACATTGATCTTACGATTCTTATTAAAAGCACGATTCATCGTCCGCTCGACCTGCTCGACTTGCTTCTGAAAAGTCTTCGTATTCTTAGCAGCTTGCTGTAGAACTGCCGAATACTCATCTTTCAAACTTAATATGGCCGTTAATTTCATACCTGTTCACCTCCTCTGTTAGAATGCCGACATGGTGAACATCGGCTTGCCCAGCTTAGCAAGTTTCTCCCGCTCCTCTAGTTCCATTTCGTAAAAGACGCGCAGGAGGTGGCGCTCGCCAGCAGGCATGTTGTGAATTTCACTCGGACGAATGCCTTTTCTGCTCCAATAGTAGTAGAGCATCTCGGCGTATCCGTCCGATCTTATTCGTTTTTTAGTTCTTGTACCGAATCTTCCCCGTAACCGGATAATCCAGAGATCACATTGTATAGTTGCGTAATCTCGCCTGGTAGTAACAACTTCGACTCTTCCAAAAGTTGCTTTGGCGTTGTCGCATTGTAAGCTTCAAGCAAGCTCTTGTCTTTGAGTGATGGCGTCACCACGCCTCGAATTACGGTGAAGATTTGAGCCGCATTGCTGTTGAACTCTTCAAGTTCCCCTCGCTTGGATACAGACATCGAGATGTCTTGCACCTCTGCCATTTCCTCCATCGTGAGTGCCTGGCAGGTAAACACGACCGGTTCACCCGCAGCAGCACTTAGGCGCTTCAACTCAATCTTCTTGGATGGACGCTGTACCTTGCTTTTATCTAGTGCTAATAGTAAATCGAGTGCATTCTTCTTCATGTTCTTTCATCCTCCAATGGGTATAAGAATAGCCCCGAGCTGTGCTCAGGGCTTCGTAATTATTTTCAAAACTATAATAATCTATTAGATCAAATCTTGTGTTTCCCAATCTGTGAATGTAAATGGCGCTTCGATCTCGCCTTTTTTCTTCAATTCCCAGTTAATAAGAGTCAGATCATTAAAGCTTGCATCCTTAATTAGAATCCGCTCTGCGCCAGCAGCAGCCGGGTCAGCAAGACTGGACATGATCTGAAAGCGAGGATTAACCCCTTTTTTAATCATGTCACCTAGTTTTTTGATCATGCGAGAATTGGCCTTGTGCATTTTGAGTGTGCCACTGCCTTTGTAGCCCATGAACTTGCTGTCTGTTGCGAATTTTCCTGTAAGGGGTACGTCTTCTTTTTCGATCTCCAGCTTTGCTTCCATTGATAGAGCTTCTGCGACATATTCGCCGTCCAACCACACTTCCCCGAATGTTCCTGAAATTACTTTTTCACCATTAAAATTAGCCATCTATAACGCCTCCTACAAATTAATTGTCAATTTAATATCTTCCATTGCATCAAGCGGACGCTCTACTGCTGTAAGGAATACTTGGTCTTTGGTGTTCGCTTCTTTAATTTGCTGCTCATCCATCTTCGCCACTTCATCTGCACCCAAGATTGTTTTTAAATACAGACGCTGGGTCGGAATATCAATCTCAACCCGATTTTTGCCTGGATCAAGAATGCCGTCTTGCTCCAATTGTTCGTAATAATTACTAATGGCCGACACGAGCAGCAGCTTATTGATGTAGCTGTTCTGCACTTTACCGATATATAAGTCCTCAATCGTTTCTTTGATGTCGTGATACGTCTTATTGAGAATACGTGCGACTTTGATTTTCTTCCAATCATCGCCAATATCAGGAGTTGATGTGACGAGGGAAGTAACGCCACGTGCGATTTTGACCTTTTCGCCATCATGGTAAAGGATCAACTTCCCAGCGTTAATCGCTGCATCAGCGTCTGCCTTCGTAAGCTTCGGTACATTCGTAACCTCTGACAGCACTTGGAAAGTAGGCGCTACTGTAAGTGGCAACCCTGCGATGAGACCGGCAATTCGTGCCGTATATTGTGTCGTCGTATACTTCACGCCAGACACTTCAATCTGATCCGTCGCAAAGTTAATAACGGCTGGATGATCTGCTGCTGCGTTCGGAAGTACTGCCATGATTTTACGATCTTTTGTTGAGAACATCGCTTTCGCCCACAGCGTCAAAGCCGCTGTCTCCGCTGTTGTAGCGCCTGGGAAAGCAACGACATTGAACTTAATCGTCTCTAAGTAATCCAGTGCTGTTGCATAATCCGTTGCCGTCTCAGGAATGACGACAACCTTAATTTCTTTCGGTGCGCCAAGCAGCGCCATTGTGATGTATTGCTTGTTATCTGCTTTTAAGCCTGCTGGCACATCCTCAATCCCACGTACGTGGTACTCCGTTACACCTGTTACTGAAGCATCTTTTAACACCAACGCTAAAATTCCAACCGCACCTTGCTGTACAGCCGCAGCTGCTCTTTGTTTGAATACAATATTGACATTAGGTAAACCCATATTAATCCTCCTTAGGTTCGAATTGAGACATGCTTCACGTCTTGATGCTGCTCGGAAGTGCGCTCAAATTCAGTTTGTAATGTAATGCGTACAAATAATTCCGTGTCCCGTAAACCTGTCTCTACACCTTGAATGTGATAGCTCGAGCCATCCCGACCTTTTAAAATAGGCGTTGCCATGAAAATATCTTGGATGCGATCTAATCGATCCACTTGATCTAAACCCTTGTTACCTACATCCTGTGCGGAATAGTAAGTCAATTGCCATACCGCTTGAGACGCATATTTCTTGTAAGATAAATCTTCATTCGTACTGCTGCTCAGCTGAATGAGAAATGCCGGTGTGACAGGATTGTCAGGCAAGTTATGCACGTAAATTGTCGTGACATCTGGAAAAGAATACTTTAACTTCGCGCAAATCGTATCGAGACTACGAAGTAACATCGAGTCCAGCCTCCTTTGCAATTCGCTTGAAGAAGTGTTCACCAAGTTCAGGAAGATCCTGCTCAGTTAAAGGTACTTTCGGGTTTAGATGAAGCTGGTTCGTGACTTCTTGCTCAAACTTCTGAAGCTGATCCTTACGCTGACTCACTCTCGTCAGCTTATCGACATACTCGCTTAATCGGGGTACTTTCAACATGTCCAATCCTCCGCCTTTCATATGGAATTCGTCTCTTACGCATGGCTCTCACCTCCTTCACCCTAGCTCGCTTGCTCGCTGCTTCCATATGAAGTACCTCTCAAAGGATCTCAGCGTCTGATTTTACACACACTGGCTTCGGGCAAAATTGTTTCAAGCCTGTCCACTGTCCCCAAACACAGCGTTTACATAGCGCCGGCTGCTGAGGCAATTCAGGCTCATTACGCCGCTTCTTCTTACGTCTTCTCACTCGGCATCCCTCCCCTTACCTGCTACTTGAGTGATTTGCCCATAAAAAAAGAGACGCTCGTGGCGTCTCACTATCGTCTGAGGCGTACCGTTGTGCCTCACTTATCTACATTACCAATGTATCACTTCTAGCTGCTAATAGACTGCCATGTTACGGTCAATGTGCGGTCGGTTAGCGGTCAACAAGCGGTCACGTGGCGGACATAGTCGGATAAATGCTCTTGTGCAGTCTTTCCATGTTAAGGCTGTAAGGTGAGTGGGCTACGCTGTTCAAATAGCTTACTTGTTTTTAATGTACTTAATGCCACGCTGAGATCTGCCATCCTGTTTCATGGGCAGCTCGGGCAATTCGAAGAGATGAGAAAATGGATGAATTTCTAAGGCGCAGTTCAACTACAATAGAAGCAACTTGAGCAATGAAATCTTTGGGAATCAATTTGCGCAAGACTCAAAATCACAAACGCTACTCATACAACATATAAATAAGTTGATTAATTTGTCACAAGTCTATCAATAAATGTGTTAGTGTACTGGACAATAAGAAAAGTCAAAAGTGAAGCTCCTCCTATAGCGGAAAAAGATTCCCATGAGTGCCACTGCTGTATATGTCCACTCTATTCACTCTCACCGTCCATGAACTAAAATAGCCCCCGAAGGTTCGAGGGCATAAAAATAGCGCTCTGCGTTGTGCAGGCGCTTGTTAAGCTGCTGTACCGTTGATTACTTCGGTAACTACTGTCTTGAGATTCGAGAGCTGCGGAACCTGTTCAAGCTTATAAGTCCCTGCCATTACTAATCCAACCCATACTTTTACCAATCCGCTATCTTTTGTAAAATTCATAATCATCAATCTCCTTTAATTAAATTTGTGGTGTTGCAAGTAAAATCGTTAATTCCGCGATTGACTGTTTAAGCTCGTCCACTTCTTGGCTAAGTGGTTTTCGGTACACAGACGGCTGTTCAGGGTTTGCAGGATCTGGATAAGTAAATTCCAGCGCACCGCTTGCTATATCTACCTTGTACCCGTTGCACGTTGCGAAATCATGTGTTAAATCGCCGTATTCAAATTCTAATACACCTACGGTTTCAGGTACTCGTTCTGCCAATGCTTTATAAGATTGAAAATCTTGTTCGATAGTCGTAGGTACTACATATCCTGCGTTTTCTCCAGTATCTACAATCACTTTCCCTGTTGCTAAATAGTAATATATTTTTCGCCCAACATACTTCATCTATCGTTCCTCCTTATTATTCAAAAGCCCAATAGTATGCCGTTCCACTTAATGTAGTTTCATTCTCGAATTGTTGATAAGAATTAAAACCTTTTCCTGCAATATAAATTCCTCCATAATCATTATGAATCCTGTTTGACATTCTTAATGTGTCATATGAATAGGCATTCAAAGACTTACCAACGTCAGTAAAAACAAGAGTAGAATTATAATATCCACTGTTAGGCTTATAAAAAACAAAAACTAACGAAGGTACAAAAGCTAGATTGTTGACATTACAACTAGCACTTCCTGCGTTTAAAAATGGGACAGAGCCATAAGCAAACTGTTTTCCTTGTACTAATGTACCAGTTAATTTTACACCATTCACGTACGCGCTTTTACCAGTTAGAATATCCGCTGCACTCGCTGTTCCATCCGCCGTTGCCGTCCCGGACAATCCGTGAACTGTCTTCCCTGCGAGAATATTCGCTGCTATGAACGCCGCATCCGTCAGCGTTACGTAATCGTCTACACCGTCACGGTATCCGGCAGACGCTAGTAATTTCATGATGGTACCACTAACGGAAGAGGACAAGGCTACCGTATCTCCTGCACGATCAGGCATCGTACCAACTACTTTCGTTCCGTTTGTAAAAGCTTCTTTACCAGTTAATATTTGCGCTGCTGTCGCGCCTGCCGCCGTAGCTGTATTAACGAGATTTGCACCGCTAATAATTGAGATTAAATCAACTATCGTTTCTTTGCCTGTTAAGGTGTATCCTTTTGCTTTCAACACATTGGATAGTTCCACCAATTGATTAATACCTGTTAGCCCTTGCAAAGACGTGATGATGTCCGTAATGTTCGCTGTACTTGGTAATTGCGCCATTAAAGTTCTCCCTCCTACTTAATTTAATGCACTCTACTTCACTGCATCTTTAAACGCAAATATTACTTTGGTTTAATTTCGCGTAGTAGTACATATAATCAATCCTTCCTTTATTAAACTCGTGTGAAATTCATACTTGTAATACCTAGAGAGAAATCCGCTAAACTACCGGAGTATTGTTCTCCGTACCCCCATATTTCGATTGTATCACCAGCATTTACTTGTATATCTTCCGCATGAATATGCGGGTTATTAAAACCATAGAATGATCTCGAAACACCTTTTGCCCTTCCGTTAACATATATTTGGGCATAAACATAGCCAGTCGAAAAAGTTGATCTAAACGAATACCTAACTCGGTAAGTCAAGCCAAGCGAACATTTAATACGATAGACCATAGCCATTGATGTTCCTGTTTGTATCCCGTCAGATCCATTTTGCGACCAAACAATACTATCACCAGGACCTAAGTACTCCAATGTACCAACTACCCCTCCAGCACTTACTCCCTTCTTGATATTTTCTGGAGTTACATTAGTGAGCTGGGCTGTTACTTTACTACCAGGTGCGACATATCCACTCAATGCCACTTGCCCACCTTGAGTAGTAATCGTTTGATCAACTACTCCGTTATTAGTTATCATTCCGACACGTTTAACTCCGTTTACAAAAGCTTCTTTACCGTTCAATATGTCGCCTGCCGCGGCCCCTACAGCAGTAGTCGTATCCACAACTTCGGGTTTACCGTTGACACCGAATATATTGACGCCAGCCTTAATGTTACCAGCAATCAAATCAGGATCGCCTAATACCTTTCCAGCGCCAGTATAGTATCCATCTATAATCGCCTGATCCGCTGTCCCCGGTGTAATCGTCACCGCCCCACGATTTTGCATTGACGCTATCGCCGCACGAATCTCGGTCCATGTCGATGCATTCGTAAGAGTCAACGATGGATTAAGGGCTTTTAACTTCGTTATAACATCCACTTTAATTGCATCGTTATTAGCTTCCGCTGCGTTTACAATATCGATAAGTGCCTGTTTGTCAGTGGGCGATACGCCACCACTGGCCCCTATGCCACGCACCCGTAAGGCATCTGTTATCGTAGGCATGTAATATCCCCCTTTCCTATTTATCTACGTATGTTTTATCTACAACCTTGCCGTTCGCATCGTATACAAGCGTCCATATGCGTGTTTTAACGCCTGACGGCATATTCAATGTCCACGTATCGGTTAAGTAATTCCCGTTAGCATCCTTTGCAGAAAGAACGCAGCTAATCGCAACGCTTCCATCTTCTGGACGTAAATACTCAACCTTTGTATATTTATCCGTTTCAGAGTCATAGGTGCTTGTATCGACCTTTTCTCGATACGGACGTAGTAAATAATCTAAAATGTCATCATTGCGGTTAAAATTTGCAAGAGCTGCGTTATCGTTTGCTTGCACACTTCGTATTCCGCTTGGTTTAGTAAGCATCATATCACCCCTTTAAGGTAAGGTTGTTTCTAATTGACCAAAAGTAAGACCTTTCACTTCAATCTGTCCGAATGTCTTTCCGCTGTCTTCTAACATGCCATATGTTACGTACTTAAAGCTGTATTCGATCTGTAAGTGTGCAGGAATGATCTCACGCAACGCTTTCGTTATATCTTCAATATTAGGTGGTATTCCAAGTTGGGAAACAAATGTAATTTTGACAACGTAGTCATTAAATTGTTCAGTTACATAAACCTCACCATTTGCGTAGGATTCTGCCACATTCTTAATCAAAGCGACAGTAACCGTTCCAGACCCACGTAATTTGGATATAACAACACTGCGGCGTTGATCGATCGGCTTACCTGCTTCTGTTCTTACTCCAAATTCCTTCTCCCAGCGCTCAAGCGACCATGTAGCAAATCCGACAGAAGTCTGATCCAGGAGACTTTCACTCCGAATGGCTAAATCGTCAAACTCTATACCCTCCGCCTGAACTAGTGCTCTAAAGTCGTAAATCGGATCATAAAAAGGCGGTAGATACTCAAGTAGAGCTTTTCCTTTAGGGCTTGTAATTACATAATCATTCACCTCAAAGTCACCGTCCCAGCAATCGCAACTTGCTCTTGTGTTACGATGATGTTGTTTGTGCCATTATTAATTTTCAGGTCTGAATAATCTTGCACACCATCAATGTCCAATAACATAGCGCCCACACGCACATATTTAATTGTCGTATCGGGAGAAAAGGCAATACCCTTTAAGTAGTCATTTAAGGCAGTTGTAAATTTCGCTTTTACTTCCTCTAGTGTGAGGGAACCTGATAATATAACCGTAGCTGTAACATTTACGCTAACACCCGTAGCCGCTACTATCTTTACAAGTGAACCTATCGGTGCCTTGCCTTCTCCGCTAGATTGATATGGAGCAATATATGTTTGTACCTTCTGGACAAGTTCCTCGGCTGCTGGCTTCTTTTCATTATCAACTATTACCACCTTCACCGTTCCCCCACCGCTCCACAACGGGATGACCCTTACACCACCTACACCAGGCACTTCCAGCGCCCAGTTGATGTAATCAGCAACATTTCCACTAGTAGAGGGCGATCGCACGCGAAGGTAATAGCGTTCTCTAAGTGCCTCATCCGTTTCTTCGTTATCTCCAGGCTTTAAAATGTCTGTCAGTTCCACTTTAGCTAGTCCGCCAATATAATCAATCGGCAACATAGGACCGAAAACGGTATTCCCTATAGCCCCTGCGACCTCACACTCGAGAGTAAACTGACCTCCTGCAATACGATCTACAACAACAAAATTTAGTTTCTCTATTGAAAATCTACTGCCAAGCGGAACGTCAATAGGCGCTTCATTGTTTCCGTAGAACAATCCTTTTCGCCTTGCCTTTGTAGCTGACTTCCTAACTATGCCGTAATCATGTGCTCGACGATCTAAATATTCACCGCTAGCCGTATCAGCGAATGATAAGTTAACGTTAGTGTCCATTGCTGCATACATCTGTGATAACTCAGCAGCAGCAGGTGCTAATGCATCGTAGATAATGCTTCCCTCTCGTTTATCAATGTCATTAGGTACCTTTGCCAACATCCTCTTTAAAATCACAGCATACGTCTGATTCTCATACACTTCTGCTTACCTCCTCCCTATAACGCCCATAATCAGTAACCACATCAAATACGATTGTTCCTGTATCGCCCTCAAACGTGAATACAAAGTCCTCGACACTTGTAATCCGATCATCTTGCATTAACGCTTCTGTGATAAAACGCGTGGTCTCTGATTGTAAGAGAAGGCGTTCAGAACCGAGTATTCTCTCTGTCCCATAATTGAAACTATAAATAAAGTGTTCATATCGATCCGTCGAAAGACATTTAACCACCATTTGCTTTATTGCATCTAAACCATCTGCGATGCCAGTAACACGCTTATTTATTAAATCTAATCTGTATGTCTTACTAGGTTGCAGAATCTGTTCAATGACTTGATTGGCTTGCAATACACCACCTTGCGGAATCATCCTTTCACCACCTTGTCTATAATGACAAAGCTGTTACCACCTTGAACACGTAGGAGCAGCACGCAGTCACCGCTTTTCAAACCTTCACGGATTACAATTTTCTGAGGCAACGCATTCTGTGTAGGCCCTCCAGGAGCATCGTGCTTGTGTCGTAAGTCAAGCTCATACCGAGTTAGGCTCTCTGGAATAATTAAAAATTCCTCTGTGAGTGTAAACCGTTGATCAACGTTTAACTCAAGAGGATTTGTTTGTGTTACTTCTGCAAAAAGCATGGCAACCGGATTACTTGCATCTACTGCGCCTGCACCGGCGGTTTTAATAATATTTAACAGAGACAATTCATATCACCTTCAAACTTAGTGTCATGGTATGGCTTGTGGAATCGAAATCATGCGTGCATTCATCGATCAAAAAATGTTGGTTGATACCAAACTCTTTAATCTCAACAGGAACATAACACCCTGCTCTCACCCTCGGATCACCGATAGCTTTTAGCTGAATGGTCTTTTTCTCCCTATTCTTTACTGTTATTAACTTCTGCAACATATCACTAATTTGGGCCGCATTCATGTTCTCATCAACGGATTGATAGAGTTGCAGCAAACCCCATTTTGCGATATTAGCGCTATCTTGCTCAATATACACTTCACGCTTTCCGGATTTCTTGTTATCTTTAATAATTTTCACCTTATTATAGGTATCTTCGTCAATGGATCGATTGTACGTATAGTCATACATCAAACTTCCATCACCTACGTAAAATTCAAGCTTAAGATCCTCAACATTACGCAACGCAAGACTACCAAAGTCGTCATAAAGCACGAAATTCTTATTCGTAGCTATGATTGTTAAATCCAAAGCTTTACTTATAATATCGAGCAGCTTTTTATTATCTTCTACGAGTGAAGGAATCTTATATTGCGTATCCACAAGTGTACCTGTCTTTAATTTAAAATCATCTGCAATTTTCTTAATTACTTCCGTTGCCGTAGCCCCTTTAAGTACATAAGTGTCATTCACCATGAGGTAGCGTAGTTGGTCGTAAGCCTTTATTGTAATTGCTTCATCTTTACCGCTATCTATCGAGAAAATATAGCCATAAAAGATATTGGCATCACCCAAACGAACCTTTATAATGTCGCCATTATTACACTTAAAACTAGCATACTCATATAATCCACCTTTAATCATCGTGACATCTAGGCTACCGACAGCTCCGATTCTTTTCGTTTTCCATGAGACTCTAGATACAATGTTCGAGATGTCCCACACTTGACCGTCTTTATTGTCAATTAGAACTTCAAGCATAAAGCCTCCCTACGGCATTTTTAGAACCATACCGATTTGAAGTTGTTTTAGTTGCGCATCCGTGATGCCATTCAACATTTGAATATCTCGCCATTTCGAATCATCGCCCAAGACCCTTTTAGCAACCTTGGAGAGATTATCTCCAGCAACTAGCGTATACGTTTTTGGCGTTTGTTTATCATCCGGCCGTTCGGGACTCTGTTTATAAACTTCAAATTCACCTGTGCTCTTATTCTCCGCATATACAGCCTTTTTAGCTGCATAAAATACATACTTTTTGAGGGTTAGAGAATATTCAATATCTCCAGGTGAACCTGCAGCTTCGTTCCAATTAAACTTCTCGATACTAACAGCCTCATTAACTTCTGAGATGACCTTACCTTCACCATTGATATCTGCATTTGTACCTACATATACAAATCTGATCGGACGTCTTGTTCCCATCCATTTCTTAATAAATCCGACATATTGCATGGGCTTTAGGAGGACTTTACTTGTAACAAAAGGGTATCGCATAGCTGGAAAGATACCTTCAAATTTATATTCAGTTAGCTGAGGGCTCTTAATGACATTGATTTCGCCTAATGCACCTATATCATGCGTATCTCCACTACCACTCTCGCTAATTTCCAGAGATTCTGGGTTAACTGGTATTTGAAATCCTTCTTCTTGATTATTAAAGCTTAGCCATATTCCGTACTCCACTTAGCTAAACACCCCCTGTGCCGATGATGCTACTTCTTCCTCAAGTGACTTTGTGATACGCGATATGATCGTATCCACATCATATCCATTGTTTATATCGCCTGTTGTCATTGCGACAGTTGGTGTTAGCGTGACAAAGTTTTGAATGCTTTGGATATCAGCTAGCTCTCGCATTAATTTAAGATCTTCGCTTGAGACATCCACGGTATCTGCAATCTTGCCTACTTCATCCACTCGACCAATATTGGGAGCTAGGTTCGCATTCCATTTATCCAGCTTGTTCTTTTCATCTGCATCTTTTTTAGCTTTAGTCGCTTCTTCCGCAGCTCTTTTGCTTGCGCGACTGCTAACCATATCTTGTACCTCTTGCTCTCGTTGTGCTGCATTAGCTGCGGCATTCGAATAGGCGGCTTCTTTCTTGCCTTTAGCAAAATCAGCAATCCCATTTATCATATCTTCGTAGTTAAACTTAGCTCCAATCTCGAACGATGACCCAGTAATCTTGTTCACTAAGCCCAGTACCGAATTAATACCGGAAATAATGCCGTTTATCACTTTATCGTACAATTGTCCAAACATCTGCGCCCAACTCACAAAAGGTTGCATCATCCACTCAACTAACTGCCAGAAGTAAGCCGGCACTGTATCAAAAAAGTTAAGAATTGAGTTCCACGCTCGCATTAAACCAGCTGCAAAATTATCGTTAGTTTCCCATAATTGATAGAGCCAAACAATTAATCCAATAATTACAGAAGCAATTATAATGAAAACATTTGCTTTCATTGCAGTGTTTAGTGTCCCCCAAGCAGCAGCCAGTCCCAATGTAGCCCAAGTCTGTACAAAAAGCGTAGCCGTACTTGCTGTTGTGACAAATGTCTGTATCGCCTGTGCCGCAACTTGTGCAAATGTCGCTATATTCCAAGCTCCGAACGCAGCAACAATCCCCCAAATGATCGGTTCGATATTGCCCCAATTATTCGATATAAATCCAAATATCATAGACATCGCATCATAAATAGCCATTGCAGCGTCAGTCACCCAAGATAAACCTTGACCTAATCCATTAAAGAAAGCTTGAATTTTACCTGTTTGAAGATCTGCATTTAGCCTTGCCAGTAAAGGAGATAAACCCTTAATAACTGCAATACCTGCGCTATCAAGAATTGATTTTATGTTATTACCGAACATTTCAACTTGCTTCACTGGACTTGTAAGCATCATTTGGAATCCTTTCTCTCCCATTTGTTGCTTTTCAAGTAGCTCATCAAAAGCTTTTAGAAACCCATCAACATTTCCTGACTTTCCTAAATCTTCAATTTTAGAAGAACCTATATCTTTTTTAGACATATTAAATCGCTCAGCAAGTGCACCAGTATCACCTGACATAGCATCATTTAAAACTTTCGAAGCTCCTTTAATTCCACCACCTGTACTATCAAACGCGGTTAACCGCTGTGCAAGAGTATTTAACATGGAGAGTTGATCTGTATTTTGAGTCTTTGGAAAAAAAGAAAGTGTACTATTTAAATATTCTTTAACATCTATTCCTGCTCCGATGGCTTCCGATTTGAACTTCTCAAACATCGCACTACCTACTGCTGGATCCTTTGTTTGCGCCTTAAACATATCTTCAACTTTCATTTGATCCACGGCTCCGCTTAATGCTGTTTCCGCAATATATCTTATTTTTTTGGAAGCTTTATCCTCATCCCACACATTTTTAACAAGCTCTACTATAGGATTTTTCCCTTTTGAACCCTCTTCAGATGGCCGATTATTTTTTTTCTGTGCTTCCGCAGCCTTATCAAGGGATTGTCGCAAATTGTTCTCAGATGTAATTAATTTATTGTTAGATGCAACTAATAGCTCATCAACTCTCATAGTTTTTTCAAATGAAGACTGCAGCTTATCCATAGCAGAGACGATGAAATTCATGCTTTTTGAGATGTTTTTTAGTGATCCAGTCATTCCATCAAATAATTTCAAAGAAGATGTAACAGTTGCCATATGGGTGTCTCCTTTCCAGGAATGAAAAAGACGCCCATTGGGCGCCCTAAATCAAACCTATTTTTCAAATATCGTCCGCTTTATTTCGATGTCTTTTTCTCAGACGCGATACGAATATCGATTGCTGCAATTATGAAAGCTTTTTCTTCTCTCGTTAGAGCAAGAAATTCAGATGGAAATTTACGAAACTTATGGAGAACATAGTAAGCATAATTCGCTTCACTATCGCCCTCCTTGATTAGTTTTTTGCTCCCTCGACCAAATCTTCCATTTTCTTATTAAATCCAGAAAGATTCTGAATTCGTTCACTTAACTCTGCAATCTCACCGGATAGCAATACTTTGCTTAAATAATTCTCGGGATTTACACATCCTGATTTTTCCAGGCTCTTCGCATCTTTAAAGTCTGGATCTAACGTATGTTCAATCACAATACTGCTATTAAATTTTTCTAAATCTAATTCCACTTTTCCACCCTTACGAACGACCATTGATTTCTTACGTACATTCTCAAATGCACTGCTTGTCATTGCTTTGATTCTAAATTTAAACAGTACGCCATCAGCACCTTTAAAACGATCCGAAATGAGTACTTCCTCTGTTAAATTATCGACTGGATTTGCATTCAAAAAATCTTGTAAAGTTGACATCGATGTGTATACATCCCTTCTTATTAAATTAAATTATCCAAGAATTGGTTTGCCAAATTGATCTAATATATCCGCATCATCAAAAGTGAATGCAAGTTCTTCTTCAAGCGCCTCAGATTCTACATCAAAGCTAGTTAACGTTACTTCATCAAGATTTACCCCTTTAATTACCACCGTTTGCTTGCCAATACTTGAAGCGGGGTCTTCATTGATAATTTGCAAATCAAAATAAGTGTCTCTGCCGGTTTTCATATATTCAAGCATCTGTTGACGGAAAAGCGACGTCACGTAATAAATCGTCATACTTCCTGTTCCTTCAAAACCATTAGCCTTATTCTGAGCACCACGTTTACCGAGTGTTTTCATTGACTTCTTGTTCTTTTTCACTTTAGCTTCAACTTTTTTGGCATAGAATAGTTCTTCTACTCTCCCATTGATCGTTGCATATGCCCTAGCTTCCTGGCCGGAAATTGTATCTTTTGCTTTTAAGTAAGCCATCTATTTCACTCTCACTTTCATATAAATTTTCTCAATAGAATCGACCGGTTTAGCTGCAAGTTCAATATAAATACCGTCGCTTTCTTCACCTTCCGTAACCACTACATCACTTTGGGAATTAAAATCTTGAATTGCATTCATGCCTTGATATAAATTCACTTGATTGATGCATTCTTTTTTAAATAAATTACGACCATCTGGGTTATTATCTACCTTACCCATATAGTAATCTTCAAAAATTCGTTTGAAATCATTAGCAAGTCCATCCAAAGCTCGCAAAGCCCGATTCTTTGAAAAAGTTTTATTCTTCTTCGGCGTAAAACTTGTTAGCGTGTTAATGTCTTGTTCGATAACCGCCCGGCCCTTAATTTGAGTAAATACAAATTCTCCTGCCTTTAGCGCCGCTTCGATTTGAGTATTTGTATATTTAGGATAAACATCAACAGCCTCATCATAAGCTTGATAAGTTAATGATTGGTTTACCAAAGCTCCTGCAGAAGCACCTGATACCCATGCTACACATTGACTCGCTGTAAGTCTCGAACCATCAGTGAGTACAACACCATTCTTAACGCTAATAACTCCCTCGTGATCAGCTTGTGGATAGTTTTCAAGTACAAGTTGAATTTTTCTACCTTCAACCTCTCTAAGACGTTTAGCAAAAGTTACATAAACAGATTTAAGTGCTTGCTCTGTGCTTGTTAGGGCAATGACATTAAAATTGTATACTTCGATTGCCGATAAATAGTCGGTATGATCCTGATTTGTTACAGCCCCATCTGTACCACCAGCAAGTCGTGTGCCGGCAGTTCCATTTAATTCACCTGAACAAACTACCCAGTCATTAGCTTTAAATTCAGAAAGGGTTGACACGGTTTGTGAATCAATGATTTCTCCTGAAACAAGTGTTCGAACATCCCATTTCTCGAGAACATCAATATTCTTCTGAATCACCATCGTAATGTCATTTCCTCGTGTGCCGCCATAGCGCGCTGTAAAGGTCGTACTCCCACTCGTTGCAGCCGCTTTTGTACCTTCATTAAGTCGGTATAACAATAATGTCTTGGCTCGTTTTAGGGCTTGATTAATTAACATCATCTGAGGGTCAGTGATAGTGAAACCAAGAATCTGGTGCAAATTATCATTAACCGTTAAAGGAATAACCTTTTTAGCTTCGCCCCAACTAAGTGGCATCGCCATTGTCACAATACCACGCTCTCCGACCGTTCCTAACGGTTTTGTATCACTAATCGTATTAATATACACGCCTGGTCGAACTTTATTTTGAGTTTCCCATGTGCCTCCAGCCATTTAAAGCACCACCTTTTTTTCAAATTGTTCAATGATTTTATTAGCTTGTTCGATCGTGTACTCTCTATCTTCTAGTAACGCATTTAGCACATCTTTTTGTAATGGACTAAACTGTTGCGATTCTAAAAACTGCTGCTTGGTATAAGTCTGTACCTTTTCATTAAGTTCATTTTCTTTTTTCATTATTGATTCGTCCCTCCTGTTTTAAAGTAGTCATTTTAGAGCTTTCCTCTTCATGTTTTACAAGATGATAATTATAGTTCACATAAAAATGAAGCACATTTGCATTGAATACGTACTTTATGCCTGTACCTCTATACAGCGTCCCATTGATCGTGATGTACTCAAGAATTTCTGTTAGCGACTCAGCGACTTTTAAAGCCTGCTCATTGTTTTCATGATAATAGTAAATATCCAGTAGATTCGATCGCTTATAACGTCTTCCACATTCT
The DNA here is from genome assembly GCF_052180255.1 of Paenibacillus sp. KN14-4R. Taxonomy (NCBI): domain Bacteria; kingdom Bacillati; phylum Bacillota; class Bacilli; order Caryophanales; family Paenibacillaceae; genus Paenibacillus; species Paenibacillus sp. KN14-4R. Next base: position 3,505,501 of record NZ_CP197466.1, read on the forward strand.
CGAGAGTGAGTGCCATCCAATAACTTAACGAAGAAATCTCCATTTTTAAATACTTGATTCATCTCTTCACCGTATACCCCAGCGGTAGGAAACTGAGTTTTCATCACCTTAATTACACTATCCCTAATGCTAATAAAATCCATATTCACCATCCTTTCTTACCCTTCTCTAGTATTTCGTAAGTTACCTAAAACAACATATCTACGATCCACTCCTAAATATCTGGTTTTATCCAGTGATTTGCCTAGTTTAAAGCCATATGACAGGGCAAAATAAAAGGCCACCCTGATATCAGGAGGCCATTGAAACAATTGCGTTATTAATTCAAGTTCAAAAAAAGCTATAATTCTGGTCAAACGGTCAAAGGCACATTTGTTGTTTCATCATTCTTTACTTCCAAGCTAAGCATAAAAGCTAGCTTATCAATCACTCGTGCTTTAAATCTGCGATATGTACGTTCACTCATGCCTAATTCATGACATAATAAAAAATCATATTCTGTTTCTGAAGCTAAGTACCTGCGTTCAATCATTTCTCTCTCTGCTAAATTCAGTTGTTTCACAGCGTATTCTATATGTTGCGTCCGTATTTGAAGATGCTCTGTGCTATCGACATTGAAGATTGCAGTTGACTCTGTTGCTTTATGAATTGTATTTGTTTCCCCGTGATAGCGTGCCTCATGGATTTTGTAGTCTGGATCTCCTTACGTATAATCCAATTTGACGATATATCCGAGCAGACTCTAGTGCTTGTTCTACTTTCTTACGAGTGGCTGCTCGGTCAATTCCTATTGATTGATAAAAGAACTTGCCCTAAAAGATCACCTCTGTAGTCATATATCTCTATTCCGCTTTGTTCACTTATCCCCTATTTCTTTACACTATCAATATATCATGGTAAACCCGGAATGAACTGCCAACAAATGGTCAAAGTCCGGTCAAACGGCGGTCACGATCCGGTCATCTCCATTTTCACTTCTAGATTTAACATGTAAGCTAATTTTTCAAAAGCTTTTGCTTTCACTCTACGATAGGTTCGCTCACTCATACCAAGCTCATGGCACAGAATGCTATCGAGCCCAGGATCCTCAACTAAATATCGAAGTTCAACAATATCTCGTTCCTTGCTATCTAGTTGTTGAACAGCCCGCTCTACATTCTCCGTCCAGATCCGAAGACGCTCTTCACCGTCCACATTTGCTACTGCTACACGCTCAGTTGGTTTATTCGTCGTATTCGTATCACCGTGATAACGTGCCTCATAAGATTGTGTAGTTTTAACTTCTTTACGTATAAATCCAATGCGCTTAAAAATCCTTACCGTTTCCAATGCTTCTTCTACTTTTTTACGCGTTGCCGCTTTATCTATATTCACCATGCTAAAAGGTACTTGTCCCATTTAACTCACCTCGAGTTTATTATTGTTCCGATAAGGAACGTATTTAATTACGCTCATTATAGTTCCTAAAAGGAACAAAATCAACAATAATGTTCCGAATAATAACGTTCATTATCGGAACAAATGTGTTATTATAAGAATAAATTGTTCCGGTGGTGATACAATGTCGACTTTTGCCCAAAGGTTTAAACATCTTAGAGAAAATGTAAATCATATGACGCAGGATCAGGCTGCCGAACTCCTCGGGGTTTCGAGATCGACCATTGCCGGATACGAGTCGGAAGACAAAGCACGCATTCCGCGTAAAGAAACCTTGCAGAAGATCAGCAAGACGTTCAATGTCTCGATGGATTATTTATTCGGGGAGTCAGATGAGCTGACAAGCACAAATACGGTAGACACGGATGAAGTCTCAAGTGATCCGGAGATCAACGTATTTTTCAAGGATTTCAAGAACGCACCGAAAGAGCGCCAAGAGGAAATGCTTCGATTCTGGGAATTCATTAAACAAAATGAAAAGAATCGCAAGCCAGGTGATATACAAGGGGAGTAAGTGTTTAAAAAAATTTACGATTTCAACAGCGACCGGAAGTGATTTCTTTCTCCGCAGTAACTGACTTTTTAATCACGACCTCACTTAAAACAAGCCTTCGGGCTTTTCTTTTCCGCTAAAAAACGAACATATATTCGTAAAAATGAGGTGTCTTATGCAGCGTCACTATCGGCTTACGCCTTTGGAATATTGGATTGAAGATATGTACAAGCGTATTCAGATTACGCAGCCAAGTCAGCTTGGCATTTTTGAAATCGCTCAGAAATTGAATGTGTGGGTGTATTTCATGGAAATGGGCAGTCAGGCTATGGATCGCAACGGGGTGTATAGTATTTGTATTAACAGGCGCATCTCGCCGCAGGAGCAGTGGGAGGATTTTTTACATGAATTGTGTCATGTGCTGCGGCATTCGGGCAATCAGGTGGAGATGTCCGACGAATTCATGGACATGCAGGAGGTAGAGGCAAATGCCTTCCAACTGTACGCAGCAATTCCCTATTCCATGTTTAAGCAATTAGAATTACCGCAGACTCAGCATGAGATTATTGATTTACTTGCAGTGGAATTTAGAGTGACACACGCACTTGCACAGCGTAGATTGGAGCAAATTCAGCGTAGGGTTTTACAGGGGATTATGGATCAAGCCATACGAAATAAGATGGATGCAGATATGCGAAAATATGATGCTGTGAATTGGTCAGCAGCGACACATACGATTATGAATCAACTAAGCGACCAACTTCGAAGAAAAGGAGTGCATTAGCAGATGCCAACTTGCGCGCTGTACGGGGATTTTCATGAGGATCGAATCGTACCTTTCCTGCTCGGTGTCCAATTTCAACCCAATGAAATAGATTGGAACATGCCATACTTGTACATCCCGCTCCAAGGATCTTTTGACATACATAGTATGAATGAAATGAATGAAGATATTTTCTCCTTAAGCTTATTATTGAGTGACCTGACAACCCACTTTGAGAAACCAAATCAGATCGGCATTGACTTAAACCACATTCAAGCTAGATATAAAAATATCGCCAGCCTAGATGACGTAACCCAGTGGGTCATCAGGCTGTGCGATATCGAAGAAGTACTTATTTCGCAATCGTCGTTCTCTTTCGAAGAACATACAAACGATACATGTGACTGACAATGACTTTAATGACCGCATAAGCCGGTATAGCAAGGAACATGCCGAGCAAGCCACCGAAGCTGCCAACCACAATGAGCAGCAGAATAATCGTAAGCGGATGAATGTCCAGCTTCTTGCCCATCACTTGCGGCGATAAGAAATTACTCTCGATCTGCTGCGCAATGATAACGACAAATGCCATCTGGAGCACCATGGACGGTGAATCAATAAATGCCACTACAATACTTGGGATGATCCCAATGAATAGCCCAACAAACGGAATGACATTCATGAACATGGCAGACAGCGCCAGAATGAGTGAATAATCAATACCGATGATGAGAAAACCCATGTAGATTAGCACACCCACACAGAAGCTAACGAGAATTTTTCCTTGAATATAGGCACTAAGCGCACTGTCCATCTCTTGCAAAATCAGCTTTGCTTCATCATCATGCTTATCCGGTGACAACCGTAGAATGAGCGGAGGAACACGGTGGCCCTCTTTTAACAAGTAATACAGAATGAAAGGTACCGTTGAGAGAAGCACAACAACACTGGACATAAAGCCCATTGCTGTGTTCAGCGCGTAGCCCATATTGGAGATGATATTATTCGCAAACTCCGAAATTTGAGCCGAGAAATCGATTTGATATTGCTGAAAATAACTAGCTAAATATTCATTCGATTGCAGCTCAGAGACTTGATCTTTAGCAAGCTGTACGATTTGTGGAATGTTATTAATTAAGTTATTTAGCTGTGTTTTCAGCATGGGTATCAGTGTCATCACAACGAAGACGATAATTCCAAATAAAAAGAGATAGATCAATAGAATGCTGAGCGACTTGTTCATGCCTCGTTTCGTGAAGAAGTCCACAATGGGTCGCAATAAATAATAAAACACTCCGCCTAGTAGGAATGGTAGGAATAATGTTTTGATAATAAGCACAAAAGGTGCGAATATGAAATTCACTTGTGCAGCTAAAAAGATGATTGTCAAAACAATAATGATGCCATAACCGATTCGAAAATATTTACCTTGTGGCATTCCTGTCACCCTTCTATACGGCGATAGCCGAAATGTTAGTTCTTATATTTTTTAAGCAGCTTCATCTTTAAGGTCCACGCCTTCACACTTAAATTGACTGGGTGTGCCTCCGGATTCAGCTTCCGCATATACTCCGGCCATAGCTGCTGCTTCTGCGCCTCATGATGTGCACGAATTTGATCCAGTGTTGGCAGCTCATATACCTGCTCTCCATCACGGAAAATCTGGCGTAAAAGCGGAATGGCTTCATAATAATCGATATATTTGTTCAAATAAGGATGTGCAGGATCGAACAACTTGAGCGGTTCCCCGCGGAGCACATCTTCCTCACCTACGAGCGCGATGTAGTCAGCTTCAGCCATACCTGTCTTTTTGTTCATTAAACGGTAGGGCGTCTTTGCTCCTGGTGCAGATACTTTCTCTGGATTACCGGAGATCTTGATCGTCGGTACCATCTTACCATCCTGCTCTCTAGCCACCATTTTATATACCCCGCCGAGTGAAGGTTGATCTGCAGCAGTAATCAGCTGTGTCCCCACTCCCCAGACATCAATCCGAGATCCTTGCGCCTTAAGATTAAAAATAATATGCTCATCCAGATCGTTAGATGCCACAATTTTTACATCAGGGAAGCCAGCCTCATCCAGCATGGAGCGTGCGATTTTGGACAAGTAAGCCAGATCACCGCTGTCTAGACGGATCGCATTAAGCTTCTTACCCTCGGCTTGCAGATACTTCGCTACACGAATGGCGTTCGGGACGCCACTTTTTAGTGTATCGTATGTATCGACGAGTAATGTCACTTGATTCGGCAGCACTTTCGCATAACGCATGAACGCTTCCTCTTCGCTCTCGTGACTTTGCACCCAAGAATGAGCGTGTGTTCCACTTGTCGGGATACCGAACAGCATGCCTGCAAGCATATTGGAAGTCGCATTAAATCCAGCAATATACGCCGCACGAGAACCCCAAATTGCTGCATCCCCTTCCTGCGCACGCCTTGTACCAAATTCGAGTAAGTGATCTTCTGGAGCAACGTTCCTAATTCGGGAAGCCTTGGTCGCAATAAGCGTCTGGAAGTTCATAAAATTCAAGATCGCTGTTTCCACTAATTGCGCTTCAAAGATTCGAGCCTCCACCCGAATAAGGGGTTCATGCGGGAATATCAATGTCCCTTCCTCAACCGCAAATAATTGCCCTGTAAATCGAAACTTCCGCAGTTCCTCCAAAAATTCGGGTGCATAACCCTCTTCTTGCTGACGTAAAAAATCAATTGCTTCATCATCAAATCGCAATTCATTCATATATTCCACAATACGCTGTAGACCAGCAAACACGGCATATCCATTACCAAAAGGAAGCTTGCGAATATAAGCCTCGAATACAGCTTGTTGATTATGTGTACCGTTCGCCCAGTGCGCGTACATCATATTGATCTGATATTTATCTGTGTGAAGTGTGATGTTCTTATGTGTGTGTAGCAATTACCGTTCACTCCTTATATTCGCGCCAAGCGAATCTCTAAAATGCCCCAGCGCCCATGTATGCCCGGACTCATTAAAGCTGGCGACCGCATCTTCATGAATCACAAGATCGAACCCTTTATTGTAAGCATCCACAGCGGTATGTAATACACATATATCGGTACATACGCCAACCAGATGAAGCTCCTGAATACCGCGATTTCTTAATTGAAGTTCCAAGTCTGTCCCACAAAATGCACTGTATCTCGTTTTATCCATCCAATAGATGTGTGAACGATTTCCTTCATAAGTATCCTTCAACTGACCATACAAATCGCGTCCAGGTGTGCCTTGAATGTTATGGGGAGGAAATAGCTTCGTCTCCGGATGATGGGGGTCATCTTGATGATGCAGATCAACTGCCATCACCACAAACTCACCTTGCTGTATAAAAGATTCCGTCAGCTCCACAATGCGCGATTCAATCGCAATAGCAGGCTCACCAACGGGTAATTTTCCAACTACAAAATCAACGGTATAGTCAATCACAATTAATGCTTTCATGCTAACACCTCTTTCCAGCCATTCTGTTCATAATTCTATTGTACGAGGAATCCATGCGATATTGCAAAGGTCCTGCTATTCTTTTACAGGATTTCGAGATAAAATAATAGTGTAAGTATGTTCATATGCACATTAGGAGGTTGGATAGCATGTCGTATACACCTAGTTCAGACAGATACAACACGATGAAGTATAATCGCTGTGGCAAAAGCGGCTTGAAACTTCCTGCCATTTCACTTGGATTGTGGCACAATTTCGGTGATGTGAACGTCTATGAGAACAGCCGTGCCATGATCAAACGCGCTTTTGATTTAGGGATTACACATATGGATTTAGCGAATAACTACGGTCCTCCTGCTGGATCGGCTGAAGAAAACTTCGGTCGCATTTTGCGAGAAGACTTTGCAGGTTATCGCGATGAGATGATCATTTCGACTAAAGCTGGTTATTACATGTGGCCAGGGCCTTATGGAGAATGGGGTTCCAAAAAATATCTTGTATCCAGCCTTGACCAAAGCTTGAAGCGGATGGGACTCGACTATGTGGATATTTTTTACCATCATCGTCCAGATCCTGATACGCCGCTTGAAGAGACAATGGCAGCGCTTGATCTCATCGTTCGTCAAGGAAAAGCTCTCTACGTCGGACTCTCTAATTATAATGCGGACGAAGCTAGAGAAGCGATCCAAATTCTTAAACAACTTGGAACACCCTGCCTCGTACATCAACCCAAGTATTCGATGCTCGATCGCTGGGTAGAAGACGGTTTACAGGATGTTCTAGAAGAACATGGAGTGGGTTCCGTTGCCTTCTCACCTTTGGAAAAAGGTATTCTGACGAATCGCTACTTGAATGGTGTACCATCAGACTCACGCGCAGCAAGTGAGAGTGTATTCTTGAAGCCGACTGACTTAACGGATGAATTACTCGGTAAAGTGACTCGATTAAATGAACTTGCGATGAGTCGCAATCAGACACTTGCGCAAATGGCGCTTGCATGGGTGCTTCGTGGAGGACGAATTACCTCTGTGATCATCGGAGCAAGTAAAGTTTCACAAATCGAAGATTGTGCAGCCACGATCAACAATCTCGAATTCACAAACGATGAGTTAACCCTGATCGACCAAATTTTAAACGCATAAGACTTGCTTTAAGTTAAACTAACGAGACAGACATCTGCAAGCATTAGATGTTTGTCTTTTTTGCATGCACAGGACTCAAATTCAAGCTTACCAAACCGCTCATGTGGCATCATTTTTGCATATTGAAGAGTGAAAGATGGAAAGGAGCTTATTCACATGACATCCAAAATCGTATCGATCATACGTGTACCATTCGGCTTAGGGGGAGCAAGACCAGGCGCGCACTTAGGTCCAGAGGCACTAATAGATGCTGGACTCATCCGTCACTTATCCAAACTGCCATTAGTCCTTGAAAATGAAGGGGAAATCGCAGCTGCATCAGCTGATCCAGCCCCATCCGAGACTGGTCATACCACACTTAAACATCTCCAAGATATTGTCACGGTCAACACGCAGCTCGCTGCTAAAGTCTCTTCCATTGTCGAACAAGATAAATTTCCACTTGTGCTCGGCGGTGACCACAGCATTGCAATAGGAACGATAGCGGGTTTAACCCAACATTATAAAAATTTAGGCGTGATTTGGTTCGATGCCCATGGCGACTTAAATACAGAAGAGACGAGTCCATCTGGCAATATTCATGGTATGTCACTAGCCGTCAATCTAGGTAGAGGGCATGCGCTGCTGACCCATATTAAGCAAGAAGGATCAAACATCGATCCGAAGAACGTCGTCATAATAGGTGCCAGACAATTAGATGAGGGAGAAAAAGCATGGATTCGCTCCTCCGGCATTACCTGCTTCACGATGCATGATATCGACCGACTTGGCATGTCTCATATTATTACAGAAGCGCTCCGCATCGTAGGTCAAGACACGGACGGTGTCCACTTGAGCTTTGATATCGACAGCTTAGATCCTTATGAAGCACCAGGTACAGGAACAGCCGTTCAAGGTGGCGTGAACTATCGGGAAGCTCATTTTGCCTTAGAGATGATGTATGAGTCGGGGTTAATCACATCAGCTGAATTCGTAGAAGTGAATCCGTTATTGGACTCGAACAATCGCACCGTCAGACTGACCAACGAACTGATCTGCTCCCTGATGGGGCAGCGCATCTTATAGGAGTGTGTTCAAAAAATTCAAACGGTGGAGGTCCTTTTCAAGTGAATAAAACAGAACAAATTATTACCCAGACCGAGCACTATGGTGCGCATAACTATCACCCCCTTCCTATTGTCATCTCGAAAGCAGAAGGTGTTTGGGTTGAAGATCCGGAAGGTCACACATACATGGATATGCTCAGCAGCTACTCGGCACTCAATCATGGGCACCGTCATCCACGTATTATTCAAGCGTTAAAAGATCAAGCCGATCGTGTCACACTTACATCTCGCGCTTTTCACAATGATCAATTGGGCGAATTCTATGAACGGCTTTCCATTCTGACACATAAAAATATGATTCTTCCTATGAACACGGGCGCAGAGGCGGTCGAAACCGCACTGAAGGCTGTAAGACGTTGGGCATATGAAGTCAAGCAAGTAGCGCATGATCAGGCTGAAATTATCGTCTGCGAAGGGAATTTTCATGGGCGGACACTTGCCATTACGTCCTTCTCATCTTCGGATGAATATAAAAGGGGGTTTGGCCCTTTCACTCCTGGATTCAAAATTATTCCTTATGGGGATTTGGAAGCGCTTCGACAGGCAATTACTCCACATACAGCCGCATTTATCGTCGAACCGATCCAAGGTGAAGCGGGTATTATTATGCCATATGAAGGTTTCCTGCGGGATGCGCACCAACTTTGTCAGATGAACAATGTCCTATTCGTCGCTGATGAGATTCAGACTGGATTTGGACGTACAGGCAAGCTATTCGCTTGTGACTGGGAGCAGGTCATCCCCGACATGTATATCCTAGGAAAAGCACTCGGAGGCGGTGTATTCCCAATCTCCGCTGTTGCAGCAGATGCGAGCATTCTTGGTACTTTCACCCCTGGTTCACACGGTTCTACCTTTGGTGGAAACCCGCTTGGCTGTGCGGTTGCGATTGCATCCATGGACGTGTTGGATGATGAGAAACTCGTCGAACAATCTTCCGAACTTGGAAGCTATTTTCTAACTGAACTGCAAAAAATACAATCTGCCAAAATTTCAGCAATCCGTGGTAAAGGCCTCTTCATCGGTGTGGAACTCACCGAACCTGCAAGACCGTATTGTGAACAACTCAAACAATTAGGTCTGCTTTGCAAAGAAACCCACGAAAATACGATCCGCTTCGCACCACCGCTCACCATTACTAAAGATGAGCTCGACTGGGCTCTCGTACGAATAGGTTCTATTTTCGAATAATAAGATCAATTAGAAGCACATTCGATTTCAACAGCGATCGAAGTGCTTCTTTTCTCTGAAGTCAATATCTTTTTGGAATTAAATAATGCCTCGTATTTCATCCAAAGATTGAATATTTTCACGTTCCATAAATGCCTCAATACCTGCAAGGATGTCTTCACCAGCACGTAAATTCATAAAGTTGTACGTCCCAATCTGCACGACCGTCGAACCTGCCATAATAAATTCGATAACATCCTCTGCACTTGAAATACCACCCATTCCCATAACCGGAATCGTAAGTTGCTTCGCCACTTGGTGAACCATGCGCAGTGCAATCGGCTTGATCGCAGGGCCTGAAAGTCCTGCATACCCATTATCAAATACACTCTTGCGGTTACGAATATCAATCTTCATCGCGGAAAATGTATTGATCAGGGAGACCGCATCTGCGCCCTCTTCTTCACACATTGCCGCCATCGCAACGATATTCTCGGCGTTCGGAGATAACTTAACTGCAAGTGGTAATGAGGTTGCTTGACGTACTTCACGCACAACTTCTCTTGCCGTCTCCGTCTGAATACCATACGCAATGCCACCTTGCTTCACATTGGGACAAGAGATGTTCAGCTCGATCATATCGACACCAACGCGCCCTTCCTTCTGGCGTGTTCGTGTGTCCTCGGTAATCATCCGTGCACCCTCAGCGTAATCTTCGATACATCCGCCCCCAAGATTCACGATCTTCGCAGGTTCAATTGTTTCCCAGTACGCCATTTCTTCCTCAAGGAAAGCCGCGATGCCCGGATTTTCAAGGCCCACGCTATTCATCATCCCAGAAGGTGTTTCCCATACCCGAATCCCACGGTTACCTGCCTTCGGCTGCAGCGTTAAGCCTTTTCCAGAAATACCACCCAACTGGTTAATATCGTACAGCTTCGCATAATCTTTTCCGAATCCGAACGTTCCCGATGCCATCACAACGGGGTTTTTAAAATCGACCCCTGCAATCTTACAAGCCATTTTCTGCATCGAAATTCACCTCCGTCGCTAAAAATACCGGTCCGTCCGCACAAGCTCGCTTATTCCCATTCTGACAAATGACGCTGCACACCAGACACGCCCCAACCCCGCAAGCCATCCGTTTTTCTAACGAAACATACACATCTGCCTTGCTAAACTTCGCTTTCTCATAAGTGGCATGCATCATACCATGCGGTCCACATACAAAAATGGCATCGTATACATCGACATCTAGTTCATCGAGTACTCTGCCACCTACATTGACCACGACATTCGCCGCAACTTCCTTATATTCATCAACAAGATATGGTTCTTGTCCAAAACCTAAATACACGTCTGCCCAAGGCATTTGTTTAGCTGCGTAATAAAACGGCGCTATTCCAATGCCTCCGCCAATCATAGCAACCTTTCTTTCGATATGCGGGAACCCGTTTCCAAAAGGTCCTTCCAGCCCGATCTCATCCCCTGGCTTAAGCCTTGAAATGAACCCCGTGCCTTCACCAAACACTTTATACAGAAACTGAATCTTGCCCTCTTCCCTATTAAAAATACTAATAGGACGCGAAAGAACGGGGTAATTCCCCCAAGCCCGCAGCATATAGAATTGCCCGATTGCTCCTTGATAATTACCTTCTACCGTTAACAGATACACGTTGTTAGCAACTTCACGATTCGAAATTAGGATCGACATGTTTTAGCTTCAGGACTCCTCTCGTCTTCTCTTAAAAATTTGCCCCTTCAACTATAAACTTTTTTTGTCCGATCACATGTGTGGTTTTTCACAATGGAATGAATTAGCGAATGCCAATGACATAATAATGTGATTATTTAGAAGTAGTTGGGCATATATGGAAAGTAAACGTGTTAGAATAGAAATACATTAAACATTTCAATGTGATGAGGTGCTCCATATGAAGATAGTTAAAAACTTCACCCTAGTAGTTCTTAATTTAGTTGGCGAGCTATGGACCGGTTTCTTTTTTCGAAAACCTGATTTCTATGACAGTCATACCGTCACTAAAACAAAAATAGGTTATGCCGTGCTTGTCACACTTACTTACCTTGCCACTATCGGCATCCTTACATTGCTATACTTAAGAATAAATCGATAAGCCCTAAATAAACAAAAAGGAACCCACCGTCTCGCTAAAGATGTGGGTTCCTCTTATTTGTCCCTATTCATTTAGCCGATGATAGGCTAAATTCACCCTGCCTACACCAAAAAAGGTGGAAGGCACAACTTCGGGAAGGAGCAGGGACGAAGGGTGGTGATGTCCTGGAGAGCGAAGCGGTGCGCCTTTGAAATCGGATTCCAACCTATCAACCTAATCAAAGGAATCCGATTTCAACAGCGTACGGAAGGACATCACCACCCGCAGTCCCCCCCATCTCAAACTCAAATTTTTCCCTACACACTCTCATAAAATAGGATTTCTTCAGGCAGCCCAAAATACTCGCAGAAGACTTTCTTATACGCATCAGACGGAAGTTCCCCGCTATGCATATACTTACGTGTTGTGGCGGGATTTAAACCTTTAACACGGCTGAACTCGGCTGGTGAGATGTCATGCACTGCAAACAAACCCGTTAAAATTCGATTAAGCTTCATGCCTAGGAAAACACGTTTATAAAACTTCTTATCTGTTATTTTCTCCACTTGATCATAGTTCTGATCATCAAAGAATAAAACCGATTGTGGTATGCCGAACTTAAAAGAAATACGTGCTCGATATTCTTCTGTTGGTTTCACGCCTTGATAAATCCAAGCTGCCACCGTGCGGTTGGCAACTTGTAGTTCGCTTGCAAGCTCCGAGAGCTTCACATCTTCAACCATCATCACAGCCATTAGAATCCGGTTCTGAATCGACCATTCCTTTGGTTTACGGAAACGAGGCTTTTTAATGCCTTTGCCGATTTTGTCCTTATTAATTTGAGCCCATTCGGAAATATCTACTTTTTTATCTAGTTGCAATGTCGTGGTCATCGTGATCTTCCTTTATTCGCTTTTGTACATATATTGTACACGTTTAAGGTCATTAAACAAAATCGGCACGATAAACAACCCCAAATCTCACTGTTTCTCCAAGATCCGTTCTGCTAAGAAATCCACGACATGCACAGCTTGCATCTTATCTGAAAGCTGCTCTCTTTCAATACCAAGTTGCATTTGAAGCAAGCATCCCGGATTGCTCGTCAAGACAAGATGCGCGTTCGTTTCTTTGGCATGCTCCATTTTATGATCAAGAACTTGCATCGACATCTCTGGTTGGACGAGGTTATAGATCCCACCTGAACCGCAGCAGCTATCTGCTCCTGTCATCTCAACAAAGTTCACATCTGCAACTTTAGCGATCAAGTGACGCGGCGCATTGCCTGCTTTCATTACATTTTTCAAATGACAGGAGTTTTGATAAGTCACCGTGACTGGCTTACTTTGCCCATTATCGTTTTTGCCAGATAAGAGATTAAGCGCTGGAAGATTACCTTTTTCAAGTAAGAGCTGGCTCACATCCCTAACTTTCTCTGCAAAATGTTTTGCTGCTTTTGCATACTCAGGATCATCGTGCAGCAAGTGATCATATTCGATAAGAAGTGCGCCGCAGCCGCCAGCATTGGACACGATATAGTCCACTTGTGCCGCTTCGAACGCACGAATATTTTTCTTCGCCAAATCTTTCGCAAGATCCATCTCACCACTATGGGCTTGAAGTGCACCGCAGCAGTTCTGTGTCTCTGGAATTACGACATCAAAACCCGCTTCGGATAACAGCTTCACTGTATTAATATTGGTTTCGGTAAACATGACATCCATAATGCAGCCACGGAACATGGCAACTGTTCCAATTGGATTCCCTTTTGCTGGATAGAATGTACCTAAATGTTCGACAACTCCTTTGGTAGATGCTTCTGGCATCACCTTTTCAAGCTGCTGCATATGAACCGGCAAGATTTTCAATACGCCTGATTTACGAGCAAGCCACCTTAGTCCTGATTTCTGATACAGCTTCATCCCGCCGCCCAATATTCGCATTCTTTTTTGAAAAGGAAATGTGTGCTTCAACAAAGTTGTGCGAAGCGCCTTTACCCATACACGATGCTCAGCTGCTTTCTCTTCGATCGCATCTCTTGTTTGTTCCAATAAATGTCCATACTTCACATCAGCCGGACACACAGGTTCACAAGCGCGACAACCCAAACATAGATCCATTTGTTCTTGAAACATTTTGTCTGGCTCCATCACACCGTCTACGACTGCCTTCATGAGTGCAATCCTACCGCGGGGCGAAGCAGCTTCATAGCCCGTTTCTTGGAAAGTCGGACAAGCCGCCTGACAAAAACCACAGCGCATACAGTTCGTCAATTCATCATAATTCAGTGTTAGTTTCATGCGTTCAGCTAGTGGTGTAGAGCTAACCGCAGCAACTTTCGATTTGATCGAGGTTTCTGTTGTACTCATTGATGAATCACCACTCTTTTTCTTGACTCTTTGGCAAATATTTTACTCGGATTCATGATGTTATTCGGGTCAAACGCCTTCTTGATGTTTTTCATCAGTTCAATACCAGCTGGGCCAACTTTCCACTCCAAATACGGTGCTTTGACAGTCCCTACACCATGTTCGCCAGTGATCGTACCGCCAAGCTGGATCGCCGCTTCAAAAATTTCCTCAAACGCCATTTCTACCCGATGAATTTCATCTGTATTACGAGCATCCGTTGCACAAGTTGGATGTAAATTTCCATCTCCAGCATGACCAAAAGTACAAATTTGTACATTATATTTTTCCGAAATCTTCTTGATTGCATTGACCATTTCAGCGATTTTGGAACGTGGAACGGTTGCATCTTCTAGAATCGTCGTCGGTTTGATCCGAGCCAGTGTAGAAAGCGCTGTACGACGCGCCATCATCAGCTTTTCAGCTTCCTCAGCAGTTGTAGCAAGCTGAACATCAGCCGCATTTTGCTCCTTACAAATCCGAATCATGTCTTGAATGTCTTTATTCACTAGTCCTTCATCAATTCCGTCTTGTTCAATTAGAAGCACAGCTTCCATATCCACTGGCAAGCCAATTTTGTTGTAAGCTTCAACAACACGAAGAGTTGGATTATCGATAAACTCAAGTGTAGCTGGCGTAATGCGATTTCCAATAATTTTGGATACCGTTCGAGCAGCATCGTGAATGTCACGATACATCGCAAGCATCGTCTTCTTATAAGTCGGAGCTGGCAGCAACTTCACCGTTGCTTCGGTAATGATCGCTAGAGTTCCTTCCGAGCCGACGAGCAGCTTCGTTAGATCATAGCCTGCTACGTCCTTGTAGAGCTTACCACCTGTGCGAATAATATCTCCGCTTGGAAGTACAGCTTCCAGACCAATGACATAATCTTTAGTCGTGCCATATTTCAGTCCTCGAAGTCCCCCGGCGCATTCCATAATATTGCCGCCAAGAGTCGAGATGACCATGCTGCTTGGATCTGGTGGGTAGAATAAACCGTACTTCTCCACAGCTAAATGAAATTCCTTTGTATTGAGTCCCGGCTGGAACGTCGCCGTTAAATTATCGGTATCGATCTCGAACAACTTCTTCATGCGGCTCATGACCATCACAATGCCGCCTTCAATAGGGACTGTCCCCCCGCAAAGGTTGCTCCCAGCCCCTCGTCCAACGACTGGGATTTTATATTCATTCAGCACTTTAAGTACTTGTGAGACTTCCTCTGTGGATCCAGGGAATACGACACCGTCAGGCAAGTTCTGCAACATCGGTGTTGCATCATACGAATAAGCAACGCGTGCTTCTGTATGCTCCATGAAATGTTTTTCTCCTACTATTTGGCGAAGCTTTTCGATTACAATTGGCTCTAGCATATACTCTCTCCTTCACGTATAATTAATGTAAATTGATCAGGTGATCTGATGACTTTTCTTTCATTATAACGTATGATTGAATAGGTGTATATTGTTTTTACGGAGGTTTTATATGTCTTTAAAAGTAATGAAGCCTCGCAAAGGCTCTGAGATTGTAATGGAGCATCTGAAGGCACAAATTGTCGCAGGTGAATACACACCTGGGCACCGCTTACCTACAGTTGTCGATCTGGCAGCAAGTTATGCGGTAGGTCGTTCCACAATTCGTGAAGCGCTTAGTGCACTAAAAGCAATGGGATATATCGAAATTCGTCATGGTGGAGGAACCTTCGTTAACAAGGAGCTGCCTGCCGAGGATGATCTAAGTAAGAACGGATTCACTTATAAGACCGAATCCATCCGAGAAATTATAGAAGCTCGTAAATTCATCGAAAGTGGATGTGCGAGTCTAGCAGCACAAAGACGTACTAATGATGATCTCCTTAAATTAAAGGACATTCTTACAACGATGGAGAATGTCATCAACGACGAGGAGCAAAGCGAAATGGCAGATATTCAGTTTCACCTGCAGATCGCAAAAACGAGTCACAATACACTCTTGATTGATCTCATGGAATCCCTGCATGAACGCCTGCAAGAGAGTATGAAAGATTCTAGAAGACTCTGGTTTTACAATGAACGAGAGGCCTCTGAACGTCTGCTCCAGGAACACCATTTGATTTATGAGGCTATTGCCTCACAGGATGAAGCTCATGCATCTGATATGATGATGCAGCACTTGGAGAAAGTGGAAAAGGTCGTACAAAAATTTATGAATAAATAGATAGTGGCATAATAAAGGAGGATTATACATGACTGAAATTAGACCGTTACACGATTATGAAATGCAAGATGCTGTTGCACTTGCGAATGCCATTTTTAGAGATGCCGAACAAAGTTCGATGGCAGCTGCATTTCCGCTCGTTTTTTCAGAAAGTTTAGGACAATCTTTCGGTGCTTTTGAAGATGGAAAACTCGTTGCTTTCATGGGTCTCGTGCCCGCTCATATCCGAATTGGTGAAACACAACTAACCGTATATTCACTTGGAGCCGTGTGCACGCATCCCGATTACCGTGGTAAAGGCTATGCAGGTCAAATTCTCGATGAAATCAAAGAACATGTTGCACGTGCTGGAGCATCCCTGCTTCTTGTATCCGGAGACCGCCCACTCTACATTCGCGCACACTGTTATCAATATGGTAGCGTTAAACGTTATTTACTTGATCCTCAAAATACGCTTACCATCCCTCCATTATCGGACGATGTAACGATTCGGGAACTGGGTGTGACCGATTGGTTCCAACTCCACCAAGTTGCAAGTGCTAGATTCTCCCGCTATGAGCAGAGTTTATCTGAGCTTGCATCCATGATCCGTTCACAAGCTTATGCAAGTTGCGTCAAAATGACGCATCGTACACTCGTTGCTGAGCAAAATGGTCAAATCATTGCATATGCTGTCGTGTGTGTGCCGACTCAATACAAAAACTCACGTCCGCCATTTGCAGTGGAACACGGTGGCGATCCACGCGCAGTAGCTGCACTACTCGCTCATACTGTTGCTGCTTATAAGCTCAATCGTATGGATGCAGCTATTATTTGGCACAATGATGGTCTACATGAAGCCCTTCAATCGATTCCTTTTGAAGCTGAGAGCAACTATGGTACTGTTCATGTTGCAAATCCTGAGCTGTTAATGAGCCAATTACAACCTTACATGCAGCAAAAAAATGCTGAAATAGCGGCATCACTTCAGCTATCTAACCTGGGAGATGGAAAGTGCAAGCTCACTTTCGGTGAACAGTCCTATGAAATGGATGCACAGGAGCTTGTATCCCTGCTCTTCGACACAGAGCCGCATACAAAGCTTCCAGCTGATGTAAAACAATCGCTTACTGCAATCTTCCCTCTTCCATTCCCACTCGTGAGTGGATTAAACTACGTGTAAACTATCGAAGATACCAAACTTTTGGAATACAAAAGGGACCTCCCATCAGTTACGAACCTGATTGGGAAGTCCCTTTTTTCATGCCATCGTTTACTTATTCTCGGCTTCGCGAATCGCTTTACGCGTGCGATTCAAGTAGTCCACCGAATGCTCATAATCTTTACTTGCTACTCCAATATATAACATATCAATAACATTAAGCTGTGAGATACGTGATGCTATAGCCCCACTGCGAATTTCACTATCTGTCGATGAAATGCTTAGTGGAATGTCGATGTATGGGCTTAAGGATGAAGTCCCGTATTTCGATATGCTGATCGTCTTCGCTCCATTAGCCTTCGCTTGTTTAATGGCAGCAATGAGATAAGGTGTCTCTCCTGAATAAGAAATGCCTACAGCGACATCGTCTTTCGTTAACGTTACAGACGTCGTTAATTGCATACTAGGATCAGAAAATGCAAGACTTGTCTTGTTTATCCGCAAAAATTTCTGCTGCGCGTCCTGTGCGATCAAATTGGATGCACCTAGTCCATAGAAGAAAATCCGCTTCGCTTGATGAAGTGCTTCAACCGCCTGCTCAACCAGCTTCGTATCCAAAATTTTAACTGTATCCCGAATAGACTGTATGTTGTTATTCGTCACGTTCTGAATAATCGTCTCTAGCTCATCATGCAGACGAATATCTTGATATCCTTGTTCTTCTACCTGATGAAGATCACCAGCAATCTTAATTTTGAGATCCTGATAGCCCTTTACATCCAATGACTTGCAAAGACGAACGATCGCTGCTTGGCTAGCACCACTAACCTCAGACAGCTGCGCGATTGACATGCTGATCATTTGTTCAGGAGTTTTGAGAATATATTTAGCCACCTTCTGCTCAGACGGATTGAGCTGATCATATATCTCTTTTAGTTTTACGAGTCCACCATTCAAGTATCTCACCTCCCTCAATGTAGGTTTCTAATTACCTATCACATTATAAATGTTTTGGCGGAAATATCCAATAGGCCCGATTTAAGGTAATGCTAACTTACCCATAACTGTCGATATCCGTGCGCCAGTTGCGGCAGGTAAGTTGTTAGGCACACCGAACATGTAATGATCCGCAAAAATAGCGAAAGCAACTGCTTCCTTCGAGTCTCCTGTAATGCCGTATGCATCGGATGAGAGTACAGATTGATCCGGTAAATACTCAGCTAGCATGCGCATTAACGTCTGATTGTGTGCACCACCGCCAGATACAAGAACCTCATGAATCTGCTGCTTATTCAAAACAAATCGCTTATAGCTGTCCGCTATCGATCGTGCCGTAAAGGCAGTAAATGTTGCCAAAATATCTTCCGGACTAATGCCCCGGTCAATAGCCCGATGAAGCCACTCGCTCGCATACTGCTTCCCGAACATCTCACGTCCTGTCGTCTTAACTGGCGGCAGAGCGAAGTAAGGATGCTGCAGCATTTCATCAAGCATAGATTGTTCAACCGTTCCCGTTGCTGCCCAATCTCCATTCGCATCGTAGCTTTTTTCTCCTGCGCTTAGATGAAACACCGCTTGATCGATAATCATATTGCCTGGTCCCGTATCAAAAGCAATGATCTCTTCAGGCTTGCCTCCTGCAGGAAGTGAAGCACAATTGCCGATACCGCCAATATTTTGAACGATTCGACCCTTCTTCTCGTCACGGAACAAAATATAATCCACGTAAGGTGTCAAAGGTGCACCCTGCCCACCAACTGCCATATCCGCCGTCCGATAATCGCCGACAACTGGCTTGCCTGTTAGTTTTGCAATAACAGATATATCACCAATCTGCAGTGTCGAGCGTATGCCATAAGGATCACTTGGATCCTCACTTGGGATATGCCAAATCGTCTGACCATGGGAACTCACTAGGTCAATCTCATCCATCGTTAAACCTGCTCTTGCAACAGTTTCCCTTACAGCCTCAGCGAATTTTATGCCGAGATCAAAATTCATGGCACATACGTGTGGGGTACTAGAGTGATCAGGACTGCATAGCAGCTTTAATTTCTCCCGCAGTTCGTTATCATAGGCAAAAGATTCAAAGTGAACAAGCTCAGCATGCGTATGAATGCCCTGGCCTTCCATCCGTACAACTGCGGCATCAATACCATCTAGAGAAGTGCCCGACATTAGACCTACAACAAGTCGCTGCTTCTTCGACTGCAAGGTACTAAACATGGTGTGACCCATCTCCCCAGCCTGCAGGATACTTAGAACTGATTGTGACTGGCAATTTACCTAGAGCTGAAATACGACCCGTTAAGAACTTCGCTGCACTTTGCAAGGCAAGCGGTCTGTTCTCATAAATAGCAACATAAGTGGACACATCGTCAAATAACTGCAGATCATACGGATTTCGCAATGCAACTACCGCTAATGGTTTGCCAAGAGTACCTAGCTGCTTCACAAGTTCCTGCTGCTGCGGGAATAAATGGGCGTTGTACGTTCCGATCACGATCTGGTCAGCATCCGCTGCTGCCTGTGCAATGTCTTGCAGCAATTCCCCAGTCACGTCTCGTATAGGTACAATTCGCTCATCGACTTTACAGCCTTCTGCTGCAATCGCTTTACCAAGTGTCAAGATTGTATCGTAAGATTCATCGACAAGAGATGAGACAACAGCTTCCATCGAGACAACCAATGTCTTCTTCTCTTTGCTTAGTGGAAGTAATTTAGCATCATCTTTTACAAGTGTTACACTTGCTTCACTAAACGCCCGTGCCGCTTCCATATGTGCCGTACAACCTACTTCTGAAAGATCGGCTAACTGGCTTTCCTTCTCATTAAAAAGACCCCGTTTGCGCTTTAATGCCATGAGTCGTTCGACCGATTCATCAATTCGGGATTCAGCAATCAATCCTTTTTCAACAGCTTGAACGATGGCTTCAATCGCTCCAATTTGACGATCCTGGCGATGACTAATTAGAATCATGTCTGCCCCAGCTTCTACCGCCATAACAGCTGCTTCAACCGTACCATAATGAGTCGCAATCGCTTCCATCTCCATGCAATCTGTCATGATAACACCTTGATAGCCTAGCTCTTCACGCAAGAGTCCAGTTAATACTTGGTAAGAGAGTGTGACAGGAAGCTGATTCTCATCAAACGCTGGAAAATGAATGTGGGATGACATGATCGCATCTACCCCCGCATCAATCGCTTCTATAAACGGACGCAATTCGACCTCATAAATGCGTTCACGAGAATGTGAAATCGTAGGTAAATCAAGATGTGAATCCTTTTCTGTATCGCCATGTCCCGGGAAATGTTTAGCTGTTGCGACAATTCCTGCATCTTGCAAACCATGAATCGCCTGTCTACCGTACTTCGCCACAAGCTCTGGTGATTCCCCATATGAACGCACTCCGATCACTGGATTTCGCGGGTTGTTGTTCACATCCATATCAGGCGCATAGTTCAGATTAATACCAAGTGCTTTCAGCTCTTTGCCTGTGATAGAAGCTGCTTCGTACACAGCCTCTTCTGAACCGCCTGCTGCAAGTGCCATATTACCTGGCATTAGCGCTACTCCATCTGTTAATCGAGCAACCATCCCACCTTCTTGGTCAATGGCAATCCACAAAGGCGCAACTCCTGATTCGGAAGCAACGGCTTGCAAATCATGACTTAATTTCGCCACTTGATCTGTATCTATTACATTGCGGCTAAAGTAAAGCACACCGCCAATACGTTGTTTTTGAATCAATTGTTTGATATCTTCAGTTGGCACTGTACCTTCAAAACCGCATTGAACCATTTGCCCAACCTTTTCGAGCAATGTCATTTTACTTATGTCCATTTTCACTCACCCCATATATCAAATAAGGCTGACGCGCCTTCTCCCATTGTTCCAGTTGATCATTCCAGCTCGCGATAATTTGAGTCAATCCTTCTTGCGTATGAATGCTCAGTCGAACTTGTTCACTTCCTGTTAATAGATCAATGAACGGTTTGCTTTCTTCAGAGAAAGGAGTTAACCATTCAAATTCTTGTTCATGCATGGTGATGACATGATGCAGCAAATGTAGTCCCGTTTCTACTGCCTTGAACTTCACTGGATCCGTTACGAATAGCCGAACCCCATGACACAAATCGCCCTGATGCTTGGAGAATGTCGGTGTAAAATAAAGTGCATGGAAATGCACGCCTGGTAATGCAAGCGCGTTCATTGTATCAGCAAGCTTAGAAGCTTTTAACCAAGGTGCGCCTATCATTTCAAAAGGTAGTGTTGTCCCTCTGCCCTCCGACAGATTCGTTCCTTCAAAATAGCACGTTCCTGCGTACACACGAACAGTTTCCATGGTCGGCATGTTCGGTGATGGCAGCATCCAAGGTAACCCCGTTGCAGTATACTCCATATCTCTTGTCCAATTTTGCAGTGGAACAACGCTCAGATCACAGCTAGGATTCATTTGACTGTTAATATATTGAGCCATTTCTCCAATCGTAAGACCGGATCGAATGGGAATTTGCCATGCACCAACAATCGATTCAAAGCCAGATTCCAGCATCCCACCTTCAAAATTAAGCCCACCAAGCGGATTCGGGCGATCCAATACGACAAGGTGCTTCCCATGCTTTGCACAAGCTTCCATTGCATAAATTAACGTAGAAAGATAGGTGTAGAATCGGATACCTAAATCTTGAATATCAAACACGAGAACATCAATTGCATCCATCATTGCAGCGGTTGGTTTTTTATGCTCTCCATATAAGCTAAATACCGGAACTTGCAGTTCGCTATCAAATTCATCCTCAAACAACACACCTGCTTGTCGCTCTCCACGAATACCGTGTTCGCATGCGAACAGAGCTGCTAGTTTGGCAGATTTTAAATTGGCACAAACCGAAACGGTTGATTGAAAATGACGATTTATTCCCGTTGGATTTGTAAGTAACCCTACACGTTTACCTGCTAAAAATTTCTCTTCAAAGCTAGCCAATTGATCCGCACCTGTTAATACTTCAACCATGCTCTAGCCTCCAGTTGTAATTTCATATTTATTATTGCGACTTACGATATTTCCATCTTTTACCCCTGTTCTGTTATCGCTTTCAGGGCTATTCTCATTGTATCGTTTATGAAATTTAATTTCAATTAAATTTTGATTAAATGAAATTTTATTTTATAAAAATATACTTGGTTCCCGTCCCCAGAATTGGGTATAATCGTATCAGTAATCAAACACTAATGAATATAATCGATTCGATCATCGATATTGGAGGAACCCACATGTATAAAGCGTTAACAATTGCCGGATCCGACACGAGCGGCGGCGCAGGAATTCAAGCCGATCTTAAAACTTTTCAGGAGCACGATGTTTTCGGGATGACTGCACTTACGGTCATCGTAGCACAAGACCCGAATAACGGTTGGTTCCATAATGTGTTCCCAATTGCAGTCAGCACACTAGAAGCGCAGCTTGAGACTGTAGTAAAGGGTATTGGCGTAGATGCACTAAAAACAGGTATGCTCGGCTCTAGCGAAGTGATCGAACTTGTTGCGCAATACATTGATAAGCATAATCTTACGAACGTTGTCGTTGACCCGGTTATGGTATGTAAAGGCGCAGACCAAGCGCTGCACCCTGAGACGAATGAAAGCTTGCGCGATCAACTTGTACCACGAGCAACGATCGTAACTCCGAACTTGTTCGAAGCTTGGCAGCTAAGCGGTCACGGCCCTATTCAAAGCGTGGAAGACATGCAAGAAGCGGCTAAGCTGATTCATGCAAAAGGCGCGAAATACGTCCTTGTTAAAGGCGGCAAGCTGCCAAATGATGATCGTGCAGTCGATGTACTCTATGACGGTGAAACATTCGAGCTATTCATCGAAAAGCGCGTTGATACCAACTTCACTCACGGCGCAGGTTGCACATACTCAGCAGCTATCGCAGCTAATCTTGCCAAAGGACTCTCCGTCTTGGAATCCGTACGCCAAGCAAAAGAATTCGTAACAGCAGCAATCCGTAACTCCTTTGCTTTGAACGAATATGTAGGCCCAACGCGTCACAGCGCACTGCGTTTATGTGATAAATAAAAATATTTCCGTACACAACAAAACTCCACACCCCCTCGTATGAGGAAGTTGTGGAGTTTTTAATTTTTATTAGGGTTTCACCGGCAATTGAAGCAAGAAGTCTGTTGCCTCTTTCAACGTAGCAACAGGAACAAGCTTCATCGTAGAGCCAATTTCAGCGATCATCGCCCTCGCGTCTTTTTCATTCTGATCCGATGGGTTCACGTCTTTCGGTACAAGGAAATATTGCGCCCCCTCCTGACTTGCTCCCACGATCTTCAGCTTAATCCCACCGATCTGACCGACCTTTCCTTCTTCATCCATCGTACCTGTTCCAGCGACCTTATAGCCTCTTGTGTAATCTTTATGCTCTAGCTTAGATACAATATCCAGTGACAGCATCAGTCCCGCAGAAGGTCCGCCAATATCGCCGAAATTAAACTCGATTTTCTCTGTAGGTGTTGAACTCTTTACTTCATCAAAGTAAAAATATAACCCAATCTTCTTCGTTTGATCACTTGATGTATAACTCATCAAAGGCAGGCTCATATCCAATTTCTCTTTTCCACGAGTCACCTTTACTTTGCAGAGGTCCCCCTCCTTCTTCCCTGCAAATAACCGCTTTAAATCATCCGCGGTACGTACATCCTCTCCATCTAACGCGATGATAATGTCGCCTTCCTGCAGCTTTCCGTAGCTTTTTGATTCCTTAGGGATGGATTGAACAATGACGCCTTGCGGCACAATTTGAATCGGTTTTTGTAAGTAACGATACGCTGCAATAATCGCATTTTGCTCCGAATCATCTCGCATCCAATCAAGCAGCTGATTATAGGCAGTTAGATTCGTAATATTAGCCATTACCTTCTCGATTGGTTC
This sequence comes from Paenibacillus sp. KN14-4R, assembly GCF_052180255.1. Lineage (NCBI taxonomy): Bacteria > Bacillati > Bacillota > Bacilli > Caryophanales > Paenibacillaceae > Paenibacillus > Paenibacillus sp. KN14-4R. The sequence continues at coordinate 3,529,879 of NZ_CP197466.1, forward strand.
GAACTCCGCATATTTTTGCAACTTATAATACAGATACATCAATGGATTAGGCTTCGTAATCGATAATACCGAAGTGAATAAGAAATCCCCTTTCTCCACTCCCTCACTACCTGGAACCTTCACGCGCTTACTCACCGATTCTGCAGGATTCACCGTCCGTATCTGATAAGGCAAATAGATGAATTGCACGCCTACAACCAAGATCAGTACGACAATTAGCGAGTAGACTAACTTTTTTCTTCGCCATAATCGCTCTAACATAAGACGCCTCCAGTCCCACATATAGAATTTACTTCGTTATTGTTTTTGCAAAATTATAAAAAATAAATTGACACCTCAATGAGGGGGTGATAATATCCTTCTTAACAAAAAAATCCAAGTATTCTTATATGGATTAACAGAATTTACAAAATTACGGAGGTGCCTTACTCATGAAATTATTCAAACGAAATTTGCACAAACCTCTCAAGACACTTGTCCTATCCAGTCTTATTCTCACTGCAGCGCCGCTCTATGCGTTACCAGCTCAAGCTGCTATTACATCCACACAGCCGTCTACAACGGCACAGCTAACGCTTGCTAATGAGTATAAACAATATGTACAAGATCAATATGGGCTTACGCTTTCAGAAGCAGCTACAAGAGGCGAGTTTGTGAATGCCGTTAGCCGTATCCTGCAATTGGAGCTTCAAGATAAAGCCAATCCTTTTACCGATATTCAAAAAGATAGCCCCTATTATAAGGCCGCTAACGCTTTATATCAACATGGAATCCTAACAAGAACCACATTGGAAGCTACGGAGTCTCTTACACAGCTTGACGCAACTTTCATTGCGCTAAAAGCTTCCAATCTCAAGGAACTCGCTTATACCTATCCGGAAGTTAAAGTTCGCGCTGCACTGAAAAAGTTACATATCGATTATGATCAAACGAACCTGTTTACCAAACAAGCCGCACAAGAAGTTGCCGCCGCAGTGGACACAGGGCTGATCCCTAGTGATCTTTACGATACATTCAATCCTGAAGCGCAAGCTTCATCTGATTTTACCGCTGTGCTGCTTGGCAAAATCTTAACATTCAACGGCAACTACAAGCACGATATTGGCAATGTGTTTGATAAAGACATTTTCAAACATGTATATGAAGCTTACAAAACCGAAGATCTTATATCTGCACCTGAGCTTCGTACCATTTTCGATACGGCTCTTAAGCAAAATTTAGTAACGGGCTACAACCTTAAAGATGCGCGTTATAATGCTAATTTCAATCCAAAGCTCTCGCTAACATATGGCCATTCTGACATCACCCATGCGATTCAATTAGTGGGACTTTTACGCAGTGAGAACATCAATGCCAAAGTTCAACTTGAGCCGAAGACATCTGCCTTTATTTATTTAAAAGAGTGGGGCGAGCCTACACAATCTGATGATTATCAAGTGGTACAAATTGAGAACGGCAATTACATCGCTTACGCGAAAGAATATGACATCGCCTTTGAATTTGATACAGTTGAACAAAAAGATAAGTTCCAGAACGTAATTGCTTCCTATGCGAAAAAGAATGAAGAAAATCAAAAAGGCCTAATCGCTGCATCATGGTGGCAGCCCCTATATTATTCCCTAACCAAACAGCAGGACTACCAAGTCATTGCGAACAACAAAATTTCGAAGGGGCATTACTACGCACAATCATTCTCACAAGAGAAACAAGCTGCTGCTGTAACAGCAGGTTTGAAAAAAATCTCCCCTAAATCTCAGGTTGATTCCTACACCTTCTGGGTGGATGAGCCATTCTATCGTTATTTATCAGGTGAATACAAATAAATTATTTCCACTTAGAAAAGCCTTGAAATTCAAGGCTTTTCCTTTTATTCACAAAAAAAATAGCGACTCTGCCGCTCACACTAGGTATGAACTACTTCGTCCCTTATTTTTAAAGAAATTAACGATTAAATTGTGTATCTACAACATACTTGTTCGTCATTAGCCAGCCTTGGCCCTTATACGTATCGATCTTCCCTCTTGCCCGATCCACATATAGCGTTTCCTTGCATTTATTACATTTTCCTGTATTCGTAAAAGCAGAGAGTTGAACGGTGTAAATCGCCCCACACTTACAATCGATCTTGTAAAAGGCAGACTTGTTGTTATACGCCGCTAGCAGCTTATCGTCGCCCTCTGTTTCCTCAGGTTGGGCTGGCTTGATACGAGCCTTGGCTTTTTCCTCATCCGTCATATACAAGCTGACTTCTTTTTGATACAGACCAACAACACGGAAATCTGCGATATGGCTCGGATTAAGCCCATACGTTTCATCGTAACTTGTTGTCACATAGTTTTTACCTTGCTTGAAGTGCTCGATGAATTCTGTAATTTTTGATTTTGGTAGGTTGACTTGACCTTTATAGCCCGTAATCAACGTATACACAAGGGTAAGCAAAGGCTCATTGAGTTGTTCAAAATTATTTCGCATAGCACCCATCCAATTCCTGAAAGTTTCAATTCGAATACATGTAATCATCTAACTAGTCTTTTGCGCGCAAACACTTGTTATATGCTATAATTTGCTAATTAATCCAGTTTTGACACTAATAAGAAGTATACATGAAACTTTTCGTAATTGCGAACATGCCCAAATTAATTTCTCTTCCCTGACCCGAATGCGATTACATAACCATCAGGATCTTGAATCGCAAATTCCTTCCAAGCTCCCCATCCTTGCTCTTCCACGACAGGCTGCTGCACAAATTCAGCACCTTTCGTCTGCAATTCATGAAATAAAGCATCCAATTCAACATGCGTATCTACATAAGCATATGTATTCCATGGAACAACTTGCCCCTTACCCGCTTTATTCGGTCTAACATCCTCGATAGAAAACGCTTGCATAAGTTTAAAGCCTAGTGCAAAATCATCTCTAACTGCCCACCAATCCGTTACTTCACAGCCTAATACATGCTCATAAAACCGCTTCGAACGCTCTAGATCGGAAACCAACAATACCTGAACGGAAAATTGAATCTTACTCATCCTTAATCCTCCTTGTTATCCAAACTGTTCATAGTGGTTTTGTATCCTTTTTCACTTAATGTTCCATTTCGACAATAAAAAATAAAAATCCTGCAAAAAAAGATGACCCTCTATAAAATAAAAGGGTCATCTTCTCATTTTACTTACGCAAACGGTTTAAAGCCATAAGAGCTGCACCGCTGGCTGCGTCTTTTCGCGCAGGTATGCATGTCATATTTGGATAAGCTCGTTTCAACTTGTCCCTAAACGCGGCCTGTACATACGTATTATGAAGCAATACACTTCCTGCCATGCCAAGACTGCCTTGCTGCAAGCTCAGCTTTTCTGCGACTGGTACGATCAGTTCGAACAAGGACTGCGCACTTTTCTCTGCAATTGCTAGAGCCGCTTCATCCCCTTGATCGCAAGCACGTGTTAAAATAGGCGCAAGTGCAGCAATGTCTTTCTTGTTCGTACTTTTATCATATACAAACTTGATAATCTGCTGAACGGACTCCATTTGAAGTTGTTCATAGATCATTTGTGGAACGACCGAGGCAGCCGTTCTTCCATCATTCGTCCGTACGAGCAGTGAAAGCAGGTCCCGTCCAATGCTGTATCCACTGCCTTCATCATCGATGAGGTGGCCATAACCGCCTGCACGACAAGTCAGTCCAACTTCATTCTTCCCGTAGCAAATCGAACCTGTACCTGCAATGACGATCATCCCGTATTCACGTTCGTGTGCACCGCACAAGGCTGTTTCTTGGTCGCCAGTTATGAGAAGTTCGCCTTGATAGCCACATTCCCTAACACTTGCTTCTAAACGGGTAATTACAGTTGGATTACTGACTCCTGCTGCACCGATGCAAACCTGCGCACAGTGCTCAAGTCCTCCGCATACCTCAGCTATCGTCTGGAATATAAACTGCAAGCTCGCATTTACACTCGCTTCATCTTGACCATTATAATTAATCGCACCCGATGTAAAAGTATGAACCACAAGACCATCTGCATCCATTACATGCACAGCTGTCTTTGTGCCACCGCCATCTAACCCTGCTACATACATGATCATAGTTCCGAATTCCGCAAGCGCATCGTTTCTTCTGGAACCATAAATGTCTCGGCATACTGCTTACGAGCTTCGATCCCGCGAACTCTGGCCAGATGCTTATAGTACTCCAAATAAGGGAACGATTTGCTGCCGGTTACGAACCAATGTAAAGACAATGCTTTTAGCCATAGATCATACGCTTCTTGAGAGAAATCAACGTACACATAAGGACGGTAGTCAACCGCATCTTCCCAGTTCTCTGCATAGTACAGCTTGGATGCAAAATGAGCAGGAAGCTCACGTGCAAACGATCCTAGACCTGCAAAGAAGCGTGCATCGTTTACAATGCGATGAGTCGTCATATGATCCTTGTGCATGCTATTTTTAAAATGTGTGATAATGATGTTCGGACGCACCTGACGAATCACATCACACACCCGATATCGCATTTCTTCGCTATCCGCAAGCTCACCGTCAGGGATTTCAAACACAATCGATTCACCGCCGAGCATGTCAGCGAATGCTTTCGCCTCATTGACCTTCTGCGCACGGTATTCTGCCATATCTTGGCCTGCTGGTACACCGCGTTCACCCGCTGTTAGCGCCAGTGTCACAATATGATCACCCATTAAAGAATGGCTCGCTAAGACGCCACCTGCCGTAAGTTCCATATCCCCCACATGACCACCGATTGCTAGAATCGTTAACTTTTCCCTACTCATTGTTCAAGCTCCCTTCTCATGATCGCGAATTGTTTAACTACCTTAAACCCAGCCTTCTCATAAATGCGAATTGCTGGGTTAGAGATTCCTGTATATAAAGACATATAATTTGCGCCAACATTTTGAAATGCTTCACACAAATTAAAGAATAACAGTGTGCCTAGACCATGACCTTCATGATCTGGATGAACACCAATCCCTGCAAAATAACCCCGACCAGTCTCCTGACGGATAACAGGCCCTGCAAAACCAACAACCTTGTTATCATGAGCTGCAATGACGACAGGAACGCCGTTTGCAGTCGATTGTCCGATTTCTTTGTGCCATAAGGGGTTATCAAATCCAGCTAACATTTCTTGCACGCCGGCGTGCTGCGATGGATCGAACAAGCTGACAGTATAACCGTCAGCTTGTGCTCGTTCCTCTTTTGATCTTACATCTTCAGGAATAGTGAAACCGGTCAGATTCAAATACATCGCACTTTGTTTTGTCCGCTCTACATATCCCTGACCAAGCAAGAATGCATAGAATCGACTTGTTACCGGCACACCAGGCGCATTGTTATGCTCATGTCCGGGTGTGTCCGGGATGTACCAAGGCAGCAGCATCGGATTGAAAAATAAGATGTCCGCTTGCCTTTTGTTTAATTGTTTAAACCTTTGCTCCAATGCCTTGAGCATCATGGTGTAGTTCTCATCGGTGACAAAATCTTGAGCTAATATGATACAAGTGATGTACCCTGCGACATCTCCAAGGGGCAGATCATCTCCTGTACACCCACAAGCGAACCCTTTGACCTGCTCGTTATCCAATAATAGAAACGTATTATGACGATCAAAGTGAGGATTCGAAACAAAAATATGTTCAAAGCTTTCCTCCGAAAGCTCCTTATATCCATCTTTTACGGCTTCGTCGTTCCAAAGTGAAATGACCGCTTGTGTATACTGCTTATCCCAAGGGATGATCATGATGATGCGATACCTCCAACCATTCAGGAATCGAATTAAAGCTAGCGTAAGTGCAGTGAATGAAATGTATTAACCTTTCACAGCGCCTACTGTTACACCCTCAAGGAAGTACTTTTGCAAGCTAAAGAATAGAATAAACATCGGCAGTGCAGAGATCGTCGCGCCAGCCATCATCGGTGAAATAAACGTTGTATTTGCAAAACGGAAGTTTTTAAGTCCAACTTGGATCGTTTGCATTTCCATTGAATTCGTTACAAGTAACGGCCAGAAGAATGTATTCCAGCTATCCATGAACGTAAGAATCGCCATAACGGCTAATACCGTTTTAGACAAAGGTAAGACAATTTTTGTGTAAATTCGGAACTGGCTGCATCCCTCGATTTTGGCACTTTCCAAAACTTCAGTTGGGATACTGCTCATAAATTGTTTAGCTAGGAAAATATTATAGACGGTCACAATACCAGGTACGATTAAGGCTGTATACGTATTTTGCAAATTAAAGATATTCACCATCATAACGTATAAAGGAACTTGCGTTACTTGGTAAGGAATCATCATCGATACGAGTAGAACACCAAACAAAATGCCTCTACCTTTAAAACGAAGCTTCGAAAATGCGAATCCTGCCATACTAGCAAAAATAACATTAGAAAGCGTAATCGAGCCTGCTACAATGAGGGAGTTCAAAATCCATCTGTAGGAATACTCACTGTAATCGAAGAAGAACTTAAAGGATGCAAAAGTAAATTTGCTTGGTAGAATAGAGTAAGTAACTGCTCCTGCCTCGACTGGGTCAGAAAAAGATGAAATGACCATGAAATAAATTGGGAATATCGTCGCCAAAGCAAAAAGTAGAAGGATTGTAAAAATGATTGCGTTTCTAATATATTTCTTTTTGGGATTTCCCGTATGGTTACTGTACAATGCCATTTTTGTATCCCCCTCTCTTAATACTCGACGTCTTTACCCGCGTATTTAAATTGAATTAATGAAATAAGAGCAATAATTAATGCTAGAATCAAAGATTGTGCTGAAGCTTTACCGAAATCCATAAATGTGAACGCATTATTGAAGATAAGTAGACCCACCATCGTAGTCGCATTATCCGGTCCACCACCGGTCATAAGGAAAGCATTCTGGAACACTTGGAAGGAACCGATTACACCTGTTACCAACAAGAATAATGTTGCAGGTTTTAGGCTTGGCACAACGATGTGCCACAATCTTTGGAAGAAGTTCGCTCCATCAAGCTCAGCAGCCTCGTAGTAAGTCTCATCAATACCCAATAAACCAGCAAGATAAATAATAATACTTGTTCCGTGACTGGACAGCCAGGACATCAGAACCAAGGAGAACATCGCGTTGCTGCTTGTACCGAGCCAGTTCTTGTTTTCAACTCCGAAGAAACTCAGTAATTGGTTCAAAATACCGCCAGACATTGGATCATAGATCCATAACCATACAACAGACAAAGCAACACCTGATGCAACTACCGGTAAATAATATACCCCTTTAAAGAAAGACTGTGTCTTCTTCTTAAGTGGTAAAATCAAAATTGCAATTCCCATGGAAAGCAATAAGTTAACAGGTACAGTTGCAATTGTATATACAACAGTGTTTTTCAATGACTTCCAGAACAATTCGTCTTTAAGTGTTGCCACATAATTATCAAATCCAATAAAAGTAGAGCCTAGTGGCTTAAAGTCTTGAAAACTAATAATAATTGCTTTGATAACTGGGTATGCAGTGAACATCGCAAAAGCGATCAAAGCGACCGCAATGAACACATATCCCCAGACACCTTCTTCATTGAACCTTCTTTTTTTCATCGGTTTTGCGATATTAGCCATCATGTCAACCCCGTTTCAGAAACTTGGTTTATAAAATTTTCGGATAGTCGCAAGAAGTAATGCACGACTATCCGAAAGTGAAATCTTCTTTTAATTAGTCTTTTACAACACCGTCAGCGCCAAACGTTTGGATCGCAGCAGCCTTCACAGCTTCATACATTGCTTCTGGCTTCAATTCGCCTGCAAGTACAGCTTGTAATTTAGGAATGATAACTTCTGTTTCCAATTTGATTGCTTTAGCTTCTAGCTCAGTTGGAATATCAGAACGAGCTGGAGTTGCATTTTTAAGCATATTCTCTACAGCAGCAATATTATCTGGGTTTCTGTCGACCTTCATGTTAGCAGCTTCTTTTTTACCACTTTGCGTGATCTGTGCAGCGAATAAGTCGTTGTTTGTTGTTGCAGCAACTTTACCGCTTGAAAGGAAGTAAGCAGCTTTCATTACGTTTGCTTTGTGCTCAGCAGTTGGATCTTTTTTACCACGGAATGTTAAGTAGCCATCAACTACAGTTGAAGAAGAAGCTTTAGCACCTTGGAATGTTGGAGCTGGCAATACGATGTAATCTAATGGAATACTGTCTTTTACAGCACTGCCATCATTAGCTTTGATTTTCGCATTATTTGTTTTTGCAGAGTTTTCAAATACAGCAAGACCTTTACCTGTAACCATCGTTTGACCTGTCAAAAGCATGTTCCAACGCTTACCAGCGTCAACGGAACTAAGCTCTTTCGGCATCGAACCGTCATCGATCAATTGACGAAGATCTTTCAAAAGTCCAAGGTAGTTTTTGCTTGTGTAAGCATATTTCATATCTTTCGTAAATTTGTGCGGCATACCAGCATTTTTCGCCATGATTGCCAAGTAGTCAATTGCAGCTACACCTTTAGTCGCGAATACGAAACCATAACGTGTTTTGTCGCCTTCTTTAACTACACCTTTTTTGATTGCTTCACGGAATTCGTCGTAAGTCCAACCGTTTTGTTGAATTTTCTTCCAATCGATTCCTGCTTTTTCTAAGAACTCTTTGTTACCGCCAAGTGCGTGAACTTCCATGTAAGCTGGTAAGCCGTAAAGCGCATTACCTTTCTTCATGTACTCAAGCGGCGTTTTATCATAATCACCTGACATCTCAGGTGTAATTACATCAGAGATATCCATAAGAAGACCCTGTTGTAAATACTTCGGAATTGTCTCAGATCCACCGAACGCGATGTCTGGAGGGCTTCCTGCATTTACTTGTGTATCCAATTTTTGCTTCACATCTTCCCAGCTAGCTGGTTCGATTTTCAAAGTCAAGTTCGGGTACTTTTCAGTGAATTCTTTTGAAATTTGATCAAAAGTCTTTTGGAAGTTTGGAGAAACTGGAGGTAAAAGTGCAGTAATTGTGTCTTTTGCACCAGCATCAGCTGTTTTGCCTGGAGCTGGAGTGTTAGCAGCATCTTTTTTCGTGTCGCTACCACAAGCTGTAAGTGCGGAAGTTGCCATTGTTAATGCTAATACGGAAGTAATAAGACGCATTTTTCTTTTCATTTGAAAAAACCTCCCTAATAAAATTTATACAACTTTGCTGAAGCTGCGAATGGCCGTTTTTAAACTACCTTCACTCTCATTCAATAACTTTTCTGCCTCTACCGCATCCAAGCCGGTTTTAATCATCATGATTGCTAATTTGCAGCTCATGGAAGCGCTCTCTAAATACGTACTGGCAGTTTCTTGATTTACCCCTGTAGCTTCCCTAATTATTCGTACAGAACGATCTCTCAACTTGATATTACTTGCCTTCAAATCAACCATCAAGTTGTTATACGTCTTTCCGAGTTTTACCATCGTGCAAGTCGTGAGCATGTTTAGAACAAGCTTCTGCGCTGTTCCAGCTTTCAATCGAGTAGATCCCATAATCACTTCCGGGCCAACAATAGGTGAAATACACACATCGCTAACTGGAATCAATTTGGAATTTTTGTTATTCACTACGCTAATCGTAGCAGCCCCAATTTCCTGTGCCTTCTTCAATGCAGCAATAACGAATTGTGCACTTCCACTAGCCGTGATGCCAACAACCACATCTTTAGCAGTTACTCCACATCGCTCAATGAGTGCTATCCCCTCCTCTGCGTTGTCTTCATAACCCTCAACAGCAGTTCTCAGTGCTACATCGCCTCCTGCGATATGTCCCTGAACCATCTCAGGATCTGTACCATAAGTAGGAGGACACTCTGATGCGTCTAACACACCAAGTCTGCCAGAAGATCCAGCTCCCACGTAGAACATTCTACCACCATTTTTCAAAGCTTGATACAGAATATCCACCGCTTTTGTAATCTGCGGTATTTCTGCACCTACGGCAATAGGAACTAACGCGTCTTGTTGGTTCATTAGATGTAACATCTGTTCAGTTGTACTTTCATCTATCTTTAGTGTCGATTCGTTAACCTTTTCTGTTGTCAGCCCCGCCAGATACTCATCCATTGCCTTCCCCCCTATCACGTCGTTTGCGTTTTTTAATCCGCTTACATTCTCATAGTAACGAAAAATTTCAAAATGGTCAATGGTTTTTGAAATTTTATTTTACGGCAATAATAATTACTGAATTTTTTTTGTCTTTTTACCAAAAACAACCCGCTGTACTCACCTGAGTAGCGCGGGTTGCCAAGCATACACACCTCCAGCGAATGTTTTTGAAGTTCCACGTAATTAGTTACTTTTTCATACAAACTAAATTGCCATCCTCTTGAAATAGAATCGAAAATCCATTATTCGTTATCTCTTCCCTGAGTTGATCTTTCGTTAAATGTCTTCTCTTAGGTATCCACCATTCATTATTAATCCTAATTGCTTCGTTGTATTGGTCAGGTGATGGAGTTCGTTCATATACAATTCCTGAATCTCCACAATAGTAACTATCCGCACCATAGGAACGTACTTCATTAAACATGGCCGTTGCGATAATGTAGTAACCAGAGCTCTTCAAGCCCGACTTTATAATGGAGTAAAGTTTTGACCTGTCGCTATCAGTTACGATACTTTGTAAACAGTAGTTATCTAATATAAGATCATATTCTTTATGTAGTCGTGACATTTCTAATAAATCCTGGTTGCTGTAGTTTATCTTCAGATTACGTTCTATTGCTATAGACTTCGCAAGTTCTATTGCAGTCGGTGAAATATCAATTGCATCTACATGAAATCCTCTTTCAGTCATAAAACAGGCGCCCGCGCCAGTTCCACATCCGTATTCAAACACACTAGACGCTTTGGAAGTAACATGGATAAACTCTAATGCTCTTTCTAAGAACGGTTTCATCATGAAATGATCAAAATTATATTGCACTGGATCATGATATTGATCCCAAGCAAGTAAGTTGTCTCTCTTTATTTCCTGATAGGTTTTTTCATGCTCTTCATAATAGTATTTTTTCATTGATATGTCCCCTTCTATTAATTTTAACAGGTAATTTTCGATAACGTCGTGCACCCATCTTGATAAGTTTAATATTTATTCATAAAATAGTATTATTATACAATATTGATAATGGGGGAGTTTAAAATGTCACTTGTCATAAGAAATGCTGCACCTGATGATCTAAACAGTTTAACCGAGTTAATGTATGAATATATAGTTGGTTTTTATCAAAAACCTAGGCCGAAGTTACACGCAGAATCATGATTATGCCCATATGTCTTGGATAACGGCTACTGATAATAAACGAGCTCAACGTTTCTTTGATAAAATGGGTGGCATTTCAGGGGATTGGGTTAATTATACAATTATCTAAGGAGTATTTTTTTCATTTTCTAATTTCTGTAGGATTAAATCTAACTTTTCTTCTATTCTTACTAATGAAGACTTTGTCTGTCTATTGTTGTTGACTCTTCTTTTAATAAACAAAAATAGACTAACAAAAAAAAGAATAATAAGAGCAGGTACAATGAATAGAGCTATTGTGTTTTCCCAAAAAAAACTCATACGATTACTCCCTTCCATCTATTATAAATCCTATTATAAATCACATACCAAATCCTGTAAAAATAATTCTTGCAAAAATTTTAGCATTACAGTAATCTATTTTCATAATACAATAATTCCCAAAATTTTCTACGCTAGGAGGTGATTGTTTGGAAAGCATTTATGAAAAAATTCGTGCCCTTCGTTTAGAGCAAAATATGACGCTAAAGGACTTGAGTGACAAATCAGGATTCTCCATCAGTTTTTTGTCCCAAGTCGAAAGAAGCAACAGTTCACTTGCGATTACTTCCTTGCAGAAAATTGCTCAGAGCCTAAACGTGCCAATTACTTATTTCTTCGAATCACAGAAAAATAACAAATACCATACTCCCGTCGAGGAGCGAAAGCAAACTCGAATCGAAGGTTCCCCTATGATCTATGTCCGATTAGGGGGAGATTTTCCTGATAGGGCGATGGAACCGCTCTTAAATATTTTGCCACCTAGTCAAACAAAGAGCGTTGCATTCAACCACGCCGGAGAGGAATTTTACTACGTTCTCGAGGGAACCGTGATGATCAACGTTGACGAAGAAGAGTATGTTTTGCAAAAAGGAGACACGATCCACTTTCCTTCCACTCTTGTTCATACCTTGTACAATCCTTCCGTTGATGAAGAAGCACAGGTTCTCTCTGTCTTAACCCCGGTTATTTTTAAAAGCTAACCACGTTTCCATGAATGGAAGTATGCCTTGTTGTTCCGAAAATAACGATAGAATGGGTGATTGGATGAAGACGAGAATTGAAAAGCTGTATACGTATATGGAGCGGGAAAACATGGATGCGTTATTGATCACACATCCCAAAAATGTGTACTATTTGACCGGTTTCCTTACGGACCCGCACGAACGATTTATGAGTCTTGTCTTGATTAAGGGAGCAGAACCGTTCCTGTTCGTCCCGCTTCTTGACAGCGACAAGGCACAAGCTGTGTCCAGTGTCACTAAAATTTACTCCCATGATGATTCTGAAAACGCTTACGAGGTGCTGCAGCGTCTATTGCCATCCTCCATTTCGCGTATTGGTTTGGAAAAAAACCATCTTACGGCCAACAGCTATGAAGCTGTTGCACGAGCTGCTCAAGCCCAAGAGATCGTGGATCTCGAAGAATTGCTTCGTCACTTGCGTATGAGAAAAAGTGCAGATGAGATCGTGACAATTAAGAAGGCAATCTGGGTTATGGAAGAATCTTTGCGCCTAACGCTCCCTAAAATTACATTAGGCTTAACTGAAATGGATATTGTGGCAGAGCTGGAATTCCAGATGAAGAAACTGGGTGCTCAAGCGACTTCTTTTTCAACCATTGTTCTAGCTGGAAAAAGAGCGGGATTGCCGCATGGCGACCCTGGGCAGCGAAAAATCAAGGCTGGTGAAATGCTGCTTATTGATGCAGGGGTATTCGTAGACGGCTATGCGTCTGACCTGACTCGAACCTTTGCCATTGGAGAATTAAGCGATGAGCTGAAAGACATCTATGATACTGTTCTCCAAGCCAATCTGCGCGCAATTGAAGCAGTTCGTCCTCACGCTTCCATCGCAAGTGTCGATCTCGCTGCTCGCGAAGTCATTGCGAACAAGGGTTACGGCCAATATTTCATTAACCGGGTCGGCCACGGCATCGGGCTGGAAATCCACGAGTACCCTTCCGTTCACAGTAAAGCGCAAGGCGAATTAGTAGAGGGAATGGTCTTCACCATCGAGCCCGGCATTTATAACCCGAATTTAGCTGGCGTACGCATCGAAGATGATGTCCTAGTGACCCAAGACGGCGTCGAGGTACTCACCACCTTCCCGAAAGAACTTCTGACCCTAGAAGTCTAAGAAAGGAGTACGGCTCATGGATAAAATGCATCAATTACGAGAAGAATTCCCGCAACTAGGAGTGGATGGCCTCCTGATTACAAATCCACAAAACAGGCTCTATTTTACAGGGTTTACCGGAACTGCCGGAGTCGCCCTGATTTCCGCCAACGAGGCTGTGTTTCTTACCGATTATCGGTATGTCGAACAAGTGCGCATTCAAACCAAGGGTTATGAAATCATTGAGCTGCAAAACAAGGCTGCGATCTATAGCGAAGTTGCAAAAGCGGCAAAGCGGATGGGCATAACTAAGCTTGGTTTTGAGCAGGAGCATATGACCTGCGGCATATTTTCCCGATATAAAGAAGTGGTTCAAGTGGAAATGGTGCCTACTTGCGGTGTAATTGAAACATTCCGCATGATCAAGACACCGCATGAAATCGAGTTGCTGCGAGCTGCGGCTCGAATCGCCGATGCAGCCTTCCAACATATACTCGGCTTTATTCGCCCGGGTGTGACCGAGCTTGAAGTGTCCAATGCACTCGAGGCACATATGCGTCAGCTTGGTGCGAGCAGCTCATCTTTTAACACCATTGTAGCTTCAGGACTTCGTTCTGCACTTCCTCACGGGGTAGCCACGAATAAGATAATTGAAAAAGGAGAAATGGTCACGCTTGATTTTGGCGCTGTTTACGAAGGATATCGTTCCGATCTGACACGTACGATTGCCGTAGGTACACCCTCAGACGAAATGCGCCACATCTATGACATCGTATTGACAGCCCAGCTTCAATCCATTGCTGGCATGAAGCCTGGCATACATGGGAAGGAATTAGACGCTATTTCGCGTAATTATATTGCAGACAAAGGATATGGAGCTTACGGTGGGAACGGAGCTGGTCATGGAATCGGATTGGATCTGTGGGAGGAACCATTCATTTCCCAGAACACAGACAAAAATTTGCAGCCAGGAATGGTAATTACGATGGAGCCAGGTATCTACGTTCCAAATGTAGGTGGTGTACGCATCGAAGATGATGTGCTGATCACAGAAAACGACCACGAAGTGCTGACGCATTCTCCAAAAGAACTGATTATTCTGTGATATTTATGATTCACATTTCAGCAAAAAAAGCCCATTGATTGGGCTTTTTCTTTATATAGCAGGCTAGATCCGATGTTGCACGAAGGCAACACTATTCTTTGCGATTGACCCAGTTAGGGATATGGTGTTTGAAATATTGTCCGACCTTCGTCAGCTCATTCATAACATAATTTATTTTTTGCTCATCCAAATACCAGTTATCTCTTGTGGTACCCGTCTTATCTGTTACCGGGCATACATAGAATTGAACCTCATAAGGAAATTCAACTTGGTATGTAAGTAAAGCTCGTCTAGCAAAATAGGATTTGCAAACTAATATTTCTTTTTTGGGGTGAATCTTCAGTTGTTGAAGAGATTGCCAAGAATATCTCGCATTCTCAAATGTATTCGTCGCTTTATCTTCAAGTAAAATTGCACTTTCTGGTACACCCAAACTTAATCCTACATCGCGAAGAAACTCCCATTCCGTTGAGGGAACATTTGGAGTTGCCCCGCCCGATGGAAGGATATAAGGAGCCAATCCCTGATGGTACAATTCTGCAGCTTTCTCCATTAATTGAGGATGACTACTACCAGGTACTAATATGACGTCAGAAGGTTCAATAACCGTTTCAAAAAACATAAACTCAGTAATACAATCAAAAGGATAAGGCAAGCTATTCATCCTCTCTTTGATATTCATATTTTATGCGATGAAGTCGATTCGCAGTGTGGATACGATGCTATAGAGTGTCAGTAGATTGCCTATACTTCATAAGTGTTAGATGTCCCCACTCTTGATAAAGCTGCTCTTTCAAAAGTATCTTCCAGGGGTTAAACATCGTTTGCCCATGCTTATTAAAAAAGAGTTCTTCCCCGATATGATAGGCTGCATGTTGAATAACTGCATGATCATCTGTCCAAACCACAATGTCTCCTTCGTTTAGTCCCTCACCTAGAAATTCCTTGTAATTGTACTGATTCAATTTTTCAAGAAACGTTTTTTGATGTAACCATTCATAAATAAACCACTCTTGTTTTCCTTTTGAAATAGCAAACAGGACTGCTGCTAAACAATTGGCACCCTGGTAATGGCTAAAAGAATTTACAAATGGCTTTAGAAAACTAGGTAACGACTTTGGTGGCTCTTCACAATCGCCCTTATCCCACCATTCATAAACCATTGTTTAAAGTAACTGCTCTTTACATGATTGATCTAGCTTTTCCCACATAGAACGCTGAATAATTACATGTTCATTAATCAAGTAACCTGGAGGTATTTTTTCTAGCTCATGTACAAATGCAGCAGGTAATACAAGCCCTCTTTCACTTTGCACTTGTGCATTTAAGATCATTCGTTTTTTTTCCTCAGTTAAGGTTTCTATCCATTCTTTTTCAGCAATGATTACATATTGGGCGTTCTTTATATTCCAATACTCGTAGCTATTGGCATAATTTATTTGTCTGTATGTACTATGATTATTAAACTCGTCTATTGGCATTAATAACACATTTGTAAAGTCAATTTCATGATTAAGATGTTCTTTCGACAGAAAAAATAAATCTTTTTCTGGCACATAACGATCTATCCAGGAAAGTAAGACTTTTGGGGTCGGTTTAATTTTCAATATGTATGCCTCCAAAAAACAGTCACATGTCTTTAGCCCTTATTTACTTGTTGATCTTTTAATATGATGTGTATTTTTTTATCCATAGCCGAGAGAAGTACTGTCAATTCAATCTCTTCATATGTGTTATATTCACCAGGTCTGTTACCTCTTCAAATCCTAATGCTTCATAAAATCTACTTGCAATGGGATGATCTGTTCTTAAGGTTAGGGTTTCAAATTTCCCTTTTGCTTTCAAAATGACGGTTTCGACAAGTAATTGTCCAATCCCATATCTTCTATAATCCGCTAATACATATAACCTTCGGATTCTTCCCACTCGCTTTACATCAACACCAAATGGATCTCGATTCAATCCGCAGATACCAACAATTTTTTCATCTGCTCTAGCTAAAAAAAGAGCCTCATCTGGTTGATTAAATCTATTAACTCCATTCCTATACTCTTCCATTAATCGGGATATATGTCGATGCCCATCTTGAATGCTATCTTCTATTATTTCAGATAAATCGTAAAGAAGCAGATCTTGAACTTCTTCAATATGCACGACATCAATCAATAATCTCACCCCACAAAGTGTTATCTTCTAGTTTACTTAACCAATTCTTTGCTTCTTCCAACATCCCTAATGTGATATGATGATTGACTTTGGTGTACTCAACGAATTTAACTGATTTCATTAGACTGTTTTGTTCAATCAGTTGCATGAAAAATTTCTGACTCTCTATAGGTATAGTTGTATCTTCTGTTCCATGTAAAATAAGCATCGATCCATTTTCCAAAAATTGTATGGAATGGATCGGATCAAACTTCTCAACTAAGCCTTTATTAATCGAGGCCCAAGGTGCTCTTCTGTCTCTTTCACATATTTGTTCCTCAAATTTCACCCATGCACAAGATCCATTCATTACAATTGCAGATGGAAGACTTAAGTTTTTCGAAAAAATACCGGAAGCTATAAATCCACCTGCAGAATTGCCCATTATGGCACGATAACCGTGTATCCCCAACCAGCTATCACTGAACCAAAGAATAAATAGTCGCTCAGATAGTTAATCCGTAGATTACGTTTATTTGCAATGGAGATAGCAAGTTCTATTGCAGTAGGTGAAATATCAATAGCATCAACACTAAAGCCTCTATCTGCCAAAAAACAAACACCCGCCCCTTGCGAACCAAGAGCGAAAGCTCGCAGCGTTGATACTGTGTTATGGGATGTTGCTGACTTCTTTGAATTTACTCACAATTTCTTTAAGGTGCTCTAATAATTATTTGGAATCGTGTTATAATGATTAATAAAGTCTTTTTAGGGGTTGATCTTGAATGGCAGTTTCTAAAGATCATTTAAATAAATTAATTCAACAATTACCTGATGATGCCCTTCCTATCGCAGCGGATTTCCTGGAAAAATTGGCAGCTAACTCAAATTACAGAAATATTCCATGGGACGATGAACCTACTACACAAGAGGATCTTAATGACATAGCCAAGGCCAAAAAGTCGATCACCCGTGGTGAAGGTATTAAATTTAAGGATGTTATCGATGACCTACTCAATTGAGTTCTATAAAGATGCATTGAAATACTTGCAAAGACTCGACAAGTCAACTCGAACTCGAATTGTACATCATTTAAAAATTTTATCTGAGAACCCCTTCCATCCTGAACTTGACATTAAGAAGATGAAGGGAACTTTAGAAGAATTTAGATTACGTGTCGGCACTTATAGGATTATTTACACAGTAGAAAACGATCGATTAATCATTCATGTCTTAAAGGTTGGATCTCGTGGTGATGTTTATAAATAATTTGTTAATTACCCATCTTATGTAGGTGGGTTTTAATTTTTAATGATTAATTTTTCAATAAGTCTTAATGGTTTTATCGAATCTTCATAAATTTCACTTGTAATAGCTATAACCATTCTTAGTTCTGGAATTACGCATATATATTGACCACCGTACCCAAGAGCGAAAAACATTTTATTATTCTCTAATTGCCTTACCCACCAATGATATGCGTAATGCCCAATGGATTCATAGGTTAAATAATAAGGTTGAGTAGATATTTTTACCCAGTCTGCTGAGACAATGTTCTTTGCTTTCCAATTCCCTTCTTCTAAATAAAGTGATCCTACCTTTGCCATGTCTATTGGAGTCAATCTCAAACCATCAGCTCCACGATTAATTCCTTTACTATCTTCCACCCAGTCAAAGTTAGTAATCCCTAAGGGCTTAAACAAGTAAAGATTTGCAAAATTCACAGCCTTCATACCCGTTGATTTTTGTAAAATTGCAGTTAATATATGCGAGCATCCTGAATTATAATTCATGTTTTTCCCTGGACCATCTCTAAGTTCTCTTTCAATTACAAACTTAACTATATCAGGACTATATACCATTGGAGCAAAACAATTCCACTCTCCAAACTCTGGCCAATCAAATCCAGCCGACATTGTGAGCAAATGTTGAATTGAAATCTTATGCTTTCTCGTATCCTCTTGTATACTTAGTAATTCTGGAAAATAATCACCAATTGTCTCAGAGAGATTCCTAATAAATCCTTTATCGATTGCAATACCAATAAGAATGGAGAGAATACTTTTTGTGCATGAATTAATTTTTTGAGGGTTCTTTTGTATCTTTCTATTCTTGTAGTACTCAAAAGCGAGTTCACCATTAATAAGGACTAGCCAACTCTTGATCTTTATTTTTTTAATCGCATGTTCCAATTCATTAGCATGAAATGAATTCAATCTCTTGGCCCCATTTGCATATTATTTCACCTAACGTTGTTATATCTACGAACCCGAGAGGCTTAAGGGAGCAACGTACCCTGATTTGTAAAAGCTTTAAGTCTTTTTATTACTGAATGAACAGTAATTCTATGAAAAGTTACTAACTCTCCTTTATAAGTAACACCAAAAATCCCATAAGGAGTTGGAGACAATTTCATTAATTCTTTCCTGTTTTCCATATTTACAATTTTCACTTGAATTCCTAATTTCGAAGCTCCTTCAATAACATTTTCAGTAGCTATTTCTACAAAAGGACACTGATTCGTACGATAAATAATTAATTCATCTGAATCCTCCAACCTTTTATCCCAATCATTTGGAAAAAAAGGGGATGGCGCATCATTTAGTTTATACACTAATAATTCAAATCCATACGGCGCTTCTTGAACAAGTGAAAATCCATTTTTTAAAAAGATGTCTTTGCTAGGTGTCCAAGAAGTATCTTGATTAGTTACCACTACAACTCCATACTTATTTTGCTTTTCCGCATCTTCAATACATTTATTTATAAGCATGGTCCCATAGCCTTTTCCTGGAATATTGACCCATAAACAATGGATAACTAAATAGTTGTCAGCATACACCACTCTCGATGAAGATTCTGATGCAGTATATTCTATAAAACCTGCCTGTTTTTTGTTTTCCATTAATTTCATATATTTCAATCCACTTTCGATCTGCTCCCCTAACCAATTACTCTTGTTTATGTATCCGTTGCTGGTTGGTTTGCTTCTTAGACAGTATCCGCCTTCAATTTTCAAATTCTCATCGTTTAACTCGATTAAATTGATAGATTGCATATTTAAATACCTCTTTCTGAAATAAGGCCAATTTAATGCAAGTCATTGAGACCTTTTATTATCCATAATTCAATCTAGAAACACTTTCTTTTGCAATTTTAGAATATTTTTTAACAAATTCTGTCTTTGACTCTGTATACCCATCTCTATCATGTTCATATTTGTTTTTTAAACTTAGCTTTAATTGAGCATATTTGTCTGCAATATCTTTATGCCCTCTAAGGTAATCTCTAAAATAAAGTTCATCCCAGTCACCCTTATATCTAACATGAAGATGAAATACTTTTTCCGCAAATCCTTTATCTGTATAGCCTTTCATAAACATCATATGAGGTGCTGGTTTTTGTGGTTGCTTTTCAAAGATATATCCGTTCTTCTCCAATACCCCCACTAAAATATTCAAGTCGCAGTCTTCTGTTATTTCAAGCAAAATATCTATCGTTGGTTTTGCTAGTAATCCCGAAACAGAGGTACTTCCTATGTGATTTATTCGTTCAATATATGGATCACAGATTATGTTGTTAAGCAGTTGTTCTTCTTGTAAATACCAATCGTTCCATTGCGGATTATATTCTTTTAATATAATCGGAAATAGCTCCCACAACTCTTCAAGTGACATTTCTGATAAAGATTTGGCCATTTAATCCCCCTCTTTTGTATAAGGATATTCTTATTACTCTTCCGTTTGTCGCGTGACGGTAACTCTGGTTTCACATTGATTTCCGATAACGTCTCATGTATTTACGAACCCGAGAGGCTTAAAGGAGCGTAGCGACTGGGTCCGACGGACTTAGCCTCGCAAGGTTGTGAGCTGAGTTAGCTTCACTGCTAATAATTCCCGCGAACCAAGGGTAACGCCAGCAGCGTATATACGTTGTTATACGATGTACTCTTCTTCTATGAGAAGCTAATAGCGTTCCTTAAATCTTTTGATCCACCAATCCGGTTTTAATAAATACTCACTTTTGACTGGCATTATTATATACTCGTCATTGACTTCAATAGGCTTATCAAAGCCTGTATATATTAAATCAATATTTAAATGAAAAGTTTTTATTCGTTTTCCTATTTGATTTTCATAATCTTGCACATACTTTAAGATGTTAGGTTTATCTTCCCAATAATACATTGCACATTGACCACCGACCGGCATATTCCACCAAGTAATAAATGAATTCCACACTCTATTACATGCCAATCTCAATTCCGGATATTCAATTGTTTTAAAGTCGGGGAACCCTAAAATATCCGTTTTTGTTTTTGTCATTTTTAAGATGCTTTGATTCCAACACGAATTCCACTGTTCTTTTAGATTTTGAATATCATGTTCATCCATCATTATTTTTTCAGTTGACCAGTTATTCATATCTCTCGTTTCTAATTCAAACAAACCAAAAGAACATGCAACATAAATCAAAAAATTTAATTCTAAATCACTAGATATTCTTACTGTCCAAGATTCAGGATCTCGAATCATTTGTATAGCATCCTTTCTTGTGCTCCAAGAGCATGTCGTATGATTCCTAGCCCCGCAGTGTGAATAAGTTGTTAGCTGAAGTTCTCTCTTCTATGAATTTTCTTCCAATTGCTTTCTAATCTCTAAATGTAGTCCCCATATTTCTTTAACATTGATAGCTCTCTTTGATGAATTCTCAATATCTTTTCCTTCAACTGTCCATAAATAAGGAAATACTGAAAATGCCTGATCCCCCTTAATGTTTTGAGAATCTTGAATCCAGTTTTTCCATCTGTAATCCTGATAAAATGAATCTATTCCCATTCAGAATCCAGTTAATAAATCCAGAATATTTGAATTCAAGATCTTCCCAACTTAATGTATCCGGTGCAAAATATAAAATGGTTCCATGTTCAGCACTTAAAGCAAAGAAACCACCAATCAAATCGTAAGCAACAACTAGTGGATCTTCAATAGGATCATTCCAGGAAATCAAAGAGCCTGAAATATTATCGTTTCCGGCACCTAAAATTCTTACCCAACCATTATCAATGAGTAGACCGCCTGTCTCTAAAGCAATTGCCCTAGATATGACTTATTTGATATTTGTAAATGTTCAAGAGCTTTAATCCCATCTTCTTTATCACATGAAAGTACTGTGACTTGATTTTGGGCTTTAGAGATTAAATCTTGCACTTCTTCCCATGAATTGTCAGAATTAAGTAACTCTTTATATGTTTTCATGTTTTTCACGTCCTTTAGAGGATTTCAGCTAACGTCTCTTGTATTCACGAACCCGAGAACCTTAAGGCGCTTCATCGCAGGCCCCGACGCAGTTAGGTTCCAGGGTTATCCGCCTGATCCATCTCCCCGAAAAACCTCTGGTGGATCAAGGGGGTCAGCCACAAAGTGTGAATATGTTGTTATATGATGTCACAGGCTTCGCCGAACAATCCTTCACCAATTCCTTACATAGCCTGATTGTTTTAGAATCATATAACTATTGGAATTTAGGTTTTCAATTGGTTCATCCATTGAGAAGTATCTTAATTCAAGTCCTTCATCATCATTGATAGTTGGTATTCCTTCTACTCCTATCGCCTCAAAAACTGCTAATGCATTATAAACTTCATCTCCATGAGGGTACTTATAATAGAAGTCTTGTCCAGATAAGTTAGTAATGAATTTTAATGCCTTAGCACTTAATCCTGCTTCTTCAAATAATTCACGTCTTGCAGCTTCCTCAAAAGATTCCCCAAGTTCCAATGAACCCCCGATTGTCCCCCAGTCAAAACTATCCGTTCACTTCTGAAGTAATATATGCCCTTTTGTATTTTTTACTATTATTGTTACACCAACCATGATTATCGGTCGAGTGCCAACTATCTTTCGAAGCTCCATTATATATCCCACAAAAGATCCCCCTGGTTTAGTCTTTATTTGTTTAACATTTAGTTACCTGTGATTTCATATAACGTTTCTGTATCTACGAACCCGAAAGGCTTAAGCGCGTCAGCGCGGGTGGCTCCGCCACTTAGCCATGGAGGGTTGTCTGCCTGATTACGCTTCCTCGAATTACCTTCGGGCAGACCAAGAGAGCGCCAGCGACCGTAGCGGGAATACATTGCTAGCAGATGTTACCGACTCCATGGACTTACCCACATTCACTTCATTCATTTATGTTAACTTGTAATATTTATTGTAAAAATCAATTACTTCTGCTCTAGTCATATAATCATCATCTGTTTTATATGGCTCTAAATATTCTAGTATCTCTTTAGCTTTTTTTGTATTTAATTCTTGTAAATAATTAATAGTCTCATAGAGTCCGGCGCCAATTAGTAATTCTCCATCAATATAGCAACCAGCATCAAAGTCTTTCTTTTTAGCATTCCAAATTAGGAGAGTGTCCTCGGTATAGCCAAAGGTAAATAGCAAGATACAGAGCGTTTTTAAGTATTCATGTTCTTCATGATTATCATTATTTGTTTCTTCAATTAGTAACGACCTAATTTCCTGTTTATATTTTAGGTCGGGTTCTAACCCGTAGCGTTCCAACAAAATATCTCCCCTGTCCATAATAAAACCCCCTCGAATTTTACGTTTTGAATTATTTATATTTGGTAATTTCTTCTAACTTTTTTGTATTCACGAACCCGAGAGACTTAAGGCGACGAATGTCGCCGGGTGGCTACGCCACTTAGCCTCGCAGGGTTGTCTGCTGAAACCAGGTGCGAATGAACCGAGCGTGAATATTGTGTTATATGATTCCTACGCCTTCTTCGGATATACCCATTCAATAATTATCAAGGGTTTTCTTCAAGTAATAGTGTGTATGTCTACCTGCATTTTCGATCGTGCCATACACTTCAAAGCCTTGCTTCTTATAAAAATCTAAAGCTTGAAAACCTAATGTATCCGTCTTCATAAATTCACATTGTTTCTCCCTTGCTATTCTCTCAACCTCATGCATTAGTTTTGTGCCATAACCTAACTTTCTATGTTCCGGTTCTACATATAAGTATTGTATTTCGAGCCAGTTCCAACAAATCTCACCTAGTATTCCACCAAAAACTTGCTCTTGTTCGTCCTTAAGAAAAATATGTAGTTCTTGATATCTCCCTTTTAAATCATCAGGAAAATGTTTCATATTGTATTCAAACATTTTGTTCCTAACATAATTCTTCAGCTCATCACTGTTTTCATTCATTATCGTTAACGACATAGGATTCCATTCCTCCGTTTGGATTAGGTATACGGTTTTATAGATCTTTGCGTAGGTTTCATATAACGTTCTAGGTATTTACGAACCCGAGAGTCTTAAAGGAGCGAATGCGACTGGGTGGCTTCGCCACTTAGCCTCGAAGGGTTGTCTGCCTGAATCCACTTTTTCAAATTACCTCAGGCAGACCAAGGAGCCGACAGGCGACGCTGTGTGAATAACATGTTATGAGATGTCGGAACTTCACAGAAATACTTTCGCGAACTTTACTTTATTGGATACCCAATTTCTTTAATATCATCTATTATTTCACTTAATCTGATATCCTTGTTTAAGTGTTTAATCAGAAATTTATCTATTGGTTCCATCTCGAATATTCTTCTAACAAGTGATGACTCTAGATTAGTTTCATAATACTCCGTTGCCCAAAAATGATAGTATTCAGGGCCACCCAATAAGATCTGTAACAATTTGTATTCCTCGTCCTTATATTCATTACAAGCTTGCCACGTGTCACTATCCGATTTATTCCATATACAAAAAGTAGTCTCTTCGAATATAAACGCAGGTTCATTAATAAACGAATTGAATATTTTAGGAACGCCCTCCACTGTTCTTTCCAAACTCTTAACATTTACTTTATAGTCGCTGTCGTACCCCTTGATAATTAGTCCATCATTATTAAATAAAGCAAAGTAATGATCGCCTTCTCCATTTCGCATGGATGCCATTTGCTCATTATTATCCCAAAATGAATTAAAGGAGTAATATCTATATTCCCAATCAGGCATTAAAATAGTATCCAGCATTGCAACTGCTTGAAATATCTTCTTGCATTCATGTATTTTGGGAAATCCTTTGATATTGTAGTACTCTATATTTTTCATACTTTCTATCTCCCTATATTTTGCCGATTTCTCATAACGTTTCTGTATTCACGACGTCCCACCGACTTAAGGCTGCGCCAGCAGCCGGCCGCGATGCGGTTAGTCGGTGCGGATGTGTCCGGCCCCTGATCCAGCTCCTCTGCCAATCACCTCGGGCGGACCGAGGAGCCGTCAGGCTCCGATGCGTGGATATAATGTTAGGCGATGCTTACCTGCACTACTTAAGTTTATTTTTTCGTAACCTAGCCATTCTAGTAATCTCTCGTTGCTTTATACTCTCCTCGTATTCTTTTCTCATCTTGGTTTCCTTATCATTTTTCTCTTTCTTAAATTTCTCAAGATCCGATACAGTTTCTTTTAGTAATCTATCAATAGCGATATAAATTAGAGCAGCAGAGTATACAAAAACATATTCAAAAGTCATATTACTCTTACCAATTAAAACTTGTATAAACTTATTATGAGCTTCAAAAAAGGTGTATCCTATAATTAGAAGGTAAACAATAAATCTTCTCATAAATATAACTTGATATTCGTTAAAACTAAGTTGAAAGATAAACTTTCTTCTTCTTGTTTTAATATACACCCAAATATTTGTATACACAGGTAGCAATAATAATGAATAATAAAAATCTTCATTACTCCAATCTAATTTGGTCATTATTAACAGTGATATGAAAACTGGTACGATTAAAAAATAGGAATTAACCAACTGCTCAATAAATAATAAAGTCCGATTTAAAATGTATGTCTCCCATATTTTTAAACTTATCAACCAACCAATAATGCCATCACTCTTATTAATTTTATTAATTTTTCTAAAATCTATATAGGCAGTTGTCTCAACTATAGTGAACATAATAAATAGAAATAATATCACAAAGAACTTCCAAGAATTAGCGTTAGTTAACGGGGTAAAGTAAATAGTCGCAAAAATTAGTGCAACGAGCATACTAATAAAACTGAACTCAAATATATAAAGCCACCATTTTGAATGTACTCTTCTCGCAATATATTTTCCAATCCGCTCACAAACTGGGATTATTACTTTATAAAACACAAGGCTTAATATTATTGCAATTAAAATAAGAATTGTGATAAATACTCCAATGAACATAAAGTTTTTAGACATATTTTTTCTCCTTCAGATCTTGGACAGTTTCGCCTAACGTTGTTGTATCTACGAACCCGAAAGACTTAAAGGAGCGCAGCGACTGGGTGGCTTCGCCACTTAGCCTTGCAGGGTTGTCTGCCTGCTTCTACTTCTCCGATATACATCTGGCAGATCAAGGGGGCTCGTCCCCCACAGCTTAGATACGGTGTTAGCAGAAGTACCTCTCTCCCTTGAAATACTAGCATTCATTATTTGTTGAATGTTTCATTATTCATTACTCCTTGTTTTAATTCTTTCTTACTATATTTCATACTGCAATTCTTAAGGCATTGGTTTGTCTCAGAGACTATGCACTTAACAATTTTCTTTATTAATTCAAGTTCTTCGGTTTGAAATTTATCTAATCTATTTTTTTCAATCGTTTGATCTGTGTAATACTGATGGACGAATCTATATGCTACTGCTAACTTAAGCAATTCTTGAGAAGCAAATGCCCCTTTATTAATTATAAGTTCGGCAATAGAGTATTTATTGAATTCTGTTACTGGGTCTTTAATATTAATTGTTTCACTTGCAACAGAAGGATCCATAGATATAGTGAGTTTTTGTCTATGAATTTCAATAAAAGGCACTTCATTGTGATCCTTATTAATACTCAAGTGATATCTTAAATACTCTGATTGTGCTACCCTCGCATAAAGTTCAAAATATAATTCCTTAAGTTGACTATAGCTATGGTCTCGTACGAACTTGTTTGTGTTATCTATCCAGTCAAACCAATTTTTAAATTTATTAGCGAATAATGTAGCAATAAAGGAAAGCACTGCCGTGGTAATAGCAATCATTAATGCTTCTTTGAATGTCATTTTGTATTTCCTCTCTTTGAGGTATTTCTGCTAACGTTGTTGTATTCACGAACCCGAGAGGCTTAAAGGAGCGCAGCGACTGGGTCGAAGACTTAGCCTCGCAGGAGTTGTCTGCCTGAAATCACTTCCCCGAAATCCCACTGGCAGACCAAGGGGCGTAGCCCCGCAGCGTGAATACGTTGTTATGCGAAGGCACTGCTTCCTGATTTAACCTGTAATAGGTTCTTCTTTATAATGTTTCACGTCTCCGTGAAGAATGATATTTGGTTCGTTGTTCGTAATCACTACTTTACTTAAACATGCTGGATGTATATATGGAGGGTTCCAAATATCTTTCAGTGGTCGATCTTCAAAATATGCCATAATCAACTTAACTACAACTGTATGAGTTACAATTAATATTGATTTACCTTGATTTTCCTCAATTATTCTTTTAAGTTCATTAATTGCTCTTATAGAAACTTCCCCGAATGTTTCGCTACTTTGTACACTGAACCTATCTGGATCGTTCCAAAAATAATGAAAATGATCAGGATACAATTCCTTAACTTCTGATTGAGATTTACCTTCCCAAATGCCTAAATTGATTTCTCTTAACTCATCGCTCTCAGTAATACCAATCTCTCTTTCATCTCTAATTAACTCTGCAGTTCTTCTAGCTCTGAGGCTTGAACTTGAATAAATAATATCTATATGTGCACATTCCGCATCGATTCACATAACCATTTTGCTTGTTTAACTCCCAATTCTGTTAATGGAGAATCTTGATGACCCTCTAATCTATGTTGAACATTCCATTCTGTCTGCCCATGTCTTACCAAGTAAATAATGGTTTTATCATTCATTTATAAGACCTCTCTCAGATAAAGGATTTTAATTTGAAATTGATTTCAGGGCTTTCGCATAACGTTCTGTGTGTTCACGAACCCGAGAGGTTTAAGGTGACAAAGTCGCCGGGTGGCTCTGCCACTTAGCCTCGCAGGGTTGTCTGCCTGATTCCACTTCCCCGAAATACCTCGGGCAGACCAAGGAGCCGTAAGGCAACGCGGTGTGAACACGATGTTAGGCGATGTTCTTAGCTTCGTAGGATTACATAAAAATGCTTTTTAAAATAGTTATTCCATAAATTTTTTCTTTTATTTCATTCGGACAAGCTTTGTTAAAGTAATCTAAACTTACTTTGTCATAAAGAATTACATGAACAATATCTAATTCAAATATTAATTCATTTGGTATTCTCCACTCTCTTTCATGTGTCCAATCTATAATTTTAGGATCATCTACAGAAATATTTAGATTAACGATTCTCCAAAACTGGTTTTCCGGTAAAAATTCCTGCGCAGCTTCACGTTTCTCATAGATTACTGGTCGCCCACTTCGGTCATATATATAAAATTTAGAGAATGCCAGTCCATTACCACAATATCTAATCTTATTTGTCTTTCCTAATATTCTATTTTGCTTCTCGTACTCCACATTTTGTGCCAGACTATATAATGGAACCTCTTGAAAACATACCGCTGGAATATTCCCACAAATAAACCCACTTTGTGTTGTGCTACCAACAATTCTTTGTTCTGATAAAATCTTTATTAGTGTATCTATGGATGTTTTATTAATCTCATCTTCAGTCATATCTTTACTATAGTTCTTAGGTTTTGTTAGATGTGTAACCATTCCTGTTATGTCAATTCTACTAGCTATTCTTAGTTTCCAGTCTTGAAAGGTGTAATTATTCAAGTTCATTTCTCCTTATTTATCAGGAATTTCGCCTAACGTACCCGCATTTACGAACCCTCACCACCTTAAAGGATTGCCGGAACCTTAGATAGTTCCTATCTGAGGTTCTCATGATCCTGGCCGCGATGCGGTTAGGTGGTGCAGGGTTGTCGCCTGAGTTCGCTTTCTCGAAATCCCTCTTGGCGACCAAGGGCCAGCTTGTCTGGCCTGCAGTGTGAATGCATTGTTATCGGATGTCAGTGCCTTCTTCGAGTATACTTACATAATTCTTTCTACTATCGCCTTTTTAGTGAAAACTCTAATTGAAAGTCTCTTGGATCGTTTTCATATAATTTGTTATTTATTTCCATAGCTTCTATACAACCGATAGCAAAATAAAATGCAACTGTCTCCTCGGCAGAACCAGCACATATATAAATTTTATCCGCTTTCCACTTTAATGCTTTTTCTGAAACTATCGAAAAAAGTTTTTTACCAATTCCTTTATTTCTGTGTTCTAACGTTATAAATAATTGATCCAATAATACGTATTTATAATTTTCACCAAAAAAATCATGATTTATTGTTGCGAAACCTATTAATCTATTACTTTCATCAAAAGCTCCTACTGCATAACCTTCATTTAGAATTGTTTCTTTTAGACTTTTAAAATGATGATCATATCCGTTTGGCCAATCGTTATCTTGATAATCAATTTTGACCAATTGACGTATTCCATCGACTTCTCTCCATGCTCTTTTTATATATTGGGATGGATTCATCTCATTTATTTGTTCACAATCATCAATCAATATTGTCCTATAATTCACACTTAACATTCATTTTACCTCCGTTTTGATCTACATTTTCTGTTTTTTATATATTGCGCTGATTTCCGATAACGTTCTAGGTATTCACGAACCCGAGAGGCTTAAAGGAGCGACTGCGACTGGGTGGCTTCGCCACTTAGCCTCGCAGGGTTGTCTGCCTGAACCCACTTCTCCGAATTGCCTCAGGCAGACCAAGGAGCCGACAGGCGACGCTGTGTGAATAACATGTTATGAGATGTCGGCACTTCACAGAAATACTTTCGAACTTTACTTTATTGGATATCCAATTTCTTTAATATCATCTATTATTTCACTTAATCTGATATCCTTGTTTAAGTGTTTAATCAGAAATTTATCTATTGGTTCCATCTCGAATATTCTTCTAACAAGTGATGACTCTAGATTAGTTTCATAATACTCCGTTGCCCAAAAATGATAGTATTCAGGGCCACCCAATAAGATCTGTAACAATTTGTATTCCTCGTCCTTATATTCATTACAAGCTTGCCACGTGTCACTATCCGATTTATTCCATATACAAAAAGTAGTCTCTTCGAATATAAACGCAGGTTCATTAATAAACGAATTGAATATTTTAGGAACGCCCTCCACTGTTCTTTCCAAACTCTTAACATTTACTTTATAGTCGCTGTCGTACCCCTTGATAATTAGTCCATCATTATTAAATAAAGCAAAGTAATGATCGCCTTCTCCATTTCGCATGGATGCCATTTGCTCATTATTATCCCAAAATGAATTAAAGGAGTAATATCTATATTCCCAATCAGGCATTAAAATAGTATCCAGCATTGCAACTGCTTGAAATATCTTCTTGCATTCATGTATTTTGGGAAATCCTTTGATATTGTAGTACTCTATATTTTTCATACTTTCTATCTCCCTATTTTTTTCCGATTTCTCATAACGTCGTTGTATTCACGAACCCGAGAGGTTTAAAGGAGCGTAGCGACTGGGTCCCTCAGGACTTAACCTCACAGGGTTGTCTGCATGAATCCGCTTCTCCGAAATGCCTCGGGCAGACCAAGGGGGCTTGTCCCCCGCAGCGTGAATATCGTGTTATCTGAATGACACTTCTACCTGAGTAACTTTCATGATTATTATAGTTCATACTTCTTAAGGAGCGTATCTATAGTTAAGTACTTATCAGGCTCTGTCACATTTCTTTTGTCAATTTTTGTTTCTAGTAAATCATAAAAAATGAAATTCTGAAGATTCACGTTTACATCCCTGACACATGCACCTAGATCAAGGACGTTCTCAAATAATGTTGATATAGAAACTGCCAACTTGATCCTTTCGTCCACTGACATATTAATGTTTTTAGACATGAAGAGAAAATATCTATTGTATTCCGAAATCACAGTAACCATCTCAGAAGAAACAATCATAAATTCTTCTTGTAATACATGTCTTTGTTTCACTAAAGTAAGAAGCACAATCTCATATTGCTCCCATGAATAAATGAATTTGATAAAAGATTTATGTAATTTGTTTTGAAGTTCTTCAAAAGTTTTTTTGTTGTAGTCTTCAACTAACAATTTCATATCAATTTCAAATAGTATATTTGATGTTTCTAATTGTTCAAGCTTGGTGTAACAATTAAACATAAAGCTCGACAATTCTGAGAAACTTTGAATCAGATCATTAATTGGATCCTTAATAAACTGAAAAGTATTTAGATAGGTAGTGATTCTCTTATCTCTTCGCATATTTCTTTGATTTAATCGATAAACAGATATCCAACCTATTACTGTAATTACAGCTGGGATACATATTCCTATTATCCATTTTGTATTTTCTGCTGTGAAAAATGATTTCATCTTTTGGCTACTCCAATGTTTTTAAGTGTCTTTCAGATAACGTTCCTGTATCTACGAACCCGAAAGACTTAAAGGAGCGCAGTGACTGGGTGGCTTCGCCACTTAGTCTTGTAGGGTTGTCTGCCTGATTCGCTTCCTTGAAAACCATCGGGCAGACCAAGGAGCGTAGCGACGCGGCGTAGATATGATGTTATAGGATGTCAGTGCCTTCATTGTTATACTTACAATCTTTCAACCAATCTGTTTTATGAATTTTATAGTGGTTATATTTATCATCGTCTATTTCCACCTCTCCTACAAACTTAAAATCACTTTTCTGAATTACTCTGTTTGATGGTCCGTTCACAAGTAATGCAATTGAATTTAATTCTTCTATCTCTGTGTTTTCAAATAAATACTTAATTACGCCCTGAACAGCTTGAGACGTATATCCTTTACTCCTATGGTCTTTTGAGATGCCATACATGATTTCTCTATTTGGTACTGGGAGTTCGTCCTTTATTCCCGAACAACACCAGCCAATGAATTCTCCAGTTTCTTTAAGTACAATTCCCAATCTCAGTGTAAGGTCCTCGACTCTAAGTCCTTCTTCGACACGTCTAAGAAATTGATTGTTTTCAGGTATTTCATAATTCTTCATCCAGTTAAGCCGTACTTCTTTTTCAACATTCCAACCGGGTAAATATTCATAAATCTCCGGTTGCCATGTGAGTTCTTGTAATTTATCTAAATCTCTTAATTGATATTCCCGAATGATAATATCCTTACATTCTATAGATAAACTATAGTTGTATTCAGAGTGCATATAGATTCTCCTTTGATTTGTATAACAATGATTTGCGCTGATTTCCTATAACGTCTCTTGTATTCACGAACCCGAGAGGCTTAAGGGCGCTTGCGCCCGGGTCCGACCGACTTAGCCTCGCAGTGGTTGTCTGCCTGAGCTCGCTCTTTGAAACTCCTCGGGCGGACCAATGGGCGTCAGCCCCGCAGCGCGAATACTGTGTTATAGGATGTCAACACCTTCTCGATCCACTAACACCATTTATTTAACTAGAGCGTATATATGAGTATCTCTTATCTGACTCTTATCTGCTGATAAATCATCACATCTTAATGTTCCTTCTAATTGAAAGTCTAATCGTTCTGGAATCGCCTTACTCTTATAATTTAAAGTATCACAACGAATTTCTACTCTTCTAGCCTTCAACTCTGTAAAGGCAAAATTGGTTATTCCTTGAACTGCTTCAGTCATATACCCATTTCCACTCATACGTGTATCAATCCAGTATCCGATTTCAAATTTACGTATCTCCCAATCTGGCTTATTCAATCCAGATAAACCAATGAATTGTTTAGTTTCTTTATCAAATAACAGAAGTCTAAGTTCTTCTCTCTTAATAAACTTTACATATGCTTCTCGTAGAATTGTTTCGATTGACTGTTCAGAATGTTCGTTCTGTGCAAAAATAGTCAACCACTCCTTGAGCTCATTAATCGATGAGGTTATACTCTCATACACTACCTTACCATCACCAGGTAGAGGTGTTCTAATCAATAACCTTTCAGTTGTAAATTGGTTTGGAAAATCTATTAATACTGGATTCATTCTATAATCCCCTCTGCATTTATTAATATGTTTTTATCCGATATTACGTTAATTTCCTATAACGTTGTTGTATTCACGAACCCGAGAGGCTTAAGGGAGCGTAGCGACTGGGTCCGCAGGACTTAGCCTTGCAGGGTTGTCTGCCTGTCTACGCTTCTCCGAAATGTCTCGGGCAGACCAAGGAGCCGATAGGCGACGCTGTGTGAATACGATGTTATACGCTGCCTTGCACTTGAACTTTTCGCTTTTCCACGCTCTTGACCTTAACCATTCTTTCAAGTGATTTTGTTCTTAATCTGTCTGCATATGTTCTTGATCTTAACCGTTCTACTCAAATATTCTTGAAGCAATTGCTTAAAAACATACTACTGCTTATTCTTACTTAAAAGCATTTCAACTAATCCAACAATAAATATTAATACACCGATCAACATAAATGAATATATGAACCCATTCAATATCGGAAGATATTCACCAGTTAAATTTGTATTGTAATACACCAAATTAATAGCTTTATACCCTAAAGGTGTACTTATTAGTATCATAATAAATGCTAATATAAAACATATTATTGATTTTCGCATGACTATTCCCCCTAAAATCAAAAATTGAAAACTATTACATTCAAGTGATTCAATCCATAATCAAAACTCTTTTCTTTATAATTGGTTGTCATTTGTTTCATTGTTTAAGTTTCTCAAAGGGGTTGCGTATAACGTTTCTGTATCTACGAACCCTAGAGGCTTAAGGGAGCGTACGCGACCGGGTCCGATGGACTTAGCCTCGCAGGGTTATCTGCCTGTTCTCACTTCTCCGATCCACTTCGGGCAGATCAAGGGGGCTTGTCCCCCGTAGCGTAGATACTGTGTTATACGACGGAACTTTGAGTTACTCACAATCACTTAACTTTATGATCATGAATTACACCGAACATCCCAGTCATTCCATCATGTTTATTTAGACCATATCTATTATAAAATGCCTCTTTCCCTTTGCTTGCAAATAAACCTACAAATGATTTTTCTGGTGCATTTTCCTTTAAGTATTCAGAAATTACTCCCATGATAATACTACCAATACCTTTGTTTTGATGCTTTGGCATAACTGCTATGTCTTGAATGTAAAAATATATCTTTCCATCCCCAATTACTCTTCCCATTCCAACTATCTCATCTTCATATTGAATAACAACACCAAATAAAGATTGGTTTAAGGATTCTTCTGCGACATCAAAATTTATAAACTCAGTCCAGCCAACTGAGTTACAAAGCT
Source organism: Paenibacillus sp. KN14-4R (assembly GCF_052180255.1). Lineage (NCBI taxonomy): Bacteria > Bacillati > Bacillota > Bacilli > Caryophanales > Paenibacillaceae > Paenibacillus > Paenibacillus sp. KN14-4R. The sequence continues at coordinate 3,563,912 of NZ_CP197466.1, forward strand.
TTATATATTCCGAAATAGTAGGTATTCTTTTATGTATTTTATATTCTTTACTCATTGGTACCTCCACAAATTGTTTAGTATGGACGGTGCTTTATATTATTTTACTTCATTGCAATTACCTGCATTATAAATAATGTTCCGTTCTGTCGAATAACGTTCTTGTATCTACGAGCCCGAGAGGCTTAAAGGAGCGTAAGCGACTGGGTCCGTCAGGACTTAGCCTCGCAGGGTTGTCTGCCTGATCCTCTACTTCGAAAAGCTTCGGGCAGACCAAGGAGTGAACGCGACGCAGCGTAGATATGGTGTTAGGTGATGTTACCGACTACATGAAATACCTACATAAAATTAATTATTTAGTATGTCTAATACTGCATACGCTCTTCTTCTCACATATTCAACATAGTCCTCCGAGAATTTAATTATCAGTTCCAAAGTTCTTGGTTCCTTGTCAGTAATTGTTCCAAGGTGATGAGCGAATTGCCATCTTGTGTCATTATCATGATAGTTAAGTGCTTCTTCGGCCAGTGAACATAAAATTGATGGTTTACTAGCTACTTGAACAATAATTTCTTCACATTCATTGTCTCTACCGATTAAATAGAGGAGATTATTTACTGTCTTTCGATCCCAATCTTTATACTCCGTGGTCTCAATTAGCTTTGAAATTAATGAGTAAATAAGAGTCCAAGATTCATAATTGGCTTCCCATTCCTTAACTTGTTTTTCATTCTTAGACCACTTCCAAAATTCATCTACTTGTTCATCAATCTTTGTATAGATGTCTTTTGAGTTATCATGAATTTTGAAATATAGTTCATCCACCTTATCACCTGTTCTATTTATTTTAATTTCTCGGTAATTTCACCTAACGTTGGTGTGTTCACGAACCCGAGAGGCTTAAGGCGCTTTAGCGCCGGGTCGTCAGACTTAGCCTCGCAGGGTTGTCTGTCTGAATCCGCTACTCCGAACTACCTCAGGCAGACCAAGGAGCCGTATGGCGACGCTGTGTGAACACGATGTTAGGTGAAGTTATCTCTGCTTGAATTACCTACACCTTGTTTTGTATCTTCTTTAGTAGATTTCTTGCAAACCCCATGGTTGAATTCTCAATATTTCCATCATAGTCAATTTCATCAATAATCTCAAAAATCTCATCTTCTAATAGTTCTCTAAGTATATTAATTTCACATGTAATATCCTGACCAAAGAAATGTAATTTCACAGCTTTTTGGTCAGTAGTGAAAATAAACTCCCATATTTCTATACACTTTATTTCTGATCTATCCATAAGAACTCGTAGTGCATCTTCTGTATCATTTATTGTATCTCTAGCTTCATCAAGTTCGTCATCATTTGTCGTACCTTCTTGAGAGATACCAATCCATCCAGCGGGATAAAAGCATTCAATACTCTCATCAAATTGAGAGTTCAACTCGCTTATCATTCCCCAGTAACGCGACATATCAACATACTCTGCTGTCACAAATTCAACGGCTTCAATTATATCCTCCGTTTTTGTGAAATCAAAAGGTCTAGTTCGATGCTTCATTCCTAAAATATTATTAAGCAATGTGATCTTTTCTTTTTGTTCTTTTGAGATAAACACCTTTGAACTCCTCCATAAATAAGTATTAGATAATTTCACCTAACGTTCTTGTATTCACGACGTCCTTCCACCTTAAGCCCCGAAGGGGCGGCCGCGACGCGGTTAGGTGGGAGGATGTGTCCGGCTGCATCTACTTCCTCGCTACTGAAAATTCATCCCCGATACTACTTCTAACTTCTGCCCGACCGAGGGCCGAATGGCCCGAAGCGTGAATATGGTGTTAGCCGATGCTTCCTCTTCTTCGAGTTACCCACCGAATATGTCTTGATCTTCTTATGCCCTTATCCGATCTTGACCTTAGATGCTTCTGGCTTTGAGGGTTTACCCATATGTTCTTGACCTAGGAAATTTCGGCTAACGATTTGTATTGACGACGTCCTGGCCCCTTAGAGCCGCTGCTTATAGTTGTGAGGCTTGCCGAACACCTAATGCAGTGACGTCCCGACGGGCTTAGGGGGCTGGATGTGGTCACTCACTTCTCAGAGTGACCCCGAGCGTCAATATGGTGTTAGCCGAAGGAAGTTCTGGAAGCAGCCATTGTATTTAATGCGTTCTCAAAATAGCTATATACTTCATCTGCAATTCCCAGAAACTCTTCAACAAGTACATTACTATCCAAGTAACAAGCATACAGATAATCAACTAAAGCGGAGTCAATCTCGCAATAGTTTAATATGGCATTCTTCATCTTAATAATGTCATCTTGCCATACACCTGTATCTTCTAAAACCAAAGAGTATAATGCACGAATTAATCTCTTAGAATAACCTTTAATATATCTAGTTTTCATTGTGTTATCACTAGCATTAGAAAGTAAACTATGTATACGATCTACTTCCTCCTTGGTCTCTGTATTTAAGTCTAAAATGAACTCTGGTGAAATAATTATCGGTGGTACTTTTTCACCAACGTCATGACCATATATGCAAACACAAATTATCTTAACCCAAAAACCCCACTCATTCGGTTTACTTAATACATCGTCAATCGAGCAAATTATCGTATCAATCTTAGTTACTACTGGATATTCTTCCAAAAGCCTGTCTTTAATATTTGACAATCTTTCGTAATCAATATCTTTGGGATTTACACATACAATAGTAAAGTCTGCATCTGACTTAAAAGGTTTAGCAGTTCCTTTTGGAATCGAGCCACACATATAAATGCTATGAATCTTACCTTTAAATTCGGTAAGTATATTATCAATATACTTATCAACAAAATCCTTATATTCACTTTGTATTACAATTCTATTTACAACTTTTTCTAATATCATATAGACTCCTCCTAAACTAAGAACTTCTTTCGGCTAACGTTCTTTGTATTCACGAACCCTCACTGGCTTAAGGCGCGTTAGCGCCGGGTCCGACGGACTTAGCCAGTGCAGGGTTGTCTGTCTGATTCCACTTCCTCGAATTGCCTCGGGCAGACCAAGGGGCGTAAGCCACGAAGCGTAAATACGGTGTTAGACGATGTACCTTGGCTTCATTGCAATCTCCCACAATATCTTCTTGTTTTTATATCTATCTAATTCGTATTCCTCTGCATGAATCAAAGTCCAAATATTCTCATTAAAAAAATGATTAATCTCATGTCTATCAAAAAATCTTCTGTAAATTCCTTCATTCTCTAATAGATATCTCTCTTTACTTTTGCTTACTTTCCCTTTATTTATTATTTCATTTATTGAATTCAATCTACATAATAATAAGCCATCTAATCTTAACACTCTATGTATTTCACTAATTACTTTAAAAGTTGTATCTTCGTCAAAATAATGTAGACTTAAATCAGCTATCAATACTCTTATTGAGTCGTTTTCAAATGGTAGCCCTTCTGTCATATCGAAACAGATGGTATTAATTTTTGGGATAATTTCAGTCAATTTCTTTAATGCTTCTTCCGAAATATCACACGCTTCTGCTAATATTCCTTTCTCGAACAGATAAAGAGCATTATTACCAATACCACAACCTAGATCAACAATACGGCCACTATCTTTATTTAGGTATTCGTCATATTTATCAAGCCAATTATCAAAAACTGGCATAAGATTTGGTCTACTGAATGATTCATTCCAGTACTGTTTTAATGTTTTCATATTATTCTCCATTCAAGGTATGTCGTCTAACGTTTCTGTATCTACGAACCCGAGAGGCTTAAAGGAGCGAAGCGACTGGGTCGAAGACTTAGCCTCGCAGGGTTGTCTGCCTGATTCGCTTCCTTGAAGACCCTCGGGCAGACCAAGGAGCGTAGCGACGCGGCGTAGAAATGATGTTATAGGATGTCAGTGCCTTCATTGTTATACTTACAATCTTTCAACCAATCTGTTTTATGAATTTTATAGTGGTTATATTTATCTTCGTCTATTTCCACCTCTCCTACAAACTTAAAATTACTTTTCTGAATTACTCTGTTTGATGGTCCGTTCACAAGTAATGCAATTGCATTTAATTCTTCTATCTCCGTGTTTTCAAATAAATACTTAATTACTCCCTGAACAGCTTGAGACGTATATCCTTTGCTTCTATGGTCTTTTGAGATGCCATACATGATTTCTCTATTTGGTACTGGGAGTTCGTCCTTTATTCCCGAACAACACCAGCCAATGAATTCTCCAGTTTCTTTAAGTACAATTCCCAATCTCAGTCTAAGGTCCTCGACTCTAAGTCCTTCTTCGACACGTCCAAGAAATTGATTATTTTCAGGTATTTCATAATTCTTCAGCCAGTTAAGCCGTACTTCTTTTTCAACATTCCAACCGGGTAAATATTCATAAATCTCCGGTTGCCATGTGAGTTCATGCAATTTATCTAAATCTCCTAATTGATATTCCCGAAGGATAATATCCTTACATTCTATAGATAAACTATAGTTGTATTCAGAGTGCATATAGATTCTCCTTTGATTTGTATAACAATGATTTGCGCTGATTTCCTATAACGTACCCGCATTTACGAACCCTCACCACCTTAAAGGATTGCCGGAACCTTAGATAGTTCCTATCTTAGGTTCTGATGATCCTGGCCGCGATGCGGTTAGGTGGTGCAGGGTTGTCGCCTGAGTTCACTTTCTCGAAATCCCTCTTGGCGACCAAGGGCCAGCTTGTCTGGCCTGCAGTGTGAATGCATTGTTATCGGATGTCAGTGCCTTCTTCGAGTATACTTACATAATTCTTTCTACTATCGCCTTTTTAGTGAAAACTCTAATTGAAAGTCTCTTGGATCGTTTTCATATAATTTGTTATTTATTTCCATCACTTCTATACAACCGATAGCAAAATAAAATGCAACTGTCTCCTCGGCAGAACCAGCACATATATAAATTTTATCCGCTTTCCACTTTAATGCTTTTTCTGAAACTATCGAAAACAGTTTTTTACCAATTCCTTTATTTCTGTGTTCTAACGTTATAAATAATTGATCCAATAAAACGTATTTATAATTTTCACCAAAAAAATCATGATTTATTGTTGCGAAACCTATTAATCTATTATTTTCATCAAAAGCTCCTACTGCATAACCTTCATTTAGAATTGTTTCTTTTAGACTTTTAAAATGATGATCATATCCGTTTGGCCAATCGTTATCTTGATAATCAATTTTGACCAATTGACGTATTCCATCGACTTCTCTCCATGCTCTTTTTATATATTGGGATGGATTCATCTCATTTATTTGTTCACAATCATCAATCAATATTGTCCTATAATTCACACTTAACATTCATTTTACCTCCGTTTTGATCTACATTTTCTGTTTTTTATATATTGCGCTGATTTCCGATAACGTTGTTCTGTTCGCGACGTCCCACCGACTTAAGGCCACAACGTGGCCGGGCGCGATGCGCTTAGTCGGTGCGGATGTGTCCGGTTGCTCCCACTTCCCCGAAATCCCTCTGCCGGACCAAGGGCGATTGCCCGATGCGTGAACATGGTGTTATCGGATGCCACTTCTTCCTTGAAAAACCATATTCAATCAAGTTTTACATACCTTTTATAATATTCTTCATCTACAGTATTATCAAAATACTCCTTATCATGATCTGCGACATATCCAATAAAATCAGTCGCTTTCTTTAACTCCGAGAATGGCTTTAGTCTATTAACCACTCTCTCACCTATACTAATTAAGTTCTTATAAAAGATGTCATTTGTAATTGCAACGTCGGAATCGAATGATGGAGTACCCTGTCCATCATATATTCTTAAATATAATGTCATTATTTTATTTAATGTTTCCGGCAGTTCCTCATGAATCATGTATGCAAAATCCCCAATTCCATAATACTTCATCACTTGTTTATCTCTTTCAGTCTGTTCCTTCTTATTTAATACTTTATTCAATTCTTCATGCGTATTCATATATAGAATCACATCACCGTAATGAGTATCCAAGTAAAGAACGAAAGCATATACATCTTTATTACCATTTGTAGTTGAGAATTGTGTGATCTTCTCCTTGCAATACGAATACAATAAATCTTCTATTTTCTTACCATCTATTAAAGTCAGATTCTCACGGAGTTCTTCTGTGAATTCCATTTCTCCATTCTTTCTATAGATGATAATTCCCCCTTGATTAGGTTCAATGCTATTGAATTTATCAAAAAAGCTTTCCATTGTCTTCTCTCCTTTAAGTGGTTTCCGATAACGTTATTGTATCTACGAACCCTCATTTGCTTAAGGCAGCTTGCTGCCGGGTCCGACGGACTTAGCCAATGCAGGGTTGTCTGCTGAATCTTCTTCCTCGAAAATCCTTCTTGCAGACCAAGGGGCGTATGCCCCGCAGCGTAGATACGGTGTTAGGCGAAGTTACTGACTTCTTCGAGTTATTTTCAGTTTAATCTCTTAACAAATCTATATCCTGTGACATTAAATCCTCTATTTTTATAAAATTCATGTGCACTTATCCGTTCCTCTTTAATACCACTGGTAAGGTATAAAAAATCTGACCCCTTATTTCTCGTCCATTCTTCAATGAAATTAATTAAAGCCTTTCCTACTCCTTGTCCTTGGTATTCCTTTTTGGTTACAAATGATGAGATTTGAGTTTTAAATTTATTGCTTGTATATGTAATATTTAGACGTACCCCGATCATTCCAACAACTTTTTCATTTATCGTAGCTACAAATGTAAAATAGTAAGGATTTGATCCAATTAGTTCCATACGATTTTTCATATCTTCAATTGTTGAAGGTGAACCTAAATCAGTCATTAGTTCAGTTAACGACTCAAGATCAGATGAATGATATTCGCGGATTTGTATCAATATACTTCACCCTTCTTTAATATAGTTTTTATTATTACAGTAATTTCGCCTAACGTGTCCGTATTCACGACGTCTCACCGACTTAAGGCTGCGCCAGCAGCCGGCCGCGATGCGGTTAGTCGGTGCAGATGTGTCCGCTGAATCTGCCTCCTGACGATCACTTCTTTCGGACCGAGGGCCGCCAGGCCCGGTGCGTGAATATAATGTTAGACGAAGGATATGCCCTCTAGATAAAACAATCAATTATGTCCTTTGATCTTGTATATTTAATTAATCTTTCCACTTCATTCATTACACGTGTTTTTCCTTTTTCATTAGTCCACCAATTATCAGGTCTTGTATTAATATCTAGTACACCACAAAGGCTATACTTAATCCAATCAGGCATAAAGGTTTTCATTGATAATAAACAACGCCTTAAATGAAAGAAGTTCGTTACTAAAATGATTCGTTTAATATTGCTCAAGCCATAACTATCTTCTAATAATGCTTTAGTAAATAGAATATTTTGTTTCGTGTTAGTTGATTTTTCTTCGAGTAATATATCTGATTCGTTAATACCCAAATTAATGGCAGCACTTTTCATACTTAGTGCTTCTGGTGGATTAGATTGACCCCCAGACATAACTATTATTTGAGCTCTATTTGCTTTAAATAATTCAACTGCTTTTGGAACTCTGTATACAGGGGCCGTGACACTCCCAAATACGAGGATGATCTCACCAAATAACCCATCGTCATCTAAGTTCTCAAATAGAATTTTATTGATAATTGAGTGATCTAAATCTTCTATTTTTAATTCTGATAAAAACATATAGTCCTCCTTGGGTTCAGATTAGCATATCTTTCATCTAACGCTTGTGCATTCCTGACGTTTATTTCCCTTAGATAGCTCTTATCTTAGGGAAATTAATGTGTCGCTTGAATTCTCTTCTCTGAAATTCTTCTCGGCGACTGAGGAGCGTCAGTGACGAAACAAGAATGCTCTGTTAGGTGAAGTTAATGCCTTCTTTGAATAGCTACAAGAAAGGTGTATGGTGGTATACTATGTTTTTATCTGTGATCTTAGAGGCCATTGTCTTTGCATAGTTATGCGCCGCTTTGTGTTGTTTAACAGACTTGACTGCTTCTAGATAATCTTCAAATGTTGGAAGACCATATTTGTATCCGAAAATATAATATTTAGGCATATCCATTCTTGTTTCATCATCAGCTATTAAAAATATTAAACCATCGATATAGCCATCAACGTAAGAAACATCATGATATATCTTGTTCTTTAACTTTTCTTCCCTTATGGAATTATAAGAACTAATTAGTTTAGTGATGGTGTACTTACTAGAATAAGTTCCTGAATTTTTATTCGATAACATTCTTTCGAATGCATGAATAATTCCATCTTGATAACATAATGAATATATAGCATCAGGGTTATCACCAATATCAGTTGATTTCGAGAATTTTTGGTGCTCCCGGTACACTTCTTCTAATTGATCGTATACACCTCTGAATCTATTATCATTAATAAGTATGTCATCATCTACTAAATGACCTTTCAAGCTCTCAATAAAATAAGTTGCATCAGTTATTATAGGAGTAATGTTATAATTTTTAAGTTTGTCCGCTGATGTTTTGTCAATTGTCACCATATACGAATGAGGCATTAATCCCTTCATTTCTTTAAACAGTGAATCGAAAATCTTATTAAAATCTTCGTCTCCAAAAGAGTATCCAATAAAAACTATTAGCTTAGTAGCAAGCATCATCTTCAAATTACTACCAACAAGTCCGGAATTCAATCTTTTGTAACATTTTTTATAATCTTCTTCAGTTGCTACTATTGAACCAAAATTATTAATAGAGCCATGTATTTTAAACACTCTTCTATTTGCAGTCTGCCAAAAAATATAATCTTCTACATCAACAAATGGAGTAGCATTGCACTCCCTTTCAAATAAATCGTCCCAATTTGTTGTAACGATATCTTTTATTTGCTCTATTGTTGACAATTCATGATGAAAAGAGGATGCTTGCCGATAAAGCTCAGGGAAGGCATACACGTAATCTATCCTTCCCTTTATTTTGGTCAGTAATTTTGCTCTTCCATTTGTTTGCTCATCAATTGGGAAAAACTCAAATTATCTTCTGGATTGATAATCATTTCTCTACAGATATCCGAATAAAGGGTAGTCTTATATACTTTTTTTGATTCCGTGCTAACGCCCGCGCCAGCGAAAATAACTAATTCACCATTCTTCGTTGCTTCAATAATCTCTTTAGGTAAATAAAAACCATTATTATGATTACAAGACGAACATTCACAATGTTTGTTTTCTTCAATTTTTACATCCATGAAATCACCCACTAACATTTTATTAGTTGCATTAATTTCACCTAACGTTTCTGTATCTACGACGTCCCACCGACTTAAGGCTCCGCCAGGAGCCGGCCGCGATTCGGTTAGTCGGTGCGGATGTGTCCGCTGAATTTACTTCCCTGTCAATTACTTCTCGCGGACCGAGGAACCGTCAGGCTCCAAAGCGTGGATATAATGTTAGGTGAAGTAATCGGCTTCTTTGAAATACAATTAAACCCATCTTACATACTGTAAAATGGGCTTTCGAATTTATATGTTCTGAAAAAATTTATTAAGCTCTAAGGAAGTATCAACTAGAGTAAGCTCTCTTGTTCTAATTAATGTCTGACTGAAAATTCTATATCCCTCTTCATTCTTTACCACCTTGTATTTCTTTCTCCTCCATTCTTTACATAAATATTCACTTTCAGATTGGACTATCCAGTCAGGTACTTCACTCTTTATTTTAGCTAAATCTTTATAAAACGCATCTAAGGTTTTATATCGTAGTTTTATTGCATTATTTATTACTCTGTTAATTTTTGAACAATATATAGGCAATTGAGGAATCACATTTATTAACTGATCTTTTGTAACAAGTTTAATTATTTGTTTTATTCCCTCTTGATAGGTATTATCCGGATCTAACCTTACTTTACTTAACTTAGCATAGGATTCTACGTCTGTTGGTAGTGTTCCATTAACTAATTGAAAAAGAATCAATCCTATTTGATAAATATCCGATTGGATTGAATAAATTCCTTTTGAAAATACTTCAGATGATCTATACAGATAAGGAATAGGATCTTCAATCAATACTTTTGCACCGATAGACTTAACGGAGCCTAAATCAATAATTATAGGCTTAATACCATCATATATTATGTTCTCGGGTTTCAAGTCACGATGTACTAACCCAAGATTATGTACATCACTGACACCTACTATTAATTCCATGATGATATCAATTGCTTGTTTTAATGATATTTGTGAAAGTCCACAAAATTTATCTAGAGTGTGTCCCTCAAGATATTCCGTAACAATGACCAATTGAGACCCTGTCTGTGAGTCAATAAATGGAATCAAATACATTCACAATATTTTGTTTGTCTCTAAGATTAATCAGTGTTTCAACTTCATGTTCAATATTTTGACCTTCATCCCAAGGAATTGGAATAAATTTAACGAATACCTTTTTTTTAAAAGTTTCATGATAACCTTGAAAGGCTACACTAGAACCTTCAAAGATCTCTTCCTCCAATTTGATATTTCTTTCCTTTAAGAAGAAATCTTGATACATAGATAGATTAGAAGTGTCACTACTCATATTAATTCCTCTAATAACAAGTAAGCGATAACTTGCTGAGCTTTGGTTGAATATCTAACTTCGTTAAAACTCACCCATAATGGGTTTGTTGGCAGTTCCTTAAATTTCTTTTTGGTCTTTTGTGTTTTTATCTTAATTAATTGTTTTGCATATCCAAAGTCAGAAATCGCCAAATCAATAATACCTTCAGCCTTTACTCGCTCAATTGAAGGACTTCTTTGTCCATTTGAAGCGACCTCCAAAATTAATCTTTCAATTTCGGTGAATCTCTTAATTACCATTTGAATATAATTGTAAAGTTCTCTAAGAGACTCTCCAGAGTCGTTAGACAAAACAAACTTTTCAATTGCCAAAGATCGATCATTTTTATTGAAATTAGATACATATATTTCATTTGAACTAATTGAAAAACCCAATATATTAATTTGTGACATCTCCTTTGATTATGGAACAATACATATGTAAATTCTACCACAAAAACATCGTGTTAGAAAACGTCGGTTTATCTTAGAATTTAGATTATTTCACCTAACGTTCCCGTATTCACGACGTCCATTCCCCTTAGATAGCTCCAATCTTAGGGGAATGGATGTGTCCGCTGAATCTGCTTCCCTGCCAATTGCTTCATGCGGACCGAGGTCCGTCAGGCCCGAAGCGTGAATATTATGTTAGGTGATGTTAATGCCATCTTCGATTCAACTAAAAAATGCTTTCGGGTATTTAAGTTCCCCTCTGATTTCTTGAAGTTTTCTTTCCTCAACTTCATAAACCATAAAAACCTCATCAGGCACTTCGAACTGTTTCAACTCAAGTCCAAATTTTCTTGCAGGTTGAAATCCTACCCGTGGATAGTAACTAGGATGTCCTATTAATAAAATGAGTCCATATCCTAGTGCCTTACATCTTCTAATACCTTCCTCTATCAAGCTACTTCCTATTCCTTGTTTTTGTAAATCTGGCTTAATTGCTATTGGAGCCAATACGATTACTGTATGTACTTCATTTTGAGCTTCCACTATTGCTTTACTAAGCATTATGTGGCCTACTATTTCATTGTTTTTTTCTGCAACCAGAGATAACTCTGGTACAAACTCTTCAGACTTTCTGATTCGTTCAACTAGTTTTGATTCATCTTCTCTATTTCCAAATGCTTGAAAGTTTATTTGATATACATCTTTGAAATCCTGCTCAATTTCTGTTCGTATAATCATTTCATATCTCCAATCATAAAATATAGGTTTTTATAACATTGCATTAATTTCACCTAACGTTCTTGTATCTACGAACCCGAGAGGCTTAAGGCGCATCGCGCCGGGTCCATCGGACTTAGCGTCGCAGGGTTGTGAGCTGAATCCACTTCTATGCTTACCCCATCCTGCGAACCAAGGGCGTAGCCCGCAGTGTAGATACAGTGTTAGGTGATGCCCCCGGCTTCTTGAGATACTTTCAGATTCCTATTTATTTAGTAAATCTCTCAATTGATTTGCATATTTCATAGATATTTCATATCCTTGGCTTGTATTTGTTTGGTCTACCAATAATCCCTTCATTGATCTATCTGAACCCAATGATAAATGAAAATTTTTAATTGTATTGTTAGAGTATGTAATTGTCATATTGTATTCTGCACCGTAATTAAGTTCTCCTAACATTTTCGTTGCTGTTGTTATTGCTTCTTCAAATATCTTTAAAGATTGATCATTGTTAAAGTCTTGGTTCTCACACTTTTCTTCATTGAAAGATTGAAGACATTCAAGTTTTATCTGGTTAATCGAATCATTCATACCTGGCTTATTGCATCCTGAGATAAACAATAACATCAATGCCATGGCTACTATGTATCTTATATTTATTGGTATCATCTCTTTTCATTAATTGATTTCAGGGGGTTTCACCTAACGTTTCGTATATTCACGACACCCGGCGAATGCCGGGTGTGTCCACAGTAACTGCTTCATTGAAGCCACATCTAGGACCGAGGGCGAATACCCGATGCGTTAATATGTTGTTATGCGAAGTTTAATTCTCCCTGATAATCTGAGTGAGTTCGTTATTAACATCTTCTTTAAATTTACATATTCTGGTTTGGTCCAGAGTTTTTTCTTCCTCTAAATTATTAATATACATATTAGCTCTCTCTCTTAAATCTATCTTAGAGATCAAATTATTGTAGTCATCAATCATGTCACCGAATAATTCAAATGCTTTCATCCTAAATAGTTTACTGTACTCTGCTGGCATATCCCCTCTTGCTTCATGCCCTGTAAATGGATCAATTATTTTTGGAATATAAGCAATATTCCAAGGGGCTGCAAATAAGAATGGATTTTTTGTCTTACCAAATATATGTGATATTTGATAGTTTTGGATCTTCTCAAAGGTACTTGTATCCCTTCCAATGTTCTTTCTAAACTTGGTATTTTCATTTAATACTCTTTCTGGAATTGCATTGTTTGTGGGATCCTCTTTTATGTATTGATTCCCTAAAATAAATTGATAAAGAGCCTTGAACAGGTCAGTTCCTGAACCATTTCGCCCGTAGCCTCTAATATATACTTGTTTATTACTTAAAACGTCATTCTTTAATCTATCCCAAGCGAATCGTGCTTGGCAATGATCAATATAAATAGATTCTTCCAAACCAAACTGATAGAATTGTTCTTTGCTAATATATCCTTTGCTAAAGAATGCTTGGTATGAATCTTTCATGTTGTTTTCTCCTTAATTAAATTTCGCCTAACGTTGTTGTATCTACGAACCCTCAATGGCTTAAGGCAGCTTGCTGCCGGGTCCGACGGACTTAGCCAATGCAGGGTTGTCTGCTGAATCTTCTTCCTCGAAAATCCTTCTGGCAGACCAAGGGGCGTATGCCCCGCAGCGTAGATACGGTGTTAGGCGGAGTTACTGACTTCTTCGAGTTACTTTCAGTTTAATCTCTTAACAAATCTATATCCTGTGACATTAAATCCTCTATTTTTATAAAATTCATGTGCACTTATCCGTTCCTCTTTTATACCACTGGTAAGGTATAAAAAATCTGACCCCTTATTTCTCGTCCATTCTTCAATGTAATTAATTAAAGCCTTTCCTACTCCTTGTCCTTGGTATTCCTTTTTGGTTACAAATGATGAGATTTGAGTTTTAAATTTATTGCTTGTATATGTACTATTTAGACGTACCCCGATCATTCCAACAACTTTTTCATTTATCGTAGCTACAAATGTAAAATAGTAAGGATTTAATCCAATTAGTTCCATACGATTTTTCATATCCTCAATTGTTGAAGGTGAACCTAAATCAGTCATTAGTTCAGTTAACGACTCAAGATCAGATGAAAGATATTCGCGGATTTGTATCATTATACTTCACCCTTCTTTAATATAGTTTTTATTATTGCAGTAATTTCGCCTAACGTTCTTGTATCTACGAGCCCGAGAGGCTTAAAGGAGCGTAAGCGACTGGGTCCGTCAGGACTTAGCCTCGCAGGGTTGTCTGCCTGATCCTCTACTTCGAAAAGCTTCGGGCAGACCAAGGAGTGAACGCGACGCAGCGTAGATATGGTGTTAGGTGATGTTACCGACTACATGAAATACCTACATAAAATTAATTATTTAGTATGTCTAATACTGCATACGCTCTTCTTCTCACATATTCAACATAGTCCTCCGAGAATTTAATTATCAGTTCCAAAGTTCTTGGTTCCTTGTCAGTAATTGTTCCAAGGTGATGAGCGAATTGCCATCTTGTGTCATTATCATGATAGTTAAGTGCTTCTTCGGCCAGTGAACATAAAATTGATGGTTTACTAGCTACTTGAACAATAATTTCTTCACATTCATTGTCTCTACCGATTAAATAGAGGAGATTATTTACTGTCTTTCGATCCCAATCTTTATACTCCGTGGTCTCAATTAGCTTTGAAATTAATGAGTAAATAAGAGTCCAAGATTCATAATTGGCTTCCCATTCCTTAACTTGTTTTTCATTCTTAGACCACTTCCAAAATTCATCTACTTGTTCATCAATCTTTGTATAGATGTCTTTTGAGTTATCATGAATTTTGAAATATAGTTCATCCACCTTATCACCTGTTCTATTTATTTTAATTTCTCGGTAATTTCACCTAACGTTGGTGTATTCACGAACCCGAAAGGCTTAAAGGAGCGTAGCGATTGGGTGGCTCTGCCACTTAGCCTTGCAGGGTTGTCTGCCTGATTCCACTCCCCCGAAATCTCCTCTGGCAAACCGAGGGCGTTAGCCCGATGCGTGAATACGGTGTTATATGATGCCGATGCCTTCTCTGCGTTACCTTCAAAATATTATTTTATTATTGGGGTCCCCATAAATTTTTGAAGATCTTCTAAAACTTCTTTTTCATGTTCTTCAAAGTATCCCGATTCAAATTCAGGCAGAGCATCTATTGAAAAGAATCCAATATTCGTGGTTTCATCTGTTTCCTTTAAAATTGTACCTTTCCACTCATCAACTCGAAATAATAATTCAAATCCTTGATACTCGTCACCAAAACGGTTGATTACAGAATATTCTCTCCCCGTGTACATCGCAATAAGTGTTGCCTCAATAACTTCTATTCCTGTCTCTTCGCGTACTTCCCGTTTAAGACATTCCACTATGGATTCATTTATTTCAATTCCTCCTGCTGGTAATGCCCACTTCTTATTTCCCTTTCTCTCGATATAAAGAATTCGATTTTCTTTATCTCTGATAATGGCTCGAATCGAAGGAATGATAAGTTTCCGATTACCAACAATAGATCTGAGTTCCCCAGTATACGAATCTTCCCATTTACTTGACATACTATCTCCTTCCGAAGACAAGAATTGAACTTAAAGTTTTATGGTTTGCATCGGTTTCATATAACGTTTGTGTATCTACGAACCCGAAAGGCTTAAAGGAGCGAATGCGACTGGGTGGCTTCGCCACTTAGCCTTGCAGGGTTGTCTGCTGAATCCACTTCTTCGAATACTCTTCGGGCAGACCAGGAGCGAATGCGACGTGGCGTAGATATATTGTTAGATGATGCTCCCTCATCTTGAATTACAATTAATATGTATTATTCCAGGGACTTGATCCTACTTTAGATGTTAAATATCTCTTTAAATACAAGTCAGTTTCTTTTATTATTTCTTCTATTTCTTTAAGATAGAACTCTAATGTTTCAACTCTAACATAGGAATCAGCTTTCACTTTATGAACAATATCTCCTCTATAACTAACAAATTTATTAACAATAGTTTTATTCGTCCAATGTGAAGACAATTCATCAACACCTAAATAATTCTTAAATAAGTTATTAATATTATCTTTTTTCGGTGTGTTCATAAGTTTTGTCTTTTGTAGAGTTATTTTTGAATAGTACTCTTTCCATGAATCCTCAACAAGCTCGAAAGGTGATAGCTCATTTTTATCTGTTTTTATTTCTTTTGATATTGTCTTTTTAACCTCATCAGGCAATTTAGATGCAGAACCACATTTCTGTATATAATAAGTTACACATTCATTTAATACATCTTCGATATAAACCTCCCACGATGATGCAAGTAGAATTATTCCACTTCGGGTTAAATGATCAAGCGCAGTTCTTCCTTTACCTGTCTTTAATTGTCTATAATTATCAATAAGTCTAGTTACATTTTGAGAGTTATTTCGATATGCTTTATATGATTTTGAGGGCACTGTTACGTTCTCCTTCTGTATATTGTTGTTGTTTAGGAGTTTCATCTAACGTTCTTGTATTCACGAACCCGAGAGGCTTAAGTGAGCGCAACGAACGGGTCCGATGGACTTAGCCTCGCAGGGTTATTCGCCTGATTATGCTACCCTGTCAATCTCTTCGGGCGAATCAAGGGCGACCAGGTAGCAGCGTGAATACTGTGTTATAGGATGTCGGCGCATACGTAGATTTGCTAACAAAATCTTTTACTATTCCTTTTTGTACTTGTCACACAAAGAATTATTTTTATTATCAACATAACAACTTGTAGGTTTTTTATTCTGATCTAAGAATATTGTTATTGATGATACCTTCCTCTTATACTCTGGATAATACTTTCCAAATGCAATACTAACTCTATAACCTTTATTATTAATTGGTAAACTTATCAACATTTCATCGATTTCATTTGTTGTTAATGTATTTTCATCGTTTTTTTCAAATTGAAGCCGATTTAAATCACCATAGTATAGGGTTTCATAGTTGCTCTGCTCATAATCTAATTCAATTGGAGATTTGTCTTTTGTAAAAATAGTTTGCAATTGAGAAACATACTTATCCGTGTGATCCTTTGCATAAGAATTTCTGTAAGAATCTTTAAAATTTAATCCGGCTTGAATGGCTGGAAAAGTTAAAACACAGCAAATAAATATTATTCCTAACGTCAGAGGTACATGTTTGAATGATTTATATATTATCTTACCAAGCAATAAAAACAAAGTTATCCCGACTATAGTTACCAACCCAATAAATATAGCAAATGGCTTATTATCTTTACTTAGAAATCCATCACTAATATTAAAAAGTACTGTTAATAGGCCAAAGAAGGACCCAACACCCACAACTACTGCTACTAACATATATAGTAATTTTACTATTTTTATTTTAGTAATTATTTCCGCCTCCTTAAAAAATGTTAATTTGAACTTAATTTATTTTGTTTTGCGCTGATTTCCTATAACGTTGTTGTATTCACGAAGCCTCACTGGCTTAAGGTGCGAAGCACCGGGTCCGACGGACTTAGCCAGTGCAGGATTGTCTGCCTGCCTCCACTTCTTCGAAAATCTCCGGGCAGACCAAGGACCGCTAGGTCCGCAGCGTGAATATGGTGTTAGCTGATGTACCCGACTTCTTCAAAAATTCTCAACATCTTTATTTTATGAAATCACTGGGCTTATACTTCATTAGTTTATTCCATTCGAAAGAAAAACAAGCTTAACAATCTTCCTATTGCTCTTTCAGATAAGAATGAGTATCTAAGTTTTAGGATCTGTTTTCGTTTATTGTTGTTTTTCGACCAAAAGTAAACCGCTTATTAAAAAGGCGTTGATTCAACTACGTTCTCTGTTGATTATGCATTCGTATCAAGCATTGCTGGAATATTTATTTCTTTCACACAAGACGCTTTGGAAAGATTCATAACACATTTAACTAATGAAACGATATCCTGAAGGGGGATTTGTGTGCCATTGTAAGCTGATAAGACTTTCTCAATTCCATCTTCATAAGGAATTTGGGTTGCAATTTCACCAGGATTTATACAAGTTACACCAATCCCATATTTCTTTACATGTTCCCTTAACGAATTGCAAATACCACGCAATCCAAATTTAGAAGCTGCAAATGAAATTTGTGTTAGATTATTATTTTCAAGACCTGCCGTCGAGCCGATTAAGAAAATTTTGGCATTATCCGACCTTTTAAGGTTCGGTAACAGCTTCTGTATGCAGGTAATTGAAGATGTGACATTCACATTGATGATGTTTGCAATTTCGTTCGGATCATCGTTCTCAAAATCGTAGTCTTCTCTAAATCCTCTGCTCTCCCATATCCCAACGTTATAAATTAAAACATCCACTGTAACGCCTTTTAATGTATTCGCAATCCGATTGCTTGCATCAGATAGCGATAAGTCAGCTTCTATCCAATATCTATGGACTCCATCATTAAGTTTCAAACTCTCAGGACAACTTCTGGAAACTATCCATATGTTATCACCCGTTTCTGGCAATCCTTTGACGAACGCGTCACCCAAACCTTTGCTTGCTCCGAAGATAATAAAGTTTTTCATGATTTCTCCTTAGACCTTAGGTTTAATTAATATTAATGATTTCGGGTATTTCAGCTAACGTTTGTGTATCTACGAACCCGAGAAGCTTAAGGCGACGAATGTCGCCGGCTGCGCTTGCGCAGTTAGCCTCGCAGGGTTGTTCGCCTGATCACGCTTCCCCGAAATTCCTCGGGCGGACCAAGGGAGCGAAAGCGACTACAGCGTGAATATAATGTTATAAGATGTCCCCGCCTTCGTTGCTTAATCTATACCATTTCTCTGCTTCCATCTTTCAATTTGCTTTATAAATTCCTTTGAATTAAATGTACTTTCCAATTTACTTATTTGATTTAATTCTATTTCATCAGATTTTATTGCACTTATTACTATACTTTCTAGAGCAAGATAGTGCTCTTCCTTATAAATATCTATTAATTGATCTAGCACTTCGCCGGACCAGAGCAAGTTATTAAAATAGAACCAAATAATATGCTCCTTTGCATTAGAATGAACATTAATTATATCCTTATTATCGGTTATTACTTTAATTGTAGATCTATTCAATAAGCTATGTATTCCTAATTGTTCTGTAAGTTCCATTGAATTGATTAGATCTTCTATTTCCTTATAATTCTTTTGGGTTGCTGCTAAATCAATCTTTTTTATTATAGAACTAATTTCATTCATCCAGATTCACCTTCAATTTAATCTTTGCGGGGATTTCTTATAACGTTTGTGTATCTACGAACCCGAGAGGCTTAAAGGAGCGAAGCGACTGGGTCGAAGACTTAGCCTCGCAGGGTTGTCTGCCTGATTCCACTTCCTCGAAATTCCTCAGGCAGACCAAGGGACGCATGTCCCGCAGTGTAGATACGATGTTAACTGATGCCTCTGACTTCCTGAATTCCGATCAAAATTCTCTTCATTTCTTTAATAATCTTCAACATGTTCCTTAATTTACTTTGGTTCCATTCTTTAATATGGGTTAAACATAACTTCTATGTATTCTTCACTATTGTTCTTCTATGGTATTATATCCCACAATATCTTCCTGTGCTCTTATTTTTCCTCATCTTTATAAAAAGAGTCGCGACACCGAAGGGGCTTACTCATTTCCTCGGATTACATCGCGACTATCGGATTTACTTCTGATTTCATGTCATTCCACGTTATTACAATTAATCCCAATTCATTTCAAAATCTTCTTTCCCCTTACATCTTTTAATATCATGATCTCAGAGGTTTCAGTTAACGTTGTTGTATTCACGAACCCTCACTGGCTTAAGGCGCTTTAGCGCCGGGTCCGACGGACTTAGCCAGTGCAGGGTTGCCTGCCTGATTCACTTCCTCGAAATTCCCCTGGCAGACCAAGGGGCGTCAGCCCCGCAGCGTGAATACGGTGTTAGACGATGTACCTTGGCTTCATTGCAATCTCCCACAAAATCTTCTTGTTTTTATATCTATCTAATTCGTATTCCTCTGCATGAATCAAAGTCCAAATATTCTCATTAAAAAAACGATTAATCTCATGTCTATCAAAAAATCTTCTGTAAATTCCTTCATTCTCTAATAGATATCTCTCTTTACTTTTGCTTACTTCCCCTTTATTTATTATTTCATTTATTGAATTCAATCTACATAATAATAAGCCATCTAATCTTAACACTCTATGTATTTCACTAATTACTTTAAAAGTTGTATCTTCGTCAAAATAATGTAGACTTAAATCAGCTATCAATACTCTTATTGAGTCGTTTTCAAATGGTAGCCCTTCTGTCATATCGAGACAGATGGTATTAATTCTTGGGATAATTTCAGTCAATTTCTTTAATGCTTCTTCCGAAATATCACACGCTTCTGCTAATATTCCTTTCTCGAACAGATAAAGAGCATTATTACCAATACCACAACCTAGATCAACAATACGGCCACTATCTTTATTTAGGTATTCGTCATATTTATCAAGCCAATTATCAAAAACTGGCATAAGATTTGGTCTACTGAATGATTCATTCCAGTACTGTTTTAATGTTTTCATATTATTCTCCATTCAAGGTATGTCGTCTAACGTTCTGTGTGTTCCTGAACCTGAGAGGCTTAAAGGAGCGTCGCGACTGGGTGGCTCCGCCACTTAGCCTCGCAGGGTTGTCTGTCTGACTTCACTTCCTCGAAATGCCTCGGGCAGACCAAGGAGCGGACGCGACGCAGCAGGAAAACGGTGTTATACGACGGAACTTTGAGATACTCTCAAAAACTTACTTCTCTGTATTATCAAATCGAAAAATCAGTTTATGTCCATCAAAAGTATCTCCATACAACTCAACATAATTTTCTTTACTATAATTAGAAACGGTCTTCCGCCAAAATCTTTGCCCTATAATGTTTCTTTCAGATGGATTGGTAAACAATTCCCATCTTCCTTTAAATTGTTCAAACACTTTAATAGCTGCCTGTTCTGCTATACCTTGACCTCTATAAGGGCGAAGTAAAAAGAATTCATTAACAAAATAATCAATTCCCTCTGCACAATGTGGAGGTGTAGCAATGAGAATAAACCCCGCTGGTTTATCTTCTACTAAAATTAAATAGGGGTATAAACAATCTGGTTTTTTCCACCAAATATTTTGAACCTCATATTGATCACTCAATTTTCTAAAGTCATCACTATCTTCGTAAATTCCGTGAATATTCGGAAATCTGACATAATGTTCTGATAAATCGTACAAATAGAGAGGGTATAAGTTTTTTATTATATGTGCTTCGTTTTTATTGGTTAATTGCACTTTAATCTTCATAAATTAGCTCCTTAGAAAATAATTACTTCGTTCTGTCGTATAACGTTGTTGTATTCACGAACCCGAGAGGCTTAAAGAAGCGCAGCGACTGGGTCCGAAGGACTTAGACTCGCAGGGTTGTCTTCCTGACTCCACTTCTCCGAAATGCTTCGGGCAGACCAAGGGGGCTTGTCCCCCGCTGTGTGAATATCGTGTTATGTGCTGTTGACTCTTCTGCGATTAATCTCTCAAAATCGTCTTTAAAAATTGTTATTATATACCTTTAATCTGCCTTATCCTTTATGTGTTTCATATTTTTAAATGGTTTCATTACAATTACGAGCTATCCTACTTAGAAAACCTCTACTTTCAAATTGTACCTAGGTACATCCAAACCCAAACTAGCCATATTTTTCTTATGTAATGTTTCTACTATTTCTTTTAAAGTCCTTTATTCAAAAGCACAAGTACCAAAGCAACCCTTGCATTCAAACTGTCCCTAGATACGTAACCTAACTGTTACTTCGATCTTTAGTTTCGTTCAAACTAAACTTCATCGGCTAATCCTTATACATGGTCTAGTCAAATGCACATAACATTCCCGCATTCACCAACCCGAGAACCTTAAGCCCCCAACGGGGGCTTAAGGTTCTCGGGGTTGTCGCCTGAATCCGTTCCTCGAAATGCCTCTCGGCGACCGAGCAGCCGTAAGGCTGCGGTGCGTGAATGCATTTGTTATGTGTAGTTGCCACTTCTATGAGTTACTTAATCAAAGCTCTATATTTATTTAGGGTACCCTCTGAGGCTTTTCCGTATTGAAATTTATAATATTCTTCGTTTACTATTCTCAAGATAATTCTAATGACACCTACATCATTAAAGATCCTGCCAGGTTCAGAATGCGGAGGCCTTTCACTCTCATATAAAAGAAACGCATCCCATGTCCTCGATATCATCGCATCAATTTCGCTTATCTTGGTTAAACCAAATTGATATAGGTCATCCACAAGACTTGATATTGCTTTTGCATCCGATCTTTTACGGTCTGGAAATTTGACTTCCATATAAGCATTCAAGCTATCAATATTAATATCTTCTTCTTGAGATTGATGCTGCTCAAATTGTTCAATTAATTGTTCTTTTGCATTCTGTCTTGAATTAAAGAATAGTTCGAAATGTTTATCTGCAACAAAAAAGAGTCCACTTAATGCAAAAAAGTCTTTCTTTAAATCTTTAGGAATATCTTTTTCAGTTTTATAATCAAGATAATGAGAAATGTTCGCCCATGCATCCATTGTCATTGTTCTTACTTGAATTTCAAAAAGTAAACCCTTTATTGCATCGTATCTCGGACCTCTGTACTCATCATTCAACTTAACTATAAAGTGTACTGACATATATCCGAATGAATTTAAATCACTATTATCTATCTTGTTATCTTCCTCTAAAATCTCAAAAACATCATTAATTGAATTACGGATTTTTTCAACATCTGATAAGAATAAACAAACAATACGAACGCCTAAAATATCTCGAACTTCATCAAAAGGGTTTGTTATTTCTTTTCTTTCAACCTTAGATTTAAGAGAATCTTCACTCTTAATTCTTGATTCGATTTTATTGATCTTAATATTTACGCTTTCAAGTTTTAATTTAATAATATGTATTGCTTCTTCCTCTAAAGAACGATAAAGAGAACTTCTTTGACGATACTCTTGAATCAATTCATCTACTTCCATGAAATTACCCCCACAGTATTTTTGGCAATTGCACATAACGTCTCTTGTATTCACGAACCCGAGAACCTTAAGGCCCGGAGGGCCGGCCGCTGCGCGGTTAGGTTCGCAGGGTTGTCCGCCTGACTCAGCTCCTCGAAATTCCTCGGGCGGGCCAAGGGAGCGAAAGCGACCGCAGCGTGAATATGGTGTTATCTGATGGATACGTCTTCTTTGAATTACTTAAAAATTAGGGTTTAAATACTTTCTTATAATATTCTTGTACTTGTTTTTAATATTGTTTTAAACCTAATTGTTGTAATTGTAATATACAATATTGTCACTGCTACAAGGCCTACCTTGATAATCAATACTGTAAACATTCCTATATAAAACGTATATAAAACAGAAATCACTCCACCAGTAATTATGTATAAAACAAATGAAATAATTAATCTTATAACCAAACTATTGGATAGTTTCATTGAAAATAAATCTAGTACGTATGCAGTTGGCGTTCCAACTATTATAAATACTGGGTAGAACTTAAAGAAAATTATTGCTTTCTCAATCTCATCAAAATCACTAAAAAATTCAAGATACGGTTCATTTAAGTATGGTTTAATTGAACCGTAATAAAAATTCACAAGGAAAATAAACAATATAGAAGAAATTATTGAAGAGAACATGTATTTATTAAATATGAACTTAATTCTTTCCACCTTCATTCTTAGGGTTATTTAAGTTTATTATTAATAAGTCATTACGTATCTTTCAGATAACGTTCTGTGTGTTCACGAACCCGAGAGGCTTAAAGGAGCGCAACGACTGGGTCCGTAGGACTTAGCCTCGCAGGGTTGTCTGCCTGTCTACTCTTCTCCGAAATGCCTCGGGTAGACCAAGGAGCCGCATGGCGACGCAGTGTGAACACGATGTTATGTGATGTCAGCATCTTCTTCGAACTACTTAGGTCGGTTCTTTGATTTCTTTGCCATGTTTTTAAACTCTTCGTATTTCTCTCTCGATGCTTTAATTTTACTCTCAACAACATACGGGGCGCCAACTGCTAAGTTAGGTAACTTCTCATTTATGTAATTGTATAATGATCTTTTCTCACTATCGGTTGGAACTATTGGAGCAACGGGTATAGGTAATGGTTTATCATCTACTTCTACATCTTCGAGTAAAATCGGCATTCCAAAAGCAAAGAAATTATGAAAAGCTCTTATTCTATCTGCTTCTGTTTCTTCATAATTTCCATTGGAATCTAGTCGAAATCGATCAAATTCGACAGTAAGCAATTGATGTGGCTTCCTATCTTTATTTTCGTAAAGTAAAATGACCTCAAGTACATTCTCATTTGCTAACTGAGGTATAGGCTTATATTTATGATTTTTGGGTTGAGAGATTTTTATAATCTTATCTCCATTAGAAGAAATGAATAAATATCTGCATCCAGTCATTCATACCACTCTTTCATTTTTTTATTTTGCTGATATCACATAACGTTCTTGTATCTACGAACCCGAGAGGCTTAAAGGAGCGAAGCGACTGGGTCGAAGACTTAGCCTCGCAGGGTTGTCTGCCTGATTCCACTTCCTCGAAATTCCTCAGGCAGACCAAGGGACGCATGTCCCGCAGTGTAGATACGATGTTAACTGATGCCTCTGACTTCCTGAATTCCGATCAAAATTCTCTTCATTTCTTTAATGATCTTCAACATGTTCCTTAATTTACTTTGGTTTCATTCTTTAATATGGGTTAAACGTAACTTCTATGTATTCTTCACTATTGTTCTTCTATGGTATTATATCCCACAATATCTTCCTGTGCTCTTATTTTCCCTCATCTTTATAAAAAGAGTCGCGACACCGAAGGGGCTTACTCATTTCCTCGGATTGCCTCGCGACTATTGGATTTACTTCTGATTTCATGTCATTCCACGTTATTATAATTAATTCCAATTCATTTCATAATCTTCTTTCCCCTTACATCTTTTTATATCATGATCTCAGAGGTTTCAGTTAACGTTCTAGGTATTTACGAACCCGAGAGGCTTAAAGGAGCGAGTGCGACTGGGTGGCTTCGCCACTTAGCCTCGCAGGGTTGTCTGCCTGAACCCACTTCTCCGAATTGCCTCAGGCAGACCAAGGAGCCGACAGGCGACGCTGTGTGAATAACATGTTATGAGATGTCGGCACTTCACAGAAATACTTTCGAACTTTACTTTATTGGATATCCAATTTCTTTAATATCATCTATTATTTCACTTAATCTGATATCCTTGTTTAAGTGTTTAATCAAAAATTTATCTATTGGTTCCATCTCGAATATTCTTCTAACAAGTGATGACTCTAGATTAGTTTCATAATACTCCGTTGCCCAAAAATGATAGTATTCAGGGCCACCCAATAAGATCTGTAACAATTTGTATTCCTCGTCCTTATATTCATTACAAGCTTGCCACGTGTCACTATCCGATTTATTCCATATACAAAAAGTAGTCTCTTCGAATATAAACGCAGGTTCATTAATAAACGAATTGAATATTTTAGGAACGCCCTCCACTGTTCTTTCCAAACTCTTAACATTTACTTTATAGTCGCTGTCGTACCCCTTGATAATTAGTCCATCATTATTAAATAAAGCAAAGTAATGATCGCCTTCTCCATTTCGCATGGATGCCATTTGCTCATTATTATCCCAAAATGAATTAAAGGAGTAATATCTATATTCCCAATCAGGCATTAAAATAGTATCCAGCATTGCAACTGCTTGAAATATCTTCTTGCATTCATGTATTTTGGGAAATCCTTTGATATTGTAGTACTCTATATTTTTCATACTTTCTATCTCCCTATATTTTGCCGATTTCTCATAACTCCTTACTTACGCACTTCGCATAATTATACCATACATTGGTATTTGCGAACTTCGTAGATATCACCAACAATACGATATTCATGCCGTACAATTCCTATTTCTACATATCCATCTGATCAAGTGGACTCTTAATGCGCCTTATATCTTTTACACTCACGTGGGTATATCTCTCGGTCGTACGAACACTTGCGTGATCTAATAAATCTTGAATAAACCGAATGTCGATTCCGCCTTCTAAGAGATGAGTTGCGAATGAATGACGCAAGACATGAATGCTCACCTTCTTTTGGATACCTGAAGCAATTCGCGCTTGTTCGAATATCTTTTGAACGGAACGTTCTGTAATATGACTTGTCGGATATTGACCGGGAAATACCCATATATCTGGTCTTTCCTTTTGGATATACTGCTTCATTAAAGCCATTGCAGTATCAGATAAAAGAGTCAATCGATCTTTACGCCCTTTCCCTTGGCGAATACGCAACGTTTTTCGTTCATAATCAAAATCTTGCAACTTCAATCGAACAACTTCACTCACACGCAAACCGGAGGAATAGGTTAAATAAAGAATCGTTCGATGTTTCAAATTATGTAAAGCTTTCAAAATACACATCACTTCTGTTAAGGACAGAACATGTGGCAACTTACTTTCCTTTTTGGGTCGAATGTAAGAAACCCTTGTCTCCACATGAAGTACTTGCTTGACATAAAACTTAATCGCGCTGATTGCTTGATTCACATAGGAATGTGAACGATTGTGCTCAAGCATTTGAAGAGCATGCTTAGAAATCAATTGCTCCAAATCGATGTCTTTATTCATTTTTGCAAAAGAATGAAACCGTTCGACCTGACTGCAATAGGCTTTAATCGTTTTCATACTGTATCCACGGAGTTGAAGTTCGTCTTTCATCGTCTTCTTAGCGTTATCATTCCATACATAATCATGGACATAACTTGCCATAGAATCAAGATTAGAAAATGATTGATTTTGAAAAAGGTAGCACTCGTCAAAAAGGCCAGGAGCAACATGAACTGTGGCGTCTGCAAATGTTTTTAATAGGGTCTCTATTGCATCCAACGTATAAGGAATAGCCCATGATCGTTCATCCTGACACCCCAATTATCGAAAACAAAAAGGGAGCTCACACAAGTCTAAATAGACTTCTATAAGCTCCCGATGCTTTCGGTGTTATTATTATCATCTTACCATAACTTGGACAACAATGGCTGCCAAGCTGCTTTCTACTTCATATAACTTCTCTGAAAAACATGGATAGAAATAGAAAACATCTGCACATCCTGTTCGGAATTTAATACAGATTTTACAAAACATTATCATTTCACATACACCCTATTAACACTCAAATGATATATTTTTCAGTATTGCGTTGGAAAAATAAGGTCAATTCATTCAGTAAAGGGGTCGAACAGGAAATGATAATGAAAAAGAAATGGATAGTCGCCACCTCGATTGCACTCACTCTAACGACGACTACAGGAATTGCATTCGCAGCAGAATTAAAAGGAACAATTATGGAGGCAACCAAATTCACAAACAACGGTGAAGTCGTGTCCCCAGCCTCCCCAGCCGTTAATATCGATGGAAGTTTGTACTTGCCAGTACGCGCAATGGGTGAAGCAACTGGTAAATATGTGGATTGGGATGAGTTCCGTGGCAACGTAGCATTGACGGATAAGCCGACACTTACAGGTAAGTATAAACTCGTAGCACCTGATCTAGCTGATGGGATCAAAATGGGTATCGGTTCATCGCTGATTCACTTACCGGGTGATCCAGACAACATCTTCTACTCTACTGCGGACCGCGGTCCTAATGGTGATATTACTGTAAATGGAAAAAGCGCCAAATCATTCCCACTCCCTAACTACACACCTTCGATTTACAAAATTGAAATTGCCAACGACCAAATAAAAATACTCGATCAAATTCCTCTTAAAGTGAGTGGAGTTGACCCTGTAACAGGAAAAGCCAACATTACTGGACTTCCAAATATCAAAGGTCGTGATGAAGCACCTTACGACGTTAAAGGAGAAAAAGAACTTGCTTATGATCCGTATGGCCTCGACATTGAAGCGATTGCGTATGATTCGAAGAGTGATACGTTCTGGATTTCCGATGAATACGGTCCATCCATCGTACATGTGAAACGTGACGGCACAATCATTGAGCGCATCGTACCAAAAGGTTGGGCAGCCCAAGTATCCACACCGTTGGTACCAGCACGTGAAGTATTGCCAGCCGTATACAACAAGCTCAGACAAAATCGAGGTGCCGAGGCTATAAGCATTACTCCGGACGGTAAATATATGTTCATGGCGATGCAAAGCCCGCTTCGCAATCCAAACAAGGATACCGACAATTCACGTCAACTACGAATCATTAAGTTCGATTTGGCAAAATTGCAACCTGTATCCGAGTTCGTTTATGTTACAGAGGATGCAAAGCAATTCAAAGGATTGAATCAAGGGGATATCGTGATCTCCGATATGGTCGCAGTTAGCGAAAATACTTTGCTTATCGACGAACGCGACAAAAACACGGGGGACAAAGCTCAATTGAAACGTATCTTTAGTATCGACCTGTCCGTCGCTACGAACATTCTCGGCAAATATGACGATAGCAAGACAAATGGGAAAACGCTAGAGCAAATGAGCGTGGAAGAGTTAAAATCTGGGTCCATCAATCCTCCCTCCAAACGTACTGTTGTGGATTTGGTCGCTTTCAAATTCCCCTATGAGAAAATAGAAGGCTTATCTCTCGTAGGTGGAAATACAATTGCAATTGTCAACGACAACGATTTCGGCATTGGCAGTACGTCATCTGAGAACGGCACTGAGCTGTGGACATTCAAGTTACCTTATACGATCAAGTAATGGTGTTGTCCCCTTTAAGTAGACATTCAAAAAAACCCTCATGTTATCATGGAGGTTCGAGTGACACTTAGAGGGGATATTTTTTATGATTAAAATGGACAGATATTTCAATCGTATTCTGGATCGTTTTCTGAGATGGAACAACAAAAAAAGCCTTGTGTATCAAGGCTTTCTCTGCTCTGTATTAGTATGCGGTCGGCGGGATTTGAACCCGCACGTCCATGGGACACTACCCCCTCAAGATAGCGTGTCTGCCGTTCCACCACGACCGCAAAAGATAAAAGTGAGCCATGAAGGACTCGAACCTTCGACACCCTGATTAAAAGTCAGGTGCTCTACCAACTGAGCTAATGGCTCTAAAAGTGACCCGTAGGGGATTCGAACCCCTGTTACCTCCGTGAAAGGGAGGTGTCTTAACCCCTTGACCAACGGGCCTTGTCGTCATTATAAATGACTGATCGTTTTTAGCGACAAAAGTTATTATAAGCGATACACCGCATGATTTCAACAACTATTTTAATTGAAAATACTGGATTGCTATAATCTGTTGTACGCTCGCCCACTCCAATAAAAAAAGCCGCCGCTATGCGACTTCCATTTGCAAATAAGAATGGCGGAGAGAGAGGGATTCGAACCCTCGCACCGCTTACGCAGTCTAACCCCTTAGCAGAGGGTCCCCTTATAGCCACTTGGGTATCTCTCCAAAAAAATGGCTCCCCGAACAGGGCTCGAACCTGTGACAACACGATTAACAGTCGTGTGCTCTACCAACTGAGCTATCAGGGAATGTAATAAATAATTTATCATGAATGAAATGCGGAGTCAAGCATAGATAGTTGCAATTTCCCACGACATTTGCCGCATCGATATTTTCGTACATCAACCTTGCGTTTACGCAAATATTGCATCGAACAATCCACACAAACTAGGCGATAGCGGTAGGGCTGAACTTGACGCGGGATCGGCAGTGCACGGCAGAATCTTGTCCCACCTACCTTAGCAAGCAGCTGCTTAAAATCAGCATCACGATGCTGATAGCCCATTTTCCGAATATGCAGGTGGTAATGGCAGAGTTCGTGCTTAATAATTTTCTCGACTTCATCCACACCGTTATTCTCCAGTTGAAGCGTGGAAATCTCGATATTATGTGATTTTGTAAAATATCGACCACCCGTCGAGCGTAGTCTGCTGTTAAATGTCGCTTTATGCCGGAACGGCCAGCCAAAGGATTCTATTGAAATACGCTCCACCCATTGTTGAAGCTGCTCATCATTCATAAGCCAGAACCTCCTAAGATGTAAGCTCATCTCTTGAATTTGTACCTTCTGAACAGCTATACTGTCAAGTAGTTATTATATCATTCGTCTTCCGAGAGGAGCTTGTCCGATCATGCCACAAATGAAATATGCCTTATTACAAAATGGGGACCGCCTGGAATTTGTCGAAATGCCGGCTACCCATATGTATCAATTAACAGCATTGAACCGTAGATTACATAAAGAAGTCGAGAAATTAACGGCTGAACAAATTCCTTCACTTCCACATGTTATCGCAGAATTTGAGAACCTTGAACTTGTCAAAGCGGATTATTCCGTCATTGGCGGTCTGGACTATATCAATACGCTAGAGCAGACATTCGCCGCTGTGAATGAGGAGATTTACCCGCTCGTTTCTTTATTAACAGAAATTCGTGCCTTGCAAGCGCAGCTCGAACAATGGTATGAAGAAGAGATGGAAGCCTAGAATACCAATCGTTTACTTGTAAAATAACGGACCTGCACCCCCTCCACATTTATCTCATATGCTGTTACTACTCAGATTGGCAGATGAGCCCTGGAGGGGATACAAAGATGGCACAATTCATGCCACAATGGCTGTGTAATCAATTAATGCGGGCGTATGCGACCAAAAACCGGAAGCAAATTCGAATGTTAAACGAATCTTGGTTTTTCTACAGAGCGAAATTACATGCAGACAAAGAATCGGAAAATACAAAAAGCAGATGAGGCTGGTTATCCAGCTTCATCTGCTTTTTTGATTAGCCTTTATGTGGGTTTTTCATTGTGAGCGATACGCGACCCTTTTTCACATCAGCACTCATGACCCATACTTTCACGACATCACCTACAGAGACGACATCCATCGGATGCTTCACGAATGAATTGCTTAATTGTGAAATATGGACAAGCCCATCATTCTTGATGCCGATATCGACGAATGCACCAAAATCGATTACATTGCGAACCGTACCATGGAGTTCCATGCCCGGTGTCAGATCTTCGATTTGCAGCACATCTGTACGGAAGATTGGTGGTTCTAGCTCTTCACGTGGATCGCGGCCCGGACGCTGCAAGGCATCCAATATATCTTTAAGTGTCGGTACACCGACATCCATCTTCGTTGCTATTTCTTCTACGTTTAAGGAAGTCAGACGTTCACGTAGTGACGGTGAACCAAGCTCTGTTGATTTTATATCTAATTCACGTAATAGACGAGCTACGACATCATAAGACTCCGGATGAATCGGTGTGTTATCCAATGCATCCTTCCCATCGCTGATGCGCATAAAACCAATACACTGCTCATATGTTTTGGCACCTAAGCGGGGTACTTTCTGCAATTGTTTACGGCCTGTGAACTTCCCAATCTCATCCCGGTGTTTCACAATATTTTTGGCAATCGTCGTATTTACGCCTGCTACATAAGACAGTAACGCCGCTGAAGCCGTGTTTACATCCACGCCCACATGGTTAACCGCAGATTCGACAACCGCAGTTAAGCTCTCTTCCAGATGTTTCTGAGAAACGTCGTGCTGGTACTGTCCAACACCAATAGCCTTCGGTTCAATCTTCACCAGCTCTGCTAACGGGTCCTGCAGCCTACGAGCAATCGACACTGCGCTACGCTCTGCTACATCCAAATCTGGGAACTCGTCTTGAGCAAGCTTGGATGCAGAGTACACACTCGCTCCCGCTTCATTGACAATTAAATATTGCAAATGATGACCGACATCTGCCATTTCACGAATAAATTCTGCGACAAACTGCTCTGTCTCCCGTGACGCCGTTCCGTTGCCAATTACAATAAGCTGTACGGCATAACGTTCAACGAGCAAGCGGAAAGTTTTCTTCGCTTCGGTCACTTTATTATTAGGTGGAGTTGGATAAGTCACCGCAACCTCAAGCATCTTACCTGTCTCATCCACAACAGCTAACTTACAGCCTGTCCGGAAAGCAGGGTCAACGCCAAGCACCACATGTCCTTTAACTGGAGGCTGTAATAATAAATTACGTAGATTAGCCGCGAAAATGTTAATCGCATGCTGCTCCGCTTTCTCTGTTAACTCCCCGCGAACTTCGCGCTCGATGGAAGGAGCGATCAATCTTTTATAAGCATCTTCAATGGTTGCTCGAAGTACATCAGACACAATCGAAGCACCGCGAATCCATTGTCCTGCCATCCACTCATGGATACGATCCACAGGGACATCTAAGGCCGTCTTTAGTACATCTTCCCGTTCACCTCGATTAATCGCAAGCGTGCGGTGAGGAGGTAGACGCTTCACGGGTTCTTGGTAAGCATAATACATCTCATAAACGGATTCCTGAGAAGTGTCTTTTGCTTCTGTTCGCAATATCCCTTGATCAAAAGTAAACCTACGCACCCAAGTGCGAATTTTCGCATCATCAGCCAGCATCTCGGCAATGATGTCCATAGCGCCTTGAATGGCTTCTTCCGATGTCGTAACACCCTTGTCTGCATCAATATATTGAGCAGCTTCATCCGTTAGAACTCCGCTGCGAGGCTGTGAAATGATCCATTCTGCAAGCGGCTCAAGTCCACGTTCTTTGGCAACCGAGGCACGTGTCTTCCGCTTTTGTTTATAAGGTCGATATAAATCTTCTACTTCTTGCAGCTTCACTGCAGCTTGAATCGCTTGCTCAAGTTCAGGTGTTAACTTTCCTTGTTCCTGAATCGATCGGATGACATCATTCTTACGCTCCTCTAGACCACGTAAGTAACGTAGACGCTCTTCAATGTCACGAAGCTGATTCTCATCAAGCTCACCTGTCATTTCCTTCCGATAACGAGCGATAAAAGGAATCGTATTCCCTTCATCGAGCAGTCCTACTGTCGTTTTGACTTTACCATGGGGCAAGCTTAGCTCCGTGGCAATTCTTTTCATAATACTTGCTTCGGTTTCTAACTGCTGCTTGGCTTTATCGGCTTCTACTTCATTCGTTGCAATACCTGCATCTTTATTCATGTCGTTCCCCGCTTCCAAAGTTCGCTTTGCATAGATATGGATGATGCTATACTCTTTATTTCGCAAAAAAAAGGAGGAACCCTTCAGTCCCTCGTGTGCATTCTTAAATTAAAATTCGATTAAACCTAGACTGACCTGTAGTCCGTCATCGACTTTTCGCATCGTATCCTCATCGAGATGAGTAATCTTATCTGTCAGACGCTGTTTATCGATTGTCCGAAGCTGTTCAAGCAAAATGACGGAATCACGATCGAAGCCATGAACTTCAGCGTCAATTTCCACATGGGTGGGTAGCTTAGCTTTCTGGATTTGCGCAGTAATAGCCGCAATAATGACGGTAGGACTAAATCTGTTTCCGATATCATTTTGAATAATGAGAACCGGACGAATACCTCCCTGTTCAGAACCAACAACAGGTGAAAGATCAGCAAAAAACACATCTCCGCGTTTTACGATCAAGGTCTACACCCCGCTCACTAAGCGATGGAGCGTAACATCCGCCTCAGCCTCCGCCAAAAATGCCTCTGAAGCTAAATGTAAATTAATTTTCGCCATCTCCAGATAACCGCGCTGCATAGACTCGCGAATAACCCGTTTCTTGCGCTCAATAAGATACAGCTTCATAGCCTGACGAATGAATTCGCTGCGGTTTGAATTTTCTTTCCTTACAATGCCGTCCACTTCTTGAAGTAAATAATCTGGTAAAGAGATCATTATTCTCTTCGTATTATGAGCATTGCTCATCCTTATTGCACCCCCAGAACAACACACTACATAAACATATTACCATTATGGTGTTCATCATGCAAATTTATACAAAAGATAATATATGCAGTGCGTATATCAATTATGCTATACGCTTATTCAACAACTTGCAAGGTATTGATGACTTTAATTTCTTTGCCATCACGTGTGTATATGCGAGGAATACGCTGAGAAAACATACATACAACTTCATAATTAATCGTACCAAGTAAAGCTGCGATCTCTTCAACGGAAATCATTTCATTGCCTTGCGCACCAATGAGTACGACCTCATCCCCCATTTGCACATCCGCAACACCATCGACTTGCAGCATGCACTGATCCATACAAATACGCCCAATAATGGGTCGACGCTCCCCACCGACTAAAGCCTCCACTTTAGTAGACAGCATTCGGGAATATCCATCCGCATAGCCGATAGGTAATGTCGCAATACGCTCATAATCGGTTGTATGATAGATGCTTCCATAGCTCACACCAGAGTTAGGCGGGAGTGTTTGGAGATGCACAATCTTCGTTTTTAAACTTAATACAGGTTTCAATCTAATTTGCTCTTTGTTTACTTCTTCTGACGGGTACATCCCATACATACTAATTCCCAGTCTTACCATATTATGCGCTAGCTCTGGAACATCGATACCTGTGGCGCTATTGCCTGCATGCAGAAGGGGAAACGTGATTCCTTTTGCCTCAAAATGATCTACAACTTCTTGAAACTTCGCATGCTGCTGATAGGTATATGCCTTGTCCACCTCATCTGCACAGGCGTAATGCGTAAATAGACCTTCTACTTCCACATGAGGAATCGACATCGCGCGCTCAATTAACGCAACAGCATCCACTTTGTCATGCAAGCCCAGCCTTCCCATACCTGTATCCAACTTGATATGGATCTTGAGTGTGTTATTACATTCTATATGTTCCAAGGCTTCTAATAGATCTTCACTATATACATTAAGTGTAATATTATGTTTGATTGCAAGTTCAATACCTTCTTGCGGCGTATAACCAAGAACGAGAATTGGTGTTTTCACACCTGCCTGTCTTAACTGCAGTGCTTCATCTAAAAATGCCACAGCTAGATAATCAATGCCATTGCGCGCTGCTTCCTTTGCAACTTCTAATGCACCATGACCATATGCATCTGCTTTAACAACGGCCATGATTCGCACATCATCCGACAATGCCTGACGAAATTGCTGTATATTATGCTGTAAAGCATCTAATGAAATTTCTACCCATGTTGGTCTATAAAAATGCTCCATTTCTTCACCCACTCCGTCTTTATGCAGGATAAGGGAAGAACTCAATTTGAGTCCTTCCCCCACTTTTATTGTCTTATGTTAATCCTTAAAAGCGCCGAGTGTCAATAAAAACTGTCTGCTTTTACTATGTTTTACTTCGTCATCGGTCCTTCTACAGACTTGGCAACGTTAATCATCTCATTAACTGGTAAATCTCCAGTCGTTAAATGGTATTCAACTCCATTATGCATCCAAGACAGCGTACGTTTCTCATCACCCAGCAAAACACCCATCGTAAAACCTAGATCTATTACTTCACCTTGGAGGTTCGTCGAGGCTGCTTTCTCCTGCGGTTTCGTTTCTAACAGGTTATAGTTGTATTTGCCTTGATAACTGAGCAGCAGTCCTTTGTCTTCCCCGTATTGTGTTGGCGTAATGGCCTTTTGCGCAACACCTTTTGGAGTGTATCCCGGTTCAACTAAACCAACTTCTTTACTTGGTACATCCTTGCTACCATTTTGAGATAGCGTCTGCATCGACTTCAGGTTTTCCGAAGTCATGTTGCGCTTCATATCAAAAGAATCTTTTTCAAACTTCTTATTAAATTCAAATTGGGTAAATTCAAGTTTCACCACGACATTCTGATTGCCGTCAGACACTTCAACCTTTTGTGGTTGTAAGGATTTCTTATCGATCCAAACCTTTTGACGAGTAAGTGTACCTGTGCTGTAATTCGCTGCAACATCAAACACATAAGACTTATCGTCCGATGTAAATTGACGTTCTTGATCATCCACAATGCTCTTCACTAAAGATTGATACAAATACACTTGTCCTTGATTATCTGGCCAATTGCTTTGGAAGCGAAAGCTTTTATTCAATTGTGGAGTTAAGACGTACACACCTTCATCGTTACGAAGTACGATTTGTGTAATGTCGCGTTCTTGATTCGTTAATGCAATGCGGTAATAATTTGGAGTCTGATACCACACTTCTACTTTATACTCCTGCGGCTGAGCCCCAGACTGCACCACCATGCGACCAGAACCTTGGTAGCTGTCTAGCTTTGTCATTTTTTCATTCAAATCTTTTACTACCGATCCTGCATTCCTCTGCCCACAGCCTGACAATACGACCGCCAAACAAATCACGATTGACATGATCCACGTAATTCGGCGCATTTCCTCATCCCCTCAACCTAATAAATTTCAAATTGGGCTTCCGGCCAGCGAATGAAATAGGATCTACCTAACATTCACTGTTCACCACTCAGCCTCCTTGGTACATGCATATGAGGGGACTTGGACATTTATGCAGACTAGCTATGTGTCTGATCGATTACATTTGTATCTACCTTTTTGTTGACTCTAACGTTACGTGAGGCTGTATGATGAATCTTGTGGAGGTGAGAAATTGACTTACAAAGTAAAGGAAGTAGCTGATATAGCAGGTGTAAGTGTCCGGACGCTTCATCACTATGACGAAATTGATCTGCTTACACCGCAATCGGTCAATCAAGCGGGATATCGACTGTATACCGAGCATGAACTGAAGCGATTACAGCACATTTTATTTTTCAAAGAGATTGGATTTTCTTTAGAGGAAATTAAGCGGATATTAGACAGCCCCGAATTTGATCAGAAACAGGCATTACTTACCCATAAAGAGTTATTGGAACAAAAGAAAAAACGGCTTGAAGACATCATTCAGACCGTGAATAATACGATAGAAGCGCTTGAAGGAGGAAGCCAAATGAGTAAACAAGAAATGTTCGAAGGATTCGACATGTCAGCAATCGAGGAGCACAAAAATAAGTATGAAGCTGAAGCGCGTGAGAAATACGGAGACTCGACAATGGATGCTGTCAATAAACGCACGAATGCGTATTCCAAGGGTGATTGGTCCCACATTATGGGTGAAAATGAGCGGATTTACGCCAAAGTGATCGCTGGAATGGACAATGGTCCCGATGACCCGATGGTGCAAGAAGCCGTCGCTGCGCTTAGACAGTGGATTACGACTAATTTCTATGATTGTACGCCTGAGATTTTCTATGGTCTTGGAGATTTGTATGTCATGGACGAACGATTTACAGCGAATATCGATAAGCACAAAGAGGGGCTTGCTGCCTTTCTTCGTGAAGCGATGCATGTGTACTGTGACAATTTGAAAGCATAGTAAATAGGATGACAAATGGCTTTGTACCAAGTAAAGGGCACCTGTGGAACAGATGCCCTTTTGACTACCCAATTACAGCCGTTTCATCAAGTAGTAGTGCGTATTGCCCCCAGCTACATCATCAATCTGACCGTACACAGTAAACCCATTCTTTTTATAGAAATCGAGTGCTTGGAAACTAAGTGTGTCCAGCTTAATAAGAACACAATTCAGTTCCCGTGCCTTAGCCTCAATAATACTTAGCAGCTTGCTGCCATAACGACCACCTCGTACTGATTCGTCCAGCCAAAGAATATGTACTTCAAGAAAATCCCAATGATAAGAAGCTAATAATCCACCACGAATAACATCTTCTTCATCTCTTACATACAAATTAATCTCTTGACTGTTATCTCGAATTGCCTCCGATATGTGGCTGTAATTAAAAGCACGCAATCCCTTAATTACCTCTTGTCGATCGATTGGCACCCCGCCATTATCCTCTGTTATGTGTAACATCGTGCAAACCTCCTTTTGTAACAAAAAAAGTTCAAGTACATGATTTCTCATATTCTTATCTAGATATTACCAATACTAGCTAGACTTTAACAAGCTTGTTCTCATTGACAGAACCATGCCCCTATTCTAAATTGAAAGAGATTCCTCATTTGAAGATGGAAGGATGTTATTAAGAATGGTTACAACCATACAACTGCATGACATTAGTAAAAGCTTCCGTAAGAAAACGGTCATAGAGGATATTAATATCGAAGTGAAAAGCGGGCAAATTTACGGAATAATTGGTCCATCAGGAGCGGGTAAGACAACAATTGTCAAAACGATAGTCGGTATGGATCAAACGGAGACTGGCACCGTTACCGTCCTCGGTAAGCGAATGCCAAATTTAGAAGTACTTCAAAGTATCGGTTATATGGCGCAATCCGATGCACTTTATGAAGAACTAACTGGTGCCGAGAACCTTGCTTTCTTCGCTTCACTATTCAAATTGAAGAAGGTAGAGCAAAAGAGTCGTATCGCTTATGCGGCCGGCTTAGTCAATCTGACCGAGCAATTAACGAAAAAAGTATCAGCTTACTCCGGTGGTATGAAGCGCCGCTTATCCCTTGCCATTGCTTTAATCCAAGATCCACAGATTCTCATTCTGGATGAACCGACCGTCGGAATTGATCCTGAACTCAGAATGACAATCTGGAACGAACTGCTGCGATTGAAAAATGAAGAGCAGAAAACCATCCTGATTACAACGCATGTCATGGATGAAGCGGAAAAATGTGACCACTTGGCGATGATACGAAACGGTCGCATTTTGACTGAAGGATCCCCCGCCGAACTCAAAACACATTATGAGGCTGACAACTTAGAAGCCGTCTTCTTAAAAGCAGGAGGGATAGAGGTATGAGAATTACAGCGTTAATTAAACGAATCCTATTCCAGATGATCCGAGATAAACGGACACTTGCCTTATTGTTTGTTGCTCCTCTGCTCGTCCTAACCCTGATGTATCTAATCTTTAACAGTGGAGCCACAGCACCAAAGCTTGGTGTATATCACGTGGACAGCAGCATTGTTCAAGCACTGGAGAAGGCAGACATCGAGGTTCATCCATACGATCAACTCTCAAATGATACCGTCACAAAAGATAATCTCGATGGTCTTCTTGCGCTTACCGATGGGAAGATCGAACTAACGCTCCAGAATAGTGACCCTTCCACTTCCAAAATGCTGCAAATGAAGGTACAGCAAATAATAGCCGCTTTAGGGCAAGCAAAGCTTATGGGAGTAACCTCAAATTTGCAGGCACCCAGCATACCCGTCCATTATATATATGGAGATGCAAATACTAGCTTTTTTGATATACTTGGCCCCATTCTTGTCGGATTCTTCGTATTCTTCTTTGTCTTCCTCATCTCTGGTATTGGTCTCTTACGCGAGAGAATGACAGGTACGCTGGAACGACTGATGTCCACACCCATTCGCAGAAGTGAGATCATTATTGGTTACTTGGTCGGGTATGGAATCTTTGCTGTCATCCAGACGATCATCGTGGCGCTGTACTCTATTCATGTACTTGATCTTGTTCTTGTCGGCTCCATCTGGCATGTCATTCTAATCAATCTCATCGTGGCCTTTGTCGCCTTGACTCTTGGCATTCTGCTGTCTACTTTCGCTTCATCTGAATTTCAAATGATTCAATTTATCCCGCTCGTTGTCGTTCCGCAAGTCTTTTTCTCGGGCATCCTTCCACTCGATAATATGGCGGTCTGGTTGCAAGCATTGGGCAAAATTATGCCACTTTATTATGCAGCGGACGCGCTAAAAGGGATCATGTATAAGGGCTATGGATTAAGTGAAGTCAGCTTTGACATTCTCATTCTCGCTTTGTTTGCGATTATTTTTATCGTGCTGAACATTTTTGCATTGAAGAAATATCGTAAATTATAACCTCGTTTATTTCATAAGAAAGAGGCTTCTCTACCCAAGTTCCATTGAACTTGTGAGAAGCCTCTCTTGTTATTATGGTGTTATTTATGCGACAGTCGTTTCCTTCTGAAAAGCAACAGAAGTCCACCTAGCACGATCAAGGCAATACCTGTTACTTGAAGTGGCAATTGACTTGTTTCTCCCGTCTGCGGAAGTGTTGTTCCCGTACCTTTACCATTATAATCTTTACCGTTAGAATCTTTATTCTTGTTGGTTGTGTTGTCTTTCGACACTTCACCATTACCATCAGCAGATGTATCTGGCACTGTTGTTCCATTATCTATAGGCTTCTCAGGTGTAACAGGTTTCTCCACCTCAGGATCTACTGGTGGTTTCGTACCTGGATCAACAGGCTTATTCGGATCTACCGGTGGCTTCGTACCTGGATCAACAGGCTTATTCGGATCTACCGGCGGCTTCGTACCTGGATCAACATCCGTACCCGGTTCATCTGGTTCAGAAGGTTTTCTTTTATTTATCTTCTCCACCAAGACGTGTTCCGTTTGCTTGTTTGTGATCTCAAATTCGATTGGTGTTTTGTCTAATAAGTACCCAGCAGGTGCTGTAATTTCGACCAATTGATACTTATTTGGTTCCAAATTACTTAATGACAATTCACCATTCTTATCTGTTGTAAGATGAGCCGGATCGATACCTGCAACAACTTTGTAAATCGGGTTTCCACTCATATCCGTAGCTGTTGATAAACCTCTTAGCTCAAAAACAGCACCTTGAAGCTTTTGACTTTTATTCGAATTGTATTTTGTTAATTTGACTGAACGATCATTTGCTTTGTTTTCAATCACCAAGCTTGTTTCTAGCTTCTTAATAGGTACTTCGGTTACTGCTTTTTCAATGACATACCCTTTAGCTTCCGTCTCTACCAGTGAATACATCCCATAAGGCAGATTCGTGAACTCGATGATACCTTTGTCATCAGTCTTCTTCTTGGCTATAACAGCATCTTTATGATCACGCAGTTCAAATTCGACTCCTGCTATCACCTTATGATCTTTCGCATCGACTTTCGTTAGGATCAGCTTACCGCCCGAGCCTAATACGTTCGTTTTGGACAAAGTCAAGATCTCGGTTTGATTCTCTACAATTTTCACAGGAATTGGTGTTGCATCTTTTACATAATAATCCGGAGCCGTTACTTCGACTAATTCATAGTCTCCCGCTGCCAAATCGCCTTTTGCAATTCTGCCATCCACACCAGTAGTCAATGTGTCAATCGGCTTGCCATTTAAGCGTAATTCGAACACCGCGCCTTTTAGTTTCTTCGTGGAATCAACGGAATCCACTTTCGTTAATTCAAACCCTTGGCGTATGATCTTGTTCGTAATCTTAAAAGGTACCTTAGGATCTTTGAATGTAATCGTTTTTCCAGTTGCAGCCCCGTATTCCGCATCAATTAGATAACCGTTAGGTGCGGATACTTCTTTTAATTTATAAGGCAAACCTGCCGTATCATTGGCTCTGTAATCTCTAGTTGTTTCCACTTCGCCATTTGCATCCGTAGGCTTAAGCGTTTCTAGAAGCGTCGTTCCAGAAGCGTTGTAAAGTTCAAAGACAACGCCCTGAATTGGAACATCCCGATCATCTACTTTGACAATTTTAATCTTGCCTTTGCCCGTAGACGCTCCCCCGCCCGCTCCAGCTAAAGAAACTTTAATACCTTTTTGACCATCGCCACCGATGACAGAAGAAGTCTTACCTGCAAATTCCGCCTCATTTTGAATTCTCTTGTCGCTATCCTCGTTAATGAACGACTCATACTCTAGGATGTAGGCAGTATTCAGTGACTTCTTAAATGTTAAAGTAAGTGTATTGCCGTCTACCACTAGATCATACTCGTCTTTTTTAACCAAGTCACCTTTTACCGACACATTACCCAAATTATCTTCAGGGATTTTTGTCTCATACAGCTTGATCGAATCTTT
Organism: Paenibacillus sp. KN14-4R; assembly: GCF_052180255.1. Lineage (NCBI taxonomy): Bacteria > Bacillati > Bacillota > Bacilli > Caryophanales > Paenibacillaceae > Paenibacillus > Paenibacillus sp. KN14-4R. The sequence goes on from NZ_CP197466.1 coordinate 3,605,401, forward strand.
AAGCAAAATTTGATTGGCTGATAATGTATCAGTCAATTTGGAACCTGCATCGATATACGACTGACTCGGGTTGATAGAGATGGACCAGGAAGCAAGATCACTTTTACCTTTTTGCTGACCTGATTTGTTAATGTATTCGCCGCCATGTTTAGGCTCTACCTTGGCTGATTGGTCAAATCTTACAGTACCACCTTCGCCATCCTCCATGGTTGCATGGTTGGAATACTCTCCTACAACCGGGAATTTCCCGTCCAGACTGGTCTTATACGTAATCCGATAAGCCTCTTTACCAATCTTGCCGAGATTCAGTACAAAGCCTTTGCCATCGTCATTTAGCTTGAAATTTCCATCTGCAATTGGAATAGAATCGCCTGGTTCAATTTTATTATTTGCCGTATCCAGCGTCAATTTATTCACGGTTAGAGATTTTTCTACAAAGGTTTGATCGCCCGTGTACGTATCTTTAATGATCGCATTCTTAATATCAAAAAGATTGTAGTTCACGTCTATCGTCCAAGTGATGGTTTTCTCCTTGGCGTTATATTCACCTTTTTTATTTCCATTCTCTTTCGTATAGCTTTGCGGTATTACAACCGCATACTTTGTAATTGGATTTTGAGGAACGTTGCCCTCTTTCCAATTCAGAGTTGCGTCATTTCTGTACACATTATCTTTCGGCACTCCCGCCGTAGGATCGAACTTCGTGACATAGGTCAACTCGTGCAAGGAGTGAATCGTCACTCCTGCCTTTAATTCGATTCTAAATCCCTTCGTGAACTCCGGGTCTCCATCAATTGGAACAAGTACAAAATCGTCACTATTGGTTCCACTGATCTTCAAACTATCTGGAACCAACTTCATATGTCTTCCCTCGTAATCATCTGTAATTACGACGTCAGTCATATCCTTCAAGTCTCGATTCAGGACGATTTTCCACTCAATTGTTTTGTTTTTAAAGTCTTCTTTGCTTACACTTTTCGCAAAAATGACTTCATTGATACCTGTTCCACCTGTTTTAGTCGTACCATCATAAATTTTCACCTGATTGGATACAGTTTCGTCTTTATAGATCCGATTTAAGGCCTTAGTCTGATATTCGATTACATAAGCTTTATTAATGCCATCCTTAAAATGCAGCTTGAATCCTTTATCAGAATCTTTTTCGACACCATTTTCGACAACCTTTTCGACGACTCTTGTTATTGTATATTCACTCGGATCAATAGGTTTAGTATCGATAGTAGCTGAACCCCCACTATTGATGTCCACAGTTTTCACTACCAAGGAATTGGCTACCAACTCTTGTTTGGTTGTATCATATCTGTCTTCTATCCAAGCATTGTCTTTGATAATGTTTTGTTGATTAAAATTGTATTGCACTCTCCAAGTGATCGTTTGCGTGGTTTGATCATAGTTAATAGCCGACTTGGCAAGTGGTTCATTAAAGCTTATCGTTGCTTTTCCAATATCCGTTTCGTTAATTTTCCCATCATTTCCGGTTAACACAACTTTATTCTCGAAAGGCCGATTCTTGAAAGGTGCTGTTGTTGGAGCCTTAACACTTGTCGTGTAGGTGATTCGGATTGCTTTGTTAATATCACCTAAATTAATTGGGAACGCAGTTTCCGTACGAATAACAGTAGGCCCTGCTTTGACGGAACCATCGCGTTGAACGATTAACTCACGAATTTCGATGTTCCCTTTCAGGGTCAGATCAGCTGGAAGAGTATCTTCAAGCTTAGCATTTTTAATTTCTTTTTCACCCTGATTAAAGTCAACAGTCCATGCGATTTCGTCAGAATTAAAATTGTTTTTATTGGCTACGCCTGATTTCTTAAGCTTATCTTCGGCCGTGTTCTTAAAATTAACTTCAATAGCAACTTGACCAACGGATGTAAAATCAATTTTCTGCTTCAAGCCTTCTTCCAGTTTGGACTCATCAAATGCTACCCACACATAGAATTGGCCGCTTAATTCTTGACCTTGAATAATGTTATCGAATTTAAATGTCACTTCTCCTTCTGGAGATACAACATATGTTCCAACACCACCTGTCAATTTGCCTGGTCGAATATTGTTTGTCACAAACTCTTTAGGGAGTTTAAACGTATAGGTGGAACCATTCTCATACTTATGACCATCAGGCAAGGACCAGTCATAAATAATAGCCACTTCATCTTTGACTTTTGGACGAACAGTCTGTATTTCATTGCCAGCTGGTGTGAAGGAACCGTCGTCAGGATTAATAATAGGCTTTTGATCGTACATCTTCACGCCTTTGATGAGGTTTTCTTGAATGACTTGACCGACAGGATTCAGTGGATTTAATTTATTCCCGTTTCCTTCAGTTGTCACTTCCTGGTTCTTCGTCACAAGACTCTCGGGTTCAACATTAGCCAAAATTAACGAAGTGGGCATTGCCATATTCAATACGAATATGAGCATGAGTAATAATAATAGCGGTTTTTTAAACTTTTTCATTTTCAAATCTTCGCCTCACATTTTCTTATTCCTGGGTAAAATATCAAATCACTTCCTAAACGTTCCCTCCTTTTTTTCGCTCGTTGGCATGCAACCGATTGAAATTGGTATCACAAGTCAAACTCATACAAAGCTGTTATTTTCCGAATCGATTGATGTAAATAAATGTAATGTTTTCTTGCTGCAAATAAAGTCGATACTCGTCAATTCATTATAAAATGTGTCACTGAATATATTCTGAATATAAGAACATCAAAAAAATCGATGGACTCTCCCTCAGAGATTCATCGACTTATCCGACATACACTGAAAATCATCATTTACTCTACTAACTTAATAATGCGATGCGTAGGATTCTCACTAGGCCCCCGCAGCCTGCTCGAAATAAGTTGATCTGTTCTTTAACTTCTATCTGATGATTCAATGTCGAATAAACCTTCATAAACACGGAATATCGATCTTCCATATGCAGGTAAACTTGTGACAATCTTTTGGTACAATAACACAGCTCTGTATGTAATTCAAGCGATGTGTAACATTTCGCCTATAAATTCTACGTAATGTTCTGTTCATATTGCATTCATACTGAGTTGATAGAATAAATCAGCAGAGGAATACTACTAACAAAAAACAACACGAGGTGAACCAACATGCTAGCAGCTGCGATTGTTTTTATCAATTTAGCGCTTGTATTTTATACGATTGGTGTATGGGGGGAGAAACGTTCTGGTACCCTTCAGAATAAGCATCTTATATTTTTCCTGTTCGGATTGATTTGTGATACAACAGGAACAACAATCATGAGTTCTCTCGTCACGGATGGCGGGAATATCATACATGCAATAACAGGCGGTGTTGCACTCCTTCTTATGCTCATCCACGCGGTCTGGGCATTCTTTGTCAAATGGAAAGGAAGTGCGAAAGCGCAGCATAACTTCCATCGATTCAGCTTAATCGTATGGATTCTATGGCTTATTCCTTATTTTATTGGTGTAGCCATGAGTATGCTGTAGAGCCTATATTAGATGATACTTTATAACGTAGAAAAGGCTTCCCACCAGGAGAAGCCTTTTCTTATTTTATTTGGTGGCGAAAACGAATAGAAATCTTTCCATTAAACCGATCCAAACATTTTTTGTCCGCGGGGCTGATTTCCCTTATCGTCTGGTTCAAGCGTAATCCCGATCTGGTCGAAAGTCAGCGTATCTGATTCCATAGGCATAGTCAGCATTCCAACGCCGGCACCTTCAGATGCAACCCGAAATGTTCCCGCGCTGGAGCGTATACCACTCTTAATTAGCCAGACCTGATAGGCTTGATCACCGCTTGTTGGAGTGGCTCCGTAGACATATACCACAAATTGCTTGCTCTTCCCGTTGTCGATGATACAGGCGGTGCCGTAAGCCTTGGAGGTATCATGAGATTGAGATTGCAGTGGAATGGCCAACTTAATCTGCGAAGGGGCTACATGTTGTGTTTCGGAGGACGCTGAGATACTTGTGCGTTCACGGTACAACCAGATGTTCAATGCCGAGCCAAAGACGAACACTGCGATAAGCGCGGCGGCTGGAACTTTTCGCAACCAACGTAGTTTTGCACTGCGCCTGTTCGTCTCAGCAGCGGGCTGAGCTGTTTTCGTGGCCTCAGCAGCAAAAGCCGCCTTCATGACTTGCTGCTTCAAATCTATTGGCGGTTCGATTTGTTCCATATCTGCAGAAATCCCCTCCCATACGAGTTGCAATCCAGCCATCTCTGCTTGGCAAGCCTCACAGCCTGGCAGATGACGCTCAAAGGCAATGCGCTCTTCCTCAGTGCTTAAGCCGGATAACACATCCAGATACAAATCGCAAACAGATTGTGTTCTCTCGTCCATTGTCATCCCTCTCCTTCCATGATCAGATGTCTGCGCAATATTTTCAAGGTCTGATGCAGCCTGTTCTTCACAGTACCCAAAGGCTCCCTGTAATGCTCGGCCAATTCTCTTAAGCTATATCCTTGCCAATAAAAATCTTCTAAAAGCTCGATCTGTTGCTTGGACAAAAAGCGATAGGCATTGCGAATTTGCTCCTTGAGTGAGTCTCTCTCCAAATGTGCTTCAGGTGAGGCCGTTTGATCAGGGATCCTTTCCAATTCTTCGGGGTGATAAGCAATAAGCCCGTTGTTAAGCCTGCGCTGCTGACGTAACAAGTCCATCGTCAGATTGCGGGTGATTGTAATAAGCCAACTTGTAAACTTGCCCTTGTCAGGATTAAAGTCCGAACCAGTCGTCCACAGCCGGACATAAACAGCTTGGACAATGTCCCTTGCAGCTTGTTCGTCTCGAAGCGCCTTGCAGGCGAAGGAATAAATAAGGGTCGCATAACGATCGTACAAAATAGACAAGGCTTCCTGTTCCTTCTGTTTCACGAGTAGCATCAATTCGTAGTCAGATAGATGGTGCATACGGACGAGGCCTCCTTATTCGCACCGGTTCAATATTTCAACCTGGTTTTATACGATCATATTTTGGGGATAAAAACAAGAAGACATCAGCAAGGAAACCGATTCTACGGTTCCCCTGCTGATGCGGGAATTTACATTTCTATCAATACTGCTTCTCTTACATGCCAGACTATTGAGACACTGGTACACCGCTGAACTTAACTGGATCAACCACGAACCATACACCCTTCACGTTCTGACCCAATGCGTCACCATGCTTAGCATCTTTTACAAAGTAATAAAGCGGGTAGCCTTTGTAGGTCGCTTGCTTGCTGCCGTCAGGACGCGTAATCGTACCGAAGTCTGCCTCTTTCATAGTTGATGGCACACCGCCGTCTATTGTCCCATATACCGGCCACATGGCGAGACACTCGCCTTCGCAAGCGCTCATTTGCGGCTTATCCTTAGTGAAATAGTATAATGTACGGCCATGATCGTCAGTCAGATATTGACCTAACTCTGAATTGGAACCAAGCATAATACGATAATCTGGCTTGGCCGCAAACCATACGCCCATAACGCCTTCACCCAGAGTATCGCCAGCTTTTTTATCTTTTACAAACGTATAGAGAGGCCAGCCTTTATACATCCACTGTTTCGCCCCTCCCGCATGAGTCACCATACTAAAATCCTCTGGATTCATCGTCGCCGGAATCTGTAATTGATCCGCACTTAGGAAAGGCCAATTCGCGAGACACTGCCCCTGACAAGCATCCAAGTTCTGTGCATCTTTTGAGAAGAAATAGAGTGTACGACCTTTACCGTCTACCAGAAAAGTTCCAAGCTTGGCGTCCGTACGAAGGCCAATTCTCTCACCTGCAGGCAACTTAGCAGAAGCAGGAATGATTCCGTCCTTTTGCAATTTATCAAAAAGCTTCTGTCCCTCTGACGTCGATCCGGATAGGGATTCAACGAGTGCTGTGGAGACATGAGCGTTTGTCAATGTAGAAACACCGGAGATTTGGTCCATCCCTTTGCTTACAGCAAATGATTCCGTATCTTTGTAGACGAAATCCTTACCCGATTTATAGCCTTGGCTCTCAAGCAGCACCTTATATAACTGCTGTGAGCTGACAGGTGCAAGTGGATTGAAACGATTTGCCCCTTCGCCACTCCAACCATATTGAGGGTTGCTATGTAGAAAAGCAAGAATAGCCTGTTCGCTTACTCCTACCTGATTCGCATCAGCAAAGTTGTCCTTGCCGGTATATGCACTTGCTTCATCAAGCTTACCCTGCAAACGCAATGAAATTATAGCCGCTTGAATACGAGTCGTGCTCTTGGCTAAATATTCGGCATTAACCCCATTACCATCACCCACAAGTAAACCGAGCTCAGCCGAAGTCTGTGCGTCCGTTTTTACGGCCCCGGTACCTTCCGTGGTATCTGCAGCCAAAGTCAGCCCCGGCACCAGCAGCATTGCACCTATCGAAAGCGTAAGAAGCAACTTTCTAACTTTTTTCATCCTCAAAAACCTCCAATAAAAATATGATGTTATTACAAGATAACGTTGGAATGAATCAAGAGGTTTGAAGATTTAAAAAAAATAATTTTTTCAGCGAATTAGACTTAATTATACCGAAAAAAAGCACAGCCCCTCAAAAATTTGAGGAACCGTACCTTTATAATTTTTAGATGGACTTTTTCAGTAGCTCCCAATGAGGCCTATAAGCGCTTTCATTTATTTTTCGAAGTTGTCTGATAACTTTCTTGGTTGAATTCCAACAACTTCTACAAATGCAGCCTGCAGTTTACTCTGAATTTTCCTCAGGGCGGTGATTTTTCAGCATACGTGCAAAAATGAATTCATAGCTGTGATTCCCATGATACAGGGAGCGCTTTACCCGTGAGATTGTAGCTGTGCTTGCTCCTGCTTCAGCTTCAATCTGAGTATACGTATTGTGGTTGTGGAGCATCTTGGCAACTTGAAAGCGTTGAATCAAAGTTTTAATTTCATTCACCGTACATAAATCATCCAAAAAGGCGCAACACTCTTCTACGGTTTCCAATGATAATATCCCTTCAATAAAATCGTCCAAAGCTTTCCCTTGCAGTTCATTTATCAGCATTTGGTACCCTCCCTGATGTCTTAACTACATTGCTGTATGAACTATGTATAACATAATGTAGCATTATTTATTAACGGTAATTTATTCCAATTAGGCAGAAAAAAAGTTGGCATATACCAACTTTTTCATTTCATCACTGTTGTTTATCGTGCTGCTCGAGAAGTTTGTGCAGATTTTCTTTTTACAAATCCATATAAAATGTTCAATAGTGGCGCCACGATACAGAATATAGTGAACGGCAAATAGTCTAATGTGGATACACCAAGTGTACCCGTAATAAATACACCGCTTACCCCCCACGGTATCAGAGCATTACATGCTGCTCCTCCATTAGCCAGTATCCTCGACATCTCTTTACGATCCACATTAATGATATCATATTGCGACTTGAACGCTTCACCCGGTAAAATAATCGACAAATATTGCTCCCCGAGCAAAAGATTGATCCCCATCGAGCTGATAGCCGTCATCAAGATGAGTTTTCCTTTCGTGCTTACAAAAGACGTTATACGTGAAATTATGGTTTTGATGATATTCATTTCTACGAGCAATCCGCCTAGTGCCAATGCCAACAGAATCAAGGACACCGACCACATCATGCTCTGAATTCCACCGCGCGACAGCAGCTTGTCCACACTTTCTACTCCCGTGTGAGACACATAACCATCCTGCATCAGCCTCGAAATGTCAGATAAACTGGTATGTGGGTGATAAATATAAAGAACGCCGATGGTAACAACAATACTTAATAGCAGGGTCGGAATAGCCGGAATTTTCCTCCATGCGCATAAGAAGAGAACGAATACCGGAATTAATGTAACAACAGCAATAGGAAATGAGGTTCTCAATGTATCAATAAGTTCATTAATTTGCTGCCCTGTTGTTAGAACATTGCCATGCCCTACAACGGCGAAAAATACAAGAGAAATTAGAGATGCCGGAATGACAACACGCATCATATAACGGATATGATCAAATAAATCAACCTCGGCAATGGCAGATGCTAGGTTGGTCGTATCTGATAATGGGGAGATATTATTTCCTAAGAAAGCACCAGAAATGATGGCACCTGTCGTAATGGCGGGATCGTAACCCATGATTTGCCCCATGCCGAAAAAGGCGATGCCGACGGTTGATATCGTCGTAAAGGAGCTGCCCACCGTAATCCCTACCACTGAGCAAATAACAAATACAGAAGGTAAAAAATATTTAGCGGATAAAATTTGGAAACCATAAACCATAATCGTCTGAATCGTTCCTGCAGCAATCCAAACACTAATTAAAGCTCCAATAAGCATAAAGATAAGAATAGGTACTAGCCCAGGAGTAATTCCATTCTGGATTCCCTTATGGATACGATCCCAGGAGATCCCTTTTGCTTTGCCGAAAACGATAAGAACGCCCACGGAAATTAATATCGGAATTTGCGGATCCATTCCTACACCAATAATACATGCTCCAATAATGGCTAACAAAACCACTAAAAGAAACAGACTTTCTTTTAAAGTCACCTCTTTATTCATATGCTGAACTCCTTATTATGGATTAACATCTAGTTGGTATGGAGTTATATCAATGGGATTGACTTATTAATTGGACAAAGGCAGCCTTAGCTATTCATGCGTTGTTCAGCCTTGTTATAAGCACCGTGCCAAACAGGACCTACGAAGCGATTTAACGCAAATCCACCTTGAATACCTGCGGTAGTAAATTGCTTAGCCTTGGCAACTGCGGCTTTGACGGACATTCCTTTGGCTAATCCTGCAGCGATAGCAGCAGCAAATGTGCAGCCTGCACCGTGATTATGATTCGTATCCAACTTCTCTGCTTCATACATCGTGAATTCAGTACCATCGAATAGCAAATCAATGGCTTTCTCGTCTTCAAGCGCCTTACCGCCTTTAATGACAATGTTTTTAGCCCCGAGTTTGAATATTTTTTGGGCAGCTTCCTTCATCTCATCAATTGTGCTGACTTTACTCATACCTGCAAGCTGACCCGCCTCAAACAAGTTAGGCGTCACAATGGTTGCTCTTGGCAGCAGTAATTCAAGAATGGCCTGTCCATTCTCCGGTTGAACGACTTCATTTTCTCCTTTACATACCATGACAGGATCGATAACGACATTGGCAATATCGTGCTCATCAATAATCTTGCTCAAAAGCTCGATCACTTCAACAGAACCAAGCATACCTGTTTTTAAAGCGTCCAGTTTGCCTCCGGATAAGACAGTTTTAATCTGCTGATGTACAAGCTCTGAATCAATTGGATGAACTGCATGATGCCAGTTGTTATTCTCGTCCATCGTTACAATGGAGGTGATGGCAGAAAAACCAAAGGTTCCATATTCTTCAAATGTCTTAAGATCCGCTTGAAGTCCTGCACCGCCGCTGGAATCGGAACCTGCAACCGTCAATACTTTTCTTATGTTGGACATATCTGTCTCTCCTTAGGTGGATAAAGAGGAATGCGTAACAACTAAAAACAGTTACGCATTCCAACTTTATTATTTATTCATTCATTTCGTACATGTAGATTTTTTCAAGTTTCTGTTGAATTGCTTTTTCAATTTTACCTGCATATTCTTCGAATGTTGCAGCGTCATGCGCATATGGAGATAGTGCACAAGCACGAAGGATAGTGACTTTGCCAGCACGGTTCCATTCTTGCTCGGTGAATCCGAGACTCTTCACGAATTCCAGTGGGCTGTGGCCGTAGTCCGGAATAGCAAAGTCCGTATGGGAAGTAATAAATTCATTGCTGTACAAACCGCCTTTAACGTAAGAAGCATAATCGAAGAAGTCATGGTTCAGTTTGTTCATCTTCGTCAGATCAGTGTTGCCTTCTTCGTTAAATACATAGTCAACCATGTTGAAGTCAGGTTTAGTCAATGGATGAAGTGTAATGACTTTGTCATTAACATTGAATTTTTTGCCCTTCAGGAAGTTGTAGAAGCGATAAGCGCCCTCGATGCTTGCACCCATTAACTTGCCATATCCCGTTACGTTCAGCGGCAATACTTTATGGGCTGTCCATACAGCAGCTGCTGTTGCGCCTGCTTTGGAGCCTTCAAGGATATACGCACCAAGCAGTGCAGGAATATCTGCGCCTTTTTCAAATACATAAGTTGCGAAGTAAGAAATCGCTTCACGCATTCTGATGTCGCGGATTGCAATCGCACCAGCAGAGTAAGGAATGTAACCCATTTTGTGAGGGTCAATGGTTACGGATTCTGCTTTGCTAATGGCTTTAAAGGAATTGTATATATCTTCAGTAAGCCATTCGTCTTTCAGCGTCATATCTGTAAAGATATTGTATTTTTTAAACACCTCATCAATTTTGTTGTACTCGATAAATTCATCATTTTCATCGAGGAAGATTGCACGAGCATAACCGCCATATGCAGCATCGATGTGAACGTAATAGTAGATGCCTTCTTTAGCAAGTTTTTCACGCAGTTCGATGATTTTGTGAATATGGTCAATTTGACCTTCTTCTGTACTTCCCACGACACCGACAACACCCAGAACTGGAATGTTCTGTGCAGCCAGCTCACGAATACGTGCTTCGAGCTTCACAATATCCATGCGGTATTCGCTGTCAACATCGATAGCTTCAACTTGATCTAGACCGATACCGATAATATCGCCGGCTTTCAACCATGAATAGTGTTTGGTTTGTGGAATGAGCCATTTACCAAGTTTTTGAAGATTATTGCCACCGCGAGCGGATTTAGCTTTAATTTCATCCATTTGGTCAGCGAGTTTTTCTGTAAGTTCCATGATTTCTTCCGTGGACATGTTCAGCAATTCCCATTCGGATTTGCCTGGAACAGCCTCAGGCGCAACTTCTTTGATAGCCAGTGGAAGAGATTTGATATTACGTGCATACCAGAGTCCTTCCAAGTTAGCGATTGAACCATCCGCACAAATGTGGCCCCAGCTTTCGCCTGCTTTGTAGCTCATCATTTTAGCAAGTTCATGACCAACTTCTTCTTCCATTTGCGACGTGCCTGGAGAGGACTCATAAGCCACGTTATTACCGTTCCAAAGCATTGCTGCTGTATAAGCCATGATGGCTGGCATCAAGGTTTCGGAGTTCATATGTCCCCAGAAACGTCCTGCTGTATGCCATGGCAGCGATTGGGAACGAAGTTTGGAAGACAATACGTTAAATACGCTGCGTACATGATCGGCTGTATCTTGGAAGCTCTTTGAACTTTTATCGAATGGCGTAATTACTGGCAAGTCTTGTGGTTGGTAATTTTGACGCCAGCCCACATGCTCGTCTACGACCTTGAGCAGCACCTCTTTAAACAGATCGACGTTTTCGCCTTTAGAGCCAAGGAACAATGCTTTGAGGTTAATATCTGGGATTTGATAGTTCATGTTGAGTACCTCCGTATAATAGTATTTATGATAAAAAGCTTATTCTGTGATATTTTTCACTTAAGTTTCCAACTTGGCTTCTTGAATTTGTAAATGATTAGAGCAATGCTTATCATAACAACGGTCGCTACAACTTGATAAATGATATATCCTGTTGATTGGCTTGGAGCAAGAATGGATGGTGGAATCAAGCTGACTGTCAAAGTAATGGCAACACTAAACAGAGACAGCAGTGAAACGAACCACATCAAACCATTCCCTTTGTTACCGAGGCGGAACGGTCTTTCCATATCTGGCATTTTATAACGCAACCGAATAGCTGATATTGCAATCAATGCGTATACGATACAGTACAGGATGGTTGTTGTAATTGTAATGATAAGAAAGGCACTGTTAACATCAGGAACAACGATATATAAAACCGATACTAATGAGATGACAATTGCTTGAATCAGAACGAACGTAATTGGAATACCTTTACTTGTTCTCTTTTGGAAGAAAGGTGGCAAGTTTCCTTCATCTGCGACTTTGATCATCGACTTACTTGGGCCAAGTACCCATGCGCTAAGCTGTACCAAGACGCCGATCATGATCATCAAAGAAATTATATTTACAAAAATGGTTGGAATGCCTAAATCCTGACAGAAAATCATAAATGGCTGTGTAATATTTGCGAGTTCAATCTTGCCATTAGGAATAGCGTTGGATACAGTCAAACCTGCAATCAGATTAAAAATAACAAGCAATATTACAGAAGCAATAACCGCAATCGGATAGTTGCGTTTTGGATTTTCAATGTTTTTTGCATGTACTGAGGAGATCTCAACACCTGCAAAGATAAAGATGATACCGGATAAATATGCCAAGCTTCCCAAATTGCTTAGATCCGGCAGCAAGTCACTTGCCTTAAAGTTACCCAAGTAGTTATCAGGCTGAATGCCGTGTTTCAACATATAGATGACGCCAAGCACTACTAGAAAGAGAAACGGAATATATACCCCGATAATAGCCCCCCAGTTGCCCGCAATCTTGACCATATCGAACTTCAAGTTCAATAAGGTAACACCCCAGTAAGAAATAAGAATAACTGCAAATATAAAGTAGTTATTCGAAGATAGTTCATGAGCGTCAATGACATATCCTAGTAGTATGCCTACGGTCGAAGCGACCATAACCATTCCGAAGAACATTTGTACCCATAGGAGCCACGAAGTAACAAACCCCCATTTTTCACCCAGTGCGTTTTTAACCCAAACCTGCGGGCCTCCCTCTTCCGGGAATCCTGTTGACAGCTCCGCAGACATCAATGCAATTGGAAGTGCAAACAAAATTGCTGCAACCAGCATGTAGAAAATTTGTGTCCACCCGGTCATGGATAGCGTCGGTACACTACGTACAGTACCGAAGAATGCCATCGTAATACCAATTAAACCGAACAGTGTCAATTTTTTTGAATTGGCCATAGTCCATCCTTCTTTCTCTCTATTATCCATCTTCCTAATTCTTCCAATTCATGAATAAGATATGAATTATCACTTAAGGAATACAACTGATGTGTTATGAGACCACCGCCTTGTTCTTATGACAGAAATTCTATAAAAGTGTTAATCGATTAACTTTCACCGCCAGTATACGCCTTATTTTTTTGTTCTGTCAATGCGTTTTAAAACCCCGTTACACAAGGATTTTCAGATTTTTTCCAGAATCTTATTAATAAGCACTTTAAAGGTTTTGCCACTTCATCAACGAACGCTTTAAATGATTTACGCTTTTATGGGGCAAAGCATTCTCCGGAAAAAGTAATGAATAATAATAAATTATATCGAATATTTATAAATTCTCTTTTCACTTTGAAGATCTCGTTGGCTTCACGTTAACTATAAAATAGAAAGGTCTTCATTTGACCAAAAAGAATACTTATACATGCAGGGGAACATGTCTGTTTGTTCATAGAACCGCAACAGATCTAACAAAAATAGTAATATCCACCCTTTCTTCTAATATCTTGAATTTAGGTTCAACTTCCGAACGTAAACCCACTCGAAATACGAAGGTTAAAAATTGGAAGAAAAAATAAAAAAGACTGATTTTCAGCTGTCTTTTCAGCTCAAAAATCAGTCCTATTGTTATGAAAATTACACATGTTTTTGTGATTGATGTCATAGCGAAAACCGAGGAAAAATGGATGATTTCCTTAATTTTTTATTCCAGGATGCCACTGTATCATGAAATCAAATGCACAGTTGGCAACTACATCATTTGTATCATATTTACTCAAGTCATATTCAATCCCTGGATACAAGTAATCCATCTCTTCATTTAACAATCTACTATATCCTACGAGTCTGCGTGCAGCAAGCTGCCCGTCGCTTTCGGCTTGGATTCGATCTGGTTCATTCAGCAATCGGATTAAGCCTTGCTCCATTTTACAGGTAATATCCTGCTGATTGCATTTTCCATTTAAGACATTCACACTCACCGACAAGTTATTTTCAGGGTCCATATCGAGCGCCTTCTGCCATAGTGATAGCCATTCACCATACTTGATATAGTATCGGCCTTGAAAATAACTCTTAATCGTCGGCACAAGAATATGAATTGTCGGATGGTATACTTCTTCCTCTTTCTTGATGTTCAGCATGCGATAATAGCCCAATGTTGCCTGCTTCACACTCTTATACTTAAACAATCGATTGAGTCCGATCAGCATACGATCCAGCTCTTCATTAATCTTCTCACATGCAACATGTCTCAGTCCTAATTCAATGATGAGCCAGTTAACTTGCTTGCTTTGGTTCACTCTCGATATTAAACGATGATTAAAATATGCTAGTTGAAGTGATCTTCTCCACGATGATCCCGGCATCCCTAATCCTCGCCTCCATTCTTAGAAAGAGAAAGCTGATAAATCAGCTATTCTCCCAGTTTCACGAGGTTGTAACTCTTTTTACCCTTGCGAATAATGATGAATCGTCCACCGAAGGAGTTGGCCACTGTAACGTCCATATCCAAGTCCGTTACTTTCTCTCCATTCATTGAAATAGCTCCATTTGTAATGTCTTCACGCGCTTGACGCTTGGATGGTTCAATTCCCAATTCAACGAGCCAGTCTACAATATTTTTGGCTTCCTTGGAAGCATGGAATGTAGGCATATCCTTGAAGCCTTGTTCGATTTCGTCCGCTGTCAGTGACTTAATGTCGCCGCTGAACAATGCTTCTGTAATCTTTTGTGCTTGAATCAACGCTTCTTCGCTGTGCACGAACTTTGTCATTTCTTCAGCGAGTACACGTTGTGCTTCGCGTTTATGAGGCTCTGTCTGCACCTTCAATTCCAATGCGTCGATCTGTTCTTTCGTTAAGAACGTGAAGAATTTCAGGTATCTAATTACATCGCGGTCATCCGTATTTGCCCAGAACTGGTAGAACTCGAACGGAGTCGTCTTTTTCGGATCAAGCCAGATGGCACCACCGGCTGTTTTACCAAATTTTGTACCGTCCGCTTTTAACATCAACGGAATTGTTAAGCCGAATGCTTTAGCTTCTGACCCTTCTTTTTTACGAATCAGATCAAGACCACTTGTAATGTTGCCCCACTGATCCGCACCGCCGATTTGCAATTGGACATCTTCATTCTTGAACAAATGATGGAAGTCCATAGACTGAAGAATTTGGTAGGAGAACTCGGTAAAGGAAATTCCCGAATCCAAACGGCTTGCTACGATGTCTTTCGCCAGCATCGTGTTGACGCTGAAGTTTTTCCCGTAATCACGAAGGAAATCCAAGATTGTAAGGTTATGCGTCCAATCGAAGTTGTTCACCATGCGAAGACCTGTGTCTCCCTCGTTAACGAATAGCTTCTTCATTTGCGCTGTCAACGCATCTACATTCTGCTGTACTTGTTCCATCGTCTGCAACGTACGTTCTGTTGTACGGCCGCTCGGATCGCCAATTGTCCCGGTTGCTCCACCTATCAAGATAACGGGACGATGTCCTGCAAGTTGAAATCGTTTCATCATCATAAAAGGAATCAAGTGGCCAATATGCATACTGTCACCCGTAGGGTCAACACCGCAGTATAATGAAATCGACTTCTCGTTTGTTAATTTACGTAAACCTTCTGCATCTGTCTGTTGATTAATAGCATCGCGCCATTCCAATTCATCAATAATGTTCATCATTATAGTTCAGCTCCTTGGTCAATTTTTTGATTATATGTTTAAATTGTGATTAGAAAACAAAAAAAATCGTACCTAGTCTGTTATAGACATAGGGACGATTTATTAACCGTGTTACCACCCAAATTGTATTAATAACGCTGCAGCCGCTATTAATACCACTCTCGGCAATGATATCGATTGCCAATCCGCTTAGCGTTACCTAAGTACCTCCAGAGTGTAATTCGCAACATTTGTGTGTGCCAGGTCGCATCAACCCCTGGCTTTCTGAGTCAGTGACAAATATACTACTTCGCTCTTTCATCGTGTTAACTAATATTAGATTATGGACAATCATAGTAGTATTAAATTGATTTGTCAACACCAAAATCATGAAAGATGAAAAAAGGCCTTACAAAAGTTCGATGAACTAATGAAAGGATGATTCTGAAAAAATGAATCTTTCGATGTGTTGAACCTCGTTCTAGTAGGCTCAATCTGGCATGTCATGCTAATTAATCTGCTTACCGCTTTTGTTGCGCTGACGCTCGGCATACTGCTATCGACTTTCGCCTCATCTGAATTTCAGATGATCCAGTTCATCCCGCTCGTCGTCGTTCCGCAAGTGTTCTTCTCCGGGATCTTTCCGCTGGATAATATGGCGACTTGGCTGCAATAATTAGGCAGAATCATGCCACTATACTACGCTGCTGAAGCGCTTAAGGGGATTATGTACAAGGGATACTCTTGATTTGAATTTAATGTTATTTTCAATCCATTAGACAAAATAAAGAAATCATCATTTAAAAATTCAATATATTCTTGCTGCAAATTGATCTTTTTAGATGCAAATATTGTTCATAATAATACCATATTCTAGGTCTAATTTGTCTATGTACACCAAGTTTTGGGTATTCCTCCTGCCACGTTGTTTTCATCTACATCCATTTTAACGTGGAACAGACCCTATATCCATTCTCACCTCTATTATATGATTCTCCGGAATCGCCCAACAACCTCGGCGGTATCCACAATGTTAATGAATGCTTTCGAATCCAGTTCAAACACTCGCTTTCGTAGTGACGGCAATTCGTAACGGGTGGTCACAGTCATTAGCATCGATTTTTCTTTATGGCTGTAACAACCGTATGCATTAATCATCGTCACACCATGCGAAAATTTGATGAGCTCTTCGGCCATCAGGTCTTTTTCTTCCGTCACAATGAACGCCGTCACCTTCATGTGCTGAACATGAATCATATCAATTCCCCTGCCCTTCACATAGATCGAGAGCATGGAGTAGAATGCGACATTCCAACTATCAAGAAAGCCAAGCACAACAACAATGGATGAATTAAGCACCGATAACACGTTACCCAAGGGGAAGTCACGCTTTTTGGTCATAATAAATCCGATAATATCAAAACCACCCGTCGATCCCCCAACACGTAATGAGTAGCCGACGCCGATGGAAATAATAATTCCTCCTACGATCGCCGCAATGATCGGGTCTGTCGTCACTTCATAGGCGGGTATGAATTTCAAAGCAATCGTCGTAGCTAGTACCGAAGTTAAGCTAAGTAAAATAAACTTTTTACCAAGAGAAATATACCCCCATATAATCAAAGGCAGGTTCAGTATGAAGTACGTCAGAGAAACATCCCAACCAACCACATAATTCGCAATCAACGCAAGACCTGGTATCCCCCCGCTTAGTAGATGATGTGGCGTCAGAAATAGCTGAATTCCCGCCCCTACAAGCAATCCGCACACAATTGTAATCATAACATCATAAGTAAAACTCACCCACCGAGCTTTGGCAGGCCTTGACTGAAAATTCATCCTATAATTCCCTTCCAGAACAATCCTCTAGGTTCTATGAGTTTATCGACCTTCCATAAATGAACGCCGACCGACTATCACTTTACCATGAATTTCAGACACTGCAAGTGACAATTATTTCATATTCACCTTCACAATTCATACGTATAATCCCTCTTCTACGATACTGCTGCTATGTATCGTCGTATACGCTGATATTCCTGCATATCTATTGAAATAAGCCCTGTTTTTCCATGTAAATCTGAAATTTAAGCTAATTCCTCCGCACTCGCTTCATATTCTCCTTATTCCTCCTCTCGAAAAATTTAAATACTAGAATTAATTAATAGGAAGGTGAAATGATGATGGAAAAATTCTTATCAGGTAAAGAACTTCCGCGGTTGCTCTCCAACAGTCGAAACCAGTTTTTGCCTTCAAAGACAAGTGAAAATAGCAATTGAAAAACAGCGAGTGCAGTAAGACCGAAAGGCTTCCGAATCCCCGACTCATCGGTAACAATGCTCATACAAAAAAGAGGCATCTCATCCGTTCAATGAACGTGTGAGACGCCTCTTTTTATTAGGTTTAACATTGATGCGTGGAGCGCATTGTGCTCCTTATTACATCATGCCGCCCATTCCACCCATGCCGCCCATATCAGGCATTGCTGGTGCATTCTTTTCTGGCTTATCCGCGATTACAGCTTCTGTTGTCAAGAACATAGCTGCAACGGATGCTGCGTTTTGAAGAGCGGAACGAGTTACTTTAGCAGGGTCAACGATACCCGCTTCCATCATGTTCACCCATTCGCCAGTAGCAGCGTTGTATCCGATGCCTACTTTTTCTTTCTTCAAACGCTCAACGATTACGGAGCCTTCTTGACCCGCATTCGCAGCGATCGTGCGTACTGGCTCTTCAAGAGCACGTAGAACGATGTTCACACCTGTTTGCTCGTCGCCAGTAGCGTTTACGGATGCAACAGCGTTGTACACACTCACAAGTGCTGTACCACCACCTGCTACGATACCTTCTTCAACCGCAGCGCGAGTTGCGTTAAGTGCATCTTCAATGCGAAGTTTACGCTCTTTAAGCTCAGTTTCAGTAGCAGCTCCAACTTTAATTACAGCTACACCGCCTGCAAGCTTAGCAAGACGCTCTTGCAATTTCTCTTTATCGAACTCGGAAGTAGTTTCTTCCAATTGTGTACGAATTTGGTTCACACGAGCATCGATGTCGGATTTGTTACCAGCGCCATCAACGATGATTGTGTTTTCTTTTGTTACTACGATTTGACGCGCTTGACCCAATTGAGTCACTTGAGTGGATTTCAATTCTAGACCCAACTCTTCTGTAATCACTTGGCCACCAGTAAGAGCAGCGATGTCTTGAAGCATTGCTTTACGACGGTCACCGAATCCTGGAGCTTTAACAGCTACGCAAGTGAATGTTCCACGAAGTTTGTTCACGATAAGAGTTGCTTGTGCTTCGCCTTCAACATCTTCAGCGATGATAACAAGCGGTTTGCCTAATTGTACGACTTTCTCAAGTACAGGCAAGATCTCTTGAATGTTGGAAACTTTTTTATCCGTGATCAAAATGAAAGGATTGTCTAGGACAGCTTGCATTTTGTCTGTGTCTGTAATCATGTAAGGGGAAACGTATCCACGGTCGAATTGCATACCTTCTACAACTTCAAGCTCAGTTGCAAAACCTTTGGATTCTTCAACTGTGATAACACCGTCTTTACCCACTTTTTCCATAGCGTCAGCGATGAACTGACCTACTTCATCGTCAGCAGCGGAGATTGCAGCTACTTGAGCGATGGATTGCTTGCCTTCGATTGGCTTCGCAATTTTTTGCAATTCTTCTACTGCTGCACGAACTGCTTTATCGATCCCTTTACGGATAACCATTGGGTTTGCACCTGCAGTTACGTTCTTCAATCCTTCACGGATCATAGCTTGAGCAAGAACTGTTGCAGTTGTTGTACCGTCACCAGCTACATCGTTAGTTTTAGTAGCAACTTCTTTAACGAGTTGAGCACCCATGTTCTCGAATGCATCTTCAAGTTCGATTTCTTTTGCAATTGTAACACCGTCATTTGTAATTAGCGGGCTACCGAATTTCTTCTCAAGCACCACGTTGCGACCTTTAGGTCCAAGTGTTACTTTTACTGCGTTTGCCAAAGCGTCTACACCACGAAGCATCGAGCGACGTGCGTCTTCACTGAATTTAATGTCCTTTGCCATTTGAAAAAACCTCCTCTAAAAGTATATAGAATGTATGATTGATTTCGTTTCACGAATTGTATATTAAGCTAAAATCGCAAGAATATCGCTTTCACGCATAATCAAAAGCTCGCGACCATCGAATTTCACTTCTGTTCCTGCATATTTGGAGAAAATAATACGGTCGCCTTCTCTCACTTCTAGTGGAAGACGCTCTCCATCTTTGTTCAGTGTGCCGCTGCCCACAGCAACAACTTTACCTTCTTGTGGCTTTTCTTTCGCTGTTTCTGGAAGAACGATGCCGCTTGCAGTTGTCTCCTCTTTTGCAATGGCTTCAATAACTACGCGATCTCCTAACGGTCTGATCATGTGAAAATAGCCTCCTTTAGAAATGTTAATTCATTTTATTAGTAGGTACTTAGCACTCGGACTCCCACAGTGCTAACAACACTTTTTATGATACTGATTTCCAAGTGGATTTGCAAGTGGATTTGCTTAGTTTTTTACTTTTTTCCAAAAGTAGCCTTTAAAAATGAAAAAGCCTTCGCAAACATGCGAGGCTTATTGTTTATTTCTTGCCATACTCTTGTTCCCATGCTGCATCCTGAGCTAACTGCTTCCGATAAATCATCCCTGATAACACAACAGAGAATTCATAAAGCACAACCATCGGTACGAACACCAAAATGGCAGAGATCGCATCAGGTGGGGTAATAACCGCAGCCAAAATAACGAGCACCATATAAGCAAGTCGGCGGAATTTCGACAATCTTGCCGGATTAAGCAGGCGAATTTTCGTTAAAAACATAACAATAATCGGCAATTCGAACAAAATCGACAGCGGAATAATAATATTAAACATAAATGAGAAATATTGCGCTGCGCCGTACGTTTCAATGATATTCAAGCTGCCCGATATCGATGTCGAAAAGTGGAATGCCATTGGAAACACGACAAAATATCCAAAAGCAAGACCCAATAAGTAAAGCAGTACAGCAAAAGGTAAGTATTTAATTGCTGCACCTCGCTCGGTGTCACGAAGTCCGGGGCTTACAAAGGCCCAAATTTGATACATCAACACGGGCATGGTCACGATAAAACCTATGACTAGCGAGAAGCTCATATAAAGGCGTAGTGCATCCCATGGGGAAAAAACGTGCCACTCCAACCCATTAGCAGGGGGAAGCTTCTGTAAATATAAAAGCACCGGTTTGGCTACGTAGAGTCCGGCACCCATACCGATAATTAAAAAGACGAGCACCCACATCAAACGCTTGCGGAGTTCGCCAATATGTTCGAATAAAACCATTTCTTTATTAGTACTCATCATACACCAACCTACCTTACGAACTGTTGACGTTCATATCCCTATTAATCTGGTAAACGCTTAGAATCCAGTGTTCGAACTTTCGCCTCAGTTGATGCACTTGCAGCGGGTACGTTCACTGGCTTAGCAGAAGCTGCTTCCTGCGAAGCAGGAGTTGCTGCAGGATCATCCTCCATGATATTACGTGCGCCATTCTTAAATTCGCGCAGTGTTTTACCAAATGCACGACCAAGCTCAGGCAGCTTCTTCGGACCAAATAATAAGAGCAATACAATTCCGATCAGTAAAAATTCTGTAAAGCCAATGGAACCCATCTGGGATACACCTCTATTTTATAAAATAATGAAATTTCAGGTTCTTAACAGCCCAGCATTCCACCATAACCAAGCGATGAGATGTCTGCGCGTATAATGGTTTCTCCAGCACAAATACGTGGGAGAAGTACATCAAACGATGTAAATGGATCATGCATGACGCATCCTGGTAGCCCTATAATCGCAATGTCATTCAGATAAGCCATCATAAGCATTGAACCTGGGAGCATAGGTGTGCCATAGGAGATCACTTGTGTAGCTGCTTCTCTAATCGCTCCCGGTGTACGATCATCCGGATCGACAGACATCCCACCAGTAAGTAGGATTATATCCATACCTTGATCAGCAAACTTACGGATTTCCTGTACAATAATCGATTTATCATCGGGCGTTAACACTTGGTTTACAACTGTCGAGCCGAGCGCTGCGACTTTTTCCTTGACAATAGGTCCGAACTTATCTGTAATTCGTCCTTTATACACTTCACTGCCTGTTGTAATGAGCCCGACTTGTAGAGCTTTAAATGGCTTAACTTCAACAAGTGATTCCCCACGCTGTTTATAGGCGCTCGCTAATTGCTCAATAGCTTGAATCTGTGATTCTTCGATATAGAGTGGGATAATCCGTGTACCTACCAGAGACTGCCCCGGCTTCATCACTTTATTCGTATGTACCGTGGACATAATGAGCTGCTCATGTGCATTCACTTCATGAACAAAAGATTCATTGATCTTCGCAAGTCCAGCTCCTGCTGCCTTAATAGCAACCTTGCCTTCGTGTGGCTCACTAAGAATCAGTCCATCCCCTGCAAAAGCAGCAGCCAAGCGCCGTGCTGCATCATCTTCATGCACATACCCCGGCGCTAAATCCATTACATAAATATGTTCTTTACCAATTGATAATAATGCAGGTATATCTTCTTCACGGATCACATGACCTTTTTGAAACAATCTACCTTTGAACTGTCCGGGAATAATCTGTGTTAAGTCATGTGACAGCCTCATACCGATGGCATCCTCGACCTTCACTTCCCGGAGCATTTCCTTCTGGTTCATCACTAGTGCTCTCCTTCTCTTCCGGTGAGAATATTAAGCGCATGTGGCAATACATCAATAACAGCTGCTAGATTCTCATTCACACCTTGCGGAGATCCAGGTAAGTTCAAGATCAAGGTCTTACCACGAATACCAGCCACAGCACGAGAAAGCATCGCACGGCGTGTCTTCTCTAGCGACTTCGCCCGCATCGCTTCAGCAAAACCCGGTGCCTCACGATCCACGACGTTGAGTGTTGCCTCAGGCGTCACATCACGTGGACTTAGGCCCGTACCGCCTGTTGTCAGAATAAGATCCGCTTCAAAATAATCGGCCATCTCAATAAGTGCGGCCATAATTTCATCTGTTTCATCGGGTACAATTCGATAGTCCACGATTTCCCCATTCAATTCTTCTTCCACAAGCTCCCGAATGACCTGGGCACTTGTGTCTTCCCGTTCCCCCCGAGATCCGCGGTCGCTAGTCGTTAAAATGGCAACTCTCCAACGCATAGGCGTCACCTCTCCCTTCTACTGTATCAAAATTTTTAGGAAGATCATGTATCTTTTCTGTGAAAATCACCGTTTTTGCCGCCGGTTTTTGTAATTAACATAGTGGGGCCGATAATCATTTCCTTTTCCACAGCCTTGCACATGTCGTAAACAGTCAGTGCTGCTGCAGAAACGGCTGTCAACGCTTCCATCTCTACGCCAGTCACACCGGTCGTCTTGACGGTTGCTTCTATATAAAGTTCATTGGTTCCATTATCATGAAAAGCAATATCAATGCCAGTTAACGGGATCGGATGGCACATCGGAATCCATTCCCATGTTTTTTTCGCAGCCATAATGCCAGAAACTTGTGCAACTGCCAACACATCGCCCTTCTTCATTCCACCTTGTTTAATTAATGTCAGTGTCTGAGGCTGCATGATCAGCTTGGTTGCAGCCGTCGCGCTGCGCGTCGAAATTTCTTTCTCTGAGACATCGACCATGCGCGCTCTTCCTTGATCATTAAAATGGGTTAATTTCGCTTCAGTCACTCCAATCCGCACCCCCTCTATCATTTAATCCTCTTCCTTATTTATCCTCTTAATGCATGACTCTGTAATGATGCAATCGATACGAAAATCGTGCCAAGACATAGGTACTTCATCCACAATTTGAGCGTCAAAAGCCCCTGCTATAACAAACGGTGCCGTCAGTTTTAAATCGTTAAACCTACGAATAAAACGGTCATAAAACCCACCGCCGTACCCCAAGCGGCCGTTTCTTTTATCAAAAGCGAGTCCCGGAACAAGAATCATCCGAATACTCGACAAATTGTTAACCTGAGGAAGCGTAGATAAGGGTTCACGAATCCCCCACGCACCTGTCTCTAAATCGTTATAGCTGGTTACAGCATGTAATTGCATGTCTTTCGTTCCCTTGATAACCCGAGGTAATAGTACACAAATCCCATGTGACCAACACCATTCCATCACTGGGGTAACATCAGGTTCACTTCGATAAGGCATATAGGTAAGCAGTGCCCCTCCCGACAATGCGGACTGGGATTGCTGTATAGATGAAGTAAAAATTTGTTCACACTGCGCAAGGAGCCCGGTATTAATAAGCCGTTCTTTCTCGTGTCTCTGCGTTTCACTCAAGCCTGCTCTCATGGTCTCTACGGACTGGCGAAGGGCAATTTTCCGCTCTTTTATATTCATAAAGGGCTGCCTCTCATTCGATATTAGCCTACTTATGTATATTCTATCATAGAGTCGGTCTTAAACAAAAACTTATGTTCGGAAATATGTTCGGAAAAAATAAGCATGTAATTGGACTTTAGAATCGATGCAATTTCCTGTACACTGGAAGAAGATGATACAAATATCATATTCGCCGCCCTTTTAGGGCTATTCACAGGAGGTTTAAGTAACATGCTTTTGCAAGTCAGCAATATGAGTAAAAGCTACGGGGTGACACCTGTGCTTTCCAATATATCGTTACAAATTGAAGATCGAGAACGTATCGGCCTTGTTGGCGTGAATGGTGCGGGAAAGTCGACATTGCTGCAAATTATTGCAGGGGAGCTTTCTTATGATGACGGGGATATTTTTAAAGCAAAAGAAACCAAGGTCGGTTATCTTCGTCAAAATTCAGGACTAAACACAGCACGTTCGATTCGCGAAGAAATTTTGACCGTATTCACACCTTTAATTGAAGCGGAAAAAGAAATTCGGGAGCTGGAACAGCAAATGTCTGATCCTGCCTTGCATGAAAATGAAAAGCGTTATGAAGAGACAATGAACCGCTATGCCGTAAAATCCGAATGGTTCAAGCAGCACGGCGGTTATGAAATGGAAGCGAAAATGCGTGGGGTCCTCCATGGTATGGGCTTTGGACAGTTCGCGCCCGAGACGCCGATACATACATTAAGTGGTGGTCAGAAAACGCGTCTTGCGCTTGCCAAAATGCTCCTAGAAGAGCCGGATCTGCTCATTCTCGATGAGCCTACGAACCATTTGGATATCCCGACACTTACATGGCTAGAGGGTTATCTTCGTGCTTATCCAGGTGCAATCCTTGTCGTCTCTCATGACCGGTATTTCTTGGATTCTCTCGTGACTGCTATCTATGAAATTGAGCGTACAAGTTCCAAGCGTTACACAGGCAATTACTCTCGTTTTGTTGAGATTAAAGCTGCGGAATACGATATTCAAATGCGACATTATGAAAAACAACAGACGGAAATTGCTCGGATGGAAGAATTCGTACAGAAAAACATTGTACGAGCAACAACGACCAAGCGTGCACAGAGTCGCCGCAAAGCACTGGAGAAAATGGATCGGATCGATAAACCGATGGGCGATTTGAAACGAGCAAGCTTTTCTTTTGAAGTGGAGCAAACTTCAGGTAAAGATGTGCTGGAGGTCCGCAACCTTCAAGTTTCCGTACAAGCCCGTCCAGGTGAGGCTGCGGCACAGGAGCGCCGTGTATTAATTCGTGATGTCAATATCGGACTGACTCGCGGGTTAACCGCAGCCTTGATCGGTCCGAATGGTATCGGTAAAACAACTCTACTTCGGACGCTAATTGGTGATCATAAACCAGATTTCGGTGTCATCAATTGGGGAACAAATGTAAAGATCGGGTTCTATGACCAAGAACAAACCCATTTGAATCCAAAAAATTCCGTGCTGGATGAAGTTTGGAATACATTCCCCCACCTTGAAGAGGTTCGAATCCGTACTGTGCTTGGAAATTTCTTGTTCACTGGCGAAGATGTTTTTAAGAAAATCAGTTCTTTAAGCGGCGGTGAGAAAGCGCGTGTCGCTCTCGCGAAGCTAATGCTGCTTAAAGCGAATGTTCTCGTACTCGATGAACCGACGAACCATCTGGACTTATATGCAAAAGAAGTTCTTGAATCCGCGCTCATGGATTACGAAGGTACGCTCTTGTTCATTTCCCATGACCGCTATTTCTTAAATAAGATGGCGGAAAGCATGCTGGAGCTGTCCTCTGACGGCGTCCAAATGTACTTCGGCAACTATGACGACTTTATCGAAAAGAAAGCCGAGCTCGCTGAAATTCAGTCGTCTGCGCAAGGAGCGAGCAGTGCGGGCACAAAGCGAGCTGAAGATGCGAGCAGTTCAGGGCGAGCAGCGGGTGTGTCGGGACCAGCGACAAGCGGGACCAGCGCGACAGCGCAATCGGCTGAGGAGAAGCGCAGCGATTACGAGGCAGGGAAACAAGCGCAGCGCGAGGCGCGCAGCAAGCAGCGCCGGCTTGAGGCGCTGGAAGCGAACATTGCGCAGCTGGAAGCGGAGCTTGAAGCACTGGAGGCGGAAATGGCCGATGAGGCCGTGTTCAACGACTATGTGCTTCTAGGTGAGAAGACTTCGCTCATGGATGCGAAGAAATTAGAATTAGAAGGTTGTTATACCGAGTGGGAGACCCTGATGGAATAAAAGGATTTGTCTAGAAATAGACTTGGTGCATAAGCGGCATCAAGTCTTCTTTTTTATGAATAAAAAAGGAATATATTCTTATTTAGAAGAATTATTATCTGAATATTTATTTAATTAGAAAGAGAAAGAGAGGTACTCCCGCATGTTTCAGCGTTCCTTTCGTTCCTTATGGATCGGACAAACCTGTTCAAATACAGCAGATATCCTGTACATCATCGCACTGGTTACGATGATGTATAAAATAAGCGGTTCTGCAACGTTTACTGCACTTATTCCACTCTGCCGTGTGTTAAGCCAAAGTGTTGGTGGATTCCTAGCACCACTACTGCTTGCCAAGTACCCACTAACAGCATTAATGCGTCTGTCTCAAACTGTACAGCTTATTTTATTCATCGTGCTTGCGCTGTTTGCATGGCAGTTTCTAAGTTCGAGTACTCTATGGATCGTGCTGCTTATTATTGCGATCATTTCCTTCTTCGACGGTTGGACGACACCTGCTCAAAACGCCCTTGTTCCCCGTTTAATTGAGAATGAGCAGTTATTAAAAGCAAATGCGTTCCTCTCGACGATCAATCAGATTGTACAATTCGGCGGCTGGGCTGCCGGTGGGGTCGTCGTTGCCATGATCAGTTCACCACCTACACTAGCTCTTGTCGCAGGTCTCTACACGATTGCTCTCATTTTTACTTTTCAAATTAAGGAACCTCAATTACCGAGCAGCGCCCACTCATCTACCAAGCAGCAAATTTCCCAAGCCTCCCCCCACTCGACAAGACGCTTTGAAACCATACGCTCAGGTTGGGTGGCACTATGGAGTAACCGTCAGTTGCGTACGATTTTTACGATGGATATGATCGATGGTATCTGTGGAGCAATATGGATTGGCGCGTTCACATTGGTGTTTGTTCAAGAGGTACTGCATCAAAGTGATGCTTGGTGGGGATTTATTAATGCTTCCTATTTCATCGGTACGATTATTGGCGGTTTCATAGTTATGGCTCTTGTCAAACGCCTCGATGGAAAGCTTCCTCTTTTCATGATTATTGGCACACTGGGTTATGGGATTACGACAGCTATTTTCGCACTAACAACGAATCTTTACTTGCTGCTACTTATCGTCATTGTGATGGGACCAATGGTCGAACTTCGTGGGTCAAGTCGGACTACACTTGTTCAACGCAGCATTTCTCCTGAACTGCTCCCTAAAGTACTATCTGCTGAAACGACACTTTTCCATGTCCAATTCGGCGGCTCTATCTTGCTATGCGGTATTTTGATCGACCTTTGGGGAAGTATGACGATGTATTTAGTCGCTGGTGGTTTTAGCATCATCGCTGGAATTTTCGGAATCGTGCAGCGTAAACATTTACAACAAAAAGAGCAAAATGAGAACCTATCTCCTGCTAACACCGATCATGTACACCCTATGTAATTCACGTTTAACTCTCTACGAATTGGAAATAACTTGAATAAAGTAGATTCCAAGCTGGAGGACTCATTGTGCGCAATTCACATGCCCGAGAAGGGCAGCAAAAACAAGAATTAACTCATTCTCTCATCGAAAATGTGACATTCCTACGAGAAGCACTCGGTGTCGGTAAAAGTTTCGATGTCATCCATCGTGAACTCGATTATGGCGGACGGAAGTGCGGTTTGTTCTTCGTCGATGGATTCGCTAAAGACGAAGTCATGAATGTCATCATGATCAAATTATCAAGCCTTAACAAAGATGAATTTACGACAGATGCAATCTCCAAGCTATTTCATACCTTCATCGGGTACTTGGAAGTAGATAAAGTTCGTGATATGAACACGATCATTTCTAGTGTCTTATCAGGCCCGCTTGTACTTCTGATTGAAGGTGCGGATGAAGCACTGGTTATCGATGCACGTACATATCCTGCCCGCTCTCCTGATGAACCTGATCTTGAGCGTGTTGTACGCGGGGCACGTGACGGGTTTACCGAGACACTCGTTTTCAATACGGCTCTTACACGGCGCAGACTCCGCGACCCATCCTTACGCATGGAATATACGCAGGTGGGCAGACGCTCGAAGACCGATGTTGTGATCTCCTATATAGAGGATATCGTGGATCCTGAGCTAGTCGAACAAATTCGTAGTCGTCTCGACCAGATTGATGTGGATGGATTGCCAATGGCCGATAAAACGATTGAGGAATTCGTATTCGGTCACAATTGGAACCCCTTCCCGCTTGTTCGTTATACAGAGCGACCTGATGTAGCCGCTATTCATCTGCTCGAAGGACATGTTCTGATTTACACCGATACTTCACCAAGTGTCATGATTGCACCTACCACACTCTTCCACCATGTACAACATGCAGAAGAATATCGTCAAAAGCCTGTTGTCGGCGTTTATTTACGTTGGGTCCGATTTGCCGCCATACTAGCCTCTGTGTTCCTGCTTCCACTTTGGTTTCTCTATGCATTAGAACCACAGTTATTACCTGATACTTGGGGATTCCTGCTACCAGAAACGCCACAGATGATGCCGATTATTTTACAATTAATACTCGTCGAGATTGGGATCGATGTACTACGAATGGCCGCTGTACATACGCCCTCATCACTTACAACAGCCCTTGGCCTTGTCGCAGCGCTAATGATCGGACAGGTCGCGGTTGAAGTCGGTATTCTTTCTCAGGAGGTGATTCTGTTCTTCTCCATCTCTGTAGTTGGTACGTTCGCAACACCAAGTTATGAATTCGGACTCGCGACTCGTCTTGTACGCATATCCTTAATCATACTTGTCGCTTTCCTGCACCTCAAGGGGATGATAATTGGCTGTCTTGCATGGTTTATCCTTCTCTTGACGACGAAATCGCTCAATACGCATTACCTCTGGCCACTTATTCCATTCAACGGTCGTGCTCTGCTTGATATCCTTGTTCGCAATCCTGTCCCCGCCAAAATAAAACGCCCTTCCTTCCTGCATCCAAAGGATGACACGATGGAATAAGCGTATTACATTCATTAAAAAGCCCTGTGCAGAGAAAATACTCTGTTCAGGGCTCTTACTTTTCCAAATGCTCTATTATATACTTGCCTTAGTTCCAATCCGATCTACTAAAATATCATTTGCGAGGTGTAGAAGAAGATGAATGAAAAGCGCATTCCTTTGGTAAGACCAGGCACTTTTGGTGTGCCCGCAGCTGCGGATAGCCG
This sequence comes from Paenibacillus sp. KN14-4R, assembly GCF_052180255.1. Classification (NCBI taxonomy): domain Bacteria; kingdom Bacillati; phylum Bacillota; class Bacilli; order Caryophanales; family Paenibacillaceae; genus Paenibacillus; species Paenibacillus sp. KN14-4R. The sequence goes on from NZ_CP197466.1 coordinate 3,634,839, forward strand.
CAGATTAGAGTTCGATATTGGTAATGAAGTGTTACTCGCCAAAGAACAGCCTGTCGACTTTGTATTTATTGGCGATTCGATCACCCAATTATGGGATTTGAGAACTTATTTCGGCTCATCCGGTAAGAATCACATTAATCGTGGGATTAGCGGCGATGTGAGCGGTCATGTCCTTCAACGTTTCGAAGCTGATGTCATTCAACTCAAACCTCAATATGTCGTCATCAAAATCGGAATTAACAACATGCACGCACTGGATGCATGGAGTGAAGCGGGTCGTAAGCTACCAGATGCGCTGCATCAAGAGATTGAACAAGATATCCGTGAGATGCTACAGCTTGCTAACAAACATCAAATCAAGCCCATCCTCTGCTCTATTTTGCCTGTGAACATGAATTACTTCACATCATTAGCAATCAAAAATAAGCTCATTGTGAATCTGAATCATGCTTTGCAAAAATTAGCTGAGCATGAAGGCGGCATTTATGTCGACTACCACTCCCATATGACAACCGCAGATGGGGCAACATTACGTGAGGAACTTGCTCATGACGGGTTGCATCCCCACATCGTTGGATATGACATCATGGCGGGAGTGCTTCGCGATACACTGCATCAACATGGAATTGAATTATAAGAGAGAAATTACGTCATGGCGTCATTTCATTTTCCACAGCCTTATCCACATGCCAGATATGCCATAAGTACTAGATAAATCCGAGATTAATCAACTTCTACACAGTGTTATCCACATTATCCACAGAAACGCGTGAAAAAGTTGTCCTAAAGTTATTCGAATTAATTCGTTTTATAAAAAGAAGTCCTATCGGGATTTTTAGCACTTATCAACATTATCCACAGGGGGTGTGCATAAACTCATGCACACCCCCTGTGAATAGGTGAAACTCTTTTCTTTTTCCTGCATATGGATGATTGCTAGATCTTGAACTTCGTAATAATGGCTTGAAGTTCATCGGAAAGCTTAGCAAGTACGGTCGCCGATGATGCAATTTCTTGCATAGAAGCAAGCTGCTCCTCAGACGTTGAAGCTACAACCTGTGAATTGGCGGACGATGCACGTGCAATCGTTGAGAAGTGATGCAACGATGCCGCGACCTGTTTCGCATTGGCTGTGATCTGCTCTGATGCTGTGAATACTTCTTCAATCTGCTTATTGTTGTTTTCATTAAAGCGGACAATGTCGTGGAACATTTCACCGGTTTGATTCACCATCTTCGTAGCCTCTGCAACTTCCTTCGTCCCAACTTGCATCACATCCACGACACGATGAATATCGGCTTGGATCGCCTCGACGAGATCCGAAATGTTTGTCGCTGCAGCTTTTGTATTCTCAGACAACTTACGGACCTCCGCTGCCACTACGGCAAATCCTTTACCTTGCGCCCCTGCACGCATCGCTTCAATACTCGCGTTGAGTGATAAGATATTCGTCTCTTTACTAATATTCGCAATAACACTTGTCATGACCCCAATTTCACTTGAACGTCTGCCGAGCAGTTCCACCACGCTAGATGTCGTATTGACCGATTGGTTCACGGATTTCATCTGATCGACGACAGATTGAAGCATCTCATTGCCGCTCTTGGCTTGCTGTACGGCTAATTCAGAAGACTGTATCGCCACTTCAGCAGAATGCGTAATTTGTTGAATGCTATCCATCATGTCTGCCATACTACGGGAAGTCTCCTCCGAACTCTGCAACTGATCATCTGAACCCGCAGCTACTTCCTGCATCGCCTGTGTGACTGACTGTGTCGCAGCTGCTGTTTCATTCGTATTCGCGGTTAACTGCTCTGCAGTTGAAGCGACAATTAGGGTATGATCGGCCACTTGATTCAATAATCCCTTTACATTATCCATCATCTGATTGAAATTGCGGGCCATCTCACCGAATTCATCTTTGCTTTTGGAAGCGATCGGCTTGGTGAAGTCACCTTTGGACATCAGCTTCGAGAGGTTGTTCATACGATCAATGTTACGAATGATGTACAGGGTGTACAAGTAGATAGCCGCAATAACGACTAAAATACCAACTCCACCAATGATGAGTATGCGATGAAGCAGCGTCTTTAACGGCGCATACAGTTCATTTTCAGATACGACTAGACCAATATACCAACCTGTTTTGGGTACTTTTTGGAACTGAATTTGATAATTCTCTTGCCCCTGTGTAAAGCGTACCCCCCCTTCCTCTCTTTCGAGCATGTATTGACCTGCTTGGGCTAAGGAGGTATTGCTTTCATTCGTGATGTTTAGCATCATTTGCTTGTCTTTGTCGCGAGAAGCTAAATATTGCCCGTTTTTGTCAAGAAGAAAAGCCCAGCCGGTATTCCCAACTTTGACATTACGAACTGAATTCTGAATATTCGATAAATTAAAGTCATTTTTCACGACGCCTAGGAAATTCTTTTTCATATCGTAAAAGGGTACGGAAGTGATCATCTTCGCTGCTTTCTCTTTTTCATCATAAAAAGGTCCTGACATAGCACTGGAATATAAAGCATTCTTACCTTCTTTGTACCAAATCTGTTCCGTGTAAACCTTTGCGTTTTCCTCGATCTCTTCGGTATGCATCATTTTATTATTTTGCTTAAAGGTATAGGTTGAAAAAAATTTATTCTTCTCTTGATACTGAAATGGCTCAAAGAAAATACCGAGACCTAATGTCTCTTGATTAATTTTGAGTACATTCTCTGTCATAATACGATACTCTTCTAAACTTAATTGCTTCGCATTCTGTTCCACAGTTCGGGCAAATACTTCCGTGTTCTTGGTGTGCGTACTCAGTTCACTTGCAATTTGTGTTGTTGATTTTTCTAGCTGCTGGACAATGTTTCGCTCAATTTCAAGTTCAAGCTTTTCTTTCGAGAATGAATACGAAAAGACAAGTACGACAGTGAGTGTAACAAGAAAGATCGGTAAAATGGTTGCGTATGTCCGAACTCGGATGCCACGGAAACTCAAGAAAGCAGCTATTTTTCGCATAACTAGACCTCGACAATCTCTGAGTATTTGTTTTTGAATGCGCTTACAAAAAAGATGAAGCTTACTACCATTATATGACAATCCTTTTCTTTTATCTACAAAAAGCAGCTCGAATATCAATATTTCGAGCTGCTTCTATCCTTTTAAACGTATTGGAAGATAACTACCAAGCCTCTAGCTTCAACATTGGCTCTGCTGTGAAATCAAGTGGTGTAAATTCTTGCTTTTCCCATTTTAAAAATGCAGCTGCACCGATCATCGCGGCATTGTCCGTACACAGATTAAACGGTGGGATAAGAAGCGGTACACCAATCTCTGCAAAACGCTCCGTTAAGCGGGTACGCAAGCCTCGATTAGCAGCAACCCCTCCAGCAAGAAGCAGCTGACGCGCCCCATATTGCTTGGCAGCACGTACGGCTTTTTCCACCAATACATCCACGACAGAGTCTTGGAAGCCTTTTGCAATAGAAGAGGCAGGAACACTCTCCCCACGCATCTGCATCTGATTAATCGTATTCAGCACAGCTGATTTCAATCCTGAGAAAGAGAAATCGTATGAATCGGCTTCCAGCCACGCACGTGGCATCACAATCTCACCATCAGCCTCATGTGCAAGCCGATCGATATGCGGTCCTCCAGGGTATGGCAGTTGAAGGGCTCGTGCAACTTTATCATAAGCTTCACCCGCTGCATCATCTCGCGTCTGCCCAATGATGTGGAACTCCCCAGGGGATGGCAAATGAACTAACTCGGTGTGTCCACCCGACACAACAAGAGCAACTGCTGGATACGCTAACTCATGGACAAGCTGATTCGCATAAATATGACCCGCGATGTGATGTACCCCAATGAGTGGCAGTTCCAATGCGCAAGCCAGTGATTTAGCTGCAATAACGCCGATAAGCAGCGCACCAACGAGTCCAGGACCTTGTGTCACCGCAATGGCTGAAAGCTCATCTGGACGAACGCCTGCCTCCTCAAGTGCCTCTTGTATCACGAGTGTAATGACTTCAACATGCTGACGTGAAGCAATTTCAGGAACGACACCACCGAACTTACGATGGGTTTCAATTTGGGAGGATACGATATTGGAGCGTATCACTTTCCCATTTTCAATAACAGCAACCGATGTTTCATCACAGCTTGTCTCGATTGCCAAAATATATACAGGCTGCTTAGTTAAATTGTTCATTCATTACTCACCATCACTTCGTAGCTTTAGGAAGCTCTGCCCACATAATGAGCGCATCTTCATTATTATCGGTATAATAACCGGGTCTGACTCCGGAACTTGTGAAACCTAATTTTTTATATAAATTTTGTGCGATTTCATTGGAAACCCGTACCTCAAGCGTCATTCGGAGTGCCCCTAAGAAAACAGCTGTCCGCTGCAGCTCGGTTAGAAGACGTTCGCCTAACTTTTGTCCACGGAACATCCCTTTGAGTGCAATATTCGTCACATGTGCCTCATCCACGATCAGCCACATTCCCGCATATCCGCCGACAGTGCCATTCACTTCCATTATCATATAATGGGCAAAATGGTTGTTGGTCAATTCATTATAAAAAGCATCCTTGGACCAAGGTAATGTAAAAGCTTCTTTCTCAATTTCGAGCACGTAAGGGATGTCTTCAAGCGTCATGGAGCGAAATTCGAGTTGGTCCCACATTGAAGCAGATTGTGATAGTGATTCCACTGCTACTTCCTCCTTAACCTCGTTCTTTTTGCGATTTACGCAGATTATTCTCCGCTTCTGTTATTTGTGTATAATTAGGCACTAAGGTATGGACATTGTCTGAAGGTTCGCCTGCATGCCAGCGTTTGTAAGCCAGTTCGCCCAGATCACGTCCACGCATATGATGCATCCATGTTGTGACCTTACCGTTCCATACTTCTGCAAGGGCTGAAATCTGCTCTTCAAAACCTTCCGTTTCTCCAACAAAAATGATTTCTTGCGGCTGTGGGCTACTGGACTCGTTTTGCTTCGATTGCACATTAAGCATCGCTTGAAGTTCTTCACACCATGCGGACATCAGGCGGATTTTGTCAGGTACCATTGTTGACCAAGATTCACCTTTACCTGCGGCATACAAAGCGGTATAAGCTTGTCCTCTTCTCGCGTTCATGAGCGGGATAATCCATTTCGTACTTGGCTCAATCGGTTCACATCCATCAATCGAACATGCTCCATAACCAAATGCTGATCCAGAAGTATCAAAATTTAGACTCACAAGTCCTGTTGAACTTGATTGTGACTCGGTATAATGCCTATACCCGCCAAGTGCCAATGTCTCTAAGGATGAGATCGCGTACACCGGAATTTGCTGTGCCCATGCGAATGTTTTAGCTGCGGTAATTCCAATTCTTACACCTGTGTAAGAACCCGGGCCTTGCCCAACCCCAATCGCGGACAAATCTCTGATCTTCAAATCCTGCTTCGCTAACATCGTCTGCACAAGAGGCAGCAAATGCTTGGAATGATTGCGATCTGCAACAGCCGCCTCTTCCGCGATCATAACTCCATCTTGTAACAAAGCAATTGAAATCGTCGCCGTTGAAGTGTCCATCGCTAGCAAATAGCCCTTCATCTGCTTCTCTATCTGTAGATTGTTATTATCCATTTACGTTAACCACCCGTTCTCTTTCGCATTGCTGCACCACTGCGTATAAGGATCGCCATGAGGAATAACGACGAATTGACGCTCTGACTCCCCGATCCGCTCGATCTTAATTTCTAGGCGCTGCGGAGGCAACAATTCTTCAATTAAACTCGACCATTCCACAAGTGTTACGCCTTCTCCATAAAAATACTCATCAAGCCCCAGCTCATCCGCTTCTTCAAGCGAAATGCGGTACACATCCATATGATAAAAAGGAAGTTGACTTCCTTCATATTCTTTAATGATCGTAAACGTAGGGGAATTCACCACCCCTTGCACCCCAATTCCCCTTGCAAACCCTTGGGAAAATCGAGTCTTACCCGCTCCAAGATCACCGTCTAATGTCATGACAGTCCCTGGTACCGTAAGATCTGCAAGATGCTTGGCAAACCGTTCCGTATCTTGCTCGCTCTGAGCTATAAAAGTAAACGCGGACACGATCTATTCCATCCTTTCAATAAAGCATCACGAAACGCTTAGATTTGTCCTTATTATAGCCCTCAAGACTTAGAAGTAGCAACTCAAACGCACAAGTGGCTAGTGAAATTGGAATGAAAATAACCTTCTGCTTAATTGCAGAAGGTCGTTTGAACTTATTTTATCGATTAGTTGGATGAATTAGATTCTCTATAAAAGATTGCCTTCCAAGCAAAGCGCGGCAGAATTAATTGTCTGCGCCATCTCGACGGCTGCTTCATGAGCCTGTACAACCACTCCATATGTAATTTCTGCCACAGTTGGGGGGCCCGCTTCACTTTTCCAGCCAGGACATCCAAGCTTCCTCCGACACCAATTGCAACTCTAGCGTTCAGATCATCCTTATACTTGTGAATCCAACGTTCTGCATAAGGCGCACCAAGTGCGACAATTAAAAAGTCGGGTGCCAAAGATTGAATTTCGTTAACAATCTCTAAATCTTCTTCTGGTTTAAAATAACCATGGTGTCTCCCGACAACCGATACATTCGGATAAGTTTGAGCGATCACTTCTGCTGACTTTTTACTTGTTGCCTCATCAGCACCTAATAAATAAAAAGACCATGACTTTTTGTTACCCTCTTCAAGCAGCTTAAATAGCAGGTCACAGCCTGTAACCCGCTCAGGTAAACTTCCGCCTCTGATTTGAGAAACCATTACAATCCCAATACCATCTGCTGTAATAAGACCTGCTTCATCTATAATTGAGCGCAACTGTCTATCATGTTGACATGCCATCACAATTTCAGGATTACCCGTAACAACATGATACAACTCTGAATTATTTTGCTCAATCACCCTGCTAAGTTTATCTAGCGTCTCGTCCATTGTTATTTTAGGAAAAGGAATCCCCATAATCTTCACAACTTGTTTCATTGCATAATGCTCCACCTTCAATTGAGATACCCCTAGATTACCACGAATAGATCGGCGGAACTACTATCTCTGCTGCGAATTCAGAATCGTCTCGATCTCCATCATCGTGTCTGTGGTGGAATCTTCAAGCTTTCCGTTATCCTCCGTGACAAGCCCGCCGCCAAGTCCCTCACTTATCATTCGATCCACATCCATAAAATATTTATCTCTGCCTTCGTGCCGTGAATCTGCGGATTGGGTATGTTCTTGTTTATCACTCATTAGATGGTTCCACCTTCCTATGCTGCCTGTAATCGGTTTGTTTATAAACGTTCCCCATTCCTCTTTCGTTCATACAACAGCTCATACTAACGCATACTACATACTGCAATTATGGATCCGTCTGATTCAACAGAAAGGAGCTGCCACATGCATACGGTATGGAAAGGTGCTATTTCTTTCGGTCTTGTTCACGTGCCTGTACGGATGTTCTCCGCTACAGAGGATAAAGATATCTCCATGCGTTATTTGCACAAAGTATGCAATACGCCGCTTACGTACGTTCGAAAGTGTCCGACCTGTGAGAAAGAAGTGGAATGGGCTGAAATTACGAAGGGTTATGAGTATGAACCTGGTCAATTCGTTTTATTCGAAAAAGATGAATTAACAAACCTCGCAGGTGAAGCATCCAAAGAAATCAAAATTTTGGATTTCGTCCAGTTGACGGATATTGATCCCATTTATTTTCAAAAAACATATTACTTATCTCCTGCCGAAACGGGAGCAAACGCCTACAATCTGCTGCTTGAATCGATGAAACAAACCGGTAAGATCGGTATTGCCAAAATCTCAATCCGTTCCAAAGGTTCACTCGCTGCGCTGCGCGTTATCGATAATTGTATCGCTATGGAAACTATTTTCTACCCAGATGAAATCCGATCCATCTCGCAAGTTCCAAATTTACCTGAACAAATCACGGTTAATGACAAAGAATTGACGATGGCCAAGATGCTAATCGAGCAGCTTACAACACCATTTGAACCTGAAAAGTATCAAGATGATTACCGCGCTGCCATGGTTGAAGCCATTGAACGTAAAGTGGCAGGTCAAGAAATTCAAGCTGCACCCACTGCACCGCAAACGAATGTTGTGGACCTCATGTCTGCTCTACAAGCAAGCATTGCTGCAATGAAGCCACCTACCGCGATGACACCTGCAGATACGGGCGGCGTAGAAGCACCTACGCGCAAACGTAAGCCTGCTAAAAAAACAACAGCAAAGAAAAAAGAAACGGTTTCCTAGATGAAATTGCCGACGAAACCAATGCCACCAATGCCCCCCATTCTCGTCTCCGAACTTCCGCAGACGGATGAATGGGGGTTTCAACTGAACGACAAAAAAGCATCAAAGGCAAAAGCCAGATGCAAGATTTCAACTTATTTATGCTCCCTTTGTAGTTCATTTCTTAGTGGTCTCTTAGGGCATGTTCAATTCGCTTATCCGGCACGAACCAGATCACGGCAACGAGCACGTAAAAGAAGCCGGATATCCAAGGACTTACATACGCTGTCAAGACCGCGAGCATGTATAGCAAAGGAGATAATTTCCCTTTCCAGTCTTTGCCCATCGCTACGACAATTGAGGAATCCCCGGAATGCTGGTTAATAATAGCACGTTGAAGCAGCCAGTACGAGAACGCCGCTAGCATTAGAATAATACCGTACAGCGCCGTTGGAGTGGCAGCAAAATGGCTTTCCCCCATCCAAGCTGTCGTGAACGGCACAAGGGATAACCAGAAGAGAAGCAGCAAGTTGAGCCACATCAACCCCCCGTTCATCGTTCGAATCATGTGCAGCAGATGATGATGATTATTCCAGTAGATGCCAATATATACGAAACTGAAGATGTAGCTAAGAATTTTCGGGCCAAGTTCGATTAGAGCATACCAATCATGGCCTTCCGGCACTTTAAATTCCAACACCATGATCGTAATGATAATCGCCAACACGCCATCGCTGAATGCTTCCATCCGATTCGCTTTCAGAGTGTTTCACCCTTTTCTCGCTTCGCGCTCTTTTCATCTATTCGACTCCTGTAACTTCGCATAAAACCCTTCATCCTGTCAAGGATAAAGAATTATTATCCTTTTACCAATAACCAAATGAGAATTTCGACGTCTGGAAGGAAAAGCCCAAGGTTTGCCCAACCATGAATGAAAGCAGGGCAGCCAAGACGAGAGAAAATATGAGTATCCATAAATGCTGAGAATGACTGGTTGGACACCGCCTCAATAATAGCCCCTAGCTGTTCAAGATGTCCCCTTTCGTTTTTTATCCCCAAAGAATAAATTTCATATCTCAATAAAAGTTCCTCGTGGCTTACAGCGTCTTCCGGACATAACCCTAACGATGTTGTTCGGGTTGATGATACGTGCTCTTGATTTTTTTGACCGACCGTACTAAAATCAAACCATTAGTACTAAAATTAAATCGGGAGGATAAAAAACCAAAATGAACAGCCAAAAAAAGTTGTCATTCATCGAAGAAGCAAGGCGAAACCAAATCATGACGTGCGCAATCGAGATTATTTCCTTGAGAGGTTATGCACAAGCCTCTTTGGCACAAATCGCCAAAGAGGCTGGGATCAGCAAAGGGGTGATTTCCTACCATTTCTCTAGCAAGGACGATCTGATCGAACAGATTGTGTCCGACTTATACGAATCCGGCTCTACATTCATGACACCTTATCTTGCGGCGCAGACGACAGCATTGGGTTGGATTAACACATATATCGAGAAGAATGTGTTGTTCATGAAATCGCATCGGAAGCATGTTATTGCCGTAACGGAGATTATATTTCATGCAAGGGACGAGGAGGGAAAGCCTCGCCATTTCAGGAGCATCGATACTGATGCGACAATCAATGTGCTTGTGAAGATGTTGCACCGGGGCACTATGGAAGGGGATTTCCGGGAATTTACCGATTTCTCCGCTCGTGTCTTGGCGGCCACGATCCGATCGGCCATTGATGGACTCAGCTTTCAGTTAGCAGTGAGCCTTGATCTTGACCTGGACGCTTATGCTAAAGAGCTCGTTACTATATTTCAAATGGCTGCACGCAAGGTTTGAACCGCTTTATCCATTACCATTAAGTAAAGGAGTTGGTGAGGTTGAATAAAACATTTGTGGTCGGTATCATCTTGATCCTGATTGGGATCTCGTGGGGTCTGCTATTGGACGGGATCGGAATGCGCGAGTGGTTATTGTTGCTGTCAGGAATCGTCCTAGGGATTATTGCGGGTCTCGTTCAACGCTGGGCAGTCGCCAGACAAAGACTCGGGCTCATCACACCGGGCAAGAAGAGACTATGGATTATCGGCGTCATCGTTGTGCTTGTCATTGTAAAAGTTGCCATAAACGTCTTCATCCCCTCTTATCTTGCGACGAGTAATAGCGGAATCTACCTGTCCATCGTCTACGCCATCGGGGGCCTCCTCCTCGGTCATGCATTGTATCTCAGATTCAAACCCATGCCTCAGCAAGCAAAGCTAGGGGCTAATCGAACGTGATTCGCATTTCCTTAGCGCGTAGCCTACTCACATATCAACCCCATACGCCGCAAGGAATTCCGCAAAAAACTTGCCTTTACTTATGATAAAGTTCACCGTATCACTGTTCATTCAATTGTAAAAAAGAAAAATTATGGGGACACTTAAAGTAAAAATATATAGTGAGGCTGGTCATGGATCTTAAACCGATTATTCCATTTGAACCAATCAGCTCAAATATCTCTCCTGTTGGAGACAAATGGATTGCCCAAATTAAATGGGATGGCGTAAGAATGTTACATTATTTTGATGGAAATAATACTCGTTTGTTTAATCGTAAAATGCATGAGAGAACACTTCAGTATCCCGAATTACTGGATACTGAAGCATTTTGTAAGGCGCAATCCGTTATTTTGGATGGGGAAATAATCGCATTCGACACTAACAAACCTTCATTTTATGAAATTATGAAACGTGATAGTTTAAAACAAACTCAGAAAATAAAATTGTCTATTAACAAAATCCCAGTTACATATATGATCTTTGATATTTTATTATATAACGGAAATTGGGTAATAAATAAAAGCCTAGAGCACCGTCAAAAACTACTCGAGAACATCATTGTTCCGAGAAATAATGTTCAGATTGTAAAGAATTTTAGTGATGGACAAATACTGTTTAACCTTATGGAAACACACCAAATGGAAGGTGTGATTTATAAAGACCTTACCAGTACCTACAGCACAAATGCAAAAGATGGACGATGGAGAAAACAAAAAATCATGATTGATCTTTTTGCTGTAGTGGGTGGGGTAACTTTTAGAGGCCAAGTTGTAAATTCATTATTGCTTGGTTTATTCGATGAGGAACGATTTATATATATTGGTCATGCGGGAACTGGTAAATTAAAACAAAAGGATTGGATAGGAATTACTAACTTAGCAAAAGAATTAGTTATAGACAAAATTCCTTTTGTTAATGAACCTGAACGTCATAAGGATGCAGTGTGGATAAAGCCCGAACTTTTGGTGAAAGTAGAATTCTTAGAATTCACTCCAAGGGGAACCATGAGACATCCGAGTATTCAAGCCATAGTAAATGTTGATAAATCCGAATGTACAGTTAATCAGCTTAAATAATGAATACAAATGTGTGTGTACATACGAATAATCGGAGGCAGGACCAATGGCTGTAGAAACAGGCACATTCGAAGTGGAAGGACATACGTTAACGCTCTCCAATCCTAATAAGTTGCTGTGGCCTGAGGCAGGCATTACCAAGCTTATTTACATGCAAAAACTCCTGGAACTTGCCCCCTATTTACTTCCCTACTGCCGCGATCGCTACTTAACGACCATCCGATTTCCACATGGAATTGCGGGTAAAAGCTTTTACCAGAAAAATGCCCCCGAACCCCTTCCTGATTTTGTCGAAACAGCAAGCCTACATGACATTAAATATGTCAATATGAACGCAATCCCAACACTATTGTGGCTTGGCAATTTGGCTTGTCTAGAGTTTCATCCTTCCTTCCATCATATTGGAACGCAAGCACCTGCCGAATGGATTATCGATCTAGATCCTTCGCTAGAAGACGAGCCGCGTATCATGGAAGCTGCCTCCTACGTAGGCCGCATCCTTCAATCCTTGAATATTGCCTCTGTTCCCAAGACTTCGGGCGCAACAGGGGTACAAATCTACATTCCGATTAAGCCGGGCTATACGTTCAATCAATTACGAACAATTGGTCATTTTATTGCCAAATATGCAGCAGAGCAATACCCCAATCTTTTTACCATAGAACGGTTGAAAAAACATCGCGAGAAGCGCATTTATGTCGATTATCTACAACATTGGATTGGTAAGACATTATCTGCTCCTTATACGCCGCGGGCAAAAAAATATGCGACAGTCTCGACGCCCCTTACTTGGAAGGAAGTTGACCAGAACTGTCAAATACGGGATTTCAATCTACTCACAATCGGCGAACGTGTACGCACGCATGGAGACTTGATTCAACAAGTACCCCCGCAAGATTTGGACACCATATTAACCCATTTGGTACGGTAGAAACATAAGCGACGCGCTTAAAGTAGCGGGGAAATCGTTCGCGCGATATTTTCTTTGCATTTTTCCCATTTGGAACGTTGCTTGAAGACTTCCAGCGACAGCTCATAACTATCTGCCATATCCTGTACAAAATCAACTTCCAAACGGGCAATCGTCTCACTATCATACATGACTGCATTCAGTTCAAAATTGCTGAACAAGCTGCGCATGTCCAGATTCGCCGTTCCGACCATACCTATCATATCGTCGATAATCATCACCTTGGCATGCATGAAACCTTTTTGATACTGATAAACGTGAATTCCTGCCTCCAACATATCCTCTATATAAGAAAGTGATGCATATTGCACAAGTTTGCTATCCGAAACCTCTGGAATGATAATTTTGACATCTATGCCGGCTTGCGCAGCTGCTTTCAACGCAACAGTTAAGGCTAGATCTGGTATAAAGTAGGGAGTTTCGATGTAAATCCGCTTTTCCGCAGCAAATATACCGCCATAATAGGATTGGTAAATGCTTTTACCTGCTCGATCTGGACCCGATGCGATCATTTGTACAACCGATCCTGAGTCATACTCTTCATTTTCCATATAATCAACAGCTTCAAGCTTCTTTCCACTTGCAAATAACCAATCTTCAAGAAAAACAGACTGCATATACCTCACCCCGGCACCTTTAACCATTAGATGCGTATCCCGCCAAAATCCCAGCCTCGGATCACTTCCCAAATACTCATCGCCAATGTTAATCCCACCAGTAAATCCAACCTTTCCATCAATAACGACCGTTTTACGATGGTTCCGATAGTTGAGGCGCTTATCAAAAAAAGAGACGATAACCGGCAAGAAGGAATAAACTTCGATTCCATTTTCTTTTAGCTGTTTTATATAGGAAGATGAGAGCTCATACGACCCCAGTCCGTCATACAATACGCGTACCTTGACACCTTCTTTGGCTTTATTAATCAAGGCATGCAAAAAACGCTGACCGGATTGATCATCTTTAATAATGTAAAATTGAAAATGAATGTGCTGCTTCGCTTTTGCAATTTCTGTCAGCAGCGCTTCATACGTTTCTTCAGCATTCGTGAGCACGCGAACCTGATTGCCTTTTGATGCTACGACAACAGGCATAGAAGCCGCATATTGCAGATACTTCGGATAGTCCCTTAAGCATTCCGCAAGTACTTGTACCGATTCTTCTACCGGCTGATTCTGCTCCCCAAGCCCCATCGCGCGGATTTTATGCGATATCCGACTTATTTTTTTACGATGATGATAATCTTTAGCTAAAAAATAATACATAAAGGCACCCAATGGTGGGAAAACAAACAGGATCACCATCCAAGCAACCACTTTGGACGGATGACGATATTGTCCAAGCAGGATGGTTGCCAGTTGTATAATAAAAAGCGAAAGAAAAATAACACACCAAAGCATCTCTATACACCTCCAAAAGCTTAGGTGATATAGTTTGCACTAGTTGCTCGGATGCTATGAAATATGCTACAACAAAAAGATACATAGAAATCAATTGACCATATGAATAGATAGGAGCTTTCGAGATGAGCGACCAAAATACGAAACAAATTATTTTATTCGACTTGGACGATACACTTGTCCATTGCAACCGATACTTTAATGTCGTCCTGGAGCAATTTGCAGACGAAATGTTAACTTATTTTAACGGACATGGATTAACGTCTGAGGAAATTTTAGAAAGACAAATCGAAATTGACTTGGCAGGCACAGCAAAACATGGATTTTTACCGGAAAAATTTCCCGACTCATTGACTGAGACTTACCACCATTATTGTGAACAATTTGGTTGCGAGCCGGATCAGCAAGAAATCGATTTCTTAGTTAAACTGGGGTTCAGCGCCTACTCATTTCCAATTGAGCCTTACCCTGATATGCATAAGACACTTCAGACTCTGCATGAAGCCGGTCACACTCTTTGTTTGTACACCGGCGGTGATGCTTCCATCCAAATGCGTAAAGTGGACGATACGAACATTCGCAAATACTTTGAAGATCGTATCTTCATTACCTTACACAAAAATACGGAATTCCTCCGTTATATTCTGGAGACGCAAGGCTTTGATCGCTCACACACATGGATGATCGGCAACTCCGTCCGTACGGACGTTATGCCTGCTCTAGATAATGGTATCCACGCCATTCAAATGATCCCTGAGATTGAATGGGCATACAATATCGTAGAAAATACAAGCACACCTAAAGGAGCCTTTTTCAAAGTCGATGCCTTAAAAGATATCCCTATTAAGATAAATGAATACTTACAAGCTAACGCACTGGTATAGGGTTAATATTCAGCATCTTCGTGATCTGATTATATTCCAGTGAGTATCGTTGACCATGGACAAGTCCAAATCTCCTCGCCCACTCTACATTCATGATAAATACTCCACTATCATCTAAAGCTGGTGAAATTCCAATCTTAAGGCACGGGCTGACAGTCCCCTTCTGGCTCTGCAGGACGACGTTCCCGCCGTCAGGTAAGCCAAGCTCTCCAGCAGCGTTGTATCCGAATAGAATTGGCCTCACTTTTCCCCTATACCTCAGAATGCGTTCTCGAAACAAGAACACTCCTTTACTTGAAGGAGTTCTTTTTATTTTTATCATTTTCTGGGTTTCATCATAATCAAGTGCGTATCGATAGCCGGATTTTAGCTTGAGTTGTTTTGAAACAATAGGAGAAATGCCTAATGAATGGTAAAAATATTCTCCTGTCGATTGTTCAACCTCCACCTGGAGGATCCGATTCAGATTACCATGCTGCAGCGTTATACTACTCCGATCAGGAATCGCACTAAGCGCTCCTTTTGCGGGATTTCCCAACGTCAATGACATTGTATCTTCTGTCCACTGTGGGAAAACAAAAAGATCTACTGCCCCTTTTACCAATTTACATCAACTCCGTCTTTTTGTGCTAGATTGGGATTCCTCCTGTCACTTCATAGAATATGAGATCTGTTCAAGCAGTGATTGTGCTTTAGGGGAGAAGGGAGAAAATTGGTCAAATCCATGCTATGATAGATCACGTTGTAAATTTATTTTGAGAGAAGGCGAACTCTTGGCTAAACTATATTTCAGATATGGCACCATGAATAGCGGCAAATCTATCGAAGTACTTCGAACTGCACATAATTATGAGGAACAAGGAAAAAAAGTACTCCTGTTCACTCCTTCTGTTGATGATCGCAGCGGAGTTGGGACAGTTGCTTCACGAATTGGTATGCAAAAGCAAGCCATTGTTGTCGATGATCTTATAGATATTCGGGCCATTGTACAAGAAGAAAAGCCCAATTGCATTATTGTGGATGAAGCTCAATTTTTGACAAAGGAACAAGTCAATCAATTCGTACTCATCGTTGATGAGTTAAATATACCGGTTATCGCTTATGGTTTGCGTGCCGATTTCTTAGGTGAACTTTTCGAGGGCAGTTATCAATTACTTGCGCTTGCAGATAAAATCGAAGAAATAAAAACCGTTTGCTGGTATTGTGACAGCAAAGCCACGATGAACATGCGTACGGAAGGTGGCAAACCTATTTTCCACGGAAATCAAATTCAGATCGGTGGGAATGAAGCTTACTTACCTGTCTGCCGTAAGTGCTATACATTCAGAAAAAAAGAACAAATCTCCATCTAAAACCGTTGGAAAACTCCGTAAAACCGAGAACGATGTCATGGAACGATGGTCTATAGAATACACTTTGAAGCAGGGGTTGTTTTTCTGGAGGGAAAGGAGCTTAAATGAAGTTCATTCTGGGTAAGAAAGAATTTACCCTAATGTTCATCCCAAGCGCCAACCGCCGCGTCGTTAAGTTCAAATTGCCGCAAAGTATGCTCATCATTGTCCCAACAGTCATTGTTCTCGCTTTAATCGGATTTTTCCTTACACTCTATTTGATGGACAATTCGTTTGCCCACACCAAGGAAACCCTCAATGAATCTCATCTGCAAGAAGCGCGCCTATTAAACGACCAAATTGCTACGAAATCAAGTGAACTTGAAAAGCTGCAAATTGATTTGGTCACCCTCTCCCAGCAAGCCAATCAATTCAAAAGCAAGCTGGAGGAAATTAAGAAGCTCAAGCATGTAATCACACTCATGTCTGATCCTTCTATATCCAATTCAACTATCTCCAGAACCCCCTCGGAACTTAGCCCTGCATCTGCTTATAAAGAGAATGTAGGCGGTTCAGATGAACCGTTTGACGGTGAAGAACTGGTCAAGCTAGCTTCCGTCACCAAGAATGACTTATCCGGGCTAGTCAGCGACATCAATGAATTGCTGACCACATTAACGGATTCCGAGCAAAAGTTGGTCAAGGCACAGCATATCCGTAATGTTACACCCACGATATGGCCGATTGATGCACGCCGGATCACTTCAAGTTTCGGTATTCGTCTAGACCCCTTCACAGAAAAGCCATCGATGCACACAGGGCTCGATATTGATGGTAAGCTAAACGACAACGTATACGCAGCCGCTGAAGGTACTGTCATTGATGTTGGCAAGCACCCGGACTTCGGTAATTACATCCTTATCGACCATTCTCTTGGCATTCAGACACAGTACATGCACTTGAACAAAGCACTTGTAAAATTAGGTGATAAAGTCACGAAAGGTAAGCTTATCGGACTTGTCGGATCAACGGGCCGTTCTACAGGTACTCATCTGCATTACGAAGTCATACGCAATGGAAAAAAAATCGATCCTACCCCATATCTCGTTTCATCGAGAAAGGAGGAATAAGGAATGCTGAGGAAAAAAAACCATTATTCGGTGGGCTCACCTGATACGATTATTGGTGAGAATATGATTTTTGAGGGAAAGATGATATCTGAAATGGCCATTCGCATCGAAGGGAACATTCAAGGTGAAATTGACTGTACGAATGATGTAACCATCGGTGAAAAAGGAGTCGTCCATGCTAACATTCAAGCACGTGCCATCATTATTGCGGGTAAGGTCAAAGGAGATATCATCGCCAAAGAAAAACTCATAATTATGAACGCAGGGGAACTAACAGGTAACGCCAACGTCCGATCGATCATCATCGAGGATGGTGGACTCTTCCATGGTTCTTGTATGATGCAGCCAGTTTCACATGAAGAACGCACCCATCCAAAGCTCATCAGTTCAAAAGGGAAAAACAGTCATACCAATACAGAAAGCAAAGCAGCTGGAGCAAATTAACCAAGCGTTCATGAATGACATAATAAAAAACCTGTGAGCCCAATGGTCACAGGTTTTTTTATTGATTCTATACTTATTTGCCAGCTTTGACTTCTTCCAGAATGGATAGATCAATGAATTTGCTCAAATCCAGTTGTTCTACCTTTAGTTCCTTAATATAGCCCGCTTCAATGGACACTTTCGCCATTTCCTCTAAAGCTGGACGTGAAACGTCAGTCGTCAAGTTCAAATGGGCTAAAGCTGCTTTAATCAGCTTGTTGTCCATCCCTTTACCACTAAGTTTTTTCAATTGATTGTTAATAAGCTCATATGATTTCTCTTCGTTCGTTTTAATAAACTGAATCGCTTCGTTATTCGCTTTTACAGCTCCCTTGGCTAAGTCACGGTGCTCTGCAAGGAACTTATCCGAAGCTACAAGGATCGTTAAGGGATAATTGCCGTTATTGGGTGGAATCTTATCCCAGCCTACCAATACCTTACCTACACCCTGCTCCTCAATTTGTGTACCCCAAGGCTCTGGAATGAGTGTTGCATCAACTTCTTTTTGACGTAAAGCAACGAGTGTCTCAGCAGGTGCACGCGCAATAATCTGAACACCCGATATGTCTGTCGTGACTTTAAGTCCTTCTTGTTTCAAGAGTAGACGAAGGGAAATCTCATTCGTGCTTCCTTTTGTCGGAATGGCAACTACTTTACCAACCAAATCTTTCACCGTGTTGATCCCAGATTCTTTCCCTACTGCGAGAACTGCACCACCATTGTTAGAACCGGAGATCACCTTGAAGTTTTTACTTTTTACATATTGATTCGTAGATGGACCTGGTCCTACAAATCCAAGATCAATTGCTCCTGTTGCAAGGGCCGTGGAGAACTCAGATCCGTTATCAAAAGACGTGACCTCGATTTTCACGTTATCTCCAAAATTCTTTTGAAAATAGCCGTTTTCTAAAGCCACATAACCCGCAGCGTGGGTCACATTTTTAAAAATACCAAGCTTTACAGTCACGGGTTCTTTGCTTACAGCAGTCTTTGGAGTTGCCTTGGCAGGCTCTGAAGCCGTTTCTTTCCCACATCCACTGATCAGCGCAGTAAGTACGAACAAGATGGCAAACAGCATGGATATTTTTTTCATAGTAATCTCCCCTTTTTCTTTATTTATTAGACACGGATGAAAGTCCGTAACGTACGAGCAGCTTATCTTCCAAGCGTTTGAAGCAAAAATGATCGGAAATCGTACCGATAACCGCAATAATGATAACAATGCATAACATTAAGGCTGTATCTCCAAGTCCCTTACCATCTTGCAGTAATTGACCCAGACCAACGCCCTTTGCTATCAGTTCACCCGCCACAAGTGCCCGCCACGCAAATGCCCATGCCACACGAACACCATTCATTAAATGCGGAAATGCCGCCGGTACATAAATTTGATAGAACATCTTGAACCCATTGCCTGTACCCATCGTCTGTGCTGCCTTTATATAAAGAGGTGGGATATTCTTTATCCCTGTACGCGCGGAGAGTGCCATTGTCCAAGTCGCACCAAGCGCTGTAATGAAAATAACCGAAACATCATTAAACCCGAACCAGATCATCGCAAAAGGGAGCCAAGCAATACTCGGAACCGTCTGCAAGGCTACAACAAGAAAGCCAAGCGTATCATCTAAGAAGCGATACCTCGCAAACAAAAACCCAAGCAACGTTCCTACCGAGATTGAGATGGCAAAAGCAATGATCAACCGCCGTACAGAGGCTATAGTTGCCTCCAACATTTGTCCTTCTGTAAATCCAAGATAGAACGCCTCAAAGGTCTGAAATAACGATGGGAACTTCCAACTTTCCCATCCGATCAACCTATATGCCGCCTCCCACGCTATCAGAAGTACGATCAGAAATATCCCCCGTCTTAATGCTATATTCATCGCCTGTTTCCTCCCTAACGACTTTTTCCAGTTCGTCTCGTAACGTCTCCAGAATCGCATTCTCCACATGATGGAGGACAGTATCCTTCTGACTCCGCGGTCTTGCCGCCTGCACTGCAAATTCCTTCTTGATCTTCCCAGGTCTTGTTGACATGACCACAACACGATCCGATAATATCACGGCTTCGCGAATGTTATGTGTAATGAACAATATTGTCTTCTGTGTTTGCAGCCAAATTTGTTCTAACTCTTTATGCAAAATAATTCTTGTCTGCTCATCCAATGACGCAAACGGCTCATCCATGAGCAAAATATCCGGATCCATGGCAAGCGCTCTGGCAATTGCCGCCCGCTGCTTCATCCCACCTGAAAGTTCATGCGGATACCGATCCGCAAACTTACTTAAGTGAACGGTGCGCATATGCTCAAGTGCGATCTCGTTACGTTCCTTCTTCGCAATGCCTTTTTGTTTCAAACCGAATGCGACGTTATCTTGAACAGTTAGCCAAGGAAAGAGAGCATGCTCTTGAAATACGACAACTCGATCTGAACCTGGTCCCGTTACTCGACTCCCACCCACTTCAATTAGACCGTCCTCGTGGGGTTCCAGACCTGCAACCAGATTTAAGATCGTCGATTTCCCGCATCCAGATGGACCCAGCAGCGATACGAACTCTCCCTTTGCAATATCAAGCGATACATTGTCTATCGCCGTAAACGGACGGCCATCGCGTTGTATGAATGTCTTATTCACGTTACGTATCCGGATCATCTTGATCTCCCCTTTATATCCATCAAAATTTACCATTTGATTATACCAACTTATTTTATCGGAATTATGGTATTTGTCAACAAAAAAATCATCGCCTCAGCGATGATTAGCATTTTTCTACGATATAATTGTTATTTGCTCTATAATACAATCTGCGTACAAGTCGTGTCCCTTTGCTGTCGGATGTACACCGTCATCTACACCTGCATTATCTAAATTTCGTAGCACACCTTCAGGGCCTGTCAGTGTACCTCCTGCTGCTAAGTATTCTGCCCACTTCCTCGCAATGTCTGCCAATGGTACATTTAATTCTACAGCCGTCTCTCGTATGATCTCACTGTATTCATCAAGCCATGCTTGCGCTCCCAACGGATGCTGATACCAGGCCTCTGGATGTCGATTATAATAATATTGAGTGGCGTCCCCCGTAATAATCGGAGAGATCGTACATAGAATCGGTGTGCAATCAATCTCACATAATTGACTTACCATCTGTCTTAGATTGTGCCTAAACGTAATCTTGTCCACGAGATGAGTATTCAGAGCGGTTGCATAATGATCATTCATCCCGAACTCAATAATCGTAAGATCTGGCTCTCTAACAATAACATCTGTCTGTATCCGTGCAAGGCCTTGCGTTGTGTTATTGCCCGGTACCCCTGCATTATAGGTCCCACAACCGAATCGCTGTCCCAGCTTGTACAAATACGTGTCTTCCACTGGTAAATAAACACCTGAAGTAATGCTGTCACCAAACCCAAGAATAAGCATTTGCTTCACCCCTCCATTTGATATAGCCGCGATTTGTAAGGCACACCGTCCCAGACAAGAGTGGATGGGACTTTACGACTTTTTACAGCAGGCTCTTCTAATAAAAGAAAGAAATTCTTTGTAGGCAAATTACCGAGATCATGTTTTACTGTGAGCAAATCCAAATACGGGCGCATATGATCCAAATTGTCGGATAGGTTGTCGCCTCCTTGGTGAAACGCGTAAAGCACACTTGCAACAGGTACCCGTGTTATTCGGTACTGATTGGCTACCCGCAAGAAAAAATCCCAATCCCAGTAATGGAATACCTCTTCGTCAAATTCACCAATGGTTTGATGAATGTCTTTACGATACAAGCACCCCGACGGAACAAACGTTGAAAACTTGCGCATTGCCACTAAATCATCATCATACGCAAACAATTGCCGTGATACGGGCACGCGTCCATTGTCACCCTGTACATAATGAACAATCTCAACATCTGAATAAGCCAGATCATAACCTTCCATAAGGGCATCCCGCATCCGCTGAACATGACCATCTGTCAGCAAATCATCATCATCACATAACATGATATATTCACCTTGCGCGCGCCGCACTCCTATGTTTCTCGCATGCACATGCTGTACATTCTGTTCCATGTCCACAATCTGAATATCCAACTCTGGGTATAAACTTCTGACCTGTTCAACAGAACCCCCACCATCATTAACAATAATCACTTCGAGCGGTGTGTAGCGTTGTCTGACTATTGATTCCACAAGCTCACCTAACACACGATGACGATTAAACGTCGGTATGACGATACTGATCAAAGGAGATTCCATCAACCTATCCACTTCCTTCATCCACCGTTTTAACTTATGGGATTCTCTATAGGAAGTACGATTTCAACTGTTGTCCCTTTATTTAGTTTACTACGAATTTCCAATTTTCCGCCATGGTATTCAATAATTTTGGCACAGACCATGAGCCCCAGCCCAGTACCCGTTTCTTTTGTAGTAAAAAAAGGTTCTCCGACCCGCCGCATCTCTTCTGGGGCGATGCCCACACCTTGATCAATAATGAAAATCCGCAAGGATCCTTTACTCATTTTCATGATGATTGTTAATAAGCCCCCACTTGGCATTGATTCCATTGCATTCTTAATCACATTCATAAAAACTTGCTTTAGCTGATTCGGCTCACAAAAGTTTTTTGAGACTCTTTTATCTAAGATGGTCTTTAACTCAATTCCCTTCTCCCTCATATCCTCACGAAATAAATCTAATGTACGTTCCATAATTTCTGGCACATGACTTTCAACCATTTGAGTATGTATAGGTTTTGCAAAAAACAAAAAATCACTTACTATATCATTGATTCTTTTCACTTCTGTCGAGATTAAATCCAAGTATTGTGTCTGATCTGGTTTCTTCTGCATGAGCTGCACAAATCCGGATATAACCGCAATTGGATTGCGAATCTCATGTGCTACACCTGCAGCAAGTTGGGATACGATAGTTAGTCTTTCTGAACTTTGTGCAAAAAACATCAATTCCATCAGGCGCTTAATTAATTGAATCAGCAGTACACATATAAATACAAAAAGCCCGAAAGTCGTTAGTGGCGGTAACATGTCCATCCACTTCCATACATTTTGTAAAATATCTAATGTTCCTGTTACACAAACAACAAGACCGCCAATCAGCAAAGATTTTGCTCCTTGTGTCCCCTGCTTCGCCTCCAAAAAAATGCGATGCAACAAGAGCATCATAGTCAGTATAATGATAATCTGATAAATAAATAATGCTTGGGGAATGGTGGTCAACCGACACACAATAAGTATCAACGAAAACCCTGCAAATACCAGATGTGCTTGCCATAAAAATCGAATAAATCGAATCGATCTAGTGATAAAAATTTGCTCAACTAACATCGTGACACCAGCGATTCCTAAGTACAGCGAAATTAATTCCAAGTACGTCCATAGTAACGGCGCATCATACAAGAGATTCGCTATCGTAGTCCGACAAAGAGAGTAGATCCCGAAAAATAAGGAGAAAAAGGTAAACGAGAAAAACAACTTTTGCTTGCGAAAATGAACATAGGCATACAAGAAAACAACAGCTGAAAGAATATAGAAAGAACCAAGTGCCAACTTATCTACATCCTGACGAAATGTATAAAGTAGAAAATCCGCCCTTGAGCCCACCATAGCTGTACCAATAATTCCGATATTATCAGAAGCTGAAAACACCCGAATATATAAATCCTCGCCCATTACCTCGGTTGGTAGTGTAACGATCCGTAGAGGTGTTCCTGGGTATTCCAATCGTTTTTTCGGATCCATTGTTCCATACGAATACAACTTCCCTTTTGACGTATACAGCTCATAATGCTCGTATATTTGAATCGATAGACTGGCATCCCGCCATGCGGCATCTGGTAGTTTTGTCCTAAGCCACAATTCATTTTGGCTATTGCGATCTTCTGGGTTTTTTGGTTCAACAATTGGGTTCCAATTATCATTGGGTACCTTTGTACTGGTGAACCATGCCGGCTTACCATTTCCTTCCTTTATCGCTTCCTCCCATCGATAGGCCCAGTCCTGAAGAGGGACAGGTTCTGTATCTGTATAGGTAAATGGTGCGATGTTTAAACCGATATCCAATGCGAGTAAGGAAAGAAATAAAATAATAAATGAAATTTTTGTAAAAATCTTCATATTACCCTCGCTTCGACATAAAGTTGCAACATCATACATTTTCCACACCCATCAGGCAATACCCTTCTCATAATACTTTCAAGTATCGGAAATATTAATTAAAGTTGTTCAGAAATAGGTGCTAGGGAGGATTTAGGTATGTCAAATTCTAAGCAAATGGACCCAATGTCTCATGAAAAAGTATCAACGGATGGCATATATGCAGATGAGGATGGTCATGAAGTTGCACTAAAAAGAGGGGACGAATTTCCTGCTGATCTCGTTCTGGGAGAAACAACTTGGGAACTGAAGGGCTTCTCCATGCAAGAAGGCGAGATTGATCACACGGGCAAAGATAACACATCACTCCGGAAGCACGTGGATCGCGGCGATAAGTAGTAAGGTTGAACAAAACCGAGTTCATCATGAACTCGGTTTTGTTTTGCTAACTTATGATATAGTGTTACTTGAAACGAAACATCCATGTTAGGAGAATAAAACATGAAACAAGATAAACGCATCGTTATCGTGAGCGGCGGGCAGCTAGGTCCTTGGGTGCTCCGACAAATCCATTCTGACGATATTCTCGTAGGTGCAGATCGCGGTGCATGGTTCCTCATCCAAAATGGGCTTCAACCTGATCTCTCACTTGGTGACTTCGATTCCGTCACTGTAGATGAACTAGAACAAATACGCCAGAACAGTAAACAATTCATGGATTGCGATCCCATTGATAAAGATTACACCGATACCGAGCTTGCACTCCGATGGGCACTGGAACAACAGCCGCAATCGATTGCTATGCTTGGCACCCTCGGCTCAAGGCTCGATCATTCATTAGCCAATATCCACCTCTTATACCCAGCCCTTGCTAGCGGCATTTCTTGTGTAATGATCGATGCTCATAATGAGATTAGGCTTATTAGAGAGCAGACACTTATCACCAAAGGACCTTATACTCACATTTCGCTCTTACCCTTATCCATGGAGGTTACCGGCATTACGTTAACTGGATTTCAGTACCCCTTAAACAATGCGACACTTCAGATCGGACAAAGCTTAGGAATTTCTAATGTGCTGTTAGAACAAACCGGCATTATTGATATCAAATCAGGGCATCTGCTCGTTATTCAAAGTAAAGACTAGGCTAAAGTCCTTCCAATTATACAAAAAATAAGCTGATCCAGTCATTTCACTAGATCAGCTTCTTACCTATCCATCTATATTTTCTTGACCATGATATATCTTGCTTACTGAGCTTGGGCATAACGACCTTCCTTTGCAAGCGATTGAATCATGGTTCCCAAGTAATATTCATATCCTGGTATAATTCCCAAACGGTTATTTGTCATGTGTATATGTGAGAACGCAATGGATGAAATCGTCTTAATAAACATTTTCCGATCAACGAATGTTTCTCCAAGATGCGGGTCCAGCAGATTCCCTTGTCTAGCTAGCTCTTCTAGGCTGCTCCGTGCATCATATAATTGTCCTACCCATTTTTGATAAAAAGATGATTTAGAAGGCTCCTCAGCAAGTGTAATCAACGTATGAATTCTGGACTCCAGCGTTTCTTTATGTTGAAGCGCTAAATTTTTTCGCTTTTCAAGTTCATCTTTGGATTCAATAAATTCACCCCAGAAGAGAGCATATTGTCCAAAATATTCACTTATGCGTTCAGGCTCCACTGCCATACAAAGGGCGGTAATGACCATTAAATCAAAAGCCATAATAATACGTTTTTCAAAATTGCCTACAGTCTCACGCAGCACATGTACGGTCATTTCACTCGACTGATGGAATAACTTTTCACTAATATCCATCGCAAGCTTACCACCATAACGCATGTATTCCGGCTCATAAGGCAATGTGATAATTTCTGTTTGCTCATTCCAAGGCGCTTTCTTCGGGTCTTTGGGTGGAAACATTTCTCTCATGAATTGATTCGCAACTTTACGAATCGTTGTCTCCACCTCTGGGCTCGCGTTTAGAAAACGCATGCGCGTATGCGGACCTCCTTCCCAATAACGAATATAGAACCACTCGTTACAATGACCTTGATCCTTCAATTCCTCAATAGCTGGAAATAACGCTTGATTAAGTAATGCTTCTTGTTGATCATGTTGGTGGCAAAAAATGTGCAGTGTTAACCATTCTCTCGTTTTGCCATTTATCATTATTCAAAGCCCCCTCACATCTTCTTATCCTGTTCTTTTTCCCTTATCTACATCGTAATTCATCTGACTCCCCTTTTCACCGAAAACAAGGCTTTTAATCACGACATTTTATTGCGGTGACCGTAAGGCAAAAACATCCATTACCGCAATAAACCGCAAAGTCAGTACCACATCACCGCAACTCATCTAACATAGCTAATCTTAAAAAATGGTATAAAAAAAACCTAGCAGAATAAATCAACTAGGTTCTTCCTTAAGCCAGTATTAAAGTGCAAATTCTTTTTCGTGAATTAATCCCAGACGTCTTCCTTCCATAATCGCCTCGGATCTGGATCTCACGCCTAACTTTTCAAAAATACGGGTCAAATTATACTCTACTGTACGCTGACTGGAATATAAGTTTGCTGCAATCTCCTTATTACTCTTGCCACGTGCCACTTCTTGCAAAATTGCTTGTTCTTTCTCGTTAATTGATACTTCCTCAAGCTTGGGACCTTCCGCCCGCGTCAATCTGACTTCATTTCTTCTCAGCTGCTTCAACAGGACAGATGGAATTATCGCATCCCCACGTAATGCACAACGAATACCCATAACAAGCTGCTCACGGGACGCCGCTTTGGAGATAAAGCCCGAAACTCCAGATTCCACAAGAATATTGAAATGCGAAGAAATATCAAAACCTGTATAAATAAGTACGATTGTATCTGAATCGATCGCCATCACACGCTTAGTCAACTCAAGCCCGCTAATAACAGGCATATTCAAATCAAAAAGCATAATATCAAATTTCTGTTCTTTTATAATTTCAAGGGCTTCCATCCCAGAGAACACGACTGAAACTTTAAGATCTTGTTCTTTTTCGATCATATTCTTCGTACCTTCACCTACAGATGGATGATCATCTACCAATAAAATATTAATCATGAAAAGCCCCCCTATCCAATATTACTTTCGATTGACGATAAATTACTTTGATAAGGTAAACTCACTCGAACTTCAAACCCCTCACCAAAAGAGGAATGGAACGATGTTGTTCCCTCCAACCCAGCAATTCGTTCACGAACGCCAGATAGTCCCATGTGTTTAAAAGAAGATTGAAGTTGACTTAGATCCATCCCTATTCCATTATCTCGATAAATATAAGTAATTGTCTCATCATCATGATGTAATTGAAGTTCTACTTTCGTCGCTCTAGCATGCTTCATCGTATTTCTTAATAATTCTTGAGTAATACGGTATAAAATCAGCACATATTCATCGTCTAACTCTAAATTAAAATCTTTGTGATCAAAATCAACCACATAGTTGGCATTAAGCTGGGCATAACTACATAAATTATCTACCGCTTCAACAACCCCTATTTCTTTCAAGAAAGGGGGTCTTAATTCATTACAAGTTTCTCGAATCTGATGAATTACATCTAGCAATCCTTCTTTAATTTCAACCATTCGTTCACGCATTTCTGGTGGTGTCTCCGACTCATCAAGCAGCGCCTCGAACTTACGATACCACAGCAATTGATCCTGCAGAGCAGAGTCATGTAAATCCGAAGCAAGTCGTCTTCGTTCCTGCTCCGATAAACGGAACAAGAGTCGTACGATCCAAGAAGGCGCTTTGTTATTGTTGTCGGTTTCAATATTAGAAATAATACCTTCAATTAACTCTAAATTCTCATAAACAATGCTGACATAATTCGATACCGTCTTCATCCATAACATTTCATCAACGTTATAGCCCATCCGGTTTTCCTTGCCATCCATCCACATCATGTAATTCGAATCTTGTCTTCTACCGATGATGCAGCATATTCCAGTACTTACTCGAATCACTTCACCAACTTCATTATGATGCGGTTCTTTTATTAATTCTTCCATGATTTGTTGACTAGGTGCACTGCCTACAACTCGGCGCAAAGTAAGCGTTTTGTCTTGCCTATTTTGCTCAAAAATAGCTACAGACTTTGTTGGCATGACATGCAGTACTTCTTTAATCAGTCTTTCTTCTAAATCTGAGGCTCGCATAATTTTAGAAATCTGCTGCGAGAATTGATTCAAACTAGCTTGAAAATTACGTTTTTCTTTAAACAGGAAACCAGTTAATTTAAAATCTAATGATTCTTTAAAATACAGCAGCATGATAATGCCCAAGTAGACGAGAATAAATGATTGTACCCATTGTAGTGGAACATTGTTGTTTTGCGTTTGTACAAACTTAACCCCAATGACGATTAACATCGCTGGAATCACAGCCAAGAAGCTGTAATATCTTAGCCGCCCGATAATAAAATCAATATCAAGCAAGCGATTCGAGACAATTAAATATACATATACAACTGGCAAAAATAGCAGACACATAGCTGCTAGATTGGCTGGAATCACTTCAATTCCAAATATCATCATCGGTAGTGCATATAAAACAATGAAAGGGAAAAACGAAACAGCATTACCGACAACTAAATACTTAAATAGCGGTCGATAAATCGTTCCGTGATATTTCACATATCGTGATATCAATATGTAAATTGCAATGATATTACCGATAGAAAAGGATACTAATGGCACTCGACTAAGAATAACAGCGGAAAGTCCAATATCAATAGCCGTATAATTTACTAGCAATGTTATTCCAAATATGAAACCGTTGATGCTATACAAAATAACTAACCAGCGCGATTTCAACATCTGAATCCCATATTCCTTAAAGTAACTATATAAAAAATGCAGGAAAAATATAGGAGATTGACTCAGGCAAATTCCGATGATCATTTGTGCATATATTATCCTTCTTGTTGCTGCTCCAGCTGACAAATAGGCTAACGCAATCGAAAGGAAAAATAATATTAGCATCTTTGATGCATGATCATTTTGTTTTTTGTAATATAAAATGATAGAAAAAAGAAACAATATAATAAATAAAGTTGCAGGTAAGATCGTTTGATCAATTGTAATCGGAGAACGTGTTCCCTCAGGAACAGCAAACATAATATGTTCCCCATTACGAATGACTTCAAAACTATTAACCTGCTCTAGCGAATTATACTTCAGAGGATAATGAAGTGATGGTTTCTGCCCATTGACTTGATTTAAAACATCTCCTAATTGAACACCGTTTTTACTACCCCAAGCCAACGGGTCAACCGTGCTAACTGTCCATTGACCGCTTTGGTTCTGATTCACATCTACCCCGATATATAATGATTGCAACTGTGAATGTACCAATTGAACAGCAATATATAAGGTAACAAGTAATACAAGTATCATTGAAAAATTGTATTTTCTAAGTTGTATCATTAAGCTCTCCCAATTATGTAATTAAGTGAAGCTTACCAATTCCAATAAGCTTTCATTGGCTCCACTTTCTGATTGTCTTTGTTTCCAATAACTTCGATAATAGCTCGATGTTGACTAGCAGACACACCAACCAAACAAGCTTGTCCATTCACAACTAATTTTGCTACATCTTGGTTGCCTACTAAATAATTCATAATATTCTTCAACATGTTCGAGCCACCTACTCTTTCAAATGTTTAATGATTTATCTTACAAAATCAATATATCACAGAAAAATAGGTCTCGCCTCGCTAACCATACTGCTAGAAACCGCAAACATTTTTGCGTGACCGCAACGAAATCCCGCAAAATATGATACAAAAGTTGCGGAATCTACAATAAGTATGGGTACAATCTCCCTCTCCATTCGTCATGAATCGGTAATTTGTCGATTAATGCTTGCACTTCAAACTGCTGCAAACGAACTAGGACTTCCGCATAATCAAGTGCACCAGATGTATGGATAAGGTCAATAATTTCTATTTTATATGTAAACATATCTTCTTTTTCACGCTTGTGATCATAGTACTCACGAATCACTTGAGCAAGTTCATGCTCATATTCCAGAACGTACAGGATTGGTAATGTCTTTTTGCGGTGCAGCAGATCATTACGTACATCCCACCGGATTATACCCTTCATATCATTACGCATTTGCGCTACGGTTCCAAGTCCCAAACCAATTTCTGCAACGCGTTCATGATGCTCTGGCGTGGCTAGAGCTGTGCCGACTAGACATGCGCAAGCTGCTAATGCACCCGATTTACCCCGGATCATCTCTAAGCATTCTTCTTCGCTTGATACCTGATCTTGCAGATCCATCTGTTGACCATTAACCGCCTTCATAATTCCTTGATTCAAATAGTTCACAGCACGTTCCCGTGCATCAAGAGGAAATGAACTATTTTGTAAAACAGCCATACTTAGTGATTGCAATCCGATCGCGACATTCAAGGCAATTGCTGGAGGAACATGAGCCCAAGGTACACTATCATTATCGCGATCCTGTACATCATCATACATATCCAGAGCAAGTATCATAAGTTCTACTGCTGCTGTGGCCTGTTCAATTTCAGGCGAAGTTCCACCAAACATCGTATAATGAAGTCGTGTCAATTCACCAAAAACAGTAGTCTCAGTGACCTTATACGATATAAATTGAAGTGCTAATCGCCTCAGTTCAGGTTCTGTAAAATAACGTTCTACTGCCGCATGCATCGTTTTTTCTAAAGAATGAATAAGATTCATATTCCACTTCCTTATTCAAGAATATGATTAATTTTACCATAAATAGATTACAGAAGCTTCTGACTATTAAAAAACAAAAAATGCAGTTGCCTTCCGAGGAAGGTAACTGCATTTCATGCGTGCGATGCGTAATTTAGTTATAAATTACAGCTTTACAACGTTCTCAGCTTGTGGTCCGCGGTTGCCTTGAACAACGTTGAACTCAACGCGTTGGCCTTCGTCCAAAGATTTGAAGCCGTCGCCTACGATTGCGGAGAAATGTACGAATACATCGTTTCCACCTTCAACTTCGATAAAACCAAAACCTTTTTCTGCGTTAAACCATTTTACTGTGCCTGTTTGCATTGTAAAACCTCCAATAATTGTTTTTAACATGTTAATCCTATTTACTGAGTAAATAAAGTATCACATATTCCAAAAGGTACCGTTTTGTCCAAAAGATAACCCTTTAGAATAGGCGATTTTCCAATCACTCAGGATGGTTTCATGATACCATGTAATTTTATAAAAAGCAATAGTAGGCAGGGGCTGATTTCGGGTTCGAAAAAGGAGGGTCGGAATATTCTATATATTCATAACTTGTCTTAATCAACCATTTTAAATGTACAATTCTCCATTCCGAACTACCCTTTCATGAGATCGTCAATCCTGCGCTATCAAAGGGATTGAGCAATTTATGATTCAAAATATTGCTGTAAAATATTTCACCAAAACTACAAAAATATTTGGTTTTATTTTCTAAATATAAAATTCAGAATTTTTAAAAAATATAAGCAAGAGAACCCAATTACGGTTATCTTTCCCCTATGCAAAATATCCTTTTTAAAACGGTTTCAAAGCAAGTGAACTTTACTCTTTTTTTGGAAAAAAATAAGAAGAGCAGACTGCTACTCCGCCTACGTTATAGCATGATTATTTATCTGGATATATATAACTGACTTCCCATTATTCAACCAAATGTCGCGCAATTGAGCTCCTATATCCTATGTCGCAATAGCGGATAAGGAACCGCAATCTAACGAACATACTCAGTAGATAAAACCATCCGAAATTCGAAGTCGTAAATACTAATATATTATTCGCTCTAATGTTATTGTTGCCAGCCATCCTAACATTATCCTGTGTTGAAAACACTTACATGAACCCACAAAAAAAGAACCCTCGTGAGTTCGCACTCACAAAGGCTCTATTCCGCTTTTTAAGCTTATTTAAAATGATCTACTTCGCTACAGTTTGAAGCGCTACTTCGATCATCTCATTGAATGTTGTCTGTCTTTCTTCTGATGTCGTTTCCTCACCTGTAATGATGTGATCACTAACCGTAAGAATGGTTAAAGCATTCACGCCAAAACGTGCTGCGATTGTGTAAAGGGCAGCAGCTTCCATCTCAACGGCAAACACGCCATGATTTGCGAGCTTTGTTACGATTTCTTTGTCATCATTATAGAAAACATCAGAAGATAATACGTTACCTACACGAATGTTCAAGCCTTTTGCAATACCTTGATCATATGCTTTGCGCATTAATTCAAAATTCGCAATCGGCGAGAAATCGTAGCCAGGGAATGCGTTGCGGTTCATAGATGAATTCGTACATGCAGCTTGTGCAATGAGAACATCACGTACACGAATATCTTTTTGAATCGCACCGCAAGTACCAACGCGAATCAAGTTCTTCACACCATAGCTATTGATTAGCTCATGAATGTAAATGGAAGCTGACGGCATACCCATGCCTGTTCCTTGTACGGAAACACGTTGACCTTGATAAGTCCCAGTGAAACCTAACATACCACGTACATTGTTATAGCAAGTTACGTCTTCCAAAAAAGTCTCCGCAATGTATTTCGCGCGAAGGGGATCACCTGGTAATAGAACGGATTCTGCGATATCTCCTGGTTTTGCTCCAATATGTATGCTCATTGTGCTACCTCCATTAGTGGGATTGTTATTAGATGTTGGTGTTATTCAGTAAATAGGCTATCCTGATCTTTAGGAACATTGTTTCCATGAATGAAATACTCCATTCGGCTAATATGACCAAGTGCTTCAGCGTCTGGTTTCCATACCCAATCTATAATTTCAGACTGAGAACGGTGTGCACGAAATGCAAGTAACTTGTTATATCGACCTGGCGTAATATCAATCGCCGTTACTTGGCTTGGATCAATCCCGTATTTCTCAGGATGCTTCATACTGTCACCGTACGAAATATAATATAAATGCATCGGTTTGTCGAGCTTTCCTCTACGAACAATACGTTCAAACCCCGCTTTACAGAACTTGCCGATTGCGCAGTGATCTGGATGCCCACCGAGCACTTCATGGAATGTTAAGACGACGTCCGGTCTAATCTCCTCGATAATCGCGGCAATTCGAACCTCCATGACATAAGGATCCTCGAATTCGACCGTTTTATCCAACACTTCCAGAAATTGAAGTCTGCTTATGCCTAATACACTGCAGGCTTCTTTCAGCTCAAGTTCTCTTGCGCTAGCGATTGTCTCTCGATTCAATACCGGCGGGTTACCGACCCTTCGACCCATTTCGCCGCGTGTTGCACAAACGAGTGAAATTTCTGCCCCTTCTTTTGCATACTTAGCAAGGGTTCCTCCACAGATGAAAGACTCATCATCCGGATGCGCCAGTACGAGTAAGATTTTACGTACCGTCATAGGTACTCACTCCTTTAGTAAAATGAAACGGTCTTAAGCTCAGTTCAAGCACAGTTGTAATCCGACCTTGATCATCATGCCCTGCAAGAAGCAATCTCTCTTCTGATTCGCTCACATAATGGGTCAAACCTTCCATGCGAATCCAGCCGTTATATGGAATTCGAATCGCAACCCGATAAGGGCCTTCACCTGCAATCATGCATTGTTCCACTTCCACGGATATGTTACGAAGAAATCCACCTGGAATCGCCTCCGCATGAACGTACACCTGCTGCCCAATAAAAGCTCTCAGTGCTTGACTCACAGTTGATTTGTGTATCGATTTCATGGGTTCATTCCTTTCTCGTTACTACTGGAAAATTCATTATTTATTATAGCATATGCAAAAACGAGATACCTATGGTACCTCGTTGTAAAAACTTCGATTAGAATACAAGCGCTAAGTCGCGGACTTTTTCTAAACCATCTTGCACTAAAGCTTCTGCTTTGTCTGGGTATTGGTTGTGACCTTGGATAATCACCTTTTGCAAATCTTGTATGCCAAACAAGGAGAATGAACGTGTCACTAAATTCACACACATTTCGTTTTGCGCATTGGAGTAATCTCCACCACTAGCGTTAAGAAGAGCTACTTTCTTGTCTTTTACAAGACCTACTGGGCCTTCAGCTGTGTAACCGAATGTGATTCCAGCTTGGTTCAAGTAGTCGATATAAGTGTGAAGAGGAGCTGGCATTGTAGCGTTCCAAAGTGGGAATGCAATCATCACTTTATCTGCAGCAAGGAATTGGTTCAAGTATTTGTTCACAATTTCAGTTGCTTGCTGCTCATCCGCTGTTAACTCATAGCCAGCACGAACTTTGTACATGCCGTTAATCATATCGTTACCGTAGTACGGAAGGTTTTCTGCGAATAAATCCAATTCTGTAATGTTATCGTTCGGGTGAGATTCGCGGTATTTCGTTACGAATGCATCATACATTTTTACAGAAACAGATTGCTCAATTGCACGAGGGTTAGCTTTAATTAATAATACGTTTGACATGTTGGTTAACACTCCAATATTTAAATTTTAGTTTACAAACTTAATAGTATATAAAGTATATTATATAATCTTCTACTCTTTGTCAATATAATTTACTAATTTTAAATTAGTACCTTTAAAAATATGGAAATTTATTAATTAATATCTTAAATTAAAGATATAAGGGTGTCAAGTATGTGTGTCGCATACATTGATTATTTTCCTTTATGTGTTAATTGCACTATACTTATGTCACAATGATTCCTGGCGGGAGGCTGGAGAAAAAATATGGTGAACAACCTATTTCGAGACATCATTAAAAAAAGAAATGATAAGGAAATTTACCACATCATTCGCAACCACACCCTCATTTCTAAGCTAGAGCTGCTGGAGCTTGCTAACCTGACAGGAAGCACGTTGACACGAACACTCGAAGATTTATGTATGCAGCAGCTTATTACAGAAGCTGGATTCGGTGAATCCACAGGTGGACGAAAGCCAATCCTGTATGCGATTAACCCTACTTTTGCCTACATTTTTGGTCTGGAAATATCTCGGACTTCCTCCATGCTCGTTTTGTATGATTTTGCTATGAATAAAATAGATGATGTGCACTGGAAAATGTCACATGAGACTACATCAGACGTTTTCTTAAAAGATGTCGTTCTAACCGTAAGAACGATGCTGGAAAAGCACCAAATTACGACTTCACAGGTGCTTGGACTAGGTATTGGTGCTGTTGGGCCGCTCGATCCAATAACCGGAACGATTCTATCACCTTTACACTTCCCTGCGACGGGTTGGAGCGATATTCATATTCGTGATGACTTGGAGCGTGAACTCAATCTCCTCGTGTTGTTAGACATCGGTGTAAACACTGCGATTATAGGAGAATATTGGTCAGAGGGCATTAAGAAGTATCCACTGATGCTCTATATTCATGCTGGGATTGGCGTGCGCTCTTCGATGTTATATCAAGGACACATTATGCCTGGAAATGCTGCCATGGAGCAATCAATTGGGCAGATGATCATTCAATCTGATGGTATTCGGCTAAGTGATACAGGGAACTATGGCAGCTTGGAATCGTATGTAACAATCCCTGCTTTATTAAATCGTGCTCAAACACTCTTAAGGCAAGGGCGAGCAAGCAGCTTGAAGATGATCCAGAAGGATATAGAGCAACTAACATTCTCGGATCTAAAAGAAGCACTGCAAGATCAAGATCCACTTGCAATTGAACTATTTACGCAATCCGCCTGTTACTTCGGAATTGGGCTTGCGAACATGATTAACCTGCTGCATCCCGATAAAATATTATTGGGCGGACCTTTAGTCAGCAGCGCCCCACTCTTCTACGAAGTCAGCACGCGGGTTGCATTGGAAAAGACATGTGGGTATCCCGATTATGAACCGGAATTTACTTTAGGTAATTTAGGGGAAGAAGCGATCACCTACGGTGCCGCGGTTATGGTGATGAATAAATTGACGGGAACTGGATAGTAAATAGATCTTAATAGGCAAGCCCAACGGAGGTTTTATGATGTCTCTTTTGTGGGAGTGCATGCAGTAAAAAGTGAGCGACGTCAGCGCGAGATATTTTCTGGCCTCCGATAGGTACGCCTTGTATCGTTGCACGGTATTTACCCGTAAGCGGTGTATCAATTAAATGTAGTGGACGTGCAATTGTCCAGTTTACATTGTTGGATTTGATAACTTCAACAGCTCGGCGATGATCAGCTAATACGTTACGCAAAAATATTTTGGAAGCCATTCCCACGATTCCCGGTATTTCATTGTAAATACCTGCCGCAGCTACATATAAAACGCGGTTCACTCCACTGCTGTTCATCCCCTCAACAATGTGACCTGCCATCTCTGTTAATACCGAAGTTCTACCCATTCCACGTGACCCCAGGCATGAAACAACGGCATCGTGATTTGCAATCGCCTCAGTTACAGCCTCTGGATCACAAGCATCTCCAACAATCACACGTAAATTAGGATCGGTCATATTGAAATTCGACAGCGTTCTTACAAATGCGGTCACTTGATGTCCTGATTCCAGCGCTTGCTGGACAAAATGTTGTCCCGTTCCTCCACTTGCACCAAACACAATGATGTTCATTGTATCCCTCCCCTTAGGCTTAGTTGGTTAAAACTTCTCTTGTACACAGTATTCTTTTACCATAAAGGAAATTACTTCCAAGGTCAATTTCGTTCGAGAATCGCATGGGTCAGTCTGCCTTGAAGTGCTAATCGAAGGATGCGATCTGTCAATGTTCCATAAGGATGGAAAATATTCTGCTTCTGTATCTTGTGTGTAAATAAGGCGTTCACATCGTAGATAGCTTGTGAGGCAAATTGGATATTCCTTAACAAAGACTCGATTTGCTTGATGATCACCCGCTGTTCGTCGAGTGGTGGGATTGGGATCGACAAGTTGGCGAGCGACATTTTCCGAATAGAGGGCACTGCACTTGCTTGGGAGAGTTCATAAAAATCAATTGTCATTGACCAATAATACACAAAACGATGATGGACGTAGGTTGGATTGCATGAAAAAGCCATGAGGTTATTATCGATACATGCAGGAGTACGGAGGAGTGCACGTCGGTTAAGCTTAATCGCTTCACCTATTTTGGCAAACAGAACAGCATGAGCAGGGACTAGGGGTACGCGCAGTTCGGCTCGGGCTTCCTCTGTGAGGGTATCTTTGGCAGTTGGTAAGAAGCCATCCCCACCCGCTTCACTAAGGCTTCCCACCTTATAGAAGGAAATACTACCTGTTGTATCTCCTTGAAAAGAACGTGGAAACGCGGAACCGTGGTGAAATGCACCCACATCTCCCCAAGATGCCAATCTCCAATGATCGGGAATGTGATGATTAGTATGCATATCGATGCTGCTCAAATACTGTGAAATAGTGCTCATTCGGAGAGCCGCTTGTTGCAGTTTATTTACCGCTTCTTCTGTCGTATTGATGAGTTGTGGGATGGGGTCTTGCGTTGGGGTTGATACGTTGTCTGTAAGTAGACCCAGATCTAAGCGGTTTCCTAAAGAACGAATGTCATCACGAGTGATGACCTGCCATCGCGCATCGATAATCTTTGAACGATCTGATGATGTATAAGCAGTAATAAATGGTTCGAAATGTGCTGCTGTCAGTGGTGTACGCTTCCCAAATCGCGGCATGTCCGATCTTAAATCGTAGAACCATACTTCCTTCGTATTCCCTGTGGTTTCAAGTCCTTGATTGAAAAAGAGGACATTCGTCTTCACACCCTGCGCATAGAAAATACCAGTAGGCAACCGCAGGATGGTATGAAGATTGCACTTATCCATCAGTTCTTCACGGATTCTTGTCCCTTCTCCATCTTGAAATAATACATGATCCGGTACCACTACCGCCGCACGAGCTGTCTTATTCAACTTCAGACTGTTCACGATTAATTGAAGGAATTGAAATGGTTTATTAGACGTTACATAACTTGAGTCAGTGCGAGGCATTTTTCCTCCCTTTTTCGTGCCAAAAGGGGGGTTGGTTAGAATGACATCATATTGTTGCTGGGACTTATTCTCGACTCGTGTAAGCGAATCACCTTGGGTAATGGGACCCTCAATTCCATGCAGCAGCGCATTCATCAGTGCCAGACGATGCGTTTCCTGCACAAGTTCACACCCTGAAAAAGCTTGATCCCGTTGAAACTCGATTTGCTGCTCACTTAAATCTTGGTAGCTGTCCGTCTGGCTTCTTACATAATTACTTGCCGCTACCATGAATCCAAAAGTACCTGCTGCAGGGTCATTGCAGGTTTCTCCCGGTCTTGGACTCACGAGCTTTACGATCACATCTATTAAAAGCCGTGGGGTAAAATATTGCCCTGCCCCGGACTTCTTTTCCCCTGCATTCTTCTCCAACAAGCCTTCGTACAGGTTTCCTAAACCTTCCTCATTCGCGCTATACCAATCAATGGCATCGATTGCACGGATCATTTGCTCCAAGTTGTTCGGACGATCGATACGAGTTGCTGCATGAGCATAAATTTGGCGTACATACTTACTAGCTACGGTAGATCCGAGATCGATAAGCAGGTTACGATAATGCTGCATCAACTCCGCTCCCTGAAGTGCAACAAGTGTATCCCATCGATAGGACTGCGGGATAAGAGCCTCTTTCCCTCTTTCCTTCAATAGCTTGAGAAATAATAAATAAGTAAGCTCCGTCACGTACTCATGATAGACAATCCCGTCATCTCGGAGCACATCGCATAGTCTCCATAACTTTCCCACGAACTCTTGCGTCTGCATCGGGTTAGGATCGTTCCTCTCGGCTAAGGATTATTGTTGCTCGTTACCTAGATAAATAGGGTCGATTGCTGTCTCTGTCACTAGTTGATCCGTGCATGTCAGAAGATAAGCCTTGGCTGCTTGTCTTGAACTTACGACTTGATGAATGTGATCATTCCGGTAATGTACAGCTACACCGTCATCCATGGCGATTCCGTTGCCAATTTTATTTTCCAAAAGCAATTGGTGATATCCGGGTCTTCGATCAGACTCCCCATCATAGTGAGGGCAACTGCTGCCTGATAGCAGACCTAAGCATCTTAAGCTCGTCAGCTCACCGGGTATAGAGTCCGTTACACCTTCTTCATACCAGCAAATGGAACCTGCACTAAGTCCTGCTAATATGACCCCGTTGTCCCAAGCATTTCGAATGATCTGATCCAGACCCCACTCTCTCCATAACACAAGCATATTCCTCGTATTCCCGCCACCAACATATAGAATATCCTGCTCTAGTATGTACGCTTCTAGATTTCTTGGATGTTTCTTAAACAAAGCAAGATGGGAAGGGACACAAGAATGCTGTTGAAAAGCTTGATAGAATCGCTCTATATAGCCTTCTGAATCTCCACTGGCAGTTGGGATAAAGCATACTTTCGGTTGAGTCGATTTCGCTTGTTTCAAAATATATTGATCCAGCAGAGGATTCTCGGGTTCCATTGAAAACCCTCCGCCACCCATGGCAATGATTTGTCTCAGTGGTATCAACTCCTTACCCTTCAATTTGAAAGATCGAATCAATAATAATCGGTAGATTCGCTCTGACAGACGCCGCTCCGAATACAGAGCGAGCATGCATACCCTTTTCCCCGAATACTTCAATCATCAACTCCGAGCAGCCGTCTAACACTTTGGCATGTTCTTCAAACAATGGGTCTGCATTCACAAATCCTTGAATCTTAACAACTTGTTTCACCTTATCTAGCGTTCCTAATGCTTCTTTTACAACAGCAAGAACTTCAATCCCTGCTAATCTTGCAAAATGATACCCTTGCTGCGTCGTGAATTCTTGACCAAGCTTGCCCTTTGGTTTTCCTTGCGGTCCTTTTCCCGAAACATACAAGAATCCATTTGCGATTACAAAGTTGGCATATTGGGCGGCCGGGCTGCTTGCTTCTGGAAGTTCAATTCCGAGTGTCACTAGTCTTTGATCAATAGATTGTGTCATATGGAGGACCTCCAACTATATTTTATTTAAATTATCTCGTCATTTCACCTTCGCAATCACACGTGCTACTGATGAATCTGCTCTTATGTGAAGGGGTAGCGCTATGATTTCAAACGACTCTGCATGCAGAAGTTGATCCAAATTCGTTAAGTTTTCAATGATTAGAACCCGATTGTGAAACAAGCATTTATGTACTTCAAAAGGGTACTTGTCGGGTGAAGGCATATCCATGCCCACCATCTTAACCTGCTTCCTAACTAACAATTCTGCAAATTCTACTGTCAAAACAGGATGCTCTGTAAAGTATGTATCTTGTCCAAAATATTGACTGTGGCCTGTATACAAAATCACGATTTGATGTGGTTTGATAAGTAAACGGGTATTCCGTTCTGGATTAGATGTGAGAGTTCAATTAACATGGGATGGTTCTCCTTTATTATTATCTAACCCTGTACATAAATCATAATCTCATCTGCTCGAATGATAATCTGATCTCCTACTTTCGCTTCTCCTTTGCCAAGGATAAATCCTCTTCGATTCTTGATCACTTCATAAAATAATTCAACACGATCACCTGGATAGGCGTTTCCTAAAACCTCAATTCCGTTCAATGAAGATAGAAACCCCAAGTTCCCTTCACTGCTCGTTGTCGTAAACGCACCTAACTGTGCCAGTGCTTCTACAATCATAGCGCTTGGCATACATGGATTTGCGTCTGTTATATACCACTCGTTGCGTGTTACATTCTTAAAACCTTTCGCCCACTTTCCCTGATCGATTTCGATCATTTGATCAATCATTAAAAATGGATAGCGATGTGGGATTATTTGCTGAATATCAGTCATGGATATACTCCTTAAAATGTGATTTTTATGAAAGAAAGACCAAGTGCTGCGAACACTTGGTCAGTACAATGGCTTGGATAGTATGTTGCTTTATTAGTCAGTGATGAACGCCCACCGAAGGTTCAATTGTATTTCTATTTTACCTGTTATTCCCTAATGGTACAAGCGCTCTCAATTGCACGAAACGAGGGATACCCCCATCCAATCATTTCTTCTTTCGCAACTCATCCATAATCTTCTTACCTGTAGGCGTCATAGCCAGTCCGCCTTTAGCCGTCTCCCGATGTTTCTCCGGCATGGACGTGCCAACTTCGTACATCACTTGGATAACTTCGTCGGATGGGATCACGCTGCGTACACCCGCAAGTGCCATATCTGCCGCCGCTAGTGCGGTAACAGCACCAAATCCATTTCGCACGATACAAGGAATTTCGACTAATCCACCAACCGGATCGCAGATTAGACCCAATGTATTTTTCAAAGCAAGCCCAACCGCATGAACGGCTTGTCTGGGTATACCCCCATGCAGTTCAACGAGTGCACCTGCTGCCATACCGATTGCCGAGCCGACTTCTGCCTGACAACCTCCCTCAGCACCGGATACGAAAGAATTATTCGCGATGATATAACCAATAGCTCCCGCACAGAATAAGCCTTTCACAAGTGCTTCATCACTCCATCCGAATCGTTCCTGTGAGCTGATGAACACACCGGGGATGATACCGCATGAACCTGCTGTTGGTGTTGCAATAATGCGTCCCATCGACGCATTCACTTCTGAAACTGCTAGTGCATAAGCCATCGCACGAGCGGCTTCACCGCCAAGCGCTGGTGTTCCACCATCTACAACCTTCATTACACGCTGGGCATCCAGTCCAGTTAGACCGCTTCTAGATTGTGTATTCTCTGTGAGCCCTTTATGAACTGCTTCCTTCATCACTTCATAATACTCCGACATCCGACTGATCTCTTCCTCAGCCGTACGACCAGATTCCGCCGCCTGATTCTCGATCATCACAGTTGAAATCGACTTGTTCTCAGCCTCACACAGCTGCAATAATTCATCTAAAGTCCTGAATTTCATACGTTACCTCGTTTGTTCAAATTCACTAGATGTACTTCTTTGACGCGTTCAAGCTGCGCAATATCTTGTAATAACTCCGCTGGGAGTTCGTGATCCATTTCAATCACCGTAAGTGCGTCTGCACTTCTTCCTTTGCGATCCAAAGATAGATGCCCTATATTAACTCCAGCACGCTGCAGCAGTGTAGTGAAACTGGCAAGCATACCTGGATAATCCTGATGCATAATGACAATCGTCGGATAATTACCTGTGAACCTTACTTCAAAGCCATTCACATTTTGCACTTCGATGTTTCCCCCGCCAATAGAGGAACCTTTCATCGTCGTTACATTCGTATCGCTATATAAAGTAATCGCCGCAGTGTTCGGATGCCCAAAGTGTCCATGTCCCATTCGAAAATTAACCTGAAGTCCCATCTTCTCAGCATCTTCTAGTGAGGTGACCATCTGCGGATTGTCCGTCTCATAATCCAGTATGCCACCGACAATAGCTAGATCGGTGCAATGCCCTTTATACGTTTCAGCAAAAGAACCATAAAAAGTGATGTCCACACGCTTCGGCTGTTCGCCTAACAACTGCCTTGCCGCTCGGCCTAGACGCGCTGCTCCTGCTGTATGTGAACTCGATGGACCTACCATAGACGGCCCAATTATTGAAAAAACATCTTTAAATCGCATGCTTGTTCCTCTTCCCCCGTGATGATCTTACCTTTTCATGCTACATCATATCTCAAATATGAATAAGCAGCAAAAAAATCGAACGAGCGATCTTCGGATTCTTTCTCGAAATCATGTATAGCCTGTTCACCCAGTGTTTAAAATAAACAATAAAAAAAGAGCTAACGGCTTATGACCCAAACAGGATCATGCCGTTAACTCTTCCTATCATTTAGCCAATAAACTCTTGTACCCACACACCTTGATAGTAAGCAACACCGATTGTTGTAAAGTTAGGGCTTAGAATGTTCTGTCTGTGCCCGCTGCTATTCATCCATGCTGTCATTACATCTTGTGGCGTACGTTGACCCTTCGCGATATTCTCACCCGCTGCGCGGTAAGAAATGTTATACTGTTTCATCATATCAAATGGCGAACCATAAGTTGGAGATTGGTGATCAAAGTAATTATTTTTCACCATATCCTTCGCTTTATCCATTGCCATGTTGTTTAACTTGGTATTATCCATCTTAACTGCAGAAAGTCCTGCTTTGGAACGTTCTTTATTGACAAGATCCACTACTTCTTGTGCAAATTTAGTAGCTTCGTCTGACACTGCTGGCTTCTCAGACGGTGCTGGAGTTGGCTTAGGTGTTGGTGTTGGTTTCGGCGTAGGCGTTGGATCCGGTGTTGGCTTTGATGTTACCGGCGGCGTTGGTGTAACGTTATCCGGCAATGTTGGCCATTGAATTTGTGAGTTTGATCCATCTACATTACCAGGTAGATTGCATCCTCCACCCATCGAAATGACTCCACCTTTTATTCCTTGTGAATATAACTTCATTAACTCGCTCAAATTGAAGTTACATGATTTGGCTAACTCGTTTGCCGAAATAGGGTTATTCTGCCCTACTACACATGCTGCTTGAGCTACATTCGCCATCCCTGCGGACGCTAGCAATGTCACTGCAAGAGTACCTGTTACGACTACTTTCTTAAAACTTTGTTTCATTTCTCTCTCTCCTTTTTGTCGCCTACGAGGTTAGCTGACGGGTTCGGATAAAAGAGTAACACCCGACCACTAAAAGTGGTTTCACCCCAAATGGCGGTTCCCCCGCACCCTTTTTGGGTTTCGGCTTATTTAACACTTTCAAAGTGTAACATGTATTATATCTGCCTTCATTCTCAAAATTGTGGTAGTATTACTTAATGAAGGTAATAAGACCAATTACCTGCAAACGATGACTTGTCTAGCAAAACGTCCTTTGCTAACGACGCATCGGTCTATAATCGATAATCCTGCTTGCATAATTGCATCATCCATTTGCTCAATTGTTATGATAACGACTTTACTTGCTAATGAGCGTATGCTTTTTAACAGCCCAGATCGTTCACAATCTGAGAGCACAGAGCATAGATTATAGGGCATATCGAGAATGGCGACATCATAGTGACCTGTTAATGTCGTCATATCTTGAATTTCTACGACCTGTGGCATGTTAAAATGTGCTAGATTGGCCCGTGCTCCTCGAATTGCAAGTGGATTTAAATCTGAGCCTACGATGGATATCCCCATCGAAAGGGCTTCGATGACAACTGTGCCGATT
This sequence comes from Paenibacillus sp. KN14-4R, assembly GCF_052180255.1. NCBI lineage: Bacteria > Bacillati > Bacillota > Bacilli > Caryophanales > Paenibacillaceae > Paenibacillus > Paenibacillus sp. KN14-4R. The sequence goes on from NZ_CP197466.1 coordinate 3,678,994, forward strand.
CCACAGCAAGGATCGATAACGGTAACTCCATCCGTGTGAGGTACTGCGATGTTGACAATAGCTCTTGCAACACGTGTACTAAGCGCAGTGGAGTAATTGTGCGGTTTTTTCGTATGACGCAGCCAAACCGCCTCATTTTTCCTATATTCTCCGAATAACCACCTACCGCCTGCGTGAATTATTCCAAATATCCGCTCAGGCTTTCGCATGTCTGCTTTACCATGTACACGTGACCCAATCTCACGTTCAATGGCACGCTCTTCGTCATACGTAATGGCATAATTGCTTTCGATGTATATAATTTTAAATGTCTTTCCACCAGTCTGTAGCGACTCAACTTGGTCAGCAATTTCTCGAATATTTTGACCGCCATAGCGTACAGCGAGCTCTAACTTAATAAAGGGACTCCGACTCGGATTTACCGCAAATGGACTCTCGATACAGGAATTGTGAGGAACATGTCCAAATAGAGTTTTCATCTCTAACATACATAAAGACATTTCATCCTCATGACAAGCATATGTATATAGATATGCCGGTAAATTGTGATTTAACAAGGATCTCCCGCCCTTCACCATTCTAGAAGAACTTATTGTACCATATTGCTAATATCCGCATAGATAAGTATTTTTTGTCACATATTAAAAGGGTTAAGGAGGGTTTTGTACATGTATTACTCAAAAAAGACAGTTGAACCCGTTGTTGAAGAAACCGCTATCTGGAAATGCAGTAATGAATCCTGTGTCTGCTGGATGAGAGAAAATTTTGCTTTTGAAGAAACACCTATTTGTCCCATCTGTCGTTCGATTATGGAGAAAAATAATAAAATGCTACCCACTCTTTACAACAACAATAACAGTCAAAAAGAAGTTAAATAGCAAGTACAAAACAAAGCAAAGGCACTTACCCAACTCGGGTAGTGCCTTTGTTTGTGTAGGTTGCTGCAGCCCACTTACTTCAACGTGCCTGCAGCTTCTTTTTTCTGACCAAAAATACTCTTGAGCATCGGAGGTGTAACGATTGTTGTAAGAATAACCACGATAATAATCGATGTAAAATATTTCTCATCGAGCAATTGTGACTCCAATCCAATCGCACCTAGAATCAATGCAACTTCACCGCGCGAAACCATCCCCGCTCCAATACCAAACGCCGATTTCCCTTTAAATCCAGTCAATCTGGCACCTAAACCAGAACCAATTAATTTCGTTGCAATTGCAACTAATGTTAACCCGATAATGAACCAAATCTGATCCAGAATACCGACGAAAGTAACGGATAAACCAATACTCACGAAGAACACCGGTACGAAGATGACATAAGCAATGGGTTCGATCTTGTGCTCCACTTCTTCTTTATATTTCGTCTGTGAAATCGCAATACCCGCCGCGAATGCGCCGATAATGCCAGCTACACCCATATATTCAGCAAAGTACGAGAAAGCAAAACAAATAATTAATCCTGCACTAATAATCGCTTCTGACACAGCCAGTGGCGCGAGTTTACGCATCACCCAAGGGACGATCTTCCAACCTGCAAGTATCACGACAACAAAGAAGAGCACCTTCTTGCCAAGCAGCAAACCTAGACTTACATCTTCTGTAGTAAGGAAACTCATCATAACAGCCAAAGAAACAACGACTAGAATATCATCAATAAGTGCCGCTCCAAGGATCGTTGTACTTTCTCTGCTTTTTAATTGACCCAGTTCTTTCAAGGTTTGAACCGAAATACTTACAGATGTAGCAGACAACATTAAACCTAAGAATAAAGAATGAGACTGTTCAAGCCCCATGAAATAACCTGTTAAAAACCCACCTACTAAGGGGAATATAATTCCGCCAACCGCAACGGCAAGCGAAGAATTTCGATTTTGATTCAGCGCTTTTAAGTCAGTCTCAAGTCCTGCGATGAACATCAACAGGAGAACACCAATTTCACTTAGGCTATCGATCATCTCTGTTTTTTGAATCCACCCCAGCAAAGCCGGACCAATAATAATACCAATTAGCAACTTACCCAATACTGCTGGCTGACCTAATCGGACGCTTATATCACCTGCAATTTTGGTAGCAAGCAGGATAATAAGCAATTGTAAGAATAACAGCATGCAATCGTTCCCTTCATCTTAAGTATAGTAATCCAAGGTGTTTACCTTAACTATTATAACAATTGACAGCAGTATCACCAAATTGTGACAACCCATAACACTTATCCCAATTCCTTCAGCTTATTCCTTATCGCTATGAAACCACATGAAAAAAGCTGCCTTTTCGGCAGCTTTCTCCTTGTTAACTTATGTTAATATGCCATGATTAATTCTGATCTACAACCGCTTGTTGACCTGTATGATTCTCAACCTGCGAAGCAGTTGGTTTCTCTTCCGCTCCAGGTTTACCTGGCATCTTACTTGATGTACGAAGCGGGATCTCTTTTAAGAACAACGCCAGTACCAAGGCAACACAAAGCACAATTGCTCCCGTTAAGAAAACAGTCGATAAAGACGAACTTAATGCATCGCGCAAGGAATCAATCATTTTTGTGAAAATAGGCTGCATCGCTGCAGGCATTTGATCATGAATGGCTGCCAATTTCGGTTGATCCAACAACATTTGCGGATTGTGAAATACCGATAATTTTTCTGCAATCGCGGGATCAAGTTTGGATAAATCCACCCCTTTTCCAGATTCGATTGCTGACTTCATGGACTTTGTAATGTTTGTAGACATAATCGTTCCCATCACAGCAATACCAATTGTACCGCCCAAGTTACGGAATAACTGAGAGGATGCCGTCACGACACCAAGCTTACTAGGTTCAACCGCGTTTTGCACGGCAAGTGAAAATACTGGCATACCCATACCAAGTCCCAAACCGAATACGATCATACTCACAACCGCCATTGTGATGCTATTCATGTATACCATGATGAGCATACCCGCGATCATAATTGGCATTCCAATTAACGCAAAGCGTTTATACTTACCTGTTTTACTAATCATTTGACCACTGAAAGCACTCATGAGCACCATACCAATGGACATTGGCATGGTAACATACCCGGAATAGGTTGGCGAGATGCCCATAACCCCTTGAACGAAGAAAGGAATATAAATCAGTGCGCCCATCATACCCGCGTTCATTAAGAAGCCGATCACATTTGAGATCGTAACAATCCCATTTTTAAATAAAGATAATGGTAGAACTGGTGTTTTCACTTTCGTTTCTACAAACATAAAGATAAGAAGCGATACAACTGCACTTATGAACAAACCAATTATTTGTGAAGAGTCCCAAGCATACTTCGATCCAGCCCACGAAAAGGCAAGCAATAAGGGTACGATCGTAGTCGTTAAGAATAAAGAACCCCAGTAGTCGATGGTCTCCGACTTTTTACGCTCCACTTTTGGGAATAATGTAAGTATCATAATGAATGCCACTATCCCAAGTGGAAGGAAAATCCAGAATACCCATTTCCAATCCATATGATCTACAATGTAACCACCGAGCGTCGGTCCGATTACACTGGAGAAACCAAATACAGCTGTCATGACACCCGTCCATTTACCACGTTCACGCGGTGAGAACAAGTCGCCTACTGCTGTAAATGAAGTTGCCATAATAATACCCGCGCCAATACCTTGAATACCGCGATACGTAATTAAGTAGAAAATATCCGGCGATGTACCCGACATAAATGCACCAATCATAAAGAAGATAATACCAGCAAGAATGAACGGTTTACGTCCATAAATATCCGATAACTTTCCGACTAATACCGTTGCAATCGTGGATGTCAGCATATAAATCGTGATAACCCACGTGTAATAGTCCATCCCGCCAAGCTTTGCAATAATACGTGGCAAAGCTGTACCAACGATGGTCTGGTTAATGGCCGAGAAGAATAATGCGGCCATGATAGCAATCATAATTGTTAACTTTCGCTTATGCGATAAATGCTCCATAATTTCTCTACTCCTTTTGATGTCTCTCTATATTTTTCAACGTTTGATTGAAGATACGTATCAAATGATCAATATCTTCTTTGGGTAATTCATCAAAAAACATAGCGATTGTTTCCCGCTGACCCTCATGGATTTGTTGAACAATTTCTTCACCTTGTGGCGTAATCGCAATGTAGACGACCCGGCGATCATCTTCATCTCTTGTACGCTCAACAAACCCCCTTGCAATTAATTTATCTGCAGCTCCGGTGATCGCACCAGATGTAATACATAGTGATTCAGCTAGCTCAGACACTTTTTGTTTACCTCTAGAACTCAGCTTGAACAACATTCGAAATTGGGAGAATGACAAGTTCCCAACCATACGTTTATTCCACTCTTTTGTCATACTTTTCAATACATTACGGAATAAATCTGAGAGCACAAAGTTGTCTTGTGTTTCGGGCACAGCAGATGACTCCTTTATCGTAAAATAGTTTAAAACTAAACTAATAATCGTTAAACTATTCAGTAGTATACATTCGTGAATCTATCTCGTCAAGACTTAAATCAATAACATCATTTATATTTTTTTAAAAACAAAGAAAAACAGTTAATTCGGGTTATCCCAAATTAACTGTTGTTTTAAACATTTTATGAGAAAAATTCAAAATACCCTTTTCCCTTTTCCTTCGCCCGGTAGAGCGCTGTGTCAGCATTCTTAATGAGTGCATCCGCATCATTGCCATCCGATGGAGCTCCTGCGATACCGATACTAACCCGAATTCCACTATCTTTCCCTTCAATGAGCAAGGGATCTGAAGTAAAGCTACTAATAATACGATCCGCAATACGAGCTACTGTATCTCGCTTCGGCATGTTCGTCAATAAAATGACAAATTCATCGCCACCAATACGAGCGACTAAATCCGTATCCCGAATATGTAATAGAAGACGAGCCGCTGCTGCCTTCAACATCTCATCACCTTGAATATGACCACACGAGTCATTTACCTTTTTAAATCCATCTAAATCTAAATAGAGTAACGCCAGCTCGGATGGATTGCCTTCTGGACTTGCCAACTCCTGATTAAGCCGCTCTTGGAATTTCAAACGATTCGGTAGATTCGTAAGTGGATCGTGAAAAGCAATATGTTTCATATAATTTTGCTCATACTTATTATCCGTAATATCAACAGCAACTCCATAGATGCTCGTTACTTGATCATTCGTTCGTACAGGTACCATGGACATATGCATAATTTTCTTTGTGTAAGGGCTCTCATAGATCGGTATTTCAAAATGCTGTGCAAACCCATTCATGACAAGTTCAATATAATTATAAACTTCTGTTAATTCATCTGATTTCATAACCATAGAAAACAGCAATGGATTGGCTTCATCCTGAAGATTAAACATGTTTTTAAACATTTGATTCGCAAAAATGATTGTCCCGTTCGAATCCAAAATGAACATTCCACATGAATCATCCATATAAATCAATTCATCATAAGTTTGATGAACATCCACACCCAAGCTGTCCAGCATCCGATTGGAAGTGATCCCAAGATACTTATAGGCTAGTTGCTTGGAGTAGAACGAATTTTCATGCCAAAATAATCGATATGTATGATCACAACCTATTTTTCTAGCTAAACGCTCAATTTGCATTTCCATAATCGGTCCATTGCAAAGAACAGCGCATTTCTTCACATAGTCCCGTAAAAAGATCATCAACTGTTCCAACAATACGTTAACTTCAGGTCGAAAAACGTAAGGCTTCCCATTCTTCATCATCATTCGATTATCAATGAGCAGCTTAATTGTGCCTTTTCTCATGCTAAGAACTTTCTCATGAACCATAGGAATGAACTCAGCCAGATCTTGAATTGTAAGGTCACCACGTATTTGCCATGATAGCACTTGACTGTCAATATCCGCGTCTAGGATAAATTTACTAGTCATCTTAGCTACCCCCTGATCTACCATAATATTCTATAAGTATAGTGCAAAACAGGACATCTGTCATGTATATTAACTTATTTTTATAGGTCAATAGAACTATTAGATAGCAAATGTGACAATAACGTGCTACTCACGACCTGCAAAAGACCTAGAAATTTGCTTCCGAAAAATCCGGTATGTTAGGCCCACATCCGCAAAGAATGCCATCATCGCAAGTGGACACAAGTGTAACCAGATGGGAGAAATCACTTGATAGATGGCTGCTACAATTGGATGCACCACGAAAAAAACGACAAGGGAAAGCAATACCCAGTACAAAGAAAACCGCATACAGACATGACCTTGCACTTGATAACGATACTCCGAGTAGTCCCACCATTTTTTATGAAATAGCTTGTGCAGCATGATCCCACTAACATATTCCACAGCAGATGGAACGAGGAAGCAGAGCAGTAGCAGGAAACTTAGATGGGGGTATTGATGAAGCAAGAACAGCACGATGACAGGTGCAATCCCATACATCGGTTTGAACGGCCCTTGTAAGAAGCCCTTCTTCCTGAACGTTCCTGTTGTTACTTTGCTGTGCGTATTTTCGAGCAACCACCCTCCGAAAGCATAGACGATAAAATAAAAAAGCGTCGAAGGCCATGTGAGACTTTCAACTGTCAAGGTGACCATGTGCGTCATTTCCTCTCGATGTAAAATCTGGAATGTGTTTTATAGTATGAGAAAAGACGCGTGGGGTTATTCATGGGAGCTGGTGCTACGAACGAAAGTATGTGCTTACGGGGGTGGGGAGCTGGTGCTACGGCGAAAGTATGTGGTTACGGAGTTGAGGAGCTGGCGCTACGGCGAAAGTATGTGCTTACGGTCGCTGTTGAACTTGTGTTCCTTGGATTAGGTTAGTATAGTTGGAACATAAGTTCAAAGGCGAGCACTTCGCTCCTCCAGCACATTCTTTCTCCTACGCTCCATCTCCCCTCTCTTCGATGTCTTACGATTGTGATAGTCGCATCCACGTAAGACGGAGGGACGACTAACTCCTGGAAAGCGAAGCGGCACGCCTTTGAAATTGTATTCCCACCTTCCAATCTCATCAGAGGAATACAATTTCAACAGCGTGTGGAAGGATTTAGTCGTCCCGCAGTCGCTACACAGACAAGCACGCAAAAAAAACGCCTTCCATTATAAATGGTAAGACGTTCTTCTAATTGATATGCAATTTGCAACTTACATCCCTATTGCTTTGCCATCAACCGCGAGCATCGCTTCTCCGATGATTTCGGATAACGTCGGGTGCGGATGGATCATTTTACCGACTTGAAGAGAAGTCGCTTGTAGGAATTGCGCTAGAGATGCTTCCGAAATATGTTCGGTTACATGCGGCCCAATCATATGCACGCCAAGAATATCATGTGTGTTCTTGTCTGTGATGACTTTGGCAAAACCGTCCGCTTCTCCATGAACAAGTGCTTTACCTAGTGCCTTGAACGAGATCTTCCCAGTCTGCACTTCATATCCTTGTGCGATTGCTTGCTCTTCTGTCCAGCCCACAGATGCAATTTCAGGACGCCCATATATACAACGTGGAATATTATGCAGCAATTGTCCTGCTTCATGTTCACCGTGGATGTGCTCAGCAGCGATGATCCCTTCATGACTTGCCACATGTGCCAACTGCAGTCCACCATTCACATCACCTATCGCATAAATATGCGGGATAGAAGTGAGCATGCATGGATCAACGGTAATCACGCCTTTTTCAACCTTAACGCCTATTTCTTCTAAACCAATCTGCTCAATGTTCGCTTGTCGACCAACACTGACTAGCGCTCGCTCAGCTTCTAGTTCTTTGATCGTGCCAAGATGCTCAACTTGCATGTGAACCGTGCTTGACTCTTCATTCACAGTAACCGTTTCCGCTAACAGCTTCGCACCTGTTAGAATCTGAACACCACGCTTAAGCAGAAGTCGGCGAAGTTCTTTGGATACATCCGCATCTTCTAATGGAACAAGACGATCTGCATACTCGACAATGGTCACTTTTACACCAAAATCACTCAGCATCGATGCCCATTCAATTCCAATCACACCACCGCCTACGATAAGGATAGAACGGGGGAGATTGTCCATTTCAAGCGCTTCATCACTCGTCATCACATATTGCCCGTCAATTGTCAGACCAGGTAGTGATCTCGGGCGCGATCCAGTTGCAATAATAAGATCTTTATAGCCAAGGACGACATCATCCGCATCTTGGGATTCTACAACAACTGCACCACTCATCGATGAATCGACTTGTTGGTTAGTCAGCTTTCCATGACCGATGATGACATCAACTTTATTCTTTTTCATTAAAAACTGTGTTCCGGAATGAAGTTGTTCAATAATTTTCTGTTTGCGTGCTTGTACGAGTGCAAAGTCCAATTGAAAATCATTCGCCACAATCCCAAAACTCTCGCTATGTTTGAAGTTTGTGTAGACTTCCGCGCTGCGTAAGAGCGATTTACTTGGAATACAACCTTTATGCAAACAAGTACCACCAAGGCGTTCCCGCTCTACAACAGCAACCGTCTTCCCAAGTTGGGATAGGCGTATAGCAGCCACATAACCACCAGGACCTCCACCAAGCACTACCGCATCATACGTTTTCATGCTGATCCTCCTACCGCCCTAGCTTTTTGTATTTTTTTGACGAAGCTCATACATAATTTTGCGACCCGTCGGCGTCTGTGCCAATCCGCCTTGTGCCGTTTCCCTATGCTTGCTTGGCATTGCGGTTCCGACCTCAAGCATCACATCAATAACCTCATCTGATGGAATCACGCTGCGAACACCTGCAAGTGCCATATCTGCTGCCGCTAAGGCATTGACTGCACCGAATCCGTTGCGTACGATACATGGAATTTCCACAAGTCCGCCAACTGGATCACAGATGAGCCCGAGTGTATTTTTAAGCGCAAGGCCGACTGCATGAATGGATTGTTCCACCGTTCCGCCACGAAGTTCAACCATCGCTCCTGCCGCCATTCCAATCGCAGAACCGATTTCAGCCTGACAACCGCCTTCTGCACCTGAAATAAATGAGTTATTCGCAATGACATAACCAATCGCACCCGCACAAAATAGGCCGTGAACGAGATGATCATCATCCCAGCCGAATCGCTCCTGCGCACTGACGAACATACCTGGAATAATGCCGCAAGAACCTGCTGTTGGTGTTGCAATAATCCGTCCCATTGAGGCATTTACCTCTGATACACCAAGTGCATAAGCCATCGCTCGACAAGCAATTTCACCACTGGCTGTTTCCGTCACGTTCATATAGGCAAGCACACGCTGCGCATCCCCACCTGTAAGTCCGCTTCGCGAAATCGTAGATTCCGTCAGCCCTTTATGAACAGCTTCCTTCATAATCTGGTAATACGCCGCCATTTGTGTGAATACTTCTTCCGGCGATTGACCAGACTCTGCAATCTGCTCATCCAACATAATCTGTGAAATCGTTTTCGATTCCACTCGGCATAACTCGTTTAACTCCGTAAGATTACGAAATCGCACTTACGTCTCAGCTCCTTCTAGTCAAATCAATGACCGAAACTTTCACAATGTTAGGCAAACGCTGAATCGTCTCTTGCACCTGATGCGTTATCGGTGTATCGAGTTCAATAACCGTCATAGCCTCACCATTCCTGCGTTTACGATCCACATCCATATAGCCAATGTTTAAACCAAAGACGCTTAACACATTTGTTATCTGTGCAATAACCCCTGTGGAGTCAACATGTATAATGACCAGAGTTGGAAACTCCCCCGTACACTGCACATCGAATCCATTCATCGCATGAACAACAATGTTCCCGCCACCAATGGAAGCACCGAGCACCTCAGCATACTTATCTCCTGCCCAAAGTTCTAGCTTAGCTGTGTTCGGATGCGGGCAATTACCGGTTGTTGGAACAAAACTCACTTCAACCCCAGCCTGCTCCGCCTCTTGAAAAGAGTTCCTTATTCGTGGATCATCCGTCTCATAATCGAGTAAACCACCGATCAAAGCCAGATCCGTGCCATGCCCTTGATACGTTTCGGCAAAAGAGCCATACAACAAGATTCGAACCCGCTCTGGCTGAACGCCTAATAACTGTCTAGCTACCCGACCAATACGAATCGCTCCTGCTGTATGCGAACTAGAAGGCCCAACCATGGCTGGACCTATAATGGAGAACACATTTTTAAAGCGCATGCGCTTTCCCTACTTCCTATTGGACTTCCCTATGAATGGCTTTGCTTAAGAGCCCCTTCAACTTGTTCATGGGCATGATACGAACTACGAACGAGCGGTCCTGATTCCACATGGGAGAAGCCGAGTTGCAATCCTTCCACTTTGAACTGCTTAAATTCATCAGGTGTGTAATACTTCTGAACTTTCAAATGCTTCTCGGTCGGCTGCAAATACTGTCCTATGGTCAGAATATTACATCCTGAAGCACGCAGGTCTCTCATGCTGTCAATCACTTCATCTGCACTTTCACCTAAACCGACCATTATGCCGGATTTCGTCATCTGTTCAGGTCGAATGTCCTTTGCGTTACGTAAAAATTGTAAGGAACGCTCATACTTCGCTTTTGCCCGAACTTGATCAGATAAGCGGCTCACCGTCTCTAGATTATGGTTCAGAATATCAGGCTTTGCTTCCAACACAATTTCAAGTAACTCTTTCTTCCCGCTAAAATCAGGTGTCAGTACTTCAATGCTCGTGAGTGGATTACGCGCTCTTACTGCCTCAATCGTTGCCTTGAACATGCCTGCCCCTTCATCACGTAGATCATCACGTGCAACCGATGTGATCACAACATGTTTAAGCCCCATTTCCTGCGTGGAAATGGCTACATGTTCGGGCTCTTCCAAATCAAGTTCAGTTGGCAATCCCGTTGTGACCGCACAGAATCGGCAAGCTCTCGTGCAAATTTTACCTAAAATCATAAAAGTTGCTGTTCGATTACTCCAACACTCATAAATGTTCGGACACTTTGCTTCCTCACATACCGTATGCAACTTACGTCCACGCATCATCGATTTGATGTCACTGAAGCTTTCGCTTGTGCGAAGCGATATTTTGAGCCAATCCGGCTTACGTTCTCTCGTCTGCTGCATCGGAAATTCCTCTCCTACTCTTCAGTGAAAGCTTTGTACTCATCACCTGTAAGTAGACCTGTTACTGCTGCCTCTGCTCCACCTTCAACTTCAACTTCAACCATCCAACCTTGTCCATACGGCTCGTTGTTAACCAGTTCAGGCTGATCAATTAGATCCGAGTTTACTTTCGTCACTGTTCCGGATACGGGTGAGAATACGTCAGATACCGTCTTAACGGACTCGATTGTTCCAAGGCTCTCTCCGTCTTTTACGTTCATGCCAACTTCAGGCAATTCTACGAATACAATGTCACCCAATTGGCTTTGTGCAAAATAGGAAATACCAATGCGGATTGTGTTCGCGTCTACGATTTCTGCCCACTCGTGATCTTTGCTGTACCATACGTTTTGTTTAATTTCGCTCATGATTGAATAACCTCACTTTTATAGTTTGTATGTTGGAAAAATGATTTATAGTGTGCACTGCTGGGTTCGAGCGTTAAAGGCGCTCAGGTGAAAAGGAATGCCTCTGGTCGCTGTTGAATCCGTGTCCCTTGATTAGGTTGATAAGGAGGGGACACGGATTCAAAGGCGAACACTTCGTTCCGCCGGCATTTCCTTTTCACCTTCGCTTACCATTGACGCCGGCAGCTACTTACTTACTAATGAGTGCCTTCAATGAATCCCTTCAATGATTCGCTCCAGCAGTTTTCTTTCTTGCCTTCGCTCACTTGCGAAGTCTGACCTTTTTTAAGGACGAGTGTGTTCAAAAAGTTAAAACGGAGGAGAAAAGATGCACTGGAGGAGCGCAGCGTTCGCCTTTGAAAGCATGAAATCCCCTTATCAACCTAATCAAAATTTCATGCTTTCAACAGCGACCTCAAAGGTTTTCCGAAGGAAAACTTGCTTCGAAAGCATATGCTAAGTGCTTCTTTTCTACGCAGTGGCCCAACTTTTTGAACACACGCACACGCTCTTAGTACTTAAACAGCGGAAAGCTAGAGCTGAGCTCCTTTACTTGCTTCGCTACATTTTCAGAAACTGCGGCATCGCCTTGGTGCTTTAGGGTTGTCGCGATAAGCTTCGCAAGTGTACGCATTTCAGGCTCACGCATGCCTCTTGTTGTTAATGCAGGTGTACCAATACGTACGCCGCTTGTGACAAATGGGCTTTGTGGATCACCAGGAATCGTATTTTTGTTAACGGTGATGCCTACATGTTCTAGCATGGCTTCGGCTTGTTTGCCCGTTAGTTCCCATGGGCGTGTATCGAGCAGCATCAGATGGTTATCTGTTCCGCCAGATACGATAGCTGCGCCTTCTTCGATCAATGATGCTGCAAGTAGGCTTGCATTGCGAACGACTTGCTCGGCATAAACTTTGAAGGATGGCTGCAAAGCTTCTTTGAACGAAACTGCTTTACCAGCGATGACATGCATCAGTGGGCCGCCTTGAATACCTGGGAAAATGGATTTATTCAAACCTTTGATCATATCGGCATCATTCGTAAGCAACAAGCCACCCCGAGGACCACGCAGTGTCTTATGGGTTGTACTTGTTACAACATCTGCGTACGGTACTGGTGATGGATGCAGCCCAGCAGCGACAAGTCCTGCAATATGCGCCATATCGACCATCAGCTTCGCGCCGATTTGATCTGCAATCTCTTTGAATTTAGCAAAATCAATTGTACGTGCATATGCACTTGCACCCGCAATGATGAGGGCTGGACGCTCTTTCTTTGCAAGCGCCTCCAATTGATCGTAGTCAATCCGATGTGTATCTTCACGTACACCATAAGATACAACATCAAACCATTTACCTGACATGCTGACCGGGCTACCATGCGTCAAGTGCCCACCCTCAGATAAATTCATGCCCATGATCTTGTCGCCCGGCTTCAACAGGTGGAACATAACCGCCATATTCGCTTGTGCGCCTGAGTGTGGCTGAACATTCGCATACCCTGCATGAAATAATTCTTTTGCACGCTCAATTGCAAGCGTCTCTACTTCATCCACGAACTCACAGCCGCCATAGTATCTTTTTCCTGGATACCCCTCAGCGTATTTGTTCGTCAGTTCGGATCCCATTGCTGTGAGTACATCCGGACTCACAATATTCTCCGATGCGATAAGTTCAAGCGTTGTTAATTGTCTGTTCTTTTCCTTGGATATGGCTTCAAAAATTTCTGAATCGTGTTCATACAGGCTCAAATGTGTATACCTCCAAAAGTGAATTTCTCTTCCGTATCACAAAAAAAGGACATAGAAAAGGTTAGATGCCTTTTCTCTGTCCTTGGTACCTGAGAGTTTAGAGCTTTAAACAACGCGAGCTGCGTTATGAAAAGAAACTTACCCCTTTGGTGGCTTTCGCACTCTCCAGAGTTGCGTCAAATGGCGGTACCTGCTACCTGAGAGATTTGTTCCCAGCGGGCCTGCTTGGAAACTTGCTCCTTCGGTGCCTTGACAGCATATCCTATCACTGTCATGGTCTCTCCCATCATTCTCATCCGCACGTATTACGTTATATAATGTAAGAATAGTTCCGTAAATAAGTGATGTCAAGATATAAAATCTAAATATTTTGACAAACAATCCTTGACAAATATAGTCAGCTCCGTTATTAATTTTAGTAACAACACTTACAATTACATAGGTGGATGAAGGTAATGGGAGAGATTACTAGCAACTAACGTAACGCCGAAGGAGTAAACCTACATCAGGTGAATCTCTCAGGCAAAAGGACCATTATCGGACACGTCTCTGGAGAGAACCCGTATTCAAACCGGGTCACCCAAGGGGAAACTAAAGCAAAGCGCAAATTGAAGTGACTTTAGGTAACTCTCAGGTACAAAGGACAGAGTGAAACAATTGCGAGATGCCCGGCATGTGCATCTCTATATGGTTTCGCATTGTCCTTTTTTGTTGTCTTTTTTACCCAATCAAAATGTTGAGGTGATTCGTTTGTCCGAATTAAAAAGAACGCCCCTGTTCCCCCTATATGCAGCGCATGAATCTGCACGCTGCATCGATTTTGGCGGATGGGAATTACCCGTTCATTTCTCCAGCATTCAAAAAGAGCACGATGCCGTCAGGCAGCAAGCAGGCTTATTCGATGTCTCCCACATGGGTGAAGTAATCGTAACTGGCCAATTCGCTGAGGCTTATCTGCAAAACTTAACGACGAACGACGTGTCCAAACTCAAAGACAATCAAGCGCAATACAGCTTAATGTGTTACCCCGACGGCGGTGTTGTCGATGACTTGCTCGTATATCGCTTGTCTGCTGACAAATTCATGCTCGTCATCAACGCATCGAATATTGAAAAAGATCTAGACTGGATGAACCAGCACTTGATCGGCGATGTTGTTTTGGAAAATATCTCTGATCAGACAGCACTTATCGCACTGCAAGGTCCGAATGCTGAGACCATCTTGTCGCAAGTTACATCGACGGATTTACAAGGAATTGCATCGTTCCATTTTGCCCCTGAAGCGATCGTTTGCGGAATAACAGCTCTTGTCTCACGCACTGGTTACACAGGCGAGGATGGTTTTGAAATCTATGTACCCGCACAAGATGCTGCTGTGATCTGGGAAGGTTTACTGCATGCCGGTCAAGAGCATGGACTTGTTCCTGCTGGCCTTGGCGCTCGGGATACTCTTCGTTTTGAAGCGAAACTCCCGCTTTATGGTCAAGAATTATCGGCAACGATCTCACCACTAGAAGCGAACATTGGATTTTTCGTGAAGCTGGATAAAGAAGCGTTCATCGGTCGAGATGCCCTACTAGAGCAAAAAACAAATGGTCCACGCCGTAAGCTCGTCGGTATCGAGATGATTGATCGTGGTATTCCACGTTCGCATTATCCGGTGTATGTAGACGGCCAATTGATTGGCGAAGTGACAACAGGTACACAATCACCAACACTCAAGCGCAATCTAGGTCTAGCTCTAATTCACACAGAATTCAGTAAAGTCGACACGGAAGTGTATGTCGAAATTCGAGATAAACAGCTCAAAGCCAAAGTTGTTCCTGCCCCTTTTTATAAGAAAAGCTCCACAAAGAAGCCATAAATCGAAGGAGATGACAGCATTGAAGCATCGTTATTTACCGATGACCGAGCAAGATCAAGCTGAGATGATGCAAACCATCGGCATCCAGTCCATGGAAGAGCTGTTCTCAGACATTCCGCAATCGGTGCGTTATCAAGGTACACTTGAGATGTCCGAAGCATTAGATGAGCATGCGCTTTTGCGCCACATGAGAGAATTAGCAGGTAAGAACGCAGATCTTGACCGTTATGCAAGCTTTCTAGGTGCAGGGATTTATGATCACCACCTGCCAGTCGTCATTAACCACGTCATTTCACGTTCTGAATTTTATACAGCTTACACGCCTTACCAACCGGAAATTAGCCAAGGCGAATTGCAAGCAATTTTCGAATTCCAATCCTATATCTGTGAACTAACAGGTATGGCAGTTGCAAACGCTAGTATGTACGACGGTGCCACTGCATTAGGTGAAGCGGGTGCACTCGCAAGTGGTGCAACGAAACGTACAGAACTTGTCGTATCCAAAACCATTCATCCGGAAGCAAGACAAATTCTACACACAATGGCGAAAGGCTTGAACTTAACAATTGTTGAAGTTGGTTATGAGAACGGTGTCACGAATCTCAGCGAGCTTACGGCTGCTGTATCCGATCAAACGGCTGCTATCATCGTCCAATCTCCGAACTTCTTTGGCTGTGTGGAAGATTTGAAAGCAATCGAACCTATCATTCATCAGGCAAAAGGATTGTTAGTCGTAGGTACGAATCCGATGTCCTTAGGCTTACTTGAAGCACCGGGTAAACTTGGTGCAGACATCGTGGTTGGTGATGCGCAACCATTGGGTATTCCATCTTCATTAGGCGGACCTACTTGTGGATTCTTCGCTGTATCAACGCCACTTATGCGACGTATGCCAGGACGGATTGTGGGTCAGACGGTTGACCGTGATGGCAAGCGTGGTTTTGCTTTAACGTTGCAAACACGTGAACAGCATATTCGTCGTGAAAAAGCGACTTCTAATATTTGTTCCAACCAAGCCCTATTAGCACTTTGTGCTTCTGTATACTTATCCACTTTAGGTAAAGCAGGCATTCAGGAAGTTGCGAACTTGAACTTACAAAAAGCACACTACGCTGCTGATTACATCGGAAAACGCTCTAACTTATCGCTCGCGTTCGCAGCACCATTTTTCAATGAATTCGTTGTGAAGCTGCCTGAGGGTGTGTCTGTTGCGAAGCTAAATGAAGAGCTATTGCAAGATGGCTTTATTGGCGGGTATGACCTTGGTAATGACTACCCCGAGCTTGCAGGCCATATGCTAGTTGCAGTTACCGAGCAAAGATCCAAACAGGAAATCGAGCGGTTCGCTCAGAGATTGGAGGCATCCCTATGAGCCAAGTATCGACAGAACAAACCACACAAAGTACGGATCAGCCTGTTGTGAAACATGATAAAGCGCTTATTTTTGAACTAAGTAAGCCGGGACGTGTGGGATACTCATTGCCTGCATGTGACGTTCCGCAAGTGGATCAGCAAGAACTAATTCCAACTCATATGCTGCGTGAAAAGGCTGCTGAACTTCCTGAAGTGTATGAAGTGGATGTGATTCGTCACTATACCGCTCTATCTCGTCGCAACTTCGGAATCGATAACGGCTTCTATCCGCTCGGATCTTGTACGATGAAATACAATCCGAAGATCAATGAAGATGTGGCACGTTATGCTGGATTTGCAAAAATTCACCCGTACCAGCCAGAATCTTCGATCCAAGGTGCATTGGAACTGTTATATACGCTGCAAAATGATCTAGCTGCACTCACAGGTATGGATAAAGTAACGTTGCAGCCTGCTGCTGGTGCGCATGGTGAATGGACGGGGCTGATGATGATTCGTGCTTACCACGAAAGCCGTGGTGACAAGCGCAGCAAAGTAATCGTACCGGATTCCTCGCACGGAACAAACCCTGCAAGTGCTACTGTGGCGGGACTTGAGACCGTGACAATCAAATCCAATGAAAGAGGCTTAGTCGATCTTGAAGCGCTGAAAGCTGCTGTTGGTGATGACACAGCTGCGCTCATGTTGACGAACCCGAATACACTTGGTTTGTTCGAAGAACAAATTGAAGACATTGCTCGCATCGTGCACGAAGCTGGCGGTCTCTTGTACTACGATGGAGCAAACTCTAATGCAATCATGGGCATCACGCGTCCTGGTGACATGGGCTTTGACGTCGTTCACTTGAACTTACACAAAACGATGAGTACGCCGCACGGTGGCGGTGGTCCAGGTGCTGGCCCTGTTGGTGTAAAAGCGAAGCTCATTCCATACTTGCCAAGACCAAGCGTAGAGCGTCATGAGGATGGTACGTATTACCTCGACTACAACAGACCCGAATCCATTGGTCGCGTTAAAGCGTTCTATGGTAACTTCGGTATCCTTGTTCGTGCATACACCTACATGCGCACATATGGACCTGAGGGTCTTCGCAGAGTTTCGGAGTGTGCCGTTCTCAATGCGAATTACATGATGAGACGCCTTGCGCCTTACTATGAAGTGCCATTCGAGCGTGTATGTAAACATGAATTCGTTATGTCAGGTAAGGGGTTAAAACAGTACGGCGTGCATACGCTTGATGTAGCCAAACGCCTACTCGACTTCGGTTACCACCCGCCTACCATCTACTTCCCACTTAACGTGGAAGAATGCATCATGATTGAGCCGACTGAAACAGAAAGCAAGGAAACGTTGGACGACTTCATCGATACGATGATTCAAATCGCACACGAAGCGCAGACCGATCCGGAATTGCTGCTCAATGCACCTTACAATACAGCAGTTAGACGTCTGGATGAAACGCAAGCGGCCCGTAAGCCGATATTGAATTGCAATTGTGGTTAAGAAATAGTCGTTGAAAAAGATAAGACCGCTGACCAAGTTACTTGTGGTAACTCGGGGAGCGGTCTTATTTTTAAGATACCTGAATTGAGTTTAGGTCACACTTTCAAAACTATTATCCGATCGTCATCTAATGTCATTTTAAAACTACTCAATATTTGAATTATTTTAGAAATCGAATCATCACTTAGATGACTCGTATCTATGTGAATATCACCCTGAATTTGTATTCTATTATACGGTCGGAGTTCTTTCTGAACAGAAACCGCTGTATCTCTGATTATAATTAAAGGTTCCGAACCTGCAAGTATCGGCTCAATCCGCTTAATTTGATATATTTTATCACTCTGGTTCTCGATTGTGATTGAATACTGAAGGGATTTGAACGGTTCATGATTCCCTCTTCTTTCTTCATTTCACACCACCGCCGTTGCCCCATCCCCTGTTAATCGCTGAGAGATAAACAACACAACAATGATTGTTACAATTTGCAACACGCCATACGCGCAGGCCGTTCCGAAATCAAAGGCATACATGCGTTGGTAGATTTCAACGGAGATCGGCACGGTTTTGCTTGTAAAAAGAAGAATCGAAGCGACGAACTCCCCAATGCCTTGAACGAATGCAAGCAAAGTTCCTGCCAAAATCCCGCTGAGAGCCATCGGAAACACGACACGCCTAAAGCTGTACCACCACGTCGCGCCTAAGTTGCGAGCCGCCTCCTCTGTAGAAGGGTCCATCTGCATCAGTGTAGCTGACGTTGATCGAAACACAAGCGGTAAATGCCGAACAAAATAAGCAATCGGAATGATCCACACTGTACCCACGAGTACTTGACCAAAGCTAAATACAGATGGTGAGTTAAAAGCCGCAATGAGATTGACCGCAACGACTGTACCTGGCAATGCCCATGGAATCATAATTAACGTCTCTAGAATAAATTTCCCTTTAAAATTTAACCTGACAATCGCATACGCTGCCGCCACGCCGAATGCAAGAATACCAAGTGTTGCGAGACCACTCATTTGTAAAGAGTTCACGATCGGTCGCCATGTCTTACTGTTCGTAAATAAATCAAGATAATGACTGAACGTATACTTTGGAGGCAAGATTTGCACGGTCCATGTGGCATCCACTGAAAAGGAAATGAGTGCGATCACCAGAATTGGCAGAATCAACACCAACACACCCACACAAGAGAGCACCATCACCCCATATTTCGCCCATGGCTGCTTCACTTCCGTCCGATGCACACCGACCCCTTTACCATTATTCTGGTAACTGCGACGCCCCTGATACCAACGCATCAACAGCAAGAACAGAATCGACACCACCGATAAAATCGCCGATTGTGCCGATGCCATCTCCAAACTTCCATTCGTCCGTGACAAATAAATTTGCATCGTCATCGTCCGCTGAATCCCAAATATAAGGGGTGCGGTGTAAGACGCCATCGAGATCATAAACACGAGTAAGGACGATGCCACCATTGCAGGAGTGAGCATCGGCAGAATGACACGGCGCCAAATCATGAGCCTCCCCGCTCCCAGACTTGCCGCAGCTTCTTCAAGCGATGGGTCCATCCCCTTGATCGCCGCCGAAGCGGTCATATAAAAGTATGTGTACATCGTAAACGTGTGAACGACAACGACACCCCAGATTCCTTTTAACGAAAATGGGACTTGATCAAGATGGAACAATGCCTTAAGCGCCCTTGGAATAATACCGCTTTCCGCGTATAGGAAGGAGAACGACAGGACGCCAATAAGCGGAGGCAGCGCCAGCGGGACGAGTATGAGAACTTTTAATATTTTGCGACCGGGAAAATGGTACCGCTCTAAGAGAAACGCCATCGTCACACCCACAATACCGCTCGTCACCACGCTTAGAAGGGAGATATAGACACTCGTCCACAGCGCCTCTAAATTCGAAGAATGCGTCAGATCAAAAAACTTCCGGTAATTTCCCCAATTAAACTCACCATTGACCCGAAAGCTGTCCATGAACGTCTGGTAGAACGGGTAAATGACATAGCCAAGCAAAATAAGGAACAAGGGGGCAATGAGGACATACACAAAATGACGCGATGACGTAATGGAAGACAGCGAACGTCGGCGATGCGTGTGAGGTGTTGGTTCTATTCTCATCATGGAATCCCTCGCTTATTCGATCAGATAAACGCTTTCCTTGGGTATGAAAAAGGTGACTTGCTCACCACGCTCGCGCAGCTGATGACCCAGATTCACGAACATCGCTTTGAGTAGAAGACCGTCCGCATCGGTTATGTATTGAACACTTACTCCTGTAAACTCGGAAACCTTGATGAGACTCGTGATGAAGCTTCCAGCCCTGTCCGTATGCTGCGCTTCAGCCTCCTTAATCGACTCCGGACGGAAGGATACCGCTATCGGAACACCAACACGTAGGTTGCAAGTTGGCGAAGTATGGGACGCTGATGCATGCAGCAAAATTGTTGGTGATACCCGCACATAAACATCATCACCCTCCATTCGCTCAATGATTCCCTCCCATAAATTCGTCTCCCCAATAAACGAACTCACGAACCGATTGACAGGCTGGTTATATATTTCCTGCGGTGTACCGATCTGCTGAACGACTCCACCTTGCATGACCATAATGCGATCCGACATCGACATGGCTTCTGCTTGATCATGTGTCACATACAGCGTCGTCACGCCGAGCTCCAATTGCAGCTTCTTAATCTCAAGCCTCGTCTCTTCCCGCAGCTTCGCATCCAAGTTCGACAACGGCTCATCGAGCAGGAGTAGGTCGGGCTGAATGACGAGTGCTCTTGCCAGTGCAACCCGCTGCTGCTGTCCGCCAGATAACTGATCTATTCGCCTGCTGCCATACGTTGTAAGATGCACTTGCGCGAGTGCGCGTTCTACTTTTTCTTGAATGACAGCCTTCGGCTGCTTTCGCGTCTGCAAGCCAAACGCAATATTCTCGAACACGGTCATATGTGGGAAAAGCGCATAATTCTGGAACACCATCCCTGTATTTCGCTTATTCGGCGGGAGATTCGTGACATCTTGCCCTCCGAATAGGATGCGCCCTGCGGATGGGTAATAAAACCCAGCAATCATGCGTAGAGTTGTTGTTTTGCCGCATCCGCTTGGGCCAAGCAGAGTAAAAAACTCACCTGAGCGGATCTCCACGTTCACATCGTTCACACCACTAACATTGCCGAACTGCTTGCTGATGCGTTCCAAAGTCACATCGATCATCAAATAGCCTCCTCTCCACCCACATCTAGACGTAAGTCATATTCAACAGGCGAAGTGCCCGTGAGCAGCTCCGCCTGATGTGATTTGCGTATTATTTTTTACCCTTACCTTTGATATTCTCGTTCCAGTAATCCATCCACTCTTTTTCCTTGGCGCTCATGACATTCCAGTCCAGATTAAGTGGCTTTAGCTCCAGTCCCTTCAGCCAAGCTGGCAAGGTGTCTTTGTTAATATCCTCACGGGTTGGAATTTGGAACAATTTCTCCGCCATTTCGGCGCGCAGCGTCGGTTCGAATAGGAAGTTATAGAATTTGATTGCGGCATCCTTGTTCTTCGTACCTTTTATGACACCAACACCATCGACAAGGATCGGTGCGCCGCTTTTTGGATAAACGAAATCAAACGGTTGTTTGAGATTTACTTTTTGCAGCATCACATCTTGTAAATTCCACAGCGTGAATAAGCCTTCCTGACGAGCAAGCTTAAGCTGCATTTGAGTTGGGTCAGCGGCATATTCTTTGGTGTTAGCGTCCAACTTTTTCAGCCAATCGTAGCCTTTTTGCGGGTTATCTGCACCTTGGCGGAAAATCATGGCCGAATAAATGGTCCGCATCGTACCCGAGGCAAGGACATCACGAATGATGATCTTGTCTTTGTATTTTGGATCCAGCACATCGTCCCAATCTTGCGGTGCGTCGGCTTTATTTTTAATTAAATCGGTATTGTACATAATGACTTCCGGCAGCAGCATTTCCCCATACCAACGATCCTTCGCGTCTTTGTATTGAGCTGGGATTTTATCACCGAAGCTTGGTTTCACACTTTCCAAGAGATTTTCATTGGCTGCCGTCATGAACGCGGATTGTGTACCGCCCCACCAGAAATCTCCACCTGGATTCGCCTTCTCCCCACGGACACGCTCCAAAATTTGCTGTGCCCCCATCATCATGATCTCAACCTCGATGTTCGGGTACTTCTCCTTGAACTTCGGTATGACGACATCCGTCACGTTATTATCTCGAGCGGTATAAATGACAAGCTTTTCTTTCCCTCCACCACTGCTGCATGCAGGTAAGACGATCATCAGGATCAACAGCAGCGCTGTGTACAAAGAACCTTTTTTCCACTTCACCTTAACCCCTCCCTTATCATGGACAGTACCCATTTATAAACTTGAAATAGGCATTTATACCATCATATTCAGGCTGAGTGTAACCAAGTCCGTAAAAGTTAAAAAAGAAACCTTGATGGGCGTGGGGGCCGGTCAAGGTGGGGAGACTTAGATATTATCCAATGTGGTAATTAAACATAAAACCTGCTTCATTAATAATCTTTTTTACGCTCCCTAAAAAATTAATGCAGCTTTGAGGTATATCATTCTTAAAATGTATAGCAATTTCAATAGCCTTTCCTTCAGCTTCTTTGTATGAAGTGATAATTTCACCGCTCTCGTTGAAACTTAAATATGAATTCAACTTTTCTTGAAGCAATACTAAGTGATGTTCCTCATTAGCCCAATCTTCACTATCAATTAGTGCTAAAGTAACATGATCATTTTCCTTATCAATACCAATCGCATCAACTGTATTAGTATCGTACAGACTCAAGATATTTCACCTCATTTTTTTCTAATGATATTAACTAGGGTTGGTGGGATTTGATACCCATTAATATAATATAAGGTAGTTTCCCTTTACCACGCACCACTTTGAGCAATTTCAGGGAAAACTTTCTTTTGATTTCGGGTGAGTGGAGCAGTTGGCGATGCTTTGCACTCAACACAATCAACCTTTCCAGTCTGCTTATTCTGCCCGATAATATCAATCCTTGTCTTGACTCCGCTTTGAGTTTTCACAGTAATCTGTTGTTGTACATTGTTATGCGTATTTGACATATTACTCAAAACTTCGCGTTCATAAGCATCACCAGCGGCTTTGTTCTTCTGTAAAGTATTACCCGTCCCCTTAGAAACTTCTAAGAACTAATGCTGCGAGTACACATAACCAAAATTATGCTTGCTCGGCGTTCTTACAAAATCATAGAGACTTAAACCTATAACTAAGATATCTTATAGAATTCTGTTGGATCATACCACCGATTTTTATTGTACTGCATACTTAACCTCCCGATTCATTCGGCACTGGGTGGGGACAAAAAGAAAGACCTTGAAGGCGTCATCCCCCAAGGTCGCAATATTAAACTTTACCTATAGTTATATCACCTTCATGGAAAAACTCAATTATTGTTCCATCTTCAGGTCTATATAACCATGTATCGAAACTGACAGCTAACACATCATCAAGTGAATTGAAAATACTATCCAAATTGGATTTAACTATCGGTAAACGTGCATTATCCCAAATGATGAGAAAATCACCTTCAATATTATTTACTCTATTTAATACATCAGATACTACTTTAATCGATTCTTTTTCCTCGACTTGGCTCCAATCAATTCTTCCATACGAGAACGAAAATACTTTTTTAAACCGATTAAATTCCTCTTGAGCTTCAATTTCATTCAAAATGATTGATGAACCATCTAGTGCTTCAATACACTCTTCAAATAATGTCATAGTTACTCTCCTTCTATTTATTCAACATATTTATATATGACTTAAATGTAGCTTCATTACCTTGAAACGGTATAACGTACTTTGAGGCATTTGCCCCTTCCCGTTTCTAAAATCCTCAACATTTATATGCATTCCTTTTGTCGGATCGTAATCCAATCTCCATCTGACTTTACCATCAAGTGATTCCCTACCAATGATTTTACCGTAACCTGCACTAGATTCTAACCGACCATAATAAGCCCTTGTATCTCCCATATCTCCAATAAGGCCGAATGCTTTATTTCTACCTTGTTCATATGTTTTAACACTAGGGAGGATTACTTCACCACATTTCGTATTATGCACCCAAATCCCAAGGTCACTAACAAAGTACGTATGGAAGTCATCAACCGTCATGTTGTAAACCGTGACGTGCTTATGTTCCTGTTCGATGCTGTCTATCTTGAGTGAATTCCCATCACTCTGAACAAGCAAATCACCAGGCTTGAGATCTTTGACAAACGTCCATCCTTTGTCCTTCACATAGAACGGATGGTTAAAGGTCGATTCAATCGTCTGACCGCCCACATGGATTTGGTAAATCTCATCCGTCTCGTGGTTGAACGTCGCCGTTACCTCTTTGTACGCTTCCTCACCTGTGGTTTCATCCTTAGAAAGAACCTTATCTCCGACTTGAATGTCTTCGATATTTTTCTCCCCTTCGTCTGTTAATACCTTATTCCCAGCTGTGAAACAGTTACATGGGTTATATTTCGTTGCTACTTTCCCTACCCTTTGAACTTTTTTTTCACCTGCTGCAGATTTAATAGCGAATTTTCCGAGGTCTCCTGACCATTTAACAATTGGAATATAGCTAGCAGCCGCAAACGCTTTATCCAACATTCCTGCATTTGGGTCTTTCAATGTACGAATGCCGTCTAAAGCTACCTCAGTACCCATTTGAAAGAGTTTCTTTCCAACATCTTTCCATGTTAACCGATCATCAAAGTTATAAAAACTATAATTGCTTCCGTCATCATCAGAATCGAGTACCATATGCCCTGTTGGGTCTTTTTTGATGAGTGGATTATTCTCAACGTACGTATAAAGATTCAAACTTAACGGTTTATCTCTCTGCCCATCATACGTATCCTCTTGGATAAAGCGACCTATACTTGGATCATACCACCGTGCTCGGAGGTATTGCAATTCGGTTGTTTCGTCGTAGTATTCGCCAGAATAGAGGAATATGTTGTCTACTTTATTCGCTAGATTATTACCTTCTGTTGGTAGAATCTTACCCCAAATATCATATTTGTATTCAGCTAGTTTATTACCTTGATCGTCTGTAATCGATACAACATCGCCATGTCCATTATGCAAATAATATTGCTTACTGCCCGCTTGATCGACTTTGGCTACTAATTGGTCTCCGCTACGAATGTAGCTGTATTGACTTATCTTGTCACCTTCGGTCTTTTCTTCGGCGATTATGTTCGCATCTGCATCATAATAATAGCGAGATACTCGCTTATCGCCTTCGTCTGCTTGATTCGACTCCGTTCGTTTCACCATGAGACCTTGACCGTTATAAACGTATGCGACTTGCTTCGCTTCCCCATTGTTCTTGGCGGGTGCTTTCACTTCAATAAGTTGATCTCGACTGTCATATTTATACTGATTCAGTGGAATCTGTGGAAGATTATCAGATTGCAGGGTTTCACGATTACCCCGATTGTTGTACTGGTATGCTTCCTTAAACATGCTGTTCGTCTGTACACGATGAAGCGGATCATAAGTTAAAGAGGATGTAACTTGGCTGTTCTCTTTTAACTTTGTGATATTCGCATAATCATCGTATTCGTAGCCGTAACTGCCCAGCGCTTGTCCCACATCTGTTTTGTGTGTAACATCCGATAACATACCTTCTGTGTAGACATGGTTGGTTACGATTTTCCCTGTGTTAAGATCGATACGGTCTAGATTGCCTGCTTTATACGTGTAGGAAGCATCCGGCTTCGTCAAGTCTTGTCCGACTTTGTCTAGACGACCAGCTTGATAGGCATAGTTAGTCATTTTGCCAAAAGGATCCGTCATGCGCGTCACTTGTCCAGCTTTATCATACTCATAGCTGAGCTGTTTACCATCTGGATAGCTGATCGCAAAGGGTAACTAGAGAATTTTTCTTCAGGTTCTATTCCTGTGATTCGTTCTAAGACAAGAAATCACCGGGGTAGAATAAGGGAGAAAGGAGCGTGAATGGGGATGATGTGGTTATTCTTCATAACTTAATCACCTTTCCAGCGTGGCTTTACTACATAATCGCTCGACTGCAGAAACATGATGCTTCGTATAATGAATTCATATTTAGTACAGCGCTGTTATTGTACTTAGTACTCAACCTGATCCAAGCGCAGTCATTTGAGCATAAAACACTATTCAGTCTTATCTTTATTGTCTTTTCTTTATTCGCCATCCCATTTCATATCTGGCTAATCATGAATGATCGTAAGGGAGCTCGCAAGAAAAATGAAAACTAGTTAGCTAATGTACGATTAAAACATTGAGAGCGCCTGAGCAACACCGTTAGTTCGGTTGCGTGGGCGCTTCTCGGTCATGGCTGCCCAGCAGGCTACCACAGGGTTTCTCTTCGTAAAGGCGTCGCCTTCCTCCACTTCGTTCCGGCCCTTCGGGTACAAAGAGCCTCGCACCCTGTGATATCCAGCCATTGCGCCATGTCCTAACCGCTTCCACTCCACCGAACTAACTCTGGGATGGGGAGTCAATGAGTCTATGTAATTGAATTTAATACTAACTCTTGCCATTGACCAGTTCCGACTATCTTTGAAGTTGTAAGAAAATCAATCTAATTAATTTTCATTAACATAATATTTCCTTAGCCTCATTCCCTCTCGCCCATATAATGAGCGGGGCGAGTTTCGAAAAGATAAGAAGTTTGTTATTGGTACAGTAATCATCGTTACAATAGTCAGTTATGTTGCGGATAAAGTGTAATTCTTTGTATAACCTCCCTTACTATAGTTGTCGCATTATCCATCTTGAAAATTGCGATTCATGTCCTACTCACCATCCCTATCGTTGCATAATAATCTACAGTTGCGCATGGATTTGAAAAAAACGTAAGAATACGAAGATAACAAAAAACAGGTCAATCATGGTAGCATCTGACCATAATCGACCTGTTCAATGTATCAGCATAGGTTATTTAGGGTATAAATTCAAGCATTGATGTACGTACTAACGAAATGAAGAAATCTTCATACGGGTATTACATGGGTTATATGTGTTATTTGTTGTATGATGGGTTCATTCGACACTGGGTAGCCACCACCAAAGAAAAACCTTGAAAGGCACGAAGCCTAACAAGGTTTCCAATGACTACTCGGAAAGTTCTGTAACATCACAATTTCTCAAAGTATGCTTTGTCATAATTTCAAATGCTTTTTCCGTAATAACTAGATAATTCTTTGGTGAAATACAAAAATCATGTCCTGACCAATCGAAAAATCGTTCAGCAGTAATGTTAACTATACCTTGTGGTATGAGTCTTTTGAAACTTGGCAACGTTCTGTTAGGATGTAACTCATTAAATTCCTCACTTGTTGAAACCTCTACATCCTCAAACATAATACCCGATAACTTATTCTCGTCTAACGAACGAGCTAGTGACTCGGTGACGATGAAACATGGGGAAGATTCCAATAGTTCATCTCCTAACCATCCTTCGAACTCATAATGTAAATATACTACACGATTGTTTTCATCGAAGGTTGTTCTTTCACCTAAACAACCTGCAACCTCAGGTTCAAGTAGTAACAGTTTCATTGTGCACCTCACATTTATTTAATCGGTGGATTGAACAAATGCCCATATTTACTATCAATTACTTTGGCTTGATGAGTAAGTCGTTCTTTGGTGGCATTTGGATATTCTTTATAGAACTTATTCCATTATTTTCTAATTTTTGAGAGGTGAATGTCACTATTTATTTCTTTAGGTATACCCCTCAAGTTATTATAACCATGCATTTCTGCTTCTGTAAATAAACCCTTATATTCAGGTTTCCTTAAGACTTGTTGTTCTATAGCGTGGTGAACAACCACTTCCTTTTCTAGTTCAGGATGCTTTTTAAAGAAAACCTCTTTATAGTCAATCTTACCCGTCCCCTTAAGAGCAAATTTTCCAAGGTCTCCTGTCCATCTAAAAATTGGAATATAACCAGCAACCGCTAATGTTTTATCCAACACTCCTGCATTTGGGTCGTTAAGTGTACGAATGCCGTCTAAAGCTACCTCAGTACCCATTTGAAAGAGTTTCTTTCCAACATCTTTCCATGTTAACCGATCATCAAAGTTATAAAAACTATAATTGCTTCCGTCATCATCAGAATCGAGTACCATATGCCCTGTTGGGTCTTTTTTGATGAGCGGATTATTCTCGACATACGTATACAAATTCAAACTCTGCGGTTTATCTATCTGCCCATCATACGTATCCTCTTGGATAAAGCGACCTACACTTGGATCATACCACCGTGCTCGGAGGTATTGTAATTCGGTTGTTTCGTCGTAGTATTCGCCAGAATAGAGGAATATATTGTCTACTTTATTCGCTAGATTATTACCTTCTGCTGGTAGAATCTTACCCCATATATCATATTTGTATTCAGCTAGCTTATTACCTTGATCGTCTGTAATCGATACAACATCGCCATGTCCGTTATGCAAATAATATTGCTTACTGCCCGCTTGATCGACTTTGGCTACTAATTGGCCTCTACTACGAATATAGCTGTATTGGCTTGTTGTATCACCTTCGGTCTTTTCTTCGGCGATAATGTTCGAATCTGCATCATAATAGTAACGAGATACTTTACGTGCACCATAGTCATCTTGATTTACTTCCGTCCGCTTCACCATCAAGCCGTTGCCATTATAGACATATTCAACTAACTTCGCCTTATCTGCATTCTTGGCAGGTACTTTTACTTCAATCAGTTGATCTCGACTGTCATACTTGTACTGATTCAGTGGGACCTGTGGAAGCTGATCGGATTGCAGCGTTTCACGATTACCTCGGTTGTTGTACTGATAGGTTTCTTTAAACATACTATTTGTTTGTACACGATGAAGTGGATCATAAGTTAACGTAGATGTAACTTGATTATTTTCTTTAAGATTTGTAATATTCGCATAATCATCGTATTCGTAGCCGTAACTGCCCAGCGATTGTCCCACATCTGTTTTGTGTGTAACATCCGATAACATACCTTCTGTATAGATATGATTGGTTACGATTTTTCCTGTGTTAAGATCGATACGGTCTAGATTGCCTGCCTTATACGTATAGGAAGCATCCGGCTTCGTTAAGTCTTGTCCAACTTTGTCCAGACGCCCTGCTTGATACGCATAGTTAGTTACTTTGCCAAAAGGATCGGTCATGCTCGTCACTTGTCCAGCTTCATCATATTCATAGCTGAGCTGCTTACCATCTGGATACGTGATGGATTTTAACAATCCAAGCTTCGCTTGATTTGTTGCTGCATAATCATACTGATACTTTGTCGTACCTGTATAGTCATTCATTGTTGTCATACGACCAGCTAGATCATAATCGAACGTGATTTCAGGATCGTATAGTCCGATTTCTCGATTCGTTGCGGTCTTCTTCTTTAGACGATTACGGCTGTCATATTCATAAGTGAAGGTGTTCCCTTTGCGATCAATTAGGGTTTTCTCATTACCTTCTTTATCGTATGCATGCAGTGTTTGGTTCTTATTCTCGTCTTTTTCAATTAACAAATTTCCAGATTGATCGTACACTTTCTCAATGAAATTCCCATCTGGATATGTTACTTGTTTGAGCAGATTGGTTTTCGTATATTTATAAGCTGTTTTCTCATTATTCGGTGTTGTAATTGCAGTGAGTCTACCTAGTGCATCATATTCCTTCGTCGTTTTGTTATATGACTCTTCAACGAACGCATAGTGTTCACGTGACTCTAGCATATGTCCTTCAAAGTCATAGCTGATCTTGGTTGGCAGCTTCTGTTTCTCTCCGCTGTTACCCCAGAACTCTTGTGAACGTAGAACTTCACCTTGAAGACCATATGTCTCCTTGAACAATCGACTATCTGTCGCTCGAATCGTTCGCGTATTTGCAATGGAATTGTAGGCAATGATCATATTATCTTGGGTTGGATACGTCGTTTGAACGAGACGATTGGACTCATCATAAAAGTGATGTGTGAGATTCCCTACAGCATCTTCTTCACGTACAACCCGACCGCTGTTATCATAGATGTAGTCCATCTTGCCATTATTATCGCCATACACTTGTCTCTTCCATCCATACACATTGAATGTATGTGTGGTTTGTACATTCGTTTCATCCGTATAGATAATCTTGTTGTTCACGTCGTCATAAGCTGCTGTAGAGGTAGATTTATCTGGATTCGTCACTTTAGTAAGACGACCTAATTTATCATACGTGTAGTTAGTTGTCTGACCGTTACCGTCTTTGACCCAATTAAGCAATCCGGTGCTTCGGTCATAGTCCATATAACGATACACTTTCTCCGACTTGAACGTAGGGTCCATCATATCGTTGGTTTGCTTCGTCATTAAAGCATGATAAGTGGCATCATACTCATAATCTTCAAAGATCTTACCACCATCACTCGTCGTTGTTTTTCGAGTAGGGTTACCATATTCATCCGAAATGAAAGCAACTTCGGACAGCATTGTTGTCCCTTGCGTGTTCTGTTCAGAAACGGTAATGCCCATCACATCTTTTTGCGCAGTGTACGTATACTCGGTTACGCGCTTTTTCCCGTCCCGATTCAGATCTTCCGACTTACTCTTCAAATTGTGTTGGTCATCGTAGGTATACACGATCTTCGCAGTTGTTGTATCCGCATTTACACGCTGATAATGTGTATCTACTTGACCATAGTCGTTGTAGAAAGTCGTTTGACGTTTTTCATCAGATTTGGAACCGCTTCTTTCGGTATAAGATACAATTGACTTCGGAATATCGATCCGTCGTTCTCTGAGCATGAAAGGCTGTCCCTACGATAATGCAGTTGCCGAAGCCACCTTCAAAATTTTAAAAACAGAACTTGTGAAACAGAAGACTTTTTATAGTCTAGAACATCTAAAGCTTAAGCTTGATGATTATATCAATTGGTTTAACCACCATCGTGTTCATGGAACTTTAAGTTACATAAGTCCAGTCGAGTTCAAGAAACGAGCTCTTAAAAAAGCAGTCTGAATTTGCGTTGACAATCCATTAATGTGTGTACAAACAAAATGGAGAAATATTTATACGGGTATTATATGGGCTAGATGTGCTATTCGTTGATTAATGGGTAATTCGGCACTGGATAGCCCCCCACCAAAAAAACCTTGAAAGGCACGAAGCCAATCAAGGTATATTATTTACATTACTCAATTTGAGTAGACCAACTATTATCTCCTTTTTTACTAACTAAGGCTACTTCATTGATAGAAAGCCATTCTAGTTTTCCAAGATGCTTTGCATAGGCGAACTCATCAGGTAATTCCGAAATTATCTTATTTCTATTGACCTCAGTACCGTCCTTTGCCTTAACAATTAGCACTATGTCCATACTCTTCACGTTATGTTGACATAGCACTTCCGCAATATATTTACCATCAGGGCTCTTAAGTGGTTTCTTCCAAACCCAATCATTTTTATACAGCTGCTCCTTAATTGATCTGTAGACTCTTTCGAATGGCTCAATAATCCATCCTTTGTACAATGCCACTATCCTAATCCCCTCCATAAGAATTTCCAGAGAAGCAATTTTCTTATTTTCGTCGTCACTTTCAAGAAATTCTCTATAAGAAAATGGCACTTGTACGGTACAAACACCTGAGAAATTCAGTATCCGTTCTTCTTTAATCTCCGATACACATTCGACAAGTACTTTCCAACAGTCCTCTGTCTTTAATTTGTTGAAGAGTCTTTCGAACATAGAAGTCATGCATCTTGTTTCTAATCTAATGGTACGACGCATTCCCTTCCAATTCATTTCATAATCAATTTTTGTAGCCTCTTGAAATAGACAACCTCGTTCCTCCATAATAGCTTGAACTCTCTTTATTTCAGCGAGATAAGGTAAATCTATATCAAACTCTTTTAAATCCAATTATCATCACCTCATTATTTTTCCCAAGGCCTTGGTCTCTTATGCCTACTCATTGAATTTCCTTCTTCCCAAAGGCGTTGTGAATTTTTTTCTTCCCACTCTAACCCTTCTTGACGATTAGCCATTTTAGTTTTTACTACTTCTGCGGCATACTTGTCATATCGTACTTCATTATTCCATCTATTAACTTGTGAGTTAGCTCTGGGTGAAGTACCATTTTTATTCAATGGCTGTCCGCTAATTCCAGTTTTTACCCTGTCACCTGTTCCTTTTTCGTAAATCTCATAACCATGTTGTGGCTTCGTACTCACTTTGCTGTTTCCGTTGACAACACCACTTACCGTACCCTTAGCACCACTCGTAAGAACCCCAGAAGTATTGATCTTTTCCCCTTGTTGTAGGGTCGTTAGTTTTTGTTGGATATAAGGTGTATTCAATATTGTAGGATTTTTACTTTGCCACTCTCTAATCGATACTGTTGGCTTCTGCTCAACCCAAGGCTGTTGAACAACAGGTTTATTAAAATATTTCTCTTCGATATACACCGTGGTAGCTATTAAGGCAGCCTCAACCGCTGCTACAGCATACGATGTTAACGGAATCAAAGCAAATGGATTGTAACCTGTAGGATCAGTATAAATAAGCGGATTATTCTCCGCGTAAGTGTAAAGATTCAACGACAACGGGTTATCATTCTGCCCCTCATACCTATCCTCTTGTATAAAGCGACCTATACTTGGATCATACCACCGTGCTCGAAGGTACTGCAATTCGGTTAATTCATCATAGTACTCACCGGAGTAGAAGAATATATTATCTACTTTATTCACTAGATTATTATCTTCTGCTGGTAGAATCTTACCCCATATATCATATTTATATTCAGCTAGCTTATTACCTTGATCGTCTGTAATCGATACAACATCGCCATGTCCATTATGCAAATAATATTGCTTACTGCCCGCTTGGTCGACTTTGGCTACTAATTGGCCTCCGCTACGAATGTAGCTATATTGGCTTGTTTTGTCACCTTCGGTCTTTTCTTCGGCGATAATGTTCGCATCTGCATCATAATAATAGCGAGATACTCGCTTATCGCCTTCGTCTACTTGGTTCGCTTCGGTGCGTTTTATCATGAGACCTTGACCGTTATAAACGTATGCGACTTGCTTCGCTTCCCCATTGTTCTTGGCGGGTGCTTTCACTTCAATAAGTTGATCTCGGCTGTCATATTTATACTGATTCAGTGGAATCTGTGGAAGCTGATCAGATTGCAGCGTTTCACGATTACCCCGATTGTTGTACTGGTATGCTTCCTTAAACATGCTGTTCGTCTGTACACGATGAAGCGAATCATAAGTTAAAGAGGATGTAACTTGGCTGTTCTCTTTTAGCTTTGTGATATTTGCATAATCATCGTATTCGTAGCCGTAACTGCCCAGCGCTTGTCCCACATCTGTTTTGTGTGTAACATCCGATAACATACCCTCTGTGTAGACATGGTTGGTTACGATTTTCCCTGTGTTAAGATCGATACGGTCTAGATTGCCTGCTTTATACGTGTAGGAAGCATCCGGATTCGTCAAGTCTTGTCCGACTTTGTCCAGACGACCTGCTTGATAGGCATAGTTGGTTACTTTGCCAAAAGGATCGGTCATGCTAGTCACTTGTCCAGCGATATCATATTCATAGCTGAGCTGCTTACCATCTGGATAGCTGATCGATTGCAGTAGTCCTAGCTTCGCTTGGCTGCCGCCTGTTGCATAATCATACTGATACTTTGTCGTACCTGTGTAGTCATTCGTTGTTATCATACGACCAGCTAGATCATAATCGAACGTGATCTCAGGATCGTACAATCCGATTTCTCGATTTGTTGCAGTCTTCTTCTTTAGACGATTACGGCTGTCATATTCGTACGTGAAGGTGTTCCCTTGGCGGTCAGTTAGGGTTTTCTGGTTGCCTTCTTTATCGTATGCATGCAGCGTTTGGTTCTTATTCTCGTCTTTTTCAATTAACAAATTTCCAGATTGATCGTACACTTTCTCAATGGAATTCCCGTCTGGATATGTTACTTGTTTGAGAAGAATCAAACCAGTCCCGAAATGACAATGCGAGTTAATTGTAGAAGTTTACCGTCACTCCATGATATTCAATAGCAACTTTATCAATAGAAAGTTGTATGTTCTCCATGCGTTTCCCCCACGGGCAAAACTTTTAACGGATTTGCCACTTGTATTATAGAAATCAGGGAGTGGGTGGCTAGCCTTACCACATGACCTACTCTTTAACTAAACTGGTCGTCACCAGACTGTCTTTCTGCTATAACCATCGGAGCATATTGCCAGATCGTTGCGGACGATTTTTAAATTCTTCATACTCTCAATAGTCGATGTATGTCTGATAATAGTTGCGGAAGCATTTTATCTGAAAATACTGCAAGAAAACGAAGATAAGGATTTCGGCATAAAACATGGAGGTAACTAGGGATTTCAGTACAACTGAGAAGGAGAGCAATACTACAAATGGGTTATAAAATTCAAACATGTATCTGTGCGTACACAATTTTAATGGAATTTTGGTACGGGACTGATAAGGGTAAAGTTCTTTAGTCACGTGCAATACGAGTCATTCGGCACTGGATAGGGGTAAAATAAAGACCTTGATGATCGTCGCCACCAAGGTCACTAAACTTATATTAATTAGTAGATACGTTTGTCTTAAGTCCTAAACTGGGACTTATTTTGATATAAACTACTCCCTGTTCATCTAAAAAGAAAGCCTTCCACTCATAATTCGCTTTTTGATCCAAATAAATCGAAATTTCAACAGAACCACTTCTTATTTCTGTTAAATTATTGAATAAAACATTCCCCCATTTCGAAATTATATTCTCTAATAGGTGATGATACTTTTCTTCACTATATCCTACAGTTATTTTTTGTATCTCCTTTCTCATTGATTCTAGTTCTAATTCTTCAAAATAAATTCCACTCGATAAAAACCAATGAAATACAATATCTGAATGATTAACATTAGTTATATATTCTTTATCATCTTCAAAGTCATAACCAAGTTCATTCCATAATTTCACTAAGCTAAACTTGGAAAAAATTATTTGTTTTATATCTCTATACTGCTCATTTACTGGTAATAAAATCAAATAATCTTCCATGTTTTTAATACAATACAGATACTCTACCCCTGATAAACCGAAGTTTAGCTTCAATTGAAGAATACCATCTATGGAAGTTACTAAACTATAAGCGTAACCCTCATAAATCATCTGTGAATCCACCTTTAAGGTTACTATTTTGTCTGTACCCTCTCCGGTTATTTCATAGGTTAAACCATCCATTCTATCCCTCCTTAATTTATGGAATTGCGTTCAATGAAGGAAGTCCATTCGCTTTTGAAAATCTCGCCCAGTCACTACTTGGAATAAATACCCTGTGGATGATTGAATTATCTGATGGTCTAACAGTCATATGGTAGACTCCATCTTTTCCGTTCATACTTCCAGTTAATAAATATTCTGCCCTTCCATCCTCACGCAATAAAGCAGGTTTCTGTGAAAGTATTTGTTTATCAAAAGATGTAGGGAAATTATGGGCTGTAGGATCTTTTTTCATTTTATCTAATACTGACTTGCTATACGAAGGGAGATTACAACCACTTACTACATCTTCAACTATTCCTACTCCCTTTTTAACTACTCTATTACCCATATTTGTTGCGCTTCCGATAAGCCTACCGGTGCCAAAAGTTGCTAGATTAAACCCAATTTCTCCATTTGCTGCCCAATATTCAGGTGAATTCATAGGTGCATTAGCAACAGTATAGAAAAGTTCTGTAAGCCCCATCGTCCAATAAGCAGCCGCTTTTCTTGGTGTTGAATTATATTCTTTCAGCACCTTCCAATTATTAGATATAGACTGCGTTATACCTGATTGCACATTATTAGTTCCGTCATCATCAGAATCGAATACCATATGCCCTGTTGGGTCTGTATATCTCAACGGATTATTTTTCGCATACGTATACAAATTCAAACTCAGCGGATTCGCTATTTCCCCTTTATACGTATCCTCGTTAATAAACCTTCCAATACTTGGATCATACCATCTTGCCCGGAGGTACTGCAATTCGGTTGTTTCGTCATAATATTCGCCAGAATAGAGGAATATGTTGTCTACTTTATTCGCTAGATTATTACCTTCTGCTGGTAGAATCTTACCCCATATATCATATTTGTATTCAGCTAGCTTATTACCTTGATCGTCTGTAATTGATACCACATCACCATGTCCGTTATGC
Organism: Paenibacillus sp. KN14-4R; assembly: GCF_052180255.1. Lineage (NCBI taxonomy): Bacteria > Bacillati > Bacillota > Bacilli > Caryophanales > Paenibacillaceae > Paenibacillus > Paenibacillus sp. KN14-4R. The sequence continues at coordinate 3,715,304 of NZ_CP197466.1, forward strand.
AAGTAATATTGCTTACTGCCCGCTTGGTCGACTTTGGCTACTAATTGGCCTCTACTACGAATATAGCTATATTGGCTTGTTGTATCACCTTCGGTCTTTTCTTCGGCGATAATGTTCGAATCTGCATCATAATAATAGCGAGATACTCGCTTATCGCCTTCGTCTGCTTGGTTCGACTCCGTTCGTTTCACCATGAGACCTTGACCGTTATATACGTATGCGACTTGCTTCGCTTCCCCATTGTTCTTGGCGGGTGCTTTCACTTCAATAAGTTGATCTCGACTGTCATATTTATACTGATTCAGTGGAATCTGTGGAAGCTTATCGGATTGCAGGGTTTCACGATTACCCCGATTGTTGTACTGGTATGCTTCCTTAAACATGCTGTTCGTCTGTACACGATGAAGCGGATCATAAGTTAAAGAGGATGTAACTTCGCTGTTCTCTTTTAGCTTTGTGATATTTGCATAATCATCGTATTCGTAGCCGTAACTGCCCTGCGCTTGTCCCACATCTGTTTTGTGTGTAACATCCGATAACATACCTTCTGTGTAGACATGGTTGGTTATGATTTTTCCTGAGTTAAGATCGATACGGTCTAGATTGCCTGCTTTATACGTGTAGGACGCATCTGGCTTCGTCAAGTCTTGTCCGACTTTGTCCAGACGACCAGCTTGATAGGCATAGTTAGTCATTTTGCCAAAAGGATCCGTCATGTGCGTCACTTGTCCAGCGATATCATACTCATAGCTGAGCTGCTTACCATCTGGATAGCTGATCGATTGCAGTAGTCCTAGCTTCGCTTGGCTGCCGCCTGTTGCGACAATAAAATGGTCGTGCTATCCTGACGATTTGTTGTGAAATAATATTTGTCAGATGACCTTCTCACCCTTTATAGTGCAAGAAAATGAAGATAACAAAAAACAGGTTAATCATGGTGGTATCTGACCATAATCGACCTGTTATGTATCACGATAATGCGTTATTTAGGTTATACTTTTCTAGCATTAATGTGCGTACAAAGGAAATCAAGAAATTATTGTAGCGGTAGTACATGGTTTATTGGTTGAATGATGGGTTCATTCGGCACTGGGTAGCCCCATCAAAAAGAAAACCTTGAAAGGCACGTGGCCAATCAAGGTTTATAAAATTTATTCTTCACATACTTGAATAATTTCATTAGGTACTGATTCAAAAATCAATACCTCTGGCTTGGGATAAGGTTTCTTGGCATTATATTCTTCAAGAGTCATTAAACTTTCCCAATACAATTTAACCCAATGTTCGATACTTTCACCTGTATCAAAATTCAGCGCTTCCTCATCAGTGTCCTTCAAATCCTCATAAAAGGCTTGATCGTAGATAGATAGAGAAATTTCTCCATCAAACACTAAGATTTTGTTAGAAAACACAGGAAAACAAAAAGATTTAGTAAAACGACTAACAATATCTACCCCTATTGCCTTTCTAAAATCAACCCAGTCCAGAATATTAACAGGTCTAAGTTTTTCTGTCTCTTCAAGTTTTACCCTTCCACCATTACTATATCGGTTGTTTGATTTTGTCTTATAGTTTATACCGCCCGTCAAAATCTCTTCCTTGGAAACATAGTGTTCATGGTCTTCGGGTAAGTAAGAGTGATACAACAAGTTATTCATATTTGCACCCCTAGTCTATTTTCTTGGAACGTAAGGAAAATGTGAACTTCTAGTAGGGTCATTCAAGTTTTCAAACACCCTGTGACTTCCTGTTGGCGTATTAGGTGTACTGATATTACCGTCAAATTCTTTATTGTATTTGGTTATTCTTTGGGTGTTTGGATTATTTGGATTCGGCCAGTTTGAATAGGCTTTATCAGGGTTAGTCATTGTTTCTTGTCTTAATTTTCCTACGTCAACATCTTTTCCATATTGTGACCGATTTGGAGTCGATGTTCTACTTGGGTCAAACATGTGCTTTTCAGAGTGTGGGTTAACAAAGTCATTCGGATTACTCCCCCCACCGGGTTTAGTTGGTACAGCATTACCCTTGCTCTTAGCACCACTCGTAAGAACCCCAGAAGTATTGATCTTTTCCCCTTGTTGTGTGACCGTTAGTTTTTGTTGGATATAAGGTGTTTTCAATACTGTAGGATTTTTACTTTGCCACTCTCTAATCGATACTGTTGGCTTCTGCTCAACCCAAGGCTGTTGAACAACAGGTTTATTAAAATATTTCTCTTCGATATACACCGTGGTAGCTATTAAGGCAGTCTCAACCGCTGCTGCAGTTAACCTTGCTAACGAAAAAATAACAGCTGGATTGTAACCTGTAGGATCAGTATAACTAAGCGGATTATTCTCGACATACGTATACAAATTCAAACTCTGCGGATTATCATTCTGCCCCTCATACGTATCCTCTTGGATAAAGCGACCTACACTTGGATCATACCACCGTGCTCGGAGGTATTGCAATTCGGTTGTTTCGTCGTAATATTCGCCAGAATAGAAGAATATGTTGTCTACTTTATTCGTTAGATTATTACCATCTACTGGTAGAATCTTACCCCATATATCATATTTGTATTCAGCTAGTTTATTACCTTGATCGTCTGTAATCGATACGACATCGCCATGTCCGTTATGCAAGTAATATTGCTTAATACCTGCTTGATCAACTTTGGCTACTAATTGGCCTCCGCTACGAATGTAGCTGTATTGGCTTGTTGTATCACCTTCGGTCTTTTCTTCGGCGATTATGTTCGCATCTGCATCATAATAATAGCGAGATACTCGCTTATCGCCTTCGTCTACTTGGTTCGACTCAGTTCGTTTCACCATGAGACCTTGACCGTTATAAACGTATGCGACTTGCTTCGCTTCCCCATTGTTCTTGGCAGGTGCTTTCACTTCAATAAGTTGATCTCGACTGTCATACTTGTACTGATTTAGTGGGACCTGTGGAAGCTGATCGGATTGCAGTGTTTCACGATTACCTCGGTTGTTGTACTGGTACGCTTCCTTAAACATGCTGTTCGTCTGTACACGATGAAGCGGATCATAAGTTAAAGAGGATGTAACTTGGTTGTCCTCTTTTAGCTTTGTGATATTCGCATAATCATCGTATTCATAGCCATAACTGCCCAGCGATTGTCCCACATCTGTTTTGTGTGTAACATCCGATAACATGCCTTCTGTATAGACATGGTTGGTTACGATTTTTCCTGTGTTAAGATCGATACGGTCTAGATTGCCTGCTTTATACGTGTAGGAAGCATCCGGTTTCGTCAAGTCTTGTCCGACTTTGTCTAGACGCCCTGCTTGATACTCATAGTTAGTTACTTTGCCAAAAGGATCGGTCATGCGCGTCACTTGTCCAGCTTTATCATACTCATAGCTGAGCTGCTTATCATCTGGATAGCTGATCGATTTCAATAACCCTAGCTTCGCTTGGCTGCCGCCTGCTGCATAATCATACTGATACTTTGTCGTACCTGTGTAATCATTCATTGTTATCATACGACCAGCTAGATCATAATCGAACGTGATCTCAGGATCGTACAATCCGATTTCTCGATTGGTTGCAGTCTTCTTCTTTAGACGATTGCGGCTGTCATATTCGTAAGTGAAGGTGTTCCCTTTGCGGTCAGTTAGGGTTTTCTCATTACCTTCATTATCGTATGCATGTAGCGTTTGGTTCTTATTCTCATCCTTTTCAATTAACAAATTTCCAGATTGATCGTACACTTTCTCAATGAAATTCCCATCTGGATATGTTACTTGTTTAAGCAGATTGGTTTTCGTATATTTATAAGCTGTTTTCTCATTATTCGGTGTTGTAATTGCAGTTAGTCTACCTAGTGCATCATATTCCTGCGTTGTTTTGTTATACGATTCTTCAACGAACGCGTAGTGTTCACGCGACTCTAGCATACGTCCTTCAAAGTCATAGATGTACTTGGTCGGCAGCTTCTGCTTCTCGCCACTATTACCCCAGAACTCTTGTGAACGCAGAACTTCACCTTGAAGACCATATGTCTCCTTGAACAATCGACTATCTGTCGCTCGAATCGTTCGCGTATTTGCAATGGAATTGTAGGCAATGATCATATTATCTTGGGTTGGATACGTCGTTTGAACGAGACGATTGGACTCATCATAAAAGTGATGTGTGAGATTCCCTACAGCATCTTCTTCACGTACAACCCGACCGCTGTTATCATAGATGTAGTCCATCTTGCCATTATTATTATCACCATACACTTGTCTCTTCCATCCATACACATTGAATGTATGTGTGGTTTGTACATTCGTTTCATCCGTATAGATAATCTTGTTGTTCACGTCGTCATAAGCTGCTGTAGAGGTAGATTTATCTGGATTCGTCACTTTAGTAAGACGACCTAATTTATCATACGTGTAGTTAGTTGTCTGACCGTTACCGTCTTTGACCCAATTAAGCAATCCGGTGCTTCGGTCATAGTCCATATAACGATACACTTTCTCCGACTTGAACGTAGGGTCCATCATATCGTTGGTTTGCTTCGTCATTAAAGCATGATAAGTGGCATCATACTCATAATCTTCAAAGATCTTACCACCATCACTCGTCGTTGTTTTTCGAGTAGGGTTACCATATTCATCCGAAATAAAAGCAACTTCGGACAGCATTGTTGTCCCTTGCGTGTTCTGTTCAGAAACGGTAATGCCCATCACATCTTTTTGCGCAGTGTACGTATACTCGGTTACGCGCTTTTTCCCGTCCCGATTCAGATCTTCCGACTTACTCTTCAAATTGTGTTGGTCATCGTAGGTATACACGGCTTTCGCAGTTGTTGTATCCGCATTCACGCGCTGATAATGTGTATCCACTTGACCATAGTCATTGTAGAAAGTCGCTTGACGATTTTCATCAGACTTTGAACCGCTTTTTTCGGTATAAGACACAATTGACTTCGGAATATCGATCCGCTTTTCAATAAGCGGTGTAAACTCTGTAATATCTTTCTCCGCATTCAGAAGATTCTTCGTTACCTTCTTCGTGTAATATCGAACAGGCGTATCAATCTTCGGATCAACTTTTATATACTCCCGGTCCATATCATATACAGTGGTAATCTTATCATTAGCGATTTGTTCCGTTACTTTCGTCTGGAATGTTGCATTCTTGTCATATGCGACCGCCATGTCACCCACATAGGCGAATTGTCGAAGATTTATCATTGTCGCATCAGATGGGTCGGGTTTAATCGGGCCATCCCAACGCTGATCAAACCGATATACTTCATTGACAGCATTATCTGCGATAAAACGTTTTACTGGATTGTTCTCATATTGCAATACAGTTCGTGCTTGAGATGGATGATTGATAGCTGTGATTAAATAGTACGAATTTAGCTTAGAAGGCGTCGTACCATTAAGATTAAAGGAGGCACCACGAGTTAATGAATCGTATGTCGTAATTCTTCCTTCTGGGTCTGTTTCTTGGTACATATATTCCACGATCTTGTTATTGTTCTCATAGTTTGCTTTGTTCGATTTCAGAAGCGTAATGGTCTTAACCCCATAATTGAGCTCCAACGTTACTTTCGTACTCGAATAAGTGATCGTAATGACATTACCAGCGCTATCCATGATGTTCGTCAATACTTCCCCGTACTCAGCTTGATACAGGTATTTAAACTGAATTTTATTCTTATCTCCATGTAGATCACGCATCTCAATAAGCTGACCATTCGCACTAAAATATTGCTTCACACCAGAAACGACATTGGTCAGGCTATATGCGCTAGTCTTACCATTGGAAGTAACGGATGTGTCCTTTGTTAGTACTAAATCCTTCCATGGATATCCAATCAATTGCAAATTGGCATCAATCTCATAGACACCACCACTTGCGGTATGCAGATATTTTTTCTCTAAAGTACCGATTTTCTTCGTTTCGATAGAGGCTACATTGAATCTCCAACCTATTCCGATTGGGAAAATCTTATTGTAATAAGGAGTATCTACCTTATTAGCCCCAGAATATGGATCAATATCCATGGCACTTAGTTGGGCCTCAGCACTGTTGTACGTACGTGTAAGTGTAAAGCCCATGCCGCCACGACCTGGCAAGGTAAGATCGGATCTTTCGATCGTTGCACTACCGTCTAGGGTAGATATTTTCTCACCAGACATGTCGATGTTATAAGGGGATTGATCGCTTTTGATATTGATGTTATTGATTTTCTCCACAATACCATCTGGAATTATTTCAGCAGCTAATGCTTGTAGTAAAAGAGGCTTCTTATTGGCATTGTTGAAAGCTTGCTCAAACGTCACCTGATCTTTCGCCAATTCTTGCTTTTCTTGCTCCGTGAGTGGTGGACGCTCATCAATATTGTGTTGTCCTGTCTCAAATTTCTTCTCTTGAGGTACTTTAACATTCGAACCAACGATCCCATCCCAAGAATCACCATGATTCGTAATGGATGGAATTGGTTTTGCTTTGGGGATGTCGATCGTTTCTGCTGCTTGTGCAACGGAAATCGACTGAACTGGAATGGTGGAGAGGAATAAAATAATCGCTAGAAGACTTGCCAAACTCTTTTTCATAAAAATATATAGACTCCCTTGTTGTTATTTCATCTCGATGCTAAGCAAATTATTGTTCGAGTCATATTGATAATTAGCAGTCTTCCCATCAGGAAACTGAATCTTCGATAGCTTACCGCTAGAATCATAGCTATACACAGCTTTACCTGATACATTAGCTGCAGCAGCAACTATTGGTGATTCGGCAGCCTTCTGGTTAGAAGGTTCTGATATTTCAGGCTCTCCTTGATCCTCAGGCAACTTAGTCGGCTCTGGACTTGGAGACTGTGTTGGCTTAGGTGATTCTGTCGTATTGGAAAAGTCTGATTTCTCTTCCGTGCTTGCTAGTGCTTGCGGGAGTGTTGCGAGCGCACATAAAATCAACAGTGCTGCCACAATCCTTTTCTTTCCGAATGTTAACTTCATCTTGCTGTATTCCCTCCAAATATAGTATTTCCCTTTCATAACAAACTGTAATTATACAGAAAAGGAAAATATAGTATAGTTGAACTATTTGGATTTAAAACCAAATTCATACATTTACTTACAGTGAAGGTAATAACAAAAAACGTCCCTGACTCTTCGATCAATGGGCGTTTCCTACAAACTCCAACACTTCCTCTGCACATTCAAACTTAACCATAAGTTTAAGATTTAGGCGTTCTATTGTTGATTTCATTGGTCTCACTCCCATCTTGTTTTACTATTTATAGCAAAGTTGTCATACGTCTAGTTGCTTCATTCCTTAAAATTACACTTGTAATAGTTAGCTCATTCCTTTATTATTACATTTGTAATAGTTAATGAATCGAAAGGCGGCTATCTCTATGAACCCTATTCCCAAAATCTCTGAATCTGAATGGGAGATCATGAAAATCATTTGGAAAACAAGCCCGATCACGGCAGAACAGATTCTACTTCAGTTGTCGTCTTCGACCGAATGGAGCGATCAAACGGTACGTACATTCATTAATCGGCTTATGAAAAAGAAAGCTGTCGGATTCGAGCGGCAAGGTAGAAGCTATCTGTACTACCCGCTCGTTTCGGAGAAAGAATGCGTGAAATCGGAGAGTCAATCTTTTTTAAAAAGGGTATTTGGCGGAGCAGCCGACATCATGGTTACCAATTTCCTTGAAGATGCCAATCTTTCCGAACATGAGATCGAGCAGCTAGAGAAGATTTTACAGGACAAGAAGAATAAAGATTCGAGGTCATCCTGATGGATACACTTGTAGAGATTTTCAAGTGGTTTATCGAGAGTACACTAGCTGTTAGTGCAGTGATCCTGCTCGTTCTGGTCATTCAGAAATTATTCAAACGCCACATAAGTGCTCGCTTGCAGCATGCTTTATGGATGATTGTGTTAATCCGATTACTACTTCCAGTTTTTCCAGATAGTTCGGTAAGTTTGTTTAATGTGATGCACTTAAGCTCATCTGGGCAACAAATGAATTCAACCTTATTTTCCACGATTAAGCATGAAAAACAAATCTCAGCCGAACCAGCACATATTGAGCAGCCATACGACCCACACACAAGTGAAACGAATAGTTCCTTACATAGCGAAATCCAATCTCCTTCGTCCGAAGTAATTGCAACGACAACGAACATGAGTAACTGGGCAGTCAACTTGCTCCCATTAAGCCTTCAAATTGTATCAATCCTATGGGCTTCCGGTACAGTCTTATTCCTACTCTATCTGCTTTACTTCATGTTCCGAATGCATACCATGCGCAGCTCCTTACAGCTCGTGACAGATGCACGCCTATTCACAATAATGAACGATTGTCGCAGTCAGTTCGGCATTCGCAAGTCCATTCCGATTTATACTGGTCATCATCGTCATAGTCCCTATATATCGGGTATCTTCAAACCTTGGATCTATATTCCAACAAGTATGATCGATGAAATGAGCAATTCACAGCTATCCCATATTCTCTCGCATGAACTGGCTCACTATAAGCGTCGTGATATGCTGTGGAACATGCTTGCAAGCATTGCGGTATCGTTACACTGGATCAACCCTCTCGTCTGGATCGCTGTGAAAAAGATGAAATCAGACCGGGAACTTGCTTGCGATGCTTATGTCCTAGAGAAGCTTGGTGAAGACGAGTCTAGTTCATATGGCATGACACTTCTAGCTTGCATCCGCTATTATTCTTCAACTAGCAGACAGCCGAACTTACTGTATTTCAAAGGGTTAAATCCTAATCACCATACCGTGAGGAGAATTCATATGATCCAATCATTTAAGAAAGGTTCCTATAAGCTATCTGTGTTCGCCCTGCTTACCGTCATGCTCTTCGCAATGATCACACTTACCAACGCCATCCAGCCTGCTCAGGCAAAAGCGCAAGATCGGATGCTGTTCGATTCCAGTTTTCTATTCTATAACAACTTAGAAAAAGCCGTTAAGATGGCAGATTTCACATTTAAAGTCCCCTCCGAACTCCCTGCGGGATTTCAGTTTGGCAGCATAAGCTTTGAGCCAAATCTCAAGCCAAATGACAAAAGAACAAAGGTAACGATAGATTTTGTGCAATATACAGATAGAACCCACACAGGCATGTTTCAACTTACAGCAGATAGTCAAGGAAAAGGTTTAGAAGCGTCTTATGAAGAACTTAGTGCCAAAGAAAAACAAAGGGACATGAAAGTTCAGAGAGAGACTATTAAGCTAGATAAAGTCGAAGCCTTGAAATTAACCATCAGTTCGGAATATTTTCATTACTACTCCTACATCTGGCAAGATCAGAACGTACAGTATCAAATAACTTACGCGTATCCACTTACAGACCGCCAACTGGAGCAGATTATAAGTTCCATGCATGTACCCGATCAGACGATGCTCAAGAGCTATGTGAACCTTGACTTACTAAACGCACCCATCTTCGATACTGACGATGCACGCAAAGCTGCCAATACAATTGGCTTCCAGCCTAAGTTTCCTCTACAACTAGGATCATTCCATGCCACTTCAGCAGATGTCACACACAAGATTAATTTCTCTCATCCCGATGACAATGTTGATTATTTTACAAAGCTGCTAAGCATCTTGTTCACGCAAGAGCGTACTGACAAGTCGAACAAGAATCAGTTTGAATTTAAACAAATCCAGAATAAGAACCTATACGAAACAATCCGAATGAATGGAACCGTTAGTTATACAAGAATTGACAATAAACCAAATCCTGTCGCTGTCAGCCCTGCTACAATCGCAGGTCAAGAAATTCTCGTTACCGCGCCATATACACTCGACGGTCCATTAAGCACAGAATCAGCAACCAAATATGTCAGCTATTTCTGGGTCCAAAGCGGCATCTGTTTCCAAGCCACATTCCACACCACCGCTTCCGACCAGCAAGCAATCGTGTCTATGCTCATCAACGCACCTTTTACAGACATGAACAACCTATAACCCCTTCCTACGGCCCCCGCTTCCGCTAAGCATATTCGGTCGTCCCGAAGTACATAAAAAGCCTTCGCTTTAATCAGCGAAGGCTTTTAGTAAAATCTACATTCGTTAACTCACTCCGGATCAACTGGCCCCGCATCATGATACCCTTATACCCCTTCAACAAACTCCAACAATTCCCCATTCGGCCCTTCGTAAAATGAGATCCTCCAACCGTTCTCCAGATTGTAAGGTCCCTCACAAGGCAGCATATTTCGACTTTGGAGAATATCCATCTGTCCTTGTAAATCATGTACAGCAAACGCAAGATGCGTAGACCGATGTTGAATCTTCGCTGTAATGGCAGGCTGTACTAACTCTAACCGAAATTCACCTAATGTTAGGAACGCAATTCGTTCCCCCATCGCCTCTAGCTGACTTTCCACGATAAACCCGAGCATTTCTCTATAAAAAGTGATCGATCGATCCAGATTCGACACTTCAATCGATGCATGATGGAATTGCATAAGCTGCTCCTCCTCACAGGATCAAATTCATATCTCCAAATTCGTGCCACAAATATTGCTGCTCAACGGCTTCCCAGTAAGCTTCTTGCAGCCAATCTTCGCGAATAAAAGCGGATAGCAGATCCAAATGACTTGCTTCTGGTTCGTGAAATCCAGTTAGGAGTCCATCTGCGACTTGAAGCGGAAATTGAGCATCAATGTGCAAATGAGTCCAACCCGATTGAGCCGAAGCTGCGAATCGCTGCGCACCTTGCAAACCTCCTACTCCCATCGCCGTCTCCAAGCATCTGACTGTCGTTGTCCCAACTGCGATAACGCGCCCGCCTTCGGCCTTCGTCTGCTGAATCAGCTCTACTGTTTCCTGTGGAATCATATATTGTTCATAGTTCTCCTCTGGCGTAAGGCTCCATTCGTCGTTAAGTAAGTAACTAAGTCCAGTATGCAGCTGAATGTAGGCGAGTCGAACGCCTTTCTTTTGCAAGCGAAATAATAATTCCCAGCTAAACGCCCTGCCCGCAGATGGCATTTCAACAGAACCTGGAGCGGTGGCAAACACCGTCTGGTAATAGCTCATTTCCCAAGGTTCGGTAATGTACTCATAACGGATTGGCTGACCTAAGGCGTATAGGAAGTCGTTAAGCTCAGCACCCTTTTTATTAAATTTCAGCGTGTACAGTGGTTTATTGGGATGTGCGCGGACGATATTGGCGTATAGATTGGATGCGAATACAAGCTTTTCTCCGAATTGGAGTTGGACAAACGTAGGTGGCTGCTCCACATGAGGTACAAGGTCGATCACAAGCGCATCCCACACCTGATCATTGACTCGCCTTGCGAGCCGAACTTCAAGCTGCTGCTTGACTACACCATTGGGTAACTGATGCTCCACTTTGAAAACAGCAGGAATCGTACGGCTTGAATTGAGAATGAGTAAATCCCCTTTGTGCAAAAACTGATCCAGCTGATTGAACTGTGCATGCGTCGTGCGACCTGTCTCCCGGTCTAGCATCATTAACCTCACATAATCCCTGCGAAGCCCACGCCGCTCGGCAGGTGCGGTCGCATTCAACTCATCTGGAAGGTGGAACGATACGGAAGCTGCTCCCATCGGCTAACGCCCTCTTTCTTCAAGAAATTGTCTAGCCTCGAATCTCTGACCATTGATCGCACTTGATTCATCTGATGCCAGATACAAGAACACATCCACCACATCTTCGGGTTCTGCAAGCTCATAATCGCAATCTGGAACAGCAAGTGCATGCATCTGTGTATTCATTTCACTCGGGTCCACCATATTCACACGCACTCCCGCTTCCCCCACTTCATCTGCGAACGTCTGCGTCATGCCCTCAACGCCAAATTTCGAAATGCCATATGCCCCCCAACCCGCATATCCCGTATTTCCCGCCTCGGAAGTGACATTAATAACCGAACCTTTACGTCTCTGCAGCATTCCTGGCAGTACCCGCTTGGTCATGAGAAAAGGACCTATGGTGTTTACCCGAATGACCTCTGCAAAATCCTCTTCTGGATAATCGAGCAAGTATGGAATCGGACTAGGTCCGATTATGGAAGCATTATTAATCAATACATCGATTTGTCCAAAATGAGCTTCTGTCGTCGATACGAATCGCTCGATATCACTTGGCTTGGCTGCATCTGCACGAATCGCCAATATCTCTGCCCCTAAACGCTCTGCTTCTTGTGCCACTTGTTGCAGTTCCTCTTGTCCTCTCGCACAGATGGCAAGCTTCGCTCCACCTTGCGCAAACGCTAATGTTAAGGCTCTGCCTAGCCCCCGAGATGCTCCTGTTATCATGACGACCTGATTTGTATGTGTACCCATTTTGTAATAGCCTCCTTTAGTATTGTTCATTTTTTTATACTTAATATATATTTATGTATATTATGTATTATAAGTACCAAAAACAAATGCTGTCAAACTATTTTTTTTGAATTCTGACAATAATGAACGCCAAAAAGAGCTGATGCATCCATAACGGACCTATCAGCTCTTCCTCTTTTTCAAATATGATCTTATTCGATTGCCTTGTCTTACTGTGCTTCAGATACAACTGTAAAACGTTCTTTCATATGCTGCGGATTCTCAATTTCATCCAAGAGTGCAATCGCATAGTCAGCATAGCTCACATAGCTGTCGCCTTTTGCATTCACGATCAGGTTATCTTGCCCTTTCACATACGAGCCTGTTCGCACACCCTCTGGATTGAAGAATGCCGCTGGGCTGATAAATGTCCAATTCAAATCACTTGTGTTTTGCAAGTCTGCCAGGTTCTTTCCTTGGTTCGTTGCAGTTGCCAAGTATTCTGCTGGGAACTCAGGTGTGTCCATTACACGAATGGTCTTCGCTTCATCCACAAACAAGCTGCCTGCGCCGCCAACGACGATCAGTCTTGTATCGATTCCTTTTAAAGCTTCAATTAATACGCGACCTGCTTCTACATGCAGGTGCTCTTGACCAGGAGCTGCGCCGAATGCATTCACGACAACGTCGAATGATTGAAGATCTTCCTTACGAAGATCGAATACTTCTTTCTCAAGTACGGCTGCGGATGGATTCGCCAATTTGGCTGCATGACGCACGATTGCTGTAACCTCATGCCCTCTATCGATTGCTTCTTTCACAATAACGCTGCCTGCTTTTCCTGTTGCTCCGATTACACCAATTTTCATGTTTATACCCTCCAGTAATTTATTTGATAAAATATTTAGTTGCAACCATTATAGTTACAACGATGTCAAAAAAATTTATTCTCTAATTTACTTATCTCGATGTAACTATTATAGTTACAACTAAAGATCATTGTCAACTCTTTTTCATAAAAAAAAAAAAAAAAGCCTCAGCGAAGCATGTCGCTCAGACCTCTTATCACTTAATGTCGTGAAGCTATTTCGTCCAATTCTCTTGGATGAATTCATCTCTGCCCGATTGCTTCCGATCTTCTTTATAGTGAGCTGGATTTTTCTTATGATAGTCCTGATGATAATCCTCTGCTGGATAAAATACGCCCGCAGGTTCAATCTCGGTTACAATCGGCTTGTTGAATCGACCGCTAGCTTCAAGCTGACGCTTGGATGCTTCAGCAAGTGCTTGCTGTTTGGTATTGTAATAGTAAATACCTGTCCGGTACTGGCTGCCGCGGTCTTGGAACTGACCTCCAGCATCCGTAGGGTCAATCTGCGGCCAGAACAGTTCTAGTAATTTCTCGTACGGGAACACCTCAGGATCGAATGTGATTTGCACCACTTCGGCATGTCCTGTCGTTCCTGTCTTCACTTCTTTATAAGTAGGATTCTCCAGACTGCCTCCAGAATAACCCGACACAATGCCGCCAATACCTGGAAGCTCTTCAAAAGGCGTCACCATACACCAGAAACAACCGCCCGCGAACATGGCAAGTTCCAACTCATGCTTATCCTTATTAACCATATGAAATTCCCCCTTCCACGGTTAGTGATGAACCGGACACTTAAGCGGTATTGGTTTCGGCTGCGTAGATGTATACGGTACATCCTGCTTTAAGTAATTCGGCTTCACCAGTTCGTTGTTATAATGTTTATGAAAAATATGTGTCGTTGCTGGTGAAACCGGCGGAATTAGCCATGTCCAATCCCCCGTCAGCTCTCGCCCCTTCGCTTCTTCCGCTTGTTCGAAACGATTGAACTGATCCGCTGCTGTATGGTGATCAACAATGCTGACCCCTGCTTTTTTAAAAGAATGCAGTACCGCGATATTAAGCTCAATTAGCGCCTTATCTTTCCATAAAGATGTATTTGTCGAAGTGTTTAACGACATTAATGATGCGATGCGCGGCAGCATGTTATATCTCTGTTCATCTGCAAAGTTACGCGCACCAATCTCTGTCTCCATGTACCATCCGTTAAAAGGTGCAGCTGTATAACGAATGCCGCCAATCTCAAGGCACATATCCGAAACAAAAGGGACAGCATACCATTGCAGGTGTAAATCAGCGAACCATTCATACTCCGGATGCTCAATCGGTACTCGCAGAACCGCTTCCTCTGGAATGGGGAACCACTTCGGTGGTTGATCTCCAATACGGATGACGAGCGGCAGGATATCGTAATGCGTGCCCGCCCCCTTCCAGCCCAGCTCCTGACAGATGGATGTTAATTCGATGGAAATCGGGTCTCCTACAATTCCATGCTCAGTCGCATATCCAGCATAACGAACCAATTGATGATTCCAGATTCGCACCTCACGTCCACTTTCTTCTGGTCTGAATACAGTAATGGAAGGTCTTATCTTCCCTGCGTTCGTCGCATATTCGATATGATCCACGATGGCCTGCGCTATCTCATCTTCCTGCTTAAGTCCTCTTGCATCGAACACTTGAAGTGACTGCCAGAATAAACGCCCGATACAACGATTGCTGTTGCGCCAAGCCATCTTAGCTCCATGTTCGAGTTCTTCGGATGTATGTGTATAGGTTCCATTTTCTTCAATTTGCTGTTTAATTTCTACAAGTCTGCGGTTAATTGCATCGGAAGACATGTCTAGTTCTTCGTAACAAGTGACGATAAACGCTGCTGCCTCCTTGTAAAGCTGCTCATGATGGTTCATGGGGTCCTCTTTTCTATATATCTAAATATATCCAGGTGATTATAACTATTATAACTATTATTCTATTATATTCGAAAAATAAGAGATCAGCATACACTCACGTATCTTGACAATCGGAATAGGCTGTAACTATAATGGTTCCAACAAGGAGTGTGACAGATGAAAATCAGCAGTCGCTTTACCGTAGCCGTTCATATCTTGTCCTTACTAGCGACGCAAGGGTCCACACTTTCGACTTCCGAATGGATTGCCGGCAGTGTCAACACCAATCCCGTTGTCATTCGTCGTATAACAAGTTCCCTTAAAAAAGCAGGATTCGTTCAAGTTCGTGCAGGAACTGGGGGCGCTTATTTACTTAAAAGCTTAACCGACATCACGCTGCTTGATGTATACCGCGCTGTTGAAGTTGTAGAGGACGGCGAGCTCTTCCAATTCCATGAAAATCCGAATCCCAGCTGCCCAATTGGTGCTAATATTCAGTCCGTACTGGAAATTATTTTACATCGTGCCCAAGCCGCCATGGAATCCATCCTCGCTGAAATCACGATGGATGATGTCGTAGCCGATTTCCAAACCAAGATCAATTCCTAACACACCGAAAGCCAATAAAATCATTATACAATACAAAAACATCGACCAATTAGTCGATGTTTTCCTATTTTCCAATTATTTTTTTACGAGTTTGGCCATATCGTTAATAATGACTTCCGACACGTTGCCTGGCTTCATGTATTCTGCACCTGTTGAAAGCTCTTCTACCTCAACTAACGTATGATTGACTTTCGGATAGGAATGGTAAGTTACATTGCTGCGGTTAGACAATTCCTTCTTCCATCCTTCCAGATGGTGTGGGAGCACCTGCCAGTCGTTCTCACCTTGCATAATATGTAACGGTGTCTTTTGTCCCTTCGCGATAGCCGCTCCTGAATAATTGCGGAAATCGTAGAACCAGTATGGATCACCTAACAGGAAGCCCTGTGGCAGATTGCTCGTCGAATAGGCAGGATTTTTAATGAGGCTCACTTGTTGTTTAATCATAGCTAACTGCTGCTCCAACCGATCTGTCGGCTGACCCTGCTTCTTCATTGTCTCCAACATGTGTTCATTCTGCTCAATTAATATATCCTCGAAGGATCCTGAAGGACCTGCAAGAATAAATGCACTTGCAATATCTTGGTTCTTATCTGCTTCGATAATACGTGGGATCAACATACCGCCTTGACTGTGACCTGCCACCACAATACGTTTCGGATCAATACCATCGAGTTTTTTCACTAATTGAACAGCCCGAGTCGCATCATCAACGGTCTCTTCTTTTACCGTATACTTACCAAGCCCCACTGCCGATACCTGAAGGGTATGCTCTCTTGTCACCTTCTCATAACGAAGCACTGCAATCCCTTGTTTAGCAAGCCCAACTGCTAGATCGCGGAACGTCTTCACACTTCCAATCGATTCATCCCGATCATTCGGTCCTGAACCATGAACCAAAATAACAACCGGTACATTCTTCTTATCGACCGGCATCGTTAATGTACCCGGAAGTGCAAAATCCCCTTCTCCGACCACAACTTCTTTTTCCGTATACAGTTTCGAATCATCGTATGACGGCTTTTGGTACAGCCCCATGTCAGGTGAAGGCGCTAGAAATAAATCATCCACAAGTCCTTTTTGATCCAATCGAATCGTCATTTGAAAAGGCATATTCTGCGCTTTGTATGTCACCATTACATTCTCATGGACTGCATTTTTATTTGTACTAACGCTGATCTGCTCGCCGATCTCCCCAAACATCGACTGATAGATTTGCCCAACACTTGCGAGCTGAGCCTGCGGTATACTTGCTTTCAGCTTATCATTCATTAGCGCTGACGCACCTGCAACATCGGAGTGTATTAGAGCATGCACAAAGCTGCTTGCCGTTGATACCACATCGCCAGATGCGATGACTACCTTGCCAGCTTGCGAGTCCCAGCCAATCTTGCTTTCTAATGCGGTTTGCAGGAAAGATAGCGGCACTTGCACTCTATCATTCTTGAACTCTACTTTTACACCTAGATCAACTGCTTTGCCATTTTGAGAAACTACGCTTTCTCCGACTTGAAAAATAAGCTGTGTCTGCCCTTTCGAAACCGTAACACATTGCGCTACTTCATCCCACTTCACACTCGCGCCAATCGTTTCGCTTACTGTTCGCACTGGAACAAGTCGATTATCAACTGAAACGGAAATCGGCTGTGTAGATTTAGTCCCAGACTCAACTCCAGCAGCCGATGCCAATGGCGTTAATAATAATGTTGCGGATAATGATGCCACTACGACCTTATGCTGCATGTTAAATTTCTTTTTCATAAGATTCACCTCATCAAATATTATAGTAAATATTGGTATTTGTTTATTATAGCACATATATAACAGTTAGCAAGACTGAGTTTAACAATTCGTTAAATCGTTGGAGGAAACGTCATCATCTGCTAAGGCATCTACCCGATTGATCCTTGCTTCATTTTTTTAGGCCAGTTCCTTCAAATACCCATCCTCAATCTGCAGCCTGCGATCCGCCACTTGTGCCACGTGATCATTGTGGGTGACTACAACAAGTGTTTTCCCCAGCTCTTTATTGACTTTGAGTAAGAGGCTAAGTATTTCCTGCTCGGTCGATGTATCTAGATTTCCTGTCGGTTCGTCCGCTAAGATTAGATTGGGATTCGTAACCAATGCTCTTGCAATGGAAACGCGCTGCTGTTGACCGCCACTTAGTTCATGCGTCAGATGATTTATTCGATCCCCAAGTCCCACTTGTTCCAGTATTTCTTTGGCCCTTACTTGTCTAAGCTTCTTCTTCACACCTGCGTAGAAGAGCGGTTCTTCCACATTATTCACAGCGTTCATGTTCGCGAACAGATGAAACTGTTGGAATACAAACCCCACTTGATTACGTCTATATAAAGATAGTTCATTCTCTTTCATTCCTGTAAGTTCGCTACCATGGACTGCAATCGTTCCCGTTGAAGGCTTCAAGAATCCGCCGAGAATGTTCAACAGTGTACTTTTCCCTGAGCCTGATCTGCCTTGGATCGCAATGAATTCACCTTCATTTACGGTTAAATTCACATCGGACAGCACCTGCAGTTTATTATCCTTGGATGCAAAATAATGATTTAACTCCTTAATCTGTATCATATCGGACTACCCCCGTTTCATTAATGACGCGTAAGATTTAACCACACTGCTGCGAGCAGGAATGAAGCTTGCTAGGAAACCTAGCATGAGCATCCCCACTGTAACCCCTGCAAAAATTTGCATTGGAATATCCAGAACGTACTCAATTGTACTGCGATCCAAATCGAAGGATTGATAATACGCTGGATCGATTGAACCGGTTTGAATAAGGTTATTCAGTACACCTAGTCCAACACTTGCAAGCAGGAAACCAATCCCCAACGCCAAGATGACGAGAATCATACCTTCCAGCACAAAGCCTACAATAATTTGCAAGTAACTGCCTCCAAGCGCTTTACGTAAGCCAATATCCCGACTACGCTCTTGAATGGAGCTATGAAAAGTATTCGTGAAGCTAAGGATGGCGATTAAGAGGATGATGGACATGATGACAATAATTTTTGTAATAAATGCCTTTCTTCCATCCATATTGAACTTTAACATATCAATTGGATTGAAAGGTGCGTATTTCTTTGCTTTTAACTGATTCACAACTTGGTCTACATCGGCTATTGATTTGGGCTTTACGATGACCGTATCATATGAACTGGCTACACTTAAATCTACGATTTTATTCTTCTCTTTCGCAGGGATCAATATAACATTCCCCTTAATTCCTAGCATTTCCGGTTTTAGTTGCCCTGTAATAGGGAAAGAGGAATTCTTC
This sequence comes from Paenibacillus sp. KN14-4R, assembly GCF_052180255.1. Classification (NCBI taxonomy): domain Bacteria; kingdom Bacillati; phylum Bacillota; class Bacilli; order Caryophanales; family Paenibacillaceae; genus Paenibacillus; species Paenibacillus sp. KN14-4R. The sequence continues at coordinate 3,734,277 of NZ_CP197466.1, forward strand.
GGTACGTTCCCCATGGCCTCTTCAAAAAATTTGTGCTCTATACTTAAATTTAAAGTTTGTCCAACCAACGGAATCGAAGATTTATCATCCTTAGATAACAGAATATCTTGATACTGCTTGATTAGCTTTCCCGTTGAAGTTTCCAGTGTTTCTAGCGGACCAGGCTTCTGAACACCAAAGCTTTTTTGATACTGATCCAAACTCATCATATTTGTACTAAAATTGGACGGTATAATCGCGCCTGATTCTCCATCCATTGTCTGCTTCATCAATTTAGTATCAGTAAAGAATGAACTTGATATAGGATCATAGTAAGCAACCATTACAGGGAGCACTTCCATATCACCAATATTAAAATGCGTCCAAGGATATCCAAATGTTTTATAGGCAATAACGTGCTCCACACCATCCATTGCCTTGATCTCTTTTACTTTATCCTCATTAAACGTCCCACTTACATGAATCATTTGTAATCGTTGGGTTGCTTCCAGATTATCTTGTTCAAAGACAGTATCTATTCGCACAAGTATGGTAAATAGTGTTGTCAATAACACGACCATAACCGTCATACCGACTAGCGCAATCACATTGCGACCTTTAAAACGGCGTAATTCTCGAATCGAACGAAGTAAGTAAGAATGAAGCATGCTAGCTGTCCCCCCTTGCTAACCCAAGTGAAAGCTGAGTGCGAGATGCACGATGAATCAATAGAAATGCAAGAAGCAGTACGATTAATGGTATGCTAACGAGAACAAGCACTGTTAATGAACCAGACAAATACATGCTCATGTTAAGTGATAACAATTGATTCAAATTCGTATTTAACAATAGAAGCGTCAATAACAGCCCCAGTAAAGAACCAAGAACAGCAATCATACACATCTCAATTGAAAATAAGCCAATTAGCTGAGATCTTGTCAACCCTAATGCCCGTTGTAGGATGAATTCGTAAACTTTACTTGAGATCACTAGATAACAAATGACAATAAGACTGACCACCGAAATTATTACGGCAATTATAAGCGCAATCTTATAGATCCAGTTCTGCACTTTACTTGAAGTTAAAATTTTGGACATTAAACCGTCCATTTGAAGTGTTTTTCCCGCTAAGAAACCCAATTGATCAGCTTGCGTAATAACTTGATTCGTCGCAGTAACATCGGTTGCTTGTACTGCCATTTTCCCACTTAGCTTTGACATCTGGCTCGTAAAATCCAGCTTCCGTAAGCTTGCCTTAATGCCTAACGGAAGCCACACATCACCTTGTGTTTGACTACCTATCTTGGGATCGAATACACCAATAACTTTTAGAGGTACTGAGTATGTATCAAGAATGTTGCGCTCAGTTACCCAATCCAGCGCATATACGAATGAGACCGACTGACCGATCAATTCTTCCTCTTTTACCCGATCCCCTTTGCCTGCTATTAACTCTTTTCTCAACGACTCAGAGATTATCACATCCTGCCCCTGCAGCACCTTCTCTTGCTCTGTAAACTTACTTAGCAAGTCTTGGGAAATAATAATTTCATTCGGATCACCAGAGAAATATTTGCCGGCTACGATTTTTTGATCCAAGCCATACTCTTTCGCTGCTGCAACATCAAGCATAATCGGACTCATCTCGATATTGAGTTTGCTCTTCCATGACATCCATGGAATCAGGAATTTGAAATACCATAAGTTATAAGATAAATCTTCGTAATAATAAGCTTTGCTCACCGCACTTGAGGATTGAAACTCCTTTATTAACTCTGGTGTCACGACTTGATCTACGGTCTTCGGTGCGATATCCACTTGCTTGTAATTCACATTCTTAGTTTCCATTTCACTAATCGTATGCTTGTCCACGGCAGAAGTAGTTGTCACGATCGACAACAAGCTTAAGATGCAGAATGTCGCGAGTGCAATTCCAATCATCATCGTCAAGAGTCGCTTCGGGTACCGAAGTGCATTCCTATAGGCATAGGAGATATATTCCCATCTCATGGCTTACTCACCCCCACTGGGATCGATAACATTGTTTGAAATAAATCTCCTTTGTATATACCATCTTTCTGAAAAATAAGCTTCCCTTCTTCGTTATAAGCAAAGACTAATGGTGACATAACGATTTCTATTCCCAACTTATGATACTGTTCATTCATCTTTCTATTAGAAGCTACATGAATCGTACCATCATTCAGTTTGATCATCTTCATCACTTCTTCACTTCGATCTTGAGTACCGCTCCCCCTCCAGAGATAAACAAGCCTCATCCCTCTCTTTGCAAATTGTTCATGTGCAGCCTGCAGTGTTTCATACATCGTCGGAGATCCTTTCAAGTAGGAATCTACCAAGAAAACCGTTGCCTTCGCATCTTTCATCTGAAGCTTGCCTTTCTTTCCATCCAGACTCACATACGGCAGCTCGGTGAGCTTGTCCGCTAACTTCGTTTCACTAGGGGGCAGATATAACGTAGGTGCTGACGGACTAAACCATTGTACGTACACCAAATAACCTAGACAAATCAGTAAGGCCGGGAACACGTATTTCAGGACTCTTCTCATATTTCACTCCTTATTATAAAATATTGAATTCATAATATTTCTTTTAGTTCCAATATTTATCATATCATCCTATTATTTTTGCGCAATCGAACTTGCAAAATATGTTGAATCATGCCTTTTTTTACAGAAAAAAACACTCGATCCTACGACCGAGTGTCCAATTACTTCTTCAACAACATTTGACCAATCATAGGTCTGGCTATCGGCCATATCGTTTTAACCAGTCCGTAGCCGACACGAATATTAGGAATAATGCGGCCAATGCTTCCGAATAATCCACCAGCCGGTGCAGCTGCAGGTGCTGCTACTGCCCCTCCTACTGCTCCACCTTTGGCACCACCTAATAGACCTCCTGGGCCTCCGCCTTGTCCACCGCCCATCAGTCCACCAAGTGAACCCAAACCACCTAATCCGCCAAGATTACCCAGCGCTCCTAACGAGCCTAGCCCACCTGCGCCTCCAGCATTTCCTCCACCGCCGAGCATACTGCCGAGCGCTCCTAAACCTCCTAGATTACCAAGTGCGCCTAATCCTCCACCAGGGCCTTTCCCACCCCCACCGAGCATACCGCCCAGCGCTCCTAAACCACCTAGATTACCAAGTGCGCCTAACCCTCCACCTTTTCCGCCTCCACCGAGTAATCCGCCTAGACCGCCGCCGCCAAACAATCCCGACCCACCAAGACTCATTAACATTCCTAAGAGCCCAGATACATGTGCCTTTTCTTTCCCTTTAACAGATCGTTTTGGGAGTTTCTTTTTACCTTTGGCTCCATGTAGGATCATTTCACCATTCTTCACAGCTGTGACTTTCCCGATATAATAGCTGCCATCCTTGAGCTCTACACATACATGCTGACCGATCAGCGCTTTGACTTTACGTGCATTAATCGCTCGAGCTACGGCCATCTTGGCCACCTCCATATTTAGAATATTTCATCACTCTACGGTACATCGTCTTATCTTTAAGATGCTTAAAGATGATCGTCCCTGGACGCGTATTCACTTCAATAATCCACGGTTTATAATCTGCACTAAGTCCAATATCCACCCCATACGCTGCAACAGAAGGATAACCCTCATTCATATAGACCGCGACTTCCCAACCTAACTTTTCTAAATTCTCTATAAAAGAGTACCGTTCACTTCGTGCATAGTACGGAGACAACAACTTGCTTAGTGGATACACTTTTCCACCATTCATAAAATTTGTAATGACTTTACCTTTTTTCGCAAGTCGACCCAATATGCCCGTAGTGACCCACTCACCGAACTTATTTTTTTGAACCATGATTCGGATGTCAAAAGGACGCTTTTTATACGTGAGCAGCTTTAGCCCCTTCTGAACCACATACGACTTACGGCCCTGCACCTTTAACATGTAAGCGTACATATGTTCAAATGAATCGAAGGTAAATACCGTACCATCGCTATGAATGGTCTGATAGCGTGTCGGACTCAGCTTATTGATCTTCACCACACCAAATCCACCAAACCCAGTATTAGACTTTGCAAAGATTGATTTACTTTCTTCGAATAGCAGCTTTATGTTTTCGTCAGTCATTTCGTACGTAGGCGGCAAATAACGCTTAAAATCGTCATTTTGCATCAGAAACTCATACTTGCCTAACTTCGTATTAGGATATATCATGTTAACCATTCCTTTCATCCATAGTCTATGCATCTATGAAATCACCGGAGTGGACAACTATCATGATAGGAATAAAATCCGCCATATTTATATATAGTTACTCATCATACAGGAGGTTTTAACTATGAAAAGAATTTGTGTATATGCAGGATCGAACGTCGGGAACTCGCCCGAATACGCTGAAAAAGCCAAACAATTAGGAGAAGAACTTGCTTCACGAGGAATCGAGCTTGTATACGGAGGTTCCAAAATCGGACTCATGGGCATTCTAGCCGATGCCGTATTAGCAAATGGAGGCAAAGCGATTGGAATTATGCCTAAGGGTCTTTTTCGCGGAGAGATGGTCCATACCGGTTTAAGTGAATTTCATGAGGTTGGTAATATGCACGAGCGCAAAGCGCTAATGGCTGAGATGTCCGATGCATTCATCGCACTACCTGGTGGAATTGGGACATTCGAGGAATTGTTCGAGATGCTGAGTTGGTCACAATTAGGCATCCACCAAAAACCAGTTGGACTCCTAAATGTGAATCAGTTCTATGAACCTTTTTACCAAATGGTTGATCATGCGATCACCGCCGGATTCGCTCGTGAGTCCAATAAGCAGCTGTTCGTCATGGACGACGAGCCAACTCCATTAGTTGAAGCTATGGTGGGCTACACACGACCTGAAATGGAAAATAAATGGAAGCAATTATCTGAATAAACGGAAGGTGGGGGATGCAATTGCGTACATGGGGTAAAACGATTGCCTTTTTAATTGGAACAGCAATACTGACACATTTCATTCCATTCTCGTCTTTTTTTAAAAATGTAGATACGCTAATTCATGAATCAGGTCATGCTTTGATGACCCTATTGCTATCCGGGAATGTGCAGTACATTCATCTGTTCTCCGATCACAGTGGGGTTACCTTGTCTACCGTCTCCGGTTCGTGGCGATTCATCCCCATCTCACTTGCAGGCTATATCATCTCTGCGCTGTTCACCGTGCTGCTGTTTTATCTATACAAGACGAATCGACAGAAGCAAGGGCTGCTTATACTTACAATCCTAACGACCCTTGCCTTACTGCTATTCGTCCGTAATGGCTTCGGTGTGATTTGGTGTATCGGATTTATCGTGCTGAATATCGCCACTTATCTATGCACTTGGCCGTGGCTGCGCAATGCTTATTACGCCCTGATTGCTTTTATTTGCTTAGTGGAGTCTGTTGTGGGACCTGTCTATCTACTCTGTCAATCCGTCGTACAACCCGCACGAGCAGGCGATGCCACGAATCTAGCTGAAGCGACATTCCTTCCTGCTTTCGTGTGGTCCCTATTATTTACTGTAGTTGCGCTATGGTGCGCAAGCCACTCCATTCGATTATTTTTACAACAATCTAAATCTCAGGCTTCGTGATTATAATACACTTTGTAGTAGTGCATCTTCTTCTCTTCATCGTAGCCTTTCTCCAGATAATCGAAATTGTCATTTTTCACTTTGATCTCAATGTCAGTATCCAGCCGTATGTCGTTCTTAAACTCCCGCTTTACTTTTTTCAAAGCCGCATGGGAGATCGGGAACTGAGATACGGTTGGCAGTTCATTCATTTCCTCGTAAGTCTCTTTATACGTCTTGAAAATTTGAATATGCTCCGGCGCTTGAAGCACCTTCTCTGTGAATTCTTCTTCTACATATTCATCATGTTGGGCAAAATACTGGATCGTCTGATTAATGAACATCAGCTTATCCTTCTTATCTGTCTGCTCCGACGTCGCAACAATGACATCATCATAAAAGTTCGAGCACATGCGCACATACTGATCCGTTAGGAAATGCTCATCTTCCAGTAAATTGACGCGTAAGAAATCATCCTTCCAATACGCAGCTTCTTCATTGCCTTTCTTAACCGAGTCCACAATACTGACCGCAAAGCCCTCATTGGCCTTAAAGTTAAAGATTAGACAACCCTTGTCCAGTTTCTTAATATTAATGCCTTGCTCGGATTGTACATCAAACAGTGAACCTTCCATTTCATCCACTCTTAAATATACATCTTTATTCTCTGATTTAAATATTCCAAGGGCATTCACAGGGAAATCCTTATATAAAATATTACCGAAATGCACAATATACAGCTCACCAGGTTTAATCTGTGGATGCGTGGATTGCTCATATAAATGACGCAACAAATGAACCGATTGCTCATGAAAGGAAGATCGATCATTAAAAATCTTGTTCGTATACGTATACACTTCGTTCAAGTTCAAATCTGCTTCATGACTGAATTTATAGAACGTCTCGAACTTAAAGCTGTTTAAAAAATATTTCAACAAAACTTGATGAATGTCGTCATTGGGCACCTCATACACATCCTTGGAGATAACCACACCTTCATCTTTAACCTTGTTCCCTACCTTATGAATCACGATATCCTGAATTTGTACTTTAGATAAATCGATCATGCACACAAGCCTACTCTCTTAAATGAAGTCTTTCTATTGTATCTAAAAAACGCAGTTTATGAAAAGGTGTTTTGTGGAACCCCATTAAAAAAAACCCTGATGCATGCATCAGAGCTTCCATTATGTATCCAGCGATATTATTTATCGCTTTTTTTTGCGTGTGAACCGTCGCAGTTGCCGTTCTCATTTTGTGTGTTACCGCATGCGCATTGTTTAGCCATAGTGAACACCTCCGCTCAGTATTATAAGATCGTTAAATACAATATAATACATGAACTAACTTTTGTAAAGTGGATTACATAAAATTAGTAAATGAGGATGATTCTCTTTCTCAATACGACTATTGATGCTAACGTTAATCGTTATATCCACGCTCACCGTAGGGTTGAAGCTCTTTCAGCCATTTTTCCTTCAGCTTCTTCAACTCATCTTTCTCGTCAAAATAGCCCTCTGTCTTCTTCTTCAATACTTCCAGCACCTCAAGCTTAAAGGCATCTTTGCCGAACTCCGTAAATTCGGACTGAAGCTTCTTATTCGGATGTGTACCCATTTCAAGTGTAAATTGCTGTCCGTTCATCCGCTTCAAATTGTTCATTGCCTCCACTAACACTTTGTCATTACGTATATTCGTAATCTTGAACACGCCAGCTTCGGTTTTAATTTCTTTCGCTATTTGTTTCAATTCTTCTCTACGATTCAAGATGGTCCCTCCTAAATATATAGACATAAATAATTATTGTTTACTATTTAATAAACATTTTATGATTTCGTTTATTAAAAGTCAATACCCGAAATCATTCGACAATTACAGAAGAATCCATAAGTAGAACGCACAAAAAAACCGCCCTTAGCAGCGCTAAGAGCGGTTCTTCTATAGTAACTGTAAAATTACAGTTTTACTACGTTTTCAGCTTGTGGTCCACGGTTGCCTTCAACGATGTTGAACTCAACGCGTTGGCCTTCGTCCAAAGACTTGAAGCCGTCGCCTACGATTGCGGAGAAATGTACGAATACATCGTTTCCACCTTCAACTTCGATAAAACCAAAACCTTTTTCTGCGTTAAACCATTTTACTGTACCTTGTTCCATTTTTGTTACCTCCAAAAGTTTATTAACATGATCCTTTTAAAAAAAATAAAACTCACACATTGGAAAAAGAGTCATTGTACAAATGATTCTTTTTCCAATACGTAAGTTCTGGTTTAAAATACATTTGATTTCAATTAATTACATTGTAGCATAGGTTAATCCAATACGCAATTCATTGTAAATATTTACATATATAAGGCACAATACCGAGCATTCGTTTGTGCCTTTTGCAACATTTAATGCCAGCCCCAGAAGAAGCCATCTCTTTCCCAAGCCGCTCTACCACCGTGCATTTTCTTGAAAATCTTCTTTACTTCCTTATCAATAGCTTGATTGCCATTGTCATTCACATAAATAAACGATTCGCCGAAATTCGTTATGATATAGTTCACAGCGTCCGTTTGATATAGGATACCCGCTGACTTTACTTGCTCTAACATCCACTGTGCTACATCATTTGCTGCGTATGCCATCCGTATCACTCCATTAATAGTAATAGAAGTAATGGTATCACAAGTGCATGAAAAACCCCAACTTTTAAATCAATTTTTACTTTCACTTCATTTCAGATTAAGGTTCATCTTGTATATTATAAAAAGTGAAACGACTTGCATTATCCTACGTAGTAGATTATATGCACGAAATACATGGAAAAGAGGAATGTACATATGCATCCGAAACAGTTTATTATGGTCGGCACAATGGCATTCGCCATTACAATTGGTTTTACATTTTGGAAAGAGGACAATCAGGTTCATGCAGCTAGCATCCAGCTTGTTAAAGTGGACACGCAAACAACCGACAAACAAGAAGAGTTAACATCAGTCTCTCCATATACAGATCTTAACAATAACGAGTCATTCAAGATGACGCTTGGCGCATCATCTGATGAAGACATCTATGACGCACTTTATGACGGGAAGACGTTAGCCGATATTGCGGCAGGGAATAACCAAGATGTCCAGAGCATCATTAACTTGCAAGTTGCCGAGATGACCGCGCAATTAGATGAACGTCTTGCCAGCGGCAGCATTACGCCAACTGTGTATCACGCTCAAAAGTCCGAGCTATCATCCATCATTACAGATAGTGTGTATGGTCATAAGTAGCTACGGTTACTGCTGCATAAAGAAAAAAGAAAAGCCACTGCTCCAAAGTCCATTTCTGTTGGACTTATCGAGCAGTGGCTTTTTATTTGTTATGGATTCAATTATTTACTCATAATCACAGATTGCGTAACCATCGATCTCACCATAAAGAATATTCCGCAACCCAATAATAATCCCATTCCAATCAAAACATAAGCAGCAACTGCTTGCTCCTGTCCACTTGCGAGATGTGTCCCAACGTAAGACTCCAGCAATGCCGACACAAAGAAAAAAACAGCTAGCATAAGCGAGTTTTTAACTTTCGTACGTAAAATTTCAATTGATTTCGTATGTAAGGCTCTGGTCCACATTAGGAATCCCCCTGCAAGTTATAATTTTGTCTGAATTATTACACTTATTAAATTATCACAAATATTATAAAAATAACAGTATTATTTATCAAAAATTCGCCACATCTTCTCGTCTTTATTGTGACAAATGGAACAAAGTCTTGACTTATTCAAAATGGAGGAAATAAAAAAGGAATGTTTCTTAGGTCTAAAATCTACCTTAGAAACATTCCTTTAGGGGCTATAAATGTTCGACTTCCACGGATAGGACATGTTCAATTTGCTTGATATCATAATAAATTTCCGTGGTGTAACGGTTTTTGGGAACCGTAAGGGTCATTACAATTAGCTGCGTGTTCTCGTCTAAATCTCTTATTTTCAAATCACGAATCTTGTAGTCGCCCTTATTTTCCTGCCCGCTTTGATTCTTTTGTTCGATGCGCTTAATCAGATTGGTCATCTTCGTGTTCGACTCTACCCTGATCTTGATGGCAACCTCTTCCCGATTCAGCTTCTTAGGTCCTAGCAGCTTGATGAGAAATGGAACAAAGTTAACAGCCAAAATGATCAGAATCACACCGCACACCGCTTCTAGATAAAATCCAGCGCCAATTGTAATACCTAATGCAGACGCTGACCAAATGAGTGCGGCAGAGGTAAGTCCAGATATGACGTCATTATTTTTCCGCAAAATAACACCGGCTCCGATAAAACCGACTCCGCTCACAATCTGTGCCGCAAGTCGCATGGGGTCCATATTCGGATGGTTGGTGCCAGCAAATTTACTGAATGCCTCAATGGATACAATTGTTAGTAAACAGCTCGCAATACAGATCACCATGCTCGGTCTGAGTCCTAACTGCTTCTGTTTAATCTGTCGATCAATGCCGATCAATAGACCGCATAACAAAGCCAGACATAATTTCAACATCATTTCAAGAGATGTCATGTTCATCACTTCTTTTGTAGGAAATATTCGTTCTGCCTATTCTAGTCCTCGCACTCGGAGATGTCAACTTGTCAAAATTGAAGCTAGAGCAATCCCATTTGCCTTGCCTTCTCAACGGCTTCTACAAAAATCGGTAGTTATTATTATGAAGAGTCAAAGTTAGAATCACTTGGTAAAAATACATTTTCCCCATTAAAATATGCATATAATACATATAAGCTCAGATAGTTCTCAATTCACATATATAACCAGGAGGTAATTCCAATTGAATAATTACAAAAAGTATTACACATTCTTATCACTATTAGTAATTATTGTATTAGGCACTTGGTATACTTTCAGCAAAACGCCAAACTCGAAAAAAATTGTCATTGCTTACAATGGAGATACTTATAAAACCATAAATCCTGATTACAAAAAAAATATCAAAATTGAACTTGATGGAAACTATGATAAAAAAACAGAAAAATACATAGGAAAACTAGCGATAAATGAAAAAAAATATAATTATTGCATGTTATCATCTGGATTTGGAGTCATTTGCTATGATCAAAATATAAGAATACGTTTAGGGCAAATATATGCAGATAGTAGTTTTAATCGTTTTACAATAGAAATTGAGGACTATCAAACCATACTTGATCTCACGAAGGAATTGAATCAACAGAAAGAAAACCTCATTATAAGTTATCCCTCGAATAGTAGAGATCAAACTATGATTTTATATAATTCCCTTCAAAATGATTATTATGATAAAGTCGAGAAAAGCAGCAAATAATGATCACGCAAAAAAGACCCAACCCCCTCATCAAGAGGAGATTAGGTCTTCCTATCATTATGATTTACATCCTGATTACGATAGCAGTGAAATGTTTAATTCTGCAGTAGAAGGCAATGTTGTATCACCGATAACACCAATACCAATGGAACTTATCTGTGCTTTTTGCAATGCCTCAATTCCTGCTTCTGCATCTTCAATGCCAACCGCTTCACTCGCTTTAACACCCAGTCCTTGAATGGCATCTAGGAAAATATCTGGTGCTGGCTTGCCGTTGACGATATGATTCACATCCACGATATATTCGAAATAATCGAGAATGCCAAGCTTCTCCAGAATCATCGGTGCATTCTTGGATGCAGAGCCTATCGCCATCTTAATCGATGCTGCTTTTAGTTCTTGAAGGAACGCTTCGATACCTGGTAGCAGATCCGCTGCAGTTACATCTTCAATAAGAACTTTATACTCTTCGTTCTTTTCATTGGCTAATCGTTCGATCTCTTCAGGCGAATAAGCATCCAGCTTATTGCCATGAGCGAGTATTCGCTTGAGTGAATCGATACGAGAGACGCCTTTGAGCTGTTCATTGAACGATTCATCGATCTGAATACCGAGCTTATCAGCCATATTTTTCCATGCAAGGTAGTGGTACTTTGCCGTGTCTGTAATGACACCATCTAAATCAAATACGACAGCTTTCGTTGTTCGCATGCGTTATACCTCCAGATACACGACTGCTTCATAAGGTCTTAATTGCAATTGTTCTGGCGCGGCAGCACTATCTTCATAATTGCTTAGTAGCTGCGTCCAATTTGCACCTTGTACATGCTCAGGTAGATCAACCGATGGCGTATTGCCATAGAAGTTCGCTACTACAAGTAGACGTTTGCCTTCATATTCGCGTGTATATGCGAAAATTTCTGGGTGATCTTCAAGAATCAGCGCATATTTGCCATGAACAACGATTGGAACTTGTTTGCGCAGTTGAATTAATTTCTGATAGTGATAGAAAACAGAATTCGGATCTTGCAGCGCCGCACTTACGTTGATTTCCTCATAACTCGGATTCACCTTAAGCCAAGGTGTACCTGACGTAAAGCCAGCGTGTTCACTCGCATCCCATTGCATCGGTGTACGAGCGTTATCCCGTCCTTTGTAATGAACAGCCTTCAAGAATTGCTCGTGTGTGAGCGTGCCATTCTCCTGCACAAGCTCGCGATATGCATTACGAATCTCGATATCGTCATATTCTTCAATGGCATACGCGCAGTTCACCATACCAATCTCTTCCCCTTGGTAGATATAAGGCGTGCCCTTCAAGAAGTGTAGAACGGTACCTAGCATCTTCGCACTTACAACACGGTGCTCCCCATCATTACCCCAGCGGGATACGATACGCGGCTGATCATGATTGTTCCAGTACAAGCTGTTCCAACCACCAACTTCAAGCTCTGTCTGCCACTTTGTCAGATTCGCTTTTAGCTCTACCAGGTTCATATCTCTCATCGCCCACTTGCCGTTCGGCGTTCCTTGCTCAGTATCCAGATCCATATGCTCGAACGTGAAAATCATATTCAGCTCGTTGCGCGATGGTTCTGTGAACAGTTTCGCTTCACTTGGGGATGATCCTGGTGCTTCACCTACGGTCATGCAATCGAATTTCGACAGCACTTCGCGGTTCATATCTTGCAAAAATTCATGCAAACGCGGACCGTTTGTATGGTATTTGCCGATCAGGTATTTATGACCTTCGACTTTGTCATAATCCGGATAGTCCTGGAACTTGGAGATGGAACTGATAACATCCAGTCGCCAGCCGTCCACCCCTTTTTCCATCCAGAATGTCATGAGATCCCATACATCCTTGCGGAGTTGTTCATTTTCCCAGTTCAAATCCGGTTGTCTCTTGGAGAAATAATGTAAGAAATACTGCTCCGTCTCTTCATCATACTGCCAAGCGGAACCGCTGAAGTAGGAACCCCAGTTGTTCGGCTCTGATCCGTCTTCCTTACCGTCTTTCCAAATATAATAGTCCCGATACGGGTTGTCTTTACTCTTGCGACTCTCAACAAACCACTGATGCTCATCTGAAGTATGATTCACAACAAGGTCCATGACGATCTTAATGCCGCGTTTATGCGCTTCATCGATCATTGCGAACATATCTTCATTCGTCCCGAACTGCTCATACACACGCTTATAATCGCGGATATCATACCCGTTATCATCTTGCGGGGAGTCAAATACTGGACTTAGCCAGATGACGTCGATGCCGAGTTCTTTGAGATAATCCAATTTCTCAATGATGCCAGGGATATCCCCCATGCCATCACCGTTGGAGTCGTTAAAACTTCTTGGATAAATTTGATAGACGACTGAGCTTTTCCACCAATCTTTCATATGTGTTACCTCCTAAATGGTAGTGATGTAAAAAGAGGTCACTACAGATAAAGAGAGTGTTTCCGGTCGCTGTTGAACTCGTAAATTTTGAATTGACTATGTGGTATATTTACGATTTCAAAGGCGAACGCTAACGCTCCTCCAACACTCTCTTTCTCTTCCGTTTACTTTTTAATAACTTCTTCAATTAGTTCGATTTCACAATTTCTTTCTCTAGCAGGACACTTTCGTCCATCAAATTCAAGGTTAGAGCTTCACCACGAAGCAATTCTAAGCGCGTCTCGGTTTGGGAGACGGTTACTTTTAGCAAGCGATCGCGGTAATTGATCTTGAATGAATATTTATCCCAGCCTTTTGGTAAAAGCGGCTTAAAGGACAACGTTTCATTGCTTGTGCGCATACCTGCAAATCCTTGTACGATTGCAAGCCAGCTGCCTGTCATCGAAGTGATGTGCAGACCGTCTTCCGTGTCATTGTTATAGTTATCTAGATCTAATCTAGCTGTACGTTTATACATCTCTACGGCTTTCTCTTCCATGCCAAGCTCAGCAGCTAGTACGGAGTGAATACATGGAGAAAGACTCGATTCGTGAACCGTCATTGGCTCATAGAACGCAAAGTTTTTGCGTTTTTGTTCCAGGCTGAACTGCTCACCGAAGAAGTATATCCCTTGCAATACATCGGCCTGCTTAATGAAGCATGAACGTAGGATGCGATCCCAAGACCATTTTTGATTCAATGGACGCTGCTCCGGAGCAAGCTCGCTAACTGGCATCAGATCTTTATCCAAGAACGTGTCATGCTGCACGAAAACATCTAATTCCTCATCATATGGCAGATACATTTTCTCCGTAATCGACTGCCACTTCACTTGTTCGGATTCCGTAACCTGAAGGGTGTCCAGATGCTTGACTGCTCCTGCCGCACGAAGATCTTCAATCACCTTCAATGTGTAGGACAAGCACCATTTAGCCATAAAGTTAGTGTACCAGTTGTTGTTCACATTGTTCTCATACTCATTCGGTCCTGTTACACCATGAATCATGAACATTTGCTTACGCTTGGAGAAATGTACGCGATCCGCCCAGAAGCGTGCGACGCCAACAAGAACTTCAATACCGAACTGTTCAAGGTATGATTTATCCCCTGTATAATTCACATAGTTATGAATCGCATAAACCATTGCAGCATTACGATGAATCTCTTCAAATGTGATCTCCCACTCGTTATGGCACTCTACACCTGTGAATGTAACCATCGGATATAGTGCACCTTGCAAGCCTTGTTGTCTTGCATTGTGATATGCGCCTTCGAGCTGGTTATAGCGATAAAGGAGTAGATTACGAGTCACTTCTTTACCTGCTACAGATAAGTAAAGTGGAACTGCATAAGCTTCTGTATCCCAGTAAGTCGCTCCGCCGTATTTTTCACCTGTAAAGCCTTTAGGACCAATATTGAGTCTAGAGTCTTCACCATAGTAGGTCGAGAACAATTGGAACAAGTTATAACGAATCCCTTGCTGCGCTTCTTCGTCACCTACGATTTCAACGTCAGAGATTTCCCATCTTTCCAACCATTTTTCAACATGCGCTTGCTTGAGTGACTCATACCCTGCTTGAACGGCTTGATCAAGAATATGCTGAGATCCCTTAAGTACTTCACTTTCTGCATAATCACGAGATGAAGTTACGCTAATATATTTATGAATACCGACTGTTTCGCCTTCGTTTGCTTGCATACGAACAGAGTTAGCTACGAACATTCCGCGCTCAGTAGCAGCGATTTCAGCTTCTTTCGTTGGAGCAACATGCATGCTTGCAGCAACTGTAAACTGCGGTGTTCCGAATGGATTTGCTTTGGTTTTCGTTACCAAAGATCCACCAAACAACTGCGACGAACGTTCGATCTCCGACCAGAAAGTCTCTTCATAGTTGGAATCTTCGTTATGCACATTTCCATCTAAGTATGGTGTAAATGTAACTTCACCAGCATAGTTCAGCGGTGTTGCCGTATAGGAGATCGCACAAATTTCTTTACGTTCCACGCTTAGGAAGCGCTCAACTTTAATTAGCGTCTCTTTCTTACCTTTTACCACAATAAATTGTCTGCTAAGAATGCCAGTCTGCATATCAAGCTCCAGGTGGAAGTCGCGGACTTCATCTACATGAAGATCCACTTCTCCCCCGTCTACTTGCACCCCAATGCCGATAAAGTTAAGTGAGTTAATTACTTTACCAAAATACTCGGGATAGCCGTTCTTCCACCAGCCCACCTTCGTCTTATCGGGGAACCATACACCCGCGATGTAACTTCCTTGATGGGAATCACCTGAATACGTTTCTTCAAAGTTCCCGCGCATTCCCATATAACCGTTACCGATCGACGTTAAACTTTCTGCAAGTCTGCGATTTTTCTTATGGAGCGTGCTTGTCGATAGCTTAAAACTATTAATATCAAACAATCGCTTCTCGTTCATCCTAAATTCCTCCTACTTCACCGATCCTTGAGTAATGCCTTGAATAATTTGCCGTTGCGCAAAGAAGTACAAAATAATAATTGGAATAATCCCTAGTGTTAGACCTGCAAGCGCTAAGTGCCATTGCTTCGTATATTCACCAAAGAAATAGAACATTTTGAGAGGGATTGTTTGTTTTCCTTCTTGATTTATGACTAAAGACGGCAATAGATAGTCATTCCAGATCCAGATCGTATTCAAAATACCAACTGTAACCGTAATCGGCTTCAGGATTGGGAACACAATTTTCCAGAATGTTTGAAAACTATTGCAACCGTCAATTTTGGCAGCTTCATCTAATGTGATTGGAATCGAGCTCAATGAACCATGGTAGAGGAATATGGACAAGCTTGATCCAAATCCAAGGTACATGACAATGATACCGACTCTATTCAACATTTCTACTTTACCAAACAACGTAATAAGTGGAATCATTACGGATTGGAATGGAATCAACATTGCCGCGACAAACACTAAGAAAATAACGCCGCTAAGCTTTGTCTTCGTTCTAGATAAGGCATAAGCAGACATCGAAGCAAATACGACGATAAACAATACCCCAACTACTGTAATTAATACCGAGTTTAAGAAAGTGTGCCAAAAATCGAGCTGTTGAGCCGCTTTCGTATAGTTATCAAATGTCCAAACTTGCGGTAATCCAAGTGTATCTGTAAAAATTTCTTTCTTGGTCTTAAGTGAATTCACAATCATTAAATAGAAAGGTGATAACCAAAGTAACCCGAGTAAAATTCCTAGAATCTCAATTAATAAATGTTGTTTCCTTTTCATTACAACTCCACCTCACGCTTCTTGTTGTAATAAACCTGAGTCAGGGCAATCGCTGCAACAATTAGGAAGAAGATAATCGCTTTTGCTTGCGAATAAGCCATTTGATTTTCCCCAAACGCGGATTTAAAAATGTTCATCGCAACCATTTGAGTTGAGTTGTAAGGTCCCCCGCCTGTTAAAGACAAGTTCTGATCATATAATTTGAACGAGTTAGATAAAGTTAAGAACAAGCTGACTGTAAACGCAGGTGCAACGAGCGGGAATGTGATCGCTTTGAATCTCTGGAACGCATTCGCTCCATCAATTTCAGCTGCTTCAATTAGATCCTGCGGTACATTTTCCAAGTAAGCGACATAAATAACCATGATGTAACCGGCCATTTGCCAGCTCATGAGAATAACGAGTCCCCAGAAACTTGTTGTCGGTGTGGATAACCAACCCTGCAAAGACTCTATACCAAGCGCACTACCTACAGCGCTGAAAACTTTAATGAAGATGAACTGCCAGATAAAACCTAGAATGAGCCCACCAATTAAGTTTGGCATGAAAAATACAGTTCTTAAAATATTCTTGGATTTGATCTTTGAAGTTACGATTAGGGCTAAGCCAAGACCAATGATATTAATAAAAAAGATGGAGGCAAGTGAAAACTTCGTCGTGAACCATAATGAATTTAGGAATACTTTATCATGTAATAATTTGGCATAATTCCCAAGCCCTACGAATTCAGTCGACTCAATACCGTTCCAGTTTGTAAAGGAATAGTACAACCCAAATAGTAACGGAACGATAACAACAATGAATAATGCAGCCATCGTTGGGGCTAGGAATAGCCAGAACGCAAGGCTATTTTTGTTGCTTTTCATAAAATATCCTCCTTCATCGAGTCATAAATAAAGTGGCTTACAAAGCCACTTTATTTACTACCTCTGTCGCTTTATCTAGCTGCTTTCCAAGTATTCTTCGCATTTTGAATGAGTTGATCCCAAGTCAATTTACCACTTACGTATTGCTGAATATCTGCACCTAGCTTGTCCATACCCCATGCACTTGGGTAACCCATGAATACCCAACCAATTGTTTTACCTTCTTGTGCATATTTGTAGATTTCTTTGGAGATTGGATCGGAAATTTTAGCTGTGTCATAACCATCGTAAGCTGGAATGAATTTGAAATCTTCAAGTACAGTTTTCTTACCAGCATCAGAAGTGTACAACCAGTCTAAGAATGCTTTACTTTCTTTCTTCACTGCATCGCTCTTCTTGTCATTCACAGCCCAGTACATAGGAACGCCAACTGGAATGCTGTCTTCTTTGTATCCTTCAACTGGAAGTGGCAAGATGCCTACATTGTTTGCAGCGAACTCCTTATCGATACCTTGAATGGAACCATATACCCAGTTCCCTTGTTGAATGAATGCCACTTTACCATTGGAGAACAGTTCTTCTACTTGTTTGGAGTAGTCCAAGCTCACTGTTGGTTGAACGGAATATTTTTGTTGTAAATCAAGAACTTTCTTGAAAGCATCTTGATATTTGAATTGAATTTCTTTGGCTTGGTACGTTTTGGATACATCGCCATCAAACTCAGCTGCTAAGAACGGATTGGATAGGTGTAAACCAGTTACCCAAGTTTCTTTTGCAGGGAATGCTGTAACGGAATCAAGACCCAATTCTTTTTTCTTGGAATCAATCAATACCGCTGCATCTTCTAGAGCTTTATAGGACTTGATTGTGCTAGGATCAATGCCTGCTTTTTTGAAAACTTCTTTATTGTAAAGGAATCCATATCCTTCTTGTGCAAAAGGAAGGCCATATACTTTATTATCAACGGATACACCTGTCAGTGTTCCTTTTAATGCTTTCTTAGAAGCTTCGGTATCGGATAGATCAGCGAGCTTAGCTTTCCAGTCCGCAACGTCTTGTGGTCCACCTACGTTAAAGATTGCTGGTTCAGCGCCCGAAGCGAACTTCGATTTCAGTGCAGCACCATAATCATCGCCGCCACCTACAGTACTGATGTTGATTTTCACGTTTGGATGCAAATTCTCGTAGTCTTTAACTACTTTCTCGAATTGATCCTTAAATTCTACCTTAAATTGAAACACATCAATTACCGTTTGTTCTGCTGATGCCTTTTCCCCATCCTTACTGGTACAACCTGCTAAAGCCCCTACTACAAGTGCACTTGCTGCTAATACCGCAATCCCTTTTTTCATTTCTTTGACCTCCTCTAGTTGCGTAAATATCTATAAACACTGTTTAACAGTATTTATCATGGTTGTGGAAAATCTCTTTTGACCAACTTGTGATCAACAATGACTTTATGTTCGACTTGTTTATTATTCATCACATCGATCAGCATCTGACATGCGCGGGAGCCAATCTCTTCTGCGTGAATCTCAATACTGGAGATACATAGGCTCGCATTAACGAAATAAGAGCTATTGTTAAATCCAGCGATTCTCACATCTCTTGGAACTTGAATACCCATACCCGATAATTGTTCGATAACAAAGCCACCGACTTGATCATCCAGCACAATAAGAGCGTCAGGCTTATCCTGTGAGGAAAACATACTCTTTAAACAAATCGAATTTTCCGTATACAGACTGTCTGTTAGAATGAAAGCTTCATTAATAGGTAGCTGATGCTCCTTAAGTGCTTTCTTATAGCCATTCAAACGATTCACCGTCACGACAGATTTTGTCGTTCCACCTATAAAACCAATTCTTCGCTTTCCATTAGCGATTAAATAAGAAGTTAAATCTTTGGATGCTTGAAAGTTATCGTTATCGACACTGTAAACACCCGTTTCATCTTCGTAACTACCGATTAACACGTACGGGAAGTGGGTTTTGCGTAAATACTCAATCCCTTCATCCTTTACCTTCGAACGCATGAGGATAATCCCATCAACCTTCTTGCCATTGATGTATCGACCGATAGCATCCACTTCAGATACTTTATTGGTAGATATTAGAATATCGTAACCGCTTTCACTGGCTATCGTACATATTCCCCGAAGAGACTCTTGAAAGAAAGAACCTGCATAAAAAGCCTCCGCATTCTGAATCGGCATCACGATCCCGATCGTCTTGGTCGATTTATTCGCCAAACTTCTTGCTACTTCGTTCGGGTGATAGCCTAATTCTTTAATGATTTGATAAATCTTATCTTTCGTCTTCTGACTAATTCGCGGGTGATCCGAGAGTACTCGAGATACCGTGGATTTTGAAACCCCAGCGAGTTCAGCGATCGTCGAAAGGGTCGTATTTTTCGGCTCGATGCGAAGCGCCTCCTCTTCCAAGTTATTCTAACTTCGAGTTTGTGCAACCGGTTGTTCTTTGTTGCGCAACCGTTTGCATAGTATTGTGCAACCGGTTGAACTAATTGTAGCACTCCACTTTTTAAAAGTAAATAGGAAGCGTATTCATAGGATACTGGTAAAATAATACTGGTACTTTAACAAAAAAAACGCCCTCAAATGAAGGGCGAGCTCATCATCTATTTTACCAACCAAAATCAATGGTCTTACCCGTCTCTGCATAGGTCTTGATGTTGCTGAGGATCATCCACCAGCTTTTCTCGGTATTTTCGAAGGAAGGGTGATTCTCTGTGAATTGATCGTTAATCAGGGTGAACTTGGTACAGCTCCCCACTTCCTCAAGTGTCATTGTAATCCGCGACTCTAATTCTGCATGATTCGGGTAATATGACGGTCCAGGATGCTCAACACAACTGAACAACTTATTCGGCTCAAATGCCAAAATCGTCCCGTAGACATGAACTGTCTGATCTCCATCATTACCTGGGCCTACATATTGATAAGGCGCACCTGCTTCAAATGTAGATTCCAGATCGCATCCAAAAAAGAGTTTACGCGTTCCTTCCGGTGTAACGAGCGCATCCCATACGACTTCTGGTTTGGCATTGATATAAAATTCATATTTCAAGTTCATTTCTTTCATGTCCTCGGCTCCTTCGATATTCAAATACATGATTGTGATGTGCTACTATTAGTTTATCTTCCATTTTTATTGGAGTCTTGTAAAAACGCGACAACGTTTCATCTTTTCAATCGAATAGGAGGAACTAATCATGAATCCAACTTTCCCTATGCCGAGTATGGGCATCCTTAACCTGCAAACGAGTACACAAAAATTCTCACTCACGCGTCATGCTCCATCTGAGGATTTAAGTCCTTTCGTCAAGCATTATTGGATCGTGAAATGGGATTTACGAGGACAAGAACCCTATCTCCAATATTCCGTGCCAAATCCTTGTGTGAATCTCATATTTGAGCCCCATCATTCTGCTTTTTATGGCCTTGCTAAACAAAAAAACGCAAAGCTTCTCCAAGGAAAAGCAAGCGCATTCGGCGTGAAGTTTAAACCCGGAGGCTTTTATCCTTTTGTAAAATGGCCTGTCTCCCGTCTAACGAATCGTTCAATCATGCTAACAGATGTGTTTCATGTGGATGCTGCTAAATTTGAAGCGACTCTCTTTTCCCAGGAATCTGATCATGCTCAGATCAACCTTGTCGAAGATTTACTCCGCCGTCACCTTCCGCACCCTGATCCCACAACCGCTATGATTGATAAAATGGTAGAACGAATTCATGAAGATCTGGACATCACAAAAGTAGACCAGCTATGCGAACTTTTTCAAATGAACAAGAGATCACTTCAGCGCATTTTTAACCAATATGTGGGTGTAAGTCCGAAATGGGTCATCAAGCTGTATCGCTTGCAAAATGCGGCAGAATCGATAGATCGCAGCTCCCGTCCCGATTTCCTCCAGCTCGCAACCGAACTTGGCTATTACGATCAATCGCATTTCATTAAGGACTTTAAGTCCATTGTCGGCCAGACGCCAGATGCCTATACGAAGCACTAAGCCAGGCAATTATTACTTCAACACTTTGCGAACGGCATGCTCAACACGGTCTTTGGAAAGCGGCTTCACCAAAAAATCCATTGCACCGCTGTAAATTGCGTCAATAAGCATGTCTTTTTGTCCCATTGCTGTGCACATAATAACCTTTGCCTCAGGATGGCTGCGCTTAATCTCTTTTAACGCTGAAATTCCATCCATATCAGGCATTGTAATGTCCATTGTCACAAGATCGGGCTTTAACTTGTCATATAAATTCACAGCTTCCTTCCCATTGCGGGCTTCAGCTACAACGTTCATACCCATACCTTCCAATATATCGCGCATGACCATCCGCATGAATGCGGTATCGTCTACTACCATGACTGCAGCCATTTATGTTCAACTCCCTTTTTCAATCCAATTGCATACCCTCATTAAAACAAATGCTTCTGAACAAAAAATGAACAAAAAAAGCAACTACCCAAAATTTCAGGTAGATGCCTATGCATAAGAGGACAATTTCCAATTGTCATACCAAGCGATCGTCTTCTGGCTTGGCGTAACATCTAGTTCATTTAGGACTAAGACTAGACGTTCGTACTGCTCTTCGACTGCTGCTTTGTCCTCTAATTGATCATAAACTCTCATCAGTTCCAGATAACATGTTTCCTCATAAGGGTCCTGCTGCTGCACGCGCAGATACACCATCATCGACTCGTTCAAGAACTCTTGCTCCAAATAATATTCACCAAGCAAATAGGCATGCTGTATCCACAGCTTTCTTAAACGCTGCCTCTCATGTTCCGCCCATAAATAATCGCAGTCGGATAAATAATCACCCGAATACATCTCTAGCAGCCTTTGATACGCATGGATATTATCGCTTGTTACTCCATCCAACTGCTTCAGTGCCTGTTCCCACTCTTCGGTATCGAGCCGTACACGAGCTGCATCAAGTACGTATCCTTCCTTCATGCTCAGACTGTGAATATGTATATCCACACCGATTCGCTTCAAAGCTTGTCTGACCTGATAAATAGTCGTATATAGGTGCGTTGTTGCTTTGGGAATGTCATAATCCGGCCAGAGTAATTCAAATAAGACATCTTTACGCACAAGTTGACCTCGGTGATGGAGCATATAAGCGAATAGCTCCTGAGCTTTAGCTGTACGCCATTTAAGAATTACTGGTTCATGTCCTGACATTTCAATTTGCATCGTGTGCAAACATTTAAGTAGGATCGAGTGTGGAGCAACTTCTTGTACTTCCGGATTATTAAGTATACTCATCTTCAGACGTTCTACGGTTCTTGTCAGCCGATCCCTTCGAATAGGCTTTAACACGTAATCGAGCGCATACAGATCAAAAGCTTGAACTGCATACTCGTCAAAGGCCGTGACAAACACGATTTTGACAGCAGGATAAGTTTCTTGGATCAACTCAGCCGCCTGTAAACCATAGATACCCGGCATATGAATATCGAGAAACACGACATCTGGCTGCAATCTACTTACCTCATCTATCGCTAAAGAGGAATCCATATAAGACCCGATTACCTCTATGTCTGGTATTTCCTGCAACAACTTCCCAAGCTGCATCAACGCTAAATTTTCATCGTCTACTAACATCGCCCGTATCAATTTTGTCACCCCATTACTTATATCGGAATGCAATCTTATCAATTGTATCTATTGTTAGGTCTAATCTAATAATCGTGGAAATTTCAAAATAATTTTGGTACCTGAACCTACGCCGGATATCACTTGGATCACGCCCTGATGAGCGTCGACGATTGCCTTGGCAATACTCATACCCAGTCCAGCACCGTCAATACCTTCTTCTGTATTGGTTCCACGATAGTAGCGTTCGAACAAGTTACGCTTCGTCTCCTCATCCATTCCAATTCCGTTGTCTTCGACGTATATAACCGCATGGCTCACTTCCACTTCGGTCCTTACAATAATTTGTGTGCCGGCCGGATTATGCTTAACTGCATTCATAATCAGATTGTCCAGCATCCGACGAAACCAATGGGTATTGGCCTTCACAAACAAATCATCTTCATACTCTTCAAATATAAAATCTACCTGCTGAATGGTTGCATCGTTCACATATCGGAGAACAGCGCGTCGAACGAATTCATTCAGTTCAATGCTTTCTTGCATTTGGACCGTATTATTTTTTAATTGAAACGTTAGGGAGAAGTCTTGCAGCAATTCCACCATATAATCGCCTTTTCCTCGAATCATACTCCCCATTTCCTTTAATTCCTTTTCCGTAAAGGTAAATTGACCGCTTTCCAGCAAATGCCCGTAACCTTGTATCGTCGCAAGTGGTGTTCGAAGATCATGGGATATGCCAGTCATCCACTCTTCTCTTGTCTTTTCCAGACGAACACGTTCCTTCTCGGAAGTCTCTAGTTTAGCTGCCATGTCATAAAATCCGTCAATGACTTCTTTATATAAGCGATAGCGCATGCGAAGTTTGCCATTTTTTCGAAATACTTTTTTTCGATCTTTATCTGGCAATGCTTCGTGATAATGACCTTGCCCCATTCGTTCAAACCAGTCAGTAAAAAGTAACAAAGGCTGGCCGTAGCGATAACCGTTCCAAGTCGCGAAAGCAAGAGTCAACAGCAGCAAACCTCCACCTAAGTATATTAAGCCTAGAATGAAATCATTTAGAATCGCCTGTTTGGCTACATCACGTTGTTCCTTCCTATTATGCAAAATCCAGGTGTTTCCCGACTGATTGTCAAAATAAACGGCAATATCGGAAATATGCAGGGCCGGCTCCACGCGCATGGAGATGAGCTCAAGTGGACGATAAGGTTCTTGGCGCTTTGCAGCTCCAAGCGATTGAACGACTTTACCCTCTGAATCGACAATCTCTATATATTGCTCGGACTTTCTGATCTGTGATTCTAGAGTTACCATGGATTGCGAACTTATCCTTCCGTTCTCTCCATAAGATTGGAACCAATCTTCCAGCTTATCCACGCCTTCATCCTCTAAGCCAAGCATATAAAAGTACGGTTTATCCATTGTTTCAAGATAGGTCATGATCCGAAACGACCCCATTCGGCCCTTCTCCTCGATTTGAAGAAGTTCCGTCGCTCCATAGGAAGTCTTCAATCCATCAGGCACATTCGATGAAAAGACAACCTTACCTTCCGCATCAACGATTTGGAGCCAACAACCTGATTTTTTAAGTTGATCCGTCCACCGTGCTGGTACTTTTGCACGATTTTCTTCAAAAATTGTTTCCGTTGCTATATTCGATACGGCTCCAATTGGGAATGTCTTTTTTAAATCCTTATTTACTAAATTTTGAAGAATTAAGAGCGAGGCAGCAAGTAAGGTGACCACGACAAACACCCACAGGAAAAAAAATTGTGCTGTAAAATGAACAGCTATCCTTCTTCGGATTCGGCTCATGTGTTCTTTTCCTTCATTAATTTATAACCTAGCCCGCGAACAGTAACCAAATATTTGGGCTCACTTGGGTCTGTTTCAATACGCTCACGGATCTTGCGAACATGCACCATAACCGTGCTGTCATCACCAACGCCATCAATGCCCCAAACAGCCTCATACAGCTGCGATTTAGAGAAAACAATATTCGGATGTTTGCACAAATAGAGCAGCAATTGATAAACCTGGGCAGGACAAGAAACGGGCTCATCTTCGACCAACACCTCTCCCGCTTCTTCGTTCACTGTAAAATGTCCAAAGTCGTACAGAATAGGAGTCTCCACTCTTCTAGCTATTGTCGGCACAATGCCTCTGCGCAGCCTCGCCTTAATTCGAGCCGCCACCTCTAGAGGATTAAACGGTTTCGTTACATAATCATCTCCACCTGTCGCAAAACCAGTCAGCACGTCTAGATCCGAGGTTCTGGCTGTTATATAGATGAGATGAGCGTCAGATAACTCTCTGATTTTGGGACACAATTCGAACCCGGTTTGATCCGGAAGCATGACATCAAGCAGAACAATATCCGCTCCATATTTGTTTAGAAGCCGTAATGCCTCCTGCGCAGTACCTGCCGTATAAATATGGTTGAATCCTTCTTTGCGCAATACCATTTCGAGCATTTGCAAGATGGATTTCTCATCGTCGATCAGTAATATTTTTGCGTTATACATCTTATCCCTCCCTGCCTATCCTACCTACATCTATTCTACCAAATCTTTCTTAACTCCAGCTAAACAGGCAAGATTCATGTTTAGGAAACATTAAGATAACGTTTAGAAGCCCTTTAACCTGTGCGATTACAATCAAGCTGAGGTGAGAAAACATGGGTATACAAAACAAACGAAATGGTATGATCGATGGTTTAAGGGGATTTAGTTTACTAGGTATATTAATGGCCAACATGCTGATATTCCAATATGGTCTATGGGGAAAAGAGAAGATGGAGCTTTTCGGCATCTCTAAACCCGATACCCTCTTTCACCATTTACTAACCGTATTAATTGAGAGCAGCTTTATGCCGATTTTCACATTTATGTTCGGTTACGGCATGATCAAAATGATGGAAAGCCTAGAGTCACGAGGATTGAAGCCAAAGCGCTATTTATCTCGCCGGTTTCTTTTACTCCTTGCTATAGGTGCACTCCATTCTCATTTTTTATGGGAAGGCGACATCTTATTTTTTTATGGCATTATGGGATTTTTTCTACTTCTATTTATGAAAAGGAAACCCAAAACAATTCTTATTTGGGGGGTTGTATTACTCTCAATAATCAGCTTAATGGGGCTCGCACCTAAAGAAGAAAATGATCCGGCTGCGATAGCAGAGCAGACTCGAATGGAAGCCTATGTGAAACAGTCGATCATCGTCAACGGAACAGGTACGTATGAGGAAATTAAACATTTTCGAAATAACGAAGATCCTCTTGGCATGCCTAACTATATGCTCGTTACCGTACTTTTCATCGCTCCATTCATGAGTGCTCCGATGTTTCTGTTCGGGATGTATGCTGCCAAGAAACGATGGTTCGAGAAACTGGAAGATGAACGTGCCTCGTATCGTTTCAAAATGCTCATCTTTCTGCTAACAGGTCTTATACTGAAATCATTGAAGTTTATTCTCCCTGGTTATTGGTGGAGTGGCATTGGTGGGATGTGCGGTGGGAATCTACTTGCCCTTGGTTACATTTTCGGATTTGTCTGGCTCTTCTCAAGAACAAAATCTTCAACTTGGCTGATGCGATTCCAAGCAGTTGGAAAGCTATCACTAACGAATTACCTCATGCATACCGTCATCTGTACAACAATTTTCTATGGCTACGGTTTTGGTAGGTTCGGGAAATTGGGGGTACTCGCAGGATGCGGGCTCGCGATGTCTATTTATGCCGTTCAACTTTTCATCAGCCCACTGTATTTGACCCGTTTTCGTGTTGGACCCATCGAACAGCTTCTACGGATGTGGACTTACTTTTCTATCACAGGTAAACCTAAGCCGCGCAAAGATAACAAAACAATTGCTGCATAAAAAAATAACCAGCTGCGGTATATGCTACATGCAGCTGGTTATTACCTGTTTATCAGATCGTCTTTATTCAAACGTTGTATGTTTAGCCTTCCATTTTTCAAGTGCAATGATCAACCAAAATGAGTAAATCCCAATGGTAATAATGCATAACAACCACCATTTAATCCAATTACCGAATAGTCCTACAGCTGTACCTTCAAATTTTAATCTACGTCCTTCAACAACCGTATGTTCAATCTTCCAACGGTAATTCATAACCAATGCCCAAGGATAACAAATTCCTAAGGTTACACATGTCACCAGAATTCCTAGAATATTTACTCCGATTAAACTAAGCAATCCACCATCAAAATAAGACTTTCCACTATACGCTTGCGCCATGTTGAGATTTACATTGATGTTCGCCGATGATTCCAATATCATCACTCACTCTCATTCATTTTATAGAAAGATTCAACAAATTTTTACAAATTCCTTCAAAATATGAAAAAAAACATATAATCTCTATTTTACCCACATTTCCCCCAACCAGGTGTCAATTAGATACCATTCATTCCACTGCAAGCGTGCATTCACTTTTTGTGAAGACAGGTGTGCAGCTGGAACTTTATCGGAAGGATCTCGATACATCGGCGTGTGATCGGACAGTTCAAGCTGTTTGTTCACAGACTTAACGGGTCTTATCGATTGAGAAAGAGATACCCAACGTTCACCAACCCATGTGCTGACTTTACCCCAGTTCCCTTTAGTCGATGTAATTTCTATGAGTTGAGGGGATAGCGCAAGCGATGTACGCATCATTTTACCATTTGATTGTTCATAAAGCGGGGTGCTAGCTTTCAAGTAGGCTTCGAACTGCTCGTCTTTTATCGCATCATTCGTTGATGTGCCTAGTACGTTATGAATTCCCTTCGCAATACCTTCGGTTAATTGATTCAAGTATTCCGAATTGGATAAACGCATGTCTTCTTCTGGGTTCGTCATGAACCCCATTTCCACAAGAACAGAAGGTACCTTCGTCCAGTTAAATCCTGTAAGGTCTGATCTTGGGATCACACCTCTTGATACCGCCCCTGTTGCAGCAACTGTTTCTTGAAGAATAATGTCAGCCGCTTCTTTACTCTGCGTAAAGATTGACTCCGTATTCTGGCTCAGTGCCGGATAGAGTAGAGAGATTCCCTCTGTCTTCGGTGAACTATCACCATCGGCATGTATACGTACAGCCAGATCGACTTGCAGCTTATTGCATATTTGAGCGCGATCCACATTTGAAATATTGATATCATGTGTATCTCGGGTCATGTAAACTTTATAACCGAAAGCTTCTAGCTTTTCCTTCAGCAGCAGCGAAGCCTCTAAAGTTAGAACATATTCCGGTTTCTTCGTCTTAACTCCTCTTGTACCTGAAGACACTTTCGCTTTCTTTTCCTTCGAGTTCGGGGCTACTGGCTCAAGATTGTTATTGCCGTAAAGCTGATGGCCAGGATCTAAGCAGATCGTAGGTGTATCCTGCCCTTTTGCCTCTGCATGAATTGGCGCTGCTAGTAGCGAGCTGATAAGCAAAGCAGTACCTAGGATAATGAATTGACAACGACGCATGAATCGCATTATTTTTCCTCCTTAATCCAACTCGTTCCAAACCATGTCTTAATTAATATCCAATCGTTCCAGCGCTCTATGGCTTCTACGGATTGTGGGTTTAACTCCGCAATCTTTCCTTTACCCTCTTGATTGGGGTAATGATATAAGGATGTCTCTGCTTTTAGGACAACGCGCTCAGTAACTTTTTCACTGTGACCTTTCAAGTACGGTGTAGACTTGAGATTGACCCACTTTGGACCGAGCCATGTCTGGATTCGATACCATTCACCCATATGAGCGTCAGCCGTTACTTTTCCACTATTAATCTTAGCACCAACAGGAAACGATTCATTCGGACGATTAAATAATTTAGCTGTATCTAGTAATTGAATGTTCTCTTTTGCCGTTTCTACTGGATAACGCTCCCGCCACAGCTTATACCCTTCTTCCACCATGTAAAGTCCAATTTCTTGGTTCTGCTCCCAGATTTGCTTGAAAGTCCAAAGAGGCAGCTCCGTTTCCTCTTGGTAAGTCCCCAGCTCAGCAGTAAACCCAGGGCGACCAAATTGCGCAATGAACCAATCTGTGAAGCCACCACCGGAAGGATCTTTCTCCGGCTTCACTTGGCTGTATCCAGTCATATAAGTGATCGCATCTGCCATCTTCTTATCGCGTGATAGATTTTCGGATGCCGTATAGAAATTCCAGTACAAAATTTCACCTGAAGTATGATACGAAAAAGCAATTTCTGGATCGATCTCATTGGAAAATTGGATCATGCTGCGTGCTTCCGCCGCCTCCGCAGGCTCAGAACCTTTATAGTTCTTGAACATCGGATACTTAGAAGCATTACGAATGCTAGACCACATGGCAGGATATTGGCGATTAATATCGATTCCTTCTGCATTGGCTTTCCAACGTTTGAAATTCGTGCTCCCCTCATTCATCTGTACCAGATACGAATGGAAATCAGCTGGAAAAGCATCCAAACCTTTCTGCTGCAGGGTTACACCATCTGGATTTACCATCGGCACAAACCAAATGGAGCAATTATTGAGCAGTTGTTGAACGATATAATGGTTGTACTTCATGTTGTGCTCATAAGCATAAGTATAACGGTCGATCATATACATGATCAGATTTGTCCCCATCCATTCTCTCGCATGCTGCGATCCATCAATTAGGACGGTAGCGTCTCCTTTTCCAAGCTTCAACGCCATAATTTCACGACCAAATGTTGTCTTCCCAATCGACTTAACCTCAATTAAGGCTGGATAAGCCGCTGCAAGTTGATCCATGTGCTTGGACATTAATTCATATGTATACACTTGATACGGATCAACAATATCCTTACTTACAGAACTTGCACGCACACTTCCTACATGAATAACTCCCATCACTAAACATAATGCTAGAGTAGCCGCTAGTAATCTTGGCAGTGTTCTATGCTGTCTCTTGTTCCTCAATTCTCTCTCCCCTAATCTTGTTCATCTAGGAAATATTACCCTATTAACCTCGTATATTTTAAGGGATTTTCGACAAGATTTCTATATTTTCGAAAAATAATAAATATATTGTCATCGTGAAGATGAAAAAAAGACACCTCCAAAAGGTGTCTTTCTCACATGCTATAGTCAAATAATTATTCAAACTCCACGTTATGATACACTTGCTGCACATCTTCCAGATCTTCCAGTACATCCATCATTTTATCAAATTGGGCTTGTACATCATCTGAAAGTGTAATGAATGTTTGTGGAAGCATTGTAATTTCAGCAACTGTAAATTCGGTGATTCCTTCTTGTTTGAAAGCGTCTTGAACAGCAGCGAACTGATCCGGCTCTGCATAAATAATAACCGAATCGTCTTCTTCCAAGATGTCACGAACATCTAAATCTGCGTTCATTAGAATTTCTAACGCTTCTTCTGCTGTTTTACCTTCCATACCGATAACAGCTGTCTGATCAAACATATAGTTTACAGAACCACTTACACCAAGGCTGCCGCCATTCTTGTTAAATGCAGCACGCACCTCAGATGCGGTACGGTTCACGTTGTTTGTCAAAGCGTCTACAATTACCATGGAACCGTTGGGTCCAAAGCCCTCATAACGAAGCTCGTCGTAGTTCTCATCAGAACCACCCTTCGCTTTTTCAATCGCACGATCGATGATCGCTCTTGGTACATTGTATGTTTTAGCACGTTCAACAACGAACTTCAAAGCTTGGTTGGATTCCGGATTCGGTTCCCCTTGCTTCGCGGCTACATAAATTTCCTTACCGAATTTAGCATAGATCTTACTTGTGTTGCTATCTTTCGATGCTTTCT
This sequence comes from Paenibacillus sp. KN14-4R, assembly GCF_052180255.1. Lineage (NCBI taxonomy): Bacteria > Bacillati > Bacillota > Bacilli > Caryophanales > Paenibacillaceae > Paenibacillus > Paenibacillus sp. KN14-4R. The sequence continues at coordinate 3,765,170 of NZ_CP197466.1, forward strand.
TATCTTTAATATTGTTCCACTTACGTCCCATAATTCCAGCTCACTTTCCACAATAAATGTGCACTTCTATCTAATTTTATCGTGCAAAGCGATTTTGAGCAAATTTTTAGGAACTTGATTATCTATTTCTGCACAAAAAATATTGTCTGAAATGAAATCAGCATGATATTGATAGGACAATTTGAATAAAAATTAAATTTTTCGATGTCGTTAGCATCTTTAGGATTGTAATTGCGAATGTTCACTTTCATTAGACAGCCCCCTGCTGTGAATATTGTTAAATTGCTGCGAGATGAGTGTATGAAATCCATCTATTCCATCGATCTCAATACGTTCTTCTTCCTCGGAAAACAAGATCTGATGCCGGTTGTAATACTTCTTCCAGAAGGCTACTGCCGTCTTGTTATTTTTCAATTGATCCACTCTTATATTCCCTTTCACTTTTTCAAGTACATGCTCAACTGCTATCGAAGCAATTCCCAAACCTCTATATTTCTTTAAAATAAACAATTCTTGAATGGTAAAATCAATTCCCTTGGGTACAAAGGGAGGGGTGCATACCAGAATAAATCCAACAATTTTGTCATGATACGTAATTAAAAATGGATGCAGTTCCTCTCTTTCCAAATATAAATAAGTATTCGTAAGATCAAACTTCCCATTTTCTTTCGGATCTTCCGACGTATATTCAGATAAATCGTATAAATATAAATGATATAAATTTAGGAATAGTTCCCCTTGTTCTTTTTTAACTTTCGTAATTTGTGTGTTCATCATAATCCCCACCTTTTACTTCATTATAGGAAGGGCTCTGTTCAGAACATAGATAATAAATGATCTAAATCATTTATTGCACACAAAAAAGCCACATCAGAACAGGCTCCCAATGTGACTTTTAGTAATTATGTTTTGGTGTAAACAATTTTTTTAATGCTATCATAAGAAAGACAGTATTGTGCTTGCAGCTCATCAATCTTTGCACCTGTAGAGAAACTGTATCGGATTTCGGCATTTCGTTGTTCCAGGTATTGCCTACTACCCGATTTTTCGCCCCATTTGGTGCGGGAACCTTCTCTTTTTGGTACATAAATCAATCCACCATGCACATATTTCTGAATTTCCTTAAGTAACTGTTCCGGTAAAACAATTTCAGCATTTGTGTATTTCATCTTAGCTTCGCTCCTTAAAATGTGTAGTTTTTTAAGGTAGCAAAGTCTAAATGACCAACTATTTTTATGATGCTAAAAATATTAGCGGTGAGGTAAAGCTAGCTCTATACAAACAACCGCCGTTGTTCGTCTTTTAGACTTTGCATAGAGCGAATAGAAAATCTGTTCCTACATCTATTCATAGCGGAACCTCCTTTCTGTTATTTTCAAAATATTGTAACATAAATTTTAGATCTACTCTTTAAACCCTATCGAAAAGGAGAAATATAAATTGCCAAACCAACTGCGAAACATTGAAGAAACCGATCAAGTCGTACTCAAGTTCTACGAACCCCATAATAAAAAGCAATTAGAAAACTACTACCTAGCAGAGGAGCAGCTTCAGTACACCTCTCTGCCATTAGATGCCATCGCTAAATGCGACACGGATGATGAGCGTCACCCCATTGTAATCTTCCATCAGGATCAAATTGCTGGTTTTTTTGTGCTGCATGGATGGGAAGGTGTTCAGATGTATAGTGATAATCGAGATGCACTACTACTGAGAGCATACTCTATCAACACACCCTACCAAGGAAAAGGGATAGCCAAGCAATCCTTAGAACTGCTGCCTCAATTCCTTAAACAAAACTTCCCTGATAAAAATGAAATTATTTTAGCAGTTAATCAGAGAAACATTGCCGCCCAGACTGTATATCAGAAAACGGGTTTTATTGATAAGGGTATTCGTGCAATGGGTAGAAACGGTTCGCAGCTCATTTTACATATGCAGCTACTGCCATAGAACCCTACGTTCCAAAATACGATAAGCCCTGCAATCGGACAATGGCCTGTGCACGATCCACAACCTCTAACTTGCTATAGAGATTACTAATATAATTACGAGCGGTACCTTCAGCAATATGGAGGGTATCCGCAATTTCACGATTGTTCAGTCCTCTAAGAATAAGCTGTGCAAGTTCCAGCTCTCGATCTGTTAGCTTGACTCTATCCAGGCTGGATCTCTGCCATTGTCCTTGATCTTCTGAAAATCTACTCATTCGTTCCACCAACTTAGCCGCAACAGCAGCAGGCAGAATATACTGACCCGACACGGCATCACGAATGGAAGCGATCATTTTATCCCCATCCATGTCCTTGAGCATGTATCCACTTGCCCCGCTTGCCATACCCTCAACAATATAGTCGGTTTCAATGAATGTTGTTAAGATGAGAATAAACGTCTTCGGACAATTCATCTTCATGCGCTTCAGTGCAGCAATCCCATTCATCATCGGCATCTGGATATCAAGCAACACCAAATCGGGATGGAGATCTTCAACTATTTCACAAGCTTCCAACCCATTCTTCGCCACACCAATAACTTCAAAGTCATCTTCTAAATCCAGAATCGTTCGAAGCCCTTCCCTAGTCAACAGTTGATCATCTGCGATCACAATTGTAATTTTGTTCATAAGTTATCCCCTAACAATCGCATTGGGTACGGTAGATCAATTTTCAGATGACAACCTTGATCCGGCCAGCATTCAATCGATAAACTTCCACCTATTTGTTCGACACGTTCTTTCATAACTTTCAAACCAAATCCCATTACAATTGCGCTAGCGCCTTTCCCACGATCTTTAAGCCTGATCTGCAAGTCTGATCCAACTGTCTCTAATGTAAAACGAAATTGTTTACTTCCGCCATGCCGAATTCCATTGGTCAGCCCCTCTTGCAGCGCATGATAGATCGTCTTCTTACAAACATTGGATAACCCCGATACATCTTGAATATGAGCGTGGATGGCAGCCCCCGTATTTCGCTCTGTGTCGCGAATTAATTGTTGCAACATGGGAGTCAGCGCAGCGAACTTATCCTCTTTTAACATATGAACGGAGCCTCGAATCTCATTAAGGCTATGCCGTACAAGGTCCTGCGCCTCTTTTAGCCTTATGGAAGCAGCCTCCATATCCCTTTGCATCAATCGCCTGCCCGCTTCAATCTGAAGGATTGTTGATGTGAGTGTATGTCCAACGATATCATGGATTTCCTGTGCAATCCGATTTCGCTCTTCATAAACAGAAACTTCGGCTAATGCTGCAGACGTCTCACGCATCGATAACTCCAAACTTCGAGTTCTTTCTTTAACCTGATCTTCTAGACTATTATTTAAATGCTGGATACCTGTATACAACTTCGCATTTTCAATTGAAATTGCACATTGCGAAGCGAGTAACTTTAGCACCTCTAACCGCTGCGGTGTAAAAACACGAGTCGCCAGTTTATTTTCCATATAGAGCAAGCCAATGAGTTGATTCTTGTGCATAATTGGTAAGCAAAGAACCGACTTAAGTCCTTTTTCCCTAACAAAAGAATTCCTTGCAAACATACCTACCCTCGCTGCGTCATGCAGCACAACTTCTTCCCTTGTTCTTGCCGCATATCCGATAATAGCTGCTGGAACCAAGTCCGAATCCTCTTTGAGATGTACCGATTCAATATGGAGCTCCTCCACAGTTCCGTGCGCTTCGACCATCCATTTTTCATTATGATTAAAAATAAGTGCGCCGTACTCTGCCCCTGCGTTGTGGAGCATAATTCGCATCAAAGTTTGTAGGAGACGGTTCATCTCTACCTCTCCCGACAAAGCTTGCGTAGACATAATAAGGGAGAGTGAATCCACCCGCTCTAACGCTGATTCTCGTCTGATGTGCAATAAATGACCGTATTTTTGCTCCATATCGGCCGCTTTTGCCTTTGCTCCCCACTCTAAATAAGCTTCATAGGCTTCTGTCATATAAATTTTTGCAAGATGTTCCTTACCTTGCCCAAGACCATACCTGCCGAAACATTCAGCTGCCATCGCCAAATCATGAATATGAACATACTTGCGCGCAGCTTCGATCGACTTTTCATATAACTGTTCGGCGTGTGGGTTCTTCCCTGCTAATCGAGCCATTTCAGCTTGAAGCAGGAAATACTTGTGCAAGTAATGTTCCGGGCAACGCATGGCATGCTTCTTCATCATCTTCAGATTCTTTTTCAATGTGATCCAATAAGTATGTTGATCTTCAGCCGAGGCTTCTGCATATAACTGCGCCATTACCAATGACTCATACATGATTTGGACGACATTCTCAAAAGGATCTGTACGTGCATTCAAAATAACTCCCGATCGCTTTAAAGCCTCATGTGCTTCTGTATATTGACCGAATATATAGCCAGGCAAATATTCCAGAACACAAACAAGCTCTTCAATGATCTGGAACTGATCCCCATGCACCGAAGTTGCAAATTCCGCACTATGAACATCAGTGGCTGCAAATGGATCATTCGGTGCGCGATATCCTGTCAATCGGGCAATAAGTGCAGCTAAGATTACCGCCTGCTTCCAATGGAGACTATTATTGTGCCGGAGTAACTCTCCGGAATGTGCGATTAATCGATCATAAATGTCCTCTAACGAATGGCCAAATTGCAGTAATATGCCGCTATTGATCAGCACACTCTGGTTACCATGCCACAAATCCCCCGACTCTAAGCCCACTTTACCAGCATGCTCACTAAAATTCTGAAGCATATGGAGTCTATCGTGCCGCCAACAGTCACAACACAGCGCGAAGGAGGAAAGTGTTTTGACATATAAATGCGGGTATGGTTTCGATATCTGACATGCAAGCATTCCCCATTTATAGGTCTCTTCATAGTGATGAAAGCGAAAGTACAAGAACATCGCGTATCCAATAAATCCAATCGATGCCTCTGGGGTCATTCCATATTCAAGTGTCATTTCGATCATTGTAATCGAACTCGCAACCCAACCCTTTTGATTGATAAAATAGCATGCATTTCCCACATGAACGAGTGCAGACATGGCAACCTTGCGTGCTTCATCCTTCATGGGCTGCATTTGATAAAATGACTCAATGGGATGTTTCTTTATTTTCCGACGGAGCTTGAGCCATGCAAGAGTCAATTCAAACGTACTCGGTTCAAATTGATGGCGGATATCCAGCAACTCTAGTGTCTGACGACCTAAGGCAATAACTTCATGATAATTATCTTGACTGGATTCGAATTGGATCATCATGTTGCAGACAATTGCCTTGTCCAAATTGGAGCTTGCTTTACTCATTAGCAATTGGAACAATTCATTTGCTTCAGCAAAATGCGCACACAAATATTCGGCCTCTGCTCGTTCGCGATAAATTTGAAACGTTACTGTGTAAGCTTCACCCCAACTAGCTTCATCGAGCAGATCTGTAGCTCCGCGTAAGTATCGAAGTGAAGTTTCATAAGCTGTGGATTGTTTTGCTTTCAAAGCTGCCTGGAGGTTGAGCTCTGCTAGCTCCATTTTTTGAGCGGGAAGATGGATACGTGCCAATGCCTGATTCAAGTGGTTTACGACATGAAAAAGATTTGTGTTGTTTTCACCAGATTTCAATTGTTGAGTCAAATAAGAACCAATTGTCATGTGTATGTCAGGACGATCTGCCTCCGGAATAAGCCTATAAGCGGCTTGCTCGATTCGATCATGTAAAAATTTATACTTTGTGCTATTCTCCTTGCTGATAGACTGTATCAATCTTTCCTCGATAGCAACCGCTATCATTTCCGATAACTCTAGTACGGAAAGCCCTGTGATCGATACAAGCGCTTCTAGATCAAATTGGCTCCCCAAAAATGCAGCATAGCCAAGAACACGCCTCATTTCACTTGGGAAATAGTTGATTTTATCCGCAATATAACCCGTCGCATTATCCGAGAGATTCATTTCTGCTATACCCTCTATATCCCATTGCCAGATTCTGCTCGTTTGTTCAAATGTCACTTGCTTATGATCAATCAAATCCTGAAGAAGCTGCTTAAGGAAAAACGGATTACCTCCCGTCTTATCAAGCAGTATTTTGGCAATTTCATCATTTCCACTGAGATTGTTACGCATTGCATCGCTTAATAACTGCTTCAGGTCTGTGATTTCAAGGCTCTTCAGTTGAATGCTATTTATCGGTAAATTACGCTTTATCAAGTGGCTCTCAAATTGATGAAGTGGATGATCAGGTGCAATTTCACCGTCCCGATAGGCTAGTATGAGGAGCAGATTCTTCGTACCTTTATCATCTAGAAGATAAGTCAGATATTGAAGAGATGCCTCATCTGCCCATTGGAGATCATCAAAAAACAACACGAATGGACGGTCTCGATGCAAAAATAACTGGATAAATCGATTTAGAAGTAGATGTAGTCGATGCTTGGCCTCAAAAGGTGGCAATGACTGTACCTCCACTTGAGGCCCAATCAGCAATTCCAGCTTAGGAACAAGTTCAATTAGCAATTGTCCATATCCATCTAATGCTTCTAATACACGAAGCTTCCAGACTTCCATCTGCAGCTTACTTTCCATCAAGATCTGACTCATTAATTGTTCAATCACTTGTATCCATACATCATAAGGAAATTTCGCATGCTGAATTGCACATTTTCCTGTAGCATAGAGTCCATCTTGTGGGATTGCTTGCTGAAGTGTGTATTGAATAAAAGTCGTCTTTCCCATTCCTCCATGACCAATTACTCGTACGGTCTCAGCCATGCCATTCGATACCCGCTCTAGTGCATCTAGTAACTTTTGCTGTTCTAACCTTCTTCCGTAAAAATGTGTGGGGATAATCAAATGTTCTGGACTATCACTGCTTGCCACAGTAATCGATTCAATCCTACCTGAAGTCTGAATTTGAGCTAAACATGCCTCTAAATCTGATTTGATGCCAAATGCACTGGCGTATCGATCTTCAGGTATTTTTTCTAAGCATTTATCAATAATATTCGAGATTGCTAGTGGGATAGAAGACAATCTATGATGAAGAGGTTCTGGCTTACTGGCTAAATGGTGATAGACAATATCCAGAACATCCTGTACTTCAAATGGTAAACTTCCAGCGAACAACTCATATAAAATAACACCCAGCGAGTAAAAATCTGAACGATAATCAGGTGTTAATCCTGTTCGTCCTGTCTGTTCCGGTGAAATGTATGGCAAAGTATAATCAGATTGGTTACTTGCTTGGTGTCTAGGATACTTAAACGTGTCTGATGAACACATCCGAATATCGACAAACTTCACTTCTGATGTGTCTAGATTAACGATTAATTGAAAAGGGGTAATTTCATTGAGCCTAATATCCGCACGATGAATATGCATGAGACTGTCAGCTGCGGCTGCAGCAATTTTAAGTTTGGATTGTAACCCTAATGCACTATTGTTTGTATGCGTGCGTACTACTTGATCGAGGGTACTCCCTCCGATATCTTGCATGAAGATGACGGGCCTACTCCCAACGATTTCAAAACCGTATACTTCTAACGTTCCTCTACCATCCAACTTGGTAAGCATGTCATACTCATATCGAAATGCTTCAATGATAGCTCCCCCTGGATATTCATCACAAGTTGTCTTCGCAATCACGCTTAATCGATCTTCCAAGCGCAGCAATCGATAGTACGCGATCTCTCCGTTCTTACTGATTACATCTATCGTTTGATAACTTGTTATCTCGATCATTCAACAGAACTCCTTATTCGTCCTTAGATATAATTATTATAACATTCCGAACAATTAGATTGAAAAAGAAACCAGACGTCCGAAGAGTTGTCTGGTTTCTGAATGGGTACTCTTTTATTGAGGAGCTGGAAGATCAGCTAGCTTTCATATGATCAACTTTAATCCTAAGGGATTGTTTGCTGTCAAAATAGTGAGCATTGTCATCACTTTTGTCATATGACAAGTCAAAAAACGACAAAAAACACAACCTTTGTGGTTGTGTCTTCGTATCATCACTTTCTATTCATCTACCATACGCTTCTTGAACACGTATGCAGCTAACAAGTGAATAACGATTGCCCATAGTAAAATGACACCAAGTTTAGAACCTACTTCTAGGAAGCCTGCTCCATCTTGAACTTGATTAGCCAATTCAATCAGCTGCAAATTCGGCATGAGTTTTACAAATGCTAGAGATGGATTGTAATCAATTATTGGCATTAAGAATGTACCGAAACTGAATATCCCTATAACTGGTAAAATCGCTACGGATGCTTCCATGACCGATTTGGTTAACAATCCAATCAATGAGCCTACCCCGATATAGAAAATCGAAGACAAGAACAACGCAATACCAACGAGCAAGACATTATTCGGTTGATAACCCGTTAAGAAGATCGAAATCACAACAACTAGTGCAGCCGCAATGAAGCTTAACAAGCTTTTACCGCAAAAGATTTCAAACGTTGTAGCCGGTGATAGCATAAGCCCTCGAAGGGTGTTCTTTTCTTTTTCTTCCGCAATGAGTGCCGATTGAAAGTAAGTTCCAATAAGGATAAAGCCTAGATTAATGACCATGTAATGCTCGGCTATTGTCTCCACACCCATGCGACCATATAAAGCGGCCAATATTAATGGAAAGAACAGTGTTGAACTGACAAACATGTTTCTGGATATATCTTTATAGTCTTTCTTTAAGATCGCGTTAACGCGTTTCATTGAGAATGTCATCATGATAATTTCCTCCCTGTTACCTCTACAAATATGTCACCTAGCGTTGGATGATTCGATTCCACAGATACAACTTGATCCGAACTCATATATTGGAACAATTGCTCAGCCCCGGCAGGTCCTTTGGGTATAACCACTTCCGTACCATCAACTAATTCGACCGTAATCGTCGCATCAGCGCGTTCTTGACGCAGCTTTTTCGGAGAATCTAGCAATTGAATCTCTCCATTATTCAGGAATGCCACCCGATCACACAGCGTCTCTGCTTCATTCATATCATGTGTCGTTAAGAAGATCGTCGTACCCTTCTCTCTTAACTGTAGTAATCCTTCATAGATATGTTTTGTGTTCACAGGATCAAGTGCCGATGTCGGCTCATCCAGGAATAATAACTCGGGTTCATGCAAGAAAGCACGTGCCAAGATGATTCTTTGCAGCATCCCTTTCGATAATTTCGAGATGATCTTCTTGCTCTCTTTTGTTAAATTGACCATCTGTAGAACTTCATTAATTCTTGTTTCCGGTACATCATATAAATCACAATACATCTTCAAATTATCGTAAACCGATAAACGTCCATATAGCGAAGTGTTATCTGTAATGATTCCGATTTTTTTACGATACTTCGGATCTTGCAACTTTTCAGTCGGTACTCCGAATACGTATGCCGTTCCTGATGTCGGTTTTAATTGCGCCGTTAATATTTTAATCGTAGTTGTTTTACCTGATCCGCTCGGTCCAAGGAATCCGAATATCTCACCCTTCTTAACTTGAAAGGATACATTTTTTAATGCTTTAGATGTTGAAAATGATTTTTCTAAGCCGTTCACTTCGATGATGTTTTCCATCGTGCTCTTCGCCTCCGCCATGTTTTTTGCTATACCCTAATCCTAGACCAGATCAGGAAAGTCCGCATTATAATCCCGGTGAAAGGAGCATAAACAAGGGGGTTTGGAGCATTTCGAGGGGTGAATGGAGCTTATTTCATACCCATCATTTCCTTTAATTCCGCCATTTTCGTCTTAGATAGAGGAACCGTAGACCTCGATCGGTCATCAAGAACTAGACTGTAACTATTGCGTGTAAAGGTCACTACTTCTCTTACCTTTTGCAGATTCACAATGTACGAACGATGGCAGCGGAAAAATCCGTAGGTCTGTAATCTCTCCTCCAACTCATTAATTTTGAAAGTCGTCGGATACGATTCTCCATTGACACAAAGATTGGTTTGTCCGTCGTTACTTTCTATATAATCGATCTCAGGTGGATTAAATAAAATGATCTTGTCATTCATCTTGGTTGGTATCTTTTCGAATCGAACGAACGGAATGACTTGTTCTGCATCTGAATCTTCCTCTTCCCCGAGTTCAACATCTCTAGAATTTGGCTCAGGCTGTAGTGGTGGAGCATCTTCTTCCGGCTCTTGCACCTCGAATGCCTTTAGTCCTTTTTCATCTAATCGGTATACTTGGCTTGTCACGCTAATAGCTGACTCCATATTGCCAGTCAACACTAACAACGCTTTCCCGCTCATAGCTAAAGTTTGAAGCAATTTTTGTAAAACAAACTTTGTTTCGTTGTCGACATTCTGATCGGGTTCCTCCAATACGAAAAGCATCGGATTTTGGAACAGCAACCGTGCATACTGCACTCTTCTTTTCTCTGAAGGGTTTAGCTTTGCTACGCGTACTTTCACTTTATGCTCTAACTTAACCGTGCGGAGCACCTCTTCTATTTTCAAATCAGAATCATACAGCCCTTTATAGTAATTAAAATTCTCTTTAACGGTAAGCCTTTCATAAAGCCCTTCTTCTAATCGTAAAAAACCAATCTGCGATGCATAATCCTTCCGATTACCGGCAAGTACGACATCGTTCACCCGAATCTCCCCACTGGAGATGGGTAAACTTCCAAGCAGCATCGAAATCAGCGTATGACGCACATTCATACTCGAATAAAGCGCAACTACATCATGCCGCGCTACCTTTATATTAAAAGCTGGAAAAACCAGCACATTCTCCGTATATCGTTCTAAGTCTTTCATTTCTAACACCGTTGTCATGTCATCACCTAGTATGTCAGTATTTTCAATGTTCTTTGTTTATTGAATCTGACTATTATACAATAATTCACTATTAGTGTTATTTCTTATTTGTGAATAAGGATTGAAAATCATTGTATAATCATAAATATAAAAAATGGAGGGTGTACACAATCCCATGGATCTCGAAACGCTATATCGGACTTATAAACAACTATTACTCTCTGTCGCTTACAAGCTGCTCGGTTCTTATACAGAAGCAGAAGATGCCTTACAGGACATCTTCGTCTCCTTACGTGATGTTGAGCTTGAATCTATTACCCACCCGAAAGCTTATTTAGTCAAAATGATCACAAACCATTCCTTAAACCGAATAAAATCCGCCCAGCGCAAAAGGGAACTCTACACCGGACCCTGGCTTCCCGAGCCAGTCATATCTCTTGGAGATGAAGAGCCTTCTGCGTATCTGATTCGTCAGGAAATCTTCGGTTATGCGCTGCTGGTACTCATGCAGAAGCTTACACCCTTGGAACGAGCTGTCTTTGTATTAAGGGAATCGCTTGGATTTGAATATCCTGAAATTGCTGAAATGCTCCACAAAACCGAAGCTGCTTGCCGGAAAATATACAGTCGTGCCAAAGCCAAACTCGGTTCCGATCTTCCCCATGAAACAGCTTATGAAAATGCCGATCCATTCGTTCAGGCTTTTGCCAAAGCAGTGGAATCCGGTCGATTCGAGCCTTTCATTCAGTTATTAACAGAAGATGCGGTTCTGCTTAGTGATGGTGGAGGTAAAGTGCGTGCAGCAATATTCCCGATTTTGGGCAGAGAGCGCGTAAGTGCCTTCTTAGAAGGTGTCAGTACGAAGGGTAGTTTACAAGGGGATATCCGTCTAGTGTGGATCGGTGGTCAAAGAGGCATTTTGATAACACGCCCTGACATGCCGCCAAAAGCCATTTGCTTTGGATACGCCCCTGACAATCAGAGGATTAATGCCGTTTATTTCATCGTTAATCCTGAAAAGTTAACACATGTCACAAATATAACCTCTGTGTTGTCTTAGATAACGAAAAATAAATCATTCCTAACTGGAGGTATACAAGATGCAAATCAGATTCAATCACCAACAAACAAGTCCGGAAGCTTACAAAACCATGATCAAGATGGAAAGCTTCATTAAATCTACTGGGCTCGATCCCGTCCTTTATGAATTTATTAAGATCCGTGCATCGCAAATTAACGGCTGCGCATTCTGCCTAGACATGCATATGGCCGATCTGAGAAAGATGGGGGAAACCGAACAACGCGTTCATCTGATCAGCGTGTGGAGAGAAGTTCCTTTCTACTCGGAAAAAGAAAGAGTTGTCCTCGAACTAACGGAAGCTGTAACCCAAATAGCGAATAATGGCGTTCCGCAAAGTCTGTACGAGAAAGTGAAGGAACATTTTACAGATGAAGAATATATGACCCTAATTATGGCGATCAACACAATCAACTGCTGGAATCGTATCGCGATTTCGACAGGTATGTTTCCTGGTTGCTTTAATTAAGCTCCAAATTTATAACGTGCAGGCAAAAAAGCAAGGTGATCCTAAAAAAGGATAACCTTGCTTACTTCGTTTCAACTACAATTCTATTCATCTACTCGGTAATCAACCCATAAGCTGAAATTCGCTTAATTCTTCGTGCTACCAGCATCGATACGATATAGGCCATTACCACGATACTAATACAGAGAATGACGATCGATGGCGCTTTTACAATAAAATTCACGCTATGACTGCCCATTCCAGAGAGCAACAATGTAAGCATGAAGTTCGTAAAGAAATAGCCGAGTACCCCACCGATCACAACCCCAATAATCACAATAGGAACAAAACTTAATGCGATTTGATTCATAAGTTGAAGTGTGGTGTATCCAATCGCTTTTAGTATCCCAAATTCCCTCTTGCGCTTGAGAATCATGGTCTTAATCACGAGATAAAGGAGAAGCACAACAACGAGCACTGTTATCGCAAGAATCATGACCATGACTGCAAATACAGCCGAAATGTATACACTGCTCTGACTACTGATCGCCTCATCGATATCAGTGATTTCTTCGATCGTTTGTCCATATTGTGCTTTCATATCACGGATAAAGCTCTGATTATCCATACCTTTTAAATATATTTTGGTCGAAAGGTGTTTATAATCCGGAATAATATGCTGGATTCCAGGCAAAGTAAAATAGGCGGCCTGCCCCATATTGCCTATCGATTGACTCAGCCCAGTAATTAAGTACGGGTAAGAGGTTTCACCAACCCCCACTTTCACGGTGTCACCGATCTTTTTTCCCAGCTGTTTAGCTACTACCCAAGAGACAGCAATTTCATTATCATATTGTGGATACCGACCTTCATAGACAGTCTGATTGTCCAGCTTGCTAAAATCATCCGAGATATAGGAGTAAACCTTCTGCTCCTCGACCTTGGTTCCAATCATATCCAGCATCGATGTTTTTTGGACATAATCCAATTGTTTGAGATGCTCTATCACTTTTTTATTGTCTGATTCTGTTTTAGATAATATCGCGACATTGGATGTCTCTGCACCAACGAGATGAACAAACGCCTTGTTGTCTATGGCCACATTGTAATACAGGACAATCGCAAACACGGATGTGAATGTAATTGCCGTAATAATCGCCATAATCATCATATTCTGCTTGCGATTCATCATGACCGTTTTGCAAGCAAGCAAGAGTTGCAGTGCACCCTTTGACTTCTCAAGCGGGAAAAAATTCTTTTTAAAATTGTGTGTCATGAGCCCACCTCTTAGTGCTGTCACAGGGTGTAGTTTTCTGATTTGCAGAGAAGAAAGCATCGTAACAACCGGCACTAAAATAACAACGATCATAATGCTAATCGAGTTTACTGCTAGATTGAAGTGGCTTATCCACAGCAAACCACACATTGATGAGATGATTCCCCCGAATATAGGAATGAGCAGGTAGGAAATCGATGCGCCCGTCATGCCTGCAACAATCGTAATTAAAGTAAACTGTAAATTAATGGAATAAACAATTTGTCTACTTGTATATCCGATCGCTTTCAGGATACCAATATTCACGATAGCATCATTGATACTATCTGTCACACGGAACTTGATAACAATCAGAGAAACAAGCAGAACAACTGCTGCAAACGCAACTAGAATCATAGCCACAATATTAATCGTAATACCATTGGCATCTTTCGTAAACTCAATATTCCCCTCATAATAAGTTGGAGCTGCAGCTGATTGACTAAATTGCGGGAATTGTTTGTTGTAAGCATTCAGCAAAGCGGTTGACTTTTTCGAGTCCATAAGTGCTGCGGACATCATCGTCCCTTTTGCTTCTTCCCCTAGTTGATTGGACAATTCCTTGTAAGCAGCTGATGGCAGCATATATTTAATGATTCCCATATTGTTCGTGCCCATCATCGTGACTTCAAAAAAGCCTGCGATTCGATAAGAATACGCTTTCTCTTGATAAGTCATGGTAAAGGTATCACCTAATTGGTAACCTCCGCTAGACTTAAAACTTAAGGGTACATAAATATCATTCTTCTGTATCCCGTCAAGTTTCTCAATTAACTTAAACGGTGAAAAGTTAGGCTTACGATCTGCATCTAATATCACAGCAGCGCTATCCATGTCACTATTGCCATAACGAAATTTTGTAGTTGGCATTAAAGTAACGTTTTCTGTCTCGAACTCTTTTACATCAGCATGTTTTTTCAAAAAATCACTGTAAACTTGTTTATAATTAGCATTGCTCATAATGATGCTGATATGCGGATCATGTAATTCTTTGACCTTATCATCATAGAACGTATTCATTTTGGTAATAACCAATAGACCGACATTAAGCAGCAGTGCAGCAATGGTGATTAAAATAAATAAAGAGATTGCGGCACTCTTTCCTTTTTTAATATTAGCAAGGGCGAGATTAAAGATTTTCATCTTACCACCCCATTTCAGTGAGGAAGGTCGTTAGCTTCTCATGCCGTTTTTGATTATGTTCTTTGCTATAATCACCTAATCTGAGATCGCCGCATATCACGCCATCACGTAGGTAAAGAATACGATTACCGCGCAGAGCTGTCTTCATATCATGGGTAACCATCACAATGCTCTGCCCATTCTGATTCACCTCAGTCATAATCTCTAGTACACTGTCACTTGAAGCGGAGTTCAGCGCTCCAGTCGGCTCATCTGCAAACACAATTTTAGGGCTATTAATAAGTGCACGTACAATTCCTGCTCGCTGCGCTTCACCACCCGAAAGCTGAGAAGGGAATTTCCCCCATGACGTTTCATTTAATCCGACCTGCATAAGCAGCTGCTTTGCTTTTGCAATGATAGCGCGTTTGTTCTTGCTTACAAGTAAACCGCTTACCAGCGTATTATCCAGCACACTCATATTGTCTAATAAATAAATTTGTTGAAAGACAAATCCGCAATTATTTCTTCTAAAAATCGCAAGCTGATCGCTATTAAGCTTTGAAATATCTTCTTGCTCAAAATAAATGGAGCCTAGTGTGGGCTTGTCCATACCACTTATCGCATAGAGCAGCGTAGATTTTCCTGAACCTGAGCTCCCCATAATAACCGTGAAGTCGCCTTCCATGAGACTGATATCCAGATTTTTCAGCACATGCTGTTGATTCCCACCACTTGAAAAAGTTTTGCATAATTTCTCTGTTCGCAGCAAAGCGTTCGCCATATCATTAACCACCTTTAGGATTGATCATAAAAAAAAAAACTGTAATATCGATTACAGTCTTATCATACAAAATCAATTCTTATTTAATCTTTGTTCAATCCTTAACCAAACCTTAAATCATTTAAGCAAGTTTAATTCTTAGTGCAACGGTAAAACCATCTTGACGGTTGTAACACGCTATATCACCTTGCATCTTCTGCATTAAATATTGAGAAATGTAGAGCCCAAGACCCGAACCCATCTGCCCATCTACGTTTCCGCCTCGATAAAACTTATTAAATAAGAGCGGTAATTCGTCCTTATTGATCCCTTTTCCATAATCCATAATATGAATCTCTAAGTAATCATCTTGAATATGGGAAGTAATCTGAACTGCAGTACCCGCATACTTGTAAGCATTGCTCAAGATATTGTCGAACACCTGCTGCAGACGCGTGACATCCGTTAGAATCATACAGGAGGGAATGTTAACATAGCTAATTTTGTCATCATAATTTACACTTGCAATCATACCGTTTAAGACATCACTTAATTCCTCAGCTACTGTAACTTTTAATTCTTCCAATTCTTCTAAAGTCGCATGAAACATATCCGTTATTAAAAGATTAATCTGCTCTGCTTTGGAGTAAATCATGTTTAACTGCTTGACCTCTTTATCTTCGCTCGCTCGAATCAGCATTAATTCACTCACAGCTTTTATCGTAGCCACTGGCGTCTTAATGTCATGACTTAAACTCGCGACGAGCTCTTTCTTACTCCGATTTGCTGCATACTCACTCTGACGTGCAGCCGCCAACTCTTCACGCATGATATCGAAACTCTCCGTGAAGGCTCCAAAAGGGTTGTTTTTATTCATTTTCAAAGGAATATCTAAGTTCCCTCTTGCGATGTGCTTAGCAAAACGCTGCAATTGTTTGAATGGTTGAAAAACCGTCTTATGCAAAAAGATTGCGTATAAGATACATAGCAAGGTTAGTATGCTAAACGTTGTGATGATGACAACTGCAAGTCTTTCTTTCATTTGCTGAATGACTTGATTCGTATCATTAGGAATAAGAAGTTTCCCCGCATAAGCGCCTTGTAAGGTAAGATCGATCATCACACTTCGATGCTTAATGGCATCATGGATGGAAGTGAATAATCCTGGCGACGTTTCAAAAAGAACGGTCCCTCCATCACCCAGAATGATAAATGGTTGTTTAATGGCATTAAAGTCCCCTTGTTCCATATGCCCGTTCCGTCTTTCAAATGTCTTAACAATCTCATTAACCGTAACCATGTCCACATCCGTATCTACCTTCGTCTCAATGACGAGAAAAGATAAGATAAAGCCGGCAAGAAAAATCGCAAGTAGCGTAAGGTAGATCCATCTTACTTTCATACCCCATTATCCTCTAGTAAATAGCCTTTGCCCCATACGGTTTTGATATATTGCGGCTCATTCGGATTTACTTCGATTTTTTCGCGTAGATGCCGAATGTGAACATTAAGCGTTCCATCCCCTGTGAAGGAATCCTCCCATACATTTTGGAATAGTTCATCTTTGGTCACCACTCGATTTCGATTATTCGCTAAATAACAGAGTAGTTTATACTCTAATGCTTTAAGCTTAACTTCCACACCCTTTACGCGGATACGGCACAACTTATCATCGATCCTGACCTGCCCAAACTCTAGGTTATCCGTCGAAGCTGCGGTAGTCCGATTCCCATACCTTTTAAGAACAGCTTTGACTTTGGCAAGTAGTACACTAAGTGTATAAGGTTTTTGTATGTAATCATCCCCGCCAATGTTAAGTGCAATCAAGATATCATCGTCACTCGAACGTGCACTAATGAACAGGATCGGTATCTCCGTCGTTTGTCGGAGCTTTTTACATAAATCAAAACCCGACGATTCCCCTAGGTTGATATCCAAAAGAATCAGTGATGTTTCATTTTCCTCTAAAAATTGTATGCATGCATCCGCACTTGTCACATAGGCAGATTTAACTTCAAACATATTAAAATATTCACTTGTCGTTTCTGCTAGAAACGTCTCATCATCCACAATTAAACAATCATATTTCATATCTACGCTCCTCCCCCACAATATACCATGATAGATGCGGTTACGGATATTTAAAAACTAAAAAAGCCCCATAAAATGGGACTTTTCTATCACTATTTTATCAATAATTAGACTTTACTTCCTATCCAGTAAACTCTTTAACTTAGCCGGATAATCTGTAATGATACCGGAGACACCATACTGTATGGCCTGCTCCATCATCTCTGCATCATTAATCGTATAAGGATAAACCTGCAATCCTTGCTGAACAGCATCTCGAACATCCTCAGCATCAATGCGACGGAAGTTGGGATGCAAGGAATACACAGGTACCCCTAATGTAGAAGCTAGTGCAGAATGCCTTACCAAGTTCACATCATAGAGCAATCCGATCTTCGCCTCAGGCTCCAGCAGCTTCAGACCAAGCAAGCTTTTGAAATCAAACGAGGATACCACGACGCTGTCCAATCTTCCTCTTCTACGCAACAAATCTACAAGAGCCGGTTCCAAGTGATGATCATACGTGTGCTTAATTTCGACATTGATCATGATATGCGGCGGCACCAAATCGAATACTTCCTCAAGTAACGGGATTCTTTCATTCGCGAACTTCTCGTGGAACCAACTTCCCGCGTCAGCCTTTTTCAATTCTTCTACAGTCAATTGATGAATATAGCCTGTCATGTCCGTTGTACGATCCAATGTTGCATCATGACAAACAACAAGCTGCCCATCCTTTGACAAATGTACATCAAGCTCTAACCCTTCCGCACCCTGTTCAAGCGCGAGTTGGAACGAGCCTAGTGTGTTCTCAGGCGCTTCTCCTGCTGCACCTCTGTGTCCAATAATTAAAGGTCGGTTTGCTTTCATCTTCTTCCCATCCTCTCTCTTATATCTAGCTATAAAATGAAAAATCCCTCTGAAAAAGGCATGCCGGCACAAGCCGATTTACCTCTCTCAAAGGGTTATCTCCATGACTCTACCACTTTGAAACGAATCGAAAATCTAATTTATATTTGACTAGACCCAAAGCTCAACCATGCTCGTAGACACGGCCAAAGCACCCGCTTCAAGACTATCATCAATTTCTTTCTTGTTCCCAACTAGACCACCTGCAATAATAGGCAAGGGCGTCATATTCATCATTTCACGGATGACGCGCGGCATAATCCCAGGCATCACTTCAATCGCATCTGGCTTACTTTGTTCCACAGCCTTGATTCCTCGGGCAACTGCGCTTCGATCAATGAGAAAAATACGCTGTATCGCCATCAAGCCCATTTCCTTAGCCACACGAATCAAGTTACTTTTTGTCGAAATGATCCCAGTGGGACATATATGCTGCGCAATAAAGGCAACTCCACTTCGATCTGAGGCAATACCCTCTATGAATTCCATATGTATAAAAACTAACTTGTTCGCAGCTTTAATTCGGTCTACCAACTCTTTTATATTAAAAATAGAGCTAGCAAGTATAAAAACGATGTTAACAGGACTCTCCAAAACACGATCCAAATCTTTCTCCTGCTGTACAGCCGCAATCGTCTGATGCTCCACTAAATCCACTATCGGATACAATAGATGTCCTCCTTGATATCGGTGTCCTATTGGCACCAATATACCTGCGAGAAGAAGAACTGTCAATCCATTTTGACAAATCCCTTTTCACTTGACAATATGCTTCGCTGCTCCTATACAATAAAGCAAAAACTAAAGGAGGATGATGACAATGAACGTTCTCTCCCTTAGACATGAACTGGAAACTCTATTCGATGCATTTTCTGTCGAACAGCAATTCAGCGGTGTCGCACTCATTGCCCGAGAAGGAGAACCCCTTCTACACAAAGCATACGGGAAAGCCAACTATGAGCACAATATCGACAATCATTTGGATACGAAATTCTGCATTGCTTCCATCACCAAACCGATAACTGCGATGGCTATCCTCATGCTTGTTGAAAAAGGGATCCTTGATCTTCATCACAGCTGCCTGGCGTACTTGCCCGATGGCCAAATACTAGACAAGCAGATTACGGTACACCACTTACTCACGCATTCCTCAGGCATACCCGATTTTGAGACGATGCCTGGATTTGCTGACCTCGGACGAAAAGCTTATTCTTACACCGAGCTGCTCGAATTGCTTTCCCCTTTTTCCCCCGACTTTGCTCCTGGACAAGGATGGAAGTACTGTAATACAGGCTATAATTTACTTGGCTGGATAATCGAGCATATCTCCGGCATGACGTATGATCAATATATTGAGAAACACATCCTACTTCCCCTAGGAATGACTAATACCCATTGTGGATACAATCAGCAGATTACCAAAAATCTGGCTGCTGGGTACTCTTGGGACGATCAAAACAACAGCATGATCCGGGCACCATACTTCGAACTCAACAATTTCCGTGCATCCGGTAACTTATGCTCAACAGCGATGGATTTGCTGAAATGGGACCGTGCCATCTATACGCAGCAGCTCGTGTCTGCGGATACACAACGTCTCATTTTTACGCCACATACCGTCGTGAATCCCGATCGACATTACGGCTATGGATGGTATATTTATCAAGATAGTCGGGGGCATGGAGGCTGGCTGCCTGGCTACTGGAGTAAATACATGCAGTATCCGGATCAACAAATGACGATCATCCTCCTAGGTAATCATGATTTCACCTTGGATCGCTCCATTTTGGAACGAACCAAAAATATTTGGTCATCTTTACAAGAAACTTACAAAAGCCCAATTGACATATAAAGACCAGTCACTATAAGATCAATATAAGAGTTCTGACTTTTCCAATAATCGAAAAAAGCATTTTGGGTGGAGACGATGAGAAAACCCTGATGCCTAAGTGATTCCTTGATCGCAAGGAATTACTTAGGCACGGGTTTACTCATCGTCTTTTTTGTTAAGATTTATCTTTTCCTTAACAATATTTTATATTGGGAAAACATAGCACTAACAAATGGGACCTAAAGTGAAGACTATGATTATCTAGTTGAAACATTCGATATGAGGAATAAGCGGATATTGATCAAAAAATACAATGACACGAGAGGGGATATTATATCCATGAATTTGAAAAAATGGTTGATGGGAACAACGGTTGCACTCTTTACTATGACAAGCCTAGTTGCCTGCTCTTCCAACTCTGCTACAAACCAAGCTACACCCGCTGCCAAAGTAGAGGAAGATAAGTCACCTATCAAAATCCAATACTGGCATGCACACGATGACGATCAAACCAAAGCATTGAATGATGCCATTCAAGCATTTAATACCAAATACCCATGGATTACGGTAGAACCTATTTTCCAAGGTGATTACGACACATTGCAAAAGAAACTAATGGCAGCAGTAGCAGCTAAAGAAGTTCCAGCTGTTACGAATATTGAAGTTTCCGCACTGCCTCAATTCGCCGATGCTGGCGTACTTGCTGAATTAGATCCTTACATCAAAAGAGACAAGGTTGATACGAAGGACTTCTCCCAAGGGATGTTAAAAGCTTATTCATTCAAAGACAAGCAATATGCGCTTCCACTTATTGTAAGTACGAGCGTGTTCGTGTATAACAAAACCATGTTTGAAAAAGAAGGCGTAACTCCACCGCAAAAATGGGATGAAATCGAAGCATTTGCTAAAAAGTTAAGCAAAAAAGAAGGCAATGAAGTTTCCCGTTATGCATTCTCCGTTCCTGGATGGTCCACTTGGTATTATGATCCTTGGATTACAAATGCAGGCGGATCGATCTTGACAGAAGATAAGAAAAAATCGGCTATGGATCAACCAGACAGCATGAAATTCTTGAAAAACTTCAAAGAGTGGAAAGACAAAGGTTACATGCACATCGGCTATGGTAAAGGTGCTTCCGATACCATGCGTCAAATGTTCTTCGACGGTAAAATCGGAATGGTTGAACACACTTCCGCTTTAATTAAATGGTATATCGAGAAAGCGAAATTCGAGATCGGCGTTTCCTTTATCCCTGGTGACAAAAAACGTATCTCCCACATGGGTGGAGCTAGTATCGCAGTTATGGAAGGCGCACAACAAAAGCAAAAAGATGCGGCTTGGAAATTCGTTGAGTTTATGACAAGTGCTGAACGAAACATCAAATGGGCAGATGGCACTGGCTACCTCCCTACTCGTAAATCCGTTGTAACTTCAGAAGAAGGTAAAGCTTACTTCACGAAATACCCGCAATACAAAGCGGTAATCGATAACTTTGATAACGTAGTAGGCGGGTTGCAGCACCCTGGTTATGGCGAATTCAGCTCTGCGTATAAAGACGCTCTCGGTAAAGTCGTTCTTGAAAATGCTGATCCAGAAGCTGAGCTTAAAGAAGCTGCTAAGAAAATGAATGACATCCTCAAAGACTTTTAGAGCAATGTTCAAAAAGTGTCGTGATGGAGAAGGAAGAGTGCCTAAGGCATTCTCTTTCCCCAGCGCGACACCCCTTTTTTTATAACACACTCTATATAAATGTAGAAATGAGGTAGGTTCACAAACATGAACACCCCAATCATCGAGACAAAAACAACGCCCACGAAACCGAAGAGAGCATTGTTTCATTATCGTAGAAAAGAAAGTTTTAAAGATTTCCTTCTAGCGCTACCTGCTCTATTGCTTCTCGGAATTTTCACCTATTATCCACTCGCTAATTCCGTCTATCTCAGCTTCACAGATTGGAATATGTTGAAACCGATAAAGAAATTTATAGGTTTTTCCAATTATGAGAAACTGCTCGTAGATCCAGAACTGTATCACACGCTAAAAGTAACATTTCTTTATACGATCATTGAAGTATCGCTTGAACTCCTCATCGGTTTGGCGTTAGCGGTTCTGTTCAATGTAATGAGTAGAGCATTCAGTGCGATGCGCCTAATTATTTTTATGCCGCATTACATTTCGATGGTTGTCGCATCTATGGTGTTCATATGGATTTACAATCCGGATTACGGCATTCTGAACAGTATGTTGAAGCTATTCGGCATCTCGCCTGTCAATTGGTTAACCAATCCTTCGACAGCACTATGGGCTGTTATTATTGTAGCGATCTGGAAGGGCGTCGGATTTACGATGATTATCTTTATCTCGGGCTTGCGTGGCATTCCACTAGATTACTATGAAGCAGCAAGTATTGATGGAGCGAACAAATGGCATCAACTTCGTTACATCACCATTCCGTTATTGTCTCCGACAACGTTGTTCCTCGTGATCACATCGTTCATTTCATCCATGCAAGTATTCCAATCTGTAGATGTTATGACGAATGGCGGACCACTCAAATCCACGCATGTCATGGTGTATTGGATATACGAAATGTCGTTCGGACAGTTCAAAGTTGGTAAGGCATCGGCATTAATCATTATGTTCTTTATTCTCATTATTGCACTCACTGCAATTCAGTTATTTATCTCTAAAAAGAAAGTTCACTACGAAGGGTAGGTGCTCCATAATGACAATTCGTAAATTGGGAAGCACTTCCCGTTATGCACTCGCTATCATCGTTACTTTACTCATGCTGTTTCCATTATATTGGCTTATTATTACTTCATTTAAGTCACCGGCTGAACTGAAGAGCGCCGTACCTACATTCTGGCCGCATGAATTCACCTTCAGTAACTATGTAGATGCATTTAATAAAGCACCATTTCTCCGCTACGGTCTGAATACAATCATCCAGACAGTTGGCCTTGTACTGCTTCAGGTCAACGTTGCTTTATTTGCTGCCTATGCGTTCGCCAAGGGGAATTTCCCCCTACGTGATACATTATTTGTGGCTGTCATTGCAGCCATGGTCGTTCCAGAACAAGTTGTCTTCGTTCCTGTATACGTGATGATGTCGAAGCTTGGATGGTTAGATTCATTCTGGGCACTGATCATTCCCAATGGAGCCTCCGCTTACGGGATCTTCCTATTACGACAGGCTTTCAAATCCGTAAATAATGAAGTAATCGAAGCAGCGCGTGTTGATGGTTCCGGTCGAATCCATATTCTATATCGCATCTTGGCTCCTATGGCTATGCCGACCGTTATAACTGTTATTATCTTTAAAGTAATCAGCAGCTGGAACTCCTATTTCTGGCCGCTCGTCATGACGAATACAGATAATATGCGCGTGTTAACTGTCGGAATTGCTATGTTGAAAAATTCAATTGGGGGTGGTGAGACACTAAACTTCCATCTCGTTATGGCGGGTAGTGTCATCGTTATTGCACCAATTGTACTGCTGTTTATTTTTGCACAAAAATATATCATCACCGCAATGTCCAATTCAACATTTAAATGATAGATACACGTCTAGAAAACAAGGATCTAAGACGGGAGGTTACTAACAATGATAAAACCACTTTGGCATCGAATCGGGAAAAATATCGGGGTTGCTGCATCTACAGCTGCAATCCTGCTTCTCGTTGCTTGTGCGCAGTCACAACCTAGTGCTAATGTTCCAACAACTTCACCAGACAATAAAGGAACCGCATCTGGCAAAAATACAGCATTGCGTACAGCTGAATTTTTTGACCCGAACAATGGGAAAGATCAACTGACAATCCGTTATTTTCATTTGGACTCCCCAGATGACTCTACAGACAGCATCTTGCTTCGGACACCTGAAGGAAAGACCCTGCTTATCGATGCAGGTACACCCCAAGTTGGTCAGAAACTCGTCGATTTTTTAAATAAGCTCAACATTCAATCACTTGATGCTGCTTTAAATACACACCCGCATTCCGATCATATCGGTGGATATTCCACCTTACTAGAGAAAGTAAAAGTCGATAAATTTTATATGGAAAATCTTCCATACCCGGATTCCAAATCTTATAACAACGTCATTAAAGTGCTAGAGAGTAAAAAGATTCCTGTGGAGTACCCGGAAGATGGTTCCACAATTCCCCTTGGCAAAGATGTGAAAGTGGAAATATTAAATCCGCGAAAAGGGGACTTACCTGGCGTTGTCACAAACTACGACTACTCCACAATAAATAACCAATCTATGGTCATCAAAGTCACGTATAAACAGAACAGCTTCCTATTCACCGCTGATATCTACAAAGAGCGTGAATACCAACTTGTCGATTCCAAAGGAGCAGCCTTGCGTTCAGACTTTATGGATGCTCCCCATCATGGAAATGCCACATCATCTTCTAACACATTCATAGAAGCGGTATCACCTAAAATTGCAGTAATCAGCACCAACCTTCTCCTAGCACCCGATATTATGAAACGGTATGAGAAAAATAAAGCGCAGGTATACGCGACAGCCCTGCACGGTAATATCCTCATCAAATCAGATGGCGAGAAGATACAAGTTGTGACGGAAAAAGATTGGCAGGCCAACTAACGAAAACTGCCATTATACGAAGATCTTTCAAAGAAACCACTAAACGTTAAGTTTAGTGGTTTTCTACAAGCAAACGCTCATATTAACGCATTCGTTGTTAATGTCCACACAACCTGTACATGTCTCTCATACCTTAATATTAAGCTACCGCTTGTGGAGACACAAAAGCTAGCATTGATTCTAGTTGGAGTTGGTGATACTCATGATCTATACAGCACTTGGAGATTCCATCACATACGGTCAGAATGCCTCATCTTTGACAAAATCATATCCCCATTTAACAGCATCTGCTCTCAATACGAGTG
Organism: Paenibacillus sp. KN14-4R; assembly: GCF_052180255.1. Taxonomy (NCBI): domain Bacteria; kingdom Bacillati; phylum Bacillota; class Bacilli; order Caryophanales; family Paenibacillaceae; genus Paenibacillus; species Paenibacillus sp. KN14-4R. The sequence continues at coordinate 3,790,370 of NZ_CP197466.1, forward strand.
CACGTCAGGTTCGTGTGTCTGTTCTAGCTCGTCCTGGCTGGACCAGCAGCAATTTATTACGCGCTCTGGTATGGAGAGGGTCATCTGCCATTAGCCGCTCCTCCATGGTTTCGGTATGGATTGGAGGTGTAGACTTAGCTAACGGCGCTTTAGCCTTACTTCGAAGCCATAAGTCGATAGATGTTGAGCAAATAGCAGCAGGCTACAGCAGGAACTTAAGTGCTATTTTTACTCATATTCGAAAAAGGAGTCGTGCTCGTATCGTATGCTGCACCCAATACAATCCATTTCCGAATAGCCCTCTTGCCATTGAGGCGATTGCTCTATTTAATGGCATGGTAAGTAATATTGCTCATCATCACGATGTCACCGTTGTTCCCACCCATAGGTGGTTTGAAGGCAATCAGGCCGAACTCTTAGATGGATATCGAAACGGAAAAATCGAAGATGCCTTAGGCGGATTTATGCCTATTCACCCCAATGATCGGGGGCATCGAATGATTGCAACGGGATTGAGCCCGTATCTTATCCCACGACAGTAATCGATGATATTTGTCACCCTGATATCGGCACAAAAATTTGAATAACGTTATCCGCTTGGTTGACCCCATTAAAACGATCACCATAATACTCAAAATCAAAAACACCGTTTAGTTCCAACCTGTTCTGCATAAACCACGTTCCATAAATGTAACGATAGGTTAACGGTAATTTCTCTACGCATCCAAGGTGCTCGAACACCATATAGTTCCCTTTTGGAATAACAAATTGCTGCTGTTCATCTGTCACCTCTAGATTCTCTGCTGTTGAAGCCGCCAAATAGGTGTATGTGACATCTAGCTCCATGTTATCAGCATATTGAACGATGCCGAACTTGTCAGCTCGCTTATTCCGGCATTGCTTGAACAATTGGTTCCAACAATCATGAATATGTGCAATTGAACTGCTCTGGGGCAAATAACCCCTGACTACTTTTTCATCAAGGTGAATCTGTTCCACCGCTTCCGCTTCAAGCTGCTGGATATGATCAAGGTATTCTGTTCTAAGCTCTTTCATCAACAAATTCGGCGGAATGCGACCAGCACCTCTCCACTCATTCGGCAGCACACCAAACCGCGACTTAAACGCTCTTGTGAACGTTTCATGGGATTCAAATCCGTACAGATTAGAAACATCTATAATCCGATAGTTTTTCCTGCGGAGCGTCTGCGCAGCTTCTGTTAATTTTCTAGCCGTCATATATTGCCCTACCGTATGACTTGTCACTTGGTGAAATAGTCTTTGAAAATGAAATTTGGAATATCCCACATGATTGGCAATATCATCAACATTCGTTTTTTGATCGAGTCTTTGCTCAATAAACGCGACAGCTTCCATTATTCGTTCGATATATTCCATTAAATAATCCTCCATTATGATAAGCCGAAATCTTTATCATCATTTTAGCATCATTCGTCAAAAAGATACCGTTTCACTCCTCTATAATACTCCGTGAAGTCAATTGAAGAAGGAGTGAGCCATCGATGTATCATCCGCGTTTACAAGGTAATCATTTTGACATGGGCTATAAATATGGAAGCTTATTGTATAGCAAAGGGGTCCGATTCGACCCCGTCATCCAATTAAATGATGATCAGATTAAGTTTGGTTCAGAGTCTTTATCCATCTGTAAGAATTATTATCCAGAAATCCTCGAAGAGATTAAAGGCATGGCGGAAGGGGTCCATTATCCTTTTGAATCATTTGCGGCTTTTCTATTCAATCTTGGCGTCTTTGGTGAAGCATACGGGTGCACTTGTTTTTGCTTTAAACACGGGAACGATATCGTATTTGCTCGCAATCATGATATGTTTTCCCAATTCAAAAAAACGACAGAAAGCTGCTTATATCGACCGAATAACGGCTATACATTTATTGGTCAAGGGGATGCCTTAATTGGCAAGGAAGACGGAGTGAATGAACATGGTCTTGCGGTTGGCATGACATTTGTAGCTTCTAAGCAAATCAAACCTGGATTCAATTTTTTGTTCATCGTTCGCTACTTGCTGGAGAAAGCACGGAACGTAGAGGAAGCAATCTCCCTGCTCCGCTCATTGCCTATATCCACAGCTCAGAACATCATTCTAGCAGATAAAAGTGGCGAGATGGCCGTTGTTGAGTGCTGTTCGCAAAGAATCGTAGTAAGAAGGCCCGAGAACGAGGACAACTTCCTCATTGCAACCAATCAATTTATGGATCCATCCATGTCCGAGCTTGATCATCGCCCCGAAAGCGACTGGTACTCGACACAAACCCGGTACCACAATGTATATCAATCCCTGCTAAAGGCAGAAAATCGTGATACTCTTCAGATCGCTCAGGACATTCTATCCGGCAAATGCGGGTTCATGTGTCAATATAAAAAAGAACTACGGTTCGATAGTCTCTGGTCCTTCATCGTTAGATTAAATGATTTGAAAATCTTGAGAGCCGAAGGAAATCCCGGCAAAACAAAGTTTGAGGAAGATACTCGCCTCAATTGGGCGATTCAGAAAGGGTAGTAGAGACGAGTGGAGCAAGCAAAAAAGCTCCACTCTATTGAGTGGAGCCTTAATTATTTTTGAGCTCTAGGACGAACGAATAGGATGATTCCAAAGATACATAACAGTATGCCTACAAGCTTGAAGATCATTCCCGCAGATGATTCTCCCGTTTTAGGAAGAAGAGATACCGAATTGTCATCACCTTTATTAGATGTAGAATCATTTGTTTTCGTATCTGTAGGTTTTGAATCCTTTATCTTTGTATTCGTAATGTCATAGCCGTGTACTTCGGATTTGTATCCTGCAACAGGATGTTCTTTTACAGTATACGTATAAGCTTCGCCATCTTTATCATAAGTTGCTAAATCTGCAAACGTATATTTCCAACCATTTTCCGCTGTTACTTTCTGTGTTTTAATGACTTTGTCATTTTGTAGTAAGTCAACTTGGATCATGCTTGGACGGTCTGCCGCATTATCGTCGTTCCACGTCTTCGTTCCTTCTACTTTAGTTAGACCGCCCGGAACTGGTGGAAGTGGATTTACTGGTTCCGTTGGTTTTGTGCCCGGATTTGTAGGCGTTGTCCCTGGTTCCGTGGGTGTTGTTCCTGGATCTGTTGGTGTTGTGCCCGGATCCGTTGGTGTTGTTCCTGGATCTGTTGGTGTTGTTCCTGGATCTGTTGGTGTTATACCTGGATCCTTTATTTTTGTATTCGTAATGTCGTGACCGTGCACTTCCGATTTGTATCCTGCTACCGGTTGTTCTTTTACGGAATACGTAAAGGCTTTGCCCACTGCATCATTTACTGCCAAATTCGCAAATGTATATTTCCAACCATTCGCTGCTGTTACGTCTTGGGTTTGGATGACTTGACCGTTTTGCAAGAGGTCGACTTTGATGCTGACCGGACGATCTGCCACATTGTCATCTTTCCACGTTTTGGTTCCTTCTACGGTTGTTGTTTGCGCTACTTTTGTATTCGTAATGTCATAACCGTTGACTTTGGATGTATATCCTTCTACCTGCTGTTCTTTGACGGCATAAGTGTAAGCTTTGCCCTCTGCATCATTTACTGCCAAATTCGCAAATGTATATTTCCAACCATTCGCTGCTGTTACGTCTTGGGTTTGGATGACTTGACCGTTTTGCAAGAGGTCGACTTTGATGCTGACCGGACGATCTGCCACATTGTCATCTTTCCACGTTTTGGTTCCTTCTACAGTTGTTGTTTGCGCTACTTTTGTATTCGTAATGTTATAACCATTAACTTCGGATGTATAACCGGCTACGGGTTGTTCTTTTACAGTATACGTATAGGCATTACCGTCAACATCATATGCAGGTACATCTGCAAACGTATAGTTCCAACCACTTGCTGCCGTTACGTCTTGGGTTTGGATCACTTGACCTTTTTGCAGCAAATCTACTTTGATTGTATCTGGTCGATCTGACGCATTGTTATCATTCCATGTTTTTGTCCCTGATACAGACATCGTTTTCACTTTATTCGGAATCATAAGCTTAACGCCTTTTTCAGCATTCGCATCAATCTTAAAGCTGATTTTTTTATCAGGGTCAAAATTCAAATAATCTGGAGCACTAATCTCTTGTACATAATAGTTTCCTACAACTAAGTCAGGAACTTCAACTATACCTTGTTCACCCGTTGTGTGGATACCTCCAATTTGTTCACCTGACTCTTTGTACAACTTAAACGAAACATCTGGGATGAATTTATCTTTATTCCCTTCAATGTGCTTAACAATTCGTAACGTTCCTTTAGGTGGTAAATCACCATCGGCAGCGCCACCCATATCAATATTTTTAACCTGAGCATCGCCTGAATCAGATACTGAATCTTCATATAGAATCTGGTAATCGACTGTATAATTATTTTTAAAGAAATCTTGTTTCTTTCCACTCGCAGTGATATCGGTTTTATAGTTAATAATATAACTATAACCACTGCCTTTAGCCTTATTAATAACAACATCGAATGAGGTATCGCTGGTAATATCAATACGAACTCCATACTTACCATATTCATTCAATGAAATATACTTACCATTAACTGCTACGGAAAAACTATTTTTCTGAAGCGTTTGTCCTTCTTGTATACGATCTGATATTTTAATATCTTTATTCAAATATTTCTTTCCATCATTCACATATAAAACCCAACGCACTTCATTGGTATTATTCGGTAGAATATCGCCGGCTTTGCTGAAAAAATTTGTAGATGTTCCGCCACTAGTTGGGCCAACAATGGTTACCGATTGCTTAACTAAAGTAGTACCGAGATCAGTTTCAATGGTCTTTGTTTCTCCCGCTGGTATATAAGATCCCATTACTTTAAAATAGAAAAAACCTCTAATATTTTGAAGTTTTTCAACGGTATCACTAAATGTACATACCACATTCGTTTTCGTTACTTGACAAGTACCAAAATTATCTCCTTTGCCATTTTCTAATGGGAATGTTCCACTAAATCCTTGCAATTCTGGAGGCAGTGTTAATGTTAGTGTGTCTCCAGCCTTCATTTTATTTCCAGATTTATCACTGAAATTCACTGTGATTTGAGTCTGTTCACCGTAATTCAATTTTGTTTTGTCAATCATGAAACTATCAACAAGTCCGGTTGTATTCAATTCTTGTGCATTTGCTATTACAGGTACAAGACTCTGACCTATAGTAAACATAAAGATCATAATGGTTAAAAACATTGAAAATACTCTTTTTGACTGCCTGCTCATGCTGTTTCCTCCTAATTTTCCTTTTTATATCAGGTAGCATTTGGGCTACTCTATTATTTTCCCTTTAATAATCAGTCGATGGGTAGGGTTTATTATTGGATCACAAGTAATAAGTGTAAATTCCTTATCCTTGCCGTCGGGTTTAAGTACCCACACCTCATCTGGCTTGACACGTAACTTTTCCGTTACGGTGTATTCGAACTGTCCTCTTCCATTATTAACCTTGATTTGATCCCCCAAAGTCAGTTCATCCAACCTATTAAAATTCCTTCCATACGTCCGACTTCGATGGCCGGCTATGGCATAATTCCCAACTTCACCCACATTGCCCGTATTCACAACACTGGCGACAGTCTTTCTCATGTTCTCTTGCGTTGCTTCGTGAAGAATGGGAAGCTCTAAATCTATTTTGTCGATCGTTAGAATTCCTTCTGTAATCCCATCCTCTTTGAAGGCTTTATGGTCTTCGCTGCCTCGAACCGCGGGAAGGGTAGATGTGAGGTTCACGCCTTTCTGTGCTTGCTCCACAGGTTCTTCCGTGATGTCAATGTTATGAAGACTCGCCTGCCATTCCTTGAGCAGCTGTTGTTGCTGATAATCACGATACATCTCCGTCATTTTTGGAAATACCATGAGCACGATTCCAGTAACGATAAGCAGGATGGCCGTGATTTTTTTATTCATCTACCCTTTCACCTCCCCTAAACGCAAAAAAACGCCAGACTGCATTAACAATGTTAATTGCAGCCGGACGATCATAAGTCAGTAACTCTTAGATTCCAAAGCTTTGCGACCTAACCTTTCGATTAGTGTGCCATATTTATGTATTTGTCCTTAGTTATGACCTAATGGCTTATTGGTATAGACCAATATATACCATGCATATATGAATGTCAATTTTTGAAAATAAAAAAAGTGAAAGTTTTTCAGAACGAGACACCCCTCTGCTAATGAAACAATAGCCAGAGTATCACTTAACAATTAATATCATATTCCTATTTCTCTCATTTTCACCGTTACTTTCTCGACCCTGCCATCCATATCCGCCCCGTCAAACTTCGGAAGCTTCAGCTCACTTACGATTGTTCCGTCGCGCATAAACATAATACGCTCCGTCCGCGCCGCAACCTTGGCGTCGTGAGTTACAAGCATAACTGCAGTACCTTTCGTGTTGATATCGGAAAATATGTCCATAATCTCCTGCGCAGATTTTGAGTTGAGCGAACCCGTCGGCTCGTCGCCGAAGATGATTTCGGGGCTGTTCATAAGCGCTCGACATATTCCCGCACGCTGAAGCTGACCTCCCGAAACCTGTGTAATGTCGCGCTTTTCAAGCTCCGCAATGCCTACCCTTTTCATAAGAACTCTTGCTTTTTCCGTAATTTTTGCAGCGTTTTTTCTGCTGCCCCGCATGGACGGAAGAATGATGTTGTCGATAATATTCAGATTTTTAAGCATAGTCGGCTGTTGGAAAATAAATCCCATTTTTATTCTGCGTATATCTGAAAGCTCATTCTCCCCGACCGCCGATAAATCCCTACCGTCAAAAACGACCTTTCCGTCATTAACGCCATCCGTTCCGCTTAGCGCAAACATCAGCGTTGATTTTCCCGACCCCGAAGGTCCCATAACCGCAACGAACTCGCCCTCGTCTATGTAGGCAGACACTCCATCGAGAATATTGCGCTTTTCATCGCCCTCGCCGAAAGATTTTACAATATGATCACCGATAATAATCTTCTTCATATGCCTACTCCTTTATATTTTCAGAAATTTTTATTTGTCCCGCGCCCGATGTGCCGATTATTGTTGCGATAAGTACCGAACCTATCATCATTAGCGGACTAAACAGATACGCCGAAAGCGGATTGACCGCAAACTTAAACGTCGACGCTCCAAAGGAGGAGATCACCGCACCCGCAAGCATCTCTCCGAGAGTGTTAGCCAGAAGCGTGCCGAGAACAATTCCGACAATCAGAACGAATACCGAACGCGAAACATACTGCGCCTTAATATCCGAGTTTGTAAAACCAAACGCTTTCATGACGGCAATGGAATATCTGTCTTTTGCGACAAGCATTTTCATAAACAACAGTGTAACCAGTACCGTTATAATGAGCGCAACGGCAATTGCAGCACTGGAGACCTTTCTGACGGAGCTTATTATCGAGCCGAATGTCTGTGTAACAAATTCATCAATGTCTGAAATCTTTGCAAAAACAAACCTGTCCGCATATACCGAAGTTCTTTCGACGACAAAAGATTTATCCAAAAGCTCCGCGCAGATAATGCTCCACATCATGTCTGCCGAATTGTCGGTAAAAACAGCCTTTGCGGTTTTGCCACCGTTGGTAATGTCGGAATAAATTCCGCTTATCGTGAGACTTTTCTCTTTCCCCTCAATCACTAGCGTAATGACATCGCCGACCTTTTTGCTCAGCTCATTGGCGTTCAAAGCCGAAAGTGCAATTTCGTTTTCTGCGGAGGGTGCTCTGCCCTTGGAATATTCTATAGGGAATATCGAATGGTCGCCGAGTTCAACTTTTATATTTTCCTCCGATCCGTCTTCCTTTTTTGCTTTGAATGTTTTTGTTGTAAGGACAGCATATTTTGAAATGGTACTGTCGCTCTTCATCATCTTAATAATTTCAGCGGCTTTTTCAGAGATATTGTCGGTCTGCTGAATATCAATGCGCATATCGTAGTTTCCAATCCCCATATATTGGATAAAGCTTTTTGAGGAAATCGTGTTGTACAGGTTCTGCGGAACAATAATGATAAATGCCGAAATCACCAGCACCGCAAGCATTGTGGCGTAAAGTCTTTTCCTTGCGAGAACATCTTTGATACCGAGAAAAATATTCGTGTTAAACAGCCTGTTTCTGCTCAGGCTAAAACGCTTTGCGCCCGCGTTTTTTTCCTGTGAAGTGCCAAATCGTATTGCTTCCGCAGCAGATATTTTCCGAAAGCGTCTCAGCACTCCACTTACATAGGTAATAATTGCAAGGAATACAAGCAGTATACCGATTATTCCTAAAGCCACGGCAAAAGAGGAATTTTCGCTTTCACCCATATAAAGCCGTATATTTTCAAGAAGATTGCCTTTAAACATAATCGAAAGTGCAAAACCAAGAATACTGCCTACCGCCGCAATCGCTGCATATTTCGCAAGATAAATCTTTTTTATGTCGGAAACACGCAGCCCTATTGCCTTCATAACGCCAATTTCGCGGTAGTCGTCTTCGATTTTCGCAAGGAGCGTAAAGCGTATGCACATAAATGCGATCGCAACGACAAGTCCGCTTACAAGAAGTATTACCGCAATCATCATTCCGTCTGAAAGTGCGTTCATCATTTTGAAAAGTCGATATGTAACTGTTGGTCCGTTCGCTTCAAGTCCTGCGGTGACATAAGCAGTCTCAAATGCGCTGAGTGCCGACAAATCCTTTAATCTGAACTCAATCAGATACTCCGTACTTCCAAGGTTTTTTATTTCCGTGTAATCATTTCTACTTACAAGAAATCTCTTTGAGGCGGAGAGCGTGGAATTCATCTGCGAATCGCGGAGAAATCCCGCAACGATAAATTCCTTTCCGCTAACTACGGCCTTATCACCGACCTTTGTGGTCTTGTCCCTCATATAGCTTATTGGAACATAAAGCTCGCCGTCGGTTACGTTTATGATGTTTCCGTCAAGATCAAGAAGATAATCGAATTTATCACTCTGCATGCTGAAACCGTTATCCTGAACACTATTTGCAAGCGATCTATTGTCCAATCGAATTTGTGAGCCGTCCATGTTGAGAAATTCAATCACCTGAAAATCATCCACATTGTTATTTTTCTCCGCAAAAGATGTAAGCCGCGCAATATCAATTTCACCCGAATGCATCTGCATAAAATGCGGAGTTTTAGCTTGTTTCATAAGCGTATCTAGCGCGCCCGAAAGATTGACGACGAGTATCGCCGCGAGCGAAACAAGCATAGCCGAGGCGGCGACAAATATGATTGTTGTCAGCGTGATCAGTTTGCTCTTTAAAATATCATTGCGGATTATTCTGTTATACATAAGTCACCTCTGCGTTCAAGCTTTTTAACCGATTTCAAGTTGTACAGAATTACTGAAGTCACACATAACAAAATCCCAGCGATAATAATAAGCAATCCCGTACCTCTGCCACTGCCCGTGCCAATGATCTTTCCCACACTGTCAGCAAGCACTCCTCTGTCAACTAACAAAGGAGTGAACACATAATCCGCAAGCACACCCGAAAGCGCATAAGCGGCAACAAATCCAAGCTGTGAAATTAACCCTATTAATGACCATGCTCTGCCCTGAACGGAATCATCAATGTTGGTACGAACAAGAAAATCGAGGCTTACGTTTGCAAACGGCATCATGGCAAAAAAGAGAAACCCCGAAATACAGATCAAAACAATATTTTCGCGCAATCCGAACGCCACCATAAACATTCCTACACAAAACAGCGAAATCGAAAGGATTTTCACATAACCTTTTTTTATTGGAAGAAATCCTATTATCACACTTGATACGAGCATGCCCGAAGCGACAATGGTTTCAATCGTTCCTATTACGGAGCTGTCCGTAAAAGCTAGCAGCATCGGTATGGAAAGTGTTTCGATAACTCCAAGGAAAAATGTCAGCACCGATGTCATAATCACAAGAACAAGCACACCTCTGTTTCCGGAAACAGCGCTCCAACCGTCTTTGAATTCGTGGATAAACGATTTTGTCTGTTCGTATGTCTTGGAAGCAAGACCGCTGCGTACAGCAAGAGTAGTAGTAACAGTGACAAAAAAAGTGCAAATGTCGATTACAAGCAACAGCTTTATATCCGAAACAGTGAGCAAAAATCCCGCAATTATAGGAGAAATCAGAAATTTCGCCGAGCCTGCCACCTGGACAAGACCGCTTGCCTTAGAGTACTGCTCCTCGGTAAGTAAATCCGTAACCGTAGCTTTGTATGCGGGATCAAGTAGCGATGCAAACACAGAGCTTATTGTAACTCCCACGCAAATCTGCCATAACTGCGCTTCTCCGTTAAGCATACATATCAATATAAATACAAGTCCCAGCACAGAAAGACTATCGCCCAGCACCATTAGAAGCCTGCGGTCATAGCGGTCCGCAAGCACTCCCGCCACGGCACTTAAAAGAAGCGACGGCATAAACGCAAGTAAGATTACCAGTGCCATTGCCGATGCCTTTCCCGTCTGCTCAAAAACATAAACCCCAAGCCCGAACGCTGTAAGCCCGCTACCTATCGCTGAAGTAAGCTGTCCCGACCACAGAAGAAGAAATTTTCCGAAGGATTTTCCCGATTTATTCATTGCTGCCTCCATCTCCACTGCCAAACATCTGCATAACGATGGACATTAGACTTCCGCTTTCGGCACCAAGCATCCTTTCTACGTTGAAAACAAACGCCTGCATGCGTGAAGCGCGCTCCTCGTTCGTCATTTCAACCATATCATCATCAAAAACGGTATTCGCATATATCACAACCATTTCCATGCATTCATACGGGAACGGCGTGTTGAACAATCCTTGCTCTATGCCTTCACGGATGATTCCCGTCAGTATCGGGGGAACGCCGTTGATGATGACCTTTTGTATTTTCTGATGCATAAGCGCGTTCTGCGGCTTGTGAATGTGCTCCATAATTTCCTTGCTGCTTCCGTCACTTATGTTAAGAGCCATAACAACGCCAATAATGCGCTCGTGTAATGGAATACTCTTGTCTGCTCCAATTTTATGCGCCGCGCCTAAAAGACGAACACTATACCGCTCAATCAGCGCATTCATAATATCCTCCTTAGACTTGAAGTGATAATACAGCGTTCCCCGCGCAATTCCGACCTTTTCGAGAATATCGTTTGTACTAGTACCGTCAAAGCCCTTCTGACCAAAAAGCTTATCAGCTGCGTCAAGTATTTCGTTCCTGCGTTCCTCGGCTTCTTTTACAACTCTCATTTTAATTACCTCCTCTATCACCGACCGACTGCCTGTCGGTTAAATAGTAACATGTTATTTGGTGATGTCAAGGGCATTCTTAATTACGTCAAAAAAATGCCACATAAAACACACCAATAAAAAAGAGCCTTCGCCCCGAAGTACTCTATTAAAACGTATCCTGTTCTACTGCTTATGAAGGAAACGAACAATTGATGGATTATTCAGCGACCAAAGGAGCCATTGTCGCCTTCACACGTTCCCTATCTAAGTCCCTAATCAGCAAAGACATTCGAGTCAACGGCGTCGTCCCTGGAACGATATGGACTCCACTCATTCCCGCTTCTTTCCCAGCGGATCAAGTAGCAAACTGGGGCGCCAAAACTCCGATGAAACGTGCGGGGCAACCCTATGAGATTGCTCCAGCCTACGTTTATTTAGCATCGGACGATTCCTCTTATGTATCCGGACAATTTCTTCATATCACCGGTGGAGTAATTATGAACGGTTAAGCAAAAAGGAGCTGACTCAATGCAGCTCCTGCACGATAAGTTCTTCGTTTGCTGAGGGTCTGACAAAAATTTTGTGTAAAGTCAGTTAATAGACTCTCCTGGTTATAATCAAAGCTACTTATTCATTCACTGTAAAATGTACATCTGGATATTGGACAGCCGCAGATTGCAGCGTGGAGTCGCTCTTTCCTTTTAAATAGTGATCGAAGAAAGCAACACTAAAGGCATTCACAATCCGATGATCCCGCCTTGGGTCTGAACTGCTTAGTCCGAGCATTGGAGAAAATAGCGAAAGATCGGAGAAACTTGCATGCTTCGAACCCGGAATCAAGATCGATAGCCCACCGCCTGCTAGGGCATTTCTAGACTTCTCGATATACTCTTTGCGTGGGGCTTCGAATGCTTCGCGAGTTACATTGCCCAACTTCCCCGCAACATCTTCATATTTCGTCATTACTCTACTGTACGTTTCATCGGAATACATCATAAGGAGCGGTTTCCCTAAGCCTTTTTCCGAAACTGATGGGCCATAGAACCCACCATCCATACTCACTGCTGCCTTCACGCGTAGATCATTCTTGATCATTTGCAAAGTCACGGCACCTCCGAATGAATGACCCAGCATGCCGACCCGATCTAGATCCATTTTTCCAGCAAAACGACCCGCAGTATCATACTGATTTAGCTTCTCCAATTGATTAAGTACAAAAGTAGCATCAGCTGTCCAAAGCGGAATATGCGATTCATACTGGCTATTTGAGGTCAAATTGCGATCAACCTTACTTAAGGCGACTTTTCCATCTGGATACATCGAAGCTGCCGATTCATACGCATAATCAATGCCCACAACGATATAACCGTGACTCGCAAGCTCCTCTACTTGGAACGTATTTTGATTCCGATACCCATTCATCCCATGGGAAAAGATCAACACCGGGTAACGACTTTCTTTATCCGAAAGCTGAGCATCCAGCCAAGCGCGGGATTGAACAAGCTCTAGGTTGTTTAGTGTAAAAGCAGGGAGATCCATCATTTTGGTTGAGATCGCTGCCGTCATATCCCGTGCGTTCTGGAGGTAAGGACTTACATGAAGATTGACTCTTTTGATCGTTGGATACCAGAACTGCACCATCAGCTCACGCTTGTCAGCAGGGTTATTCGAATAAGGTTCTCTACGTTGCTCATCCACCCAATGATATGTCGTCGTTCCGACGGAATACGGACCTGTCATTTTCTCAAATGAAAAGACTGGCAACATTGTAGGCAAGAGGATCGAGACTAGGAAAAATACACTGAGCAGCCCAGCTTGAACTGCAACCCGAACTTTCCTTCTGCTGCCTTTTCTTCGTTTTACGAAATAATAATGTGTAGTCAATAACAGAGGTGTCACATACGCCGGAATCATCTCCCAACGGGCACCTTCTACCCAGATTTGTGCTAGTATCAGACCATAGGAAACCGCCAAAGCATAATAACTCCTAACGCCTTTCCAATTGGTAATCAAAGCCCAGAACAACAAGCTAAAATTAATCATAATCAAACCAATCTCAAGCAGCCTCATCTCATCATCCCCCTCATTCTCATTCTTTCTCTGCTCATAATTTACGCAGTAAAAATTAAGAGGAAGTGGAGGATCATCTGAATACTTTCTGAAGATTGGATTGGGGAAATAAATATTTCTCTATTCAACTCGAAAGCTCTGTTTTCTCATCCACATCGTTGCAACCCACTTTTCCCCTTTGATCACGGGTGTACCTGCATGCAAGGTGAGTTCGTTTAATTCCTGATTGTTGTAAAAATATTCGAAGTAGACCGCCATACCTTTATTAGGGGACACAGAAAGAGTAAGCTTAGGAAACGTTGTTTCCCCACCTTCCTCTACGTTATTCAAATACATCACGAGCGTACTAATTCGATTGTTGGCAACTGCTCGAGATGTCTCTGCAAAGAAATCATAATGAGGTTTATACTCTTGGCCGAAGGTATATTGCAAAACTTGCAGACCATCACCATGCTCAATTGGAATATTCATAATTTGCGAGATTCGCTTCTCGATTCGTGTAACCGTCTCATTCTCCTCACAGAACACCCCGCTGCTCGTCCTAATAGGATTGACCGCACGATCTTCCCCTATTTTTGAGCGCTGTAATCGTTCCTTAGAAATTTCGATAAGCTCATCGCATTCCTCATCACTAAGCACATTTCCTAATACGACTACTAGTGGCTCTTCGTATTTGGCAACAATTCGAATCTCTCGATCTTCGGTCTTGATTGTATTTCCTGCATGATAAAATATCGTCTGTTCCTTCACTGTCATATTCCCTATCATTCTTATGCATCTCCCATAAAATAACATCCACTACAAAAATAGGATACCATAAAATGGATGGACCCGCTCTTTTAACTTCAGAAAAATCAAAAAACGGACTGCCGAAGCAATCCGTCCTTGTGTCCTATGAACCCTATCTCCTATCCGAAGATCAGCAAAAAAGAAGTCATCTATCTCTTCTGATCTTCATAGTAAGCAAGATCGGCAGCCTTTTGATTTTTCCCGCCAGTCCAGTAACCCATTATGATTTTCGGGTTCTTAAAGATCGCCCAATCCCCAAGCGTGTCAAACTTCCTGGTCGAAGTAAACAGGGTGGCTTTCCTTATTATCCCGAATAATTTCCCATTCTTCTTTCCCCATTGCTTCAAGCGTTTTGCAAAATCGGCATCTTCGGTCATTAACATCTTCTCATTGAACCCCTGAATCGCATCGAAATCTTTTTTATAACACCAGAACATCCCAACGGCAATATTCCCGTATCTGAGTAAAAGGGGGAGTAAGATGACCATTGCCGAAGCAATAATTCCTATTGAAACCCTCTCAAACTGTATAGCGCCCACTCCGCCGCCAATATACTTGCCTGTCTTTAATAGGGTATCAACCTCTACCAACATATTCTCTGCCATCCAACTGTCCGCATCAATGGTGACTATCATTTCTCCCCTAGCAGCGCGTACCCCTACGTTTCTAATTTTAGAGAGATTTTTGCTATCTTCCGTAATGATTATACAATTATATAATTCGGCAATCTGCCTTGTCCGATCCGTACAACGATTTAGGACAACTACGACTTCTATACCGCCTTGATAAGAAGCTGCTGCTTTCTGAATTGAATCCAGACATCTTTGAATATATTTTTCTTCATTATGGGCTGGAATAATTACAGTCAAATCAACACGTTCTTGATCCTTAACCCCAATAAACATACATATGCCTCCTTATGATTTAATCCCTTCCAACAATAGCGTCGTAGCTTTATGGAACATGAGCTTCATCTCATCTTTACTCATGAAATTGTAGCTATCAGCCAGGCCCGAATAGAAACTCAATATGATAAATGCGAGCTCTTTTGGGTTTTCTTGCTTAAACTCGCCTGATAATATCCCTTCCTCTATGAAGGATTCAAAATTGTTCATGTACTCGCCCACATAACCAATGAATTGGATCCGTGATTCTTCACTAGCCGTACTTTTCAAATATTCCTCTGCAGCTTTTGAAAGCTGCCTCTGCATCGAATCCACAAAAAAATCAGCGAATGCATAGAGTTTATCAATCATGTTTTGATAGTTCGATGCAATCTCAATCCATTGACTCCATGATGCCGTAAATATTTGTTTCGTTATATAATTAAATAGGTCTTCCTTGTTTTTAAAGTGATGATAAATAGCTCCCTTGCTGCATTGCACCCCCTCGCAAATATCTTTAATTGAAGTTGCCGCATAGCCTTTTTGTGCAAACAGAGTTTTGGAAACATCCACAATTTTTTGCTTCGTGGTACTTTCCATCTTTTCGTTCTGCTTCAACGTTAATCCCCCATCTCATTAACATACCGAACGCTCGGTATGTTTTAAGTATAAATTTACCAATAATTATCGTCAAGATAAGATGTAATAAATTTGCAGGATTGTAACATTTATTTCCATAGGAGTGAGAATCGGTTCGAGTCCGAACTCGCAAAAAAGCGACCTTACGAGGTCGCTTTTGGATAATATTGGTGGAGGGGAACCGTGGCTGTGTAAAACCACAATTCGCCGCCGTGCTATTCATTTTACACTTTAAACTTCATAACGAGAGCTTCCAAGTTGCCAGAATCTTTGCTAAGCAAGTCAGTAAGTGAAGCAACCTCCTGAACTAAAGAGTTTTGCTTGGCAGTCATATCGTTCACAGCTTTAACTCCTGTAAGCGATTCTTCAGCTACAGCTGCCATTTCGGAAACAGATGCTGCAATTTCTTCTGAGCCTGCCGCCATTTGTTCGCTGATCGCAGAAACCTCCTGAACTTGCAAAGACACTTTTTGAGTGGATTTCAAAATGTTTTCAAATGATTCGATTGCTTCTTCCATCTTTTTTTGACCCGTCAATACTTCTCCCGTCACTTGCTGCATCGCACGTTCAGTTTCTTGAGAGTCTTTCACAATTTCTTGCAGCAATCCGAATATTTGCCCTGCTGAATTAGAGGAATGCTCTGCCAGTTTTCGGATTTCGCTGGCCACTACCGAAAAGCCTCTTCCATGCTCGCCTGCTCGTGCCGCTTCAATTGAAGCATTTAGCGCAAGCAAATTCGTTTGGCTCGATATTTCCGTGATGGCGCTAACAATTTTCTCAATATGAGAAGAGCGTTCTTTCAAATTAGATACGATTTCTACTGTAGAACTTACAGAATCGCTAATTTGGACCATCTGCTTGCTAACTTGCTGTATATAGTTCACGCCGCCTGCTGCCTCTTTCTCCGTCTCAGCTGCGGCACTAGCAAGATCCTCCGCGGATACGGCGACACGCTGCACACCTGTTGACATTTCATTGATTGCTTGAGAAGCATCAAGTGTGCTTTGCACTGATGTTGTCGCCCCTCGCTCAATACTAACTCCCTGTCTCGTAATTTCCTCTGTCGCACTTGCAGTTTCTTTCGTATTTTCAACCAGTTTACTCGACGAACTCAATACACTATGGGAGGTATCACGGACATCTTTAATAATGGATTGCAGGGTTTCCAACATAGCATTTAAGGAATTCGAGATTTCTCCGATTTCATCCTTGCCGGAGTAATTCAGTCTTCCGGTAAGATCACCCCCGCTCTGCGCAATTTCGGTGATTTTTTCATTGACTAACTTAAGTGGTTTTATCTTAACAAAAATAATAATAAATATTGCAAGTAATGCTAGAAATGTAATTATAAGCAAAAACACAGCTACCGTAAGCATCGAGCTTGCTTTTTCCTTTGCAGCATTTGCTTCATTTTCCACTCTAGTATTCATCTTTTGTTGAAACTGCTGCAGCGGCTCCATGATGATCTTCTTGTTTGTATCGTAATTGCTGTCAAACATGAGTTCCCGGGCTTTGGTAAAATCTTTGCCTTCCACAGCTTTCATTGCCGCATTTTCTGTTTTGACAAGAACATCCGAATATTGTTTTGATTGTGATATAAGATCCAACTCTTCTTTGGGCGCACCCAATTCAGTTAATTTCATCACTACATGATCTCTCGTTTTGGTCTCGTTTACTTCCTTCCAATAATTATCATAGTGGGCTTTATCTCCGAACTGCACAAAAGCTCTTGCTTCGTTAGTCAAATAGTCCGAGGAGTTGGCTAAATCGATACCTAACTGCTTGAATTCTGCTTGTCTTTTTACAGCGGCGCGTTCCTGCGCTACGCTATTTTCAAGGCTATAAATACTAATTCCGTTCAAGACTGTCAGAAAAATAAAAACTCCACTCATCGTTTTAAGCCAGGTAGAAATCTTCATTATAAGCTTCTCACTCCTTTATTATGAAAAATGACTATAATCACTTTATCGGTCGACTTTATTCGACAAAAAATAGGTCTTTATACCTTTTTTCAAAAGATGTGATTTTCAAGCCTATTTACATTTTGCGCACAAAGCAAGAAACAAAAAAGCAGCTGACACAGAAACTCTGCGTCAACTGCTGCTTTCTAAGTTCAAAGAACATGTAGCAAAAAGAAATCTACCCCAGATCAAGATTTACTTTGCAATTAGATATACGCCAAACAAAATAACAATGACACCTGCGACTTTGGTAAGCGTCAATTCCTCGCCGAACAACCACACTGCAGGGAACATGGCCAGCACATAAGCAAGACTTTGCATCGGATAGGCAACGCTAAGCGGTAAACGGGATAACACGATAAACCAGACTATGGTTGCGATACCGTAAAGCATCAATCCACTCCAGATGGCTGGTGATAAGATCAGCTTCACCCATTGTAAGCCCCCGCTCTGCTGTAATCCGATTTTGAACAAAATCTGCCCGATTACCAAGAGTATAATATTACTAGACAACAAGCCATAACTCAGCAGCTTACTCATCAGATTGTCTGCTCTCCTTCATAATCGTCAATTCTTGAGCCAATCGCAGCACTTGATTGCTTAGCTTGGTAATTACGATCGTCATGTGCAGCATAATGGCAAAACAGAATAACAGCCCGAACAGGAATAGTATCGCAGGCGCATATTTAACACCTAGCCACTTCGCGATCTGCTCCACGAACGTAACATTCAAGGATACAACTAGCAGCGATGTACCAAACGTTATCCATAACAGGGAGTACTGCTCCTTTAGTTTCTGTCTTCTAACCAGCTCAAATATCATAATCAAAAACGATAATGACAGCAGCACAGACAAAAAATAGATGGTCATAATGGCTGTTTCACTTCCTTAGGGCGGGCAGCGCACATGATGACAGATAGCGTTACCTTGATCATATAATAGATAGATTTTATGGGAGTGATGGAAGATTTGCCGGCTTGTCGTACTCGCATTTCTGTTTTCACTTCCGCGATTCTGCATCCCTTGCGCTTCAAATAGACGATTGATTCCACCTCGGGGTAATCCATCGGATAATAATCTGCATACAAGGCGATAACTTTGCGATTAGCTGCACGGAAACCGCTGGTCGTATCCGTGAATCGCTGACCTAAGACGACACGCAGCAAGCCAGTGAAGAACACCATTCCGATACGACGCATTACTGTTGATTTGTATGACGTTTCTTCTACATAACGAGAGCCGATGACAAGATCATGTTGCTTTATTTGTTCGAACAATTTAGGTAGCTCTTCTGCACAATGCTGTCCATCAGCATCCATCTGTACAGCAATGTCATAGCCATTTTTCAACGCATAGCGGTAACCTGTCTGCATTCCGCCACCAATCCCAACATTAAAAGGCATTGTCAGCACTTTTGCACCGTGAAAGCATGCTATTTCAGCAGTCCGATCCGTAGATCCATCATTAATCACTAACACATCAGCATCGGCAGCATGTGCGTAAATATCTTGAATCACTGCTCCAATGCTGTTCTCCTCATTATAGGCCGGTATAATGACGAGCTTCTTCCGTGCATTCACATTAATCATCCTTCCACCAAATACGTGGTTACTTGTTTTTTACGTCTTCTGAGCCTAATCATATGAATCAGTTTATCAACAGCTAGGGCGGTATACATAAGCAGGAACACAATATTCGGGTATCCATACCTCGAAAAAGCTATAAATGGTATATAGATCACTGTAAAATACATAATGGTCAGCAGCACAGGCAGCTGACGTCGCCAACTACTTACCCTCCGAGATAGTACAATTCCCGCTATGCTTAATCCCACTAACAGCGCTTGAATAATATGCATAGCCACTTGACCTATACCAAGCACAGGGCGCCAGTAATAGGACTCAAAGTAAAGCCCGATTAACTTGCCTATCGTATACCAATACAAATAAATGAGCGGCTCATGAGTGAAGCCATATTTCAATATATCGATTCCTTTGGCCACTGCGCTGGAGTCAGAGCCTTCAAAGATCGTCTCGGGATCATATTGAGGATAAGCGTCAAAGAAGCCCGCAGGAGGCATCTGTTCGTAAATACGAGTAGCCAGTAAAAATGGGCTGCCGCCGGAATCTGTAAACATAATAAAGCGATCGAACGTGATCATATTGCGTATCCACCATGGGGATAACAGAATTATGTATACTATACCGATAATACATGTGAATCGTAGCATCTCTTTCCATGTGTACTTCTCTTTCCACCATAGAATAAGCAGTACAGCTGGAAATAAAGTTGCATGTGGTTTTAAGTAAGCTGCTGCTGCGGTAAGTACTCCTATAAGCGCATACCATCCCCATCGCTTGGACTGTACAGCGGTTATGAACACACAGACTAGCAGCAATATGATGGTACGGAACAGCGCTTCAGAGAGAATAACGCCTGATGAGAAGTAGTCTGGAAGGTATAGTGCATTCAGCACACATGCAATGAAGGCTATTCTCGAGTTAAACACATACCGTGCGATAATGAAGATCAAATAAAGAGAGCCTGCTTGAAGCAAGCATTGGAACAGGCGAAAGGCTATTACTCCTCCGCCATCCTGTCCGAAGATCGCCAGGAACCCCGCTAAAACAAAAGGAAAACCCGGCATGATGAATGCGGTTGGATCCGTTCCTGTATTATAGGCAAGTGTGCCTTCGTTCAGCATTAGCTTCACTGTCTGAATATATTTCACGTCATCATTGTTAGGATTATTTGGATCCCCCAAAAAAAAGTAGTCTCCATAGTATAGAACGATCGACATGGACATCACCAATACGAAAGCCATAAGTACATACAATATTCGTCTTTCCTTGGGATTTGTTATTTTATATGAAAACAAGTACCTTCTCTCCCATTCTATTTATTGTTAGGATCAACAGCAGTGCTACAATGGTCCATTTTATTATGAAATATTTTCCTTTGATTTCCTTTCACATCCATTGAGGATATCATGAATTGATAAGAGTGTCCATTGCCCCAGTGTAAACGTAAACCTTTGATTTCCCCAGAAAATTGAGTTAATTTCCCAATATTTTTCGGATATATCATTTATTTTTTATAAATCAAGTAGGAAAGGAGAACATAATAAAAGAAAGAAATAAGGAAGCCAAAACATTGGAGGAAATCATGGGCAGAATAGTTCATTTTGAGATTCATGTAGATGACATGGAGCGTGCCAAGAAGTTTTATGGAGAGATATTTGGATGGACATTTGAGGATTGGAGCACTTATGCTGGAATGCCCTATTTTGGAGCTGTTACGGGCAAAGATAATGAACTTGGAATCAACGGGGCTTTGATGCAACGTCAAGGGGCCTCCCCAGAACCAGGTCAGGCTATGAATGGTTATGCATGTACAATTGGAGTGGGGGACTACGATTCTACTGAAGAAAAAATTGTTAGTCTTGGCGGCAAGGTCGCATTACCAAAGTACGCACTCCCTGGAATGGCGTGGCAAGGGTATTACATTGACACTGAGGGAAATGTATTTGGCATCCATCAGCCAGATAAGAACGCAAAATAATATTTTTCATCGCATACATAAAAACCCAGTCCTGAGCGGACTGGGTTTTCATTTATGGAGGCGAGGGGAGTTAAACCCCTGTCCGAAGGCAACGCCACAAAGGTGTCTACAGGTGTAGTGACGTTTTGATGCCACCCGAGGAACTCCCTATTCATCGGATTCCCTTTGGGTCAGCCTGAGTATCTCCTTCATCACACTTCAGGCTGAGACTAATTGTCCGCAGTCGAATAATAGGGATTTCTCAGTTATAGAAAAGTTCTCTTCAAGATGTTGCTTGCACCTATGATTCATCTAAATAAACAATAGCATACCTCTATCAACCAAATGGTCGATTGCTATTTCGGATGTTACCGAAATCGTAAAGGACAACGTACAAGGCTCTCGTCCTCACGGCAATCTATTAGGTTGATTTACATCCCAGCAGTTAGTAGTATATACAATTATAGGACTATACTTCTATTAAGGAGAGAAATCTATGGCAACCCAACAACAAGCGGCAACACAATCCATGATTGACTGGCTGGCGGATGAACACGAACTCGGCCGAAAGCCTAGCAAAATTGAAATTGCAGGAGAATTTGATTTATATGACATGCATTACTACATATTCAGGTATAAAAAAACAATGCTCGGGAAATGGCTCCTTGGCGTCTGTGGCGGTTATGAAAGTCCATCTGATACGGAACATTGCGGCCATATATTCAGTGAGATGGAACTCTATAACCCAGCCACTGCGGAGCAGGAAGCTGTAGTTATGGTAGAAATGATCCGCGAGTACTGGATGAAGCAAGCTGCAGCTATTGAGACCGCACAAACACAAGATAACCATACAGGGCCTCAGGACGATTCATCCGGCATTTTTACCGGGTTCGTTCTGCTGAACTCTCCTGAGTGTGATCTTGATCAGGTGAAGGCGAACCTTCTGCAGGACTGGCACATCTCCTGCCCACCGATAGAGGGAGAAGGTCAGAACCTCGAGGAGGAAAAGGAAGGAACACTTGTCTTTGACGTGGACGGCTTCACCTTAGCAGTAAGCTTTGTCAATGCTCCCGTACCGGACGGTGAGGCTGAGCATTACGCGCAGGGAAACTACCTTTGGCAGGGGGCCGCGGAGGTCACCAAAACGCATGTAGCCCAAATCATACTGGCTGTATTTACCCGCTCCGGCTCCTCGCTGGACAGCGGCAGGCTGTATACAAAGCTGGCTGCCAGTTGTTTGAAGCTGCCCAATGCTATAGGGATCTATACATCCGGTACCGTATTTCAGCCTGAACTTTTTCTGGAAATGGCTGAAGTAATGAAGTCTGATAATATATTCCCTTTATTGAATCTGGTTCACTTTGGTCTTGTCAGAACTGAAACAGGGATAAATGCATATACCTATGGGCTGAAATCATTTGGCAAGGATGAAATAGAAATACTTGAGAGTCAGGTAACCGCCGCTGAGCTACGTGACTTCCTGATTAATATTTCCGATTATATTGTAGAACAGAACGTCACTTTAAGTGATGGAGAAACGATCGGCTTCACGGCAGAACAGAAGTTAGCAATTACCCGTTCCGAGGGCGTGAATGTCAATGGAGACAGCCTCAAAATTAAATACTAATCCCACCATAATGGAATCTCGACCTGGTTGAACATGCCATTCGGGCTGGTAAATCATTTGCATTAGCGATAAGCGAGGAAATTGCAATTAAATGGAGTAAAGTACATATTTCCCATCCAAATGGGTTGTGTTCAAGCAATGAAAACTCATTCGGTATGAATGGTGGCGTTCTAACCACCATTCATACCGAAAACGCAAAAAAAGACACCCTCTAGGGTGTCTTTTCTGTTACTCCATATGGAGGCGAGGGGAGTCGAACCCCTGTCCGAAGATAACGACACATAAGCTTCTACGGGTGTAGTCACAGTTTTGATGTCACCCGAGTATCGCCCCGTAACCGGCTATACGTTGGGTCAGCCTGATTGTCTTCTTCAGCACACCCCAGGCGGAGATGTGACAGCGTATTCCACTATATGTTAGCCCCTATTCTAGTCACATGGACGATGCTAGATAGAAGCACGCTCACAGGTTATTAAGCTGCGAATGCGTAGTTGTTATTAGTTTTGCCGTTTAATAGGCTTTAGCGTTGATGAAGTGGCCGCGTCCCCACTACCCGCTACCCATGCTCGAACTATCCCCGTCGAATCCAGAAACGCCCCCGAATTATAAAGGCGCATCATGTTCGGTACGGATACATGTCCGTGAGCAGGATGCTAATTGTGAATCAATTGGTGCTTTATTGCTTTCTTAGTATAACACAAAACAACGCTAATCGTACCATTAAGATCGTGGAATTGCAGGATACTCGTCCCATGGATAAGTCTGACTTCCACCGCAACTTCAGGCAACTATCTGCTTGCTATCTAGCCACCTTCTGCTTCTCACGCAGTGCACGTTGAATATCACGCTGTGCATCACGTTTTGCCGCAGTCTCACGCTTGTCATAGTTCTTCTTACCACGACCTAGCCCAAGCAGCAGCTTCGCATAACCATTACGAACATAGATCTTAAGCGGTACAAGCGCATAGCCTTGTTGCTTAGACAAACCTAACAACTTATTAATCTCATACTTTTTCAGCAAAAGCTTACGTGCTCTCGTCGGATCTATTGGATTATGGCGATTCCCCTGCTCAAAAGCAGAAATATGCATGTTATGAATAAAAGCTTCACCATTTCGAATCGTAGCAAATGCATCGCCAATATTAGCTTTGCCTTTCCGCAGCGATTTGATTTCAGTGCCTGTAAGCACAAGACCGCATTCATACGTTTCCTCGATAAAATAATCGTGAGACGCTTTCTTGTTTTGGGCTAGCTGTTTACCATCACTTTTATTTACCATGCAGTTAGAACCTCCTTCTCCACGCAAAAGGACAAAGGGCGAAGCACTCGCGCCTTCGCCCACTGCCTTCCGACCACTTTAAATAAGTGGTCTCATTGTATCAGCTTCGCCCCGCAAAATCAAGCGCGGGGCGAAGCTGCAGCACTTCCGATGTCCACCTTAGCGGCGACGTCGATTACGCTCTGGCGGTGTTCCAGTGGAACCACCACCGCCGCTTTCTTGGCCGCCTGAACGGCGTCCTTTGCCGAGCGCGTTAACCGAGCTCGCCCAATCGCCAGCATAACTGCTGGATTCACCGTCGTTCCAGTCGACGGGTGTAATCCGCAAGCCTCTTGTGGATTCACCTTCTGCTCCGCCGGAAGTATGCTTCGCATCCCGACCTCCACGCTTTCCTTCACGCTGTGAAAAGGATGCATCGCCATTCCCTTTACCACGCTTACGACCATTCACATGCTCGTTCACAATTTCTCTGGCGCGTCCGCTCAATCGATCACTTCCACGATCTTGCTCCTTCACACGCTCTTGTTCACTTCCAGCATCACCTTTTCCGAATGCAATGCCGCCTTTGCCCTTTTTCTGCTTCCCTTTGCCACTACCTTGGTCAGCAAACGGATTATATCCATCACGCCCAGCCGAGTTGTCTTTTCTTCCAACCTTATCACGACCACCACGACCTGATCTATCAGTACGCCCCGAACCTGGTGTTACCTCAACTCCGCCAAACGCGAAGCCCACATCTGCAGCATCCTTCTTAAGACCGCTGCCCATGGATCTAGCCCCATTCTTACCTCTATCTTCGCCGCCAGCAGCTTTATTCTTGCCACGACCCCCAGCAGCTTCACCCGTACGTCCTTGACCACCAAATGGACCTTTCCCTTTACCGCCTCTACCGCTATCTCGTTCTCCACGAGCAAAGCCACCGGCTGTCGCGCCGCCGCCTTTACCTGTATTTTTCGCACGATCACGCTGTGGAGCTGCGCCGCCGCGTTTGCCACCACGGCTGGCACGATCGATAAAGCTCATCTTCGTACTGCTGCGAGGCTTCATATCGACCATCTCAAAATCAATCGTATGATCATCCATATTCACGCGCGCAACACGCACTTTCACTTCATCGCCAATGCGGAATATTTTCGATGTCCGCTCACCAATCAAGGCTAGCTGCATCTCGTGATAATGGTAATAGTCGTCAGTTAGATCGCTTAGACGAACCAAGCCTTCAACCGTATTGTCTAATTCAATAAACATTCCGAAGCTTGTAACCGATGAGATAATCCCTTCGAATTCCTCACCAATCTTATCCAGCATAAACTCAGCCTTTTTCAGTGCCTCTGTATCCCGCTCTGCATCGACTGCCACACGTTCACGCTCTGAAGATTGCTGCGCAATGTCCTCCATACGCTCGGTTAAATATTCATGGCGTTTAGCACTTAGCGTTCCATTTTCAAACACTTCACGCATAACGCGATGAATGATTAAGTCAGGGTAACGACGAATCGGAGACGTAAAGTGAGAGTAATACTCAGCTGCTAATCCAAAATGCCCCAAGCTTTCTGAGTCATAACGCGCCTGCTTCATCGAGCGCAGCATGATTGTCGAGATAACTGTCTCTTCTTTCGTACCCTTAATTTCTTCAAGCAGCGTCTGAAGCGCCCTAGGATGAACCGAGTTGCCTTTCCCCTTTACCACGTAACCGAAATTCGTAATGAACTGCATGAAATGCATCAGTTTCTCAGAATCTGGGTCTTCATGAATCCGATACAAGAACGGAACCTTCATCCAGTGGAAATGCTCCGCAACCGTTTCATTGGCTGCAAGCATGAACTCTTCGATGATCATCTCTGCAATGCTGCGTTCTCTTTTGACAATATCCGTAGGTTTACCTTCTGGATCCACAAGCACCTTCGCTTCTGTAAAATCAAAATCGATCGCACCGCGCTGCATCCGTCTGGAACGTAGCTTCATCGCAAGCTCTTCCATCAAATGAAAATGCTCAATTAAGCCTGCATACCGCTCCACTAACTCTGGATGCTCATCTGGCTCTTTCAGCAATTTGCGCACATTCGTATACGTCATCCGTTCCGTTGTCTTAATAACCGATGTGAATACATCATGACGCACAACACGCAAAGTCTCATCGAATTCCATTTCGCAAGACATCGTCAAGCGATCCACTTGTGGATTCAGCGAGCAGATTCCATTTGACAGGCGATGTGGCAGCATCGGTATGACACGATCGACGAGGTACACCGAACAACCACGACGATACGCTTCTTGATCGAGTGCCGAGTCCTCACGCACATAATAACCAACATCCGCAATGTGAACGCCTAGTAAATAGTTGCCGTTTGGCAGACGCTTCACATGTACCGCATCATCAAGATCTTTTGCATCCTCACCATCGATGGTAACAATCGTTTCACCACGCAAATCACGGCGACCCACTAATTCATCGGGATGAATTTCATCGGGTACTGACTCAGCCTCGGCTATCACTTCTGTTGGGAATCCTTCAGGCAATCCATATTTACGAATAATCGATAAAATATCTACACCCGGATCATCCTTATGACCCAAGATCTCCACAATTTCACCTTCTGCAGCCGCGCGCCCCTCTGGATAGTGAACAATCTTCACAACAACCTTTTGGCCATCCACAGCACCTGCAAACGCCTCACGAGGAATAAATAAGTCACGTGTCATTCGCTTATCATCTGGGATTACAAAGCCATAACTTTCATGATGTTGGAATGTTCCTACGACCTGCGTATTCGCACGTACAACAACACGTACAACTTCGCCCTCAAGTCGTCCCCCAGCTGGACTTTTACTCGTTACACGAACGAGAATAATGTCCCCATTCATTGCCGTGTTCATATCATTGGCGTGAATGTATACATCGGGATGTTCCTTATCATCTGGCAAAAGAAAGCCAAATCCCTTGGCATGCGCCTGCAACTTACCCCGCAATAAATTCATTCGTTCTGGCACGCCGTAACAATCGTTACGTGTACGCAGAATATAGCCCTCTTCCTCTAGGGAATTCAAGAGCTTTAAAAAATCTTTAAAATCTACAGCATCTTTAATCTCAAAATGCTTTTCGAGCTCGTTATAAGTCATCGGCTTATAAGCAGTCTCACGCATAAAATTCAATATATCCTGTCCGGTCATCACCGTCTGTCACCTTCTCGTCTTTTCCTACCTTATCCATATGCATAACTTATTGTACATGTTTTACTGCATTTAAGCCAATATCAACCAACTTTGTGCCCAATCTGTACAATTCCGTACAGTCCCTATTAGTATGACCGAAAAAGTGCACAAAAAAACAGCATGTACTTGATGTACGTGCTGTTTATCTTTGATTCTCACTTATAGAGAATAACTTGTCTATTCACTTAAGAAATTTTCACGACATAAGCAACTACGATGGATAGAATGAAAAAGGCAGCTGCTATCCCCATCGTCAAACGCTGTAAAAATAAGTCTAGTCCGCGTGCTTTTTGTTTACCGAACAAATGCTCAGCACCACCGGAAATTGCACCAGATAAACCTGCGCTCTTACCTTTTTGTAGCAACACGACAATGATCATTGCAAGCGAAGCGATTACAAGCAATATTTTCCATAAAAGTTCCATATCTACACCTCAATAGTTATTATATCGATTTCATATTCCGATCTGATTACCATAATCTACGATTATAAAAACATGCACTATTTATTTTATCATACATAGACTTTTGTAGCAACAGGACAAACCTAGGAAGTAGAGATAAAAATGGTTAAAAGAGCTGCTTTTTATCATTATTAGAAAGCGATCTAGTATCAAAGTGGCATACGAAGGGGAAAGCAGCACTGGAGGAGCGGAGCGTTCGCCTTTGAAATCGTGAACATACCTTTAATATCCATTCACCGTTCACGATTTCAACAGCGACCAGAAGTGCTGCTTTCACCGTAGTAACCAACCAATCCAACCATTTTCCAAAAACAAAAAAGCAGCGCACAAGCTCTAATGACTTGTGCGCTGCTATTATAGCTGAACTTACATTTTACGTCTTGAATTACTTCTTGAAGTTTTTCAAGTTGTAGAATGCTTTGCGTCCAGCGTATTGTGCTACATAGGACAACTCGTCTTCGATGCGAAGCAATTGGTTGTACTTCGCTACGCGGTCTGTACGAGAAGGAGCACCTGTTTTGATTTGTCCTGCATTCGTCGCAACAGCGATGTCAGCGATTGTGCTATCTTCGGACTCACCAGAACGGTGGGAGATAACTGCTGTGTAACCAGCGCGCTTAGCCATTTCGATTGCATCGAAAGTTTCAGTCAATGTACCGATTTGGTTCACTTTTACCAAGATGGAGTTACCGATACCTTTTTCGATACCAGTGGATAGACGCTCTGTATTTGTTACGAACAAGTCGTCACCAACTAGTTGTACTTTACTGCCTAATTTCTCAGTAAGCAATTTCCAACCTTCCCAATCGTCTTCGGACATACCGTCTTCGATTGTGATGATTGGGTATTTTTCTACCCAAGAAGCAAGTAGATCTACATACTCAGCAGATGTGTAGGATTTGCCTTCACCAGCAAGTGTGTATTTACCGTCTTTGTAGAATTCAGTGGAAGCAACGTCCATACCTAGGAATACGTCAACACCTGGTTTGTAACCTGCTTTTTCGATCGCTTCGATGATTGTTGTGATCGCTTCTTCGTTGGAAGAAAGGTTAGGAGCGAAACCACCCTCGTCACCAACAGCTGTGTTAAGACCTTTAGCTTGAAGTACAGCTTTTAGGTTGTGGAAAATTTCAGCACCTGTACGAAGTGCTTCTTTGAAGCTTGGAGCGCCAACTGGAAGAACCATGAACTCTTGAACGTCAATGTTGTTGTCCGCGTGCTCACCACCATTGATGATGTTCATCATTGGAACTGGAAGTTGTTTTGCGTTGAATCCTCCAAGGTATACATAAAGAGGAATGTCCAAAGCTTCAGCTGCGGCGCGAGCTACTGCCATGGATACAGCTAGAATTGCGTTAGCACCAAATTTACCTTTGTTTGGTGTGCCGTCCATTTCGATCATTTTGTTATCAATACCTACTTGATCAAGTGCATCTAGACCAATAAGCTCAGGAGCAATAATTTCGTTTACGTTCTCAACTGCTTTAAGAACACCTTTACCTAGGTAACGGGATTTGTCACCATCACGAAGCTCAACAGCTTCATGAGCACCAGTGGAAGCGCCTGATGGAACGATAGCGCGGCCTACTGCGCCGGATTCAAGGTAAACTTCTACTTCAACTGTTGGGTTACCGCGGGAGTCTAATACTTCGCGTGCGTATACTTCTGAGATAATTGTCATGGATTAAACACTCCTTATAAGGGTTATTATTTTTATTTATTTTTTAAGAATGGAAGCACCCGTCATGTCAGCTGGTTGCTTAACTTGCAGAAAATCTAACATAGTTGGAGCAATGTCTGCTAAGATGCCACCTTCTCTTAATTGTACATCGTTACTTGTCACAATGAAAGGAACCGGGTTTGTTGTGTGTGCCGTATGCGGTTGATCCGCTTCGTCACGCACAATATCCGCGTTACCATGGTCGGCTGTAATGCAGACAACCCCGCCTTTAGCAAGAATCGCTTCTACAACTTGACCCAAGCACTCATCTGTTGCTTCGATAGCCTTGATTGTTGGCTCCAGCATTCCGGAGTGACCCACCATATCAGGGTTTGCAAAGTTCAAGATAATCATGTCTTGACGCTCAGCTTCGATTTCTGCCACTGCTGCTGCAGCAACTTCGTAAGCACTCATCTCTGGTTGCAAGTCATAAGTTGCAACTTTTGGTGAAGGAATCAAGATTCTTGTTTCACCTTCAAGCTCTTCATGACGACCACCGGAGAAGAAGAATGTTACGTGCGGATACTTCTCAGTTTCCGCAATGCGAAGCTGCTTCAGATTGTTCTGAGCTGCTACATCGCCTAGTGTGTTTTGCAGATCCTTCGGACCATAAGCAACCACACCTTCAACTGCATCGCTGTATGTGGTCATACAAACGAATATCAAGTCAGTCGGCATATTTGCTCCGCGATCAAATCCAGTAAAGCCTTTAGCTGTAAATGCCTCAGCAAGTTGAATCGCACGGTCTGGACGGAAGTTGATAAAGATCATGGAGTCGCCTGATTCAACACGGCTAACCGGTTGATCATTCGCATCCACGATTACCGTTGGCACAACGAATTCATCAAATACATTATTTGCATATGAATTCGTAATAACAGCAGCAGGATCACTGTTTTTTGGACCTTCGCCATATGCCATTGCACGGTAAGTTTTCTCTACACGATCCCAACGCTTATCGCGATCCATTGCATAGTAACGACCGTGAACAGTCGCAATTTGACCTACGCCAAGCTCTGCAATTTTCGCTTGAAGCTGCTCCATGTAGCCTTTACCAGAGTCTGGCTTCACGTCACGTCCATCCATGAAAGCATGTACGTATACATCTTTGAAGCTTTCTTTGGCAGCAAGCTCAAGAAGAGCGAACAAGTGAGAGATATGAGAGTGAACGCCGCCATCAGAGAGCAGTCCCATGATATGAAGCTTCTTGTCATTTGCCTTCGCATGGCGAATCGCATTTAGCAATGCTTCATTTTCGAAGAACTCGCCATCACGGATCGATTTCGTAATACGAGTTAGATCTTGATATACGATGCGGCCTGCACCGATGTTCAAGTGACCTACCTCAGAGTTACCCATCTGCCCTTCTGGTAGTCCTACCGCTTCCCCACAAGCTGTTAAAGTCGTGTGTGGGAAAGTGTTCCAGTATTTGTCGTAATTCGGTTTCTTCGCTTGTGCTACGGCATTACCCTGTACTTCACCGCGAAGTCCAAATCCATCGAGAATAATAAGCGCAACCGGTTTCGGTCTAGCCATCTTATTTCGCCCCCTGGACAAGTTGGATGTAGGAGTCAGTCTCTAGAGACGCGCCACCAACTAGTGCTCCATCTATATCAGATTGACCCATATATTCACGTACGTTCGCAGGTTTTACAGAACCGCCGTATTGAATCCGAACAGCGTCAGCAACACTGCCATCATATAGAGAAGCGACTAAGCTGCGGATGTATGCAATAACTTCATTCGCATCTTCAGCTGTGGAGGATTTACCCGTTCCAATCGCCCAAATTGGCTCATAGGCAATCACAACTTGCTTCGCTTGCTCTGCATCAATACCTTTGAAAGCAGCTTCTGTTTGTACTTTACATACTTCTTTTGTTTGACCTGCTTCACGTTCTTCAAGCTTCTCACCCACACATACGATAGGAGCAAGATCGTGTTTGAATGCAGCATGAACTTTTTTGTTTACGATCTCATCGGATTCGGCAAAATAAGCTCTACGCTCAGAGTGCCCGATAATAACATAATCCACGTCAAGATCTTTCAACATTACGCCGGAAATCTCACCCGTAAATGCGCCGTTATCTTCAAAGTGCACGTTTTGCGCACCAATTTTAATGGATGTACCTTTGGCTGCTTCTACTAATGCTGGCAAAGCTGTGAATGGCGCACAAATGACGCTTTCTACACCTTCAACTTCTGCTTGACCTTTAACGCCATTAAAGAATGTAACCGCCTCAGATACGGTTTTGAACATTTTCCAGTTCCCTGCAATAATCGGTGTTCTGCTCATGCGACTCATATCCCCTTTTCTTCTACTTATCGTTTAATGCTACTACACCTGGAAGTGCTTTACCTTCCATGAACTCCAAGGAAGCACCGCCACCTGTGGAGATGTGATCCATTTTGTCAGCAAGACCGAATTTCTCGACTGCTGCTGCGGAGTCACCACCGCCGATTATCGTGTAACCAGCTGTTTCAGCACAAGCTTCAGCTACGGCACGCGTACCGTGGGAGAATGGCTCGATTTCGAATACGCCCATTGGTCCGTTCCATACAACAAGCTTGGATTCTTTAATTGCTTTTGCAAAAATCTCACTTGATTTCGGTCCGATATCAATACCTTCCCATTCAGCTGGGATGTTATCGATCGATACAATGTCTGTATTTGCAGATGCACTGAAGTCATCCGCAACGACGATATCTACTGGAAGTAATAGATTTACGCCTTTTTCTTTCGCTTTGTTAATAAATTCAAGTGCGAGATCAAGCTTTGTATTGTCTACAAGAGATTTGCCGATTTCATGACCCTGGGCTTTAAAGAACGTATACGTCAAGCCGCCGCCGATAATCACATTATCAGCGATCTCAAGCATTTTGTTAATGACATCAATCTTATCTTTAACCTTTGAACCGCCGATAATCGCTGTAAAAGGACGTTCTGGATTGTTCAAGGCTTTACCAAGTACATCAAGTTCCTTCTCCATCAAAAGACCAGACACTGCTGGCAAGTGATGCGCGATACCTTCAGTTGAAGCATGCGCACGGTGCGCAGCGCCGAATGCGTCATTCACGTACAGATCTGCAAGTTCTGCAAAAGCTTTTGCAAGTTCTGGATCGTTCTTCTCTTCGCCTGCATAGAAACGAACATTCTCAAGCAATAATACATCGCCGTCTTTCATCTCTGCGATTTGTGCTTTAACCGTTTCACCAATAGCCTCATCTGCCTTGATTACTGGCTTGCCAAGTAGCTCAGAAAGACGTACTGCAGCAGGAGTTAGGCGCAATTTTTCAACAACTTCACCGTTAGGACGACCCATATGGGAAGCAAGAATCACTTTCGCGCCACGTTCGATCAAATATTGAATCGTAGGCAGTGTTTCACGAATCCGTTTGTCATCAGTAATTTTACCATCTTCTAAAGGTACGTTAAAATCAACGCGCATAAATACTTTTTTACCGGAAACTTCGACGTCGCGAACGCTCTTTTTGTTCAATGGAATTCCTCCTAGGGGTAGGTTTATAGTAAAAGCTTAACATAAAGAGAGAAAGAGGAGAATCGCTTCTCCTCTTCAGTTTTGTTGCTTATATAATCGCTTGTTCTTATAGACCTTTTTTCGCAATGTAGGAAGCTAGGTCAAGAACACGGTTGGAGTAACCCCACTCGTTATCGTACCAAGATACAACTTTAACCATGTTGCCGCCGATTACCATCGTTGTCAAAGCATCGATAGTGGAGGAAGCTGGGTCGCCGTTGAAGTCGCTGGATACCTTTGGCTCTTCGGAGTAGTTCAAGATGCCCTTCATTGGGCCTTCAGCTGCTTCTTTCAAAGCTGCGTTTACTTCTTCAACAGTAACGTCTTGCTTAAGTTCTACTACCAAGTCTGTAACGGATACGTTAGGAGTAGGAACGCGCATGGACATACCATTCAATTTGCCTTTCAATTCAGGCAATACAAGGGATACCGCTTTAGCAGCGCCAGTTGTAGTAGGGATAATGTTTTGAGCTGCTGCACGAGCACGACGCAAGTCTTTGTGCGGCAAGTCAAGAACGTTTTGGTCGTTCGTGTAGGAGTGAATTGTGTTCATCATACCTTTAACGATACCGAACTTGTCGTTCAATACTTTAGCAAATGGCGCCAAGCAGTTTGTTGTGCAAGATGCGTTGGAGATGATTGTGTGGTTAGCAGCATCGTATTTATCTTCGTTTACGCCCATAACGATTGTGATATCTTCGTTAGTTGCTGGAGCGGAGATGATAACTTTCTTAGCGCCACCTTTAAGGTGCATGGAAGCTTTGTCTTTCGCTGTGAAAATACCAGTGGATTCAACAACGATTTCAGCGCCAACTTCAGCCCAAGGCAATGCTTCAGGGTTACGCTCAGCAAATACTTTGATGGATTTGCCGTTAACTTTGATTTCGCCTTCGCCAGCTTCTACAGTTGCATCTAGAACGCCGTGAGTTGTGTCATATTTAAGCAAGTGCGCAAGAGTTTTTACGTCAGTCAAGTCGTTGATTGCAACAACTTCAACTTCAGTGTTTGTAAGAGATGCGCGGAATACGTTACGTCCAATACGTCCAAAACCATTAATACCGATTTTTACCATGAAGATCGTCCTCCTAGATAAATGCAATATATTTCAAGATGCACGGTAAAGTACATCAAGATGACAAAATAAGTAACTAACAAGTTAAGATTAAGAGATATACTTCATGATTTCATGTGCGGCTGCTTCATCCGTTACAAGAATGTCCTCGTGACCGAATCGAAGCACAGAAGCAATCGCTTCTCCCTTACTCTTCCCACCGGCAACACCGATGACAATTTCAGTCCGCTGAATGTCTTCTAGCTGTAATCCAAGTGTCGGCATCTTATGTACAACCGTACCCACTTTGTCAAAATAGTATCCGAACGCTTCAGCTAGTGCACCGGCATTTTGCAATTTCGCAGTTGTTTCATCGTCCACTTTTCTTCGTTTTGCCATTATCATAGCATCCCCGATTCCGTGAACAACGATACGGCACTTACGGACAAAGTCAATGATCTCCTTAATGTTTGCCTCTTGCATGAGCGATTGATACGCTTCTTCGCCAAGATCATCAGGTACGTGGAGCAGTCGATACTGCCCTCCTGTTTTCTTCGCCATCTCAGAAGCAATCGTGTTCGCTTGCATCTCCACACTTTCACCAAGTCCGCCTCTTGCAGGCACGAACCAAGATCCTTTCAGTGGAGCTGAGGTAACAAGCTGACTTGCAATGCGCGCCATAGTTGAACCGCCTGTTACAGCAATAATATCGTCGTTCGTTACATTTTTGCGAAGCACAGTGGCTCCAGCAAGACCCAGTTCTCTTTTCGTAAAAGAGGATGTATCTGCATCTCCTGCAACGATCACAACTTGTTTCAGATTAAAGGCGGAGCGGATTTGCTCTTCCAGATCGGTTAAACCGAACACTTCTTTAATCATCGGCTCTATATCCTGTAATAGCTGTCGTCCGACTTCTGATACGCTCATCCCGCTTACTTCGATTTCAATTAGGCCATGAGCCTTTAAGAAATCAATTTCACTGCGCAGGATTCGCTCTGTCATATCTAATGACATCGCAAGCGTTCTTCGGCCAATTACACCTGAGACCATAATATGGTGCAGCACGGTGTACCTTTTTTTCATTACTTCTAGAAAATCCGGCATGAGCTGCCTTTGAATTTCAAGGATTTCTCTCATTCTACACCTGCCACCAGGACATTTTATGTCCCATGGGTTCATTTTAAGTCCCACCTGACTACGTTTCCTATTATACCTAATAATGAGAGAGGAAGCAACTGTCGTATGACGCTTTTTTACCACATATGGTTATAGGCTTTCAAAAGATCCTCGATTTTATTCTGCACCCTTGATTTTTTCTGTACGTTATCCTATAATTACTCTTGCTGTCACTTATAATTTGCGCCCGTGGTCCAATGGATATGACGTAGGCCTCCGGAGCCTGAGATCGAGGTTCGATCCCTCGCGGGCGCGTATATTTACAAGAACCAAGCTCCTTCATTTAGAAGGAGCTTTTTTAATGGATATCGAATTATATATCATTACCCTGATGTTGTTTGACCTTTGTTGACCTTTAGTATAATTTCAGGTATGATAACAGAAACAGTATAATATTAATGAAGCCGCGCGTAACGCACGCTCTGCTAATTTAAGGAGGTCAAGATTATGAGTGGTTTTATTCCAATGGTAGTTGAGCCAGATGCAAGAGGCGAACGTTCGTATGACATTTACTCACGTCTGCTGAAAGATCGTATTATTTTTCTAGGATCACAAGTCAATGATCAAGTCGCAAACTCCATCATTGCACAGATGTTGTTCTTGGCAGCACAAGATCCGGATAAAGACATCTCGCTATACATTAACTCCCCTGGTGGTTCCATCACTTCCGGGATGGCGATATTTGATACCATGCAGTACATTAAGCCTGATGTATCTACGATTTGCGTAGGGATGGCTGCTTCCATGGGTGCTTTCTTGCTTGCTGCTGGTGCGAAGGGTAAACGTTTTGCACTTCCGAATGCAGAAGTCATGATTCACCAACCACTTGGTGGTGCTGAGGGTCAAGCTTCAGATATTCAAATTCGTGCGAATCGTATCATTAAATTACGCGAAAAGCTGAATGGCATTTTAGCAGAACGCTCTGGACAACCTATCGAAAAAGTTGATCGCGACACAGACCGTGACTACTTTATGACGGCAGCTGAAGCGATGGAATACGGTTTAATCGATAAAGTAATCGAGAAATTGTAATCCGCTCCACAACCCCATAAAAAACATAAAAAAGCCGCTGATTCCTCAGCGGCTTTATTGTTGATTCCTCTTATTGATTATCCAGTTCCTCTTTGCTTACTAAAGTAGCAAGAGCTGTTACAGCTTGATCAGCATCAGAACCTTCAGCGGAGATCGTAACTTCAGTTCCAGTGGAAATTGCCAAACTCATGATACCCATGATACTTTTGGCATTCACTTTCTTCTCATCCTTCTCAACAAAAATTTCAGATGAGAACTTATTCGCTTCCTGAACGAATAATGCGGCAGGTCTTGCATGAAGACCGGTCTTTAATTTCACAACGACTGGGCGTCTTGACATCGAACCAATTCCCCCTTTTTCTCTACAAATTTATTATACAAATTTTACCATTGTAACCAAAAGAAAACGCACTCATTTAACATTAGTATACCATTTCATCAACAATTACACTACATAAATATACGAACAGCCTTATTTAATCCCACGAATTCGATCAGCAAGCTCATCCAGCTTACGCAGACGATGATTGACACCTGACTTACTTACTTGACCTTTGAGCAAGTCCCCTACCTCTTTGAGATTAATATCGGGGTTTTGTAAGCGAACCTCTGCAACTTCACGCAGCTTTTCAGGCAAAGTATCTAAACCAAGTTCTTTATCAATGAGCCGTATGTTATCGATTTGGCGCACTGCTGCGCCTATCGTTTTATTCAAATTCGCTGTTTCACAATTTACAATTCGGTTCACAGAGTTACGCATATCCTTCATAATCCGCACATCTTCAAATCGCAAGAGCGCTTGGTGTGCGCCTATTATCGAGAGAAATTCAATAATTTTCTCGCCTTCTTTGATATAAAGCACAAACCCTTTTTTCCGTTCGATAAATCGTGCATTGAGATCAAACTTATTCGCTAAATCTGTTAATTCGCCACAATGTTCTTCATACATGGAGGAAATCTCCAAATGATAGGATGACCCTTCTGGATTATTAACAGACCCACCCGCTAAGAACGCACCTCGTAAGTATGAGCGTTTGCAGCAATTCCCACGAATAATACTATTATCAATCCCATCTGTAAAAAGAAACCCTTCTGATACAATGTACAACTCCTTCAATAATTCCTGAACGCCATTAGGAACACGAACGATATAGACATTGTTTTTCTTTAGTCGCATCTTTTTACGGACAAGTAATTCAGTATGCAAACCATACAACTTCTTTAAAAGTGAGTAAATTCTACGAGCAATCGCGGCATTTTCTGTAGAAATATCAAGAATAATTTTTTGATTCGTGATCTGCACAGAACCATTCATACGAATAAGCGCTGAAAGCTCTGCTTTCTCGCAGCAAGCATCACTCTCGATGAGCGTTAGCTCTTTTTTCGTTTGAGCCGCAAAGGACATCCTTCTCACCTCTTTCTTAACATCCAGCTTTCCACAATGTGATAAATATGATCACTGAGCTTAGCAGCATCATGACGCAGATAAGTACGGAACATGACAAGCCGATCGGCAATCACTTCATAGCCCCGTTTTTTTACTTCCTCTAAGTCGAGATGAACCGCTTTTGCTCCTTTTTCAGCATACTTATCTTGCACTTGTGCAGGAATCTCACCATTATTCACGATCACATAATCAAATAGATGATGCCCCACATGCGCATGAACTGCAGCAAGATGATCGCTGACCGAGTAATTATCGGTTTCACCTGGCTGTGTCATCACGTTGCAAATGAACATTTTGACCGCATTCGACTTTAAAATTTCTTCAGCTACATGCGGAACGAGTAAATTTGGCAATATACTTGTGTATAGAGAACCAGGCCCGCACAATATCGCATCTGCCTCTCGAATCGCTTGAAGTGCCTCCGGTAAAGGCTGCACATCAGATGGTTCAAGAAAGACACGTTTAATCCGACTACGCGCTTCTGGAATTTTGGACTCACCCACTACAAAGGATCCATCTTCCATTTCTGCCTTGAGAATAATCGCCTGATTCGCCGTTGGCAGCACACGTCCGCGAACAGCAAACACACGAGACATTTCTTTAATGCCCGTTACAAAATCCCCGGTAATATCTTTCATAGCAGCTAATATTAAATTGCCGAGCGAATGACCCGCAAGACCCGTTCCCTCACGAAAACGATATTGCAGCATCAGCGAAAGCAGTGGCTCTACATCAGCAAGAGCTGTGAGCACATTTCGAATATCACCCGGAGGAGGCATACCTAATTCTGACCGCAATACGCCTGAACTTCCCCCGTCATCAGCGACAGTTACAATTGCTGTAATATCGAGTGGTTTTTCTTTTAAACCACGCAGCATAACAGACAAACCTGTTCCACCGCCAAATACGACGATCTTGGGTCTAGGCATTGGCCCGTAGCCCGTACTTGACATAAGTTTCACCCTCTTATTGACGATCCCGTTCCGCATCACGATGACTTACTCTTACAACTTCTGTCTCTGAGGAGCTTAGCATCTTACCTAAGTATTCTGCAATTGCTACAGAGCGATGCTTACCACCCGTACAGCCAATACCAACAACAACTTGGCTCTTGCCTTCTTTTTTATACTGTGGCACCAGAAATTGTAGCATATCTAGAAGTTTCGCTAAAAACTCCTGCGTTTCATTCCACTTCATGACATAATCATATACTTCTGCATTCTGACCTGTTTGTGGACGAAGCGTGTCAACATAATGTGGATTAGGTAAGAAGCGTACATCGAATATTAGATCCGCATCAATGGGTACTCCGAATTTAAAACCAAAAGAGATGACATTTATGGATATGCGATTCGCATCTAGATTGGTGAATCGCGAGAAAATACTTTGCTTCAGTTGAGCAGGTTTTAATGAGCTCGTATCAATCACTTGGCTTGCTAAACCTTTTAGTTCTTCTAGCAGCTTCCGTTCGGCATGAATTCCATCAAGGGGCAATCCGTCTTTTGCAAGCGGATGACGACGACGTGTCTCTTTATAGCGCTGAACTAGCGTAGCGTCCGTTGCATCAAGGAACAAGATTTCATACGTAATGGTGTAATTTTCACGCACGGTGCGTAAAGATTCGTGTAATGCTGTGAAGAACTCTCTGCCCCTTAAATCGATAACAAGCGCCACTTTACCAATTTTACCTTGCGATTGTTCAATTAATTCTGCAAATTTCGGTATTAGCACAGGGGGCAAGTTATCTACGCAAAAGAAACCAAGGTCTTCAAAGCATTGAACAGCAATTGTTTTCCCTGCTCCAGACATCCCCGTGATGATAACAAGTTTGGCAATCGTGGATGCGTTGTCCATGGTTTAACCCTCTCCCGTTAGGTCAGACACAATCGACCTGTTTCTAGAATAAATTCAAACCTGCCGCGCCAATTGCGCCAGCATCATTACCAAGCGTTGCAGCGACAATATCTACATCTGCCTTAAGTGGAGCAGGTGCATATTTCTCAAACGTCTGTCTGACTGGTTCGAACAAAAGTTCACCGGCATGAGATACACCGCCACCAATAATAAACCGTTCAGGATTAATAACAGCAGCTAGATGCGCCATTGAACGACCTAAATAGTAAGCAGCACGATTGACGATGCGAAGAGCAGCTTCATCTTGCGCACGCGCAGCTTCAAAAACGTCCTTCGCACTAATTTTAGGCAGTAGGGCAAGGCTTGTATGTTCACCGCGTTCAACTGCATTCGTGGCCATTCTTACAATTCCAGTTGCAGATGATACGGTCTCTAAACAACCGAACTGACCACAATTACATTGGATCGCCTCCATATCAGGAACCACACTCATATGACCCAGCTCGCCAGCCATCCCTTTGAATCCTTGATAAATACGACCATTAAGAACAATGCCGCCACCGACACCTGTACCTAGCGTGTAGCACACAAGGTTGGAAATTCCTTTACCTGCTCCACCCCACGCCTCACCAAGTGCAGCAACGTTCGCATCATTATCTATTTTTACAGTTTTACCTAACTTCTCTTCTAAACTTTGTTTAACAGGGACATCGCGCCAACCTAGATTTGCTGACAATTCTACAATCCCTTCACGAATATTGAGGAAACCTGCAATCCCAGCTCCAACTCCAGCAACTTGCTCCCAAGGATATCCCGCTTCTTCAACAGCCTTCCTGCAGTAATCTGCAATTCGTTCCAGCACGGCTTCTGTGCCTTCTTCAGCTGCTGTCGGTCCTTCATACTTATGGAGCAATTGACCTTGTTCATCGCAAAGGCCTACTTTAATACTCGTTCCACCGAGATCAACGCCAACGTAAATCTGATTAGCCATCTAATGTCACCTCAAAGAAATGTTATGTTCAAAATAATCCGGGCACCCCTTACACAGTTCAACTATAAGCCAACCCTGTGTCAAGGTCAAGGACATCCAAATGTGATCAATTTGCTATATAAAAAACGTGGAGCACCATCACATCCACGTTCTGAATAAACGATATTTCGATCTTATGCTTCAAGGAATCTTTCGCAATCAAGTGCTGCCATACAGCCGCTACCTGCTGCTGAAATAGCTTGACGGTATTTGGAATCTTGTACGTCACCACAAGCGAATACACCTGGAATGTTCGTTTCACTAGAACCTGGCTTCACAACGATATAGCCGTGCTCATCCGTCGTAATTTTTCCACCCAGGAACTTCGTATTCGGCGTGTGACCGATCGCCACGAAAATACCATTTGTTT
Organism: Paenibacillus sp. KN14-4R; assembly: GCF_052180255.1. Classification (NCBI taxonomy): domain Bacteria; kingdom Bacillati; phylum Bacillota; class Bacilli; order Caryophanales; family Paenibacillaceae; genus Paenibacillus; species Paenibacillus sp. KN14-4R. The sequence continues at coordinate 3,831,305 of NZ_CP197466.1, forward strand.
CAATTACTTCTTCTTCGCCTGTAGCATTGTTACGAACTTTAAGTCCTGTTACACTCATACCATTTGCTTCAACAGCAAGTGGTGTTTTATCCAGGGCCCAAGAAATTTTCGGATTGGAACGCGCACGGTCCTGCATAATCTTGGAAGCACGCAGTTCATTTCTACGGTTAACAAGAATAACCTCAGAAGCAAATTTCGTTAAGAAGTGTGCTTCTTCCATTGCGGAATCACCGCCGCCAACCACGATAATCTTTTTGTTACGGAAAAAGAATCCATCGCAAGTTGCACAAGTGCTCACACCGCGACCCACATTTTCACGCTCATTCTCAATACCTAAGTATTTAGCAGAAGCACCTGTTGAAATAATAACAGTCTCAGCAACAAGCTCACCGATTCCTTCTACTTTCAATTTGAATGGACGTTCGCTGAAATCAACTTCGTTAACCCAACCTGTTTTGAACTCTGCACCAAAGCGTTCTGCTTGCTTACGCATGTTGCTCATAAGCTCAGGTCCCATGATGCCTTCAGGGAAACCAGGGAAGTTTTCCACTTCCGTTGTGGTTGTTAATTGTCCACCTGGTTCTGGTCCTTCAATAACAAGCGGATTAAGATTAGCACGTGCCAAGTAAATAGCTGCTGTTAATCCAGCAGGACCTGTACCGATTACGATTGATTTGTACATAGGGTACTTCCTCCTTAAAAAGAAAAGGGTTCCTTTTCATGGTAGTTGGATTATAGATCTATATCTAAAACTCCGGCCATAGAGCAGCCATTTTTTCTTTTAAGCCACAAGCCTCGTCAATTAATTTCGCATTTTTGCTTACGGTTGTAACCGTAGTGCCATATCGATCGGCGACTTCCTTATACGTAATCGCTTTGCGATGCATCTTGGCAATCCAATATTCAAGTGCAGCTGACCAGCCCTCAATCTTCGTGATTTTTGGCGTATGAGGATACACTCTGGATAGGAAATCCACCCATAGTGTCTCCAAATCATGCTGTTGTATCAGATCATAGTGCTTACGCATGTACTGATAAGCTTTTTCCATGACGGCCTGCCACTTTGGTTCCCATACTGGCAAATGTAAACCTAGTGAAGCATCCTTCACTTCACGTACTTTACCATCGATATGCGCTTCAATCGGACCTTCAACCCCAATTGACCGAAGGACGAATAAAGCAGCTTTTTTTACAGCATCTTCTTCATCAGGCTCTCGTACAAATTCAAGCAATGTTTGCTTAACCTCTTTATCTCCGATGAGGCCAAACGCTTGAATCACCTGCAGCTTCGTGTTGCGATCTCCGTGGCGCAGCCCCCAGAAGAAAGAGGAACGTACTAGCGGGTCTTCTTTCAGATGTTCTGAAATACCGTCAGTCGCTTTCTCGATCATACGGAACTGCTCTTCAAAAGGAAGATGATAATGATAATGCAGCTTCCCGAGCTTTCCTGCTTGCAACTCTTGCATTTGCAGTAAATAGAACGGAGCTACATCTGATTTCGGATCAAGTTTCTCAGCCTGATGCCACAAGCGCTTTGCCTCTGCATAACGCCCAATGTTACTTGCAGCTACTGCTGTATAATGATAGAGGCAAGGGTCATCGTTACCCTCGCCATACTTGATTAGACGCTTAAATAATCCATAAGCTGTTGTATGATCCCCTAGAATCCCCATCGTCGTAGCTAATTTGAACATATGATCAGGATGCATAGGCACTGTATTTTTCAACATGTGTAAAATCGTCTGAACCTCAGCTTCTTTACGTAAATGTTGACTAAAAATCGCTAAATTGCAAAGTCCATGCAAATTTCCTGGCTCAAGCTCTAACACTTCATGAATCGTATCGACAGCTTTGTCGAATTGACCCGTGTAATAGTAAGCCAATGCTAAATTGTTACGTGCCGCTAGAAAATCAGGGTGCTTCTCTACGATCGATTCTAGTGTACGAATTGCCTCACTGAAACGTCCTGCTTCAAGAAGTTCACGAGCATGATCATGCTCAAACAATCCTTCTCTAGACTTAATTCGAGTGACCTTTGGCGCACGTTCGAGTTCATAAGTCAGCATCTCTATCATCTCTTCTGACTCTTCAAGATACAATCCTCTCGGATCATTCTCTAAGTACTGAATGAGTGCCTTCTCTGCCAATTCAAATCGTTCCATATTCGCATAATTATTCGCCATGTAGAAATAACACTCGGTCGAGGCAGGATCAACCTGCTCCACGACTTGTGTTAAGACTTGATTGGATTCTTCATACTTACCCATTTCAGACAAAACACCAGCCAAATTGCAATAATTGATTGGGTTGTCTTTTTCATATTCAACGGTCCGGCGAAAGTACTTCAATGCCTTATCATAATGATATCGATCTAAGGACTGTACAGCCCTTTCGAAAAAGAAGGTGGCATCCATGCGAACAGGTATGACATTCGCTTTGGTCGTAGCAACATTCGCGGTGACACGCTTTTTTTTCATAACAAGGCACCTCCATCACTTTCCAGTATACGCCTTAGTATACCATACACCATTCCCTTGTAAAATCAGCTATGTCTTAGATTCCGCCGTATTTAAATAACGAGGAAATGGATCCACCGTCAGAGATAATACGGATTGCATCACTTAACAGTGGTGCTACAGATAAAACTTTGAAGCGCTCTGGATGCTCCCCAGAAATTGCTAAGGAGTCCGTAATCACGACTTCTTTAATATTCGGATGGTCCAGACGCTGTAATGCCGGTCCGGAGAAAACAGGGTGAGTGGCACATACGTATGCATCCTCAGCTCCACGTTCTTTAAGTCCTTCTACAACATTCACAATCGTCGAACCTGTATCAATCAGATCTTCAATAATAATGGGTGTACGGCCTTTTACGTCACCGATTACGTGTGTAATTACCGATTCGTTGTGCTCAGGACGTTTCTTGATCATAATCGCGAACGGAGCGTCAAGAATGTTAGCCATTTTCTCTGCTGTCGTTGCGCGACCCGCATCTGGAGACACGATAATCGGATTTTGGATATTTTTCTTGCGGATATAATCTGTAATTAAATCTAGTGCTGTCAAATGGTCAACTGGAATATTGAAGAAAGCTTGAATTGCTGGCGCATGTAGATCGATCGTAATTAAACGATGGGATCCAGCAGCTACAAACAAATCTGCAATTAACTTCGCAGAAATCGGTTCGCGCGGAGCCGCTTTTCTTTCTTGACGGGAGTAACCATAGTAAGGAATGACCAGGTTAATTGTTCTAGCTGATGCTCTCTTCGCTGCATCCATCATAATTAACAATTCCATCATGTGTTCGTTAATCGGATCACAGAATGTTTGTACCAAGAACACGTCACAATTCCGAATACTTTCCTCATAGCAACAGTAGATTTCGCCGCTCTTGAAACGGGATAGTTTAATTTTACCTAGCGGTTCGCCTAATTCGTCACAAATACGTTTGGCTAGTTCAGGGTTGGAAGACCCGGAAAAGATTTTTACTTGGTTTTGGGATGTCATGGTTACCTCCGAAAAATGGATTCCGCACGAAAAATCTCCCCAAGGGACGGGAAGACATTATTCGAGCATCGTTGTCATTTCATGTCACTTCAATTTTATTATACATGAAACTCATGTAAATTAAAAAGGAAGTAACCTTCTACTTCTTGAGCAAAATGTGGCAAGTTTCGTAAATCCGATATCTTTTAAGCAATTTTCTGCCAAATCCAAGTTCTCAGCTAACCGTTCTGGCTGATGAGCATCCGAGCCAATTGTGACAGGAATCCCAATCTGGTAAGCATATTCTAACATTTCTCGACTTGGATACATCGATTGTGCCTGATGGCGTAATCCAGATGCATTTAATTCAATTGCAACATCATGCGCTTTAATAATATCCAACGTTTCCCTCTCAAGTGAGCCCATATCTTCCGTCGACTTATAACCAAACCGCTTGATCATATCGATATGACCAAGAAAATCATACAGTCCACTCGCAGCCGCTTTCTGAACAGCATCATAGTACTGCCGATATACCGTATTCACATCACGGTTGTTCCATTCATCTAACTGTCGAAAGTCGGAAACGTCCCATTTTCCTAGAAAATGAACCGAACCAATGACATAATCCCATGGATAAGCTTTAATAATCTGTTCAATCTGCTCCTCATAGCCTTCGATATAATCACCTTCAAGCCCAACGCGAATCTCAATTTGATCTTTGTACTTGTCTTTTAGACGAAGTGCTTCCTCCACATAGCGAGGTAATTCTTCCATCGCCATCGCCATCTCTGGCAAATATGCAGCTGGATCAACATGCAAAAGCGGCATATGATCGGACAGACCAAGCTGAGTGAGTCCGATCGCAATGCCGCGTTCCACATATTGTTCGAGTGTTCCTACTGCATGACCGCAGCGCTCATGATGAGTATGATAATCTATGAACATTCGAATAGCCTCCTAGACTTTCTTCGGATTCAAATGGCGGTTTTGCAACTCTCGCATAACATCATCCAAAGGTAACTTCCGATCCCGCAATAAGACCATCAAATGAAAGATAAGATCACTTGCTTCGTAACGTAATTCATCATTGTCACTATTTTTAGCAGCGATAATGACTTCTGCTGCTTCTTCGCCGACTTTTTTCAAAATCTTATCGACGCCTTTTTCAAATAAATAGGTTGTATAGGAACCTACAGGACGTTCCATATCCCGAGAGGCAATCACAGATTCTAAGGAGGAAAGCATCGCAAAACGATCCCTGGATGTAGGAACATCAGCTTGATCAGATTGACCTAACTGCTCTTCAAGCTCAACTTTTCGATAAAAACAAGAATATTGACCCGTGTGACAAGCAGGACCTTTCGGATCGACTAATACAAGTAAAGTATCTGTATCACAATCATAACGAATTTCTTTGACCTGCTGCACATTGCCAGATGTTTCCCCTTTGTGCCAAAGCTCTTCACGGGAGCGACTCCAAAACCACGTTTCTCCTGAGGAAATCGTACGTTTAATCGATTCTTCATTCATATAAGCAAGCATCAAGACATCCTTCGATAAGATATCCTGCACAATCGCTGGAACCAATCCTTGAGCGTCATATTTCACATTGGCCACTTGAAACACGCCATTCGATTCTGATGATGTTGTCATCTTACTGCCACCCCTTTGCTGCGCAATTCATTTTTTACATCGTTAATCGTTAATTCTTTATAGTGAAAAATAGTTGCAGCCAACCCTGCATCTGCGCCGCCTGTTGTAAATACATCGTGAAAATGCTGCTTGGTACCCGCTCCGCCTGATGCGATAACCGGAATATTTACAGCTCTTGCAACTTCACTTGTTAGGCGCAAATCAAAGCCATCTTTCGTTCCATCTGCATCCATGGAAGTGAGCAGAATCTCACCCGCCCCAAGCTGCTCTAACTGTTTCACCCATTTCAATGTTGGAATGCCTGTTGCAACGCGCCCACCGTGTGTATATACTTCCCATTCACCCCAAGCCTCGTTGAACTTCGCATCAATCGCAACCACGATACACTGCGCACCAAACTTACGAGCACCATCTGTAACAAGCTCAGGGTTACGTACAGCTGCGGTATTCATCCCAATCTTATCTGCACCGGCTCTTAGCAAGCGGCTCATGTCTTCAACCGAGCTGATCCCTCCACCTACTGTAAAAGGAATCGTGATTTCACCTGCGGTTTTACGAACGACATTCACCATTGTTGCGCGACCTTCAATGGAAGCTGATATATCTAGAAACACAAGCTCATCCGCGCCTTCACGGTCATAAATAGCCGCAAGCTCAACCGGGTCGCCTGCATCGCGTAAGTTTACAAAATTAACGCCCTTAACTACCCGCCCATCTTTTACATCTAAGCAGGGAATAATTCGCTTCGTTAACATGGGTTGCACCCTCCTTTCAGTTGGTATCTTCATTTATTCACTTTCCAAGTTCAGCAAGTGCATCACCTAAGACAATCGCACCTGTGTATAACGCTTTACCCACAATCGCTCCACCTACACCCGCATTCGCATAAGCAGCAAGCGCAGTTAGATCGCTTGGACGGGATACACCGCCTGAAGCGATTACAGTCTGACCAGATACACGTGCCAACTCAACTATTGCATCCACATTCGGGCCTTCCATCATGCCATCTCGGGAAATATCGGTGAAAATAAACGTCTTCGCGCCATGCTCAGCTAGTTGAACCGCTAAATCCGTCGCTTTCACTTGTGAAGTCTCCAACCATCCACGTGTAGCGACATAACCATCCCGTGCATCAATGCCGATCGCAACTTGCTCCCCATACTTTTGAAGAACACGATAAACAAAATTTCGATCTTCAATTGCGGCCGTACCTAGAATGACCCGTGAAACACCTAATGAAAGAAGTCGATCGACATCCTCTTCTTTTCGCAGTCCACCACCGACTTGTACAGGTACGTTTACGTTTTTGGCAATCGTTCCGATCAATTGATCATTAACAGGATAGCCTGCTTTCGCTCCATCCAGATCTACAAGATGAATCCACTTCCCACCTTGCGCTTCCCAATCTTGGGCAACAGCAGCAGGATTATCGTTATATACGGTTTCTTGGTTATAATCGCCTTGCACAAGACGCACACATTTCCCATCGCGAATATCGATGGCTGGATAGATGATAAATGATGACATTATTTTGTCCCCCTGACTTCACAAATCGCCTCAAACAAGTTATTATATATACCCCTCTTTGTACACATCTTGTGTATAGGATGTGTACAGAAAGCTATTTCAAAATGATTTATACACAGGTATATCTACCTCAAAAACATTATCAACATGTGGATAAAAAATTTCGTTTCTATTCCTATCCACATATTAACGAATTGCTGCACATATCCACAAAGTTGCGAAGTAATCGCATCCCGAGTTCACCACTTTTTTCAGGGTGAAACTGCATGCCATACACTTGATTGCGGCCGACAATCGCAGTAACAGGCTGCCCATAATCGGTACTTGCCAGCAGATCGCTTTGCTCTTCGAGCAATACATGGTACGAGTGAACGAAATACACATGACCTTCTTCAATTCCTGTAAGTAAAGGATCCGACTTCGCAATCGCAAGCTGATTCCAACCCATATGCGGAACTTTCAAATCCCCACGAAAACGAACGACACGTCCAGGAAGCAAATTTAGTCCTTCGTGTGTACCATATTCTTCACTTGTCGTGAACAGCAGCTGCATACCTAGACATATACCAAGTAGCGGCTTACCTGTCTTCACATATTCCAGAACCACTTCATCTAATCCACTTTCACGTAACTGTGCGATTGCATCTCCAAAAGCTCCAACGCCTGGTAAGATTGCACCCTCCGCCGCTAAGATTTGCTGTGGATCAGATGTAATAAGCGCCTCATGTCCCAAACGTTCTACCGCTTTACTGACAGAGTGAAGGTTGCCCATCCCGTAATCGATAATTGCAATCTGCGTCACCTTACAGCACTCCCTTCGTTGAAGGCACTCCCTGTACGCGTGGATCTACTGTTGTCGCTTCATCCAATGCTCGTGCAAGTGCCTTAAACACCGCTTCGATCATGTGGTGCGTATTGCTTCCATAGTGCACGATAACATGAAGTGTAATTCGTGCTTCGAGTGCTAACTTCCACAGAAATTCATGCACCAATTGCGTGTCGAACGAGCCAACAACTTGTGTCGGATATTCAGCGCGATACTCCAAGTGTGGACGGTTAGAAATATCAATCACAACTTGCGCCAAAGCCTCATCCATCGGAACGAATACAGATGCATATCGCTTAATTCCTCTTTTATCACCTAATGCTTCGCGCAGTGCTTGACCTAAGCAAATCCCAATGTCCTCCACTGTGTGGTGATCGTCAATCTCAATATCACCTTTTGCATCCAGGTTCAGGTTGAATTGTCCATGTTTCGTAAAAAGGTCTAACATATGATTCAAGAACGGAACCGGGGTTTCCAATTCCACTTTCCCTTGTCCATCTACTTCAAATGTAAGCTTAATATCCGTCTCATTGGTCGTTCGCTTAATAGAAGCCACTCGGCTTGTTGGCATCGGTTCAGTCATTGTTACTCCCCCTCATTTCGCTCTTTGTTTAGTCGTACTTCAATTGCTCTGGCATGCCCTTCTAACCCTTCTGTGCGGGCTAATGTCATAATCATATCGCCATTAGCAAGCAACGCTTCACGACTATAATGAATGACACTGGATTTCTTTATAAAATCATCCACACTCAGCGGAGAAGAGAATCGTGCGGTGCCATTGGTTGGCAGGACATGGTTCGGTCCCGCAAAGTAGTCGCCTACTGGTTCGGACGAATATTGTCCGAGGAAGATCGCTCCCGCATTCTCGATGCGGGGCAGCAATGCGAACGGCTCGGCTACGAGCAGTTCGATGTGCTCAGGTGCGATCGCATTGGCGAGTCGCACCGCTTCATCGATCGTGGCGGTTAGCACGATCGCTCCGCGATTCGCCGTCGATTCAGCGGCGATATCGCGGCGTGGCAGCGCTTCGAGCTGCCGCGCGAGTTCCGCTTGCACCGCTTGTGCAAGCGGAAGCGACGGGGTGAGCAGCGTAGCTGGCGAAAGCACGTCATGCTCAGCTTGAGCGAGCAGATCAGCCGCGACGTACGTCGGGTCGGCTGAATCGTCTGCGAGCACGACAATGTCCGTAGGCCCGGCAATCATGTCGATGTCGACGACGCCAAACACGTTGCGTTTGGCTAGAGCGACATAAATATTACCCGGGCCGACGATTTTGTCCACCGCGGGAATGGACGCGGTGCCATACGCTAAGGCGGCGATGGCCTGTGCCCCGCCGACACGGTACACCTCCGTGATCCCAGATTCCGCTGCGGCAACTAGGATGTGCGGGTTAATCCCCGCACCACCCGCCGTTGACGGGGGCGTCACGATCACGATCTCGCTAACCCCCGCCACCTGTGCCGGGATGGCGTTCATGAGCACCGAGGACGGATACGCAGCCGTCCCACCGGGCACGTACAACCCGACCCGCTTCAGCGGTCGGATCACTTGCCCGAGTATGCTGCCATCCTCTTGCAAATCCATCCACGAGTTGCGCTTTTGCTTCTCGTGGTAAGCGCGAATGTTCGCGGCTGCTTGGCGCAGCGCTCGCACAAATTCGGCGTCAACCTGATCATATGCCGCCTCAAACTCCGCTGCGTCAACGCGCAGCGAATCAATCTCCACGCGGTCAAACTCCCGCGCGTAGCGAAAGAGCGCCTCATCGCCCTCTGCGCGCACCGTCTCGATAATGCGATTCACAGTGGCGTTCTGCTCTGGCGTTCCATACTCCACTTCCCGCTTTAACGAAAATTCGCTGGCCTGCACAATCTTCATCGACTTCATCCCCCTTTAGGTTCTAGCTCCGGCTCTCCACCGCCAACGATTGCTGCAGCATATCGCACAAACGCTGAATCTCCGCATTCTTCATTCGATAACTAACCCGATTCGCAATCAAGCGGCTTGTTATTTGGAAAATTTCTTCCATCTCTACAAGCCCATTCTCACGAAGGGTTTGCCCGGTTTCCACCATATCAACAATCCGATCACCTAGCCCAATTAGTGGGGCTAATTCAATCGATCCATTTAACTTAATAATCTCAACCTGCTGCCCTTTTTCACGAAAATAAGCAGCAGCAACATTCGGGTATTTCGTCGCAACGCGTGGATTAAGAACCGGCTTCCAATCTGGACTTGCAATGACCGACATCCGGCAGCGGGCAATTCCCAGATCGAGCAGCTCATACACATCACGATTTTCTTCCATCAGCACATCTTTACCGACGACGCCAATATCCGCTACGCCATACTCGACATAAGTCGGCACATCGACTGGCTTGGCCAGAATGAACTCCATCCCTGCTTCAGGAAAGGCGATGATCAATCGACGGGAGTCATCCGTTTCTTCTGGAATTGGAATTCCTGCCGCTCGAAATAGCTTGAATGCTTGTTTATAAATGCGCCCTTTAGGCATCGCAACCTTTAACATCTCTCCCATCGTCTAAACCTCCTCTATACAAGTGACAATCTCTTGGTAGATTAGTCCTTGATACATGTATTTCCCATCCTTAATTTGTAGATAAGATGCTACTGTTTCCAGCTCTGACAGTAACAGTGTCTGTACAAACACACCCGCTTCTGCTCGATATTCAGCCGCACATTGTAAAGCTGCCGCTCGATGTTTAACATCATAAATAATTAAGATTCGTTTCGGTTCCTGGATCGTATTCCTATCAATCACTTCTAAGATCCGATTCGTTTTTAATGAAAAGCCAGTTGCAGGAGCAGATCGACCGAACTGTTTTAATAAATTATCATACCGCCCACCTGAGCAGACCGGAAAGCCATGTTCTGCTGCATAACCCTCGAATGTCATACCTGTGTAATAGTCAAAATCACCAATCATCGTCAAATCGATCAAGACGTGCTGACTTACTCCATAGGCATCAAGCACCTGGCATATCTCACGCAAATGCTTAATTGATGCCTGCGATAGCGGGTCTTCGGTCATAACCAATGCCTGATCACACACTTCTGCCCCACCGCGCAGCCTCAATATATTCATCAATTTTTCTTGGACATCGCTCTCTAATTGAAGCTTGCTTAAAATGTCCCGAAAACCTACATAATCCCGGTACAGCAAGCAATCTTTCAGCGATTGTTGAACCTCAGTTAGCCCCACTAACATTTCTTGAAAGAAACCATGCAAGAATCCCACATGACCTAACGCGATTTTAAAAGTTTCCACCCCTGCAGCCTGCAGAGATGCAATCGCAAGTGCGATCACTTCCGCATCCGCATCGGGTGAAGCATCCCCAACAAGCTCAACACCTGTTTGATAAAACTCAGCCCCGCGTCCTGCTTCTACTTCCATCGCTCGAAATACATTCGCATGATAGGAGAGTCGAATCGGGAACGCCTCCTCTTTTAACATGGAAGACACCACACGCGCGATCGGCGTTGTCATATCCGAGCGCATCACCAAAGTTGTTCCATTTCGATCAAGTAATTTAAACAGCTTTCGATCCTCCGTCGAGGAGGCTTTGCCGACTGTATCGTAAAATTCCAGTGTTGGTGTAATAATCTCTCGATAGCCCCATCGCTCCATACAATCCAATACTTGACGTTCAACCTTGCGCATCTGCACAGCAGCCTCTGGCAAAAAATCTTTCATTCCTGCAGGCTTTTCAAATACTTTCGGTCTAGACATCTCGTTCACCTCAAAATCTATTTTTTGATTCATTTTATTATCTATTTTCACACAAAACGCTTTAGTTCACTACCAAGTTACCATACTACCAAAATGAAGTTATCCGTTATTTTATCACTTCACTATCATGGCGTCAATTACTGAAATTATGAAAAAAAGAGAGCAGGATATTCCCCACTCTCTTTGGTCAATGAAATTATATCACCCTTCACGTATCACCCTTAATGGATTTCCAGCAACGAAGCTGCCTGCCTCAACATTTTTATGAACAACAGTTCCCGCTCCAACAACTGCCCCATTCCCAATGGTAACGCCTGGCAGAATCGTGCAGTTCGCACCAATCAATACATTCGAACCAATATGTACTTCACCTAATCGATATTCTTTAATTAAATATTCATGAGCCAGAATCGTCGTGTTATAACCTACAATCGAATTATCACCAATCGTAATTTTCTCTGGAAAAAACACATCTACCATCACCATCAGGCCGAAGGCCGTATTCTTACCGACCTTCATACCTAACATGCGACGATATATCCAATTTTTAAAAAGCAGGAATGGCGAATAGCGAGCTAATTGGATCCAGATGAAATTTTTCATCCCTTTCCATCTGCTAACCGTATGGTAAATTTGCCACAATGCATTTGGACCCTCTACTGGATATCGATCTACATTTCTCAATTCTTAAGCCTCCGTAACTCCCGCTATTGGCAAAAGCTCTCGCATATCATCGATGATGTAGGTTGGGTGATATTTTTTTAAGTATTCCGTTCCCTTAAGAGACCAATTTACAGCCACTGTCTTTAATCCAGCACGCTGCCCAGACTCTATATCATAATGCGAGTCTCCCACCATGACAGCTTCTGTCTCACCTTCAAGACCTAAATTACGAAGTGCCAATAAAATACCTTCTGGATGCGGCTTGGCTTGCTCAACATCATCCACCGTAATCACTGTATCGACATACTTATCAAGTCCACAAAGTTTGAGGCCCATTTCCGTTGTCATTCGAACTTTACTCGTCACAATCCCGATTAACACACCGGCTTCTTTTAAAGCAGCAAGAGTCTCTTCCACATGTGGAAAGGCCGTTACGAAATCATCATGATTCACTATATTAAATGTTCGATAGGAAGATACGATCTCTTCGACTTCATCTTGTTCCGTAAAATAGCGCATTTGCTCATAAAGAGGTCGACCCATATGAGGAATAAGCAATTCTCGTGTATAGGGTATGGGTGTTTTGCCTTCTAGTGCATGAAGAAAAGAGCGAATAATAAGTTCATTGGTATCTAAAATGGTTCCATCTAAATCAAACAGCATTGCTTTTATCATGATCTGCCTCATTTCTGTATGATGTACATTCTCTATGAGTTAGACTGATCCACAGTATCTACTTTTGGTGCTTTACTCGAAACGATAGGGTCTAAATAACGCTCACTTGCATAGCCTTTCTTTCTTCTCACGATAATTAATACAATCGCTACAATACAGATCAGAATCGCTACAAGCTGCGAAATACGAATGTTACCGCCATATGTCATCGCTCCAGCTTCGAATACAAGCTGCATCGGTGACCACATTGCATCCATGATTGATGCTAACCATGTAGGCCCTGTAAAGGATAGAGAGTCCGTGCGTAAGCCTTCAATAAAGAATCGACCGATTGAGTACCAGATGAAGTAACTCATGAACAATTCACCGGCACGAAGGAAAGGTCGTCTGCGCAGCCAGAAAAGAATAAGAATCCCGATCACATTCCACACCGATTCATATAAGAATGTCGGATGATGGAAGGCTCCATCGATATACATGTTATTCACAATCCAATCTGGTAAATGCAAGGTATGACGAAGGAAAGATTCCTCAACGGGTCCTCCATAAGCCTCCTGATTGACGAAGTTCCCCCAACGACCTATCAACTGTCCTGCAATCAGTCCTGGTGCACATATATCGACAATTCGCCAGAAACTGTATCCTTTTGCTCGAAAATAAAAATAACCTGCGATAAGCGCACCAATCAGGGCACCGTAGATTGCAATTCCGCCCTCCCAAACTGCAAATATACTTAATAGGTTATCTTTATAGTTGTCCCATTGAAAAGCCACATAATAAATCCGAGCGGCAATAATAGCCGAAGGTGCCGCAATAAGCAGCATATCCATGAAAAAGTCAGGATTGATTTTAAAACGTTTACCTTCTTGTATGGCTAATAATAATCCGATTAAAGCAGCCGCACCTAGAATCACTCCATACCAGTGAATGGATATCGGCCCTATTGATAATGCAATCGGGTTCATTCAATCCTTGCCTCCTAATTAACTTTTCAGATCCAAATCTTAATCCACGTCTTCCATATCTTCTGAGATCGTTTCCGTCAATTTGTTCGTAAATTGCAGAGCCGCATTGTAACCCATTCGTTTCAAACGATAGTTCATCGCCGCAACTTCAACAATGACTGCAAGATTTCGACCTGGTCGAACAGGGATCGTCACGAGTGGAACATCCGTATCAATAATCTTCGTTGTTTCTTCATCTATTCCTAATCGGTCATACTGCTTGTCCTGCTGCCAGTTCTCTAGTCTCACCACAAGTGCAATTTTCTTTGCTGTACGAACCGCACCTGCGCCAAACAATGTCATCACATTGATAATACCAACTCCACGAATTTCAAGGAGATGGCGAATTAACTCTGGTGCAGTCCCCGTTAATACTTTATCTGCGGTCTGGCGAATTTCGACCGCATCATCTGCAATTAGACGATGTCCTCTTTTGACTAACTCTAGTGCTGTTTCACTCTTACCAATCCCACTAGACCCCGTAATCAGCATACCAATACCGTATACATCTACGAGTACCGCGTGGATTGTCGTACTTGGTGCCAGTTTATTTTCGAGGAGACCTGTGATTCTAGAAGCAAGAATAGTCGTCTGCATGTTGCTTCGCAATACCGGTAACTTGTTCTTCTCCGCTTCCAATAACAATTCCTCTGCTACTTCTAACCCACGTGTAATAATAATGCACGGTGTATCCGGAGATTCACATAACATACGTGATCGTTCTCTACGCTCTTCTTCTGTGAGCGTTGCAAAAAACGTTACTTCTGTCTTTCCTAAAATTTGCACACGCTCATTCGGATGATAGTTAAAATACCCTGCAATTTCCAAACCAGGTCTATATAAATCTGCAACCGTAATTAGGCGATTCACACCTTCTTTACCGCATACGATTTCTAAATGAAGCTGACTGATCAAATCCGATACTTTTACTTTTTTAGACATCTGATATCGTTCCTTTCATGGTCCAATACTTCCATCCTAATAGAATTAAGAATCGAAATCAACATACAAAGCCGCGAGGATCACCAAATCATAGAATATACAAAAGAACCTAGGGGCATATTTGCCACTAGGTTCTCATTACCTAAAAGAGATTAGGCATTGTATAAAATTGAGCTTGTCGTTTCTTTATCGAAGAAATGCGCTTTGTTCATATCAAGAGCAAGCTTCGCGTTTGTTCCTTCTTTAAGCGTAGAACGACCGTCTACACGAGCAATGATCGTGCCGTTACCTAGACCATTTAGGTATAAGTACATTTCGTGACCAAGGTTCTCAGAAACCTCGATTACTGCGTTTACAATTGTATTCGGGGAAGCTTCCATAAATACTGGCTCATCATGGAAATCTTCTGGACGAAGACCAAGAACAACTTCTTTATTTGCATAGCCTTTATCACGAAGAATTTGCGCTTTACCTGCTGGAATTTCTACGTTCACATTGCCAGAGGAGAAGTAAAGAGCGCCGCCTTTATCAACTAGAGAACCTGTAATAAAGTTCATGGAAGGCGATCCGATAAAACCAGCTACGAACATGTTCGAAGGTGTGTTGTAAATAACTTCTGGGGAAGCCGCTTGTTGGATAATACCTTTATCCATAACAACGATTCTGTCACCCATTGTCATCGCTTCGATTTGGTCATGCGTTACGTAGATGATTGTTGTTTGAAGACGCTTGTGCAACTTCGCGATCTCAGCACGCATGTGAACACGCAGCTTAGCATCAAGGTTGGAAAGAGGCTCATCCATCAAGAATACTTGCGGCTCACGAACGATAGCACGTCCTAAAGCAACACGTTGACGTTGACCACCGGAAAGTGCTTTCGGCTTACGATCAAGCAAATGTTCAATATCTAGAATTTTAGCTGCATCACGAACACGTTTGTCGATGTCAGCTTTTTTGAATTTACGTAATTTCAAACCGAACGCCATATTTTCATAAACGTTCATATGTGGGTACAAGGCATAGGATTGGAATACCATCGCAATATCGCGGTCTTTTGGTGCCACGTCATTTACAAGACGATCGCCAATGTATAATTCACCTTCAGAAATTTCCTCAAGTCCTGCAATCATACGAAGAGTTGTTGATTTACCGCAACCTGATGCTCCTACAAGAACAACGAATTCCTTGTCTTGAATATCTAAGTGAAAGTCTTTAACTGTTGCTTCATCATTTCCGGAATATTTCTTTACGATATGGTTTAAACGTACGCCTGCCATTATGCTCTTCCCCCTCAAATTTCTAGTAAATTAAGTACAATTTCATCTTAGCGTAAACGTATTCATATGACTATGCACAAAGCCTACAAAATTTAGCGCCTCCTTTTGTTCACTTTGTACAAAGCCATGCACATTTTCACCAAAACAGCGTCACTGAAGGTTCGAACATCCAGCCCAACCTCCTGTTTAAACTTATCCAGCCGATAAAGAAGCGTATTTCGATGAATGTATAACTTCTTAGCAGTCTCGCTTACATTACAATCCATGACAAAAAACTGCTCCAATGTCGACAATGTTTCACTATCTAATACACTTTCATTCCCTTTCAAAACATCATGCAGAAAGGTTGATTTCTGCTCGTCTGAAAGCTGGAACATCATCGCTTCAAAATGCAGCTGCCATGACATATGCACACGATTCATTCCATGAAAGGTACGTCCAACCGTTATCGTCTCA
Organism: Paenibacillus sp. KN14-4R; assembly: GCF_052180255.1. Taxonomy (NCBI): domain Bacteria; kingdom Bacillati; phylum Bacillota; class Bacilli; order Caryophanales; family Paenibacillaceae; genus Paenibacillus; species Paenibacillus sp. KN14-4R. The sequence continues at coordinate 3,847,565 of NZ_CP197466.1, forward strand.
CGCAATTTATGAATGGAAGCAATTAGTTCCACATCAGGGATACATGGGTATGCGATCGCAATACTACATTCAAGCCCCCACTCTGCTTCCAACATTTCATGCAACCCCGACCCGATATCCGAAAGTTCTTCCTCAATTGTTCCTGACCCTTCCGTTAGTTCATTGCCTTTGCTTGCAAGAAGCTCTTCGGATGCAAGAATAAGCCATTCCTTTTCCAGTAATGGCAATAATATAATTTCCCCGCTAAAGAATGAATCTAACAACTTTTGAAAAGAATGATGTGTCACTTCTTGTGACGTGTTATCCATACTTAACAGCAATGGAATACGATTTTCTTGTAATTGAAGGGGGATGATCAAAGAATTCGGCATCTCAGCTTGATGCGATCCCTTTTTCAATTGATCCAACACCCATATTTGCAGTTCATTTATAACTTGCTCTTCTGTCTTGACCCTGCTTGCCTGCTCAATGGCAGAAGAATTGTTAATACGCCGTATCATGAGTTCAATTAATGCTCGTTCAGTATGCGATAAGGTTGTCCCTCGTACAGTTAGCACTAAAATTTCATCCCCATGATGTTCCAGAAAAAACAACTCATTTTCGGCTGTATCGATATTATCATTATTTTTTTGGTCGCCATACATTTCCCAGTTAAACTTTGTTAATAACTCAAGCCCAACTGACCGTTCCAAAATCGTCTCCAATTGTTCCCTTATCTGTTCCCAGTTCATAGGGCCACTCCTTGCTTGTGATCGACTTTTTCATATTTTATCACGTTAACCAAGGGATGGACAGTGAATGCCGTTATTGCATCTGGGAACTTATCTCTTGAGGAGTACGATGATGATGGATAGCAGAGCAAATACGATTCCAATCAAATATAAAAAAGATACCGTTTGCCGCTGATTTAATCCCCACTTCATTAAGCTGTGATGTGTATGAAGTTTGTCAGCTTTATGCAATCCTTGTCCTTTAAGAAGACGCCGCATAAACACAATCACCGTATCTAGAATCGGGACGCCTAAAGCCAATACGGGTACAAATATGGACAAGATAGTTGCACTTTTATAGGCCCCATCTATTCCGATTACGGCAATGGAATAACCTAAAAAAACTGCACCTGCATCCCCCATGAATATTTTGGCCGGATAGAAATTGTACGTTAAAAAAGCAAGGCAAGATCCCACTAATACCCCTGCTAACATCGCTAATAGCGGCTCATTCATTAAGGCTGCAATAATAAATAAGGTAAAAGATGAGATCGTCACAATACCTGAAGCAAGGCCGTCAACCCCATCAATAAAATTAATCATATTCGTAATTGCGAATACCCATATCACCGTAGTTAACCATGCTAACCACTGTGGGAAAATAATCATTTCGTCTAACTTCCAATTGGACATGCCTGTGATTTCAATTCCATACCAGATTGGTACCGTCGATACGACACCATAGATGATAAGGCGTGGCCATACAGGAAAATCCTTACCTTTTGTCTTAAACCAATCATCTAAGAGGCCTGTCAGCATTAAGATCGTGCCACCCAGCATGATCGCCTGAGCGGCTGGGTATGATCGAATAAAAATAAGGATGGAAGCCATACAGCCTAAATAGATCGCGACACCACCCATAAGTGGGATCGGATCATTATGAATCTTACGCTTTGAAGGGCGATCCACGAATCCGATATGCATCGCATACTTCTGAAGCAAAGGCACGATTAAGAAGACAATTGTAAATGAAACAAACAATGGGAAAATCATATGCATCGCTTCCGAACTCCTTTCTGCCGCGAAGGGAATGCAAGAAGTAGGTTTTCCTAAACAAAAAACCTCCATACAAAATGAAGAGTTGGAAATATTTAAAGCAATAATTGGAGATAAATAGAAATAGCACAATTATACATGTTAAAGGAGTGATGATATTGGTTTGGGATCATTGGCAGCTCGCACGTTGTATTGTTCTTTTTGTTGCGATTGCCTATTTGCTCATCGGCATTCAAGTAACGATGTCACATTATCGGCAGAACTTCTATCGCAGAGTCATGTGGGCACCGGTATTGTCCTCCCCGATCTATTTTATCGTCGGACTGTTTCTAGCCTTACTGGGTCCAATGTGGTTACTGCATACTTTTCACGTTTTAATGTGGATAGCTTTACTAAGTGGAATTGTAGGCTTTTATTATCATTTTCGCGGTGTAGGGCTCAGAATTGGTGGATATGCGCTACGAAACTTTCTAGTAGGTCCACCTATTATGATGCCCTTAATGTATGCCGCGATGGGTGCACTTGGCCTTCTGGCCGTATATTGGAGATGATGATATGGTAAAAAATAACGAAATACATTACCCCATGTATGATGTCATGTCACAGCAGCAGCATTGGGACGAGCATACACGTTCAATCGTCACATCTAGACTGCTAAGGGAAGATCAGTTTCATTTTCTAAATCTCATTGAGATCGAAGTACTACGTGCCTGGTGCTCGCGCTTAATGGACGATGATCGAAGTGACATCATAACGTACATTTTAGGTCATATTGATCGATCACTATTTGAAAATAAAGGAGAAGGACAACGAAAAGCACATGTTCCTCCGGCTCCTATATTAATTCGCACAGGTTTAAATGATGTAGAAGATTTATCTCTGTCTCTTCATAGCAAGCATTTCTGGGAAATATCAACTGAGATCCAGCAAAACTTGATGAATGACATTAGTGAAGGCAAAGGTCAGCAAGGAGATGAGCACATGCGTGTCCCTCCCAAAGAATTCTTCCAGAAATTATTAATATGGACTGTTGAAGCTTATTACTCCCACCCTAAAGTATGGTCTGAGATCGGTTATGGGGGACCTGCCTATCCACGCGGGTACGTTAGACTCAGCCATGGCCAGGCTGATCCTTGGGAGGCAACGCGTAAGCCATGAATTGGAGATATGAGAATGAAGAAGTTGATATCGTCATCGTTGGAGCTGGAGCTGCAGGTGGTGTACTAGCCAAAGAGCTTAGTGAAATGGGTATGAGTGTCGTTCTATTAGAAGCTGGTCCAATGCGTGATCCCCAGCATGATTTTGCAAGTGATGAACTCGCTATGCAAACTTTAGGTTGGCAAGAAACTAGAATAGTAGATGGACAACATCCGTTAACGATGGGGCATAATAACAGTGGATATGGGGTTGGCGGAGGAACACAGCATTTTACTGGTGTATTTTTACGTTTCCATGAATCGGATTTCAAAACACGTTCTATTGACGGCGTAGGTGAAAATTGGCCCATCCATTATAAAGATTTAGAGCCCTACTATGCCAAAATAGAAAAAGAGGTCGGAGTAGCAGGCCCTCGTCATTTTCCTTGGGGAAATTTCCAAGGGCCCTATCCTTTACCTGAACGTGACTTCTTAAGTCCGAATGCGGATATGTTTCGACGTGGCTGCGATAAGCTTCAGATTCAATCTGTTGTCTCCCCACTAGCCATTCTGACTGCTCCTTATGAAGGAAGACCTCCCTGCATTAATCGAGGATTCTGCAATCAAGGTTGTATGCCCAATTCCAAATTCAGTACATTAATTGTACACATTCCTAAGGCAATCAAAGCTGGCGCCGTTTTACTTACGGAATGTATGGTCAATCAGGTGCAAGTCGGAGCAGACGGTTTAGCGAAAGGTGTCGTATTTATTCATAATGGGATTGAGTATGCACAAAAAGCAAAGCTTGTTATTCTTTCTGCTTATGCGGTAGAGACACCTCGTCTATTATTGAATTCTGCAACTTCGCAATTTCCTAATGGATTAGCAAATAGCTCGGGGTGGGTAGGGAAAGCAATTATGACTCACAGTTCTCATGATGTATATGGAGAGTTTCAAGATGAGATTCGGTTATACAAGGGTACTCCCGTACTTGCTACAACACAGGATTTCTATGAGACCGATACGATTCGATCATATGCTAGAGGTTATACCCTGCATTCGCATGGAGCTCGCCCCGTATCCGCAGCAAAGGGAATTATGGAGTCTGACAGCCAGTTTCTATGGGGAAGTAAATTACGTGATGCGATGTTTAATTATAACTTTTATGGACGAATCACGATGGTTGGAGAAGTGCTCCCGGATGCGAATAACAGAGTCACAATTAGCGATGAGAAGGATAAGTTCGGAATTCCTCGTGCTAATGTCTCGTTCAGCTATGGTGAAAATGATTTACGTTTAATTGATCATGCTGTAGAAAATATGAAGTCCATCATTCGTGCAGCCGAAGGAACGGTTAAATATGTCGTACCCGACACCGCACATCTGATGGGTGGCTGCCGTATGGGAGATGACCCTAGTACATCAGTTGTGAATTCTTATGGACAAACGCATGACATTCCAAATTTGTTCATTTGTGATGCCAGCATCTTCGTCACATCCAGTGGAGGAAATCCGACGAATACCGTGATGGCTCTAGCTGCAAGATCAGCAGATTTCATTATTGAGCAAGCAAGTAAGCAGGAGCTTGGCTAGACGACAGCCTTCTCCTGTCCTGAACCAATTCTTCTGCTGTTAAATCATTCACATATAGCTTATAAACTTCATCCAGATTCACCTTGCCCCCCTTTAACTCTATCCACGATTTAGTCCCATATAAAGTTGCAGTATTATAGAAAAAAGTATGTTAGATTATAGTTCGTACTGTTTTTATAGACTGAGAATGAATGAGGAGGTATTTCTTACATGGCAATCGCAGAGGTTACTATTATCCCAATCGGTACTGGCACAACAAGCCTAAGCTCATATGTTGCTGATATGCAAAGGACTCTGTCTGAACAAACAGGAATCACTTACCAGCTTACACCGATGAGTACAATCATTGAGGGCCCGTTAGAGCGTTTATTAGAGGTAATCGGAGTTCTTCATGAAGGGTGCTTCGTCAGTGGCGCTGCGCGTGTCTCTACCTCAGTAAAAATCGATGATCGTAGAGATAAGGCGGCATCTTGTGAACAAAAAATGCAGTCCGTCAACCAGAAGATGCAATTAAAGACCGATCCCATTTCCAACATTTAAACCATCAGTAACAGCGTAAATCTATCGCACAGCACTTGTCTTTTTAAAAACAAAAAAAGACCTCAATTGAGGTCTTTTTATCTGTATGAGCCATGAAGGACTCGAACCTTCGACACCCTGATTAAAAGTCAGGTGCTCTACCAACTGAGCTAATGGCTCTAATGGTAATAGAAATGGTGGAGGCTGATGGATTCGAACCACCGAACTCGAAGAGAGCAGATTTACAGTCTGCCGTGTTTAGCCACTTCACTAAGCCTCCATATAATCAGTATCCCGAATTTATTCATCCGTTATACAAAAAAAATGGTGGCTCGGGACGGAATCGAACCGCCGACACGAGGATTTTCAGTCCTCTGCTCTACCGACTGAGCTACCGAGCCATAATATTCAATTAAGCTTGTCCATAAGTAAATAAATGGCGGAGCTGACGAGATTCGAACTCGCGGTCTCCTGCGTGACAGGCAGGCATGTTAGGCCTCTACACCACAGCTCCAAATGCAATTTATTTAATGGTGCCGTCGAGAGGACTTGAACCCCCAACCTACTGATTACAAGTCAGTTGCTCTACCAGTTGAGCTACAACGGCATATTGTTTTCTTCTAGTTAAGCAAGCGCTTCACTTTTAGAAATAAAAAAATGGTGGAGGCTAACGGGATCGAACCGCTGACCCTCTGCTTGTAAGGCAGATGCTCTCCCAGCTGAGCTAAGCCTCCGAAATGATATTGGTAGCGGCGAAGGGACTCGAACCCCCGACCTCACGGGTATGAACCGTACGCTCTAAACCAGCTGAGCTACACCGCCACGTTGATTAAGTTTTAGAGAAGAATAGAACTGGCGGAGAGAGAGGGATTCGAACCCTCGCACCGCTTACGCAGTCTAACCCCTTAGCAGAGGGTCCCCTTATAGCCACTTGGGTATCTCTCCAATTAATGCTGCTAAGTACAATGCTTATTCATTATACAGGGTTTATTCCCTGAAAACTAGTAGCTAAACGAAGGTAAATCATGGTATTTAGATAAGCCCTCGACCGATTAGTATTGGTCAGCTCCACACATTGCTGCGCTTCCACCTCCAACCTATCAACCTCGTCGTCTACAAGGGGTCTTACTAATTGGGAAATCTCATCTTGAGGGGGGCTTCGCGCTTAGATGCTTTCAGCGCTTATCCCCTCCGTACATAGCTACCCAGCGGTGCTCCTGGCGGAACAACTGGTACACCAGCGGTACGTCCATCCCGGTCCTCTCGTACTAAGGACAGCTCCTCTCAAATTTCCTACGCCCACGACAGATAGGGACCGAACTGTCTCACGACGTTCTGAACCCAGCTCGCGTACCGCTTTAATGGGCGAACAGCCCAACCCTTGGGACCTACTTCAGCCCCAGGATGCGATGAGCCGACATCGAGGTGCCAAACCTCCCCGTCGATGTGGACTCTTGGGGGAGATAAGCCTGTTATCCCCAGGGTAGCTTTTATCCGTTGAGCGATGGCCCTTCCATGCGGTACCACCGGATCACTAAGCCCGACTTTCGTCCCTGCTCGACTTGTAGGTCTCGCAGTCAAGCTCCCTTATGCCTTTGCACTCTTCGAATGATTTCCAACCATTCTGAGGGAACCTTGGGACGCCTCCGTTACTCTTTAGGAGGCGACCGCCCCAGTCAAACTGCCCACCTGACACGGTCCCTCTACCGGTTATACGGTAGTAGGTTAGAACTCCGATACGATCAGGGTGGTATCCCAACGTTGCCTCCACCTAAGCTGGCGCTCAGGTTTCAAAGGCTCCCACCTATCCTGTACAGATCGTACCAAAGTTCAATATCAAGCTGCAGTAAAGCTCCATGGGGTCTTTCCGTCTTGTCGCGGGTAACCTGCATCTTCACAGGTATTAAAATTTCACCGGATCTCTCGTTGAGACAGCGCCCAAGTCGTTACGCCATTCGTGCGGGTCAGAATTTACCTGACAAGGAATTTCGCTACCTTAGGACCGTTATAGTTACGGCCGCCGTTTACTGGGGCTTCGGTTCACAGCTTCGGATTGCTCCTAACCACTCCCCTTAACCTTCCAGCACCGGGCAGGCGTCAGCCCATATACTTCGCCTTACGGCTTCGCATAGACCTGTGTTTTTGCTAAACAGTCGCTTGGGCCTTTTCACTGCGACCCCCTCGAGCTATTCACTCTACCGGGGTACCCCTTCTCCCGAAGTTACGGGGTCATTTTGCCGAGTTCCTTAACGAGAGTTCTTCCGCGCGCCTTAGAATTCTCTTCTCACCCACCTGTGTCGGTTTACGGTACGGGCACCTTGACCTGACTAGAAGCTTTTCTTGGCAGTGTGAAATCATGACCTTCGGTACTTTAAATTTCCCTCCCCATCACAGCCCAGCCTTATGATGTGCGGATTTGCCT
>NZ_CP197466.1:3860000-3922500 GCF_052180255.1 Paenibacillus sp. KN14-4R
CTCCGTCAATCTCATGATATCTTTATAATCTGCGTATGCTTCATACAACTCGATCATCGTGAATTCTGGATTGTGACGCGTTGAAATCCCCTCGTTACGGTAAACACGACCGATTTCATACACTTTCTCCATACCACCAACAATTAGACGCTTCAAATGAAGCTCAATTGCGATACGCATGTATAACTGCATGTCCAACGCATTGTGATGCGTAATGAATGGACGAGCAGCAGCACCACCAGCAATTGCATGAAGTGTTGGCGTTTCCACCTCTAGATAACCGTTGTTATCTAAATAACGACGCATAGATTGAATAATTTTAGAACGCGTAATAAACGTTTGTTGTACATCTTGGTTCATAATTAAATCAACATAACGTTGACGGTAACGAAGCTCTACATCTTTGAGTCCATGATATTTTTCAGGCAAAGGAAGAAGTGATTTCGTTAGAACTTCAATTTCTTTTACTTTAACGGAAGTTTCACCTGTTTTTGTTTTGAAAACAGTACCTTTTACACCAACCATATCACCAAGATCAAGTAGATCAAATGCGCTGTATTTCACATCGCCTACCGCATCTTCACGCACGTAGATTTGGATTTTACCTGTGATGTCTTGCAAATGAGCAAAGCTTGCCTTACCCATCGCTCTTTTTTGCATAATACGACCTGCAAGACTAACTTCATTCGCTTGTGCATCAAGGTCTTCCTTACTTACATCATCATATGCTTTAAGCACTTCTGCTGCATGATGCGTACGGTCGAATTTGTCTCCAAATGGATCGATTCCCATCCCACGAAGTTCATCCAATTTGTTACGTCTAATCTGCAGCAATTCATTAAGCTCCACTACTTCTTCACTCATCATGATCATCTCCTTAACAGCATCTAAAAAAATAGCGATTTAAGCGGAAAAAGCTTCCAGAGGAAGCTTTTCAAAGCACATCTTATGTCATGAAAAATACCTTATTTTTTAATATCTAAAATTTCGTATTGGATTGCACCTACAGGTACTTGAACATCAACACGATCACCTATTTGCTTACCCATAATTGCTTTACCAACTGGACTTTCATTCGAAATCTTACTATTAAAAGGATCTGATTCTGCGGTACCTACAATTGTGTATTCAACCGTATCGCCAAACTCCATATCTTTAAGCGTCACAATGGAGCCTACGCTCACTTTACTCGTATCCACTTCATCATTATTAATGATTCGAGCATTACGAAGCATCTTCTCGAGAGTCAAGACTTTACCCTCAACAAAAGCTTGCTCGTTCTTCGCATCTTCGTATTCGGAGTTTTCACTAATATCGCCATAGCCGATTGCTACTTTGATTCGCTCCGCTACTTCGCGGCGTTTAACAGACTTAAGGTATTCAAGCTCTTCCTCAAGTTTTTTTAACCCGCTTTGCGTAAGAAGGACCTCTTTCTCGCTCATTTCATCCAATCTCCCGTCATGTGAATATTTTTCCAATCGCTTAACGAATGAACTCACTTTATCCTAATATATTACGAAGGCATCTCCTGATGACTTGTCATAGACGTGGGTTCTCTGGAAGTATAAATTTAAACGCATAAAATCCCGCCTCACGGATATAATCCCGCGGGGCAGATTTACCAACAAATGTTGGGAATTGCTAACTATTGACTGATTATATTGCAATGAATTCAAAAAGTCAATGAAAGCGCCTTACTGCACCATGCTCTTTGCTTCGTCATTTTCCGCGGTTACATCGGCTTCTCCAGAAGCAATATAACGCTCCAAAATGCTAACCATACCTGATCTTGTCGTTTCTTCCATAATCGCATCTTTCACCCTAGCTGCCCCACGCATTCCTTTGAGATACCATGCTAGATGCTTACGCATTTCCTTTACAGCTACCCGCTCCGTCTTAAGTGCAATGAGTCGGTCCATATGCAAAATCGCAATGCGCATTTTCTCCTCAGCCGTCGGATCTGCTGGAAGTTCACCATTAGACAAGTATTGTACAGTACGATACAACATCCATGGGTTACCCAGTGCAGCACGACCGATCATAACGCCATCACAACCCGTTTGATCCAGCATACGTCTTGCATCCTCAGGGGTATTCACATCGCCATTACCGATAACCGGAATTGAAACAGTCTCTTTAACTTGGCGAATAATGTCCCAATCTGCGACGCCTGTGTACATTTGCTCACGCGTACGACCATGAACAGACACAGCTGCACCGCCGCCACGTTCAACAGCTTTCGCATTTTCCAATACATAGATGTGGTCACTATCCCAACCGATACGCATCTTAACCGTTACAGGTTTGCTAACCGACCCTGAGACGGTACGGATCATCTCCTCGATCTTGTCAGGACGAAGCAGCCAACGTGCGCCAGCATCCGATTTTACAATCTTAGGTACTGGACAACCCATATTAATATCAATAATGTCTGCATTTGTCTGTTGATCGACAATTTTAGCAGCCTCTACTAATGTATCTGTATCTCCACCGAAAATTTGCAAAGACAGCGGCTTTTCGCGATCATCCACATACAACATCTCTAGTGAACGTTCGTTTCCATGTAAAATTGCTTTATCACTTACCATCTCTGCACAGACCAGGCCGCAACCAAACTCTTTTGCAATTAAACGAAACGCAGGATTACACACTCCCGCCATTGGTGCAAGAACGACTTGGTTTGGTACTTCAATATTTCCTATTTTAAGCATTTGCTTTACCCTCTTTCTACCGTTTGTGCCATTGGCACTTGCAATTCCTCTACTTCAACTTGAAGCACGCTTGATATGCGACTTAGCATCTTATGATCTGGTTTCTTCGCTCCACGCTCAATTGCGCCAAGAACTGCAATAGAAACCCCAAGTAAATCAGCCAACTCCACTTGTGTATATCCTTTTAATTTACGAAAAGCGCGTATGCGCTGTGCTAATGAGCTTTTCTCCATAACATGACGCCTTCCTTTCCATCCAAACCTTCTAGTATGTTCGCAAGCTTAGTCAAACGCTCTTGATTAGACATACATTGGGTTGCGACTTCAACGAACGGAATCATGACAAATGCTCTTTCCTCCATTCGCGGATGAGGAAGATGGAGATCTTCCGAATGTATCTTTTCCTCACCATATACCAATAGATCAAGATCTAATGTTCGCGGTCCCCAATGAATCTCACGTGTACGCCCAAGTTTCAATTCGATGTTTAACATCGTGTGCAGCAATTCATGAGGTGTGAGGGAAGTTCGTACAGCTATGACCATATTTAAAAATGCATCCTGATCCGTATATCCAACAGGCTCTGTCTCATAAATGGATGAGCGAGCAGCCAGTGTAATTTGCTGATCTTGTTCAAGGCATTCCATTGCTTGCTGCAGGAAGCCATTACGGTCTCCCATATTTGAGCCTAGTGCAATATAGGCTATGGACGCTTCACTAGTCATTGGCAATCGTCTCCCGGCTGCGTGTAATCTCTACTGTAACACCTTGGAAGTGAATATCAAAAGGTGGATGAGGTTTAATGACACGCACGGTTACCTCGTTAATGATAGTATAAGTATGCAACAAACGGGATGCAATGCATTCAGCGAGTGCTTCAATTAGCTTAAAAGGTTCCCCTTGTACAACCTGCTTGATATGTTCATAGGCTTCCGCATAATTAACGGACTGTTCAATGTCATCGTTTAAGCCAGCTTTGTGCAATGGGAATACCATTTCTACATCAACATAATAACGTTGCCCAAGTACATTTTCTTGTGGAATTACACCGTGATAGCCGTAAAATTCCATTCTGGTTAGTATGATTTTATCCAAGTTAAAGCCTCCTATATGAGTTCAGGTTGCATTCTTACGATGGCATCTGTCATAACAGCCACACGCTTCATTGCTTTTACATCATGTACACGCATCACATCACAACCTTGTGCAATACCAAGCGCAACAGTAGCTGCCGTGCCTTCGACAACATCCTCAGGCGGTAAACCACCAAGTGTGTTACGAATCATTCGCTTACGCGAGGTGCCTAGCAAGATTGGATATCCGAGCCTCGTCAAATCTTGCAGATGATTCATAAGCAGCAAATTCTGCTCTTGTGTCTTGGCAAATCCAATACCAGGGTCAAGTATAATTTGGTTGTCATCTACACCCGCAGCATGCGCAATTGCGATACTCTCTAGCAAGTCTTTTGCTACATCCTGCAGATAATCGACATAATCAATCTGCTCACGGTTATGCATTAATATCACAGGACAACGATGCTTTGCAGCAACCGTTGCCATCAAAGGATCACGCTTAAAACCCCAAACATCATTAATTATGGCTGCCCCGGCATGAAGGGCTTGATCTGCTACTTCTGCTTTATAAGTATCAATTGATATTGGAACGGAAAGCTCACTAGATATCGCTTGAATAACAGGTATTACTCGTCGTAATTCCTCTTCTTGTCCAACTTCTTCTGATCCAGGGCGCGTCGATTCTCCCCCAATATCAATAATGTCTGCCCCTTCAGCAATCATTTCCTTCGCCCGCTTCAAGGCTGTCTCCACTGTAACGTATGATCCTCCATCTGAAAATGAATCTGGCGTTACATTCAAAATACCCATAATAAGCGTTCTACGCCCTAATTCCAAATCTTGATTATGGTAACTTAATGTACGAATCATGCTTCACTTCCTATACATTGTTGATACACATTCAATAATAGCTGTGTAATAGGTCCCGGACCCTTTGTAGTTGAGTTTAATGAACAATCTGTCCCGTCTGGAAAAAGCAATGTATATACAGGTGAAATTTCCTGAATCGAGTTCGTCAAGAATACTTCATCCGCACACTGAAGTTCTTCCCATGTGTACAAGCCTTCTTCAATAGCTATTCCCGCTTCATGTGCTATTTTTAATATGAATTGACGCGTAATACCCGGTAAAATACCGGTAACGAGTGAAGGCGTACAAAGTTTCCCTTGGGCCACAAAAAATATATTAGAAACAATACCCTCAGCTATATACCCGTCTGCTGTTAGCATAAGGCCTTCTGCTTGTGCCGCTGCAACCTGAGGATATTGAAGCATTTCACGTTTGGCTAAAATATTATTCATATAGTGTAGGGACTTAAAGCGAACAGCACCTTCAGGTGTATTCCGTCTTAATTGCAGCAGCTGTAGCGCCTTGCCATCATGAACGATTCTTTGGTTACGCGGTGGTAATTCTTTCACATACATAATCTCTTTGGGCTGCTCGTACAATTGCCCTGGCAAACCTAATATATCGTCACCTGCGGTTATCGTGTATCGAAAATAAGCATCTTTAAGGCCATTTGCCAGCAATAAGTTTTTTACCAACTCATTTACATGGTTAACATTTGGTTTAAAGCGAATTCCCATCTCTTCACAACTTGAAGCTAAACGCTGAAGATGTTTCTCTAATAAAAAGGGTTGACCACCGTAGGTGCGAAATGTTTCAAACAAACCCATACCGTAAAGAAAACCGTGATCATAAATGGAGATCACGGCTTCTTGATCATCAACGAAACGACCATTTAAACTTATCTTCATCCGAGCACTTCTTTCTCCTTCACACGTAAAAAATTACGAAGCAGCTGTAATCCATGATCGGTAATGATGGATTCTGGATGGAATTGTACGCCTTCAATGGCATACTCTTTATGACGCAAGCCCATGATCTCACCCTCGTCTGTCCATGCACTGACTTCAAGACATTCTGGTAATGTCTCTTTACCGACAATCAAGGAATGATATCGAGTAGCTGTAAAAGGGACAGGTATTTCATTGAAAATCGTTAACCCATCATGATGAATAGGCGATGTCTTGCCATGCATCAAGTTAGCAGCACGTACCACTTCTCCACCAAATGCTTGACCAATCGTCTGATGACCAAGGCACACCCCCATGATCGGAATTCTGCCTTTAAAATGATCCACAACAGACAAACAAACGCCGGCTTCATTCGGTGTACAAGGCCCTGGTGATAGTAAAATGTGATCTGGCTTTAAAGCCTCAATACCGGCAATGTCGATTTCATCATTTCGCCTTACCACAATCTCTTCCCCGAGCTCCCCTAAATATTGAACCAGGTTGTAAGTAAATGAATCATAATTATCAATGACTAAAATCATTTTGGCTCCTCCTCTGCTCTTACCTTTTCCCTTTTTAGGATGAAGGTCTAACTACACTACGCTCTGCTCAATTCTTGCTCACTAAACTCAATTGCTTTCCATACTGCCTTAGCCTTGTTAAGTGATTCCTTGTATTCTCGGCTTGGCACTGAATCGATTACGATACCTGCTCCTGCTTGCACGTGTCCTATTCCTTGCGCAGCGACCAATGTACGTATAATTATATTAAATTCCATATCTCCGTTATAGTCAATCCACCCCATCGCACCTGTATACGGTCCTCGACGGACAGGTTCTAGTTCTTCAATGATTTCCATTGTTCGAACTTTTGGTGCACCTGTAATTGTACCTCCCGGAAATGTAGCTGCTATGGCGTCAAATGCATTTTTCCCTGCTGCAATCTTGCCTTCTACCTGTGACACAATATGCATGACATGGGAGTAATACTCAATTACCATAAAATCATCGACTTTCACGCTGCCATATTCTGAAATACGACCTAAATCGTTACGTTCTAAATCAACAAGCATAACGTGCTCAGCACGTTCTTTTTCATTATGAATTAACTCATCTGCAAGTCTTTGATCTTCTTGTGCATTAGCCCCACGACGACGAGTACCCGCGATTGGACGCGTACGGAGCACTCCTTTTTCCAATTGAACAAGAAGCTCCGGGGAGGCAGATGCAAGTGTAAAATCACCAAAACGCATGAGTCCCATATAAGGGGACGGGTTAATCATTCGTAACCATTCGTAGATCTCTTCCGCACTGGATTGCAGTGGCCGACTCTGTCTGACGGATAAATTAACTTGAAATACGTCTCCAGCAGCAATATAGGATTGAATTTTCTCCACAGCTTGTTCAAAATCTTCACGACGAAAAGCAGGTGTAAGCTCACTTAGTTTTTCAACGTCAATGGATAAACCTTCGCCACGGTTATGACTCTGCTCAAGTATTTGCTCCCGCCGTTTCCGGTGTTCAAAAGCACGTGAAGCATATACAAGCTTATTCCATTTCTCATACATGGTGTTCGCAGCACGTTCTGCTGTGCGATATGCTTCTTGTAGTGCCAGTTCATTTTGCGCAAGTTCATGAGAAAGACCTGTGTGTACAGCCATATATATTTCTTGAGTTTCCTGATCAACAATCCAAACTTCATTGTACATCGCAAAACTAAAATCAGGCACTGGTAAATCGTTCGCAGCATGCTGTGGTAAATGTTCAATACAGCGCGCAACATCATATCCCCAGAAGCCTACACAACCTCCAATAAACTTAGGTGCTTCTTCCACTCGTGGAGAGCGATAAGGGAGCATCCATTCCTTTACGGCATGCAGCGCATTCATCTCAAGTACGATTCTACGCGGTCCGCCATGCCCATCTTCTTCCCATACTTCTGCACGTTCGCTCGTACCACGAATAATGGAGGCAGGTGATAAACCAACCATCGTATAACGGCCGCCTTTTCCACTCTCTAAAACAAATGATTCCGGCGCTGCTTCTTTCCAAGTTTCTTCCCAAGAAGGAATGGTATCTTGTTCAAGTTGTTTTTTCATGATAAAAGGAAGCATGGTGTAGCTTCCACAATTCGCCCAGTCTTTCCACTTCTCAAATGATGTTACGTTCAACTGTTATTGACTCCCCTCTACAACCATTTGCTGCCTACCCTTGATGATTGTCCATTAGTATACTTCAAACTGGAAAATTTAAAAACCCCTCAGCAAGGAGCTGAAGGGTCATATCCCATTCGGGTAAAAACAATCAAAGCTTACTGTTTCAATTAATCCTCAAAATGGTAAAGAGGTGTTGATAAATAACGCTCGCCATTACTAGGTACGACGGCAAGTACTCTCTTGCCTGGACCTAAATCTTTGGCAATTTTCAAAGCAGCATAAATCGCAGCACCTGAAGATATGCCACCAAGGATTCCTTCCTCTTTCGCTACACGACGTGATGTTTCGAATGCATCATCATTCTCAACAGCAATGATCTCATCATAAATGTGTGTATCTAAAATGTCAGGTACAAAACCAGCGCCGATCCCTTGTATCTTATGCGGACCTGGCTTACCACCTGAAAGTACAGGTGAGCTGCTAGGCTCAACCGCATAAATCTTGATGTTCGGGAAGTTATCTTTCAAAACAGAACCTGTTCCTGTAATCGTTCCACCCGTACCGATACCCGCTACAAAAGCATCGAGCTTGCCATCATAGCTATTAATGGCCTCAACGATTTCTGGTCCGGTCGTTTCGCGATGTACTTTCACGTTCGCTTGGTTCTTGAATTGTTGTGGAATAAAATAGCTCGGATTCTCAGCCTGCAATGCTTCAGCACGATTAATCGCACCTTTCATCCCCTCAGCACCCGGTGTTAAAACAAGCTCAGCACCATAAGCACGAAGCAAGTTACGACGCTCCATACTCATCGTCTCCGGCATAACAAGAATCGCTCTATAACCTTTAGCTGCAGCAACCATGGCAAGCCCAATTCCTGTGTTACCGCTAGTCGGTTCTACGATTGTATCGCCGGGTTTCAACTTACCTTCTTGTTCTGCAACTTCAATCATTGAAATCGCAATACGATCCTTCACGCTAGCACCTGGGTTCTGGAACTCCAGCTTCACATAAACCTCTGCACTACCTTCAGGTACAACACGGTTCAAACGAACAATCGGTGTATTCCCAATCAATTCAGTAATGCTCTGCACAAGCTTAGCCATTGCAATCTTCCTCCTCAGCATTCGCAAAAAATATCGTTATATAATTTCCGAGTAAATCAGTTGGTTTTTATTAAGTTAATCTTATCAAGGCTTCCATAGATTGTCAACTAAATCACTCGGAATTTGGCAGAAACTTTCCGTCCAAGATTTGTGCCTTATGTTTTAAGCGAAGTGCACCTACTACGTCTTTAAGTGGAGGTGCTTTCTGAAGAGCTAGCTGTTTTTTGATCTTTTCACGAACGACTGTCGGGTCATCCTTTTCTTCTGTACGTTTGTCTTTTAGTAAAATGATGGCGTAACCGTTTGTTAAAGAGATGATCCCACTATACTCGTTCTTTTTTAATTTTTTAGCTGCTGTCATAATCGGTGTCGATACGAAAGGATCGTTTTCAAATATCCAGCCTAGATCTCCATTAGTGCTTGATGTTGTCTCATCAATGGAGCGATCTCTTACGATTGTTGAAAAATCCTGTCCCTTTTTCAGTTCTTTCAGCGCTTTATCGGCATGCTCTTTCGATGCTAAAATCATCTGCTGTATATGATATTCCGTCCGTACTTTAAACTCTTCAGCATGTGTGCGCATATATTCGTTAATCTCTTCATCTGTGATGGTAACGCTGCGTGTGGCGATATGCTCCAGTAGCAGCTTATAGTATGCATCATCATGAAGTTCCTCTTGGGACAATCCAAGTTGATCTTTCATCGCTTTAAAATAATCTTCAATACTTTCGTAACCTTCACTATTCATTTTCAGCTCACGATTGATTTCATCATCCTCAACGGTTATACCAACTTCTCTAGCTTCTACACGAATGGCCTCCCGCTCTATAATTTGATTAATCATCTGATTGCCATAATGTTTAATTAATTGGTTCTGAATCTCTCCCATTGTGATTTGGCGATCGCCGATCTTGGCAATTACTTTGGTGGAATCAACATCTCCTTTAGAGTCTTTCGGATTCCCGTTGTTGGAAGACCCTGCTTCACCGCCATTGAGCACCAAAATCAGCAGCACCGCTATACAAACACAAAGCCCGCCGATGATTGCTCCTATTCCTCTTTTTGCCATGACCCCTAATTGCTCGCCTCAGCTTCACTATAATTTGTCGATAATCGACTGAATTTCTTCCCCTGTAAACGCATATATCTCATTACAAAAATGACACTGTACTTCGGCCTTTTGATCTTCATCGAGTAGTAGTTGAAGTTCTTGCTTACCAATCGAAATCAAAGATTCTTCTACACGCTCACGAGAGCATTTGCACTTAAATATAACATCCTTCGTCTCTAACACTCGGAAAGATGGAAGCACTTCTGTCAAAATCTCTTCCAACGTTAATCCTTGCTCTAACATCGTTGTCATCGAAGGAAGTTGTGGTAATCGCTGCTCAATTGCTGTAAGTTCCTCATCTGTTAGGCCAGGCATTAATTGAATGATAAAACCACCCGCAGCTTTTACCGAGTAATCAACATCCACTAATACACCGAGTGCAACCGCAGAAGGCGTCTGCTCAGATACGCTAAAATAGTATGTGAAATCCTCTGCTAGTTCACCAGAAATGATCGGCGTTGAGCCACGGTACGGCTCTTTAAGACCTAAATCTTTAATGATGTAAAGAGCGCCATCTGTCCCTACTGCTCCAGCCACATCCAACTTACCATGAGCATTCAGTGGCAAATCAACAGTCGGGTTGGATACATAACCGCGGACTTCCCCATAAGCATTCGTATCCACGATGATTTGCCCAATTGGGCCACCACCCTGTACTTGGATCGTCAGTTTTTCTTCCCCTTTGAGCATCGCCCCCATCATTAAGCCGGCTGCTGCTGTCCGTCCAAGCGCCGCTGTTACTGTTGGTGTAGCTTGATGTCTACGACTGAGTTCATCTGTAATTGCTGTTGTACATACTGCAAAAGCGCGGACTTTACCTTCAAGTCCCGTTCCACGAATCATGTAGTCTTTCAATGAAGTCACCTCTAATACTTATATGTTCTAAACGTTTTTTTCATAAATAAGTTGCAAACCTTGCAAGGTTAAAAGTGGATTAACGACGTTAATCGTACGGGACTCAGAGGCAATTAATTCAGCAAGTCCTCCTGTTGCAACAACAGTAGGTTCCACCTTAAATTCCTCTTTAATTCGATCCACAATTCCGTCGACCTGTGACACATAACCATAAATAATACCAGCTTGCATCGCAGAAACAGTGTTTTTACCCACTACACTTTTCGGCTTCACAAGCTCAATTCGAGGCAACTTAGCTGCACGTTGATACAAAGCTTCTGTGGAAATACCGATCCCCGGAGCGATCGCACATCCTACGAGCTGACCTACTTGGTCAATGTAGTCGTACGTCGTCGCTGTACCAAAGTCAACTATTACGCATGGTGATCCATATTGCTCAAGAGCAGCTACAGCATTTACAATGCGATCCGCGCCCACTTCTTTGGGGTTGTCCACTCTAACGTTAAGACCCGTCTTTATGCCGGGGCCAACGATATAAGGTGTCTTTTTTAAATAATGTAAACATAAGTTTTCTAATACAAACATAAGTGGCGGCACGACGGAGGAGATGATGACTCCTTCGATCTGTTCCAACTTTATGTCTGCATAACGGAATAAGTTATAGACCGTCATCCCATACTCATCCGCGGTCGCTGAACGGTTTGTACTAATCCGCCAATGATGAAGCAGCTCCTTTTCCTTGTACAAACCTAGTACAATATTGGTATTACCCACATCTATAACCAAAATCATGTAAACGTGTTCCCCTTCCGCTCATTAAGATCCAATGAAATGTCCAAAGCTGCTACGGAGTAAGTGAGCTGGCCTATAGAAATAATATCTACACCTGTCTCTGCCATTACTCGAATTGTCTTGGGCGATACCGATCCAGAACCTTCCACCACAATATGCGGGGCTCGGTTCTTAATAAGAGCTACAGCTTCCTTCATTTGCGCAGGAGGCATGTTATCAAGCATAATGATGTCGCTACCTACTTGAAGTGCCTCTTCCAACTGTTTAAAGTCTTCGACTTCCACTTCGATTTTCATGGTGTGTGGAATCGCTTCTCTAGCCGCCAGAACAGCAGCTGTAATGCCACCGGCACCTTTAATATGATTATCTTTAATCATGACAGCATCATACAAACCAAAACGGTGGTTATGACCACCGCCGATACGCACTGCGTATTTTTCAAGTAAACGCAGCCCTGGTGTTGTTTTCCGTGTATCCACTAAACGAACAGGTAAATCTTCTACCGCTGCAACAAAGGAGCGTGTCTTGGTTGCGATCCCTGATAAACGCTGAAGTAAATTAAGGGCTAATCGCTCTCCAATCAAAATACTCCGTGTGCTTCCAGTAACCGTTGCAATGACCGTACCTTTGCTTACTTGGGTACCGTCAATGGCTTGAGCCTCAAATTGCAGACTGGAATCAACTTCAGCGAATACGGCTTCTGCTACTGCGATGCCAGCTAGGATACCGTCTTCTTTTACATGAATAATACCTCGGGATTGACTTGCAACAGGAATCGTAGAAAGTGAAGTCACATCACCTGTTCCTACATCCTCTTGTAACCAGTGCTGTATCTGTTCAGCTAATAATCGCTTATTTAAATTATGCATCTAAAATCCACTCCTCAGACATGCCACGCTCATTGTGGAAAACAATATGTTTTTGCCACTGGGCATTATTAGGTTCTGGAAAATCCTCACGATAATGACCGCCACGGCTTTCCTCTCGATGAATTGCTGCTTGCGCAGTTAACAGCGCACAGGTAAGTAAGTTCGCAAACTCGTATTCTTCACGTCTTGTTAAACAAGTATCAAAGAAAGAAAGCTGTCTGGACAATTCGTCGATTGCTTTATGCAAGGTCTGCGAAGTACGAAGTAGCCCCACATAGCGCAGCATGACTTTCTGTAACTTGAGCCTACGTTCTACAACAGCTTGCTGCGCAACTTCTTTACGAGATGCAGATGCATGATCAAGTGAGCTGGCATGCTCTAACGCAGCTTCATTAGAGGCTGCAGGACTACCATTAGTCACCAGTGGTTTAAGCGTTCTGATACGCTCAATGATTCGTCGACCAAAGACGATGGCCTCTGACAACGAGTTAGACGCCAGACGATTTGCACCGTGTACACCAGTGGAGGATACCTCACCACACGCGTAAAGACGCGGTACGGCAGTTTCGCCATGCAAATCTGTCTTGACCCCACCCATCATATAGTGAGCGGCAGGAGCAACTGGGATCCAATCACTTGCAAGATCTAAGCCGTAGCGCATGCAAAATTCATATATTGTCGGGAATCGATGTTTCACCATTTCTTCCGGTTCATGTGTTACATCAATATAAACATACGTCGATTTCGTTAATTCCATCTCCGAAACAATCGCTCTTGCAACAATATCACGTGGCGCTAATTCTAGCAGTGGGTGATATCGCTCCATAAAGCGCTCACCTCGTATGTTGCGAAGAATCGCACCCTCACCCCGAACCGCTTCAGATATTAAGAAACGTGGAGCACCTGGATAGCAAAGTGAAGTCGGATGAAATTGAATAAATTCGACATCTTGAATCAAAGCCCCCGCACGATAGGCAATCGCAATCCCGTCACCCGTTGCAATATCTGGATTCGTTGTATAACGATAAAGCTGACCTGCCCCACCTGTACAAAGAATCGTTGCCTGACCACGAGCCACGACACGCGAGCCATCTGGTTTTTGCACAAGCGCTCCGTAGCATTCTCCAGATTCATTCTTCAAAAGGTCAATTACAAAATGATCGTCCCAAAGTGTAATATTCGGATCACTCTTCGTCTTCTCAGACAAAGCACGAACAATCTCAGCCCCAGTTGCATCTCCATTGGCATGTAGAATGCGACGTTGGCTGTGTGCGCCCTCTTTCGTAAGTGCAAGAACGCCATTCTCTTCATCAAAGGTCGTTCCCATCCGAATCAGATCCTTTACCCCATCAGGACCTTCATGGACTAGTACATCAACAGCCTCACGAGAACAAAGACCTGCCCCAGCCATTAATGTATCTTGCAGATGATACTCAGGTGAATCATCATCTGCAATTACCGCTGCAATTCCACCTTGCGCGTATCTCGTATTTGAATCAAGTAATGACTTCTTCGTAATCATCAAAACTTGATAAGTCTCACTTGCTTTAATCGCTGTAAATAATCCGGCAATACCAGCTCCAATCACAATCACATCGGTATCGATCACTGGCAGATTGTCTATATCGACATCAACTAACGTTCTAGGTATCTTCATCGCATAAGCACCTCTAAACAAGAGAGTAGCGCATGCTACTTCACGAGTAACATGCGCTCCAGTGATTGTTTGGCTTGCTCGGCCACATGATTCGGCACATAAATTTCCGGTTTCATTGTTTCGAGCGCTTTAACCACTTTTTTCAAATTATTCACTTTCATATTTGGACATACCAAATACTTCGTTGCAAAATGGAACTTTTTCTCTGGACTATCAAAACGCAGCTGATAACCTGTTCCATCTTCCGTACCTACAATAAATTCCTGGCAAGAAGATTCTTTACAATATTTTATAATGGCAGTTGTTGAACCCACGAAATCTCCCATTGCAACTACTTCAGGTCGACATTCAGGATGCACAACAAACTCTGCATTAGGGTGCAGTCGCTTCATTTCTTCGACATCTTTAATCGTAAGCATATCGTGCGTGTTGCAATAGCCTTCCCAAATGATCATTTTTTTGTTTGTGAATTTAGATACATAGTCTCCCAAATTTTTATCTGGTACCCAGATGACTTCGTCTGAATCTACTGAATTCACAACTTTAAGTGCGTTTGCTGAAGTACAACAAATATCTGTCTCTGCCTTCACTTCTGCTGATGTATTAATATATGCAACTACTTTGGCATTCGGATGCTGGCGCTTCAAAGCTCGAAGTCCTTCTACGTTAACCATATCGGCCATCGGACAACCTGCACGCTCATCTGGAATGATAACTGTCTTGGTTGGAGCTAGTATTTTGGCGCTTTCGCCCATGAAATGCACACCGCAAAAAACGATGACATCGGCATCAGTCGAAGCTGCCTTTTGTGCTAACAAAAAGGAATCTCCGCGGAAGTCCGCAATTTCCTGTATTTCATCTCTTTGATAATAATGAGCCAATATGATTGCATTCCGCTCTTTCTTCAATTGAATAAGTCGCTCTCTTAGCTCACGATTCTGCTCTGCCTTATGCTGTAAAGCTAAAGCTTCCATGATCATCCCCCCGATCATTCACTCGTACATTTGTTCATCCATGCATTAGAATAGTGCATACGATTTACAACTAATTTACAGGAACCAACACCTAGTGTCAATCCACAATACATTAGGGAATACAAGCAAAACCGGACTGTGCAGATTGCACAGTCCGGTTCATGACTTCCTATTATACGTCTTTTGGATCTTTATTCGGATCTGATTCTTTATCTTCGATCTTAACCTCTGGTTCTGGATCAGCCTCAGGGGTAGATTCTACTGCAGGTGCAGCTTTGATAATCTCAGCATCTTTATGTGTACCAATGGTTACTTTAATATCGTCATTCGAAGATTCATCGCCCTTAATGACCCCATTTTCCAAAAGCTCGATAATTTGATCTTTGTCCAGCGTTTCGCGTTCGAGTAACGCATTTGCAACCAAGTGCACTTCTGCAGAGTGATCAGTCAAGATTTGCTTCGCACGATCGTAACAAGCACGAATCATACTTTGCATTTCTTGATCAATCTCGTAAGCAATCGCATCACTATAATTTTGTTCGTGTCCGATATCGCGTCCAAGGAACACTTGACCTTGTGATGAGCCAAATTGTAATGGACCCAGTTTCTCACTCATACCAAATTCCATAATCATGCGGCGAATAATATTCGTCGCCTTTTGGAAGTCACTGTATGCGCCAGTACCAATTTCTCCAATGAACAATTCTTCTGCAACACGTCCGCCAAGTAAACCCGTAACTTTATCAAGCAATTCGCTCTTCGTCTGAAGCATACGGTCTTCGCCTTCCTTAGGAAGCATTAACACGTATCCTCCTGCACGACCGCGAGGAATGATTGTAACTTTATGAACCATCTCTGCATTCTCAGCATAGTAACCAATAACGGCATGACCCGCTTCATGGAAGGAAACCGTCTTCTTCTCACGTTCAGAGACAACCCGACTCTTCTTCTGTGTGCCGACAATGACACGGTCGAATGCTTCTTCAATCTCTTCCATTGAGATGTCTTTACGATTACGGCGAGCTGCAATTAGTGCAGATTCGTTTAATAAATTCTCAAGATCAGCACCCGTAAATCCGGTTGTATAACGAGCAATTGTATCTAACTTAACATTACCCGCCAATGGCTTATTGCGTGCATGCACTTTAAGAACTGCTTCACGGCCTTTAACATCAGGGCGGTCAACCGTAATTTGACGGTCAAAACGACCTGGACGAAGTAAAGCCGGATCTAAAATATCTGGACGGTTTGTTGCTGCGATAATAATGATACCCTCGTTGGCACCAAAACCATCCATCTCAACGAGCAACTGGTTGAGTGTTTGCTCACGTTCATCGTGACCACCACCAAGTCCAGCACCACGCTGACGACCCACAGCATCAATCTCATCAATAAAAATAATACAAGGTGCATTCTTCTTCGCGTTCTCAAACAAATCACGAACACGGGAAGCACCGACACCGACGAACATCTCCACAAAGTCCGAACCGGAAATGGAGAAGAATGGAACCCCAGCTTCACCAGCAACTGCACGAGCGAGCAATGTTTTACCCGTTCCTGGAGGTCCGTTAAGCAGGACACCCTTCGGAATGCGAGCACCCACTGCTGAGAATTTTCGCGGATCTTTGAGGAACTCAACGATTTCCACAAGCTCTTGCTTCTCTTCATCAGCACCAGCTACATCTTCAAAAGTAACTTTCTTCTTCTCATCGTTGTAAAGACGCGCTCTGCTTTTACCAAAGTTCATCACTTTGCCACCGCCGCCTTGCGACTGGTTAAGCAGGAAGAAGAACAATACAAACATGATAACAAGCGGAATAATTGAGGTCAGGAAGCTTAGCCATAAGCTCTCGCCTTCCATCGGCAGATGCTCCTGAGTGATACCGCTATCGTCAATCATAGCGAGCATTTTATCGCTTGCTGGACCGCGTGTTTCGAACGTTGCATGGTTGCTCTTCAACGATCCTTTTATCAAATAGGTATACTTGTCAAATTGAACTTTTACTGATTCCACATTATTATTCTTCAGTTCCACTTTGAACTTATCATAACTCATTCGATCAGTTTGCCCATTCTGATTGCTTACAAAGCTGACAATACCAACGACTACCAGCACTACAATTAAATAAAAGCCACTAGTCCTAATAAACCGATTCATTCTCTACCACCTCTCAAACGACACACTTTTATTATTTTACCACAGCTGTTAAGTGCATCACAACAATGCTACTTGCAAGCTGTAGGTTGCCCTGCTTAGTTAGAATAAATCTCTGGTTTAAGAACGCCTACATAAGGAAGATTTCTGTATTTCTCAGCATAATCGAGTCCATATCCAACAATAAATGCATCCGGAATGGAGAAGCCCTTATAATCTGGCTCTAATTCAACTGTTCTACGTTCTGGCTTATCAAATAGAGCAACAACTGCGATGGATTTCGCATTTCTGCGCTCCAACACGTCGATGAGGTAGCTAAGTGTTAATCCACTATCAATAATATCTTCGACAATAAGGATATGACGACCTTCAATTGGAACATCAAGATCTTTTAGAATTTTGACGACACCTGAAGATTTTGTGGAATGTCCATAACTAGATACCGCCATAAAATCAAGTTCGAGCGGAACGGTGATCTTTTTAACAAGATCAGACATAAAAATAAATGCGCCTTTCAGAACGCAAATAACAAGCGGATTCTTATCTTCATATTCCGCTGAAAGCTGAGCGCCAAGTTCGGCAATTTTGTTCTGAATAACCTCTTCACTGTAAAGTACTTCTTGAATATCGTTGTGCAAGGGTATTCCTCCTACATCATATTATGAGTGAGTACATGTTTCCATGCTCGTGTGAGAATGCCCCTAATCGAAGGAATCCACCATCACATGCAGCACACGCCGCGTGTTCGAATCAACGGCCGCAAAGCGAGATCGCCCATAGCCTGGAATCCACAAAATCTGCTGATTTGCATCAAGTAGAAGCGGAATCCGATCACGTTCACGTGGCGCCACTTTGGCGTCAATGAACATATTTTTTACTTTTTTCGATCCATTTAAACCAAATGGTTCAATCCGATCCCCATCTCTACGATTACGAATACATAAAGGCAGTTCAAGCTGGTCTAAATCAAAAAAAGCTTCTTTCTGTTCTGCAGAAGACAAAACAAACGATCTCTCTTTTAAGTGCATATTATCATGTTGATCTATCACATGAAACTTGAATGTGGAAGCAATTTCGGGAATCGATATCGCCCCACCTAGCGGATTGCATTCATATTGGAATGAATCAGTATCCCGCCACTCTTTAATAAAAGAAAGCTGTTCGTATTCGCGAACAATGAACATATGTCCACAGATGAGCTGCCGCATATTTGGGCTGGTCTCGCGAATCATGGATTCACGAAGCATTTCAATTCTTGTAAAGTCTAGCCATTCGGCCGGGCAAGCAAGATAACTTAATATTAATTTAATCAAGCGTCGTTGTAAAGCGAGGGGGAGCTGGATGAAACGACGGTGAGGTAATCTCACTTCATCATTACGAAAAATAGCGATGTCCTGAAGGACTCGCTCCGTCTCCTGCTGCATGTAATCCTCTTCTGCTTGCATCATTTCCGCCAATCGACCAAGTGCAAGTGGAAGTTCTTCATTATATTTTTGCAAAAAAGGAATAATGTCTAGCCGAACTTGATTTCGAAAATATTTACGAGATTCATTTGAAGCATCCACGCAATATAGAATTTGCTCTTGCTGGCAGTAGGAAATAAGTTGTTCCTTGTTCATACGTAATAATGGGCGAATCAGTTTCACTTGATGATCCATTCTCTGATCCCTGATTCCACCTAATCCTGAAGGTCCTGTGCCACGTAATATTCGCATCATCATCGTCTCTGCTTGATCATCGGCATGATGCGCTAGTGCAATATGACCTGCACCATATTTCCTTGCGACATCATGAAGAAAATCATACCGCTTCTGCCTAGCTGCCACTTGCGGATTCAGAGATGTCTCTGCAATGTAGGCAGGCACATTAACTTCTGCGATCTCACATGGTAACCCAAGTGCATATGCAAGTTCAGCCACTTGAATCGCTTCTACTTTGGATTCTTCAACCCGAAAACCATGATTCACATGGGCAACAATCAACTTCCATTGATGTGCTTTAGAAAGTGAGAACAGCAGATGTAGCAGCGCCACGGAGTCAGGTCCACCTGAAACTGCAACAATAACAGTATCCCCATCAGCTAGTAATTGTTTGGCTACAATCTGCTGCTCAACTGCAGTCTTGAGTTCCATCGTATTCCCCATTTCTTGATGCACTTCCTTACACTTTTCTTTTCTTCGATTCGACTATTTGGGCCAATACAAATATAACGTAAACCCGAATACGACAAGAGATGCGGTAAAACAAATCGGCAGCCATTTCCCACGCACTGGCTCTGCCTTCTGTTTGCTTACTTTAAGAAAAAGCTGGCGCCAAACTTGGCTGGCTTCTTTCGCTGATGTGAATTGCTGCTGTAGCATTTGTTGCAGGACCGGCTTAGCACTTCGAAGCATTGGAAGTTCCTCTAAGAGTTGAAGCAGATCGCTGACACTCCGATTTTGCGGGAGCCCTTGCGACCACCGATTGATGTTCTTATCTGTATCGAACGCTCTGATCATCAGCACCGCGAACGAGAATAGATCATAACTGGGTTCTGCAACCCGTGATCCAGCACCCCAAAAGCCTCTATCATAAAGCTCTGTGAACTGTTTCACGGACCTACCTAATGGCGTAACTCCACCGAAGTCAACCAGCTCCACATGTCCATAAGTGCATACGAGCACATTTTCCATTTTCAAATCACCAAAAACAAATCCTTGTGCATGCAGCTCCTGCAGCTTATTCAGCAAATGCAGTCCAATGACATACATCCAGTCTGAATCATGCGTCTCCATAAACTGTGTGAGTGAAGTTCCTTCAATATATTTCATGACAAAGAAAGGATACTCCTTCCCTTGCCATACCAAATCATCCACATCACGCAGCATATCGCGAAACGAAGTCGATGTTGCCGAAATACTACGCAATGCGTTGATTTCTGACTGATGATCGACTGTCTCAAAACCAATTTTAAGTGCATAATGGGCTTTACCCGATCTGACAAGATACACCTGACCGTTAGCGCCCGCACCAATTAATCGCTCAATTGTATAGATTTTTCCATTCCATTTGCCGCGCAGCGTTAGACCCGCCCGCAGATCGAGATTAAACAACGTAGTCACCAAGAATCCCGTCCTTGCTACTATCCATCGATGGTTTTTCCGCAACATATTCCACTACTTGCAATAGAGCTGGACCCGTAGGTGTTGTCCCCCTCATGTTTATTTTATAGAACATCTTATGTATATTTGCAAGGTCTTGAGTCCATGGCGAATCCATCTCCAATTCCACATCACCACTTACGGAACCTGGAAAATGAAACACCGCAACCTCACTACGCCCTGCTCTCGCTCGCAATGAAAGCAGCAAGTCCTGTAGTGCTTCTCGCACGGCTGCAAGCTTCGGTTTCATTGAAGCGCTCGTATCTACGAGCAAAGCAACACGCATCGTGCTATTCTCACTCATCTCATCAATGACATGCACAACTTCAGCTCGCTTATCGGGTGGAAGCTGACTGATCTGATCGTCACCTAATATATTTCGTAATTCCTTGCCTACCGCTTTTTCAATCGTACCAACAACCGTCTTCCTTGTCATCATTTGCACCGTTTGCGAAAGTTGCCTGGATGACACGATACGACTCATTCCGTTACCCGCCCGAGCAATTTCTATAATTTCTTGCGAGCCTAGCTGCCCCAGTTCACCATGATCCACTACACCAATCACATTTACAGTAATACCTTCTTCCATCGCATGAGCAGCCGCAATCACAGGGCTTATCCCTACATTGGAACAACCATCCGTAATTAATAAAATTTGTTTTAACATTACAAATCCCTCCCTAATCTTCTAATGCTAGAATCGATATCTCTAGTTTCTCCAAAATAAGAGAGGGATAAACGATAGTTTCACTATTTTAAGTACGTATTCCTTACGCAAAAAAGCCTCCGAAACCGAATTCCTTCGATCCCAAAGGCATGATTGACGACTACAATATTTAACCTAGCTAACTATTTTAGGTCGCTCAATACGTGACAGACCCGGCCAGCGGAACGTTGCCCACTCTGGTTGGCGCTTCTCAATTCTTGCAACAACCACCATCATATCATCTTGCAATGCGCCTGTATGACGTACCACTTGATCCAACAAAGCATCTGCCATATCTTGCGTCGTCGTGACATCAAGCTCACTGATTGTTCGTTTCATCCACAGTTCTTTATTCACAGCATGCCCAGGTGCATCGAAAATGCCATCCGTCATCAGTACGAGGTAATCACCATCAAGCAGCTTCATCGATACCAGATCCACTTCAATGTCTTTAATGATCCCAACGGGAAGGTTACTCGCCACAATCGGAATCACCTCATTGCCCCGTTTAATAAAACTCGGTGTGGACCCGATCTTCATGAATGTTGTATCCGCACTATATAAATCAATTAACGCCATATCGACGGTCGCATACATCTCTTCCGGTGAGCGAAGCAGAAGTACGGAATTCACCGATTTAATCGCTAATTTTTCATCCATCCCGGATTGTAGGAATTGCTGCAGCATACCCAGAGCCGCTTCGCTCTCTTTACGTGCGCGTTCCCCATTCCCCATACCGTCACTCAGCGCAACAGCGAACTTCCCATTGCCAAGCTCCACAGCACTATATGAATCTCCCGATAAATAGCTGCCACCTTTTCCAAGTGATGCGATACCTGTCTCCACGTTATACGCCTTCGCAGAACCGAATAGCACGGATGCATACCCTTCTCCACGATCCAGCTTTTCCTCACTTTTCACTGCTATGTTCTCTCCGACAATTTCACTGAGAAGGGGAGCGATAATTTTCCTGGATTCGTCAAAACCACGTGTATACTGGTGGATCATCTCAATTTCTATCTTACCTTCATCAAGGGAGATGATATCTACACTGTGAATAGATAATCCCAAATCTTCAATCGCTTCCCGAATTTGTTCTTCTTGTAAAAATAATTCCTGTCCTTCGCGTTTAATTTCCTTCGCTAGATCTTCCATCACCTGCGACACACCTGAGAGCTGTTCAGCAACAAGTGCGCGTGAATCCGCAAGCTGCTTACGCCATTGCACATTATTTTGATAATACCCATACTGCTCTTTCATCACTTGAAGAACTGCATCTGTCTTCGTGCAAACCGATTTCCACTCCTTGCGAATATCTTTCTTATCGAATTGACCCTTCACTTCGATCTCCGTCATCATATCTGTCATGTACGAATACGTTTTATAAAAATTTTGATCCCAACATCTTTCCCGTTTAAAGCAGCTCTGACATGTCTGTGCTGTAACTGCATTCATGAAATGGTCGACATCGTTTTCCCTCTGCCGCAAAGGGCTTTCTCCTGTTAGTTGTTTAAAGGAACTCGCTAATTGACGAAATACCGCTGAAAACTGTTCAACACGCCCTGCTGTCACATCACGTACACGCCTTGCGTAATCTTGCTGTCCTTTCAAGTTCTCTTGTGTGCCTGGAACGTATTTCGCTAACGTTTGCAGTACACTTCGAGGTGTTAGTAAAAATAACCCGATCGCAACAAGCGACTCCCAAGTTGAGCTTAATATTGTACTACTGCTTCCCACGTAAAATGAAAGAATAGAAGAACCGATCAAAAGACCGAGTGATACGGTTAGCCTACGACCATCCTTCAGCATACCCGCAAGCATACCCGAAAAAGCAAGGAGACTCATCTGATAAACCGCATTCGCATCCGCCAAACTCAAGATGAGACCACTGATGACCCCCACCGATGCTCCAAATGGTGCTCCTCCCACCATCGCGAACAGTAGAATCAAGTAGCGTGACTCTACATTTTGGATCATAACAGGCCCAACACTCCAACCTACCGCACCCGTCATAACCGATGCTAGTAAGATAATTAGACAGATGATTTCTTCGCTTCTTAGCTGATAATTACGACGTGTTAAGGTGAATACAGGAAGGGCTTGTACAAAAATATAGGTCAGTACCGCACTTAATAGTGCCTCCACTGTCGTTAGCATTAATACATACCAAGTCAAGTCAGCCACCACTAAATGGAAGAACAACTTGACCATAAAAAGTGTCCCAAATACGATAATAGGTGCGATTGAAACTTCAAAGCGCTCATACTTTTCAATCGATTTCTGAATGAGTAGAAACACGCCCATTGTGATGACAAATTGCCCTACACTGGGATGTGCCGACAGTAAGCTACCACAAAATAATGCGACAATCACCCAAGGAACTAGCTCTTTGCGTTGATAATAGATGACGGCAAAATAAGCAAGTGCGAAAGGAGCAAGTTCTTCAAGTATCATTGCCCGTCCTAGCAGAAAACCCATGAAAAGCAGCAGTATGGACCATTTTCTAGCTATGATCGCTTGCACAAAACGATTCCCTATCGCAATTGTGTATAATCCATCTTGCATTCGTCCTATCACACTTGCTCCTCTTAGCCCGAACAACGTACTGATACTTCTCTTTTGCATGCCCGATCACACCACCCAATTCTATTAGTGTTCCCTATTATATGGATGCTCTAGTATAAAGTTTGTCAGAATACGTGGGCTTGTCAAAAGAAATTTCCGACACCTTGCGGCAAGTAGCGAAACTTGGCTTATGTCTGGCGTAATAGGCAATTCCCATCCCATTTCAGTTCTAAATGTCAGATTAACTCCCTGATGTCCGCCACCAATTGGTAGGGATTGCCGTAAGGATATGTCGAGAAGAGAAAACAAAAAACCACACTTATCATAATAAGTGTGGTTGAATCTCTAAACCAATTAGTCGCGTCTTCCGCCACGTCCACCGCGTTTAGACTCGGTGCTCTTTTTCAGAGACGAAATACGTTCTTCGCTATCTTTTAGGAAACGAGACATTTTATCCTCAAACGACATCCGATTGTTCGCCGGCTTGAAACCACCGCCACGAGGGCCACGATCTCCGCGAGGGCCACGGTCACCACCTGGACGACCCATACCACCGCTGCTAGGACGACCTGCGCCACCTGGAGGACGGCTACTAGATCCATCGAATCGACCGCCTTGCCGTTCTGGACGAGGGGCATCAGCAGGCTTGTCAATCGTCTGTTTAATCGATAAGCCAATTTTCCCATCCTTGTCCACATTGATCACTTTAACAGTAACTTTGTCATTCAGTTTCAAATGATCATTGACGTCTTTCACATAGTTGTCTGCAATTTCCGAGATGTGTACAAGGCCGGTGACTCCTTCAGAAAGTTCGACGAATGCTCCAAAGTTAGTGATTCCGGTCACTTTTCCTTCTAACTTGCTGCCCACTTCAATTGCCATAAAATAAAATGTTCCTCCCTTAATATGTTCAAAAAACAATGGCTATGCAGATTATAACCGATGAAAAGAGCACGGTCAACACTACTCGAGCCCTTTTTTCCATCTATACCCATTTATGGGCTTGGGGTCGTAAATAACGTTTCCCCATCTTTGGTGTAGTTCAGTTCTTTACGAATTTTTTGTTCGATATATTCCTTATCGTTCAGACGCGCAATTTCTTTCTTTGCTGTTTCTGTCGTCTGCTGAACCTGCGCCAATTCTTTACTTAAATCTTGTAACTGTAATTTCTTATCCTTAAGCATCCCTTGCTGATTCCATAATGTCACTAGAGCCCATCCTAGAAAACATAGCAGAAAAACCGGTAGTAAACGTAATTTACGACCCGATTTTTTGGAGGTCCTTTGCACCGCTTTTTGATTCGTATTATTCCGCACCGTGCAACCTTCCTCCCGCTAAGAGCAATTAAGTATCTTTACGACGAAACCGACTACGGACCCATCCGACTACACGTTTTACAAAAACAGGCATTTTGATGAATCGAATCATAGGACGAGTTATCCACATAAAGAATCGCCAAAAAGGATACAACAATTGTAGCACAGTTTTGCCTAGGAAAATAGCTATCGCACATAAAATTCCCCAAATCACCACACTAGCGCGGTATAATCCTACCACAGGTGCGATAATAAAGATTTCTACCACTCTCACACACAGCTTGTACAGCCACTTTACAGCCTGTATAAGCAGCTCTATCGTCCTTACAACAAGTCTACTGAATATAAAATAATAGACGATTACGCCTGCTACTAGGCCTATAAAAACGAACAATCGAATTTGTCCATGATTACTTTGGTATAACAAACGGAAAATCAGGATCGTCGCCACAATCCAATAGACCGTGTCGATTACCATTAAGCTCCACCGAGGTAAACGTAGTTCCTGATACAGCACACGAAATATATCATATATACTGCCCAGCGCCATACCTCCGCAGAACATCATGAATAACGTCATAAATTGAACGTGAAGTGTCACTTAAACAGCTTTCCGAAAAGTCCCTTGGATTTCTCTTGGGAGTGTGCGTCCACATAAGAAAGATCATGAACGAATCCTTCAATGGCGACAAGACCTTGCTCAAGGTTTAAATTTTTGATGTGCAGATTCTGCCCTTTAATCATTAAATAGCCACAGTCTGTCTCAAGCAAAAATTCTTCACTGTCAAAGCTCTCGACATTCAGAACACCTGAAATTTCGAGCAGCTTGCGATTTAGCATCTTGATCTCTTGACGTTTGCTTTTAGTCATATCGTTCATAGGCATATCCCCCTCCTTCTACCATTAACGTATGGAGGAGCTTGGCCATTTAGAACTAGAAAATAGCTTCCGTAATACAGCAAATAAAAAGAGAGCCCGATCCGATGATCGCAAGCTCTCTATTTTCCTAAAAAAGAGGTTCGTTCTTATAAGGTTCTTCCTTCAGAAGGGTAAACATATTGGCAGCATCTTCTTTACGTGTCGACTCCGAAAGCATGTCCACTCGCACCGTAACTTTCTTCTGTCCGAATTGAATGGCAATCTCATCGCCGACCTTCAAAGAAGAGCTTGCTTTCGCATCTCGTCCGTTAATCCAAACTCGGCCTTGGTCCGAAACGTCCTTAGCCACTGTCCGGCGTTTAATCAGTCGAGATACTTTTAAAAACTTATCTAAACGCATTACTTAACTGCTTCTTTAAGCTTGTTACCAGCTTTGAATGCTGGGATTGTGGATTCAGGGATTGAAATCTCTTTACCTGTTTGTGGGTTACGTCCAGTACGACCAGAACGTTTGCGAGTTTCAAATGTACCGAATCCGATTAGTTGTACTTTATCTCCTGAAGAAAGAGCTTCCGTAATTTCACCAAGAACACCGTTTAATACCGTTTCAACGTCTTTTTTAGTTAATCCGCTTTTTGTCGCGATGTTGTTAATCATATCCGTCTTATTCATAATTTCATTTACCTCCCAAAAAATAGTTGAATGAGTTCAATGCAAATCGTATGATCCGCATTTCTTTATTCTGGATAGCCTTTCAAATTCCTGCTTTCGACAACTAGGATCGAAGAACTTTTTTCGTGATATCCAATTCAAGGACGATGTTTCCCTTTCTCCTTCGCTTCTTGCCACAAGGCTTCCATCTCTATTATATCAGTTTCGTCAAAAGATTTCCCCTGTAGGCGCAAACCCTGTTCAATGTAATGGAAACGATCAGTAAATTTACGAGTAGCAGCAATTATCGCTTCCTCCGGATCGATTTGCAGCTTTCTAGCTACATTCACGATAACAAAGAGTAGATCGCCTAATTCCTCAAGCTGATCTGGCTGATGACCGCTCTCGATTGCCTCACGTACTTCAGTAAGCTCCTCTTGTACTTTATCCAGTACGTCCAACGCACTTGGCCAGTCGAAACCGACTTTGGCTGCCTTCTTCTGCAGCTTCCATGCTTTTAAAAGGCCCGGCAAATCTCGCGGTATTCCTGCAAGTATGGATTGTTCCTTTGGTTCGATACCTTTGCTTCGCTTCTCCTCAGCTTTAATACCATCCCAATTCGCAAGCGCTTCTTCGGCATTATTCGCATTACGATCACCAAATACATGTGGATGACGTCGAATAAGCTTCTCATTAATCGCTTGAATGACGTCATAGATGGAAAATACACCTGTCTCTTCTTCAATCTGAGAGTGGAACATAACCTGCAGCAGCAAGTCACCTAATTCCTCGCGCATCGCATCTGGATCATCATCATCAATGGTTTCAAGCACTTCATATGTTTCTTCGATTAAATTGTTACGAATCGAAGTATGTGTCTGATCACGGTCCCAAGGACAGCCTTCTGGGCTGCGTAAAATCGCGACAATTTCGTGCAAACGATCGAATGAACGAGCTTTCACGATCTCATTGTCTGAACGCGGCACCCAAATGAGTGACAGATTGCCGTAATCTTGAATGTGATCCAATTCATAAATGGGCACTTGCTTTATCTTCTCTTGCCCAGGCACACCTAAAGCGTGTCCAACTGTGACCTTATAATCATCTGGATAGCGCTCCATGAGCGTAAGCTTCGCATCAGATGCCGTATACACATCGTACACTTGTCCAATGATCATATGGGTTTGTGTATTTAGCATACCTGCTGTCATACTTGTGGCATCTAGCAGTTGGAAACCATCAATCGGATCAAAACCAAATCGTAAGAAGGCTTGATCCAAAAAGCTCTCACCACCCAAGATCTGAAGCTCAATACCTAACTCTGGGCATCTTGTGCGAAGCAATTGTACCGTAAACTCTGCCACCATTGGATGCCCCGGGACTGCATAAATGATTTCCTGATCCGCATGTTCGGTAGCTCGTTCCATCAATTCATGGGCTATGCCTTCATATACTTCCTCAAAGCTTGCACTTTGCTCATATTGCGCATCAAATGATACGTAAGCGATGTTGTTGTCATGAAGCAGGCTAATCATCGGGTGTTGATCCGTTCGAAGATAGACTTTATTCGCAGCTTGCAGCTTCCGCCATACGCCAAGTGTTAGTTGATTCTCATCACCAGAACCTAGTCCGACTACCGTAATTCGACCGGAATGTAACGTCATCTGTTGTATCCTCCTTCAAAAATATAAGATCAGCTAGGGTCGCCTAGCGCTTCTTCAGAAAAGGTTTCAGCCGCTTATATACGGCTGGCACATGCTCCAAGGTGCTGATGTCCAGCACCTTCAGCTTCAGCAAGGCGCCGACATATACAGCGGCGCCCACAAGCACGGCGACCAGCGTCAGCACGGTCGCCGCAAGACGCTCTGGCAGCGGATGTCCCGCTGCCGCCAGCCCTGCCTCGCCTCCCCTTAGGAGGGCGAGCACCACAACTCCCATCACGCCGCAGGCGACGATGGAGAGGATTACCGCGCGCCAGCCCGTCTGCGCCGCGCTTGTACTTGTGCGCGCACGTACGCGCACCAGGTTGAGCGCCGCGCAGACGGCGAATGCCGCGACGGCGGCGGCTGCTCCCCCCGCAATGCCATAGCGGGGGATGAGCACAAGATTGCCGATGATCTTGACGGCCACGGCAATCAGCATGTTAACGGCGGGGGCACGTACCTCGCCGATACCATTGAGCACGCTGGTCGTGACGATGTTCAGCGTGCTGAAGATAGCAGCGAATGCAAGTATCGACATCGCCGTCGTTCCTTCCGTGGTCGCATACAGCATAACATCGACCGGCTCTGCCATCAATGCCAGCCCAACCGAGGCGGGAAGCCCGATCAGCCACGTAAGGCCGATCACAGTCTGGGCACTTTTGTGAAGCAGTATCTCTTGACCGCTTGCCTTTGCTTCTGCAAGAGCAGGCACAATCGCCGCTCCCATGGCGGATGCAATCATCGCCACAAGCTGCACGAGAGGAAGACCATGATTATATAATCCAAATTGGCGCATCGCCTCTTCAGAACCATCACTACCCACATGCAGCAGCCTAGGCATTGTGAATGTATCCACAATATTGAGAAGTGGTACTGTGATTGTCCCCAAACATACCGGAATCGCATAAAGGAAAATACGACGTGCGAGTTGGCCATTACTCTCTTGTCCGAATCTTGCTCGCTTCGGATATGTATGAGAGGAATAGTTATCTTTGCCTTTCGCAACACCAGAGCGCCACCAATAATAAAGCATCACAATTAATCCAGCCACTGCACCTAGAACAGAACCAAACATACCGCCAGCTGCAATTGTCGCAGCATCCTGATGAGCTCGTACAAAAAACCATAACATGATGAGCATACCGGCAACACGTACAAGCTGTTCAACTACCTGAGACACCGCAGGCCCCGTCATTTGTTGATAGCCTTGAAAATATCCACGTAATACGGACATAAGCGGAATAACCAACATGGCCCATGAAACTGCACGTATGGCCGGTGCTGTACCTGCTACCCCAATCCAACTTGCAAGTATGTCCGCCCCAAAGTATGTCAGCATAAAGCACAAGATCCCCGACACACTTAGCAGCCAGCTGCTCACACCAATGACTCGTCTTGCTCCAAGGTAATCCCCTAATGCAACCCGTTCCGAAACAAAAGCAGCGACTGTCGTTGGGAATCCAGCCGTAGCAAGGAACACGATAAAGATATAGAGGGGATACACCGCGCTATACAGCCCGAATGCCTCGTCCCCAGCCATATTTTGCATCGGAATTTTTTGCAATGTACCTAGTAACTTAGACAAAATCGCAGCTAAAGCAAGAATAGCAGCACCTTTAAGCAACCTACTGCCGCCAACGCTTTCATTCCCCATAGGCTTCACGATTTCATTTGATTCCTGCTCTATATCAGTTTTACCATTTCGTTTATTTTCAGACGGCTTACTCGCTTGACTATGCGTCATTGCATCGTTCCCCTTCACTTGCTTGACCCCATTATAGCTTAACCCAAACAAAAAAGCTTCGCCTACTCATGAACGACAACGTCGTGAGTAGGGAAGCTTATCGCTTTTTGCATTCATCTTACTGTTCCATTTGTTTAGCAAGGAAAGCTGCTGCCGTTTCAGACATCTTCGTTTCCATTTGAGACATTTTTGCATTGTCATCTTTTGTGATCAAGATAACAGAACCAATTGGATCTCCACCTGCTACAATTGGAGCAACCACAAACGAACTGTAAGTTTCCGGCAAATCCTTTAAGATGTCATAGCTAGCTGTGTTGCTCTCCAAGGTCGACTTACGGTTCTCCATACAACTTTCTACAATGGAGCCAATTTGCTTGTCCAAGTAATCTTTCTTCGATCCACCTGCAACCGCAATAACGTTATCACGATCTGTGATGATCGTTAAATGACCTGTACCTTCAAACAAAGATTCTGCATATTCTTTTGCAAAATCACCTAACTCACTGATTGGCGAATATTTTTTAAGGATAACTTCCCCATCACGGTCTACAAAAATTTCAAGGGGATCCCCCTCGCGGATACGTAGTGTGCGACGAATTTCCTTTGGAATTACAACTCTTCCCAAATCGTCAATGCGACGAACAATGCCAGTAGCTTTCATATTTCTAGTTGCCTCACTTTCCTCGGATGAATAATTAACTGGGCTTCAATTACCTTTTATCGTTGCAAGCGGAGGGAGACATCCAACTTTAGCCATAGTATTTATCGTCTCTCTCCAACTTATACAAGATGCTTCCAATCATCCCAATCCTATGTACATCTTTATGGAAGCTGTTGGTTTAATTATGTCCATAAAAAGCAAATAAAAACAGGATGCTCCTACAAGCATCCTGGTAAGTTATTACTTTGTTGCAGGACTAGGACTCGGACTTGCGCTTCCTTCTGGTTTCTTGCTTGGTTCAGCGCTTGGTGATGGTGTTGGGGTTGGTTTCGGCAAATTATTTTTCTCAATTAGACCCGGAGCCTCTTTTTCAGTGAACTCACTCATTTGCTCTTGGGCTAATGAAGAACGAAGTTTTTGCTTTAACTCGTCAAGTGTGCTTGTTTTACGTGAATCCACACGCATGACATGATAACCAAATTCAGACTTAACTGGCTCACTGATTTCATTAATCGGTAAAGTCGTCGCGGCATTTTTAAATGACTCAACAAAAGTATTCATCATTTGAGAGTCTACATTTTCATATAGACCGCCTTTATCTTTTGAACCTGGATCATCGGAATACTCTTTGGATAGCGCATTAAAGTCGCCACCTGATTTTAGCTTCGCTTGTACTTCTTTGGCTCTTTTAAGAGCTTCATCTTCCGTGCGAAGATCTTTTTGAGTTTGCGCATCTTTTGTCGCAATTAAAATGTGGCGAACATTAGTCATTTCAAACGCATGCTTATCTTCCACAAGACGCTTGTCATACTCCGCTTTTACTTGCTCTTCTGTAATCTTGCTCTCAGCTGCGGAAGCTGCATAAAAACTTAACTTCATGAAGTCCTCGATATCCTTGAATTCAAGCTTATTATCTTTAAGGATCTTGTCCTTACCGCCTTCTTGTTGTTGAAGCATTTCATCAAAAGCTTTCATTTGCTCAGCTAGTTTTTTGTCTGCTTCTGCTTTCACTTTATCGTCAGCTTTAGCTGCTAATACCTTATATGAGACAAGTTGCTTCAGCAATTCTTGTTGAAATGCAGGATCTGTTGTGTACTGCTTGAACATGGGATTGAGCATGGCATTCAAGTTAACGAACGTATCAAATTCTTTTTGTGTAACTGTGCCATTGCCTTTGTAAGTCGCGGCAATACTTTCTTTTTTCCCACATCCCGAAAGTGCGGCAACGACTACTAAAACGGCGATTAGAGCAAGTGACCATTTCTTTGACCATTTGTACTTATTTTGCTGCATTCTGTAGTTCTCCCTTCGTCTTAAGAGCATCTTTATATTTTATTAAAAATTGTTCGATTGCATCTAGCGCATCTTGTTGTTTCAAGCCTTTTCCCTGATAGGTGACAATAAGCTGTGCACCTGCAGTAAGCTTGATTCTACCGCCGAAGCTATTTGCAATTTCAAATAATTTTTGACCATCAACTCTAGTGTTCTGATCTGGATGTACTTTTATAAAGTAATCGTCACCTTTTTGACCGAACGACTCGATGTGATACTCAGCACCATAGGCTTTAAGCCGTGTGGCTGCCAGTAATTGTACGACTGCGAGCGGCGGTTCACCGAAGCGATCCAATAATTCATCATACAGATCTTCTGCTTCTTCTACCGTGCGAATCGCTGCCACTTTTTTATAAATCTCTATCTTCTGCATGCTATCATAGATATAGTCAGAAGGCAAATAAGCGTCTAGTTGCAGTTCTATCGCTGTATTCCACTCGTCCGCTGGCTCTGTATTTTCCCCGCTCATCACCAGTTTTTGCTTCTTAATTTCATCCGCCAGCATTTGTGAATATAAGTCAAATCCGACTGAAGCAATAAAGCCATGCTGCTCTGCTCCCAGTAAGTTTCCTGCACCACGGATGGACAAGTCTCGCATTGCAATTTTAAAACCAGAACCGAGCTCCGTAAATTCTTTAATGGCTTGTAAACGTTTCTCAGCTACTTCAGTCAATACTTTATCTCGCTGATACGTAAAGTACGCATAGGCCACTCGATTCGAACGACCTACCCGTCCACGCAGTTGATATAGTTGGGAAAGTCCCATTTTATCCGCATCATGAACGATGAGTGTATTTACATTCGGAATGTCCACACCTGTCTCAATAATGCTCGTAGATACAAGTACATCGAATTCACCCTCAAGAAAATCCAAGATCGTCTTCTCAAGTTCCTGCTCACCCATCTGACCATGCGCAACAGCAACACGAGCATCAGGAACAAGCATCGAAATTTGCTCCGCGATCTGAGTAATGCCTTGTACGCGATTGTACAAATAGTAGACTTGCCCTTCACGAGCTAGCTCCCGCTCAATCGCTTCGCGAGTGAGAGTATGGCTGTGCTCAATGACATAGGTCTGAACCGGGAACCGGTTCTCAGGCGGTGTCTCAATAACCGATAAGTCACGAACACCGAGCATGGACATATGAAGCGTACGCGGAATCGGTGTTGCGGTCAGAGTCAGCACGTCCACATTCATTTTTAACCGCTTAAGCTTCTCTTTGTGGGATACACCAAAGCGCTGCTCTTCATCAACGATAAGAAGACCTAAGTCTTTAAACACGACATCTTGCGACAACAGACGGTGTGTACCGATAATGACGTCGACAACACCCTTCTTGACCCCTTTTAACGTTTCGGTCTGTTCTTTCTTCGATCGGAAGCGACTCAATACCTGTATATTAAATGGATAGCCAGAGAACCGCTCTTTAAACGTTTCATAATGCTGCTGCGCCAAGATAGTCGTT
Source organism: Paenibacillus sp. KN14-4R (assembly GCF_052180255.1). Taxonomy (NCBI): domain Bacteria; kingdom Bacillati; phylum Bacillota; class Bacilli; order Caryophanales; family Paenibacillaceae; genus Paenibacillus; species Paenibacillus sp. KN14-4R. Next base: position 3,893,417 of record NZ_CP197466.1, read on the forward strand.
GGAACCAGTACAGCCACTTGCTTACCATCAATAGCTGCTTTAAATGCAGCACGTATAGCAACCTCTGTCTTTCCGTATCCCACATCTCCGCAGAGGAGACGATCCATCGGACGGCTAAGCTCCATATCGCCTTTGATTTCTTCAATCGTCCGCAATTGATCATTCGTCTCATCATAAGGGAACATGCTTTCAAATTCGTTTTGATAAGGACTATCCTTAGAGAAAGCATATCCTACTGTCGCTTGGCGCTGTGCATACAGTTTAATGAGATCATCTGCAATATCCTTCACGGATGAATGAACTTTACTCTTCACACGATTCCAGTCCGCGCCACCTAATTTATAGACCTTTGGCTCTTTCTCTTCGGAACCGACATACTTCTGGACCAATTCAATTTGGTCAATCGGTACAGAAAGCTTGTCGCCACCTGCGTAAAGAATGTGCAGATAATCTTTATGCATACCACCCACGACTAACGTACCAATACCAACATACTTCCCTATACCATGATTGACATGAACTACGTAATCGCCGATTTTTAATTCTTGATAGCTTTTAATCCGTTCAGCATTCTCTATCTTCTTATCTACTTTTCTAGCTTTCCGCTGTTTTTGCGTAAACATTTCGCCTTCCGTAATAACGATCAAGTGAATGGAAGGTAGTTCAAAGCCAGCTTGCAGGTTGCCATTGACAATCTCAGGTTCCGAAATGCCATAGTCGCTTAGCACACGCTTCACACGATCGATCCGCTCCTCGCCAGAAGCAACAAGCATCACTTTACCGCCTGTCTTCTTCCAACGTTCCATCTCTGTTTTAAGTAAGTTCATTTGACCGTGGAAATTTTGCATGGCACGACTCATGAAGTTCACGATGTTTTGCGGTTGTGTTTGTGGCACTTGGCGCAGAAACAGCGACAAATACACCGTAGGCCACGCCTTGCGGTGAAGCAATGTTTCATATGATTTTGACAATACAAGAGCAGGCAAAGAATGTCCGTCCTGCAAGGCATGCATCATCCACTCCGCTTCATCTCGCTCTAATTGCTTCGCAGTCTCTATTAACCGTGTCGGTTCTTCAATAATAAGAATCGAGTCATTCGATACGAAGTCGAGGAATGTCTGACGTTCTGGATACAAGAGTGAAATATAAGAAAATAACTCGGTAAAGATAACGCCTTCGCGCATACGCTCAATATCATGATTGATGCCTTCAACGAGTCTATCTTTGGCTGTACGATCCGCCATCTTTGCTAGCTGAGCTTGCAGCAATTCATACGCTGCATTCGCCGCTATATCCAATCGCGTCCGATCCGCTAATATTTCACGACAAGGCAATACCGTTATTTGTTGCAGTTTCTCAATGGAACGTTGATCTGCCACATCAAAGGTACGGATTGAATCAATTTCATCATCGAACCATTCAAAACGAACCGCATTGGACGATGTTAATGGGAAGAAATCGACAATTCCACCGCGAACACTTAGCTCACCTTTGGACTCCACACGCTCTACACGTTCATAACCAAACAACGTCATCCGCTCCAAGAAGGCTTCCATTGCAAGTGATTCGCCAACTTTCAGATGAAGCTGTGAGGACATAAACACTTCTTTATTCGGCAAAAATCTCCGGATACCCGCATAAGGGACGACGACAATACCCCGATAACCACATGCAAGCTTGGTCAAAACTTCAATACGCTGTGCCATCATCTCTGGAGAGGCGACTGCTGTTTCTGCTGCTAGGAGTTCCTGTGCTGGATAGAGCAACACCTCATCTTCAGACATACACTCCACTAAATCTTCTGCAATTTTTTGAGCGGCAAACATATTGTGAGTCACCACAACAAGGGGTTTATCAAGGTCTCTGTACATCGCTGCGATCATAACCTGTCGGGAGGAGCCTGCCAATCCAGCAACCAGTTGTTCTTTCATTCCACCGCGTATACCTGTCACAATGGATTGAAAATCAGAATCTGCGGAAAAAGCTTTGATCAGTGCTTGCAAACAATTACACTCCCCTCACAAAAAGAAGCCGAGGCACGAGCCTAGGCTATGTTTATTTGAAATTTTAGACCGCGAAATAGGATGAATTACTGCAAAGGATTCCCTAAAAGGGAAAGCTCCGGATTCGTATGAAGCGCTTCCTTACAATAATCACACACGACCCGTACGGTTACATCTCCATTTAAGTCATACGATATTATATCGTTCCGCTCTTCAGGGGTCAAGAAATGGAAACCCAACTGGTACTCCGAAACTGTGGAACCTTGAATTTCCCCCAGATTCGTCTGGCAATGAGGGCACATATACTTTATTGTCATCAATGTATGCCTCCTTCTGCGATCATATTACTTCCTAGTATGACCAATTCTTCAGAAAGTAGGCATCCTATCTCAGATTTTATTAAAACGGGTTACACGCTATTACGTATTAAACTTTGCCATTGTTCGCTCAAAGTCATTTGTTAGCACGAATTCCATTGCATCACTGAGCTTGTCCAAAATCGGATCCATCGTCTTGAATTCCTCTTTGCTAAAAGGTGACAACACATAGTCCACAATTTCCTTGCCAGGTAGTGGTCTTGAAATTCCGATGCGCATTCGATTAAACTCCTGCGTACCTGTATGCTGAATGATCGATTTAATGCCATTGTGACCACCAGCACTTCCCTTATACCGAAGTCTAATGTTGCCATAATTCGTATCCATATCATCATATAACACAATGACATCAGCTAAATCAATTTTATAAAAATCCATAAGGGCACGCAGCGATTCCCCAGATAAGTTCATATAAGTCAAAGGTTTGAGTAAATAAACTTTCTGTCCATTTACGTTTCCTTCCGCTAGTAGGCCTTTGCACTTTTTCTGATACGAGCTGAAGTTCCATTTTTTCGCAAAATGGTCTACAGCCATGAATCCGATATTGTGCCGCGTATTGGCATACTGGGTACCTGGATTTCCTAAACCTATGAAGCACTTCATTGGTTGTCCTCCTTGCAAACAAAGGTTACGACCGCAAGTACGGCGTAACCAGTTCATGATGAATTATTACTTTTTGTTACTACGAGCTTTTAATTTATTACGCATGATTTCTGCATAACCTACCTTAGTCTCTTGACGTACCCGTGCAACCGCAAGGTCATTGTCATCCACATTATGTGTAATCGTAGAGCCTGCTACAACAAAACTTCCGTTACCAATCCTAACTGGGGCAACAAGATTCACATTGGAACCGATGAAGGAGCCGTCGCCTATTTCTGTCTTATGCTTATTGAAGCCATCATAATTGACTGTAATCGCGCCACAACCGAAGTTAACATCTGATCCGATTGTCGCATCTCCCACATAGCTTAAGTGTGACACTTTGGAGTTATCACCAATCGTCGCATTCTTCACTTCAACGAAATCGCCGATTTTCACACTCTTGCCTAGCTTAGCACCAGGACGAAGGTATGCGAACGGACCCACATGTGCCTCATCATCAACTTCTGCATCCAAGAGAACAGATTTATAAATCTCAACGCCATTACCAATCTTGGAGTTCGTAATTTCCGTTTCTGGCCCAATAACACAATCTTCTCCGATAACTGTATCGCCTTTAAGAATCGTCCCAGGCTGTAGAACCGTATCTGAACCAATACGAACACCTTTTTCAATATACGTATGCTCTGGATCAATGATCGTAACGCCATTTACCATGTGACTTAAGTTAATTCGCTCACGCATATAACGTTCTGCTTCTGCTAGCAACACACGATCATTTACCCCGATTGATTCTTTCACATCATTTGAACAGTAGGCTTGAATACGCTCACCGCCAGCTTTCATAATGTGCAAAACATCCGTTAGGTAATATTCGCCTTGCGCATTGTCATTTGTGACTTGTGCAAGTGCCGCAAACAATTTCTCATTATCAAAAATATAAGTCCCTGAATTAATCTCAGAAATAAGTGCTTCTTCACGTGTACAATCTTTTTGCTCCACGATCTTCACGACATGACCTGCATCATCACGAATGATGCGTCCATAACCTGTTGGGTTTGGCATTTCTACCGTAAGAATCGTCGCAGCTGAACCCTGCTCACGATGCTGCTCCAGCATAATCTGCAAGGTATCCGCCTTAACGAGTGGGGTATCTCCACAAATCACAATCGTTGTACCTTCAAGACCAGCTAAAAGCTGATTGGTCTGAAGGACAGCATGACCTGTTCCCTGTTGCTCTGCTTGCAATGCATATTCCAATCCATCGCCTAAGTATTGTTGTACAGCTTCCGCTCCATGACCGACAACTACAACCGTACGATCTACATGTATCTCATTTAATGTATCTACGACATGACCTACCATTGGTTTGCCACACACGGGATGCAAGACTTTATACAATTTTGACTTCATTCTTTTGCCTTGTCCCGCTGCTAGTACGACCGCATATAGACTCAATCCTAACAACCCCTTTTAATCGTTTCACTCTTCATTTCTCTTGGAACCATCTACTCAACTATATTCACAATCAATATATCTTAATTCGTTTCAAAAGAAAAGAGAGCCCATTATGGGCTCCCGTTTCGTCTAACATCCTATGCGCCTTCTTCGATAACTTCTTCTTCCGCTGCTGCGCGATCGTATTCCGCTAGCACTGCCGCTTGAATCTTCTCACGAGTTGTGGAAGAAATAGGGTGGGCTATGTCTCGGAATTCCCCATCTGGAGTACGCTTGCTTGGCATTGCTACGAACATACCATTGTTACCATCGATAACACGAATATCGTGAACAACGAATTCATTGTCGATCGTAATAGAAGCAATCGCTTTCATTCTTCCTTCGGAGTTTACCCGACGAAGTCTAACATCTGTAATTTGCACTGTGCTCACCACCTTTTTCCATCGAAGACTTGCTGTATATTTCAACATTCCAATTTAAATTCCTGCAAGAAAAACTAACAAATTGCTTAAAAATTAAAAATAAATTGTAAATTGATTATTATTCGACAAAAGTGTATAAAAATAGCGTTTATTCGACATTTTTCCCAACTTATAAAGGGGAAACTTTCATGTGAATAAACTGCTGTTTTTATGACTTATTGGAAAAATAATTTCCTGGTTCAACGATTACTTGCTTCGTTTTGGAATCCACACCAGAAAGTTTAGCAAGTGAAACAAAATCCTCCACTAAATGCTCTTCCACTTCACCAGACTCTACAAACACACCGACACCACTTACACTTGCTTTGAATTCTTTAAGTAAATCTTTCATCCCTTGGATGGTTCCACCTGCACGCATGAAATCATCGATGATCAACACTTTAGATTCTTCTTTAAGTGCACGCCGTGACAACGACATCGTCTGAATACGCTTATTGGAACCAGAGACGTAATTAATCGATACAACAGAACCTTCTGTTACCTTATTATCCCGACGAACAATAATGACAGGTACGTTCAAGTACGAAGCAACTGCATAAGCAAGCGGAATCCCTTTCGTCTCAACAGTCATTACACAGTCTGCTCCACTATCCGCAAAGATCGTAGCGAACATCTTCCCAACTTCATTCAGAATCGCAGGTTGACCTAAAATATCCGACATGTATAAATATCCGCCCGGCAATATGCGATCTGGTTGTCTTAAGTCCTCACAAACCTTCTGTACAAATTGAAGGGATACATCCTTCGGAAGCTTCGGTATAAACTTCACACCGCCTGCTGCACCGGCCATCGTATTTAACTCGCCAAGTCCCTCTTCCTCAAAAACTTCTTTAATAATCGTTAGATCCTCACTAATTGAGGATTTAGCTGAATTGTAACGTTCTGCAAAAGTAGTTAATGGTATGAGTGTATGGGGACGAAAGAGCAAATACTGCGTCATTTCAACCAATCTGGCGCTTCTTTTTAACTTTTTCATACCGCACCCCCTAAAATCCGAATATTGTAATCAAAATATATCATTTTTATCCGGGTTTACACAAGCTTTAGACAAATAGTAAGAAAAACCTAGCCCGAGGCTAGGTCCTTTTAACTCTTCGTATAATCCCAAACGCTTAATATACTATAATTAATCGCTAGGTTTCTCTGTACCCTTCACCATCCTTCGATGCTTCCAGCTCCATACTTTCTCTTGTAATGATCTCACTAATTTTTGTCTTCAGGATGTCCGATTTCGGACCGAAAATCGCTTGAATATTATTACCGACCTCTAATACGCCAGAAGCCCCGAGCTCCTTCAACTGACTTTTATTTACCTCTGCCGAGTTCTTCACGCTCACGCGCAGCCGCGTAATACATGCATCCAGCGATGTGATATTCTCTTGACCGCCGAGTGCTACCAGAATATTGCGGGGCAGTTCATCCGCATCCTTCGCACTAACCGTTCCTCTTTCTCGGATAACTTCTTCTCTACCTGGAGTCCTTAGATTAAAGGCACGAATAGCAAAACGGAAGCCAAAATAGTAAATAACCGCCAGTATAAGACCAACCACGATAACTAACCACCAACGCGTACGATTCGGCAGTACACCAAACAGCAAGAAGTCGATGACGCCGCCTGAGAAGGTCATCCCTATTTTCACATTTAACAATTGCATCGTCATGAACGATAATCCTGCAAATAACGCATGCACCGCGAAAAGAAGGGGTGCAACGAATAAGAAGGAGAACTCTAACGGTTCCGTAATTCCTGTCAGGAAGGACGTCAGTGCTGCTGAGCCCATTATCCCAGCCACCAGTTTCTTTTGCTCAGGTCTTGCTTCATGGTACATCGCTAACGCTGCTGCAGGTAATCCGAACATCATGAACGGAAATTTCCCGACCATGAACGTACCTGCTGTTAAGTTCACGCCATCCGCTAGTTGGGCAAAGAAGATTTTCTGATCTCCGCGGACGAGTTCCCCGGCTTTATTCACATACTGACCGAACTCGAACCAGAACGGCGAATAGAAAATGTGGTGCAATCCAAAAGGAATGAGCGATCGTTCAATAACCCCGAATACGAATGCCGCCAAAGTCTGATTTTTATCAATCATACTGTGGGAGAATGCATTCAAGCCGCCTTGAATCGGGGGCCATAAAAATACCATGATTATCCCGATTATCAGAGAGGATGCCGCTGTAATAATCGGAACAAATCGTTTACCTGCAAAAAATCCTAAATAGGAAGGAAGCTCGATCGTAAAAAACCTCTTATACAGCACTGCTGCCAGTACACCAACGATGATCCCCCCGAATACCCCGGTCTGCAGCGTACTAATCCCCAACACGTTGGCATACGACAAATTCGTGGCGACCATTGCCGGTGTAATACCAATGACGATTTTCATCGTCACATTCATAACGAGATATCCGATAATTGCCGCCAATCCAGCAACACCATCACCGCCGGCAAGACCAATAGCCACCCCCACCGCAAACAATAAAGATAAATTATCGAATATGATTCCTCCCGCATGCTCCATAACTTCTGAAATCCCTCGGACGGTTTCATTGTCAAGAGAAGGAATCCATTCCAGCAATGACGGGTTATGCAATACATTCCCTAAGGCAAGTAGGATCCCCGCAGCCGGCAATATCGCTACCGGAAGCATCAGTGCTTTACCGACTTTTTGAAGTACTCCGAAAATATTTTTGAACATCCCATTAACCTCGCTTTAACAATTAGCTGACTGTGCCGCTTGTTGAAATTTTGAAGTTATTATGTCCTGGAATAGAATAATTACCAAGCTGTTATTTTGCCCTTTCCAAAATAAATAGCCCGTAAAATCCATAATAGGATTCTACGAGCTATTTAGCATTTGCTATGTTAACATCCTGACTGCATACACATCTTTGCAAAATCCTCGTAAGCCGTTATAAATCCGAGCTACCTTAGATTCCTTTGACACCAAACCAAATACGGTCGGTCCCGAACCTGACATAAGTACACCGTCAGCTCCCAACCTCTGCATACATTCTTTCAGATGACGAACTTCTGGATACAAATCCAAAGTTACCTCTTCTAGCACGTTGCCTAGACCCTGACATAGCTCATCGAACTGCTTGTACCTGATGGCATCTGCTACACGCTGTGTGGAGGGATGCGATACAATTTTGGAAGCATCTAATTTGCCATACACTTCTGCAGTCGATACATTGATGGGTGGTTTCGCCAAAATGACCCAACATTGAATCGGATTCACGATCGGCTCTAGAATTTCACCGCGTCCACGAGCAATAGCTGTTTCCCCTGTAATACAGAAAGGAACATCCGACCCCAGCTTCTCGCCAAGCTTTTGCAACTCTGTTGTACCAAGACCAAGTCCCCACAGACGATTGAGTCCACGCAGTGTCGCTGCCGCATCACTGCTCCCTCCTGCAAGTCCTGCAGCAACGGGAATCTTTTTATCCAAATGTATGTATACGCCTTTTTTCACACCACAATAATCTTTAATGAGTTTGGCCGCTTGAAAAGCTAAATTCTTCTCATCGAGCGGAATATACCCCGCTTGTGAGGAGATGATAATGGTATCCCGTGGTAATTCCTGCATTTCGATACGATCTGCCAGATCGACCATCGTCATGATCATCTCCACATCATGGTAGCCATCTTCCCGTTTACTTAGCACATCAAGAGACAAATTGATTTTTGCGGGCGCTTTTTCAAATACTTTCATTGATTCACCTACTTTATTTGTGCGTTTGCCCAGAAATATTTGATCCTATTATAGCAAATGCCCATAAGAAAAGCTAAAGCACTCTCGGGCTTTAGCTGAATCGTTTAAAAAACCTATTATTTAAGTCCTTTGGAAGCGGCATTTTCTGCAATCTGGATTGCACGCTTGACCATATTTCCTGCATCTTTCGTGCGAATGCCTCCCCAGCCTTCTTTTTCAACCGTTTCATAGAAACCTAAGTCCTTTGCTAACTCATACTTGAACTGTTCCGACATGACACTGCGTCTACGAGCCAAATTTCATGCCCTCCTTTGTTTGTAAGGTACAGTTAGTATGTGCATGGAACCCGCTGCTCATTCTAATGTCAGAGCACAAAAAAAAGAAGTAAGCTCTTGGGGAAGCTTACTTCTTAATTCTGTATATAGGTGATTCGAACTTGTCCATCATTATCACATACGGTAACTTCTACGGACTCAGTCAGTATATCTGCATAACTGTAAGACACACGTTTGAACGATTGTTGTTCTTCGTCCAACTTCACAATGAAAACAGATGGGTAGGTTTCTTCTAGTACACCAGAGCGTTCAATGGTTTTACGACGGCCACCGTTCGCACGCAACATGATCTTCTGACCAACATGAGGTTCAAGACTACGTTTGATTTCGAGCAGAGCATTCTTTGCCATTACGACTACCACCTCTTTCCATTCAATTATAACCGATTGTCCTCCGCATGTCAAACAAAGACAAATATTATATCAGTGTAGTAAATCAGTTGTCAACGGTACTTCTCACATTTTCAACTTTACGACTTTATATTTTGTAATTGCAGTTATTTTTATACATTGTACGACAAAAAAACACCAGAAGCTTGCTTCCGGCGTTAATAAATTGAATGACAATTTAGGTGAACGACTATACGGACAACGGTTTTTGTGATGGAATTTTTTCCAATCTTGGAAGTCCCATTCGATGACAACCCCTTGATTCAACACCGCCTAATCCTTCGAGACCAGTCACTGTGGACTCCATTAACTCAAGCATGGAAATCGTGTTTTTGGTCGGGGTATAAGATACCTTCGAAGCGATAAAAAGTGGATCTAAAGCATGGATCAGTACCCTCGCAGGGGAGGAGGCAAAATTAGCCCCGGCACTTAACAGTGCCTCGAAGTGAGATTGGCAAGCTCCTGCAATGACAATCAGCGCATCACGATTACGTTCATAATTTCGAGCCACTTCTACCGCTTTCACGAAATGTCCGGAATTTTTATAGGATGATAAGGAGTAAATATCAAGGTCAGAGCGATTTCTGATAAAACCGTCATGACCAGTCACAACCACAATATCCGGTTTAATTTGTGGTAACAAACGTTCCAAAGCTCCTGCCATTTGAGATTCCGCCATGTGAAGCCCCTGAACAGGAATACGTAAATCTTCATACATCGTCATACATTTGCGTAGGTAGAGCGGATCCCCATCCAAATGCAGTACTTTTCCAGGCACCTCAAAATAATAATTTCCTACTTGCTGTCCCTTATTCGTATGAATATTACTTTGTTCTCGGTGCATCGCCACCCGATCACGCACTAGCCGACGCATCGGTTCAATAGTCTGTGGTGAATGAAAACGAGAAGAATCCTCGATAGGATCAGCCTTCACTTGTATAAGATCAGAAACAGGAGCATCTGCAAGCAGCCTATAGTCCACGCCGCGCAGAACGACCCGCTGGTTGATTTGATCTACCGATTCTACACGAAAAACAATGTCTCCGCCGTATGACTTCCTTTTAACTAGGTCACCCTGCCCAATCACAGAATCCCCTCCTTAGAGTTTATCCTATGGTTAGTGGGCGTAATAGGTGCCTATCCCGAGTCACTATTCTTTCACTTGAGCCAAATGTGCACGAAGCTGTTTACTTAACTCTGCAAATTCACTAATACTCAGCGTCTCTGCACGTCGATTCGGCTCAACACCACTTGATAAAAGAATCGCTTCTAAGTTTTTCTTCGTTTCTTTGGAGAAGAAGCGTGCCCCTAAATTGTTATAGATTGTCTTCCGACGTTGTGTAAAGGAAGATTGAACCACATCAAAGAAGAACGCTTCGTCTTCAATCTCAACTGGCGGCTTACCGCGTAAAGTCAATTTGATAACGGCTGAGTCGACATTCGGTGCTGGTACGAATACCGTCCGCGGCACAATGCATACAATCTCCACATCACAATAATATTGAACCGCAATCGATAACGAACCGTAATCCTTGCCACCTGGATTTGCAGCCATGCGATCGGCTACTTCTTTTTGAATCATAACGACAATATGCTCAAAAGGAAGCTTTTCTTCGAGCAGCTTCATAATAATCGGTGTCGTAATGTAATAAGGCAGATTGGCAACTACACTCACACCATCAAGCCCACTGAAATGTTCTTCGAATATACCAGAAAGATCCTGTTTCAATACATCTCCATGTACAACGGATGCATTCGGATAAGGTTCTAATGTTTCTTCTAAAATCGGTAATAATCGTTGGTCAATCTCTAGCGCCACAACTTTACCTGCTGCCTGTGCTAGTGGTTGTGTCAAAGCACCAATACCAGGTCCAATTTCTAACGCCCCTTTACTTGGCGATAATTCAGCTGCCCCTACAATTTTACGCAAAATATTTGCATCTGTTAAAAAGTTTTGACCTAAGCTTTTTTTCATGACTAAGCCGTATTTTTTAAGAATTTGATTCGTTCGGCTTGGTGTCCCAACACCTTCGTGTGAAGCTTGTTTATGATTATTCATTTATGACCCTCTTTTATCTATAAGTTCGACTGCCGCCTCAAATTCCTCACGGGAGATTTGGAAAGCTGTACAGCGTTTATGAAACTGTTTTCCATTACAATACCCTATTCCGAGAATTTTGCCCACTTCTAGACGCCGTGCAGCCGCCTGTGGGTGAACAAGCATGCCTGCTTCTACTAAATCCTCTACCGTCAAGACAGATACAGCACCTGTATATTCTGTCTTAACTTGGCTAAGCGCATGGCGTATGGCTTCAGGCGAAGCATTCTCCACTCCAATATCACCACGATACTCTGCAAGCTCTCTTGGAAGGAAAGCATGTTTACAACCGGGTACTTTAGATGAAATAATTTTGCGGATGCGTTCCCCAGCATGATCAGGATCTGTAAAGACAATCACGCCACGACGCTGCTGCGCAAGCGCAATTCGATCCAGAATCGCTCGATTAATCGCTGATCCTCCTGTTTCGATCGTTTCCGCTTGAACTGCGCGCTTGATAGCTACTGTATCATCTTTTCCTTCGACAACGATTATTTCTTGGATCATAAGCTCCCGCTCCCTTCCTTTCAAAACACACTTATACGCACAAAAAGAAGAGGGGACTCCCTCTTCTTTGCAATTCTCCATCTATAAAGTATACAATATATTTCCCAAAATCGGTAATTTTACTCGGTCTCCGGTTTTTTAGGTCCTATTACATATACGGTATATCCCCGTTTACGACCGAAACGGTTCACATAATCTGCACTGTCATAGTATACATCCATTACCATACCCTTCACAGCACTACCCGTATCTTCTGCTCGACGGTATCCAATTCCTTCGATGTACACCCACCATCCTAATGGAACTACATTAGGGTCCACGGCAATCGTTCTTCCTTCAACAGCTCTTGTACCTGTGGCAGTCATGCCATAGTTCGGGGTTCCTTTTGCCTTACCACCATCACCTGCAGAATAGGCAGTTAAAGAAACATTATTTAAAATTTGCTTGGCTGCAAAGTTCTTACCTTTTGCTAATCCATCTGTACTACTTGCACTTAGCGTGCTGACTTCTTTCTTCGTTCCGACCGCAATAACCTTTTCCACGCTTGGCGTCTGCACTAACTCCTCAAGTACATTACTGGAGATAAGCACACCATTTTCATACACTTTTTCCATCTGCTTCACTTTTGTGCCTTCTTTACCTTGTTGAACGACTTGCTCTTTCCCTTTGGCAAGCTTGGCTTCATCTTGTTTAACAGTCTCAAACGGAATCGTCTCTGTAATCTTTTCTGTTTCCTTACGAACTCGAATAATCTTAATATCAGTACCGGCAGCGACTGGCTGCTCTAACGCTGGTATCGCTCGATCAAGTTCCCCTAGCTTTATATGTGAATCATTCAATACTTCTCCCACCGTTTTAGCGGCAGTGTACACAGTTGCGGTATCTCCATCTGCTGTTATCTGAATTGGTGAAGCATAATCGATTATGATCTTTTGACCTTGTTTGATTGTTGAATCAAGGGCTAATGAGATTCGATCGTGTTCTCCAACCCGAATAGCTTGTTCATCCAGTAGGCGTTTTAGGACCCATTGTTTTGTTTTTACAATGGTTTCTTGTCCGTTCACAACTACGGATACGCTCTTGGTAGCCGTACCGTATAACAACACCAAAAACATGAAAGTCATAGCGATTGAAGTGATAGATATTATTGAGATCAAACGCAAGTTTTCACGCTTCCATCGCATTACGAAGGACATGCTGGATGATCGTTTTACATGGGTCTCTAAATCTGAGATATTTCCCACTTCTTCGGTCCTCCTTCAAAGCCTCGCCGTCGAGTTTTACGCATGATTAGAATTGACGCGACTTGATAGATTTAAATTATGGTTAACTGTCCGTGAATTCGATCCATTTCCATAAGTGAAATGTTCGAACCTTCCTCGTCCACCTCCTTCATCACGGTTATGATTAAACAAAAGACAAACTCCTGCTAATCCAATTGTGAAATAAAAAGAGACCAAGAGGAAGAAGAGAAATCTTCCCGCGGTCTCTGTACACACATGTGTAGACACGACAACGATAATGATTCCCTCTCAAAAATACGCTTACGAGGTTAGCTGACGGATTCGGGCGCGAGAGTCGCCCTACCTTGGCCCATAAGTGTTAACCGAAGTTAAACTTACTTCCAAGGATTCACCCCAATTGTTTCTGCTACAACCGAGACAATTACTTTGGTCCCAGTTTTTACAGCGGTTCCCCCGTTTCCCAAAATGGAAACTCAGCGATAAGAAATGAATGATCGTAATTAAGTTATATGACAAGAATATTACTTTGAACTTAAGAACCTGTAAAGCGAACTATTTGATCAAATTTGGCTAAAATTATCATTTTTATTGGTAAAACTTACTTATTTGTTCTCGATAACCCTATTTTTCTTATGAATGCTCCTGTTTTTGCCATTTTTATTGGTTAATGTTACTATTTTGTGTGAAAAGGGCTCTTTTTTAACGCGGAAATTTGGATCTGAGACCCTAATTCTAGCGCACTATTTCCAATGAATAGGTAGGTGGGACTTATGACGGACATGCTTCAAATCACAAATTTATATGGCGGTTATTTACCAGGCAAACCGATCCTGAAGGACGTTACATTTTCTGTTAAAAAAGGAGAGATGGTTGGCCTAATCGGTTTAAATGGCGCCGGGAAAAGTACAACCATTAAACATATTCTAGGTCTTATGCTTCCACAGCAAGGCAGCGTTCATATGAATGGACAAACACTTGCGGAAAATACGGAGGTATATCGTAAATCTTATGCTTTTGTCCCTGAAACCCCAGAGTTATATTCGGAACTTACGGTGTGGGAGCACTTGGAACTAACTGCGATGGCATATAACATTCCTCGGGATGAATTTGAAAAGCGAACAGCACGATTACTCCAAGAATTCCGAATGGAAAATAAGAAGAACAGCTTATCCACTCAGCTATCTAAGGGCATGAAACAAAAAGTGATGATTATGAATGCACTGCTTATTGAACCATCACTATATATTATTGATGAACCGTTCTTAGGACTTGACCCCCTCGCCATGCGATCCTTGCTGGAAACCATGGATCGATTACGGCAGAATGGCGCATCATTTCTGATTTCCTCGCATATTTTAGCGACAATTGAATCTTACTGTGATCGATTCGTCATTCTTCACGCGGGTCAGATCGCTGCACAAGGAACATTAGAGGAATTGCGACAAGAAGCGAGTGCATCAGGTGGTGCAAATCTATCAAATAGGCCGATGTCGTTAGACGATCTCTTCTACTATTATATTACTCGGGAGGAGAATCGAGAATGAACATGCAGGCCCTATGGCAGCGTCGCCGGCAGGCATTTAGTCAGGAAGCTGTGAAGTATTGGCAGTTCGTGCTACGAAGTAACTTTGTTGGCTATGTCTTTCTACTATTTATTGTTTCTACCTATTATTATATTCGCATCTTAAGTGATATCCCGACAAATTTCCCTTATATGTGGGTTGCGGTAGTGGTGCTGCTGCCATTACTTGCACCAAGCCCGATTCGTACCTATATCCAGGCAGCGGATCGTATGTTTCTGCTTCCGATGGAAGGCAGGCTAAGCGCCTATTTTCGCTCCGCGCTCAGGTACAGCTTTGTCGTGCAAGGCATCCGACTTGCACTTGGTGTTTTGGCGATATGGCCACTTTATCGCCAATGTGCTGCCACAGCTGCGCAGCCGCTGTGGTTTGTACTTGGCCTGCTGCTACTGGCCAAGGGAGCTTACTTGCTCTCCGCTTGGCAGGAGAGCCGGATGGTAACCGCGCGAGCGCGCGCGGTGAGTTCCCTGCTGCGATGGATTGGCGCAGCAGGAATAATCCCCCTTGTGCTAAGCCAAGGGGGATTCTGGGCCGCACCGCTATTGATCGGTGCGATACTCATTTGGACGCTTGCAATGCGAGTCGTCCCACGTTACCAAGTGGGATGGGACACGCTCATTGCAAGAGAAGAAGCAGCGAGACGAAGACATTTTCGCTTCTTCTCCTACTTCATCGATGTGCCGCAGCTTCCTTTTCAAATTAGGACGCGAAAATGGGCTGTTTGGGTAACAAACTTGTATCCCTTCACAGCCCATTATGCACAAAGCTATTTATTTACGAAAACTTTACTTCGTTCGGACTTGTTCGGTATGTTTCTTCGTACGACAATTGCTGGACTCATTATTACAGCCGTCGTATCTAGTGATGTAGTACGCATGATCGTCACGATTATCACTATATTAGTATCTTCCGTCCAGCTTAGTACACTGCAGGAAGCACATCGCTATTCCTTCTGGCTTAGCATGTATCCCTTGCAAGCTGCAAGACAAATCCAAGCAGTTATTCAAATCATGATCTGCTCCCTTGCCGTTTCAACCGTGTTACTTACCATTTCATTACTTATTCGTTCGATGGAGCCTATCTACACTTTAGCTCCCTTGCTTACTTTCATAGTGGTAACACTGTACCTACGCTTCATATTACGCCGTAAGTGGGAACGCCTACTTGAGTCCGAGTAGGCGAATTGCATTCGCTGTTGTAATTTCGGCCAGTTCTTCCACACTCATACCCCGGATTTCTGCAGCCGTTTCTGCGACGAGACGCACATAAGATGTCTCATTGCGTTTACCGCGGAACGGATGTGGCGTTAAGTATGGCGCGTCCGTTTCAATCAGCAGGCGGTTAAGTGGGACTTGAGCCAATATTTCTTTTGGCAACTTCGCATTTTTGAACGTAATGGGTCCACCGAATGACAGATGAAAGTTCATATCTAAACATGCTTGTGCCGTTTCCCAAGAACCGGAGAAGCTATGCATGATGCCGCCGACTTCGGCGGCTTTTTCTTCTCTCAATATTTTTAACGTATCGTGATGCGCATCTCGGTTATGGATAATAATCGGCTTACCTATGCGGCGTGCCAGACGAATTTGCTCTCGAAACACACGATCTTGTACATCCTTCGGTGATGTATCCCAATAATAATCGAGGCCAATCTCTCCAATTGCTACAACCTTTGGGTGCTTACAAAGTTCTTCGATCCAGCTTAAATCTTCAGGAAGCATATCCTTTGCATCTTGAGGATGCCAGCCCACCGCTGCATATACAAAATCATATTTTTCAGCTAATGCCATTGTTGTTGGAATCGTTTCACGGTTAAAACCGATATTCACAATCCGTGTTACTCCCGCTTCCAATGCTCGGTTTATCGCCTCGTCACGATCCTCATCAAACGCCGATGCATCCATATGTGTATGTGTGTCTGTTAACATCATTAATAAACTCCTTTATATCTTTAAATACCAAACCATTCACGAAGCTGTCTACGTCGATCTTCGCCTATCCGTTCTAGAATTTCTTCTGGGTAATAAATATGACATTTTCCCATATGCAAACCTGAAATCGAGCGCACAATCTCGGATTTCTCGGATATTTCCGTTAAACCATTACCTTCATTAAGTAATAAAATGGGCAGCTTCTCAGTTTGCCCTGGACGATATATATCATAAGAAAGATCGGCTGGAAAATCTACCTCGAAGTAATAAGCAGGATCAAACCCACTCTCCTCAAGTGTATCACGCAATATTTGAAAATCAGCATTATCCGGCAAATCGATCGTAATAAATTTATATAACCTGCGATGCAAAAATCTTGTACATAAATCCGCAAGTATCTCATCCTGCTCTTTCGTCCAGCACATTAATACCGTCTGCATGAAAGATTCATCTAATAGGAAGTAATCCGCTACTGTGAGCTTTTTACAAAATAGCTTGTCCATTGGACTCAACATAAACCCAAACATATAACCCTCTTCATAAAGATCATGTGCTCGTTCGAAAATTTTATTCAAAATGACCTCAGCGCTGCGAGTTACAGGGTGGAAGTAGACCTGCCAATGCATCTGATATCGTGACATCAAGTAATCCTCAACCGCATGCATTCCGCTTTCCTTCACAACAATATGCCCTTGGTAAGGACGTATCACGCGAAGAATTCGCTCTAAATCGAATGTTCCATAATTCACTCCTGTAAAATAAGCATCCCGCAATAAATAATCCATTCGGTCCGCATCGAGTTGCGATGAGACAAGAGCAACAACGACTTCTCGTGGATAGGTTTTGGAAATCACACTGGCAACTGCTTGTGGAAAATGAGGGGATACTTGAGCGAGCACAGCATGAACCTCTGTATCTTCAAGTAGCATTCGACAAGTCCAAGCTTCATGATGCGTCCCAAACACACGCTCCACAGAATGTGAAAAAGGTCCGTGTCCGATGTCATGCAGCAAAGCTGCACATAGACAGACAAGCCGCTCTTCCTGCGGCCAATCTTCATAACCATTACGTTCAAACTGCGAAATAATTTTTCGAGTCACTTCGTAAACGCCTAATGAATGAGAAAAACGGCTATGTTCTGCCCCATGGAATGTTAAGAAGGAAGTCCCTAGCTGCCTTACTCTCCGAAGTCGTTGGAATTCTTTTGTATTAATCAGATCCCAGATCACTTTATCATCCACATAGATGTATTTATGTACCGGATCTTTGAACACCTTCTCTTCTTTCATGTCGAAACCTCCCCTCGATTTCCCCCATAATTTCGACAAAAAAACTCGTATTTTGTCGAATAACATTAATTTTTAATTCCCAATAATGACCATTACTCAACTGCTAATCTTTCAAGTATAATTTTACTTATCTTCATTAGTTCTATTAAAATAACCGAATTTCCTGTTAATTCATGGACACTTTTGAAATTAGTAGATTTAGTTCGTGTCTTGGTGTCCATTTACACTCAAAAAGTGGTTGACTATTTTGGGAATCGTTGGTATTATAGCTAATGAAAAGAATGTCGAAAGTTGACGATTACATATTTTTTTTATATTACAGGAGGATTTATACATATGATGAAATCTACCGGAATTGTTCGTAAAGTTGATGAGCTAGGTCGTGTTGTTATTCCTATCGAGCTTCGTCGTACACTAGGTATCGGCGAAAAAGACGCTCTTGAAATTTATGTAGATGGCGAGCGTATCATGCTTAAAAAATATGAGCCGGCTTGTATCTTCTGTGGTAACGCAGAAAACGTTACATATTTTAAGGGAAAAATTGTTTGTCATATTTGTTTATCAGAAATGCCAGTACCTGTGACAAAATAAGAAAAATAGTATATAATAGAAGTATCAACATTTCCTATGGTAATTCTAACCTTTTTCATACTCCTTTATATCTCTAATAGCGAGCAGCACGCTTCGCGATTAGAGATGTTTTTTTGTTCCGATAATCATTGAACTATCTTTCATGCAGTGCGTTATACACATCACGTTTCGGTACACCACGATCGACGGCAGCAAGCTTAATGGCTTCCTTCTTATTCCCTGAAATTTGAGAATAGTGTTCTACATGCTCGTGAATGGATAAGTGTGCCCACCACTTCGCATCACTACCTTCTTCCGAATCGCCTTTACCGACACTTCCTTCAACAACAATGCAGTACTCGCCAAGTGGCGCTTGTTCCTCCAGATAAGTAATCGCTTCTAACAAAGTGCTGCGTGCAAATTCTTCATGCTTCTTCGTAAGTTCTCGCGCCAAACAGATACGACGATCTCCCCATACTTCAGCCATTGCATTTAAGGTTTTTACAACCCGATGCGGAGCTTCATAAAAAATTAACGTTTCGCAAAGTGTTTTCAGTCGCTCAAGTTCCTTCGTTATGCCTTTCTTCTCTCTTGGCAAGAAACCGATAAACGTAAACTTCTCCGTAGACAGTCCAGAAGCAATTAAAGCAGACAAAGCTGCGTTAGCACCTGGGATCGGTACAACAGGGATCGAGCTTTCAGTTGCTAAACAGACAAGATCATAACCTGGATCTGATATAGCAGGAAGTCCAGCATCACTCACAAGTGCAATAGACTGTCCTTCCGACAATAGACGAATAAGTTCAGGTCCAGAATTCATCTTATTATGCTCATGGTAAGCAAATAGACGTGATGGCGATATTTCAAAATGGGACAACAACTTACGTGTTTGTCTTGTATCTTCTGCTGCAATGATCTCGACCTCTTTCAAAATACGAACCGCTCGATATGTCATATCTTCTAAATTACCAATCGGAGTGGCGACAAGATAGAGCGTGCCCCACGATCCCTCATCTTTATAGCTTTTTTGTATATTCATAGTGATTCCCTCTTTCCACAGAACACACCTTCAAGCTCAGGTCCATATTGTCTACCATCATCATTATAAACAATTAATGGAGGCAGCATGCGAACTTCAGGTTTGCCATCCTTCATTCCTTCGATAAGAATCATATTCGCTTCCTCATCGATCCGAGAATGAACAAATCTCACGCGCTTTGGTTCAATTCGGTATTTACGCATAATTGTCATAATGTCAACAATTCGTGCTGCACGATGCACCATCGCGAACTTTCCACGAGAACGTACAAGCTTTGCAGAAGTTGATATCACATCTTCTAACGTACAATGAACCTCATGACGAGCAGCGGTAAAATGTTTATTCTCGTTCTGGTCCCCCGCTGGAACTGGTAAATAAGGTGGATTAACGGTTACTAAATCATATTGTCCGTGTCCTAGATCATGATGAACATTGCGCAGATCTCCATGGACCATACGAATTTGTTCACCAAGATCATTCATTGTTACGCTACGCTGTGCCATGTTCTCAAGTCGATCTTGGATCTCAACACCGGTAATGTGCGCCTTGGTACGTGTTGACAGCAGCAATGGAATGACCCCATTACCTGAACACAAATCGATGATCTTTCCTTTTGTCGGCACCGTACAAAATCTTGCGAGCAGCACGGCATCCAGCGAGAAAGCGAACACTTCTTCACTTTGTATAATACCTAAACCGTGTGTTAATAAATCATCGACTCGCTCTGATGGATGAAGCTCTACTTCTTTTATCATGTTTTTGCCTCCTTGATTCACATCTAGCCTACAACTCGTAGTACAAAAGAAAAACCGCAGAGCGCTCTTGATGAGAGGAGGTGAGGAAGATGAATTCCACTACCTTACACTACCATCAAGAGCTCTGCGGTATCTACTTTTTAAGAAAAGACAAGCAGAACAGACAATCGCCTTCTGTACGAAGGTGTCCGTAATATACATTGCAGATGTGGAACCCTTCTTGATATAGGCGGGCCAAATTATCAATACCCCCACCACTTATCGGTACAACAGGTTCCTTGATTCCAGTAACCCCAGTTACAGGTTCTTCATCATCTACTTTTTTGAGCACTTTACGGAGCTGCTGATTCTCGATGTTCAGACGCTGATTTTCTTCTAGCAGTAGAATAACCCGTTGTTTCAGCGCACTTAAATCCGCATAAGCCATGCCCATTTGCTCTTCTAGTTGATGGATTTGTGCAAAAATGTCTTGTTTATCCACTGTCTCACCTCAGCGCATTTCGCATCTGTCAATCTTATATGTTACCATCTTGTTCGACAACGTCATCAAACGGCAAATCTAATACTTTTCCCATATCAAAAAGGTGCACTTTCGCCGTACGATCACTCATGTTCAGCGCTAAAACTTTACCGTTTCCGTAAGATGTGACGACCATTTTACCAACTGTCGGCAAAGAATCTTTGGCACTTTCATAATTATCATGCTCATATTTCAAACAGCACATCAAGCGACCACAAAGCCCTGATATTTTGGTTGGGTTCAAGGACAAGTTCTGATCCTTCGCCATTTTAATGGATACGGGTTCAAAATCTCCTAAGAAAGATGAGCAGCATAATACACGACCACATGGACCAATACCGCCTAGCATTTTAGCTTCATCCCGAACACCGATTTGTCTAAGTTCGATTCTTGTCCGGAAAATGGATGCCAGATCCTTAACCAATTCACGAAAATCGACTCGACCCTCCGCTGTGAAATAGAAAATAATTTTATTGCGATCAAACGTATATTCTACATCAACCAGCTTCATCCGCAAATTATGCTCTTTGATTTTCTCAAGGCATATAGAGAATGCGTCTTTTGCTGCTTTCTTATTCTCTTCCACTAATTTGGCGTCCGTATAATCGGCAATGCGGATTACTTTTTTGAGCGGTAACACCACATCGTTTTCTTGTACCGTTTTTTTGCCGATCACAACTTTACCATATTCAACGCCTCTTGCTGTTTCAACAATAACTGAGCTTTCCTTGTCTATATCAAAATCAAGCGGATCAAAATAATACACTTTACCCGCCTTCTTAAAACGGACACCAACGACCGAATACATCCTACACCCCCTGCATAACAACAAACATTTTCTCAATTACTAATTGTGGATTCGCATTAAAGCGTAATCGCTTCTGCAATTCCACGGCTTTTTCTAACATACCAATCCATGAAGCCACACTTCGACTATAGGATAGAGCTGTCATCCATTCGGTTTGATCTATATAAACGAGCTTGTCTTTATGCCCTACACATAGCTGTACCATGTCTTTGATCCATAAAATCAGTAAATCGAACATTGTCCCCACATGATCAGCAAGTTCGGATTTGGTCCATTTCTGACCTACAGTTACAAAGGAAGAAGGAAACCTCGTCAACGTTTCCCTTGCTAATTGTATCACTACGTTTCTGATTTCTGCAAACCAATTTGTTTCGATAAGTTCTTTGGCTGCTTCAAGCCCCGCAGTTAGATAACTGGATGGGTAAACCAAATGAGCAGGATGCCCGTCGGCCAGCAGTTTAGTGATCATTTCATCACGTGCCATCGGGTTAAACGAAATCCACTGCGCACGAGACTGAATGGTAGGCAACAACGCTTGTCCATTTTCTGTGATGAGAATGGCTACAACACGAGAAGACGGTTCTTCTAGAAACTTGAGAAGTGCATTGGAAGCCTGTGAAGTCATTTTCTCTGCTGCATGGATCATGTAGATTTTTGTTCCTGAAGTGGTTGCTGTTGCGCGGTATGCAAAATCTTTTTGTAACTCTCGGATTTGATCGATTTTAATCGAAGCCCCATCTGGTTCCACAACATGTACATCAGGATGATTGCCATGTTCAACTTTACGGCACTCTAAGCAATGCCCGCAAGCATCATCCTGCATATTTTCACAAAATATAGCTTGAGATAGTGTAATGGCCATCGCTTTACGACCTGTTCCCACAGGACCGCTAAATATATAAGCATGCGAAATCTTATCCAATCTTAGACTTTGCTGTAAAATTCGTTTCGCTGATTGTTGACCTTGGATTTGATTAAAAGACATTCGTTCTCTCCAGTGCTACTGTCACTCGTGACATATTAAAATAATAAATTCACCAGCATGCCGCGAATTTCACCGACACGCTGTAACAATTCAATTCGTCCCTGCTCAGATTCAAGCAGTTCGTCGGCCATTGCGAGCAATTCCTGATCAATTTCATCGAGAATCTTATAGCGTTTACCCCGACCTCGACGGTCCCAACCTCGGGTATCCTTAAGCCCCACACCTCGTCTAGCTGTTTCTTCTAAAAACTGCTTCACAAACTGCTTATATTGAAGCAGTTCTCTAACCGTCATCGCTTTGGACAAGCGATCACCTTGTTGATTAATTTGCTGTAACAAGCGGTTCATCTGTTCTTTCGATGTAACTTCATCCTGTCTTTTCAGCACATCACCAAAATTCCTTATAGTTGCCTGTGGAGGCACCATGTTGTCATTTACTTTAACGTTCTTGCCAATTGGACTCCAGCCAGGATTAATTTTCAAGGTGAACGCTCCTTATATCTATGAATAAGCTCGTGACTAAAAATGTTCGAATCGTTCTACTGGAAGTACAAATACGGCTGCGCCACCAACCTGTACTTCAACAGGAAACGGAATATAAGAGTCAGCTGTTCCCCCCATGGGTGAAACCGGTGTAACAAGCTGATCACGTACTTTACAATTGGTTTGAATAATCTTGAATACTTCCTGAATCCGTTCATCTTCAATCCCAACCATAAAAGTGGTATTACCTGCTCTTAGAAACCCGCCAGTAGAAGCTAATTTAGTTGCACGAATGCCCTCTTTTATTAATGCGTTGGATAAGCGGTTGCTGTCTTTATCTTGAACTACAGCTACAAGAAGTTTCACGGATATCCCGTCCTTTCATTATAATAGATAACAGCGTATTTGGCTTACCTAAAACCCCTGTTACCAATAATTGTTCCTTCATCTATATAAATTAGACATCTAACATGAATAATCCTGCATTTTCATGTTTAATATATTATACTCCACAGCTGCCCATTTGCTCCAATGTGTACAAATACTACTTGTATCAAAATAAAAAACACCTCATGATGAGGTGTTTTTATCCTTAATTTTTTGCATAATCATGCGATTGACTTCCTTGCATATTTCGGATGGCTCACGCTCAGCATCTACCTTTACGATGCGGTTAGGATATTTTCCAAGCAGGATGTGGTAACCCTCATATACTTTATCGTGAAATTGATTTGTCTCCAGATCAAGCCGATCTACATCACGATCTGCATTTGCATGTATCCTTGCTAATCCAACCTCAGGCCTAACATCCATAAAAATCGTCATATCTGGCATACAATCAAGGATTGCAAATTGATTAATGTTATAAACTTCATCCATTCCAAGCCCACGCGCATATCCTTGGTACGCTAAGCTGCTATCAATGAATCGGTCACATAATACAACTTGACCTTCTGCCAGTGCAGGGATGACTTTCTCAACCAAATGCTGACGACGTGCTGCAGCATACAAAAGCGCTTCTGTTCGTCCATCCATCGTCGTATTATTTTTATCTAAAACAATGGTACGAATTTTCTCCGCAATCTGGATACCCCCAGGCTCCCTTGTTAAAGTGACCACAATCCCTTCGGACTCCAAATAAGCTGCAACCTCTTTAATCACGGTCGTCTTCCCCGCACCTTCTCCACCTTCAAAGCTAATAAAAATCCCCTTATTCACCAAGCGATACCCCTTCCATCTAGCTGCATATTCATTTATCGATTTTCACATGAATTTTTCTCGTGCTTCCTATAAAAGAACCTTGAAACCGGACATTTGCTTCAATTAATTGCTGTATATACGTAACTATCTTATCACGAATTACTTCACCAGGATAAACAATCGGAATACCTGGCGGATACGGGATGATCATCTCTGCTGATCTTCTGCCTACAGCTTCAATCAAATCAACACATTCACTCTGCTCATCAAATATGGAGAAAGTATCAAAGGGTACAGGCTCTGATACCCCTATTAAATCATCTTCTAGAAAAGAAGGATTTATCATCACATCAGAGGTAATTTGATTCTCTTGTAAGTTTTGATTCTCATGTAAGATCGTGCTTCCTCCATTTGCAATATCCACAAACGCTTGAGTCACTCGCTGAGCATCCTCTATTGTAGAATGAAGGGTGAACAGCAAAAGCACATTATTAATATCTGACATCTCTGGATAGCAGCCTCTTTGCTCTAGCTCTTGTGCAAGTGCCGGCCCATTTAAGTTACGACTCTTATCTGTAATTGTAATTTTAAAAGGGTCCTGCATCTCTGTTTGGTTATGAATTTGAAATCTCGGAAGTCTACTCATTTGATCACAAAAATATTTGACAGCCAGTAGTCCCTGCTCCATTAACTGCTCACCCAGTTCATCCATTTCCCGTCTCGCCAAATCAATGGACGCCATCAGTGGATAAGAAGGACTTGAGCTTTGAAGCATTGCCAGCCTTTGTTTCAGGATTATTCGATCTACCCGTTTACCTTGTACATGCATCATAGCACCCATCGTCATTGCCGATAACATCTTATGCGTGGATTGTACCACCACATCTGCTCCCGATGCTAACGCGGATTCTGGGATGCTAGGATGAAATCCATAATGTGCTCCATGCGCCTCATCAATGAGTAACGGTTTTCCGTAACGATGCACAAGATCAGCCATTTCCCTTAAATCAATGCCGATACCATAATAATTCGGGTTTGTGAGCAGCACACCCTTCGCTTGCGGGTAGTGCTCTAACGCATATTTAATATCATTAACTTTCACTCCTGCTGTTCGTCCGCTAACCGCATCATATTGTGGTGAGACAAAAACAGCACGCGCACCTGCCAACATCAAGCCATGAATCACTGACTTGTGTACATTACGCTGCACGATCAAAATATCCCCTGTTCTGCAAACAGATGTCACCATTGCTAGATTTCCTACGGTACTTCCTCCAACGAGAAAAAACGTCTCTTCTGCACCAAAACAAGCTGCTGCTAGTTGCTGGGCTTCAAGAATGGCTTCCTCTGGGTGATGTAAATCATCAAGTCCCGTAATCTCCGTTGCATCAATTGCCATCACACCTTGGTAAAACGGTTGTGCATCACTCGCAAGACCCTGACCAAACTTATGACCAGGCACATGCAGTGAGACTGGCTTAGTCTGAACATGTCCTACTAATCTATCAAACAGAGGCGCTCGACTCTTCACTTGCGCTTCCACCTACTTTATCGTCTAGTTCCTTTATTATAGGTGAAAATAAGCAAACAAAAAAGCTTCCTACACAGAAGCCTTAACAAGCGATAAATCGCCTCGTCTTATGCATTTTTCAAAATTAAATTCTGCTTCAATTGTCCAATAAAAAAAGGATATCTCTCATCCATCACATCTGTACGTACCATCTCAGCTTCGCAATCATCACATATAAATTCTGATAAAATAAAAATACCATCTGGCTTTGCCTGAGAACAAATGATACACATCGGCAGCTCGACTTCTTCCATCCGATTCTCACCTCTATTCTTTTAGCTATCAGTATTTCCCTTTTGAAAGCTTTTAAACTTATAATTTGATTCCTATATACCGATATAGAAATATAGTTTTTAATGGAGGCATATGATGACAAAACAAGATCAATTACACACAAAGGAATCAACCATATACAGCTATCGCTTAGTCAAAAAAATATCACATCACTATCTCATTGAGATGTTTTTGGGACTACTGTTCCTACTCATGCTATTGTGGAATCTAACCCAAAATCGGGCGCTTCCCTATATCATATGCTATCCTGCAGTGTTTGTGCTTCATAATGTAATTACCATGTGCTATCGTACATTCGCCATGCGTGAATCTCGGGTGATCTGGAGCTATAAATTCGGAATTTACTGGTGCGGATTACTTCCCGAAGGATTTACCCCGTTAAACAAATTAATAAAAGTCCAAACCCACATATTCTGGGTCGGACTATTCACCATAACGGCAATCGTACCTTGGCTAGGTACTGCTCAAGTATTGAATTTACTTTTCATCCATATTTGGATGTTGGCACCCAGACTTTCGATATTATTGCGAACAAAACAATACAATCAAGAGGGTATGATTAAAATCAGCCCCCGCGATACGTCTTGTTATTTACCTTAAGAAATGAAGTATTATAAATTAGTGAGATCCCATATTGCCTTCTACTCACCCCGTATTGGGCATTGGGCAATATGGAATCCAACCCCCCCGATTCTAATCAACATCTTTTGGCAAAAAAAGAAGCTGCTACCCAAAATGAGTAACAGCTTCTTTTCATTAGCTCGGCGACGTCCTACTCTCCCAGGACCCTTCGGTCCAAGTACCATCGGCGCTGGAAGGCTTAACGGTCGTGTTCGGGATGGGTACGCGTGGTTCCCTTCCGCCATCGTCACCAAACGCTTTCCATAAGGTTGGAAACAAGGCTTGTACCTTGAAAACTAGATGCGAATTGAAGAGTAAAGATAGGGTTTACGAAGTCTGATCTTCGTAAAGTTTTTAGATAAGCCCTCGACCGATTAGTATTGGTCAGCTCCACACATTGCTGCGCTTCCACCTCCAACCTATCAACCTCGTCGTCTACAAGGGGTCTTACTAATTGGGAAATCTCATCTTGAGGGGGGCTTCGCGCTTAGATGCTTTCAGCGCTTATCCCCTCCGTACATAGCTACCCAGCGGTGCTCCTGGCGGAACAACTGGTACACCAGCGGTACGTCCATCCCGGTCCTCTCGTACTAAGGACAGCTCCTCTCAAATTTCCTACGCCCACGACAGATAGGGACCGAACTGTCTCACGACGTTCTGAACCCAGCTCGCGTACCGCTTTAATGGGCGAACAGCCCAACCCTTGGGACCTACTTCAGCCCCAGGATGCGATGAGCCGACATCGAGGTGCCAAACCTCCCCGTCGATGTGGACTCTTGGGGGAGATAAGCCTGTTATCCCCAGGGTAGCTTTTATCCGTTGAGCGATGGCCCTTCCATGCGGTACCACCGGATCACTAAGCCCGACTTTCGTCCCTGCTCGACTTGTAGGTCTCGCAGTCAAGCTCCCTTATGCCTTTGCACTCTTCGAATGATTTCCAACCATTCTGAGGGAACCTTGGGACGCCTCCGTTACTCTTTAGGAGGCGACCGCCCCAGTCAAACTGCCCACCTGACACGGTCCCTCTACCGGTTATACGGTAGTAGGTTAGAACTCCGATACGATCAGGGTGGTATCCCAACGTTGCCTCCACCTAAGCTGGCGCTCAGGCTTCTAAGGCTCCCACCTATCCTGTACAGATCGTACCAAAGTTCAATATCAAGCTGCAGTAAAGCTCCATGGGGTCTTTCCGTCTTGTCGCGGGTAACCTGCATCTTCACAGGTATTAAAATTTCACCGGATCTCTCGTTGAGACAGCGCCCAAGTCGTTACGCCATTCGTGCGGGTCAGAATTTACCTGACAAGGAATTTCGCTACCTTAGGACCGTTATAGTTACGGCCGCCGTTTACTGGGGCTTCGGTTCACAGCTTCGGATTGCTCCTAACCACTCCCCTTAACCTTCCAGCACCGGGCAGGCGTCAGCCCATATACTTCGCCTTACGGCTTCGCATAGACCTGTGTTTTTGCTAAACAGTCGCTTGGGCCTTTTCACTGCGACCCCCTCGAGCTATTCACTCTACCGGGGTACCCCTTCTCCCGAAGTTACGGGGTCATTTTGCCGAGTTCCTTAACGAGAGTTCTTCCGCGCGCCTTAGAATTCTCTTCTCACCCACCTGTGTCGGTTTACGGTACGGGCACCTTGACCTGACTAGAAGCTTTTCTTGGCAGTGTGAAATCATGACCTTCGGTACTTTAAGTTTCCCTCCCCATCACAGCCCAGCCTTAATGATGTGCGGATTTGCCTACACATCAGCCTCACTGCTTGGACGAGCATATCCATCGGCTCGCGTCACTATCCTACTGCGTCACTCCATCGTTCATAACGGTTTTTGGTGGTACAGGAATTTGAACCTGTTGTCCATTCGACTACGCCTTTCGGCCTCGCCTTAGGTCCCGACTTACCCTGAGCGGACGAACCTTCCTCAGGAACCCTTAGGTTTTCGGCGGACAAGATTCTCACTTGTCTTTTCGTTACTCATACCGGCATTCTCACTTGTGTACGCTCCAGCTGTCCTCACGATCAACCTTCACTGCTGTACACAACGCTCCCCTACCCAAACAGAAATTCATCTGTTGTCATAGCTTCGGTGGTGTGTTTAGCCCCGTTACATTTTCGGCGCAGAGTCACTCGACCAGTGAGCTATTACGCACTCTTTAAATGATGGCTGCTTCTAAGCCAACATCCTGGTTGTCTTTGCAACTCCACATCCTTTCCCACTTAACACAC
>NZ_CP197466.1:3927500-4384029 GCF_052180255.1 Paenibacillus sp. KN14-4R
TTCTTCAGCCTTAGTTAGAGCATCATTCACAGCTGAAAGAACTAGATCTTGCAGCATTTCAACATCTTCTGGATCTACTGCTTCTGGCTTGATTGTTACGCTTAGAACTTTCTTGTGTCCATTTACTTTAACCGAAACAACACCGCCACCTGCAGTACCTTCGATTTCTTGTTGACCCAATTGCTCTTGCGCTTTAAGCATTTGCTCTTGCATTTTCTTCACTTGCTTCATCA
The DNA here is from genome assembly GCF_052180255.1 of Paenibacillus sp. KN14-4R. Lineage (NCBI taxonomy): Bacteria > Bacillati > Bacillota > Bacilli > Caryophanales > Paenibacillaceae > Paenibacillus > Paenibacillus sp. KN14-4R. The sequence goes on from NZ_CP197466.1 coordinate 3,927,734, forward strand.
TTTGGTTCATATTGTTCATGGGTTCATACTCCTCTGCATATTAAAGTTTGTTTACTCGTCTTTGATCGTAACGAGATCCTCACCAAAAAGCTTAAGTGCTTCGTTCACATGGTCCATCTTACCCCCGCTAGCACCTGGCTCATCCTGCGGTTCGAGTTTCAACTCCTCGACCGGGGGAGCTGCTGAAGATTTCGCATCTGCCCAATCTTTAGCCATTGCGGTTACAAGACTTACCTTCTCGCCAAGGATTTCGCTCATCGCCTGTTCGATCAGCAACTTATTGTCCGGCTTCTCCGTCGTATCCCGATGCATGACACTTCGAAATGTAACGAGCAGCGCATCTCCATGATACGCTACTGGTTCGCCGTCTACAAGCCATGCATGAACGGTAATTTTGCGCTCTTTGACAACACTCAAAATTTGACTCCATTTGGAGGCTGCCATGCGTAAAGCGGCGTCATCTCCGCCGCTGACGAACCGGTCGAGCTGCGCTCTCGACCGGGCACTTGCTGCCGCCCCGCCCGATGAGGATGGGGCGCGTCGCCCTGGCGCCCGTGCTCCTTGGGCGCCTGTGGTGGTGCCGGCGCTAAGCGCGGCGCCACCGTTTTGGAGCAGCTGGGTGAGCTGCTCCTCCATGCGCTGGACGCGTTGCGCCAGCGCACCCGCATCTTCGCCGCTACCAGCGGGTGAGGATGCGGGCCTTGACCCGCGGGGCACAGCGGCGGGTGAGGTTTGTGCCGCTGAGGCTGTGCCAGCAGCAGGCTCTTCTGCAGCACACATCCGCAATACAGCAATCTCTAGCAGTGTCTGCGGTTGGACTGAATATTTCATTTCACTGTGATAATGATTCAATGTTTCAACCATGCGCATTAAATGATCGGGCTCAAAATGATGTGCGATGCCACGTAAACGTTCACCATCAAAAACCCGTTCCGTTAATGTGGATGAATCTGGAATCATCCGCAGCAACAATAAATCTCGAATAAAATGCATTAAGCCTTCTGTGCATTTATCTGCACTTTTACCCGCTTGCATAAACCCGTCAATCAACTGCAAGGCTTCGCCAATATTTTGTGTTCGCACAGCATCCAGTACTCGCTCAAATCCTTCGGTTGGTAAGCCGCCTGTCATCGATAGGACATCATCTAATGTGATACAGCCTAGGCTAAATGAAGAAGCTTGGTCAAGCAAACTAAGTGCATCACGCATTCCACCATCGGAAAGTCTCGCAATATAATGCAGCGCATCCTCTTCAACTTCGAGTTGCTCCTGTTCACATACGTATCGCAAGCGTCCGATCTGTTCCGTCAAAGCGACTCTACGAAAATCGAATCGCTGACAACGCGATAAAATCGTCGCTGGTATACGATGTGGCTCAGTTGTGGCTAATATAAATATCACATGGGCAGGAGGTTCCTCTAATGTCTTAAGAAGCGCATTAAACGCTTCTGTTGTAAGCATGTGAACTTCATCGATGATATAGACTTTATATCGAACCTCGGTTGGTGCATATTTCACCTTGTCACGAAGATCTCGAATCTCATCTACACCACGATTAGAAGCCGCATCGATCTCAACAACATCGATAAGCGCCCCTTCTGTCATTCGCCGACATGCCGAGCATTCATTGCACGGCTCTTCAGCTGGACCATTTTCACAATTGAGTGCTTTAGCCAAAATCTTGGCTGTACTCGTCTTACCCGTACCACGTGGACCGCTAAATAAGTACGCGTGTGTGAATCGGTTATCACGAAGCGAATTTTGCAGTGTTTGGGTAATATGCTTTTGTCCGACCACCTCGGCAAATGTTTGCGAACGCCATGTTCGGTATAAAGCGATATGAGTCATAGTGTCCCTCGCAATTCATTGTCAATGTGTTCATTATACTATATCACTGGCTTGGAATAAACCGCGTCATGGGTAGGGGATGCAAATGGTAAAGGTCGTTCCAAAGCCTTTGGATGACACCCTAATCTGTCCGCCTAAATCATGAATAATACGCTGGCAGACAGATAGTCCAAGCCCTGTCCCCTCTTCTTTAGTTGTGAAAAAGGGGTCAAATATCTTATCTATAACATATAACGGAATCCCTGGCCCTGTGTCGTGAATTTCCACACGTACGCTGCGTTCCTGCACGTCCACACGTTCTGTAATACTTAAAGCCCCTCCATCTACCATCGCTTCAATCCCATTTTTACATATGTTAAGAAACACTTGTTTGAGCATTTCCTGATCCGCGATGACATCTGGCAAATGATTCTCTGTCTCATAGGACAATTGCACATTATGAAGTAATGCCTCACTTTGAATAATCGGCATCAGCCCACGAAGCACACCTGTAATGTTGGTTTTTTGGAACTTGGCGTTTTTAGGTTTGGATAATTTCAAAAACTCATTCACCAGTTCATTCACACGGTTAATTTCATCTAACATAATTTCGACATATTCTTGTTCTCTACTCAAACCCAATTGATCAAACGATTTCCGAAATACTTGTAAAAAACCTTTTATTGAAGTGAGTGGATTTCGAATCTCATGAGCTGTCCCGGCAGCAATCTGCCCAATCATCGCCAGTCGATCACTTCGTTCCACTTGTTGTTCCAATGACCTTAGGTTCGAGACATCTTTAAAAATGACATAGGCACCAACAATCACCCCACGTTTATCCCGCAGCACATTGGAATCCAGCAACAGTTCATAACGCTTCTGATCGTTCATCCAAGACATCGCATGATTACGAACAATAACACCGTCTAAGATCGTCGACTGCACAAGGTGATATTCAATTGGTACAGACATGAACACTTCATTCATTGGTTTGCCGGTCACAGCTTCTTTTTCAAGTCCAAGGATTTTACAAGCCACTTCACTAATCTCGACGAGTGTGTAATCGGTATCTACGAGCAGAACGCCCAAATTCACATCCTCTAAAAATGCCCCAGAGAAGCGCTCAAATAAATTTTTGATATTCTCTTCTACGTCTTTTAAAAAGAGCACAAAACCCGCACGTTCCCCTTCAAGCTCAATGACTTTACATTCCTTTACGACTGTTGTTCCTGTTAGCGTCCGGATGCGCAAGTAGTAGGGAACCCCTTTGCCCCCCAGCTCTGTTGCAAGATGACCATGGTTGCACAATTCCTGTAGAGGCAATTCTAATACAACGATATCACTGATCCGAGTCCCGGCTAATTCCGCGGATGAATACCCAGTCAACGTTTCAAAATTAGTATCGCACCTTACTATCTTATAATCCGGATCTACTTGAATCACACCTACATCCGTAATTAAGCTCCAACACCGACTCAAATCTCCAAATGTTAGATGGCCGGGTGAATTACTAGGATTGAACATCAGATCACCTCATTCTTTAAAAAGGGCCGATTGGTTATATTAAAATATAAAGTTCGTTCTAAAGCGCCTTATTCCTTCCTTACATTACCAATTACACAAAAAAACGTCCATTCCAAACCTAAGATAATCTTAGCTCTCGAATAGACGTTTATTCTTATAAATTTATAAACCGTGCACCTATTATTGAATATGCGACCGAAGCGTTCCCTTACAGTTAGCTCAAACCAGGCTGCCCTCCGGCACATGAAACGTCCTGCTTACGGCTGCTTCCTTCCAGACCTGACCGGATTCACAGGGTTCCATTGCGGAGGACCCGACTCTCAACACCACTTATAAAGGACAGACCAACCATCGACATAGCCTCTAATAGGAATTCAACCCCGCTACAGCGGACTGCGGGTTACAGGGCACCGCTACCTCCCCATCTAGCACGGCAAAAATAAGTATAGCTGATTGTCCACCAAATATCAACCTTAGGAGAATTTTCCCTCTGAAGTGACCTAACTTTTCGAACACACTTTAAAAAGAAAAAACCTCCCATAAAGGAGGTTTGATTGTAAAAATTAGATGCCGTATTTCTTTTTAAATTTATCAACGCGGCCACCCACATCAATAAACTTCTGCTTACCAGTGTAGAATGGATGACAAGCGGAACAAATTTCCACACGAAGGTTTTCCTTGATGGAACCTGTTTCAAATGCATTACCACATGCGCAAGTCACGTTAGTAACATGGTACTTCGGATGAATAGCTTCTTTCATTACGTTCACCTCTTTCCGCCCTGGCGTCTTTCTGCGACCCAGAGATAATGGAATTAACTTCGAAATTATATCATAGTTTTTTTGGCATAACAAGCTTATTTGCCGCTTACTTTCTGGAAGAAATCCGGTGTGTGTGTATAAGAACCAATGACCACATCCGGCAATTCTTGCTCAAAAATCTCCATCATTTGCTTCATACCGAGCATCTCTCCGCGTGCTTTCGGAATTAAATTCAGATAACTCTCCGGATCAATGTTCAAGTTACGCATTTGAATGAGCTTCAGTCCTGAACGACGAACAAATTCGATCATCGCTTCTACTTCTTCCTCACGGTCGGTCACACCTGGGAATACTAGATAGTTAATGGAAGTAATGACCCCTTGATCTGTTGCATAACGAATCGACTTTTCTACATTTTTAAGTGTATAAGCCCGAGGTTTGTAATACGCATTATAGTGATCATCTAGTGCTGAGATCGTACTAACACGCATTAAATTAAGACCTGCATCTACTATTCCACGAATGTGGTCGGTTAATCCTGCATTGGTATTGATGTTAATAAATCCCTGTTGCGTATGTTGACGCACTTCTTTAATCGCCTTAATAATAAGAGGCGCTTGTGTAGAAGGTTCCCCTTCACAGCCTTGACCAAAGGAAATAATGCTTTGCGGTGTGCGAAGATGCTCAAGCATCACTTGAACGACATCTTCTTGAGAGGGTTTGAAATTCATACGTGTCTGCGGAGCAGGGAATCCACTGTCATCCGGCTGTTCAGAAATACATCCAAAGCAACCTGCATTACAGGAATAAGATACAGGAACTGCACCTTCCCAGCGGTTTAGGAATGTATTGGACGCCGTTAGGCATTCATATTCAAGTGCACAATTGGATAAGTGCTCGTACAATTTATTGTCTGGATACTGCTCACGAATTCGCTTCACACTTAGCTCAAGCTCATTCACATCACAGTTGCGCGGGTTCCAAGGCTCTGGATCATCCGTACAGCGAGCTGCTACATAAAACCCATCATCTTTCCACACGACAGCTGTATAACCGAAGAGTGGGAAAAGCTGTGTTTGATCTGTCTTTACATAGCTTGGCAGTAGTAAGCGGGTGAAGCCTTGCGGCAACAATGCACCAACTGCTTGTGTGCCATCCAATCGTTCCATTTGGCCCGTTTCAGGATTCAAACCTACCGCATTGGTAAAAGGTAACGATACTAAAGTCGCACCTTCCGGCAATGGAATAAGCTCTTCATCCATAATTTCCACAATCATATCCGCACTACGTGCAAGACCTATAAAATCCGGATCGTCATAAACTTGTCCGGAGTCATCTGCATAAACCAAATTCATAGCGTTACTCCTCTATGATGCCGAATTTTTGACTTTCCCTTCACGCGGCTCTCTGCCTCTTGGTGAACTTCCACTTGAAGAGGAAGAGCTACTACTCGTTTTAGGTGCATTTGTTCCTTTTGGCATCTGAATATTATCTAAGAATTCTTGATTTGTCTTCGTTTCACCAAGCTTCTTAATAAAGTTTTCCGTATATTCGTAGGAATCGTTCATTCCTTTGCGAAGCGCCCAAATTTTATCGAGCTCATCTTTACCTAACAAAATTTCTTCCCTTCTCGTACCCGAGCGACGAATATCGATAGCAGGGAATACACGGCGCTCTGCAAGCTTGCGATCCAAATGTAATTCCAAGTTACCCGTACCTTTAAATTCTTCATAAATAACGTCATCCATACGCGAACCTGTTTCAACTAGGGCCGTCGCCAAAATTGTAATGGAGCCACCCTCTTCAATGTTACGCGCTGCTCCAAAAAAGCGTTTTGGACGATGGAATGCCGCAGGGTCTACACCACCCGATAATGTACGACCAGATGGAGGAACTACAAGATTATAAGCCCGTGCAAGCCTTGTGATACTATCGAGTAAAATGACGACATCTTTCTTATGTTCAACGAGGCGCTGAGCCCGTTCCATAACAAGTTCTGCCACTTTAATGTGATTCTCCGGCAATTCATCAAATGTAGATGCAACAACTTCACCTTTTACCGAACGCTGCATATCCGTCACTTCTTCTGGTCGCTCATCAATTAGCAAAACGAACAATTCAATATCAGGATAATTGGTAGAAATGGAGTTCGCAATTTCTTTAAGTAAGAGTGTTTTACCTGCTTTAGGAGGAGCAACGATCAAACCACGCTGACCAAGACCAACTGGGGCAAGCATATCCATAATACGCGTTGAAAGTGCGGAAGGGGTTGTTTCTAAAGTAACTCTTTCCTGTGGGTAAAGGGGAGTTAAGGCTGGAAAATGAAGACGTTCTGCTGCTGTCTCCGGCTTTTCACCGTTAACGGCTTGCACATTAAGTAGTCCAAAATAACGTTCATTCTCTTTGGGTGGACGGCATTTCCCCGATACCAAGTCACCCGATCGGAGATCAAACTTCCGAATCTGTGAAGCAGAGATATAAATATCTTCAGCACTCGGTAAATAGTTAATCGGTCGGAGAAAACCGAAACCTTCCGGTAAGATGTCGAGGATTCCCTCCATGAACATAAGGCCTCCGCGTTCTGCCTGTGCTCGCAAAATCGCAAAAATTAATTCTTTCTTCTTCATTTGCCCGTAATACGGGATTTGAAATTTCTTCGCTAACGTGTATAGCTCCGTCAGCTTCAGCGCCTCTAATTCGGCTAGATGCATGTCCACTGGATTCAACCACCAAACTATTAAATTTTCTATTCTAGATTACTAGGAAATACTATTCATTGTTGCCGGACAAAACGAGCTTTATTCCGTTTTATCCGTACCGTTTATTATTCTTTAATCGTTTCACGCCAAATTTCAGCGCCCAGTGAGGTGAGATTTTCCACTAAATTATCGTACCCGCGATCAATATATTCAACACCGGTCACTTCTGTTATCCCTCTGCCGCTTGGTACAGTTAAGCCTGCAATAACCAGTGCCGCACCAGCACGTAGATCCGTTGCATGAACTCTAGCAGGGCTTAAGGTAGCACCTTCAATAATCGCAGAACGACCTTCCATCTTAACTTTAGCTCCCATACGCAATAGTTCTGGGATATGTTTAAAGCGGCTACCGTAAACATGATCAGTTAAAACACTGACACCACTGGATTGTGTCATGAGTGTACACATTGGAGATTGCAAATCCGTTGCAAAGCCAGGATACACAAGAGCTTTCACATCCACATGGTTATATTCGGGCTGGCCTACAATCCGAATCGATTCATCCATCTCATAGACTTTTACACCCATTTCTTGCAGCTTAGCCGTAACAGCTTCCATATGTTTGGGAATGATCTGATCGATTGTCACATCACCACGAGTAGCAGCTGCAGCAATCATATAAGTACCTGCTTGAATGCGATCTGGTATGATCGAGTGACGACAGCCATGCATGGTGTCTACACCTTCGATGCGAATGGTCTCCGTACCCGCACCTTTGATATTCGCCCCCATCGAATTCAGCAAAGTTGCTACATCAACAATCTCCGGTTCTTTAGCTGCATTTTCAATTAAGGTCGAACCCTTGGCTCTGGAAGCAGCCAGCATGATATTAATTGTTGCACCGACACTCGCCATATCTAAGTATATTTTCGCGCCGCGAAGTTCTTTCGCCTTAATGTGTAGCGCGCCATTTTCATTCGTAACGATTGCACCTAAGGCTTCAAAGCCCTTAATATGCAAATCAATCGGACGTGGTTCAAAGTTACACCCACCAGGAAGCCCAATAACTGCCTCTCCGAATCGTCCTAATAATGCTCCCATTAAATAATAAGAAGCTCTCAATTTCTTCACATTTCCATTCGGCATTGGAGCTGATCGCATCCCAGATGGATCAATTATCATTTCGTCAGCATGCCAAGAAATCGATGCACCCAGCTCACTCAGAATTTCACCATAAATGGCAACGTCACTTAATTGCGGCAGATTATCCAACGTGACGGTCGTCTCCGCCAAAACAGCAGCAGGAATTAACGCGATTGCGCTATTCTTCGCACCACTAATACGGACGGTTCCATGGAGTGGACGCCCCCCAGAAATCATCAATTTGTCCATTAAATCTATTTCCCCCTAAAGCGCTGCATCACAAAAACAACTATTCATTTTATTCAATCTATCAAAATACCACTTTTTCAACTAGGAAAATATAGAAAACATGCCTGAATACCAAGAAAAACGGTTTCACCGTCTTAAAGAGAAGATTTTTACCTCACTAATAAAAGGGAAACGCATCGGAATCGATGTGTTTCCCATATTTATCAATGACTAGACTTGCTATTCAAACAAGCAGAATCGCTAAGCGATTAAGCTTGATTCTCACTACCGAAGATCTTAATTTTGGATTTAACGACTTCAACCATTGCTTTGCGGGCTGGAGTGAGGTATTTACGAGGATCATACACTTTACCGTCAGCGTTCAATACGTCACGGATTGCTTGTGTACATGCAACTTGGTTCTCTGTATTTACGTTGATTTTACCAACGCCAGCTGCGATTGCTTTCATAAGCATATCGTCTGGTACGCCGGATCCACCGTGTAATACAACCGGTACTGGAATCGCTTTGGATACTTTCTCGATAATATCAAAGTGAATGTTCGGCTCACCAGCATACATACCGTGCGCAGTACCAACAGCGATTGCTAAGCAGTCAACGCCAGTTTCTTCATAGAAACGGATTGCTTCTTCTGGTTTAGCAAGACTTGCATTCTCTTCGTCAACGGAGATATCATCTTCAACGCCGCCGATTGTTCCAAGCTCACCTTCAACGGAAACGCCCATTGCGTGTGCAGCTTTAACAACTTCTTTCGTCAAACGAATGTTATCTTCAAAGGAATGGTGGGAACCGTCAAACATAACGGAACTAAATCCTCCACGAATACATTGCATTGCAACTTCAAAAGTTGATCCATGATCCAAATGTAAAGCAATTGGCAATCCGGATTGTGCTGCTGCAGCTTTAGCAATTGCAACTGTGTATTCCATACCCATATACTTTAGCGCGCCCTCAGATACACCGAAGATGAACGGAGAGTTCAATTCTTTCGCTGCTTCCGTAATCGCTTGCGCAAACTCCAAGTTGTTCATGTTAAACTGACCTACCGCAAATTTGTTGGCTTTTGCTTTTGGCAAAAACTCATTCATAGAAACTAATGGCATGTTCTACTCCTCCTAGTTAAGTGATTGAAATTAAGATTCGTTACCCTCTTCCATCACACTGTGATATTATAACACACATGGATATAAAAGATAACCGAGCCCTTGAAAAACCAATTTTTGGATTTAATACTCCAATATTTTCTCATTAAAAAAGACCCTAATCCATTGACGGAATTAGGATCTTTTTATTATCCAAGCTTGCGTTCAGTAGTTGGCGTCATGAACTGCTCATTAACTGCATGACGTAATTCATCAATATCAAACGGTTTGGTAAAATGTTTAAGCACACCGAGTTCCGTTGTTTCTTTTATCATATCGAGCTCACCATAAGCTGTCATCATGATGACTTTAATTGATTCGTCCATACGCTTGATATGCCTCAAAATGTCCAGACCGTCCATACCTGGGATCTTCATGTCAAGCAAAACAAGATCAGGCGCTTCTCGGCTTACAATATCAAGCGCAAGTCTGCCATTGGAGGCTTGAAAAGTCGTATACCCCTCAGCGTTAAATACTTCCGTTAGCAAGATTCTGATGCCAGTCTGATCATCAACGATCAACAGCTTTTTATTCAATCCAATACCCCCTTGAAACAAATAAACGAACAACCATCACTTCTATCTTATTCGCCATTTACTTCCACTTTCCTCCTGAAAATGTAGGGAGTATTGTATGAATTGTAAAAAAATGACTATCTTTTGCCGTTCAATGCCGCTTTTACAAATTCACGGAACAACGGCTGTGGGCGATTCGGGCGAGATATAAATTCCGGATGGAATTGTACGGCCAGGAACCAAGGGTGATCTTTTAATTCTACAATCTCCACTAAACGTCCATCAGGCGAAGTACCTGAAATCGTAAGACCTGCTGATTCAATCAAATCGCGATATTCATTGTTAAATTCATACCGGTGACGGTGTCTTTCGTATACAAGCTCATCATTATAGCATTGCTCTGCAATCGTACCAGTAACAAGTTTGCACGGATATAGACCCAGACGCATTGTACCGCCAAGATTCTCGATGTCTTTTTGTTCAGGTAACAAGTCAATTACAGGATAAGCTGTTGTTGGATTGATTTCCGAAGAATTCGCGCCTTCTAATCGTGCAACGTTTCGTGCATATTCAATTACAGCTACCTGCATACCTAAGCAAATACCGAAGAACGGAATTTTCTTCTCACGCGCATAACGAATTGCGGATACTTTACCTTCGATACCACGATCACCGAATCCACCAGGAACGAGGATACCATCTACACCCGCAAGTAACTCATCTACGTTGTGATCGTATACTTCTTCCGCATTTACCCAACGAATGTTCACGGATGTATTCGAATCAAATCCTGCATGGCTCAAAGATTCTACGATACTCAGGTAAGCGTCATGAAGTGCCACGTATTTACCAACGATCGCAATTTCAGTCGTATGCTTCAAGTTCTTCACGACATCAATGAGTTTTACCCATTCTGTCATATCCGGTTCTGGAGCAGTTATTTTCAAGTGATTCAATACAATGTCATCCATACCTTGATCACGAAGCATCATTGGTATTTCGTACAGTGTCTCTGCATCACGTGCTTCAATTACAGCATTCGCATCAATATCACAGAATAAAGCAAGCTTGCTCTTCGTATCTTCGGTCAAAGCTTTCTCTGTCCGGCATACGATAATGTTCGGCTGTATACCAATCGAACGCAATTCTTTTACACTATGTTGGGTTGGCTTTGTCTTGATCTCACCCGCTGCTTGCAAGTAAGGAATCAAGGTCACATGAATGTACATCACATTCTCGCGGCCAATATCACTTTTGATTTGACGAATCGCTTCTAAATACGGCAAGCTCTCGATGTCGCCTACTGTACCCCCGATTTCTGTAATGACAACATCGGAATGCGCTTCACGTCCTGCGCGGTAAACGCGATCTTTAATTTCATTCGTAATGTGTGGAACAACTTGTACCGTTCCACCCAAGTAGTCACCGCGACGTTCTTTCGTAATAACTGAAGAGTATACTTTACCCGTTGTTACATTGGAGTTCTTAGACAAGTTAATATCAATAAAACGCTCATAATGACCCAAATCCAAATCCGTCTCCGCACCATCATCCGTAACGAATACTTCACCATGCTGGTAAGGGCTCATTGTCCCTGGATCCACGTTAATGTACGGATCAAACTTTTGAATCGTAACTTTAAGTCCGCGGTTTTTAAGCAATCTACCCAACGATGCAGCTGTAATTCCTTTGCCCAGCGAGGACACGACGCCTCCTGTGACGAAAATATATTTGGTCATTATATTGCCTCCTTAGAAGTTTTGAACATAAGTTCTGAATTTTGTGAAACACTTGTCTTAGTTTCCAGTAAACCGGGGTTACTTAACCAAAAAAACCATAAAAAAACAAAAAAAAGTGACACCCGTAGCGAGACGGGGCACTTTTTTATACATAATATCCGTTATTCTTTTTAAAGCCCAGAACATAGTTTACTCAAAAGCAGGCTGACTGTCAAGAAAACTTATAGCCCAATTTTCAGTACATGAACGATCGATTATTTATCGTCTTCATCCTCGTCATCCGAGTCATCTTCATCATCAGAATCTTCGTCATTTGAATCCTCATCCGCTACTGCTTCGTCGATCTCTTCGTCTTCTTCTATCTCTTCATCGCCAAAGAAAGCTGGGTCTTCCTCTTCTTCTTCAGCTTCTGACTCATTGTCAAATTCATCACGAGGTGAATCAAAGGAATCAAAGCCTTCTGTATCGTAGCTTTCTTCTTCTTCAGCGAAGATATCCTCATCTAGATCGTCGTCTTCATCATTAATGATACGAGGACGTTTGGCACCTGCAACTGCATCTTCACCTTTTTCAACTGGGTACCAGCGCTTCAATCCCCATAGGTTTGCTCCAACACAAGCAAATCGTCCATCGATGTTAATTTCCGTATATAGTTGTGCAATTACATCCATCATTTGTTCAGAGGATAAGCCTTTAATTTGCGCAATTTCTTGCATCAGATCACGATAATAAAACGGAGTATTCGCAGATTTTAACAATTCAAACGCAAGGTCAACCATCGGCATTTCACGGGCTTGATCCTCGGAAATTTTAAGTGTATATGAGTTACTCACGGCAAAACACACTTCCCTTCAACTACATTTATTCATTCGGAGCTATAAGAACTACCTTATCCAATATCTTCATTAAGTAAAACCTATTTTATGTAAAAATGCAACTTCACGCAAGTCATCTCCAAAAAATAGCAAAGCGAAGGTTTCCCTTCGCTTCAGACTGTACCCTGCAGAGACTTTTCTTACGAAGCCCCTCACTCTCAGAGTATGTTGATTTCCTCACCTTGACACGGCTGAAACCTTATTTATTTCATATGGGGCATATCAATCAATCTTGTGTTTGCGCATGTACATACAATGAGGAGAGATTCGACATCCGGTGTAAGGTGGGAGGTGGCTGCAGTGGACCCCGAACCATTTATTGAAACGTTGCATGATGAAATCCATCTCTCAAGCAAAGCGAAAAAAAGACAAATTATTCGCTTTGAGAATACTGAAGACTATGACGCATGTATCGATTTCATCAAAACTTGGCAGGCCCCTCCAGAAGAAAAGCAATCGATTCAAGAACTAAAAATCATTCAAGCGATTTCATGTCCTATTCATTCCTTACAATCACTGATGAAATTTACCCATGCTGTGTCCATTGAGGAAGATAGCACCTTAAGCATCCACTATCAAGCTGATAACTATCATTCTTTCACTAATCAATCCTCAATTAGAAGCCATTTTTATCCTGTCGGTAATCAATTGATCCCATGGGGAGTCAAGCAAGTGAAGGCGCCTCTAACTTGGACTAAAACACGTGGTTCTGAAGTACGAATCGGCGTCATTGATACGGGAGTCGATCCCACTCATCCTGACCTAAAACCATCGATCTATCGAGGTGTGAACTTACTCTTCCCGGGCATGCTTCCAAACGATGATAATGGACATGGCACTCATATTGCTGGAATTATCGCGGGGGCGTCGACGAGAAAAGGTATTCTTGGCGTTGCTCCACAAGCTTCTATTCATGCAGTAAAAGCGTTTGATAGACTCGGAAGTGCTTATGTATCAGATATTATTGCCGGCATTAACTGGTGTGTTGAAAATAATATGGATATTATCAATATGAGCTTTGGAATGTCATCTTACTCCAAAGCACTCGAAAATGCCGTGCAGCACGCTTATAAAGCGGGTAAAATCATTATCGCATCATGCGGGAATGAAGGAAAAAAAGCATCTGTCGATTACCCCGCACGTTTTCCGCAAGTCGTATCCGTTGGTGCTATTACACAATTAAACCGAATTGCCCCTTTTAGTAATAAAGGAAAACGGATTGATATTTATGCACCTGGCGAAAAAATATATTCTTGCTGGTTGAATGGTAATTACAACGAGCTAAGCGGTACTTCGATGGCCACGGCGCACGTCAGTGGAGTTGTCGCTCTCATGCTCAGTACGAAACCAAATCTCAAACCACTCCAAATCAAAAAGACGCTTAAGCAATATGCAGTTACTTTAACAAAAGAAGTAAAAGCATCTGCTGGACAAATTAACGCTAGGCGAGTGATTAATGCCATTACCAAAACACGCAGCTTACAAAAGAAAAAGATTGCTCGCCGCTCAATAGACGGTCACTCCTTATAGAATCCATCCAACATAACAAAAGGCACTGTTTACGGGAGAATCCCATAAGCAGTGCCTTTAATGTTATATCAGTTCCTACATACGATCCGGTGAAGATACCCCAACTGCTCTTAATACGTTGCGAATCACGATCTGTAGAGCGCCTAACAACGCGAAACGCGCTTGCGTCTGCTCAGCATCCTCTGTCATTACCCGCTCCGCTTTATAGTAAGAGTGGAACATGCTTGCAATATCATATACATAACGAATCAAACGATGAGGAGCATAAAGACGTGCAGCTTCCGAAATCTCTTGAGGAAGCTCGCCCATTTTACGAAGAAGGTCGAATTCTGCTTCTGATGTTAAGCAATTAAGATTGACTTGTGACAAGTCGACGATTTCAATTCCTTGCTCTTCTGCTTGACGGAAAATCGAGCAAATACGTGCAAATGCATACTGTACATAGAAAACAGGGTTCTCATTCGACTTAGAAACCGCCAAATCCATATCAAAATCAAGATGAGAATCCATCGAACGCATCGTAAAGAAGTAGCGAATGGCATCGACACCCACTTCATCCATCAAATCTTCCATCGTAACGGCTTTACCTGTACGCTTGGACATCTTTACTTTCTCCCCGTCTTGGAACAAGGAAACCATCTGCGCGATAAGTACAGTTAGCTTAGAAGCATCGTATCCAAGAGTTGTCATAGCCGCTTTTACACGCGGGATATAACCATGGTGATCCGCTCCCCAAATGTTAATCAATTGGTCATAACCGCGCTCATACTTATTGCGGTGATACGCAATATCAGGTGTTAAATAGGTAAACGAACCGTCATTCTTTATGAGAACACGATCTTTGTCATCGCCAAGGTCTGTTGTACGCAGCCATGTTGCTCCTTCTTGCTCATATACATAACCGCTATTACGCAGTGCTTCTAAAGCTTGATCCAGCTGGCCGCTCGTATAAATAGATGTTTCGGAGAACCACTCGTCGAATTGCACACCAAATCTCGCTAAATCTCGCTTGAGCTTATCCAGCTCTCGGGTCAACCCATATTCACGGAAAAACGCTAAACGTTCTTGTTCATCAAGTGCAAGTAAGCTGTTGCCCTTTTCTGATGCAAGCTCATCTGCAAAGCCTTTGATGTCTTCACCATGATAACCGTCTTCTGGCATAGGTACATCTTGACCTAGCGCTTGCATATAACGAGCTTCAATCGAAAGAGCTAAGTTATTCACTTGATTCCCTGCATCATTAATGTAGTACTCACGTGTTACATCATAGCCTGCTAAATCAAGTACATTACATAGCGCATCCCCAACTGCTGCCCCACGAGCATGTCCCAAGTGCAAAGAGCCTGTCGGATTTGCAGAAACGAATTCTACTTGTACTTTGCGACCTTGTCCATCATTAATCTGACCATAACGATCACCTGATTGATAGACCTCGCCTACAACTTGATATAAATAGCTTTTATCCATATGAAAATTAATGAATCCAGGACCAGCAATTTCAACTTTAGCAATATGAGCCTTCTCTTGTTCCAATTTCGCAATAAGCTGCTCTGCAATTACACGCGGATTCTGCTTTGCAATCTTAGTCAATTGCATCGCAATATTGGTAGACAAATCACCGTGTGTTTTCTCCTTTGGTACTTCTAGTACGATTTCTGGCAACTGGTCTGCCGTAACGAGACCTGTGTCTATCACAGCCTGTCCAACTACCTCACGAACCGCAGACTTCACTTGTTCTAACACGTTCATTAAGTTAACCCTCCTGATTGTCGTTCATTTTCTTAATGGATAGTTTTATTTTGAATCGCCCGGCGTGGTCGCCTGCGACATACAAATCATAGTTCCATTTGGCATCGCCAAGTCCATTCTCATCTAATCGCATTTGTAACGAATGCGTTCGAATTCGCATATCAAGCCGGCCTTGTGCGGTGTGGTACCAGCCTTCTGTCCACTCACCCGGAAGGAATGTTTGCTCTGATCCGGTCTCACCTTGTCTAATAATGCGAAATTGATTATCACTAAACTTAAGTAGTGTCGTCGTGCGACCTAACTCTTCCTGTATTTCCTCATACCTGATGTAAATATGTCCATTCTTTAAGTACAAATCACCCTCCGCATGCTGCAAGAGCTGCTGATCGCCATTTGTACTATCAATGGTAATACGAACCTGTTGTTTCATTGGACATGTAACTCCCTCATGTCAAGTTTAGCTTCTAGTGTATAGTATCGTGAAAATAAATTCAATTGCTGAAGGATACAGATCACATCGCTCAGGTACGACATAGACCCTGTCTCAATCGATCAAGGTCCCTGCATTTGAACACACTTGCATAAAAAAAACACCGCCAAGTGGATTGACGGTGTCAGGAAACGATTTATTTTGTCGGTACAAGACCAAGCAAAATTTCACGAATGATTTTGGATGCAACAATTTGTGTCTGCTCAGTCGGATCATATGCAGGAGCTACTTCTACGACATCAGCACCGATTACGTCCAGGCCTGCACCCGCAATCGCATGAATAGAAGCTAGCAATTCCTTAGATGTGATGCCGCCTGCTTCAGCTGTTCCCGTACCAGGAGCTGCTGAAGGATCAAGAACATCGATATCGATCGTCAAGTATACCGGGCGTCCTGCAAGCTCTGGCAATACTTTGCGAAGCGGTTCAAGTACTTCAAATGGATGGAAGTTAATGTTCTCACGCGCATATTGGAATTCTTCACGTGAACCAGAGCGGATACCGAATTGATAAATATTTTTGCCACCAATTAAGTTAGCAGCTTTACGAAGTGGTGTAGAGTGAGAAAGCGGTTCGCCTTCATAGTTCTCACGCAAATCCGCATGCGCATCAAAGTGAATGATCGCAAGATCTGGATATTTTTCATAAAGTGCTTGGAAGATTGGCCAAGAACACAAGTGCTCACCGCCAAGACCAAGTGGGAACTTATCGTCTTTCAGTAAACCTGTTACGTAGTCCTTGATGATATCAAGGGAACGTGCCGGGTTTCCGAAAGGAAGCAACAAATCGCCTGCATCGAAATATTGGATATCCACGAGGGATTTATCTAAATACGGACTATATTCCTCAAGTCCGATGGACACTTCACGAATACGTGGAGGACCGAATCGGGAGCCTGGACGGAATGACACCGTGAAATCCATAGGCATGCCGTAAATAACAGCTTTGGAAGCTGCGTAATCATCAGAAGAACAAATAAATACATTACCCGAATAAGCTTGATCTAAACGCATAATCAAACGCACATCCTTTCGTTCATCGCTAGCTGCAAAATGAAATTACTTCACCAAATCTTCTACGAACTTCGGTAGAACGAACGCTGCTTTGTGCAAGCGTGATGTGTAATATTTCGTATCTAGCTCTGGAATTGCTGTTTCGTCCACTTGAAGTGGATCATACGTTTTGGAACCCATTGTGAATGTCCATAGACCACTTGGGTAAGTTGGGATATTCGCACCATATACACGAACGATTGGGAAAATTTCTTTCACATCACGGTTAACGGTTTGGATCAGGTCTGCTTTGAACCAAGGGTTATCTGTCTGTGCCACGAAAATTCCATCTTCTTTAAGCGCATCAAAAATGCCTTGGTAGAAACCTTTGGAGAACAATTCAACCGCTGGGCCTACTGGCTCCGTGGAATCAACCATGATTACGTCATACTCATTCTTGTGCTCGTGAATGTGCATGTAACCATCGCCTACGATAACTTCAACGCGTGGGTTATCCAATTCACCTGCAATTGTCGGTAAGTACTTCTTGGAATACTCGATTACCTTACCATCAATGTCAACCAATACAGCCTTTTCTACTTTCGGGTGCTTCATAACTTCACGAATTACACCGCCATCACCACCGCCTACAACAAGCACGTGCTTCGGATTCGGATGCGTAAATAATGCTGGGTGTGCTACCATCTCATGGTATACAAATTCGTCACGAACGGTTGTCATGACCATACCGTCTAGTGTCAGCATCGTACCCCATTCTTCGGTTTCGATCATCGCTAGATCTTGAAAGTCTGTTTGTTCTCTTACATACGATTCTTTAATTTTAGCAGTAATGCCATAACTCTCTGTTTGTTTCTCCGTGTACCACAAATCCATTTGTACAGCCCCTCTTTCCATTTCATATATATAAATGACCAAAATGCCTGATCTCAGTGTTCCACCTTAGCGTCTTTCCATGCGCAAACTGGTGTCCGCGACACTCTCCTTCATGCACAAATTGTATTATAGTAGATTGCTCCCAAAATGAAAACAATTGTGACCCTTTAGCCAAATATTTTAAGTAAATTTCAACTTATTATGTACATATTTGAATAGGTGGGTCCAACATTTTCCATACTGTGAATAAGATGAGACTTCATTTGACATATTCACAAATAAATACGACCAATGTCGAATTCGCCCGTATATAAATAGATGGGAGAACCAATCGGTTCGGGAAAGGAGTAAAACGTATGGCTGATTCAACATCGAATCAAGATTCACAACAAGAATTGAATACCCAGCAGACGGAGCCCGAATTAACAAATAGTGGCGAGCCTTGTATGGATGAATTAAACACAGAGAAATTAAATGAACAAGAAGCGCGCTCCGAAAAGATCAAGCCAGCTGCAGCCATCCGCTGGAAATTGCGCTTAAAAAAGTTTGCTACAATCGCACTCAAATTATCCATTGTGATGGTAATCTTATTAGGTGGACTTCTTACCTATCTCCGGTTCAAGACGCTGCCCGTTATTACGGTGGAACAATCATCTCAAATGTATGACACACAAGGCGTATTAATCGACACACTTTATCAAGAAGAAAACAGACAAGTTGTATCCCTTCATGATATCTCACCGGATCTGATTCACGCGACACTATCGATTGAAGACCAACGATTCTATGAACATTCCGGGTTAGATTTTCGGGGCATTGCCCGTGCTGCAGTCGTTAATATCAAACATATGAGCATGGTGCAAGGGGCAGGAACCATTACACAGCAGCTTGCACGCAATTTATATTTAACTCATGAACGCACATGGACTCGGAAAGTAAAGGAATCTCTTTATGCGCTGCAAATGGAATTGCAGCTAAGCAAAGATGAGATTTTGGAGCAATATTTAAATCAAATTTATTATGGGCATTCCACCTATGGGGCGGAGACGGCGGCTCAATTATTTTTCGGGAAACATGCGAAGGATTTATCACTTGCAGAAAGTGCGCTCCTAGCTGGCGTTCCAAAAGGTCCGCGCTATTATTCTCCTTATTATGATGCAACAAAGGCGAAGGAGCGCCAAGTGACGGTGCTTAGCACAATGGTGAACACAGGGTACATTACGCAAGCCCAAGCCGATGCTGCTGCTAAAGAGCCACTTAACTATAAAACACTCGAAGGTCGTAAACCCGCCCGTGCGCCATACTTCCGTGATTATGTCAGGATTCAAGCTATCGAGAAGCTTGGGATTACGGAGGATGTGTTTGAGCAGGGTGGTATACGGATTTATACGACACTCGATTTAAAAGCGCAAACTGTCGCAGAGGAAACCATCAGCCATACATTGAAGTCATCTGGGGAACTGCAAGGCGCGCTCGTGGCGATTGATCCGCGTACAGGGCAGATCAAAGCGATGGTCGGTGGGAAGGAATATAAGGATAACCAGTTCAATCGCGCGGTGTCGGGGCTCCGACAGCCAGGGTCTTCTTTTAAACCGATTCTATACTTAACTGCGCTGCAAAATGGGTTTACTCCTCTTACGAAGTTTAAAAGTGAACCGACGGTGTTTACGTATGATGATGGCAGACAGACGTACATGCCAAGCAATTACAATAACTTGTATGAAAATGACATGATCGACATGCGTAAAGCCATTGCGAAATCAGATAACATTTATGCCGTACATACCATTATGGGGGTAGGTCCGCAAAAGGTGATCGATACTGCACACAAGCTCGGACTCAGCTCCGCAATGAAGCCGCTGCCTTCACTGGCATTAGGGACGTTTCCCGTGTCACCAATGGAGATGGCGTCAGCATTCGCAGCGATAGCTAATGGTGGCATGCGTGAGGAGCCAACCGCGATTATTCGAATTGAGGATGCCGCAGGGAATGTATTGTACCAAGCACAGAAGAAGACGGAAAAGGTTGCAGATCCACCAGCAACTTATATACTCACCCACCTCATGGAAAGTGTGTTCGAGGACGGTGGGACAGGCTCACGCGTTTCGGCTACGATTAAGCGACCAATTTCAGGTAAAACCGGAACAACGGATGCGGATTCATGGATGGTTGGATTTACGCCGGAGCTAGCAACGGCGGTGTGGGTCGGGTATGACAAAGGCCGCAACATCACTCCGGCCGAAGCGCATTTGTCGGCGCCGATCTTCGCCGACTTTACCGAGGGCGCGCTGGCAGCCGTGCCGCCTAAGCTCTTCCCCGCACCAGACGGTGTCGTGACGGTGCGGATCGATTCCGCCAGCGGTAAGCTGGCGAATGATGACTGCCGCGCAACATCGCGGCTGGAGTCTTTCGTCGTCGGAACGGAACCGAAGACTTATTGCTCAGAACGTGGTGCTACTGGCTCCGATAAAGATAAAGACAAGAGCAAGCCAAACGGCTCTTGGTGGGAGAAATTCAAGAACTGGATGAAGTAATAGCCGGTGCATTCCTGAAGTCTCACTACTAGTTAGACAACACAAAAAGGCAGGACCGGGCGTCCCCGGTTCTGCCTTTTTGTTGTCCTAGTATATGAGGTAACACATACTAGACATTAGTATACTCAGTTCCTGCATCACCGACAATGGGTGACACATAAAAGACATAAAATTTAGGGTATTGACAATTATGCCAAAGCTTCCTTCAAAGCGTCATCGGAATGCTCCCACCATTGCTCATTATGTGCGATCAACTGCTCACGAAGCATCGACTTTTCCTTGTCGCTTAGTTGATCTACAACTACTTTGCGTTTCATCGCTGCGTCCATCAAATTCACATGCTCCGCAAGAATTTTCCATCCACGACGTGCTTCGGTATCGACCAACATCGGACAAGCCGTGATGCCTCCGTAGAATGCACCTTCTGCATTACGATCAACCGCAACCCAGATCAGCCAGCATGAACGACCATTGGGTACATCCTCTTTATTCATGGAAAATTTAATGCCCTTCTCAACCTTACTTTTGGCATGTAATGCACCCATATCCAAGTAGCACTCATCACCATCTATAATAATAGAAGAAACATTATTCAAATCGATTGATCCTGCACCGAAACCTTTATGATTCACCTTCGAGCTGACAATGTTCAGCGCGATCTTCTTCTTACCTTTATCTTCTTCCACAAGGTCACCTTCTTTCGGAAAATCAGCATTCTGCTATCGATTATACAACGATTCCTCACTAACTTCCATTCGCCTGCCATATCAAGTGAATAACCACTCACAATATGCGTGGTTTACTCCGTGACAATCTTACCTTTAATAATAAGCCGATGTGTCGGGTTCACGATTGGGTAACAGGTCACCAGCGTAATTTCCTTTGATTTTCCATCACTTTCTAGCACCCATACATCTTCGGGCTTGACGAGCAGCTTCTCGGATACGATATATTCGAACTCATTGGTTCCCGTATTCACGTCAATCTGATCTCCGATCGCCAGCTCATCCACCCGATTAAAATTTCTTCCATACGTCGTGTTCCGATGACCCGCAATGGCGTAGTTGCCAAGCTCACCAGCTTTACCCGTATTCTCAATACTGGCTAGCGTGGTTTTCATGTTATCCTTAGTCGCCCCATGAAGGATCGGGAGATACAGGTTGATTTTATCAATCTTAAGCATCCCCTCCACTTTCCCATCGATTGATCGCTCTACCTCTGTATTTGGCGGGGCGGAGTTCTGCGCCGAGGGCTGCTGAGTAGAATCCTCCGAACGATCCGAGCTGTCGATATTTGCAAAGCTGCTCTGCCATTCCCGAGCTAACTGCTGCTGCTCCGCATTTTCCAGCATTTCCTCAAACTTCGGATAGCCAAGTAGAATAAGGCCAACGACGATTAGGATCACGGACAATATTCTAACTTTCACCGGTTGGTTCACCCTCCTTCAACCCTTAACCTATGTACGAATTCGCTTTTTCCCAATTGCCGAACCAGTCTGTTAGCTCTCTGCTCGGCAGCACACCATATTCCATCTGAAGTTGTTCGGACAGCTGATGAAACAACCTTCTCACCTCACCGGGATGATGAAGTAAGGCATGAACTTGCATTAAGCCCGTATAACCATCTTCCCTATAAGGCAGTTTGTCTACCATACGCTGATACAAGGTAATCGCTTCCGTATGCTGTCTAAGCAGCATTCGGCACTGAGCGATTTGCTTGGCATGCTCGATCCAGAGCAGACGAGTGCGTTCCTTCTCATGCTCGGCCCAAGCATACCCATGCTCCTCTAAAAAATCCCCCGAATATTGATTCATGATCGACAAATGCTGATCAAGCGTCTCGGGTGTAACGGGAGGAGCTTGTCTTAGACTGTTCTCCCATTGTTCCGTATCCAGCTTTACATTTCCCCATACGAGGCGATAGCCCTCATCTTGATATTTAATTGTAATATCTAAGTTATAGGTCTTCATCATTTTTCGAATTTGATAAATAGCCGTATGCAATTGGGCAGTTGCTTTATGTAAATCATATTCTGGCCAAAGAAGATCCATTAGGCTTTGCTTGCTCACTGTCTTGTTGCGGTAATGAATCAGATACGCGAATAACTCTGGCGCTTTTAATGTTTTCCAAGGGAAAGACTGCATTTCTTGATGTTGATTCATAAGATGCAGGCTGCGTAGACAGCAAATCGATAATTGGGATTGCGTTGATTGACTTTTTTCCGCAGTGTTTACCTGTTTCGACTGAGCGATCCTATTCATAGTCATAGCAAGTCTCGTAGGATGCACAGGTTTAAGGAGATAGTCAAGTGCATTGACCTCGAAGGCCTTCACGGCAAAATCTTGATGAGCAGTGACAAATACGACCTGCAACTGTGGATGTAATTCCAGCAGTTGGTCAGCTAACTCAAAGCCGCTCATCTCCGGCATCTCAATATCCAGAAAAGCAATATCCGGCGCATCGTTACGGGTCGCGGATACTGCTTCGTATGGATATAGATATGCCCCGATCAGCTCCACATTTACGTTGAAACCATCTTGGGTTTGCAAGAGCTTTGTCATTTTCTGCAAAGCCAAATTCTCATCATCGACGATTATTGCTTTCAAGATTAACTCTCCCCTTATGTTACACTGCTTCTTTCCTATTCTAGCAGTAATGTATCCACAGCGGTACCTTTCGAAGCTACTTGTTCTATATCGCATCTAGGTTTGTCTTGTCATTTATTAAGGTACAGCTCTCCCAATTATCCATCTTCATATACCCTCGCCGAACTAAAGCGAATATGGTAGTCGTCCTACAATACCACTCTGGTAGAGATGATTTCTGATCAGAATCTATTTCCTCTTCCATTGCGTTCTCATACGTCCAATACCCCTGCTTTTTCCAACGTAACAGCTTTCCCCCATGCTCCTGCGCATGTTCCAATGCATCTAGCTGATTATGCGATAAATCCATGTTCTTCATAACGCAACCCTCCTACTTTACTTCATTAAATCATAGGATTCTAAACATAATCTGAACCAAGCATTGGAACGTGCTCCTTATATCTGCTTAGGCGTTTGCAATCCTAGCAACTGAAGGCCTTTTGCGATTATGCGGCTCGCCGCTTCGACTAAAGCAAGCTTGGCATGCTTTTCATCGATGTTATCTACGAGCATTCTTTCCTGATGATAGAACCGATTGAACAGCTGCCCAACAACAAGAATATATTTTGCTAAAATCGACGGTTCTTGCTGCTTAGCGCTCATTTCAAGAATGCCTGGGAACTGCGTTAAAGCTTTGAGAAGCTGCCAAGCCGAGTCTGAGGTTATAAACTCCCCTTTTACATGATCCTGAACGAGTGGCTCGCTTTGCGCATATCCTTTGTTCAAAACGCTTTGCGTTCTTGCATAGGTGTACTGCATATAAGGACCTGTCTCTCCGTCAAAACTTAGCGCATCTTCCATCGAAAAATTAATTTCGTTCATCCGATGATTCTTCAGGTCGTTAAATATAATGGCGCCAACTCCGATTGCCTCTGCTACTTTCGCCTTTCCTTCATCTGTCAGTGATGCGCTTTTCGCTTCGATAATTGACCGAGCTTGACCTACCGCTTCATCCAACACTTCCTCCAGCATCACGATTCGTCCTCTGCGAGTGGACATCTTCTTCCCTTCAAATTTCATGAGACCAAACGGAACATGCACACATTCATCCGCCCACTCGTAGCCCATTTTCTTAAGCACATGAAAGACTTGACGAAAATGAAGCGACTGCTCTCCCCCTACCACATACAGCATCTTCTCACCTTGCATCTGTTCATGCCGATAAATCGCTGTCGCTAGATCCCTTGTTGCATAAATGGAGGCCCCGTCTGATTTCACAATCATACAAGGTGGCAGCCCCTCTTCATCCAGCCGCACAACAAGCGCCCCATCACTTTCTTCAAGCAATTTCTTTTCTTTGAGTTCATCCACCACAGCTTGCATTTTATCGTTATAAAAACTTTCGCCAAGTACGTAATCAAACTGCACATTTAGACGCTCATACATCCGATTAAACTCCGTTAAGCTTTCCTTCACAAAACCCTGCCACAGGGCCGTCGCTTCCTCGTCCTTCGACTCCAGCTTATGAAACCAAGCCCGTGCTTCATCTTCCAGCTCTGGATGTGCCTCTACCTCTTCATGAAATTGTACGTATAACCGCAAGTACTCCTGAATCGGATTTTCCTTCACAGCATCAAGATTAACCCACTTGAAATAGGCAACAAGCAGCTTACCGAACTGGGTCCCCCAATCTCCGATATGATTCACATTCATAACCTTATAGCCTACTGCCTTATATATTTGATACAGTGCATTGCCGATCATCGTCGACCGTAAATGTCCGATTCCAATTGGTTTTGCAATGTTAGGCGCTGACATATCAATAATTACGTGCTTACCTTGCCCTATATTAGACCGACCGAACGTCGGCTCTAGAATGGTGGATAACCACTGTCCAGCTGCAACCTGCCGATCAAACACTACATTTAAATAAGGACCTGCTGCAAAGCATGACATTCCTTCAATCTGAATCGTCTGCGCTAGTTCCCCCGCGATCATGGCAGGACTTTTCTTCCATTGTTTAGCCAATTGAAAACACGGCAGTGCCACATCCCCAAGCTCGGGGTTTGGCGGTACTTCCAAGAGTCTCCGGATCTCCTCCTCAGGTAGCGAAATATATGCCGCAAGTGCCTTTGCTGTCTGTGTAAGTATCATTTTGATTGCCTCCTTTTTCTTTATCAAAAAATACAAAAAACCCCGCCTCGTAAAGAGACGGGGATTGATCCCGTGGTGCCACTCTTATGACTTGATGATGCCAGAACATGCGCGTCAAGCCACTCGGAACAGATAACGGCGTAAACCGGACAAACCTTACACGAAGTTCGGCCTGTCATCTCACGGGTCCTCTTCACAACATGCTTCCGTACCGGCTCTCACTTTCCCGGCTCGCTGATCCTTCTACAATGTGCTACTTTCCCGATCTCAGATGATTGAACAATGATTTCTAAGCATTATATCGAATCCTACATCAATTATCAAACCTAAATTTTTGTAGAAATATTATGGGACTTGCCAACATATACATGCTGTAGATGCTTGTAAGGCGGGTGAAGAAATGAAAAATCGTATGTATAATCGTTGGTTGCAATGGTTTCTGCTTATTGTTGTCGCAGGTTCAACTGTATATGTGGCTTCGAAGCTGTTCCTGCCCCAAAATGAGCCTGCTTTATCCCGAATAGAGGCTCGTGTTGAGCCTTTACCTATCAATCCCATTCCCAATCCCACACCCAAGACCGAACAAGCCCTCAGCAATCGGGTCGTGGAGTACCACATGAATGTGGAACTGCTTCCCGATACAAAAGAGCTTCGTGGACAGCAAGCCATTACGTGGATAAATCCAGGGATGAAGCCTGTCGATCATTTGTACATGCACTTGTATCCAAATGCTTTTGCATCCAAAAAGACGACCTTCATGCGCGAATCAGGTGGTCAACTCCGTGGTGATAAAGCGCTGGAAGATAGTGTTGGCTCCATGAAATTGAATAAGCTGCAAACACAAAATGGACAGGACTTAACAGGCCGTATGTGGTTCGTGCAGCCCGATGACGGCAATACAGACGATCATACTCTACTCAAAATTTCTTTGCCACAAGCGGTTAATCCAGGTGAGAGTATTACGCTTAAAACCGACTTTACGGTCAAAATGCCATTTGCCTTTGCCCGCATGGGCTATGTCGATGATTTCTACATGGCTGGTCAATGGTTTCCGAAACTTGCCGTATATGAAACAGAAGGCACCCGCGACCGTGCTGAAGAAGGTTGGAACTTGCACCAGTATCATGGCAATTCCGAGTTCTATGCAGATTTTGGTATTTATAATGTTAAAATCAAAGTTCCCGCAAGCTATGTTGTAGCCGCAACAGGTTTTCCTATTAAATCTTCACAGGAAGATCCGGCATCCAAGACCAGATCTTATGATTTTTATTCCGATGATGTGCATGATTTCGCTTGGGCAGCTTCGCCCCGATTTCGTTATTATGAGGAGACTTTGGCAACTAAGAATATTCCCGGATTAAAAATAAAACTGTACCTCGATCCCGCACATGAGGCGCTGAAAAGCCGCTATTTTGCCGCTGCCAAAAAAGCACTCACTCGTTATAGTGAATGGTACGGTACCTATCCATACGATACACTTTCAATCGTCATTCCACCTCCTGGCGGAAATGGCGCAGGTGGGATGGAATATCCGACGCTTGTGACTGGATGGGGAGCCGCCGATAAGTCGCCAGGCTTCGAACTTGAACGCGTCATCGTACATGAGATTGGACACCAATTCTTCTATGGAATGGTTGCATCCAATGAGTTCGAAGAAGCTTGGCTCGATGAAGGCTTTACTTCCTATGCTGAAGATGCGCTTATGCAAAGCGAATACGGCGTATCGACTAATCTTCCTGTAGAAGCCAGTTACGTCACCTCCCCAGCAGCTCTTAAGAAAAATGCATGGGAATACCATGGGCATAGCCAATATGCAGATAATGTCTATACACGTGCGAAGTTAGTACTCAAAGAAATTGAAAGTCGTGTTGGCTCTGATACGATGAGTACCATCATGCGCACATACTTTGAACGTTGGCGGTTCAAGCACCCAACCACACATGATTTTCAAAATGTCGTAGAAGAAGTAACCAAACAATCTTGGGAATCTTTCTTCAATCAGTTTATTTATGGGGCCCTGATGGTGGATTACTCTGTCGATGATATTCAGACAAAACGAGTAACCCAGAATGGTAAATTATTATATGACAATTCTGTCCTTATACGTAAACGTGGCGGAACTGCTGCCAACGTGCCGATACGCTTCCATTTTGCAGATGGAAGAACCGTGGATCGCGTATGGGATGGTGCTGAATCACAAGCTCAGTTTAAATTACAACACACTTCACCGCTAGATTGGGTCACGGTCGATCCGAGATTTACGATCGTGCTGGAGAATAAACATATTAACAATTACTTAAAGACAAGCGTAGACTCCAAATGGCAAACACGTTGGAATCTTGGCATCACGCAATTCCTTGATACACTCTTCTCTTGGATCGCTTGGTAACCAGGGCAGATACGTTTCTTAAGGTGATACGACTCTATCAACGAAAAACTTGGAGGGAATTTATGCTAAGGTATATGAAGGATGGTCTCATTTCAACGTGGAAGCAGCCGTTTGTCGTCATCACCTTGTTCTTGTATCAGCTTGTATGGGGAATTATTCTGTATAAACTAGTATATTCCATCATCGTTCCGATTCTGCACCGATATCCCGATGCAGAACAGGGCATCTTCGCACGAAATTTATTTTATGCGGAAGGTCAATTTCAAATATTCAAAACTGACCTGCCACAATCTTATTTATGGACCATTGGCACACTCCTCATCGCCCGTATGGTACTCCATCCCATCATAAACGCAGGCGTGTATTATTCCCTTGTAAATAAGCAGCTTAATTCCGGTTACCGATTCGTCGCTGGAATTAAGCAGCTCACTGCTCCTTTCCTACTCTACTACATGATTCAGGTCGTCTTAACGTTATCACCACTCCTATGGTTGTTTCCCAAAGTCACATTTGTGTATCAGCATGCGACGAGCTATGACGGACTCGTCCAAGGCATACTCCCCTGGATCGCGGGGTATCTCCTGTATGGCTATCTCATCAATTTATGTTTCATGTATATTCAATTCGGGTGCGTACACCGTGTAAAAGCATTCTCTTCGATCCTCACTTGGTTGCGTCTTAGTCCTAAGATCATCGGATTATCATTCATACTCTTACTCATCACTTGCCTATTCGCAGCTGCCGCTATGACGACTTCCTACATCTGGGCAGGACTTCTTGCACTCTTGCTTTATCAGGCTTACCCCTTCATTGAGATGTTCCTTAAAGTGTGGTCCATCGCAACACAATATGAGCTTTGGTCATCGAAAAATGTAACGCTATAAACTAAAATAACAATCGAGGAAGAGCTTATGCTCTACTATCGATTGTTTTTTGTTTGTCATCTGCAACTTTCATTTCGTAGTAAGTTCACTATTTTTACCTTCGATAGACTATTTCCACTTCCTGTCTAGCCCCTCGCGGATTCTAGCAAAATGCTCTCAATCACACCTTCTGTCCGATTTCAAGAATAATAAGAAGTGTTAGAATGATAGAAAACGTACCACAAAGATTTAGCCAATGGAATAAGAAGATGTGGAATAAGTAAACTGTACAACCTATTATCTTTAGACTGATCTTTAAAATAAACAATTATTTTAAATAATTTGTTTTTTCGGCAGGATAATCACAAATGATGGCGAATTTAATAAAGTCGAAAAAAATCAGAACAGCCGAATTCTCTTTTTAGAGAAACGGGGGAACCATTCTTTGGGTGAATTGATCTCGCATTTGAGTGATCATAGGGAACCTTCAACCGAACCCTTAGCTAACCTCGTAGGCAGAGGAAGGGGCAATACGTAAGTGAAGAAGTATGTAGCTCTAGTATTAAGCCTAGTTTTTGTTTTAAGCTTCTCAACTGGTAACGCTTTCGCAGCGACATCACTTGAGAAGTCCGTCGAATCATTGGTAGGTACGCCTTACAAATGGGCTGGAACGACAACAAAAGGTTTCGATTGTTCCGGGTTCACAAGTTATGTATTTAACCAATTCGACATCGATTTGCCGCACAGCTCTGGAGGGCAAAGCGGTGAGGGTGAGAAAGTGAGTAAAGGTGATCTCCGTCCTGGCGACCTTGTGTTCTTCGCAACAGGTGGTGGCCGTACGATCTCTCACGTCGGTATTTATCTAGGAGACGGTGAATTTATTCATTCGGCAACGAATGCAGGCGTCGTCAAGAACAAGCTAAGCGAGTCTTATTATGCGACCCGTTATGTCACAGCACGTCGCGTGCTTGATGATAGTGCATATAAGACGCTAGCTGCTGTTGAGTAAATCAACATAAGTTCAAGCATTTCATAGCGAAACCCCGCAATCCACTTGTATAGGAGGATGCGGGGTTTTGTTTATGTCACGCATAACATGATTTTGATGTACAAACAATAACACTTGGTTCATAAACAGATAGCGAAGGAGGAATTTACTATGTCTAAACAACAGGGACATGCGAATAAAAACACAACAACTCGATCCTCAGATAAAAAAGACAAGTCCAGAAGCAAGTAAATCCATTCCCATCCGATCACATTCGCTGCATGACAATACCCCACCATCCACCTAGGAAGGGGATGATGGGGTTTGTATACTTCGGTATATTAAACGTTACTAAGTAAGTGCTTCATATTGTTTGTATAAACCATAGCCGCTGACCAGTTCTTGTAAGGTGCAGGAACTTCGACATTTCCAAGCTGGTCCGGCGTTACGCCCTGCGCTTTAAGCCCTTCCGATGCTTCAAGCAAATCACGTAAGTAATCGGCTGCTTTCGTAATCCATTCCTTCCCACCAATCGGTCCATGACCAGATACAATATACGCAATGTCCCAAGTCTTAAGCTGTTCTAGAATCGAAATCCACTCGGTAATGTTTCCATCCATAATGGACATATGGTTATCTACTGCGACCAAATCACCAATAAAAATAACTTTTGCATCCGGTATGTATAAGAAGGAATCACAAGCGGTATGGCCGCCACCAAGGGTATAGCACTCCACACTATGGCTTGTTCCTTGTAGTTTCCATGTCGATTCAAAAGTTTCAGTAGGTAAAGTTAATTCTAAAGTCGGGAGTGAAACTTCCAACTCTCTCAAAGCGGATATCTGATCGGATAATTGCTGTACCTGCTGTTCATCCGTCGTTTGTTCACGTTTCACTTCTAAAGATAGAATGTAGCCCCGTAATCCTTCTAGGTCTGATCGCTGTTTCTCGATTCTGGCTGGGTGAATCTCTTGCATCAGTTTTGCTGTTTTTGCTGAAGAAACAATCGTCACATCATGAAAAACTTGATTGCCTCGCACATGATCACCATGCCAGTGGCTGTTAAACAAATGCGTGATCGGCTTACTTGTTAACTTCTGAATCTCATCTCGTAGTTCTTGTGCCGCTTGCTGTGTGTTAAAAGAATCAAATACGAGAATAGACTCACCAAGGTCAATGAATCCAGCATTGCCTACAGCGCCTGAACTTGCTTTTACAATGGCAGCATAAATGCCTTCTGAAACTTGTTGCAGGTCGAAATGTTTAAGGTCCGTCATTACATTTTGCATCGATAATCCCCTTTTCGCTGCTAGTAGCAATAATTTTCTGAAAGTTACATTTTTTACTACGTTATGCGCGATTTAGGGTTTCATACTTTGTTCAATTAAGTTCTGCAGTAATTTTTTGCTCTCCATATCCTTAGCACGTGGCGTGCGACCAATCTGCTCGTAAACCACTTTTTCTTCGAGTAGCTGATGAGGGCTTAGCGCACATATCGAAATTCCATATAGGCTAAAATGCTTTAAGGGCAAAGAATCCGGTCTCCATACCCATTCGGGTAAACCATCCGGAATCAGACTTCCATTATGATCTCTCGTCAAATAACAAAATTGGATATCCACGTCACCCTTGCGAAAGTCAGTTTGCCGCTTACTCACGGGGATGCGCTCATATCCTGCTTCCATAAGTGCCTTTTCAAGTTTCTCCCGATGCCTTGCCCATGTGACGAGATCAAGATCCTCATGCGGCCTAGTAATCCGACCAAGCATAAAATCGATCGCCCACCCTCCTCTTAGCCAGCAGCGTGCATGTAGTCTTTTGCATATTTCATTGATCTCATGCAGGACCTGCAACTGGGATTCAGATTTAACGTCTATCATTTGTTGAGACATGCGCACAACCTCCTCCTTTCTTCATTAGCAGGGCTTAGTAATTGTACGCAATACAAAATCAACCTCAGGAATTCGGTAGCCTTCACCCAATACCATAATACCCGAGAGAATTGTAAAATAATTACCTACCAGCTCCTCCAAATTTCCTTCCACAATTTCACCTACTTGCTGTCCATCCCTGAATATAGGTAGCAACCGATCGATATAAGCTTGTAACGGATATTGCTCGATAAGTTGCTGTACCTTCTCAGGTACGCCATCCGAATGATTAGCCTGATAGATCAGCATGAAAAAAGGTGTATTATCTTTTTCCAGAATATGTTTCGTGAGCAGTCTTATCTTTTCTATGGGCGAACCTGGGATGTGATACAGACCTTCAATTGAAGAAATTGATGTTTGTATAGCCCCTTCAATAAGCATGGTGAACAGTTCGTCTTTCGTTTTAAAATAATGGTAAATAAGACCGTGACTGATTCCCGCTTCGGCTGCAATCATGCTCATCTTGGTTCCAATGATACCCCGTCTCGCAAAGACTTTAATCGCTGCTTGAATAATTTGTTCTCTACGCTCATCGCGAATTTTGTGCAATTGTTCTCCATTTAATGGGGACAAAATGGTTCACTCCCCTTTTTTATTTTTGCCAAGGAAAAATGACTTAACAGGCTGCGCCACTTGAATAGGTGAATACCCATTTTCAGGAGATAAGTGATGTAATTTCGGAATCGATAACATTTGTGATTGCTTTATCGTCTGATTCAATTCATGAATCATTTGATGCGTAGGTTCTGGGCTTTTATTTCCCGATATTAAGAGTACATCCGCTTGAATCACCTCGTACTTACGATACGTGGTCGCCAGACGCTGCACTTCTTTATGTTCATTCAAGTTTTCGGGTAGTAGCTGCTCAATCCGATTCCAGTGCTCGCCACGTATGCCGATACGCAAGTTGAAATCTGCAAACCATTTAGGCACGCGAGATAAAAAGGTTTGGCTCGCTCCCTGTACAAATGTAGTAAATGCCCCTCGAAAGTTTTTCTTGCTCATGTCTTCCTCATATTCGGATATCCACTTCCAATGGGCTGGTTCCGAATGAATCACAACTCCAGGCTCGTAAAGTGCTATTTTGGCAAAATTCTGGTTCGCCCAAGCAGTCTCCAAAACTGCAAGACCACCATAACTATGGCCAAATATAAAGTAAGCTCCAGTAGCTACTTGTACCGCCATGATATCTTCACATTCCTTGGTAATGGAGTATTCTGGACCCTGCGGTCCACTACCACCGCGACCACGACGGTCTAGGATATGGACAGTGAATGAATCGGATAGCTCATAAGCCAATTGTGTGAATTGTTCCGAAGTTGTCAGCGCACCCGGTACGACGATAAGACTGGGACCCTTCCCTACGCTTCGATAGCTGATTGTGGTTCCATCCTTGGAAGTAACGGTTGAACGGGTAAAAAAATCAATATAGTCCTCTTTCATCGCTTGTGCCATATCCCTAATCTCCTTTTGATTGATTTAATCAGTCAATTAACGTTAGGATAGGATACATTTCTATATTTTGTCAATAACAAAATTTTCGAACACTATACTGCAAGTTGTTAAATAGATAAGGACCGCAGCAGGTCACTTACTCCAACCTGTCACAGCCCCTCAACACAGCTTATCGCCTCTTACTCTTGCCCCGTCGCAATCGGATTGTCCTCGTAACTGATCCAATCGCTCCAACTCTTATCCCCCCAAGAACCTCGATGTTCGGAGGGTTCCGAAACAAAAAAGTAGGGGTTCCGATCAGCGCGGTGGGAATGCTTCGGAGAATAGCCAGCGCCCATGTGCAACGATCCCCCTTGGCTACGCTTGGGAGCCCATAGCATGCCAGAAGCCCGTGGACGACGGGGCTGACGAAACAATGCGGTTTGAGCCAAGGCGAAGTATACCCCTGTGGCTGGGTCAAGCCGAACGAACCGCCAACAAATGGCCAAGCGAAGCAAGGTTGCACCCAGAGGGTGGATGGGTCTGGGTTGTGGACGGGCTACAACATTCTTGTTTGCAGCCTGTTGGCGGTTGTTTGCAAACCGGTTAATTACTACGCTAAGAAATTACAACAATAATTCCATAGCTGCTCGTTCTTTATCAGCAATCTCGAGCAAAAGCTTGGAAACCTGGTTTAGCTCCTGGTAGCTTCCCGTTCTTCCTGCATGGTCGATCAAAGAAGAAACGCTTATCCACATTGGAGCTATTTTCGTAAACAACCAATATGCTTGTTCTACTTTTGGATCTCCAAACAGATCCACGCATTCTTTTAGAAAATCCCGATATAGATTTCGAAACAAAGCACCACCGGTTCCCGCTCTTTCCATTAACAACGCAGTTAAACATAGATCATGCTCAAAATTTTTGCTGCGCTCAGGCCACTTCAGAATTTCGCTGCTCATTTTCATAATCCCTTTATTCCCGATATTTCGAATGGGCGGATTCAAATAGTCATGCGCATTCTGGGTTAAGGACGCTCGAATAGCAGGTACAAGCGGCGGAAGGGCGTCAACCGACTCTATCGAGAAGGAACGATTTCGGGAGCTCATCGGCCCCTTTGCATTGCGGGCCATGGCCAAATGATCCACACGCGTCTTAACCAGTCCGCCCTGCTGTTTCGTATCCGCCATGTAGGCGAATTCGTCATCTATCCCATAGATCACCGCATAATGGGCGGCAAAGTGCACTTTGTTTGTGAAATAATCCAAATAATAAGAGTCCAGTTTAAGTCCCACTGGAATGCCGTGTTCGATGTAGCTCTTTACGTTCTGCCATGCTTTTGTGACAGACGAGGTTTCTTGCACCCTGATATTCAAATTGAGCCGGGATGCTATGCAAGCAGACAGTTCATCAGGCTTCACCCTCCCCCCAATAAAAGGAAAGTCCATCCCCTTCGAATCCCAATAAATGAATCCCAAGCCTTGCCCGAGTCCGAATAACATGGGTTCCGAAAGCTGGACACCCGCAAATTGAAGCAAATTGCCCATCGTCGTCGTCTCGCAATGTTCGCCCTGATAAGGAACGAAACCTTCAATGATTGCAGCCATGTTATTTCATCTCCTCCAACAATTCGTTGATTAGATTGGCGACAAACGCTTGCTCACTCTCAATAAGACTCATCGGATGAAGGAAAAGTGCCCTTACGTACAGCGGCAATCGAACGCCGCCTTGCGATTCGTACTTCTGCCTTATATTTATTAAAGCGTCCCCAAGAAAATCTAGCCGTTTGCGCAAAGCTTCTATGGCTTCGCCCTTCTCGACAAAAGGTAAAGCTGCAAGCCCGAGATCGAATCGATTATCGCGTTCTCGCGAAGAGGACAGGCCGGCGATAATTTCATTTCTCAGTGTTGTGATACCGTC
The DNA here is from genome assembly GCF_052180255.1 of Paenibacillus sp. KN14-4R. Classification (NCBI taxonomy): domain Bacteria; kingdom Bacillati; phylum Bacillota; class Bacilli; order Caryophanales; family Paenibacillaceae; genus Paenibacillus; species Paenibacillus sp. KN14-4R. Next base: position 3,962,659 of record NZ_CP197466.1, read on the forward strand.
TTCCGTCATGGCAAATCGGATCGGCATAGGTCCCTTGCCGGATTTCTCGCCGGAACCCTCGGACTCGATCAATCCTTTATCGTTCAATTTCTTCAGTCCTGCGTAAATCGAAGTCGTGCCGATATTCGCCCATTCCCGATAGCCGCGCTGATCGATTAACTTATTGATATCGTAACCCGACGCTTGATTGCATTCGGCGATAACTTGCAACAGCATAAATTCAACATTGGAAAGTTGATTCATGGAGAGACCCCCCACAATTAATATTTCACATGTGTAATATAACAGTAATGAAATATAATGTCAATATCTTCATGTTTATTGAGATTTTCAGCGAGTTCGTGTTGGCAAGCCGTTTGCGCTGAAGACGCAAAAGGACTGTGACAGGAACCATCCAGTAACCTGTCACAGCCCCCAAACCCGCGTCCGACGCGGCCTCTCGGCTCTTATTCTTCTCCTGTTGCAATCGGATTCTCGCTATACGAAATCCAATCACTCCAAGAACCCGCATACAACTTCACTTGTTCATAACCCGCTTCATATAGAGAAAGCACATTTGGACAAGCCGTTACACCTGATCCGCAGTACACAATAATCTCTTTATCCATAGGAAGAGAAGCAAAACGCTCACGCTGCTGCCCTGGACTTAGCCATTTGCCGTCTTGATTCAGTGCATCTTTCCAGAACAAGTTCTTAGCTCCTGGAATGTGACCAGCGCGGGAATCAATTGGCTCTTGCTCACCCGCATACCGCACCGCTTCACGGGAGTCGATAAGCACTTTGCTGCTGCTTCCTAGCTGATCGCGTACTTCTTCCATCGAAGCCAGCATTTGACGCTGCACTCTTGGTGAGAAAATACGCTTCTCCGCAGCAGGAATTTCACTTGTCACTGGATATTCAGCCGCTTTCCATGCCGAGTACCCGCCATCTAATACGTAAACTTCTTGATGATTCAAGAATCGTAACATCCACCACAAGCGAGATGCCATCGCCCCACCTTGATCATCATAAGCAATAACGGTACGTGTCGAATCTACACCTAGATCGCCTACGCAAAGCGAGAATCCACCCAAATCAGGTAATGGATGTCTGCCTCCATGTTCTCTCACCGCTCCAGATAAATCTTTTTCCAAACGGATCGCCAACAAAAGGCCAAGTGAAGCAAGGTAGCACCCGGAAGGGTGGTTGGGTTGTGGTTCGATCAAGACTCAGCTGTTTGCGGACTGTTGATGATCGTTTGCAGCCTCAAGGAACGAAAACAACTGTCGATTCATTTCATCGGCACCTGTTCCAAGCCAAATCAGGTGTCCCCATAAGTCAAGCTCGCAAAGTCGGGAGTTCGGTATTAGTCGACCAGCATGCCGAGCATGATCCACACTTACGGATGCATCATGAATACTATGCATAATTAGAGTAGGGCACTTGATGGCAGCAAGCGCTGAAGTCGCATCTTTACCGGTATGAACCAAATCTATCAAAAAGCCGTGTCCTGACCGCTGTTGAGCTATAATGCTTTTAAATTTCCTACGATCGGCATCATTGATTTGCGGTAATACCTTCTCCTTCGGCAGTTTGCTAAAAGAGGGAATCATATTTCTAAACAGAAAGGACGGAAATAGCTTATTCAAAAGTCGAATCATGGCCCAAACGTATTTTTCTAAAGGAGGCCGAAACAAGAATTGAGCAAATTTATACAGCTTGTCATCTGGACTTAACCAGCATTGGGTTACGGCGGATTGCAAGACAAGGCTTCTTACTCGATGTGGAAATCTGTATGCCAAATGAATTCCGCTCGGGCCTCCGGCGGACATCGCAATAACATTGACCTGGGGAATTTGCAACTCATCAAGCAGCTCGATATATGAATCACATGCGACAATAAGCGATTCTCCAAGTTCCTTGGATGTTCTGCCGTAACCTGGCCTTGAAGGAGTAATGACAGAGAAGTGACGAGCCGCGAGTTCGTTGCTGCCTAATTCTCCATAGCAACTCGAATGGCCCCCGTGCAGAACCAAAACCGGTTCTCCTTGGCCGACAATGCTGTACTCTAAGATAAATCCGTCTTTTGTCTGGTGTTGACGAATAGACTTATTCATTTACACCCTCCATAAATAAACTTAAATTCATTATTGAAGCAAAAAAATCGTAATCCTTTTTAAAAAATAGCTTGCAGACCTTGAAACCAAACTATCACATATTGGCGAACCATTCTTTTGCAATCTTCGGTTCCTTCATGGAGCCTAATAATCTCAAAATATCCTTGTAGAAATAAACAGGCCACGCGACTTGCGGCTTCAAACCCTCCCCGCCCTTATTGCTGTAATCCGCTAAATGCATAGATTCTATTCATAGATGCCCCCGCATATCCGAATTGAGAAAACTCAACTTGAGCACTCTTGATAACCGCTTGCCTCAATTCCTTTTTCAAAACCTGAGCCATAAGTAAACACTTGTTCATTATATATTATAAAAAATTTTCCATAAACGCAAGATGTTTGTTTAAAGCATACCCGCAACTGCCTTTTTCGACTTTATGTTTGCAAGCTGTTGACAGAAAAGCCAAAAGAGGGCCGCAACAGGTTACTTTCTCACCACCTGTCACAGCCCCCAAACCCGCGTCCGACGAGGCTTCTCGCCTCTTACTATTCCCCCGTCGCAATCGGATTGTCCTCATAACTAATCCAATCGCTCCAAGAACCCGCATATAACTTCACTTGTTCATAACCCGCTTCATATAGAGAAAGCACATTGGGACAAGCCGTTACACCTGATCCGCAGTACACAATAATCTCTTTATCCATAGGAAGAGAAGCAAAGCGCTCCCGCTGCTGCCCTGGACTTAGCCATTTGCCATCTTGGTCAAGTGCATCTTTCCAGAAAAAGTTCTTAGCACCTGGAATGTGACCAGCACGGGGATCAATTGGCTCTTGCTCACCCACATACCGCACCGCTTCACGAGAGTCGATGAGCACTTTGCTGCTGCTTCCTAACTGATCACGCACTTCTTCCATCGAAGCCAGCATTTGACGTTGCACTCTTGGTGAGAAGACACGCTTCTCCGCAGCAGGAATTTCACTTGTCACTGGATATTCAGCCGCTTTCCATGCGGAGTATCCGCCATCTAATACGTAAACTTCTTGATGGTTCAAGAATCGTAACATCCACCACAAGCGAGATGCCATCGCCCCACCTTGATCATCATAAGCAATAACGGTACGTGTCGAATCTACACCTAGATCGCCTACGCAAAGCGAGAATCCACCCAAATCAGGTAATGGATGTCTGCCTCCATGTTCTCTCACCGCTCCAGATAAATCTTTTTCCAAATCTAGATAAAAGGCACCTGGAATATGATCTTGCTCGTAAGCTTTCCGACCTACTTCAGCATTTCCTTGGCCCAATTGAAATCTGCAATCGATAATAATGTACTTATCGTCTCCTAAACGTTCATTTAACCATGCTTGGCTCACAACTGCTGACATGTTATCCTCTCTCCTTCATCGAACAATGCGATTTTCATTCCACGGATCAATCGAAAAGACGAGCCAGTCGTCCTTCTTTCCCCCCATTTTCTCATAAAATCGCTGTACGCGCTTATTATCAATTGTTAGAATCATGAATTAATTTTCATTATAGCACCGTGCCTACCTCCATAAAACCCTATAATTTAACAGATTTAATCGGATATTACATCGCCCTCGACCAAAGTCTAGCCGTCAACCCACCCCAAGTACGTATGAAGCCCTCAAAAGCTTCCTTTATACTAAACCAAGTAAATTACATCAGAACGTGTTCCAATATGATTAGGAGGATAGCTATGAGCGATCAAACCATTCTACAATTACGCAATGTAACGAAAAAAATAGGAAGCCGCACACTTGTCGATCATCTCACACTTGATGTACCCAAAGGAGAAGTATTCGGTTTTCTTGGACCCAACGGTGCCGGTAAAACGACTACAATCCGTATGATCGTTGGTTTAATGGGGATGTCACAAGGTGAAGTGATCATTAACGGATTGTCTATCACGAAAAATTTCGAGCAAGCGATGACGCAGGTCGGAGCGATTGTTGAAAATCCAGAAATGTATAAATTCCTTACTGGTTACCAAAACCTCGTCCACTATGCACGTATGAACAAAGGCGTTACGAAAGAACGTATTGATGAAGTTATACAACTAGTTGGACTGCAAAATCGGATTCATGAAAAGGTAAAACGCTACTCACTCGGCATGAGACAACGTCTGGGTGTCGCTCAAGCCATTCTTCACAAGCCGAAATTACTTATTCTCGATGAACCAACCAATGGTTTAGATCCAGCAGGGATTCGAGAGCTTAGAGATTACCTACGCAGACTGACACAAGAAGAAGGCATATCCGTTGTTGTATCTTCTCACTTGTTATCAGAGATGGAGCTGATGTGTGATCGCGTGGCGATCATTCAAGCGGGTAAACTCATCGACGTTCGTTCTTTACATACTAATGAGGATGCAACCTCTGAACAGCAAGTTCTTTTTGAATTGGATGATCCTGTTGCTGCTATTCAAGCCCTTCTAGGTCAAATAGATGCCAGCAAAATCACAGTCATCGATCAAAAAGGAATCTCACTTCCGCTTGAACGTGAACAGATTCCTCGTGTTCTAGCTACATTCGTGCAAGCTGGAATCAACATCTACGGAACTTCATCCCAAACGAAGTCTCTCGAAGATCAATTCCTTGAAATTACTGGAGGTGAGCAAGTTGTCTAACTTTTTCCCGCTCGTTCAAAATGAAAATATGAAAATATACCGTCGTCCGCGTACTTGGATCATGACCGGCTTTATTGTACTTGCACTCATCTTGGTCACGGTATTAATGAATATAAATACACCAAAAGAAGTCGCCAATATGGACTGGAAGCAACAAGTTAGTCAATCGATTGCAAACTATCAGGCGGACTTGCAAAAACCAGAGGAACTCACGGATTTCATGATCGGGAGATTGAATGACAAAATCAAAATTGGCCAGTATCAATTGGAACATAACATCAAGCCTGAAGGAAAAACGTTATGGGGGACAGTTAAAGGGCTATCACCATTAATTAACCTCGTCATCATTTTTACGATCGTTGTAGCAGCAGATATGCTTGCAGCAGAGTTCACTTGGGGCACGATCAAATTATTACTCATCCGTCCTGCGTCCAGGGTCCGCATTTTGGCAAGTAAATTCACAGCATCCTTACTGTTCGCCTTATTCTTAACGGTAGTAGCCTTTATTGTTTCCTTTATCATCGGCGGTGTGATGAATGGCTTTAGTGATTTCAACACACCAGAAGTTTATATAGGCGCGGATGGAATTGTTCATGAAGGCTCAAGCATGCTTAGTGTGCTTAAAACATACGGATTCTTACTTGTTTCTCTCATAATGTACGTTACTTTCGCTTTCATGATCTCCTCTGCTTTCCGGAGTTCTTCCATGGCGATTGCCCTATCTCTTATTGGTCTATTGGCAGGCGGGCCGATGGTATCCTTCTTCAGACAGTATACATGGTCCAAATATATCTTGTTCGCAAATTCAGACCTATCCGTATACTTCGGTGGTACACCATTCCGACCAGAGATGACCTTGGCATTCTCACTCTTCGTACTTGCCATCTATTTCGTCGTCTTCCACATCATTTCGTGGTTATTGTTTGCAAAAAGAGACGTTGCGACCTAATCTGATAACAAAATCCACAAAGGTGTCCGATGGTTAAAGAAATAGCCACAAGGACACCTTTTCTTATGGATAATGGGACAAAATAAATAAGATTTTTACCAACCTCGACCAAAGTCTAGTAACCAACCCACCTGAAGTACGTATATAGTGGACAGAAGTGTGCTATATACTAGACCAAGTGAATATACGTACGCATAATTAAAACTTACAAATACATAGGAGGTTAGCTATGAGCGACCAAACCATATTGCAATTACGCAATGTTACGAAAAAAATTGGCAATCGCACAATTGTGGATCATCTCACATTTGATGTGCCGAAAGGAGAAGTATTCGGTTTCCTAGGACCCAATGGTGCCGGTAAAACGACTACGATCCGGATGATTGTCGGCCTAATGGCTATGACAGAAGGCGAAGTTTTCGTAAACGGAATGTCTGTAACGAAAAATTTCGAGCAAGCGATGACCCAAGTCGGAGCGATTGTTGAAAATCCAGAAATGTATAAGTTCCTTACGGGGTACCAGAACCTCATTCACTATGCTCGTATGAACAAAGGCGTTACCAAAGAGCGTATTGACGAAGTGATTAAACTCGTTGGACTTCAAAACCGGATTCACGAAAAAGTAAAACGCTATTCCCTCGGTATGAGACAGCGTCTAGGTGTGGCACAAGCGATTCTTCACAAGCCAAAGTTACTTATTCTCGATGAACCAACCAATGGTCTCGATCCAGCAGGGATTCGTGAACTAAGGGATTACTTACGCAAATTGACGCAAGAAGAAGGTATCTCTGTTGTCGTATCTTCTCACTTACTATCTGAAATGGAGCTCATGTGTGACCGTGTCGCAATCATTCAGACAGGTAAGCTGATTGATATTCGTCCCTTGCATACAAATGGTTCCGATGCTGCAGCGACGCAGCAAGTCGTATTCGAGCTGGATAACCCGTCAGCTGCGATTCAGGCTTTATCAGGTCAAATCGATACCGGCGAAATTTCAGTTCTTGATGGAAAAGGGATCTCTCTTCCACTTGAACGTGAAAATATCCCTAACATCCTAAAGGTGCTCGTTCAAGCCGGAGTCAACATTTATAGCATTTCGTCCAAAACGAAGTCCCTAGAAGATCAGTTCCTCGAAATTACAGGAGGTGAGCAAATTGTCTAACTTTTTCCCACTCGTTCAGAATGAAAATATGAAAATATACCGCCGTCCACGTAACTGGATTATGACAGCCTTTATTGTGTTAGCCCTAGTCCTTTTTACTGTGTTAGCGCATTTAACCGGACCAAAGGAAGTAACCAATACCGATTGGAAGCCACAATTAACGAAGCAAATTGAAGAAATGAAATCCGCTAATTTTTCCGGTTTACCTGAACCGGCTGTAAAGCATGTGCAAAATGAGATTAAGATCGGAGAATACCAGCTCCAAAATAACATCAACCCCTACGAAAGTACGCTTTGGTCATCAATGAAGGAATTATCGATGATTATTGAACTGGTTTCGATCTTCACCATCGTTGTTGCGGCTGATATGATTGCCGCAGAATTCACGTGGGGAACAATTAAATTACTACTTATTCGCCCTGCATCTCGGGTCCGTGTCTTAGCCAGTAAATATACGGCAACGCTGTTGTTTGCATTATTCTTGACCGTCGTTACGTTCGTCGTATCCTTTATTATCGGTGCGGTGCTTCACGGATTTACCGGCTTTAGTAATCCCGAAATTTATGTAGGGTCTGATGGGCAAATTCATGAGCGTTTAATGGTTCTAAGTGTATTGAAAACATATGGATTCTCTCTTGTAAAAACCCTCATGTATGTAACTTTCGCTTTCATGATCTCTTCTGCTTTCCGAAGTGCATCCATGGCGATTGCTCTTTCACTCGTCGGCATGTTCGTAGGGAATACGATTGTGGCCGTGTTCAGTAAATATGCTTGGTCCAAATATTTATTGTTCGCCAATACTGATTTGACAGTCTACTTCGGTGGTGTACCAATTCGATCAGAGATGACGTTGTCATTCTCACTCATCATGCTTGCCATCTATTTTGTCGTATTCCACATCATTGCATGGTTGATGTTTACAAAACGAGATGTTGCAGCATAATCAGCCTATCATGAACTTTGAACTCTTTCCTTTCACAGAGGAACATGGTCAGCAAATATGTACGTGGCGCTACCCTGCGCCCTACTCTTGTTATAACTGGCCTTCTTGGAAACAGATGGTGCAAGATGAAGAGGAGTTCGCCGATCCCTCGATCAGGCAATCGCAATACCATGCAGCCGTAGATGCCGAAGGGAGAATAAGTGGATTCGTTCAATATTTTCCGATAGTCGGTGTAACCAGACTCGGTCTTGGGCTGCGCCCTGACTTATGCGATCAAGGTCTTAGTCGCTCGTTCCTCACAGCGATCATTGCGGACGCGAAACTTCGCTTTCCAGATCATGAAATCGATCTTGAAGTATTAACATGGAACACACGTGCTATCCGTGCTTATGAACGCATGGGCTTCACCATCACCGATACGTACGAACGTGGTGGGCGATCAGGGATGATCGAGGTGCATTGTATGGTGTTAGCGGAAGATTAAATAGGTCGTTTATATGCAGCAAGGGGCTGTTCCAAATGTCTTAACGACTAAGGAATAGCCCCTTGCTGTGTTCTTTCTATCACTTCTTCTATCTAATAATCTCCAGCATCCGCTTCGACTGCACCCTGCGCATGTTCGCGTAACAAACCAAGGAATGGCTGACCGTAACTACGGAACTTCGCTTCACCGACACCTTTAATCGCGAGCAATCCTGCAGCAGTCGTCGGACATACTTCACTCATCTCACGTAAGGTCGCATCATTGAAAATAATATAAGGCGGTACTTTCTCGCGCTGCGATATCTCACGACGCAGTAAGCGAAGCTGTTCGAACAGCATGTTGCCTGCAGCGGAACTTTCTGGACGTACCTCTGGGCGACGCACTTTCTGATGCACACGTGCAGCACCCTTCAGTACATCGACTGCTGGCCATCCTAATTTCACCGTCGGATACTGTCCTTCTGATAAGGCCAAATAGCCTTCTGCAATTAGAACATTAATAAGGTCTGATATTTCTTTTTCCGACATGCCATTCAGTACACCGAATGTTGGCAGCTTATCGAAGCGATATTCCATAATCCGCTTCGCTCTAGATCCTTTTAGCACACCTGCAACAAGTGAAACACCAAAGCGTTCCCCCATTCTTCGAATACAGGAGAAGATTTTCTGTGCTTCCACCGTTATATCGATACTCTCCCGATCGTCCGTACAGGAAGAGCAGCGACCACACTTCACATGTTCACTCTCATCGCCAAAATAGTCCAGAATGTACGTATGCAAACATTGCGGTGTATAGCAATAATCAACCATCGTTTGCAGCTTGTGGTAATCATTCGCCTTACGATCTTCAGCTTGCGTCCCCTGCTCAATAAGAAACTTCTGCGTAATGATGTCCTGTGCAGAGAATAGAAGCATGCAATCACTAGGCTCTCCGTCACGTCCTGCACGCCCTGCTTCTTGGTAATAACTTTCCATATTTTTAGGCATATTGTAATGGATGACATACCGCACGTTAGACTTATCAATACCCATACCGAATGCATTCGTTGCGACCATTACGCGAATATCATCATAGATAAACGCATCTTGCGCGGAAATCCGTTCTTGATCGGATAAACCCGCATGGTATTTACCTGCGGAGATTCCATTCTTCGCGAGAAAAGCTTGTACTTCTTCCACTTCACGCCTTGTAGCTGCATAAATAATACCAGGTTGATGGGTATGTTCTTTCGCATAACGAAGCACATAATCCCGTTTGTTCTCTCCTCGAAGTACATGGAGCGCTAGATTTTCACGTCCGAATCCGGAGACATGAATCTCGGGATCACGCAAACGCAGCAGCTTCGCAATATCTGCCGTTACTTCACTTGTTGCTGTTGCGGTAAATGCCGCTACGAGCGGTCGGTTCCCAAGCTCCTCGATGAACGGTGCAATATTCACGTAACTTGGGCGGAAATCATGCCCCCAGTGTGAAACACAGTGCGCTTCATCCACAGCGATAAACGGAATGTTAAGTGAAGCCATACGCTCACGAAACCGAATGGATTCCAGCCGCTCTGGTGCGATATAGAGCAGCTTCAGTTCCCCCATCATCGCTTCTCGCAGTCGCTGCTCGACCTCACTTTGTGACAAGCTGGAATTGATAAAAGCCGCTGGAATTCCCACTTGATTGAGCGCATCCACTTGATCTTTCATCAATGAAATCAGTGGTGAAATAACGAGCGTAACGCCGGGCAGAAGCATGGCAGGTATCTGATAACAGATCGACTTCCCGCCTCCTGTCGGCATAATACCTAACGTATCTCGCCCTTCTAATAAAGACGTAATAATCGGCTTCTGACCCGCGCGAAAGTCTGGATAACCGTAATATTTTTGCAATAGATGTATCGCTTCTTGAAAAAGAGTCATCCCCATTTCCTTTCACAATTAGATTATGGCTATATCAAGGAAATAACCGTCGCCAGCCCGCTTGTGGAACGTACGATAATAACATGTCGTTCATGATCATAACGCACAGTCCCTGAACCCACCTGACAGACAGGCTCTGACCCTAATGCATAGAACAAATCATCCGTTAGTGTCCCGATACACTCAAGCTGCTCCTCCTCACAAAGAGCCGTCCAATCGCCTGCCTCCATCTCAAAAAAGGCATGCACATCTTCGATTGTCGAAATCGCTGCTATAAGCTCTTGCTGTATATCGTTATATTCTCTACCGAATTTGACACCCATTGTACGACACGTTCCTCTCCAAACTTTTTACTTCGAGTGTAACATATGTGCCCACGTAAATGAATTAGAGTCAGTAATCCGGTAAAACTATAGAGTGAACAAGGCGAAATGGTTTCTCCGTCTGATTAGACAAAGGAATAATTCGATATCAACGAAAAAAGACTGTCTTTTTATCAGAGAATAGGGGCAAATCTTCATAAAATTTGGTACTATAAAGAGATAGCTTTCTAACATTCCTATCTATCGGAGGAGCGCTTCATGTTGAAACTGCACATTCCGAAAAATCGCATCCAATATTTATTGAAGCAACTGAAGCACTATCACGAGTGGGACGATGTCGAGCAAGCCTGGACTTTATTTCATACAGGTAAAGTTCTTTCCATCGATCTCATAGACGATAATCAGGTGTCTGCTTCCGTGCGAGTAAAAAAGCCCCTTAATGTACGCATTCATCTCGATGAATTTAATCGCAGCAAATGCGCCTGCACAGATCCAAAACCTTGTATACATATGGCTGCCACGATATTTGCGATTTATGCAACGCAAGGTCGTCCTGAAATGATTTTGCAAGAATTAAAAAAGTATATTGCCAAAAAATCGGCTCAGCGCACAGCCAAACTCCGATTGGATGAGAAGAAAGAGGCGCAATCACTTCCTGAGATGAACGATAGCGGAGCGAAGTGGCAGCGTTATTTTGAAGGGCGATTTAATGGGTTTGTCATTTCCCATCAATATACGTTCGAGATGTTCGCTGCAGCCGTGTGGGATACACTCCTTCCGATGGCGAGTGGTTGGAGTAAACCTGAGCGTAGACGGCTTTACGCTGTAAATATCGCCTTGTTTGCCCTTCGTAGAATCGAAAGCTTTTATGAGGCTACCAAGTCTGCCTATTTATCTTCTTATCACGAAACGAGCAGTCAAGCCGCAGTTACTGCTTGTGAACAGCGACTATTGGACATGATGCAAGAAGACATCGGCACCGTGCAGCGTATTGATGAAGGTGCATGGCGGGAAACGATGCTGCTTTTAAGTGATTATGCGCTATCTGGTAAATCAACACCCGTGGATTGGCTTCAAATTTACCGCTTAGTATGGTGGAACCTTGCAGGTGAAATCAATTTAATTGATGCGGAGAAAGTGCGACTGGAGCAGCTACTCAGCAAATATGAGAAGGATAATGGGAATGCACGTCAAAAAGATGTACTCACTATCGCTCGGGCACATTTTGACGTGATGGAACATCGAATTCATGCAGCGTTTGATCGTTTAAAACTCGTTCACACCTGCGTTCCTAGTGACTATTACATCTATCTACGCCGTACTCGAGAGCAAGGGGACTGGGCAGGGCTGCAAGAATGGCTCCACTTCCTGTTACCTGTCATGCATACTGTTAACCAAGAGGACTTTCGCTCCTTGTGCCAGTTCTGGACAGATGCAGCCAAGCACCTCAATTCGGATCAAGAATGGGTTCAGGCTATGGAGACACTCCTCCCGCGTTCTTATTATTACTACACCGCATACTTGCTGCAAACGAAACGATATCGCAAGTGGGTCGATTTGCAATTAGCAACTCGAGTATCCCCGCTCAATTTATATAACGTTGAATTACGAACCGTAGAGGAAGCAGACTGCAAGCTGCTGCTCCCTCTGTATCACCAAGCCATTGAACGGCTCATTTTGGAGAAGAACCGCTCTTCCTATAAAACAGCGCTAACCATGCTAAAGAAGCTAAATGAGTATTATGCAAAGCTAGGAAAAATAGGCGCTTGGCACTTCTACCTTGAAGCGCTGCAAAACAAATTTGCGCGTCTTCGCGCGTTCCAAGATGAACTCATGAAAGGACCGTGGAAGCTATGATCGATACATCAGCGCTAACGGTTCATGCCGCTGCACTGCCTAATGGCTCCTTATTCCTATGGGGTTTGCGAGATCGCGGCGGTGCTTGGGAGGCATTGGACCTCAAGCATATGCTATTTGCTTGGCACGAGCCTTCTTTCTATGGAACGCTAATTGAAGAAAAAGAACTGCGACAAATCGAAGGAATTGAGCTTGATCCTTTAGAAGCGCTTGAATACTTTGCTGCTCCCAGCTGTGCCGAGCATGTGCGTCTAAAATGGGGGGGGAGCGCAAATGCCATTAGGCAGCTTTCCCCTGCCATCCGATCAGCACTCACAGGCGAACGCTTCTTGCCAAGCTATGAGCACTGGCGCAAAGGCGAAGTCGGCTGGAAGCTGGATCTGCCGGTTGAAGCGCAAGCACTTGTTAATGAAGATGCCCAGCGCTGGATGGATGCCGTTGTGCCCGCATGGGTTGCGGTCAACGGCGGTGCAGAACGCCTGCATCAACTCGAGCAGGCGTTCCCACGCATGCGGCAAGGTGAGGTGCCGCATGATCTATGGCTCGACGAGGACGATTGGCTCGTCGCAATCGGTTGGCAGCACGATGCCACCGCATTTCGTACCTGCATTCAGCTCGTAGAGCCTGAAGGCAGGCACGACTGGCAGCTTCGCGTGCTGCTTCAAGATCGCGCGGATGGCGGCATCATCCGCGCCGTGGACGGCAGCGGGGCACTCCTCCCTGGGGAGGCCCCGCTGCCCGAGCATTGGACCCCGCACATGGAGCGGGTCCAGCGGGATACCGGCAAATGGCTGCGCCTATTGCCGTGGCTCTCCACCGCCGACCATGACGGGTCGGCGCATCTGCCCATCGCGCTCGGGCACGATGGGGCTTGGCGCTTCCTATCGGAAGGAAGCGCCAAGCTGATTGCGGCAGGTTACACCGTATTCCTGCCGACATGGTGGGACCGCGTCCGTAGACTGCGGCCGCGACTACGCGCAAAGCTGCGCTCCGAGATGAATCCAGCAAACTCCCGTCAGCGCCAATCGCTGTTCGGCATTTCTCAACTTATGCAGTTCGACTGGAAGCTTGCGATCGGTGATTTGGAGCTAACCGAAGAAGAATTCGCCCAATTGCTGAGTGAAAAACGCAGCTTAGTTCAAATTCGCGGTCAATGGATACAGCTTGATCCAAAAGCTTTAAGTGAAATTAACGCCGCAATTCGTAAACTCCAACAGAGTAAAGGGCTTTCCTTGCGGGATGCACTCGCCCTCCACTTGCTTGGAACAGGCGGGAACAATCGCTCGGATGCCTTTGTCGATGAAGAGTCCGAGCTTGAAGCTGATCGCGCTCGCTTCGACATGGAAGTCGAATTGAACGATCATCTGGAGCAAATGATCGATAAGCTTATCCATACGAAGCATATCCCTGAAGTCGCAACTCCTGAGGCATTCAAAGGCGATCTCAGACACTATCAACGACAGGGCGCTTCATGGCTGCTATTCTTGCGTCAATTTGGACTGGGCGGGTGCCTAGCTGATGATATGGGTCTGGGTAAAACGATCCAATGGATCACCTACCTATTGTCTATCAAAGCCCATGCAGAAGCAGCTCAATCTGCACACAAAGAGGAGCCCGCTTTGGGCCCATCTCTACTCATTTGTCCGACTTCCGTGCTCGGTAACTGGCAGATGGAACTCAAACGCTTCGCCCCTACACTACGAGTTCACCTGCATTATGGACCGCATCGTTTGAAAGGGGAAGCATTCGCAGAAGCGATTCACGATAATGTGGATCTCGTATTGACTTCCTACAACTTGTCACACATTGATGAAGAAGAATTAAACATGATCCATTGGGATTCCATCTGTCTGGACGAAGCGCAAAACATCAAAAATGCTTACACCAAACAATCAGCCGCAATTCGTCGTCTATCCGGTTTCCACCGTATAGCAATGACAGGAACGCCTGTTGAGAATCGCCTTGCCGAGCTGTGGTCGATATTTGAATTTATTAATCCAGGCTACTTAGGTTCCTTACGAGACTTTACACATCGGTACGTGTCACCGATCGAATCTGCTCGTGATCCAGAGGCGCTCGCATCGGTACAAAAGCTCGTACGCCCATTCCTTCTGCGTCGAGTGAAGAATGATCCCGCGATTCAGCTGGATCTGCCTGAGAAGAACGAGACGAAAGTATTCGTCTCCCTTACAGCCGAGCAAAGTTCCTTGTACGAAAATTACATTCAAGATATGTTCGCGCGCATTGACAAAATGTCGACAATGGAACGTCGCGGTCACATTTTAACGGCCTTAACAAAGCTGAAACAGCTGTGCAATCACCCTGCTCTCTTACTGAAAGAAGGACCAAATGCCGTATGGGAGCATCGTTCCAATAAAGTCGAGCGTCTGACCGAGATGGTTCAGGAACTGCGCCAAGAAGGAGATAAGTGCCTGATCTTTACTCAATTTGTCGAGACAGGGTATCTGCTGCAGCGCATTCTACAACAAGAAATTGGCGAGAATGTCATCTTCCTGAATGGAGCTACGCCGAAAACGCAGCGCGATACGATGATCGCTCATTTTCAAAACACATCCCTGCCTGAAACGGAGCAGAACAACATCTTCATTCTCTCCCTCAAAGCAGGTGGAATCGGGCTTAACCTAACGGCTGCGAACCATGTGTTCCATTTTGACCGTTGGTGGAATCCAGCCGTTGAGAATCAAGCGACAGACCGTGCCTATCGAATCGGTCAAACTCGCAATGTGCAGGTGCACAAATTCATTACAATCGGTACGCTGGAAGAACGTGTGAACGAACTGATGGAAGGCAAGCTCGGACTTGCTGAAGGTATTGTCGGCAAAGGCGAAAGCTGGATCACCGAGATGTCCGAAGGCGAGCTGCGCGAATTGTTCACTCTACGAACGGAGTGGCTGTAACAAAATATTTTACAAAAAATCCCTCTTCCAATAGGTTCTATAGGAGAGGGATTTTTGCAGCAGGCAATATATTATCACTTCATTGCTTCATTCTTTTCTTGTTATCCGAAAACACCTTTTCATCCACACTCCGCAGCCATCTTCCATGCTGAAAATCCCTGCCTCTTACTCGTACATGATCACCATATACTTGCACGACCAGCCCTTCACTTGCTTGACCCTTTGCTGATTGGGACAGATTATCTTTCGTTAGCGGTTCCCATACGGATGAGGAATTAACCATCGTAAATCGTTTACGAACAATCGTCCCAATCTCACCCAATTCCGAATGCGTATGACCCGAAAATAAAATGACATTGGGGTATCGCTCCAATATCGCTCTTAACTGCTTATACTGCACAACCCCTCGATTATAAGTGGTCGAACCGCTGCCCGCTACCGAATCAGGCAAAGGCTGATGCAGAAACACAAAAATCGGATGAACCTGATTCATCGGAGTTCGCTTTGACTCCTTTTCTTTTAGCTTCTCCTCCAACCACTTTAGCTGCTCCGATGATAAGTACGCATCTTCCAAATTCGACTCATCCGTAGAACGATACTTCTCCGAACCCAGCATAATAAAATGATACCCTTGTATCCATCGATCCTGATAGACACGCTTCTCGCCTGTGAACTGTAAAAACCGCGCAATCGACATCTGGTCCGTCTCCTCATTGGGAAACGTCCATCTGCTCCAATCCCCTCTTCGGTTATACCATGCCTGATAAAATTCATGATTACCGATTGTATACATCACTTGCGACGGATGCGGTACAGTCTGCATGATCTTATTGAAGCTGGCATAATTGCTCGGATGACCGTCGCCAAGATCCCCATTTACGACAAGAGCTTTCGCATCGGGTGCTGCTACTTGTAGATCTCGCAGTGCCTGCGTGCATTTGTCTACCGCGATTGGACTCGTTACATGTAGATCGCTAATCAGCCAGAATGTTAAATTTGCAACTCGATCTCCTGCCGGCGTATCATCACGAAATTCCATTGGCCCCGTACTCGCATTCGCAAACCTAGCATTGGAGCTAATTCCCATACATACAAGTATGACAGCGATAAGGCAGCGCAATTTTTGCAGCATCTATAGCGACTCCTTTTTCATCCAAATCTTAATGCCCTTAGTTTGTCATAACCATGTGGATAGTATGTCAATTGTTACGTCCATATGGGTGATGTAGGCATATTTCATCATTCCCAAGCACAAGCTATACCCAGCTCCCATGGAAAGGACGTGCATCTATGAAAAAGAAAGATCTCGAAGACGACTACGTCGGCACAACGAACATGCAAGTTAAAAATCAAGATATGGCTTTCGTTAATGACACCTTGGACCTTGCAGAAGATAAGCATGCGATTAAAAAAACACCTTCAGAGCAAGAATCCGAGGACGAGTAATCAGAACATAATCAAACTGACTCGAAAAAGGCAGGATGGGCTTACCTATCCGCCTTTTTTTAAATTTTGGTATCAGGAATGAGCAAGGACGACAACAAACGTCAGCATTAACCGCACGACTTGTTAAAGAAGATTGGGACGTCATTGTCGCTAGTGATCTATCACGTGCATACGATACAGCAGAGGCAATTGCTCAAGCGAAGGGTAAAAAAGTGGACATTGTTGATCCAAGACTTCTTATCAAAGGGAGGTGGATGTTAATTTTATGAAAATCAAGCTTGAAGCCACCCTTGAAATTGATATGGAAGAAATATTATCCGATTGCTACTATCTCGCTCCACGGGATGAAATCACAAGAGAAATTAAACAACTTGTTATTTTTTGGGCGGAACAACGACTTACAGAAGATGGGTGGCCTATTCCTTGCTCCATTAAAGACATACGTGATTATTTGATTGAGAACGAATTAATTTCCGTTTAAAAAATGATCAAATCCTGTTCTACTCTACATTTCGTCGACAGGTAATCTTTTTATTTTTAAATCTTCGCGATTTTTGTTAAAATACCTAGTAGAGCTTAGGACAGGAGAGATTGTAGGTTTATGTTAATTATTGGTATTGCAGGCGGAACAGGGTCGGGGAAAACATCAGTTGCTCGCTCAATCATAGAAAGACTCGGTGAAGACCGGGCAGTCATTATCTCCCAAGATAATTATTACGTGAACTATGCAAATCTTCCTTTCGAGGAACGAGAAGCACTTAATTACGATCACCCCAACGCACATGATAATAAATTGCTGCTCACACATTTAAACGAACTCAAGCTAGGACGCGGTGTAGATATACCTGTCTATGACTTTGTCAAACATGAGCGGTCAAGTCAGACGATTCGCATTGAACCTAAATCGATTGTGATCGTTGAAGGTTTGCATGTGCTAACCGATGAAGATGTACGCAGCGCACTTGATGTCAAAGTATTCGTGGACACAGATGCCGATATTCGCATTTTGCGACGTGTAGTACGTGATATGAATGAGCGTGGGCGTTCGTTACAGTCGATTTGCAACCAGTACATGTCTTCCGTGAAACCGATGCATGATGCTTTTATCGAACCGTCTAAAAAATATGCGGACGTCATTATCCCTGAAGGGGTTAAAAATGAAGTCGGCGTCAATCTGCTCATGATTTTAACAGAACGTTACATGAGCAAGAGCGAATTGAGCATGAAGCCATAGAGTATGTTCAAAAGTCTGATCAGAAAGTTGAACACGCTCTTAAAAGAAAGAGTGCAAGATGTGGATACCCACAGCTTGCACTCTTTTTGCTTACTTGTCGACTGTTATTGGTGTGTTGTTATTCGTGTATAACCTGATGATTGTAAGAAACGATCGAACGCTTGTTGTCCGGCTTCATCACGTTTATAAACACCTGCGTCATGCAGCACTTGCAAAAATTTCTCCCCGACAGACTGCTTCAAGATTTGATCGGCTTGTTCAAGGGAAACGACCCTTCCATGCAATTCATGGAGCTCATCAATCCACGCAGCATGCGGTATGATTGAACTTGGTAAATCACCGGCTGCTACAGCAGGTTCCGTTAGCAGCTTCGCAATTGCCGCAAGCTCGGTGTTAAGGCGCGGCGGTAACACGGCAAGTCCCATCACTTCGATTAGCCCAATATTTT
The DNA here is from genome assembly GCF_052180255.1 of Paenibacillus sp. KN14-4R. NCBI lineage: Bacteria > Bacillati > Bacillota > Bacilli > Caryophanales > Paenibacillaceae > Paenibacillus > Paenibacillus sp. KN14-4R. Next base: position 3,981,077 of record NZ_CP197466.1, read on the forward strand.
CTTTCTTGATATGGTGCAAGTTACGATGTGGATGGTAAATGCCCTCGGGATATTCTTCGCTCGTACGATTATTACGCAGAACCAAATCCATTTCGTATTCCCCATCTTCGTTTTTTCTCGAAATCGGAGTAATCGTGTTATGCGGCACATCTCCACTGTATGCGAGTACGCCTGCTGCTTCATCGCTGTAAGCTCGCCACTCGCTTAACACATGCTCAACTGCCTGCAAAAGCTGCTCTTTATCGGAACTTGCTAACCGGACAACCGACATCGGCCAGCGTACGATTCCGCCATGCACACCTGGGAAGCTTGAATGTGCGTAAAATTGCTCGATGGGTGATTGTTGCAGAGGGAAAAGGTGTCTGCCGCATTGATAATGATCATGTGATAAAATCGACCCGCCGACGATTGGCAAATCGGCATTAGAGCCGATAAAATAATGCGGTATCTCATCTGTAAAATCGAGCAAGCGTCTAAATGTCTGCGGTGTAATTCGCATCGGTACATGCTGACCGCTTAGTACAATGCTATGCTCGTTGTAGTACATATAAGGCGAGTATTGAAAAAACCATTCCTCACCTGATAAAGAAAGCGGCAAAATACGCAGATTTTGCCTTGCTGGATGATCTAATCTGCCCGCATAGCCCACGTTATCCACACATAATAAACAGCTCGGGTAAGAATTCTGCCCAACGTTGGCAAGGAGCGCAATTTCTTTTGGATCTTTTTCTGGTTTTGATAAGTTAATTGTAATTTCCAGTTCCCCATATTCCGTGTAGGCTGGCCAAATCCTATTCTTCTCGATCCGATCCATCCGTATGTAGCACGAATCGATGGACAAGCGATACCAGTATTCCGTTGCTGCTTCAATCCCTTGTGTCCTACGAATTTCCTGAAACTTCGCAGCTGCTTCAGAAGGACGCGGCATGAGTAGTCCCATCAGCTTTGCATCCAGCAAATCTCGATACGTCGTTGTATGATCTGGCAAAATGCCTACTTGGTAGGCGTAGTCCATGAGCACGGCAAGAAGTGCGTTAGGGGACGTAGTACTTACGTCACTGGAGTGATCCTGGTCCTGCGCATCCAAAGCAGGATCATAAGGTGCTGCGAGGCGCAGCTCGACGAGCAAAGCGTTACGAGCCGCGCAAATATCCAGCGGCTCAATCATCCCTGCGCGCAGGGCGTACTGCAAGAGCCCCTCCAGGGCTCTTGCAGCAGCATTCGGCGCGATGTCTTGATTAGCGATGACATCGTTCATCGCATAGCCCCCTTTCATCCCCGGTATCCTCGGGGATGGCCCTGGTGCCAGCGCCAGGCGCTGGCCACAATGTCCCGCAGCTCTGGGCGTTGCGGGACCCAACCGAGCTCCGCTTGCGCTCGGTTGGCTGAGGCGACCAGCACGGCTGGATCGCCAGCTCGGCGGCCCTGAATCGCCGCCGGAATCGCATGGCCCGTTACCTCGCGGGCCACATCAATTACTTCACGGACGGAGAATCCGCGTCCGCTGCCAAGATTGTAGACGGTGCTATTCCCACCGCCTCGAAGCCGATCAAGCGCACGAACATGTGCGTCTGCAAGATCACTGACATGGATGTAGTCCCGGACGCACGTACCATCCGGTGTCTCATATTCTTCACCGAACACCGCAATTTGCTCACGCTGCCCTAGCGCCACTTGTAAGATCAGTGGAATAAGATGCGATTCTGGGGTGTGGTCCTCCCCGATCTTCCCACTCTCATGCGCACCTGCCGCATTAAAGTAACGCAGAGCCACATACTTAATCCCATGTGCGGCATCGAACCAACGCATCATCCGCTCCATCACAAGCTTTGTTTCCCCATACACACTTGTTGGATCCGTGCGGTCGCCTTCTTCAATTGGCACGCGTTCTGGCTCACCGTACGTAGCTGCAGTAGACGAAAATACAATGTATTTCACACCATGCTTATTCATTTGCTCAAGCAAGCCGTTCATGCCCGATACGTTGTTGTCATAGTATTTACCAGGCATTTGCATGCTTTCTCCAACCAAGGAGTTCGCCGCAAAGTGAATGACTGCCTCAATTTTATTTTCCGAAAACACGCGATCCATGAATGCATGATCACGAATATCGCCAACCTCAAGCTTTCCACCCAGAAGTGACTCGCTATGCCCCTGCTGCAAGTTATCAACAACAACCACTTCTTCACCACGAGATAGCAGCTCTGCCACCGTATGTGATCCAATATATCCCGCTCCACCTGTTACCATAATCGCCATGATATTGTCCTCCTCCGATTTAGCCTAGCCGATTCCGACTTACCAAACTCACTACTACTCCACGCGACGCACACCATCACCGATTTTACTCACATAGAACTCACCCGTTAGACCTGTCTCACGTAAGTACGTATCCCCTACAACATGAATAAATTCATCAACCTGATCTTCATGCACTAGCGCTACTGTACAGCCACCAAAACCTGCACCCGTCATGCGCGCACCGAGCACTCCAGGAATTTGCAGGGCTGCCTCCACCATCACATCAAGTTCACGGCAGGATACCTCATATAGTTCTCGCAATGATTCATGCGACAGCACCATCATCTTGCCGAACTCCACTAAATTCCCTTGGCGAAGCAGATCAACCGACCGCAGCACACGTGCATTCTCTTCCACAACGTGGCGTGCTCTCCGCTGCATGACTTCATCCTTAAGTTCACCTGCAATTTCACTAAATTGCGCTTCATTCAAGTCTGCAAGCCACTTCAAATTTTCAAGACCCGGCACCACTGTACGTAAGATCTGAACGGCTGCTTCACACTGACTTCTTCGCTCATTGTAAGCGGAATGTGCAAGCTCTCTGCGTTTATTCGTATTACCGATTACTAGCTGATAGGAACCACTTTCAAAAGGTACCTGCTCATAATGCAAATCGTTACAGCGCAGCAGTACCGCATGATCTTTCTTGCCCTGCGCAATTGCAAATTGATCCATGATCCCGCATTTGACACCGATATATTCATTTTCCGCGCGCTGAGCGAGCCGTGCAATGTTCGTACGATTGATTTCGCGTCCTTCTTGATCTAAGATTGCAAAAGCCGTAACGACCTCGATGGATGCTGAAGAGGAGAGCCCTGCTCCGTTTGGAATGTTCCCATAGAAGAGCATATCAAAACCGGACAGAAGTGCTTGCTCCGCATGTAAAATGGAAATAACCCCTTTTGGGAAGTTACTCCAATCATCTTCCGCTTGGTAGCTGAGATCGAATAAGGATTTTTGTACAGTTAATGAAAAACCCATTGACGCCATATGCAGCTTATCATCGGAACGTCGTCTCACGAGCAGCGCAGTTCCAATTGTCAGTGCTGCTGGAAATACATAACCACCGTTATAATCAATATGTTCCCCGATTAAATTGACGCGCCCAGGTGCATGGTATACCGCAATATCTACAGGATTTCCCCCATGTATTTCGATAAAACGTTCTTTCAGCTGCTCGATCAATTTCACATCCACCTACCAACGCCTCCTCTTAAATCCCCATCATTTCACTATTATTTCTTAATCTCAGTATATCGCTTTCATTCCTAATCCCCAATGGAATCTTGTTATCTTCACATGGAAAAATGTGACCTTGGAAGCTATACTATTAATGGGTGCTATTCTTTATTTGGAGGTGTATTCCCTCATGTCTCTACCCCTACCCGCTTATACCTATGTGGTCGCTTCAAACCCCAATCCAGATTTGTCTGTCGATCCTATCGTTTTATTTGCTGGTGAGAGTCAGACGAAACCTGGTCATACACTCGGGCCTAAGCTGATTGATTACTACTTGCTGCATGTTGTCTTATCCGGTAAAGGAACCTATACATGCGCAGGACATACCTATAGCTTACAAGCAGGTGACAGCTTCCTCATTGAACCGGATCAGCTTGTCACGTATTCTGCAGATCCAAGCGAGCCCTGGCATTATCGATGGATCGCCTTTCGCAGCTCGAACTTTAGCGATATTTTGCATGCAGTTGGGCTCACACCCGAGCATCCCGTCTCACGTAAAGGAAATAATTATAATCGCATAGCTGTCTTATTTAAACGCATATTCACGGTATTCCGAGAAAGAAATCCTTTTGCTCCTTTGGAAGCCGCTAGCAGCTTACATCTTATTCTTGCTTCGTATGGTACATTGCTTTCAAGCGAGCAGGCTGCTGAGCAACCAGCCCCGCCTCCTGGTACAGACGTCGTCCGTCAGGCACTTCGATACTTATCCACCCAGTATGCAGAAGAGATTACCATCGAGACGATGGCAGAAGGGCTTGGTTATAACCGCGCCTATCTCTCCCGCCTATTTAAAGAGCAGACAGGTGTAACCCCCGTCACTTTCCTACTTCACTTGCGACTCGATCATGCACGCCGGTTACTTCGAGAGCGTAAGCAATTAACGGTTGAGCAGATTGCATTTTCCGTTGGTTTTCGTGATGGCCTTTACTTCTCCAAACAATTCAGACGTATGTATAATCAATCACCAACTGAGTATCGTCAATAAAAAAACCTTTTCCCATCTAGCGGAAAAGGTTTGTAACTTCTCTTACATCAAGATTTTCATCAAAAGACTGAGCACAATTCCATACAAAGCAATCGTTAACGTAATAAAAGAAATTCTACGATCTTCTGAAATTTCATACATTTGATTCGCACCCATGACAGTCCACAGTAGAGTGGACAATAACAAGATCAACATTAGAGACATTCCGATACTCACATTGATCAGGGTAAAGAGGCCGACGACTACGAACCCTGCACCCGTTGTCAGCTGCATCCCGCCTAGCCGTACAACAACTTCTGTCACACTTAGCTTCTTACTTCCAATCCAATTTCCGATTATGTAGATCGCACCCAAGAAAGCAATAATAGAAAGCAGACCCATTAAGAACAACTTCCAAGCGATTCCACTACCAAATGATGGTGCCCTACCACCACCCATTAACATCATGAGATTACCAAAAGTTTTTCCGAAAAACTCCTCGATTTTATTTTGCATGATGAATGCCCAGATCAAGAATCCGATTAAGGAAGCTGCTATCCCTAGCAATCCATACATCAAATCTTTGGATGGCTGGAGCTTCAGCCCCTGTTGTGGATTTTTCAAAAGTGTGAGAACCACATTCCCATCAATCTGCTTAACCGCACGTGTCAGATCTTCCATAATCGGATTGGCCTGTGTCGAAGCAGCCGGTCCAGTATGTGATGCCGACGCCGCTACTTCATTACATACGTGAACCTCCCCTTCTGCTAATTTTTGACCACATTTTGCACAAAAAGCCAAATCAAACAACCTCCCATGATTTTATACCACCTGACTTCATAGGCCTTCATGGACTAACATTTTTTCCATGATTCCCCTAAATAGTGAGGTTTTTATTATTATCCATGAGTCTGCTTCATGCGTCAATTCTATTATTTTATTATTTAAAATATTTTTGCACTAAAACAAAAACCTCTGTCCTCGCCGAAGCGAAAAACAGAGGTTCAATTATTTACTGCATAGCTGAATGCCTAACGTTTACCTGGATCATAAGGTTCCCCGAGTGCAGACGGCGCATTCGCGCGTCCTACTGCTCCAGCAAGTACCAAGATCGTAAGAATATACGGCAGCATGTAGATCAATTCAGCCGGAATGCTTTCAGATAATCCGTAGTTCTGCACAAGGTCTTTAATCGCTTGTGAGAAGCCGAAGAAGCAGGCAGCACCGAATGCACCAATTGGATGCCATTTACCAAAGATTAACGCGGCAAGCGCGATAAAACCTTGGCCTGAAATCGTATTGTGCGAGAACGCACTTGTTGTTGTCAGCGTAATTGTCGCGCCACCTAATCCAGCAAGAGCACCTGAGAGCAATACGCCGATATAACGCATGCGAAGTACCTTAACACCTACTGTATCGGCAGCACTCGGATGTTCTCCGACTGCACGAAGACGTAGACCAAATGGCGTTTTGTATAGCACGTAGAACGTAACTGCCACAAGAATGACAGCTAAGTAAGTTGTCGGATAAGCATTAAAGAATACTTGACCGATAAACGGAATATCCGATAGTCCTGGGATGTACAGTTTACTGAAAACATGCTCAATCGTATCTGTTTGACCAGCACCATTAAATAGAAGTTTTACCAAGTAAAGTGTAACACCGACAGCAAGGAAGTTAATAACGACACCGCTGACAACCTGATTGGCTTTAAACCGAATGGACGCAACAGCATGTATCCAAGAGAAAGCCACACCAAGCACAATAGCTGCGATGAGTCCAATATAAGGGGACATCATACCCAGACCACTATGTTCAGCATAAAGTGTAGCAATAGCAGAACCAAATGCCCCTGCCACCATTAAACCTTCAAGTCCAATATTAACGACACCAGAACGCTCTGAAAAAATACCACCTAACGCAGCAAGAATCAAAGCAGTGGAGAACACGAGTGTCGTATTGATCGTCTGACCTAGCAGATCAAGCACTTGCATCTATACCACCCTCTCATCTTTTTTGCGCTTGAAATAAATTGGTGCAACAACCCACTTTACAATACCTTGTGCAGCTACGAAGAAAATAACCGCACCAATAACAACACGAATAATTTCTGGCGGCACATCTGCAGCAAAGTGCATACCTGCCGAACCGTAACTTAAAGCACCGAACAATACCGCGGCTAAAATAACACCAATTGGGTTATTCGCGCCAAGAAGAGAAACGGCAATACCATCTAAGCCATAGCCAGGGAATGCGGCAGAGATCGATTGGGATTGGAATACACCAAGCGTCTCGAACGTTCCTGCAAGACCGGCAAAAATACCTGCGATAAACATGGCTTTGATGACGTTACGGTTTACGTTCATACCCGCATACTCAGCCGCATTGCGGTTTAAACCTACCGCACGAAGTTCATACCCTTGCTTTGTTTTCCATAAAATAATATAGAATACAAGTGCAGCTAGCAGCGCGATAAAGATCCCCCAGTGAATACGAGCGTTACCGAACATCTCCGATAACCAGTCAATGCGAATGCTAGCCGTTGCTTGAATATCGCTGGAACGCTGTTGTCCCGGCTCAAGCAAGAAACGACCTACGATATAGTTAGCTAAATATAGCGCAACCCAGTTTAACATGATGGAGCTAATAACCTCATTCACGCCACGCTTCGCTTTTAACCAACCCACTAGAGCTCCCCACAAACCTCCAAGAAGCGCACCAACAAGAATTGCAAGTGGTGCATGGACGTACCATGGCAAACCAAATTTAATACCAATAAACGTAGCACCAGTCATACCCAAGATGAATTGACCTTCAGCACCAATGTTGAATAGTCCTGTCCGAAATGCGAACGCAACCGATAACCCAGTGAGGATTAAAGGTGCAATTTGACGCAATGTTTCACCAAAGTCATACATATTCCCGAATACACGCGAGAATAGCGCTCCATAAGCAGTAATTGGGTTATATCCGCCAATTAGCATAACAACTGCACCCGTTAAGAGCCCCATTACGATGGCAACTAAAGGAATAACCAGGGAATCTTTCGCAATAAATCTAATCAGTCGATCCAACTGTTTCCCCTCCTTCGCTGCGGCGGCTGCCCGCCATCATTAAGCCTAATTCTTGATCTGTCGTTTCTTGCGGCAGCACTTCACCTACGATTTTACCTTCGTAAATAACAGCAATTCGGTCCGATACATTCAAAATTTCATCCAATTCAAATGAAATTAACAATACGGCTTTACCCTGGTCACGCTGCTCAATAAGTTGTTTATGCACAAATTCAATCGCACCCACATCCAGACCACGTGTAGGCTGGGCTGCTATGACTAGATCAGGGTTACGTTCAATCTCACGTGCAATAATCGCCTTCTGCTGATTTCCCCCAGACAGAGAACGAGCTTCGTTGTATATACTCGGTGTACGTACATCATATTGCTTTACAAGCTTCTCCGCATTCTTATCGATGGCCTTGTAATCCAACATGCCGTTCTTAGTAAACTGCGGGTAGAAGTACGTATCAAGCACCATGTTCTCACTTACGGTGAAGTCAAGAACAAGCCCGTGCTTGTGTCGATCCTCAGGAATATGAGAAATACCCGATTCCGAGATATGACGCGGTGTGCGGTTTGTAATATTTTTACCGTTTAGCGATATTTCACCACTATTTACTTTGCGAAGTCCAGTTAAAGCTTCAATCAATTGACTTTGGCCATTGCCATCTACCCCTGCAATACCCAAAATTTCTCCTGCTTTTACCTCAAACGATAAGCCATTTAGGACATTAACACCTTGATGATTTTTATAGGATAGATCATGGACCTGCAGCACCGTATGCTTCGGTGATGGCGGTTTTTTCTCAGTACGGAACGATACATGACGACCAACCATTTTCTCAGCCAGCTCTTGCGGGTTTGTCTCTAATTTCTTAACGGAATCAATCACCTTACCACGGCGAATAATGGTCACCGTATCTGCGATTGTCATAATTTCTTTCAGTTTGTGTGTAATTAAGATGATGGACTTTCCTTCACTCACCAGCTGCTTCATAATTTCCATCAATTTTATGATCTCTTGAGGAGTCAGTACTGCTGTCGGCTCATCAAAAATTAAGACGTCCGCACCTCGATACAGCGTTTTCACAATTTCAACACGTTGTTGCATTCCAACAGAAATATCTTCAATCTTTGCATGCGGATCGATATCAAGGCCATACTGCTCAGAGAGTTTACGAACTTTCTCAGCTGCCGTACGATAATCGATTTTGATACCTTTCTTCGGTTCCATCCCAAGCACAATATTCTCCGTTACCGTAAACGGTTGAACGAGCTTAAAGTGTTGGTGCACCATTCCGATTCCAAGCTCAATTGCTTTATTCGGAGAGTCAATGAGAACCTTCTTGCCATCCATCTCGATGTGTCCTTCATCTGGCTGATACAGCCCGAACACAACATTCATGAGCGTCGACTTTCCTGCACCATTTTCTCCAAGTAGGGCATGAATTTCCCCTTTACGTAACTTTAGAGAAATCGAATCATTGGCCACAATCCCTGGAAAACGCTTCGTAATGCCTACTAACTCAACTACTGGGTTTTCAACACTCATTTTTTTCACCTGCCATACATTTACTTGAACTCTTAGGTTGATACTTAGAATTTACGAGTAATGCAAATAAATTCTACATCATGAACCGAAGAAAGGGCTAGTTCATGTTAAACTAGCCCTTTCTCCATGTACTCTATTATCTTACCAGATTTCGAGATGAATTACTTCACTTCAGTTGGTACTTTAATTTCGCCGCTAACAATTTTAGCTGCATACTCATCTACTAATTTAACAACATCAGCAGGAAGAGTTTTTCTGGAAGTCTCAGAAATGCCTACGCCTTTGTCTTTCAAGCCTAGAACTGTATTCGTACCGCCTTGGAATTTACCATCCATTGTATCTTTTGTAATTTTGTGTACAGCTTCGTCTACGCGCTTAATCATGGATGTAAGAGTTACATCAGCACCGAATTCGATGGATTGGTCTTTATCTACACCGATAACCCATACTTTTTTACCAGCTTTCAAACGGTCTTTAGCTTCGTTAAATACGCCGTTACCTGTACCACCAGCTGCGTGGAAGATAATATCAGCACCGCTGTTGTACATACTTGCTGCTGCTGCTTTACCTACGTCCGGCTTACCGAAGTCACCCGCATAGTTAACAAGAACTTCAACGCTAGGGTCAACTGCTTTAACACCAGCTACGAAACCAGCGTGGAAACGGGAGATAACTGGAATTTTCATACCGCCAACGAAACCAACTTTTTTAGTTTTAGTTGTTTTAGCAGCAACTACACCAACCAAGAAAGATCCTTCTTGCTCAGCAAAGTTAACAGACTGTACGTTTGGTAAGTTTACAACATTATCAACAATTGCAAGTTTAGCATTAGGATCTTGTTTAGCTGCAGCTTCAACAGCTTTATCAAGCAACATGCCAATACCCCAAGTTAAGTTGTAGCTACCTTTTACGAATTGATTCATGTTTGTCGCAAAATCAGCTTCGGATTTACTTTCCAAATATTTAGCGGAAGCGCCAGTTTCTTTTTGAACTAATTGAAGAGCTTCCCATGCGCTTTGGTTAAAGGACTTATCGTTAACCCCACCAACGTCAGTCACCATACCAACTTTGAAATCTTTTCCTTTGTTGTCGCTTTTCGGCGCTTCAGTTGCTGCCGGTTTCTCTGTGCTTGGAGCAGCAGTCTTTCCGCCACAACCCATAAGTGCTAATGAAAAGACAAGCACTAATAAAACGGATACATTAAAAAACTTTTTCATGAACTTCGACCTCCAAAAATGATATGGATGTTTTGCACGCTACCACTATGATTTCACAATAGTGTTAAAATTATGTAGCTCACAAAACATTTCCTCTATACAAACACATTATAGTATAACCAACGGTCAGTAGGAAGCGCTTTAATCGATAATCTTAAAAAAAACTTATTATTTCTACACAATGAAGGGAGTGCTAACCAGTAATTGGTAACACTCCCTTTATTTAAGATGAATCTATTATTCTAATGCACTAGTACATGATGTTATCTTGGATAATCGGGCGTGTCTGGAGGAATCGATAGAATGCGCTTGCTGCTTGTGCACGAGATACCTCATCATGTGGATTGAATTTATTGTCATTAAGCGTCATTATTCCAAGACCTACAATGATCGCAGCCCCACCAGGTGCCTTGACTTCGGCACGATCTGTAAAGTCTTTGTTAAACATCGATTCATACTGAGACAGCTTCTTAAGTCCAAGACCTCGCGTAATGAGCTGCGCCATTTCTTCACGAGTCATCTTCTGATCGGGGTTGAAATTTTCATCTTTATCGATGAGACGACGGTCCAATGCAGTTTCAACATAAGCAAAGTAGCGGTTACCATTGGAGACGTCTTTGAAGGATGCCTGACGAGTCATCATCTCTGAACCGAAGTACATATTACCACCGTTCATCGCTGTAACTAGCATCTTCACCATCTCGCCCTTCGTAATGGAAGCATCCGGATTTACTTTGCCATCCTTTACGTCGAGTGCTTGATAATCAAGCATGAGCTGGAGCGCATTTTTTGCCCAATGACTCTCAATATCGGTTACTTTTACTTTCTCTAGTGTCACGAGTTCACCTGTAGAGCTATTCTTCCAAGTTCCATTGACGGCATCCAGGTAATAAGATTCACGTTGGTATTTATTCGTAAGCTGGTACACAAGCTTTGCTTCTTTAGCCTCTGATTTCTGATTAACTGGCATCCTCTCACCAGCAGCCAACATCATTTTATACTTTTCATAAGGCATGCCAGGGATATTTTCCCAAGGTTGTACATACACAAGTTCTACATCATATTGGGAGAACAAGATATCCTTTGCTTTGTCTACCGAAATCACCGTCGGCTTCTTATTAGGGAAATTCGTCATGTTCATGTTGTTGTAGTAATTTACGATATCGCCAGTTTCCTTATCAATGGACACATGTACGTTATTGTGACCAACATTCACACCATCGCTCACATGTTTGAAATCTAGCTCATACATACGCTGATCTGTCACAGGTTTAGGGGAACCTTCCGATTGAATCGTTACGATTTCTTCATTTAGCGTGGAAAGGATCAATTCATGGGTGTAATAAGGGACTTGTTTTTTGACCAAATCAATGGCTTTACTCTTCGCTTCCTCAATCGTCACTTTCGTATCATAAGGCAATGGTTTTCCAGTTACTGGGTCATAACTTTGCACATTGAGATTGTAATTGATGATCTCGCCTGTCTTTGCATTGATTTGCGCCCAAATCCCATTACCGCCTGGAAAACGAATTTTATCGGATTTATCGACAGGCACACCCCAACTTAAATTCCAGCTGCCCACCATTTCACCGGTTTGATCATTCAAGTTCTCATTGTAAGACCCATTTTGCAGCACCATACCATCCGGCATTTTGAAAGCAGCCTTTATTTTCGCTGCCGCTTCTTCCTTGCTTAGGCTCAGTTTACCTGCAGGTTTGTCCCCTAGCGGCTTATCTGTAATCGGCTTTTTATTGGGTTCAGGAATGTTAACCGATCCGTTATTCCACACTTCACCCGTATTCGCATCTAGTATAACGGGATTAATGTTGTAACCAATGTAGGGTTTCTTCACTTGTGCTTGAAAAGGAATCTGATAGAACAACTCCGGCGTCATCTTGTCTCTGAACGCTTTTTTAGCTGCTTCAACGGAAATTAATGTGCCTTTATTCTCAAACTTCGCTTTATCGTTCCAGTTGAATGAGTAATTGACGACTTGACCATCACCATTGACCGAAATTTGAACGAAATCCTGTGGGAACTTTACCCCATTAATGGTACGAACAAACGTATAACCGTAATGTGCATCGCCATTAAGCGGTGAACGTTGGTCGTCGTCGGATTGTGCATTGTATTGTAATTGACTCTGCTCTTTTGCATTCATTTTCGCAATCCATTTAGCAGCAATCTCTTTTCCCGCTTTGAAGTCAACCTTAGGAGGGAAAGTTGGCTTACGGTCTGGATCATTCTCATATTGCCCCAAATTCAGTACACGGCCCGTGTTAGCGTCAACGGAATAATTGACACTTCCAAAATACCTCGAGCCTACCCGTTTGCTGTAGTTCACATGCCATACACTGCGCTCATATGAGCCATTCCATCCTTCATTTAGATTGACGGACTCCAGGGTATAACCTTCCGGGATTTCAATGACTTTCTTCGCGATAGCGATTGCCTCTTCTTTAGAAATCTTCGTCTTTATGTTGGAATCGTCATTAGAAGAAACTTTCGCTGACGAAGTATTCGTTATCTGTACGGTGTTAATAGGCGCAGAGGGTGATGCTGCGAGTACCCCTGATACAGAAGTAAACAATAACGTTGATGCAATTGCCGTAGTGCCAACCATTTTTAATAACTTCAACAAAATCGGCCTCCTCATTCAATCATCCAATTTTAACTTCAGATCTATAGACGAAGGGTTCTTGGTAAAAGTTACTATGCTTACGCAAAGATTTCAAAATTATTTTTTAATTCATTACTGCTTATAATTCAGGTCACGAAAAAGCTCGTCCAATTCAGAAGCAGTCAAATCTCGCCACTGACCTGTGCGCAGGTTGCCTAAGTTAATATTCATAATCCGTACACGCCGTAATTTACGAACAGAAAATCCAAATGCACTGCACATGCGGCGAATCTGACGATTTAGTCCTTGTGTCAATACAATTCGAAAGGTGTAATCATCCACAGGAATGACTTTGCAAGGCTTTGTCATTTGCCCCAGTACACGCACCCCTGAAGACATCCCACGTACAAAGCTTGGGGAGTAGGCACGATCTAACGTGACGACGTATTCTTTTTCATGATTATTCTCTGCACGCAATAACTCATTGACGATATCCCCATCATTCGTGAGCAGAATTAAACCGTCTGAATCTTTATCCAGTCGTCCAATTGGGAAGATTCGTTCAGGATGATTCACAAAATCAATGATGTTACCCCGAATATGACGCTCTGTTGTCGATGTAATGCCCGTTGGTTTGTTCAAGGCAATATACACGTAATCGGGACGCTCACCGATTCGCTTGCCTTTTACCTTCACAACATCACCTGGTTCAATAACGGATCCTAACTGTGCCACTTCTCCGTTAATCGTCACGCTGTGGGATTCGATCAAGCGGTCTGCCTCACGGCGCGAGCATATGCCTGTTTCCGCAATATATTTGTTAATTCGCATAGTAAACTCCTTTACGTGTTGCAAAAATAGATGACTTTTTTTCGATTATGCTCGATTTGCTAGATGACTTCAAGTTTAGCCCTTAAGAGGATTTATTTTCATGCTCAAATCGGCCCTTAAGTCAAGTATTGTTTCCTTTCCGTATTATAGTTAATATACATTTATTCTTACATATAAACTTACACACATTTAATGACAATATCGACTTAAACTGTTAGAAAAAGGGGGATATTTTATATAAAATCAGTCACAACACGTCAGCTTACACGAGTTTTTGTCAGAATTTATTAAGGAGAATGTAAAATGAGAATAATGAATCTTTTAAAGAATCTAAAAGTATCAGTCAAAATTTACTTACTGCTCGGATTATCTCTTGTTTTCATGGCGATCATTAGTATTGCTAGTTATATCTCGATACAATCTATCGGAAATAACTCCAAAGCGATGTATTTAGAAAAGTTAGTACCGAATGATCTTATCTCTAAAATTTTATATAACAATGCCAAGATTGATTATTTTGAATTAGAGCTTAGATCGTTAACAGAAACGGCGAAAAAACAAGCAAGCTTACAAAAGATTGATGCTCATATTGCGGACAGCCAAGAAGCGCAGAAGCAATTCGAAGCCCTTCCGATGACAGATCGTGTAAAAGAACAAATGGATATTTACAAAGCCAAGCTGGAAGCCAGTCAAGTTCAAATCAAGAAGTATAATGATATGTCTCTACAAAATAAAGAAGACATTGCTTATGCACTCTTCTCTACAAATGTACAGCCCCTTCGCAATGAGATGATCAAGGCATTAACAACGATCACACAATACAACCAAGAGGATGCAAAAGCTTTCTATGAGAGCAACAAGGATGACTTACAACGCTCATCCATTTGGAGTGTTATCATTTGGTGTCTATGCTTAGCTATCTGTATTGTAACAGGTTACTTTATTATTCAAATCATCAAAAAGCCGATTCATGAAATTGAAGCCTTGATGAAAAAAGCACAACAAGGTGATCTAACCATACGAGGCACTTATGTATCTGACGATGAGCTTGGTAAGCTTACAAATGACTTCAACCTAATGATTGACGCACAAAGGGAGATTATTACTAATATTAGCACGAATGCGGAAACATTATCGGCAAGTACAGAAGAAATGCTTGCAGGTGCTCAGCAATCCGCCGTTGTATATAAGCAGGTCGCGTCCGATGTTCACCAAGTTTCGGAAGGTGCTAACTTACAATTATTGAATGCACAAGAAAGCGTACGCTCCATGGAAGAAGTTGCAATCGGGATTCAACGGATTGCTGAATTTTCCTCGAACGTGCTAGAATCATCAGTCGATGCTGCTCATAAAGCAAACGAAGGCAACACATCCATTCAGCAAGCGATTGAGCAAATGGCTGCCATCCGTGCAGCCGTTTATGAATCATCGACAGTTGTAAAACAATTAGGTAATCGCACTAACGAAATTGGAAAAATCGTGCAGGTGATTTCCAACATTGCGACACAAACCAATTTACTTGCACTCAACGCAGCTATTGAAGCCGCAAGAGCTGGGGAACACGGTAAAGGCTTCGCGGTTGTTGCGAACGAAGTGAGACAGCTCGCAGAGCAATCCAGTCAATCTGCTAAGGAAATTGTCTCCTTGATCCAATCCATACAAAAGGATAGTAATCAAGCTGCCGTCACTATGACAAGAGGCAATCAAGTGGTAGACGCCGGCACATCCATTATGGAAGAAGTTGGACATGCTTTCGAGGACATTCTTCAACGTGTCGAACATGTTGCCAATCAGATGCAAGAAGTGTCTGCCGCTTCGGAAGAGATGTCCGCAAGCAGTGAACAAATCACAGCCTCCCTTCATCAGATGGAGAGCATTTCTGTACAGTCCAATTCGAGTATCAAAAATGTAGCAGAAGCATCCGAATCGCAGCTTGCTATGCTAGATGAAGTCAATTCTGCTTTAACAGAAATGGCACAGATGGCGCAAAATTTGCAAGAAATGACGACTCGATTTAAGACAAATAAATAACAATAAAAGCAACGAACGTTGGCACAAACGCCAATGATCGTTGCTTTTTCCTTGTTTATTCCGATATACGAGAGCTCACTTTATTCAACCGGTACAGCCACATTGGATGAAGCAGGCACTTGAACTCCTTGCCCTTGCTGCAGTTGATACATGTTGAAATAACGTCCACGTTGTGCCATTAATTCCTCATGGTTACCACGTTCTACAATTTCCCCACGGTGCAAGACGAGAATTTGATCTGCACTTCGAATGGTGGAGAGACGATGTGCGATAATAAACGTCGTTCTTCCCTTTTTCAATACTTCTAGCGCATCTTGAATGACGGCTTCTGTCTCTGTATCTATGCTCGCTGTTGCTTCATCCAGGATCAGAATCGCAGGATCGAAAGCAAGTGCGCGAGCGAATGAAATAATCTGACGCTGTCCAGCG
The DNA here is from genome assembly GCF_052180255.1 of Paenibacillus sp. KN14-4R. NCBI lineage: Bacteria > Bacillati > Bacillota > Bacilli > Caryophanales > Paenibacillaceae > Paenibacillus > Paenibacillus sp. KN14-4R. The sequence continues at coordinate 3,997,317 of NZ_CP197466.1, forward strand.
GAAAGCGTGCTTCCTTTTTCAATAACAGGTTCATCAAATCCTTTCGGTAAGTTATTCAGCACACGCTGTGCACCAACGGCTGTCAGCGCCGCGTCTACTCTCTCTCGCGTAATCGAAGGATCATTCAAGCTAACATTGTTCGCAATCGTTCCTGTGAACAGGAACGGGTCCTGCAGTACAATTCCCATATGTTGTCGCAGCAATTGTTTTGGAATGTCTTTAACATCCATCCCATCAATCGTTACAGTACCCTTGTTTACATCATAGAAGCGGAACAACAAGTTCATAATCGAGCTTTTCCCTGAACCTGTATGCCCAACAAGTGCAACCGTCTGTCCTTGTCTCGCCTCAAAAGAAATATTCTTCAGCACGTAATCCTCTTCGATGTAAGCAAAGGATACCTGATCGAAGGCAACATTACCTTTATAACGAGGAAGCTTCCCTTCTGCCACATCCGTACCTTCTTGATCCATCAACTCAAATACACGTTCAGCTGAAACCAAGGATGATTCCAGTGTTGCAAGTTGGTTTACCATACCCACAATCGGTTGGAACAAGCGGTTCAAGTAATCGATAAATGCATATAAGACACCCACTGAAATAATAGTGCCTACACCTAATGAGGCGCCGCCAAAATACCAAATTAACAATACAAATGCACCGTTACGCAGTACCCCGACTAAGTTATGTGAAGTCAAGGAATTGAGCTTTTGCATTTTTCTCTGATGCTTGTAGTAGTCCTCGTTCAATTCCTCAAACTCTTGCTTCGTCTCTTTGTTGCGACGGAAAGCACGAATAATCGGCATCCCTTGAATAGATTCGTTAAGCATTCCATTCATATCACTAAGACGCGAACGAATCACACGGTTATACTTACTCGCAAATTTACGATATACCACAATCCACACGAACAAAATTGGAATTAACACCATACTAGCAAGCCCCAGCTTGTAATCTAATACGAATAACGCTCCGATAATCCCAATCATGTAGATCGATCCTGAGAAGAACTGTGCCAATACGGTTACGAACAAGTCTTTGACCGCTTCGGTATCATTCGTCACACGCGATACCACTTTACCTGCCGGCAAGTTATCAAAGTAATTGATCGGCATCCGGTGAATTTGCTTGTAAACATCGCCGCGCATGCGCTGAATCACTCGATTTGCAGACGTTTGCATCACATATTTTTCACCAAATTGAAACACAGAAGCAACGACCAGTAATCCCAGATAGATGAGAATTAATTGTATCATTCCTCGAATCTCAGGTTGATAGAAACGAAACAACTCCGACCCTGTCAGTATTTTTGCCGGGTACTGGGTTTGTTGATCCCCTTTCGTTACTACCAAAGTATCTCCACTAATCGTACGTGCACCATCACTTGCAAGTGCACTTTCAATGAGTACGAACTGACGCCCTACTTGGAGTACGCGTGCTTCTTGACCACGAGGTTCGTTTACCGCAAAGTAATCCTCCTTCTTATACTCCTTGCCATCTCTGAAACTCACATCATAGGAGGCCGAGCTGCTGCTTGGATTCGTCACTTCATACCATTTTTTCTCGATACCTAGAATATGTGTATCAATCATCGTTTTTGCAATAAACGGTCCGGTTAGCTCAGCAGCTACTGTGATCGCTAGCATAACCAAGGACAGAATAAAGCTCTTTTTATACAATAAGGCATATCGCCATAACCTACGTCCTACTCCCATATTCTCGTTCACCTTCTCCCCTAGCCTAAATCGGCTTCCGCCTGTTGGCGTTCATATTGTTCTTTGTACCATCCGCCCAGCTTAATCAGCTCTTCATGCGTACCCTCTTCGATAATCCGTCCTTCATCAATCACCACAATACGGCTAGCATGCTGCACAGCCGACAAACGGTGCGTCACGATCATCGTTGTCTTGCCTGTGCGTTCGCGGCGAATGTTCGTAATAATCTTCGCCTCTGTTCGTGCATCAACCGCAGACATAGCATCATCGAGAAGTAAAATCTCTGGATCGGCAATGAATGCCCGAGCAAGGGATACCCGCTGCTTTTGTCCACCTGAGAGAGCAACACCCTTTTCTCCAACAAGTGTTTCGATGCCCTGCGGCAGTACATGGATATCTTGAGCAAATGAAGCAAGCTCCAGTGCATGCATGACTTCATCTTCTGTCGCATCTTTCTTACCAAAAAGAATATTCTCACGCATCGTCTTCGAGAACAATGTACTGTCTTGCGGGACGTATCCAACCCAGCCTAACAATTGGTCCATGGCAAGCTGGTCAATTGATTTACCCGCTAAAGTAATCTGACCATTGGGCATCGGGTATTCACGTAAGATTTGCTTGATCAAGGTTGTTTTCCCCGATCCTGTCCGTCCGACAATCCCCAATGTTTCTCCGCGTTCCAACTTAAAGTTAATCTGCTGCAAATTATCCACTTCCGAAGTTGGATAACGGAACGTCACATTGTTAAATGCAAGCTGTCCCGGTTCATCCAGTTTCTCTGTATGATCACGATCTGCCACATCTGGTTTGTAAGCAAGCGTCTCATTCACCCGATCTAGTGAAGCTCCACCGCGCTGCATGACGTTCATAAGTTCACCCATTGCGAACATCGGCCAGATAAGCATCCCGAGGTATACGTTGAACGATACAAGCTCTCCCAGTGTAATTTCATTGTGGAAGACCAGATAGGCTCCATAACCTAAACCAATCAAATATGAGCAACCTACGAGAATCTTAATCGTCGGATCAAATAATGAATCGATCTTTGCAACAGCTGTATTTTTCCGGTATACATCTTGTGTCAGTTCTTCAAATCGGGCTTCATCTGCCTTCTCTTGCACATAAGCGCGCACGACGCGAACACCCGCTACGGATTCTAGTACCGCATCATTCATCGTACCGAAGGAATCTTGTGCAACCATAAAACGTGAATGCAGAATCGAACCGAATTTTTGCATCGCAATTGCCATAAGTGGCAGAGGCAGAAGCGCTGCCAACGTTAATTTCCATGAAATCATATAAGCCATCGTCACCAGAATGACGAGCAAAAATGCGGATGAATCAACCAAAGTGAGAATACCAAAACCTGCTGTAATCGACACTGCACGAAGGTCATTCGTCGCTCTTGCCATCAAATCCCCTGTCCGGTTACGTTCATAGAAAGTCGGTGTCATTCGTAACAGGTGTGACATAAAGCGCGAACGGAGCGTCCGTTCCACGAGAAATGCACCACCGAACAGCTTCATAAACCAGACAAACGTTACGACATATATCGAGATAATGAGCAGCGCACCCACTCCCATGTAGACCGCAAGCTTCTCGCCCGTCATCGTGCCGAACTGAATATCATCAATTGCAAGCCCGACTAATTTCGGAGGTATGACCTCAAGCACACCTGCCAAGATCAGAAATGTGATCGCAATCGTGTACCTTTTCCATTCTTGTTTAAAATACCAACTTAACTTCCCTAACACGTCAAACAATATATTCACTCCCCCGTGCTTCATTCTCTCATTACCCGCCATCAGGCAGCCTACGTTTCTAACTTCGCATATGGATTCTTAACTACAAAAAAAGACGTATCGCATGGTTACGATACGTCTTTATCCATATGTATCCTCCAAGTTTTCGAGAAATTACCATAATTTGGAATTTCACTTCACTTCAAGCGATCCATATAAATATAAAAAACGCAGCGTCCCCTATTACAAGCAACACTGCGTCCGATATGTGAGTTCAGTTAGAAGCCGATTGGCTGCTCCGAAGGACGGGTTGCTTTTTCGATGAATTTTTTTTGAAGTTTATCTGCTTTGTTGATGATGATTAACATCGAATACCCACCTTTCGTTTTTGGATTAAACCAGCTATGTTCCGAATTCTAGCATTGGTCGAAATATTTTGTCAATCTAATTTTTGGATAACTTGTCCATTTTTATAAAACTTTATTATCCTTCATCCTGCCTGATGTAACGCTTGTCCTTGAGGAATAGGCGCCAAAATATAACAAAAACAGGAAACAAAATAAGCGAAGATACGATGTAACTGATGAACAAGGCATGCAGCATCGTCGTATTCGTCAACCCCTGCTCAAACGTTAAATACGGGTATATGAGATACGGCATATGTGCCTTGCCATACGCAAGACTCGCAAGCCCGTACTGCAAGATAACAAGCAAAATCGCGATTCTCGGACGACCCAACCGACCTTTTCGATCCTTCCATTGCATCATCGTATAGCCCAGAGCAAAGGCTAGGATCGATAACGAGAACCAAAGCCATTGATCCGCGAATGCTTTCACTACCCAATCAGCAGCTGGTACCATCGTAAATACAGTTAAAACAGCTGTCACTAGATTAATCGGCCCTAGCTTCAGCGCAAGCTTGCGATACACCAAATACGTCTGTTCATCCTCGCCCTCACGCGCATAATCCGCTAGAAACATTGCCGATAAAAACAGCTCTGTCGATAACCCAAATGCTAAATGGGCATACAGCGTCGGATTCGTTAACAGTGCACCGTAATCCAAAACTGGATGCCCGTCCACCATGTGAATAAAACCACCTAAAGTCGCTGGCAATACGCTGACGAGTAGTCCCGGAATCAAGAGACCCGTAATCCCCGATACTTGTCTGAGTAAGCCACTATACTCTTTGACCGAATACGCATAGACCAGCAAAGAACTTCGTATCGTCAGCAGAATTAATACGAGCCCGACTGGCAGTACGAGAACCGAAGCCACTGTATAGATCGCCATTGGGAAAAAGCCAGCTAATGCGACAACGAGCAGCACAAGGAACACATTCGTTATTTTCCAAGCGGGAGACAAGTAGCGATTCGCAATCCCTGCTGCCCGCGTGTCGCCCTTCTTCCCATACACCATCGCCCAGAAACCTGTTCCGAAATCAATCGAGCCTAGAATCGAATAGGCGAACAAGAACACCCATACGATCGTGATTGCAATCTCCGTATCGGTAAACTGAAGTCCCAACATGACATCTCCCTACCCTTACCCTTGAATTTCCTTGCTTACCGGATGCCTGCGGAAGTAAAAGCGCATCACAAAAATCGTCAGCAGTAGTAAAAATACGTACAAACCGACAAACAACGCGAACAACACACCCAGCGAATTCGAATGTACAGCTGCATCTTTCGTACGCTGCACATGATAAATAATCCAAGGCTGGCGACCCGTGCACGCAAAAATCCATCCCGTCTCAATTCCAAGCATCGCCAGTGGCCCCGTAACCACGAATATTTGCAGTACCCACTTTGGAAAATGCTGCTTGCGCAGCCACAGATGCAGGATGCCCGCAGCACCCAAGACAAGCAACAAACTACCGATCCCAACCATCCCATTAAAGAGTGTATGAATCATTAAAGGCGGCCAATTCTCACGCGGAAAATCGTTGAGTCCTTTCACTTCCGTATCAAATCGATTGCCTGCCAAAAAAGATAACATGCCCGGCAGCTCAATGCCCCATTTGACTGACTGCGTCTTCTCATCCGTAAATCCACCAATTGTAAGCGGTGCATGCGTTGTCGTCTCAAACAACCCTTCAGCTGCAGCAAGTTTTTCAGGTAAATAATGATGCAGCATCTGTGCCGTCTCATGGCCATTTACCATCGTAAGTACCGCCATTACAGTACCCATTACAAGCCCCATTCGCAGCGCTTTACGATGATAGACCTGCTCTCGCTCACTGATTCCTTTCCGCAGCAGCTTGAACGCCGCCATCGCCACAATAGCGAACGCCCCGGTCATATAAGCTGTTACCACGACATGCATCGCTGTAATTCGAAAACTTGGGTTAAATACAGCTTCCCATGGATGAATGTCGAACAACTTCCCATTTTCCAAGCGGAATCCGGTCGGCGTGTTCATGAATGCGTGCGCGTCTGTAATCAAGATTGCAGAAGCCGTCGCCCCAATCGCCACAAAAATAACGGACATAATCCGCAGCACCGCTGGCAGACGGTCCGCTGCGTACAAATAAATCGCCATAAATAACGATTCCAAGAAGAACGCCCAAATTTCAATTTGAAAAGGCAGTGCAATGACCTGTCCCACAACTTCCATAAAACCTGGCCATAGCAAAGAGAGCATCGCGCCTACAATCGTACCGGAAGGTATCGCCACCCCCAAAATAATGCCAAACGCCTTCGTCCATCGCTTCGCAAGCAGGGCGTAGTCACTGTCTTTGCGAAAATGATACAAAATCTCCGCCATAATGATCATTAGCGGAATGCCTACCCCAAGTGTTGCAAAAATAATATGAAAAGCAAGCGATGTACCCATCAAAGATCTTGCCATCATGACGGAATCCAACTTGAACAACCTCCTCATCAGTTACATGAATACTTTTTCCACAGAAACCATTCATTGGTAATATGAGCAGGCAGATCAGAATCTATTCAAAAAAAAGACGTACGCAGGATATCATCCATCCATACGCACGTCTTCGAATCCTTATTAAATTGTAAAGTTGCCTACTTAACCGTTAATCTGATTCAAATCTTCATGCTCCGCGCTTAGCGCTTCTTCCAGTCGATCAAGGACCTCAGTATTGGCATTCCCCTGTGCTTGTTCAACCGCATGTTCGGCTTTAGTAAGCGAGTTGCGAGCCTGCTCAATCGTCTGTGGTGTCGGGTGGCTCATCGCCTGCGAAATCGCATTATACGCATGATCTACCGCGTTCTGAGCATCTGAAATCGGATTTTGTGCCTGTAAGCTTGTGTCGTTATCCGGCATATGCTTTTCCCTCCTATCAGCTAGTAGGATGCGGCAAAATAACGAGTGCTATGCACATTTCCATTGCCTTAATGCATGATCCCTGTTGAATACAAGAATATAAGTAAAATTAAGATCGGCGATACATAACGCAGCAGTATCATCCAAATCTTGAACCAAAAACCAGTTAAACCTGCTTCATCGCCAGCCTTTTTCCATACATAACCCACAAAGATCGTGCTCACAAGTCCAGCAATGGGTAAGAGAATATTCGATGCTACATAGTCGATCATATCAAAGATATTTTTACCAAAAATATGGATATCGCTCCATACACCCCCGACAGATAAGGCAGCTGGTACACCAAGCACAAAACAAGCAATTGTCGTATAAATTGCTGCCTTCTGCCTGCTTAGGGACCATCTGCTTTTCACATAGGCAGTTGGCACTTCAAGCAATGACACTGCAGAAGTAAGTGCCCCCATAGCAAGGAGGACGAAGAATAAACCGCCGAACAACGATCCAAACGGCATAGCAGAGAATGCCGCAGGGAGTACGATAAATACGAGCCCAGGTCCCTGTGCAGGTTCAATCCCAAATGCGAATGTTGTCGGGAAAATAATCAGACCGGCAATTAAGGCATAAATCAGATTACCCCCGCCCACAGCAAGGGATGCAGCACCTAATGACTGCCCTTTTTGCACATATGACCCGAATGTTATCATCGCCCCCATCCCAAGTGACATCGAGAAGAATGCAAGCCCCATCGCTTCAAGCATAGATCGCGCCGTTATTTTAGAAAAGTCAGGCTTTAGAAAAAATTCCACTCCTGCCCCTGCACCAGGCAGTCGAAGTGCCTGCACCATGAGGAGAATAAGAACGATCACAAGTCCTGGAATGAGAATTTTGTTGAACTTCTCGATCCCGCTGGAAACCCCTTTTAGAATAACGAACAAGCAGATTGCAAGCGTGACAAACTGCCAAAAGACTGGCGCTGCACTACTTGTAAAAGCATTAAATTGATCATTGTAATCTCCACCGGAAAATAAAGAACCGCTGAAAGATTGCACCGCATAATATAGCGTCCACCCTGCGACTACACTATAGAACGTTAGGATCAAAAATGCGGCAAGAACCCCAATAAAACCAGACCGTTCCCAAAACTTCGATCCTGATAATTTAAAAAAAGATGATGATGCATTTCCTCTGCCCCCACGACCAATTGCAAGCTCCGCGATGAAAACTGGCAAGGCAATTACAATCAAACACAAGATAAACATCACGAAGAAGGCTCCGCCCCCGAATTTACCTGTAATATACGGAAATTTCCACAGGTTCCCAAGTCCTACTGCACTGCCAATCGCAGCAAAAATAAATCCTAATTTACTGAATTGTTCACCCGATTCAGTAAATTCCGATTTCGAATCTTGCCCTTTTTGTTTGTTCATATAAACTCCCCAGTCTCTCAAAGATGTAAGAACTAATATTACAACTTTACAGTTCCAGCATCAAGCGATGGAATGATTAGCTAACTAGGCGAATGACCAGCGCCATTCACCTAGCTCCTTCATATATTGCCTAGAAGTGTAACTCTTTATTTGGAAAGGAGCTTGTGTATGTCAACTTATGTCGTACAATCCGGCGATTCTCTTTACTCGATTGCCTCTGGATTTGGCGTATCCGTCGAGGATATTTTACGGGGTAACCAACTGAATGGAACAACACTCTATGTGGGTCAGACACTAAATATCCCAGAACCCGCCCTATTTCCAATTCATCCATTTCCACCAGGAGGAAGTTTGGACCAGCGGATAATCAGGCTGGAGCGTGAGCAGATTCGCATGGCGCAGGAGATCAATCGGTTGGAGCAACGAGTCAATCGGTTAGATGTAAGGGTGAGGAGGTTGGAGGGACACTAAAAAGGTGAGACGACGAGTTACCCATCCCCTTCCATCGCTGTTGAAAATGAGTTCCTATTATTAGGTTAGTAGGTGGAAACTCATTTTCAAAGGCGAACGCTTCGCTCTCCATGGGATGGGTAACTCTCTGTCTCTTCTTCGAAGTGTTTCTCACAACTGTGCTTCATCCCCCCGCGCGAATTTAGTGTAGGGAATGTAAAAATCCAGAGCGCGATTTGAGGCTCTGGATTTTTGTTTGCCGCTCTACCCGCCTTGCAGTGATTTCACTGGCAAGAGCGAGTAAGCGGCTATTTTTTTATTGCTAATCTTGTGTCCAATTGGTACGGCGCCTACAACATCGGTGACAACAACCGTGCAGCAGATTCCAAGAATCGCTTCGGATAAGATTTTTTCTTCACCCAATCCATCTCGATGATCGTTGACTCCGTTAAATCCTCCTTGAAGTCAGAAACCAGCGTCTGCGTGCTTTCTGTACCATATAAGAATGCGTTCACTTCAAAATTCAGGTGATAGCTCCGCATGTCCATATTCGCTGTTCCAATCGTCGCCATATTACCATCGACAATCAGAATCTTAGAATGCATAAAGCCCTTCTGGTATTCATAAACTTCAACCCCTGCTTCCATCAGCGTCGGAAAATAGGAATGTGACGCGAAGAATGGAATCCATCTATCCGGTTTTGCAGGAAACAAGATCTTCACATCTACACCTGAAAGTGCAGCCACTTTCAGCGCTGTTACAATGTCCTCATCCGGAATGAAATAGGGTGATGTAATCCAGATGGATTTTTTGGCAGAAGTCATCATTGCAAAAATTAGGTTTTTAATCGTCCGAAACTCATTATCGGGACCACTTGCGATAATTTGTACAGCCCCGTCATCTGGCACATCCAGTAACTGCGGTGACCAATAGTCTGGATTAGCCAAGCGCTGCTTGGTCGTATGGAACCAATCCTGCAAAAAAATAAACTGCAGCATCCGTACGGCATCACCTTTAAGCATCATATGTGTGTCTCGCCAGAATCCGAAGGTTTTGCTGCGGCTTAAATACTCGTCCCCAACATTCAATCCTCCTGTGAAACCCACTTTACCGTCGATAACGATAATTTTGCGATGATTTCTATAATTCACGGTACTGGAGAAGAACGGCAGCTTCACATCATTAAAGGCGTACGTCTCAATCCCAACCTGACGCATTTCTTGTAGAAAAGACTCCGCAAGCTGATACGAACCCACTGCATCATAGAGGAATCGTACCTCGACACCAAGCTTTGCTTTCTCAATTAAAATTTGTTGAATTTCTTTACCAATACAATCATTGCGGTAAATGTAATACTCCATATGGATGTGATGCTCCGCTTTATGCAGTTCTTCGATAATGGTATCGAACGTTTCATCCCCATTGGATAGAATGCGCGTGTACGTATGCAGGGAAATCGGACTATGAGCCACATTTTGTGCTAATCGAAAGATAAGCTGTTGATCCTCATTGAACTGCTCCCATGCGTGGTCATTACGATGGGCATGAATGCCTAGGAAAGCTCTCGCATCCTGCTCTCCTTTTCGCCCATAGACACGACGCTTATAGTAATTCTGACCAAATAGGACATAGAAAATAAATCCAGTAACCGGAAATAAGGCCAAGATCATAATCCAAGCCATTGTGCTTGAGGGATGTCGGTTTTCCATGAAAATAACAAGACCCACGAAAATAACCATCAAAGTCGTGACGATGCTGGTGTAGAAGGTGATCTTGTCTGACCAAAACCGATTTAAGAAAAACAACAAGCTCGTCATAATGAGGAACACAATAATCATTTGAATCGAACGTTTCATGCCAAGCTCCTTGATGTTTTTAATTGTATTATATAGCGAATTCTAATCGAATAGCCATTGACTTGTGAAATGGAGTTTGATATATTTCACCTAACGAACGTTAGGTAGGTGAGAAGGATGACTGCAACTCGGTTAAAAGAAGTTGCTTTGAAGCATTTTGCCAGTCATGGTTATGAAGGGGCATCCCTTGCGAATATCGCAGAAGAAGTTGGGATAAAGAAGCCCTCGATATACGCTCATTTTAAAGGTAAAGAAGATCTGTTCCTTTGTCTGATCGAAGAAGTATTTGCTGCAGAATTGCAAGTAATCGATGACTATCTGAAGCGAAATCATGAAGCATCTCTGCATGATACCTTATATGGACTGCTTCTTTGTACTAAAGATCGATACGAGCAGAATGAACAAATGAAATTCATGCTACGCATCTCTTTTTTCCCGCCTCAATCCATGATTGGGCAAGTGAATACGCAGACTTACATCTATCTAGACGGAATAGAAGAACGACTAGTTAACCTCATCTCAGAAGCAGTGAAGCAGGGCGAGATTCCACCTGTTGATGCAGACAAGGCAGCAGCTGCCTTTTTATGCGTAATCGATGGATCTTGGGTAGAACTGATTTATGGAGGGCCTGAACGTTTTGCTAAGCGATTTGACGCGGCTTGGCACATATTCTGGCTCGGAATGACCCATGAGCGCTGCTGAACATAAGTAAGAAAGGAAGATTTACAATGAATAAAAGCTGGACACTTGTTTTTTTAGCCGGAATATTGGAAGTCGTATGGGTGACCGGATTAAAACATTCCACACATTGGTGGCAATGGGGTTTAACCGCTGTTACAATTGCGATTTCATTTGATACGATTATTCGCGCTTCACGTGTATTGCCCCTTGGGACGGTATACGCCGTGTTTGCAGGTCTTGGAACCGCAGGAACTGTTCTTGCCGAGATGCTGCTGTTCAATGAACCCTTTCATTGGCTCAAGATCACATTAATACTCATCTTATTGGCCGGTGTAATCGGGCTTAAGATGATTACAACCGAGAAAGCATCACCAGCAAGTCCCTCACAGAAGGGAGCTGAGCAATAATGGCATGGCTCGCACTCGCTCTTGCAGGTTGCTGTGAAGTACTTGGCGTCATTGCGATTAACCGCGTGAACCAAAAAAGAAACATAACCTCGTATCTCTTATTAATCATCGCATTCGGTATGAGCTTTTCGCTGTTATCTTATGCGATGAACAGCATTTCAATGGGAACCGCTTATGCGGTATGGACTGGAATTGGTACTGTTGGTGGAGCACTCGTCGGCATGTTCTTATGGGGTGAATCCCGTCAATGGCAGCGATTCCTCTTCATCGCAATGATCTTATTCTCTGCTGTTGGTCTTAAACTTATTGCATAAGCACGTCTAATATAGAAGCAGCCGTTATTCCACTTTGGGATAACGGCTGTCTTAAATTCTATGCTTGCTTTCTACACCGGCTTGATTTGTGTGACCATTTCTTCCAGCTGTTGCGAACATTTTGCCAGTAAATCTTGAGCCTCTTGCCCTTTCGTGGTAAGCCCGAATAACATCATCTCTGCTTCACATTTCTTTAGTGCCGCTAATAAGGCTGCCTTTTGCACCGGCCGAGCATGCCAAGGTACTGAAACGGGCTGTGGAGATGGCGATGAAACAAGTGGCTTCGCCACTTCCACTTGAACCTTATCCTCATACACATCAATATAGAGCTGTCCGTCAGATTGAACTTGTCCGACTAGAATCTCTTCTACTTTTAAATCTAAAAGTTGCAATTGTTGATTCAACCACTCTCGGGTAAACCCACTTGCGATTAGCCCCTTATCTTGCAGCTTGCCATCCATAATAATGACCTGCGGCACTTGCTCAGGTGCGACTTGAAGTCCAATATCTTTCGGGGTCAATGGCTGATTTTCCCGCGTCAATAGCACGTTAATATCACCACTTGGTTCAATGATTGCAAACTCAACATCCGCGATCTTGAATGCACGTTTTTTACGTAATGACTCCATCAGTTCGTCAATTGTAAGCTTTTCCTTACGTAAATTACTCTCCATTATTTTTCCAGATCGAATAATTACGGTTCCTGTACTATCAATAAAATCTCGCATTTTTTTACTTTTAAGCTGCACGATTTCAATACCAAATGAAATCATCGTCCAGAGCGCCAAGGCAACAACACCTAAGTACCAATCCGTATCCAAATCTAATGTGATGGAGCCGGCTAAGTTACCAATTGTTATCCCGGTGATATATTCGAACAGCGAGAGCTGTGTCACCTGTCTTTTACCGAGAACTTTCGTTAACAAGAACAACACGACGACCGCTAATAGAGTCCGTATACTAATTTCCAATACATCCGACACGCCCATAACCTCCTTAAAGTACAACATCACTACTTCTAAATGAGATTATTTGCCTAAACCACCACAATTATGTGCTTGAGAGACGCAACCAAAAAAGCCTATCCCATTCTTATTTTCCAGCAGGGATAAAGGAGCTAATATCTACCCCTAGACCTTCGGCTAGGCGCATGCCGTATTCACGATCTGCACGGAAGAAGTTGCAGATGGCTAGCAGCTTCGTTTGTTCTTGCACATCTTGCAAATCGTTCACAAGGTTCGTAATTAGATGGTTGCGCTCTTGGGCGGTGAATGAACGGTAACGCTCACCTGCTTGTGCAAAATCGTTCGTTTTCTCAATTTTACGGCGTGTAATAGGGCCTGTAACTACTACTTCACTATCGCGATATGCAGGATCTTCCTTCAAGCTAGTTAAATGACGACTTGGCTCGTAATTAATCGTGGATGGATTCTGATTCATCTGCATCGCTCCATCACGTTGGTTGTTACGTACTGGCGCATACGGGCAGTTGATCGGCAATTGCATGTAATTCGCACCCAAGCGATGACGCTGTGTATCCGGGTAAGAGAATAAGCGGCCTTGCAGCAGCTTATCTTCAGATGGTTCAATACCTGGTACAACGACGCTCGGTGAGAAAGCCGCTTGGTCGACTTCAGCGAAGAAGTTGATCGGATTGCGGTTAAGCGTCATCGTACCTACAAGCTTGTAAGGGTACTGCTCTTCAGGCCACACCTTTGTCGGATCAAGCGGATCAAAATCTAGCTTTTCAAAGTCTTCCGGTGCCATCAGCTGCACTTCCAAATCCCATTTCGGAAAATCGCCAATCTCAATGTGTGTGAACAAATCATGCGTTGCATGGCTGAAGTCTCGACCCTGAACCTCACGAACCTCATCTGCAGACAAGTTCCGTACTCCTTGATGTGGATTCCAGCGATATTTCACATACGTCACTTTACCTTCTGCATTGATCCATTTGAACGCGTGAACACTGAATCCTTCCATCTCCCGATAGTTCGCAGGCGTACCATAATCGGAAAATACCCAAGTCAACATATGCGTCGATTCTGGCGTTAGTGTCATGAAATCCCAGTAACGATCCGGTGTCTGAATGTTCGTATCCGGTGCCGGTTTCAAAGAGTGAACCATATCAGGGAATTTCATTGCATCACGGATAAAAAATACCGGTAAGTTGTTACCCACGATGTCGTAATTGCCTTCTTCTGTGTACAATTTGACCGCAAAACCACGTGGGTCGCGAGCCGTCTCAGGCGAACCCGCCGAATGGATAACCGTTGAAAAACGAACGAACAATTGCGTTTCTTTCCCTGCTTCTTGTAAAAATGCCGCTTTCGTATGCTCGCTCATACTATTGTGCGTTACGAATACCCCATGTGCGCCCGCTCCACGCGCATGCACAACGCGCTCTGGAATACGCTCACGATCAAAGTGCGCAAGTTTCTCCAGCAAGTGATAATCTTCTAATAAAGTGGGTCCGTTCGGCCCAGCTGTACGAGAATTCTGGTTATCGCCGACAGGTGTTCCTTGATTCGTTGTTAATGTACTGAAATTAATCATCTGTGTTTTCACCCTTCATCTATTAAAATTAGACTTAATCTAAATCTTTATCATGAAGAAATGATACCATCTGACTAGGCTCTAGTTCATGAAGAGTTGATGAAGTCATGATGAAGGTTTTATGAAGAATGATTAATCTGCCAGACGGTAACCCCTACTACGAACCGTCGCAATATATTTCGGTTCTTTCGGATTGTCGCCAAGCTTCTGGCGCAAGCTTTTGACATGAACATCGACGATATTACTGCCGCCAAAATATTGACTCCCCCATACGGCATCCATCATTTCCTGACGAGACAATGCAGCACCTTCTGCTTCAAGCAGCACTTTAAGCAGATCAAATTCAATACGCGTCAATTCCAAGCGCGTCTCTCCTTGGTTCACTGTCATTTTACGAGGATCAAGGTTCAAATCTTTGAAGACCACTTGTCCAGAATTCGCTCCAACTTGCACAACCGGATAGGATGAAGTTGAAAGACCATTCCCCTTGATCAGCCGTTCAATAACGGCATGTATTTCCTTCCTATCGGCAGGCCACTTCACATATTCATGCTGGTCTTGCTTACTGGACAGATTGTGATTCTCCGAGACCAAATGAATGGTAGGAATGTTCCACTCACTTCCATCTATCGGCTCTTGACCTTCATGACTTTGGTCCAACACAAGTACGTCAATCGACAACATGGAAAGCAGATCATCCCTCAAATGATGGAACACCATCACGTCAAAGCAATGCTCCGCAAGTACACCCACAAGCTCCTGTAAACCAGCTGGATACGGACTGATGAGTACGATGCGATTCGTTGTCGTGCATACAGCACCTTCTGAAAATGAACCATTGGCTTGCACTTTATTCGTCATCAATTCTTCATTTGTTGGCACTGTGAGCACACTCCTTTAAACACGATATGCTCCTCCTCAATCTTATAGCCTGTATCTGCTGCAACTGTGTTTACCCAATCTTCAGGTACATGCGCGTACACCTCATCTACCTTTCCGCAAATACGGCAAATAATATGCTGATGCTCATCCATATGTCCATCGTATCTGCTCGCATCCCCTTCAAGCTTCAACTCACGGACCATTCCCGCTTCCGTCAAATAACGCAATGAATTGTAGACCGTCGCATAGGCAAAATTGTGTCCTCCCATACGCAAACGTTCAATGACATCTGCAGCTGTCGGGTGATCCTTGGCACTCGCTACAATTTCATAAATCGCTTTCCGCTGTGGGGTAAGTAATCCTTTTCTAGTCATGATTTTTAGCCTCCGAAAATTGTTTTATTTAGAATTAGTATAAATCTAAGTTATAGATATAGCAACAGCCTCCAAGCAATCCCAGATGGGCAGGCTCAGAGGCTGTTTAATCGACGAATTATCCATGATTAGATGGTCCAGTCATACCATTCATGCTTTCTTTGATCCATATATTGCAGCCATTGACTCGTCTTACTAATTAGCTGCTCATAACTGTCTTTCGATGAAAACGTATGATTGCCTTGTAAAATAACCTCTTTATCGCATTGCCCGTCACTTCGGAGCCAGAACACACGTTGATACAAGAAACAGTAATCCACTGGAATCACATCATCCGCTGTGCCGTGTAACAAGAGAACATCACCTTTAAACTGCCCGATATGCTGCAAAAACGGTTGATACTTACCCAGTGATTCGAAAAAACCTGCATGCAGTTCGTATCCGAGATAATCCGCTTTCCCTCTGCGAACAGCTTCCTCATAAATGGATTTACCTACAATGCCTACAATGTTGTTAAGCGGATGTGCAACCGCAGACCACATAACGACTGTCTTCACTCGCGGGTCTTCCACGGCAGTCAATATGGCAGATGCCCCGCCAAGGCTGTGTCCAATTAAGATCACACGATCAGGATCAACTCCATCAAGGGATAAACCGTAATCAATTACTTTACGAGTCTGCTCGACGAACGCATCTAAGCCCCCTTTTCCATACTCACCGGAGCTCTCACCGCAGCCACCGTAATCAAATCGGATGACTTTGAATCCATTTTTGCTCAGCTCTCGTGCGCTTTTGACAAACAGACGATCTGTCCCAATCTTATTGCCGATAAAACCGTGGCAAATAATAATAAGTGGATGAGGTCCCTCACCTGCTGGTTCATGTAGAACGGCCGCGAGCTCAGCCCGCTCAGATTGGATCGTTAATGTATACTCCACAACCGTTTCCTCCTTTTGGAATGTGCTCAGAAAGTCTGGTTACTGCTCCTCCGTTAGACTTTTTGAGCATACTTTTTTAATAGATAGACAGGCAGTGGATAATTTTACTATTCCGATAAGATTACTATGATTAATGACAGTATATTACCATCTACAGGGAAAAAGTGTCAATTGTTATTTTTGTTATACAAAAAAACAGCAGCCGGAAGCCGGATAATCGGGTTTCAGGCTGCTGTATGGGGTTATCATAAAGTTGATTACATCTCTTTCATCACAGCTCAAGCACTTTGGTCTCACGCTCACGGATTGTTTTCTTATCTCTAAATGCAAACCAATAAACCATAGCTGAAGTTACATACAACACACCGGTAATGCTGAATGTAATCGCATAGCCCCAGTATGTGCCATATGTGGTTACGAGATTCGATTGGATTGCACCTGTAACTGCCCACCCCAACATAAATGCCGTTTGTGTAAGTGAATTCGCAATTCCTCGGCGGGAGTCAGAGACCCGGTCGGCAATAACGGATGAATGAATCGGATTGGCTGCGTTCATTAGCGCCTGTCGAAACAAGAAGCTCATGCAGGCTACCAATAAAAGATTCGAATAACCAGTCAACAACAAGAACGGCAGCGAGAGCAGCTGAAAATAGACGATGGCACGTACCGGACCGAAACGCTTAACAACCGACGGACCGATTAGCATCGAGACAATCGTCATCACTTGCCCTAACGAAATGAGCAGGCTAATAGCCGTGAGCGACACATTAAACCGGTTACTGAAGTAGAGGTTCAAATAGGGAACAACAAGCCCCGAACCGATACCCGTCAACAATTGGGTAAGCACAAAGAAACCAATCGCTACCCATTCCGACTTCACGTTCGACGTGTTAACTACAGGTGATGAAGTGCCAACATCTGAAAGAGTCGTAGCCGGAGTATTGGATTGCTCGCTTCCACCGACTCTTTTACTCACAAATAACATCGGAATAAAGGCTGCAAGTGTAAAAATCCCGCTTATGAACATCACAACCTGCAAGCTGTTCGTTTTACTCCAACCCACGTATTGCAGCAAATCGGCTAGGTAACCACCTGCGATGCTTCCAAGTACTTGTGCAGCGAGTACAAACGCGAAGTGATAACTAAACAGCTTTAGCCGTTGTTCTTTTACCACGAGTTGGGCCAGGTACGGCATTGCAATGACTTGAAATACTGCTACAAATAAACCAGAGAAAAAAGCAAGCCACAGCAAATTCTGCTCCGACTCTGCAAAGGAACGGGCAATCAGACTGGCGCCAGAGAACAGCGCACCTAAGATCAGAATCATTTTGCGGCTTTTACGATCACCAAGGAATCCAATGGGAATGAATACGAGCGCGCTAGCTAAAGATTGCAGACTAATAATCGACCCCGTCACGTGCTCACTATGTCCGAGCGATTCCACATAAAGGTTATACAGCGTAGAAAACATACCGCTACCTAACTGATACAGCAGGTTAGCCGCAAAAAATAATTGGACGCCGCGATCCCATTTTTTAAATTCATTGATCACTTGTTGGAAAAAATGCACCTTGTCACCTTCTTTCGAAAGTCACAGATCATGATACAATTGTCAAAAATATTTGTAAATACAAAAAATTTAATCACTTGATTTAAACTTACCTGCAAGTTTCCGCTTAAAACTATAAATCAGTACCTTGCATTATTCAGTACATGATGATATAGTGATCTTCAACAGGTACCTAACATTAATTAGTACTGAATAAAGCATACTTAATATAGAACAATAACTAGCCTGCATACGCTCGACCAAAGGAGGGTTTGAAATGGAAATTAATGTTCAGTTTAAAAAGGGCGTCTTGGAACTCTGTGTTCTCGTTCTCATTAATAAGAAAGACCAGTACGGGTTTGAACTTGCACAGCAAATGTCTCATCATATCCAGGTGGCCGAAGGCGCACTTTATCCCTTGCTACGCCGGCTCGTTAACGACGGGTTGTGCACGACGTATTTACAGGAATCGACGGAAGGACCTCCGCGTAAATACTATCGACTAACTGAACAAGGCCATGATTACATGAATGCAATGGTCGCTGAATGGAAATTTTTCGCTAACAATGTATCTAATTTATTGAAAGAGGGTGGTTTTCATGAATAAATCGCAGTTCATGACAATCTTACAATATCACTTGTACGCAATGCCCATACATGAACGTAAAGAGCTGCTAGCGGAGTACGATATGCACTTCCAACACGGCCAACAAAATGGTCTATCTGAACCAGAGATTGCTTATGAACTAGGCGACCCGGTTGAATTGGCACGTGAAGCGTTAGGTGCTCAATATATCAATCCCGATACAATAAAACCTGCTGAGGCTCGTGTTAGCCGTACCATTTTCACAATAATAGGACAGTTCTTCCTTAACATCTCTGTAACTCCTTTATTGGGCTCGTTATGGCTCGTCTGTTTATCCCTTGTCCTAGCATGTGTCTCACTAATGACCGCTCCGGTACTTGCGTCACTTGATTTCGTTATCAATCAATACTTCTCAGCTGGTAAGCTATTCATTTCAATTGCTTGTCTCGGTGTTGGCATTATCGCTATCCACTATGCACTCAAGCTCACGCGATTATGGACACAAATCTTACTTCAATATTTCAAGTGGATTGGTAAAACGATTAAAGGAGAACGATCATTATGAACAAAAAAATTCTTGGTCTTGGATTAATCCTCATTGCAATTGGTCTAATTGGCGCATATAATTTCGGCATCACAAATGGTAACAACAATAATCTTACCTTCCAGAAAAAATGGAACCTTGCAGGCGATCCGTTAAAAGAGTTAAAACTTCATGCATCCTCTGGAGACCTTGATGTTGTATTTGTCCAAAGTCAAGATGGCTCTAACTCGATCGAAATGAACGGGACTACCAAGCAAGATAATATTGATCTCATCGAGGCTGCAGTCCCTGTTAACGGCGAATTCAAACTTGATTTTTCAAAGAAAGAAAAGTGGAATCTATTCTCATTCGGACCATTCTCCGATAATAAAATCAAAGTCACAGTCGCTTTAACAGATTTAACCCCAATCCAAGTGGTTGACATTCAAACATCCTCTGGGAATATTACAGGTGCTAATTTACTAGCTAACAAAGTCGACATACACGCCACATCTGGCGATATTGAATTGGCTGGCGTGCATGGTCAAGAAATTAAGCTTAAATCCACATCTGGCAATATTAGCGCATCGAAAGCAGAGGGACCCATTTCAGCGGAAATCCATTCCGGAAATATTGAGCTCAATGATGTGACCGACTCGGCTATCATTACGAGCACGTCAGGTAATGTAAAGTTGACTCAGAAAAAGGCCGCTAATGCTGACATTAAAGTGACTTCAGGCGATGCAAAAGTTACGGTTCCTAAAGATTTCGGCGGCTCCTTCGACCTGAGAGCTACGTCAGGTAACATTAGTGCCCCTGATGAGAAGCATACTTCGCAAGAAGTTATTAAAGTTCGTACAACAGCCGGTAATATTACCGTTAAACAATAATTTCATTTCGAAAAATAAAAGCAGTTGTTCATCTTCGCTTGAAGAGTAACAACTGCTTTTTCTTTTTAATGGGATTAACTTAGCGTCAGTACCTCATATTCACTTGCCAATTGAATAAAATCGCTCATGCTCCCGATCTCCCCTACAGTCAGTACCCCGCCGAGATCATAGAAATCCACACAGGTTTTACATGCGATGATGCGGACTCCACGCTGCTCTAGCTCTTTAAGGTGAACCGAAGCGTAAGATGCATCTGTAAGTGCTTTTACCCCACTATTCATACAAAAGACGGCAGCTGGCAGCGAATCATTCTGCTTCAGCAGCGTGAAGAATGTCTCCAATATCGTCTCCCCTAGTTCCTCAGACCCTTTTCCTAATGTATGTGAAGCGAGCAGAATAACTTTTTGTTTCATCCTGAAGCCCATCCTCTCTTATCCTCATCTTATTGTGGGTTCGACCGTCATTTGCACGTTACCATGCAAGGCTTGTGAAATCATGCAGCTTCGCTCTGCACGTTCGACTAAAGTCCTCACATACGTAAGCTGCTCATCCGTCGACTCGCTTGGCATTTGAATCTGCGGGCGATGGATAATCGCTTTGAACTTAGGTATCCCACGTTCTAAGTCCACAATGCCTTCCGATGCAAGTGTAAATGACTGAATGTCTATTTTCCTGGCTTGAAATAGTGCTGCGAGTGTAATCATATAACAAGTTGCCGCCGCACCAAGCAGCATTTCATCTGGATTCGTGCCAACCCCTGGACCATTCATCTCAGAAGGAATTGACACCTCTTTTACTAAATCTCCAGTTGCAATATGACCCTGTCCCAAACGGTTGCCTTGCCAACTGCCTTGTAAGTGAAAATGGACTCTCTCCATGCATCTCGCCCCCCGCATTTAACTAACTCCAGTATACCAAATTCATTTCTTCAACCCCTATCACATTGCAAAAAATATTCCAGTTCACGCGGATTTTGCCCGTCAAAGAATAAATCTTTTTAAGTGTTGACAAGCGCTTCCTTTTGCGGGATTCTGAGTTCATATGAATGAAGGAGTGAACATTAATGAACAGTCGGATTCAAAATTTGTACAATTTCATGGAACGTCAATCCTTGGATGTATTGTTAGTTACCATGCCAAAGCATGTGTATTATTTAACTGGATTTTTTACAGATCCGCATGAGCGTTTCCTAGGACTTATTCTTGTTAAAGGCCAAGATCCATTCTTGCTCGTTCCAGCACTTGATCTTGAAAAAGCACAGCAAGTTTCCTCAGTAAGCACCATTTACGCACATACCGATACACAAAATCCATATGCCGTGCTAAAAGGTTACTTGCCAAGCAGCATCGCAAACTTTGGTGTGGAGAAATCCCATCTTACTGTCGCAAACTATGAAGCTCTAAATACACATGTAGGCGCTAAAGCATGGGTGGACATTGAGCAGCCACTGCGCGAGATGCGTGTGATTAAGACACCCGAAGAAATCGTAACGATGAAGCATGCCATCCGTGTTGTCGAAGATGTTCTTCGTGCAGGAGTCGCAAAAGTACGTGTTGGCGCAACTGAAATCGAAATCGTGGCTGAGTTGGAATACCAAATGAGAAAACTAGGTGCACAAGGTCCTTCCTTTAGCACAATGGTACTTGCAGGTGAAAAATCTGGCTTACCACACGGCGAACCTGGTACTCGTAAGATCCAAGATGGCGAACTGCTCTTAATGGATCTAGGCGTGTTCGTAGACGGCTACGCTTCCGATATTACACGTACATTCGCAGTGGGTGACCTCAGTGCCAAGAACAAAGAAATGTACGATATTGTGCTTCAAGCGAACTTGCGCGGTATTGAAGCGGTACGCCCTAATGTGACATTTGCAAGCATCGACTATGCTGCACGTAAATCCATTATCGATCGCGGTTATGGCGACTATTTTATCACGCGTCTAGGTCATGGTCTTGGTCTGGAAATTCATGAATACCCATCCATGCACGGAGAGAATCAAGACAAAGCACGTGAAGGCATGGTGTTCACAATCGAACCCGGACTTTATATTCCAAGTGTAGGCGGCGTGCGTATCGAAGATGACGTGCTTGTAACAGCCGACGGCGTAGAAGTGCTGACTTCCTTCCCGAAAGAATTAATGGTTATTGGCGGGTAGCCGATTTCTTCATACATAAAAAGAACTAGTAAGCGAGAAATGGCGAGTAAGCCGATCAAGCGCGTACTAGTTCTTTTTTCATAAATACGATGGAACTAGATGGACAGTCTCTTTTAATGGTAAAATATAGAAAAGGAGGCTTGCAAATGTATTTACGAATGCCGAATAGTAAAACTTTGCATTATATCCTGGAGAAATTAGCAGGAGCAGGTTTGACGCTTATGATCGTCATATTCTTTTTCTTATTTTTTCATGGATTCAACTGGTATGAGACTTTTTCAATGGATAGCCATAATCTACGTTGGTCCCCTATTACTTGGATTGCCATTTACGGGTATGGCCTACTCTGTTCTATTCTTATAGACTGGATTACTTCCCGCATAACGAATAAACGTTCCTTGGTTAGAGCTTTCCTCTACATCGGATTCGGAAGCCTATTTTTTCTCATTCAAGGCATCCATTTCTTCGTAGCCATCATAGCAGCAGGTTGTGCACTCATCTTTTACCTTGGCAATGTGCTTGCCCGAGAATTCCCTAAGTTCAAATACATTCTAGCTCTTGCGCCTCCTCTTCTGATCCTCCTACTCGCGAACCTCGACTACACCAGTAAAAAAGATTGGAAAGTCATCACGACCGACACTTCGTATGAAGCTCATTTTAAATTATTCAATGGCAAACATGTGATCCCGATTCATTTGTTAAAAGGACAGAAAATCACGTATACCCTTACATTCCCCCAAAAAAATGGCGGGGGAGTTGGGCACTCTTTTCAAAGTGAAAATAGCGGAAAAATCAAGATAAGCGAATTGACAACCTATTCTGATGCAAACCAAGGTGACACCTCCATGTTACGGCGAAGTGTCGACATTCCAGCAGACGGAATGTATGACATCGTTGTGATCGGAAGGCGGCTTAAAGGGAGCTTCAAGGTGGAATGGGAGATTACATAGCCCCTGCACAAATAAATGGTAATTTTTGTCTTTATACGTTGGTGAAATATGATTATGATTATCTTCGACTTTATTTACATATGGGAAACGCCATAATGAGGGGGATTTATGGAACTAGGAAAAACAATATTGAACTTTGCGAATTGCAGCTACGAGGACTTTAGCGGAAACGACTCTTTTCATACCATTGTTACCAGACTTCGGACAGCCGGATGTGTGTTTGCTGAAGACGAGGCACGAGTGCTCCTATCTGCCGCACATACTTGGGCCGAACTCGCTGCCATGGTGGATCAGCGAGCTGCTGGCTTGCCCCTTGAGCATGTCATGGGTTGGGCAGAGTTCTGTGGACTGCGAATAGCGGTGGATCCCGGAGTATTCATTCCCCGCTATCGTACTGAGTTCCTTGTCCACCAGGCCGCTGCTCTTACCCAATCAGGAGCCATAGTCGTGGATCTCTGCTGCGGGTCAGGTGCATTGGGCAGCGTGTTAGCCGCTTCCCTCGATCAGATTCAATTGCATGCTGTGGACATCGATCCCCATGCAGTACGATGCGCCCATCGCAACGTCACTGCCGTTGGTGGTCACGTATATGAAGGCGACCTCTACGAACCTCTACCTCCCTCACTGCATGGCCGTGTCGACATCCTGATCGCTAACGCACCCTACGTACCCACGGATACGATCAGATTACTCCCCTCGGAAGCTCGCATCTATGAAGCTCGTGTGGCTCTCGACGGAGGTTCTGACGGGCTAGATATCCAGCGAAGAGTAGCAGCCGAAGCGCCATTTTGGCTGGCACCCGGTGGTCTCTTGTTTGTTGAGACTAGCGAACGTCAAGCGATGCAGACTGTTGAAATCTTCGCTGCCAGTGGACTAACCCCTCAGGTCGTTCGTTGCGATGAACTGGACGCGACTGTCGTCATTGGAACCAAGGTGGTCTAATAGAATCGTTGAAAAAGAATCAAAAAAGCCCGCCGCGATTATCGCTGGCGGGCTTCGTTATTATTTTCAAAGGCAAATCTTACTTGCCCTTCACATCAAATGAACTCTTCAAGGACACGATCAAGTTAAATACCGGTTTCTCCGGTGTCGAAAGCTTGGAATCCACATTGAAGTACCCATGACGGAACATTTGGAACTTATCTTGTGCCACAACATCCTTCATATTCGGCTCAATGAATCCTTGCAACACCTCAAGTGATGTCGCATTGATGCGATCTAGGAAAGTCGCACCTTCCTCACTATCCTCGACATCTAAGATCAACGGCTCATACAAACGGAACTCAGAAGCGACCGCTTGTGTTGCCTCGACCCAGTGAAGCGTACCTTTAACCTTACGTCCCGTAAACCCGCTTCCACTCTTCGTTTCAACATCATACGTACAGCGCAGTTCCACCACATTACCGGCTTCGTCCTTGATCACTTCTTCACACTTAATGAAGTAAGCATGCTTGAGACGCACTTCGTTGCCAGGGAACAAGCGGAAATATTTGCTCGGTGGATTTTCCATAAAGTCGTCTTGCTCAATGTAGATTTCACGTGAAAATGGAATCTGGCGAACGCCCATATCTGGGTTCTCCGCATTCACTTCTGCTTCCAACATCTCCACTTGGCCTTCTGGGTAATTCGTGATCACAACTTTAAGCGGACGCAGTACAGACATGGTGCGTGGTGCTTTTAGCTTCAAATCTTCACGAATGAAGTGATCGAGCTGTCTTGCATCTACCACACTGTTACTGCGAGTAACACCGATTTCACGTGCGAATGTACGAATAGATTCTGCTGTAAAGCCACGACGACGCAGACCTGAAATCGTAGGCATACGAGGGTCGTCCCAACCGTCCACTAAACCTTCATCAACGAGCTGCTTCAGGTTTCTTTTACTCATGACTGTATTCGTCATATTCAAGCGCGCGAACTCATATTGATGCGGTACGTGCTCCATCTCACACTCGGCAACAACCCAATCATACAGTGGGCGTTGATCTTCGAACTCCAGTGTACAGATCGAATGTGAAATATTTTCAATGGCATCCTCAATCGGATGTGCAAATGCGTACATCGGGTAGATGCACCATTTATCACCTGTATTGTGATGCACCGCATGGGAAATTCGATAAAGCGCAGGGTCACGGAAGTTAATGTTTGGTGAGCTCATATCGATCTTCGCACGCAATATCTTTGAGCCATCAGGGAATTCACCCTTGCGCATACGATCAAACAGATCCAGGTTCTCTTCAACCGAACGTTCCCGATAAGGGCTGTCTTTACCCGGCTCTGTCAATGTTCCACGCATCTCACGCATTTCATCTGCATTCAAATCACACACGTAGGCCTTACCTTTTTTGATCAAGAGTACAGCCCGATTGTACATTTCTTCAAAATAATCAGACGCGAAGAACAGCCCGTCCCATTCAAATCCGAGCCACTTCACATCTTCCTTAATCGATTCAACATACTCGACATCCTCTTTTAACGGATTGGTGTCGTCAAAACGAAGGTTTGTCTTTCCTCCAAATTCATCAGCAAGCTCGAAGTTCAAGCAGATTGATTTCGCATGTCCGATATGCAAATAACCATTAGGTTCTGGTGGAAAACGGGTAATCACCGTGTCCACTTTTCCCTCACGAAGGTCCTCAGTTACGATTGTTTTAATAAAATTAGATGTAGTTGGTTTATTGTCCATCATTCTCAACCTTTCTTACTGGATACAACTCCACAGAAACTCATTGTAACCATAATACCGATAACAAAATCAGTTGTCCAATGCAAAAAGTCATGCTTATTTAAGAAAAAAGCCGATAAACCTCACATTCAACGTGAGTCTATCGACTTTTGTACCTGATATCTTTTACTGACTTGCTTGTGAAGCGTCTTGCTGCAAGGCTCCCACTTGTACAGATTCCTTCTCTTCATACCCACGTTTAAGCAGTGGCAGCATAATAAATACCCCAACAACGAACAAGGCAGCAGTTATCTCATACATAATGAGCAGCGACGTCATATTCTTGAGCCAGCCCGAGAAACTCATGGTGATCACCATAGAGCCTATAAATAATGGATTGAGAATACCGTTCACTCTGCCAAGGTACGCTTCATCGGAATTTTTGAGAATCATCGTTGAAATTCCAATCTGAATACATGGAAGCACAAGGCCTGAAATAAATTGTCCAATCAGCGTGAGCCAAAGAACGGTAGAAAAGCTTACCAAAATCATTGTGGATGCACTACCTACTAATCCAATAGCGAGTAAATGCTGTGGCTTTAACTTTTTCGACAATCCCATGACGATAATCGCACCAATAATCATCGCCACACCATTGACGGTCAGCAACCATTGCAAATAATCCATCGTTAATTGCAACCTTTCGGTAATGATGAAGATCCCCAATGGTTGAACGAGTCCAATACCCAAACCTGCTGCAATAAAGCAACCACCAAGCAGGGTTAGACTCTTTTTGCCTAATACATAACGGAACCCTAACATGAGTTCCTGACCGATGTTCGTCTTCACCTTGTTCACATCTTGCATCCGATCTGCAGGAAGCCACGTTAACGCCAGTGCCGACAACACAAATGCCGCACCCGTTACGGCAATTGAAGCATCAATGCCTAGGTTGACATACACATACGTACCAACAATCGGACCTAAAATCATAAATAGTGCCTGCATGGTCTGGTTTATGGACATCCCCATCTGCATCTGCTCCTCAGGCACGTGTGCCTTGAACAGCTTCATGCCAGATGGTTGTGAAAATTGCGATAGTATAGCTGACACTAATGTTGCGAAGAATACAGCTCTCCATGTCCCAAATTCTAACGTCAGCAGCACGGCTAGAATCGAGATCGCACTTAATATTTCACATGTAATCATCGTACGCTTCGGACGCCATCTGTCCGCGAATGCGCCTCCAATGAACGAGAAGATAAAGATCGGTGCATACTCCGCAACTGAGATCATAGACACCGCGAAAGCATCCTTATTCGTCTTCTCCATGACGAACATCAACACACCCAAATTTCTTACCCAAATCCCGATCTGTAAAAACAAGCCGGACAGCAAAATCGATTGCACGAACCGGTTCTTAAAAAAGCTACTCATACTTGAAGCCCCACTCATTGCTTCTGATCCTCCCTATGGCACTGATGTTATTTTCTCTTCTATCAGTCACCTCTTTGATACTATAAGTGTATCTAAATTGACTACTCCAAAGATCGGTCTAGAGGTGGATTCGCCTTGGTCCCTCAGCTGTAAAAATGGTCGTTTGTATTTGTACATAAAAGCAGGCAATGCACGATTACCGTGCTATTGCCTGCTTTTCACCATTTTTAGCTTCAGCCGAACTTGTACGTAATCCCGTGCCCGCCTTTCGGATACACCCAATCGATGTTGTCCGATGGACATGCAATCCGGCATGTTCCACATTCAATGCAATTCTCGTACGCTACGGTTGTAATTTTTAGCTTTTTCTCCCATTCATACACATCCGATGGGCAAAAAAAGTTGCAGTCCTTTGTCGCACATTTGAGGCACGTATCGGTTTCCTTGATCACCAAGTGGGACTTGTCATCACATTTGTAACGGATTGTAAATAATTTCTCGGAAACATCGCAGTTGCTCATCCGTTCATCGCCCTCCATCCCTTGTAGCCTAATTTCATCAAGTTGACTGTACCGCCCGCTGCGTTTTTGATCAGCTTCATCGCCATCTTCTGTTTCTCTGCCTTACTTACACCATCGATCAGGAACATGTTGTAGGCAGCTTCATTTACAGCGCGCGGCAGCTTATCAAATAGCAGCTCAGGATCTTGCTCTTTGAGGAATTGGTGCATCCCTCTGTATTTCTTTAAGTCTTTATGCACAAAAGATTGCTTGATCTTCTCATCATATGCTTTAAGCGTTGCAGCTGAGAAACTGCCTTGATCTTTCGCCTCAATAATAGCCTCTGCCGCTAGTCGACCTGAAGTCATTGCCAAATTGGTTCCTTCCCGATGAACGAAATTGACGAGCTGGGCTGCATCTCCGCATACAACCCAGCCATGACCTGAAAGCGGCGGAATCGAGGTGAAACCACCTTCAGGAATGAGGTGGCCCGAGTATTCTTTCGTCTCACCGCCTTGGATGAGCTTGCGAATCATCGGATGCTGCTTGACGGATTCGAGGATCGCGTAAGGTTTGACCTTTTTATCGCGAAGATGATTAACCATCACCCCGACACCCAGCGAAATTGTATCTTTATTCGTATACAGGAAGCCCATACCCGCCATGCCAAGAGATGTCTCGCCCATGAATTCAATTGTAACCCCTTCGTCCCCTTCCACCCCAAAGCGATCTTCAATCTTCTCTCGTGGCAGGGAGATGACTTCTTTCACAGCCAGAGATACCTCATCTGGTTTCCATTCCTTATGAATACCCATCGCTTTACCGAGCAAGGAGTTAACCCCATCCGCGATGACGACAACATCGGCATACAAGTCGCCATTTTCCCGATCCGTCTTCACGCCAACGACTCGGTCACCCTCACGGATCACATCAAGCGCTACGGTTTCATAAATCGGCAGCGCGCCTGCGCTAACTGCCTTTTCCGCAAACCATTGATCGAATTTCACCCGCAAACCTGTAAAACAGTTATAAGGTTCTTTGTATGCTTCATTCCGATGCCCGAAAGTCACCATTGATTCCTTGCCCATCATCCAGATACGCTGCTCCACAATGTAGCGCTCCATCGGAAAGTTCTTCTCCGTCCAGAACTCCGGTACTAACTCTTCAATTTGCTTGCGGTACAATACACCGCCGAATATATTTTTTGCGCCAGGAAATTCACCACGTTCCAACAGCACTACGGACATCCCTGCTCGGGCCATCGTTAAAGCAGCCGCAGCGCCAGCAGGTCCTCCACCTACGACAATTGCATCGAATTTTTCATTCACTGAGGTTCGCTCCTTATCGGTTTGGATTTATTGAGCCGTTCCTGCCGCTGTCTCCTGCTGCACTTGATCACCATCATCAAGGATCGAACGTGGAGAGGATGGCTCCGATTTGGCAGGAATCCCAAATAACCCTCTGCGCTTTTTGACCTCTGCCGTAATCGCAGGCACGATGCGGAACAAATCCCCGACGATGCCATAATGTGCGAACTGGAAGATCGGCGCTTTCTCATCCTTATTGATTGCAACTACGATGTCCGAGTTGCTCATACCGACCGTATGCTGCACAGCCCCAGAGATTCCGATTGCAAAATATAATTTCGGACGCACCGTAAATCCGGTCTGACCGACCTGGTGCTCATGCTTAATCCAACCTGCATCAACCGCTGCACGGGATGCGCCTACAACCCCACCGAGCGCATCCGCAAGCTCTTTTAGCATCGCAAACGGCTCAGCTCCACCTAGACCGCGACCACCTGCGACGATGACCTCGGCTTCTTCCAAATGAATACTACCTGTCTCCTGCACAAAATCTAACACCTGCGCGGCAATTTCATCCTCGGGCATTTGATTGGCAATACGGATAATCTCCGCTGTCCGCGTCACATCACGCGGCAGCGCTTGGAATACCCCCGCCCTTGCTGTCGCCATTTGTGGACGATACTGCTTACACAAGATCGTCGCCATCATTTTCTCAGAAAATGCCGGACGGCTTGCAAGCAGTAATCTCGATGGCGGCAGCTCCACATCCAATTCCGTCGTATCTGCTGTTAATCCCGTAGGCAAATGCGTGGCAATCGCTCCTGCAAGATCACGTCCTGTTGCTGTAGCACCAAAGAGCACAATTTCCGGTTTCGCCTCATCAATTAACTTCAAGCACACGCGGCTGTATGGACGAGTCCGATAATCACGTAGTTCCTCCGCCTCGCACAAGTAAACTTTATCTGCCCCATAGCAGACCGCTTCTTGCGCTAAGTGTTCGACCTTATCCCCCATTACGAGCGCCATCAATGGTACTTCTAACTTGTTTGCCAGCTTCTTCCCTTCACCAAGCAATTGCCAAGATACTTTCTTCGCTTCTCCAGCCCGCTGCTCCACAACGATTAGAACCCCACGGTACGCGGACCAATCTGGCATATCATCGAGTTGTTCCTGTCTTGCCATAAGTTTCGCCCTCCCTTGACTCTCTCATGACTAACTATTGTTTTACGATGTCCATCCCAATCGCTGCGGCAGCTGAGCATCCCACAGCTTACTTCCAAGCGCTTCGGCAATTAACTCTGGGGTATCGCCTTCCACTCGCTCTGATTTCACAGATTTAATCTCCGGCACCCAAGTCTTGGAGACGATCGTCGGTGAGCCTTTCAGACCAATCTTCGCTTTCTCTAAGCTTGGAAAATCTGCTGTCGTCCACACCGTCGGCTTATAACGTGCAGCACGAATCATCCCCGGCATCGAAGCTCGGCGCACCTTATTGAGCTCCTTAAGTGCTGTAATAAGCAGCGGCATTTGCGTCTCCACCACTTCAATCCCATCTTCAAGAAGGCGATGCACAGTTACCTTGCGATTCTCCTCGTCCACCTTCACTACTTTACTTACATATGTAAGCTGCTCCAGATCCAATCGACAAGCAACGCCAGGCCCAACTTGTCCTGTGTCACCATCGAGCGTCTGCTTGCCGCAGAACACCATATCGACTGGTCCCCAAGTCTCTGCGACTTTCGCGATCGTACTTGCCACTACATAGGATGTTGCCAGCGTGTCTGCACCTGCAAAACCACGATCTGTTACAAGCACTGCTTCATCTGCGCCAAGTGAGATGCACTCCTTCAAGCTCTTCTCAGCAGGCGGTGGTCCCATCGTGACGACCGTCACCTTGGCCCCTTGTTCATCCTTAATCCGCAGCGCTTCTTCTAAACCATGCAAATCATAAAAATTTACGATACTCGGAACCCCTTGGCGAATGAGCGTGTTGTTCTTTGGATCAATGCGAATCTCCCTGCTGTCGGGTACCTGCTTGATACATACAACAATGTGCAGCATTGTGAACATCTCCTCAAAGTTTTGTGACTTGCAAAAAG
This sequence comes from Paenibacillus sp. KN14-4R, assembly GCF_052180255.1. Lineage (NCBI taxonomy): Bacteria > Bacillati > Bacillota > Bacilli > Caryophanales > Paenibacillaceae > Paenibacillus > Paenibacillus sp. KN14-4R. The sequence goes on from NZ_CP197466.1 coordinate 4,028,608, forward strand.
CGTTAGCTTTTGTAGAACAAAACTACTTCGAAAGCATACGTGTTTTGTGACCTGAAAAAAGCGTTAGCTTTTGTAGAGCAAAACTACCTCGGAAGCATACGTGTTTTGTGAAAAAAGTAACATGATTGGTTAACAGAAATACGAACATTCCTACACAGACAAGCTATCCCTAAAGTTGTAGCAGCATATATCACTACTATATGCAGGAAAATCTCTAGAATGACACAGCCTTTCGCCAACTGCCTCCTTTTCCATATGAGAGTAAAATAATTAATAATTTTATTATTCTGTTTATTTATGTAAAATCCTTTGAAAAATTCATAACATTCTCACATTTTTACCCAATTATTTATTTTTGCATCTTCCTTATAAAATAAATTGAAAATTGCGTCTAATTGTGCAAGATGTTCTTTTTAAAGGAGATTCCATGCGACATGATGAATATTATTTGTGACAAAAAGCACCACAAACTAAACTGAAAGGATTTGGAACATGCAGCAGTTATGGCACAAATTGTTGAATATTAATATTCGTTTCAAAATGCTTGGTCTTTTCATGGGTCTTCTTATTATCCCCGCTCTGATTACGAGCTTCTTTGGTTATAATGAAGCGCGCAGCGAAGCAAACTTTTTGATTCAAGTGAACCTCAAGAACAATGTCAAAATGGCTTTGGATTCGATTACCCTACTGAACAACTCCGTGAAGCAAGGGACACTCAAACTGGAGGATGCACAAAATCAGGCGAAAACTCTTTTACTTGGTGAAAAACAGGCGGATGGCATACGCTTGAATAAATCGGGCTTAAATATGGGTGAAAATGGCTACTTTTTCATGATGGACGAAAAAGCCAACGTCCTGGCTCATCCAATTTCAGAAGGCAAAAACCTATGGGATGAACAAACCCAAAACGGTATGTATTACGGACGTGATATGGTGGAGAAAGCCAACAGTGGAGGTGGGTATACGAAGTATTCCTCGCCACTTCCAGGCACCGATCGGATAGAACCGAAAGTGACATACTCCGAGAAAGACCCAATCTGGGGATGGATCATCTGTGCAGGTTCATTTGAAAGTGACTTTAACCATGACAAACAAGCATTCCTATTTACAATGCTCATCTCTTCAATCATCTGTATCGCAATTGGCGGTATCGCAGCCTTCTTCTTCTCTAGGCATTTGGTTCAGCCTTTAAAACGGGTTAATGAGAGCTTCAAAATCGTGGCAAACGGCGACCTTACAGCCCCTATTGATCTACAAACATGGCGTAAAGATGAGATTGGTCAAGTAATGACTGGCTTTACTGAAATGAATGATCAAATCAAGAAACTCGTTATACATATTCAATCCAGCATTTCACAAGTGTCTCATGCATCTGACCATCTTGCATCATCTGTAAACGAAACATCAACTGCTTCACAAAATATTGCTACAGCGATTCAAGAAATTGCAGTCAGTGGGGAAGCACAAGCGGTTCAATCTCTAGAGAGCGCCACTGCAACGGATGAAATGTCCGAAGGGATTAAACGGATTGCAGAGTCGGCTACCATTGCCTTTGATACATCTGCGCATTCGGCAGAGCAAGTCGAAGTCGGTAACACATCTTTACAACGTTCGATGAATCAAATGCATACGATTCGTGACAACGTAAATAGCATTTCACAACGGGTTGAAGACCTTAACGAACGATCCGGGCAAATCGGAGAGATGGTAAGTACCATCACCCGTATATCTACACAGACCAACTTGCTTGCGCTCAATGCATCGATTGAAGCTGCACATGCCGGTGAACATGGAAAGGGCTTCGCAGTCGTCGCTCTTGAGGTTCGTAAGCTCGCAGAACAATCTAACTCAACGTCCAAGCAGGTTAGCGAAATTGTATCAGCGATTCAAAGCGACATCATCTCCATCGTCACAGCTATGACGAACACACAAAAAGAAACAGAGAGCGGCATCATTTTTATTCAAGATACACAAACGTCCTTTACTCATATCTTAGAAGCAACCAAGCGAGTCGTTATGCAAATTGAAGAAGCCTCAGCTGCAACTGAACAAATGTCAGCAAGCACGTCCCAAATCGCATCTTCAGTCGATCATATCGCGAATCTCTCAGGCGAGACACTGGCTTCGACTCAGAATATTTTGGCGGCAGCCCAAGAGCAGCTCTCAAATCTAGAAACCATGTCCTCTGACAGTCAATCCATGAAACAGTTATCGCATGAACTTCAAGAAGTGATACAACGTTTCAAAGTATAAACATATAAATTTGAAGCATTTGGCATGAAAATTGCCAGGTGCTTTTTTTATTGAAAACCCTTATTCTGCTTCATTTGCAACCGTTTTCAGAACATTTCGATAAATTTTGTTTATGTTTATGAAAGCAATAATTAATTTCCCTAATTGATAATCACTAACATATAATAAGAAAAATTCGAATCCGTTAAAGCGCTAAAGAATATTTTTATCCAAAATAACAACATACTTAGGAGAAGAAAGGTTGGTTATCCCTATGCAAACAACTGTTACGAACACTGAGACACTAAACCCTTTTGAAATCGCACAGAAACAAATTGACTCCGCCGCGGCACTTCTCAATTTACCGAAAGCGGCTGTCGATATTTTGAAAAGACCTAAGCGCGTACTTACTGTTAATTTTCCAGTCAAAATGGACGATGGCAGTGTAAAAGTATTTGAAGGTTATCGTTCCCAACACAACAATGCAATCGGTCCTACAAAAGGCGGCATCCGCTTCCACCCCGATGTTACGTTGGATGAAGTAAAAGCACTATCGATGTGGATGTCCTTTAAGTGCGGCGTTGTGGGTCTGCCTTATGGTGGTGGTAAAGGTGGCGTAATCTGCGATCCACACGATTTCAGCAAAGGTGAATTAGAACGTGTAAGCCGCGGCTTCATGGAAGCAATCGCTGACATTGTAGGACCTGAAACAGATATTCCTGCACCAGACGTGTATACAACAGCTCAAATCATGGGTTGGATGATGGACACATACAGCCGTCTAAAAGGTGTTAACTCTCCTGGCGTGATTACAGGTAAGCCACTTATTCTTGGTGGTTCCAAAGGACGTAACGAAGCAACCGCTCGCGGTTGTGTATATACCATTATTGAAGCACTTAAAGAAATGGGCCGCGAACCAGCTGGCGCAACAGTTGCCATTCAAGGCTTTGGAAACGCAGGTCGTATCGCAGCAAACTTGCTTGCTGATCTAGGGTGTAAAGTTGTTGCTGTCAGCGATTCCAAAGGTGGCATCTACAATCCTGCCGGTCTTGATGTACAGGCGGTGGGTCAGTTAAAAGACACAGCTTCCATTCTAGATTACGGCAAGCAGTATCACATTTCGAATCATGATCTACTTGAGCTTGAAGTCGATATTCTGATACCTGCTGCACTTGAGAACGTGATTACTCTTGCTAATGCGGACCATATCAAAGCGAAGATCGTTGCTGAAGCTGCTAACGGTCCAACTACGCCAGACGCAGATAAAATCTTATCCGGTAAAGGCATTGTTGTCATTCCTGATATTCTTGCAAATGCTGGTGGTGTGACGGTTTCCTACTTTGAGTGGGTTCAAAACTTGATGAATTTCTATTGGTCGGAAGAAGAAGTAAACGATAAGTTGAATGTAAAAATGGTTTCTTCTTACCAAGCGGTAAGCAAGCTGGCTAAAGCATACAACACAGACCTTCGCACAGGCGCTTATATGATTTCGCTGAAGCGGATTACAGAAGCGATGGAAGCAAGAGGATGGGTGTGAGTTCTTCTTTGAAGGTATAAGGTGGGTGTGGGCTGTGGGCGTAATCCGGACTGCGGACTGCGGAGTGCCTATATCCTTACAGCCGCTGTTGAATCGGTATTCCTTGGATTAGGTTGGAAGGTTGGAATACCGATTCAAAGGCGGCACACTCCGTTTTTCAGGACATAGGCTCTCCTCCGTCCTCCGACGCCCTATCTAACTCCACCCTCCACCTTCCTTTGGGAAGAGTGGAGGGTAGGCAAAAAAGCAGTTTCCCGAAAACTTGGGAAACTGCTTTTTTTACTGCAACCCACAATACGTTGCTGGAAGCAACCGCAGGAAGGCTTCATTGAGTGGCGAAGGGCATCCTATGTCTCGGAAAACGAAGTGGGCCGCCTTTGAAGGAGGATTCCCTCCTGCTAACCTAATCAAGGAATCCCCCTTCAACAGCGGCTGGAGAGATATAGGAAGTCCGCAGCCCCACACAAAGTACCTCGGAGCCTCTAGCCAACTCTTTTTCCAACAATGATTAGATCGCGCTCCACCCCATCAAGTACGGCCACTTTCGGCAGATGACCCCAACGCTCGAATCCATATTTTTCGAACAATTTCAAACTGGGTTCATTATGACCGAAAATAAAACCTAGAATCGTATGTACTTGCAAGGTTGAACAATCATCCATCGCCTTCTCAAGCAGACGTTGTCCTAGACCTTGCCCACGAAACCGTTCGGATACATATACACTAATCTCAACGGTGCCAAGATAAGCCGGTCTACCGTAAAAAGATTGAAAACTAACCCATCCACAGATTTCACCATTGATCTCTCCCACCCATAATGGACGAGTACCCGGTGTATGGGCATGGAACCATGGCATGCGACTTTCTACTGTGACCGGTTCGGTATCTGCGGTCACCATTCTACTTGGGATGGTCGAATTATAAATCTCAATAATGGCTGGTAGATCTTCGATTCTGGCATCTCTCATCGTTAATTCACTCATGATGCACTTAGCTCCTTTTCATAGACCTTCCACCTTATACTTCACCTCGGAGAAGTTCGCCATCAGCATCTCTTCTTTGATGATATTTCCCGTTTTTTTATCAATGGTATCTCGCCAAATCTCATTCTCGCGATAAGTCTTATTGTCCTCTCTTAGAAAACGATGCTTCTTCTCCTTAATATGATAAGAATAAGACCACGGTTGATCACTAAAGATAACACCCCGGAGATGCTCATCTGTCAGCCAGACACGAAATTGGAAGGTTTGTTCCGTCGGATTGTACAACCGCAAATCAATATAGTTATAGAATACACTAGCTCCACTGCCGAACGGAAGCACCCGATGATCATCGGGAAACGGGTCAAAATGATGATGATGCCGCTCTACGATTTCAAGTGGTGTGTGCAGCCCCATCCAATAGAGCAAGTTCGCAAGCTGGCAGATACCACCACCTACCCCTGTGATCACTTTCCCCTGCGAGAGTAACAGCCCTTCGATAAAGCCGCGCTCCGCTGTCGTCTTTCCTACTAATTTCCAGAAAGAGAACGTTTCTCCCGGGCGAATACAGATTCCATCCAACCGATTGGCAGCTAACTGCAAATTCACAATCTTATTTTCCTGTAATCTGGGGTCTGATTCCCCCAACTTCCTACGAAGCAGCGATTGATGCTTTTTACACGAATATGGCAAGTTATCATGACTCATTCGGCGAGCGAAAGTTTTTTTTGAAAAGAAATCTTGTACATAACGAGTCCATTGAAATTGTTTAATTCGCATGTGATAAAAAAATGGATGCACTTCTGAAAGCCTCACGCAGGCCTCACCTCCTGCTTATCAAAAATTGCGCTAGCTTTATTCTTAAATAAAATACTGATGCAATGAACTACCACCGTCCATTGTCATACAAGTGCCATTCATATAATCCGCTTCCTTCGAGAATAAGAATGCAGCCAAACCTGCAATTTCTTCTGGGGTACCCAAGCGTCCTAACGGTACACTTTTAAGCATACGCTCGCCTGCTTCCGCAGATGCCACAAGTTTCGCAGCACCACCTGTACGCTCGATCATGCCAGGAGCGATCGCATTCACACGTATGCCATACTTATGTCCCCATTCCACAGCAAGTGTTCGTGTCATGGCAAGCACCCCTGCTTTAGCACTGGCAGAATGAATGACTCCAGGTCCTGCATCCCAAGCATAAGTCGCGACCATATTCACAATGCTGCCGCGTATCCCTTCAGCAATCCAGTACTTGCCCACAGCCGAACTGCAATAGAACGTGCCATTGAGCACGATATTAATAACAGAATTCCACCCGTTTATGGATAAATCTTCTGCTGCACATAGGAAATTACCAGCAGCATTATTCACTAGATAATCGATACGACCAAAAGCCGCTACCGTCTCTTGCACCATGCGCTGAACATCGTCAGGCTGCCTCACATCCATTGGAATACCCAGTACCTGCCCAGGGAACGTCTCTATTTCTTCCTTTGCAGCCTCTAGTTTCTCGAGCGTTCGTCCTGTAATGACCACCTTGGCCCCATCTGCTGCAAAACGCGCTGCCATCGCCTTTCCCATCCCACTTGACCCACCTGTTACAATCACAACTTTATCTTTCATTCACGTTCCCTCCCTTGGATAAAATGGAATACAACCCTATTTTAGTACATAAAGATATTTTTTTACATATAATGTTTATCTTTTGTTTACATTTGTCTGAATGGCATCTGGCTTCTTTTCTTTTATCCATAAAGTAAGTATGAAGCTAAACAGCACAAGTACTAGCATGAGGTACACCGCATTAATCCAAGTCGCATTATCCCCGGTGACCATCTGCATGCCAGGAATAACCAGAACTCCGCCAAGATTACCAGCAAGCATCATCAGTCCCGTTGCTTCACCCGCCTGCTTTTCTCCAGCAATACGCTCTGTCATGGACAACAACAAAGCATATCCGGGTAAAAAGAAAAATCCGAGCAGACTACCTAGCACAAGTAGCATCGTGACATCCCCCTGTGTACACAGCGGATAAATAATCACGAGGGCTGTTATACAGCACAATTGCAGAAAAGGTCGCTGTTTGCCCATTTTGTCCGAAATCGACGGGATCACACCTGCTCCGAGTATACCACCGATGATAAACGCGCCACCGATCCATCCCGCTTCCTCTGAAGAAACACGAAAAGGCGCTAGTATCGGCTCCAGCCAAGACGTTAACCCATTAAAAAAACCAAGTGCAGCAAAAGCAATGACACAAATAAGTAGTAGCTGTCTATCCCTTAGAAGCGGAAGCATACCACGCCAGCCCCCAACCGAAGCAGCCGCATGCAATTGATCTTCTGAACCCTTCGGATTCGGATGAACGAACACCCAGAATAAAGCTGTAAAGAACACTGTAATCGCTGCAAAAATAAGAAGCGTCAACTGCAAATTCGTCGCTCCCACTAAAAGCGGCGTACCTGCAAGAGCAAGTGCCATCCCAATGAACATGCCCATCGTCCCTACGCCTGTAGCCATCGCCTGCTTATTACGAGGAAACCAATCCGTCACAAGCTTTGTGATGCCATTGACGACATAAGGCTGCCCAATAGCAATTCCAATCTGTCCCACTAAGAGCCAATAAAAGTTAAAGTCCATCACTCGTACGCAGGCGAATACCGCCATCAAGATGCCACCGACCCCAACTGCAAATCGGTATCCTCGCCTGTCAATCACGATGCCCGCATGCACAGACAGCAGTACATAAATAAGAGGAAACACACTTAATAGCCAATTGATGTCCGCTGCCGATACTTGATAGCGTGTTTCCAATTGACTAATAATAGGTGCAAAGTTCAGCCATAACATCTGGCTCATCCCTGCTAAAGCGGTATAACACAGTAAGACGATCCATCGGTTCGATCTCATAGCGTCCCCCCTATTAAAATTATACTAATACAACCCTATTTTATATTCCTATGCAACATATTGGACAACATTGCCGTTAGTAAGGATGAACAAAATCAAAACGACCTAACAGGGGGAATCATCATGAAGAAGAAATCCAAAGTATTACTTGCAGCATCTCTTGTAGCAGCTGTCAGCATCGTACCTGTAGCCAGTGCATCTTCCTTAACACAAAAGGTTGAAGCCTATTTGAACTCCAAGTTAGAAATCTCCATTAACGGGACGAAGCAAGATCAATCCCTTGCACCTGTTACATATGATGACAAAACATACTTACCACTTCGCGAACTTGCAAATAAAATGGGCTTTGAAGTGGAATGGAATGGCGAGAAACAATCCATTAACTTAACGAAAAAGCAAGCTGATCTTTCCCTAGCAACAAGCGGTATCATGACTTCACTTACAAAACAGGAAGCAGGATATATTGCTGAAATCAGCGGCCAAAAACTTGGTGGAAAAGGTTTCAATCAAGTGAAATTGACAATCGATGCATCCACTGAAATTATTGATCTTGTGAACGGTAAAGCGCTTAAACTTGAAGACCTTCGTGAAGGCTACAAAGTAACAGCTTTCTACGGCGAGCGTTTAACAAAGAGCTTGCCACCAATCGGTAATGCAAGCAAGCTATACGTAACCAAGCAGACGATTCCGGTTCACGGCATAATTGACAAAACGGCACACCCGATGGATACATTCATTTTCCAAGTATATGTCAACGGTGAAGGCGATAAAGAAGTTGGCAACGACATCATGCTAACCGTAGATAACAATACTCGCATTATCAAACGTGATGGCACGCCTGTTGAAGCAGATGCTTTAAAAGACGGCGTGAAAATCAGTGGCTACTACGGCCCAGTTGTAGCGTTAAGCTACCCTGGCAAGAGCACAGCTGATACTCTAATTATTGAGTAATTAAATCTCGCTAGCCAAAAGAAGGGCTATCCCACAAGGTTTCAAACACCTTCGGGATAGCCCTTTTAAGTTTAAAAATATCTAGGTTTTATGTGATTTGAAGCGGCATTACATAATTGAACATCATGAAGAAATGAGCAATCGCTCCTGCCAAAACGAATAAATGCCACACCGCATGGTGATAAGGAAAACCTCGCCATACATAGAACACGGTACCCAGTGTATACAAGGCACCGCCCACGATTAGGAGAATAATGCCGCCTTGTGGGAGCTTAGCTACAAGCGGATTCCATGCCGTAATCATAAGCCAGCCCATTGCGATATAGAACAACGTAGACATGAACAGGAATTTTTTCGTAAAAAAGATCTTAAATACGATTCCGCCAATGGCGATTCCCCAGATCACACCGAACAACGTCCATCCTAATGTACCTTTTAACACCACGAACAAGAAAGGCGTGTACGTGCCTGCAATAAACAAATAAATCGAAGAGTGATCGCAGAACTCGAACCAATCTTTAATTTTGCCTTCTGGAAAGCTGTGAACAAGTGTGGAGGAAACGAAGAGGAGAATCATCGTCGTGCCATAAATGGCGAAGCTCACAACGTGCCACGGTGTACCATTAATACTTGAAAATACAACAAGCAAGACAAGTGCTGCTATGCTTAATAACGCACCGATGCCGTGTGTGATTGCATTTGCAATCTCTTCTTTTGGACTGTACGTATGGGTGTTAGCCATGTGTAACCCCCCTTTCCTAACATGCGTTTTATTATATCATGATTAGGCTACAATAGGCTGTTAATAAAGCCGCACCCCCTATACGGTAAGCACGGCTTATGCATATGGGAATATTAATTTACATCGACATGATCAATATTACGAATGGACATGTAGGCAATTCCTACTCCAATCAAAGCTAACGTGATTGGAATGAAAATAATATCATAGAGGGAGTAACCCATACTATTCGAGTTGACAAACAAAGCAATAATAAATGAAGAGACGATCGTCGTAACGGTCGATTTTTTCCTCATACCGAAATAAAGAGAGATCAGAGAAATTCCCGCTGCAGAGAAAGCACTGAAGAGCATCTTAATGGCATCATCCTTAAGGAGTTCAAATGTCACATTTCCTGGTATAAGCTGTATAAAGTGATCAATAGTCAGAAATACAAAAGTCGAAATAACGGTCGATATGATCATCGCAGTGAATGTAAAGATCACAACGATAAGCAGCTTAGCAGCAAAAAGCTTTTTCCTTGAAATCGGGTACATAAACAAGAGGGAAATCGACTTATCTTTGTACTCACTCACAATGAGGTTCGCAATTAAGACGGCTGCAAAAATAATAAACGCGACTCGCAGAAACGTATTGAGTAGCGAAAATGCCATCTCATAACTTTCGAGTGCAACCTCACCATCAAGCTGCAAACTCATCAGAGTCAGAAGCGCAATCAAGAATAGATTAATGCCGGCAACCCCGATCAGGTATCCTCTCAACTTCGTTCTTCTAAGCTCAAGTTTCATCAATTTAAGCATGAATACCACCTCCATTTAGTAAACCGAGGAAGTAGTCTTCTAATGAGCTAGTCTTCATATGGATAGACTCTACCACCACATCATTCATGACAAGAGCCTTCATCACTGCATTCTGCGGGACTCCCCCATCATAAATGCGGATCACATGATTACCCATCACACGAATGTTGGATAAATTCAGATCATTGGTTAGTACATAAGCAGCTTTCGCCTCATCCTGTGTCACAATTTCAATGTATTCTGTATTCGATTCACGGATAGCGTCCATCGACACTTCCTCTATTAATCTTCCATGATTAATAACACCGATCGTATCGGCAATCTGTTCAATTTCAGCAAGAATATGACTCGAGATCAAGATCGTAATACCATACTCACGACTTAGCATGCGGAACAGATCACGGATTTCTTTGATACCGACTGGATCAAGCCCATTAATTGGTTCGTCTAAGATAAGAAGCTCCGGTTTGGTCACAATCGCTCTTGCAATCCCAAGGCGCTGTTTCATCCCCAATGAGAAATCTTTAGCCGGTTTATCATCAATATTCGTTAAATTCACGAGTTTCAGAGCGTCATCAATCGCAGAATGGTTATAAAAGCCCATATATTCGCAGTGAAGCTCTAAGTTTTCTCTAGCTGTCATCTTATCGTAAAATATCGGATATTCAATAATCATGCCCATTTTGCTAAGCAAATGATAGGAGGATGGTGTCAATTTCTCACCGAACACTTCCACCTCACCTGATGTTGGCTTGACTAAGTTGGTAATCATTCGCATGATGGTTGTCTTACCAGCTCCGTTTGGTCCGAGAAATCCGTATATCTCACCTTTTTTAATATGCATGTCAACGTTCATGACGACTTCCTTATCTTGATAGACCTTCGTCAGTTGATTTGTTCTTAGGATAAAAGTCATTTGTGTTCAATAAGCCCCTCTCACTATTTATCATGGTCTTATCATATCGAATGAACGTTTCTTTTTTCTTACCCTATTCTTACGTATTTCTTAAGCTAATTAATAGCGCATTTGGACAAGCTGTATGGTGAACATCGTCTTCTCATAAGGTTTGCTATGCAAGTGTATCTTTCCACCCATCTGTTCAATGAGTCGCTTCGTAATGGTCAATCCAAGTCCACTGCCTTGATAGGAGCGATTCCGTGAATCCTCCAATGTATACATCCGCTCGAATACGGCATCCTTATGCATCTCCGAGATCCCTTTACCTCGATCCCACACTTCAATGTAGGCAGACCCTACATCTTCTCTTAAAGTAAGGCCTAATATATTCCCATCACCGCCATATTGAATGGCATTCGAGATCAAGTTATTCAGCACACGCTTCAGGGCTTCCTCATTACCCTTGGCTTGAATCGACTGATCGGGAATCTTAATGACAACTTCCATTCCTCTTGCCGTTAACACCTCATAATGCTGCAAAATACTCATACGGCACAGTTCATTTAGCTGCACTTTTCCAATCGGTAAATCCGTATCCCCAGCTTCCAGCTTTGCCAGGTCAAAAAAGGAATGGATCAACCCCAGCACCTCAATGGCTTTCGTATGTACTTTTGCCGTCAATTCATTACGCTCATCAACATGCATTTCGGGGTTCAGCTGCAAGATTTCTAAATAACCACAGACTACCGTCAGTGGTGTCTTCAAATCATGGGAGATGTTCGACAACATGCGTCGCATGGAATCCTCTGTTCGGGTGAAAGCCAGTGCTGCACGCTGACTTGCATCAAGCATTCGATTAAGTTCAATCAAGAGCGCTTGCAGTGCTGGATCATTCGTAAAAAATAATACTTTTTCATTCGTAGCACCCGCCACGATTGTCTGCAACTTCCTCTGAATATCGTAGAGCTCATGCGTCCTCTTTTTACCCTGCCGATATTGAATAATAATAACGACCAACAAGATCAGAACAACCAATAGAAATACGATGTTCATCTTATTGCCCGTCCCATTTGTATCCAATACCCCATAATGTCTTAATCCACTCGGGATTGGAGGGATCATGCTCGATTTTCTCACGCAATCTGCGCATATGTACGTTAATGACATTCTCGTCGCCGTAGTAATCATCTTTCCATACAAATCCGTAAATTTGCGCTTTCGTGAACACACGATTCGGATTTGTGACAAAAAGCCTCAGAAGATCAAATTCTTTGGATGTTAATTTCAGGGGCTCGCCTGATTTTGTTACGATCATGCTCTCTATATCAACGGTTAAATCACCAAAAGTTAGTACTTGGTCCTGTTTCGGCTCTGGACTTGAATATTGGGTTGCTCGGCGAATCATCGCTTTCACACGGGCTGCAAGCTCAATCATCGAGAAGGGCTTAGCTATATAATCATCCGCTCCAAATCCGAGACCCAGCGCCTTATCCACATCACTGTCTTTGGCAGACATAATGAGAATCGGCACAGCGCTTTGTTGGCGAATAATCTTAATGACCTCCATCCCATCGAGCTTCGGCATCATCAGATCAGAAATGACTAGATCAAATGATTGCTGCATAAACGCTTTGACGCCATCCTCGCCTGTAAACGCATGGGTTACTGCGAATCCTTCTCTGACTAAATAATTTTCTACCATTTCAACAATAGATTCATCATCTTCTATTAATAAGATCGAATGCTGCATAGGTGTATTGTCTTTCCTCACTTTCTACTCAAGCTCTCTATTCCATTTCTTAACTATACCATCCCTCAGCTTTCCTTGTCTGCGATACACAAACAAAAGGGTTGTCCCTTCGTCTCTTAAGACAAAAGGACAACCCTGACCGCACGAAGATTTAGGTTCAACAAGCTAGACACCGTCGCGTCTAACCCCCTGCCATTTCGGTAGTTTCCACCGTAGAACAGCTGCTAGCAACGCAACAACGAGCAATATCGAAGTACTTACAAGGAGTACAGCTGTTGGCACAGCCACGAAATCTGTTAATACTCCACCAAGAAGCGGACCTATGATAATTCCTACTGCGTGGAACATATTAAATAGCGCATAAGCAGCACCGTAGCCTCCTTGTTCATCCTGATCGACCAAGATACCCAGTGTCGCGAGTGTTGGTGACAATGTAAATCCAATCAAGGCACCTACAACTGCCGCACTGCATAGTTCTTGCCACAATGTCTTTGAAAAGACAAGCAGTGGCAAGGCCAGCGCTAGACAGGCAACTCCCACTAACATAATGATAAAAGGGTTATACTTTCCTGCGAGTGCGCCTGCAATCGGTGCACTTAGTCCATATGTGAGCGTCATCGCACCGAACACAAAACCAATAACCGCTGGGGAAAATGCCATTTGATCTGTTAAGAATACAGGTAAGACAGGTTCTAACAACGTCATTGAACTTTCAGCAAGTAAGATCACACAAGCAATGAAAACAACTGACTTATTACGGAGTAAATGGAACGTACCCATACTTTCTTCCTTCGCGCGTTCAGGCTCACGCATCAAGAATATGACGAGCAATGCAGCGACAATCGTTAATCCACAGGTGAAGAAAAACGGCAGCATCGTTCCTCCGAACTCAAATAACCATCCACCAAGAGGCGCACCCATAAGAGATCCGGTGGATATACCTGTAAGCGCAATACCCATGGCCGTGCCCCGCATTTGCGCAGGAAAAATATCTGCTAAAAAAGCAAGAGCTGCAGTCCATGTTGCAGCGGCAGCAAGGCCCTGAACAAAACGTGCCACAATCAGCACAAACATCGTATCCGCATAAGCGAACATGATTGTTGATATGGCCATACCGACTAAACCTACGATAATCGGAGTACGTCTACCGATCTTGTCACTTAATGGACCAAAAAATGGTGTTGCAAGAAACAAGGCAACAGCATAACTTGCGAATAATACACCCATCATTGTCGCAGAAGGCTGCAGCTTCTCTTGGAAATAAGGAATAATGGGAATGACAATACTATAAAGCAGCATGTCAATGAAAAGAATAGCGATGACTAGAGATAAACCGACCCACTGGACGCGACTCATCTTCATTTTTGCTTTTGTTTCGTTCTGACTGACTGACATGGTTTCACCTCAACCTAATTTCCTTGTAAACTATGTAAACAAAAATAGTTTTTTTAGTAACACCTTATTTTACCTAATCCTACATGAAAAATCAACCTAACCATCACATCGTCACATGCCTCGAATGCCAATTAATTGCAGCAGATGCCCGAGACCCCGATTGAGCCATGCAATGGGCTCAACGACAAATACATACATGAGTATTCCTGTGATTGCGATACTGCATAAGGGTAAGAGAAGCAGCCACTTTACCTTTTCTAATTGGATTGGAATGATTCGAATCAGTTCAGTCAGTGCCGTGACAACATAGCCTGCTAGCCAACCAGCTGCTAGCCCCCCAAGCAGACCGCAGCCTGACGTCTGTGCAATCATGCCCCCTACGATACCCGGAGCAAACCCCGGTCTGTCCGCGATACTCACCGAGATATAAGCCGCTAATACAGGCACAATGAGTGAAAGAGCAATGCCTCCACCAATTTGGGCTAACATGACAGCCAGCCAGCTCGAATTGGCACTCGGATCTGTTACATCTATACCTAACATAAGGCTCAATATGAGCAGAAGCCCGCCACCAATAACAAGTGGAAGTACATGCGAAACACCACATGCAAGATGGTAATAAAATTTGCCCCATACCCCAACTGCCGTACGCTTACTGCGACCGTATGTTGGACGATTGCCTGTAATCGGGTCTAAGATAGCCATGCCCATCTGTTCCATGGTCACATCAGAATTAGTCGAATCTTCCATATCGATTTGTTGTTTATCAGCAAATGGAGGTTTATATAAAGCATCTTCCTGCATGGCTATCACCTCTATGGCTTGATTGGGTGTAATAGCAGCAGCAAGATTAGACCGGAAATCAGGCTCTCCTATACAAGCTGCCAAATGGGAAAGCATCTCGATCTGTAATTCACGCTGCTCCGGTGGGGTCACGATCATAAAAAACCAATGGGCCATTTGATCATCGAGCGATTCATAATCAAGGCCCACCTCACTGTAACCGTATACGAGTTGTAAAGACTTCACAGCAGCTGTGACTGCATGAGGAATTGCGACACCTTGTCCAAATCCTGTGGAGTCGAGTACTTCCCGTGCAATAATCGATTCTTTTAACGCTGCGACATCTTTTACATGCCCCTCATCCGACAGCGCGGCGATCAGTTCATCAATTACAGCTTCCTTCGTCTTCGCGCCCAAAGATAGAATGACGAGTTCCTCCGTCATCAGGTCTGCCATTCTCATCGCTGTCACGTACTCCTTCTCTCATTTAAAAGTGTATAAAAAAACGAATTACTTGCATTAGCATGTGCAAACTCCAACAAAAAAACAGTGACCATAGAAAAAACTACAGTCACTGCTTCCGTTTCTTATTTTTCAATGTGGAGTAATTAATGTCGAATAATGGAAGACTCATCTCCTGAACGCTTGCGAACCCGTCTCTTGATCGATAAGACAATAAGCGCTAGCGACACAAATCCGCCGATAAATCCACCTAAATGCGCATACACATCTACATTCGGTGTGATAATGGAAGATAAGAAACCCGCTCCGATAATGATCATAATCGTCTGCTTCGTTGCTTGATCCATGATGTCTTTACGGAATAAAGCTAAAAATAAATACGCCGCATAAATCCCATAAATCGCACCTGATGCCCCTGCCCCAATATAGTAATCTTTGTGTAACCATGCACTGAATATATTGCCTACGACTCCACTCACAAGATACAGCACCAAATACCTGATTTTACCGAGCATAATCTCCAGTGGTGGAGCGAATATGATCATTGCAAAGCTATTAAAGAACAGATGTCCTAACCCAACATGCAGGAACATTGCCGTAAAATAGCGCCAAAACTCGGGATGAAGCCCTGGTAAATCGAACATCGCTCCGAACTTGATGAGTGTTAACGAATCTTGTGAAGAGCCATACAACTGCATCAGGAGGAACATGATCACTTGAATAGCAAGCAGTGCTGTGGTGACTGGGTAATAACGAATGTATTCCTTGAAACTTTCTCTGCGCGCGAACATAACGGTATCGCTCACATCCTCTCCATTTAACAACCATTGATTTTTGATCGCTAAGCTTCTAAATCTATGTTGTCCATTTTCCTACTAGCACCAAACTTGGTTTGGAAAAATGATACCGTAAGTAAGCAAGCAATCGTCAACATCGCTAAACCGATAAACATCATGCTGCTAAAATCTTTAATTCCAAGCGCAAGAATGAGCATAATGATTCGTGTGAGACAAAGGAACCATTCTCTCCATACTAACATACGAGACTGCTGGACAACACCTAAGCTGCTCACAGCCTTAATTTGATCACCCGACCAAACGGTAATAAAGTAGAACATCCCCATCGTTGTAATCACATTCGCACAGATCCGTGTCACAGGATCTTGAACAAGCATTAACAACATCCCACTAGTGAGCAGAGCTACCGCCACTGTCAGCCAGCGATTGGACATGAACTTCAGCTTTTTGTATAGTACCAACGCTACGAGCGCAAACAACGTATACATCATATTTAAAAGTGCAATTTCCGTCTTATTTTCTGTCACACTAAATGTGAACAACAAGGCGAATAAACCTTGAAATTGAAGAATAAAGCCAGCTGCAAGACACGATAGAATAAACCACTTTGCACCTGATATGTTGAAAACTTTACGGATTCGCATCTCCTTCCAAAACGACCCTTTACTCGCCATATATGGAATCAATGAAACCTGCGGTAACTTCGTCGAAAAAAGCAACATCAGTGCGACAAAGAAAAACATGACAACAAACGAACCCGAGTACCCCATCCACTTAATAACAAGCGCCGATAAAAGTGGAACTGTCATGTTTAATATGTTACCTGTTATCGCGCTAATCGCCATATAGTTGCCGAAGTCTGTACCCTTACCTAAAGTCGATAAGCTAATATTTTGACCTGCCGAGAAAAATCCTTGCATAAGCCCAACTGGAATCGCAATACATGCAATCCAAAGCATTTGATTATCAAGCTGCAGCAGCGATAACAGCACAAATGCAATCGCACCCGAACATGCTGATAAGCCGTACAGCAATCGGATCGTTCGCCCAAACAACAATTGCGAAGCCATTCCATAAGCGATACCCCAGGCGACGAATAAGACCAAATTAAACCATGTCACATCAAAAATATGATTGCCCTGTTCCCAGATGTACAAGTTCACGAAAATCCCGATATAGATAATCACGATATTGGACACTACACCCATCAACAACAAGCTTCGTAATTCTTTCGATAAATTCATCATGCGTCCGCCTTTAGCCTGACATGGGTCTCTCTCATTCCAAATTGTATGAAATCACAAAGTTAGCTATACGTGGTCATTATACAATCAACTCTAACTAGTTGGAAATGTTTATTCATAATCTTGTAAATCCAAATTTTCCCTCGTACAATGAAAGCATCTTAAGGGGAAAAGAGGGTACTTACAATGCGATATAACTTTGATGCAATCATCGATCGAAATCATACTTTAGCCGCTAAAACCGATATGAGGATGAAATATCATGTTCCTGAGGATGCTCTCCCGATGTGGGTTGCCGATATGGATTTTGCTTCCCCGCCAGCGATAACAGATGCAATTCGCAATCGATTGGATCATCCTATTTACGGATATACTCATTTAGGAGATAACGGTCATGAAGCTGCAGTCCAGTGGATGAAGACACGTCACAACTGGACAATTGAACCTCAATGGATTGTACACGCTCCAGGAGTTGTTCCCGCACTGAACTGCATGGTTCGCGCATTTCTAAAACCAGGTGAAAAGGTCATCATCCAGCAACCGGTATATCCGCCATTCGTAAGTGTAGCCACTAACAATCATTTCGAGTATTTGAACAATGAGCTGCAAGAGATCAATGGCAAATATGAGATGAACTTAACCGACTTCGAGATGAAAGCGGCTGATCCCGCTACTAAGTTATTCATTTTATGCAATCCACACAATCCTGTTGGTCGAGTATGGAGTAAGGAAACTTTACTTCAAATTGCTGACATCTGCATCAGACATCAAGTCCTGATTGTAGCAGATGAAATTCATCATGATTTGGTATTCAAAGGCAACACACACATTCCAATTGCTTCTCTGTCTCCTGAAATCTCTCAGCAGACGATTACATGCACAGCACCGAGCAAAACGTTCAACATCGCAGGGCTACAAGCCGCTAACATCATCATTGAAAATGCCGATATACGTACTGCTTTTGTACGTGAGCTAGCGCGAACAAGCTTAGAAACCCCGAATGTTTTTGCTGGGATTGCATCAGAGGCCGCTTATCGTGAAGGAGCAGAGTGGTTAGACCAAGCGCTTGACTATATAGAAGAAAATAAACACTATGTCATGAACTACATCCAAGAGAAGCTCCCGATGCTGCGTGTATTTGATTCAGAAGCAACTTATCTCCTCTGGATTGATTTTAATAAACTTGAATTACAGCCAAAAAGGCTTACACAGTTCCTTAATCACGAAGCCAAAGTTTGGCTCAATGCAGGTTCAACGTTCGGATCAAGCGGCAATGGATTTGCACGTATGAATATTGCGTGTCCAAGATCCATTGTAATTGAAGCGATGGCACGTATTGAGAGAGCGATTAGGTTGTCATGAGGATGTATAGTGGATACAATAAAATTATCTTACTATTTTCGGAGGCCTCTTAGATGACATATGATTTTGACAAAATTGTAGATCGTAGTTGTTCCCATTCTGTAAAGTTTGACTCTAAATTATGTAACCAAATTCCTGAAGAAGCCATTCCAATGTGGATTGCTGACATGGACTTCGAAGTCGCTCCTGCAATAGCAAATGCTGTCCGCAAAAGAGCTGAGCATGCTGTTTTTGGTTACTCCAAATGTTCAGAAGCATATTTTGAAGCTGTCGTAAGTTGGATGCGTGACCGCCATGACTGGGCCATTATGCCAGAATGGATCGCGACTGCCCCTGGCGTTGTGCCTGCACTGAATTTTATCGTCCGCGCTTTCTTAGAACCGGGAGACAAGGTTATCATTCAGCAGCCTGTCTATTATCCTTTTATGAACATCATTACTTCTAATGGATTTGAATACCTGAACAATGAGCTTCAACTTGTGAACAACCGCTATGAAATAAATTTTGAAGATTTCGAAAAAAAGGCGCAAGATCCACATACCAAAATGTTCATTCTGTGCAATCCGCACAATCCGATTGGCAGAGTGTGGAGCAGAGAAGATCTAACAAGGCTTGCCGACATTTGTCTAGCCAATCAGGTCCTTATCGTCTCTGATGAAATTCATCATGATCTTGTGTTTCCTAACAGAGGCAATAAGCACATCCCGATCGCTTCGCTCTCACCAGCAGTATCCAAACGTACCCTTACATGCACAGCGCCGAACAAATCGTTCAATATCGCAGGTTTGCAATCCGCTAACATCATTATTGAAGATACGATCCTGCGCCAAAGCTTCGTCAATGAAGTGTGTAAATCCGGTGTAGGCACCTTTAACCCATTTGCACTCGTTGCAGCGGAAGCAGGTTATCGTGAAGGTGGACCCTGGCTGGATGCAACGCTTGCCTATATTGAAGGAAACAAGCAGTATGTCATGAAATTCGTCGAAGAAAAATTACCAAACTTGAGCGTCCTAGACTCAGAATCGACTTTCCTTCTCTGGATCGATTTCCGGAAACTCGGTATGGATAAATTGGAGCTCCAACGCTTCTTACGTCAAGAGGCGCTTGTGTGGCTGGATTCTGGGTTTATCTTCGGTGAGCTTGGTGCTGGATTTGAACGGATGAATATTGCATGCTCCCGTCGTATCGTGGAAGAGGCTATGAACCGAATTGAACATGCGGTTAATAAGCTTTTGGTACTGAGCTAGACATGAATGCTTATTTGTTTCCCATAAAAACAGCTCTGATCACTTTTCCGATCCTAGCTTTTTTCATTACATTGCCGTTCCTGATCTACCAATATCATAAATACAGTTACATAAATTGGCTGCGTGCTCTCGTACTGTATTCCATGTTGTTATTCTTATTAACTGCATTCTATCTCGTCATCCTGCCGCTGCCGGATGTTCGCAATACATGTGCCCTGCAAAAACCGGGTACAAAGTTCATGTCACTGCGCCCTTTTCAATTTGTGAATGATTTTTTAAAAGAAACCAAAGTGAATTGGGCACAGCCCATGTCTTATCTTCAGCTTTTCAAAGAGCGCTCGTTTTTACAAGTGATCTTTAACTTTGTGCTTCTTCTGCCGCTTGGTGTGTATTTAAGATACTACTTCCGTCGGACATGGGTTAAAGCGCTGATTATCGCTTTTGGTACATCCTTATTTTTCGAAATTACACAACTGACAGGCTTATACGGGATTTACAATTGTCCCTATCGTTTATTCGATGTTGATGATCTCATGCTCAATACAAGTGGGGCGATGTTAGGCTTTGCCATTACGCCTTTGTTTACTTTCTTTTTGCCGAAATCGAATCAATTGGACGCAAATGTAGATCTGACCACACGTCCAGTTGCATTCATTCGCAGATTGATCGCTTTGCAGATTGATTGGATCATTATTAGCATCGTGACACCAACGCTTGCATTCTCGACATCCTGGTTCATGCCTGCATTTATTATAGGTTCAGACATGTCAGTCACATCACTCACTTGGCTTGGGATTGTAATCTTCATTTACTTCATTGTAATCCCGTATCGAAACAATGGGTTTACGTGTGGGAAATGGATTCTTCGAATTAGAGTAGCAGGTCAGCATGAGCGCATTTCGTTCATCGAATTGTTGGAACGATACGGGCTATTGTATGGAGGTTTGTTAGGCGCTCACATCTTGATCACGCCCATCGGTGGGAGAATATCCAGCGGCGTTATCGTGATCATTCTAACGTTCTTGATCTTTGCCATCGATATATTCGTGGTGTTCGATGTCATTAGATGCTTGATCAAGCGTCATCGCACACTCTTCTACGAAAGATGGAGCGGAACGCGTAATATTATTGTCCCTCCAAAGCAAAAGGAGCTGACTGACACCGCGGAAGAAGCAAGTGAACCCGCTTCTGAAGATGACAATGAAACCGTCTAGTTGCTGTAAAAATAAGGAAATTTCCTTCTGATGTAAATGACATGCAAATTGACGTGCCAACTGGCACGTCTTTTTTGATAATTGAGCATTTTGCATAATTCCATTTTTAAATTACTGCAAAAATGCTCAATAAAAAACCTGGCTTATGATAGCCAGGTCCTTGCTTATTTTTGATTTTTAATAACAACTTCAGTTACAGTTAGCGATTTCCGTGGCTTAATATTATCCATGATAATATCCGCGATATCATGTGGGTCCATTAATTTCTTGGTTTGTTCCTCTGAAAATATTCCATCCCAAAACTCCGTCTTCATACCGCCCATGTATACCGCAAATACATGGATAGCCGTTTTTTTCAATTCTAGTGTTAGACTCTCTGTAAATCCCCTAACACCAAATTTACTGGCGCAATACACGGATTCCGTTACTTTCCCTTCTTTACCGGCAGTAGAAACAATATTAACAATGGTTCCTTCATTACGGTCTTTCATCCCTTTTAACACTTCTTGTGTGCAAAAAATGGTTCCTTTTAAATTAATATCGATCATTTGATGGACGGAATCTTCACTCAAGTTCTCTGCATCATCAAAATATCCAACACCCGCGTTATTAAACAGCAATTGGATGGGTCCAAGATCGCCTTGTATGGACTGAATGATCTGAGCAACTTGTTGTTTGGAGGAAACATCCACCTCATAAATAGAATAACCATGTGTTAAAGTTTTAGCCGTTTGCTCAAGCTTTGATTTCGTCCGACCGAGTAAACAAATGTGATAGCCTAGACTGGAATATTTGTAAGCAAGTGCAGCACCTAATCCACTGCCAGCGCCTGTTATAACAACAATATTATTTTTGCTCATACTTATCATCCTTTCGTGTAGTTCATTAGTTCATTTTAGCATAAAAAGAATCATCTGCTTGAAACCAAATTAACTGCACTCCTTGACGCTACCTATTAGATATATTTTCAATCCATTTATCTGAAACAACATAATTTGCAAATAACAAGACAATCACAATATATCTAAAAGCTATATTATCCGATTTAAAAAAATAAATAGCTGCTGATGCTAAAACTATCAAAAATATTGTTCTAACAATTAATATGAATTTGATTTTTTTATATTTTATTTGATTTATTTTATTTGATTTGAGTAATGTAAGTTTATTTTTATCTAATAATAAACTTACATAAAAATTATCATATTGTTGTTTTGAGAAATAATAAAGACCTATTAACAGAAGTAATATAACTACTATTGCAAAAACAATCAGTATGTAAAAAAGCATAATATATGTCTCCTTTTTAAAACCCGCAAGATGGACACTTTTTTAAAGTGTTTATCTTGCGGGTTTTTGTACAAGTCAAGAAGGGTTTTTAATATAATGCCTAAGCTTCTTTTACTTCTAAATGAGACGTGCAGTATTTACAGCGAGTAGCTTTAATTGGAACTTCAGACAAGCATTCCGGACACTCTTTGACAGACGCCGGCTTTGGCTCTTCTTTTTTACGAAAACGTAAGATTTGCTCCAAGACCATGAAAATCACGAATGCAATAATGAGGAAATCCAAGAAATTGGAAAGCAAGTTTCCATAATTCAAGGTTGGTGCATTAGCTGCTTTTGCTGCATCTAACGTATCATAATGTTCCCCATTAAGCGAAATAAACAGTGTTCTGAAATCCACTTTCCCTAATATTAATCCAATAAGCGGCATGATGAGATCGTTAACAATGGAAGTAATGACTTTACCAAAAGCACCCCCGATAATGACACCGATGGCTAGATCAATCATATTCCCTTTAAACGCAAAATCCTTAAACTTTTTAATCATCTTCAAATTTCTCCCTTCATTCGTTCCTTATTCAGTATTTCCGAATTTCTGCTGCTCCTACATCTGTTCCACAAAATAGAGGAAAAACCTTCCTCTTCACTCTATTTTTACGATAAGGATGTGTTTAGATGCCTACCTTCCAACCACCCGTCATCATTCATACAAGGACCCTCATTGCTCGTAATACCATCATTTATTATCCTGTTGTAACCGGACTTACTGACCCTGCTATCCAGCAGCACATCAATCAAACGATTTTACACGTTATGCACACATTAATGCAACAGCAGACGCATAAGCAAGATTCTTCCATTAGTCAAATGATTGGCGGTTATGAAATCAAAACCAATGAACGCGGCTTACTGAGCCTCACTCTCAGCAATTATGCCTTTTTGACACATCATGCCCATGGACTCACCTTGCTGCAGTCTCTTACCTTCAACATTCACACCAGACGCAGCTACACGCTTCAAGATTTATTTAAACCGAATAGTGACTATGTCAAAGTCTTATCCGACCTCATTGGCGTACAAATAAAAGAACGTCAAATCCCCTTACTTGGACCATGGAAAAGCATCCGTCCCGATCAATCCTACTACATTGCGGATAAATCGCTCGTTATCTATTTTCAAGAATATGAGATTAGTCCTTACTATGTCGGCACCCCGATGTTCCCCATCTCCGTGTACAGTATCGCGGATATCATCGATGAGAATGGACCTCTTGGCACAATGAGTGCCGAATGACTGACATGCAAGAAAAAAGCACAGTTGATGAGAGGATATCCCTCTAACAACTGCGCTTTCTCATGTCTATATGCGTGTTATCCCACAGCATGGAACACCAAGTTTAACAAGAACAATAGAGCAATAATCATTAACGGTATACCCACTTGCTTCCATTTGCCAGTTGCAATTTTTAAGATCGGATACAGTATAAAACCAATTGCCATGCCATCTACGATGCTAGACGTAAGCGGAATAGTCGCGATAACCAAGAATGCCGGAAGACCTTCTGTATAATCTTCAAAAGGTATCTCTTTCACGCTCTGGATCATCAGACCGCCTACAAGAATCAGGACTGGCGCAATTGCCGTGTCCGGAATCAGCTTAATAAACGGAATAAAGAACAAGGACAATAAGAATAACATACCTGTCGTTACGGCAGTAAGTCCTGTTTTCCCACCCGTTGTAATTCCCGCTGTACTTTCTACAGCTGACACGGTAGGACTCGTGCCTAATACACCTGACGCCACTACAGCAAGGGCACTGGCCTGCAAGGATCGGTTAAATTTCTCAGGCTGCTTCAACATTCCGAGCTGCCCGTGAATCAGACCCACATTTTCAAAGACAAGCACAAGCATGATCGAGAACGTCGCAATCCAGAAGGCAATTGTTCCTATACTTCCAAAGGACATCGCACCGATTGCCGAAAATGAATCACTTAGTGACATACTCGTTTGTCCTGCGTCTTCAAAGTTAATGGTTCCGCTAAGTGCAGCAAAGAGCGTACCCATCGCAATGCCGATCAGCAAATTGCCTGGAACATTCCGTACGAAGAGAATGAACATCACAATGAGCGTCGCAATCGTCAGCAGCACATGTACTTGACTCAGATCACCAAGTGCCACGATCGTACTCGGATTAGCTACGATGATGCCGCCTTTTTGAAGACCGATAAAAGCAATGAACAAACCTATTCCTACAGTAATCGCCTCTTTTAAGGAACGCGGAATCGCACGTTGAATCAGAGCGGATAACGACGTAAATGCAATGATTGTAAACAGAATGCCTGAGACAAACACAGCCGCTAAAGCTTCCTGCCACGAAAGGTGAAGTCCATGCACAACCGTATAGGTGAATAAGGCATTAATCCCCATTCCAGGTACGATTGCAAGCGGACTATTTCCCCAGAAACCCATTAACAAGCAACCTACAAAAGCCGTAAGCCCTGTTGCTACAATTCCAGCTTCAAAAGGAATCCCTGCATCTGCCAAGATTGATGCGTTTACCACGACAATGTAAATTGCCGTAATAAAGGTAACAAAACCGGCCATCATTTCTTTTTTCACATTGGTGTTATACTGGTTTAAACCAAATAATCGATTCATCATCCCTTTACTTCCTTTTAATAAACAGCCCCTCAACCCACCCAAACAGCAACTTTCTGCCATCATAGCAGTTATTATACCAGATATATGCAACCCCTGTGTGTGATGGAAAAGGTGACCTCTGAGAATTATTATTGCGCACTTGTCTCATTCTAACTCTATTAAGGGTCTAAAGTTGGTTGACGGATAAAGGAAACTCAGGTATCTTACTAAAGGAAATTAGACACAAAGCTAATTAGCTCATATACATAAAGGAGTGATGGCAAATGAGTGTAGTACAGACAAATAAAACAATGGTCATGATCGCCATAATGGTTGCCACGTTCCTCACCGCCATTGAAGGCACGGTCGTCAGTACCGCAATGCCTAAGATCGTCAGTGATTTGCACGGCCTTGAATTAATGAACTGGGTATTTTCGATTTATTTACTTATCTCCTCTGTTACCGTACCGATTTTCGGTAAATTTTCAGACTTATTTGGACGTAAGCGAGTATTAGTTATCGGAGTGCTTATTTTCCTATTGGGGTCCACATTATGTGGATTTGCGATGAACATGGAGCAACTGATCATTTATCGCTTTATACAAGGGATCGGTGCTGGTGCGATTCTACCTATATCCACGATCATCATTGCAGATCTGTATCCGTTTGAAAAACGCGCGAAGATGATGGGGCTTGTCGGTTTCGTATGGGGGGCTGCCGGCATCATCGGGCCGCTTGTTGGTGGATTTTTCGTCGACTTTGTGAGTTGGCACTGGATTTTCTTTATGAACATTCCATTTGGCATCGCAGCCATTATTCTTATCTTTATTTTCCTCAAAGAAAAAATGGAGAAAACAAAAAAATCGATCGATTATTGGGGCGCGCTTACGTTCTCAGCTGGATTATTAGCTCTCTTGTATGGGGTACAAAAAGGCAGCGAGGATAACAACTGGGTATCTCTTACTGTGCTTCTCTTATTCGCAGCATTCCTGATCTTCATGGCTGTGTTCGTTATCATTGAATCAAAGGTCAAAGAGCCGTTGATTCCACTTACCATCTTCCGATCAGTTGCGATCACATCATCCAATACGATTACATTTTTCGTACACGCCATTCTCATTGGTTTGATCGTCTATGTACCGATGTGGGTGCAAGGTGTACTCGGGTTTGGCGCAACAGAATCAGGGTTGATCCTTATGCCCATGTCGATTACGTGGACGTTCGGTTCCTTTATATGCGGCAAAATCATAGCCAAAGGTTTCCGAATCACATCGATTATCGGTACAGGGGTGTTACTGCTAAGCACCCTATGGTTGTCTACCGTTCATATGACGAGCTCGCATATTAACTTCTACTTCGTCTCTGCTTGTATTGGTATTGGTTTCGGGATTACGGTTACGCTCTATACCCTTATTGTACAATCTGCGGTAGAGCCTAATATGCGCGGGGTCGCTACCTCATCTAGCATGCTGTTCCGTACACTTGGCCAAACCATCGGTATATCCATATTCGGCAGTTACTTTAACATTGCCATTGCGCATCACCTTAGCACTAATCCTGCGGGTGCAGGCATTGAAGCTGCACAGATGAACCAACTCATTAATCCTGTTTTGGCGAGCCAGCTGCCCGATGCCACACGAACTGCACTGCGTGAAGTGCTTGTCTCGGGCATTCATGAGATTTTCCTCATTTTAATTGGGATTGCTGCATTCTCACTCATCTTAACGGCACTGCTACCGCGCAATGCGCAAGAAGCACTTAAGGGCAAGGCCTAATATAGGCCTATTGTAAAATACAAAAAAGCGGCTTACTTCGCTCCCGTGTTCATGACGGGGGAGCAAGTAAGCCGCTTTCTTATTGTTAGAGTGTGTTCAAAAAGTCTGATACTGCGGATAAAAGAAGCACTAGATAGTCAATAATTGTTTCGCATAGGTATTCAATTCAATCGGCTTCCCACCGTTTAAGCGGGACTCCTCCGCTGCGAATGCCATCAAATGACTACGTACAGAGGCAGATGCAGAAGTCAGGCCTTCTTGCCCGTTATATCCGCGCACTTCCTGCAAGAAACTCCGCACGATACCGCTGTCTCCACCGCCATGACCACTCGTCTGGACTGGGATCGTAATTTCTGTTTTCTGATGCGTAAGAAAATCATATAGTGTAATTTTATCTTCTTCTGCACGAAGTTCACCGTGCGTACCCATAATTTGAATGCGACGCTCCTGCTCAAACGTAAAACCACACATACTGAACATCGCAGTAGCACCGCTCGCGAACTCCATATTCACCACTTGATGATCCACAACATTGTTGTCACTGCGATACACACAGCGTCCATAATCGGTCTCACGCAAGCCTTGAATGATGTTCTCTCTTGTTAGATCGGGTGTAAAATGACGTGCCCAATCTCCAAACTCTTGGCTAAAATAAAACTTCGGTGCGGAGTACACACATGTCGTTTCCACTGGGCAATCTAGACAGCGAGCTGTCGATCCTTCCGGCGCGTTGCATTCATGGAAGTGCATCAAGGAGCCAAACGAACTAATGCGAGTACAAGGCTCATCCATAAGCCAGGACAAAACATCCATATCATGGCAGGATTTAGCGAGAATCATCGGACTGGATTTGTCAGAGTTATTCCAATTCCCACGTACGAAACTGTGTGCAATATGCCAGTATCCCACGTTCTCATTCAGTTGAATCGATACAACATCCCCAATTCGCTTCTCGGTGATGAGTGCCTTGATTCTGCTCCAGAGTGGCGTATAACGCATGACGTGACAGATCGTCAGTAAACGATCATTCTTTTTTGCCGCAAGCTCCATCTCCAAGCATTCTCTTGGGCTTGGTGACATCGGTTTTTCTAAGAGCACATGATACTTCTTATTCAGCGCTTGAATCGTCGGCTCATAATGCATGCGATCCTGTGTACAAATTACCGCAATATCTGCCATTTGCTCTTCTGCAAGCAATTGCTCCCATGATGCATAACAACGACCCTCTGCGATACCGTGAGTTTCTGCTGCTTTGGCAAGTCTTACCGGATCAGCTTCAGCAACAGCTACAAATTTCAATTCATGTGGGTAATGAAGTGCATAAGGTGCATAGCTTTCGAATCCTCTCGCACCCGCGCCAATTAACACTGCAGTTAATGGACTACTCATGGTATCTCTCTCCCCTTTGATACACTTTGAACTATTTTTCAAACCCCATCTTTTTCAGCATTGCTACATTGTTATTTTCGGTTGCATTTTTATCCAAAATATGTATAATACCCATCCTAATATACGATTTTTTTGTTGTCAATTAGAATTTTCTGAATATTTTGATCCGAAAAAAATCAACTAAAAGGGCTGTCCCATTGGTCTATTCACCCATGGTACAGCCCCTTCTATCTTGCATCCAAGTATTAGCCCTAATAAGGGCGGTTCAGGTTCATTAAATTTTGCAGCAAATTATCACGTGTGCGGTCTGGGCCATCTTCAATAGGTTCGCCCATATCCAACTTCTTCACATGAATTTTGTAATCGCGATCTGGAGCTACTGGGTGAAAATTCGTTGTACCGCCAAACGGCTCAACCTTATATCCTAATTCATCGAACATCTTAACGAGCTGCTCTGCTGAAGGTTTCTTGGGTTCTTGTTGTTCGATTAGACCCCGAAATGCCTTCGTCTCTCCTTCACGAATAACTTCAAAATGTACAATACATTCCATAGTGTCCGCTCCTTTGCGTTAAATCCAGATGTGATGGACATCATATTCCCATACAAAATTTCTATTATCGTTAACATTATAGTACTATTACTGCATAGAGAAGTAAAATCGAAAGGACTGAACTTAATATGCCACACATCCTTGTAAGAGGTATTCAAGTCGAGCAAATGTGCGAGATCAGTACGCCACTTGTTACCGAGCTCGCAGAATTGTGCGAATGCGATACGGATAATTTCATGATTGAAATCTTGCAAACAACTTCTGTTTTTGGAGGCAAAATCGTCGAAACTTACCCGTTCATCGAAGTCGCTTGGTTCGAGCGCGGCAAGGAAGTTCGTGACTCATTCGCCGAAATTGTCACCAAACACGTGCGTTCCCTCGACATTCCCGAAGTTGAAATTGCGTTTACAACTTTTCAGGAAAGCAGCTACTATATCAATGGTGTAAGCTGTTCGGACGAAGAGTAATTTAGCTACCACCTAACTGAATCCCTAACAACGAAGAAGCAAGCACACACGTACATGACGATGAGCTTGCTTCTTTGTTGTCTTTTAAATCAAATTAAATATTACCTTCTTAATCAAAACAGAAAGGTGGTTATCTATGGAACTTATATTAATATTGTTTCTCTTCATAATCATATCATCCCCATTTTGGGGGATATATGGACTTCGTAGAATTAGTGAAGGATACACTTATGATGAAACATATGACAAAACAACAAACATACTTCTAGTCATCTTCGGTGTACTCGAATTATGTTGCTTTTATCTGATGATTGAAAACAGCATATTTCGTCGGTTGCCCATATGGGTTGAAGTCCTATTGTGCCTCATAACCGCTTTAATGGGCTTAACATCAAGCATATTAGTACTTTTAAAGAAATCAATTAAGGTTTCCTATTATGTTCTAGCTGTATTAATATTTATAATTAGCGTGTTAATTTTCTTATATTTTATCTTTGGTCTTATTCTAATCAGCAGCTGGAAAACATTCTAAATCATTCAAAGATCTTTCTAATTCGGAGCAAAGTACGACCAAATAGCTACTATACTTCTCCTAACTGCAAGCCTAATCGAGGTATGTTATTTATATGTTCATTTCAACCGACTTACTATGTTCTTGCGGTACTTTTACTAGCCATAAATATCATTATTCTTTTACTTATAACTGCTTCCTTTTGCGGTGAATAACGACCGAGCGAAGCGAACAAAACGGTTCCGTAAAAGCGAAGCGTTCGCCTTTGTCCCCGGATTTTCACCACTTCAAACTTCATTCAAGAAATCCGGGGACAACAGCGATTGGAGGAACGTTTTGTTCGCGCAGCGGTCATATTTTTGCAAAAGTAGATTACCTCGTCTTCACCAACAAATCGACAGCCTGCTGAATAACCGCATCCGTACTGTTCCCTTTTTCCAATTCTTCTTTGATACAATGTGATAAATTGTCTCCTACCACGAGACCAATCGAACGATCCACTGCTGTACGTACAGCAGATAACTGCGTGACGATCTCGCGACAGTCCTTTTCATTTTCCATCATACTGAGCACACCTCGAATTTGCCCTTCGATGCGGCGCAGACGATTTTTCAACGAATCGCTATATTCCATAACGTTCACTTCCTCTTATATAAATAAGTTCAAACCAGCGTCCTCGGCATCGCCTAAATAGCTAGCCACCCCGCCATATTCGATTCCATCTAATAGCTCTTCCTGCTTCATACCCATTATATCCATGCTCATCGTACAAGCAACAAATTTTACGCCAGCTTCTTGTGCGTTTTTCATCAGTGTTGCCAGAGAATCAACATTTTTACGCTGCATCGCGTGTGCAATCATTTTTGGGCCCATACCCGCCATATTCATCTTGGACATCGGCAAATGGCCGACACCTTTAGGCATCATCATCCCGAACATTTTTTCCACAAAATCCTTGTTTACCGGCGGCGCATCCTGCTTCCGTAGAATGTTCAAGCCCCAGAACGTGAAGAACATCGTCACTTTCTTGCCCATCGACACTGAACCTAAAGCAATAATAAACGAAGCAATCGCCTTATCCAAATCACCGCTAAACACGACCAAAGTCGCGCCATCTTTCGGATTTGCAGGCATCACTGTAGCTGCAGATGCGGTTTGTGAGGATAAAGCGTTCGATACTTCCTCAGTCGTTGACGCTACTTTTCGATCTCCATCACCTTTGCGGATATGTGCATGCACCGTATTATTTTGCACAGACGACTCAAGTAATTCATGGCCTTTTTTCTCACACCACTTCCGAATATCTGCCGCAAAACCTGGGTCAGTCGCCTTCACTTCCAATACTTCGCCTGCCTGCATTTTTTCAACCGCATTGTATACTTGTAAAATAGGACCTGGACACTGCAAGCCGCAAGCATCGATCGTCACACTTGCTTGGACAAATGTCCCCGTATGAGACTTCGGCTGATTAAATGCTGCTTCAGCAGCTCTCACCGTTTCTTGACCGCTTGATCCACCATTATGACGTCCATTCCCAGTGGACATTCCACGCCGTGCTTCATTTTCCCGAAACACACTCGCATACGTGCGATATCCACCATCCAAGTTCTTCACTTGATAGCCATGTTCCATCAGAATTCGCGCAGCGAGATAGCCTCTTAATCCTACCTGACACGATACATACACGGTCTGATTCTTTGGCACTTCCGCCATTCGATCGCGCAAGTCATTCAACGGAATGTTGATCGAACCGGCAATAAAGCCCATTTCCCGCTCAATCGCATCACGCACATCAATGAGCAGGCCACCTTCGCGAATGATTCCATCGATCTCATGCCACTGCACCGTCTCCACAAGACCCTCGATTAGATTCGTTGCCACATTGCCCGCCATATTCACTGGGTCTTTAGCAGAAGAATACGGAGGGGCATAAGCAAGCTCTAATTCAGGAAGATCGAATACGGTCAGCCCACCTTTCATCGCAGTTGCGATCACGTCGATGCGCTTATCTGCTCCATCGAAAGACACCGCTTGTGCCCCTAAGATACGACCCGATTCTTTTTCAAAAATGAGCTTGAGAGAAATTGCAGCCGCGCCCGGATAATAGCTGGCATGCGAACTGGGATGAACATGAATGACTTCATATGAAGCCCCTACTCGCTGTAGTGTTTTCTCATTGTTCCCTGTTGCTGCAACGGTCAGATCGAATATTTTTGCAATCGCAGTCCCTAATGCGCCCTTATAACGCACATTACGACCATTAATAATATCTGCAACAACATGACCTTGACGATTCGCCCCCCATGCCAGTGGGACAACAGTAGGTTGACCATTAACAAGATCTGTCACTTCAATCGCATCCCCAATTGCATAGATGGATGGATCATTCGTCTGCAGCATGCTGTTCACTTTAATCGCACCGCGCAGTCCAAGCTCTAGACCCGCATCTTTTGCAAGGATATTCTCTGGCTGTACCCCGATCGCTAAGATGATCATATCAGTCTCCAGCTCTCTGCCACTGCTAAGTTTCACGAGCTTACCTTCATTTTCAAAAGATTGCACACCATCTTCAAGCAGCAGCTCCACACCTTTGGCACGCATGTGCTCTTGCACAATACACGCCATCTCATAATCGATCGGTGCCATGACTTGCTTACCCATCTCCACTAACGTTACCTGAATGCCTTGTTCCACGAGGTTCTCGACCATTTCCACTCCGATAAAACCGCCACCAATAACGACAGCTTGCTTCGGATGATTGTGATCGATATGATCTTTGATCCGATCTGTATCTGGAATGTTACGCAGTGTAAACAAATCTCGTGCTTTTTCTATGCCTGGTAAATCCGGTTTGATTGGCTTCGCCCCAGGAGAAAGCACCAGCACATCGTAGGACTCTTCATACGCCTCATTCGTACTTAAATTCGTTACCGTGACCGTCTTGCGATCCCGATTAATGCGAGTCACTTCGCTCAAGTTACGAATATCCAGTTGAAAACGCTTCGACATCCCTTCCACTGTCTGTACGAGCAGCTTCTTCCGATCTGTAATCGAACCGCCAATATAATAAGGAAGCCCACAATTCGCGAACGAAATGTACTCGCCACGCTCGAACATAATGATCTGATCTTGTTCATTTAAGCGACGAAGTCGTGCTGCTGTAGTCGCACCTCCAGCAACGCCTCCGACAATAATTACTTTTTTAGACATCATTCATCCTCCTTAATTAAAATATACCCACTGGGGTATATAATACCTATGGGGGTATTATGACACAAGTGACAACGCCTTGTCCAATGCAAATATTGCACCAAAACCAATCCAATTATTGCTATTTGGTGAAAACAATAATTAATGTTTCCTATTACGAGTTTTAAAATGTTCTATTAACTAAAAGTCTAATATACCAAACAACCTATGCTATGATATGGGTATATTTATGCAACATATTTTTATTTTCAGAATTCGTACAGGGGGAAATTATGGGAAACAAAATGATAGGTGCTAAAAGTATTATTCTTCGACTTGAAATCGTTACTGGGGAAATTAAATTCGGAAAAATCGCTCAATGCATTTCAGAAGCAGGCGGCGACATCGTAGCTATAGACGTCATTCATACCACATCAAATATGACAATTCGAGACGTGACAATTGATATCGTTGACACTTCTCATATTCAGAAAATTACAGATTCCATCAAAGAACTTCACGGCGTGAAGCTTGTTAACGTTTCGGATCGCACATTCTTGCTACACCTTGGTGGTAAGATCGAGATGAAACCAAAGACACCGATTCACAACCGTGAAGACTTGTCCCGTGTCTACACACCAGACGTTGCGCGTGTATGTATGGCGATTCATGAAGAACAGAAAAAAGCTTACTCACTTACAATGAAACGTAACTCCGTTGCTGTTATCTCCGATGGAAGCGCTGTACTTGGACTTGGAAATATTGGTCCTTATGCGGCAATGCCAGTTATGGAAGGAAAAGCGATGTTGTTCAAGCAATTCGCTGATGTGGATGCCTACCCAATCTGTTTGGATACGCAAAACGTCGAGGAAATTATCCAGACAATCAAAGCGATTGCTCCAGCTTACGGCGGAATTAACCTTGAAGATATTTGCTCCCCAGGCTGCTTCGAGATTGAAGAACGTCTACGTGCAGAGCTAGATATTCCGGTGTTCCACGATGATCAACACGGTACAGCGGTTGTTCTCTATGCAGGTCTAATCAACGCACTTAAAATCGTAAACAAGCCAATCGATCAAATCAAAGTCATCGTATGCGGTATTGGTGCGGCAGGCGTAGCTTGCAGTAACATCCTACTTGCAGCAGGCGTTCGCAACTTGATCGGCGTGGATCGTGAAGGTGCAATTTGTGCAGATAACGTGTATGAGAATCAAGTATGGAATGACTATGCACAACGTACGAACCCACATCGTCTATCCGGAGCATTGAGTGAAGTGATCGAAGGCGCTGACGTGTTTATCGGCCTTTCTCGTGGTGGGGTTCTAAAGCGTGCAGATGTGGAGAAAATGGCAAAAGATCCGGTTATCTTCGCAATGGCGAACCCATCTCCAGAAATTATGCCAGAAGAAGTCGAGGATATCGTAGGTGTAATCGCGACAGGCCGCTCCGACTATCCGAACCAAATCAATAACGTACTTTGCTTCCCAGGTATGTTCCGTGGCGCACTGGATTGCCGCGCAGCAACAATTAACGAGGAAATGAAACTTGC
This sequence comes from Paenibacillus sp. KN14-4R, assembly GCF_052180255.1. Lineage (NCBI taxonomy): Bacteria > Bacillati > Bacillota > Bacilli > Caryophanales > Paenibacillaceae > Paenibacillus > Paenibacillus sp. KN14-4R. Next base: position 4,063,272 of record NZ_CP197466.1, read on the forward strand.
AGCTGCAGAGGCGATTGCATCCATCGTAACCGACGATGAACGCGATAAGTTCTACATCATTCCTTCTGTATTTAATACGAAGGTTGTACCTGCAATTAGAGAAGGCGTCATCCGTGCAGCAATCCGTACAGGTGTTGCAGGCCGCATTCCAAGCCAGTTTAGGAAATAATAGGCACTTCTGTGTTGAATATGATGTAAATTTTATGGTAAATTAGAATTAACTTATTTGAAAGGAGGTGAGGTAGGATGGATCGCAATGTAGTCCACAATCGTATTAGCCAATTGCCACTGGCATTATTTGGCATTATTCATGATGTAAAAGCACACGGGATCAGTCTGTCTTTTTACAATCAAACCAATACGATTCAACTAAATTGCGAGATGACACTCCTACCTTAACCTCAGACGTTTTGACGTATGAAGATCAAGGCTGTAGGGACATTTCCCTGCAGCCTTTTTCTGTGCAATAAGAGCCAGAATACTGATCTTACGAGGGCCTAAGCGAGTTGTCATCCATAGAGGAGAATATAACCCATGATGATGATAACTTTTCAACATATTCAAAAATATTACGGAGCCACGCTCGCGATCAGCGACGTAACTTTCGATGTGCGGCAGGGCGAAAGAGTGGCGTTAATCGGACGAAACGGCGCGGGTAAGACGACGATTTTCCACTTAATCAAAGGTACTTTAAAGCCTGATCAAGGACAAATCTCAATCCGCAAGGATTCAAAAATCGGCTTCTTAGCACAAATCCCGAACTATGCGGATATGACAAATGTATATGAAGTACTCGGAGAAGGCTTTCGGGAAATGCGGCTGTGGCAGGAACAAATGAAAGTGCTCGAACAACAAATGGCAGACCCTGAGCAGCTAGCAGATGCCGATGCACTTAATCAATTGCTTATGCAATATGGACGATTACAAGAAAAGTTCGAACGTGAAGGCGGTTATGAAATGGATGCGCGCATTGATCGGATCGCCAGTGGTTTGGGCATTCCTGCGTCGCAATATACAAGACCCTTCACTTCCCTATCCGGCGGGGAAAAAACGAAAGTGGGGCTTGCTGCCCTCTTGCTAACCCAACCCGATATTCTGCTATTGGATGAGCCGACCAACCATCTGGATATGAACGCCATCGAATGGTTGGAACAGTACTTAGTCACCTATAGCGGCACTGTGCTTGTCATTTCACATGATCGCTATTTTCTCGATAAAGTCGTAACGAAAGTTGTAGATATAGAAGATGGCGAAGCGAGTACTTACCATACGAATTACAGTGGCTTTCAAAAGGAAAAAGAGCTTCGGCTGCTCAATCAGTTCGCCGAATTCCAAGAACAGCAGAAGAAGATCAAGAAAATGAAAGAGTCTATCAAGCAGCTTATCGATTGGGGTAATCGTGGGAATCCACCAAACCCAGCCTTTCACACCCGTGCAGCTTCAATGCAAAAGGCGCTCGATCGGATGGAGAAAATCAAACGCCCGGTTCTTGAGCGTAAATCGATTGACCTGCACCTCACCCAAAATGATCGCTCAGGTAAGCAGGTGCTGACACTCGATGGCATTAGCAAAACACTCAGTAACAAAACGCTTTTCACCAATATTCAGGAGCAGCTTCAATACGGGGAGCGTGTTATGTTAATTGGCAACAACGGCACAGGAAAAAGTACAATTCTCAAAATGATCCTCGGGAATGTTCACCCGGATGAAGGGGACATTCGTGTAGGCTCACGCGTAGATATTGGATATTTGGCACAAGAAAATGCGCCTTTAGAGAATAAGAAAACCGTGCTCCAATACTTTCGTGAAGAATTAGGCATGGAGGAAGGTGAAGCACGCGGGCAACTTGCCCGATTCCTGTTCTTCGGGGCCGATGTGTTCAAGCAAGTCCGTGGTTTGTCTGGCGGTGAATGGAGCCGATTACGCCTCGCGCTGCTTATGTATCGCAAACCGAACTTGCTGCTGCTCGATGAACCGACGAACCACTTAGATATCGATTCACGCGAAGCGCTTGAAGAGACCTTAGAGGATTTTCCAGGTACACTGCTTGCCGTGTCGCATGATCGCTATTTCATCAATCGTCTCGCACATAAGATTTGGTCGCTGGATCGTGGATCCATCATGACGTATCTTGGGAACTTTGATCATTATTTGGAGAAAAGAGCGCCTCAAGTTTCAGGACTTACGTTCGGCGGGGATACCGCTCCTATAAGCGTAATAACACGACCGTCCGTGGATACAAGGCAAGATGAGGGTTCGAGTGGAAGAAAGACAGATGAGACTAAAGTCCGTTCAGGCAAGTCAGGGATAAAGCCTTTTACAATGGCTCGCTTGGAATCAGATATTGCGCAGTTGGAAGCTCGCTTGCAGGAACTTGATGCACAAATGTTGGCACCAGATACTTGCTCGGATGCTGAAAAACTTACGACTATCCAAACCGATCGGGATCAAGTCCAAGCCATGCTTGATCAGTTGTATGAGCGTTGGATGGTTTCATCTGACACATAATATATGTTGTAATGACATATATTATGTGTTATTATTCGGGAAACGTGCAGAGAGGAATGGTTTTCATGACTGAAGATAAGACAAAGCGACTTACGGTTTATCTACCTGAGAAAATGAAAGCAGATTTGGAACAAATGGCAGCAGAAACTGGACTCTCCATGACTCAGGTGATCGTCATGGCCACCCATAGCATACTTGCCAACTATAAGACGCACGGAAGTGCTATATTCGCCCATCTTACGAATGCCAGACAGCAAGAAGCTGCCTCTTTCGGCGCTCAATTACATGCGATAAAACAAGAAACAAACCAGATGCAGGCCTATTATGGCGCACGGGCTAATGAATATGAGGCGATTTATCATCGAGAAGATCCTGAATTTCAAGCAGAGTTGACGTTAGTTGGGGAGGCGATGAAACGCACACTAGCAAATCGTCATGTGCTCGAAGTCGCTTGCGGGACTGGCTATTGGACACAAATCGCGATGAATACGGTCAAGTACATTATGGGGATCGACATTCGTCCCGAGGTGCTTGAGATTGCGAAATCCAAAGAAATGCCTGCAAGTCAGGTGCAATTCACGCTTGGTGATGCGTATGAACTGAGTTCTATATCCGATTCATTCGATGCAGGATTAGCAAACTGCTGGTTCTCCCATATTCCGAAGAATAAGCTCGACGATTTCCTTCAAGGTTTCCATCGGAAGCTAGGTTCAGGTGCAGCAGTGTTTATGATGGACAATGTGTATGTCGCAGGTCGCGGTGGCGAATTATTAGTCAAAGAGAATTGCGAGGATACGTTCAAGCTTCGTCAGTTAGCGGATGGTTCTCAACATGAGATTCTGAAAAACTACTACACCAAAGAAGAACTGCTCGAAATTTTCAAGCCTTATGCAAAGGATTTAAAAGTATTTGTCGGTAACAGCTTCTGGTATGTGAGCTACACGGTGGCTTAAATGGAGATATATGCAAAAGGGGCACCTGATGAGGGAGCCCCTTGTTTCTTTTCAAAAAGTCTGGATTCTTATGCAAGCAATTGCTTCAGAAAATCAATGCTCTGTTCCACACATTGCCTGTGTTGATCTGGGCTGTATGTTTTGTAAAAAGGATTCATAAATCCATGATCAGCATCAACAATCGCAAGTTCCGTGTTCTTCTTCCCTTGAAGTTGGTTCGCTAAATCACGCACATCGAATGACTTTTCATTCGTAGCGAAGAACAGTAAGGTTGGACAAGCTGGTTCTTGTTCAATGTGATTACGAATTCTGGAACCATAGAATCCAATAACGCCATCCACCCCGAAGTTACTGCACAACCAAGCCATCGTTGCTCCAATGCTAAAGCCAAACAAATAGATCTGTCCGTACTTCTCTCTATGCTCACTCACAATTTGCTGAACATGCGTGACCGCTGCTGAAAAACCAATATCATTCACAAAATGCCGATACGCCTGCTCTTCTTGCTCCAAACTAAACATTCTCCCATGCAGTAAATCAGGAGTCAGAACATCGAATCCTTCTTTCAACAACAACGCTTTGAAATCAAGAATATGATCGTTTACTCCATAAATTTCATGAAGGATGATCACTAAAGTCTTTTTCGAAAAATGGTCTTGCATCGCTATGCGCTCCTTTCTTTACGGTTAGTTTCTTGGGCGAACACGGTTGGTCGGCATTGCCACTAACGGGTCATCTGGCCAATAGTGCTTCGGGTATCGCCCTTTAAGGTCTTTGCGAACTTCAAAGTAAGTCCCCCGCCAAAAGCTCGCCAAGTCCTGCGTCACTTGTACGGGACGTTGTGCAGGTGAAAGCAGGTGCAGCGTTAACGCCACTCTTCCGCGAGCGATTCGCGGTGTATCCGTTAATCCAAACATCTCTTGAAGACGTACAGCCAGTACAGGCGCACGCAAATCACTATAATCAATAGGAATACGCGAACCGCTTGGAACCGTGTAGTGCGTAGGTGCTTGCTTCTCTAACGTCCGCTGATGTTCCCATGTCAGCATCGATTCCAATACATGATTCATATTCAGACGCTGCAGATCACTTCGACTTTTCATGCCGAATATGTGCGGAGCTAGCCAATCTTCCAGCTCAGCAAGAAGTGCTTCATCTGACACACCCGGCCACTCCTTATCATGCATATGCATAAAGCGCAAGCGATCTAGGTACTGACGAGAGCTGCGATTCCACGGCAATATTTCTATCCCTTCCTCGATAACTCCCTGCAGCAGGGCAGATAAGATTGCTTCTGGATCAGGAGCAGAGAGCTGAACATCTTGCAGGTTGAACGCGCCTAATCTTGTCTGCTTACGAGCGCGTACCGCTTGTACCTCACGATTCCAAGCTACTTCTATTTTTTGTTCAATCTGATCTCCAAAATGCTTCTCCAACGTGCGTAGTTCAACAGGTGCTGCTAAATGAATGCGACTCTGTGTATCCAAATTTTCCACTTGTGCTGCAGCAAGATAAGCTTCATTTGAAAGCGGCTGTAACTGCGTCAATACCGCTCCACGACCATTACGAAGCAAGAATCCGTTCCCGTTCATCCTTCTTTGTGCGATCCGATCTGGATAAGCAAAAGCTACGAGCAGACCACAAGCATCAGCGGAAAAGCCATCAGCTTCACCAAGTTTCAACACCTGCAGCATTCGCTTCCAATTATCGGATTCGATTGCTACTCGGCGGCATGCCGCTAGATCAACCTCATAACCCTGTATCGAATAAGAGTCGCTAAGTTCGGTGCGTTCCATTGCCCGCCAACGACGTAGAATCTCTAATCGAATTCGAAGATCACTATTCGCGAAGCTGCCTTGCCCACGTATAATATCCCGTTCCCCGAGCAGTGCCGCAAGTTCACAAGCCAGTTCTCCAAGCTGTAATGGCATAGCCCGCAGCATCATATGAGCAAGCCTTGGGTGTGCACCGAGACCTGCCATTTGCTTACCATGCTCCGTTATGAGTCCTTGTTCATCCAGTGCCCCAAGCTCCCACAATAACGCTTGCGCCTTCCTAAAGGCTGCTTCAGGAAGGGGGTCAAGCCACTGTAATTCAGTCGGATTGGTAACCCCCCAAAGAGCTAACTCTAGTGACACAGATGCTAAATCCGCTTCCAGAATCTCTGGTGTACGGCGCGGCGCCAAATGTTGATCTTCCTGCTCGGTCCATAGACGGTAACATACTCCGGCCTGTTGACGTCCTGCTCGGCCCTGGCGTTGATCGGCAGATGCTCGTGATACTTGCACCGTCTCCAGTCTCATCATGCCTGTACGCACACAAAAACGCGGTACTCGCATGAGTCCACAATCGATCACGATGCGCACCCCATCAACCGTAAGACTCGTCTCTGCAATGGAAGTCGCTAGCACGATTTTCCTCTCACCCTTGCGGCATGGCATAATGGCCAGATCTTGCGCTTCTTGGGGCAAATTGCCGTACAAGGGGGCTATTCGAATATTTGTATCCAAACTGCATGTACGCAGTCTTTGTTCCACACGTCTAATCTCACCCGCTCCTGGAAGAAAGACCAGTATATCCCCCTCCTCATCCCGCAGAGCAGTCTGTATGCTCTGTACGGCACGCGTGACAAGGGCCTCCATTTCTTGCGTACGGCTTACGCCTAGAACGCCGCTAGCACGTACTCCATTCGTAACAGACCCCAAGTACCTCGTTTCAACTGGGTATGATCTCCCGCTGCTCATCACAATCGGAGCCCCGCCCATCAAATCTGCAACTGGCTCCGCTTCAATCGTGGCTGACATAACCAAAATACGAAGATCATCCCGCAGCACAGCCTGCGCCTGCAAGCACAATGCAAGCCCTAGATCGGCATGGAGATTACGTTCATGAAACTCATCAAAAATCACAACCCCCACACCTTCAAGTGCAGGATCGGATTGGATCATTCTCGTTAACACACCTTCGGTAATCACTTCAATTCGTGTGCGCGGCCCCACTTTTGTATCCAGCTTCACCCGATAGCCAACCGTCTCACCGACTTGCTCTCCCAGCGATGCTGCCATGTATCTTGCAACAGATCGAGCTGCAAGCCTGCGCGGCTCTAGCATCAGTATTCGGCTACCGCCCAGCCACTGCTCATCTAACAGCGCAAGCGGCACTTGCGTAGACTTCCCTGCTCCAGGTGGTGCGACTAACACCACATTGCTACTTGCGCCAAAGGTTTCTTTGAGCTGTGGTAATATCGTTTGAATGGGTAACTGCTCCACGATCTATTCCTCCATGACATTCCAATCTGATGATTTATTATGTATCATTTCTGAACAAAAAGAAAAACCACCGTGCATAGGTTAGTCGCCAATACGGTGGTTTTTCACGCTTTAACTATTTAGTTACTGCACACCACAGGTGTCCGCTAGTCCTTCCGATCCTCATAATTACATATTTTTTGGCGTAATGGGTTATGTTACCTGTGAAATATCTCCCAATTATTTTACAGCAAAGGATCGGCATCATTTATGAAAAAATATATCATGGAGCGTATCTTCAAAGCTTCAGCAGGAATCGCTCAAGGCATTTTGGTTACACTCGGAATTGGTTTACTTATCGAAAATATCGGCATGATTACAGGTCTACCTGCTCTTGTCACCATTGGCGCTACGACGAAATTACTAATGGCACCTGGAATCGGTGTCGGTATCGCTTATATGATCGGTGCCAATCCACTCACGATATTCTCTGCAATGGCCGCTTCAACCGTGGGTGCTGGTGCAATTACACTTACCGCTGGAGGTTACTTCATCCGAACAGGAGAACCTATTGGGGCCTTACTTGCTGCAACGCTTGCTACTTTTATCGGACGCCGGGTATCGGGTCGAACATCCCTGGACATGATGCTTGTTCCACTTTGTTCGGTCTTCATCGCTGGGTTAGTTGGCTTATGGCTATCTGCACGGATGATGCCACTTCTTGCAATCGTGGGAGGCTGGATTACAGGCATTTCTGCCATTAATCCGTTTCTTTCATCGATTGTGATTGCGGTTGTCTGGGGTATTCTCCTTCTATCACCTGCTTCCTCTACTGCTCTTGCAATTGCACTTCAACTATCCGGTGTTACAGCAGGTGCTGCTCTTGCGGGATGTGCGGCACATTGTATCGGACTAGCTGTCATTTCTGCAAAAGAAAACAACCTTGGTGCCACTCTTGCCCAAGCCGTCTGTACACCTAAGATTCAGCTGCCGAATATTACTCAAAATATAAGGATTATTGTCCCATCTCTAATTGCCAGTGCAATAACAGGCCCTGTCTCGACTTTCGTCTTCGGCATTGAAATTAGCAAAGAGTATGCAGGACTGGGCTTGTGTGCTCTCGTTGCTCCGATTCATCTTTTGACGAAATATGACGCCATGCTGATCATTCCCGCCATGCTGGTGACGTATGTGCTCATACCTGCCATTGTGTCTTATATCGTCTATCTGATTATGAAAAAAAGAGGCTGGATCCGCCCCGGTGACTTAAAAATCCCTTCCTAACCAACATCCACTTTACAAGTCAGACTCGAACTGGGATAATCTCCTTTTACCCTTTGATATATCCTTCATCGTGGATAAACAGACAACAAGGTATTTTGATATGGAAAGGTGTTGGCATTCGGTAATTAGATCTGTTCTTTGTCAACAAGGTGATCCCGTAAAATGTTTAGGAATAAGTATTTATCGCAATCTCCCCCACGTATATTAGCAATCGGGTTCGTACTTATTATTGCCCTCGGCACAATGATGCTCAAACTGCCATTCTCAACGAATAGTGGAGTTACAATTACATGGGTAGACGCCTTCTTCACAGCGACATCCGCAACGTGTGTAACGGGTCTTGTCGTGATGGATACAGGAACGACCTTTTCGGTTTTTGGACAAGTCGTCATCATCTGCCTGGTTCAAATTGGCGGTCTTGGCTTTATGACCATTTCGATGTTTTTTGCGCTCGTTCTGAAAAGGCGTATTTCGCTGCGTGAACGCCTCATTCTGCAAGCTGCGATGAATGCACATAGTTTGGAAGGTATTGTGCGACTGATTCGTCGAGTCTTGATCTATTCCTTAGCCATGGAAGGTATTGCTGCGATCTTGTTTACGATTCGCTGGTCATCGGAAATGCCGATCGAACGAGCGATTTACCATAGTATTTTTCATGCCGTATCGTTATTTAATAATGGTGGCTTTGACCTATTCGGTGAATTCACCAGCTTCCAAAAGTTCGTCAGTGATCCACTCATTAACATCGTCTCCATGATTCTAGTCGTCTCGGGTGGACTTGGTTTCATCGTACTCTCTGAAATTCTAGATTACCGAAAAACACGCCGGTTATCGCTGCACTCGAAAGTTGTCATTACGATATCCGCCACATTGACGCTTCTTGGGGCGATTGTGATTTTCGTATTTGAATTTACGAATACACGGACGCTAGGTTCGATGGATTTTGTGACCAAAGTCTACTCTGCGTTCTTCCAATCTGTCTCTGCGCGTTCATCTGGAACAAGTACCGTCGGTGTCGAAGATTTACGGCAAGCCACGCAATTTTTCATTATCTTAATGATGTTTATTGGTGCCTCTCCTGGCTCTGCCGGCGGGGGGATTAAGACGACAACGTTTGCGATTATGCTTGGGGCGATCATATCCATGTTACGTGGAAAAGAAGATGTTGTCCTATTCCGCAATCGTATTGCAAAAGAGCAAATCCTAAAAGCACTGACGATCATCTTCATGGCCTTATTCATGCTGGTAGGTGTGTCGATGATGCTCTCACTCACGGAGGGTAAGCAATTTCTCATGGTTCTGTTCGAGACCACATCGGCAGTCGGAACAGTTGGCATGTCGATGGGGCTTACGCCTGAACTAAGTACTTTCGGCAAAATTGTCTTGTGTCTCGTCATGTTCGTCGGTCGTCTCGGACCACTTACACTCGCTTACGCGCTAGGATCCAAACACAAAAAAGAATTATATCGCTACCCAGAAGGGAAGCTGATTATCGGATAAACAAGAAAAGACTTACTCCAAATTCAACTGCGGAGTAGGTCTTTTTTTCATTACAAATGGGATTGAATAAAGTTTTCCAATGAAGCTGCCAAACGCTCTGGACACTGTTCCATCAGTACATGGCCACAGCCTTCATAAACTTCAGTACGGATATGAGGCACTTGCTGCTTATACTGCTCAAATACGCGCTTGGGAATAAACCGATCTTTGGTGCCATGGATTAACAAGGTCGGGGCAGTGATCTGGTTCATTCGATTCGATAAGATACCTGTATCATCGTCAGCTAGTGTTTTGGCTATAATATCAGGCAGGTTAGGATGCGTATAGGGCTTCGTCCAATTTTCCATGAACGCAGGGGTCATATGGTCAAGAGGTAGTCCGAGCATTCTCGACATCACCTTAGGTTTCATCTGACTGCGCATTGCTTTACGGAACATACCGCTCAGCCAACCTTTTGAAGCCAACCATTTGATCGGAGGGAGCACCCCTTTGCGGAACCCATCAGGGGCAATTAATGCCAAGCTCTTAATCTGATCCGGTGCCTCCAGAGCAACATGTGTTGCTATTTCCCCTCCAAGCGAATGACCAACTAGATGGACAGGCCCGCAATCAAGTGATTTCAACATGGATATAATGCGCAACGACTGCGCGCGTTTGGAATACAGCGCATCCTTTGGTTTATCACTGAAACCCGCACCTAATAAATCTGGACAATATACGCGATAAGAGGAAGACATCTGTAGGGCTACATGCCGCCAGCAGTAATGATAGGCGGCTGTACCATGTAATAAAACGACAGGGGTTTGATTATGCGTGCCATAAACAGGAACATGCAAATTGCCTTCTGGCACTGGTATGTTAAGTACAGATGTATCCATTAGTCATCACCTCTGAAAGGAATTTGATCCGGATTGTCGATTAACCATTGAATGGTTTGTTTGATCATCTTTTGTGAATTGGCATAAGGCGCAAGAGACGGGTTAAGGATTAATAATAAATCCCACCATTCAATCAACCGATCGGAAGACATGGCATTCGAATGTTGGATAAATACTTGCAATTCCTTTAGCCCAAGCTGTGTGCCATCTTGCTGGAATAAGGATACATAATCAAGAGCTGCCAACTGCATATGTAGACTACTTTCTATTTTCCCATCGTTCATTAAAGCAATGACTGTTTCTGTTATTTGTGTATATTTCAATTGCCACGGTGAAGCCTCGATATGTTGTTCTCGCACGGCCTGCCAAAACGTCCCTAACATTCCCTTAATCTCTTGAGCAAAAGTCGCGTCACTCAACATCGCTTTCATTTTTGTCCACGCAGCAAGCTGTGACTCTGTTAAGATTTGCTGCTCAGGCACGAAACCAATATAAGAAGTGAGCATTTGCTCATTCCAATCTTCTGGCAGTTCTGGCTCAATGAAAGCATCGTGCATTTTGGCTGCTATAAAGTCCTGCCGCTGCTTCGTACTCTTATTGATAATTTCTGCAACATCATGGAGATAGTTCAATTGTGTTTCTGGATTGTCTTGTTTACTTGCCTGATGCAGAATATCTTTTATCTTTCCAAGATGATCTAATTGATGTTGGATGGCATCGATCTGCCATTTTATTGAAGAAGAGACGGGAATTTCATTGTGCAGCATCTGTTTGATGTCATTTACTTTGAATCCCAGGTACCGCAAAAACAAAATAAGCTCCAGCTGCCAAATATCTTCCTGATCATAGTATCGATAACCTACTGAACTAACATGAGAAGCAGGTAATAGGTTGATATCATCATAGTATCGGATAGTTTTTATCGTGGCTCCTGTTAGCTTCGACACTTCTCCGATTGCATAGTATTTTTCCGTCATTATTCTCACTCTCCTCCTTCTATTCATAGTATAAAGTCTCCCGTTAGAGGAGAGTCAACCACCCTCGTAAAAGCTTATAGCCCAGATGTTCCGTTTCCGTGTATAATTAATTTGCCAATATATAACAAACAAAGGATAGGGAGAGGTTCGATGAAAAAGAGTTGGAAAGTGCTCACCGGAGTATGTGCAGCCTTCATGATTGTAACGGGTTCTGTTGCAGCTGCAACATCCTTACCACGGATTTTTGTCAATAACAATGAATATGCCAGCAGTTATTTCCATTTAAACATGGTGAACGACAAGGCAATGGTATCCTTGCGATCCATAGTGGAGCATCTTCAAGGAAAAGTGACGTATACGGACGACACGATCCACGTGGAAATGCCCGAAGCATCCAAGCTAGCTAATCAAGTTCACAGTTTGGAACGAGGATTAGAGGCAGAGTCACCTGAAGATGCGGTTCAAACCTGGATTCGTGGCGTTCAAAGACGTGGCGGTGCGACGCAGTATGCTGTTCTATCACCAGCTCTTCGCGAAGCAACTAAAAAAGATTTCGAAGATTCCTACTGGGTAACTGGCGGCTCCAGTCCGCATATGGGGAAAGTCGCTAAGTTGAATTCCAAGGAAATCTCCCCCGATCAAGTTCAAATCTCATTCGATTACCCGCTCATTGCAAGCGGACAATCCTTTGATACAGGTAGTGCAGTCATCACGGTAGATAAAATTAAACGGGAATCATTCGATTATTGGGCCATTTCAAAAATTGCTTTAAAGAACCCTAATGATACAGGACTTATGATTGGGGCAGTTGAACTGAATAAATAACTAAAGAGCCCCCAACTCCGCATCAATTGCGGATTGGAGGCTCTTTCCTATTTTCCGGATAATAGCTATAAGTTCTTAAACCAAAGCTTTCACTTTGCTTACTACATTCTCAACAGTAAAGCCATATTGTTTAAGCAGCACGCCTGCTGGAGCAGATGCGCCGAATGTGTCGATACCAAGCACGTCGCCGTCTAGGCCAACGTATTTGTGCCAGCCGAGTGTTGCACCCATCTCGATTGCAAGGCGAGCACGGCATGCGCGTGGAAGAACGGACTCTTTGTACGCTGCTGGTTGCGCGTCGAACAATTCTTGAGATGGCATACTGATGACACGAGCATCGATACCAACAGCTAGAAGTGCTTCTTGTGCTTTCATCGCCAAGTTCACTTCAGAACCTGTTGCGATGAGGATCGCGTCTAGGCGTTCTTTTTCAGCACCGATGATATATGCACCTTTCTCTACAAGCTCAAGGGAGGAAGTAGCCATCACATCAAGCGGTTGACGAGTCAGTATGATCGATGTTGGCGTCTTGCTAGAAGATACAGCGAGCTTCCAAGCACCTTGTGTTTCACGTGCGTCTGCAGGACGGATCACGTTCATGTTCGGAAGTGCGCGCAGTGCAGCCAATTGCTCAATTGGCTCATGCGTAGGACCATCTTCACCAACTGCGATACTATCGTGTGTTAACACGTAAGTTACAGGCACGCTCATCAAAGAGGATAGGCGCATTGCTGCTTTCAAATAGTCGCTGAATACGAAGAACGTACTGCCGAATACGCGAAGACCTTTATGCACGGCCATACCATTCAAAATCGCAGCCATCGCGAATTCACGCACACCATATTGAATGTTACGGTTCGCTGGCTCAGCAGGTGTTAGCAAGCCTTCGCCTTTGATCATCGTCATGTTGGAATGAGCAAGGTCAGCAGAACCGCCCAAGAAGTAGTTCAAGTTCTTCGCAATTGCATTAATCGCATCTTGGCTGGAGTTACGTGTAGCTTGTTGGTAACCTGCTTCATGTGTCGGCAAGTCAGCAAATGTATCAGCAGGAAGTTCAGAACGAACTGCCATCATAAGCTCGTTGTAGAGCGCTGGGTGTGCAGCTTCGTATTGTGCCATAAGCGCATCCCATGCTGCCATTGCTGCCTGTCCACGATCAGCGACTGTTTCTTTGTAGTGTGCATATACTTCTTGTGGAATCTCGAACGGTTCGTGTGTCCAGTTGTATGCAGCTTTCGTAAGTTTGGCCTCATCTGCGCCAAGTGGTGCACCGTGAACTGCATTCGTACCTGCTTTACCAGGGGAACCGTGGCCGATTACTGTCTTCACCTCGATCAAAGTTGGACGCGCTGTATCGCGTTTTGCTTCTTCAATCGCTGCGTTTACAGCAGCTACATCCGTACCATCCTCAACGAGGATCGTCTGCCAACCGTATGCATCAAAGCGTTGACGTGTATTTTCCGTGTATGCCTCAGATAGATTTCCATCTAGACAGATGTCATTGGAATCGTACATCATGATCAATTTGCCTAACTTTTGGTGACCTGCAAAGGAACACGCTTCAGCCGATACACCTTCCATGAGATCGCCATCACCACAGATCGCGTACGTGTAATGATCCACAACAGCTAGACCGTCACGGTTATATTTTGCAGCCAAATGCTTCTCAGCAAGTGCCATACCTACTGCCATCGCAACCCCTTGTCCAAGTGGACCTGTCGTCGCATCTACACCTGCTGTGTGACCAAACTCAGGGTGACCTGGTGTTTTAGATCCATCTTGACGGAATTCCTTGATGTCTCCGATGGAAAGATCGAAGCCAGTTAGGTGAAGAAGTCCATATAGAAGCATAGAACCATGACCTGCAGATAATACAAAACGGTCACGGTTGAACCATTCTGGTGTTTGTGGATTAACTTGCAAATGCTTCGTCCAAAGCGTGTACGCCATCGGCGCAGCGCCCATCACAATACCCGGGTGACCGGATTTAGATTTTTCAATTGCATCAATACCAAGCGTACGAATGCTATTAATAGATTGTGTCATAATGGAGTTCATAAAATTCCCTGCCTTTCGAATGTTAAAATGTATCTCTCCATACTAGCACCTACCCTTACTATAATCGAGGGCTTGCTGTGCTGTTACGGATGATGAGTTCTACATCTAACACCTCCGTGCTTTGCACGAAAGTATTATTTTGCAATACATATATGAAGTTCGCTGCTGCCCGTCGCCCTATTTCATAAATGGGTTGTCTAATGGTTGTTAGTTTCGGAGACAGGTAGTGCGCGAACGAGATATCGTCAAAACCTACGACAGACACATCCTCTGGTATGCGTTTGCCAAGTTGAATTGCAGCTTCATATACCCCTATGGCCGTCAGATCATTTGTGGCAAATATCGCCGTTACATTCTGTTCAGCCATCAGCCCAAGTGCAGCTTGGCATCCGCCTTCTATCGTTAAATCCGCTGAGACGACAAGCTTCTCATCGTATAAGACGCCATGCGCTTTGAGTGCATCTTGGTAACCTCGCAGTCGCTCATTGATATTGCAAAGACCCTTGCTCTCCGCAATACATCCGATCTTTCGATGACCCAATTGAAGCAGATGCTGCGTAGCCAAGTAGCCACCTTTCCAATCGTCGACAACAATGCCGTTGTACTGCAGCTGCGAATCATGACGATCGAGAATGACAAAGGCGATGCCCTGTTCTTTGAGATACGTATAATAGTCCTGCGTGACCGTGTTCGTAGAGGAAATAATAACCCCTTCGACAAATCGTTCTTTAAGCACGTTGATGTACATCTTTTCTTTGTGTATATCGTTATACGAATTGCACAAAAATACGTTGTAATTGTGCTCACTTAGGCCATCTTCTACACCCTTGGTAATTTCAGCGAAAAATGGATTTGTGATATTTGGAACAAGCAGACCGATCGTTCTAGTCTTATTTGTTATCAATCCCCTCGCGAGTGCATTCGGGCGATAATTATGTTCCGCAATGATGGATCTAACACGTTTGATCGTGTCTTCACCAATGTTGTGGCACTTGTTATTCATAATCAAAGATACTGTCGTAATCGAAACATTCGCTTTCTTCGCAATATCTTTAATGGTGATGCTCACATACTCACTTCCTGTAGTAAAACGTTTTACTAATTCTTAAAAAAAAATCACAAATCGCTTTCTTCAAAGGAATTGTGTTCAATGTGCTTGGTTGGCACACTCTCATTATAAATACTTTTACGATGCAAAATCAACATTTGTCCATGCTTCGTGCTCGCTTTTGTGGGACGTCTCCGCCATTTTATCACAAAATGAAATAAAATAAATAAAAGTAAAAAAGGAAATTTATGTTATTTATTGAATTAATGGCTACTCCATTTACCTTTTATTCCATCCTTGCTGTTCCAAGTAAGATTTCATGTACATTCTAGATTGCTTGTTGAGCATATTCGCCATCTGGCTTGTCCACGTATCTTGACGTTTACCGCCTGTACGCTCTCCATAATAGGCTTTAATTGTGTTGTTATACTGTATGAGCTGATCCTTTGTCCGATTCTCATCCTGCTCGTATTCTTCTTCATGATACACATGCGCTAGCGGCAGACGAGGTTTTTGACTCGATTCTTGCAGCGGATAGCCGATTGTAATTGCAAAAAGCGGAATAACGCGCGAAGGCGTCTTCAGCACTTGGGCCACTTCGTCCAACTTGTTACGCAAGCCGCCGATGTAGCAAATGCCAAGCCCCATCGACTCTGCAGCAATAACTGCATTCTGCGCAGCCAATGTTGCATCAATTAACCCAACCATAAATTTCTCCGTACTCTCAAGTGCAGGTGTGACGTCGATTTCTTCCATCTGACCGATCAACTCATGACGGTGTAAATCAGCACAGAACACAAGCAAGTGACCGTTATGCTCCACATACGTCTGATTCCCGCACAATTCTGCAAGCCGCTTCTTCTTCTCAGGGTCCTTGATCCCAATTATGGAGTAGGCTTGGATAAAGCTTGATGTGGAAGCTGCCTGAGCCGCTTGCACAATGGTATGAATTTGTTCATCCGTTAATGGGCGATCCTCATATTGACGAATCGAGCGGTGATTTAGAATTGTTTCAATGACAGTGTTCATCTGCATGTCCTCCTTGGATGCCTTATTTTTGTAAAATTATGTAATTATCACACATTATAATACATCACCCATCTCTGTAGGCAAGTGGACAATCTCGATGACCTCTCCATCCGGGGTTACTTTAAGCGCACTCAATCCATTCGGCTTGTATGCACCTGTATCAATGTTCCACGCATGTGCACTTCTATCATACTCTGGTTTGCCCGATGGACATGGCGTATGCCCAATAATCTGCAGCTTCCCGATGTGCTTAAGCGGTGAACGATTCCACAACACACTTACCGGACTATCTTCTTCAAAAGGATCATTAGCCGCTATTGAAATACCCGCATGACTAACGAAAATGTGTTCATTCTCCCAACGAAGCGGAAGCCCTTCGATCCAATTCGTAACATCGGATAGTTCCATATTCGCCTTCTGAAGCTGCTCTAATGTGACCTGACCACACTGTCTAAGCCAATTATGATTCGGCCCATGAAAGATGTGTTCCATCAGTTCAAATTCATGATTTCCTTTTAAAAAGACAGCCTTCTCGCCATAAAGCTCCTTCAGCTCTCTCGCATAGTGAAGCGTCTCAGGTGTGAAATTCCCCCGATCAATCAAATCCCCCAGCTGCACTAGGATTTCCTGCTCAGGATTCCAATTGTCCTCTACAAGCTTACGAAACGTATGATAACAGCCATGAACATCTCCCACTACCAATAGATTCATCTCGTCCTACCTCTCATCTTCCCGTAACAACTCCATAATTCTCCGTTTGCGGTACAGCATCCTGCCTGTCTCGGCAACGTCTTCCACAGTCGATTTATTTAAAAATGCGCCAAACACCATCCCTACAACGGGAACCATCTGGAACAGTTTCTTCCATCCGAAATTATCAATATAAAGAACCACCGTCTCCCGCCAGCCTTGAATTTGCGAAGCAATTTGCTTTTGCTTCACTTCATCCCCAAAGGATGTCAGATCATCCAAAATCGCTTTTTTCCCCACAATATCGGAAGAAGAGAATTGCAAACATTTGACGATAAAAATACGCTCAGCAGGATCATTCGGGTCATACCCATAACAGATCGCTATCTCTTGCAGCACTTTCAGCGAAATACTGAGCACTGCGGGAATATCTATCGCAAGTGTGAAAATGCCGCCGAAGCCTGTCGTTGCACCTTGCATAAATGCCATATTCGTGCGCGATTTCCGCAAATCATCCGCTACAGCGTCCATAACAACAAGCGACAATGAATGGTTATCTCCCTCTTTATCGGTACCTGATTTTGCAGCATACTCCGCAGCTTTAGCGTCCAGCTTTTGGATAATATCCTTCTCGCTGATCAAATATTGCCCGCCCGTCTGGACATAACCGCCTACTTCATCAATAATTTGCCCAATCTTATCCTGCATAAATTTCGGTGTTAACCGATCCAATATGGCAAATGGCAATCGCCCTAACTTCTCCCAGAACCAAAGGGAACGCTGATCTTTCTCCCATGCTTCAATTTCCGCTAATGCTTTCATCCATTCTTCTTTCTTGTCCTTTTGATTCAAAACATGATTATTCATCGGATTATACCTACCCTCATTTACATTACAAGCATTTCTCTATATGATACGAAGCAGTCCCTCTTTGGTAGCGAGATTAGAAGATTAGAAGATGAGCAAACAAATTTAAGTTGCCTGTTTTTTTATGTATACATTTATTTCATAATTTCCTAGAATGGAAATATTGCTTTATTTGCACAGGAGGGTCCTCAACATGAAATCTGAAAGCATAACAAAACATTTTTACACATTAAATCAGCAAAGATGTAAATACTTGCCCAAAATACAATCATTGTCACAGGAGGAACTATGGCATCGAAATGAAGATGGAAAATGGTCGATCGGAGAGCATTTATATCACCTCTATTTAATTTTAAGAATGCTTAGAAGGGCAACTAGATTTTCTTTCGTACTTACTCCATATGCAAAATTAAAAAGAAATAAGCCATTTGCAACTGAAATAAATGACATTTATGCAGAATATAAAAACAAGAAAGGACGCGGAATGAGAGCCCCTAGAATGTTAGTACCACCAAAAAGGATACGCTATTCTTTGGATGCGAAAGCATTAGAACAATTACTATTGAACGAAACAAATGCAATGGAAGATTTGGTTCAAAATATGGAAGAAGATATTGCTGGGCACATTGTATTTTTAGATCCACTTGCCAATTATCCGAACCTCATTCAATCCATTCAGTTACTTGCTATACATGAGAATCATCATTTCACCATTATTGAAAATAGGTCAAAATAAAACATAACCCCTCTCGGCGTATTTATTACCCCAGCGTTTGCGCCGTGGAGGTCTAATATATTTTTCACAATCGCAAGCCCGAGGCCTGTCCCCACCGAATTACGCGAGGGATCAATGCGATAGAATCGGTCCCATATTCGTTCTAAATCTGCTTCGGGAATGTGGCTGGCCTCATTTTCGATGGCAATACGAATCTTACCCTCCATAGACTTGAACGTCACATAAATCGCTAACCCGCTAGGGGTGTAGGAAATAGCATTGCTGAGCAAATTCACTAGAACTTGTTCAATCCGATTACTGTTCCCCCATACAATTGGACTGCTGTCATCCACATTGAACTTTAAATTTTTATCCTCCAATTGAAAGACAAACTTCTCACTCGTTTTGATAACAAGGGGTCGTATGGAGAAGGCTGTCATGTTCAGCTTGTACGTGCCGGATTCGAATTTAGCCAGCTCCAGCATATCGGTGACAATTCGATTCATATAGGTAACCTCACCGGCTAATGCGTTAAAATAGTACTCGCTCTTATGCGCGGCTACCCCTTCTTGCAGCATGGAAATGCAGCTTTTCATCACGCTTAAGGGTGTTTTGAGCTCATGCGAGACACCTGCTACGAAATCCTTGCGTACTTTCTCAAGCTTACGCTCTTTATCTATATCCTGCTGCAGCTTACTATTGGCAACTTCCAGTTGATCGATATGACTCTTCAAATTCGCGGATAGATGATTAATACTGTTGGATAAGCTGCCAATTTCATCACTGGATGTCACAGGCAATTTTTCGTCAAAATGAAGATCGACCATCTGCTGCGTTACCCGCTTCATACGAATGAGTGGTCCTGCAATCATTTTGGAAAAATGCAACGATAGCAGGATGACGAAAACCACCGCACTTAGACAACCCAACAAGTAATACTTCCGCATCATTCCAACGGCTTCATTAACAGGCTGCAAATACGTCATGCCAAATAGGTATGACTTAATCCCACCGTTTTTAATAATCGGTTTAATGAACAACTTATTCGTGACGCCGCTTTCGACATAATCAATTGTTGTTATGGCGTCGGTCAATTGAATTTTACCAAGAACAAGCATCGCCTGAAAATATCGAATACTCCTCATAAATTCTAGACTTGTTAAGGCTGGTAATTCATCTTGATTTTTGGGCAAATGCAGCTTCGTTATCGTACCTTCAATTGTCGTCACTTTCTTTTCTTCATCCATGGATTGCTCGCTCTTCAGCAGCTTGTTGATTTCTGAGTTCATCCAATCGAATTGAGTTTTAATGGCATACCCCATAATCTGAAATGGATAAAACTTCCTACCTTGGAGAATGCCATAGGCGGCGATGTAATCACCTTCCAGAAGTTTATACAAGAGACGATTATTCACTTCTTTGAATGAAATATAATTGTTAAGTGGAATACGTATCTTGGATTGATGATACATCAGCTCAATGTAATAGTCTTCACCGATTTTCACGTTGCCCTGTGTATCCAAAATGGACAAGTACGTATGATTAGTTTCATAAAATTTTTCGATTAACGCGTTAACTTCATCCGGATCTTGTTTTTTGGACTCATACGCTTGGGAAAAGCTCTCCATCTGATGCGCCACTTTTTTCACTTTATTTTTCACATAATAATATTTAAAAAAATAGGTCTGTCCAACAAAAAAGGCTGCAAATACAAAGATAAACAGCGCCATCGTCCATATGAATAACTTAAAGGTCACACTTCGAGTCCTCATGCTTGTACCTCGAATTTATAGCCGGATCCAAATACAGTTGCAATATGTACAGCTTTATTACCTAGCTTACTGCGAAGGTTACGAATATGCGTGTTGATCGTACGATCACCCCCGTCATAATCATAGCCCCAAATATGAACAACAAGTGCTTCTCTTGTGATCACGAGTCCCTGGTTATCCATTAAATAATTCAAAATCTCGAATTCTGTATGTGTCAGATTAATTTCCTGTGCATCCACCGATACGATGCGGGAAGATCGATTGATGAGAATACCTGCAAGCTCAATCATGTTATCCGAATGCGATGAAGTAGGCTGCACCCGTTTCAGTAAAGAATTCGCTTTTGCAACCAAGACAGAAGGACTAAAAGGCTTTGTAACATAATCGTCTGCCCCCAGCTCATATCCTAGCAAAGCATCTTCCTCATCCGACCGCGCGGTCAACATAATAACCGGAACCGAAGACACACTACGAATATGACGGCATACTTCCCATCCATCCAACTTAGGCATCATGATATCCAGAATCACCAAATCAACTGTCGACTGGTCAAAGAGCGTAATGCCCTGTTGACCGTCAGCAGCTTCAATAACTTGATATTCGTTGTTCTGAAAATAATCGACAATCATTTCTCGTAAAATGGCTTTATCTTCAATTATAAGTACCGTTCGTTCCAAGCGGATCACCTAATCACGAATTAGTTCTTACATTACTTAGCCTCAGCCACAAGTTGTGGCGTTAGACCAATAGCTTGACGGCCCATTTGAATCCATGCTTGTTCAAAATCATACTTTCTCACTTTGCTTGCATTTCCAAGTGGGTCGTTGATATAAATATAGTCCTTATCATACCCTGTCATCACAACACTATGCTCACGGTATGTAACTTTAACTGGACCATTTGCTGTGTCCCATGTCTGGAAGCTACTCTCCGGCAATTCAGCATAGGAACCATTCGTGATGACCCATACAGGAGAACCATGATCGATCATCGTGTATAAATCTTTCATATCCTTGCCTGTTACATTCACCAATTGATTAGGCAAATAGGAGGAGCCCAGCTTAAATACGGCATCGGAATATACGCCTAGCCCTGGATTATCAAAAGAATACATATCCCCCACGAAACCTTCGTTCATATCGCCATGAAGATCATCATCCATAAAAGGAATCTTCGGCATGTTGCTCGCAAGCTCCATTTTCCCTACGTTAACGCCTGCAAATTGAAGCAACATCGTGAGGCTCGTTACCTCACAACCACGAGGAAGCTCCGGCATTTGATAAACAAGCGGAACATCAAGCTGTCTGCCTTCATCTTGACTCTGTTTCTGTGCATTCTGCTCCATAACCGTAGGACTCATCTGTGGAACAGCTTGTAAGTTATTATGCGAATCTATGGTTTGGTCGCTATCACTGGCAAGTGATTGATAGGAATCCCTATACCCCGTAAAGTATGAGCTATTTAAAGTAAGCACGAGGCAGAATGCTACGACAGGCAGCACATACACCCATAACTTATTCTTCTTCATGATGACAATCACACTCCCAATATTCGTAATCTCTCGTTGTCTAGTAAGAGTGTAATTGGGAGTTATCAAGATGAGATAAAGATAGATTCACACATCAATTAGTAATAGTTGTAAAAAAATGTATTGTGCCCATACGTTTGAGCGGGGGGAGGGGATGGCTAGGGGGTTCCAATCGCTGTTGTGCTCAAGTTCCTTGATTCGATTAAACAAAATGATGGAACTTGAGCACAATGGCGAACGCTCCGCTTTTCCACCCCCTAGCCATCCCCTCTTTTGTTCTACTTCGAGCTTTCTTCTCTATAATGCAAAAAAAATGCTTGGATAAAGGTTTATCCAAGCACTATTTCATATTCAATTTGTACTTAAATTCGGGATTAACGAATGCATAGTTTATATTGGAGTTGGTAATATGAAACGCTTACCAATCTACCAAGTTTACTATCCTTCTCTTGAATTATGCCAGAATAATTTTCCTGCATCATTTTTAATTGGGCTTCAATGGTCGGGCTGAATAATGCCTTAAAGAGCGTGTTCAAAAAGTCAAACGGAGGAGAAAAGAAGCAACTGGAGGAACGAAGTGTTCGCCTTTGAAATCGTGAAAATACCATATAATCTAATCAAATGTCACGATTTCAACAGCGACCGGAAGTGCTTTTTTTCTTCGTAGTGATCACACTTTTTGAACACTCTCTTAAATAAAGTTCTTCGCATGACTATTACGTCCAAACTTATAAATCGCGATCAAAAAGAATGCCACAGCGAAGGCACATATGATCAAGAAATTCATCGACAAGCTTCCAAAGCTGCTGCCTTTTTGCAATTGAGTCACTGTATCAAGCACCCAGCGTTGTGGAACAAAATCGCCAATCTGCTGAACCACCTTCGGCATAATATCGATTGGCCAGAAGCACCCAGCAAGCATGCAAGTAGGAACGAATATGAGATTCTGTAAAGAGCCAGAGGTGTTTGAGCTGTTGGCAAAAGCTACCGTCACGAGCGAGAAACCAATGGCTACTAAAGCGAACAGCATAAGGACCAACGACATCTGCCAGAATGGCAATCCTAGATCAAAATTAAACACATACCTCATCATCACGAGAGTGAAAATAATCTGAACCATCATCACACACATGTTCACAATCACATTAGAGAACACATAACTTCTAGCCTTGATGGGTGTTGTTAACAAACGATAATAAGTTCTGTTTTCTTTTTCCTTCAGAATAATCTCCGATAAGTTACCCGCGGATAACAACATAATCATCATTAGGAAACCAACCGCTTGGTACGTCATTATTTTATTTTTGGAAACATCTTCAAGTTTCGTGCTCTCTAGCTTAAACGAAGCATGTTGATAGTTATCGTACATGTTCTTGAACACAGCTGAATCACCTTTGGCAGCCTGACTAATGACTGTGATGTTATCGATATAACGATACAAATCATTCTTCACAAATGCTGTGATCTGCGCCCCTTTTACAGATACAATCTCAATATGATCTGGTTTTCCATCCTGTACAGATTGAGCGAACCCTGCATCGAACTTCACAACGCAATCCAATTTCCCGGATGTAATTTGATCATCGACAGCGGAGCTTTCGATGACTTTGACATCCACAGATTTAAGCTTCGTCAGAAACCCAATCGTATCGGTCGTAATCGGTTGATTATCCTGATTCACAATACCGATATGAAGCATCGGCTGCCCATAGTTTCCATAGGCAGCAAAGGCAATGAGAATACCAATCAGAGGTGTTAATAAGTAGAACAGCATCGTCTTCTTACTCTTGAAATTCACTCTAAAGGTATGTTGAATGAGCCAAAATAACTCGCGCACCTTACAACCCCTCCCTTTTTCTCATGGATACAATTGAAATGAGTATCATAATCACCGCGACAGCGATATTAAAGCCGATTGCCGGTATGGCTGCGGATAAATCGCCTGTGTAGATGATTTTCGTAACTGCAATCCGTACCCATGTGATCGGTGATAAATGCGTAATGATGTTAACGATTTGATCCGAAGTGTCAAATATGAAATAAGCACCGCCCAAGACGGAGAAGATCTGGATAGCGGTCGAAATGATAGATCTTGCTGAACCTGTCGATTTCGCCATATAACTTACCCCGATACCACAGCTGATCGCCAAGAGTACTTGTGTAATGAGCACGAGCGTAACAAGTCCTACATGGTCTCCCCAATTCGCATGGAACACATATTTACTAAATAGGATAAGAATGATCACATACAACGATTGAATCACAAGTGCCCCAATTATTTTACCGATAAAAATCTGCGCTTTACTAATCGGTGCCGCGATTAATCGATCTGCTGTGTGGGCGGCACGCTCGCCGCGTAATAAGTGTAGGGCAAACATGGCCCCGTACAGGGTAATCATCGATGTCATAGCGATGGCATAATAGTCCATGGCCCCCGGCTTATTCAGCGTATGAAGCGATGTCTCCTGGATATAATCCTGCTTACCGCCGCCTCCGAGCAATTGCATTGCGGCTGGATTAACCTTCGCCAGCTCCGAACCCACATTGTATTTATCTACGACTGTGGTGAGCATACCTTGAATAATGTTGCTCTCGATACTCGTGAGCTCACTGCCATAGAGCTGCACCCCATTAGGCCCAATATCCACAAATGCATCATAGCGGTTCTGCCGAACTTCTTCCTTCCCATCTTGATCCGGCGTCGCTTGAATAAAAGTAATCCCTGACTTACTCGCTTCTTCTGTTACCTTTTGAAAATAAGTGGAGAACGCCCCCGTGCTGTTATCTTGATAAAGCACCTGAATCTCTTTGACTTTTAAGGTCGTATCAAATGCATTGGAAAGAGCTGTTCCTAGAATCAACATCAATACAATTGGCAATGCCAGCATGAACAAAAATGATCTGCGATCCCGCAAACTGTTCTTTATTTCTTTAACCGCTATGTTAAAAATAATCACGTTGTCACCCTCCTTATCACCTGATTACGGTTAGTCCCGTAACTTTCTCCCTGTTAATGTTAGAAATACCATCTCAAGATTAGGTGCTTGTTCTTGCACCGAACGAATCTCGATATCTAGATTCATGAATAGCTGAATGATTTTATTCAAATTATTGACGCCAGTATCGGAATTGATCTTAACGATGTTCTCTTCCACTTGAATCGCCTTCACTCCGCTGATTTCTTTTACCTTCTCGACATTCAGATTCTGAGTTGACTTCACTTCAATCCAGATATCTTTTGTGTCCGTTATGATCGCTTTGAGCTGCTCTTTCGTGCCCTCTGCAATGATTTTCCCGTGGTCAATAATGGCAATTCGAGAGCAGATCTCTTCCACTTCTTCCATGTAGTGACTCGTATAAATGATCGTGCAGCCCATTTCATTGAGCTTACGAACCGATGCTAGGATGTAGTTACGTGATTGGGGGTCAATACCGACTGTTGGTTCATCCATAATGATCAGCTTCGGTCTATGTGCAATCGCACAGGCAATATTCAATCTCCGCTTCATCCCGCCTGAGAAGCTGCCCGGAATGCTCTTGGCTTTATCGCTAAGTCCTACGAAATGCAGAGCTTCCATCACCCTCTCATGCAGCTCTGCGCCACGTAATCCATACAACCCTGCAAAGAACTGTACATTCTCATAAGCAGTTAGATTCTCATAGATCGCAATATCTTGCGGGACGATACCAATGTTCATTTTGGCAAATTTATTAAACTTGTGGATGTCTTTACCGAGTATGGAAATTTGGCCATCCGTACTTTGGATCAGGCTGGAAATAATATGGATCGTCGTACTTTTACCTGCGCCGTTCGCTCCTAGAAAGCCAAAAATTTCGCCTTGTGCAACGGATAAGGACATATTGTCTACTGCGATAAAATCGCCATATTTTTTCGTTAAGTTTTTCACTTCTAAAATATTCATGGTTCACTTCTCCTCTTATTGAACTTTGTAAAGCAAGTATAGCGAAAAAGGATGAACCTCTATAAGTGCAGAAGTTCATCCTTTTCATATGAGAAATCTCATGTTGTTCATGTGAGGAATGGGATGCTTAAGTAGGAATGGGAAGCAGCGTCGTGACAGAGAATCCATCCGATCCATCGCTAATCACCGTACCGCTTAATGCAGCTGCGCGTTCTTCCATCCCGACGATACCGAGTCCTTTTTTAATGCGTGGTGTTCCTTTCCCATTGTCTTTCACCTTCGCTTTGACAAACTTGTTCAGCACTTGAATCTCAATGGAAATACTCGTCGCTTCTGCGTATTTCATCGTATTAGTCAGTGCCTCGGTAATGTTCTCGTGAATGATTTTCCACTGAATGGGCGTAATAATATCTAAGTTTCCTTGGTGTGTAAAATGAGTCTGGATCGCATGTTTCACTGTGAATTCATCAATGGCGAGCTTCATCCGATGAATGCCCATTTGTTCTGTAGGAGGCTTCTTATTCTTAAGGGTGAGTCGAATGTTTTCAATACCTTCTTTGGATATATGTATCGCATTTTGAAGCAGTTCAATTGATTTTTCTTTATCTAAGTCCATTAAACGCTTGGATGCTTCCATTTGAATTAAGGCAGAGGTCATGGAATGACCGATCTGATCATGGATTTCTTGTGAGATTCGATTACGTTCTTCTAACTTGTATGTGTATTCCGACTGCCGGATGAACTCGGTGTTCTCATGCAGCTTTTTGGTGATGCGCTGAATATCTTTACGTAATTGATCAGATTGTTCCTCGAGCTTCTCATATCTTGCTGCAGCGATGTGCATGGCAATGAGCAAAAACAAACTTAACAGTGCAGACAGACCATATATAGACAGATGTGCTGCATCGATGAGAATCATGCCAGGAGCAAGCGCAGTAATAGCAATCGTCCAATTATTCGTCGTGTAGTAAACAGCCAGCTCGTAGATCAAGATCGGCAGCATCAGGAGAAATATAGGATCTACTTTGGCGTAGGCCACCAGTACAATGATAATGGATAGCAGTATAAACGTTTGTCTGAGCCCATTTAGCTTGCCTTTAAACATTTGGACGACATAAATCGCCATGTTTGCGCATAGCAAAAGCAGCATGGTGATTACAAGCGTGGTAATGTCAGAAGTACCTTCTTGAGCAACATTAATGATGATATAGACTAATACAATAAATTTATTAAAAATGAGGACTAGTTCCATCGTTGTACCTCGTTTAGTCGATTTTGCCTGTCAAATAGTAAATAGCAATTTGTGTACGATGTTCAAGATTCGTTTTCCCAAGGATGGATGTGATGTAGTTCGCAATCGTTCCTTCGGAAATAAATAGCTGTTTGGAAATTTCCTTGTTGGATAAGCCTTTTGCAATATGCTTCATAATATCCAGTTCGCGCTCGGTGAATGGACTTGTATCGATAAGGGACTTCGTCTCTTTTGGCTCAGTTAAATTAGACTTAAGCTTCTCAAGTACAACGTCTTGCATCACGTTATTCCCGTTGTACACGCTGATGATCGCATCACGTATCCGCTCGGGGTCGTTATTTTTCAATAAATAGCCTTTAGCACCGTATCGAATGGCATCGAGAATATATTCATCATCATCAAAAGTTGTAATAATAAGTGGTTTCGTTGCCGTCTGCTCGCAAATGAGCTTGGTCGCCTCTACCCCGTTCATATTCGGCATACGCACATCGAGTAGCGCCACATCGACTTGATGCTTGAGGCAATAATCAAGTGCCTCCTGCCCATCTGATACCGTATCCAATACTTCAAAGTCTGCGTACGTGCTTAAGATCAGTTTCATGCCTTCACGAATAAATGAATTGTCATCTGCTAAAATAATTTTAATTGTCACTGTATCATCCCTTCGTTCAGTTATGTTCTTATTCCATTTATACATGAAAAAAGCAGAGCGAACAATCATTTCGCGCTGCTTTTACTATTGGGAACAGAGAACACTCATTTCACAACTTAATTTTTCAACCGTGGATCGAGAACATCGCGAAGTCCATCACCAAACAAGTTAAACCCGAGTACCGTAAGCATGATTGATACCCCTGGGAAAATAACGGTCCAAGGCTCTTTCTCGAAAAATTGCCTCGAATCCGAGATCATTTTCCCCCACTCCGCTTCAGGCGGCTGGGCACCGAGTCCAAGGAATCCAAGTGCTGCTGCTTCAATAATCGCAGTCGCTATACCTAGCGTTCCTTGCACGATAATCGGAGCTAAACTATTGGGGAGCAAATGAATGAACAAGATACGTCGATCCTTCATCCCTTGCGCCTTGGCAGCCATAATAAAATCCTCTTCCTTCAAGCTAAGTACCTTGGAGCGAACGAGCCTACCGAATGTTGGCACATTGACGATGGCAATAGCAAGCAAGGCATTTTCCAGAGAGGGTCCTAGTGCAGACACAATCGCAATGGCAAGCAGGATCCCTGGAAAAGCGAGTAAGATATCGAAGAAACGCGAGATCAGTATGTCTACCCATCTACCATAGTAGCCGGCAAAGACGCCTAAAATCGAACCCGCAATCATGGAGGCGATGACAGAGAAAAAGCCAACGGTCAGAGATATCCTCGCCCCATACACGATACGAGCAAATAAATCACGCCCCAGGTCATCCGTTCCGAACCAATGCGCGCTAGACGGCGGCAGTAGTCGATTCTCTAGCTCAGGGTGCTTATAGTCATAGCTTGTAAGCAGCGGTGCTAGCAAGGCAACCAAGATGAAAAACAAGATGATTACGGCACCAATCATGGCGAGCTTATTCCTGCGTAGTCCCCTCCAAGCATCACGCCAAGGGGAGTGGACTTCTTCGCTTGATTTGCTGCGTTGGGATGCCTGTGGCTCAAATGAGAGTTGTGGCATGGTTTCACCTCCAGAGTGTAGTGCTTTGTGTATGCCGACTGCGGGATGTCTATATCCTTCCTTGCTCTGTTGAAATCGTGTTCTCTTGATTAGGTTAAGAGAGGTCAGAACACGATTTCAAAGGATCACCGCTCCGCTTTCCAGGACATAGACATCCCTCCGTCTCCTTTCAAGCAGTCTTTCCCTAGCGGAAGCTTTGCTCTGCAAAGGCTTCCGCTTTCCCTTGCGACCTCACTTCGTTAGGCGCAAGTCTCTACTTACAAAGATGAGGCTCCGCCATGCTTGGTGGGGCAGGGACTTGCTCCGTATAACATCACGGAGTAAGCAACTTGCAAAGCAACCCTTGCCCCGAGGTTTAGGATGGGGCAAAAGAGACCTGAAGCGAGTGCTTCCCCAGATTGGGGGAAGCACAAGGCTTCGAAGAAATCCCGCTTTGGGAGCTGTGCGACCCAAACCTCCTGCCCACCCCCAAGCCGTGGAGTATGCTTGGGAAGTAGGGCTGTGGGTTAAAGCATCGAAGTGAGGGAGATGGAGGGTTGTTTAAGTCTTGGAGAGCGAAGCGGTGATCCTTTGAATTCATGTTCCCACCTTCCTAACCTAATCAAAGGAACATGAATTCAACAGAGCACGGAAAGACTTAAACAAACCCGCAATCGACCGCGCCCCCACGAGATCTTTCCACCCAAAGCGCCAACTCACCTACTTATAGCTAATCCGCGGATCAATGTACGCATACAACAGATCCACCAACAAATTAATCAACACAAAGATCAGCGCAATCACCAAAATCCCCGACTGAATCACCGGATAATCCCGGAAACTAATCGCATCATAGATATAACGTCCAACTCCTGGCCAAGCAAAGATCGTCTCTGTCAGCACCGCTCCCCCGAGGAGCAAGCCCGACTGAATACCGATCACCGTAACAACAGGAATAAGTGCATTTTTAAGAGCATGCTTATAGACAACGAAAAATTGCGAGAGTCCCTTTGCCTTCGCCGTACGAATAAAATCGGAACGCATAACCTCCAGCATACTCGACCGTGTCATGCGGGCAATAACCGCCATCGGAATCGTCGCTAGAGCAATTCCCGGCAAAATCAGATGCTTCAACGTTTCCACGAATTGATCGAATCGTCCTGCCAGCAAAGAATCGAGTACGTATAAACCTGTAATACTATCAACCGGATCGCGAATGTTCATCCGTCCAATCGATGGAAGCCACTTCAACTCGACAGCAAAGGCCCACTGCTCCATCAAACCAAGCCAAAATATGGGCATCGACACCCCAATGAGCGCGATAACCATACTCATGTAGTCAAACCAAGAGTTTTGCTTCCAAGCACTCAATATCCCTGCATTTACACCTACAAATACTGCAATTAGAATGCTTACAACCGTAAGTTCCAACGTTGCTGCAAGATAAGGCGTAATCTCCTTTGCAATAGACGTCTTCGTCCGTATAGAATTACCCATATCTCCAGACAACAGCTTACCCATATAGTTCGTGTATTGCTCATACCAAGGCTTGTCTAAACCCAACTGGAGCCGAAGCTCCTGCTTCGATGATTCAGTCGCTTTTTCACCCAGAATGACATCAGCCGGGTCCCCTGGAATGGCATGAATGATCGAAAATACAATCAAGGTCATGCCAAGCAGTACAGGAATGAGCATAAGCAATCGTCGCAGTGTGAAAGCCACCATATTGATTCACCTCCGCTACTACTTAACTCTTCAATAAGAAAGAACCGGAGCAGTCGGCCAAAGGAAACGTCTTGTAGCGTCTCTATGCAGACTGTGCATTTCCTAAGTGTATCCGCCTTCTGCTCCGATTCTATTCGAACGGGCTTTCCTTACTCGATAACCATATTCATGTACGTTTCTGAACCTGTTGGTGATGGCACATATCCTTTTAAGCCTTTTTTAGCTGCGAGCAGTGGTGTGGAGTGTACGAGTGGAACCCATGGAACGTCTGCTTTAATGATTTCCTGTGCTTTTTTATACAAATCTGCACGCTGCTTCTGATCCGGAGTGGATTGTGCTTTTAGAAGAATTTCGTGTAACGGATCGCTGGAATAGAACGCATAGTTATTACCGCCAATCGCTTCTTTATCCAGAGTCGGATACAGGAAGTTATCTGGATCTCCATTATCCCCTGTCCAGCCTATGAGGAAAATGTCATCCTTTTCACCTTTTTTCAAATCTTGCAGATAAGTCGCCCACTCTGGGGACTCAATTCTTGTCTTAATACCTAACTTTGCCAACTCAGCTTGCAGCGTTTCCGCTATCTTTTTCGCATTTGGCATATAAGGACGTGGAACAGGCATTGCATAGAATACGAGCTCACGGTCAAATCCATTTGGATAACCCGCTTCTGCTAACAGCGACTTTGCTTTTTCAATGTCATAAGGGTAATCCTTAATATCTTTGTTATAACCTAATAAGGACGGTGGCATTGTATTAACAGCTGGAATCGCTAATCCGCCAAAGAACGCCTTGATCAGCGCCTCTTTATTCACCGCATAGTTCAAAGCAAGACGTACTTTAGGGTTGTCAAAAGGTTTCTTCTTCTGGTTAAATCCGAAATATCCGATGTTAAAGGAAGGGCGTAAAATCTTTTGCAACGTAGCGTCACCTTCGACTGTTTTCAAATCATCCGGGTTTACATCTTCCATCAAATCCAGCTCACCGGAACGCAAGGCGGACAATCGAGCCGAGTTGTCAGGAATGGAGCGAATGATCAGCTTATCCGCTTTCGGTAAGCCTTTTCTCCAATAATCTTTATTTTTTTCTAAAGTAATAGAGTCATTACGTTTCCATTCTTTGAAAATGAAAGGTCCTGTTCCAACTGGATTATCTTTGTACTTCTCTTTGTTGTCTTTTATCGCCTTCGGACTCGCAATGCCGAAGAATGTCATCGCAATATTTTGAAGGAATGGTGCCTGTGGTTTGTTCAAAATAAACTGTACGGTTAAATTGTCCACGGCTTTAATTTCTTTAATGACGCGATTGTCCTTTGCACCAAACATATCGTTGTAGTAGTCAAAATGCTCTTCTCCAAACTTATAAGGACTCTTCGGGTCATGCCAGCGCATGAAGTTGAATACGACCGCATCTGCATTAAATTCAGTACCATCCGTAAACTTGATGCCTTTGTGAAGCTTGAAGGTATAGGTCAGACCGTCACTGGAAACTTCATAACTATCTGCCAAGTTCGGTTCAACTTCTGTCGTCCCTTCCTTGTAACGAAGCAATGTTTCCGTGATCTGTTGGGCAACTTTTGACGATTCGCCATCTGTTACAATCGCCACGTCTAGTGAAGCGGTATCGCCTCCACGACCAACGATGATCGTGCTTTGTTTGCCACCACTACTACTGCCCGTGCCCGTGCCCGTGCCCGAGCAAGCCGTGAGTACCGTGGACATCACCATAACGACGGATAGCGCCACTATTTTCCATTTTTTCATCCTACAAACCCCCTTCACTTTATCAAACAATCTATATAATCCAGCAGCGTTAAATCAGAGCTGCTAGTTATAAAGATGACAAGCCACGAAATGCTCAGAGCCCGTATCCTGAAGTGCTGGGCGAACCGCTCGACAAATTTCCATTGCATGCGAACATCGAGTATGAAAAGCACAACCTGCAGGTGCATTCGCCGGACTGGGGACATCACCCTGTAAAATAATGCGCTCCCGACGGTCACCATCAGGATCGATTGTTGGAACAGCAGATAAAAGGGCTTGGGTATAAGGATGCTTCGGATTGTCATACAATTTGTCCTTATTCGTAAGCTCAACAAGTCTGCCTAAGTACATCACACCTACTCGATCACTTATATGCTTCACAACGCCTAAATCATGCGCGATAAAAATATAGGTTAAGTCAAACTCCTTCTGCAGATCCTGCATCAGATTAAGCACTTGAGATTGAACGGATACATCTAATGCTGATACGGGCTCATCTGCAATAATAAGCTGCGGGTGAACCGCCAGCGCTCTAGCAATTCCAATACGCTGCCGCTGCCCACCCGAGAATTGATGCGGGTAACGTCTGACATGCGAGGCATCCAACCCCACCACATCGAGCAGATGCATGACACGCTCCTTGCGTTCTTTACTGCTGCCAATCTGATGGACAATCATGGGCTCTTCCAAAATACGCCCGACCGAATGACGAGGATTGAGTGAGGCGAATGGATCTTGAAACACCATCTGCATATCCCGACGTGCCCGGCGCAGCTGATCATCCGTCATTTGGGTGACATCCTTACCTTGAAACATCACTTGACCTGCCGTCGGTTCAATCAACCTCAGAATCGCACGACCTGTCGTCGATTTTCCACAACCACTCTCACCGACTAGGCCAAGTGTCTCTCCTTTTTTCACCGAGAAGGAAACATCATCAACCGCCTTGCACTGACCCACTTCCCGGCCCAAGATTCCACCTTTTATGGGAAAATACTTCTTCAAATGGTTCACCGTTAATAACTGTTGATCCATCATGCTCCCTCCTCTGGCATGTGCAGCCAGCAGCGGCTGCGATGATCTGCCTCAATTGCCATCAATCTTGGCATCTCTTTGTGGCATATCTCCATCGCATATTCACATCGCGGGGCAAAACGGCACCCTTGTGGCAGTGCTCTCGGACTCGGCACCGTACCAGGTATAGAGTACAGGCGATCTTGCTTCATGTTCATATCAGGCACAGATTGAATTAAGCCCTTCGTATAGGGATGCTGCGGATTTTTCAGAATCGCACGCTTATCCCCCTCCTCTACCACCTTGCCTGCGTACATGACGACAATGCGGTCACACATCTCAGAGACAACACCCAAGTCATGGGTAATCATCATAATCGCCGTACCTGATTTGCGGTTAAGCTGCTTCATCAAATCGAGTATTTGCGCCTGAATCGTCACATCAAGTGCAGTGGTCGGTTCATCGGCAATCAGCAGCTCAGGATCACAGGACATCGCCATGGCGATCATCACACGCTGACGCATTCCACCTGAGAGCTGGTGTGGGTACTGATCCACAACCGCTTCTGGACTAGGTATCCCAACTTTCCGCAGCATTTCGATCGTATGCTCCCGTGCCTCACGCTTGCTTATTTTACGATGCAGACGCACCGTTTCTACAATCTGATTACCACTCGTAAACACCGGGTTAAGTGAAGTCATCGGCTCTTGAAAAATCATCGCAATCTCATTACCGCGAATTTGCTGCATCCGACTCTCGGTTAAAGAAGCCAAGTTCTCTCTCTTAAATTCAATGGAACCGCTTACAATTCTTCCGGGTGGTTGAGGGATTAATCCCATAATCGAAAGAGACATTACACTTTTACCACAGCCCGACTCCCCAACGATCCCTAGAACTTCCCCTTTGCGGATTTGTATATCCACCCCATCAACAGCGGGCACACGACCCCGATCGGTAAAAAAATGAGTCTGCAAACCTTTAATCTCAAGAAGCGGTTCGGCCATGTATCCACCTTCCTTCAATTCCTAGTTTCGGTTCAATCGCTATTACGTTGTTATATGTATATTATATCTATCCAACTTCTATTATTCTCCTAATATAACATATCGATTATTAAATTCAATTATTTTCAAGTAATTTAATTAAATGGATTTTAAGTCTGTTCAAAAAGTCTGATCTACGCGGGACTTTTTGAACAGACCCTCACACTTCCTTTACTATCTACACCCTATCCATTTAAGATGACTCCACCATTGACATGCAATACCTGCCCCGTCATATAGGAGGCATCATTTGATGCCAAGAACACATAGGCCGGCGCAAGCTCTCTCGGCTGACCAGGTCGCTGCATGGGCGTATCCGAGCCATGTTCCGAAACCTGCTTGTCATCCATCGATGCGGGAATCAGCGGTGTCCAGATTGGTCCTGGAGCAACAGCATTGACCCTAATTCCTTGCGTTGCCAAATTAGCAGATAACGAACGAGTGAACGCCGTAATCGCCCCTTTGGTTGCAGAATAATCTATCAGATCAGAGCTGCCCTTATACGCTGTGATCGAAGTCGTGTTCACGATGGAAGCTCCTTGCTTCATATGACCTAAAGCTGCCTTTGTCAGATAGAACATCGAGAATATATTCGTACGAAACGTACGCTCCAGTTGCTCTTGCGTGATGTCTGTCAACTTCTTCTGAATATGCTGCTCAGCGGCATTGTTCACGAGTACATCGAGTTTTCCGAATGTATCTATCGCTTGTTTGACGACCTGCTGACAGAACGCTTCCTCCCCAATGTCGCCAGCAATTAGCAAACATTTTCTGCCTTCTGCCTCCACCATTTTACGAGTTTCTTCGGCATCGTCTTTCTCATTCAGATATACAATGACAACATCTGCACCTTCTCGTGCAAAGTACACCGATACAGCACGGCCAATACCGCTGTCACCCCCTGTGACAATCGCTACCTTATCTTGCAGCTTTTGCGATCCTTTATAATTCGAATCAACAGCCTCCGGCTTAGGATTCATCTCACTTTCAATTCCTGGCTGCTTATTCTGATGCTGCGGCGGCATCACAGGCTTCTTTCCACTTGATGCTGGACTCAATGCTATACTCCCTTTCCTCTTGAAATTCCTAACTAGTTTTCCCAAAAAAAGAAAAAAAGCTTCAATAGCCTCTAAATGAAGCCGATAATTAATAAGTGATATTGTTCACAAATTTTTTATGTCACAAAGAAATGAGTAAAAAATCACATTATTAATTATTATTCAACATGTAAAATTTGGTCTATAATAAGAAGCTGGTGTATCCGGTCTAACATCTTGTACATGTTCGAATTGGAGAGAATTGGAGGGAGACTGAACAAACAAATACGTAGATAGAGACTTATTATTAGAGGAGAAATAAGGAGTTGGAAGTATTGCAAAAGTATAGAAACTTTTCATTTATTACAAAGAACGTCATATTCTCATCCATTAACATCGTATTAATTGGGGCTATTCTTATCGTCTCAAGTTACATCATTCAACAGCGTGTACTTGTCACGCAGCTCCACAAACAAATTCAAATGGTTACGGATAACTGGGCTAATGGAATCGATGTTACCAAAGTAAAAGAGGCCATTCATGAAAAAAGCTATGAAGGTCCCGTGCAGACTGCACTTCGAGAGCATTTAAGCTCTGTTAAAAAGTTTAATCCGAACATCGCTCAAGCTTACATCTTCGGAACAGAATTACAAGATGGTAATAAAACATCGCTCGTCGCAATGCCAGAGAGCCTAATGAATGATTTCAAGAAAGAGAATGTACAGATTGGGGACATGTACGAACAACCTCAGACTGTAGCTATTGCTCTAGATGAAATGCTTAAGACGGGTAAACCCACATTCACAAGCTTTTATTCCGATGTATTCGGTACATGGGCGACCATTGCCTATCCCATTAAAGATATAGATGGCAAGATATTCGCGTATTTCGCTGCAGATGCGGACGCAAGCGCAGTTCCAGATGGCCTACATACACTTCTTACATATGAAATCTTGATTCTGCTTATCTTCTTGGTACTGATCATTCTGCTGCAAATCTTCATTACTCGCAAAACACTAGCTCCCATTAAACAATTAATTGACGGAATCGATGAAGTGAGTAAAGGTAACTTTGAAGTACAAGTACCCATTGGCAAAAATGATCTTGGATTAATTAATGAAAAGTTCAACGACATGGTTGGCAAAATTCGCGGTATGCTTATCAAAGTTAAACGAACTTCCGATGAGGTCACTTTATCCGCACGAAATCTGCTGTCTGTCACAGAGCAAAACAGTGAACATGCCAATAAGATCACAAGAAACATTCAAGAGATTTCCGATGGCATTCAAAAGCAAGAGCAAGCAACCAACGATAGCTCTAGAGCCATGTCTGAGATGGCCATCGTCATTTCTAATATCGCAGGCAGCTCATCTACCGTATCCGATGAAGCCTATGCAATGGAGTCCATATCCATTCAAGGTAATGAAATTATTCAGCAGGTCTCGAACCAAATGGGGCTCATTACACAATCGGTGACGAATACATCCAATGCGATTCAGGCACTTGATAATCGCTCCAGAGAAATCGGCGATATTCTTAGCATTATTACCGGCATCTCCAGTCAGACGAACCTGCTTGCACTTAACGCAGCGATTGAAGCTGCCCGCGTTGGCGAGCAAGGAAGAGGCTTTGCCGTCGTTGCAGGAGAGGTTCGTAAGCTTGCAGAGCAATCCGAACATTCCGCGCAGCAAATTGCTGGGCTTATCAAAGAAATTCAAACCGACATTACCAATGCCGTTCATTCTATGGAAAAAGGAATGGAAGAAGTGCAAGTTGGTATGCAAATTTCACAGCAGACAGGCTCCTTGTTTAGCGAAATATTAGCTGCAACGAAGAAAGTTTCAGCGCAAATACAAGAGGTTTCCAGTGCAACGCAAGAAATATCAGCAGGAACAGAAGAAATGACAGCTACTGCCGATGAATTACAAGCCGCAGCTCGTAGAACTGCAACAACAAGCGGCTCAATCAGCTCCGCTGTCCAACAACAGACAGCTTCCATGCACTCTATTGTGGAAGCGTCGAATAGACTCACAACTTTATCTGAAGATTTACAAGAATTGATTACCCACTTTAATGTTCAGAAAACGAAGTAATACCGTTTAAAATCACCTTATTTCAATTCAAATACCTTCCATCGACACATGGAAGGTATTTGTTTGAAAGTCCCCACTAGAAAATCATAGAGACTACCCAGAGAGAGAATTAGAGAACCCATACAGAGAGGAAGAAGAGATAACCATGCTACAATCTCAAAATTCGAATAGCGCAACCTATAACGAAGCTTTACCCGTATTGCAAATTCCACTAGATTTCGCACGTCATACAAGAACGTATACATACGCAACCTCAGATATGAAATTAAACGAAGACTTGAACCATCAGCTTTACAGCTCGCATACACAAGAGGAGCACCATCTTTTGTTCTTATCCGCTTACCTGACTTGGATCTACCGATTATCGAATGAAAATGAGATGTTCGTCGCTACTTCGACTAAGGACCACCCGGTTACACCGATACAACTTTCAATCGAAGGCAGCCAATCCTATAAAGCTGTATTGGATCTTGTACAGAAAGGTTTCCAGGACGCACCCAAAGCAGCAGCAAGACATACAGAACCTGAATCGATCTTCAGCGTTAATGCGAATTCAGATCATCCTAATCAACCTGAATATATGCTGAATTGGCAGCTGCATGAGCGCAATGGACAGTACAACATCCGCGTTGAATACGATCAGTCGCTGTTTAAAGCAGAAACCATCAAGCGTTACATGGCCTACTATACCCTGTTACTAGCTGCTGCTTTAGAGCATCCAAATACGGCAATAAACAGCACGCCACTCCTACTACAAACGGATATCAATTTATATGAAGAACTCAATCGCACACAAGTGGATTATCCAAAGAATAAAACGATCCATCAAATGTTCGAAGACGCTGTTAGTCAGTTTCCAACCAACTGTGCACTGGCTTCCAGTCATGGAGAATTAAGTTACCAAGAACTAAACGCACGTGCGAACCAATTCGCCCGCCTACTGCTCGACAAATTGCTGCAAAAAGGTGATTTTGTTACGATTCTGATGGAAAGAAGCTTAGAGACGATTATTAGCATCCTCGGTATCCTTAAAGCCGGCGGGGTTTATGTACCAGTCGATCCTGAGCATCCAGAAGAACGCAACAGCTACATTATTGAGGATACGAAATCCGCTTTTGTCGTCACGAAAGAAAGCTATATCGAGCAGACCGAGCACCTATGCGCAAGCATCAATACGGTCAAAGAAATTCTGCTGCTCGACTCGCGCCTAGACGCTTATGAGACGAGCAATGTGAATTTGGCTATACAACCAGACGACCTTGCTTACATCATCTACACTTCTGGTTCTACAGGCCGTCCAAAGGGCGCACTAATCGCACATGAAGGCGTAGTGAACCTCGGGGCTGTTGTAAAACGGGACTGCAACATTAATGAGCATGAGGTGCTGACACAATTCGCAACTTACAGCTTTGATGCATCCGTTTGGGATACGGTTGGGGCTTTATTTTATGGAGCCAAATTGTACTTACTGTCACCGGAGGAGCGGATTTCTGTCGAGGAGTTTGCTGAAGCAATCGAAAGAACGCAGACGTCGATCATTACGATTTTGCCAACCGTATTCTTTAATCAGCTCACCACATACTTATCTGACGAAGGCTTTAAGAAACTTGCGAAGGTAAAGTTAATTACGGTTGCGGGCGAGGCTTTGTATGGCGAAATGGTACGTGCCTTCCAGCGTAAATTCGGGGAACAGATCGACATTGTGAACGTCTATGGGCCTACCGAATGTACCGTTGCAACCACAACGCACCGTATTAGCGGATTCATTCCAGAAGATCTTGCGAACGTTCCAATCGGGAAACCGATTCATAACTACAAAGTATATATCGTCAACGAGGCGGATCAACTATGTCCGGTTCAAGTCCCTGGGGAACTGTATGTAGCAACCGTAGCACTTGCCAAAGGCTATCTGAACCAACCTGAACGAACAGAGCAATCATTCATCCCGAATCCGTTCCATCCGAATGAACGCATCTACAAATCAGGAGATATCGTACGACTCTTGGAAAACGGCACAATCGAGTATGTCGGACGACGAGATTCACAGATCAAGATTCGTGGACACCGTATTGAAATTGGTGAAATTGAAGATTGCTTCTCCAAATATCCGAACGTACAAGACGTTGCGATCATTCCGAAAAAAGATCGTGACAACCAGAACATGCTCGTTGCCTTTTTCACATCACAAGATCAGTCCGAACTATCTGTTGCCGATCTGAAAAAGTTCCTTGCTGAACACCTGCCTTCCTACTTCGTGCCAAAGTTCATCTGCCAAATGGATCAGATGCCCATTGCACCAACAGGCAAGTTGGATCGTAAAAAGCTGGCTGCCATCGAACATACAGAAGAGCATTTGCCAAGCGATGATTACATCGCACCCGAGAATGAGGTCCAACAAATCATCGTGCATGCTTGGGAAGAAGTGCTGAACACGAAGTATATCGGTATCCATGATGATTTCTTCCAGATGGGCGGAGACTCCTTACAGATTATCCATCTGCTTGTCCTGTTGAAGCCGCATTTTGCTGGACTAAAGATCAACGACTTTTTCCAATGCAAAACGGTTTATGAACTGTCGCTACGTGTTGAACAATTGGCACAAGCGGTTCAAGTAGAGGAAGAAACAAGCGGTCACTGGGAAGTTAGTGATCTGAATGAACATCCTGTTCGAGTTGAAGGTCCAGTCCATGTAGAGGATTACGGACAACCGAAACATGTCCTATTAACGGGAACGACTGGATACTTAGGGTCACACCTGCTTTATGAGCTGTTAATGAACTCCGATGCACATATTTATTGCTTAATTCGCCAATCTGCGGCAGCTCCGAGCTTAGAGCGTTTGCAGCAGATTATGAAGCTGTATTTTGGCAATCAAATTGTAGATGTAATGAAAGATCGCGTGACGATTGTTGAGGGCGACTTGGAAGTTGATAAGCTTGGGTTGTCTGAAGAGGATCAAGCGATGCTTCGTACCCACGTAGATACGATTCTGCACAGCGCCGCTGACGTCAGACACTTTGGGGATGCGGCAAGCTTCGCAAAGACAAACATTCTTGGCACACAGTACTTGCTGGACATCGCACAGTCGAAGAAAGGCGTTCGCTTCCACCATGTATCGACAATCGGTATCCCAGAAGATCTTGCTTTGAGCGGTCAATGGGAATCCGTGTGCGAGAAGCCTGATTTTGCCGACGATCTAAAGGTTGAGAATGTATACACGAATAGTAAGCTGGAAGCGGAAAAACTACTGCTTGCTGCTGGGAAAAAAGGTACTGCCGTTACCATCTATCGTGCTGGTAATTTAACTTGTAACTCGGGAACAGGCCGATTCCAGAAAAATATCGACAGCAACGCGTTTTATCGGATGATCAAAGCGATGCTCTTACTGGGTAAAGCACCAGAGGCGAACTGGTATGTAGACTTTACGCCGATTGACTATGCAAGCAAATCCATTATTCACTTCGTCATGCGCAAGGATACAATCGGACGCTTGCTCCACATTGTGAATCCAGAGCCAATCTTGTACGCATCATTCATTGATATGATTCGTGCTTGCGGGTATGAGGTCGAGACCATGAAGTTTAGCCGGTACATGAACTGGGTATTGGATAAAAATAACAAGCAAAGTGCAGAAGCCCTGCAGCTTGCGATGGCACAGCTTGAAGGTGATGGTGCGAAAGACTCCAAATACCGTTATGGCTGTGCAGAAGCATCGCAGATGTTAGAAGATACAGGGGTGCAGTGTCCGCCTGCCGATCTGGCATTTATTCGCAAAATGATTGAGCATGCGGTAGAGGTTGGCTACTTCCCAGCCGCTCGGGTGCTGCAAGAGCAGAAGTAAAGAGAATGAACTAGTGGAGGTACATGTATGGAGAACATGTTACTGATGTCACACTGCATATTCCCAACTCTGGATATATGGAGAACTGCGAATTATTATGAACAAAAATTAGGATTTAGGGTTGTCCCTTATTTGGATGCGAAGGAACCGCATATTTGCCTATATCGTGACGCAACCGAAATTATTCTTACCCAATCTAACGGGCAAGAAGTCATACCTAATCGCAAACTGTATGGATACGGGTACGATGCCTATTTCATCACACGCAATCAAGTGGAGCTGCAGGAGCAATTCACTGTCGCTGGCGTGAACATCGTTCGACCCTTAACACATACAGACTACAATAATACAGAGCTTGTTATTGAAGATATCGATGGTAGATGGATCGCTTTCGGTATCAAGCAAGGTTAACGACAAGAACCCTTAGCCAAGCATTACGCTTGAACTATGGGTTCTTTTTATCTTTTTATCTTCCTATACCCATCTTCTTATCAAGCGATTGCCAAGAGATAGCAACGGCCATGTCAGCAGGACAAGCACAAACGCTGGCAAGACGCTTGGTAGCGAGGTGAGCATAAAGATATTTTTCCCAATTGGTGTTAGGAACGCTGCAAGGAATAGCAGCAGCATGCCAATGACCAATTGGATTTTCAAGCCACTTAAAGGTCTTGCGATCCGTGTGAGTACGACTAAGCTTGAGCCACCAAGTACGAGAACAGCAAGTGTGCGCGATTCTTCGATACCAAGTCCGCTTTTAAATGCGTAAAGGAACATCCCAATCGTCACGCCTGCAAGGATAATCGCATTGGGGATCGCCGATCGCAGGACTCTTTTTAAAAATCCAGGATTCACACGCTCTTGATTCGGACTCATCGCTAAGAAGAAAGCCGGAATCCCAATCATTAATCCACCAATCAGTGTGACGTGTATCGGCATAATCGGATACGGCATCAAGATAAAAGAGAAGATAAGCGACAGCAGAATGGAGTACACCGTTTTAGATAGGAAGAGCACGGATACTTTCTCCAAGTTATTGATGATCTTCCGACCTTCCAACACCACTTTAGGTAGAACGCTAAAATCAGAGGTAAGCAGCACGAGCTGAGATACTGCCTTCGCCGCATCAGAACCGTTCGCCATCGCAATCCCGCAATCCGCTTCTTTAAGTGCCAGTACATCATTCACGCCGTCTCCCGTCATGGCAACAGTATGGCCTTTTGACTGTAGTGCCTGAACGAGTAATTTCTTCTGATGCGGTGAAACACGCCCGAACACGGTATATTCCTCTATAATCTTCGCAAGTGATTCCAAATCTTCAGGCAATGTCCTT
The DNA here is from genome assembly GCF_052180255.1 of Paenibacillus sp. KN14-4R. Taxonomy (NCBI): domain Bacteria; kingdom Bacillati; phylum Bacillota; class Bacilli; order Caryophanales; family Paenibacillaceae; genus Paenibacillus; species Paenibacillus sp. KN14-4R. The sequence goes on from NZ_CP197466.1 coordinate 4,105,820, forward strand.
GCGTCGATGTACGCCTCTGCCCCCTGTACGCCTGCCCTAGCAGCTACCGCAGAAACAGTAATCGGGTTATCGCCAGAGATGATCTTAATCGTCACCCCTTCTTTGGCAAAATAGCGTAAAGATTCCGGCGCTTCCTCGCGAATCCGATCCGCAATGAGCAGCAGCGCAACAAGCCGAGGCTTGCTAATCATGCCCTGCATAAACGCATTTTCATCCACCTGAGCAAGCAGCAGCACACGTCTGCCTTTGAAGGCTTCCTTCTCTACTACCTCCTGAACTTGCTCATACTCCTCTTGCAAAATCATCTCAGGAGCGCCGATTACCCAAGCACCCTCTGAGTCGAACGCAGCGCCGCTCCATTTTTTATCGGAGGAAAAAGGAATTTTGTGTGTCACATCCAAGCTAGGCGCTTGGCTATACCGATCACGAATCGCCTGCTGGGTCGGATTCATACTAGGCAATGCATGAACAACTCCAGCAAGTATCTCCTCCACCCGATTCTTTGGATCATGACCAAGCTGCCTCACATCGACAAGATCAAGATTGCCTTCTGTAATTGTCCCTGTCTTATCCAGACACAGCACATCCACACGCGCAAGTACTTCTGTCGCAGGGAGTTCCTGCACCAGAGTCTTATGCTTTGCCAATTGAGCAATCGCTACGACAAAGGTCGCACTCGTCAGTAATACCAGGCCTTCTGGAACCATACTCACAATACCAGACACAGCCGCGATCACAGCATCGTGCCATGTGCCGTGTGCGAACATCAATTGTGTCAGGACAAGCAGCGCACCGATCGGAATGACCAACCACATAATGATCTTGAACAACTTATTCACCGCTGTCTGAAGCTCGGAATTAATTTGTTTGAATCGCTTCGCCTCACTCGCAAGTTTTGCCGCATACGTATCGGAGCCTACCTTCGTTACCTTGGCATAACCGCTTCCCGCTACAACAAAGCTGCCAGATAAAATCTGCGCGCCTTCGCGCTTGCCGATAGGGTCTGCTTCACCTGTAAGCTGAGATTCATCTACTTCCAGCATGCAACCCGGCAAAACTTCACCATCAGCAGCAATTCGATCACCAGGCTTTACAATCATCACATCATCCATGACGAGCTCTTCTGTCGCTATCGCTTTCTCTTGACCGCTTCGCAGCACCTGAACATGCGTCACATTCAGAACAGACAGCTTCTCTAACGTGGCTTTCGCACGCAACTCCTGAAACAATCCGATACATGTATTGAGTATAACAACGCCAACAAACAGCGCATTTTTCGGTGATCCTGCTAACAATACGGCTGTAGCAAGAATGACATTTAAAAAGTTAAAGGTCGTAAATAGATGCGTCCGCATAATTTCCCAAAATGTCCGAGAGGGAACCCGCGGCAGCCTATTGACTTGATCTTGTTCAATTCGAATACGTACTTCCTCTTCAGTAAGACCAACTCTCATGATGCAAACTCCCCCCTGGAAGTAATCATTACTTCTATTTCTCTGTTTCTAATACTAAGACAGCTAGCTTGCATGAACTATCGAATTGGCTTACACCAATCTTACAAAATTGACAGATTCACCAATAGATCTATCCTATCAGATGAACTTTTCCTCTTTCTTAACAGAACCTTACGTTTTTCTTAAGCTTCTTTTTACGAAATAGCTTTAAAATAACGCAAAAAACCTCAGCCCTTGTTGGGGAGCTGAGGTTTTTTGAAATTGCCTTTTCGTATTCAACTAATGAATATTGTTCTTCTGGAAGTTACCGCCAAGCACATCGGAAACCGCCTCAATCGCGATAAACGCACGATCATCGATTTCATGGACAATCGCTTTTAGCTTTGCAAGTTCAAGACGTGTAACCACGCAATAAATGATTTGAATCTCTTCTTTTTTGTAACCGCCTCTGGCATATATAAAGGTTGTGCTGCGCCCGAGTCGATCCATGATCGCTTGAGCCACTTCCTCGTATTCACTCGAAATAATCGTAACCGACTTGGATTCGTTCAAACCTTCGACCACGATGTCGATCAATTTAAACGCAATATAATAAGTAAAAATGGAGTACATCGCTGAATCCCAACCATATACAAACCCTGCAGCGACGAAAATAAATACGTTAATCATCATGATGATCTGTCCGACTGGAATACGGAACTTTTTCGATAATAAAATAGCAACAATTTCAATTCCATCTAAGGAACCACCAAAGCGAATAACAAGTCCTACACCAATACCTAAAATCAATCCACCGAACAAGACCGCCAGCAGCTTCTCATTCGTAAAAGCTGGCACACTATGCAGCCACGCTGTCGTTACAGACATCACCGCAATCCCGTAGAGCGTTGAGAACGCGAACGTCTTACCAATTTGTTTAAACCCGAGTATCAAAAAAGGTACGTTGAGAATAAAGAGGAATACACCGAGGGGAAGCGAGGTTATTTTGGATAACATAATCGAAATACCCGCAATACCACCATCAACAATATCGTTCGGTACTAAGAATACCTCCAGCGCTAAACCCATCAGTACGGCACCTATCGTAATAAAAATAAATTTCTTAATATAATCAAGCAACGTAATCTTCTTGTGTGTTCTTGGCAATAAATTTCCTCCTTGAAACCAGTATCGTTATTCTTCCTGTATGGACTGCCGGTTATACGCGAATCCGGACTCCGTCATTCGTCGACATAATTCCAACAAAAAACAGCTGACTACCCCCCTTTAAGACAAAAGGTTTACTGTTCCACTTACTCCGACCCTATAATCGTATATAAATATTCCTCATTTGGCAAGGTTTGATCCATTTAAAGTGTGATGAATATCACTTTATTTTTCTTTTTCAAGCACGAAAAATCCCCTTGGCATAGCGCCAAAGGGGATTAGACGTATTACAAATTCATTTCTTTTGCCAATTTCTTGTATTCACGAGCCATCGCAATGCGCCAAGGCAAAATCATACCGAAAGCTAGAATGAAAAACAGCGCACCTGTCTGGGGTATACTTATATACTGCTCAATCCAATCATGCAGGAACAGCCGAATGGCAAGCAATCCTACGATAATAAAAATAAATGATTTAGATCGAGTAAGAAGAATTTCTTCGCCAACCACATGCAGCTTGGAAGTGCGAATGAGCGGATAAGCAAACAGCAGGGCGCCTACGAGAAAAGCTACAATTCCCCAAGTCCAAGGAATCCGCATCATCGGGACAACGAACATCAAGAATCCTGTAGACATGCCAAGTGGCGGGATAATGATCTTCCGCATATTTGTTGGTTTGTCTGAGCTTTTCAGCCTTAAAAAAATGACGAGCAGTCCCCCAACTAGCGACACTATGATCGATAAGTAGTGGGTAGGAATCACGATCCCTCTCATGTTATACACATCCTTCATTATCCAAGTTGCTTTTCAACCCCAGTTCTTAGTTTAGCTGAACGCTTTCGCGATTAACCGATAGGATTGCAGCTTATGTTCAATATCATGCGTGATCGTCACAATCATGATTTCATTTGTCTGGTACGCTTCACTTAGCTCCAGTATACGCGCCTTGACTTGTTCAGGGTTCCCCACGATCATTCGCTTGCGGTTTTCCTCTATCCGCATGCGATCAACAGGTGTATACGGATAGGAGCGTGCTGTTTGTACAGAGGGTACGCCTGTCGAGCTAAAGTCGCCTTTAGACATCAAGAGTAAGGTCAAATCCAGACTTGAAGCGATCTCACCTGCTTGCTCCTCGGTTTCTGCACATACTGCGAATATGGCAACCATCCCCTGTGGCTTACTGCCTACAATCGAGGGTTGGAATGTCTCTTGATAACGACGCATCACATCCGCTCCACCCTGCCCATTGATAAAATGAGCAAAGGCGAACGAGGCCCCACGCTTGGCTGCGAGCGCAGCACTATCACCACTCGATCCAAGCAGCCACATCTCTGGCCGTGTTTGAATCATGGGTGCCGCATGTAATCCGCGGAAGCGATGTTGATCCGTTTGATCATGCAAATAATCAATGAGATCGTCCAATTGCTGTGGATAACGATCCACACCACTCATCTTGCCTTCCTGCAAAGCTTGCGTGGAAAGCGGCATTCCACCCGGCGCCCGACCTAGACCCATGTCCACTCGCCGCGGATACAGCGCCTCTAAGAGACGGAAATTTTCCGCTACTTTATAGGCACTATAGTGCGGCAGCATCACACCGCCAGAGCCAATACGAATGCGTGAAGTCCGTGCTCCCAAGTGGGAGATCAACACTTCCGGGCTTGAGCCTGCTAAATTTTGCGAAAAATGATGCTCAGACACCCAGAAGCGCTTATAACCCATCATCTCTACTTCTTGCGCGAGACGTGCTGTGTTCTCAAGCGCCTCGACTGCACTGCTGCCTGAGGAGATGGGGGTTTGATCCAGCACACTTAATTCAATCATTAAGCAAGCGCCCAGTTACCATTTCTCATAATCGGCTCGCGCTTACCGTCTTTCGTAATACCGTCTACATTCAATTCAGCAGATCCGATCATGAAATCAACGTGAGTTAAGCTTTGGTTCACACCATGAGCCGCTTTCTCTTCGTCGGACATCTTGGTTCCGCCTTTAATGTTCGTTGGATATGCGTTACCAATTGCAAGGTGACAAGACGCATTTTCATCAAATAAAGTATTGAAGAAGATCAAGTTGGTCATGGAGATTGGAGAATGATGCGGCACTAATGCCACTTCGCCAAGACGGCTGGAACCCTCATCTGTGTTAACCAAGTGTTTCAATGTTTCGTAGCCTTCTTCTGCACTGAAATCAACGACTTTACCATTCTCAAAAGTGAGTGAGAAGTTGTTGATTACCGTACCGCCATAATTAAGCGGCTTCGTGCTGCGTACTGTACCGTTCATACCATTTTTATGTGGCATTGTGAACACTTCTTCTGTTGGCATATTCGGTCTGAACGGTCTGCCGCTTTCACTTACAGCACCGCCACCAGCCCAAATATGATTCTCCACAAGATCAAGTGTGAAATTCGTACCTGGTGCTTCGTATGCAAGTTGCTTATATTGCTTACCATTTAAGATCTCAGCAACTTGGTGCAATTTATCGCAGTGTTCTTGCCATGCTTGAACAGGATCTTCAGCTGGAATACGTGTTGTTTCAAAAATAACATCCCACAGCTTCGCAACTGCATCATCATCGCTCTCCGCATTTGGGAACACCTTACGTGCCCATTCCACAGTCGGGTAGCCGATCAAGGACCATACCGCACGATCAGACATTAAGTATTCACGGTACTTGCTCATTGCTGTAGAAGCTGTTTTGGTATTCGTTGCAATACGCTCTGGGTTAATACCTGTAAGCAAATCTGGGTTCGGTGCATAGATCGTTAAGAATGCTGTATCATTTGCTGCCATTTCTTCAAAGCCTTTTGCTCTCCACATCGGGAATTCTGTGAAAGCGACATCAGGTGCCAACTCATATTTCGTACGCGTTACTACATCATCGTTCCACTCCACCATGACGTTCTTTGCTCCGGCTTCGTACGCTTTCTTCACCACTAGGCGCGCAAGATCTGCACTGCCGATAGAAGCATTCACTACCAATGTCTGACCTTCTTGTAGGTTGATCCCTGTGCGGATCGCTAGATTCGCATACTTCTCTAAATTTTGCTGGAATTGACTCATCGATAATTCCTCCGTATACAATGATATTTTTTATTGACTATGCCTCTATTTACTATACCTCTGAGGACATCTTTTTCCAACATTTTTCGGTTCATTAACCCACGTCTTGTGCCAGAGAATGACCGGCAAATTGGCTATTGTACAAATCAGCGTAAAAACCACCTTTTGCAAGCAGTTCTTCATGATTACCTTGCTCAATAACACTACCCTTATCCATCACAAGAATGAGATCTGCATCACGAATGGTTGACAATCGGTGAGCGATCACAAAGCTCGTTCTACCTGTCATAAGCGTGTTCATCGCTTTCTGAATGTGCACCTCAGTTCGTGTATCTACACTGCTCGTTGCTTCATCAAGAATTAGAATCGTCGGGTCCGCGAGAATAGCGCGTGCAATCGTTAATAATTGCTTTTGACCTTGCGAAATGTTAGAAGCCTCTTCATTGAGCACTGTATCATAACCATCCGGCAATGTGCGAATAAAGTGATGTGCATGTGCCGCTTTCGCCGCATTCACAATATCATCCTCGGTCACATTCTCACGACCATAAGCGATGTTATCTCGAATCGTACCGTTAAATAGCCATGTATCTTGCAACACCATTCCGAACATACTGCGCAGATCACCGCGCTTCATATCCGTAATATTAACTCCATCAATCATAATCCGACCTTCACTTAGTTCATAGAACCGCATTAACAAATTGATTAAAGTCGTCTTCCCTGCACCTGTCGGTCCGACAATCGCCACCATCTGGCCTTGTTTTACATCAATGTTCATATCCGCAATGAGCGTTACATCTTCCTTATAGCCGAAGCTGACATGCTCGAACGCGACATTTCCTTTTGCCGATCCAAGTGTCTTCACGTTATGACCAGACGCTTCTTCCACTTCTTCCTTCTCATCCAATAGCTCAAACACCCGCTCCGCCGATGCAATCGTCGATTGAATGATATTCGCAATGTTAGCTGTCTGTACGATAGGCTGTGAGAACTGTCTTGCATACTGGATAAAGGCTTGAATGTCCCCGATCTTGATCGCGTTACGCGTCACAAGCACACCGCCGACCACACAAATCAGCACATAACCAATATTATTAATGAAGCTCATCAGCGGCATGATGATGCCGGATATAAACTGCGCTTTTTGACCAGAGTTATATAGTCTATCGTTAATTTCTTCGAACTTGGCAATCGATTTCTCTTCATGACCGAATGCTTTAACAATGTTATGACCGGTATACATCTCTTCAACGTGCCCGCTAAGCTTCCCAAGTTCTTCTTGTTGTCCTTTAAAATAACCCTTAGACCGTGATGTAATTGCCTTAATCACGACAAAGCTTAGTGGAAGTGTCAGCATCAGAATCAATGTCATGAGTGGACTGATCGTCAACATCATCACAATCACACCAACTAACGTCACGATGGATGTAATCAGCTGTGTTAAGCTCTGCTGCAGCGTACTGCTAATGTTATCCACGTCATTAACGACACGACTAAGAATTTCCCCGTGTGTCTTCGAATCGTAGAACTTCAGCGGCAAGCGTGCCAACTTATCATTCACTTCTTGACGTAAATCATAGACTGTCTTCTGGGCTACACCTGCCATGAGATATTGCTGAATGTAGCTGAACAAAGCACTTATTAGATAGAGAGCTGCCAGGACGCCAAGAATTTGCAAGATCGCTGAAAAATCGATGTGTGCGCCCGGTATCCTTTGCATTTTACCCATTACGCCTTCAAAAAGCTTCGTTGTGGCATTCCCTAATATTTTGGGGCTGAGAATCGCAAAGATTGTACTGATGATTGCCGTAATGAATACCCCAATTAGTTGATACTTGCGCGGCTTTAAATAACCCATTAGGCGCTTGAGGCTGCCTTTGAAGTTTTTTGCCTTCTGCGTCGGCATGCCCATACCCATGCCCCTACCCATGCCCATTGGACCGCCCGGATTCTTCGGGCCTTTGCTGGACCCTGCCTGATCTTGAGGGCGTTGCTGGTTTTCTCCACTCATGCGATTCCCTCCTTTTCCTGCTCCGATAATTGGGAGGACACAATTTCTCGATACACTTCGCTTGTTTCCATCAACTTACGATGACTGCCGATCCCTGCAACTTTTCCTTCATCTAATACAATAATTTGATCGGCATCCATAACCGTAGTCACCCGCTGTGCTACGATAATGACCGTAGATTGTGTCGTTTCCTCTTTTAACGCTGCACGCAGTTTCGCATCCGTCTTTAAATCAAGGGCAGAGAAACTATCATCGAACACATAAATCTCTGGACGTCTAACCAATGCCCGAGCGATCGAAAGACGCTGTTTCTGACCACCCGATACGTTCGTACCCCCTTGTGCAAGAATGGACTGATAACCTTCCGGCATATCTGCAATAAAGTCACTGGCTTGTGCAATCGTTGCCGCATGCGTCACTTCTGCATCTGTCGCATTCTCTTTTCCGTAACAGATATTGTCTGCAATTGTACCCGTGAATAACACGGCTTTCTGTGGCACATAGCCAATCTTAGCCCGCAAGCTTTCCTGTGACATCTCGCGTACATCCACACCATCCACTTGAACATTCCCACTGCTAATATCATAGAAACGAGCAATAAGATTGACGAGTGTCGATTTACCTGATCCGGTACCCCCAATAATAGCTGTTACTTCACCCGGACGCGCATCGAAGGAAATACCGGATAGCGCAGGCTCTTCTGCACCCGGATAACTGAACACTACATCCTTAAAAGATACAACGCCTTTAGTTGGTTTACTTGACTGCACAGAAGCTGCAGGATCTTTTACTTCAGGAACCATGTTCAGAACTTCATTAATCCGCGCGGCAGATACGGAAGCACGCGGAATCATCACGAACATCATCGACAGCATGATGAGGGAGAACATAATTTGCATCGCATATTGAATGAATGCCATCAAATCACCGACTTGCATACTTCCTTCGTCGATTCGAATCCCACCAAACCAAATAATGGCGATTGTTGAAAAATTAAGCACCAGCATCATCACTGGCATAAGTGCTGCCATAATTTTATTTACTTTAATTGATGTTTCCGTAAGGTCCCTATTCGCAGCCCCAAAACGCTTCTTCTCATGATCAATCCGGTTAAAAGAACGTACAACACGAATGCCCGTCAAACCTTCACGCAGTACAAGATTGAGCTTATCGAGCTTCGTCTGTACGACCTTGAAGAGCGGTATTCCTTTACTTGTAATAGCCGCAATAGCAAGCACAATAATCGGAATTACCGCTACAAAAATCAGTGACAACTCCGCATCCTTGGATACCGCCATAATGATACCGCCGATACACATCATCGGTGCCATAATCATCATCTTTAGCATCATCGTTAACACTTGTTGTACCTGATTAATATCATTGGTCGTTCTCGTAATTAAGGAAGCTGTACCGATTTTATCAAACTCCTGCATGGAGAAATTCTCTACATGCGAGAACACTTTACCACGGACGATTCGCCCAAATCCGACTGCCACCTTGGATGAAACATAACTGGCAATGATAGAGAAAACCGCACCAATTGCAGCAATAAGCAGCATGAATGCGCCGATTTTGATAATATATGGCGTGTCAGCTTTCACTATCCCAAAATTCACGATATCTGCCATTAATGTAGGCAAGTAAAGTTCAGATAAGCATTGTAAAAAGACAAGCACCAAGACGAATCCAATTAGCATCCGATAGGGCTTCAGATATCGAAATAACTTGATCAAACCTGTTCACCTTCCTTTGTATCAGATTCTTTCTTCCCATGAAAATAAAAAGAAACTTCGTTCAATAGCTCTGCAAGCATGTTGCTTCGTTCCTCACCTAAATGTTCAATTAATCCTGCAAAAGAAGCGTTCATCCCATCCATTGCCTTCTGGGTCACTTCCTCGCCTTTATCTGTCAGCTTAAGTCGGACTGCACGTCGATCCTCCGGATCTTCGTAACGCTCAACAACTCCGCTTTCTTCCAACCCATTAATTAATTGTGTAACGGTAGGCATCGAGATATGGAGCAGCTTGCCAATATCCGACACTTTCAAATTCGCGCCCGTACGTCTTGGCCCATGCTTCATGCAAAATAAGACCCGCACCTCGCTTGGTTTATATCCCATAACCGGGCGCCCATGCCATTCCGCCTTTCGAAATTGCATGAAGGCACGCATTAGTTTCTGTGAGGTTGTTCCTTCTGGATATTCCATGAATCTCCCCTCCTTTTATTTAGGTTTACAAATGTTTTAGCTCTAATTTAATTAGTGTTACTAAGTATATGACTGAATACTTTAGTTGTCAAATAAAATGGGTCCTCTTAAGATACACCCCTATTATGAACACAAGATGAACGACAATGCCTAATCTTTGACGACTACTTCGTTTCATAGTAAAGAGACCGCAATCTCATGAATGCGGTCTTGCTTCTTTTCTACTTGCTTTCATTGCCTCTAACTACTTCCGAAGAGTACTCGTAACCTTGCAGCAGCTCTCTCGAATGATCAATTCTGTTGGGATCACAACTTTCTTCGCAATGGTGCGATTACCTTGAATCCGCTCAAGCAGCAGATCAAGTGCGGTTTCACCCATAAACTCACTGTATAGCTTGATGGTCGTAAGCGATGGTGTCATGAACTGTGCCACTTTAATATCATTGAAGCCCACAATACTGATGTCCTCCGGCACCTTCAATCCCCGCTCCTGAATCGCACGAACAGCTCCAATCGCCATCGAGTCATTTGCGGCTACAACTGCTGTAAAAGAAGCCTTGGATGCCAACAAATCATTCATCAATCGGTAGCCATCTTCCGCAGAGAACTCACCTACTTGAACAAGACCCGAATCATATCCGCCTACCTTATGCATCCAAGCTTCATACGCCACCTCGCGACGATCTACCTTACTTGACACCCCTAGCTCATCCTTGCCTCCGATAAAAGCAATCTGCGTATGTCCCAAGCTGTGCAAATGGTTCATCGACTGCTCCACTGCGTCCGCCAAATCGACCATCACCACATCAAATCGATGATCCACAGGGAGTGAATCAATGAACACCATATTGGCATTCAGCCGGCTCATCTGCTCAACTTCATCCTCACACACTGGACCAACCACAAGAAGTCCCGCTAGATCCCGTACATTAAAATTCGGATCATCCTTATGCCCTTTGATGAGCTGGATTGACTTCTCCTGCGCAGCACCTTCAATACCTAGACGCATTGCGAGATAATAAGGATCATTCAGTTCTTCACTCTTGGCAAACGTCATGATCATCCCAATTTCTATTTTCTTCGGCGAAGACTTGATCTGCTTTTCACTCTTAGTCGATTTCTTATATTCAAGTTCTTCGGTTATTTCAAAAATACGACGTCGTGTCTCATCCGACACCGATAAAGTCTGATCAAAATTCAATACTCTCGACACCGTCGATATCGACACATTTACCTTCTCTGCAATATCCTTCAGCGTTGCCATCTATCTCACTCCAATATCTCAACCTTGTATCTTCCGATTGTACTGTCTTTTTTACTAAAAATAAAGTAAAACAAATAGGAGCAAGCCCATCCAAATCGGATGGGCTCGTTGTATCTACTATTGTATATCGTTACCGCTCACAACCTATTTTCCCGAATCGTCTCCTTTGCCTTCCGCACATCCGACACTTCCTTGTTCGAGTACACAGACAGCTTAATTTTCAAATGAAACGGCTCAAACTTGCAGCGATATTTGTCCAATTGGTTCTGACCACAAGAGTTGGAACCAAGTCCGTTCTGTTTCACGTCCAAGTTGAGCACAATGTAATCCCGTTTCTTGAGCTCAATCGTATGCTTCGCCGCATCCAAGTCCTCTGCCTCATAATACATCGCACTAAAGTCCATGGAGGGATAGCCAACAGCCAACAGCCCTACACCATAACGATCCGTTAAACGTGCCCAACGGGTATCGGTGTGGTTCCCATTTTCCTGTGGAACGACGTAATTCGTGAACATACCATCCACAGACTGCTCATACACCCCGAACAGCCCTGCTTGCTTGGAATCCACATACGTTTCCCCTGGTCCGCGTCCATACCACTTACCATTCTCACAGTCCTTACTTACATGCATGTTCACGCCGATGCGAGGTAACATCGCAGGGGCATTTTCAACTAAACCACTAGGCTCACCGCTTACATTCAGCAGTACATCCCCATTCGGATAAATACGGTAGTCATAAACCGAGCGATAATACCATGAAGCATTCGTTGCACCATTCATTGTCTCTACTTGCACGTGAACATGATCAACATGCTGCTCATAACTCACATTCTCAACCACCTCATGCATCAAGTGCATGAATGTCGTCTTTTTGTAATCTTCGACGATATACATATCGTTATCAATGGGTGCACGCCAGAACTGCAGGGCTGGACCCTTCTCGACAACCACCTTGCCGTTACGTGTCCATGATTTCATAGATCCTTTTACCGTATCAAAAATAATCTCGAACTCTTCCCCCTGTACCACCAACTCACAGTGTTGCTCGATCATCACAAGCAAGCCGCTTGGTTCGATGTAATAAGGTTCCGTCACAATTGGCAGCAGCAATTGTCCTGTGGCAAGTTCATGTCCACGAGGCGCCCATTTGTAGGAACGATTCAGCACATAGGAGATATTCAAGTAATAGTCTGTACCCCGTTCAGGCTGCCAGTCCAATGTATAATCCAATTGAATCTCCTTACTGGAACGCGCCGCAATACCACTTAAATTGGCTCTACCTGATAAAAGAATTTCATCATCTTTTACAATGGAATAGATCAGATCCAAGTGATCCAGTGTGCTAAAGTCATACTTGCTCTCTACGCGGATGATACCTTTTGCTAGATCAACGGCATACGTATGAACGGGTTCAATGACCTTCTTATACTCCAACAAGCTTGGTGAAGGTGTGCGGTCGGGCATAATCAATCCATCTATACAGAAGTTGCCGTTCGTCGGATCATCACCAAAGTCGCCGCCATAGCGGTAATAGACCTTATCATCCTCATGAATCGTCTGAATACCATGATCAAACCACTCCCAGATGAATCCACCTTGTAATTTGTCATGCGCATAGAACAAATCTTGATATTCTTTCAAGTTTCCTGGGCCATTGCCCATCGCATGTCCATACTCACACAATATATGTGGTTTAGAAGGAGTCTCAGCAATCGTCTGCATGGTGCGTTTTTTTGTGGAAGATTCATCTAATCGCTCTAACCACGAATACATCGTCGACAGCACATCCGTTACTTCTGCTTCACGATCTCCTTCATAATGAACCAGACGTGTGGGATCCAGCTCTCTGGTACGTTTCGCCATCGCTCTGAAGTTACAACCGAACCCCGATTCATTGCCAAGTGACCACATGATAATCGAAGGGTGGTTCTTATCTCGGTGCAGCATACGTTCCAAGCGTTCTACATAGGACATTTCCCAAGCGGGATCGTCGGAAATCCAGTTGTATTTCCCCGTTAACTCGAACCCGTGGCACTCCAAGTCCGCCTCATCGATCACATACATCCCATACTCGTCACATAAATCATAGAGCCATGTGGAGTTCGGATAGTGTGCGGTGCGAATCGCATTGATGTTATGCTGCTTCATCAAGTGAATATCCTTGATCATATCTTCCCGCGAAACCACGCGGCCCGTAATCGGGTGATAATCGTGACGATTAACCCCTTTGAACTTGATGGCCACGCCATTAATCGTAAAAGTGTCACCTTTCAGTTCGATTTTACGGAAGCCGACTTGTTGTGGAATGACTTCAGTAACGGAATCCCTCTGCTTAAACGTCAATAACAATTGATACAAGTTCGGCGTCTCTGCCGTCCATAATTTCGGCGCTTCAATGACTTCCTCTATTGTCACTTCATCTTGTGCAGGCGTTTCACCACTGACAACGATCCGTCCTTTATCATCTAACAACTCATAAGCAATGGAATTGCCCACCTGCAAGTTGCGCACAACAGCCGATATTTGCAGCTTAGCTGCTGTATAATCCGCATTCAAATCCGTCACAACAGTAAAATCTTCAATCCCAACCTTTGGCTGCGTATACAAATCCACATCACGGAATATACCGCTGAGCCACCACATATCCTGATCTTCCAAGTAAGTGCCATCTGACCATTGGTAGACGCGCACGGTAACGTCGTTCTCACCTGCTTGCACATAAGACGTCACATCAAATTCAGCGAGCATTCTAGCGCCTTTACTATAACCAATCTCCTGTCCATTCACCCATAATTGATAAGCCGAATCGACCCCATTAAATCGTAAAATGACCTGCTGATCCTTTAGCCAGTCTTCACAAATGGTAAAGCTGCGTTTATATATCCCTGTCGGGTTGTCTGTCGGCACGAAAGGCGGATTAATCGGGAAGTTGTACCACAGATCGGAATAGTGCATTTTGCCATAGCCTTCTAACTGCCAATTACTCGGAACCGTGATCGCATCCCACTTCGTCACATCAAATGCAGACTGCTCAAATCCAACCGGACTATATTCCGGGGCTTGTAAGAAGAGGAACTTCCAAGAACCATTTAAGCTTTTAAAATGATGGGTATACCCCGGTTCATTCGTTTGTGCCTTCTGCTTACTTGAAAAAGAATGAAAGAACGCGCGCGGCTTCATTCGATTCAGATGATTTTGTCCGATATTTTCCCATAGTTTCATTGCACGCATATGAGGTTCCCCCGTCATCTATGTATTTAACAAGGAAAACATAACACACAATTTTACTACATTCAATCATTTTTTACTAAGTTTTTTACTATCTTTTTTTACTATAGTATTTTCAAATTAAGTGCCTATTAACGAATATTATTTTACTAAAAAATGAGACGTGTGATTGATCGAACGGATGAACAAGTGGGTTTTCGATGATATGGGGCTAGAAGCCTTTGAAAAAAGAGGGAGGAAGCGGCTAATGGGATCCGAAGCAACAAGTGTCCACAATTCCAAGATGCCGCGGCAGCTTTAACGTGCTATCAAAAAAACAGGCTCAACCGATTCGATTGGCCTGTTTCTCTATTCGAGCATGATTATTTGTAATAGGAAGTGGTTACTGGGACAAATACACCCTCAGTACCATAGAAGACATTAACTTCCTCAAGCCCTGCAACATTGAGCTCAATAGTTTTCATACCATCTTCGATGGAAACGGTAACTTCTTTTAACAAATGCCCTTGCGTATCTTTGAATTCAAGATTGACTGAAGCTTCAATTGCAGCCACTTGCAAGTATAGCTTTTGGAATTTCTTGTTCGGTGTTAGTTGGAAATTACTTCCACCATTTCCTTTCGCGATCAGTACTTCTTTATAATCTGTGCCTTTATATTTGGTAAGATTAGGGTCTTTTATTGAAGTATAGAAGGTTTGATTCGCGTTAATAGGCGTACCCTCAACTTTTTCTCCTAACAGAACGCTGTCTGTCGCAGGATCATAATCAACGGCTACATTTAATAAACCTGAGATGGCACGTATAGGTACATAAGTCGTGTCATCATAGGAAATAGGAGTTAGAACGTTTCCCTTCGTATCTAACAGCTGTGTTGTTTTGCCATTCACTTTGACCTTAATATCGTTATTCAAGTATGCCTTTATTTCCTTCATATTAGTGCCCGCATAAACCCCAGCCCCTGCACTTAACAACATGGACGCTCCAATGATCGATACTACGATTGCTTTTTTCATCGGTTATTCCCACTCCTCAATTTTATGTATTTGTACAAATGAATACTTGAGTATTATATCAGAAAATTTTAACTTTTGTAAAAATATGGTGGTGACAAAAAACAGGCTCAACCACGTGGGCTGAGCCTGTTCTCTGTTCTCTGTTCTCTATTCTCTATTAAAATGGTCTATTTCTCTATGAACAGCTTGTCCTTAGCCAAGCACTCTAGTACCAACGATAAATTTACCTGCCCAATAACCTTTGCTCATATCACTAATGACAACACCGTTCTTCGGATTTAAGTTGTGAATGAACTTGCCATCTCCCATGTAAATCCCAACATGTCCAATCTTGTTAGGGTCTTTCACGCTAAAGTGAACAAGATCGCCTTTCTTCAAATCACTTACATTCTTAATAGATTGACCTTGCTTGCTTTGGCTTGTAGCGCCCCACTTCAAATTAACGCCTTGCTTGGCATATACAAACTTAGTAAAAGAAGAGCAATCAAAAATGAGATTCTTCGGATCGTTCTTCCCATATACATATCTAACTTTACCCATAAGTGATTGAGCATCATTGATAATTGCATCGGCTTTTTGGGAAGCCGTTGTATTGCTTGATACGGCTACAGCCGCTTGTACTGGCCCTGCTGTAATCATTGCTGATGTACCTAATAGTGCAACAGTGAGGCTTACCCCCATGAGTACTTTCTTCCACTTAGCTGTCTGCGTTTTTTCCATAACGGTAATGCCTCCTGTGTAATCGTATTTTGTCTTCCTGCTAATAGCATAACAGAATAAAAATACACAGCATTTACCACGTATTGAACAAACCCATGTCTCCCTTGAGTTTGAGGCTCTTTATTAATATTCAATTAAAAACATGTAAGAAAATCTTCTTGCAAATCGTAGATTTTGCACATACAAAAAAACAGACCAACCACTTGGGTTGAGTCTGTTTTCTGAACAGCTTGTCCTTATTTAAGCACTCTAGTACCTACGATAAATTTACCTGCCCAGTAGCCTTTGCTCATATCACTAATGACTACGTCGTTCTTCGGATTTAAGTTGTGAATGAACTTACCATTTCCGATATAGATCCCAACATGTCCGATTTTTTTAGGGTCTTTCACGCTAAAATGAACAAGATCACCTTTTTTCAAGTCTTTTACATTCTTAATGGATTGACCTTGCTTACTTTGGCTTGTAGCGCCCCATTTCAAATTAACACCTTGCTTTGCATACAGATATTTGGTGAAAGAAGAACAGTCAAAAATGAGTTTCTTCGGATCATTCTTTCCATATACATATTGAACTTTACCAATCAGTGATTGTGCATCTTTAATAATCGCATCTGCTTTTTGAGAAGCTGTTTTATTAGTCGATGCTGCTGCCGTAGCGGTTGCAGCTTGTACAGTTGAGGTTGTAAATAGAGTTGTTGAGCCCATCAATGTGACAACAAGGCTTACCCCCACGAGTGCTTTCTTCCAGTTTTTCGTATACGTTTTTTCCATAACAGTAACGCCTCCTGTGTAATCGTAATCTGCTTATCTACTAAGTAGCTTAACAGAATGAAATTAAACAGAATTTACCATAGATGGAACAAACGCCTGTCTCCCAAGCGATTGAAACCCTTTATTAATATTCAATTAGAAACTTATAAGAAAATCTTCTTGAAAAACGCAAACTATCGATTTTTGTGATTAACACCTAGATTTAAGCGTATTTACTAGGGTTTTGTAGAACGGATCAGCCATTCGACGAGCTGAAGTGCTTTATCCTTTTTCGTCGTATCAAAGCGAATCAGTGCATATTTTTCTTTGTCATTGATCGGAATAGATTTGAAGAAGCTGCTGTTCGATACATCCACTGCATACACGTGCTCCTGTGGTTCCTTATCTGTCTTCGCTACATACATTTTGCCAGATAACAGATCACTAGGTAATCTGCTCGTTAATTCATCCAGTGGAATAAATCCACTCTGCTTAACGTAAGCCTCCATATGATGACGATCCATAATATAGACATCCGAACGATCCGACATCATGGAAATGACACTCTTCTGCTGCAAGGCCATCTCGTAGGAATCTTTGGGCTGCTCCAGTGCGATGGTCAGAGCTGTCTCGACACGCTTCCATTCTGGAAAGGCTGGAAGAATGACATCTGAGACTTTATCTGGCTTATCCAGTCTATAGTCACCGAAAAACATCACACTCACGTCAATTGGCGGTTTTGCAGCTTCAGCGGCTTTCTCCGCTTGACGATCGAGGAAACTTTTCACACCGAACACCGCGCCTATAATTAGTAATATCGCGATAAACACATGCATTTTGTGATAGTAAAAGAAATGTTCAACCTTACCTGTTGGTTTCATGGCCGTGTCATCTACATACTGATCAAGTCCCATTAATCGGTTGTATGCCTCATTTATTTCATCCACGCTTACTTGCGTATCAGACGAGTTCTGCTCATTCGAAGTCACTTTGCTGTGCGAACGCGCTTTTTTAAGTAAGAGTCCATAACGATCTTCAATTTGCTGCTTCGTTGCATCCTCTGGAACACCGAGAATTGCGCAGGCTTTCTTCATCTCTTCATTCATCCCATCACCTCAGGTCGTGTTATGCATTCGATTCATTATAACAAAGCTCAGCAGCGTTTGTCTCAAAGGAGAAACCGTCTCGCAGTCGGAGATGCATAGAATAAGCCCAACGATATAAACTATATCTCATATACCAAAAGTTAACGTTGACGTTAACGTTATGCATATCTATAATCATAAATACAATTACGAATTTGGAGTGATAATATGACTTGGTTAAAAATTGATGACGTCTCGCAAAGATGCGGTTTGACGAAAAGAACCATTCGCTACTACGAGGAAATTGGTCTTCTCTCTCCACCTCAAAGAAGTGAAAAAGGAATTCGCCTCTACACCGAAGCCCATATTGAACATCTTCAAAAAATCACCAATGCGAGAGAGGTGCTGGGTGTCTCCCTGCAAGAGTTACAACAGTTCATCTCGATTAGCGAAACACTTGAGACGCATCGCAAAGGATATTGGAGTATCGAGGATCAGAAGGAGAAATACGCAAAACTATTAGAGATCGATCAAATCATTAGTGATCAACTGAAGTTAATTGAGCAAAAAATTGAAAAGATACATGTCGTTCGGTCTGAATTGTCTACCTTGCAAACACGAGCGCGGACGGCTATTGCCCGTATGGAGCAAGAACAATAATAGATGGAGGTTTAATTGTTCATGGGATCTAAATCATTACATCTTAAGCAGCACACAGGCATGATGAGCCAGCCGAAGGCAGTATGGGCTGTTGCGTTTGCCTGTGTGATCGCATTTATGGGACTAGGGCTCGTTGATCCGATTTTACCTGCACTAGCCAAACAATTAGATGCAACACCGAGCCAAGTTTCCTTGCTTTTTTCTAGTTATAACCTTGTGACTGGTCTTGCCATGATCATTACTGGTGTTGTTTCCAGTCGAATCGGTGTGAAATGGACGCTGCTTGTCGGCATTCTCTTAATCGTTATCTTCTCTGCGCTTGGTGGATTATCCGGCAGTATTGACCAAATCGTCGCCATGCGCGGTGGTTGGGGTCTAGGTAACGCGTTGTTCATTGCTACTGCGCTTTCAGCCATTGTCGGCTTATCCACGGGTGGGACAGCAAGAGCGATCATTTTATATGAAGCTGCCATTGGTCTTGGGATCTCTGTAGGTCCTTTGCTTGGTGGCGAGCTCGGTTCCATCTCTTGGCGTGGTCCATTCTTCGGCGTCAGTGCTTTAATGGCCATTGCTTTTATTGCAATTTCAATTATGCTGCCGAAAATTCCGAAGCCTACAAAGCGCGTATCCATCACCGATCCATTCAAAGCGCTGCGTCATGGCGGACTTTTCACATTCGGAGTTGTCGCATTCCTATATAATTTTGGATTCTTCACTTTAATGGCGTACACGCCGTTTATTATGATGAATCATCTCGATGAGCACGGCTTAGGTTATGTATTCTTGGGATGGGGCTTAATGCTCGCGATTACTTCTGTCTTCGTGGCACCTTTTTTCCAAAAGAAATTCGGCACCATTCGTTCGATGTGCATCATGTTGATCATGTTCGCGCTTAACCTTGTTGTAATTGGTATCAATACGGATTCGATTACAGTTGTGGTGACATCTGTTGTTATCTCCGGTGCATTCCTTGGGGTGAACAACACGCTGATTACGACTGCGGTTATGCATGCCGCGCCCGTCGAACGTTCGGTTGCATCGGCTGCATACAGCTTCGTTCGTTTTATCGGTGGTGCGATTGCGCCGTTCCTTGCAGGAAAGCTTGCCGAGTGGTTCAACCCCCACATTCCGTTCTATGTAGGCGCAATTTTCGTGGCGTGTGCGGTTGTTACGGCTGGTATCGGACGAAAGTTCTTGAAAAATATTGATGCGGAGATTGCGCATTGATCGTTAGTGAAAACAAAGTCCTCCTTTGAACATAATGTCCAAAGGAGGACTTTTTCATGATCGAGGACTCATTCGGCTTCCTGTTTATTTTCCATTTTACTTACAATCATTTCTTTCAGTTGTATTGGATTGTCTGAGCGAATCGCTACTTGTGAATATTGTTTTTGAATGCCCATAAACAAGATGACGCGAACAGGCTCTTTCATTTTCAAAATCAGATGGGGGTGAACTTTTTCAAAATCCTTCGCCATAAAACTCATCCTATCTTGTGATAATTTACTTTGTAGAACGACTGGGTCTTCGATGATACACGCGATATTCGCAAATTGAATTTCAGCACGCTTGAGTAAGCCAAGTGAGAGGAACATCGATTCTTTGTTCATATGTATGGGATTTAATCGAATCGCTTGAATATCTGCAATGAAAAATATTAACGAATAGATGTTAAGGATGAGTAAAATAATCGAAATGACGACCGATTTTTCATGCAGCCACCAATGTAAAACCAATGTTTCAATGACAATCGAGTGAATCATCATGATTTGAGCGGCGATATAACTCGAATTTTTATACAGCGTCATACCGGTTGGGGGCTTCTTTTTCCAAGTGAAAAAAGCGTAATAGAACACCATCGCCTCCGAACAGATGGCATGAATAATTGGGTTTTTGATGACATATTGATCCACTGCCTGTTGAAAAGAAAAGACTACCGGTAGTTCACTCGATTTTACCTTTCTTACGATTTGGGGCATGTAACGAACAAATGTGACTATCAGAATCAGTTCAAAGAAGATTAACGCAGCCTCTACGGCAATTCCAGCCCAAGTCACAGCTGCAAAGGGCTCTAAAAAAGGCTTTGGAATGAGAAATCGAGCTAATATACATCCTGCCGCTGATAAAACAATCGCTTGCTTGATCGAAAATTTCTTGGTGTACAGCATACAATATACAGGAAGCATAATGACGAGATCGATTAATGAACCGATGACTACCCCATTCGTCTGAGTTGGAAGAAGCTGTTTCCCGATGGTCGTATGATAAAGCATAAAATTGCTGCACAGCATAAAGCCCAACAACAGCAGCCAAATGGATTTTCCCCTATTGCCCACAAACATGGACTAATCCCCCTCTATTATGGAATTTAATTTTTTCATAATACGGACCAACTGCTCCAAGTCTTCTAAAGGCAGCTGTCCAAAAACCGTGCGATTAACCTCATCTTCAAGCATGTGCATGTCTTCAAAATAGCGTTCTCCCTTCGCCGCAGGCTTTAATATGATTTCCCGACGATTTTCTTTATTAATCGTACGGGTGATGTATTCTTTTTCCTCCAATTTATTCAGAAGTTGACTAACTGCACTCGCGGATATATTCAATTGAATAGCTAATTCCTTCGTTGAAGATCCGCCTGTCCGGATCAGCTCTAATAATAAAACCTGCTTAGCTGTAAGCTGATTATCCATTTTGTGCTGATATTTTGTTGCTAATCGAAGGTTTAAATGATTTTGCAATTCGCTGTATTGCTGAATAAGATGTTGTTTCACATTAGGTACCTCGCTTAATTATGAAGTTAACTTAACTATAAACCGGAATAAATGATAAGTACACTCCCAATTCCGATCATTCAGAAAAATAATAAAAAAATTGTCTAAGTCTTGAACAGACCTAGACAACTTGGCATTAACTTCAGGCTCTTATTTATACACACGCTCAATGTGCAGCGATCTGACTTCATTCAAATCTTCAAGTATACGGGCCAAATGTTCCAGGTCTTCAGACCGTATTCGCTGATTTTACTTCCGTAGAGCAATGGCAAAAAGAACGGCTCTGTTCGCATGTTTTACGACAGGGCCGTTCTTCATTTTTCTTACAATTTATCGAAATAGATAGGCAACTTACTCAAAAAATAATATTTTATTACAGGTCATCTCTTGCCGATAAAAGATATGGAGATTGACTGCCATCATTGTTATTAAGTTTAACAGTATATTCACCAGAAGGAAGATCACCGTCAGCCGGAACAAAATAACCTGTTCTTGCATCATTTGCCGAGATAGAACCACTCCAAATATTAACTCCATAAGAATTTATCACTGAATAATTAAAGCTTTTCGTACCTTTATTTTGAATGTATATTCTTAGATTGCCTTTTGAGTACGTGAAGCTTGTTTTTAATTGGCCATGAAAAACAGCATCCTCATAGGCTATTTGAGCATATGGTTTAATGCGAAGAGTTGGATCAACGAATTCAGTTTCTACAGCGTCAGGGTTAACTCCTTCTACAACCTTAGCCGGTGCAGCATAAGCGCTACCAGCAACCAATAGTGTTGAAATTACCAGAAAAGATGCTAGCACTGTTTTAACGTTTTTTACCATGTATATAAACCTCCTATTATTTGATTCAATTCATATTTTAATATAATAAGTAACTATTTTCCAATAAGGCTTAATATCTATTTATTCATGAATTTTGTCCCGTAATAACGAGTAAAATGTAATTTTCTGTTTCATTACTACTTTAATCCCCTATTATCCCTCTTAATTCGACATAATGTAACTTTATTTTGATATGTTACATAAATAATATGGCACTAGATTCCTATAGAAGAGGTCACCTCACGAAAAGGGATTAATCGTACACTAACGAATCCGACACAACGACCTTAACGTACTATATTTCCCGTTTCGTGATAAAAGCACATGAATTTTACGGACATGCAAAAGGTCGAGGCAGAGCGTCTTCATGCTCTTACCCCGACCTTTTTGCAATACTTATGACGAATGTATCATGCCAATAGCAACCGCTCAATATGCAGCGTCCTCATTTGGTTCAAATCAATGAAAGTTCCATCTTCCAACTGAACTAGCGGATCAAGCTGCGCATAAGCATTGAGCATAACAACTTTAGCGCGTCGCCCGTCCGTGAGCTGAACACTGCGTCCAAGAAGAGCCTGCATCATTTGATCTAAGATGAGATGAATCATCCTTGGTTCCAGTTTTCCAAACGCTTGATCATGAAGGTACTGAAGTAATGCGTAAAACGGTAAAGCCGCTTGTTGAGGGCGATTCGAGATAAGGTGATGAATGGTGTCCGCGATTGCGACAATTTGGCTGTGGTAATCGAACTTCCCCGCACGAATGCCGAATGGGTATCCGCTCCCATCCAGACGCTCGTGATGCAGCAGCGCAATCAGAGCTTGGCGGCGGCTCGTCCCAACCGTATCTCTGATCAATTGATAGCCAAAATGCGTATGCTTCTTCCGATAAGCATACTCTGCCGGCAAGAGCGGCTCTTCGTTATCCATGAGATCTGGAGGTAAGCGAGTCTTTCCAATGTCATGAAGCAAAGCGCCGATGGCAAGCTGTGTAAGCTGTGGTTCTTTCATCTGAAGCCATTTTCCAATACGGACGGCAAGAATACTCACGCAAATGGGATGCCGATAGGTGTAGTCTGCTTTCGTCTGAAGCTGCTCGAATAAGGTGAATACATCTTGTTGTTCGGAGGAGCGCATGATAAATGGGAGGATTTGCTGTCTGATGTCCCACAGCGGAATTTTTTTCGTAAAACGAACATCATCATAAATGACTTTCATATGTGCGGCGCATCCATCCATATGAGGGTGATAGCCAAGCTCTGCTAACGTGACAGGCTTCTGCAAGCTAATGAGGTCACTTTCTTCAAGCTCAACGCCATGCATATCAAGGAGTCTTAGTCTGACATGATCTAGAATCGTCTTCGCGGGTGCAAGCAGATCACCTCTGTAATTGTGCGTATCCCGCTTGAGCTGCCTGCCGATAAAGGGGTGTCTGGGGTATGGCCGATATTGGATTATCAATTGCATCCTCCTGACCGTGGGTAGAATCTATTATTCTCTCGTTACATTCTATGACCCCAAATAAGGAATATACCGACTCTCTGAATAGCATTTCTCTCCTTACATAAAATATGTTCCAAGTGATATTAGAAGCGACATCGATATCGCATGACCGCTTTCGTCGCGCAAAGTGACAGGCATGGCACATTAACGTATAATGGAATATATGTGAAAAAAATAACAACTTAGAACAGCTGAAAGTGATGTGAATAGCTCATGTTTTTGATTCAACTCGTTATTGTGTTACTTGCCATCTTTGTAGGAGCGAGACTAGGTGGTATTGGACTTGGTGTAATGGGAGGACTTGGGCTTGCCATTCTAACGTTTGGCTTCGGTCTTCAACCCACTTCACCACCAATCGATGTGATGTTGATGATTGCGGCGGTCATCACTGCTGCAGGCGCACTGCAAACTGCCGGGGGGATGGATTACTTGGTTTCCTTAGCTGAAAAGGCACTGCGCAAAAACCCCAGTCACATTACGTTCATGGGACCGATCGTGACGTATTTGTTCACTTTTTGCGCGGGAACGGGTCATGTGTCGTATTCGGTTCTACCTGTTATCGCGGAAGTATCTAGACAATCAGGCGTACGCCCAGAGCGGCCTTTATCGATATCTGTCATCGCCTCTCAACAAGCCATTACCGCAAGTCCAATCTCGGCAGCGACTGTTGCTCTCGTCTCCTTACTTGCCGGTTATCAAATAAGTCTTATGGATATCTTAATGATTAGTGTGCCTTCCACATTCATTAGCTGTATGATCGCAGCCTGGATTATGACGAAAGTCGGCAAAAATTTAGATGAGGACCCTGAATATCAAAAACGACTTGCTGATGGTACGATCGATGCGGTCGTGAAGACGCAATCCGAAAGTGTGACGGCCATGAATCCTCGTGCCAAATTGTCCGTCGTGTTGTTCCTCTTGGGCGTCGTTCTTGTCGTCCTGCTCGGATCGATGCCACAGCTTCGCCCGGCATGGGAGACTGGCGGCAAGTTAGTCCCACTTAACATGGCCTATGCCATTGAACTAGTGATGCTATCAATAGCGGCACTCATCCTGCTGATCTGTAAGGTGAATGCGTCTCACCTCATTAAAAGCAACGTGTTCCTTGCGGGTATGCAGGCGGTTATCAGCATCTTCGGTATTGCTTGGCTCGGTGATACGTTCTTCGCAGGTCACATGGATCAGATCAGTATGTGGATTAAAGACAGCGTCACAGCTGCTCCGTGGCTATTCGCTATTGCACTCTTCATCCTGTCGATTCTTCTGTACAGCCAAGCCGCAACGGTACGTGCACTCGTACCTCTAGGCATCGCCTTGGGTTTGCCGCCTGCTGCACTCATTGCCATGTTCCCAGCAGTAAACGGCTACTTCTTCATTCCGAATTACCCAACCGTTATTGCAGCGATCAACTTTGACCGCACGGGAACGACGCGAATCGGCAAATATGTGCTGAACCACTCGTTCATGCTTCCTGGACTAATCGCAACCGTGCTTGCGGTCACAATCGGATTCGGACTTGCGCAGCTTATTTTATAAGGCGCTTCTTTAAATAAATAAGTGATTTCAAAAGCCCCTCCTACAACTCGGCTATCGAGCGATTAGGAAGGGCTATTTTTATCGGAATCGAAGTTAAACAGACTGAAAAGAGTTGACGTCGGCTGCCGAAGCAAGCACAAAAAACGCCCAAACTCAAAGAACGGTTGACGTTCTTCGACTTCAGGCGCTTTTGCTTACGAAACTATGATTTTTGCTTCTGGTCGATCACTTGGTCCTGTGCCGGTTGCTCCGATTGCTCTGATTGCGTCGGTTGCTCCGACTGCTCTTTCTTCAATCCGGTTCTTTTGCGAATAAATCCCCAAATAGCACCGCCGGCCAGCACAATCACGATCCCAAACTTCTTCAATAGAGGGATGAGCAAAGCAAGCAAGCCCGCTTTTTTGGCAATCGCCAGACCCGCGCCTCCAAGAATTAGTCCAGTCAAGCCGAATTCAGCTACCTTATCGGTTTTGCTGTCAAAATCCTCATACCGTTGACCCTGCTTTAGTTGAAACTGCGACAGGATCTTATCGGTAAACACTTTACGGTCCGCCTTCAAATTCGCCGGGTCTGATACGAGTATCGCTGAGATATAGCCTTTGCGTGATAGAATCTTTACATTGTAGTTAATAACACCGTTGTTCTTAGAATCATGTGCCAATAAAGACCACGTCAAACTGTGCAAGGTGTTGTCATAGAACGGTGCAACATCCCATTTGTCAACGAATAACTGGTTTTCAGGACTTAAATCCTTATTCATTTCTTCCGTGCCTTCTTTGTAGCTCTTCAGCAAGGCATCAGCATCAATTTTCGTTTTTTCCTCGTCTTTAACGTGTCCCGATTCGGAATATTCGAAGAAAACGGCCCAATCCTGTTTTTCGTCCTTTGGAATGACCAAGCCGATTTCTTCCCCGCTTGCTTTCATTCCGTTCTGTGTTATGTACTTTTTCGTATTTTCAGCATCAAGAAAAACAAAATCATTGCCCAACTGTAGTTCTGCTAAACCAGTTCCCACGTCGATTTTCTTTCCGCCTTCTACCCAATTCAGCTGCTCTTTGGCGAATGCGGGAGCCGCACACACCATCATAATAAAAGTCATAACACTTACTGATTTTAAAAGTTTTGCTATCCACGATTTCAAAAAAAACTTCCTCCCAAACCATGTGTTCTTACGCTGCGGACGACGTGTCCTTCTTTCCCTTAAATAAATGAATACCTACTAGGATGGCGCCGATAGCCGCAACAGCAATTTCGACAATGGTTTGACTTCCGCCAAAAATGTCTTCCAAAACGTTAAATAATTTGAATTGCAGACCGAACTGCGGCAGTATGAATGCCCCTAACCCCAAAATTAAAAAAATGATGCCTGTACGTAACATAATTTAACCTCCTTAATAATGGAAAATACCTATGTAGGTTATCACATAATACAAATAGTGACAATGTTTATACTTCTCTGGAACAATCCTTAGAGGCCGCAAATCACGTTGGAGACACCCAATCTTCGTTTTCGGGATACTGGTCTTTTTCCGAACAAATTTCAATCAGAAATGGACAAATTATGACTAAAACACGAACATTTATTATTAATAGTTAACGAATCGTACATATTTTTTATCAAAAGGATATTCCCTTTCCGCTAATTTTAAGTATAATGGAATTTGTGTCAATTGTTCGACAAAATTCTACAAATTTAATTTTTCAAATTAGATTGACAAATTCCTATAAAACCGATAGGATTTGTTAAAAATAAAAATTGTTACATAAAGGGGTAGAGACTATTGAAAAAAATGTTGATGCTCGTCTGTGCACTTGTGTTATTCATCACGGCAGGCTGCGGAGCAAAAAATGCAACAACAGAAGGTGCTGCAGGAAATACAGATAAGCCAGTAAGTAAAGATGCGAAGAAAATCGCACTTGTACTACCTGAAAAAATTGGTGTAAACCCATTCTTCCAAATCATGGACGAAGGTGCTAAAAAGGCAGGCAAAGAGTTCAACGCTCAAGTTAAAACGATTGAATCTACTGACCCTAACGCATTCGAACAAAATATGAGAGCGGCTGTTGCCGATAAATATGATCTGATTATTACAGCAACTTTCCAAGCGGAAGATGCATTGAAAAAAGTATCTGCTGAGAACCCTGATCAAAAGTTCGCAATCATTGATACGGTTATTGAAGGTCCTAATGTCCGCTCGGTTGTCTTCCGTGAGTATGAATCCTCCTACTTGCTAGGCGCTGCTGCTGGCTTGTCCACAAAGACAAACACAGTTGGTATCGTAGCTGCAATGGACATTCCGATGATCAAGAAGTGGACTGTTCCTTTTGAACAAGGCTTGAAAGCAACAAATCCGAACGCGAAATACCTTGTCAACTATGTAGGTGGATTTACAGACCCTGCAAAAGCGAAAGAACTTGCGATCCTTCAACAATCCAAAGGTGCTGACTTCATTCTAGGCGCTGCTGCTGTTGGTGACCTTGGCGTATTCGAAGCTGCGAAAGAGAAAAACTTCTTCACAGCAGGACAAGATATTGACCACACAAGCAAAGATCCGGATCACATCGTATTGTCTCAATTAAAAGGCGCTGACACAGCTGCATACGAAACAATCAAAGACTTCGTAAATGGTGCATTCAAAGCTGGCGTTGTGGACTATGGTCTGAAAGAAAAAGGTGTAGGTGTTCCATTCGTAACACATGATTCCCAAACCAAAATGAATCCTTTCCTAACAGCTGAGACAATTACAAAATTGAAGCAAATCAATGATGACATCGTATCCGGTAAGCTTGTTCTTAAAGATCCATTGAAACAATAGTACAAATTTCCGGCATTTGCCGCCATTCGGACCGACTGCTTCTACACTCGCAGTCGGTCTTCAGTTTAATCATTCAAAAACTTGGGAGAACAGAAGTACCTCCGGTCGCTGTTGAAATCGTGAATTTTGATTGGATCAAATGGATTGTATATTCACTCTTTCAAAGGCGAACATTTCATTCCTACGATACTTCTGTTCTCCTCCGTTCAACTTTTTAATACCATTCTTAAACACGTCCAAAAGGGGTGCTGTCATGCTGCTGCAAATGGAGCAGATTACGAAAAAATATGGGGACTTCACAGCGAACCATGCGATTGATTTCTCACTTCGATCAGGTGAAATTCACGCTATCGTCGGCGAGAACGGTGCAGGGAAAACAACGCTGATGCGGATGCTCTATGGGATGGAGATTCCGACTTCTGGATCGATCAAGGTACGAGGTAAAGAAGTAGCCTTCCAATCACCTCGGGATGCGATTGCAAATGGAATTGGAATGGTACATCAACATTTTATGTTGTTCCCTTCTTTTACAGTTGCTGAGAACATTGTCATCGGTTCGGAGCCAACGCCTGGCATCGGATTTAATCGCAAACAAGCGGTTCAGCAGGTCGAAGCGCTAAGCAAACAATTCGGTATGCCCGTTCCACCCGATAAAAAAGTCGCAGACTGCTCGCTCGGTACGCAGCAGCGTATGGAAATTCTGAAAGTGCTCTATCGTGGAGCCGACATCATTGTGCTCGATGAGCCTACTGCTGTCTTAACACCTCTTGAAGTCAATGAGCTGTTATCAGCGATCAAA
Source organism: Paenibacillus sp. KN14-4R (assembly GCF_052180255.1). Lineage (NCBI taxonomy): Bacteria > Bacillati > Bacillota > Bacilli > Caryophanales > Paenibacillaceae > Paenibacillus > Paenibacillus sp. KN14-4R. The sequence continues at coordinate 4,134,684 of NZ_CP197466.1, forward strand.
AATCTAGCAAGTCAAGGCAAGAGCATTATTCTAATTACACATAAACTCCATGAAGTTATGGAAGTTGCCGACCGCATTACGGTCCTTCGCAGTGGTAAAGTAACAGGTACTTTAGAGAAAGCGGACACGAACATCGAAGAACTTTCCCGCTTGATGGTCGGCAGAGAACTTGCTCCAGTAATTAAACAAGCATCGATGCAAGGAGAACCTGTCCTACAAGTGCAGGATATAACGGTTCAAGGCGCAGGAGGCAAGCCTGTTGTAGAAAAAGTCAGCTTCACCGTACATGCGGGTGAAATTGTCGGAATTGCAGGGGTGTCGGGCAACGGTCAGACGGAGCTAATCCAAAGTATCTGCGGATTGCTTCCAACACACGCAGGCAGCACGACATTGCTGGGTACTCCCATCTCTAACAAGCAGCCGAATGAAATTCGCCAAACAGGCCTTGCACATGTTCCAGAAGATCGCTATCAATGGGGTTGTGCCAAGGATCGCACCGTTCTCGATAACGGAGTGATGGGCTTTCAGCGCAGCAAACAGCGAATGGGGATTTTGAATAAAAAAGCCCTTGGAGACATGGTTGCGGGTTGGGTAAAAAAATTCGACATTAAGACATCATCCATTCATACGACAGCTCAGTATTTATCAGGCGGTAACTTGCAAAAGCTGATTGTCGCACGTGAGCTTGCACAGGAGACACCTTTTCTAATCACTGCCGAACCTACTCGTGGGGTAGACATCGGTGCCATGGAATTTATTCATGATCAATTATTAGCGAAACGTAAAGAAGGCGGGGCGATTCTGCTTGTGTCCTCGGAGCTTTCCGAAGTCATGAAGCTATCTGATCGCATTCTCGTCATGTATGAAGGTAAAGTGGTTGGCGAAATAAGCGGCCATGAATCAACCGAAGAAGCGCTCAGCTTCTTAATGGCTGGAGGAGGTAGCAACCATGAATACAATTAAGCAGCAAGCCAAAGCGCTTGCTCATCCTCTCGCTGCTCTCGCAATTGGCCTGATCGTAGGCGCGCTGGCAATCTTACTTGTCGGAGGATCTGTCTTTGAGACTTACGGACAAATGTGGAAAGGTGCTTTCGGAAGTACGTATTTCTTCACCAATACATTAACGAGAGCTGTACCTATTATTTTGATTGGACTTGGACTTGCTCTCGCTTTCCGAGCTGGATTCTTCAACTTAGGGGCTGAAGGACAGCTTGTCCTAGGTGGAATTGCTGCTGCACTAACAGCCCTTTATTTACCGGGACCCGGCTGGATGAAGCTGATTGGCGCCTTACTCGCAGGTATTGTCAGTGGTGGCTTGTGGTCCGCTTTTGCCGGATGGTTAGATGCCAAATTTAAAGTCAATTTATTGATTACGACCCTACTCTTAAACTATGTCGCTACTTTATTTGCTGGATATTTAGTAGCAAATCCGTTCAAGGATACGAAAGGTTCAGCAGCACTTGCCCAATCCGCTATGATTGATAAAAGCGCTTGGTTGCCGAAGCTCATGGCTGGATCAAGTTTGCATGCGGGCTTCATTATAGCTGTAATTGCGACTATCGTCCTTTTTTGGATTATGCGTAGAACGGTATTCGGATATGAAATGAACATGACGGGCAGCAATCCATTTTTCGCGATGTATGGTGGAATTAAATCTTTGCCAATGGTCGTAACGACTATGTTCATCAGCGGCGGATTCGCGGGTCTTGCAGGTGCAGTTGAAGTACTTGGCATGCAGTATCGCTATCTCGATGGTGCATTAACGTCACCCAACTATGCATGGTCCGGACTCATGGCCGCCCTTCTCGCAGGGTCCAATCCGATTGGAACAGCGTTTGCCGCCATCTTACTCGCAGCACTCCAGACGGGTGCTATGGGTGTAGAACGCAACACCGAAGTTCCACTTGAAATTGCAAGTGTCATCCAAGCTGTTATTGTCGTATTCGTATCGGCAAAATTCAGCTATGCCTTTATTAAACGAAAGAAAGAGAGGAATACAAATGGAACAACTGTTTGATCTCTCTTTAGTCAACTCTACGATTCGAATGGTCGTCCCGATTCTATTAGCCGCACTTGGCGGACTGCTTTGTGCTCGTGCTGGCGTATTTAACGTAGGTTTAGAAGGATTCGTACTCGTGGGCGCTTTCTCAGCAATCTTAGGCAACTACTTGCTTGGCAATGCGTTTCTTGCTGTATTGTTCGCCGTCGTCTGTGTCATGGTCTACTCCCTACTCTTCGCTTATGTCGGCATTCATCTGCAGGCCAATGTGATTGTAGTCGGGATATCGATGAACTTCCTTGCTTTAGGATTAACGACGTTTTGCTTAAGAGCCATTTTTCATGTAAAAGGCGCTTATTATGATAAGAACATGGTCGGTCTACCCAAATGGGACATTCCAGGGCTTGGCGGTATTCTGACAGGATTATCCCCCCTTGTGTTCCTTACCTTTATACTTGTTATTGCCCTGCACTTCTTCCTGTTCCGCACGGTTACAGGATTCCGCCTCTTAGCAGTCGGTGAGAATGGCGTCGCAGCTAAAAGTATGGGGATCAAAATTCACCGTTACCAATACGGTGCGATCATCGCCTGCGGTGCTTTTTGTGGACTTGCCGGCGCACAGTTGTCACTTGGTAACCTGACAATGTTCTCAGAAGGTATGACAGCTGGACGTGGATTTATCTCCTTGGTTGCGATGATGCTGGGACAATTCAGTCCGCTCGGCGTCATGATCTCCAGTCTATTCTTCGGACTTATGGATGCCATCAGTATTCGACTGCAAGGATTTGCGTTACCAACCCAATTTACAATGATGATTCCTTATATCGTCACTTTAATTGCTTTGTTCTTCTTTAGAAAAAGCAGCTATTTATCCGATGCTCAGAAATCGAGTGGTAGTTCGAGATAGGTCTACAAAACCCATTTATTCAAAAAGGAGCTTGATCCATCATGTACTTGCCAATCCTAGAAATTAACTCCGAAGATATGCCCGCTTACGCAATTGTGTGTGGCGACCCGCGCCGGGCAAAAGCAATCGCAGATCAGTTAGACAATGCAAGAGAGTTGTCTTATGCGAGAGAATACCGCACATTTGTCGGTGATTTCCAAGGTGTTCACCTAGCTGTCGTCAGTCACGGCGTAGGCTGCCCGGGAGCAGCTGTATGCTTTGAAGAACTTATTCGTGCAGGTGTCAAAACGATCATTCGTGTAGGTACAGCAGGTTCGTATTCTGCTGACATTCCATCTGGCAGCTTAGTCATCAGTACCGCTGCCGCTCGTGAAGATGGTCTATCTCGTCAGCTTGTGCCAAATGGCTTCCCTGCTGTTGCAGACAGCGCTGTAGTTGATGCTTTATCCCAAGCAGCTATTGGCGCACCGGGCGTTGTACGCAAGGGCATCACGCTATGCGTGGATGCATTCTTCACAGGCGTTGAAGAAATCCCACATGCGAAATACAAACAAGCCGGCGTCCTTGCAACCGAGATGGAAATCTCCGCTTTGTACGTTGTTGCTGCCCTTCGTGGTATCCGCGCAGGTGCAATTCTCGCTATCGATGGCTTCGCTGACAGCGACCTCGCCGGCGAATACGACCCGCACACGAATTCTGTCGCAGACGCTGTAGAGCGTGAAATCACCATCGCTCTCCACGCTATTGCCAACTTGGCAAAAGCAGAAGCGTAAGAGTTGCGTTAAACTGAAAAAATGGGTTCGTAATAAACAAGCACACGACCGAATGATGATTCGATCGTGTGCTTGCTGTATTTTACATATCCAACAATTACGCTTTTAATCGCACTTGATTGCTGTGTAATCCGTAATAAAACCCTTGTTTTTGCAATAGAGATTCATGAGTACCCTGTTCAATAATACGTCCATCTTCCAAGACGAGAATCAAATCTGCCTGTCTGATTGTATTTAAGCGATGGGCAATGACAATGTTCGTTCTACCCTGCATAAGGCGATATAACGCTTCTTGAATCTTAATTTCCGTAATCGTGTCAATGCTGCTCGTAGCTTCATCTAGAATGAGAATCGACGGATCAGCTAACATGGATCTAGCGATGGAGAGCAGCTGTTTCTGACCTTGGCTAATCCCGCTTCCATCTTGATCAAGCACCGTTTCATACTGCTTAGGAAGCTTCATGATGAACGAATGGGCATTGGCTAGCTCTGCTGCTGCTTCTACCTCTTCATCACTAGCTGTCAACTTTCCATAGCGAATGTTATCACGTATTGTCCCTTGGAAAAGGAATGAATCCTGCAGAACAAAGCCCATATGCTGACGTAAACTTTGGCGCTTTATCCCCGCAATTGACTGCCCGTCCAAGTAAATATGACCTTCATTCAAATTATAAAATCGCGATAACAGCTGGATAATCGTCGTCTTCCCCGCCCCCGTTGGGCCTACTAAAGCCACTGTCTGACCTGCCGCAGCACGGAAGCTAATGTCAGATAACGTATTCCCATCTTGTTCATAGGTAAACGACACATGTGCGAACTCAATATCCCCACGTACACTTGTAAGCGAAGTGGCATGCTGCTCATCCTGCTCTTCCTTCGCTTCGTCTAACACCTCAAACACCCGCTCCGCTCCTGCAATTGCAGATAGGAATGTATTGAACTGATTGGCAAGATCATTAAGCGGCCTCGTGAACTGACGTGCATATTCGCAAAAGGTAACGATCACACCGATCGATACCATCTGGTTAACCGCCAATATGCCACCCGCTCCTGCAATAAAAGCGAAACTTAAGTTATTGAGTACGTTCATGAGCTTAGGAATAAACCCGGAGTACGTTTGTGCCCAATAACCAGATGTCCGCAATTTTTCATTTTTAATATTAAACGTATCAATGACCTTCTGCTCCTGGGAAAATGTCTTCACGATCTTCTGACCCGAGAACGTCTCCTCAATAAATCCATTCAAATCACCCAGATTGCGCTGCTGTTCTTTGAACAGCTTCCCTGTGCGATTCGTAATCCACTTCATCCCCATGAACATGAGCGGAACGATGAGCAGTGTAATGACGGTAAGTAGAGGGCTCAGCCAGAGCATAAGCGTTATCATTCCGACAAAGGTCAGCACACTGGACGATATTTGGATAAAGGAGCTATTCAGCGTCTGACTGACACTATCGATATCATTCGTAATCCTGCTCATCAGTTCCCCGTGCTGCCGCTTTGTAAAATACGAGATTGGCAGCTTATGCAGGTGTTTGAATAAGTCTGTGCGCATGGCATAAATCGCTTTTTGCGCAGCCCCGATCATCCAATAATTTTGCAGCCATAGCGAAAGGGAATGCAGGATATAGATCGCGACAAGCAGAATGATAAGCGTCAGCAGCCCTTGACTATCCTTCGTCACAATATAAGTGTCAATCGCTTTCCCGATTAAGTAGGGACTAAGCAGGGCAAGCAGTGAGCTTGTAATGACCATAATGAGGATCAGGACAAGCATCCCTTTATAAGCAGATAAATAAGTACCGATCCGGGACAATGTTCGCGCCCAGTTCTTCGGTCTTGGCTTCCCTTTCTCCGATGTTTGAACTTTTTTAGGCATGGGAAACCGCCTCCTTCCCATACTGGGATTCCACAATACGTTGATAAAGCTCACACTGCGCAAGCAGCTGCTCATGGGTGCCCTGTGCAAGCAGCGTGCCATTTTCCAATACCATGACATGGTCCGCTTGGATCGCTGTACTCACTTTTTGCGTAATGATAAGTGTTGTACATGGGTATTCATGCAGGGATTCCATCAGCTTTGCTTCTGTATTCGCATCAAGTGCGGATGTGCTATCATCTAGCAGCAAAATTTGAGGCTTACGGATTAGTGCCCTTGCAATGGATAAACGCTGTTTTTGCCCACCGGATAGGTTGACCCCTTTTTGCCCAAGAACGGTTTCATACTGCTTAGGAAGCCTCATAATGGTCTCGTGAATTTGTGCATGTTGGCAAGCTTCTATCACTTCCTCCATCGATGCATCTTCTTTGCCCCATAGCACATTCTCCCTCACCGTGCCTGTAAACAACATCGCCTCTTGCGGGACGAATCCGATCTGATTGCGGAGCTGCTCCAGCTTCATCTGACTAATATCAAACCCGTCAATGGACACTTTGCCGCTATTCACATCATAAAGCCGTGGAATGAGCTGGAATAACGAGGATTTGCCTGAGCCCGTAGCTCCTAGAATGGCAACGGTGTCTCCCCCTTTAACTGTGAACGAAATCGACTGCAGCACCGAAGAATCATAACCAGGGTATTGAAAGGAAACATCCCTAAATTCAATTGCACCCCTTGTAACTTGATAGGTATCATTTGCATGACTAGCATCCGTCAAATCAATCTCTGTCTCTAATACTTCTGAAATCCGTTGTGCAGATGCCTTCGCACGTGAAAGGTTCATCAGAATAAACGAAATGACGGAAAATGCACCCGTTATACGCATCGAATAATTGATGACCGCAACCACTTCCCCGACATTCACTCCACCTGCAATGACTTCGACATGACCGAACCACAAAATACTTAATACACTCAAATTCAAGATCAACAGCACGATTGGAAACGTAAGCTCCACTAAGCGCAGTGCAGACATCGTCCGTTCCTTTAATGCTTGGTTAGCCTGACCAAATCTCTGAATCTCGTGATCTTGTCGAACGAACGCCTTAATTAAGCGCATGCCAAGTAAATTTTCTCGAAGTACACTGTTCGCTTGATCCAGACGCTCCTGCACGGATCGAAACAGCTTAAATCCCCGCTTCATACTCCATACGAGAAATACGAATAAGAGCGGCATCACCACAACGAGAATAAGCGCCAACTTATAATCAACGAGAAGCGCCATCGTCATACTTCCAATAATTAAGAGCGGAGCACGCATCATGATGCGTAAGGCCATAAATACTAAATTTTGCGCCACCGAGACATCACTTGTGACTCTAGTAATTAAGCTTGCAGATTGAAATTGATTAAAATTTGCAAAAGAGAACTGCTGGATCTTTTCAAATAACCGTTTGCGAATATCAAACCCTACATGCTGACTGACATAAGCGGCATAGTACGAATTGATAATACCCGATAGAAATCCAAGCAAGGACATGCCGATCATGACGGCTCCCCACCAATAGATCAGAGACAAATCTTTATGGGCAATGCCTTCATTAATAATTTTTGCCATGATCATGGGATGCCATAGTTCGACAGCAAGCTCTGTGAGCATCAACATGATCGCAATACCCATACGCCAGCGGTATGGTTTTAAGAATGGGAACAGCTTCTGCATGTATTCTCCTCCGTTTCATGTTGTGATTTGCCATCAATTATATAATATTCAATCAATTCTGTCAGAAATGATAGGCACCGCATACGCTTGACTATTTTTCCTCTATCATCCAAGCAAGTAGATCCATACGCTCATATCATAGAATAACTTGTTATGTATTGGAGATGAATAGATGTCTACAACCAAGATCGATATCATAATCCCTGCGATTGAAAAGGATCTCGTCACTCTCCCCTATACCATCGATGGGATCCGAAAGTACGTGCAGCACCCCATTGGTCAAATCCTAATCATATCCCCTCAAAGTAAAGCGATAAAGCAATTGTGCCAGCGTAAACACTGCAAGTTTATTGATGAAAAAACGGTATTGCCCCTTACGAAAAATGACATTCATCTTCGAACAACGAAGTGGGAGCGTTCAGGTTGGATGTATCAGCAATTGTTGAAATTAAGTGGAGATACGCTCAGTTCTCAAGATTTCTTCCTTGTCATGGATGCCGATACAGTACTCATTAGACCACACGTATTTAGGAAAAATGGCAAGACGATCTTCTACTGCCGCACTTGGAGCCATGATGAATATTTTAAGGCATATAACAAGCTGCTTGGCATCCAAGGCCGTGCCCGTTTATCATATGTCACGCATTACATGCTCTTTGAACGAACGAAATTGGCCGCTATGAAAAGAAAGATAGAAAAGAGACATCACATGAGATGGTACGCCGCCATATTAAACAAGGCAACCAAGCGTAAGGCGTTCAGCTTCTCTGAATTTGAAACCTACGGAAATTATGTGCGTGCCACCTATCCCGGACAATCCATCCAGAAATTATCACGAAATAGAGGCTTACGTACGAATATGAAAAACTTATCTCCTACTTCCTTACGAAAACTTGCTAAGAAATTCAAATCCCTCTCCTTTCATAAACGAAAAGCCTATACCTTACGTTCATTAAAGAGGTGATCACAATGAAAATTGTTCTGTTATCAGGCGGTTCAGGCCAACGATTGTGGCCCCTGTCCAATGAAATGAGATCCAAAGTTTTTCTTAAATTGCTCATGACAACAGAAGGAAAACGGGAATCGATGATCCAGCGTGTCATTAGGCAGCTAGACAGTGCTAAACTGCTCCGTGATACGGTGATTGTGACTCATGAAAGCCAGATTGAGATCATGATTAACCAAATTGGTGATGGTATCCCGATCCTCAGCGAGCCTTATAAGCGTGGAACATTCACAGCCATTGCTTTGGCAGCCGCTTACTTCCACTCCACCTTGCAAGTCGATCCAGATGAAATCATCGTCTGTCTGCCTGTTGATTTATTTGTCCACCCTGCTTTCTTTCATATCCTTCATCAGTTGCCCGAACAAATTGCCAAATCGAAAGCCGATCTCGCCCTGATTGGTACATCCCCCAAGTCTCCTTCTAGTCAATTTGGATATATCGTACCGAGATTGGATCATCCCGAAGAAAGTTATTCTCTCATCGACCATTTTGTTGAAAAACCAGATCAGCAGACAGCTGCCGGCCTAATTGCCAATCATGCCTTATGGAATTGCGGTGTGTTTGCCTTTTCTCTTCAATATATGTTGGATCAATTACAGACTCATGACCTTCCTCTTAATTATGATGATCTACTAGGTTGCTATGAGCAAATCGCTGTGCGCAGCTTTGACCACACGGTTGCGGAGAAAGCTGCTCATGCGATCGTGATTCCTTATCAGGGAGCGTGGGAGGATATCGGAAGTTGGGCGGCCTTTACCAAGCATTGGGGAGGTACTGTCATAGGATCAGGCGATGTTTCAGAGGACTCCATTCATACCCACCTCGTCAATGAGCTTCCCTATCCAATTCGGGTAATTGATGTGCCCGATGTCATTGTCGCAGCAAGCCCCGATGGCATCCTTATCGCGAGCAAGAAGAGCAGCAATCGGATTAAGGAGCTTCTCCAGAACAAGAATATTTCCCACAACCCTAGATTTGAAGAGCGTAGATGGGGAACGTGTACCGTGTTGAATCATTCCTATGATGCAGAAGACATAGAAACCTTAACGAAGAAGATCGAGCTCTTCTCCGGTCAAGATATGGGGTACATCTTTCATTGTAAAAGACAAAAAATCTGGAACATCCTCTCGGGTTCAGGCGAAATCATCCTAAACGAAAAGATAAAATCAATTCAGCCAGGTGACGTTGTACAAATAGCGACGGGTGTAAGACATGGAATATTGGCTCATACGCCGCTATCTATCATTGAGGTACAAATTGGAACTGATCTTGTAGAAGAGGATAAGGCGCAAATCGCGAAGAATTGGAAAGATACGCTAACCTTTTGTGCAATCGAATAAAACATGACAAACAGCCCAGACAAGCCTAGATCTGGGCTGTTTCTTATCCATCATCCAACGGATGTTTCGTTACTTCTCACCTTTCCATGCCTTTACATAATCATTCAATGTCAGCTTAAGTACTTTTCCAATGCGGGAGTACGCTTCATCATCCAAATTTGCAAGCGAGACGCGAATCGACCATTCCGGTCCACTAAAGCCGCCGCCATTTAACAAGACAATTGAAGATTCTTCTGCTAGTCGGAACAAAATGTCGATGGGCTCATACGTTTTTTGTAAATAGGCTGCAAATTCCTTATCATAGTTATGCTCCGCCCATACCAGCAAATCAATTTGTGTGTAATAAGAGGCATCATACGGATCATGCTCGAACTGGATACCAAGTCCATCGTAGAGGAGTTTCTTTCTACGGCGACAAATTTCGATGGTCATCTGCTTGTACTTATTGTCTGTATCCATCAATGCGAATAAACACATCAATGCCATTTGTACTTGCTGAGGCGTAGATAAACCTGCTGTATGATTGAGCGCCACTTGCCGGCTGTCTGCCACCATACGATCAATGAACTTAATCTCTGCTGGATGCAGTGTCAGTTCACCATAGCGCTTATCCAACCGTTCTTTATGCTCATCCGCTAATTCACTTATCAATTTATCAAAAATATTGTCTTCATGAATGGAGATGACCCCAAGCCGCCAACCTGTCACACCAAAATATTTGGAGAAAGAATATACACCGATCGTATTATATGGAATATCCGCCATAATTGAACGGAAGTTATCAACGAATGTGCCGTACACATCATCGGAGATCACCATGAGATTCGGGTTATCATTTTTCACAATATCCACCATTTGTTTCACTGATTCTGGCTTCATAGCAATCGAAGGCGGATTGCTCGGATTGACCGCAAACAATGCTTTAATACGCTTATCTTTCAACTTATCAAGTTCGGACCGTGGGAACTGCCAGGTATGTGCGCCATCAGCAGTCATCTCGGATGCTTCGATATGGATGACATCAAAGTGATAACGTGGAAGACGCGGAATCTCTAAGTAGGGTGTAAAAACAGGCACCAAGATCGCAATCGTATCTCCCGGTTCTAACAAGCTGTTCGCAATCAACGTGTCAAAAATATAACACATCGCCGCTGTCGCGCCTTCCACTGCAAATATTTGAAATTTACCGTTGGACTCGCCGCTGCACATCTCTTTTACCACGTAATCGTGCACAACTTTCTCCATATGAATGAGCATTCGATCTGGCACAGGGTAGTTATCCCCGATAATGCCATCTACGAGCTCATGGACCCATGCATCAGGATCAAACCCCTTGTTAGTAATACCGTATTGGACCATATCTCTCAGCATGGATGATCCTGGCATATTCTTTCCATCCCCACTCAAAAATGCTTCGAATCGACCCGCGATTCCATCCTTCTCTGGCATCCCAGCGAGATGATCTTCGTGCCATACACGACGACATTCATTGACGGAAAAATGCCCAAGTGTAAAGAAAGCATCACGCGGTGAAGCCGCAATCCAGTTGGGGTTTCCCCTCCCTGCATTTAACATGATCTTCGCGCTCTTCTTACTACTGCCTTGCGCGAATTGAATCAATTTATTTTTTAATTCAAAAGGACTGATCTCCCCATATGTTCGCTCGATCTCGCGGCGCTGTAAGTTATCGACACCTGCTAGACTATCTATTTTCTCCAAATCTACATCTATGCTCATGTTTGGTTCATCTCCTTGTTAGTTAAGACAAAAAAGCTACGATAATGGCTCCCCACACCGTGAGGAGAATATTACCGATCGCATAAGTGACAGTATAACCAAGCACAGGAACCTGACTTTTCGCAGCCTCTGTCAGAGCACCGATAGCTGCTGTTGTCGTTTGAGCGCCTGCGCAAGCGCCGAGTGTAATGGCAGGATTGAATTTAAAAACGAATTTACCAAGCAGTGTGCCCACGATTAAAGGAAGCAGTGTAACAACAATACCTGCGAGCAGAATACTTATCCCGGATTGCTTCAAGCCGTTCACGAACCCAGGACCTGCATTAATACCAACCACAGCAACAAACGTTGTCAGACCTACATTGTTGAACACCCACACAGCACCCTCTGGAATACGTCCGAATGTGGGCTTAAGCGAGCGAATCCAACCAAACAACAGTCCCATAATAAGAGCCCCGCCACTTGTGGTCAGACTAATTGGAATACCAGCTACTTTAAGCGCTGGAATACCGATTAATCCCCCTAGCAGTACGCCAAGACCTACGAACACCATGTCCGTTTCAAATGATTTATGCGCTGGATAACCGACTAATTTGGCTGCTGCTTCGACATTAGCCTCTGTGCCTGTCAACACAACGACATCACCACGGTGCAGTGGAGTTGAAACTTTAAACGGCAGTTCCTCTCCCTGGCGGCGAATGCCTTTGACATATACAGCGCGTGTTAACATCTGGAATGCAAGGTGACGAATTGTTTTGCCAGCTAAATCCTTGTTTGTGACAACCACATCTAATGTCTCCACATTGAACTCGAACAGATCAGCATCGAATACCTCATCACCCATTGGGTGCTCAAGGAAATCAGGGATATTCTGACTTAAGATACTGACAACCGCAACATCCCCTTGTTGGATGACCGTCTTTGGCGTAGCATCGATGATCTTCCCTTGATGCTTCAACCTTATGATAAAAATCCTTCGCTGCTGTGAAAGGAACTCGTTCTCAATCTCTTTGACCGTCTTGTCCAGATAAAGGGGGCTGTCCACGACATAAGCGCGATACACATTGTATTCATAACCAGAGGTAATTTCTGTATTTGTCTGTGTGGCTCCCACTTGCTCCTCCAGTTTCTTACACTCTTCGACCAGATTCACACCGAGCAGTTTCGGTCCTAGTGAAGAAACGTACCATGCCGCACCGATCGTGCCGAATATGTACGTGATCGCATAACCAACCACAATAAAGCTTGTCATCATCTTCTGCTGATCAGGAGGTATGGCTAATCGTCCTATGGCATCCGAGGCCACCCCTATAGCAGCCGATTGCGTCAAGGAACCTGCGAGAAGCCCCGCGCCTTGTCCCGCATTGAATCCAAGAATCAGCGACGCGCCATATGCTGAAAGAAGCCCCACTACACAGACGATTACCGCAAATAAGACTTGAGGCAGTCCATCTTTTTTTAAACCATGCACAAATTGCGGACCTACCTTATACCCCATCGAAAATAAGAATAGCAGGAAAAAAACAGCTTTCACCGTTGGTGATACTGTGATGTGCAATTGACCCACAAGTACGCCAACAAGCAGAACTCCCGTGACCGATCCAAGTGTAAAGGAGCGAATTTTAAGCTTCCCCACAAAATAACCACCGGCCAAGGTTAGAAAAATGGCAAGTTCGGGATAATTCTCAAGCGTTTGAACGATCCAGTTCATAATTTCCTCCTAAACGGTGTGTTAAGCGTACTATTCCCAAAAGATAGGACAATCGATCTTCTTTTTTAAAAATAATAATAAAGTTCCATATCCGCTTAAAATTATATATAATTTAATCCAGTTCATAACAAACTACCAACTAGAGGAGGTCGCTAACGATGTTATTAACTGTTGTATCCGGAATCAATAATGTCCTTTGGACGTATTTAATAACTGCTTTTTTAATCGCAGTTGGCATCTACTTTACCGTTCGCACGAATTTCGTACAGGTGCGTTATGTCGGTCAAATGTTCAAATTGCTGCGAGAAGGCACCAAACGAACATCCGGTGTTTCGTCCTTTCAAGCCTTTTGTATCAGTACAGCGGCCCGAGTTGGGACAGGCAATATTGCAGGGGTTGCCATCGCGATTACCATGGGAGGGCCCGGCGCAGTCTTTTGGATGTGGATCATTGCCCTTATAGGCGCAGCTTCTGCATTCATTGAAGCGACGCTCGCCCAGATTTTTAAGAAAAAAGATACAGATAGCTTTCGAGGGGGTCCTGCTTATTATATGGAGCAAGGGCTGGGCAAGCGTTGGCCCGGTGTTCTATTCTCCATCCTGATTACGATTAGTTTCGGACTCGTCTTTAATGCTGTACAAGCCAACACCATTACTGCGGCTTTTGAAGCGTCTTTTGGTTGGAATAAGCTGACAGTGGGAATTGTGATTGCGGTTACGCTCGGTTTTATTATTTTTGGAGGGGTCAAGCGAATTGCCCGAATCTCCGAAATCATCGTCCCCGTTATGGCGGGCGGATATGTACTTATGGCTTTATATGTCGTCACTGCGAATATCACGATGCTTCCGGATGTGCTAGGGACGATTGTGGGCAGCGCATTTGGCTGGCATGAAGCATCAGGCGGCGCGATGGGGGCAGCCTTACAATGGGGGATTAAACGTGGCTTATTTTCAAATGAAGCCGGTATGGGAAGTGCACCGAATGCCGCAGCAACGGCGGATGTGAGTCACCCCGTCAAACAAGGGCTTATTCAATCATTGGGTGTGTTCGTGGATACGCTGCTCATATGCAGCTCGACGGCTTTCATCGTCTTGATCGCAGGCAATTATGCGGATAGCGATTTGACGGGGATTGTACTGGCGCAAGCCTCGTTAAGCTCCGTCGTCGGACCTTGGGCTAGCCTGTTTTTGACGCTAGCGATCCTGTTATTTGCTTATAGCTCCCTCATCGGGAATTACTATTATGGGGAAACGAATATCGAGTTCCTTAATGCGAACAAAAACTGGCTGCTTCTGTACCGCTTAGCTGTGCTGGGCATGGTTATGTTCGGAGCGCTCAAAGAAGTGCAACTGATCTGGGATATGGCTGACTTATTTATGGGCTTTATGGCATTAGTGAACCTCATTGCAATTGCAATACTGGGCAAATACGCCTTTGCGGCCTTGCGAGATTATTCCAAGCAGAGTAAAGAAGGGAAGAATCCCGTCTTTTATGCGAGCAGTATCGAAGGTTTAGACCACATCGAATGTTGGGAGAAAGAAGCGAACCAGGAAATCACCGCGAGTTAAGGATATTCGTAATATGAAAAATGAGGGCATCCACACTTAGGGATGCCCTCATTCTTACTAACAGCGATGCTGCCTTAAATTTCTACAATTTGCCCTACGTTAAGCTCTAACGCTTTCTTATAAATCTGATGTGCCGTTACAACATCAAGCACAGCCGTTCCAACTGTTTTGAAAAGAGTGATCTCTTGCTCGGTTTCTCTTCCTTTCACTTCGCCTAGAATCACTTGTCCGAGATCACCATCGAAGTCTCCCTCCGAGACGATGCCCTTTTGCATCGGAATAATGAAATCTCCCGCTTCTGCAAGGACGCCTTCTTTGGTATCAAAAATAACTTTATCTGCCTGCTGCACAAGGGTTTCCGGTAACTCCTGCATCTCTGGTGTGTAGGCACCCACCCCATTGACATGGGCACCTTTCTTCACGAGTTTGCCATCGAACACAGGTCTTCTCGATGTTGTTACTGCTGTTATGATATCTGCGTCTTTAATCGCTTCATTGCCATCTTCAACAGCTATTATTCTCGTGTCAAAATGAGTAAATGCTTGCTGCATCTCCGCTGCAAATTGCTTCGCACGCTCAAAGTTAATATCGAACACTCTGACTTCCTCTAAATCTCTTACATTTAACATGGCTTCGAGCTGCGTACCCGCTTGTCCTCCCGTACCGAATAACACAGCAATCTTCGCATCTTCCCTAGCTAAAATATCAGTCGCCGCACCTTGAACCGCACCTGTTCGTAGTTGGGTTAAATATGTACCGTCCATAATAGCGCACACTTCACCGGTTTTTCCATCCATCAAGATCATTTGGGCTGGCACAGAAGGTTTACCAAGCTCAATGTTCTTCGGGAAAACCGAAACAATTTTAATACCCGTTGCATCAAGCTCTTCGACATAGGCTGGCATAAATAAGCTTTGTCCTTGCTCTTTCGGGATATCTATGTTTACTCGTAGTGGTACGACACTTTTTCCTTGTGCATACATACGTAACGCATCTTTATCGGCTTGAATGGCATCTTTCATCGTAAACACTTTTTTAATATCTGCTTTTGTCAGTATTAACATGATGGTCCACCTCGTCCTTCTACTGTTTATGCTGTTGCTGGGTGTTGTTCGTTTTTCGCTGCTTTAGCTGCTTTTAATTCATTGATTAACATGCTCACGCCACTGTAAAGAAGGATGGCTGCAACAACCCATTGAAGCATCGATACATCTAATCCTTTTACTAAGTACACACCTACTAGAACACCAATCACACCAAAGGTGGATGTAAATAACGTAATTTTTCTGCTGTATTGTCCGTACTTAATGAATTCCATACTGCCGATTGGAACCGAGAATGTGCAAGCACCCATCATAATTGGGAATGCAACCGCTGGGTTCATACCCAGTGCGTAAATCGTAACCATGGTTAATGCGTAAGAACCAATCCCAATATTATTTAAGGCACCGAATACGAATAAACAAATACCTGCAATGACAAGTTTGCTGCCGCTTAATCCAATTGCTGTACCACCCGAAGGGATCAAGTTAAATTTACCTGCCAGAATGAATAGTGTCGCAATAATAAGTCCCACACCAATAAATCTTCGAATCGCTTTAGGCGAAAGTTTAACAACAAATCGAGGTCCAATATACGCACCGATGATTTGAGCAATGATACATACAGCTAATGTTAAAATATCAACTTCAATAACAGAGATAAAAGCTAAGGCAGTTACGGCCACAGGTATCACACATTGTGCATTGAGTGTACCTGGCAGCATTTTATCCGACACTAGCTTCTTCTTACGATAAAGAATGGTCGACACGGCGAAATCCGAAACCCCGAACGACGAGAAGAAGAATATGATTGGCGATGAGATAGCTAGTAATAGGTTGTTACCCGGTTCTTTTTTCAATTCCTGCTTGTTCTTCATTACATCCATCACGAATCTTAAAGCAAAAACACCATTTACGATTACGATTAGCGCTAATATCAGTGTTGTTACTGTCATCATGCTCAACCTTCTTTGCTGATTGATTTAAAAATACTTCGAATTCCTTTCAACTCAACGCCAAATTTATGTTTTGCATCTTCCCCCAAAGCATCAATAAGCTTTAAGCAATACGCATCATGGCTTATATTTTCTTTGGCCAAGAAAACCATCGGTGTACTTTGTGTCCAAATGACTTCGGCATTCTTTTCATTTTGGATATGACCGAAGGTGACTTCCTTGGAATCGACAACGATGTTAATCCATCTGCCTCCACTTTCCCTCAGCTTATCTTCTTCGAAACCATGCTTATAATAATGCTGTAAATCAACATCATAATCGTGATTGCTGCTGTAGAGAATGATAACGACTTGATCTAGCCTTGCTTCCACATCCTTTAATTCCTCGATAATCTGTTCAATATCATCCTTCCAGACCTGCACATACACTTCGCTCTTTGCTTCTTTTAATACATGCTTACATTTGTTGAAAATATTCTTGTACCCTTTGATATACCAAAGCTTCTCAAGATCCATGGTCTGACTGTAGCTTGAAAGTTCCTTTTTCACTGCTGAAAGGCGATCATCCACATTGCACTTGATGTTCTCTACAAACTCATCAATCGGTACCGCGCTATAGTGAACTGGATTTGTCTGCTTCGAGACAACAATACAGCCCTTTTCCATCAACATTTCGAGAATGTTATAAACCTTCGAGCGCGGGACTGAGGAGTTTTTACTGATTTCATATCCAGTGCCTGCACCATCTTGTAATAAAGATATATAAACCTTTGATTCGGATTCTGTGAAATGAAAACTCTTTAATAATTGAATAATTGGAGCCATGTCTCCTCACCCCCTATTGAAAAATAAGTTCATTTCTCTTTATTGTTTGTGATTAATTTCACGTTCTAGTTGATTCTTATGTCTCGGTAGCTACCCTTGGTGACTATTATACAGCAGAATTTTTTATTTGTAATTATTTTCACAAAGTTGTCAACTCATTTATGAAATGGCTGCACGCGAAAAAAAGAAAAATCCGCTCAAACCTAGCAGTGACGCCTGATTTGAGCAGATTATGGGGTGTGAATCTATGCAATTATTTATTATTGTATAGTCGCTTATTTGTGATAATTTTTACTGCATTTATCTGAATAGTTGTCATTTAAATGAGTTTACGGCGCACCTTGTTCAAGCCAATGAAAGGGCGTTGTACCGAAAAATAAGTTGGGGTTAACAGGTGTGTTATTCGCCCAGAATGTAAAGTGCAGATGGGGACCCGTCGAAAAACCCGTAGTACCCACAAGACCGATGACATCGCCTCGCTTTACTCGATCCCCTGCCTTCACAAGCAGCTTGGATAGATGTGCATACTGGGAGAACAGGTTCATCCCATGGTCCAAGTAAATCGAATTCCCTGTTAAATACAGACTATCTGCTAGAGCAACAACCCCATCATTGGTCGCATGAATCTCTGTTCCTTCAGGCGCCGCGAGATCAATCGCTGTATGACGGCTATCTAATTTATCATTTACATAACGGGTATAGCCGAAAGGCGTTGTTAAGACACCTTCAATCGGCTGCATGAAATTAGACGTAAATAAGAACGCCGGGCTCGACTTACTGCGCGCGAGATTAATCTTCTTCTGATCGGCTTCAATTCGCCCCGTGTCCTGCCGCATACTTTCCATTTGTTTTGTCACTTGAATACGCTGCGTTTCAAATTTCTTATCCGTTATTGTTAAGAATTGATCCCCTATCGGGTATTTCCCCGCTTTCATCGTAATGGGGATCGGTACATACGTGTAATAACCCGTTCCAAAGCTTAGCAGCTTATACTTCTTGTCCTGCCAAGTAAGTTCTGCTGGCTCTTGGTGACGGACGAGGATGACATCACCAGGAGCCGCCTTAGCGGGAATTAATGTCCAATTGGCCTCCATTGCATCCTTTGCAATCCTTGTGTTCGTATAATAAGCCGCTTCCTTCGCTGAGGTTTTCAACTGTGCCCGCTCTTTTTCCATAAAAGCTTGCCAATTGTCTTCCATTTCTTCTTGCTCCACGCGTTGACGATTCGCGACTTGTTCCGTCATACCGAGTGAGACAGCACGCTGATCCACATTGGCTGTAAGAGACAAGCGATAGGTCAATCCCCCAATTGCCCCAACTATGATCAAACCTATCATGGTAAATACAAAACGTTTACGAGGATATGGCGTAGATGAATGCCGCTTTTTTCGAGGGTTCATTCGTGCGACCTCCTGCATTTTATATGGAAAAATAACCCTTTTATTGTAACATACCCCCGCACCTGAAAGTACTGATAGCATGCGTTTTTTTGTCTCTTAATATAAATTTGACAACATTGCCTATGACGAGAATGCGTTTTCATTTTATTGAACACCCTATACGCGCGAGCTTAGAATAAGGGCATTCGCAAGATCCATATACAATGAATCGCAAGAATCGTTGCGTTTGCTTTTATTCAAAGGGGGAATCGAAATGAGTCAGACAGCAAGCAAAAGCGGTATCCAAGTTCAGGTCCAACGATTTGGTCGCTTCCTAAGTGGGATGGTCATGCCGAATATTGGGGCATTCATCGCATGGGGATTAATTACAGCATTATTCATTCCAACAGGTTGGCTTCCCAACGAAGGCCTAGCGTCTCTAGTTGGTCCAATGATCACATATTTACTACCACTTCTTATTGGTTACACCGGCGGTAAAATGATCCACGGTGCTCGAGGCGGGGTACTTGGTGCACTCGCGACAATGGGGATTATCGTAGGCTCCACAATCCCAATGTTCCTCGGTGCAATGGTAATGGGTCCACTTGCCGGATACCTAATGAAAAAAGTGGATAAACTGTTCGAAGGTCGCATTAAAGCCGGATTCGAGATGTTAGTGAATAACTTCTCCGCAGGTATTCTAGGTGCAATTCTTGCATTATTAGCCTTTAAAGGTGTAAGTCCAATCATTGCAGGCGTAACGGACCTTCTAGAAGCTGGTGTGCGAGCAACCGTTGAAGCTGGTTTGCTTCCGCTTGTAAGTATATTCGTTGAACCTGCAAAAGTATTGTTCTTGAACAACGCAATTAACCATGGCGTATTCGGGCCAATCGGACTAAAAGAAGCAGCTGAAGCTGGCAAATCCATCTTCTTCTTACTAGAGTCCAACCCAGGTCCAGGTCTAGGTATTCTTCTAGCTTACATGCTTGTTGGTAAAGGTGCAGCCAAACAATCCGCACCGGGCGCAGCAATCATCCACTTCTTCGGGGGTATTCATGAGATTTACTTCCCGTACATCTTAATGAACCCGCGCTTGATCCTTGCTGTAATCGCTGGTGGTGCAAGCGGCGTATTAACATTCAGCTTACTTGGTGCAGGACTTGTTGCAACACCATCTCCAGGTAGTATTTTCGCACTCGCAGCAATGGCGCCAAAAGGCGGACTACTTCCAGTCCTAGCTGGTGTTATTGTCAGCACAGTTGTTACATTCTTAGTCGCTTCCATCTTCGTTAAATCTTCCAATGCAGACAGTGATTTGCAAGATGCAACTGAGAAAATGAAAGCAATGAAAAATAAACCTGCCGATCAACCTGCAGCAGTAAACGTACAAGCTGATGTGACAACAACAGCTACTGAAATGCCTACTACCGTTAACAAAGTCATCTTTGCCTGTGATGCAGGTATGGGTTCAAGTGCCATGGGCGCTTCGATCATGAAGAAAAAGTTCAAAGAAGCCGGGCTTACTATTGACGTTACGAATAAAGCAATTAATGATTTGCCGCAAGATGTAGACGTTGTGATTACCCAGAAAACATTGACAGATCGGGCGAGAACAGTCGTTCCGAACGCTTACCACATCTCGGTTGATAACTTCCTATCCAGTCCGAGATACGATGAGCTGGTCAATAAACTTAAAAACGCATAATCCATTTAGATGGAAGCGGCTCATCTCTTAGATGGCAAAGCCGCCTTCCATCTTTTCAAATCGTTAGAGGGTGATCAATACCTTGAAAGGTTTAAATATTCCATCCCGGCAGCGTGGGATTCTATTCCTGCTGCTACATCGAAATAGTGTGACAGTCGCTGAAATTGCGCATGAGCTGGATATTAGCTCTCGCACCGTCCATCGGGAATTGAAAGAGATTGACGCGCTTATTCAGCCCTATCAGCTGAGGTTATTAAAGAAAACGAACGTCGGATTGGAACTTGCCGGTGATCCAACAGATAAGGATCAATTGGCGCATGCCCTGCTCTTCACATCGGTGCAAGTCTATACCGTCCCAGAACGCAAAGCGTTCCTTGCAAGTACGTTACTGGAATCTAGTGAACCTGTAAAATTGTTCAGCTTATCCAATCCGCTTAAAGTCACACCTGCGACGATTACGAGCGATTTAGATCAATTAGAACCTTGGCTAAAGTCGTATCAACTCTTGCTCATTCGCCGTCGCGGTTACGGCATTGAGCTAAAAGGTTCTGAAGCAGATAAGCGCAAGGCGATGCTTGCACTGTTATTTGAACATTTTACAGAAGCTGAGTTATTCATGCTCATCCAGGGTGGTGCTGCAAGTGTCGAGAAAATCGGGCAAATGTCCGCATCTTCTGCCAAATTGCTGGATCTCATCGCCCAAGACAAGCTGCCAGAGATCGTTCGCTTGTTAAATGAAATGGACTCCCAGTGGCTTGAACCGTTTGCCGATACGTCATTTGTTCATTTTGTCATCTACTTGGCATTGATCATCAAGCGTATTGAAATGACTGGTTCTTTAAAGCTAGAACCCAAACAAATTCAAGAAGAAATGGGTGTACAAGAGCTTGAGACAGCTCGCATGATTCTCGAGCAAGTTCGAGCGCTTTTCACATCATCTGTTCCATCGGAATCCGAGTTATACATGCTCGCACTTTATATTAAAGGCGCGAAGCCTCGTGTAACCGATCATTCCTGGATTGACGCGGATAACATTGAATTGTCGACAATGGCATACGAAATTATCGGATACTGTGACAAACGCATGCATACCAATCTCACGACAGATCGTGTACTCATGCAAGGGTTTATCGCTCATTTGGTACCATCCATACACCGTGTCAAACAGATGATTCCAACGAATAACCCTTATATGGAACAAATTCGACAAGATTACAGTGAACTCTTTGATTTGATGCAAGAGGCCGTTACGCAGGTCATGCCTCACTTACGAATACCTGAAGGGGAGATTGGATTCCTTGTCATCCATGTTGCAGCAAGCTTAGAGCGAAGAGATACCAGACATGAAAAATATCGAGCGCTCGTGTTCTGCTCCAGTGGGATCGGAACATCCAAAATGCTCGCCAGCCGCATTCGCAACAAAATCCATGAGTTCGATACGATCGAGAATGTATCTGTCTTTGATCTAGATAAAATTGATCGCCAAGCCTATGACATGATCATTTCGACCGTAAAGCTGCCCATTCCAACATCGGAATATGTGCTGGTCAGTCCCTTGCTCACACAAATTGAAGTCGATAAAATTCGCTCCCTGCTGCAATCTCGCACCGTTCACCTTGTGAAATCCGACACAGAGCAGCAGGTGCAGATGATTACACCGACTCCTACGGATTCATCGAGTTTGATGCAGATGAAAATCTACTTGGATGAATCGATCCATTTGGTTCACGGATTTAACGTTTATCCCGTTCGAGATCCTGATCTCAGCATGAAGGATCTGATGAATGAAATTTGCGACCAAATGGAACAGTTGGGTGTTATTAAACAGAGTCAGAATCACGAAGTGGCGAATCAGCTTTTAGAGCGTGAAAAGCTTGGAGGACTTGGCATTCCGGGTTCAACACTGGCCCTGTTCCACTGCCGGCATCCAGCTGTGCTTCATACATCCTTTACGATTCATATCTTGCAAAAGCCACAGCACCTCTTATCCATGGAGGAGCGCACAATGCCTGTTACACACATTATGCTGCTGCTTAGCCCGCTTCACGTACAGCCAGAGCAGCTCGAAGTCCTCAGCTTCTTGAGTTCCCTGTTCGTAGAACGAGAGAACATTGATCGATTCAACACCGAGGATGTACAGGCCATGAAACAGTTGCTGTCCGAGCGGTTACACCATTTTTGCCATACTAAATTTTAATTGAACAACCATCATGAAGGAGTGGAGAAAATGTCTAACAACATCCTAACTACAGAGAAAATCATGCTAAATGCTGCACCTGCAACAAGAAATGAGGCCATTACACTTGCAGGTGAATTACTTGTGAAAGCCGGTCATGTGACAGAAGGATATATCAGCAAAATGATCGAACGCGAGGAAATCGCAACCACCTACATGGGCAATGCAGTAGCGATTCCTCATGGAACTTCAGAAGCTAAACATACGATCCAATCTACAGGAATTTCTGTCGTTCAAGTGCCTGGGGGCGTAGACTTTGGTGATGGGAACATTGCACAATTGCTATTCGGCATTGCTGCGATTAACGATGAACATCTCGATATTATCCAGAATCTAGCCATTCTTATTTCCGAAGAAGAGAATGTAGACAAATTAGTGCAAGCCAAATCTGCTGCTGATATCCTCGCCCTTATTGAAGGAGGCGAATAGCATGCGCGCAGTCCATTTTGGAGCAGGCAACATTGGTCGTGGGTTTATCGGGTTATTGCTTCGAGATGCAGGCTATGGCGTAACCTTCGTTGATGTGAATCAAGAAATTATTGATGAAATCAATCGTCGTCAGGAATATGTCGTGCGTATCGCGGACAAAAGCCAAGAAGAGATCATTGTCACGGGTGTTCATGGGGTAAATAGCCTGGATGAGGCGGCGGTAATTGAAGCGATTGCTGATGCGGATCTCGTGACGACAGCAGTCGGGCCCAACATTTTGGCGCGGATTGCACCTACGATTCGTAAAGCGATCCTACACCGTCTAACCAAATCTCAAAAGCCGCTTAACATCATCGCTTGTGAGAATATGGTTGGCGGAAGTACTGCGCTCAAAGGCTATGTGATGGAAACCTTATCTCGTGCTGAACAAGATCAAGTTAAGCCATTTGTCGGTTTTCCCGATTCAGCAGTCGATCGCATCGTTCCGAATCAACAGCATGAAGATAAATTGCTTGTCGAAGTTGAGCCATTTTTTGAATGGGTGATTGATCAATCTGCATTTGTTGGTGAAGTACCTGCGATTGAAAAAGCACATTTTGTTAACGACTTAACACCATTCATTGAGCGTAAACTGTTCACAGTTAATACCGGTCACGCCATTGCTGCCTATCTGGGCTATACATTTGGTGTACTGACCATTGCAGATGCTATCAAGGATGATCGTATTCGCCGCATGACAATGGAAGCGCTGGAGGAGTCCGGTGCTGTACTCGTGAAGAAATATGGGTTTAACCCTGATGATCACCGCGCGTATATCCATAAAATATTAGAGCGTTTCGAGAATCCTTACCTAGCAGATGAAGTGACTCGCATTGCCCGCGGCCCTATCCGCAAGCTTGGACCCAAGGATCGCCTCGTGAGTCCGGCTGTACAAGCCATCTCCTATGGTATCGAACCTAAGGGACTTGCTAATGGGATGGCTGCAGCGCTATTATTCGATTACGCGAATGACCCTGATGCTGTTGAATTGCAGCAAAGCATCCAGACCAATGGGCTTGGTGCAACGATTGTTAATTACTGTGGAATTGTTCAAAATTCCGCACTTCACCGTTTAATTATAGAAAAGGTTGAAGAATTACGAGGTTAATATGAAGTAGAATTAGAACTCATACATGCAAATAGGGATGCCATCCAAAAGGATGGTGTCCTTTTTATTTTTTCCTATTTTTACAAAAAAGGGTTTTTGTGGGTTTCATAGAAGAAGATAGCATATCCTATTTTTTCCATACATATCCTTTACAGTTGCAAAATGGGATTCAAATTCCAAAGAAATGAGGGAACAGATTGAGAAAAATGAAAATGTTTAAGAAAGCATCATTCTTAACACTCGCACTCTCGTTAGTCGCATCCAATGGCCTCTTACTATCTACGAGCAGTGTGAAGGCTGAAACAGTCATTGAACTTACCAAGCAATCATCCACTCGAATTTTGAAATCTCAGGAACCAAAAGCATTCATCTCTCCCCGTCTGAACTTAAAATCAAAATCGTCTGAGATGATCCGGGTTATTGTACAACTAAGTAATCAACCTATTGCTGTAGGAAATTATGCTGCAAAAATCGGTATCAGCTCATTGGCAGCCGAATCCACGAAGTCGAGCATCAGCGCTCAGCAGACTTCTTTTGCGCAAGAAGCGAGCAGCAGAGGCATCCAGTTCAAAACGAATTACAAATTTGACACCGTTCTGAATGGCATGGAAATTACCATTCCTGCGAGTCAAATTCAGGAACTATCCAACATACCTGGGGTTGTATCCGTATACGAGAATAGTACGTATTACGCTATCCCAGCTGACAATCCGCCAGGACAGATGACGGATAAAGTCAAATATGACGATGGACCGCTTAAACAGATCGGTGCAGATTATGCGTGGGCCAATGGGTTAACAGGAAAAGGCGTAAAAGTCGGTGTTATCGATACAGGTGTTGATTACTTCCACCCTGATCTCGAAGATGCTTACGCTGGTGGATATGACTCCTATTACAAAACAAAAGATCCTTACGAGGAAAAGCCTGATCTAGATCCTGCTAGGCCTTTTGTAGGTACCTACCATGGTACACACGTTGCGGGAACCATTGCCGGTCGAGCAGCCAACCCAACCTCAGAGATCGTTCAAAAAGGGGTTGCGTATGAAGCAGAAATGCACAATTACAAAGTACTTGGACGTGATGACAAAGGCAAAGCAACAGGTTCCTCTGCACAAGTCATTGATGGTATCGAACGTGCTGTAAAAGATGGCATGAACGTCATTAACTTATCACTTGGCTCCGATAGTGCTAAAGACCCGAATAGTCCTGATTCTTTGGCGATTAACAATGCCGTCTTATCTGGCGTTGTGGCTGTAGTCGCAAGCGGTAATGCAGGCGATAAAGGTCCTTATTACTACTCCATGGGATCACCCGCTTCAGCGATGCTCGCGATCTCAGTTGGTGCAGTGACAAGTCCTTTTAACCATTATTCAACAACCGTTCAGAGCTCTCTTATACCACCTGCTGCACTTAAGCCGAGTCATGTTGATTCATTGATTGAACTTACTCCTATTGTTCCTTCTCGCCAATTAGAACCGAAACCCATCATCCCAGACCCTCCTGTCGTTCACACACAGTCTGTAAAGTCTCCTAAGGATGAGAACCTTCCTGTTCCATCTACTTCACCTAATCCAGCACCTGTTGGTGGTGGCGGTTCAACTACTCCGCCTTCTACACCACCTGGTGTCGAGAATCCACCGACGGCTCCTACTACACCACCTAACACAGAGACTCCACCTATTGTTCCTACTACACCGCCTAGCACAGAAACTCCACCTATTGTTCCTACTACGCCGCCTGTAACACCTGCAGTCCCAATCACTGAACTAGCTGCTCCTGCAGTTAACCTCGACCACAATCTTCAAACCATGGGTTGGGAAACGGGTAAAGATGATTTTGCAGCCATCTTGGGCTCTGAGCCAATTGACGCCGTATATGCTGGACTTGGTGACATTCCAGATTACGCTAGTATTAATGCAAAAGACAAAGTGGTATTCGTATCTCGTGGTTCTCTTGCATTTGTGGATAAAGTAAAAAATGCGAAGAGTCATGGTGCAAAAGCCATTGTTATTTTCAATGGAATCAATAAGGTAAGCGAAACCGTTCCCGATCTCTCTGAAAATATTAATGGTCGTGATTCCTTCGCCAATGTTTCCATCGGAGACAACTTCGACTTCATCCCTACCTTTGACATGGAAGGAAAGGCAGGACGGAAGCTTGCAAAAGAATTGACTAGCACACCAGGTACTTCGCTCAAATTCACATTTAATAAACCGTTTAATAAAACAATTATCGCAGGGGACGATATGGCAGCATTCAGTTCCAGAGGCCCTGAATCCGATAACAACTTTAGCATTAAACCCGACTTCACTGCGCCAGGCGTTAATATCCTCTCCACATGGCCTGCTTACAAAAAATATTTCCCAGACGCATCTTACGACAAAGCATACGACCGTATCAGCGGAACAAGTATGGCAACTCCTCACGTTGCTGGTTTAGCTGTACTCTTGAAACAAAAACACCCGGAATGGACACCGTTTGATGTTCGTGCTGCGTTAGCCAATACATCTGAACAGATCTCCAACACCAAAGGTGTCATGTACGATGTATACTCGCAAGGTGCTGGTCGGGTTAACATCAAGAATGCCTTGCAAACACCTGCTTTGCTGCAAACGATTGATTCCATTGAAATTTTGGATAAAAACTTAGTTAAGCAAAAGGTCACCAACTACAACTCCAGTGCAAGCTTTGGCCTTATGAAAGCAGGTGAAGCTGGTAAATTAGAAAAGCTTCAACTGAAAAATATCTCTGGAAAATCTGTAAGCTACGCTGCATCGATCAAGATGCACGAGAAGGTCACTTCTGATCCTGCTAAGCCAATCGATACACCAGATATAAACAAGATTACTGCCGTACTTGGCGGACTCGATAACGGCAATCAAATTACGGTTGGCGCAGGTCAGACGAAGCCATTCTCGCTGACAGTTAACCCAAATGCCGATGCTGTTAATGGTGTATATGAGGGAGAGGTTGTGCTTACAAGTGCAGGTGATCCAACGCTTCATCTCCCATTTGTCGTGAACGTGGGTACTAAAATGCCTACAACCGGTTTTGCATTGCAAGATATGGCGCTTACGAACGACTACATCGTAACCAATGGTACTAAAGATCAAAAAACAACGGATATCTCCTTCCAACTCAATGCAAATAACTACAACCTCATTATGGTTGAAGTTTATGGGTTTGATGAAAAACGCATCGGAACAATGGGAGAATATACAGATCGAGATCCTGCCACTGGGAAATTAAAAATGTTAACACCTGGAAAATACAATTTCAAAGACATTGATGAGACCTACTATAATTTTGTAGATGGAAAAGAGATTAAAGGTACGCTCAAAGAAGGCAACCAGTACATTCTATCTGTTCTTGGTGCACAAATTGATAGCCAAGGTGATGTTGTTAAGGATGCCGCTGGCAAAGATATTATTTCGTCCGTCGAAAAAGTTTTCGGTGTAAAAACAATCAAAACGACGCCAACACCTACTCCAAATCCTGGCGATAATAACACTGGCGGCGGTGGTGGTGGTTCCAGCACAGGAGGCGGCACGACAACAACACCAACGCCTGCGCCAGCAAGCAATGGCTCCTCTACGAGCGTCGTTAATCAAGGTCAAGCCGTTGTGAATGTGAATGCTTCAGTAAGTAAGAGCGGAAATACCGTTACAGCGAAGGTTTCCGATTCCGATCTGCAAAATGCATTAAATAAAAATCCGAAATCACCTGCAGCTCTCGTTGTTAACGTGCCAGTAAAAGGTAATGAATTACTCAACTTCACGCTCACACCAGCACAAGTTGCAAAACTGCAAAGCGGAAATCAGGATAATTCAGTTGTCATCAGCAACGGATCAGCGTCTCTTGCACTGCCTGTATCCGCACTGAAGAATGTTCCCGCCGGCGCTGGAGTCAACGTGACCATTGGCTCGGCTGATGATCAAAGCGCGAAATTTACCAGTAAACTTCCGGGCACTAAAATTCTTAGCACACCTGTATCTTTCGAAGTCAATGTGGTGAATGGCACTACATCAAGTCCACTTGATGTCTCTTCACAAATTTTCATCAAGCGTGCATTCAATGTTTCAGGCGACATTAATACCGATAATGCGGGTGTCTTGTACCTCACAGGTGATGACGTGAATGGCGTTCCAGCCACAATTACGCGTAACCTTGATGGTACGAAGACGGTGACGGTCAGTCGTCCGGGCTTCTCGACTTATGCCTTGGCAACACGTCCTGTCGCATTTACGGACATTAGCACATCATGGGCACAATCCCGCATTCAGGGACTTGCGAACAAATTCCTGCTCTTCGGTACAACAGATACGACCTTCTCACCAACGAAAGACGTAACGCGTGCTGAATTTGCAGCCATGCTTACTCGTGCACTTGGCTTACAAGCCAAAGGTACTTCCAAGTTCTCGGACGTAACGCCAACAGACTGGTTCGCAGGTTCTGTAGCAGCTGCTTATGAAGCAGGCTTAATCAATGGCGTAGGCAATGACAAGTTCGATCCAAACGCTGTTATTAGCCGCCAAGACTTGGCTGTAATGGTAGCTCGCACGCTGAAGCTGCTCAACGTTCCAACGAAGAGCTTGCCTGGTCGCGAACCATACGCCGACATGCCTGTCATCGCTCCTTATGCACAAGAGAGTATCAAGACCCTCACGGAAAACGGACTGATAGCTGGCGTGAAAACAGATGATGCTACTTTATTCTTACCAACACAATCCACAACACGTGAAGCCGCAGCCTCTGTCATCTACTTCTTATTGCAAAAAGGAAACCTGATTAACTAGTACGCAAGAAAAGCGCCCCTCTCGTCATCGACGAAAGGGGCGCCTTTGCTATATATAAGCTGTAAAAAAAATTGAACGAAGGAGAAAAGATGCACTGAAGGAGCGAAGCGATCGCCTTTGAAAGAGTGAAATCCCTTCATTAACCTAATCAAAATTTCACGATTTCAACAGCGACCGGAAGTGCTTCTTTTCTCCGCAGTGACCTGATTTTTATTTACACACTCGGCCGATCCAAATGGTACAAATTACGATAACGCGGGAATTTCTCCATCAGCTGCTCATGTGTTCCCCGCATCTCAATCTTGCCATCCTCCATAAAAATCACTTCGTCCATATGCTCTGCTCCGACCAGATGATGCGTAATCCAGATTAACGATTTACCCTCCATGGTCTGGAACATCGTCCGCAGTAATTCACGTTCCGTCCGTGGATCAAGTCCAACCGTCGGCTCATCAAGTATGACCACCGGTGTCTCCTGGAGCAGGACACGAGCAAGCGCAATACGCTGCCGTTCTCCACCCGAGAACCGTTTCCCTGCTTCTTGCATTTGCGTCTGATACCCATTTGGTAAGGAATCAATTAAGGTACCCAGCCGAACCTGCTCGGCAACCGCTGCGATCTCCTCATCTGAAGCGCTACGTCTACCAAGTCTCATATTATTGGCAACTGTCGTATCGAATAAATGCGGGCTCTGATTCAACACAGAAATAATACTTGGAATGCTCTCACCATAAGAATCGGCTGGCAATCCATTGATGCTCACTTCCCCGCTCACTGGCAAAATTGCACCTTGAATGAGCTTCAATATCGTCGATTTACCAGCGCCACTACGACCGATGATCGCAATCTTTTTCCCTTGCGGGATATCCAGCGATACATCATCAACGCTCCACAATTGCTGCCCATCGTCCACACCAGCAACAGCCTGAGCCTCATAAGCAAAACGAACATGTTGGATATGAATATCCGCTTGTTGCTTCGCTTGGTTTAGCACTTCATCGCTAATCGTACTGACATCAGTGTCATTCCTAGCACCATGGGTTGCCCCGTCCCCGACAGGCTCATTAATCGCATTCAATCGTGTTAGCGAATCCTGATATTGGGGTATTTTTTCAATGGCTTCGGATATCGGAATAAAGGCATCCATAATCGGGAAGGTCACGAGCACGAATGCCGCGATGAATGTAACCGCCATTTTACCATCCGCATATTGCTGCCCCGTCCAATAAATAAGTGTGACGACAATCAATCCGACCACACCTTGCGCGATCATATTTCGCCATCTGCCCCAACTGCTTAGCGAACGTTCCACCTTCGTAACATGCGATTCATCAGACTCATACGTATCCAGAAATTGTGCCGATCTACCGCTAATTTTCCAATCGCTAATACCGAGCACAGCATCTGTCAGCTTTTGATACAACCCGCTGCGACCTGCTTTCATCTGCTTCTGTTTCTTAATCGTAACGACGAGCGATACCCAAGGAAGTACAACGATCAGAATGAGTAGAAACGCTGCCATTACGAGCGCGAACTGCCAATCCCACCAGCCTATCACACCAACATATACGGCATACATCAAGGCAGCGATGACAGATGGGAAAATAGTGCGAATATACACATTTTGCAAATGTTCTATGTCATCCGCTAGCACGCTGAGAATATCGCCTGTACGGAAACGGGAACGAATAAACAGCGCCTGTGGCTCTAGAATCCGATACAAACGTACGCGCATTTGCGATAAGATTCGCAGCACCGCGTCATGTCCCACTAGCCTCTCCACATAATGAACAACTGAGCGACTAATTCCGAACGTACGCACAAGCACAATTGGAACATACACCATCAGAATGTTCTCTGGCCTTAACGCTGACTTCGAGATAAGAAAGCCCGATGTGAAAGTGAGCATACTCGCACACAATAAGGTCAATGCACCAAGGGCAATAATAATGACAAAACGCCAGAAATACGCTCTCACATAAGGAAGTATCCATTGTTCCCGGTTCATGATATCCCCTCCAATTGCAGGGCAACCATCTCATAGTAAACGCCCTTACTTGCCATTAGCTGCTCATGCGTCCCCATCTCTGCTACCTTGCCTTGATCCATGACGATAATCCAGTCCATATCCGGCATCCAATGTAAGCGATGCGTCGCAAGAAACACGAGTTTATTCGAAAATAACTCAAGCATCGTCTCTTTCAGTTCGTACTCGGTCTCAATATCAAGATGCGCCGTTGGCTCATCCAACAAGATCACCGAACGCTGACTGAGAAAGGCCCGCGCTAACGCTACACGCTGCTCTTGCCCTCCACTGAGCATACGACCGCCATTGCCAATTACTTCTTCAGCACCACCAGGCAAGCTTGCAACTAATTTGGTAAGCCCGGCAGCTTCAACAGCTTTACTCACTTCTTCCATCGACGCCTCGGGGTGATAGAAGCGAACGTTATCTGCAAGTGATCCGCTAAAAATGTACGGATGCTGCGGGATATACGTCGTCTTTTTTTGCCAACTCTCACTCGTTAGCGAACTGTACTCGTTGCCATTGATGCGAATACGGCCCGATGTAGGTCGAAGAAATCCACCCAGTACATCAATAAGTGTGGACTTTCCCCCTCCACTTTCTCCAACGATACCGATCTTGTTCATACCCGATAATGGCAGGGAAACATCTTGAATGGATGGCCTGCCGCTGCCTTCGTGCACAACACCAATCCCGTCTAACACCATTGAACTATCGTTCGTCCATACTAAATCCTCATTGATCACCGCCTGCTCTTCTCCCGGCTCATCAATAATCGCTTGTATAGCCTCGCCCGCTTCTTTACCGTTCAAGGTTGCATGATAATCTGCCCCGACCATCCGAACAGGCAGGAAATACTCCGGCGCTAGAATCAGAATCGTCAGTCCAGTCATTAGCGTCATATTACCGTTAACGAGGCGCAGGCCCAGACTCACCGCCACTGAAGCCACAGACAACATCGTAAAGAAATCGAGCGCGAATGAGGATAAAAAGGCAACTTTTAGCGTTCGCATCGTTGCTGAGCGGTAGCTGTCACTTACTTTCCCAATCGTCTTACTATGGTTGCGACTCTGCCCAAGAAACTTCAAAGTCTCAAGCCCACGAAGCGAGTCGACAAAATGGTTCGACAGCTTCCGATACGACTCCCACTGCTCATTCATTTGCTTCTTCGCAGCTAGACCGACTAAGATCATGAACACAATCAAGATTGGCATGGCAAGCGTCAGAATGACACCCGCCGTCACATCCTGCATATAGATATACGCCAGAATAAGTACAGGTGTAACTGAAGTGCTGATCATACGCGGGATGATCAACTCCAAATACGTTCGGAACTTGGTCACACCTTCCAGTACGAGGGTCACCAAATTACCCGTTCCAGCTGTCTGTGCAAACCGAGGTCCAAGATGGAACAATTTCTCCATCAACTTCTTACGTAAAGAAATCCCAGTTACCTCTGCAAAGCGATAAGCGATTTTTTGCTGCAGATTACCCATAACCTGACGTATAAAAAAAGCGAGCATAAACAGAGCAATTGTGCCCGTCTGCTCGCTTAATGACTCCCCAGCAAAAAGGGCGGATAATGCATCCGCCAACCATTTTGCCTGAAAAAGTATAGAAAAGCTTTGCACGAGAATGATGATCGTGATGAGGAAGAGGATCGGTTTGATCCCTTTATATCCGAGCAAGTTTCTACCCATTAGTACTCCATATGCTCCTTCTCATTAATCCGTTTATGGAAAACGAAGTAACTCCAAATCTGATACCCCAGCACGAACGGGAGCAGCGTTAACGCCACAATCGTCATCACTTTGAGCGAGTATGCCCCTGAAGCTGCATTTGTAATCGTTAAGCTAAACAAAGGATCAATCGAACTAATCATAAGTCGTGGGAACAAGCCCACAAAGATCGAAGCTGTCGCAAGAACAATAATGGCTCCTGTCATCCCGAACGCCCAACCATCACGTTTTTTCGACATGAATACACCAGTTAAGATATACACGATAACACCTAGGATACCAATTGCCGTTAGAATACCGCCTCGAGCTTCGAACACGTCCGTCATGAAGTACGTCATCACAACGAATGTCACAAGTAGGGCAGCGAGCGGTAAGAGTAATCTTTTAGCCATAACACGTGCCCGCTCTTGTAATTCTCCCACTGTTCGTAGAGTTGTAAACATCAAACCATGCACCAAGCATAGAACCGTCACCGTAAGGCCGCCTACAACCGTGTACGCATTAACAACATCGAATAGTCCTGCTTGCATATTCATATTCTGATCGATTGGAAGCCCTTGAATTAGACAAGCGAATACGACACCGAATAAGAACGGAGGAAGTGAACTTCCGAAGAAAATCACCCAATCCCATGTATTTTTCCAACTATCTGCTGATACCTTACCTCTAAATTCAAACGCAACACCGCGTCCAATTAATGCAAGTAGAACGAATACAAGTGGAACATAGAAACCGCTGAATAACGTTGCATACCAATGCGGGAAAGCCGCGAACATAGCCCCACCCGCTGTAATTAACCATACTTCATTCGCATCCCAGAAAGGACCGATTGAATTAATTAACACGCGACGCTGACCGTCTGTTCGAGCAAGCAGCTTCGTCGCCATCCCAACACCAAAGTCGAATCCTTCTAGGAAGAAGAAGCCAACGAATAATACAGCGACCAGAATAAACCACAATTCAGGTAATGTTAGCATGATTGAGGTTCCTCCTTATCGAATGGATCGTTAGATTGCTTGTGATCTTTTTGATGATGTCCATCCGGACCCTTCTTAATCTCACGTAGGAATAAATACACAAGGACAATGCCTAGAACCGTATAAATCAGTGTAAAAGCAATGAATGAGAATAACATCGAGCCTGCGCTCACATTTGGAGAAATCGAATCGGCTGTCTTCATTAGTCCAAATACCGTCCAAGGCTGACGACCAATCTCAGTCATGATCCAACCCGCCGTGTTCCCGATAAATGGTAGTGAGATAGACCAGATCATTAGACGCCAGTACCAATTGTTGTTTTGATCCAGCTTTTTACGCCATGCCAGATAAGCCCCATACATACTGAGTAAAATCATCGCGCATCCCGCTACGATCATAATACGGAAACTCCAGAAAGTTGTACGTACAGGTGGAATGTAATTTCCTGGTCCATATTTCTGTTCATATTCGGCTTGAAGTGTCTTCATCCCTTTAACCTGACCGGAGAACTCTCCATAGGATAGGAAACTCAGCAAGTAAGGAACTTTAAGTGATACCGAATTTTGCTGCTTATGGGGATCGATTGCTGCGAATACGGTCCAAGGTGCCGGATCCTCACTATCTTCCCATAGACCTTCACTTGCTGCCATTTTCATTGGCTGTGTATGAATCAAGTATTCCGCTTGTTTATGACCGAAAAGTGCAACTGAAATCGATGAAATCAGTGCAATAATGATTGCAATTTTAAAAGATTTTTTGAAAAACGTTACTTGTTGTTTCTTCAGCAATTTCCAAGCACTAATACCTGCAATCAGGAAAGCACCTGTTAAGAATGCGCCGAACACCGTATGCGGGAATTCCCACCACAGTTGACCATTACCAATTAAGGCAAAAAAGTCATTCATCTCTGCTCGACCATTATTCATCTCAAAGCCAACAGGTCTTTGCATGAACGAGTTCGCAGCTAGAATCCAGAACGCGGATATAATTGTTCCAATGGATACGAGCCAGATGCACATCAAATGCAATTTTTTCGATAAACGCTCCCAACCGAATATCCATAAACCAAGGAATGTTGATTCCAGGAAAAATGCTAATAAAGCTTCAACCGCTAGTGGTGCACCGAAAACGTCACCGACAAATCGCGAGTAATCCGACCAGTTCATACCGAACTGGAACTCTTGCAGAATGCCCGTTACAACACCGACCGCAAAGTTAATGAGGAAAAAATGCCCCCAGAACTTCGCCAATTTCTTGTACTTTTCATCCCCTTTAATGACATACATCGTTTCCATCAACGCAATTAGTAACGCAAGACCAATTGAGATGGGTACGAAGATAAAGTGGAAAATGGTCGTTGATGCGAATTGAAGACGTGATATTAAAATCGGATCCATGGTTCCCTTCCCTCTTTCTCTCATAATTTCAGCACATGATCTAAAGGTGATACATTTTAGCTGACAACCCCATATTTTTCAGTGATTTAAGTTATTGTCGATTACGGGTTGTGTGCTGCTTGCCCGGTAATACAGAGAATATTTTAATAAGAAAAAATCCCCTTGTGATACTTTTAACAAATAAACCGGATTTTTATTGTGACAAAAGTCACAAAGTATATCAAGTGGAGGATATTAAACATTAATTTTCAGCTGTTTGTCACAATATATAAAAATACTGGAAGTTTTAGCGTCAATTACTAGCTTCATAGACGGATTTAAAAAGCGCCTTCTTCTCTCATAATTTGGGCTTGCGATATCGATCAAATAAGGTTACCATTACGGTGGTAACCTTTTAAGGTAAAGAAGGAGTGTTCAAAAAAATATGGATCGTCGTGTATATATGCTGGCTATCGCAGCCTTTGTTGTAGGAACGGTAGAATTAATTATCGGAGGAACGCTGGATTTAATTGCAGCGGATTTGAATGTATCGGTTAGTGCGGCGGGGCAGCTCATCACCGTATTCTCGGTTGCTTTTGCGATTGCTGCACCCATTCTATTCGCCATCACAACCCGAATCGAACGTAAAAAGCTGCTTATTTTCACATTAGGTGCTTTTTGCTTGGGGAA
The DNA here is from genome assembly GCF_052180255.1 of Paenibacillus sp. KN14-4R. Taxonomy (NCBI): domain Bacteria; kingdom Bacillati; phylum Bacillota; class Bacilli; order Caryophanales; family Paenibacillaceae; genus Paenibacillus; species Paenibacillus sp. KN14-4R. The sequence continues at coordinate 4,170,647 of NZ_CP197466.1, forward strand.
TGTGCTGGCATTCTTGAGCCCTAATTACAATATGTTGATGGTATCGAGAATCGTCTCTGCGGCAAGTGGCTCCCTGCTCGTCGTCTTATGTGTCACCGTTGCCTCACAAATTGTTCAGACCGCCTATCGCGCCCGCGCGATCGGAACCATTTATATGGGAATCAGCGGTTCACTCGTGCTCGGCGTACCACTTGGACTTGTGCTGAGTAACGCCTACGACTGGCGTGCTCCGTTCCTTTTAGTTGCAATTCTAACGCTCGTTGTCATGGTCGGTATTCATTTCTTGCTTGCGCCGATTCCGGTTAAGCCAACAGCAATCCCCTTGTGGAAACAGCTGGGAACACTTAAAAACCGTAAAATCTTAACTGCACAATTGACTTCCTTGCTATTTTTGACTGGGCATTTGACACTTTACGCGTATTTAACGCCTTACTTAATCACAACCTTGCATCTTGATGCGTCTTGGATCACGATTGTCTACTTCATCTTCGGCTTATCGGCAGTTGCTGGTGGTGGATTCGGGGGATGGTTGGTCGATAAATGGGGCTCTACGAAAAGTATTGTGGTCATTATTTCCGCATTCTTAGTCGCCATTTGTGTGCTGCCGCTCGTTACGAACTCCCTGTATGTATTCTTAGTCGTCATGGTACTCTGGGGTGGTTTAAGCTGGGCAATCACACCTGCTATTCAGAACTACTTAATTGAATCCGCACCGGATTCCGCTGAAATTCAGCAGACATTGAACAACTCAGCGCTCCACCTTGGTATAGCATCAGGTTCTTCCATCGGCGGACTTGTCATTCAGCATTATTCCGTTACGGCGAACCCTTGGGTTGGCGGCAGCATTATTGTCTTCACACTACTGATTGCCGTCTACTCCATTACAAGGCCTATCCAAGCCGTATCTCGCAGCAAACAGCCTGCACAAGCTTCAATTGCCGTCGAAAATTAATACAGTTCCTGCCTAGCAAAACGGAGCCCCGCACAAGCGGAGCTCCGTTTTTTCAATCTGGTTGCAACTTTTATGTAGGAAATGTGTCTAACATTTAACCGAACCAGGAGGAGGCTGTTATTTTGATAAAAAGAAAACTACGCAACCTCACCACGATCAGTCTGATTATCCTTTTGTTTATTAGCTTATCGCCAGTTTCAGCGCTAGGCAAAGAAACCACATTCACAGATGTTCCGAAGGAGCATTGGGCATATGAATCCATTGTATGGGCGCAAGAGCAAGACATTGTGTCAGGATATCCTGATGGTACTTTTAAACCTAATCAGATTGTTGGACAAGTCGCATTCCTATCGATGCTCATTCGCGCATATGTCCCGAAAGACAAATTACCACAGACAGAAGACGATGACCGGCTAGGTCCTTATTTGAGATACGCCGGCATCATGGGTTGGAATACCATTGTACCTCCTTCAAGCAAATTAGGTGAATTACCTGGAGCACCAAAGGGTAGTGCTAGGTTTAACGTCACACTTCAACGCAGTCAGGCAGCTAAAATTATCACAAATGCCAATGGAAGAAACTATGAAACGGATGATGCGATCCAGTTTTTATTGGACAGCGGACTTGTACATGGAAAAACAAGTCCCACAGTTGAGGGCTACGAAGCCCATGATTACTTAACACGTGCCGAGGCAGTTACAATTATCAAACAACTCAAAAACAAACAGACTCAGCTATATCCCAGTCCTCTATATCAGTCCCAGTACGATCCAACTACTTTAAATCTAAGTCCCTATGAGAATTATCCGCTAATCATCCAATTACCACAGAATGAGCCTTTTGATAAGTTTAGCAAGATCATATTAACAAACCCTACAACAGGTTATACACGTACCACTGATTCAACCTTTACCCTCAAAGGTACTGTTTCTTCAGCCGTAGGTGACCACCTTGAATTACAAGTTGAATATTGGAATGGATTTTCTTTCACATTTTTAACAAGCATGACTACTATTTTTGATAAAGAATTTTTCACGCAAAAGATCACATTGCCCTCAACCGGTCTTTATCGCATATCCATCAAATCCGAGAATATAGTAGAGGGAAAATTAAACGATAATACCGTTCTAGTCACCTCTTTCTATCTCGACTATAAAAATTAAAAAACAAGCGTGTTCAAAAAGAAGTTAACAGACTTTTTGAACACGCTATTTTTTTAATACTTCAATTTCATTAAAATCGCCCGGATCTCCTCATCGTTCATCAAGAGATCGTAGTATTTATCTGTGATTCGCACCAGCGCCACATCGTGATAGAAGAACTCGCTAAAAAATTTCACGAACGGCTGCGCCCCGGTCTTCATCGCCTGCCACTTCTGATTCTCAAGCCCTGCGAACAGCACTTCTCGATCATCAATGACGATTAACCGATAACGCTCCAGACCATGCTCGTCCTGTGGGATAAGCGTCTTGATGTTCGTTAGGCTAGTCTGCATCTTACCCACGACAAGCGCTTCGACATTAATTCCTTTACGTTCCTGCGCCTCAAGCAGCGGCAGAAACTCCGTATAATCATCATTCCACGCTGAGAATAGAATCGATTCCTGTGCATATTGAATGAGCTCTAGACTTTGTGCGCGAATCGACGAATCGATCTTCAAGCTCCATACTCGATCATCTGCGAATGCGCGCTTTGCAGTCTGCTGCTTCAGCTTCTTAATATTATCTTGAAACTCCGCGGTTAACTTCTCAATGACAATCGCAGAGGGTAAAGCCGTATAGAGCTTCTTCTTCTCAGACACCGAATCCATCAGCATGCCTTTATCGATCATCCGCGTCAGCACTTCGTAAATCTTCGATTTGGGAACGCCAGAATATTTCACAATCTGAGTTGCATCCATCGGTTCCTCGCTCGTAACAAGCGCTTCATATACTTGACTTTCATATTGAGAAAAACCAAATTTCTGCAGCATAGGTCCTCCCGGTATCATTCATGTCATTTTCTCCAGTTTAACGGTATTCTCTATCACAAAACAAGCATACCCCTACATGGAGGTATGCTTGTCTGTTGATTGCTGCGTATGGGATTGATCGAGCTTATTGGTCTGCATCACTTTATCGAACACCGGGTGTGTCACCCCATACCATTGATCGGGATCTTTAAAATGATGGAGCAGATGCACCTTCTTCATCCACCGACCCAAAGCCGTTCGTGGTGCAATAGGACGATGTGATACAAAATGCGTCCACTCATACACCAGATGATAAGCGCAAAAACCGACCATCATCGCGCTTGCCAGATAAAAATCACCCCAAATAAGGATAAGTGCAATCCACAGCAACCCGTGATACGGGACGTTATACGTGTTCGGCGTCAACAAAAACTTCATATTCGTAGGATCATTATGATGCAGATCATGCCCTTTAATTGCACTTGGCATCAATTTAATCGCTGCAGCGTGAAGTAAAAATCGGTGAATAAAGTATTCTGCGCAAAAAAACAATACAACCCCAGCAACGAGAGCAAGAGGCGTCCAAACCTGAAGCTTGAGGCATGCCGCTGCGGTATAAATCACAAACATAATCGATATAAAAAGTACTCTTGCATCCAGCCAAAATTCTTTTCTAAGACCGGTTTTCTCCATGTAAACATCACCCATTTCCAGTATACCGAATTACTATCTGTTTTGTCTAAAATTTCTATTAAATTTATGTGATTTTAGAAGCAAATAGGGCCGAAAAACGATGATTTATGTCATTTAGTAAGCAAAATTTAACATGCTATTATGTGTCTACACATCATTCATAATTTTAATAAAATTATGTCAATTTCCCTTATGTACCAACGAAATCATGGCGAAAAATTGAACTATGATATTAAATTCACATTTATGAACAAAAATCAAAATCGGCGAATTTGGCGTTTCTTACGTGATTTTAAGGACATTTGGAGAAAAACCACTTTTCCGACCTTCCATTTATACATGTTTATTAGATATATATGTCAGATATGGATGACTATGTTGTTTGTTTTTACTTCGAATAGTTACTAAGATATACGGATGAATGAGTGAACCCAATTAATGCAACCAACATTTTAAACGCTCAAAGAAAGGGGTTTCTTGATGAAAAAAAGAGGAGCGCTATCTCTATTTCTTATCGCACTTGTTGTCCTTCTAACAGGTTGTGAATCCTCGCTAGCCGTACTTGATCCAAAAGGACCCGTCGCGAAGACACAATCCAACACCATTATTATCTCCATGTACATCATGGCTGGCGTACTCCTAGTGGTTTACGTATTGTTTGTTTATATGCTAATCAAGTACCGCGCTTCCAAAGCTAAAGCTGGTTATGAACCTCCGCACGTCGAGGGAAGCAAATGGTTAGAGATGACATGGACTGCTATTCCTGTCATTATTGTCGTTATTCTATCCGTCATTACAGTTCGTACGACCAATGAGGTAGAAGCCGTTCCAAAGGATTATCAAGATCAAAAGCCAATGGTTATCTATGCGGCTACTTCGAACTGGAAATGGCATTTTAGCTACCCAGAAGAAGGCATTGAGACTGTTAACTACCTGAACATCCCTACAAACAGACCTATTGAATTCCGTCTCTACTCGTATGGACCGATCTCCAGTTTCTGGATTCCACAGCTTGGTGGTCAAAAATACGCGATGAGCGACATGGTCAATAAATTGAATTTGGTTGCTGAACATCAAGGATCATTCCTTGGTAAAAACGCCAACTTCTCGGGTAAAGGCTTTGCGAACATGGACTTTGAAGTGCTAGCGATGTCATCAGCGGACTACAGCAAATGGGTAGATGAAGTGAAAAAGACAGCACCTCCGTTGTCCGAATCCGAATTCAATCAAATACTCGAAGCTACGCAAGTTGGACGCAAAACATTCTCCTCCACACACCTTAGCTTCAGCCCACCGCCAGAAGGCGAACATGCTGGGCATAACCATGGTGGAGAAGACATGAAAGATATGAAAAATATGAACCACGATACTCAGCCTAAATCGGAACCAAAAACCGAGAATCAGCACTCGCATCAATAGAACAAGAACCGCTTAGAAAGGAGTTACACCTCAATGAAACCGAGTGGATTTACTATAGCGACCGAGCCAATGATCATTGGCGCTATGATCAGTATGATCGTTGCTGCCATCGCGATTGTCGTAGGTCTTACCTATTTTAGAAAATGGGGATATTTGTGGAAAGAATGGCTCACAACCGTTGACCATAAGCGTATTGGCGTCATGTATATTATTTCTGCGCTTGTGATGTTATTACGTGGTGGCATCGATGCATTAATGATGCGTACACAGCTTGCCGCACCCGATATGAAATTTTTAGATGCACAGCACTACAACGAAATATTTACAACCCACGGGGTTATTATGATTTTGTTCATGGCGATGCCATTTATTTTGGGTCTCATGAACGTCGTCATTCCACTGCAAATCGGTGCGCGTGACGTCGCTTTCCCTCGTCTGAACGCAGTCAGCTTCTGGTTGTTCGCTGCAGGGGCTATGCTATTTAACGTCTCATTTATTATCGGCGGTTCACCAGATGCTGGTTGGTCGGCATATTTCCCGCTAGCGAGTCTAGAATTTAGCCCGACTGTCGGCAATAACTATTACAGCCTAGCGTTACAGCTTTCAGGTCTGGGTACACTCATGACCGGTATTAACTTTATTGTGACCATCCTCAAAATGCGCGCACCTGGTATGAAGCTCATGCGCATGCCGATGTTCACATGGTCTTCCCTTATTACTTGCGTCATTATCCTATTCGCTTTCCCAGTCTTGACTGTGGCACTTGCACTGATGATGATCGACCGTATTTTTGGAGGACAATTCTTCACAATGGCCAATGGCGGTATGGATATGCTGTGGGCAAACCTATTCTGGGTATGGGGACATCCTGAAGTTTATATCGTTGTCCTGCCTGCATTCGGTATTTATAGTGAAATCGTCTCGACATTCTCGAAGAAAAATCTTTACGGCTACAAATCGATGGTTTTCAGTATGGTTGCCATTTCCTTGCTTTCGTTCCTTGTATGGGCCCATCATTTCTACACAATGGGTCACGGCGCGATGGTTAACGGATTCTTCTCCATCACAACGATGGCCATTGCAATTCCAACCGGGGTTAAGATATTTAACTGGTTATTTACCTTACAAAAAGGAAAGATCAGCTTTACCACCCCGATGCTGTACACCCTAGCTTTCATTCCGATCTTTACAATCGGCGGGGTAACCGGTGTTATGCTTGCGATGGCAAGCGCTGACTACCAGTACCACAATACCATGTTCCTAGTTGCTCACTTCCACTACGTGCTTATTCCAGGTACTGTGTTTGGAGTAATTGCGGGTATGTACTACTGGTTCCCGAAAGTATTCGGATTTAGATTAAATGAACGTCAAGGTAAACTTGCCTTCTGGTTCATTGCTATCTCTTTCAATGTGGCATTCTTGCCGTTGTTCTTCCTTGGTCTTAACGGTATGACACGCCGGATGTACACGTACTCAGAGAGCACAGGCTTTGGTCCACTGAACTTAATCGCAACCATCGGTGCAGTTGGTCTTGCAATTGGTTTCGCGATTCTCGTATACAACATTTACTGGAGCTTCCGCTACGCACCAAGAGATACGAACGGCGACCCATGGGATGCTCGTACCTTGGAGTGGAGCACACCAAGCCCCATTCCGCATTACAATTTTGCTATCACACCTGTTGTCGATGGCTTGGATTCCTTCTGGTTTGCGAAAAAGAACAAAAAGTCCCTTTATGCAGGTAAAAAATATGAACCTATTCATATGCCTAACAATAGCGGACAGCCGTTTGTTCTAGGTGTGGTGTTCTTCTTCCTTGGCTTCTTCCTCGTATTTAGCTGGTGGACACCTGCCATTATTACTGCCGTCATCTTATTTATCCTAATGGCTTACCGCTCCTTTGAGCGTGATCATGGTTATCATGTTTCGGTAGATGAAATCACAAAGACAGAAAAGAAATTGCGAGGTGATCAAGCATGAAAATCGATGACACTTTGCCGCTTGAATATTCAACCGAAGAAAACAGCAACCGAATCTTCGGATTCTGGTTGTTCCTAGGCGCTGAAATTGCACTATTCTCCACATTATTTGCTGTCTATTTTACGCTTTGGAATCGCACAGGTACGGGCCCAACTGGCTTTGAACTTTTTGAAATTAAAGGCGTCATCATGGAAACATTCTTGCTCTTAACAAGTAGTTTCACTTGTGGGCTCGCGATTCACAGTATGCGACTTGGTTTGAAAAAGCCGATGATGGTGTTCTTCTCCATCACCCTGCTGCTTGGACTTGGATTCCTGACTGTAGAGATCAGCGAGTTCATCACTTACATTCATGATGGTGCTACGCTTCAGACAAGTGCATTCTTATCTAGCTTATTCGTATTACTTGGCACCCACGGTGCGCACGTTACCTTCGGTCTCTTCTGGGGACTTGGTATTCTGATTCAAGTGAAGCGTCGTGGATTTAACCCGGATACGGCGAATAAATCCTTTATCTTCTCCTTGTACTGGCACTTCTTAGACGTTGTCTGGATCTTTATCTTCAGCTTCGTCTATCTGAAAGGAATGATGTAAAGATGATGAAACAACTATTCCCGATTCGTCATGTGATGGGTTATATCTTCTCTCTCATCCTTTCCATTGTTGCTCTTGCCGTTGTTTTCTACGACATGCCGGCTGCTGTAGGTATGGGGATTCTGATTGTATGTGCGATCATTCAAGCTTCATTACAGCTGTTCGTGTTCATGCACGTTGATGAGTCTAAAGAGAAGAAATCGTTGTACCTCAACATCATTTACGCCTTGTTCGTAGGTCTTGTTACGATCTTCGGTACACTGTTTACGATGATCTGGGGTTATCAATAAGATTAAGCCAGCTAAGCTTAAAAATATATTCATGCAAACCAGCCTATCCCTTCAAGGGGCAGGCTGGTTTTTTGTTGCTCAATAAGTTGTATGTCTAATTCGAGGACGCATTACTTTGTATAGTGTACAATCACAAGCTGACCGACCTGCTCAGTTTTGACCAAATGGAATTTACTCTCTACCGTTCCTTGGGGAAAGAGTGGAATACCCTCGCCCAAGATATTAGGGGTGATGGCGATCTCGATTTCGTCAATGAGCCCTTTTTCTAAGCAAGCTTGAACAATTTGACCACCGCCAACGATCCAAACATCGCCATCGGCTTCTTCTTTTAGCTTAGGAATAAGCGTCTCCACAGATTCTGATGTAAACATGACATGTGGAGCTGGAGGTTGCTCGGATCTGGAAAGAATGTAGCATGGCTTACCTACATAGAGGAATTCCTCCGAAAGTGTAAGTATTTCCTCATAGGTTTTCCGTCCCATGACTACAGTTCCGACTGTCTGATAAAAGGCTCCGTATCCGTTGTCCCCGCCGTCACCTTCCACTTCAAGCAGCCAATCGATTGCTCCATCTAACCTCGCGATATAACCGTCCAGACTCATTGCAACATATAACACAACTTTATTATTTTTCATCTTCATCGCTCCCTTCTGATCCTTATGCTACACTATAACTATGACAAAATATGACGTAGTTAGGTGAGAATATGAATGAACGAAGATTAGCCATTATGCAGATGATGGACTCTCGCAAAAAGTTTACCGCACGCGAGCTTGCAGAACGGTTTGAAGTATCGATTCGCACCATTCAGCGCGATCTCGATTATTTACAGCAAATTGGCTTTCCGCTATATACAGATGTAGGTCCGCACGGGGGTTACCGCGTACTGCCTAACCGAATTTTACCGCCGCTGCAGCTGAATCAGAATGAAGCTTTTGGGTTATTTTTGATGATCCAGTATTTAGAGAAGGTGCAAGACTTTCCGTACGAATCTATTCGCTCCCATCTAGCAGAGCAGTACTATGCAGGGTTACCATCCGATGTTCAAGATTCGATTGATCAAATGAAGCAGCATATTGCGTTTATCCAGCATCAACCTGCTGAACCTGCGCCCTTTACAACCAAGATCCTACAAGCAGCGATGGATAAAAAAGAAATTGTGTTCTCCTATCTATCCGCAAGTGGCATCAAGCGTACGCAAGCTTACCCATTTGGCATTTATTTTGAAAATGGATTCTGGTACATGCCAGCAAAGCGGAATCTAAGGATTATTCTTTATCGTGTAGATCGAATGAAAGAGCTGAACGTTTTGGAGCAAACAGACCCCTCCGTCCCTACTCTACATGAATGGTTCGCGATGTCTGATGAACGGGAAAGCATGGAAGTTGTATTGCATTTTACGGATATGGGGGTGAGAATCGCGCAGTCTGAACCTCTTTTTCAAGGTATCCAAAATAATGAATGGAATGGGCAAGTTCCAATTGAGGAACTGCCTTTCCTATCACGTAAATTGCTCAAATGCGGACCTGAGGTGAAGGTCATAGCCCCTGTAGAATTACGGGATCTAGTCCTTAGTCTGTTGAAAAAAAGTATTGAACAGTATGATTAGAATGCAATCGAGAGGGCCTTCACTCTCACCATACGAAGCGGTGTTTTTCTATTTTTTCAAGCTTTTTGCTTGTTTTGGTCTTTTTGTTCATGACGCAGTACATAACGGTTGACCGGACGGCCAATGCCGCCGTAGTTGACTTCCAGGTACACAACGTTTATTTTCTCCAGATATTCGAGGTATCTTCGAGCTGTTACCCGAGCAATACCGACGCTTTCCGCGACTTCTTCCGCAGACATCGTTCCATCATGGCCGCTCATCACTTTGAGCACTTGTTTCAACGTATTGGGATTAAGGCCCTTCGGCAGATCGGCGTTCATATGAAGAGAACTTGGAGTCTCAGGAGCTTCATGGCCGATCTCTTTGAGTCCTTCGCTGCTGAGCAGAATTTCATCGACGGCTTCTTGAGTTATCAGCTTACCCTGCTCCAGCAGATGTGCTCTAGATCGATAGCGTTCTAGTGTTTGCTTGACCCGCTCTAGCTTGAAAGGCTTAATGATATAGTCAATTGCGCCATATCTTATCATCGTGCGAAGTGTCTCCGTATCGGTTGCTGCTGTTACGACGATCACATCTACAGGCAAGGATATTGCGCGAATTTGCTGCAGCGTACCGATCCCATCTAAGGAAGGCATGAATATATCGAGGAAAACAATATCGGGCCGCAGCTCCTCAATCAACCGCAAGCCATCAACACCATTGCCAGCTTTGCCAACTACTTTGAATCCTTCTACTTGTTCGATAAACATTCGATTCACTTCTTGTACCATCGGATCATCTTCGATGAGCAGCACGTGTATGTTATCCTTATTAGCCATCACTATGTTACACCTCTTCTCTCATTGGGAAAATAATCTCCATCGCCGTACCCAATCCTTCGGTCGAATCACATCTGAGCTCACCTTTGCCTTTGATCAAAATGGCATTTAACAAATAAAGTCCCATGCCGCGATGCTCGCCTTGTTTGGTTGAGAATCCTTGTTCTAAGATGCGAGCCTTCGTTTCTTCTGATATCCCGCATCCGTTATCTTCAACTAGAATGGAGAACCATTCGTCATCATGTTCGACACTAATAAACACTGTTTTTTGTTCCACGTTGGACGTGGCAAGTGCATCGAACGCATTTTCGATCAAATTACCGAGCAGCAATACGATATCATGGCGATCCAAGCTGTCTGGGAAATGACGCATGATGCTTTTGGAATCAATCGTTACTTCAATATCGAGTTCCTTGCCACGGCTGACTTTGCCAAGCAGCAGACCCGCCACACCGTCATCTTCAAAATGCTCCTGTATAAACTTCGTCAGCTCTTCTTGCTGGTCAGATACTTCAAACAAATATCTCAGTGCTTCATCATACTTCCCAAGCTGAATCAGACCTGCTACGGTATGCATCTTGTTCATATGCTCGTGATTTTGCGCGCGAAGCGCATTGACGTATTCCTTAACCCCCGTTAATTCTTCCGCCATTCGGGTCACATCCGTTCGATCCTGAAAAATCGCAATGGCACCCATCGTCACACCGTGATCAATGATTGGAATCCGATTACTCCAAATTAACGTACCGCCGATTAACAGCTCATGATTCAGGACCGGAACTTTGAGTTCCAGTATCTCCGGTAATCGGGAACCCGGAATAATATCAAGTATGTATTGATCGATGACATCTTGCTTAACATCAAAAATCTGCTTGGCTCTTTCATTAAAAATCGTAATTCGCTCGTTGCGGTCAATTGCAATAACACCCTCATGCATGGCTTGGAAAGCGGCTGTATGCTCACGGTACATAGATGCAATCTCGTGCGGCTCTAGGTTATACATTTCGCGTTTAATGTGCCTAGCTAACATCGCAGAGCCAAACATCCCGAATGATAGAGATAATAGAATCGTGACGATAATTGCGCGCTTCTGCTCAGGGATAAGTTCAAGAAATGTAGGCATAAGCCCGCCGACAACGACGACCCCGACTTGTTCATGATTCTCGTTCATAATCGGTACGAAAGCACGCAGTCCGACACCTTTCTCCCCTCGGACCTTGGTGACATACATATGCTCAGCAAAGGCAGCATCTGCGTCTTCTTCTTGAAAAGTAGTTCCGATCCGTTCAGATAACGGGTGAGAAAGCCGCGTTCGATTCATATCGAGCACAACGATATATTCAACATGATTGAGAATTTTGATTTTATTCGCAACAGGTGCGATGTGGGCAGCTGCATCGGGCATGTTAATATGCTCGGCAATGCTGGGTAAATTAGCCACAGTCTGGGCTGTTGTAGTCAGCTTCTCTCGCAAGCTATCTTCTTTTAAGCTAGATACGCTTCCAATCACTACGACGCCGCCGATTAAGAGAGAGAACAATACCAGGCCGAACGCGAGAAGCATGATTTTCCAATAGATGCGAAGCCGGTTCAAACCCTTGTCCTCCTTCCAATCCGTTTACCTTTCCCTACCATTGTGCAATAATAAGTCTAAATTGGCAACAGGAGGAGCTCGACATTGAAAGCGATTACAGGAATTGGAATATTTGTCGTGGTGGGGCTTCTTACCGCCTATACGGTCGGATTTCAACCGAACTTGAAAGAACAGCTTCCTTACGATGATGAACAGAGAGGACTGAAAGATCAGATAACGATCAAATTCAGCCATGTTGTAGCGGAAAATACACCGAAGGGGTTAGCTGCTGATTATTTTTCCAAGCTTGTCAAAGAAATGTCCCATGATCGTGTCGAAATTCAAGTGTATCCCAATGGGATGCTATATACCGAAAACACAGAAGTAGCAGCGCTTAGGCGTGGAGATATTCAGATGATGGCACCTTCTTTTTCAACGATGAGTGCAATTAATCCCGCTTGGCTTGCAATGGATTTACCGTTTGCTTTTGAAAATCAAGATGAAGTGGAACAGACGTTAAATGGTGCGCTTGGTGAAAAATTGTTCGATACACTGAAGCCATTCGGACTGAAAGGCGTTGCCTTCTGGTTCAATGGGTTTAAGCAGTTGACCAGTAGTACGAAACCACTGCGTACTTTAAACGATTTTCATAATGTGAAATTCCGCATTCAGCCAAGTCCTGTCATTGAACGTCAATTTCAAGCATTAGGAGCTTCGACTTCGATTATTCCATTTAATGAGGCGTATCATAACTTAGCCGTTGGCAATGTAAGCGGTCAAGAGAACACGATATCGAATATTGTCAGCAAGAAGCTGTATCAAGTTCAGCGCTATATGACGATCAGCAATCATGGTTATTTGGGTTATGCGGTCGTGTTTAACAAAAATTTTTGGGACAGCCTCCCGCCGGATATCCAGGAGATTCTAAGTGAAGCACTGCGTAAGACGACGGAATGGACGAATCATGAAGCCGTGAAGCATGAGGAGGATCTGATATTTTTACAAAAAAACAATTCGATCCAAATTGACTATCTCTCCGAAGAAGTACACAAGCAATGGAAAGATGAGTCCAAGGCGATCTATGAAGAGTTCGCACCGAAAATTGGCCGTGATCTGATGAAGTACATACCTGGCCCGTAAGACCAAAACGAACAATATGACCATATTCTTGTATGCCTTTTTCTTCTCTTATACACTGAGTTCATTAAATAAAGCGTTTTCATAAAAGAGAAACTGAGGTGTACATCGTGAGAATTTTAAAGAATATGACGGTTCAAGTTTTGCTAGCGATCGTATTGGGTATTCTTTTTGGTCATTTCTTTCCGAAAAGTGCTGTAGAAATGAAAGTACTTGGTGACGTTTTTATTAAACTAATCAAGATGGTAATTGCTCCAATCGTGTTCTTCACTGTTGTGCACGGAATTGCAAGTATGGGAGACATGAAAAAAGTTGGCCGCATCGGCGGTAAAGCACTTTTGTATTTTGAGATTGTAACAACAGCTGCACTAGCAATTGGTCTTACGGTTGTAAACATTGTAAAGCCAGGTGTAGGTATCGATATTTCAAAAGCAACTGGTGACGTTTCAACTTATGCGAAGCAAGCAGCTGAAAGTGGATCATTCAAGGATTTCCTAGTGGGAATCGTGCCTGATAACATTGTGGCTGCATTTGCAAAAGGCGAGCTTCTTCCAATTCTATTGTTTGCAATCCTGTTCGGTCTATCGATGACTGCAATGGGAAAAAAGGCAGAGCCAATCGTTCTTTTGTTTGATCGTTTATCCAAAGCATTCTTCGGCGTGGTGAACATGGTGATGAAGCTTTCTCCAATTGCTGCCTTCGGCGGTATGTCTTTCACAATCGGTAAATTTGGGCTTAAATCATTAACTTCCCTTGGCGCTCTAATGGGTTCTGTATATTTAACAATGTTCTTGTTTATCGTAGTTGTACTTGGATTAATTGCAAAGGCTTACAAATTCAATATCTTCAAGTTCATCGCTTATATCAAAGAGGAGATTATGCTGGTACTAGGTACTTCTTCTTCCGAATCTGCATTGCCTCGTATGATGGATAAGCTTGAGAAATATGGAGCTTCCAAATCCGTTGTTGGTCTCGTTGTTCCGACGGGATACTCCTTCAACCTGGATGGTACATCCATCTATCTGTCGATGGCAGCTATATTCGTCGCACAAGTATCCGGTGTGGATCTAACGATTTGGCAGCAAGTTACGCTTCTTGGTGTATTGATGCTAACATCCAAAGGTGCTGCTGGGGTAACAGGTTCAGGCTTTATTACACTAGCTGCAACGCTCGCTGCATTCCCGAACATTCCAATCGGAGGTATGGCGCTCCTTCTTGGTGTTGACCGCTTCATGTCCGAAGCACGTGCAATTACGAACTTGATCGGTAACGGTGTAGCAACAATTGTTATTGCGAAGTCGGAGAATGAGTTCGATCCGAACCGTGTGACGGCGGTAGAAGTATCGAATGATTATCTCGATGAAGGCGTAGTGCCTGCTAAAGCTTAATAGTTCTAAGTATTTCGATACATTTAAATACTAGAAAATTTTTAACCGCCATACTATACAGAACTTACTTGTATGCTCACAGAGCATACTTTTTTTTTAATAGGGGGAAGCCATGAGAGTGGTTTCCCTACTTTATTCCCGGTAATAAGCCTTGTATGTTAACTTTTCCTAAAGAGACAATGTAAGTATCCAAATCCTTTACACTTTTTTCATCTATTGCTTTGAAGTAAGTTTTATTAAGTTTTAAATACCCTGTACTCAAGTAATCCAATTCACCTGTAATCTTTAATGTAAAATTTTGACCAACTGAAAGAGGGGCGTCAATCAGTTCATAATTGTTAGTTTTGATCTCATTAATAATTTTTTCAATTGCATCTTTGTCCCCCAAAATTAGTTCATTTCCATCACCATACTTAACTTTAATTTCATTAGGAGTCAAAATTGTTTTGGATAAATTTCTTTCTGGTAGTCCTTTGTTGCATCCGAAAACAGGAATTAAGAACAAAACAATTACTAATATTTTTAATGTATTTTTCACAAAACTCGCCTCCTTGTATTTTTGATGGGAATAGACTAAAACTTTTTATTCACTACGTAAATCAATAAGTATATATCGTTTTACGATAAATTTTTATTGACTCATGTCTATTTTTTAATTATGATAGGGTTAAGTTATTTAGGGGAGGTTATGTTTGTGAAACAAAAGGAATTATCAATATGGTTAAAGTTGATAATTGTTTTTTGCGGATTGTTTGGTTTGTTATTTTGTATATATGTTGGTCCTGAAACTGGAAGGGAAATTTTACTGGGCTCAGAAAATTTCAAAACGCTGTATAAACCCTTAATTACATTCATTTGGGTTACAGGGGTTCCATTTTTCATTGCTTTAGTCTTAGGATGGCGGATATGTTCGGATATTGGTTCCGATCTCGCTTTTACCATTAAGAATGCGGATAGGTTGAAAATGATCAGTATTTTATCAATGGTCGAAGGTCTTTTGTACATTATCGCATTACTGTATCTTTTCGCAGACGGAAGTTATCATGCTAATGTTTTAATTGTGCTTTTACTGATTCTATTTTTTTCAGTCGTTATTTCTGTATTTACTTCTATGCTTTCTCATTTAGTTAGAAAAGCTAGTGAGATAAAGCAAGATAACGATTTAACGATTTGAGGTGTTGTAGATGAGTATCATAGTAAACCTTGACGTTATGCTGGCTAAGAGAAAAATGAGCGTTACGGAATTATCTGAAAAAATAGGAATCACAATGGCGAACGTGTCAATATTAAAAAATAGCAAAGCAAAGGCTATAAAATTTTCAACGTTAGAATTGATTTGTGAAGTGTTAGAATGCCAACCTGGCGACATTTTAGAATATAAAAAATAAAGGAGAATGCAGGATGAAGAGAAAATACCTTTTAGCTTCAACACCAATATTTTTAGGCGTGGTTTGTCTAATTATCTCAAGTATGATTGGTTCAAGCGTGGCTCCAGACGGTACATTGATAGAACCATTCTACTTGATTCCACTCAGTTATCTATTATTTTTTAGCGGTATTATTTCATTATTGTTTGTGGCTGTCATTTCGACGTTCAAAAAAAGTAAACATCATTGATACTTCAAGCTCCGTTTCTTAAGGTGACACCTGGGTTCATATTGTGAGTGATGATTCCAGGTGTTATACTTAAGTGAAATTTCCCAAAATATAGTTGTTGTGGGTTAGCTTAGGAGGTTCTCGATGAGTGACCGTATTTTATTTATCCTAACGTATTTCTCGACACTTGGATCAGGCTTGGTAGCAGGGTTGTTCTTCATTTTCTCCGCATGTGTCATGACTGCACTCTCTAAGATACCTTCTGAACAAGGCATTAACGCGATGCAGTCGATTAATTCAACGATCCTTAATCCGTTGTTCATGCTTGTGTTTATGGGAACAGCCTTAGTCAGTGTCGTGTTGGCCATTATCTCTTTTATGAAGTGGGGAGATTCTGGCGCGATCTACCTACTTGCTGGCAGTCTGTTCTATCTCATCGGCTTCCTCGTCACAGTCGCATTCAATGTGCCACTCAATGGTTCACTTGCCACTGTTGATCCCAAGAGCGCTTCTGGCGCCAACTTCTGGACCCATTACCTGAATGTCTGGACATCTTGGAACCACGTGCGCACCCTTGCATCCATCGCCTCTTTAGCATCCTTCATTCTCGCACTACGTCAGATGAAATAGTCTATACACAAAGCGAGTGCCGTCTGTACTTGCTTTTTTCTATTTCAAATCAGCATGATTTGATCATAATCACCTCTCAAATTTATACAAAAATAGACATCAACATCGTATAATAGGAATTGATTGTATTTTCATACAATATTCTAACATTTATGGAGGTTGGCGAATGGGGTTATTTTCATTTATTAAGGGTCAATTTATTGAAGTTATTGAGTGGATGGAGAATACGGAGTCGATTATTTATCAGTTCCCCGCCTACGACCACGCAATCAAAATGGGCGCAAAGCTCATCGTACGTGAATCTCAAGCGGCTATTTTCCTCAATGAGGGTCAAATTGCGGACGTATTCGGTCCTGGCACGTATACGCTAAGTACGCAGAACATGCCTGTGCTGACGGCACTCAAATCTTGGGCGCACGCGTTTAATTCACCATTCAAAGCCGATGTTATCTTCGTGAACACAGCTAATATTACCGATCAACGTTGGGGCACGACGAATCCAGTCATTATGCGTGACCAGGAGTTTGGTATCATCCGTCTGCGTGGGTTCGGCAAGTACGCGTTTAAGGTCAACGATCCTGCCTTGTTCATGAAAGAAGTATTCGGTACGAAATCGCACTTTAGTCCAGAGCAGATTAGCGGAACGCTCAAATCGATTATTGTCTCCGGTGTTTCCGATCTCTTAGCAGAGTCACGTATTCCTATCATTGATTTTGCTCTGCACTATGACGAATTAAGCCAACAAGGGATTACGAAATTTCAATCGCAGTTTAACGCAATTGGTCTTGAACTGACCATTTTCCTCATTGAGAACATTTCACTTCCAGAAGATGTGGAGAAAATGATCGATAAACGCTCGTCGATGAACATTGCAGGCAACCTCGATGCCTATATGAAATTCCAAACGGCTGAAGCACTGCGTGAAGCAGCTAACAACCCCGATGGAGGAGCAGCTGGCACAGGTGTAGGTCTAGGCGCTGGTATGGCAATGGGACAAATTGCTGGCCAGATGATGCGACCAGATCCTGTCCAATCGCAGACTCCATCTCAAGTACCTGTTCCACCGCAAGCAGATCATACGGTTCCTTGTGGCTCCTGCCAACATCCGATGTCGCCCACGGCTAAATTTTGTTCAGAATGTGGCGCTGTGCGTGCGGAAAAATCATTTTGCTCAGAGTGCGGTCAACAGCTCGAACCCGGTATGAAATTCTGTTCCGGCTGCGGGACGAAGGTGTAAAGGGGGCTAATAATGAGCATGCCAGAGGCAATCAACCAATTCCCGTGCTCGGGATGCGGTGGACAGATGGTGTTCGACTCCGATACTCAGCATATGAAGTGCGTCTATTGCGGTCTTGAAGTGCCTGTTGAAAATACGAACCAAGCGCCCGTCGAACACGAGTTGGACTTTGACGCGATTGATCGTGATGCATCAAGGGATTGGGGAACAGCCCAGCAGACGATTCATTGCGAGAACTGCGGAGGGGAAGTGCTGATTCCACCTCATCAGACAGCGACTTCCTGTCCATTCTGTGACTCTCCGAAGGTACTGCCACAGGGTACACCTGACAGTATACGTCCAGAATCCATTATTCCTTTTCACATCTCCAAAGAAAAAGCAATCGCTTCTTTCCTCCAGTGGAAGAAGAAAAAATGGTTTATGCCGAACTATTTTAAGAAAGAGCATACCGTCTCTAAGTTAACCGGCATTTACGTTCCATTCTGGACCTTTGATTCCAGTACCTATTCTACATATTCTGCAGAAGTCGGTGTCTATCATTATCGGACTGAGACGCGTACACGTACGGTTGACGGTAAGACCGAGACTTACACCGAACAGGTTCGATATACGGTTTGGCATCATACAAGTGGTAATTATGATCGTTGGTTTGATGATGTATTAATACCTGCCTCTACTCAGCACGAAGCTGGTTTATTGAAGAAGTTTAAAGATTTTCAGCTCAAGCAGCTCATCCCTTACAGACCAGAGTACTTGAGCGGATTTATAGCAGAACGTTATTCGGTTCCTCTACGCAGTGGCTGGAGCAGTGCGCAAGATCAGATGAGTAATGACTTAAACAGTGATATCCGTCGAAAAATAGGCGGTGATGAGATTCAAAATTTAAACATATCTACTTCATTTAGTGATTCGACTTACAAACATATTTTACTACCACTATGGAGTGCCGTTTACTCCTATAAAGGCAAAGTTTATCGCTACTTGGTGAATGGAGAAACGGGACACGTATCGGGGCACGTACCAAGAAGTCCGATTAAGATTGCGTGCTTTACTCTAGCTTGTCTAGCTGCGGTGGTCTTATTATTTTTATATTTTCAAAAAAAATAATTGTACGCAAGACTGTCTCCAGAGGTTCGAACGAACCGTGGAGACGGTCTTTTTTTAATTTTAGATTAATTTGGAAAATACTCCTTGACACTCGAACTCAAAATCATATATAGTTGGTTACACAAGTAATCAACCAAACAGGAGGTGCGGCAATTGACTTTTATATTAGATGACAGTCGTCCAATCTTTATGCAAATTGCGGACAAAATTGAAGACGACATCATCGAGGGCAGATTGCCCGAAGAGTCGGTGGTTCCTTCCAAGAATCAATTCGCGTCATTTTACCAGATTAATCCTGCCACTGCGGCAAAAGGTGTCAACATGCTGGTCGATCAAGGCATTTTGTATAAAAAAAGGGGGCTAGGCATGTTTGTCGCACCCGGTGCACATGCCGTATTGATGGAGAAACGCAAAGAGAAATTTTACGAGCAATATGTCGTCACCATGGTGAAAGAAGCTGCAAAACTAGGCATTACAGCCGAACAATTAACCGAAATGATTCGGAGAGGGGAATAGTTCACAATGAATCCTATTGTTAAAGTTGAACGATTAACGAAATCTTATGGCAATTTTACGGCGGTAAATCAAGTTAGCTTCGAACTCGAAGCGAATAAAATTTACGGTTTTCTCGGGCGCAACGGTGCGGGGAAGACCACGATCATGCAGCTCATCACTGCTCAACTATTTGCCACAAGCGGAGAAATCAGAGTATTCGATGAACATCCTTGCGAAAATGCAAAAATCTTAAATCAAATCTGCTTCATCAAGGAAAGTCAGCGCTATCCCGATGCATTCCGTGTAATGGATGTGCTGAACGTGGCAGAATCCTTTTTCCCCAATTGGGATGCGGCATTTGCTAGCGACTTAGTGGAAGATTTCAGACTTCCTTTGAAACGAAGAATGAAGAAACTATCTCGTGGTATGCTCTCTTCCGTCGGTATTATCGTCGGGCTCGCCAGCCGCGCACCACTTACGATGTTCGATGAGCCGTATTTGGGACTGGATGCTGTAGCTCGCACCATTTTCTATGATCGATTAATTGAAGATTATACAGAGCATCCACGTACGATTATTTTATCTACCCATTTAATTGATGAAGTCAGCAAAATTCTGGAGCATATCATCGTCATTGATAAAGGTCAGGTGATGATGAATCAAGATGCCGATGCAATCCGTGGTCGAGCGTTCACAGTCGTTGGCTCTACGGTGAATGTCCAATCTTTTGTAAAAGGAATGAACGTCATCAACAAAGAATCGCTCGGCGGACTGATGACGGCTACCGTGATGGGCGGTCTACAAGGTGTGGATCGTAAACAAGCGGAAGCTCTGGGGCTAGAGCTTGCACCGGTCTCTCTGCAGCAACTAGTCGTTCATTTAACCGATCGTCAACGTGATCATAAGGAGGCAGCTATCTAATGAATCGAGTGCTTCGTATTGTAAATATGCATGTTCAAGAAAAGATGGGGTGGTTCTACCTTCCACTCATAATTCTCTTCTCGAGCTTCGCTATCAATTTACTCGTCGGTGTAAGCATGAAAAATGAAGAAGGCTTCTCTTCCGGTGGTATCGCTTCCATCTTCGTGTATGTGCTTATCATTGGGGTCATGGTTTTGGCACAAACATTCCCAATGGCAATCGGCTTTAGTGCACGTCGAAAAGATTATTTCTGGGGCACAAGCTTAATGGGCTTTCTTGTCTGCTTGGGTTTTTCACTCGTGGTATTCTTGTTAGCGATTATTGAAGGCAGATGGACGGAGGGTTGGGGCGTCAACCTTCATTTTTTCAACCTTCCCTTTATTAGCCAATTGCCGCTGATTCAACTGTTCGCTGTCTTTTTCATCATCATGTTACACCAATTCTTTTTAGGGTTTGTCTTCTCCATCATCTACAAGCGAGTTGGGCGTAACGGGATGTTCTTCTTCTTCATCGGTCTTGGACTGGTGCTCACACTCGGCGTTTTATTAATCAGTTCTAATCACTTGTGGGGTAATATTTACGATTTTCTAATTCAAAATAGTGTCTTCGATATTGCCTTGTGGCTCATTCCACTCCTTGCGATTTATATGGCAGTATCCTATACACTGCTGCGTAAGGCTACCGTATAATATCATTAAAAAAGCAAGCTCGTCACTGCACGCAGCAGTGATTGGCTTGCTTTTGTTACCTACCTATTGCCCTTCGGCCTTCTTCTTGCGGCTACGCTTAATATCCTCAAAACCGATAAAGTCCCTGCTCTCCTCATCCCATACGCGGTGACGAAGTGAGCGCAGGCTTGTGCGCAGGGTGATCGTAGGCACATCTCGCAGAACAGGATTCGATGCATGTGCGGATGATAAATAGTAGTTCGGCACACGCGGGCTTAAGTGGTGAATATGGTGAAACCCAATATTGCCCGTCATCCAGTGTAAAAATCTCGGAAGGCTGTAGAACGAACTGCCCTGCATCGCTGCTTTCACATAATCCCAATTCGGATCATGCTCATAATAGGACTCTTCAAATTGATGCTGCACATAAAAGAGCCAAATCCCTGCAATCCCCGAGGTAAGAAAGATGGGACCTTGAATCATCAGTGCATGCTGCCATCCAATGAGCCAGCACAATAGGGCTGCTCCGCCAGCTATACCTAAATTCGTAATATAGGTATTGATTCGCTCCTTTGCACCCACATTTTTGCGGTTAAAACGATAATTCACGAGGAAAATATAGATCGGTCCAAGTCCGAACATCACAAGCGGATTCCGATAAAGTCGATAAGCGATCCGTCGCATAAGTGGCGCTGAGACATACTCATTGACTGTGAGTGTCCAGATGTCCCCTACTCCTCGCTTGTCCAAGTTACCACTTGTTGCATGATGAATCGTGTGACTGTGTCTCCACTGCCGAAACGGAACGCAGGTCATGATTCCCGTAAACGTCCCCACAATTTCATTCGCAATTTTATTTTTAAAAAAAGATTTATGACAGCAATCGTGAAAAATAATAAACGTCCGAACTAAGAATCCACCTGCAATAACAGCAAGTACGAGCGTGATCCAATACGACACCGATAGGCATAAATAGGCCGCGTACCAAATTAGGAAAAAAGGAATTATCGTATTGATAATCTGCCACACACTATGTTTCAAACGCGGTCTTTCAAAAGGTGCGATGTCTGTACGCCATCCACTTTGCTGCTCATGTTTCATCTGTTCAGCCTCTTCCACATTAAGAATGTTCTACATTTTTCTACAAGTATGTTCGAATCCGGTGAATAAAACAATATGAAATTGAATAAAATCATACATTCGGTCAGATTCTGGACATATCTTAGACATATTCATTTATGCTTTATGTCCTTTCCTTGTGCGAATCCAAGCGATAATCTTTTGCTTATTTTGTTTAAAATACATGCCGATGACCACGCCAGCCACCAATACAACGATCGCTACTATTGAATATTTCGTAACCATGTGAAGCAGCTGTTCGATTTGGGCGCCGAAAATTTTACCGATCATCACATAAGTCATTACCCATACAAATCCACCCATGGAGTTATAGAAGAAAAAAGTGCTCACCCGAACCCTTAGTATGCCGGATACATAGCCTGTGAAGTGCCGCAAACCGGGGATAAAGTAGCTGACCAAGATCAGTTTGTTGCCATATCGATCGAACCATTGTGTAAGCTTGACGATTCGTTCTTCATTAAGGAAAACAAACCTCCCATATTTCTCAAAAAAAGGTTTTCCTAGTTTATAACCAATCACATACGTAATGGCTGTACCTATAATAGCTCCAGCATACGAATAGACGATGATAAGTATGATATTCATATTCGCTACCGTGGTCATGTGACCTGAGATTGCCATTGCCAATTCCCCTGGGAAAGGCAGCGCTATCGACTCGGCGAATAATCCTAGAATCAAGACTAGATATCCATAATGTTCAAAAAGATTGCTCATCCACTCCATATTTATCTACACTCCTAATTTCAACCTCTTGCTACTTAAGATTAACAAAAAAATACAACTGCTATAACAATCCAAGGTTTAGTTTCCTTCTCGACTTTAGTCGGGGTATAAAATAGCAAAAATCCCTGAGCTGACCCAACGGCCATATACTCAGGGCTTTTGACATCACTTATTCTAACCAGCCTTTATCGCGTGCGATGGTAATCGCTTCGATTCGGGTATGTGCGCCAAGTCGGCTCATCGCCTCAGACATATAGTTACGTACAGTGCCGTGCGATAAGAACAGTGCAGCACCAATGTCTTGCATCGTCATCCCCTGTGCGGCATAACGCAGCACTTCACGCTCACGTGGAGACAATGGACAAGGATCATCCCAGACCGCGAGTGATAACTCGGGGCTGATCACTCTTTTACCTGCATGCACCTGCCTGATCGCATCGGCTAACTGATCACTGGTGCTCTCTTTTAACAGATAACCGCCGATCCCACTTGCCACTGCCCTTTGAAAATATCCCGGTCGTGCAAACGTGGTCAGCATCAGCACCTTACAGGGAAATCCAAGCTTATTCACAGCTTCAGCTACGTCTAGACCTGTTTTTAGTGGCATTTCAATATCGAGAACAGCAATATCTGGCTGCTCCTTCTGAATAAGTGCTAGCGCAAGTTCCCCATTCTCTGCTTGTCCAACCACTTCAATATCGTCTTCCAATGATAAAAGGGTCGCTAACGCTTCCCTTAATAGCCGTTGATCTTCACCTAATAGGACACGAATCATCCTGCTGCACCTACCCTTTCATTACGTATTGTTCGTGGGATGTGCAGCGCGATCTGAGTGCCTTGACCCGGTTCTGACTCTACCGTCAAAAAACCATCTACAAGTGCAAGTCGCTGTTTCAATCCTGCAATCCCGCTCCCACTTGCCTGTTTCATTCGTTCTTGATCAATTCCAATTCCATCATCGGTAACGACCAACCGCACCAAACCTTCTTCAATTTCAAGATCAGCGCTGCATGCTGACGCACGGCTATGGCGGACGATGTTCGTTAATGTCTCGCGGAAGCTCATGGCGAGAATTGTCTCCTGTAAGGGGGATAAAGGTAAGCGTTCAGGTTTGGCATCCATATAGCACGGATCCGTAATTGTAAACGCAATTCCCGCTGCTGCGCACAATGCCTTGGCATGCGTGTACTCTTCATGTAACCCAACCACACGCATCGTAGTTACCAGCTCGCGCATTTGCTTGAGCGCCGCCCGTGCTGTCTCACTAATTTCCTTTGCTTCCTGCTGCGCCTTCTCTGGTGCGCGCACGACAAGCTTCCCCATTAATTCTCCCTTGAGGGAGATTAACGATAACGTATGTCCAAGTGTATCATGCAGCTCTCTAGCAATCCGCTGACGCTCTTCCTGTTGCGCCATTCGCTCCAATTGTTCGGTCGCTGCCTTAAGCCGTTCGGCCATCTGCTTGTAGTTGGTCTGATTATAGAGGATAAATGGTGTGCAGCATACGCCAAACAGCGGTGGAAGCATGACGAACAGAATCACTATCCCTGTTTTGACATAAAGAGGAATAGTGAGAATGACGACCGCCATGGTAAAAACAACGGCAACGATTCTCATAAACCGCAGACTTTGTTTACTCAGCGACATGGCAAGGAGAAATCCAATATAAGCATAAACAGGATGGTAGAAGATCATGAAAATTAGAATCACGATCAATTGAATGATGATGAATAGCTGCGCATGGGCTGTACGCCAGAACTGCTCACGATATGCTATGACAAATAGAAGCAGCAAAGAAAGCCCAATCCCAATTCTCAGGGGGGGCTCGTAAAGAACTAAGACTAATAGTGGAATCAATAGATTGGCAAGTGAGACAAGTGGTACGATACCTTCACTAGCGGGGAACAATTTTTCTCGGATGGATGTCATTTATACCGCTTCCCGTCGATTTAAGATATATCCTGATAATAGCATAAACACGATGCCACAGCCGATAAGAATTACCCAATCTAGCAATGCGGGAGCACTTCCGCTTAACATATTCCATGCTCCGTGTGCGTACCGATACGAAGGTAACCATACTCCAATCTGCCCCATCCAGCTTGGCAATCCTTGAAGTGGCATCCATAGTCCACCCAAGATAGCAAGTGCCATCTGCACAACGTTCGCAATCGCTACGACCGCATCCGCATTTTTCATTGTTCCTAGTAAAGCACCAATGGCTAAGAACGGCAAGCTGCCAAGCCATAACCATAAACCACATACGAACCACTGTAAAATGGTCATATCCATATCATAAGCCACATGTCCAGCAGAGAAGATCACAAGAATCGTAAGGAGATGTACGCCCATGTGAGCAATCATTTTACTGCCAATCCATACGGACGGTGTAAGCGGAGTTAACTTTAGCAGTCGCACCCAACCATCCCGGCGCTCGTATGAGATGCGGATTCCAAATTGGCTCATTGCTGTACTGATTAAGCTGAATGCCGTCATGGACATTAAGGAATATTGGGCATACGTTGTGGATTCAATCGTTTTATTCGCGCCACTTAAGCTTGCAAATAAGAAATAGAATGCGAGTGGCATTAAGATCGAGAAGAGTAGGAAAAAAGGGCTGCGTATAATGCGTAAGCTTTCGGCTTTCGTTTGGCTAATTAACATGTTCTTGTTCATCGTGTGTTCCTCCTCGTGTGTTCTTTAACGAATCTATTCTCAGTTCATTTATTTTGTTAGCGTGCGAAATGCGTCTTCAAACTTAGCGGCGTGGACTTCGATATCAGATACACCCCAATTTTTCTGCAATAATACAGCTAGTAATTCATCGGTTTGACTCACATGCAAGCAGATGCGAGATTGGATATACTCCACTTTTTTAACGCCAGAAAGCTTATATAATTCCTCTTCATTCGGTGTATGTACGGCTCGGAATGATACGGTGCGAAGTGCGCTTTGTTCTTTCAACTCTTGCGGCGTCCCTTCTGCAACGATTCGTCCGCCCGCGATAATGCTGATGTGATCCGCAACTGCGTCCGCCTCCTGCAAGTCATGTGTGGTTAGCAAGATGGATCTTCCATTTGCTGCTAGTGCCCGAATCGTATCCCAGAAGCGAGTTCTTGCCTCCACATCCATACCTACTGTTGGTTCATCAAGTAAGATCAATTCAGGATTTCCAACCAAGCTTTGTGCAAATGCTAGCCTGCGGCGCTGCCCACCCGATAATGTAGATGCACGGCGTTTGGCTTCTTTATGAAGTCCTGAGATGTCTAACAGTTGTTCCAAAGACATTGGATTCTTATAGTAGCTTCGGAACAATTTGAGTACTTCCACCACCGTTAAGCCGTCAGCTGCTTTCACATCCTGCATGAGTGCGCCTACCTGCTGCCGTAATTCACTTGTTCCTGCCGGCTTGCCAAGTACGTTAATTTCACCGGATGTTGGCTTGATTAAGCCGAGAATCATCGAGATTGTGGTTGTTTTACCCGCTCCGTTAGGACCAAGCAGTGCGCTTATTTTTCCTGCTTCGAACTTCAAGTTTATTTGATCAACAGCGCGGTAGCTGCCGAATTGTTTCGTGACGTTTTTCGCTTCGATTATAGATGTCATGGCTTATCATCCTTTGTGCTTTTGTGTGTTTCGCTTGCTATGTTCTTATTGTAGGTCATGTGCGCTTATGCCCGTTAGTCGCCAATGTCATTTGTTTCACATGACAAATGTCAGAAAGTCAGACCCATGCGTGTTCACAAAAAAAGAGACGACCCAGCACCCTAATCAGGCACCAAATCGTCTCCTCATTAATAAACTTACCCTACAACTACCTCGTCAAAAATATACTTCTCCACGACCTTCGCTACACCATCGTTCATATTCGTATCCGTCACATACTGGGCGACAGCTTTGATGTCATCGGGTGCATTGCCCATTGCAACACCAAGTCCTGCAAAATGGATCATCGACAGGTCATTATAGCTGTCTCCAATCGCGATCACTTCATCCTTCGTGATGCCAAGCTGCTTGATCAAATGATCTAAGCTTGCTCCTTTATCTACGCCTACCTCTGTCACTTCCAAGTAGAACGGCTTTGAGCGCATGACATTCAAGCGGCCTGCAAGCTCCTTCTGCAGCTTCTTCTCTACAACTGCGAGATAATCAGGGTCTGCAACCATCAATCCTTTAACAACCGGCTGCTGCACGTAGGAAGTAAAGCTCTCCACCTCAACGATACGCATACCCGTCAATTCCGATTCAATATGGATATATTTATTATGGCGTGCTTCGGTGATGATATCGTCCCCCACATAAGAAAGAATCTCGATACCCTCACGTTGGCTAATCGCGTACATCTCATGGATTGTCTCTACCGAGAGTGTACTGCTAAACAGCACCTCGTCGGTCTGACAGTTCGTAATCTTTGCCCCGTTAAAAGACAGAATAAAGCTGCCATACTTCGCAAGCTCCAATTCTTTTGCAATCGGCAGCATCGCATACGTCGGTCTTCCAGATGCAAGCACGACCTTCACTCCTGCTTCTTGCGCACGCATCAGCGCTTCTTTCGTACGTGGCGAAATGGAGTAGTCGTCACGCAGCAGCGTATCATCCAGGTCAAGCACGATCATTTTATAAGTTGTCATTCTCTAAATCCCCTCCGCTAGATCATTCTCCTTTCATGGTACCGTGGCTTGTACCGACTGTCTATACCAACTTGCACACAAAAAAAGACCCACACCCCGTAATAACCGGAATGTGAATCTCCTCATCTGCCTTGGATTAATCCAAGTAGCCTGCTTCGCCTTTATCGATTAAATAAGCCATTTCAGCATCCAAGATCGCTTCCACTGTCATCTCATCCAGCTTCACGTTCGTCTTGCTCAATACATAATCCACAAGATCATCGAGGTCGATATCGATCTCCCCTTTGGAATCTGCTTTCGCGCTGTTAATAAAGGCTTGTTCATGATTCAAGACGATCTCAATACTCTTTGCATCTGCCTTCGTCTTGCCTACTATGTATTGCACAAGCTCCTGCTCATTGATTTGCTCACTCATAAATGGTCAACTCCTACTCTGTGTTCGTATACCCATTGTACCATAATGTACCCGAAGCAAGCATTTCCATGCAACAAGAGCCTGTCACTTCCTAAATCGATTATTTCGACACTGAACTTACCACCGGTGCACTCGATTTTTCTCCACCTTTTTGCAGTTGATACATCTTGAAGTAACGACCTTCAAGTGCCATCAGCTCATCGTGGTTGCCTCGCTCGACAATTTCACCACGATGGAGGACGAGAATTTGATCCGCTTCACGAATCGTGGACAATCTGTGCGCAATAATGAACGTTGTCCTTCCTTCACTCACGACCTTAAGTGCCTGTTGAATCAAGCCCTCTGTCTCACTATCGATGCTCGCTGTCGCCTCATCTAGAATCAAGATCGAGGGGTCAAACGCAAGCGCTCTAGCAAAAGAAATGAGCTGCCGTTGTCCAGACGATAGTGTACTTCCCCGCTCCACCACAGGCTCGTCATAGCCATTAGGCAACTGCTCCACGAAGGAATCTGCACCTACGTCTTGCAGTGCCTTTTTGACATCATCCAATGTAATATTCGGGTTATAGAGGCTTACGTTAAATTTAATATCCCCTGCAAAAAGGAACGGGTCCTGCAGCACAATGCCCATATGCTTACGCAAGGCCTGCTTGGAATAAGTCGTAATATCCCGTCCATCGATCGTGATCTGCCCTGATCCGGGTTCATAGAAACCGAGCAGTAAGTTCATAATTGAGCTTTTACCTGAGCCGGTATGACCGACCAATGCAACGGTTTCCCCTTTACGTGCTTCGAACGAAATCTGCTTCAGAACGTTATCGCCTTCTTTGTAAGCAAATGATACGTTATCGAACTTCACTACACCCTCAGGTCGTTTGACTTGGTCCGTTTTCTCAATTTCCATGCCCTCTATGTCCATAATCGCAAATACCTTCTCCGCCGATACGAACGCACGCTGGGCATTGGTCATTTGATCGAAGATCCCGATAATCGGTTGGAAAATCCGTCCCACGTAATCACCAAAAGCATAGAATACGCCAAATGATATGGTTGCTTGCAGCGCATCCCGACCAAAATACCAGATGACCATCGCCATCACCAAGCTCCCAATCGTCCCTACAATGTTACGAGAAGATAGCGCGAATACCCTGAATTGCTTGATCTGGTTCACATAACGGTCGTTATTGAGTTCCTCAAATTCCTCTAACGTTTTCTTTTCTCTGCGGAACGCTTGAATAATAGGCATTACGACGATAGATTCGTTAATTTTCGCATTCATATCACTTAACCGTGCACGCATAATGGTGATGAATACCTTGGAGTATTTTAGATGCACCTTCATAATGAGCGCGAAAATAGGCAGCAAAATTAAACAAATCAGCGCAAGGCGTGCATCAAGTGTAAATAACGCCACATAAATACCCAATAACTGAACAAAGCTGACGACGAAAGTCGCCATGAAGCTCATGAACAAATCACGAACAGCCTCTGTATCATTCGCAATCCTTGATACGACTTGCCCAATCGGGGTATTGTCGAAGTAACGCAAGGATATGCGCTGAATATGTGTCATGAGATCCATCCGCATATTTTTAATAATTTGCAAGGCAGTAGACTGTAGCATATAAGATTGTGTAAAAGTGCTGATACTTCCTACGACTAAAAGCAATAAGTATATCCCTAGCAGCCCCAGAATAGGCGATAACTTAGGAGCATCAGATGCAAGATATTGGTCAATAATCATCTTGGTAATATAAGGCCCGCACAGCTCCGCACCTACTGAGATACACAAAATGAGCAGGGCAGCGATAATTCTATATTTGTAAACAAGTGCATACGAAATAAGTCTTCTTGACGTGGATTGCTTTGGCATCCATACACCTCCTTTAGGGTCTTGCTATTCTTCCAAACTTGCTTCCATCTGCTGACGTTCCCATTGTTCTTTATACCATCCGCCAAGCATCATCAACTCTTCATGAGTACCCTCTTCAATAATGCGTCCTTCATCTAGTACCAGAATCCAATTCGCATGACTCACTGCTGACAATCGGTGAGTCGTGATTAGAGTCGTACGACCTGCGCGCTCCATTCGAATCTGATGTAAAATACGGCTTTCTGTCCTTGCATCAACCGCAGATAGTGCATCATCAAGCAGCAGCATCTCTGCATCAATAAGAAGGGCACGCGCAATGGCGACCCGCTGCTTCTGACCACCAGAGAGCATGACGCCATTTTCCCCGACGATGGTCTCTAAACCTTCTGGCATCTGAGCAATATCTTGTGTAAAAGAAGCCATCTCAATGGCTTTGGCGATCTCTTCAGGCGTTGCATCTGGCTTGCCAAGTGCAATATTATCCCGAATAGATTTCGATAACAGCATATGCTCCTGTGGCACATAGCCAATATAACTTTTCATCTGCTCGATTCTAACTTGCTCAATCGGAACATCGGCAATAAACAGTGTATCTGGATCGACCGCATATTGGCGCAATAGCTGCTTAAGCAGTGTACTCTTCCCACTCCCTGTACGACCTACAATCCCAAGTGTTTGCCCCCGTTCCAATCGGAAAGAGACATCGATTAGACTCGGCTGATTGGCAGTTGGATACGTAAAGGTGAGCTGCTTCATTTCAATGCTTGATACACAATCACCAAGTTCAACTGGAGCATCTACATCCTCTAAGTCGGCCTTTTGAGAGAGTGAAGTATCCAATCGGTCTACCGAAGCACTTCCCCGCTGCAGTACGTTAATGAACTCACCAAAAGAAATCATCGGCCAAATCAACATACCCAAGTAGATGTTAAAAGAAATAAGCTGTCCGAGTGAAATATCCCCTTGAATAACAAGATAAGAACCATATCCAATTCCAATCGAAAAGCTAATCCCAACGATCAATGTGATCATAGGTTGGAAAAGAGCATTCAGAATCGATACCTTCTTATTCTTATTCATCACTTCCGAAGTTACTGTATCAAAAGCATTCAAATCATGATCTTCCTGCACATAGGAACGAATAACCCGAATACCCGAGATTGATTCAAGCGCATGATCGTTCATTTTGCCAAAAGCTGCTTGTGCCGCTATAAAACGTGTACGAATCTTCTTACCCAGTATATTAATGACAACCGCTAAGAAAGGCAGTGGGATAAGGGCGGCAAGCATTAATTTGTAGTCAATGAACGTAACCATCATCGTAATGACGACAGATGCTCCAACAAGTGTATTCACGATTGTCATCACACCGTATCCCGCTGTCTGACCGATCGCAAGTACATCATTGGTTGCCAGTGCCATTAATTGACCTGTGCTGTTACGTTGGAAAAATCCCGGCGTCATTTTTGTCAGATGAGCAAGTAATTTTCCTCTGAGCAATCTTTCTATTAACGCTGAGTTACCAAACAACGTTGTGAGCCAAATATACGTCATCACATACAAAAGCAGAGAAAGTCCGACTAGAATAAACACGGTTTGCGTTAAATCTTCTGAAGTTAAATTCCCATTCTTAATATGATCAATCGTACTTCCTATCATTTTGGGAGGGATCGTGGATAGTAAACTCACCCCTGCCATGAATAGAATTGCAATGGCATATCTTCCCCATCTTTGTTTGAAAAACCACTGTAATCGAATAACAAACGACAATCATTCCACCTCTTTTTGTATAAATTATGAATAGTCAAAATATAAACTGGGCGAAAAAAGCCATTAGAGTAGTAACGCTCTAACGGCCTTCTATTACTATAAGAGCGTGTTCAAAAAGTCTGATCACTTCGGAGAAAAGAAGCACTAAGCATATGCTTCCGAAGCAAGTTTTCCTACGGAAAACCCTTGAGGTCGCTGTTGAAATCGTAAAAGGCGACAAAACTTTTCCGAAGGAAAATGTTACATCGTAAGAATATCCTACAGTTGCTTCTTTTCTCCTCCGTTCGACTTTTTGAACACGCTCTATAAGTTAAAAATCATTATTTAACTGAAGTTAAACTTACCAAAGCTTTTATCGTTCCCAAGTGAATCGCTTCGTGAATAACAGCAAAGTTAATCAACTCGCCAAAAGTATGGAAAGTCATAGGTCCCAATACCACAGGCTGTGGTAATGTTTCTTCAAGCACTTCTGGAGATGCCTCAGATATAGCGCTTAATTGTGCAGATAAGTACTGAACAAGCTCATCCTTGGATGGTGGCGTCTCTGTCCAATTGGATGGTCTTGAACCTGTTCCGAATAAGCCGTTATATGTTTCTGGAAGATTAGAATGTAAAGGTAATCTTGCTGAGAAGAAATACTCCAAGCAGCTTACAATGTGACCCACTTGCCATCTGATTGTGTTGTTAAACCCAGCAGGCTGGATATCGAACACTTCCTCTGGGATTGACTGTACGGTTCTTAACACCATATTATGGACTGTCTCAGCTGTGTTTAAAATAACATGTGACATTTTCATTCCTCCTTCTGTGGCCGCAAAATGACCCACATGAATGATCATAGCACAACGTCTATCATTAAACTATACGATTTTCATGATCAATTTATTGATTTCCATCTAAAATTTCGAACATTTGTTTGCCCATATAAATTGCAATACCCCAGTCCTAATCTAGCAACATTCATCTACCAAAGTTCAGGCTTCGTTACCATGAACCAGAGCATGACTAGAAGGAGGATCAGGTACGTCCAAGTCGCACGTCTTAGTGCCTGTACAACCTTCTCCACATCAAGATCAGGCTCATTGAACTTTCGAAGTTTCGGTGAGAAGGCTCTTACCAAGAACAGTGAAGAACCTACTAATAGCGCCAGCGTTATCACGATCCAGGATGTGCTCCACGACCAATGCCCAATAAGGACAAGTCCGATGCCAGAAGCAACTAAGACATGTCCCATATGTTTCGCCAGACGATTGGCAGAGCGGAATGTATCCAAATACGCATTCCGCGCTGCAAGCTCAGCCGTACGCAGCTTAGCCAACATCGGTAATAAGATAAAGAACGGTCCAATGGACGTAATCGCACTTATAATGTGGATATACAAAAATAGTTTGTACCACATATTCATGTTTCGTTCTTCGCATCCTTCATCTGCTTACTGCGTAATTGACCGCAGGCTGCATCAATATCTGTTCCATGCTCTAGACGCACGCTGCAGCTAATTCCTTGCTTCTTCAATACATCATAAAAAGCTCGAATCGTCTCTTGATCGCTGCGTTGATATTGATCGAGTTCATCTACTGGGTTATAGGGGATCAGATTCACATTCGTGAGACTACGCTTATCTGCCAATAACTCAGCAAGTTCAAGCGCATGCTCCTTCTGATCATTGACGTCTTTCAGCAAAATGTAGCTGATCGTCAGACGACGCTTCGTTTTGGCCAAGTAATAGTCTACAGCTTCCATCAATTTCTCAATCGGATATGCACGATTAATTCGCATAATCTTCGTACGCAATGCGTTATTCGGCGCATGTAACGATACCGCTAAGTTGACTGGCATCTGATTATCTGCGAACGCTTGGATTTTGTCAGGAATACCGCTTGTCGATACCGTAATATGACGCGCACCAATAGCAAGTCCTTTGTGATCGATAATCGTACGTAGAAAATCAACCAAGTTGTCATAGTTATCGAACGGTTCGCCAATGCCCATTACGACCACGTGGCTCACTTTTTCGCCTTTTCCTGCCTGATCGAGGTAAAGCTGCACTTTCATCAACTGCTCGACCACTTCACCGCTAGATAAGTCGCGGCTTTTCGCTAACAACCCGCTTGCGCAGAAGCTGCATCCGATATTACAACCCACTTGTGTCGTCACACACACAGATAGGCCGTACTTTTGCCGCATCAATACGGTTTCAATCAGATTGCCGTCACTCAAGTTAAATAGAAACTTCACCGTGCCATCTGCAGATTCTTGCTTGGTATTTACATCTAGCGTCTGAATCGAGAAATGTTCTGCTAACAACGCCATACAGGCCGGATTGACCTCTGTCATGTCAGCGAAATTCGTAACCCGCTTGCGATATAAGTAGTCCCATACTTGGGAAGCTCGGAATTTTTTATGCCCACGTTCCAATAACCATTGCGTTAATTGATCCATCGTTAGTCCATATATGGAAGCTTTCATTGTCGTTATCCTCTTTTCAAAACTTTAAATTCAGTCTGTTTATTATTGTCCCAGAATCTATTTATGAAAACAAGGGTAACGTACTGCCATCGTAAGCCATCCTAACAAAAGAGAGCCCTGATCCGGGGCTCCCTTGTACAATTGCATCTCTTTTAATTGGATGAGGTAACGAACTTGCTCTTCAATCGCGCTTCTTGCAGCAAATGATGACGGTAGTGCATCTCCACCAGATTGAACCAATCCCGCGCATGTAAAGGGCCAAGTCTTGGATGAGCGACTTTATATTGCAGATTTGCCTGTTCTAGCTTAGGTGCAGTCTCCTTCATACGCATAAGTACAGTTTGTAGTCCGGCAGCAATCTGTTCCTTGCTCTCTGGCTGCGATGGTGTATATTGCGGAGAGGATGGTACTTGAATTTGAATGGGCGGGAATCCGCCGATATTTTGCATCGTCTTCCATGCCTCAGTGGGTTCACCCGTAAAGATAACGGCATCTCCACTTTGTGACAAACATTGATCGGCATTGCGAAGCTGCATATAAAGTGCTGAATTCACGAGATGCACGTACATCTGCCCTAACGACCATTCATCTTCATGTTCGACATGGGTCAATTGTTCCATAGTGAAACCGTCTATTTCCTGCAAATAGTGATTCGTCGTTTCTTCTAATTGCTGCAAAATTTGAGTTGTTAATGTGTTCATACGTTTTACACAGCTCCTCTTGTTCTTGGATAATGTAAGTATATGAAACCGCTACTGACAACAGTATGTCAGTAGTGTTTAAGCATTTTTTCAACTTCTTCACGCATTTGATTTCGCAGCGATAAAGGCTCTAGTACGACGACACCAGCCCCCCAACCCAGCAGCCATAGCAGTAATTCCTCCGGTTGTCTGACACGGCAAGTCACCAATAAACCCTGCTCATTCTCCTCAACCGATTCCATATAAAAATGTTGTGATTCCTTCACCCGATCCGCAATCTCCGGCCGTACTTGAATACGTACGATTACATGCCGATCATCAGCTGGCTTATAATCTTGCAAGTGAAAGTTAGCAGGAAACGGAAAGGTATCTTCCAATATCATCAAGTCTGTCATGCGTGACAAGCGAAAATGGCGTATATCTCCCCTTAGCTCACAATTTGCGATTAGCACCCACGAACCATAGGCAAAAACAAGCCCATAAGGAGCAATTGTACGTATACTGTGACGATTATCGTCTGCATGGGACGTATTCTTCGAGTAATGGATTTTAACTTTCCGTCTACCTAATATGGCTTGATGCAGCGTTTGAAAATAAGCCTTTTCCCCTCGATGCATTCTAGATCGATGATCAGCAAGCAGTCGGATTGAAGTACGCACTCGATTCGTCTCACTACGAACTTGCTCGGGTAAAATGGCTTCGATTTTGCTCCGTGAGGATACCGCTTGCGCCCCATAATTGGCATCAAAAGCATTCTCAACGAAATCCGCACCGATAAGAAGAGCCACGGCTTCTTCCACTGTAAAGCTCACAGGAGGCAGGAAATACCCCTCCATCAACGAATAGCCAATCCCAGGCATACTGGCGATAGGAATGCCCGCCTCGCTGAGCGATTGCATATCCCGATAAATCGTCCGCACACTTGTCTCGAATCGTTCCGCCAAGTCTTCTGCCCGTGTCACGCTATTGCGCTGCAGTTCAATTAATATCGCAAGCAATCGATCTGTTTTGTTCAAAGTGTGCCACCTTCCCCAGACTACTACCTATATGTGTTCTGAAACTATATACCTGACTTCTTCTTTAACTCCTCTGTTTCCTCCTCAATCCGTTTCACATCTATGCGTTCGAAAAGGAGCTGCAGGTTCGCTATCTCCTTGTTTGCAGCAACTGAAATCAACTGCCACGACGGCTGATCCAGCGAGAGAAACCCTCTAATCTTATCACAGGAAAAAGGAATAAACGGCTGCAGCAGATTCGCTAAATTCGCGATAATTTGCACACATGTATGCAAGGTATACTCGCTTGCTTTACGGCTTTCCTTGAGTTGTGCCCATGGTTTTTGTTCATCGATGTATTTGTTTGCTTTGCGTACGGTGGTGAATATCAACTCTAACGCAGCTTTGAGGTGACCCCCTTCTATTAAAGCGCCTGCGTTAACATAGAGCTGTTCCAGATCCCCCGCCCATTCTTCTTCAAAAAGACCATCTGGCACGCGCCCATCAAACGACTTGTTAATAAATGTGAGTGTCCGATTCACAAAGTTACCGAAAGCACCCAGCAGCTCCCCATTATGGCTGTAAATGAACTCACGCCAAGAAAAATCCGCATCCCGCTTCTCAGGTCCATTCGCAATGAGAAAATAACGAATCGAGTCCGGATCATAACGGCTGAGTAAATCTGGCACCCACACCGCCCAGTTGCGGCTTGTGGAGAACTTCTCACCTTCAAGCGTCAAATATTCACAGGAAATAATGCGATCCGGCAAATGAAGACCCCCTATACCCTCTAGCAGTGCAGGCCATATCAGTGTATGAAATGGGATATTATCTTTACCATGCACATAATAGGAAGTAATCGGCTTCACCCCTTCCTTCCAAAATGACTCCCAACTACCACCTGTCCGCGCTGCCCACTCTTTACTTGCCGATAAATACCCGCTGACCGCTTCAATCCAGACATAAATCTTCTTCCCCTCGAACCCTGCTACCGGCACATCTACACCCCAAGTTAAATCACGTGTTGCCGCACGATCTTGAAGCCCTTCCGATAAATAACGCCTTGTTAGCTGCACCGCATTATCCTTCCACCCTTGCGCTTGACCCGCATACTTCTCTAACTCCGCTTGAAACTTAGATAATGCCAAATAATAATGCGCCGTCGGGCGTTCCACAGGCACATTCCCACAAATCTTGCACCATTTATCTGTCAGTTCGGCTGGGTCTAGTAAAGTCGAGCAATACTCGCATTGATCTCCTCTCGCACGCTTGCCGCACACGGGACAGGTGCCTTCCACATAGCGATCCGGCAGGAATAGCTGGTCCGTCTCACAATACGTCTGCAGAATCGTTTTCGGGTACAAGTATCCTTTTTCCAAGAGCTGTCGAAAAACATCTTGAACAACAGTTTGATGAAAAGGCTGATCTGTGCGCGTGTAGAGATCATAAGTAAAACCAAGCTTCTGGAAGCAATCGATAAATTCCTGATGAAATCGATCTGCAATCTCACTCGGCGACACGCCTTGTTGGCTGGCTTGAACCGCAATCGGAGTCCCATAGCAATCACTACCAGATACGTACAATACATGCTCGCCTTTAGCGCGGAAATAACGAGCAATGACATCCCCCGGCAGTAGACTCACCAATCTCCCTAAGTGAAGCGGACCATTCGCATACGGCCAAGCGCCACCAATAAAAATATTTCCCATACGGATCTTCCTCCTTTTTATTAAAAAAGAATACAAAAAAAGCCCTCATCCCAAAGGGACGAGAGCTGTATGCTCACGTGGTACCACCCAATTCTAGTAAACGCCTCACGGCATTCCCCTCTTCAGGTACGACGCTAAATACGCGTGTATACCCTAGCACGTTAACGGATGCGGGTTCCGGCGCAGCCTACACCCCAATTGGGTTTCGATGCGCAGCTCCAAGACCATATTCCCCTCGCTTTTTCTTTACTCCTTTTCAGCTGCCGGAGCTCTCTGTTTAAAGACGTTACGAAAGTACTCTTTCTCATCATTGCTTTTGAAGTGTTTTCAATTTAATGGAAATTATATATAGCGAAAGTTTTAAAGTCAAGATGCTAATTTTTGCATGTGACAAGAATATATTGACAAATTTCAGCAATCAAATTATGTTATTAGAGTGTTTTGTTTGATAATGATTATCAATATCATTTTTTAAGTGCCTTTACAATTTGAAGGAGGCTGATGGATTCATGGTTCGCTTGTACACGGATGACCTGACAATAGGCTATGGCGAACGCTTCATCGTAAAAGATCTTAGCGTACACATTCCAGATAAAAAGATTACGACGATTATCGGAGCAAACGGTTGTGGTAAGTCAACACTGCTCAAAGCCATTACTCGTATTATTCCGCATCAATCGGGGGCGATTATTCTAGATGGTGCAAGTATTGCCAAAGAAAACACCAAGCTGCTGGCGAAGAAGATGGCCATTCTGCCGCAAACGCCAGAGAGCGCAAGTGGCTTAACGGTTGGCGAGCTTGTATCGTACGGACGATTTCCTTATCAGTCCGGCATCGGACGGTTAACCGCTCAAGATATTGAGGTCATTGACTGGGCACTCGAAGTTACAGGAACCCATTCATTCAAGGATCGATCTATTGATGCTTTGTCAGGCGGACAGAGACAGCGGGTGTGGATTGCAATGGCGCTGGCTCAGCAGACGGAAATTATTTTCCTGGATGAACCCACTACTTACCTCGATATGGCGCATCAACTTGAGGTATTGGAGCTTTTACAAAAGTTAAATCAAGAGCAAGAGCGCACGATTGTCATGGTATTACACGATTTAAACCAAGCAGCACGCTTTGCTGACTATATGATTGCGCTCAAGGACGGGCAGATTGTTAAAGCTGGAACTTGTGAAGAAGTGATCGATCGCGATGTACTAAAAGAAGTGTTCCAGATTGACGCTCAGATCGGATATGATCCACGTACCCTGAAACCGATGTGCGTAACTTATGACTTAATTAAAGGAGAATGATCGGCATGAAGCTACTATTCGGGCGCTCCCACACATAACTTATGGTAAAAATGAACCTAGGAGCGGTGTATGCATGAAGCTTGAAAAGCCTAACTTTCTCGTCATCATTGTCGATGAAGAGCGATATCCGCCTGTCTATGAAAGTACAGAAATGCATGAATGGCGAAAGCTAAATCTCCCCACACAGCAGCTTTTAAAAGAGCATGGGATGGAGTTTCATCGGCATTACATCGGTAGTGCGGCATGCAGCCCGAGTCGTGCCACCCTATTCACAGGGCATTACCCCTCGCTGCATGGCGTCACCCAAACCACTGGCATTGCCAAACAAGCTTTCGACTCCGACATGTTCTGGCTGGAACGCAATACCGTGCCTACAATGGGGGATTATTTTCGTGCGGCAGGGTACCAGACCTATTACAAGGGGAAATGGCATATCTCATATGAGGATATTATCATTCCCGGCACACATGACAGCTTAAACAGTTACGACGCCATTACCGGTGTCCCTAATCTGGATCGGGAGCAATTATATGATCGCGCCAATCGATTAGACGACTTTGGTTTCTCTAGTTGGATCGGACCTGAACCTCACGGCAGAGACCCGCGCAACTCCGCTTCCTCTGCAGCAATAGGACTAAGTGGCCGAGATGTCGTATACGGTACAGAAACCGTGGAGCTCCTTGATACACTCGACCGTAACCAGCAGCAAGATCCGAATGCTCCACCCTGGCTTGTCGTCGCCTCTTTCGTGAATCCACATGACATTGTGCTGTATGGCGCGATCGCTGAGCAAGTTCCTACGTTTCAGTTCACGGTAGATCCGATGCCGGATGTGCCCCCACCTCCAACCCTGCACGAATCACTTCGTACGAAACCGCGCTGCCAGCCTAGTTACCGCGACATCTACCCGCTCGCGTTACAACCTATTCCCAACAAAGAGCATTACCGTAAACTTTATTATCAATTGCAAAAAAACGCTGATCAGCAGATGCAGCGCGTATTTGAAGCTCTTACAAGGTCCTCGTTCTATGACAATACAATCGTCTTATTCACTTCTGACCACGGTGATTTACTAGGCGCACACGGCAACCTTCATCAGAAAATGTACTGTGCCTACGAAGAGGTGCTTCATGTTCCTTTTATCATCCACAATCCGCAATTGTTCCCGCAGCCTGAGCATGTCACGGCACTCACCAGCCACTTGGATCTTCTGCCGACAATGCTCGGACTTGCGAATGTAGATATAGAAGCAATTAATCGCCATTTGCGGGAACGATTTAGCGAAGTTCAGCCCTT
Source organism: Paenibacillus sp. KN14-4R (assembly GCF_052180255.1). Lineage (NCBI taxonomy): Bacteria > Bacillati > Bacillota > Bacilli > Caryophanales > Paenibacillaceae > Paenibacillus > Paenibacillus sp. KN14-4R. The sequence continues at coordinate 4,210,727 of NZ_CP197466.1, forward strand.
TGTGGGTCGCGATCATTCTTCCGCTATTTACAATCAGAATCCGGCAGCGATAGCGGATGAGACGATTTATTTTATGACAGATGACGATATTACCCGCGGTCAGCACCAAATCAATGTGTTAGGTATGCCCTATCCGTCTGTCGTGCAGCCGAATCATATCGAAACCATCATCACAACCATCCCGTACTTGGGTACAAGACAGCTGTGGAAGCTATGCCGTTACTTTGATAATCCTCAATTCTGGAGCCAGCCGGGGATCCGAGATTGTACCGAAACCGGCCAGATCAAGACAACACCCGAGATGGACGAATATGAACTATATAACCTAACCGAAGATCCGCTTGAAACATGTAATTTAGCCAATCCAGCGTTTGCAACCTCTCAATCCAAAGGCATCCAAAGTTGGATGATGCAGCAGCTAGATACGCAGCGTAAGCTTAAGCGGCAAGTTCCACAGACCGTCAACTAGCTTAATCCAGACCGTGCAGAGTCTGAAGAGCAGCTTGTTGATCTTGTAAAAAGAACACCTGCTTGCCATGATTGCACTCATAAATGAAATCCTTCAAACTCTTGCTCGAATAACCACTAAAATCGCCAATAATTGCAATTTTCACTTGATAATTCGTATATTTTTGCAAAATTTCACCTGCAAGCTTCGTACTTAAATCGAAAAAATCTTCTATGATATTCGATTTATTAAGAATGATCTTGTTGCAATCATCGGTGTAACTCACTGTTGCCATCAGATCAAGCGCATCTTGAACGCTACCTATTACAAGCCCAGAACTTTCAATAATAGCAACCTTGGAGTTGCCTTGTGTATCGATTACGATATTCATCCTCTCTCCACCTTCCCAATATATCGATTACTTCCTGCCCCTAGTCCAACGAAGAGCAGCACGACGTCCGCTACCACTAGAATGACAAGCGGCAATGTCCAGTTATGTGTGACGTCATGTAAAAATCCAAACAACGGTGGTCCAGCAGCAGCCAGTAAATAACCAACCGATTGCGCCATACCCGATAGCTCAGCAGCTTCGTAAGTGGTTTGCGTACGCAGCGAAAAGAACATCATTGCTAGACTAAAAGCGAAGCCGCATGCGATCCCGATCAAGCTCATCCATACCAATAATAACGTGCGGTCCCCTAGCCAAATGTCTGCGATTCCAACACCGAACAGCACACTGGTCAGTACAACCAACGTCCGCTGATTGTTCATTTTACCTGCAAGTACAGGCACGATAAATGTAAATGGAAGCAGAATCAACTGCATAATCGACATCATCCAACCCGCTGAACTAGCGTCTACACCTTTCTCACCCATAATCAAGGGAAGCCACGTAAGGAGGACATAGAAAATCATCGATTGCATCCCCATGAACAGGGTAACTTGCCATGCCAGCGGGGATTTCCATAATGAGACGTGCGTATCGTTGGCGGTGACTGTTGCAGTTGCCTGAAGCTTGGTGCTGCGCATTTGTGGCATCCAGAGCAAGATGGACACGAACGCCAAGACTGACCAAATCCCAAGTGCTCCCTTCCAACCCAGACCCAATTGTTCTGCAAAAGGCACACTGACACCTGAAGCAATCGCTCCGAATAAATTCATCGAAACGGAATAAATTCCTGTCACAAGTCCGGTATGGTGAGAGAAATTTTGCTTAATAAGACTCGGCATAAGCACGTTACATATCGAAATAGCCAAGCCTATTAATATTGTACCTACAAATAATGGAATTGCATATGCCGAGGATGAACGTACGCCAATTCCCATGACTAGCAGGATCAGCGCCCCAAGCAATGTGGACGCCATCCCAAAGCGCCTTGCAATCTTAGCCGCGAACGGAGAAAGCAGCGCAAACGCTAGTAAGGGCAGAGTCGTAATTAACCCTGCAAATGTATTAGATAGATGCATCGCATCCCGAATTGTACTTACTAAAGGTCCTACCGATGTTAAAGGAGCTCTTAAATTCGCCCCGATTAGTATGATTCCAATAATTAGCATCCAGCTTCCACTGGGAAATGCTTTGACACCTGGTGTCTGTTGTGAAGCGCTACTCATGTCTTATTTCATCTCCAAGAAAATATTTCGTAATTCGTTCATGTCCTCCTGCACAGCGAGTGCAGCTTGTTCAGGCTGCTGCGCCAGAATCGCTTGGACAAGCTTTTGATGCATGTTCGTTTGCAGCCTTTGACAGCATGTTCCTAGGAAGGACACAATCGATTCTTTTACAACATCAATCAGATGGGTGTAGAGATCCAGCATAATCTGATTCCCCGTTGACTCCACAATCGCCAGATGGAATTTCAGATCCGCCTCGATATATAGCTTCAGGTCGGAACTCTTTTTCAAAGATTCACATTGTTCCATGTAAAAAAGAATCTTCTCCATATCCTGCTCCGTACGGCGCTCGGCAGATAGCCATGCCACCTCACGTTCAATCGCGAAGCGAACTTCCAATGTATCCAGCAAGCTCGTCTTCTGCAAACGTCTTTGAAACATCGTACCTAATGCACTATTCGAACATACATAAGTGCCGTCACCTTGCTTGGTTCGCAATAAACCTGTATGTGTAAGAGCTTTAACCGCCTCCCGCAAGGAGTTGCGACTAATGTTAAGCATCTCCATCAGTTCCGGCTCACTTGGTATCTTCTTACCTACAGGCCACTCGCCTGATTCAATTAATGCTTCCATCTGTTGTACGACTTGCTCCGGTAACGTGAGTCGGGTCGTTTTGATTAGCATAACTCCATACCTCCAAACGTAGGATGTTTAACTGTTTGTATCATAGCATAAAGCTGAGGATGAAGCATACTCTTATTATTATTTTGTTGATAATGGAAATAAGTAGAATACTATGGCCCTTTGTATCGTTATAATTAAGTAAGAAGGAGGTTGGAAATTCATGAGTAATCCCAAGCCGCAAAGTTATAACAATCACGCCAAGTTTCATCCGCTGTACCATTTTGTACTTGCTCCGCTCACCCTCATCCTGTTTATCGCTGCTATTGTATCGATGTTTCAAGAGGACTTTGAATTCAATTCGATCTTACTCGCGGTTCTCTCCCTTTGTGCAGTGCTTCTAACAGCGCTTTCACGCATATATGCAACCAAGCTGCAAGATCGGATCATTCGCAATGAAGAGGCCGTACGCCATATCCAGCTCACGGGTAAACCCCTTGATCCAAGACTGAGCTTACGGCAAATTATTGCCCTTCGATTTGCATCCGATGCGGAATATCCTGCGTTATGTGAAAAGGCGGCTCAGACAGGCATGTCATCTCAATCCATTAAGCAATCGATTAAGAATTGGCGTGCAGACCATCATCGAGTCTAGTCTACACTTAAACGGCAGCAATGCCGTTTTTTTATTTGCATTTTACAGGATGAATAAATAACTTACTAAACTTGATAAACTAATTAAAAGTTAGTAAAATAGAAATAAAAGGGGGCAGAACTCATGACTGAACGAACAACACCTATGGAAATAGGTATTAGTACATTTCTAGAAACAACGCCCAACCCCGCAACTGGCAAAGGGATGAGCCATGCTGAGCGGCTGCGCAATGCGGTTGAAGAGATCGTATTGGCGGATCAAGTCGGTCTGGATGTCTATGGGATTGGGGAACATCATCGTATTGATTTCGCGGCTTCTGCACCTGCCATTATCCTTGCAGCAGCAGCTCCAATGACGAAGAATATCCGACTTACGAGCGCTGTTACGGTGTTATCATCCGCCGATCCTGTTCGCGTATTCCAAGACTTTGCAACCCTTGATGGCATTTCGAATGGTCGTGCTGAGATTATGGCAGGTCGGGGTTCATTCATTGAATCGTTCCCGCTTTTCGGACACAGCCTTGATCATTACGATGAATTGTTCGAGGAGAATTTGGAGCTGCTACTTGCACTTCGTGAATCGGAGAAAGTCACTTGGCGCGGCGGTCATCGCCCTGCGATCGAGAATCTTGGTGTGTATCCAAGACCTGTTCAAGATCCACTACCTGTATGGATCGCAACAGGCGGTAGTCCAGAGTCGGCCATTCGTGCTGGTGTTCTGGGTCTGCCGGTGGTATTCGCCATTATTGGCGGCATGCCAGAGCGATTCGCTCCACTTGTTAATCTGTATAAACGTGCTGCCAAAGAAGCCGGACACGATCCAAGCAAGCTTCAGATCGCCACCCACTCTCATGGCTATATTGGAGATACGAACGAGCAAGCAGCGGAGAAACTCTTCCCTGCCATGATGGCACAGTTCAACACCATTGGACGCGAGCGTGGTTGGGCACCTTATACCCGTGCTACGTTTGATGATGCAGCCAGTCTGCGTGGTTCGTTGTATGTCGGTGATCCTGAATATGTCGCTGAGAAAATAGTGTTGCTTCGCCAAAACCTTGGACTCACTCGCTTCTTCCTACATGCCAACGCTGGCACCATGACACACCAAGAGGTGCTGCGTTCCATCGAACTGTTCGGCACGAAAGTTGTGCCTATCGTTCGTAAGGAGCTTGCTCGAATGGAAGGCACCGAGTAAACACGGATCCCGGTAAGATATGAAAGCGTGCAAGTCTACTAAGACTGCACGCTTTTTGCGTTGAGACAAGTATTTCTATTAAGGCTTCCCACAAATCCCATAGAAGAACATATGAACCATACTCTCAAATAATTTGTCTACATCCCCGCTCCGCTCCGCCATCTCCAGCATGACCTCATACTGATTCATATACAGCTGAATAAAAGCTAACGCCCCCTCAACCGTCACACTCTCTGGAATCTCACCGCTATCTTTCCCCTCCTGAATGATTTGAACGGTCAGAGGGACTGTTTTCTCACTGAACAGCTTCTCGATATATTGGCTCAATTCATGATCTTCCATCATGATCTGTCCGATTAGGCGGGGTGGAATTTCCCTATACGTCCCCGTTTTCTGCAAAATAATATGTTCAATCTTCTCCTTAAATGTATGATCTTCATTCATGTAAGCCTCAAAATCAGCAATCGCCCTATCGACATAATCCATGAACACTTCACGAACGAGTGCCTCTTTACTTCCAAAATAGTTATAGATCGTCACTTGCGACACATTGGCCGCCTTCGAAATGTCTGCAATTCGAATCCGCTTCGGATCGGAAGTTCGCATCATCTCCAAAGTGGTTTTCATGATTTTTTCCTTTATTAAATTCGCTCTTTTCTCAAAACCGTTCATGTTCGTGCTCCTTGCCTGCAAGATTTACATATCATTATGTAATTTTGAAATATGAACATAAATATATTTCATAAATAGATTGACGGAATAGTTTTACAGGTATATTATAACATATGAAATATATCATTCATAATATTTCATTTCTTCATTTCTGGAGGTGCACCCATGTTAACCGTTCAACATTTAACGAAAACATTTTCAAATGGGAAGGGCATTAAAGATGTGTCCTTTTCGGTGAAAAAGGGCGAAGTGTTTGGCTTTCTAGGACCCAATGGGGCTGGGAAATCCACGACGATCCGTCATATCATGGGCTTCATGAAGCCGGATCAAGGAAATGTAGAAATCAACGGGCTGGATACTTGGCGCAATCCAGGGAAAGTCCAATCATACATCGGGTACCTGCCTGGCGAAATATCATTTATCGAAGGAATGACAGGGAAATCGTTCTTGGATTTCATGGCCAATATGCAGGGCATGAAGGACCACAGCAGACGTACACAGTTAATCGACCGCCTGCAATTCGATGTCCAGACACCGATTCGGAAAATGTCCAAAGGCATGAAGCAAAAAGTCGGGATTGTCGCCGCATTCATGCATGATCCGGCAGTCATTATTCTGGATGAACCAACCTCGGGTCTGGATCCGCTCATGCAAAAGGTATTTATCGAGATCGTACTCGAGGAAAAAGCGCGAGGAAAGACGTTCCTCATGTCATCCCACAGTTTCCCCGAAATCGAGCGGACGTGCGACCGCGCTGCAATTATTAAAGACGGTGCCATCATTACGGTTAAAGATATCCACGAACTGCAATCCATGCAGCGAAAGTTGTTTGAAGTTATTTTTGAGAAAGAAGCAGATGCTCTTGCCTTCCTTGGTTCAGGATTGCGGATTGATTCCCATGATGGCAATCGGGTTAAGGTTGCTGTACAAGGCAATTATGATCAATTTATTGCGGAGACGGCAAAGTATAAGGTACGCAGCATCGATATTTTTACACAAAATTTAGAGGATATCTTCATGAATTACTATGATCGGAAGGGGAGCGAACTATGAATACCACTTTATATAAACAAATGATGAAAGTGAACTTAAAGGGTTTCATGAATTTTGCTATTGGGTCCGCCTTTTATATCCTGCTTATGTTCGGACTCTACCCTTCCATTGCCACCAGCGCGAGTGCGATTGATGAACTGGTCAAAGCGATGCCAGAAGGAATTGCGAGGGCTTTTAGCTTAAGTGGATTCGGTAGTGCGGAGGCTTTCATCTCAGGCGAATACTACGGACTTATTCTCGTTCTGATCCTCGCCATCGTATGTGTCCAAGTTTCCACGCAGCTCATGGCGAAATTGGTCGATCAAGGCTCGATGGCCTATATCCTAGCTACCCCGACGACAAGAGGAAAAGTTGCCTTCTCCCAAGCTGCCGTTCTCGTGACTGGGCTGTTCATGATCATCGCGGTTACGACTCTCGCTGGATTAGGCGGAAAAGCCTGGTTCCTCGGTGATGCCTATGCGTTCGATACATCGCGATTCATACAAATGAACTTGATGGCGTTCTTACTGTTCTTTGCCGTTAGCGGTATCTCCTTCCTCGTATCTGCTCTATCCAATGATGAGAAAAAGGCACTCGGCATCTCGGGTTTGATCACTTTTTTATTCTTCAGTCTAGATCTGCTCGGCAAAATAAGCGACAAGATCGACTGGATGCGCAACCTATCTATCTTCTCCCTATACAGACCTGCTGATATTGTAAAAGGCCAGGGGGATATCCTCGTTCCTTGCATGGTGCTAGTTGCAATTGGGATCGTTACATTCGCACTTGCCATCTTGCTATTCCGCAAGCGTGATCTGCCGCTATAATCATTCAATAGCATATTCAACAAAACAAGCCGCCCCCTAGAGGTCGGCTTTATTCCTTTTTCTTAATTATTTTTAAAAGAATATCAGTCAGAATTAGTGAAACAAAAGCCAGAAAGAACAAAATAATAAGTTGTACCGTAGATGTCATTGCCATCGAATATACAAACATATCTTGAGCAATTAACTTAAATATTCTCAGCAATATGTAAAAAATGGCTATGAACACGAGACCATATACGGTTTTATTTGCTAGAATCCTAATATTTACCACCTCTATCCCTTCTTCAATATAATCTAATGTTCAATAGAACACAATTACAGCAAAAAGACGTGAACAGGTTGCAGTCATGCATTTTTTAAATATTCATTGACAGGAATATTCTCTGCATAGTATATTTTAAATAGAATAACAATAAATGTAAATAATCCAGTAAAGGAACATCTTAATCATGGATATGACAACATTTAGCGCACTGGCAGAACCCAATCGGTTACGTATTGTCGAACTGCTGCTCGATGGTCCCATGAGTGTGGGCGATATTGCTCTCCGACTTGATCTTCGCCAACCTCAAGCCTCGAAGCATCTTCGCACCTTGTTGGAGGCTGATCTTGTTGAAGTGGAAGCAATCGCCAATCGTAGGAACTACAAGCTCCGATTAGAACCGTTTCAAGAAATGGATGCATGGCTCGATACTTACCGCGGTACTTGGAACGAACAATTTGACAAGCTAGAGACTTACTTGCACAAGCTGCATTCCAAAAAGAACAATTCCAATTAAATTTTTAGGAGGTAAAGTCAATGTCGAATCCAATGATTACGAAGGTAATGGGTCAGGAACTCATCTTAGAGCGTGTTTTTAACGCACCACGCGAACTTGTATTTAAAGCTTTCTCCGATGCGGAACACTTAAAGCACTGGTGGGGCCCTCGCGGTTGGACACTTTCCGTCTGCCATGTTGATTTCCGTCCAGGTGGCATCTGGCATTACTGTATGAAGTGCATCGACGAGAACCAGGGAGATTTCTTCGGATATGAATCTTGGGGAAAAAGTGTCTATCAGGAAATTGTGGATGGCGAAAAAATCGTCTATATCGACTACTTCTCAGATGCTGATGGCAATGAAGCAGAAGGCATGCCCTCCTCACTCATTAACTTAATTTTTGAAGAGTTTGAAGGAAAGACGAAGCTTATCAATATCGCGAAATACGCTTCCGCCGAAGCCCTGCAATCTGTCATCGATATGGGAATGGAACAAGGAGTTGCACAAACTTGGGATCGTTTGGCTGAGCATCTACAAGCTATGCAATAATCGGAGTTGAACCCTATGAAACAAAACAAATACGATGATCATACGTTCTTTTCTGCTTATTCCCAAATGTCACGCTCGATCAATGGGCTAGAAGCTGCTGGGGAATGGCATGTATTCCAATCCTTATTGCCTGATCTACGCGATAAAAGTGTGCTCGATCTAGGCTGTGGATACGGCTGGCATTGTCTTTATGCTCGTGAGCAGCAGGCAAGCTCGGTTATAGGCGTCGATATTTCTGAAAAAATGCTGCAAAAAGCGCGTGAGTTAACATCGGATCCCGCTATTACATACTTACAGATGCCGATTGAAGATATCGACTTTCCAAGTGAACAATTTGATGTCGTAATAAGCTCACTTGCATTCCATTATGTCGAAGCTTTCGCAGACCTTTGCAAAAAGGTATACGATTGCCTCAAACCAGGCGGATCTTTCATTTTCTCCGTGGAACATCCAATCTTCACATCTCGTAATGAACAAGATTGGCACTATGACAATGAAGGTAATAATCTGCATTGGCCTGTCGATCACTACCAAGCTGAGGGCATGCGCAACACTTCATTTTTAACAGACAATGTTATCAAGTATCACCGTACCATCGCCACGTATTTCAATGCATTGCTTGATGCTGGATTTACAATAAAAGCGGTAAGTGAGCCAGAACCTTCAGAAGAAATGTTGGAGACAGTTGCGGGGATGAAAGATGAACTTCGCAGACCCATGTTCTTGATTATTGCGGCTGTAAAATAGAGTGGAACATACAAAGCGGCAGGTTCGAACATCGTTTCCATGTTCAAACCTGCCACTTCACTGTTAGCTGCAGATAAATACCTTTATTCCGTATAACCCACGGAAGTATTGATTCCGATTGAGTTTGCTTTTTCATCCCAAGCTACACCGAAATCGATCGCTTTGCCGATATCTCTTAATTTGAAGTAAATATATTGCCTTTTTTAATAATACTACATTTTGCTACATAAGTAGCATAACTAAAAATTCCAATAATAATAATGATTCCGCTATACCACTGTCCCAAAAATATAACAAAGAAAGATCCTACAATAAACAAACCAAATATTAACCAATTTACTATAGTATGTATGAATCTCTTCTTAAGTAAAACTTCATAAAATATGATATCAATAAGTAGAAAAAATAACATAGCTGCAATTAGAATGGAAACTATAAATACTTTTTGAGTCCAGTCATTGCTATATGCAATTAATCCAGTCATCAAAATAGACATTAATAGTAAAAATAAATTTATTAAGGTATGGATTAATGGTTCTATAAAAGTAGAAAGTTTAGTTTTATAGTAGACCTTAATTAAATCTGTAAATCCCCCATTAGTTCTGTAGGTAACTGAATCAAATTGTGTATGTTTCAAGCGCATCTTCTCATCTCTTACCTTTTTTCCTAGTTTTTTTAATTGATCATATTTAGCTTCTTCATCCTCACATTCCATCAACTGATCAAATTCATTTAGTAATTCACAGGGTAAGTATGAACTTACTTTTGTAATGCTTTGATCTATTAAAGTTAAGTCTAACCTTTCCTTCAATGTTTTCCTTATTACAGCTTCAAACTCAGAATAAACCTCAATTGCTTTTTCTGTTTTTGTTATAGTATTTTTTTGATATTCTACAATATAGGTACGAAATTGTTTATAAAGCCACACAAATGCTAGTGATAACAAAATATAGATTGTTGCTGTCAACGTGTCTGGAAATAAACTTTTTATTAATGAAATAATATCATTCATATCAAAACCTCCGTTTTTAGTAACTTATATATTCCATTACGCAGAGAAACCAACTATAGTTCCTCATTTTTTGATTATTCTATTTTTAACAATCAAAAGTGGCAGGTTCGAACATTGTTTCCATGTTCAAACCTGCCACTTCGCTGTTAGCTGCAAATATATACCTTTATTCCGTATAACCCATAGAAGTATTGATTCCGATTGAGTTTGCATTCGCATCCCATGCTACACCGAAATCGATCACTTTGCCGATATCTCTTAATTTGAAGTAGTTGCTGCCATTAATCTCGTAAGCTTGGAATGCAACCTCTTTCCCATTTACATATACTTTAGCTGATGTGACTTTGGCATCTTTAGCAGTTGGATTGGCTGAGACGACAAGCTCGCTGCCATCCGATTGATATGCCTTGCCGCCCGTTAAGCTAATCGCATTCTTCGCTCCATCCCACTCAACACTGAACTGTTTATCCGTTCCCTTAATCGCTTGTGCAAGATCACGTAATTTGAAGTAATTGCTGCCACCGATTTCGTAAGCTTCGAATGCGACTTCTTTACCATTCACAACCACTTTAGAAGCTGTTGGCTTAGCTAATTTCACTTCTACTGCCTTTGCAGTTGGTTCTCCCACTTTCGTGTTTGCCGCATCTTTATTTACAAATATGAAATAAAGATCGTCCGTACCAAAAATCATTTCGCCTTCTTTATCATAAACCTCAAAATCTAGCGAGAAAACTTTACCTTCAACAATATCTTTTAGATCTTTATCAATAGCAAACGCAGGATTATAGACGAGTCTGCCATTTGTAAACTCTTGATCTTCAAAACTACCTAATTGACCTTCACCTAGAATTCCTGGATAGGAAAGAACAAAATTTGCGTTCTTATCCGTCGTTAAAATCTCATAGAATGGGTATCCACCTTTTGTATCCTTTTGTGGTGTCTCCATCACAATGGCTTCAAATTCAAGAGTTTCGCCATCTATATTTACTTTCATTTCCTTTGTCCCGATGTAATTAGGAACAACAATTTTAAAGCTGTCCCCTCCACCATCAAAATGAATTTCCTTCCCCTGAATACCTGCTGCCAAAGCGGGTACAACTGCAATACTGGATACTACCATTGTCATCAAAAGAACCATGATCGCGACTTTCAATCTTTTCATCCGTTCTGTCCCCTCAATATGTATATTTGACGCTTTTATAAGAACATCAACCTACATGATAACAGAATATTCAATGTTGTTGTATGAAAAATAACGCACAAAGGCGTTATTTTATGAACAATATGATATTTTTTCAAGAACTACCTCTATTATTGGCTAAGCAACTTCACGTAACAGCTTCTCTAGCAAGCTGTAATCAAACTCCGTACCTTCGCGAATTTTGATCGCTTTGCGTTCTGGTTTGTCAGAGGGTTCAAAAAAGCCTTGTGGTGCTTCTAGCGATTCCGCATGAAAGATCGTCACGTTAATCCAGCCCTTTGCCGGGAAAAATACGCAAAGCTGCTTCCCATTCACGGTGTAATAAGCTTGCTTATATTTCACTTGTTCTTCGACAGCTGGTACTGCCTGATGGATCGCCTCACGAATTTGATTACAAATTTCAACTTGCCACTGTGCATCAATTTGCTCAATATATTCCGTTACTTTTGCATTCATCCTATTATCCTCCTTTTATTTGAAAATGGAGCGACTATGTCGTATCGTTGTCCTGCCCGCTATTATGCAATTGTTGTAAATACTGTTCCAATCGGTCAAATCGCTCCTCCCATAACCGCCTGAATGAGGCTAACCATACATCCATTTCTTCAAATGGTTGTGGGCAAAGCTTATATATTCGCTGATTGGCTACCGGTTGTACCTGTACAATGCCGGCTTCACAGAGAACTTGCAAATGCTTGGAGGTCTGGGGCTGCCTAAGTCCTAATTTCTCAGCAATCTCCCCAACGGAATAAGGTTTTTCACGCAGCAGCTCAACGATACGAAGACGGTTGGGTTCAGCTAAAGCATGCATCATTACATTCATAACCATAATATATCACCTTCATTTATTCATGTAAATGAATATTCTATTTGAAGAATACATAAGTTTTATCTATAAAAATAGACCCCTAAGGGGTCTTGTATCTGGATTAAACCTTTTTCACAAATTCCGATTTCAACTTCATTGCGCCAAAACCATCAATTTTACAATCAATATCATGATCGCCATCGACGAGGCGAATGTTTTTGACTTTGGTACCGATTTTTAAAGTGGATGAGCTTCCCTTTACTTTCAAGTCCTTGATCACAGTGACCGTATCGCCATCGTTCAAGACGTTTCCGTTGGAATCTCTGACAACCTTGTCGTCTCCGCCGTTATCCGCTTCAGTCCCTGCCATCCATTCATGGCCACACTCCGGGCATACAAGCAGGTTTCCATTCTCATACGTATATTCGGAATTACATTTCGGGCAATTCGGCAGCATAATTTTTCATTCCCTCTATTCGTTAGTTGTTAATCCTATCAGAAGTTCCTTATAGGGTTGTATGATAGCATAGTCTCCTCTAAGAGACAAACCAGAACACCCGTACTACTCATCACAATTTGGCCCCTGCTCTTACCATTCTTCTACGTATGATTAACTCAATAACTAGCAAATTAGGCAACCAGCACAACCAAGCGGTTACTTGGTAAGCAGTCTCAAATTCCCCGAATAACATCATCAATGGCATTTGATACAATCTTAATGTAACTGCTGCGAACGTAATCGCATAACTGCGCAGCATCCAATTACGATGAGCCGTTATATGGTTCCTCATAATCTTCGCAATAGCCATAAATGTCGTATACATCCACAGCAAATCCATTATAAAGAAACCCGATCTTGCCACCCATCCCCCACTTGCAGACCATGACAGATAAATGCCAATTAGACTGCTTATTCCAATACAGACCACATATAACTTCCCTAGTCCTCTGTGTATGTGTTGAGATTTCTGATTGCGCTGCTTACGAAAGATTTGAAAAGGACCAATCAGCAGGGCTAAAGATCCCGTTACAATATGCACGTATAGAAAGTAAACCCACGGTGTAATTTGAAAATTCGGACTTTTTAACTTAAAATTAACCAATCCGGCCAGTTTCGGATCATAGAATCCGTATTGAATGAGTGCATACGCAACGATTAAGAAAGCGAACAAGAAAACCGCGAACGTCCTTGTTTTACGCATGTAGCTAATCCCCTCTACAAAATTTTTTCAAAGCATCTATAAGGCACTTGTCGAAAAGGAAACTTGATCTCGCCAACTTGCTGATATCCAGCTCGCTTATACATACTTAATGCACCAGCATTACCCGTATAAACATCCAAGCGAATATCGCTATTTCCTTGCTGCAGCGCCAGATTTTCAGCGAATTGCAGCAATTGCTTGCCTATGCCTTGACCTTGATAGTCAGGATGTACAGCCAGCCGATGAATACAAGCAGATTTTCCTTCTCTTTCACTCCAAGGCAATGAACCGTAACGGTCACTTTGCTTCGTATCTAAGACAACCACGCCGACAATTTGATTATCCATTTTTATTCCAAAAAGATTCCGCTCTCGCAGATCCCTTCCTATGATAATGCCATTGGGGTAAAATCGATCCCATTGATAATTACCTTGGCTTTGTAAATGCTTCGTTACCGTTCGAAATAACGACATGATCCCTTTCTTATCTTTGCTTTCCAATCTCATAATGGTCAATTCCATCATAACTGCCCCCCATTATCTACGCATTCCGCTTAATTTCATCTAATCTTCTTGCCGAATGCTTTCTGAAGATGACCGTCCAAGCGATCGCCGCTCCAATAAATCCGTATAAAACTAAATTCGAGAGAGCAAGGAATTGTGCCGTTGTTAGCTGAAATACCATAAACGTACGGACAGCTGCTTCTAGGAACAAGATAATACCCCATACCAACGTCATGAGTCTCATGACATAGCGGAAGTACGCATACTTCCAATTGCCAGCAAAATCCGGATTGCCAATAAAACGTTTAGCTAGATGGAACATAATCGGTTGCTGAAATAACAAGGACACTAAGAATATCAATCCCACCGCCCCAGTAATCATCGACTCGCGGATAAGCAATACTTTTTCACTCCCACCAAGTGCAACGAGAGCTAATGTAAAAATAAAAGTGAACAGCATTAAGGAGCCGAAGGCATCAAACTTGCGATGCTTGATCAAGTGAACCAAATTATCGATTAATGGAACGGTAGTAGCAATGGAAAGTGCCGCAATGCCCGACATATATTCAGAAAGCCAGACATAAAGCACCCAAGGAATAATACCGTTAATAAGTAGAGTAAAGACAACATATTGACGTTTTGACATAACTAAATCTCTCCTCAATGATTAGTTAAAGAACGGAACATAAAGTTCATCAAATCCTTCATATTCATGCCGCTCGACTCTTGTCGGATCATATTTTGCACCCGTAATCCATACATGAACGTGAGAAGACTTTCCGCTGTTTTCTCCTTTTCTACTGTCGCTGGAATCAAACCACTTTGCTGTCCGATTTCAATCCACTGCGCGCATGTGTTCAATGTATATTGGAAAACGCCTTTCATGATGTCCGACACTTTGGGATTATCCATCTGGCTCAGCAAATAAATAAAAATTTTATTCGTCACATCTTCATGATGTGTCGTTTGCATCATCCCGGCTGCTATGAGCTGTAAGGGATTTTCTAAGCCTTGTGATTTCGGACTCATAACCACTTCATGGAACTTCGTATTCATTTGTTCGATCTGCGCCTTCAATACTAGACCCAAAAGCTCATCTTTCCCTGTTACATAATGATAAATGGCGCCTTTTGATAAACCTGTTCGGCTGATAATATCTTGCAAAGTCGTTTGTCTACAGCCCTTCTCACGAATTAACGCTTCTGTTGTATCTAGAATAATCTGAAAACTTGAATTAACTTGCTCCATGTCATTTCCTACTTTCTATGCATCGGTTTCGATCAGTACCGACCGTCGGTCTGTTGATGGTTTGATCATATAATACCGACCGTCGGTCTGTCAACTATATTTTGGAAAATAAGCAGCCTACTTTTTATGTGCAAAAAAAGAACACCCTATCCAAGGGTGTCCTCCTACCTCGTCATGCTGCTATTTGCTCAATTGCTGCATCAAATTCATAATAATCGTGATCGCTTCCGCTCTCGTTGTCGTACCACTTGGCTCGAACTTGTTGCCATCACGACCCTTGATAATTGCTGCTTGTTGAATTGCGGCTACTGCACCTCTCGCCCATGATTCAATGTCGTCGTCATCAGCAAAGTTTGTTGGAACAACAGAACTGTTATCGACATGAATACCATATGCCCTAGCAATCATAACAGCCAGCTCCATCCGCGAGATTTCCTTGTTAGGAAGGAAGTTACCGTCACTATAGCCGGTTACAATACCTGCTTCAACAGATTGTGCGACTGCTTTCTTCGCCCACTCTCCAATGTTCTGAGCATCTGCAAAGTTTAATTGTGCACCTAGACCTTTAGGCTTTAACGCATTCATCAGCATAACTGCGAAATCTTGGCGTGTAACGATACCATCCGGCTGGAATGAACCATCGGCATAGCCCTTCACTATACCTTGCTGCACAGCTTGTTTGATCTTGTCTTCTGCCCAGTGTCCAGTGATGTCGGAGAAAATAGTCCCCTCTTCTACCTTGATTTCTTGATTAACGACGAGTACAGCGAATTTTGTAAAATGATCCACTTCCCCCGTGATCATATTACCTTTCACCTGCGCACCTGTAATTTCAATCGACTTCTTAGCTGTTTCATCGTAATAGAAAAGTCCTGCGCGCTGTTTCTCTTGGATCAAAGATGGATTAAATTTCATCGTGATTTGGACAAGCTTTTTAAAATTTTCAATGCGGTTTTTCAATAGCTCAAACACAGAACTGGCAAGCACTTCACCTTGTTTAGTCAAACTTGACGTGTCTTTGAGTTGATCGACTGTAATTTGCAGGGATTGAGCTGCTGCACCTTCTGGAATGATAACTATTAATGCATCGCCAATTACAAGTTGCCCTGCTTTTCCTGCTGGGATCACTATTTGACCACTAGTTGTTGATGGAGATGGTGTTGGTGTCGTTGGTGCAGGGTTAGAAATCCCCCCGCCAGATGAACCACCTGATGAGCCGCCATCGTTATTGTTTCCATTATTGCCACCGCTTGAAGCCGCAGCACGCGTTACAATGATCGTATAGGACTTCGTTGTTTTACCATCTTCTGCTGTCACGATTACCGGAAGCGTGTTACTACCTTCTTTGAGCACTATACTAGTACTTGGTTTACCACTTGCTTCTGATTTCCCACCGATTGTAAGTTTTGCATGATCGTCTGTCGCAGTTGCAGTAACCTGCACACTGGAGACGGCATTCGCAACACTTGCTGTGTATTCAGTCTTGTTAGCTGCAAAATCAGGGCTTAACTTACCGCTGGAGAGTGTAAGTCCGCTTAGTGTCGCATCCGTGCTTAATGGCGCTTTACGATTTACCGTAATTGTATAGGGTTTGGCGTCTCCAAGTTGTGGGATCACTTGAACTGTAATCGTATTACTTCCTTCATTCAGAGGTACATCAATCGTATCCTTACCTGACGAGTATGCTTGTCCATTCACTTTAACCTGAGATGTCTTATCTAATGCTTCAGCCTTTACAGCGATCTGTACTACAGAGCTTGGAACCTTCACCGTATACGATGTCGTACTTGGGCTAAACGCAGGACTTAATTCACCAGCTGATATTTCTAATAAGGAAAGGGTAGTAGAGAATTCATAAGCCTTCGTTGAATCATAGATTTCCGTTGTTCCTGAATACAACTTAACGGGTACTTGGGATAAGTCTTCTGGCTTGTCCAACTTGATATCAAATTGAACTACACCATTTTTTGTATAGTATGCATATCCTCCATTAACAAGACGCTGCTCATAATTGATTGACGATTTAGAATCATTATCATAAAGAGTAACGTTATTAGGTACCCCAATACTTACATCTGTACCATCAGCTACCGCTTGTCCACTTGCGTCATTTAGCTTATATGTTGCACGTACAAATGGTGTGGGGGTTCCGGAAAGATCATTAAATTTGACTACTTCCGATTTTACAAATTGCGCTTTCGCTGCAGGTTTAGAAGGCTTGGGATTCGACTGGTTTAAATCTACAGTCACCGAACTGCTAGAGTTGAAACCATAATAAGAAGGAACCCAACTCACAGTGCCATCACTTACATAAGCGCCAACAATGACCCGATTAGGATCGGTTTTTATCTTAATTTCGCCACTTTTCTGATTACCCGAATCATTAGCTTCAATGCCATCCGCATAGCGAACAAATATCTTCTCCTTAGGAGCAAGGGTGCCCGTCATATAAAATGTCACTTCACTAACATTCCTCCCCACACATGCACTGAGCAGCAATACAAACACCAACATCGTTCCAAGAATACGTAAACTGTTTACTGTATGTTTCATCCTCTACTTCCCTTCCATTGTCATACGACTTTTATAAAGACCTATTTCTCATCCTATCAATCATGCAATCCCTCTCCTAGTGAGTATTGTCATCACTTTGTCATGTGACATTTTTCTATAATTTGTTAGTTCATACGACAAAAAAGCCGAGATCATGCGAACATGACACTCGGCTTCCTTTATTTATATTTCGGTATCAGACTCCACCAAATCTTTAAGCGCAATCAGATGCTTGGACCAATATTGTTCGAAAAAGGATACCCAATCCTTCATCTTGGCAAGCGGTTCTGGCACCAATCTGTACCTCGTTTCCCGTCCGACCTTCGTACTTCTAACAAGCCCTGCTTCTGCAAGTACAGCCAGATGCTTATTAATTGCCGTTCGGCTTATTGAAAAATGCTGCGTCATCGCTGCGATCGACAGCTCTTGATCAGCAAGCAGTTCAAGCAGCTTCCGACGAGTCGGGTCAGCGATGGCTTGAAATACATCGTGCTCCAAGACTATGCCTCGATATAAGCGGATAGGCTTTCATTCACAATCTTCACCCATCCGCCATCCATCATGCCGCGAACAACGGAATGAGGTTGACCGAACTCTGTCACTTTCTCAGCATCCCAACCGGAGTGAATCAGCGTGAACTCGGTTTTATCAGCGATCTGCTTCAATTCAAATGTCAGGTGCCAGTCCTTACCCCAATCAAACCCAACACGATTCGGAGGGTCGAGTTCTGTTATTTTACAAGGCGAATCGCCGAATGGTCCTGCATGAAGAATGAACTCTTTTCCCAAAATAGCTTCAAACGTACTTGGCATCCACCAGCACGCAATCCCTTCTGCTGTGGATACGGCTTTCCATACTTTATCAATCGATGCGTTTAGTAGAATGGTTTGACGAATTTCTGGTAATGTCCCTTGTTGCTGCATCACGATACCTCCAAAAATATTATTATAACACGAAAAGGTGTTACTTTATATTATAACACCATTAGGTGTTATTTTAACGACTTTTGAAAGAATGTATGCAGGGAAATTATGTATGAGTTAGGCTTGATCCTTGCGATAAAGTTCTCGGCTCTTATAACCCGCTTGGAGAATCATCCTCATTTCCTCGCGGCGACTGGCTTTGGTCGCTTCTTGCTTGGCACTATACACATAACGTGCCCAGTCTTTGCGATACCCAGGGGTCAGGGATTGATAAATAGCCAGCAGCTCTGGCGTATCCGCCAAATCCTGTTCCACACTTGGAATTAACTCGATGTAATCATCTACACATTGACTCGGTTTGGACGAAGGTTTGTCTAGCTTTGCTTTCGCCTTCGCGTCCTCTTTAAGGCCAACAACCGTAAAGACATCATCCAAACCGACCATTCGAGCAAATTTAATACTGCTTGTCCCGATGTATCCATTCTCGTCGCTACCTAGCCCCTCTAGCAACTCATCACGATGAATAAATGTAGGATAAACTTTGTTTCCTTTTTTCGGATAAGCCGCAAAGAGGTAACCATTAGGCTTCAGATGATGTTGTTCAATCACTCCATTCACAAGAGACTTCAGTGAATCCATATCTAGTACAAAAGCAAATATAAGATCATACGCACCACGATCCTTAAGCGCCGTATCATAACCATTAAGCTCTACCAAATAATCGCTTCCTTCAGGTTCACTCAAAACAGCGACTTGTTCATATTTATGTAAATTTAGTTTTTCTACTATCGATTTAGACATATGATCTTCATCTCCTACACATAATTAGACGCTTCATCTAAGCTTAGATGTATGTTTATTATAGCCACAAAAACATCTGGAATAAATAAAAGACACCTCGCATGAAAGGTAGCATTCGCCTTTGTACGAGGTGTAATAAGAATACCATAATTTACATATATCATAGAGCGACTGTCACAATAACACCGTCCATATTGTTGCCCGAAATCTCGATCTGACCCTTGCTCGGCACCTGAATTGTCGTGTTACTGGTAATCCGGTGATAAGCGATTTCGTATTTCTTGCCCCCAACCGTACTCGAGATGGTCTTTTGTTCTTTCAGGAAATCCAAATATTCTTCCAAAGATAAATTCTTTTGCCGCATGATCATGCTATGTGGCAATCCCACGTAGCGAAAATGCCAGGGCTCATGCTGAATGCCCGTTATGTCCGTTTTATCTTCGGGATAGCGTAAAATAAAACCATAGGTCCAAGCATTTTTTGTCAGCCACTTTCCTTCAGGCGCTTGGCTCATTTTCTTTTGGGAAGATCCAATATCAAGGGATAAACCTACGTTATGTTCGCTGTAACCCGCTGGCATCGCATAATCAGCACCCATTGTTTGATAAAGCTTACTTTGCTCTTTGCTGTCTCGGTAACCACTGCTTATTAAAAAGTGATTAACCCCTTCTTTTCCGGCATCCTGAATCATCGTTGAAAAGACTTGTGCCACACTTTTAGACAACTTTATCGAGTTATCCAGCAAACCATACCCAGTTAACAAATTCTTATTATGGATCAGATCGACCACATCCGATTTAATACCCGCTTGATGTACAGGAAAGTTCTTATTAACCAGTATTAGATTTCCTTCGTAAATTTGATCTTTTTCCACTTTTATCGTTCGATCATTACTTTGGGAAGATTTCTCTATAGTGGTGTAGTCTTCTTTACCTTGACCCTTGTTTTCGATTTTCTGTTGCAGTTGAAAAGCTTGATAGCCTAGTACCAAAAATAGAACGACAAGCAAAAAAAACCACTTCTTCATTGTTAGTGTCCTCCTTAACCTTACATGCATTCAGGATAAGGAAAACTTTTTAAAAAGAAGTGGTGCAAACTTAAAATTTTTCTTAAATTTTTAAATCATGTGGTAAACGCACTTCAAATAACGTACGAATCAAACTGCTTTGGACAGAAATCATACCGATGTTGCTCCACAATATTTTTCGCAATAAACAAACCAAGGCCCGTACTCCCACCCTGATGCGTTCGAGCTTGATCCCCGGTATAAAACATATCAAAGAGATGGGGTAACTCTTCCTCAGGAATGCAATCCCCATAATTGATGACTTGAACCACCACATCACCTGCATCTAGATGGCAATTGATATCTACAAACTGGCCGTCTTTTCCATAGCGGATAGCATTCGTCAGGAGATTCTCAAATACACGCGCCAACAACTCCCCATCTCCCGAAATACCCGAGTGTGGAGTGATATTCAATCTAGCTACCAAGTGATTTTTCTCAAAAACCGGATATAATTCTTCATTTAATTGGATGAGAAGTTCACTAAGATCGATTTGTTTTTTTTCAATGGTAAGCATTCCGTAGTTCATTCTAGTGATTTCAAATAGTTCATCAATGAGCTTCTCTAGGCGCTGCGACTTGGTAAAAGCAATGGTCGTATAATGCTTAATTTGTTCCGGAGTCAATTGATCATCCTGAAGAATAAAATCTAAATAACCTAGAACAGAAGTCAGCGGCGTTCGCAAATCGTGCGCTAAATTTAAGATTAATTGATCCTTACTGCTTTCTGCAAAATCGCCTCTTTCAACCGCCCTTTGCAGCTTTTCACTTGCCATATTGATGTCTTCCGCAATGTCCTTAAACTCGTCATTGGATTTAATTTGAATGCGGCTTTCAAAATCGCCATTGGCAAGCCGATGAATACCCGTCGATATTTCATTAAAATAAGCTGCATAAGGCTTCGTAAGGAAAAAGAAAAACAAAATCGCAAGCGGAATGAAAATGATCAAGAAGAAGTTAAAATCACCAAAATCATTTATCCAATAGCGAACCTTAGCTAACGGATCTTCAAACCGGACGCCTACATAGTACAGTTGAAGAACTTTATAGAGCAAGAAGGTGACACTACCCGACAACAGCATACTTAACCCTAATAATACGATCATTTTTGATCGAAAGCTTCGCATCAATCTAGCCATTGAATGTATATCCCACCCCCCAGACGGTTTTGATTAATTTATTTTTATTGTTATCTTCACCCAATTTTTTTCGTAACGTGCGGATATGTACCATGACCGTATTTCCACTCTCATAGTAGGCTTCCCCCCACACTTGTTGGAAAATGTTTTCCGCACTAAAGACTTTCTTAGCATGAGCCGCTAAAAGATATAAAATATCAAACTCTTTTGGCGTTAACTCGATCTGTTGACCATATAACATGACGGTCCGTTGATCCGGATCAATGGTCAATCCTCCCGTCTCCAATACAGACTTGTTTTCCATTGAGGGTTGATTAAGCCGCATGGATCGCCGCAGCTGTGCATTTACCCGAGCGACCAACTCCATAGGGTTAAACGGCTTGGTCATGTAATCGTCCGCCCCCATCACAAGCCCCGTTATCTTATCCAAGTCAGATGATTTAGCACTTAAAAAAATAATCGGCATATGATATTGCTCTCGAATTTGACGGGTCACTTCATGACCATCTAGCTTGGGCATCATGATATCTAATATCGCCAAATCAATCGATTGCGATTGAATCGCATGAATAGCTTCTTTGCCATCCGATACTTTGATCAGATGGTAGCCCTCTTTTTCTAAATGCAAAGCAACCAAGTCCGCAATCTCAGCTTCATCATCCGCAATTAAAATCGTGGTGCGCTTCATCCATCTCCCACTCCTAAGTCTGAATCTTCTTGAAATATTGATAAATTCGATTTAATTTCTTTGCATGCTTCCCATTCGGATTCTCCATGTTCCCAAACTCGAAAAACTTCACGTTTCTTATACCCACATATTGAAATACAGCTTTTTTCATTAATACTTGATGTACATTGTACAACCAGTATAACAGATAATGGGTCGGTCCTTTCATCGTTGAAACACAAACAACGGAGCGTCCCTTCAAAAGTCCTTCTGGAAATAGCCCACCCTTATCTTTATACGCGAATCCAGAAGCAAACATTTGATCGATAAAGCCCAAAAGCATAGCAGGAGGCCGCCCCCACCAGATCGGATATACAAAAACGATTTTATCCGCCCATTTTATTTGTTCACGATACTTTTCTAGTTGAGGGTCTATGTACATGTCACGTCTGCGTTTTGTTTTATTAAATGTCAAAATGGGGTTAAACTCTTCTTCATACAAATCCAATACCTGAATCTCTTCAATATGAGGGTTCTCGCTGCTGCCTTCAATGACTTTTTGCAAAAATGCATAGTTCAGGCTCTGATGATTAGGATGTGTATAAATAATTAACAAATTCATCGTATCACTCCATTACTTATCATTTGATAACAAGATTATAATATTCACCTATTTTATTGTCAAATGATAATTATATAATGATAATTGTTTTATGATAATAATTTTGATACGATAACAAGCAAGAGGGGGGTTAACACGTGAATAAACATGCTTTATTTCAAAAATTTGTCCAGTTTACTGCTTCTATGCATCAGGTAGTCAATGATATGACCAAAGATGTGAAACCTGATGGTATTACAGCCGTTCAATATAGCATACTTGAATACATTGCGACCAGTCAGCCCATTACCCTTAGCCAAATTAGTGAATGTCTACATATATCCATGCCAAACACGAGCCGTGAATTAAAAAAACTAAGCGAGAAAAACCTACTTGAAAAATTGGATGCTGCCGAAGATCGACGCAAGCAATATATCTGCCTTTCCACAGCAGGACAAACCATGATGGACAAAGCATTCGAACAAATCGAAGGCAATTTTTTGCAACGCATCAAGGACGCTTCCGATCAAGATCTAGAGGAAATGGACCATGCTTTGGATGTGCTTTATCAGAAACTTGATTAATTCGCGACAAAAAAACGTGGAAACCCTGAGGTGTCCACGTTTTTCATAGGAATTTTATGCACGGATTACTTGGCGCCAGGAGTTGATGCCTTCGGTTGGTTAATTGGAAGTTGGCCTTTCCAGCTTCCCTTCGTTCCGCCGATGCGATTCACATTGACTTGCAGCACCATCTCTTGCGGCAGCTTTTTACCATCCGTCACGAACGCGATCAACCCCTCTGGCTTACCTTGGTCGGCGATCCCTGTATTTAGTTTGTTACCTTTGGAGTCCGTAAGGTAGAATGGCAGATTATCAGCGTTTGCAGTACCGAAAAAGTTCAATACATTAAAGCCCTCCTGACCAGGTACGTTATAGGTAGGACTCGTGGTCTGCTTTCCATTTTCCTTGCCGTCAGTACGCATAGTCAAACCTTGGGTATCAAATTCATACGGTACTAACGTTCCATCTGATTTTTCAACTTGGTAATGCACAAGTACTTTGGAATCTACTACATACACCTCTTTGAAATGAAATGTTATACCCTGATCTGTAATTTTGTAATCGATCGGAACAGTGAGTCCATCCGCTGCTGCTTGTTTGACTTGGTCGTTCACCAGTTCGTTCAGATTCTCTTTGTTTTGGCTAAAGTAAGAGTTGTTAAGCGCGTATGCACCTGTCGGGATCAGAACAGCAGCTGCTATGCTGAAAGCTAATATTTTTTTCTTAAATTTCATTTGAGTATTCTCCTTTTGGGCGTGAAATTGTTTAAAGTTTTGCCGAATCCGTTGATCCAGCTCATTCGGAATTTGAATCTCCTCGACATATTTCGTCAATGCTTCGTTTAAATTTGGTTTAGACATTTTTTAAAACAACCTCCTGCACCAGATGAGTACCGAATCTTTGTCGAATTTGCTTCAGCGCCAGACTATTTCGTGACTTGACTGTGCCGACGGGTATACGAAGCAACTCAGCGATTTCGTCGTTGCTGTAGTCGTAGTAATACTTGTATAAGACTACAACACGCAATTTATAAGGCAGCTTGCCTATAAAATTCAGCAATTTCTGCTGTACCTCGCTTTGGATCAGCAACTCATCCGGAAGCTCCGGAGGACGATGCTCTTGATTCATGTCATGCTTTTGCAATAAGCGGAACCTCCGCCACACTTGCCTGCGCCAACTGCTAATTTGATTCATGACGATTCCATTCACCCAATACATAAAGGGACGCGAGCGGTCAAAGGTCGGGAGCGATCTGAACATCTGGCAATAAACTTCGTTCACAATGTCATTGACATCTTCCTTATTGCGAATCAGCATCGTCACCGTGCCATACACTTTCTTCTTCGTTAAATCGTATATGACCTCAAATGCCGCCTGATCTCCTTCAATCAGTCGATCTATCCATAAACTCAATTCCTGATCATTCATCTGGGGGGCCCTCCAAACTGTATATACACCCTTTATTGGCTCCATCATGAAAAATGGTTCAATTTTTTTATAAGTACTTTAATTATATCGAAAAAAAAGGCACAGCCTCCTCAAAAAATTGAGGAACTGTACCTTTTTAATATTAGATGGACTTTTTCAGCGGCCTCGTTCAGATCAGTTCGCTCTGCTGTACGATGCGCTTCTTCGATAGTCTCTTGTTAGTAAATACACTAGATATGCTCCCCGCGATCAGGAGCTGTGCGGCGAAATAAGTCAACATGATCCAAAGACCAGAAGCCGGCACAGCTCCGACGAATTTATTCCATGCCAAGATCGAGTCTGATGCAACGAACAAAAGCGCACCCATGACTGCATGCCCATTGCGACTCAAAAGCGCTGACCAGCACATGACGGAAATGATGCTCAAATAGATCACGACCGGTAACCACAAGCCACTCTGCCCTTCACCGCTCATGATACCATCGTACAACTTCGAACCAACAAACCATGAATAGATTCCAATCGGAACGATACCTAACATCGTTATAATTGAAATTCGCCACCTTGTGAGCATAGCTGCAATATAGAATAGGTGACCCACCATAAAGGATAATAATCCGAGCATAAACCAACGGTCCCCTACGTTTAATAGGAACGCATCGCCCAAAATGCTAAACACAAGTCCAATAACAACTAATGCTTTATACTTGCGCGAACGATCTGCAGGCTCAGAACGAAGTGCGAGTACAATAATGAACAGCATGGGCAGCAGCTTGAAAACCCAGTGAAGCGCGGTGCTATCCAGAGAAAGCGTAGCTAAATGAGTGAGTCCTGTCACCAGAATAGCAAAAATTAGCCATCTTTGAGCCATGGTCATATCCCCCTATAAAATCGATTCGACCTACATTTATCCATTTATTCCCATTATAGTTAACCTTATTATACCTTCTAATCTGCTTCATTCCAATACAAAATGAATGCGCTTTCTACAGTTTCCACAAGCAATAAAAAAGGCACCTCTATAGGCGCCTATGCTAACTTCTCCCGCTCCGCTTTGGTCAATCCTTTTACAACAAGACGATACGAATGATCGATCATGGATTTCAATTCTTCCTCCGGCACATCGCCATCCGCCTTAACCGTATTCCAATGCCGCTTATTGAGATGGTAACCCGGTGTAACGGAGGCATACTGCATACGCAGCAAATCTGCCATCTCTGGCTCACATTTAAGGGAGATATGAACACCGCCCTCTCTTTCCGCT
Source organism: Paenibacillus sp. KN14-4R (assembly GCF_052180255.1). NCBI lineage: Bacteria > Bacillati > Bacillota > Bacilli > Caryophanales > Paenibacillaceae > Paenibacillus > Paenibacillus sp. KN14-4R. The sequence goes on from NZ_CP197466.1 coordinate 4,236,825, forward strand.
AATATGGCGAACATCTTTCCACCAACTTTCATAACTAATGGCTCTGGACCGAATGGGTAATCTTCTTGCACCCCTTTATGCGATAAGCAGTATTGCGTCCATTTTATAATCAACTCATGCACCCCTTTTTTCACAATGATCTGACGGACAACCTTTATGTATAAATATTCGCTAAATAGGGTCGTTCTCCTCCAAATTCAGTAAGGAAGGAGCATGGGCAAGAGGATGAATCGTTTTTATTATATTTACAAATCTATAAAAGTAGATATAATAACCTTTATGGAACCTTTATTGATATATAAAGCTTTGTCTAACCAAACCCGTAGTCAAATTATGCTGTGGTTAAAGAATCCCGAACAATTTTTTGATGAAAAGCCCTATTTACAACAAGGTCTCAATTTTCGAATTGGTGTATGCGTGGGGGATATTCAAGCTAAAGCGGGACTTGCACAGTCTGTGATCTCAAGTTATTTGCTGACCATGCAAAAAGCTGGTTTGTTGGAATCTGAGCGAATTGGCAAGTGGACATACTATCGTCGGAACGAAAAGACCATACAGGAATTTTACACGTTTATCCAACAGAAACTATAGATAAGAGAGGAGGTCTTTTTTTGGTAATTCATATCTAGATTTCTGTATATATAAATATAATTGGAGGCTTACAATGAACATGAAAAAGGTTAACCCTTTTCTAATTATTATTCTAGCTTTAGGCGTATTCAGCATTATTACAACGGAAATGGGTATTATCGGTGTTCTCCCCCAGATCACTCAAAAATTTCATATATCAACTTCACAGGCCGGATGGCTTGTAAGTATATTTGCCTTAGTGGTTGCCATTTCAGGTCCATTCCTGACATTACTCACCTCGGGTATTAATCGTAAAATCGTTCTATTAACCGCTGTGCTTATGTTTGCGATCTCAAATATGGTTTATGCATATACAACCCAATTTGAAGTGATGTTTATCTTCCGTATTCTCCCCGCTCTATTTCATCCCGTCTTTTTTTCGGTTGCTCTCGTCACCGCAGCCAAACTTGTCCCTCCGGAAAAAAGCAGCAAAGCCGTCACGAAGGTTTTTGCTGGGATCACAGTCGGGTTTGCCTTTGGTGTACCCTTGACTTCCTATCTCGCTGACAAAATTTCGTTAGAAGCCGCTTTCCTATTTGGAGCTCTTGTAAGCTTAATTGCCTTTGTTGGGATACTGGCTTGGCTTCCTTCCTTGCCTGTTAAAGAAAAAATGTCTTATGGCAAGCAGCTTGGTATCTTGCGCAAACCCCAATTGTGGTTAAATATCGTGACCGTTATTTTTATCTTTGCAGCGATGTTTTCTGTGTACAGCTACTTTGCTGATTATCTGGGACAGATCACGCATATGAACGGGTCCTGGATTAGCATCCTATTGATGGCCTTTGGTATCATCATGATTTTTGGCAATTTTGTATTCGGGAGCTTTTTGCATAAAAACATGACCAAGACCGTCATCATGTTCCCTCTGCTATATGCGGTTATCTACTTACTCGTTTATTGTCTGGGTTCTTACTTCATTCCGATGATTGTTATCGTAATCATTTGGGGAGCCGTGCATTCCGGCGGGCTCATTGTCAGTCAAACATGGCTAACGACAGAGGCAAAAGAAGCACCCGAGTTCGGCAACAGTTTATTTGTCTCATTTTCCAATCTTGGAATTACGATCGGGACTTCTATTGGTGGTTGGTTTATTTCTCACTTGGGCCTACATCAACTCATCTGGAGCGGAATCCTCTTTTCACTGCTTGCTGTCTTATTCATCCTGATAAAAATTAAAATTTCCAAAGGAATATAGGCTGTTTATGTTGAAGTTGTTGGTATGATGCGACTAAAAAATAAAACTACTTCTAAAAATATAGCCATAATTATCTTGTTTATCAGCGTTCTCCTCGGACTACGTTGGGCTTGGGCCGAAACATTTGCCGCTTCAAAATACCCTCATGTTGACCATGGGGTACTAGACATGCGAGGTTGGGACTTAAATAACTCCCCTTCCATCCCTTTAAAAGGTGAGTGGCAATTCTATCCTGAAAAATTCGTTTCTCATCCGGATACGCAGTTGGCAGAAAACCAATCCCGCGATATTCAGGTTCCTGGAGATTGGGGCAGTGCACTAAACAATGACTCAGGCTTCTCGTATGGATATGGTACGTATCGACTACGTATCCTAGTTGATCCGCTGGAGCAGCCTGTTGCATTTTGGTTTAAAGGCATACAAGCCTCGTCAGCAGTGGAAATTAACGGGGTGGCAACGGGCGGTTTTGGCAATCCTTCCGCAAATAGTAGTGGGTACAAGCCCAAGAGCATCTCTTACACAAACTCCTACTTTGTAGAAGGTACGACAGAGATTGAATTACTTATTCGAGTAGCCAACTTCGACGATCCTTTCTATGGTGGTATCCAGCACACCATCCGCTTCGGCTCTCAGGCAGCGATTGACTACGTCCGTTGGTACTCGATCGGGTTTCAAATGGTTACATTTATTATTTTGCTGCTTCATGGTATGTATGCTTGTATCCTCTACTTATTTAATCGTCAACGAGCTTTCCTCGATGTCGTTCTGTTAATACTAGCGGTCGGAGTATCGGTCGTAGCAGGTCATGATAACTTGCTCTTGTTATGGTTACCACTCAATTATACATGGGGGATCAAGATCAAATTGCTCTCTCTTTTGTGGCAAACTTTTCTATTACTTCTTGTTTTCAGGAGATTCTCTTTGCTTCCTCCAAAGAACAGATGGATACGTGTGTACACCGTGGTGCTTATTCTTTACTCTGTATTCATACTGGTTGCGGGCGCTCCAATGGTGAATGCAACGGTTGATTTACGTCTATTTTCTTTATTCTATTTATTTCCATTTATTTGGTTCGTTTATATAGTCGGAACCATGATCTTCAGAAGGCATTCTGACAAAGATATTGTCTTCTTGCTGCTATCCGCAGCAGGCATCATATCTAACCTTCTCTGGAGTCTATGGGATTCTCTTAGAGAGGTTACCGTTGTTTATTATCCCATCGATATCCTTGCAGCCATTATTGGTTACTCGACTTACTGGTTTAAAAAATACTTCCGACATTCCAGTGAAAATACCAAACTAAACGAGCAGTTAAAAGAAGCCGACAAGCTGAAGGACCAATTTCTAGCCAATACTTCACACGAACTGCGAACACCCTTGCACGGCATTATGAATATTGCTCAGACCGTTGTCGACAAAGAGAAAGACAAGTTAAATGAGAAAAGCCTGAAAGATATGGAACTGCTTATCACAATAAGCCGCCGTATGTCTCATATGCTTGGCGATCTTCTCGATGTCGCACGACTTAAGGAACACCGCATTGTGCTGCAGCAGGAGCCCTTAAAAATCCAATCAATCGTTCCCGGCGTCATCGGGATGCTTAAATTTATGATAGAGGGCAAGCCTGTCGGGTTAAAAATAAATATTCCAGAGTCGTTGCCACCGGTATGGGCTGATGAAAAAAGACTGGTGCAAATTCTGTATAACTTATTGCATAACGCACTTAAATACACGGAAAAAGGAACAATTTCGGTTTCTGCCGAGTCTCGGAATGGACAAGCCATCATCCATATCTCCGACACCGGGGTCGGCATGAATGAGGAGACACAGGCGCGAGTGTTTCTCCCTTACGAACAAGGGTCTTACGGAATAAGCGATGGAAGAGGAATCGGGCTAGGTTTGAGCATATGCAAGCAGTTGGTAGAATTGCACGGCGGTACATTAACCGTTCGCTCCAAACTGGGTAAGGGCTCCGTATTCAGTTTTGAACTACCGTTAGCTAACGTGTCGGATATCCCACTGTCACACCCACATCTTCATCACAATCAGATAACAGAAGGAACGGATGAGAAGCACGCTGGATTAATTTATCCAGACACCGCAATGGGTGAAATAGCAGCCTCCGTACTTATTCCGCCGCTTCTGGATGACAAGAAGATGAACATACTTGCCGTTGATGACGACCCCGTCAACCTAAATGTGCTCGTTGGGATCCTTTCGACGGAACCTTATAACATAACAACAGCTACTTCAGCCTTCGAGGTGCTGGAGCTGCTAGGCAATGAGCGATGGGATCTTCTGATTGCCGATGTCATGATGCCACACATGTCCGGCTACGAGTTGACGCAAAGAGTAAGGGAGCATTACTCCGTATCAGAACTTCCGGTATTGCTGCTGACTGCGCGTAGTCAGCCTGCTGATATCTACACTGGATTCTCGTCAGGAGCCAATGATTACATGACCAAACCTGTAGACGCTCTTGAACTCAAATACCGAATCCGAGCACTGATCACGTTGAAGCAATCGATAAATGAACGCTTGCGCATGGAGGCCGCCTATTTACAGGCACAGATTCATCCTCATTTTCTATTTAACACGCTTAATTCAATTATGGCACTCAGTGATATAGACACGGAAAAAATGCAAGATATGGGGGATGCTTTTGCCTCATTTTTAAGGATTAGCTTTGATTTTCTAAATACAGGGGAACTAGTCGAGCTTTCTCATGAACTGGAGCTTTCCAAAGCCTACTTGTATATTGAAAAAGAACGGTTCGGAGATAGGCTGTCTATCGTATGGGAGGTTGATCCCGGCATTAACTTGCTCATCCCTCCACTTTCGATTCAACCATTGATTGAAAATGCTGTTAAGCACGGTCTCCTGAGTCAGAATAAAGGTGGTACGGTTCATATTCGGATTACTCGCCACGACGGATTTACGCGAATTGAAGTCATGGATAATGGCAAGGGAATAGAGCAGGACAAGGTCTTGCAGCTGCTAAGCCCAACCATAAATGGAAAAGGTGGAATCGGCTTTGCCAATACGAACCGGCGATTGATGCAATTATATGGTCAGGGATTGTCTATTGTTAGTAAGCCTAATGAGGGAACAACCGTATCGTTTGTTATCCCAGACAACCGAAATAAACAGAATGTGAATGTCGGTCAAGACAAACCAAAAGAGGCATGAATAAATGCCTCTTTTCCATCCATCACGAAATTTCCAAACTCGGTTACAATAACCTCAAGGAACTATTGGTTTTTTGTTATGTTCGCATTTTCTCTGTACCTCGTCACATATGGATAAATCGGATCTCTTAATTGGAAGTCATACGTTTCACCATTCACAATTCCTACAACTTTGCTACTGTCATATAAATCGAGCAAGAAACCGGCCATTTGCTCCGCTGTATGGTATTTAGGGACAACACCATTATATTCAAAATGATCAACATTATAGGACCGTTTTGCAAATTCGGTCTCTGTTGCACTCGGAGCCAAGACTTTTGCTTGCATGGCTGCTCCTTTTCCTTTCAATTCTTGTGCTAGACCTTCTGTAAAGGCACTTACATAGAACTTTGTCGCGCAGTAGGTCACAGCATCGGCAACAATTAGATATCCTCCTCCTGAGGAAACATTGATGATTTGCGTTCCTTCAACATCTGCATAGTCACGTACATAGAGAGAGGACAGGACAGTTAATGCTTCAATATTCAAGTGAAGCATCGTCTCAATTTTCTTTAAATTTTGTTCCCCAACGGAAGCAAAGTTCCCAAACCCCGCGTTGTTGATCCAGGTCTCGATCTGATAATCCTGAAGACTTTCGTAGAATTCATGAATATTTGCAGTAACGGATAAGTCAACGGTTCGAATGATAACATCGAGGTCTGCGTTAATGTCAGCCACTTTTGATTTTAACTTTTCCAATTCTTCCGTTCTACGGGCTGCTAGGATTAAATTTTTTCCGCGAGCCGCAAAAGCAAGAGCTGTTTCATACCCAATTCCTGAACTGGCACCCGTAATAACCGTATATTTCATATAGATACCTCCTGAATTTTTTCAATATCTTTTGTTGTGATTAAGGTTATGAGTTGATTATACTGATTAGAGTAAACTCTAAGTCAAGAAAAAAGATCCATGCGGAGGTTTCTTATGCACACCATTGGTGAAGTAGCTAAAATTTTAGGGATAAGCACACATACATTACGGTATTATGAAAAGGAAAAAATTATTATTCCCGTTCGTGATGCCAGTGGAGACAGGCGATATAATGATTCACATTTGAACTGGCTGCGATTTGTTATCAAGTTAAAAGAAACACAAATGCCCATCGCAAAAATAAAAAAGTATGCTGCATTATTTTTAGAAGGAGACCATACCACACTAGATCGATTAAACCTTTTAAAAGAACATAAACACTCCATAAAGAAACAAATCAGAACGTTAAAAGCTGCTGATGAGATGCTTGAACATAAAATTGCTTCTTACAAAGATTTCATCAGTAAACGAGATTAGCTCTTTATTGACACATTTGAGCAGCTCCTTATATAATTAAACAATCATTTAAAACATTTGTTTAATAAAAAATAAAGGAGAGATCCATCATGGTTCATGCTTTACGAGCATTTTTCAAAAAAGGTACCACATTCGTTGGAATTGGAACAGCGATCATTTTTCAATTATTATTTAGTGTCATCTGGATGACAGGCTATAGCGGGGTGTCCAATAATACAGACCAACTTCGCATTGTTGTCGTGAATGAGGATCATGGCGCAATGGGCAGTAAAGTAACGAGCAATTTACAAACCAATCTGCCGTTCCAAGTATCGACACTATCTAAGATTGATGAGGCACAGACCGCTCTGAATCAGAGGGATGCTCAGTTAGTCGTGCATATACCTGAACAATTCACCGCGACATTAGCGGCTGCAGGCAAGCAAGCTGTTATTGACTATACCATTAACGAATCGAATGCTTCACTCATTAAGAACATGATGCAAAGCGTTGCTGCTAACATTACAACTACTGTGAATAAAGAAGCTTCAGCAGCAGGTACAGAGGCTCTTATTACGAAGATGAATAACAGTCTGCCAGCCGAGCAAGCTCATTCCATTGCACAAAACTTAGCGGATAAGGTTGCCTCTAATGTACAGTACATGAACAAAGTGAAGGACATGTCCAACCAGATGATCCCTATGATGTTGACTTTAGCCTCGATCGTAGGGACAATGATTATGGGCATGAATATCAATCAATCTTCACTTGCCATTGGGAATGCGCATAGCAAATGGCACAAGTTCGCAGCACGAAATGTCATTAATGTAAGTTCTGCTATTGTGGTGGGACTGATTGGAACGAGTGCAGTGATGCTGCTTGGTGGCGCGACACAGTATGGTTTTATGGCCATGTGGGGATTCGAGGTTACATTCCTTCTGGCGTTCATGTTCGTAGCCCAGATGTTCTTGATCCTATTCGGCAGTGCCGGCATGCTGCTTAATATCGCAATGTTATCGTTACAGCTAGTGTCATCGGGCGCGATGATTCCTCGTGAACTCCTATCCAGCTTTTATCGTCAATTGAGTGAATATATGCCAGCTACCTATGCGGTAGATGGGATGATGAATATATTATTTGGCGGTCCAAATCCTCTGGCCGACGCAGGTGCACTAGCTTGTGTAGCTGGCACAGCGCTCCTTGTTAGTGTGATCGTAGTCAGCTTGAAGAAGAACCGCGTACCCGCTTCAGAGCTCGTTATCGATACGCAGACTGCATAATTTATACGTATAAAAGGAGACATTTGCATGACGACTAACCTCGAGCCAGATATTAAACAGCGTATTATGAATGCTGCTAGAGAACTCATTTCACAACAGGGCTTTGATGGAACGACTGTCAGACAAATCTGTGAGCATGCAGGTGCGAATGTCGCACTTGTCTCCTATTATTTTGGCGGTAAAGACGGCTTGTTTCAGGCTATGATGAGTCAAATGTCACCTACCGAACGTTTGAAAGAATTGAATGATCTTACAGCTGACCCTGATCAATCTGTTCGATTTATTATTCGAGAAGTCATTTTATTTAGGCAGCAGAATAAAGAATATGTGAACATCATTCAGCGAGAGATTTTTTCACAATCCCCGCGTATGGAATTTGTCCAAAATATCAATCTCCCCCTCTGGCAAAAATTAAGAACCATCCTTCAGATTGGAAGAGAGCATGGCATTTTTCAATTTGAATCCCTTGATAACACGTTGATGTGTATGATCGGTACGCTCTTATTCCATAAGAATAGTGTATATTTTGGGCCAGTACTAACAGAGGGCAAACAAGAGATAGAGACAACGATTCGAAATACAACTCAATTTTTATTAAATGCGTTAGGATACAAAGGTGACACTTCCACATATAAAGCAAACGAATCATAATCCAGCATCAGAAAATGGCCCGTTACTTGTGTCTACACAAGCTAATCGGGCCATTATTGTTATTGAGAACCCGTCCAATCAGCTAACGTCAATTTCCCCGCGATTTCGTAACCTTTACCCTGCCCTCTCGGCTTTACGATTACAGTACCGAAATCAGCTATTTCACCCAGTCCCACCCCTTGAGGGAAGCTATGCGCAATCACGACTTGATTCATGCCCGCAGACGGAATCATCTCTAATTTAGCATCTAAATCTGCCAATGTTCTTGCCTGCTCTTCAGAGGTTGTATCCTTGTTGTTTAGCTTGTAAATGTTGAACCAAAAAGGATCGACTTGAACCCGATCTGCGCCAAAAGCTAATGCTGCCGATTGCCTTGTTCGACAGAAGGGACTTGCTTGAACTGGCGTTTGGACGGGAATCTGTAAATTCTTTATTGACTCTCCAAATCGTAAAGCTTGTCTCTTTCCTTCCTCAGAAAGATTCCGCTGCGTTGAACAATCGTCAAAGACAAGGTTCGGCTGATCTTCCCCTACGTTTGCTTCTCCATGCCTAACATATAAAATGTAGCCGCCCTGACGAAGTGACGCGAGTAACGAAGGACTGACAGGCCTAGATTGACCGTCTGCCGCTGCAGCCATGTGAATTGGAATAATTAGAAACACGGATAACATAACTGTCCAAACTATCTTTTTCATCCTCTTATATCCTCCTCATGGGAATGCAAATTCTCAGGCGTAGTATGCACATCTCATTCAATAAAATCTAGTTTGCAGTAAAAATGAATTAAGAATCTTCTCACAATTAATGTTGACAATTCTGATCGGAATTATTATAGTTTATTAATAAAATAAAGCTTTTCGGAAAGCGGGTAGAGAAAATGACGAGTCAAATTGAGAACACTCAATTGAGTTTTGGACAGAAAGACGCTCCTGTAAAGGTTGAAGTATTTTTAAATTTAACCTGCCCTTACTGTGCGACTTTTTATGGTATTGCGGAAGAGGTGTTAAAAGACTACTTAAATAATGGACAAGCCGAGTTCATAGTTAAACATTATGACAAACCGAGAGAAATGCTGTTAAATGGAACGCTAGTTAACCTGTTCCTAGATTATGAGGACCCTTCGCGTGTCCGACAAATTTTAAAGGAATTATTCGAAACCCAAGAACAATGGGATCAATTACATAATCAAGAAATTAAGCATTTATTAGCAACCAAGTATCAATTGCAAGAAGAGCCCGAGAACACGGACATTAGCTTAAAAGTAACGGCCGAAGCCATCCGCAGGAATGTGAAAATGGTGCCTACTGTTTTTATCAATAACAAAGAATATCAATATCCAAAAGAAATAGATGCAGATGAATTGAAAGCTGAAATCGAGAATGCGCTAGCGAAATAGGATCAGCTGTCATTTAAATCCGACTTTACCGATGTGAATATATGATAATCACAAATTAATGGAGGCAATTATGAAACATCCTACATACAGACCTTATAGTCTACTTATCATTCTAACCCTATTTGCAGTCATCCTTTCCGCTTGTGGCGCGGATAAAGCTGCTGGTACCGCAGGTCAAGATTCAGCGAAAGAATCCAAAGAACCACCTGCTAAAAAAGTACTTCGCGTCGGGACATCCGGCATCTATCCCCCTTTTGTATCAAAAGGTAAAGATCAGAAATTAGAGGGCTATGATGTAGACGTACTAAACTTAGTCGGTGAAAAATTAGGCTATCAAATTGAATGGACGGTTGCTGAATTTTCCGGTCTATTCGGCATGATGGACAGTGGAAGAATCGACACAATTGCGAACCTAATTGCCGTTACAGATGAACGAAAAAAGAAATATGACTTTACAGATCCTTATGCCTACTATTCCGTCACACTCGTTGTGAAGAATGATCGCGATGACATTAAATCGATGCAAGATTTGAAAGGTAAGAATCTAGGCGCTTTACTTGGAAACAACATGCATAACTATGCAACGAAGTGGAATAAAGAAAATGGGAATGAAATTAATATCAAGGCTTACCAAGATGTAAGTGGTACCTATCAAGAAGTCGCATTAGGTCGAATCGATGCTTTCATTGATAGCAATTTTGTGGCGCATTCTCGAATTAAAGCAGAAGGTTTGCCGCTCAAAATTTTCTCCAAAACTCCACTTTATACAACTGAGAATGCATTCCCGTTTGTTAGAAACAAAGAGAATGAAGCATTCATTAAGCAGTTCAGTAAAGCCTTGCAAGAGTTAAAAGATGAGGGCAAATTGAAAGCACTATCGGACAAATGGAGCGAAATCGACGTTACAAAGCCTTAATGGGTGGTGTCTTCTAGATGAATTTTGATGTGATTTATATGCTTGAACTTCTTCCATCTCTACTTAAATATTTGCCGCTTGTTCTCTTCATAACCATTCTAGCTTTTATATTATCTGTCCTATTAGGACTATTATTTACATCTATTATTAAAAATAAAGTGAAAATCATTCATCCTATTTTACTTGTTATTATTTCGTATTTTCGAGGGACACCGTCATTAATTCAAATTTTTATTTTTTATTTTGGGATTCCGCAGCTCATACCTGCCATGAAATCCATGGATGCGATCACTGCCGTCATTATAGCGTTAAGCTTACGGAATGCTTCCTTCTTGTCTGAAGTTTTCCGTTCTGCATTTGCATCCGTAGATAAAGGCCAGGCGGAAGCCGCTTTATCCGTTGGCATGACTCGGTGGCAAACGTTAAGAAGAGTTGATCTTCCTCAGGCAACAAGAACCGCCATCCCACCAACTGGCAACTATTTCATTATGATTTTTAAAGAAACGTCCCTGGCATTTACGATTGGAGTCACCGATATGTTAGCGCAGGCGAAGCTGGAAGCAGCTGTTACGTATAAGTTTCTCGAAGCCTTTCTAGCTGTTGGGCTAATCTATTGGGTAGTAACCGTGATTTTTTCTTATATTCAATCTCGAATCGAATTGAGAATTGAGAAACCATATCGATAAGAGGAGAATGGTTATGATTAAGATCGATAATCTACATAAGAGCTATGGAGATCATGACGTATTAAAAGGAATCAATCTCCATATTGAAAAAGGGGAAGTTATCGCCATCATCGGTCCATCGGGATCAGGGAAATCTACCTTTTTACGATCGCTTAACTTTCTAGAGCAGCCTCAAAAAGGCAGCATTACAATTGATACCATTCAAGTCCACGCCGAAAAACTTGATAAGGAAAATGTACATCATCTGCGTCAGAAAACGGCGATGGTTTTTCAGAATTATAATCTGTTTAAACATAAAACAGCACTTGAAAATGTGACGGAATCCCTTGTCTTGACGAGAAAAATGAAAAAAGCAGATGCTGTCCAAATTGGTAAACAGCTTCTTCAAGAAGTAGGGCTAGAAGGAAAGGAAGATCACTACCCTGCCGCGCTTTCTGGCGGTCAACAGCAGCGTGTAGGAATTGCAAGAGCACTCGCGCTTGATCCCTATGTGATTTTATTTGATGAACCGACATCGTCTCTAGATCCAGAATTAGTGCAAGAAGTGCTGCATGTCATGAAAGAAGTCGCTAAGAAAAATACGACGATGATTATCGTGACGCATGAAATGAATTTTGCGAGAAACGTAGCGGATCGAGTCATTTTTATGGCAGATGGGCACATTGTAGAAGAAGGAACACCAGAAGAGATTTTTATGCATACAAAAAATGAAAGAACGAAAAAGTTTCTTAAGAATTATTTAAACACCCTGCATGCATAACGGAATCATCCAGAAGATTAACTATACAAAAACGCTACCGACAACATGGTGTCAGTAGCGTTTTTAACATGATATCCGCGAAAAATCTGCCTTATTACGTACCGCAATAAGTTCGGTAAGGCTTTGTCGACTCCGATAATGTACAGTACTCAGCTTGTTCCTCGGAGTATGCGTATGGGTTAGATAAAGCAGTAAGCAACTGTTCCATTACGCTGTAATCTCCTTGCTCCGCTGCTTCTAGTGCAGCCTCAACCCGGTGGTTTCTTGGGATTACGGCAGGATTGCTATCTCGCATTAACTGATTGGAGGCGTCTTCTGATTCCTGCTGTCTGCCTAGTCTCGCCTTCCAGAGCTCCCGCCACTGAGTGAACGCTGCGGACTCGAACAGGTCTGTCTCCTCAAGTGTACTCATGGTTAAGGCGCGGAAGGTATTGGTATAGTCTGCCCGATATTGTTCCATCAGACGGAGAAGATCGTTAATCAGCTCTTCATCCTGATTCTCTTCACTAAATATCCCCAGTTTGGCTCTCATACCCTCAAGCCAATTCGCATGATACAAATCCGTAAACGCTGAAACCTTGTCTTGAGCAAGCATGACAGCCTGCTCCTGATCATCGTGCAAAAGCGGCAACAGCGACTCAGCAAATCGTGCCAGATTCCATCCAGCAATATTTGGCTGATTGCCATAAGCATAGCGGCCTTGTGAATCAATCGAACTAAATACCGTTGTGGGGTCATATGTATCCATGAAAGCACAAGGTCCATAGTCGATCGTTTCTCCGCTAATGGCCATGTTGTCGGTATTCATCACCCCATGAATAAAGCCAACAAGCTGCCATTTGGCAATAAGCGCTGCCTGATGTTTGACCACTGCCTCAAGAAGCCCAAGATATTTGTTCTCATCCGCTTTAACTTCTGGATAATGACGTTCTAGTGTATAGTCAGCAAGGTGTTGGAGGTCCTGAACAGTGCCATATTTAGCAGCGTATTGATAAGTACCGACACGTATATGGCTGGCAGCTACACGTGTCATAACGGCACCCGGAAATTCTTTTTCGCGGATTACGAATTGTCCCGTTGTCACGACGGCTAGACTGCGTGTGGTTGGAATACCTAGGGCATGCATGGCTTCGCTAATGATGTATTCGCGCAGCATTGGACCGAGTGCAGCTCGGCCATCCCCTCCACGGGAGTAAGGCGTTCTCCCAGAGCCCTTAAGCTGTATATCCAGTCTCTCCCCTTGAGGTGTGATCTGCTCGCCAAGTAGATCAGCCCGACCGTCTCCTAACATGTTGAAATATCCGAATTGATGGCCTGCATACGCTTGTGCAAGAGGCGAAGCCACTTCAGGTATCTGATTCCCAGCAAGCACCTCTACACCATCACTACTTTGCAGCGCCTGTATATCCAAACCCAGGGATACTGCCAGCCGCTCATTGAGTATAATCAACTTCGGTGAGCGAACAGGAGTTGGGTTAATACGAGTAAAAAATAATTCCGGTAGTCGGGCATAGCTGTTGTCAAAGTTCCATCCTGTTTCTGTACGCTTTGTCATAGACTCTCCTTTACTTCTTTTGGATTTTTGTATTCTTATATTCCTCATCGTTATTTCTAATGTCTACTTCTGCCATTATATTATACCGTTACCAGCCGGGTAACGATGCAGCAATAATGTTCGATGTAACAATTTTTAGGATTAGTTTATGACACCCATCACTATTACTGGTATAATTCACAAAAAACTGGAGGAGAGACAAGCAGATTTTCCCACCGTTAAACATGAATGAATGAAATAAGTAAGCTTATACTGGATTCCGAGTATAATAGATGAGTATACGGAAGATGAACGGTGTAAATCTGTATGTATAATTCGAATATAACGTAGATGAGGTTAAACATGAGTGAGAAGCATTTTACAGATTATCAATTAAGTGAAGAGATCGTGCGAGCCCTAAATAGCATGGGCTTTGACACGCCAACCGAGGTGCAGTCGGAAGTCATTCCTGTTGCGCTTCAGAAGAAGGATCTTGTCGTCAAATCGCAAACAGGCAGCGGCAAAACAGCTGCTTATGGTATTCCGCTCTGCGAGCTTGTAGATTGGAACGAGAATAAGCCGCAGGCATTGATCCTAACGCCAACCCGCGAACTTGCGCTACAGGTCAACGAAGATATAACGAACATTGGGCGTTTTAAGCGAATTAAGGCAACGCCTCTTTTTGGGAAACACCCTTTTCATATGCAAAAGGCCGAGTTAAAGCAAAGAACGCACATGGTTGTAGGTACGCCGGGGCGTGTGTTGGACCATATTGAACGCGGCACGCTCTCGCTAGAGCGTATTTCCCATCTCGTTATAGATGAAGCAGATGAGATGCTGAATATGGGCTTTATTGAGCAAGTACAGTCGATCATTGGGGCGCTGCCTAGTGACAGGGTTACCATGTTATTTTCCGCTACTTTTCCAGAGGATGTAGCCAGACTGTCACGCAAATATATGGACAATCCGGTCGAAATTGAGATTACGGCAAGTGGTGTAACGACAGCCACGATTGAACACTCTCTTATTCAGGTGATGGAAGCGGACAAGCTTGCGCTGCTTCAAGATCTACTCATTGTTGAAAGTCCTGATAGCTGTATTGTTTTCTGCCGTACGCAGGAGAATGTGGATAAATTGTTCAGAGAAATGGCTGATCTCGATTATCCATGTGATCGTATTCATGGTGGTATGGAACAGGAAGATCGATTCGAAGTAATGAATGCATTCAGAAGAGGACAATTCCGGTTCTTGATTGCGACAGATGTAGCTGCCAGGGGGATCGACATCACGAACATTACCCATGTGATTAACTACGATATTCCACTTGAGAAGGAAAGCTATGTTCATCGCGTAGGACGTACTGGACGTGCGGGCATGACAGGTAAAGCGATTACCTTCGTTACGCCTAAGGATAATAAGCGATTATCCGATATTGAAGCGTATATTGGGTTTGCGATTCCGAAAGTAAAGGCTCCCTCTGAAGAAGCGGTTGATCGCCGTAGAGAAGATTTTGAACAGAAACTAACTGTTGGACCTGAGCCAAAAAAAGATAAGCGCGAGCAATTAAACAAGCAGATTATGAAGCTTAACTTCAATGGCGGCAAGAAGAAGAAACTTAGGGCTGTAGACTTTGTCGGGACAATTGCTAAGCTTGACGGGGTAACCGCAGATGATATTGGGATCATTACAATTCTCGATAACGTGACAGATGTTGATATTCTGAACGGCAAAGGACCGCTTGTGCTTGAACTGATGAAAAATACGACGGTAAAAGGCAAGTTGTTAAAGGTGCGCAGAGGGAATAAGTAAAATTCAAAGAAGCAATGAGCGTAGTCTACTTGACTGCGCTTATTGCTTCTCATTCATACAATTATTTAACTTGATTTTGTTTTAGAAACTGATCGGTTTCTTCCAGTAGTTTGCTTCTGTTCTTCTCGTATAATACCCAGTGCGTAGCCTCAGGAATAACGACTTCTTTTTTTATTTTCGTCCCCGTTAGTTTATCAACAACCTTCTTCTCCGCAAAAAAGTCAGAATCGCCATAGATCACAAGCACAGGAGAAACGATTTTTGAAAGATCATAAAGCGGGCGATTACTCCAAATTGAATACAGATCTTGCAAAGGTCCCATTGGACGGCGAATGGCATTTTTTTCTCGATTTTTACTAGTTGGATCTGCATCAACAAATACGTCTCTCACGTGATCCCAAGCATCTTGGGTGACCAATTGTCTATTATCCATCATCATATGCCAATGGTGCATGGCTGGATCGAAATCAATCACTTGGTAAGCAGGAGCACCTGGATTAAACTGCCCGGGCGCCTTCTCCGTTTCAAACGGTTTCGTCATAACAGGAAGCGTAAATCCGTTCATGAATCCGTAAAGGACGAGCTTGTTGACCGTTTCAGGTCGTATAGTCGCATATTCCGCGCCTACTACCGCCCCCCATGACCAGCCCACGATATTCACTTTGTCCACGTTTTGTTTTTTCTTTATGTACTCTACTGCAGCAGTTAAATCTTTCAGCGCATCTTGATGTGTTACAACAGGTTTATTGGACTGTGGTGAGGCATCCATTTCTTTAGGATAAGTAGATTTACCGAATCCTCGAAAGTCCATTGCCCAAGTATCGTAACCTTTTTTGGCGAAATCATCCATCCAGGAGTAACCCTCAACGTCAAAAGCTTTAGCTGTCGGCACACTAAACGGTTCTAGAAAAAGCACCACTTCATTTGTTGTAGGCTTGGCCTGATCTGTCAATTTTTTATGCCGAAGATAAATTTCCATCCCTGAAGTTGGTTCTGGAATCTGTAACTCTTCCAATTGAACGCTTGCTTGTTTTACTTGAGAGACACCTTCACTACTTTTTGTATTTCCTCCACAGCCGCTAAGCATGATCGCGATACATAGAAATACAGTTAGGGATAAACCTAACGATTGTTTGCTATACTTCATGGAAACCTCCCTATTATTATGAAGAAATAAAATACCTACCGATTTATTGTATGGCTACCCCATAAATAAACAAATGACTCATGTGGGCTATCTTTTTCAGAATTTATTAAAGTTGTGTGACAACACGACCGTTTACACAACAACTGCTGTGAGCATTTCTTTTTTAGAATTAAAAGAAGCAATGAGCATAGTCTACTTGACTGCGCTTATTGCTTCTCATTCATCCAATTATTTATCTGAATAACACTTTGTCTACATTATATTTAGCCTTTAGTTCATTAATAATATACGTTTCATAGATTTCTCTATGGACAGGGTCTTCGATCAAACAAACATCAATTTTAGTTACTTCATCTCTATTGTTTTTAATTACCGATACTGAATCCTCAAAATGTTTCTTTATTCTTGGTCTTAATTTTCTTGCTTTACCAACGAATAACAGCTCCTCATTGTCGTTGTAAAACATAAAAATACCGCCCATATCTCTAGGAATCAGATGAAAATCAGTAAATCCGTAAATATGACTCAACTGCGGATTATCCTGCTTAGCAATGGAAACATCCGGTGTTGGAATGGTTATGTTAATCACTTTAGCTCACTTCCTCTTTCTTTATTGGTGTAAATGCTATCACATATCTCCATGTAATACCATGCAGAGAGGTTAATGGTATAAGCATTATTGAATCCTCAACGACCTGCTTCAAATTCATTTTTTATTAATTTAGTTAAATCATTTGAAGAAATATAGTAGTAAACACTATTTTTTAAAATGTTATCCCTGTTCAGTAGATTTACATTATCGCTTCGTTGAACTTCTAAAACATCTCCGTATTCACTTACTCCTATCCATTTCCCTGATTTTAATTGAAAATCAATTCCCCAGACTGACGTAGTCCCGTTTCCGTTATCATTATCTTTAATAAATGCTGCCTTGTTGAATAATTGGACAAAAGTTTCGTATTTTGTTTTGTCTAGCCATATGGTGTTTAAATCATGATGAATTAGTATCTCCTCAATGTCATTAACTGAAATTTTTTGATGATACAACGATGCTTTACCATAGGAAAACCACCAGATACAACAACCAATAACTGCAACTAATACTATTGACACAATGATAACTCTTTTTCTCATCTGGTAGAGCTCCTTCAGCAAGTCGGGTGAAACCCATTAGTTATTAATCTCTAGATTAGATTAAACAATCTTATAGTATTTTAAATATGCGTCAATTGTTTATTATTGTATATATTTACATTATTTAGAGTAATGTATTTCGCGAGTGTTTTACGTAAATTAAGCCAGAGGTGAATATACAATGAGAAAAATTTTGGGAACTAGTACACTGGTACTTTCCTTATTATAGAATTTTACAAATGCTCTAAATCACTTTATACAACGTTAACTTTAGCGTTTATATATATCTCTATAATTTTTTCTCTATCTATCATTTTAAATTTATATTCCTGTTCTTTATTTAAAGTAATTTTCAATCCCTTAGACATTGTTTGATTGAACTTCTCGACTTTCAAAATATCGCTATTTAGAAATTCAATATATTCTTGTTGCAAATTAATCTTTTTAGACTCAAATATCGTGCGTTGATTTGTCAACCTTAAGTCGCCAATAACTTGTTCTTTCGGATTTATATAATAATAAACTTGATAACTTATTAGCAAAGTTTCGTCATCTTTTAATTCGAACAATGTAATTCCCCCCATTGTTAAATGTCTATATAGGATATAAATAAAGCTAGAATAATAATACCACGATATAACACTAGCAACGTCTCCGCCGTAAACAATAGTTCGAAGTGGACATGATGATGGGCGAATCTGAACTGAGTTTACACAAAATTTTTGACAGACCCAAGAGAGATTAGAAAATGGAGCCTGTTATACAATTTGCTATCGCAGTATGCAAAAGAAAGACAGCGTAAATTCAATAAAATGAAAGCAATGGATTTATAAGCAACCTAAAACCTTATTTTATGGAACCTGTTCATAGAAAGCGTATAATGACAGGATAGATCGATGCGTCAGTGATAAGATCAATTAACAGGGGAGGTGATGTGGTTGGATTGGCTTATTCGTATGAAGGACGCGCTAGACTTGATAGAGCAGAAAATGGAGGAACAGTTGGATATAGGCGAGATTGCAAAGGTAGCTTGTTCATCCTCTTCTCATTTTCAACGCATGTTTCTTATGTTAACCGGATTTACAGTGGCCGAATATATTCGCAAACGAAAACTAACATTAGCTGCACAGGAGTTGGCAATGACAACCTCTAAGGTGCTAGATGTAGCGCTAAAATATGGCTATGACTCACCCGAGTCCTTCTCTAAAGCGTTCCGGAAAGTCCATGGCATTCCTCCTTCAGAGGCTCGCAGTCCCGGAGTTAATCTTAAAGCCTTTCCCCACATTTCGTTCCACCTATCACTGAAAGGAGACAAAGATATGGATTACAAAATTATCGAGAAAGACGCGTTTACAGTTATCGGGAAATCTTTTCAAACGACAAAAGATGGTGAAAATTTACGACAAATCCCGAAATTTTGGGAGGATTGTAACAAAGACGGCACAACTGACAAGCTTCGCAGTATTGGTAGAGATAAAGATCTTCTAGGCATCTGTATGGATATACAACACGATTCAGATCAATTTACATATTTAATTGCCGTAGAAGACAGTTCAGGAACAGTAGCCGAAGGGCTAGTCTCAAGAAGCATTCCTGCTTCTACTTGGGCGGTATTCACATCAGAAGGTCCACTGCCGGGAGCTATACAAAACGTGTGGAAGCGAATTTTTCAGGAATGGTTTCCAGCTACAGGATACGAGCACTCGGGAGGACCTGATCTTGAATTATATCCTCTAGGGGATATATCCGCAGAAGATTACCGGTGCGAGATCTGGGTTCCTATCGTTAAAAATTAAATGAGATGTTCAGGCTGCAGGTTAAAGCCTAAACAAACACAAATGGCATCCGCAAGGTGCCATTTTTTTCTTTAAATAAATGCTTTCGTATTCAACGTACAGTGCATCTCCGAAGCTATGCGCGGCGTCAAGATGGCCCATGCCTTTTTACACCAATCGTTGGGATCGTGGTAAGATTGAAATTAGAATTATACTATCAACGACAATGTAATGGAGATCATTTATGAACATAGAGATTGCTAAAATTACAAGAACAAATGAAATTATTGAATTTTTCGATCTTCATTTAAGTAGAGATAACGACGCCATTTATAGTCCTGAGTTTTTTTGTAAGGATGGCGTTCGAGCAGCAGTAAGGAATGGGCGAGTGTTAATTGCATGCAATGGCGAACACATTGTTGCAGCACTCCGATTTTATAAGAGGAAGACCCAAGATATCCTATCCCTTTATCAATTTGCAATAGATGAACCCTATCGAGGTAAAGGATTAATTCAGAAAATGCTATCTTCGCTGCAGTCTGGCAACGTTGAAGTGTGTTGTCCATCCTCTTCTGTCTTTAATGCCTACTATGTTAAAACGGGATGGACGATTTTAACTCGTGATGAAAAATTAATTCGCTGGGTTTTGACTCCTGATAAAAAAGAAATGAGTGAGTATAAATAAGATGACGAATACTCGATTTCAATTAAGCGCATAATGAATGCTGAATGTAACAACTGATAATGGATCTCATTTTATACTCAGTATAAATCTTCTTGACAGATTGCATCTTTTATTAAATAATAATAATTATAAATAACAAACTATAAACCATTAAAGGAGATATTAAAAATGTCATTAATCGGAACAGAAGTACTACCATTTCAAGCATCTGCATTTCAAAACGGTAAATTCATCGAAGTTACAGAAGAAAATTTCAAAGGTAAATGGAGTGTAGTTTGCTTCTACCCAGCTGACTTTACATTTGTTTGCCCTACTGAGCTTGAAGATTTGCAGAACCAATATGAAACTTTAAAACAACTTGGTGTTGAGGTGTATTCCGTTTCAACGGATACGCATTTCACGCATAAAGCATGGCATGAAACCTCTGCCGCTATCGGTAAAGTTACGTATATTATGATCGGCGATCCATCCCATGTGATTTCTCGCAACTTTGATGTATTGATCGAAGCTGCCGGTCTTGCAGATCGTGGTACATTCATCATTGATCCAGATGGCGTTATTCAAACGGTTGAGATTACAGCTGGCGGCATTGGTCGTGATGCAAGTGCTCTAGTAAACAAAATCAAAGCAGCGCAACACGTTCGTAACCATCCAGGTGAAGTTTGCCCAGCGAAATGGCAAGAAGGCGGACAAACACTTAAACCAAGCCTCGATCTTGTAGGTAAAATTTAAGGTGGTCTTACAATGACATTAGATCAAGAAATAAAAACACAATTAGAACAATATCTCCAGCTCTTAGAAGGCGATGTTGTGCTCAAAGTTAGTGCAGGCGCCGATGATGCATCTGTAGAGATGATGGCGCTTATTAATGAACTTTCCAGCATGTCTTCGAAAATAACGGTGGAACAAACGCAGTTATCTCGAACGCCAAGCTTTAGTGTAAATCGTGTGGGTGAAGACACTGGCGTCATCTTTGCCGGCACTCCACTCGGGCATGAGTTTACTTCATTCGTATTAGCTCTCCTGCAGGTTAGCGGCAGACCTCCAAAGGTTGAACAAAGTGTACTTGATCAAATCAAGAGCATCCGTGGTGAATATAAGTTTGAAACTTACATTAGCCTCAGCTGCCATAATTGTCCGGATGTCGTCCAAGCCCTGAACTTGATGAGCATCTACAATCCTGGCATTACGCATACAATGATTGACGGTGCAGTCTACAAAGAAGAAGTAGAAAGTAAGGACATTATGTCTGTACCAAGCGTTTACCTGGGTGGTGAATTCTTCGAAAGCGGTCGTTTGACGGTTGAAGAACTTCTTGCCAAACTGGGTACTGCTCCGGATGCGTCAGAGTTTGACAATAAAGACCCTTATGATGTACTTGTTGTTGGCGGCGGCCCATCAGGTGCAAGTGCAGCCATCTATGCAGCACGTAAAGGGATTCGTACAGGTATCGTAGCTGAACGTTTTGGCGGTCAGGTCAATGACACTTTAGGCATTGAGAACTTCATCAGCGTGAAATATACAGAAGGTCCTAAGCTCGTCGCTAGCATTGAAGAGCAAGTGAAAGAGTACGGCATTGACGTGATGAAGATGCAGCGTGCCAAACGTTTAGAAAAGAGCGATCTGATTGAGATCGAACTGGAAAACGGTGCTGTGCTGAAGAGTAAGACGGTCATCATTTCCACAGGTGCTCGCTGGCGCAATATCGGCGTACCGGGTGAAGATAAGTACAAGAACAAAGGGGTTGCTTACTGCCCGCATTGTGATGGTCCTCTATTCACTGGAAAAGATGTCGCAGTTGTTGGTGGCGGTAATTCCGGCGTCGAGGCAGCGATTGATCTTGCAGGTATTGTGAAACATGTAACCGTTCTAGAGTTTGCACCAGAGCTAAAAGCTGATGCCGTGCTGCAAGATCGCCTTTACAGCTTGCCTAACGTAACAGTTCTGACGAACGTCCAAACGAAAGAATTAACAGGTACTGACAAGCTTAACGGCATTACCTACATCGATCGTGCTACAGGAGAAGAGAAGCACATTGAGCTGCAAGGTGTGTTCGTACAGATCGGTCTTGTCCCTAATACCGATTGGTTAGGTGACACGGTTGAACGCACTCGTATGGGCGAAATCGTTGTCGACAGCCACGGTTCTACGAACCTACCTGGCGTGTTTGCTGCAGGCGATTGCACGAATAGCCCGTATAAACAAATCATCATTTCGATGGGATCTGGTGCTACAGCGGCTTTAGGAGCCTTCGATTATCTGATTCGCAATTAATCATCATTATTAAGACCATATGAATAACAAAGCCACTCCCATCGGAGTGGCTTCTTTGTGTCCTTTTAAAGATTGATTGATTATACTATTTTTTACTCTCTCTGCCTTGGTCGTCCTTCACCCATTGATGCGCTTTGGCCGCTTCTTCGATTTCATAGAATGCCCAGTGGCTGCTTGTTACATCAGTAAAGCTTGGTGACTCGACTCCATACAGCGGCCCACGATCGAACAGGCGATTTAATATTTTCACTGCTTCTGCGCGGGTAAGCTCTTGGTTTGGTTTGAACGTATTGCCCTGATAACCTTCCATAATGCCATAAGCTTGGATGCGCATAATCGCTTTGTATGCCCAGTATTTGTCGGAAAGATCAATATAGATCGTGTCGTGACCTGTGCTAGCGTTGGTTTTGTCTTGCTTCGCCATCCAGCGATCCACGATGACGGCCATCTCCGCTCTCGTAATACCATCCTCTGCGCCAAAGCGTCCATCCGTGTAGCCCTGCATTAAGCCTACCTGATTTACGATCTCTATATCTTGGAATGCCCAATGCTTCGCGTTCGTATCCTTGAAGGATGACGTTCCATTGCCTTTGTACTCTGTTTCGAGATTACGTGCGAGCATTGCCGCCATTTGAGAACGGGTTACGGTTTTCTCCGGACCGAAGGTGCCGTCAACATACCCTATAATATACGACTTATGCGTTCCCGCTTTGGCTTGCTGATGCGCCGCAAAGTACTCCTTCCAGCCAGCCTTTCATATAGACCATGGTGAACGTACTGAATTTGTTGATGTTGAATTGGATGCCCAACTCGCCTTGCTTGTAACTAACCAATTCACCGCGAATCAATTCCTTGGTGCCGTCGCTATGCTCGGCGAAGATGACGAGATTGTCCAAGATCACTTGGCGTTCGGCTTCATTCTGCGGCAAGCTCTCCTTAAGCGGCAGAACAAGCGTCACGGGACGGCTCTGCATGTTCGTTTCGATCTTCATCGGACGGCCCAGGATCTTGATCTCTTGCCCCTTGGAGATTTCCCGGACTTGTTCTTCCTTCTTCGCCCGCTCCTCCACCGCTTTCCGTTCACTCTCTTGCTTAATCGGAACAAGACGGAAGTAGAGGTCCTTGTTGAAGCCATCCAAGGATTCGCTTGGAATGACGATACGGACATTGTTGGTGTAGATATCGAGATTTGCTTGCCCAGCCGCCAAAGCGCCTACCGCGCTGATAGGAAGTTTTACATCGACCTGGGACACTTTGTCTTTCTCGTCAGGGATGACGATGCGGGCGGTTTTGTCCGTTTTATTCTTTAACCGATCTGCCGCTTCCTTCGCACGCTCCGACGTAAGTATGACTTCGTCTTTCACCGTACCGTTCAGCTCTGTCGTGCGGGTGATCGGCGTTTTGGAAATGACTT
Organism: Paenibacillus sp. KN14-4R; assembly: GCF_052180255.1. NCBI lineage: Bacteria > Bacillati > Bacillota > Bacilli > Caryophanales > Paenibacillaceae > Paenibacillus > Paenibacillus sp. KN14-4R. Next base: position 4,260,604 of record NZ_CP197466.1, read on the forward strand.
CTCCTTCCCCTGCCCGTACATCAACCACGATCTCTTCTTTAGTTGGTGTTGAAGGCGATCCTGGTGTTATTGGCGTTGGATCAGGATTCGGATATGGTCCTGGATTCGAAGGTGCTTTTACCGTTTGAGTTACGTTAAACGCAACACCGGTCATGTTCGTTGCTTTTACCGTAACCGTCGTCGTATAGGTCCCTGCTGCCAAGCCATCTTTTGCTTTAATTGCAAAAGTTGCAGATGGCGTATCTTTATCCAACTTCGTTACAGCAGGCCCCGCAATTTCGAAGCTTCCTGCATTCGTTCCATTGATCGCTACAGATAGATTCTCCAGGTCGCCTGTGCCTGTACGAGTAATCGTAATTGGCTTCGTTTCCTGAGTGCCACTTGCGTAACCAGCAGTCAATTCCGTTAACGTCTGGTTACTTATTGGCGCAATTGTATAGGCTTGGTTCTCTGTCCATTTGGCATATAAGATCAGGTTTGCAGTTACGGTATCTGCCTTGAAATCCCAAGGATCATTATACGCAGTATCCTTATACCAACCAGCAAATGTATAGCCTGTTCTTGTCGGAGCTTCTGGTACTGTGATCTTTGCGTCCTTTGCAATATTGGTTAGAGGTAGTACTTCACTGCCTCCCCCTGAATCAAAAGTTACAGTGAAAGTAAGGCCTGCAACATCCTCTGCATAATTTTTATTAACTTTCGTGCCATTGCCTAGCTGTCCATCAACATTATTACCCCAAGCAATGATCGTACCGTCATTCTTCATTGCGAGGGAATGCCCGGTATAATCACCTCCTGCGGAAATAGCAACAGCGTCACGAAAGATGTTCCTATCTTGGTTGAGCACGATTACTGGTACAGGACTATTCTCATTGCTCAGATTGCCTAACTGGCCATACTCATTATATCCCCATGCCCAGACTGAACCATCGTTCTTTAAAGCCAATGTATGCGTAGAACCTGCATCTATCGCCATCACATCCGAAAGTCCGTTTACTTGCGTGAGAGGATAGGTGATTGTACCATTGTATCCCCACGCCCATACCTTGCCGTCCTTATCTAAAGCAACTGTAAATTTCATGCCAGCTGTAGCAGACACTGCTTTAAAGTCCGAACCATCGCTGTGAGCTACTTTCTCAGGTATATATTTTTTCACAGTATAATCATGTGAACCCCACATCCAAAGTGTACCATCCATATCAATTGCTAATGTTTGGTTGTATCCAGCAAATATGGATTGGGCGATCAACGGGGTCATTCCATCTGCAAGCATGACCCGCTTAGGTTGAGATACATGGGCGTCTGTGTTTCCAATCCCTAATTGACCTTCACTATTCAATCCCCAGGTCCATACAGTACCATCTCCCTGTAGAGCTACAGTATGAGACGTGCCTGCTGCAATTGCTCTTGCATCAGCAATATTGTCTACCATGTAGGGTTTGTTTCGACTTGATCCAATACTCCCATTCCCCAATTGACCGTCGCTATTACTCCCCCAGCTCCATACACGTCCATCGGGATCTAATGCCACAGTGTGAGAACCTCCTGCGGCGACTTGCACGGCTACGAAATCAGTCCCGTCCTCTTTCTTTACTTGCATAGGTGTTTTGCGATTGGTTTCAAATCCTGCATCTCCTAATCCAAGTTGACCAATATTATTCGCTCCCCATGTCCATACAGTGCCATCTGTTTTAATAGCCACGGAATGAGATCCACCCGCTGAGAGTGGTAAATATTTTGCTAATTTCTGGATGCGATGATTGCCGTAATCGGCTACATACACATTTCCCATGCGGTCGATCGCAACGCCCGTTGGATAGTCAAACTCACCGAGTTCGCTTCCCCAACCATTATCGGGAACATTTGGACCCTTGTAATCTTTCCCCCACTTACTCCATTTATTTGTTGCTATCGTAAGCTTCTGGATGCGATGGTTGTTGCCATCCGCTACATATAAATTCCCTTGGCTATCTACCGTAACGCCGTATGGTTCATCAAACTCACCAAGGCCGCTCCCTGATCCGCCACCGGCTTTCTTCAACTCACTCCATTTAGGTGTATATATATATGTTACCTTACCAGTTGCTTCATCAACTATTTGACTTTTTTCGATCTCTACCTTCTGAATGCGATGGTTCTCGTTATCCGCCACATATACAATTCCTTTGCTGTCCACCGCCACACCGGTTAGCTGTTTAAACTCACCGAGTTTGCTTCCTGTCAATTGTCCGCTTTTCCCCCATGCAATCCATTCCCCTGTGGCTGCATCGAGCATCTGGATGCGCTGATTTGTCGTATCCGCCACATAAACATTTCCGTCCTGGCCTACCGCCACATCGGATGGATTGTGAAACTCACCGGGTGCGGTTCCCCAACCATAATCGAGAACATTTTTACCATTGTACTCTTTTCCCCACTTGCTCCAATTCCCTGTGACGGCATCCCACTTCTGGATCCGATGGTTTAATTTATCGGCAACATAGATATTGCCGCTGTTGTCTACAGCAATGCCTGTTGGACTATTAAACTCTCCAGGGCCACTTCCTGCTACTCCGCCACTTTTCCCCCACGCGCTCCATTTGCCTGTGGATATATCGAGCTTCTGGATGCGATTGTTATCATAATCGGCGACATATACATTGCCTTTGCTATCTGTTGCCACACCGATTGGGTGTCCAAACTCACCCAGCGCAGTGCCTTTTTCTGATCCGATCTTGCCGTATTGACTCCACCCTTGCGCTGCTTGTACAGGGTTTGCAAATAGAGTGGTTGAGATCATCAAGATTACAAAGCACCATACGAGCAATTTTCCTGCAAACTGATTTCTACTTCTCCGATTCATTTCTTTGATTTCCTCCTTTTTAAGCTTAGCTTGTATGTAAGCCTTTTACGTTCTACCAGATACTTTCCATGATTCTCACAAAGTATCAAATATCATCCTAGCAAAGCTCACTCACAAAATTCTCACAAGAAATCGGAATAGAGATCAAAAAACGAGTCGGCAGATCGAAAATGAAGCTCTGATTAATGAAAACAACCTTAGCCCGGTACAATACCGAACTAAGGCTGTAGCAGTCATACGTTCTAGCGGCTATCTTCCGTACATGATTCCAAACAACAGATTACTCTTCCTTGTCACATCTCCCATACGCCGGTTGCTGCTGCGGTTTTTGCGTAGTCTGCAAAATCCCGTGGCTCCCGCCCTAGGGCGCGCTGGACACCGTCAGTCAAATGAGAGTTGCGGCCATCAAGCACCTGGGTAAACAAGTAGGATAACAACGCCACGTACTCTCCTGGCACCTCTTGCTGCTCCAGCATAGACAGGAACTGCTCATGGGTAAGATTCGTATATCCAACCTCTCTACCACTCGCCTTGGCAATGGTTTCCGTTGCTTCTGCAAAGGTAATAGCACGGGGGCCTGTGAGCTCATAAAGTTGGCCGATATGCCTGGCTTCGGTTAATGCCGCGACCGCGACATCCGCAATATCCTCCGCATCAATAAACGGTTCTGTCACACCTCCGGCAGGCAGAGCAACCTCGCCGCCAAGCACCATATCCAGCAGGAAGCTTTCGCTGAAATTTTGGCAAAACCAGCTTGCTCGCAGGATCGTCCAGTCTGCACCCGAATTCTGTAAAACCTTCTCACTGAGTTGAGCTTCTTCCTCTCCCCTGCCCGACAAGAGTACTAAACGCTTCACCCCGTTATCCACCGCCATTCTAACAAACCCTTCGATTGCATCGGCAGCTCCCGGAACAGCGAGATCAGGGTAAAAGCTGATATAGACTGCTCTCACATTCGCCAATGACGGCAACCAGGTATTCGGGTTCTCCCAATCAAAGGGCAGTTCCCCAGATCGGGAACCGATTCGTACCGGCAAGCCTAGCTTTGTAAGTCTCTCTGCTACACGACGGCCCGTCTTTCCGGTTCCGCCAAGCACCAAAATAGGTTTCTCCGCACCGGAATCCTTAACTACTTCCACAGCCTGTTTGTTCATTCAAATTCCTCCTCATAATTGTTTGCGCAAGCAAACTTTATTCAAAAATCAAATGAGAATCATTTGATCTTTTCCAATTGGTTGCTGACTTCGTCTAATTGAAGCGAGAGTGCGTCACTTTCTTCTCCGAGAATAGCTACATAGCGGCTCCGAAGATTATTCCAGCACTCGTTAATGCTTCCTTCCAGCGCTTTGCCTTCTTCCGTTACGTAGATGAGCGATAATCTGCCTTCTACACGATTGAATAGCAAGCCTTTCGAAGCAAGCTTCTCAATAAGGCGAGTCACCGTAGATGGCTGAAGGTGTAGGATTTGCCCTAGTTCTTTCTGTGAAATTCCGTCATTTTCATACACGGCCATAAGCAAAAATGCAGAGTTTGGAGACATTCCACTAGACGCAAATTCATCTTCCGCCATTTTGCTAATTACCCTACCCAGACGATTTGCTGTGAAGTAAAGACATTCTTTAAGATAAACCTTCAGCATGATTAAGACCTCAATTCTATGTTGTATATAATTGCTTGCACAAACAATTTTACCTGATATTCCAATTTATGTCAATGGGATTTCTGGCAGAATTGTCATTTCGCAAATATTTGCTCGCTTGACTTAAGTCAATGACTAGTCATACTCCTCCTCATTAAAATGAAAATAAAAAATGTCCTATAGGAGGCTATTTATGGCTATTTCAGCAAAAGAACGATCCCATCAGCGAAAAGCTGCTCTGACAGCTGGCGTTTCGCTTATCATCATGACACTTGCTTCATTTTTTTCGTATGGATTTGTCCATGCAAGCCTTGTGGTACAAGGAGATGCCAGCGCCACATTTCATAACATCATGTCATCAAGTATGCTTTTCAAAGCTGAAATCTTCGGTTGGCTCATCATCCTGATTTGTGACATCGTGGTCGCCTGGGCTTTCTATATTTTCCTGAAGCCAATGAATAATGGCCTTTCATTGCTTGGTGCGTGGTTTCGTCTTATCTATGCGGCTATATTGGGAATAGCGATTTTGAATTTAATATTTGTGTTACTACTGTCCAGCAGTGCAGACCCTTTATCTATATCCGATCAACTTCAAGCACAAGCCATGCTGTATTTAAAAGCTTTTGATTCCATATGGTCTATGGGTTTAATCATTTTTGGCGGGCATTTGCTAATTGTGGGCTATGTGGCTTTCAAATCAGACGGCATCATACCTAAAATCATAAGTGTCTTATTGTTAATTGCTGCTGTAGGCTATATTCTCATACACCTATGTAACATGTTTCTTCCACAATATGATCAGATCATTACCATACTTAAATTTGTATTTACTGTGCCCATGATTGTAGGAGAATTAGGCTTTGGGTTATGGTTGTTGTTAAAAGGAGGGAGAGTCTCTATAAAGGCGTGACATCCGCTTAATTATAATCTTTGTGGACCCGCTTCTTGATTCTACTTAATGACTCTGGGGTAATACCAAGATAACTTGCCAATTGATGTTGAGGTACACGATCGACTAGATAAGGTCTTTTTCGTAATAGTGCTTTGTAGCGTTCTTCAGGTGGAGAAGCGATAAATGAAGCCCATTCATCTTGTACCTCACCCAGGTTTTCCTCTACCATCTTGCGTGTCATGGTTTCCAATTGTGAATATTTATTAAACATGTCATTTTCGGCATCAAGATCACCAACAACCAATATACAGTCTTCTAGACAAGTTAATGAGTACGCCGATGACTTATCTTGTTTATGTTGATTGAAAATCGAAGCTGCTTGCTCTTCTGTATAGAAATTGGATGTGACCTCTTTTCCCGTTTCATCTATCGAATACTGCCTTACACATCCTTTCAATACGAAATAACATGTATCAGGGACATCTCCTTGTCTAAGGAGCATGGTTCCCTTTTTGTATTCTTCAATACGTATATCATCAATAAGTGCCTGTTGTTCTTCTTCGTTAAGTGATGTAAATCTAGTCAAATACTTGAACAATATGCTTTTCATTTTGCTTTCCTTTCATCTCGTAGATAAAGTCATCTAAGATTGCAGACAAAGCTAAACAGCCTCAGCCCCATGGAATTCAGGACGAAGGCCGCTTAACGCATTTTTATTTTTTGTACAGCCTACATGACAGGTTGCAGCTCACGGTTTAGACCAAACGTCTGCGCTGTTGAAGTATAAATTTCTTGGAAAAGCTCTGGATTTTTCTCCAGCGACACGCCATAAGAAGGAATCATTTCTTTTATTTTCGGTTCCCACTCTTTCATATGTTGTGGGAAGCATTTTTCTAATACCTCAAGCATAACGTGAACGGCAGTGGAAGCACCCGGAGAAGCACCGAGCAATGCAGCTATCGAACCATCAGCGCTACTCACAACTTCAGTACCAAATTGAAGTGTTCCTTTACCGCCGGCCTCCGTATCTTTAATAACTTGCACACGTTGACCCGCTACTACTATATCCCAATCCTCAATTTTGGCGTTCGGAATAAACTCGCGTAATTCTTCCATACGCTTTTCATTCGATAACATAACTTGCTGGATCAGGTATTTTGTCAACCCCATCTCTTTTACACCTGCCGCCAACATCGTGAAGAGATTATTAGGTTTTACGGAACCTATCAAATCAAAATATGAACCTGTTTTTAAGAACTTGGGTGAGAACCCGGCAAACGGTCCAAACAGCAATGTTTTTTTGTTGTCGATATATCTTGTATCAAGATGCGGCACAGACATTGGAGGAGCGCCAACCTTAGCTTTACCGTATACTTTTGCATGATGCTGCGCGACAACTTCCGGATTGTTACATACCATAAATAGTCCGCTTACCGGGAAGCCTCCAATATGCTTTGACTCAGGTATACCGGTTTTTTGTAGTAAAGGCAGACTTCCGCCCCCACCGCCGATAAAGACGAATTTTGCAGTATGGCGTTCGACGATACCATTATCGACATTGCGCACTTTCAATTCCCACAAGCCGTCGCTCGTACGTTTCATATCCTCAACACTATGCTTATAGTTCATCTCGACGTTGTTACTCTTTAAGTGGTCAAACAACATGCGTGTTAAAGCACCAAAGTTGACATCCGTTCCAGAGTCGATTTTTGTTGCCGCTATCGGTTCATTCGATGTACGGCCTTCCATGATAAGCGGAATCCATTCCTTCAGTTTTTCAGGGTCATCGGAAAATTCCATCCCTTGAAACAGAGGATTGTTTGACAGCGCTTCAAAACGTTTTTCCAAAAACGTTACATTTTCTTCCCCTAGTACTAAACTCATATGAGGTATTGGCATGATAAATTCCTGCGGATTACGAATCAGATTGCTGCTTACAAGATAAGACCAAAACTGTCTTGAAAGCTGAAATTGTTCATTAATTTTTACAGCTTTTCTAATATCTATAGATCCGTCAGACTTTTCGGATGTATAGTTAAGCTCGCACAGTGCAGAATGGCCCGTACCCGCATTATTCCATTCATTAGAGCTTTCTTCTCCTGCGTTTGCAAGTTTCTCAAACACTTTGATTTCCCATTCCGGTACTAATTCTTTTAGCAGTGACCCTAAAGTCGCACTCATGATTCCGGCACCAATTAAGATAACGTCTGTTTTGGTTTGTCTGTTGCTCATGTTTACCGTCCTTACACGCTAATATTTGAAGAAAAGATGTAAGCGCTACCGCCATGCTTAGGCTCTCACCATTATTTATAGATTAAGATATTTACTATTAAAATGGGTAAGAAGTGAGAGACCGTCCACAAACTCTAGGAATACACAAAAACCAAGGCCATAACCCAACTACTTGCAAGGGTTGTGGCTTTGGTTTGCCATTTTCAGTGAATAGCCGCCCTCGAGTTCCTTAGTTGCGCTGTACGGGTTTACTTTAATAATGAAAATACTCCACTTTCCATTACATTTTCCTGCAAAATCAACAACGAATTGAAAAAACAGCCTTAACAGCAAAAATCAACCTGAGACTTGAAACAGATGTACTCAGGGGAAAAGAAATGCTTAACTCTATTTTAGACGTCTTTTATTTAACTGTATACCCAAAAAACGATTGAATCTACCCAATTTTCTGATATAACGATGTGCAGTCCTATCATTTGATGGTTATTAATCTAATATATCATAGAAACATTCAATTGTTAGTACTGATTTTGAACATCGTGTAAAAATACGGAATAAAACTGTTGGCCAGACCAACCTGCTCACTAAAACTTGTGATTACCGAGTGATGCTACGCTTTTATTTCTTCCCGTATTCTTCGCTTCATACAAACATTGGTCAGCCATTTCAAATAAAACGGAAAGATTAGTCGTGCAAACTGGATAAGAAGCGATTCCCAAAGATATTGTAATGATGTCGCCGCATGGACTCACTGTGCTTTCTACTTTCTTTCGTAGTTTTTCGGCAACTTGGTACGCTTCGTCATTATTCATGTTGCGGAGAAGTAACACAAACTCTTCACCGCCAAAGCGGCAACAAATATCTTCTTCCCTAGATACTTCTCTCATTTGTTCTCCCAAAAATTTCAGAACCTCATCACCTTTAATATGGCCAAATGTATCATTAACCCGCTTAAAATGATCAATGTCCAGTATGATGATTGAAAAAGGTACCCCGTTCTCTACCCACTTCTGAGTCTCTTCATCCAGCGTGCGTCGATTTGTAAGTTTTGTCAACGGATCTGTTTTGGACTGATATGCAAAATAGTCTACTTTATCATGGAAAAAACCAAGGCTATAGGTCAGTGCTCTTTTTAATTGAATCGCTTCATAATACCAGACTCTAACCTTGTTCAAACTTTCGTCTTGATTATTTTGGGTGCTTGATTCCGTAAAGTACGCTAGTTTTTGTAAGGGTCGAGCAATTACCCTTGAAATAAATAAGATAAGGATTAGAGATAACAATAAATACGGCAATGATTTCATAATCATTTCATTCATCATGTCGGTTGTTGGTGCTAATGTAGCATTCGTGGGTCGCTGTGATACAACCCCCCATCCAACAGCCGGGATATAGGCATATCCTGCAAGCATGTCAACATTTCGTGTGTTTATGATACGTGCAGATCCACTCTCTCTTTTCATCAGTTGCTGTACGACCGGATTTTGCGGCACGCGATCATTGATCCGATCTTGCATTTGGTTATAAATAATGCGACCGTCTTCGTCTACAACGTATACATAAGATCCATCCTTGTAGAAATGCTCTCCTAAAATTTTGTTCAAAATATTTTCTTCCTTTAAATACAAGCTGCCGCCAACTAAACCAAGGTATTTCCCATCTTCATCAAAGATCGGATGAGAAATAAAAATAATTAACCGCCCAGTGATGGATACGTAGGGCTTTGATATAAGTGGACTTTTCCCATTTAAAGCTTGCTGTCCACCTGTAGAATCTAGTAATTTCCCAACTACATCTAGCGTTTGTGGTGAACTCGCTAAGATCTCACCATTTGCAGCGACAATCACAACCGAATTAAACGTATCTGTCTGATTTTTCAAACGATCCGCCTCTTGAAGAAGCTTTGTCTTCGATTCATCACTTCTCATGTATAACGAAATACTCTTTGAGCTCAGCTCCAACGTTTGAAGTGTCATTTTAAAGAAAACTTCTGTTGTATTGGCAAGCTTTTGTGCATAGACTCGGTTAGTTTCTAAAGTATTTTCAATAAGTGTCTTCTGACTTATCCGATAACCAGATAAAGTGCTGCTGCACAGAGTAAAAATAACCGAAATCAGTGCTACTGATAAAATTAAGTGCTTTAACGAAAGCTTCATGGATGTAATTTCTCCTTATTACATTTCTGTTAACTAATATACCATATTCTGATATATTTAAAATTAATGACTATTAAGAAATAAGGCTCTCGTGGGTGATCATATGAAAGTTTCAATTGAAGAAATAAGCAGAGAACAGGAAGAAGAAATCCTCATCAGGTGTCATGAGGTGGATGATGAGATATGCGAAATCGTAAACAAGCTGAGAACAGAAACCCTCATTATAATCGGATATCAAGACGACAGTGTTAACCGTATAAAACTTAGTGATATCTATTATTTCGAGGCAGTTGACGGAAAGGTTTTTACTTACAGCAAGGACGACGTTTTTGAGGTAAAACAAAAGCTTTATGAGTTAGAGGAATTATGCAAAGGAAAGAAATGTTTTCGTGCATCCAAATCAACTATTTTGAACATAGCTAAAATTTCATCTATTCATCCGTCCATAAGTGGCCGATTCGAAGCGGTGCTTGATAACGGGGAACGTGTTGTTATATCCAGGCAGTATGTGCCTGATCTAAAAAATATGCTGGGATTGTAAGAGGAGGGAGACATATGAAGCTTTCTGGATTTGTAAAAGAGATTATTAAAGATTCCTTGATCATCTTCGCATCCATAATAATTATTATTACGATTTTGCGACAAATTTTTTATCCTGATATGGCCTTTGATTTGAAGTCGATTTATATCATAATGACATTCTCACTAATTGGTGCATTAACGGGATTTATTTTGTATTCTCCTAATGATCTAAGTGAGAAGCAAATGCGTATAAGAATTGTAATTCATTTTTTTGCTTTAGAGATTATATTGATTTCCCTTGGAATTATCATTGGTATTATAAATAGTGCATTAAGCATAATCATTCTTGCATTGCAAATTGCGGTAATCTATGTCATCGTTCGCCTGCTGTCATGGCAAAATGACAAAAAAGTAGCCAAAAGCATCAACGAAAAACTAATGGCATTGAAGAAAGATATTTGAGAGCAGCGGTGAGCTTCATAGCTTATCGCTCTTTTTTTGCATCTTATTGGCCTGTAGATACAGCTTATTGATTTTCTATATACATCCTTTCAACCATTTTTTATGATGAATTCATCAAAAATGCTTAAGAAAGCGAAGGGAGTAATTACTATGGGAACGTTAATATTGTTTATTACTTTGATGATCGAGATTGCTCTTGCAATCTATTGCATGGTAACGAAGAAAAACCATCAAAAAACAAGGAATTGGATCAGGATTGCTGTATGTATTGCATTTACAACGCTCACACTTTTATCGGTTATCATTTGGAGTTTCCGCTGGATATTGTTTGCTATACTGCTGTTTATACTGGCGTTAATCGGAACGGTTTCGCTGATCCGCAACAAAGCAAATACCAAGGAATACAAAACCTCTCGTATTGTCACAAAAGCAATTATGATGACATTTGTGCTGGTATTTGCGCTTGCACCTGCACTTGTTTTTCCACAGCATAAATCGCCAAAAGTTACGGGTAAATATGAAGTCGCCACAACAACTTATACTTACGTTGACAAAAACCGTATTGAAGAATTTACCGACACCGGTAAAAACAGATTTGTGAATGTGGAATTTTGGTATCCCAAAAATGCCGACGGAACCTATCCGCTTGTGGTATTTTCACACGGGGCATACGGTATTAAGGCAAGCAACACCTCTACCTTTACGGAGCTTGCAAGCCACGGGTATGTAGTCGTTTCCATCGATCATCCCTATCATTCCTTTTATACCGCTTCAGAAGATGGAACGACTGCTTTGATCAATTCAGATTATATGCGTGAAGTCAGCAATTCCAACAAAGGGGGCATTTACACGATAGAGGAACGCTACGGACTCATTCAAAAATGGATGAAACTGCGAACAGACGATATGAATTTTGTTATTAATACGATACTTGAAAAAACAAAAAGTGACAATAATACTATTTATCAACATATCAATACAGAGAAAATAGGTGTGTTCGGGCACTCCATGGGTGGCGCAGCAAGTGTTGGGCTAGGCAGAGAACGTAAAGATGTAAACGCAGTTGTCAATATTGATGCCCCATTCTTTAGTGAGCTTGTTTACAAGAGAGAAGTTGATGATTTTGTGGCAAGCGACAAAGCCTACACGACTCCACTTCTTAACATTTATTCTGACGATGTTTGGACACAGCTCGAAAGCATCTCCACTTATGTGGCAAACAAAACCACTAATGAAAACTTTAAAGAAGCATATACCGTTCATTTTCAAGGTGCCAAACATTTAAGCCTGACCGATTTATCACTTTTCTCTCCTCTACTTGCCAATATGCTGCAAGGCGGAAAAGCGCATATTGATGAATATTACTGTATTGAAACTGAAAATGAACTTATTCTTCAATTTTTTGACTATGCATTAAAGGGCATTGGCCGCTTCACGTCCAAAGGGACATATTGATTTAAGTGATTGCGGTTGTTGCGGCACATCATTTAAAAGGCCCGTATTAGCACTTCAAACATGCTAATCGGGCCTTCTATTTCCATCGGGAGCAATGTGTTTCATGTTATTGAATTCCCTACAGATAGTCCAAACTATTATAAATCAAAATCAGCCCAACGATACTCATAATCCATGAAACAGCCGATCCCGAATACTTCGAAAGCTTGATTCGAAGCCTTTCCAATGGTCTTTGCATCACTCGCCCTAATAATAAATGCAATGTAAACACGATTAATGGCGGTAGCACCATAATTAAGTTATAACCAGCTAAAGTCGGGAGCCACTGATAAACTGCTAAATTTGAGGTAGACATAAGACCAATCGCTGCAAAATAAGGCAATGCCATCCCCACTTCAATTAATGATGTCGTGAACCCAAGCGCAATCATGGATTTTTTACTTTTTGACTTCGGCCTTGGCAAATCGGATTTTTTATTCTTAGGATAGTAAAAGCTTACTATAAACAGAAGCACTCCAATGATCAGCGTAATCCAGCTTACGATACGATTTTGAAAGATGGAGGAGAATGCAGCAAGTAAAAAATCTAGGCCTAACATAATAGCAACACCTACCAAAAAATAAAATGCTGCGACTGTTAATAAATAAATCATTAAGCGTGAACTCAATCGCTCTTTTTCAGTTAATAACAAATATACCGTGACCCCCAAAGTTGCAGGACTAAGCATATCTAATAGGGCTAATCCCGCTATCATAAGAATTAATTCATTACCCACGATTCTCCTCCTTGCTAGGTAGTAGATTTTTGAAGGGAAGAAATGTAAATTTCGTATGCTCGCTCCATAAAATCAAGAACTTCCTGTTCGATCGGATAAAGTCCAAGCTTCTCAGATTGCTTTGGAGACTTCCTGATATCCCATAATTTATCAATAAACTCGTCTTCATATTTGAATTCGTCCATTTGCTTTTCAAGCATACGTCGTATTATGTTCTGTACTCTTACTGACGCAGGGTCATCCCTCATATGTCGTTTTATCTGACCTAGCAGAGCAATCCATTCCAGAGAGTCAGGATCTTCTCCCCTCATTTTTGGAAGCCTTGTCCACAGCTCAAGTTCTTTATCAGTAAACATGTTCTCTCTAAAGGTTCGCAATCTTGTTTTATCCCAATTCGATAACTGGATGAGTTTCTGTACTGCAAGACTTTCATCTCCACCTTCGACTGCAATACCATTTATCAATTCCCGTAGCGAAGACTCTATACTCTTTAACCTTTCTTGTTCATCAATGAAATATACTAACTGGCTTTTCAAACTAATCGACCAATTCCATTTAGAGTCAGATAACATATCTTTAATATCTTGCAAACGGTAACCTATTCCTTTTAGAAACTGAATTTGTTGAAGCTTTTTCATATCCTCATCCGAATATAGACGATGTCCCCCTTCTGTTTTGGAAGTGGCTGTCAATAATCCGATCTGATCATAGTGCCGAAGTGTTCTGACCGTGATCTTAGTCTGTTTCGCTACTTCTTTGATATGAATCATGCACATACACCTCCGACGATTAAGTTAGTATTAATTTTCTTTGTCTTTATATAAACCAAGTTTGATTAAATATCCTAATCCTAGACCAACTAATACGCCTGGAAATGCTTGATTAATCATAAGTCCAATCCCTGCTCCTATAATGACACATGCATAAATAATGATATCTCCTTGCTTCATATCTTCATCCCCTTGGTATAATTTCTTCTCCCCTTCCACCGAATTAATGGACTTAACTCATGAGGAGCTCATTCATTGGCTCCATTATACAAAATGACGCAACGTCACTTTCAAGTGTTTTTATTATTAGATATATAAAAAAAATATCGCCGTCCAACTCCGATAAGGAGCGTGAACGACGATAACTTTAGATTCCGATATTACTTTGCATCTCTAGGTGGCCATTTCCACCAGCAGCTTGCCTAGCCGATCCATGACCTGTTCATTAGCTTCAACACAGATTGGCTTTGCTCGTTCGAAATCCTCTGCTGTCTTGAAAAGCTGACGGAAAGTAACTTTGGTACGGCCTCCTAGGTCCTCGAAGGTTCCCGTTACTCGAAATCCGTGACCGGACAGATGCTCAATCACGACCCGCTCTATCGGTACGATCTCAACAAAGACATTATGATTCGGGTAATCTGCACCATTAGGTCCGTGCATGGTGAATAGCCATTCACCACCTGGCTTTACATCGCACTCGTGAAACGTGTTCGTGAAGCCATGAGGCCCCCACCATTGAGCTAGCAAATTGGGAGTTGTCCAAGCCCGAAACACAAGCTCCCGCGGTACATCGACTTCACGTGAGGATATAATTTCATTCTCACCTATTGTCATGATTATTCCTCCTCATCAAGTACCTTGCCCAGTGTATCCAACATGATGTTTGTGCCATGTTCCCGTTCTTCCGGCGTATCATGTCCGTCAAAGTATGATCCTTGCTCCGTAAAAATCAGTTTCGTGCCACCCTCCACCTTGATAAGCTCGACCGATGTAATCGAGACAGAGATGCGTGTGCCGTTCGAATCCAGGGTATATGTATAGACAATGCGCTGCTCAGGAACAAGCTCCTGGTAACTGGCGTTGAACGTAAAGATCGGCCCTTCCGGCGGTCCCCCACTGCTGTATTCGCGTCCGCCAACCTGAAAGTCGAAGATGTCCGGCTTCGAAAACCACTTGGACTTGGCAATCGGATCGGACCAGGCTTGGTAAACCCGCTCCGGTGAAGCAGCATACGTCCGCTCGACGACGAAGGTCGCATGCTTGATGAATCGTTCATTCATTGATTTTCCTCCTTAAATTTCGGCATATCGCTCTCTTCGGTAAGAAAGACTCCCAGCATATCCAATTGTCGCTCCCAAATCATTTGCCGCTCAATGATCGGCTTCTCAAATTCCATTTTCATCGCTTGCAGAAGGCTCGTGAAATCTTCAACCGTTAATTGCGCCTTACCCTGCATAAGCTTGGATACATGTCCAAGTTGCTCCAATAGTTTCTGCTGCAATTTGATCTGCTCTTTGATTCGGTTTATCTGCAGGCCCACGATCTCAAGCGGACTGATTTGCCCACCAGTTAAAACCGATTTAACCTGCTCGAGAGATAACCCAAGCTCCTTAAGCGATAAAATTTGGTGCAAACGCGACAAGTCCGATTCACTATATAACCTGTGGCCGGATTCTGTCTGTCCCGACGGAGAGAACAATCCGATTTGATCATAAAATCGCAAGGTTCGTACGGTAAGCCCCGTCAGATTGGCGAGATCCCCGATCTTCGAATATGTCTTCATTAACCCTCTCCACTCTTTGACACTAGCTTTATACCGGTAACTTTATTATAAAACCTTACGTTACGTAAGGTGCAAGCATTATCGTGAGGCTCTGAACCGGAAATTTTTAAATTCCGCTAAAAGTGTTCAAATTTTCTGTTAATTAACTAACCTTTCTACACTGCAAATCACTGAAAAGCAAGCACTGGGATACTTCTTTGATATACCTACTCAGTAATAATTATCTCTATTGTTTTATTGTATGCTTTTATTGTTACTTGCCCCCCAATAGGAAAAGTAATTAATGGAGACGTATGACCAAAATCTACATCAGCAATAACTGGGATGTTATCTAATTCTCTCTTCGATTTAATAATTTTTCTCAATAGTTCTTTATTCATATTTACAGATTTTTGAAATCTACCTATAACTATTCCCTTAACACCTTCAAACATAGGTTGATGAATAAGAGATTGTAAATCTCTATCAAAAGTTTGAGGGTGTGCTTCATAATCATCTTCTATAAATAGTATTGAGTTTATTAAACTCGGCATAAATTCAGTACCCTGTAATAAATTGAGCGTACACTGATTACCACCAATAATAGTTCCCTGTGCTTCTCCATCATTAATCGCATAAGGTCCATCATTATTGATGAAAGAACGGTTTTCTTGATCTAAAAACCATAAATCATCACTCCATCGGTTGGAATGATTAATATTAATGATTTCATCGCACATCATCATTTTCTTAAAATACTCGATTGTATATTCATTACCATGAAGCATAGCAAAGGTAGAAAAGTGTGGACCAGAATAGGTGAT
The DNA here is from genome assembly GCF_052180255.1 of Paenibacillus sp. KN14-4R. Lineage (NCBI taxonomy): Bacteria > Bacillati > Bacillota > Bacilli > Caryophanales > Paenibacillaceae > Paenibacillus > Paenibacillus sp. KN14-4R. The sequence continues at coordinate 4,276,935 of NZ_CP197466.1, forward strand.
TAACCCTGTCTTTGTATAAATCGCATTACTCAATGCAGTTATATCAGAATATCCACAAAATCGTTTTGGATTAGATTTAATAATTGAATAGTCAATATGTTTTAATAGTTGGTTACAGTTATAGCCACCAATTGTAGATAATATCCCTTTGACGTTAGGATCTAAAAACGCATCATGCAGGTCATCTAATCTTGATCTGATTGATGAAGAGACAAATTCATCAGATTCTAAAGAGTTTTTAGAAAAAGTTATCTTGAACCCTAATTCTTCAAGCCTTTTTTCTGCTAATTTTCTCTGCTCATTTGTTATCATTGACATACTTCTGGAAGGCGAGATTATCCGTATTTCATCACCTGCTAATAATTTTGGTGCTTTCATTATTACACATCCTTTATTAGAACTTGTCTTCGGCTCGACTTTCAAATCCCTTTTCCCAAGCTCCTACTGCAACACCACGAGTAAGTAATTGTAATATTCCATCCTCGTTCCGATCGGGCCACCAACCAGCATCTTGATAAAGATTCCTTAAGTTAGCTCTACTCTACCAATTTATCACATTTCATTTTGCTTCTCAAAAAGGGTTCGGATCAAATTATAAATTTTGGATCAAGGTATCCATCGTGCAAAGCTGACCCGATGTCCTCGCTCCAACCAGAGCAGTTGCCGCAATCCTTCGCAGGGCACTCTCCATCCCGATTAACAATTTATTAATATCAAGATAATTCAGTGTTAACAAAAGAGAAGTAAAGTGAATGTATAGACGTCTAGACAAATGAAAAGGAAGGGGAACAATTTGAACAAATTGAAGACAGCCTTCAAATACGGATTGTTAACCGGAGTGCTGATATGTACACTATTTCCGATTTATTGGATGGTTGTGATGGCGACACAGAAATCGTCGGATTTATTTTCCGAGGTCTCCATATTCCCGAGATCCATAACCTGGGAGCATGCGATAAGTATTTTTACAGAAGATCATTACTTCTTGCCGTTTGTTAACAGTTTGCTGATCACCATCGTATCGTTACTGATTGTATTGGCATGTGGATTGCCCTGTGCTTACATTTTGGGACGGAGAACATTTAGGGTAGCATTCAGAAATTCGCTGTTAATCTGGATTCTGCTGGTCAGAGTGCTGCCACCCATCGCTTTTGCGCTTCCGTTATATATTTTGATGAACGACGCGGGGCTGCTGAGCACGAAGATTCCAATTATATTGGCTCATGTATTGGTTAACTTGCCGTTCGTCATTTGGTTCATGATGGCCTTCTTCTACGCAGTGCCGGAAGAAATTGAGGAGAGCGCGAGAGTCGACGGAGCTTCCGAATTTGTGATTTTTGCCAAAGTTATTTTGCCGTTGGTCATGCCGGGAATCGCAGCGGTGACCATCCTCTCCTTCATGGACTCATGGAATGAATATTTGTATAGCGTAATCTTTATTCAAAGTCCAGATGATTTTACGATTCCATTGAAGCTGGCTACATTAAACAGCGAGCAGGAATTAACGGAGTGGGGAAAAGTTGCGAGCGGCGGTATTATATCAATGATTCCAGTGATGTTGACTGCTATTTTTATGCAAAAACATTTAATGAACGGCTTAACTGCCGGGGCAGTGAAAGAATAGGAGGATAAGAGAGATGAAGAAAAATATCGTTATGCTGTTGAGTTTGATGATGTTGGTGTCGATCTTTACCGGCTGTCAGTCGAAAGGCCCGAATAAGCTTGTCATTGCTGCCAGAGGTGGTTCCCATGTAACAGCTATGGAAGCTGTTAAGGCAAGCTTCGAGAAGGAAAATAATGTAAAAGTCGAGATTATCGGGTTGGAATCCGCGGATTTGAAGAAAAAAATATCGTTGGACTCGAAGAATAAAGCTGGTGCTTACGATTTGATTATGGCGGATGATCCGTGGATGCCGGAGTTTAGCGAGGCAGGTATTTTTGCTAACCTATCCAAGTTAGGTATCAAGGGAGACGATGATTTCGAGGAGTCTTCGTTAAAATTAGGTAAAAACCCGTATGCAACGGGAGATTTATATGCCTTGCCTTTCTCGGGCAATGTGCAGATGTTCTTCTATAACAAGAAATTGCTGGACAGCCATCAATATGAGCCACCGAAAAGTTGGGAAGATGTGCTTAAGATTGCCAATGAGATTCATACAGCCGATGGCAAAGCTGGTTATGTGATTCGAGGACAACAAGGCAACCCGATCGTTTCTGACTTTTTACCGATCTTTTGGGCATATGGCGGACAGATCTTTGACGGCAACTGGAAATCTCAAGTTGATACCGCGGCTGGAGAGCAGGCTTTGAATACGTATATTAAGCTATTAGCTTCCGGGACTAATTACGAGACGACGGACATTGTTAGCTCGGTATCCGAGGGGCGTGCGGCTATGGCATTGGGCTGGCCTTCATGGTTCATCAAAGGGGGGAACGCTAGTGCAGACTTTTCTCCGATTCCGTCCAAAGCTTCCTCCACTGCGGCTCCCACTTCAACAGGGATGATCGGCAACTGGATGATGGGCGTAACTTCCAATTCGCATAACCCGGAGTTGGCTGCTAAATTTTTGACCTTCATTACGAGCAGCGAGACACAAAAGGCGATGGTTGAGCATGGCGGCGTACCGACGAGAAAAAGCGTTTACTTAGATAGTGAACTCGCTGCCAAATACAAGCATTTCCCAGTACAGCTGAAGGCTTTGCAAAATTCAGTAGCTAGACCAAGAACGGCGAAATGGTCACGGGTGGAGGAAGCGTTGGGAGCGGAATTATCTGCGGCTATCGCGGGTACCAAATCGGTGAAAGACGCATTATCTCAAGCGAATACAGCTATCAACAAAATTATGCAGTAAGGTTTATTTGCGAAAAATGAAGGAGTGGAATGGACTTGCACAGTAAGCGGGGATTTCAACTGATTATGCTAGCTCCTGTCTTCTTGTTGTTAATCGGATTAACGGTATTTCCCTTCGTGTATACGGTGACGAACAGCTTTACCGATTATTATTATTTAGCTAGCGATTCGAGACAGTTTGTCGGACTCAGCAATTACATCGCTATTCTTAAGGATGAGCAGTTTCGCCAGGCTGTCTGGAATACGATTAAATTTATGTTATTGGCGGTCTCTATTGAAACGGTTCTGGGGCTCGGGCTGGCACTGCTTGTGGTGAATGTGAAGAAGGGGCTGAAGTGGTTGCGGGTATCCCTGCTTATCCCGTCTCTGCTTCCGCCCGTAACGGTAGCATTGATTTGGCAAATGATGCTCAGCAACCATAACGGCATTATCAATCATCTGCTCTCTTTTGTTGGACTAGGTCCGTTTAATTTCCTGATGGACATTCATACTGCCTTTAACACCATTTTGTATATCGATATTTGGCAATGGACACCCTTTACGTTCTTATTGCTGTATGCAGCGCTTCAAGCCGTATCCAGATCGCAATACGAAGCGGCTAAGGTAGACGGAGCTAACGGATGGAAGGTCTTCTGGCATGTTACATTACCGAATATTTGGCCGAGCCTGTTATTGGTTGTATTGCTTCGGACGATTGATTCCTTCCGTTTGTTTGATAAGGTCAACATATTGACCGGTGGAGGCCCGGCCAATTCCACAACGACGATCACGCAATATATTTACAAGCATGGCGTGTACAATCTGCAGATCGGATATGGGGCGGCGGCATCTATGATTATGGTTTTGCTTGTACTTGTATTTTCAATATTTTATATTTTGCGGTCGATTGGAGGACGTCGAAATGAAATGCATCGTTGATTTTCTAAATGTCGGCTTTGGCCAAGCAACGGTCATTCGGATCATAGACAATGATCGTTGCTTCTGCCTTGTAGTTGATGCCGGCGATGTGAATCCTAACGCCAATCCAAGAAGATGCAGTCTGCGTAATTACATTCAGGAACATGCGATCGAGAAGATCGACGTACTGCTCCTCACTCATTTTCACAGAGATCATATCGGCGGGGTGCTCCCCATAATAGGCAAAGTGCCGATTGGACAAATTATACTTCATGTTCCGTTGCCCGAGCATATTCTGATGAGTGGATTGAATGATCATTCAACGCCAATGCTGGCGTCCTTGTCGTTATATAAGCAGATTATAAATCAGGCCAAGGAGCTAGACATTCCTCTAAATCTCATAGAGCAGCCTTATACGATCCATGAGCAGGGTGTCGAGTTTAATCTCCTGATGCCGAGCGACAGTCGATTACAGCAATTAAAAAATGAGCTGGACAGGTTGGATTTGGAACAGCTGGATCAGCAGCAGGAGCGCTTGCAGTGGATTGATCTTATTTTGAATGAGACAGCCCTCGCGGTGCTGATTCGTTATAACGAATCCTCTGTGGTGCTTCTCACCTCGGATGTAGCGCTTGATTTCTGGGAGCTATATACATCTCAGATTAAGGATGTCCATATTGTGCAGGCACCGCATCATGGGGATGCGCGCCATATGTCAGGACCTTGGCTTCGCAACTTGTCGCCTAAGTATGTCATTGTTAGTGCTGATGATGAAGGGACCTACCAACTACCGCATCCCGAGATCAACAATCTTATTCGGGAGCATACGGAAGCGGAGATTTATTACACGGAGGGTCCGGACACCACGCATAGAATCATCCGAATGGATGTGAATGATTGGGAAGTTAAATTGATCAAATAAGGAATCGTGATGATATGAATATGGATGACTTGATGAAGGATATTGAGGGGTGGGTAGAACAGGTAGCTGTATTCCAAAGGAATGCGATACAATGTAATCATATTCAAGTAACGACAAAAGCACATGATACTGATTTTGTGACCGATGTTGATGTGAAATCCGAAGAGATCTTGATCCAATGTATACACGAAAAATATCCTCACCATAGCATTTTAACCGAGGAACGAGGTTTCCTGGATAGAAATAGCGATTATTTATGGGTCATTGATCCGATCGACGGAACGACCAACTTTATTCATGGGTTTCCGATGTCATCGATTTCGATAGCTTTGCAGCATAAGGGGATTACGCAAGCAGGAATGGTGTATTGTCCCTGGTTGAATATGAAATTTCACGCCATCAGAAGCGGCGGTGCTTATTATAATGGGAAGCGTATGCAAGTCTCGGGAACGAGCGAATTGAAGCATAGTTTACTTACCACAGGCTTTCCCAGTAAGCAGGGTGAACAACCTATTAACCTGGAGTATTTTAATAAAATGATTGGAAAGGTCTCTGGGATCCGGCGTACCGGCAGCGCTGCCTTGGATTTATGTTTTGTTGCGGCATCGTTTTTTGATGGATATTGGGAGTTCGATCTTAATGATTGGGACATATGCGCAGGGGTATTAATCGCTGAAGAGGCCGGGGGCAAGGTGCTGCGAATGGACATTCATCATCACTCGTTGCTGATTTGTAGCAATCCTCACATGCTGGATGCATTAAAGGCTGCCTTAGTGGAAAAGGAAGGAATTTAAGGAATCGAGGGCAATCGTATTGGTTAGTTATCAGCATATCAAACAGGAAATTGAAAAAATGATAGATATCAGGTTGTGGAAGATCGGTCAAAAGCTTCCCTCCGAATATGAACTGGCCAAATACTTCAACGTCAGCAGGGAAACGCTTCGCGCAGCGATTAAGCTATTGGAGCAGGAAGGCAAGCTGCTGGTTAAGCACGGGATCGGTACATTTGTCATTAAGCCGCTTCCGATGATTCCGAGTCGTCTGGAATTTCTCCAAAGCATTGGTACGATGATCAAGCTGGCGGGACTTACTGAAGATGATAATAAAGAAATGATTGGCGAGATGGCGTGTACCACGGAATGGGCCTCGGCGCTGAACATTGCAGAGGGCTCGAAAGTGGTGAAGGTGGAACGTATTCGATATGCTGATGGAGAGCCGGTGGCCTATTCCATTAATATTATGCCTAAAGATTTGGTAGGCGATATATTCGAGCGCTTGGATTTTTCCGGGTCCCTGTTCGGTTTCCTCGAAGTACATTGCAAAATCCAAATTGCCAGGGCGGATACCGAGTTGCTTGTTCCGCTTAAGCAGGACAAATATGTCGGACGATTGCAAGTCGATAAAGAAGCAGAAACTCCGGTTATTTTAATGAAGCAGCTGCACTATGACGAGCAGAATAAAGAAGTGCTATATTCTTTCGACTATTTAAGAAATGATATCTTCAACTTTTGGATTCGCAGAGAGCGAAAGTAATCATTTTGACCCGAAAGACGACATGTATAAGAACCTCGCTAATTACGGCAAGGTTCTTTTTTTGAGCTCTGTTTCAAACTTTTCTGAATAGAATTATAATATTAGAAACTATTCAAGAGGAGGAGTTTTTAAATGAGGGATAACTATGTAAAAGAGTTTTTCTTTTTCTCCGACATATCCATAATGTGCGGAATCTTCCTGGTCAGTTTTGGCTTTCTAATCCCAAACCTGACATCCATCGGCCCATGGATTGCTTTGGTCATAGGCATGTCCGCTTATGCCGCTGCCGAGTATCTCACACACCGCTTCCTATTCCACATAAAGACTCCGAAGAACCCATTCTTTTTGAAATTACTTAAGCGCTTACATTATGATCATCACTCGAATCCAGATGACCTGCATTTATTGTTTCTGCCTTTGTGGTACTCTCTGCCGAACATCATTATTGCGGGAACAACGGCCTACTTTATTTCAGCAAGCCTCGTGATTGCAAATGCTTTTATCGCTGGAGTAATCCTATTTCTATTGTTTTATGAGTGGAAGCATTATATCGCCCATCGTCCGATTACCCCCGTCTCCCCCTGGGGCCGCTGGATGAAGAAAATCCATTTATGGCATCACTATAAAAATGAAAATTACTGGTACGGCGTCACAAATCCGGTCTTTGATCTCGCATTGGGGACTTTTGAGGATCACAAAAACGTTAAGCTTAGCCAGACGGCCCGCAACCTTGAACAACGCGATAATAAAAAGCTTGATCTGTAATTGTTCTCCGAAATTTCATCACAATGATCGTATGCATGGTTTGGAGAAGTTCGGGAATCCTTTATATAAATGTTATACAGGGCACTTAGATGCCAATCGAATTTAGTCATAATTAATTCCATTAATTTGGAAGTAGTGTATTGGGTTGTAAGATAGGTCAAGGTGTGGTAATGTTCTCTTTGTTATAAACAACTAACTTTTAGACAACTATACAATGTTGTATGACTCATCTTTGGGTTGCTCATGAAAGCGCTGCATTTTAAAACATCATTAGACGGGAACAACAAAGGAGAAGATGTGCGTGAAGGAAACTCAGGAATATAATATTAAGAAAGCAGTGCCTATCACCCTGCTATTATTTCTATTATGTTTGATCATTGACAATTCGTTTAAGATTATTTCTGTTGATATGGCAAAGGATTTCAACATCTCAGCGACAACAGTTAGCTTGCAAGCCACCCTAGCTGGCCTTGTGATTGGAATTGGGGCGGTGGTTTACGCAGCTTTGGCGGATTCCATTAGTATCCGAAAACTTTTTATCGTGGGTATCATTTTAATATGTGTCGGTTCAATCATGGGATACATTTTTCAACAATCGTTTTTGTTAGTTGTTATCTCACGCATTATCCAAACGGCAGGTTTAGCATCAGCTGAAACCTTATATGTGATATTTGTAACCAAACATTTACCGGCAAATGAACAAAAGAAATTTTTAGGATTAAGTACAAGCAGTTTTGCTCTTTCGCAGCTTATAGGAACATTAACTGGAGGTTACGTTTCTACGTACTTCCATTGGACAACTCTGTTTTTACTTTCTTTAGTGACCTTGGTTACCCTTCCTTTTATTGTAAAATATCTTCCTAAGGAAGAAGCGAAAAACAGTAAAATAGATGTATTAGGATTATTTCTCGTGGGAACCATTTCAGCAGCCCTAATCCTGTATATTAACGATTTCAATTGGGTTTACCTTCTCTTATTTGTTGCTGCAATTACATTGTTCCTTATTTATATTTCTAAGAACTCAAAAGCATTTATTGGAATATCATTCTTTAAGAATAAACAGTTTATCTCATTGCTTGGTGTTGCTTTTGTCATTTACTCTGTACAGTTAGCGTATATTTTCTTATTTCCATTCTTACTTGAAAAGATATATGGTATGAAGCTCGATACCATTTCACTATTAATGATTCCAGGCTTTGTAGGAGCTACGATCGTCGGGGCTCTTTCTGGAAAAATTGCAAAGTTTCTGGGAAGCAAACAATGTATTACAATTGCTATGTCTTGTATTGTAGTCAGCTTACTATTAGGCGCATTCTTTATACAAACTTCTGTTGTCGTATTCGTGATATCCATGGTGTTATTCAATAGTTCGTTTGCATTCATGTATGCACCATTACTTGATTCTTGCATTCGCACGATTGATAAAGCAAAAACAGGAACAGCAGTCGGATTTTATAATTTAACACTGAATGTCGCAATGTCAATCGGTATTGCCTATACAGCAGCCATGATGGACCATTCCGCCATGCGAAATAGCTTCCTAGGGTTTACGAGCAATTCCGATGCTTCCATGTTTAGTAATATCCTATTCATTCTTGTACTCATTGCCCTTGTCAGTTTATCTCTGTACGGGGTATTGGTTGGACGAAAATCGACTAAATAGCTAAACGAAAAACACTAAGTTGATTCTTAGTGTTTTTTTATTTCCTCCTGCGTTGGTTTTACCCAAATGAGTTTTACCATGTCAAACCAATAGCTTTCCATTTTACTTATCGATAATTTGGATGCCTGAAGCAAATCTGGGTAATTTCTTGTATGATGACAACCGATGTATCGATACAAAAGCGGATCCAGTAGTTTCTGAGCCGCAAGAATCCCCCAATTCGAGCTAATTCCATGTTCCAAAAGCAAAATTTGTCCATCAGGCTTGCACCACCGATGAAGTTTATTTAACACTTCTAACGGATCCCCATAGCAACAAAAGGACAAGGTCGAAACGATTGTATCAAACGAATGATCATCAAACCCAAGCTCATCAATATCGGATAAAATAAAATCGACTTGAAGACGAGTTCCTTTTGCCGCTTCTTGGGCTTTCTTCAGCATCTCCCCACTAAAATCGGTAGCAGTTACCTTCACTTCTGGTGGATAGAAGGGGAAATTCGCGCCCGCTCCTACTGCCAGTTCAAGCACATGCCCCCTCGCATCCTGCAGCAATTTTTGACGCCATTGTGGGAGAGACTTTCCTTCTTTTCTGTTCTCGTACTTTATCGCTTGCTTGTCGAATATGCTTACGAGCTTTTCTTTTTTCATCTCAATCACGTCCTCAGGTGTATTCCATTTCTATTTACCTTCAGGCATGACTTCCTCCAAATCGCCTTCGATTAGTATTTTAATCGTACATTCAGATTCATTAGTTTTCAATATCATTTTTCAGACTGATCTTGATTGGCTAACCGTTCTTGGGCAAGACGAATCATTTCACGCACCATCGAACCGCCAATTTTGCCGCCGACCTGTCCTACCGATTCTGTGGTCAGTTGGCCGTTTCCTTCAGGCTGCAGCGGTACGCCGAGGTCTTTTGCCACTTCGAATTTCACGTCATCGGGTCGATTGGGGTTAACGGCATAGCCTTCGTTTTTCATCACATCTGCTTTAAAAGCTTGCATCGCCTGTTCTGCCCCTGGCACCACATATTTTCGATTTCTTCTTGCCATCTGATTCGCTCCCTCGATGTCTTTTTTCAATAATTTGCCCGAACACCTGATAATCATCCTCGCCTTATCTTTCTCGATTGATTAATGAATCAAAACTCATTACGATTGACTTATGACAATGACATTGGAGAGGGCACAATCGTTATGAATAAACTATCGATCGGCCGAATGGCAGAACTAAATCACACCTCTGTGCAGACGCTGCGCTATTATGCCAAGCTGGGGCTGTTACACCCTGAGTATGTAGATGAGAATACCGGTTACCGCTATTACAGTATCAAGCAATGTGCCAGACTGGATATGATCAACTATATGAAATATTTAGGCATGTCACTGGACAATATCAAGACTTGGTTCGATACCGAAAATGTAGCGTCTATTCCCGATATGCTGCGGCAGCAAGCCGTCCTTATTGATCATAAAATGAAGGAACTGGATCAGATGAAGAAAGCGATCCAAGTCAGCATTAACAATTACGATACATACATGAGCACTCCAGGGAATGGGCATATCGTTCTACAGCGTATTCCTGCGCGCAAAATTTATTGTTATGACAGCAGCGTCAATATTTATGAAAATACGCTTGAAACGTACGAATATATATTGCGGGAGCTGCGCACCCAGGCGATTGTTAACCACCTGCCCATGGCTTACTTTTGCAATGTCGGCTCTATTATCCGGCAGAGTACGATTGAACAGGGGCTGTTTATATCGACGGAAGTGTTTTTGTTTGTGGATCATGACTTAGGGATGCAGTCAGGTGTGGAGATTATCCCTGAGCACGACTACTTGTGCATATACTGCGACAGCTTCTTTCATGAGCGGGAATATGCGGGTAAATTGTTCGATTATGTGAAGGAACACGGCTACGAGGTGATTGGCGATTACATTTGTGAAGTGGTCGTGGAACTGCCGGTATTTCATCATGACGAGCGGAATATGTTTATGAAGTTGCAAGTTCCGATCAAAAGGGATTGACTCTATAGTTGCTATAGACTTTATGATAAGGGCATAGCTTGTGAAGAAAATAACAATGTAGGAGGTTGTCCAAATGAAAGAAAGAATTAGAGTCATTCAATACGGCTGCGGTAAGATGGGACAGGTTTTTCTCAGATATTTACATGAAAAAGGTGCGGAAATCGTAGGGGCGATTGATCTCAACCCGAACGTTGTCGGCAAAGATGTAGGTGAAGTGGCAGGCTTAGGCCTGAAATTGAATGTTCCTGTTCGCACTGACGCCGAGCAAGTATTCAAGGAATGTGACGCTGACGTATGTATCATTTCAACGACTAGCTTATTGACGGATACGTATAACGCCTTTGAGTTGGCTGCTCGTCATGGTGTGAACGCGATAAGCACATGTGAAGAAGCGTTCTATCCTTGGACAACCTCTCCAGCGCTGACTAACCGCCTGGATCGACTTGCCAAAGAGAATAATTGCACCTTGACCGGATCAGGGTATCAAGATGTGTTCTGGGGTAATCTGATTACGGTATTGGCAGGAGCTACGCATCAGATTACTAGAATTGAAGGCGTGTCCAGCTATAACGTCGAAGAGTACGGCATCGCACTTGCGGAAGTTCACGGAGCAGGCTTGACGCTAAAGGAATTTGAAGAGAAGATTGCCAGCAACAACGATCTTCCATCCTTTATGAGAAACGCTAACGAATGGTTGTGTTCGCAGTTCGGATGGACCATTAAATCGATGGATCAACAACTGATTCCAATGACGCATAATAAAGATCTTTACTCCACTACACTCGGGAAAACGATTCCTGCTGGAGATGCGACAGGCATGTCCGCAGTCGTCACAACAGTTACCCATCAAGGGCCGGTCATCGTGACGGAATGTATCGGTAAAGTGTATGCGGAGGACGAAGTGGATCACAACGACTGGATTATTAAAGGCGAGCCGAAGACTGAGGTCAACATCGCTTGCCCGGCAACGGTAGAGCTTACTTGTGCAACAGTCGTCAACCGTATTCCTGATTTGCTTCAGGCACCGGCTGGCTTCTACACATCCGAGAAGATGGCTCCTTCCCAATACCGCACATATCCACTTCATTACTATGTAAAATAAATGAACATTAGTTTGAAGGCGACAGCTCACAGCTGTCGCCTTTTTCGCTAGGTATCCATCGAGATATCATCCCATTCTTCATTCCGATGACCCATCAACCAGAACAATCCTCTGCGTCTTTCCATTACGATGCTTTCAATCATACCAGCTGGAGCTTCTTGTCCTTGGACTCGACTATTGACACATGCCCAATGAAGTCTATAAATTTTATCGGCCTCATCCACCATTTCTTCCTTGCTTCGCATCACAGTCTTGAGATAGAACTCTTCAAACGTATCGCAGCTGGAGACGACTTTGATCGCATAGTTGCTGTCGCATACCTCAACTGGAAGTTCGAGTGTATCAACCAGACCCAACGCCCAGATTAGCGCCCAGTACGCTTCATATTGCCAGGAAACATTGACCGCATCTTGCACCTTTGGTTCTTCGTCCTGCAATAATTTGCTTTCGTTCTCAGTCAGATACTCTTCCACACCAAATCTTTGCAGCATGTTTATGACAAAGTCTTTGGATTCATGAAGATCGTTGCCTTGCGCCACATCGCATGCGTACTGGATGACGATTAGTAAAGCGACAGCTCTTCTAGCGATAAATTCCTGCGATTTAAATTCACATTGCGTTAATGAAGGAAGCTGAGGCAGTGAATCAATAAATGGGATGCCATGCTCTTTTAAATAAACGATTGTCTTGTCTTTTCTTTGCTCGCCTTCCTCGGATGTGATCTCATCTCCCATTACCTTTCTTGTGCAGGCATGAGGTCTGAAGTTAGACGGTCCTGATTTCCCATCGGGATATACAATGACAAGTCCTTCTTGATCAAGCAAAATACCATTCGGCAAAAAGCCGATTCCTCCTATTTGGGACAGCAGCTCTGTAAACAACTGCAGCTTCCCTTCGTTTATATCCTTCTCCGTCTCGATAGCAATCATCGTATTCAAGACGGATATTTGCGTCATGACCAACCCTTTAAGGTTCTCGTCTTCAAAAGGAATTCTGTCATAGAAACCCATCATCCCAGGAATATTCTTATCAAAATAATCAGGATCCGTATCCTCGGAAGCGACTCTTATCGAGATTTTGTGTCTATTGAACAGTCCTTTGGACTTGACGAAATATTCATTTTCGTTTTTCTTGATTTCATAACCTTTGGCAAAAACGTCTGATATCCTGTTTTCGATATCATCCATGTCGTTCTTGGAAGCAAATATAGTGAAGAATCTCAAAATCATTTCCCCCTTGGAATATTACTCTCCGTCTCTGTCTAACAACTGGTCTCGCACTTCAGTCAGCGCGAAGCCCAGCAGATTTCTTCCCCGCCATTTGGTCGGATTCTCCGCGTCCGGATTGGATTTTCCCATCCCGATCCCCCAAATACGATCACGCGGGCTTGCTTCCACCAAGATCCGATTTTTCGTTACTTTTAGGACATCCCAAAGCTCCGGATTTTGTGAAAACTTTTCGAGGTTGCCGCGTTTTACAATGTCATAGCAATTATGCTCCCACATTTCCTTGTCAAAGTTCCTTACAGCTCGCCCAAATGCTTTCATCTCTTTCGGATGCTTGGCTCTCATAATTTCCGCGAGCATCTCGTCGTCATGGAACAGCCGCGCTTTCTCTGCCATCATAAACTGTTCGGTGCAAGAATAGAACTCACCTTCTACAGTAAAACCGCACTTCCACCACTGGCTGAAACAACTTTGGTTGATACTGCCATCAGCAGGGGGCGTATGTCCCCAGAAAAATAAATACTTGAATTTCTGCCCCGCATTGTGTGCTTTTCGTAAATCTACTAGATTGTAAATCATCATAATCCCTCCCAACTTCTACGGTACAATCGCGAAGGGCGATGCCCGGCGTTCTCCGTGTAATGATCCGTCTCCTCTACAAGATGTGTCACCTTTCGGCGGAAGGCGGCTTTCAGCAACTCCCTGTCCAGAATTACTTCATATACCTGCTGCAATTCTGTCAGTGTGAACAGCTTTGGCATCAGATGCAGCGCAATGTCCGTATACTCCACCTTCCCCCTCATGCGCTCGATGGCACAGGCAATGATCTTAGCGTGGTCAAACGCCAATCCCTCATTAGATACAATGCGATATTCTGTGGTATAAGCCGTATCCGTTGACTTCATGGTGCGCTCCACCACAGCGACCAGTGATATATCCCCGCACACAAGCTTCAACTCATACTGCAGGGTCTTGATATACCCATTATCCAGCAGCTCTTTCGACTCCCTCAGCAGTCGGTAAGTAACCTGGAACCATGCTGCATGATCAGCGTCATCTCCCGCTTCCACTTGTACCTTGCTGCTGTCAATCAGCGCCATATACGAACAGCTCATGACCCAAGTCCGCGGATCGCGTCCGGGTTCACTAAACGTGTACAGCTGCTCCAAATAAACGTTGTCCACGCCTGTTTCTTCCTGCAGTTCCCTCCGCGCCGCCTGTTCCGTCGTCTCTGTAGGACGAACAAAACCGCCAGGCAATGCCCATTTCCCAAGATACGGATGCCCGCCACGCTGAATGAGCAGTAAGCGTAATTCTTTCTCCGGGAGCTTGCGGTAATTATTCTCCTCTGTATCCATAACCGTGAAAATGACCATATCCGTTGCCACCGACGGGCGTTCATAATCCCCTGCGCGGTATTGCGCTAAAAATTCTCTCTCGGTCAATCCATTACGATCCAGCAATTCCATTCAAACACCCCCTTGTTAGTAATTATTAGTTATTATCTATTTGTTACTAACAAAATACGCGACTGATTATGTTTTGTCAAGCGCTTTTCCATTATACGGATCGAAGCTAGCTATCCCTTTTATTGAACGCCACTCACAAACAAGAGACCAACCAGTAAACTCTGGTTGACCTCATAATACGAAGATGGCTTAGTTTGCCATATCTGCAACAAAGATAAGCTTTCTATTTGGCAGCACTAATGGACTCGAATCTTGTCTCCCTCCTGCAATGGATCGCTGCTCTCGAGTACGATTTGTTCCTGCTCGAATAAACCCTGGGTTACGGCTGATTGCGTTTCATTCAAATCTATGATTGTAATGTATCGTTTGCGAACGTAAAAAGCATTGCCGAGAGGCCCGTTTCTTTCCTCAATGCCAAATACGTACTTTTTATTTCCCTCATCGTGAATTGCTTTATTGGGTACTAGAATCACATCTTCCATCTTTCTAGTCAACTCGACCGCGGCCCGCTCCCCTCCCTGCAAAGCATCGCCTTGAATCGCAACGATCAGTCGCTTCATTGCAGTGTACTTCGTTTGGCTGGCGCCTTCGCCTGTTTGAGTGAGGAGCTCTGCATCCTGAATTTCTTCAATACGACCTTCGACTTGCTTGGCATTGCTACCGCTCAATTGAACATCCAGCTTAGCTCCTTTTTCTAGAAGACCAATAGCATCGGCAGGAGCAAGAAACTCGAAATCAAAGCCAAGACTCTGGTTGGCAATAATGACATCAGGGGCTCCTCCAGTTGAACCCAGCCCCTCCACCGCACCCACTTTCTTTACGATTCCGTCAAAAGGTGCAGCCAATGTGCCATTTGCCGACAAATCCTCCTGCAGTTTTTGAATTCTACGCTGTAGAACATCCTTATCGATTGAGCTAACCTTTATAGCGTTTCTAGCGCTTTCGATGCTCTTCTCATCCCCATTATGATAAATCTCAATATAATTATTCTCCAGCTCTTTAATAGAAATGTTTAACTTATCAAGAGCGGCCTTCTCATCCAGTATCTGATATTGAACAGCCTTCGTGTCGTATACGACCAGCGCCTGTCCTTTCTTGACTAGCTCCCCTACCTTGACTTTGACCTGCTTGACTTTCCCTCCCGCAGCGCCCGTTAAGGCCGATTCCATACGCCATTTCACAGTCCCGCCGCCTTGAAATGTATGAACAAGCTCGCCCCGATCCGCCGTTATTAACGCCACTTTGGGTAAAGTTAATGACTTCAGCGTATTGCTGAACAGGGTAAATCCGATCAACAGTCCGATAAACAAGCCGAAAAGGATGCGAATTTTCCGTTTGCGTCCATTTAACGCTTGACCGGTAGGCTGAATTTCCATTAAAATCCCCCCGTAATTGACTATCCTTTAATTCCCGATAATTGAATACCTTCGACAAAATAAGATTCCGCATATAAAAACAACAGCACCATCGGTGTCATATACAGAACAGAAGCAGCAAAAGCGATGCCCCTTGCCCCTTCATTAATGCTCGACAAATACAGAGATAATGGCTGCTTGAATGCATCCTCCAGAAATATGAGCGGCTGCTCGACCATATTCCAATTGTCAACAAACAGCAATACGACAAGCGCTGCGATCCCCGGCTGAATAAGCGGAACCAAAATTTGATAAAAAATTCTCAAATGTCCGGCCCCATCTATTTTGGCCGCTTCGATATACGAATTCGGAATATGCAACATGAACTGTCTGAGCATAAAGACGCCAAAGGCGCTGAATATCCCTGGTAATATGATGGCGGGAGTTGTGTTCATAAGCCCCAGCTTATCTGCGATAATATAATTTGGCACCAAAGTAACTTGAAACGGCATGAGCATGGTCATCAGATAAATGACAAACAGTTTGTCCCGCCCCCAAAATTGAAGCTTGGCAAACGCATACGCAGCCAAAGACGCGACCAGCACTTGCCCCACTATAATCGGTACGACCATAAACACTGAATTCCAGAACATTTGGAGGAATACAGGCTTATGAAACAATACCTCTATATATTGACTGAATGACACCCAGTCGGGAATCAGCTTTAAATTGATAAATTGGTCCTTCTCCCCTGCCGCAATATCGACCATTTGGCCAATGAGATGATAGTTATAGCCTATCTCAGCTTCCGTCATAAAGGAGTTGGTAAATGTGACGACTACAGGGAATAGCATCACCGCAGCTAACCCTCCCATAATCAGCGTCAGCGCAAGCTTACGGAATACAGTCAATCTTCTCACCGCCTCTACCTTATTCCATGAAATTCCGAAAGCGACGTTCGATAGCAAGCAGGACCGTCACAAAAACAAGAATACAGCCTACCATTAAGACTGCAGCCGCTGTCAGCTTCTGAACATCGACCGCCATAAACATATTGTTCATGTAATGCTGCAGCATATAAATACGATCATGCGGATATCCGCCAGCAATCAAATACGTTTCACGGAACACTTTGAACGAATTAATAATGGATATCAGAATGACAAAAAACATCGTCGGGGTTAAATAAACAAGCGTAATATGAAACCATTTATGAAATTTGCCCGCCCCTTCGATATCCGCCGTCTCATAGTAGTCCTTCGGAATATTTTGTAGACCAGCCAAAAATAAAATAATGTTGTATCCGATATTTTTCCATATATATACGATTATTAACACACCCATCGACCAATCTGATTTCATCCAATCGATCCGCTCCAAATTCAAGTTCTGCAGCCACGCATTTAATGTGCCATTCCAATCGAACAAGATTTGCCACAGCATCACAATGGATGCGACAGGTACCACAAGCGGCAATACAAAAGCGGTCTGCAGCCAATTGCGGATAAACAATTTTTGATTCAGCAACTGCGCAAACAGCAAAGACAAAGCTATAATGAGAGGAACGCTCACACTGGTAAATAGAAAGGTGTTCGATGCCGCTTTGCGAAAGGAATCACTCGCCTGCAGTGCCATGTAATTGTCCAGGCCGACAAATGAACCGTCAACCGTACGATCCTGAAACGAATAAAGAAATCCCATGGCAAACGGAATAAGATAAAACAAGGCAAAGCCAATCAGGCTTGGTGCCAGAAAGAGGGCTGCCACAGCCCAATCCTTTCGCAGCAGCCTGATCAGCTTATCCCAATAACGCTTGTCTGTCATGTTCATACCACTTCCTATTCATTCAGAACAGTCGTCACTCTATTCTGAATTAGCTTTGCTACTTCTTCGGGTGATTTCTGTCCAGTGAAATAGGCTTTGGAATCTTTCAATAGAATCTCTTCGATTTTGGAGGGCTTGAACTCAACTGGATATTTCAAGCCGGTAATAAACTTCTCCAGATCGTCGATATCCTTTTGAGTAATGTCGAACTCTTTGCCTTTCGTAGCCCCTTCGGGTTGATTAGACATCACTTTTCCCTTTTTTAATACATCTTGAGCAACCTTCTTGTATGTAGCTTTATTTAATGAGAAACCGGAGCTGCCTGCTTGATCTTGCATCTCATCAGACAACATAAATTTTACGAAGTCCCATGCTTCATGTTTTACAGATGACCTCTCATTGATGCCAATCGTTTTGTATGTTCTGAAAAATCCGCCTGCCTCCTGCCCGCTTGCATTCGGTCTGGAGTAGAACTTTGACTTGTAAGGTTTCTTTAAAAAATCAGTATTCCTTAACTCACGAATATAAGTTTGGGGTGAGTTAATAAACTCATTATAAAAAATTCCTCCATAATCTTCTCTTATCATCTTCTCATCAAACATCAACTTTACATCCTTGAGTAATTTGATAAAGGCAGCAGAATCGAAATTAGCCTTCTTGCTCTCCAGATTTACGAACGTCGCATACTGACCATTAACCAGGTCTTTTATCATATTTTCAGGCGCGACTCCACCTAATGCGAATTGATTGCCGCCTGCTTTCTTGGCGATTTCCTTGGCTTTGTCGGTAAACTGTTCCCAATTCCAATTACTATCGTCGATCTTTACACCGCTTTTCTCAATTACGGTCTCATTCCCCATCAGACCAGAAATAAAAAATCCCATCGGCATTCCATAAATTCCGCCGTTTACCTTGATCCCGTCCAGAACGTTACTATAGTATTGCTCTTTCTTAAAACTAGGGTCCTTATCGATCATATTTCCTATGTTGGCCAGCAGATTTTTTTTGACATAATCCCCTGATGGCAATTGATCCATCTGAATCAGATCAGGCCCTTTACCGGATAACATGGCCGCGTTTATTGTTTTTTTAAACTTTTCCGAATCAGCTTCTGTAATGTTGTCACCTTTTTGGTCGATATATTGAAGATCAATTGTGATATTAGGATGCTTAGCTTCATATCTTTTCTTGGCTTCTAAAAAGAAATCGTCAGAAAAATAGGTCGAAAATACAATTGTTTTCTTCTCCGTGCTGTTTTTCATCCCAGACGTTTCTCCATTAGGTGGTGTTGTACCTGCCTCGTTCTTCACCTGCTCGGTGTTTGATGTCTGCGCTCCCCCCGCATTGCCGCCAGCAGGGGCGCCGCAAGCAGAAACCATGACCATGATAAACATGAACAAGATTGATATAGCTTTTCTCATTGTTTTTTCTTCCTCCCCATCATCTATCTCTCCGCGATCATCCCGCAGCGTTACTCCATCAGTATAGTGCGGAGATATATGAGGAGTTAGATAGACTTGTATAGAAGTTGTAAAATTTAAAAAAAGAGCCGTTACGGCTCTATCCTTGCGCAACAGGCTCCTTATTCATTCAAATAGCTCATTATCCGGTTCTGCATGAGCTTAGCGGTGGCTTCGGCAGATTTCTGGCCAGTGAAGAATGCTTTCGCTTCCTCTGTGATGATTGTTGAAAGCTTGTTGTGTTCGTCATTGTATCCATAATTTCTTAAACGCGCCTCAGATACCATTCCCTTGAATGGTTGAAGATTCTCTTCGGATGCTTCAATGGCTTTGCCGGCCTTAGGATCGCTAACGACTCCTTTCTTCACTAAATCTTTAATCGCTTTATCATTGACCGCCTTATTTATAGAAATACCGGTTTGCTCCGGGAAGGACTGCATCTCTTCCGACATTAAGAACTTCATGAAATTCCACGCTTCCCCTTTGACCGTAGAATTTGCATTCATCGCTAGCTCTCTGGTCGCGCTAAAGGATACACCTGAATGTTGGTCGGCTGAATGCGGCTTTTGGTAGATTTTTCCATTATTATAATATAATCCAAGACGGAGAAGGTAATCCGAAGGGGAGGTGATTATAGAATAAGTGAAATTGGTTTTTTTCGAATCAACGAATTCCGACTTTATCACTTTGTTGTCATACAATGATTTCACTTGCTTAAGCAAATCTGTAAAAAACGCGGAGTCAAAAGATGCGGTTCGCCCATTGACCAACTTGGCATAATTGTCGGATACAAGGTTATTTAACAGCAGCTCCGGGGGCCAATTTCCCATGGAGACGGAATGCCCTCCCTTATTAGCCAACTCTTTGCTTATTTCTGCAAACTCGCTCCATGTCCAATTCTTATCATCGATGGTGACACCAGCATTCTCGATATTTGCAGCATCCCCAAACAAAGCTTCCATGTAAAACTGTAAAGGAAGGGTATAAATGCCGTCATTCATTCGGGAATTTTCAACAATATTCATTTGGTACAGGCTAGGATCAAAAGTTTTATCCCTCTTTATTAGCTCCTCTAAATTAACGAAAGCTTTTTTGTTAACATACTTATCAATGGGCAGGGGGATGGTCGAAACAGCATATAAATCCGCTCCCTTACCTGATAAAACCTCCGTAGTGATCTGTTTGATATATCTTTCCACTTCAGCAGGTTTCATCGTTGCCCCCTCAGTAGGAAACTCCTTGAACTGAATCGTCGTATTCGGATGCTGGGCTTCATATTTCTGCTTCGCTTGTAGGTAAAAACCGTCCACTGCAAGCATAGATACAACAACGGTTTTCTTGCCGCCCTTCGTTTCATCAAGCGGCATTCCTTCTTCAATGGGCGCAGCGACGTTGTTAGTATTCATTTTGTTTCTATTATCTTGATTGTTGCTGCTGGTACTAGTACCCTTACAAGCTGTCAAACCTACCGCAAATACAAAACTCATACATATAATGATCATCCTTTTCATTGTAAAACCAACTCCCCCTTCGAATTTATTATGATTATTTCAGCGTGATACGATTACAGACGTGTGTCATTTTGGAAATTAAGATAGAAATGGTCAGCGTCATTATATACACCAAACTCATATCCTTTTTCCTTATAAAATGCGATTATTTTTGGAAGTGCTTGTAAGGTTTGCGATTTTTCATGCATGAGAATGACTTCTCTGTCAGTTGTAGTTTGCTTTTTAATATTTTCTACAATTTGGTTTGGATCTTTTAACGTCCAGTCCTTAGAATCAATTGTCCAATCCCAAATTTTAATTCCAGCTTTTATAATTTGATTGCGAATCTGTTGACTTTTCAATCCTGGTGCTGAACCATAAGGTGGGCGAACCAACTTAGGATTTGTACCTGTAATATCCTGAATAAGAGACAATGCTTCATTCATCTCTGATACAAACTGTCCGTTATCGTATAACTTTTTGGAATTATGCGTCATACTATGAGCTCCTACATAATGGCCTTCTTTTGTGGCTCGTTTGACATTTTTTTGCAAATCGGTTTTTTGCAAATTATTTCCCTGCATAAAAAATGTTGCATGTATATCTTGCTCTTTTAATAAATCTAAGAATTGATCCGTTAATGTAGTAGGGCCATCATCAAATGTTAGATAAACAACTTTGCCCATAGGCTTTCCATCCGGTCTTTTTTGTTTTGCTGATTGCTTTGCTGGTTGTATGGCACTTTGTATGATACTTTCTTCAGCTATCACTGTGATATCTTCTTGATTGATTCTTTCTGTGGCTACTACTTCTTCTTCAGGAGCAGAAGTGAGTTTCCCTATTAAAAAGATCATCAGGAAAATAGCTGCTAGAATAACACCTAATCTTCTTCTCGCCTTTCTTACCCTTCTTTTTTTATATCACTTCGTAATGTTTTCATTATTTATCTAGCCTTTCTCTATCAGCAAAATACTCTTTGATTCCTTTTACAATGGCCGTAGCCGTTCGATCCTGGTGTCTATCGCTGAGCATATTCGTTTCATCGCTCCGGTTCGTGAGGAACCCTACCTCCAGCAAAATTGCGAGATTGTTGCTTTGCGTCAGTACCTTCAAGTGTTCCTTTCTCACACCGCGGTCCTTGAACCCTGTAGCCTTCACCAAATACTCGTGCACCTTGCTTGCGAACGGAATACTATCGTCCGCATAATAATACGTTTCGGTGCCAGATACATTGGAATCCGCATATGTGTTCCCATGAATAGAGATGAATGCCTCCGCATTGAGATCGTTTGCGAGTTTGATACGATCCTCCAAATCGACAAAGGTATCGTCCGTACGTGTCATGTACACCTCGAACATCGGCTCCTGCTTGAGCAGGTCGAATACTTTTTTTGACAGCGCTAGCGTGTACGCTCTCTCCCGCTTGCCGCTGGCTCCATCCGCGCCGGGATCCTTGCCTCCATGCCCCGCATCGATCACGATTTTGTAGCGTTGGGGTTGCATTGCCGTGTTCTTGTTCGGTGAAACTGTCAACTCTGCGGAAACCCAGGATGAAATTAGCTCATATTTCGACCAGATCATTCCCACCAAAGCAACGATAATTACCAACAATATCGCTTGGCGGCGTCTAAGCTGTTTTCTGCTTTTCCTTTTCATGCTGTCTCCTTACTCCGATTGATCGGCGAATGCTGATGTCTTCAAATATGCAACCAGTGTAGCAGGCGAATATATGATAAGTTAGATAGACTTGTATTGAAGTTGTAAAAATAAAAAAAGAACCGTCAGAGGTGAATTGTTCCCTGACAGTCCTTTGTTTTGAGCGGCTACAAAACCGCAGATGTGGTCTTGCTTAGAGCCTAGAATAGTAACTAAGCAGCGCCATGACATCCTTACTGAAACCGACAACTTCATTTCGTTTCAAATTGACTGTGACAGCGTATTTTAACTTATCGCCGTCCTTGCTCGTGTAATACAATTCCACAACACTGCCCTTGCTGATCATGCTCTCATTCAGCGATAAATCGGACAACGGATAGCTCCCTTTATCCTGAATAAACTTTGTTGCGAGAGGGGTAACTTTGTTCATGCCATATTTCACCAATAGATCATCTTCCTCACTAGTGTTGGCAAAATTTTTCAACGTTCCTGCCCTTGCAACTTTAATGACATCGCCGTCTCTCGCATTCAGCACGATATCATAGACTTCATTAGGGCTGGTCAATTTGGTCAGAGTCGTGTAATACAAGCCGCCAGAATACGGAGCGAACTCAGTTTGATCGTCCAGCTTTAGTTCTGGTTTCACTTTCGGAGCCGGAGCTGGTTTCACTTTCGGAGCATATTCCGCCTCACTTAGCAAAACTTTAAACTTGTTCTGATCAATAACCACCAACTCGAATTGAAACTCGTCCATCGTCAAATTCTCATCGAAGTACTTATTTACCGCATTTAGACTGAGTGTCTTCACTGCATCTTGGGACAGAATTCCCTCATATTCCGCCTCATTGGTCTCGTTCACTCTACTTATTTGTTTTACCATGACTGTCTCTTTCGATATCGTATCGAAAACACCTTGGCAACCCGTCCCGAGAATCATGATCGACGCGCATATGATAACCACAATAAGCCTGTTCATTCCTTTATCCCGCCTTTCGGATGGGTAAGTGCGAATACGACTTCTACCTTCGTGCCCTGGTTTTCATTGCTGGTTACCCGGATGACGGCATGGTGGACGCTCGCTACATTTTGACATATCGCAAGACCGAGACCTGCCCCTTTACCGTTTCTTGTCCTGGATTTATCCACCATGTAAAAAGGCTCAAAAATTTTATCCTGATGTTCCTTAGCGATCCCGATGCCCTGATCCATCACTTCAAGCATGCAATGCCCGCCTTGCCACGCGATACGCAGCGTAATGGTCTGGTGTTCATCTGAAGCTTTGAGCGCATTGTCCACCAGATTGAAGATCAGAACTTTGATCAAATCCTTCTCCAATCTCAGCTCGCCCGGTTCACATTCAGTGACGATCGTCACCTGCTTTTCTTTGGCCATCATGTCCAGCGCAGGCTTGATTTCAGCTATAACCGCTCCTAAATCGTGCAGCTCCATCTCGAAGTTATCCTCTTGCAACACAATCAAGTTCATCAGCTTCAATGACAACATCTCTAATCGTTTGCCTTCTGAATAAATCACATTCAGACCGTCCAGAAACGTTTCCTCATCGTATTTGGTTGTCCTCATAAAACTTGCATAGGCGATAATTGAAGTCAGCGGTGTTTTTAATTCATGCGTAAAATTATTGATAAACCGCTGTTTTTCTTGATTATTCCGCTCAAGTTCAGTGATTGTGTCCTCCACAACAGCGGCCATATTGTTAAAATTGTGGGCCAGCACGCCGATTTCATCCTTTGATTTTAACTGGACGCGTTCAGAGAAATTCCCCTGTGCAATGACCTGAGCTGTTCGACCCAGCCGATCAATCGATCTCGTCAGTCCTCTGCTTACAAAAAACATGATCAGCATATAGAGGAAACAGGCAGCCACATCCACTTGTACAAAGAACTGATATTGATCCACACGGTCCTGATACAATGAGGTGACATCTACCATATAGGTAAATAGATAGCTTTTATGATTAATATCCACAATGTTGGAGGTGAACAGGATCGTTCGCTCCTCGACATCCCGCAAAATATAATTGATTCCATCCGCGCCCAGCTTATCCAGTTCCTCACGCTGCTTCGGCATCTGGAAATCCGTATTACTGAAGATCGCTCGATTCGCCTCGTCCCTGATATCCAAATAAACACGCCGTTCGTTATTCGTGCCAACAAATTCATTGGCGATTCTCGTTAATACCGTTTTCTCGTAATCGATTGAATCATAGATGCGAAGGATCGGTACGATCGCGTTGACACTGTATTGAATACTCATATTCTGGTTTAACGCGCTATTGATCTCCTGTTCAAGCATTCTATTGTGGCTGCGCTCGATAACCATAATAGAAGCTGCGTTAAAGATAATGACGAAGACCAGAATCGAGAAGACATAAATTTTTTGCCAAAATTTCATCCTCTCAATCCTCCAGCCGATAGCCGAGTTTATAAATGGTCTTGATGTGATCCTGCAGCTCAAGTTTTTTGCGCAGCGATTTAATATGCATATCGACCGTTCTTGTTTCGCCGTAATAGTCGCCGCCCCATACTTTGTCGATGAACTGCTCTCTTGATAAGGCGATGTTCTTATTTTTCAGTAGAACGACAAGCAAATCATATTCTTTTGGAGTTAGCTCGATAACTTCCCCTTGTTTGGTTACTTCCCGTTTGTCCAGATCGATAAGAAGGGTTTGAAAGGCCATCACCTGATCATCTTTGCCATATCTTCGCAATACCGTTTCTATACGGGCTAACAGCTCAATCGCTTCGAAAGGCTTGACCATATAATCGTCGGCCCCCAATCTCAGACCGTCCACTTTATCGTAAACCGAGTTTTTCGCCGTCAAAAAAATAACTGGAATACGATAAGGTCTGATTCGTTCCATCAGCGCAAAACCGTCCAGTTTCGGAATCATGACATCCAGCAAAATAAGGTCGAACTTCTCCCGCTGCAGCAGCTCCAGCGCCGCCAGGCCGTCATAGACCTCGGTCGTCTCGTAACTTACGATGTTGAGATTCATTTTAATGATTTTGGAAATATGAATATCATCTTCAACTATCAAAATCTTTTTGTTCATCCCCTGAATCTCCTAACACGAATGATGGGTATAAATGTCTTGGTGGTTAGATACTCCATCTATCATAGCACGGTGTGGTGCTAGCTATGTACCGGTAGCTCTATGTAAAACATTACGTTACATAAGGTGCAAGCGAAATCGTGACGCTCTACTGGAATTTTTTTGGAATTCAATCATTGTGAACCTCTCATTTCCATAGTTCGAGCAGTATCGTTAAAACCCTTCTATAGAAAAAAGTATGCGAAATCAATTCAAATTTCACATACTCTGAGTTTTTTCTATTGATTACAAGCATTCATTACGGTTCTCCATATCCTCTAAAGAGCAAAATTCTGTCCGCCACCGCGCATGCGCCCATCACAGAAATATAAAGAAACAGCTAGTTGGATTGTGGACTCCAGTTCACCACTCCGTTGTCTTCAGAAAACAACGATCCGACAATCAAAGACAACGTTTGCTTGTACACGGCATGGGCAGACTGCACATCACCCAAATGTCCGCCCATATAGAGATGGATAACGCCGTGAAGCGACGCCCAGAAGATACGGACGACGGTTTCCGTGTCATGCGGATCGGTAATCAGCCCCTGCTCTTGCGCATTGCCGATCACCGTCAACAATTGCCGCATGGCTGTCACGGTACCGTTCATGCTCTCCTCGTCCGGTTTGAAATCTGTGAAGGCTCCTCCGAACATCAGCTTGTAATAGCTGGAGTAACGCTGTCCGAATTGCCAGAAGGTCTCGCCTAAATGGAGCAGCTGCTGTGCAGGATCGCCAGTGTGTGGCATTCCCTCGAATTCGTTGGCGAGAAGTTTGCAGCCGTCGAGATACAGCTGCTGAGCCAGCCCCTCTTTATTGACAAACAGACTGTATATGATTTTGGTCGAGCAATCCATCTTCTGCGCAACTTTACGGACTGTCACGGCTTCAGGACCCTCCTCGTGCAAAATCGTTGCCGCAGCATTGACGACGAGCTTCCGGAGATTTTCAATATTTTGGAGGCGAGCCTCCTGATACGTTTTCAACTTTCGTTTATTTGCAGCGGAGGGACTATTTCGGTCGGTCATCGCTATCACCCTCTATTCATACGTTTTCAATAAGAAACAAAGTTTCCGGCTCTTAACAGGAATTTTAAATTGTTGTCGGACCGTTGTCAATGCGACGCAGGATGCTCAAAACCAGTGATTCAAAAAACGATGTTGACTTTCTAAAAAAGCAGGGTTACAATGAATCCCATTAGAAACAGTGTTACCAAAGCGTGCGGGAATTCTTGTCTCTTATGGGAGTCAGGATTTATTTTAAACAATTCGGTAACAATGTTTCCTGATAACAACAATGAATTCGATGGGAGAGTTGTAATATGAACATTCAAGGAAAATGGGCGCTTGTCACGGGGGCTTCTTCCGGCATCGGAGAGCAGTTCGCCCGGCAATTAGCCAAAGAGGGCGGCCACCTCGTACTCGTAGCCCGATCGAAGAACAAGCTGGAGAGCCTGGCATCGGAGCTTAGAAAGAAGCATGGCGTCAAGGTCGAGGTGATTCCTGCCGATCTTGGCAAAGAGGGAGCGCCAGGCGGTTTGTATCGGCAATGTCAGCTTCTGAATTTGGAAATTGAACTGCTGGTCAACAACGCAGGCTTTGCCACGCACGGTTTGTTTGAACAAGTGTCAGGCGTGCGTCAACATGAGGAAGTCATGCTCAATGTTGCCGCTGTTGTAGATATGACGCACTTGTTCCTGCCGGAAATGCTGCGCAGAAACTCCGGCGCCGTTATCAATGTCGCTTCGACCGCCGGATTTCAACCCCTTCCCTATATGGCTGTATACGGAGCGACGAAAGCTTTCGTGTTGTCGTTTACCCAAGCTTTGTGGTGGGAAAACCGCAACAGCGGCGTCCAATTTTTCACACTTTGTCCGGGAGCGACGGATACCGCTTTCTTCAGCGTCGTAGGCACGGAAGAAGCGGCTGTCGGTAAGAAAGACACGCCGGAGAGAGTCGTAGAAGTTGCGCTTCGCGCGTTAAAGGATGGGAAGCTGTATGTTGTTCCGGGTACGCAGAATTATATAGGAACGCAGATCGGACGATTCATGACGAGGAAGCAGGGACTTCGGCTCGTTGGCGGCATGCTTCGCCCGCGCGACGGCTCCACCAACCATAAGAAGACGTCCGGTCCGTCCGATCTTGCAGGATGGATGATCCAGGAGGTGCACTCATGACTCATTCGCCAAATACTTCATCTCATGCTGCTGCACCAGGAAACCGTCCCAAACGTTCGCGATTGAAACGAATACGGAGAGTGGGATTATCTCTGCTCGCAATAATCCTTCTTGGAATCATCATTTTCGTGGTCGTGCCCTCGCCTGTCGATCCGGTGAAATGGAACGCGCCGACAGGCCCCTCTTTTACGGAACCGGGGCCGTGGCAAGAGAACGACAAGCTTAGCTCAGCCGAACTGGTCTCGGATGCTCCTCAATTCCCGGAGTTCATTACGTTTGACAAGGAAGGCGTGCTCTATACCGGGGATTCCAACGGGATAATTTACAAGGTTGGTTTCGATCTGGAGGGCAAGCCGCAGAAAGCCCAGATGTTTGCAGACACCCATGGGACACCTAACGGGCTTAAGTTCGACGCCAACGGCAATTTGATCGTGACCGATATCAAGAAGGGGCTATTGTCCATCAATCCGTCCGGGACCGTACAGGTACTGGCTGATCATGTGGACGGCAAACCGATCTACTTGGCCAACGAACTGGATATTGCGCAGGACGGCTCCATTTATTTCTCCGACACCTCGACCTATGGCCGCGTGCTGTTCAAAGAAATGGCAGAGGGCAAGCCGCATGGACGCTTGCTGAAGTACGATCCAGCAACCAAGCAGACGAGTGTCCTGCTAGAAGGGCTCTATTTTGCCAACGGAATCGCCCTGTCCAGTGACGAAGAATATGTGCTCATTGCGGAATCCTATCGTTATCAACTGACCAGATACTGGCTGAAGGGTCCGAAGAAAGGCACATCCGACATATTCACCGACAATCTCGCAGGCTTTCCCGACAACATTTCGCGCGACGAGCAAGGCCACTTCTGGGTTGGTATCTTCACGACGCGCCTATCTTTTGTAGATCAGATGCATGGCAACCCGTGGCTGGCCGGCCTTATGGCCAAAGTGCCGCAGGCGCTGCTTAACGGGGCAAGTGCGCCAGTGAGGCACGGGCTTGTTGCGGAGATCAGTCCGGACGGGAAAGTAATTGAAAGCTGGCACGATCCGGAAGGCAAACTGTATGGGGTAACTACGGCAGTCAACCATAACGGATATTTATATATTGGAACCGCGCCGGGAGGCAGCAAGGGCGTTCATCGGGTACCTTTGACTCAATAATATGGAAAACGGAGGAATGTACACTGCGTGATAGGATTGCAGGCTATTACTCGTATTAGTAGATTTGGTCGACTGTGTTTTCAGCCGACCGTTTTTTCTTCATTCATGTTCCCTCGCTGTCTCTAATGTAAATACGTTACGATCATGCATATCTACTTCGCTTCGCTCTGCAATGGCAGCCCAGATGGCGTTCGTTTCCTACTCGATACGAATACGCCGCCCAAAATAAAGGAAAGCCCTGCAAATAAGCTCCAATGAACGGGCTCGTTCAACAACGTACTGCCCCATATGATTGCTGTTGCAGGAACGAGATAAGTAACCATCGTCGCGAACTCGGGACTTCCTCGTTGAATCATGAAATAAAACAAAATATAAGCGATTCCCGATCCAAATACACCCAGTCCAATGACCATCCCGATATTCGTGGGCGTTGCCAATTGCGACAGGTTAACCGTTTCGACCGAAAAAGCGACGGTCCCACTTCCCATCATGGCGCAGAGCAGCGTGCCGAATGTCGTCTGATACATGGTCACACCCTTGAGCCGCTTGGATAACTGAGAACCGAACGCATAACATAACGTAGCTGCCAGCATGCAAATAAATCCGATCAAATCGACCGACACAATGGAATGCGGATTGATGTCCAATAAAATAACTAGCCCGACAAAAGCAACCCCCATGCCAATCCATTGCATCCGGTTCGTAGCCGACTTGAAGACCAGCGCCCCGACGACGATCGTCCATAGCGGCGTTGTAGCATTCAAGATCGATGCTATGCTGCTGGACAATCTGGTTTCACTGAAACCGATAATTGCCCATGGGACAGCCGTATTGATGAGAGCCATGACTGTCATCGGAAACCATTGGATTTTTCGTAATTCGAAAGGCTTTCTTAGTACGAGCATGATTATTGTAATCGTAATCAAGCCAAAGCTGGACCTTAGGAAGGCAATCGTCCAAGGACCGAAATCGTGCAACAACTGCTTAATAAAGAAAAACGAACCTCCCCAAATAAGACTTAACATCACTAATGCGGCATAGAGTAATCGAGGCACAGCTATTCCTACTTTCTTATTTCTCACGTTGTCTCTATGCTAGCATGAGGATCCTTCGATGACCATCGAATTTACTCAGTCCACCTTTACAAGAAAGATGAAATATATATACTTAGAATCAAATCCTTGTTAAAGGTAGGGATCGCCCAATGGATAAAGAGACTCTTCGAACAAGTCTAAGTAAAGAACAGATCGACATGAAAGAACTGCTTCAGTCTCTTGTCGAAACTACAACGGACGCGATTTCTATTCGGGATATGCAGGGAAATATACTTCTCATAAATTGTGCCTTTGAACAGTTTTATGGCTGGACTTACCAAGACCTGCTTCATGACCCTTACTGCCTGGTACCAGAACCTTCAATAACCGAGACGAAAGAACTATTTCGTCTGATTAAATCCTTTGGTAAGAAAATCTCTGGATATGAGACGGTACGTAAACGAAAAGACGGTACGATCATTCAGGTATGCCTAACAGCTTCCCCCATACGAGATTCAGCAGGGAATATCGTTGGCACTTCTGTGATTGCTAGGGATGTTACATATCGCAAATTGGCTGAAGAAGCTTTGCTAGAAAGTGAAGCTAAATATCGGATATTAGTAGAGAATACCAACGACATTATAAGCACATATGATTTAAACATGAAAAAAATATTCGTATCTCCTTCTATAGAGCTTCACTTGGGATACACCCCGTATGAATATCTTCAGAAGGATACTTTCGCCTTTATTCACCCTGATGATGTAAATATACTCCTAGATCTACGTCAATCCATCGCTATCTATAAAAAAAACAAGCAAATAGAATTTAGAGTAAAACATAAAGATGGATATTGGGTGTATTTGGAGTCGCGTTGTGTGCCGATCCTTACTGAGAACAATGAATTCGAGAGCTATCTAATCGTTTCACGTAATATCACAAAACGAAAACAAGCCGAAGAAGCTTTGCGGAAGAGTGAAGAACAATATAGGTTCATTGCTGAAAATACAGCAGACTTCATTTCTGTGATTGATAAGAATGGCGATACATTGTACAGTTCTCCTTCGCATGTTAAAAAGTTAGGCACGGATAGGATTAGCTTTCATAATATCCATCCTGACGATGCTCCTACCGTCTGTGAACGCTTTTCATACATGCTTCAATCGAAAACCCCTATTATCTCTGTATATCGATACAAACTCGAAAATGGTGATTGGATATATTGCGAATCCATAGGAATGCCTTTTTACAACACCGATGGTGAATGTCACCATTTTTTCAACGTTACACGCGATATTACGGAGAGGAAGCAGAATGAAGAATTACTCCTGAGAACAGAAAAGCTGTCCGTCATCGGAGAATTGGCGGCAAGTATAGCGCATGAAATAAGAAATCCTCTTACCTCACTAAAGGGTTTTATACAATATTTACAACCGTTGATTTCAGATAATTCTAATTTTACCGACATTATGTTGTCTGAACTAGATCGAATCAACTTTATCGTGAGTGAGCTGCTTGTCTTGGCGAAGCCGCAAAAACTCCATGTCAAATCAATTCTTTTGCATAGTATCATCGAAAACGTTGTAAAGTTTCTTGAGTCCGAGGCTAATTTAAACAATATTGAAATCAATACAAAATTTTTAAACAAACCTATTATCATCAACTGTGAAGAAAATCAACTAAAACAAGTATTCATCAACATCATGAAGAATTCACTGGACGCCATCTCTGCAAATGGCAAAATTAATATTCAAACCAAACTTCTAAGCGACAACCAAGTCCTTATTCGCTTTTCCGATAACGGATGTGGCATTTCACAAGAGCTGCTGCCCAGACTTGGGGAACCTTTTTACACCTCAAAAGAAAAGGGAACAGGTTTAGGTTTACTTATCAGTAATAAAATCATTAAAGACCATCAAGGAAGTATCAACATCACAAGTGAAATCAATAAAGGCACGATTGTCGAGATTACTTTACCTATTTCCAGTTGAAAAACTTCGCCTTACTTAGGATACAGTAATAAACATCCCATTCCTCTTTAGGTAGATAATGGGATGTTTATTGGTTAGTCAAATGGACGCTTGCCCATTTAGCTGTTCGTATGTTCATCATCTGTTTGGGCACTTATTGGAACAGCCTTGCCAACTCGGAATGCGTAAAAACTAATCACTACAATACCTAAGAAAACGATGCCGGAAATAAGGGACATGCGTGTATCATCGTTCATCCACATTCCGACCAATACCATAAGCAAAAAAGCAATGGTGACATAGTTTGTTACTGGGGCGAGAGGCATTTTGAACGGATGATGATCCAATTCAGCCCCCTTGATTTTTCTAAATTTGATCTGACTGATTAGAATAACAAACCACGGTACCATACCGGGAAGTACACTGGCGCTGTACACATGCACAAACAGATTTTCTGGTGCAATATAACTTAAGATCACGCCAATGCCCAATCCCACGAGCACACCAATCGTTCCCAGCAGGGGCACGCCGTTATGGGACAGTTTCGTAAATATTTTCGGTGCCTGTCCATTGATTCCTAATGTATAAAGCATACGTCCTGCGCTATAAATCCCGCTATTGCAACCTGACATGGCAGACGTGATGACGACAAAGTTGATGAGCCCCGCCGCTGCTGTAATTCCGATTTTCGCAAACGTTGCAACGAACGGGCTGCCGATGGCTTGCAACTGATTCCAAGGGTAGACCGTTACAATCACAAAAATCGCGCCAATATAAAAGATCAAAATCCGCCAAATAATACTTTGCGTCGCTCTCATTAACGTTTTTTGCGGGTTTTTTGCCTCACCTGCTGTAATCCCGATCAGTTCGACACCTTGATAAGCCCCAATCACCAACGAGAGAGCAAAGAAAAAGCCCGTCCAGCCACCGGTAAAAAAGCCCCCATGCTGCCACAGGTTAGAAAATCCGATCGCATTCCCGCCGTTGCCAATCCCGAAGAAAATCAGACCAAACCCTGCCACAATCATCAGTACGATGGTTACGATTTTAATCATCGCAAACCAAAATTCAAATTCACCAAATGATTTCACAGAGAATAGGTTGGCTGCACCGAGAATCACCATTGCGATGATACCTGGTATCCAAGCAGGCAAATCCGGAAACCAGTACTTCATATATGTCCCAACCGCAATGATCTCCGCCATCCCGACAACCACCCATTGGAACCAGTTGCTCCAAGCCGTCGTATACCCTGCCAAAGGATGAATGTACTTATGGCCAAAGGTCGCAAATGACCCTGTGCTCGGTTCTACGTACTGCATTTCCCCCATTGCGCGCATGATGAAAAATATAAAAATCCCTACAATTGCATACGCAAGCATCACCGATGGACCTGTCCATTTGATCGTGCTTGCAGAGCCCATAAATAACCCGACACCGATTGTGCCGCCCAAAGCAATCATCTGAATATGACGCGCTTCGAGACCCCTCTTTAATTCCTTGTTTTCCATTGTAGTTTCCTTCCCCTCTGCTACTCTCTTAGCTGTTATTTTGGACAAAACTGCAAAACCCCAAACAATGATGAAGCAACTCTACTGACGAATCATACCATACATAATATTTCAAATATTCTATTTTAGTTTTCGACAAAAAATGCTATAATACTCCAGCTCTCGACAAATAAACGAGAAACTTGTCTCCAACTCTGTCAAGCACTGATTATGGAGTAAAACTAAAATAACATTGAAAATAGGAGTGAACGCCGTTTTATGAAATTTACAATCAGTAAAAAAATGTACAGCGGATTTTTGTTAGTTCTTATCTTGATGTGCATAATTGGCATCATAAGTCTTGTCAACATGAAAACGATGGGAAACAAAGCTGAAGACGTTCAAACAAACTGGATGCCATCAGTTAAGGTCATTGCCGACATGCAAGCTAATTTGGTAGATATTGATCGTCTGTCAATGCGGATGGTATTGGAAACAAACGGCGAGAACATGGAAAAGATTAAAGAGCAAATCAACCAGGCAGTAAGCAACCTCAAGAAAGACGAAGATAGTTATACAGCGGGCAATATGATATCAGGACCGGAAGAACAAGCTATCTATGATAACTACCTGAAATTTAAAAATGATTATTTTGCAGATCTCCCCGAACTCTGGAAACTTGGAAAAGCCAACGATAACGTAAAAGCAAGCACTCTTGCTCTAAAGATGACTAACAACTATCAACAAATGCTAGATGCTTTGAAAAAAGATATCGATTTTAATTCGATCCGATCAGACCAATCGATGAACGAAACCGTACAAGCTAATAAGACAGGAAAACAGATCATTCTAATTGTAAGCATTATCGCAATCATTTTAGGGATGACTATCGCATATGTTTTTGGCAGAATCATTTCCAGACCTCTAATCGCCCTTGCGAAGGAGGCCAAACGCATAGCGGAAGGCGATTTGACTACAGACGAGATTCAAGTGAAAAATCGGGACGAAATTGGCGATTTGGTTGCTGCTTTTAATCAAATGGCGGAAAATCTGCGTAATGTGATTCGCCAAGTCGGCTTTAAAGCGGAATTGGTTTCCGCTACCTCCGAGGAATTGTCTGCTAACTCCGAACAAATCGGCAAGGCTTTCGAACATGTTGCTTCCGCTGTAATAGAAGTAGCCGCCGGTTCCGAGAAACAGGCGCGGAGTGTGGATGAAAGCGCCCTAGCAGTAAAACAGATGTCTATTGGGGCGCAACAAATTGCAATCAATTCCGAACATGTATCAACGGCTACAACCGATGCGCTCCAACTAACTGTAGAAGGCGATCATGCAATTCAAACAGCTGTCCATCAGATGAGCTTGATTAACGGTACAGTCAACGGACTTGCGAAAGTAGTGAAAGGATTGGGAACACGTTCGCAAGAGATAGAACAAATCATTGGGGTAATCAAAGGCATCGCGGGACAAATCAATTTGCTCGCTTTAAATGCAGCGATTGAGGCTGCAAGAGCGGGAGAGCAAGGACGCGGATTTGCTGTTGTAGCGAGCGAAGTGCGTAAACTGGCGGAACAATCCGCTCAATCTACCGAGCATATCGTGCATTTGGTCGCTGCCATCCAAGAAGAAATCATTCAAACAACTAAGTCCATGGAAGTAAGTACACAAGAAGTGACGACTGGAATTAGCATAGTAAACGTGGCAGGAAAATCATTTGAACAAATTCAAAGCTCAGCGGGCGAAGTTTCCCAACAGATTCAGGAAGTTTCGGCGGCTTCTCAGCAAATGGCTGCTAGTACGGAACAGGTGGTGACTTCTATAGACGTAATTTCAGATATAGCGAAAACCTCATCATCCGAAATACAGAACATATCTGCAATTATGCAAGAACAATTAGCTTCTGTGGAAGAAATCAGTGCATCTGCATCCTCGCTTTCTTTAATGTCAGAAGAGTTGCATATGCTCATTGGTAAATTTAAGTTAAAAGCATAACGATTAGGTGACCATAAGCGAAGCCCTAAAATCTACCCTCAGATATAATGAGGACATACTTTTGGACAAATTAAAAACCTCTTGGATTAACCAAGAGGTTTTTGACTGTTTCCCGTACTTTTATGCTTTGAACTTAGTTATAGACTGCTGCAATTCTTCCGCCATTCTGCTTACGAGTTCAATAGCAGAAGCGATTTCTTCCATCGATGCATACTGTTCCTGCGCTGCTGCAGACACATTTTGCGTATGAGTCATAGATTGCTGTGAAGTATCTGCAAGCCCTCTAATCATTTCCACCACATGCTGCGAGCTCGCGGTTACTTCTTCTACAATCGCAGACACTTCCTGTGATTGTACCGATACATGTTCCACCATCTTCGTAATATCATGAAACGCTTCACCAGCCTGTTGAACCATCTCAATCCCTTTATGTACAGCAGACGTTCCTTCTCCCATCGAACGCACAGCATGCCCTGCTTCTGCCTGAATTTCAATAATCAACTGCCCGATTTCCTCAGATGCCTGTCTTGACTGCTCAGCCAGCTTTCGCACTTCATCTGCTACAACCGCAAACCCTTTTCCATGCTCGCCCGCTCTTGCTGCTTCAATCGCTGCATTTAAGGCAAGTAAGTTCGTTTGATTGGAGATCTCTGTAATCAGCGTAGTAATCCGCCCTATTTCTTTCGACTTCTGACCAAGCGTATCGACAACTGCCGCTGTCGTATTCACTTTTTGCTGTACAAGCTCAATCTGGGCTACTGACTCTGTAACAACCTGGTTCCCTGTCGTCGCCTTATGATTTGCCGTTACTGTCAGATCGGCTACATCCTGCATAGAAGATGCGGCTTGCTCCATTCCTTTGGAAATTTCTGCAGTGGCTTGATTTACTTGATCTGCACCAGACAACTGATACTCTGCACTTCCTGCCACTTCTTGAATTGATGTTGAAATCTGACTTGCCGCGTGTTTTACCTGTTCACCCGTTGCCAATAGCTCCTCAGCACTTGCTGATAATTCCATTGCATTTGTGTTTACCTGCTGGACGACGCTACGAACACTGCGCATCATATTGTTAAATAATTGGGTTAACATCCCTATTTCATCTTTCGCTTGATACTCTCCCTGTACGGTTAAATCGCCTTGCTCCGCTTTTGCCATCAATTCTTTCATCATGTGAAGCGGACGTGTAATGGTGCGGCCAATGGCTAAAGCGAAAAGCGCACATAATACAATCGCAACCACTGTAATGATAACGGTCCAAGTAATCGCGCTCTTTGCATAAGCGGTATTTGTCTTATAGAGTTTTTCCGCTATTTCCTGATTGTAATCCACCAGTTTCTCCAGCGCACCATTCAACTGGGTACGAATCTCTCTGACATGTTGTACATAATTTTGATAAGCTTGATCATTTTTATTGACCATCGCCAGATCAATTACTTTCTTTACATTTTCCCAGTATGTACTGCGCAACTCTTTATACTGACCAAATATCCCTTTCTCCTGCTCATCCATTTTGGTTTCTTCATAGCTTTTTATTAATTGTGCGGTGGCTTCCTTTCTGTCGTTCATTGTTTTCTTCGCTTCTTCATTCTCTCTCGAGTCATTCGTTAGTATTAAGCCTAATGTATTTACTTCAACGACACGATTATTCATTTGCATTTGAGTAAGCCATCTTACTGAATTCATCCGATCTTCATACATTTCAGTTGAATTTTTCGCCATGCTTTTGATGTATGTAACCCCCACGGACCCTACCATGGTTAAAAATACAACTGCCATTATCATGAGCAGCAGTATTTTTTTGCTTACTTTTATATCCCTTATCCACTGCATTCCATTTTTACCCCTTTGTGAAAAATTTATCTAAGTGTATAGTCTAAATGAGCAATCCATATTTGTCCATATTCAAAGAACTTGTTCGAAATGTTTGAATAATCTTGGTATTTTGTGTTCTAGTTATCCCTTTTGTCCGATACTCTTCTATTATTTTTGAATATTGTAATGTTAGATGCTATTAAAAAGGGGCGTAGAGCGATGACAATTTTAGAACCGGTAAAATATTTGGAAACGCTGTCTGGAGATGCCGCACATTTGTTGTCATTTAATGATGGAAACCATTATGCGGTAAAATGTAAAAACAATTTCCACGGAACAAGGGAACTGGTAAACGAATTCGTGGTCGCCAGATTAGGGCAACACCTTTCTTTGCCTGTAGTTCCATTTAAAATGGTGAATATGACAGCACAGCAGATTCAATATATACCAAAAAAGTTTTCTTCCAAATACACTCCGGGCACACAATTTGCCAGCCTATTCTTAGACAATTGCAGAGGCCTCTCGAAGGAACCCCCTCATCCGACTAAAACGGAAATTAAAAATAACCAGGTATTGGCCGGAATTTTGGTATTCGACCATTGGGTGCATAACACTGACCGTACAAAAAGCAACATTCTTCTGGAGTGGCTGCCGGAAGGCAAATATGATATTCATATGATCGATCACGGAAAATGTTTTCCGGGAGGATACAAATGGAACAAAGCAACATTGCAAAAGCGCGGTAAAACGAAAAAGGATTCTATCGTTCATATTTGGACTGTGGGCATGCTCGAAGATTCATCGATACTCTCTTCCTATATTGAACAAATCCTTGCTTTACCGGAAGCCCTTATTGAAGAAGTGATTCGGGAAATTCCTGGGGATTGGGACGTATCGCTTCAAGACAGAGAAGCCCTTGTTACTTATCTCGAAGTACAGAAAAAAACATTTGCCGATTCGGTATATCAATTTGCGAAAAAATATGGAAATATCGAAGCTTAGCTTTGCGGAGCAAACAAAAAGAAAAAGCCTCTATTCCGCCACTCGGAATAGAGGCTTACTTACCTTAATATTGTCCTTTAATTACAAAAAACGAGCCCCGAATTGTTCCAGCTAGTTTAGACTTCTGCCTAGCAAACTTAAACTTCGCTTCTAGCTCCTTTGGTATCTCCATCCCCTCAGACAGCTTAAAACCAACAGCCCGCTTCTTAGGGTCATCAACCGTATACATGACATTGACCGCAAGACCATCCTCATAAAAGACGTAGGTAAATTGGATATTTTCCACTTGAAAACGCGACGTTTCTAAAGGTTTAGCCGCAAACTCAATATCACGTTCTACTTTCAAAATTCGGTTCACATAATCAAGGTTCTCCTGACTTTCGCTAGCTGGTACAACCGTAAATTCATGCTCGTATTTGTTCATAAAGTAACGGGCTTCATTCGCACGTAAACCAGCAAGCGCCTCTACTACAGGTGAAGACTCTAAACCAACCGTAGACACATTTTTAAAATCAACGATATACGACATTTTCCATCCCTCGTTTTCTCTTTTTTTCCTAACATTAGAAATTTATATTTCACTAAAACCAAGCCATTCTTCAAGTTATTCTATTAATTATTATACCAAAAATGATTCATGATAACCGTTCACGCTTTGGATGTATGAATTTTTATGGACTAACACCTTACAT
This sequence comes from Paenibacillus sp. KN14-4R, assembly GCF_052180255.1. NCBI lineage: Bacteria > Bacillati > Bacillota > Bacilli > Caryophanales > Paenibacillaceae > Paenibacillus > Paenibacillus sp. KN14-4R. The sequence continues at coordinate 4,315,622 of NZ_CP197466.1, forward strand.
ATTTTCGTTTGAAGCCGAGCTGCCCTTTATCTGCCGCCTTTTCATGAAGCGGCAGATAAGATACTCCCACAGTGTACATGAAATTGTTCATCGCGTATTTCGTACGTTGGTTGATTACGTTTTATTTTCCTGAAGATGGGCTTCATCGCTCCTATGGCCACGCCGAAAAGTGGTTCGTGCGCGCCATTGGATTGGTATATTGTTCACACTTCCTTTTAATGATTTGTCCTGTTATTCAACCTGTTTACGTACATGGAAAGTGACCTTAGTCCCTGTACCTAACGTACTTTCGATATGAAGTCCTGTTCCAAAGTGCCGTTTTAATCGCTGATCCGTATTGATCAACCCGACACCTGACCTGCTATCCGCTTTTCTTTCTAGTATTCTTTGTAATTGAACTTTGTCCATTCCAATCCCATCGTCTTCAACTGTTATCTCTGCATGCGTTTCATGGACAGAAATTCGAATAAGAATCATTCCGCCACGATTGCGCTTCATTATGCCATGTCTTATCGCATTTTCAACGAGAGGCTGGATCGTAAGAAATGGGACTTTTATGTCCTCGCAGCCATCTATCTCCCAAATCACCTGTAGCCTTTCTTCAAACCGAACCTTTTCAATGTATAGATAAGAGCGCACTAGACTTAGCTCCTCTTCAATGGGGACAAATCCATCCGGATTTTGGAACTTAAATTTATTCCTCAGAAAATTGCTGAGCTCATGGAGCAAATTCCCCATCTTATCCAAATTAATGTCACTTAAAGCTATTACAGAATTTAATGCATTAAATAAAAAATGAGGCTGGATTTGCGCTTGGAGCCATGCAGCTTCTAATTGCAATTGTTCACGAACGACTTGTTTAATCGTTGTTAGTGCCTCGATCCGCGATTTGATTTCTACAGCTTCCACCGGCTTCGTCACATAATCGTTGGCTCCAGCAAGAAAGCCGCTTTGAATATCTTTCGGTTGGCTTCTTGCCGTAAGGAGTAGAACAGGGAGCTCGGTCAGTGTAAATCGCTCACGAATCATCCGTGTCAACTCATAACCAGACATCTGTGGCATCATAACGTCGGAGATGACCAGATCCCAGTCCTTAGTATCCAGTAATGCCAACGCTTCTTTACCGCTCGTTGCCATCGTTAACTCGTATTCGTCTGGTGGCAGTATGGCTTCAAGCACTTGAAGATTGACTGGATCATCATCAACAATTAATACAAGCGGACGATTTCGATTCATTTGAAATGGAGTTGTTGATGTTGCCCCTTCCGCTGCTAGCGGAATTTCCATTTGGTCCAAATCGACTGTGGAGGCTATTTCTTGCATCGCCATAGATTGTAATACGAACGGCTCCAATCGGTTCGAACCTTCACTTTCTTCCTCCGCTTCCTCATCCGCCAGCTTCAACGAAAATGTAAATTTCGAGCCTTCGTCTATAACTGAGGATACATCTAACGTACCTCCATGAAGCTCAACTAGCTGCTTGCTTATGCTTAAACCTAACCCAAATCCGCCTTCAATCATCGTCACACTCGTACTGCCTTGCTCATACGGACGGAATAAGCGCTTAAGCATGTGCTCATCCATTCCGATCCCCGAATCAGCAATCACAATATAAGCTCTTCCGTCTTTGGCAAAAGCTTGAATCGAGATTGTCCCTTCATTTGTATATTTCACAGCATTATGAAGTAAATTGAACACGATTTGGATCACTCGATTCTCATCCGCAATTACTGGGGGAAAATCTTCCGAAATCTGATTTGCAATTTGGACAGACTTTACTTCTGCGTTAAATTGCAACATATCCATTACTCCGGTCACAATCGGCTGGATAAATATTACTTTTTTTTGTAAACGTGGATTGCCTTCCCGTAAACTCATCACGTCAATCAAGTCATTTAATATCCATGTCAACCGACGTCCTACAGATAAGACCGTTTCAAGCTCCTTGATGCTCCGTTCCTGCAATAAATGCTGTTCCCTTTTTAAAACGGATTGTGACATGTTAAGCATGCTGTGAAGCGGATTTTTAAATTCATGCGAAGTGTTTGCCAGAAATTGATCCTTATGGTCATTCATTCTTTGCAAGGTTGCAGCAAGCTCTTTGGTGTTCGCATGCATGATAAAGTAACCCTTAAACCATTCAGTGGCTAAACAGCCCATCGCAATAATCATATCGAACGGATAGTAGACAAGACTCAAACCGCTATCCTGCAAGATTAACGACCAAAGAGCATAGTTCATCAACGCAAGAAAAGAGAAAAGCAGTAAAAGATTGCTCTTTAAATCTTTAATTACTTTTTTAAACATCGTAATCAGCGTTATAACTGCAGCAGTACCACCTAATACATAATAAATAGGGAAGAGCATGATCACCTGAGTTGGATTTAAAAACAACGTGATGCCGGCAGTCCCTAGATTCATTATTTTATAGACAGGGTACATCCTACGCCAATATGGAAGCTCGCGATGATTCGTACACTGGAGCAAAGCATAGGCTGCAATAACGAAAGCAATATTAGTCAGCCTAAAATCCCAATTAATTCCAATGTAAAATAACTGATGGAACAACTTCTCATCCGTACTAAAGACACTCGTGATCGTTACACATAATGCAAGCAAACTAAAATAAAGCAGCTTCTTTTCCTTATTTCCTAGTAAATACAAAATAAGTGCATAGACAGCATGCATAATAAATATAATCGCTGCCAAAAACTGCATAAAAATGGAAGCTTTCATCTCTTTGGCAATGGCTTCTTCTGAACCAAATTTAATGGATCGGACAATGCCCCCGCTTCGACTATCCACATAATTTGCCGCCTGAATGACGAGTTCGATTACACCGTTGTCATCTGCTGTAAAGGTTGTAGAATAAGGTAGGTCCTTCGAAATATATTCATCCTTTGTTGTCGCCACCTGTCCGGATTTAGTAAGTAATCGACCGTTTACATATAATTCTGATGCAGTGCGTACGCTGGGTACACGAATACTATAATTACGATGCTTCGCCGGGTCTACATAAAGAAGCAAACGATAAGAGCCATACCCGTATGGAGATGGCTTGTCAGCATGCAAAACTTCACTCCATCCTCCCGGTACCTGAATATGCCTTGGCGCATTATTGCCTAACAATTGTTGCCGACTACCATCTATCAACCATTGCGAGGGATAAAACTCCCATTCGCCATCAAGTAAGAGAATGCTGCCATCTTCTGCTTTCCAATCGCGCAAATCGAGCTGCCCATTTTTAATCGACACCTGTTTTTGGTTATGAAACAATTCGATCCACAAAATGCGCGAACCGGATAATATGACCAATAACAACCCTAGTAATAATATAATATGGCTCTTTTTCATTTGGAATTTTGGTGCATGATTTGCCAAGAAGTATCCCTCTCCCACTCATCTTCTTCTAAATATGTCTATTATACAGTTATACTTACTTGGAAGACTTTAGTTGTTTAAATCGGTAATAAAAAAATGAATCTGACAAAGGTTATTAATAATTTTTCCGTAATCTCCATTTTTTGATAAAAATTTTTATAGCAGTTTTAATTTAATTTCAAATAACCGATAAATATTGAGCGTTGTATTGTCTCCCTTACAACTAGTTAACATACATCTTAGAGAGGAGTCATCACTGATGATCCAAAAAATGTTTGCCAGCTATAAAGCATCCTTATCCAAGCAAATGCTGCTTTTCCTTGTCGTGCTTATCGCTGTTCCCACCGTTGTTCTTAGCCTTTCCTTGACACAACTTGCACGTAACCAACTGGAGCGCGAATTGTTGTCTCAAGTCGAAGGGGTTACAACGATGATTACTAATGTATTCAATGATTCGTACCGTGATTATACCGTCACAATTGACAGCTTTGCCGATCTCCATGTCTCTCCAGGGGAAAAACCGGGAGCGCATATCGAAGACCGCATCCATCATATTGAGGCAGATATCCATAATGTGTTGGCTGCGTTCATGTTCCATGACAATCGATACTACGACTCTGAAGAAAAGGAAAACCCGGATTTTGATCCAACTACTCGCGAATGGTACAAGCAAGCTATTCAGAATAAAGGGCAGGTCATTATGACGCCTCCATATATTGACGCCGTAACTGGAAGCTATGTCATTACCTTTGCCAAGACACTCTCCGACGGTTCGGGCGTAGCAGGAATTGATGTTTCCATCAATCACTTAAAAGAGATGGTGAGCACATACAAAATCGGAGAACACGGATATGTCAGCTTATTCGACCGTAACAACGTAATATTATCGCATCCACGATTCCAGGAAGGCGAGCCGCTTCAAGACAAGAGGTTCGATGTAATGCGCAATCAAGCTGGAGGCTCATTCGAGCTTGCAGATAAAGATCGTGAGGAATATTACCATTTTAACCATGAAAATGCGCTCGGCTTAAACATTGTATCCGTCATTGATAGGAGCGAAATTAAACAAAAGACCGGACCGCTGTTGCGAATATCTTTACTGTTCATCCTACTACTGCTTGCTCTCATTTCCTTGTTTATTTGGATATTTATGAAACGGACGGTGCGACCTGTCCTGCAATTGAAGCAACTAACCGACTCCATCGCTCATGGAGATTTAACCGTCCCGTTGATCGAGAGCGGAAGAATAGATGAGATTGGGCAACTGCAAGCTAACTTCAATACGATGTCGCAATCGTTATCCGATGTGCTGCTGCAAATTACCGATCATTCCGAGCAAGTATCTGCTTCTTCGCAGCAATTGTCCGCTAATTCGGAGCAGAACGTCGTAACGCTTGAACAAATTGCCTCCTCCATGCAAGAAATATCGTCCGTATCGTCCGATATGAATCTCAGCATGAACGCCGTTAAACGGACAGCGGAGATTGCCCAGCAGGAACTCGACGAAACGATTCGCATTATACATGAAAGCACCAAACTGTCGCAGTTAGTCAATATCCTGGCGAATAAAGGCGAGGAGACTCTTGGTGCTGCAAGACAACAGATGGATACAATTGTCGAACATTCCAAACGTTCTAAAAACGAGACAGAGAAGCTAAACCGGGTTGCTGAGGAAATTAGCGGGGTAACCAACTTCATACAGGGAATTGCAGCGCAGACGAATTTGCTAGCGCTGAATGCCTCCATTGAAGCTGCACGAGCCGGTCAGGATGGTCGCGGGTTCGCCGTCGTCGCCCAAGAGGTACGCAAGCTCGCTGATCAGACAGGATCTGCCGCTGAGAAGATTGCCACCTTAATCGGGGAGATACAGGAGCGTGCCCACCACATGGTTGGAAGCATGGAGGAAGGTGTTGAATCTGCCGCAATCGGAAGCGATCTAACGCAATCGGTAGAGCAGCGGTTCACGGAGATGTATGAGGCAATTGGTCGCATCGATACGCAGCTCGGTCAAGTAGCCGTCGTCAGCGAACAGTTGATGCAGTCGAACGAAGCGATGATTGCGGCCTTCGATGAATCGAGCGCCATGACCCTGGCCGCAGCACAAAAAGTCGACCTCGTCGCTGCTGCCAGTGAAGAACAGAACGCTTCGATGGAGGAAATTGCCGCCTCCGCCGCGCATCTTGCCGGCATCGCCGAAGAACTGCAGTCATTGGTGCTTCGCTTCAAATTGAAGCGTACAGAGTAGTTCTAGCGATCAGCTGTCAGAACCGAAATTATAAGCAAAGGACTTGAGGACGTATTGCTTTTTACCCTCAAGTCCCTTTGTTTTCTTGCTCTTGCCGTCCTTTAGAGGCGGCATCCATTTCTGCGAGAAATATAAGCAAAGTGTAACTTAGAATAGACATTGGATAAAGCCCCTGGTTTATCCGATGAAATCCTAGGGGGTGCACTTCACAAGGTCTCAGGGGTTCTGCAATTTCCTTTTATCACACGCTCACCAATACTCCACTCAAGTCGCGTCTACTCAAGGATTAGGAATATAAGTTACTACATTCGAGCGGATTTGGTCGCTCAACGTTTGATCATAAACCACAATGACCGCATAGAGTCCGATATTGGTGGTAAACGTACCTTGAATACTTACTGTACCGTTTACGGAATCATACGTCCCAAGCCCGCCCTGATTAATAATATAATCAGCAGAAGGTGGGTTCACACCTGTAAACTGATCCGTTGTTAAGTAGTAGAATTGATACTCGCGTCCGCTGTAATCCGGTGAGACTGTAATCGAATTGGCGTTCACGACAGGCGTGCCTACGCTCGTAAACGTGTGGATAATCGAATCCATTCGATAGAAGGTGAACCCCGCGACCTCACTATCCAACGTTCCCTTAGATCCGACTACGTAGAGCCGATAGGTCTTATTGGAAAGCAAGTTTTCAGAGATGCTGATATGGGGTCCGTTTAAGGCCTTATCGACCGTTCCATGCTGAAGCGCTGGTCCTCCCGTTGTATCTTGACCAGATTTGACCTGAGCAGCGCTTGGGGAATCAGAAGAGCTAATCTCAGTAAGAACGTAATATAGAGTGTCAAATGCTTCTGAGTTCACACTTGCATTAATCGTATCACTATTGATTCCCATACTTCTGCTAGTGCCCGAAGCATTAAAAGTAATCTTAGGCACGATCTGCTGCTCAGCTAACGTCTTGAAACGTACTGAAGAGATCTTAGATGTCTTATCATTAGCAAGCTCATATGCATACAACACGTAGGAAGTATCCGCAGCTAATCCGTTCAATTTCAAGTTCGCCTTCGCTCCGTCCAATTCAACCGAACCGTTCACGATAGCATTCGTCCCTAATTTGATCTCGTTCAAGCTAGGAACTGCGGAATCTGTGGATAGCACAGCGTAATACACAGTCCCGGTGACCGATCCTATTACCGGATAAGACGCCGTCGTTTGCGTAATTGTTCCGTTCACGACATCGATTGTCAGAGTCACATCAGGCACTGGGGTTGGTGTAGGTGTAGGTGTAGGTGCGGATGGCGTATACGTGACCACTTGCGGTGTCACTGGAGGCTTCGTTACCTTAACCGGTATTGGTTTACTCTCCTCATTTTTCACATCGTTACCGAATAATGTCTTCAAGCCGTTTACTACGATAACCGGTGTCTTGGAGGTATCCAGTTTAAAGCCTTCATGCAGCTTAATAATGATCGTCTTTTTGTCCTCGGACAACACATAGCTATCTAGCTTCGGATTAAGCGGGACACCGTTAACCATAATCTTCGATAGATCAATAGAGTTTGGATCGATTCCTATTGTCATTGTCAACTCAAGTTTGTTCCCCGCCACGAAATCCGCTCCGGACACCGCAAGAGGTTTAGTTGTTTCTAACGCTTTGGCAGTTTCGAAACCTCCAGTAGCAAGCAGATTGCGACTCGCCGGTGCCTGTCCACCGAATGTACCGTCCGGAGAGTTATTTAGCAACTTTAGCTGAAGTGCCAACGCGACGTAACCACTCGCCCAATTGGAGACGGTACTGTCACTAACAGACGGAGTCGATGCAGCTCCCCCTCCCTTACCTAACATTTTAACCAGAAATGTAGCCAATTGCTCCTTAGTCACTTGGCCCGCAGGGTTGAATTCTCCGTTGCCCATGCCAGCCGTTATTCCCGCTTTCTTAATCGCCTCGATATAAGGCAGCGCATAGCCGTTTGCAGAATCATCTGATTTTACGTCACTGAAAGACGATGTCTTGAGATCTTTATTGACATCTAGACCAGTAATAAGTGCCGCAACCTTCGCGAATTGCGCTCGATTCATCTCTTCTTTCAGACCGAAATTATTATTGGAGACCCCGTCAAAGATACCCGCCTGAATCAATGCATCGAACTTTGCCTTCGCAGCCGCGTCCAAATCCTTTAAATCGCTGAAATCAGCCGAAGTCTTTGCCTCAATCACACCGCCGCCAATCGATGCAGCGGACGTCAAACCGAATGTCATTGCCGTAAACCAAATTAAAGTTTTCTTGCTCATGATCGAACCCAACCTGCCTTCCCAAATTAAAATACCCACAAAGAGAAGAAACATCAGTTCTCCTTATGCTCCAACTCTTAAAACCTTTCATCTCTTATTTTAATAGGAACTCAGCGCCGTATCTTAATGAAATCTTAATGGATGATCAAAATCCACACTCGTCCTGAATCATTATTATTAAATATTCAAATTTTATAGTATTCTTTTAAGAGATTCATATTTTTGGAAAGAATGGTGGTCGTGCATGTATGGGTCATATCCTAATTATCGATGACGAACCCGAGATTCGTACGTTAATTCGCATCCATATGGAACGGGCAGGCTTCCACGTTATTGAAGCGGAATCGGGACGGAAAGCGATTGAACGGATGCAAGAGCATAATATCGAGCTCTTGATATTGGACTTGATGATGGATGACGGGGATGGCACTAAGGTACTTCGTTATTTACAAGATAAAAATTTGCAAACTATCGTTATCGCACTTAGCGCTAGAAGAGAAGTGCAGGACAAGATTGCTACCCTCAGTCTAGGAGCCGTTGATTATGTGACAAAGCCATTTAGTCCGTTGGAGTTACTTGCCCGGGTTCAAGCTCAATTAAGAAGGCAACGTCCCCATGCAACCCATCAATCTGAAATCATCCGATTAAACCATCTGGTTCTCGATGTAGATAATTTAGTTCTGCATAATGATGGGAAACCCTGTGATTTAACTCTGGTTGAATGCGAGCTTCTGAAATTCTTTATGCAAAACCCCGATCGCGCCCTGACCAAAAGGGAAATATACAAGCACATTTGGCAGCATGAAAACTACGACGATAACAACTTGAGCGTATTTATTAGTCGGCTCCGCAAAGTACTCGAAAGCTCTTCCGGCTCTCAGTATTACCTTTATACCGTTCGTGGCGTTGGATATCGCTTTTCGGGAGATAGACGATGAAGAATCGCACTAGGATATGGCTCATCATGTTAATAAGCATCGTTATCAGCTTAATTTTGTTTGTCTGGCTTTCGACACTCTCAAGTGAATTATGGAATAATGGTTATGATTTAAATGAGTTGAACGCCATCTCGCAAGAGATACTGAGTGCTACTGAACAACAAAACACATACGATAAGAATGAAGTCCAACCGATAATGGATCATTTTCACATCCACCATCCTGCTCTTCGATTTGAATGGATTTCTTCAGACGGAACAACGCTCTATGATACTTATGGTGAGACGCATAATTACAGCTTTGAGCAATTGGCTGATCGCATTATTAATATGCCAAACAACCTCTGGGGCGAAGATAAACCGATTACGCTTGCCTATTCAGCGAATAAGAACGGACAGCCTTATTACTTATTACTGAGCTTATCTAGCGATGCAATGAAACAAGGACAGATGTATTTCTTTGTGCGAACATTTAAAGCACTATATTTTTGGGCTCTGCCGTTGCTGTTATCTTTCTTTGTGCCCTATTTTCTGGCCCTGTGGCTTTTCTCCTCGGTCAATCGACGGATCGGCAAGCTTAACCAAGCCCTCAATCAGGTCAATATCCGAAGCGATGTGATCGTGCTTGACGACAAGTCGAAGGATGAAATCGGTCAACTTACCCGTCACTACAATTCGATGGTGCAGCGGATTCGGAGACAGGCTGATGAAATCGATCAATTCGAAACCGGGCGCAGGCTGCTGCTTTCTAATCTATCTCACGATTTGCGAACACCGCTAACGATGATCCTGGGTTACGCCGAAACCATTCATACTGGCTTATATAATGATGAAAACGAACTGCGGACCAGCTCGAAAATCATTTTGCAACGATCCCGTTATATGGACAAACTGCTGGATCAATTGTTAGACATCTCACGGCTGGATGGGGATTCACTTGAGATTCATCTTGCTCCCCATAACTTGTCTGAAATGATGCGAAAAATTGCCGCTGACTACATGTTATTTTTAGACGGGCAAAGCTTTGCGATTGAAGTGGATATCCCCGATGGGGATGTTCAGGCGGTTATCGATGCGTCTCTTGTTGAACGTGCTATACGAAACTTGATGGACAACGCGATTCGCTATGGAAAAGAAGGGCATTTCCTTGGAATAGGGCTCGTTGAAGAAGACGATGTTGTGTGCATAACCGTTAAGGACAAAGGTAGAGGAGTTGCTCCTGAGGACCACAAACTCATCTTTGAACGATTCTATCGTGTTGACGGGGGAAGAAAGGGCGAGGGGCTCGGTATCGGACTTTCGATTGTCAAGGAAATCGTTGAATCACATCAAGGCCACATTCAGTTGATGAGTACTCCCTATGTAGAAACCTTGTTTCTGGTAAGTCTCCCCAAAAATCAATAAATAAAGCTAACACAATGATGATGTGCTGCTTCGTTGTTAGCGAGAAATTTCGCCCTACTTATGATAAGGTTCCCCTTAACGGATCTATCGGCGAAAATCTTCCCCGGTGCTGTACCGCCAGACTTACCAGAGCTGCAATCTAGTTTTCCCAATTAACATCTTACATGTTTGCGTTTAAAACCAAGTGCCTCTTTATCCACTGCCTTTTGAATACGTTCGGAAGCGAGCAGGAAACTGCTTTTTTTCTTTTCATGTTTGACTTCTACCGGGCCTACTGCCTTTGCGGTCTCAACCGCTTTATCATGGAGCGGCAAATAGGATACCCCTACTGTATAAATAAAATTATTCATCGCATATTTCGTTCGTTCGGGAGAATCATGAATCGTATTTCTCACAATTTCAAGCATATTGGCAATTTTGGTTTCGGAAAACTCAACATCCGGGCGATTGCCCAACAGCCAGCAGTAACAACTCCATCCCGCTGACATTTTCAGTTCTTCGCCGCTTGCGATCCATTTATCTGACACTCCTTGTGCAATATCTGCTTCTGCCAAGGTTACTGCAACCACAAAATCGGACAGCATATAAAAATAGGCCGCATCAATCCAACGCTCAAAATCCGCTTCTGTCATCGCTTTTGGATCTGCAATGATTCCGGCAAAGTACATGGCGTCGTAGTTCCCTGTAGCGTAAAGCTGCTCAGCTAAAGGTTGATTTATTTTTGTTTTTTTGAAAATGGGCTTCATTTCGCCTGTAGCCACGCCAAAAAGCGGTTCGTGCGCGCCATTGGATTTGTAAATATTTTTGGTTCGTTCCTTGCCGAGAGCTTCAAGCTCCTGCATAACCATTTCTAAATTCATTGTTTAACACTTCCTTCCTCTTGGAGATTTTATCCTATACATTCTTCAGAGTCTATCGTGTACCGTCAGGCTTTACCCGTCGCCTTTAGTAGACGAAGCAGCAGCTCCTTGCGCGGTTCCTGCGCTTTGCGAGCCAACGCGGCCAGCTTTTCCACCTTGCCCCAGATCGGGTACAGCACCCGCTCGGCCTCGTAATCCGCCAGGGCTTCTACATGCTGTACCAACAGCGACAACTTGTCTTCGCTTTCCAGCTCCAGCTGAATCTTCAGCTTTAGCGAATCGTGGGAGCGCCGCAGGCAGGCGACCAAGGCGGGAGTCGAGCGTTCTGTTACGCCATGGGTTTCGGCAAAAACGGCCGTGAACTTGTCCTGCACCAGCTGATGCTCATCGTCCACAAGGTCCATGTAAGCTTCGACCAACGGAAAATACCGCTCAGAAGAAAGTCCCAACCCGAATACGGCATAACTGCCCGGCATTACGTTTTTTTCGCCTTCCGTATCCTCGTACCATTCAAACTCTTCCATCGCCTCACGAGCGTATTCCTCCAATAACGGATGCAGCTCGGAATAAGCCAGCGCATTCGCAAAAAAACGGTGTGTATCCGATTTGGCAAGCCCCTTGACGGGCAATACCTCTCTCACGCTGGATTTTAGCTTGATTTTGTAGCTTTTCGGGAAGCCCTTTCGGAGCAGGGAGAGAATAAACGAAATCGCCCGTTCGTACGCCCCGGCTTCTTCCTTGCAAATAACGACCGTAATGAGGGAAAAAACATCGTTAGCCTTGCATTCGACCAACTCATGACGCATATGGACGTCTTCTTGCGAGAAGCTGTCGCTGCCCTCCTTCAGCATGCGCCCGGCCTTGCCGCTGCCAAGTTGCGTCGCCAGCTCCAGAAAATTCTGGCCCTTGAATTTGCTGTAGTTGGGCGCGTAACGAAGAATCATCACCGCGCCGTACAGCAGTAAGTCGACAGGCTGATTCGGCTCATCCTTGTTCTCCAGAGTAGCATCCGGCTTGATTTTATATTCGTTGGTCCTGTATTCGGAACGGGCGGCATCGTAGTAATGTCGCAGGAATACATTCTCGGCCCAGCCGGTCAAGGCCTGGATGATATAGCTTCGATGATCTGCTAGCGCTTGCGTCCGTTCTTTGTTCAGCTCCTGAATCCGGTCAAATAAAGCAGTCATCCTTGCCACTTCCGGTTCGTGAAACAAATATGGGTCCAGCAGATGACGCGTCAAAAAGAAGGTTTCCAGTGGCTTTGTCGGGTAAGAGCCCTTCTCCAAATTTTTCTCGATATAGGACTGAATTCGTTCCAAAAGCTGCCGCTTTTTATCTTCATATACGATTTCCAGCACCGTTAATTTCACGCGACCGTCTGTCGTTGCGAAGGTTCCTTGCAAGGTAAACCGGTAGTCGATCAGCGGGGACGACTCCAGCTTGTCCAGCTTCTCTTTTACGATTTCCGCCAGCAGGGGCTGAACCTCATGCAAGACCTGCTCCCGCGTAAAAGGTGAAGCCTTCATCGACTTGCTGCCTGCAGCATTCCGTCCAGAATTCAAACTGTCAACGCGGGTCCTGCCCGGCCGATAATCCAACATAACGACTTTAAATATGCCCATTTGCAGCGTGGTTCGCTTGACCGCTCCCTCCACGTCCTTCCGATTTTCCTGTTCGTCAAACCATTCATGAATCGCCGTTTTCATCTCTTCCAGCGCTTCTTCCTGCAATGTGTTCATCGTCTTCCGCCTTTCCGCGTGTTTCATCAGCTGATCTTGCCATGCCCGTCAACGTATCTATTTTAAAAATACGGATTAATGTTCTTATGATTCTATCATTTTACATGCAGGCACGCTCCCAGAACAATGAGCCTAACGTCCGGTTTATTATTCCGCTAACGGGGTACTTAATTTTATAGCTTTGGTCGCCGGACAATTGTCACTATCGTCTTAATCTGCTGATATAGCTACTATCAAGTACTATTTCTTTTCTGATTGTGTACCATCACTTGTGATACGGTTCGCCGTAACGAGTCAAATGGCTAAAAATAAAAAAAGGATGCTGTGTATAAACTGGTACCCATAGACTAGACACTTTGCAAGCCCTGACTTCAACCAAGTCAGGGCCGATGGCTAATCATATATTCTCTTGCTTTAACGCATCAATAATGTTTTCCTTTTTTACTTTCGAGCCGGAATATAACATGGCGGAACCGACAATGACAAATACGGCGACAATGACAGACAGAATGCTCATCCAAGGGAGGGTGAACCCGTAGCTGAATTTGTTCGAAAATGCCCTATAGATCAGATACATCACGACGAAACTGACAGGGAGCCCGAACACCAGCGACTTGACCCCATAAAAAATACTTTCGTAGTTCATCATTTTTGAAAAGCCTTTTGGCGTCATGCCTACGGATTTCAGCATCGCAAATTCTCGTTTGCGAAGGGATACGCCTGTCGAGATCGTATTAAAAATGTTTGCAATGGAAATCGCAGAGATTAATACGATAAAACCGTAAGAAAAGACGGACATCAATAGAATCTGTTGTTCTTCGCTTTTTCTGGATTGATATACATTGGAGACATTCAGATTGGTCTCATGCATCTCTTCTATTTCCTGCTGCGTTCTCATCGGCTCCGTGCTTTTCAAATGGAGGTACATCTGAACGTTACCAAGATCGTCGTCTGCCAATCGATTCATGACGCGTTCCGACACGATCATATTTAACCCGCCTACGCCTGTCGGACTCATCCCCATTGGAGCCTGATCCGTCAACGCGGCAACGGTCACTTCGCTTGCCTTCTTTTCCTTCCCATTTTCTTTATAGAAGTTCGTTACCTCGATACGTTGACCGACATTCGTATAGATGGCCTTCGTCTGAACGTATTTTCCCGTCCCCAGATCTTTGTAATGGATCCTATCCATCACGATCGCGGCGGGATGATCCGGATCCGTAAGCTGCGCGTAATCTGCGCCGACCGCTCTAGCATAGGCTTGTAGGCTCGAATCGTCCAATGCATGAATCTTAATATCGTAAGGGTATTTCCCTTCTTGCAGTAAGCTCTTATCCTTCTTCACCTTCGCCTGTAATTCATCGGCAATGATCGCTGCATCGACCCAAGCGTTCTTATACAACTCGCGAATCACGTTATATTCCGTGACGCCATTCAGGGATACAATTGATTGCAACAGCCGATCGTCTATTCTTTTTCCGTTGCTGTGCAACACTTCAATATCATAATTGATGCCTTCCCGCGACAGTTCCAGAGATTGTTTCATGCCGGCCGTAAAAAACGATACCGTTAAAAACAAAACGATGCTGATGACAAGCGAAAATACGATGGCATGATATTTCCGTTTGTTCCTTTTTATGTTTTTCAGCCCGATCGCCGCTTCGATCCCGAAGAACTTGCGAATGAACTTCGACGTTTTCACAGCTTTGGCCGTAAGCTTGACGTCGGCAGTCTGGCGAATCGCATCCATCGCGGATACCTTGGATGCCCTGATCGCCGGGAGATACGACGAAATGAAAATCGTCAACAGCGATACAACACAAGTAATCAAGAGCGATAACGGCGTGACGATAAGCGTCAGCTTTTCATTGGTCCATAATGCCCCTTCAATCATCGCGTTCATGAACCCAAAGGTGATCCCAATCCCAGCAAGACCGCATAAGATACCAATAGGAATGCTGATCAATCCAATGACAACACCTTCAAACAGCACTGAATTTCGCTTCTGCCTTTTCGTTGCCCCCACGCTCGCCAGCATCCCTAAATGGCGGGAACGTTCCGAGACCGATATCGCAAAAGCATTATAGATCAGCGACACCGAGCCGATCATAATGACCGCCATAATGATCGCCGATAAGAAAAACACCATGCTGGACGAGGTACTGCTTTTGGACAAGCCGTAAAAACGAAGCAAATTGTTATTATATTGGACTGTTTTAATATGATTTTTCTTAGCCAATTCCTCTGCATGAACGAATAAGAACGGATTGACGCGCTGCAACACCACAGATGCATCGATTTGATCGTTTGCCCCAATGATATTTTCATCGATATAGCTAATGACCGTATACCCCGGGGCCCAAGCCGGTTCCCATACGGGACGCTTGATGAAGCCTACCACCGTATAATCCCTTGTCTTGGTATGCTGCAACGTTTCGATCAATTTGCCGTCTTCCCTACGCAGCGGTTCGATTTGACCCAGGGGATGCTCGGCCCCTTTCTCGACTCGTTCGCCGACGCTTAGGGTTAGACGATCACCGATTTCATATTTCACTTTGGCGTTCGTTGCCACGGCTTCGGAAATGACGACTTCCTTGTCCGTTTGCGGAAGACGTCCCTTGCTCAATTCAACCGGTAATTGCGCGAACCCTTGTGTATCATATTCCTTGACGAACAAGTACGGTTTATTGGGATTTTGCCCCCCTTCTAATAGGGCATAGCCAAGATCTCTTGTAATCGCAACGGATTTGGTTGCGTCATCGCCCTGTATCGCCGCAAGCTGTTCTTTGGTTACATCTTGATATTGGACATGCCACTCCCCAGTATCCGCAATGGCTTGCCTGATCATTAAATCCGAAAAGGAAAAAACAAGCGTAGCGACAGCGGTCACCATGGCAACCGAAATGATGACGCCGATGATGGTTACGAAGGTTCGTCTCTTGTTCTGCTTCAGATGCCGGATAGTTAGCGTATTAACAATATTCATCGTCGAATCACCTCGTCTTTGGCAATCCTCCCGTCTTCAATCGAAATGATCCTGTCGGCTTGCAAGGCGATCCGTTCGTCGTGCGTGATAACGATCAGCGTCTGATGATAGGTTTTATTCAGCATTTTTAATAAGTCGACGATTTCGCTGCTATTCTTACTGTCCAGATTCCCGGTCGGTTCATCGGCCAGCATGATCGCAGGATTGCCGATGAGCGCTCTGCCGATCGAGACCCGTTGCTGCTGCCCACCTGATAACTGATTCGGCAGATGGTTTAGTCGATGCTGCAAATTCAACGTATTCACAAGGCCATCCAATTGTTTTTGATCTACCTTTTGTTTATCCAACAAGAGTGGCAGCGTAATATTTTCTTCAACCGTCAGGACGGGAATCAGATTGAAAAATTGGTAGATCAGGCCGATTTGCCTGCGTCGAAAGATGGCTAACTGCGTTTCGTTCAAGGCATACATGTCCGTATCCTGAACATAAACTCTACCGCCAGTCGGCCGATCCACGCCGCCCAGCATATGAAGGAGCGTCGATTTCCCCGATCCGGAAGGGCCGATAATTGCGACGAACTCGCCTTTTTGAACTGAAAAAGAAACATCGTCAAGCGCCTTCACCGCCGATTCGCCTGTGCCGTATATTTTAGACAGATGCTCGATTTTTAAAATTTCCATGGCTATACCTCCTTTTCTTGATGCTCAACTCCATTTATAGACCATCTCTCGAAATCCAACATCCCATAGAGTTTCATTTCCCTCCAGCGTGATCGTAAGCTCATTGGCTTGCGGGAGAAAAATTTCCGACATATCCGGCTCACGGCGTTGCGATTCTGCAGATACGGACAGGAACTCGTGTCCATCGACGGTAACCCTAATGCTGCCATGGAAATCCTCTTGATCGGGGATTCCATAATGCATGGAGAGATAGATCTCCTCCCTATTGCCCAACGTATATGTATACGTTTCTTTTTTTTTGCCTTCGACGCGATACGCATTATATTTGGGTTCCACGTTTTGACCGCCAATCTTCAGAATGTACCGTTTGGTACCCGTCGATAGATTCCCATTTCTGTCTTTCAATTCGTTGATCGCCACAAAGGGACCCATTTCTTTGGTGAACGCTTGATCAACCAGCCCGAAGACCCCCCATACCCCGAGCATCAGGACAACACTGGAAATGCCCGTAGCAACCATATTCATCCAATTGTTTTTCATACGAAAGCCAAGCTTGTACGCCCCAAATCCGATGGCTGCACCCGATGCGTTCTGTATGACGTCGTTCATGTCGAAGCTTCCAAGGAACGTTAGTGCCTGAATCGTCTCCAGCATGAGAATGGATAGAATGAACCCTGTCATGAATCGAATAAAGTTGGTCCGATATAGTAGCGGAATCAAGACCCCAACAGGGATGAAGGCTACGATGTTCCCGAAACCCACAATGTCCATCAGCGTAGGATGTAGAAGATCAGATAGACCTGGCAGCCTAAAAAAACTGTCCGGTAAGAACATAAAGGTGTACTCGGTAATTTGATCTACCGTGTCTAATCTACCGAAAGCGAAAAACAGAAAATAAAGAATCAACAGGGTATAACCTATTGTGATGGCCAAAATAATCTTACGGTGTTGCTGCAATTGCATTGTCTTACCTCCATCGTTCATCTGATGAATATCATTTTATCTGTCTAAAATGACTTTCCAGTGACGATGGAGGTGACAATTCATTCACTTACGATATGCCGTTAAATCACTTGCTTATAAAATTTAATCCGAAACTGCGTACCCTTGCCTCCGTCGCTCGTCACGTCGATCACACCGTTCTGGCTGGCAATGATGCTGTGAGCCATCGCAAGTCCTATGCCGATGCTCCCTTCGCCGGCGTTCTTTCCTTTGTAAAAACGTTTGAAAATATAGGGCAAATCTTCTTTCGGAATGCCTTTACCGTTGTCAGCAATGACGATTTCCGCAAATAACGCGTTCTCGGAAAATGCGATGGCGATCGCTCCGCCTTCAGGCGTATGCTCCACGCCGTTCTTCAATATATTGATGACCGCTTCGGCAGTCCAATTGAAATCGCCGACAAAAGAGACGTCGTCATCACCCGCGACGGAAACCGTCTGTCCCTTAATATCCATCGGAATCAGCACCGGCTCTAATGCCTTTTCGATCAGGTTCTTTATGTGTATTCGATCTTTTTTGAATGGGATGGTCTTTGCATCAATTTTCGATAACTTTAGCAAGGAAGAAACCAGCCAATCGATGCGATCAAGCTGGACGCGAATATGATGGGTGAACTCCGATCTTTTGGCCGGAGGTAGGTCAGGGGCGCTTAATAAATCCGCCATCACCGTCATGGAGGTAAGCGGTGTTTTGAGCTGATGCGAAATATCGGAGATGGCATCCGTCAGTTGAATTTTGTCCCGCTGCAATAGTGACCGGTGCTCCGATAGCATGAGCGTCACTTTGTAAATATCATTCTTGAGAATGCTCAGCTCGCCTTCTTGATTATCGCGAACGTCAAGGAAATCATTGCCGTTGCTGATTTCCCGCAAATAGGCGGACAGCTTCGCTAGCTCGCGATATCTCCATCTCGTGAATAACAAGCTTGTGCTAATAAGCAGCATGGATAGAATGAAGACGAGCGCCACAGTGCCGGACGAAATGAAAGCAGCGACGACGATCGCCGTTAAGCTGATCAAGCCCATAACGAGCAATAATCGTTGAATTTCTCGATTGCGCATCATCTAATCACCGACCTTATAGCCTAAACCGCGTACCGTTTTGATCAAAGTCGGATGCCCTGGGTCATCCTCCAACTTTTCCCTCAACCTTTTGATATACACCGTTAACGTATTGTCGTTCACGAAGTCGCCGGCCACGTCCCAGATTTGCTCTAAGAGCTGATTCCTTGTGAGGACCTGTCCAACGTGGTTGCCGAAGATCAGCAATAAGCGATATTCCAAGGCGGTCAACGCAATTTCGGCGCCGTTTTTATACACTTTCCCTTCCAGCGCATTGATTCGGACATTGCCGATGTCGATGATCGATCTGGCGTGGGACGGCTTCTGGTATCTCCGCAAGACGGAATTGATCCGAGAGAGCAGCTCACGAACTCGAAAAGGTTTGGTAATGTAATCGTCGGCTCCCATGTCGAGACCCATCACGACATTGACCTCATCGTCGATTACCGTTAAGAAGATGACCGGAATGTCTCGTCGCTTTTTCACCATCTTGCACAATTCATAGCCGCTCCCGTCCGGAAGCTGTAAATCGAACAAACATAAAGCGAACTGATCCATGTCTTCGGCAAGCACTTTTTTGGCTGAGGCGATATCATGGCAGAGAACGGTTGGATAACCATCTTGCTGCAGCGAATATTCCAGTCCCGACGCGATCGTCTTATCATCTTCGACTAATAGAATTTTCATATGCAGATCATCCTTACGATTGGATTAATTATTCAAAAAAATATTTCGCCGTTACTTATGGTATGGCTCACCGCGCTGTTTGTAACGGTAAGTTTTAAGGCCATCCTTTGCAGGATGGCCGTTTCTTTTTATAACGATCACTTAATTACCATCATATTCTAGCATCGCTACACAGTTACACGAACTATGTACGCCTGACCTGTTACACGAAATCCTTTATCGGTTGCGTTTTCGGAAAATATTCTTTCGATTTCGGGCAAACTCTCGTTAATGACCATTTCATATACCGAAGGAGCCTGTCCAAAACAACATACTCTAACTACATCCATAGGCTCAAGCAAATAAGAAGCACTTCTAATTGTTTCAATATTGGCCTGCTTGAGCAGCATACCCCTTTCCAGACTATCCTTAATTTTATTCAATATAGGGGTCCCTTCAGGAACCGGTTCGAATAGGTTAGGGAAAAGGTATGATAATTCCGGTGATAAATGATCGCCTGGGTGGAGACTAAGAATGCGCCCGCCTGGTTTAATGATTCTTTTTAAATCTAGGTAAGCAGAAGTTGGACCTTTTCGATTATAAGCGCAATCAAATTCCTCAGATTCAAATGGAAGTCGATTTCCCGTGTCAGCAATCACAAATGATACGTTAGAAAGATTATTGTTTCTACCGTTTTCAATGAAATCACTTGTAATATCAATACCGACAATTTGCTTTGCAATCGAACTCCAACGAATGGTAAAGTCGCCGTGACCACAACCAATATCTATAACCTTATTCTTAACAACCATTCGAGAAACTTCTTCTTCAAAAAGAGCCTCGGCATCAGGCTCTGACACTGTAGAATTCCACGGTAGTGAATATTGTCCTGTCAGTTTGCCGAGTTGAGCATACCATCCATGAGAATGAGGTGTTAACCAATCTCTATGCGTTCTTGGGTTAACCAATTTGTAAACCAAAATATCACCTCCAAGTATATATTTTGCCGGCCAGCACGAATAGTTTATAGAATTTTTTACCAAAAGTATAGACTTATAAAGTTCATGGATTTATAATACTATTATAGGGAATCGGGATAGGTACCCTCTGCTTAAAATCACTCAAAAATATCTAAACGACACCTTTACAGTGTCGTTTTTTTGTTCATCAAAACTCGTATTCAGTGAGCTTTTATACATATATCATAATTCTGACTTTTACCAAGCCCCCTTTTCGAGGGGTATTTTTTATTTTCAGGAGGGATATGAAAACGAAGTAAGATGTTCTAGCAAACCGTAAATCCGGGGCGGAGCGCCAGCTTGACGAAAACCAAGCCGCCCCCATCCCACTTCAGCTCGTACGCAAAGCGCTCAGCGACTTCAACGGGCTCCTGCAGTCCTCTCCGTCGAGACTCAGAAGACTATAATTCAGACCATAGTGAAGCAGATAGCCGTTCAGCAAGGCCAAAAGCTTCGAGGCATTCCAGCGTTACCATAGTCCGAAACCTTCACACATATATACAAATCTATGCCCCGCAAGGAATCCTGCAAAAAAACTTGCCCTTATTTATGATATGGTTCACCGTAACATTTATAAAGCGAAATTAGGTCTTTCTTTAATCTCCAACTATGCCCCAATGACGCCATACCCATCCGATTGGAGCACAGTCGCCACATTTTGGATGCTCTTTTGGCAGGGCTAGGTAAGCAGAGACTGCGTGTGCTGCCGAAGAGCGGAATCGACGTAGTGCGGGTCGTAACAGTATTTTGTCGTTAAATTTCTCGTTTGACATTCATGCCCGTTCTATACATTTTTTCTGCTTCAATAGGACTTTCTTTTGCCGTCATGTGGTTCGGAATTACCCGACAAACTTGAACCGGCCCACCGAATACAGCCGACCTATACTTTTCCACATGCTGCTTGGGCAAGGGGCGATTATAATAGCCAGGTACATATTTATTGATCATTTCCTGAAGTACATGGGTGGCTTCATCCAAATCTGTGATCGGCTCTGCTTGTCCAAATATCATTACGCTCATATAAGCCGTATCCGTTTTGGCAGGTACCGGGTCCGTTATAGTTCCGTATTCCTCACATACCGTAAAACATATCTCTGGATTTTCACTCATGACCTGATTACGTCTTCCATCTCCAGCTCCGTGAAAATAGAGTTTCCCCTCAGTCCATACATAATTAAGCGGTACAACATAGGGTAGATTCCCATCAACCAACCCAAGATACCCAATTCTCGCTTGGTGAAGGAAACTTTCAATTTTCTCTTGATCCTGGCATTCCCTGATCTTGTAACGAACTGAATTCATTTCTAAAAACTCCCTTCATTCATAAAATATTCATCCCACTCCAATTGTCTTCAAGAGTGCGGCAACGACCAGATTGCAAATACCATCGTTATTACGGTAGTATATCAATAATTGGATTGTGTCAAAATATCCAAAAATCACGTTTATGAGCAATCCATACTTAATAAATTATGGTTGGAGCTTCTATTTGGAGGTGCGTACAATGATGAAAGTAATTCATAATGATAAGAGACCGATCTGGCAGCAATTGCTTGATCAAGCGATTCATAATATTACTAGCGGAATCTGGGCACCAGGAGAATTGCTGATTCCTTCCCGCGAGCTTGCTCACATGGTAGGTGTCTCTCGCTCAACTATACAAATTGTCTATGAGGAACTGCTAAGTCGAGGCTATACGGTTACATCTGGCCGAGGAGGAACGCGAGTTAGTAAATGGAACCCTGTCACTGAGTCACCAAAGGAAGTGAAAGCAGATGGTCCCATCCCCCCCTCACTTCCTTTGTTGGATTCAGCTGTCGATCGATTACATGATTGGTTCAGAGGCAAAGAACAGCAAGAAGTGGACATTGATTTTAGTCCCCATGAACCCTATTTGGATGGAAAATTTCAAAAGAACTGGCGGCAATCGCTTCTCCAGGCATCCACTGCAATGGATCTATCAAGCTGGGCTTACGGTAATCCCTATGGTTACACACCATTGCGTGAGCAAATTCAGCGTTATTTATCACTTGAACGAGGCATCCATATCCAAACAAATCAGATTCTGTTGACCTCAGGAGCTCAGCATAGTATTGACTTAATCGCACAATCGCTTTTATCTGATGGGGACACTGTCTCTGTAGAAGATCCCGGTTTTCCAGCTGCCTCGATGGCGATGAAATATCAGCGTATGAATGTGGTGCCCGTTCCCGTTGATGAGTATGGTCTTGTGGTTGAGCGCATTCACCCACAATCCAAACTGATCTTTGTGACCCCTTCACACCAGTGCGCGGTCGGGGTCGTTATGTCGGAGCCACGTAGGCAACAATTGCTACATAAGGCTGCTGAAGAACAATTTTGGATCATAGAGGACGATTATGATAGTGAGTTTCGATATCGCGGGGAGCCGCTTCCAACGCTGTTTAGCCAGGAACCTAATAATACCTTGTACCTCATGAGTTTTTCTAAAATGATTGCTCCAGGCATTCGTATTTCGGCTATCGTTGGAGCTGCCCGGGCAATTGCTCAACTAGCCAAGGTACAGGAGCTGACTTACCGTCATCTTCCGATTATGGATCAGTTAACACTAACCCACTTCATCAAGAATGGGCATTTTATGCGCCATATGAGAAGAGTCAGAAATGTATACCGACGAAGACATGAAGCCATGACAAAGGCAATTATGAATAGCGGTTTAGGGGAGCGTTTCAGACTAAGTGGAGTAGAAACGGGATTGCATATGTTACTTGAAGCTGAAGAGTCATACGACGAAGAAAACGTAACAAAGTTAGCCCTACAACAGGGAATACGTGTGTACCCTCTTGGAGCCTATTGCTTGGAAAGCAAAAGAAAGGGATGGGTGTTGGGGTTTGCAAAAGTAGATGAAGCATCGATTGAGCAGGGGATTCATCGTCTTGCGGAGATGATCTTATAGGATCATCTCCGCAATCGCTACGCCTCTACGCACTTTTCGTCCAAAAATTTATCCGTCATTTATGATACGGTTCAGCTTAACGGGGCTATCGGCGAAATCACGTAAGTCATATGCTTTGATATTATTTGTGTCGGCTTTTTCTTTTTATCAATGTAAAGAAAGCCGCTATTAAAGCACCTACTAAAGTCAACCAGCCAAACCAGTCTCCCCATTTGCTATAAATCGTCAATTCTTGTCTGCATCCATAGATTCTTTGAAAGAAAGCGTATCGTTGGTGGCCGTCAAAAAACGCCCTTACTTCATAAAGAAGGAAGGACGGCTCTATTAAAGATGCATGACTCTTTATTCTTCCGTCGGGTTAAGGTACACAGCATCTTCTTCGTTATCGCGAATCGTCTTTTGCAATACTAGGCAGGAAACAATGAGAAACGCGCCAGCAATCGCATAGTAACCTTTCACATAAAAAGGTTCTTCTAACGTATACAATCCGATGTATTGAGCCAAGATCGCGAGAACAAAACCACCCCAAGCCATAAAGGAGAAGGCCGATGTATTTCTATATCTGTAGTTAGGAGTTTGTTCCTTTAAGAACCTATCCTCGTCATTATCTCTAGCTACCTTCTGCAAGAGGAAAGATGTAATAATTAGAAGAACTCCGGTAACTGCGTAGTAGCCCTGTACAGATAGTGGTTGATTGAGCGTGTAAATGCCTACGAATTCAAACCCACAAGCCAGGATAAATGACGCCCAAGCCATAAATGAATACGTAGGGGTATTGCGACGACGATAAAAATCTGGCTTCCTGCGCGTTGGTATAGTTTCCATGTATGAGCCTCCCATAATTGGTTATAATCTCATTTTACAACATTTCCCTTAAATTAAAAGCACTAAAAGTACTATTTCGTACTAGGACGTGATGCTAATAGTAGGTGTTAGTGCAAAACAATAGAAAAAAGGCTTCCTTTAAAAGAAGCCTCAATATAAATTAGCTATACATTCTCTTGCTTTAATAACATCTCGCTGCACTATCTCGGACTGGCCGACTACGAGTAACATGGACACTTTTGACACTAAAAAAGCTACATTCGCGTGAGTTGTGGTACGGGTGCAGCCTTCCCAACGAACAACCCGCAAGTCAAAATCCGAAGGGAGGAACTGGGATGCAACTGCAAAAAGCCATGCCCTACAAGGAAACCGCCCGATCTCCACCAAAAAAACTTGCCGTCACTTGTGGTACGGTTCACCATAACGGGGCTAACAGCGAATTCACCAAAAAATCGTATACGCCATCTTTAAAACTAATATCAGACTCAAACGAAGCAAGCCCTGACTTCAACCAAGTCAGGGCCGATGGCTAAGAACGATCCGTAACCGTAGCGGCCACCTCGCATCATGTCAAGCACTAAGCTTTGAATAGGGGATTTTCCCAATTATGAAAGGGATGATACTCCGTTGTTACGCGTATCTGAACCGACCCAGTGTTCGTGGACCCCACAGAAATGTAACGATTATCGCCGCAAGGGTTGTTAAAACCCCAGTTATGCCGGGGACATAACTCGCATCATAGTTTGGTAAATAAGAATCAATGACATTCAACATCGCGTGGATGATGATGGCTGCAAAGATGCTTTTTCCCGTGTTGTTATACACCCAGACGATAATGACCCTTGCAGTAACGGCGCCAAGGAACCAGGCTATAATCCATGCCGGAGAATGATGGGCCTCGATCAACGGAATAACATGCCATATTCCCCACACGCAGCCCAACATCAGGCCTGCCCCAAGCGCACCCCACCGCTCCTGCATCGGCTCAATCGCATAACCCATCCACCCGAGTTCCTCAAACGCGGCGGAGATAAAAAACAAAATAAAGAGGAACGGGAGCGCCAGCCATTGAGTTTGAGCCCCCGATAGTTGGAGTCCTAGCATACATAGAATTGCATATGAGAGTAGACCGATTAACGGCATGATAAAAATAATAGGGATATACCAGCTCTTATGTTTAATTCTTTTGTAATCGAGTACTCTAGCCAGCAGCCGCTTTACGCCTTCCGTCCGATCTTGCTTATAGACAAGAATGGCTGCGGTGATGGCGGGACAAACAAACATAAAGGCACTCGTCGGGAGATTCATCGGCAGTCCTTTCATGCTTCCCGTCATGGCGCCAATCACCCAAAAAGGGAAAGCGAAAGCAAAAACAAGAGCAAAGAATCCGGACAATGACCTTGGGGAAACGGCAGACTTCATGTCTTTTACAACCTCCTTAAAATTAACTGTTAACAGGATTTTTAAATGGCTCAACCCGATCCGTAACCGTAGTAGTCACCTCGTACAATCAAGAGCTAATTTCAGTATTGAGCCTTTAGAATAATAGGCAATTCTTTCAGCGCAAACATCATCGAGCTGTTTTGGCGCTCAAGCTCTACGGAATGGTCACATTCCATGTTATACACCGTCACTTTCATTTGTAATTTTTAAACTGACCAGTCAGTTTAATTCATTTATAAAAAAGGCCTTGCTACTCGATCGATGTAAACAGGCCTTTAGTAATGATTGTGAAGATAAAGTGCTCTAAGTCCTGGCGGGAATACTCATCCTGGTGGCTCAGATAATAATTGCAGGTGCTCTCCATTGTGCCGACAATGCTGGCTGCGGCCAAATTGGAATCGACATCACGAAGCAGATTTTCGTCACATTTGCCTTCCTCCAGGATTTTCGCCAGGAAGTTTAAATGCTCGCGTCTCAGCTGTTTCAATTCATCCAGAACATCCTGCTCGATTCCGTTTGAAATCTCATTGAACACGATATGGGCAAAATGGTGGGATTCCAGGAACAAATCCAAATGAAGGCGTATAACCCGCAAAATCATTTCTTCAAGCGAAAGAGGAGCAGTTAGATCGGCCACTGTCCGCCGAATAATGTCCTCAAAGCCGGCTTTGACCACCGTTTTGAACAGTTGGGATTTCGAAGGGAAATTATAGTAGAGCGTACCTTTGGCGACCTGCGCCCGCATGGCGATTTCGTCCATGCTCGCACGATGGTATCCATTTTCAGAGAATACTTCGATTGCTGCGGGAATGATTTTTTCTTTACTCAAGGGTATCTACCTTTCACAAGCATAATTCGCATTAAAGTTAATCTGACTGGTCAGTTCAAAAATAAAATATCATATTAGGAAAAATTAGTCAACCAAGAAAGGGTTCTGATGCTTATAACTTGTACCATAATGACCGTAGTGGTTAATCAACAGGCTTGATCTGACTTCGGTTTCTGATCATTAATCGTTCGTAAACAATTCCGTTTGAACCAAACCGATATTGACTGCCTCCCAGAGGTATAGGGATACGATAGTAGAATAAGGCTTCCATTCGACATGTTTACGTTTCAATTGAGATTTGCTGTCGTTCTCTTCGGATGAATAAAGCCATTCCGCAGCACGGTTAAGTCCACTGTCCCCAAAAGACAAGACATCCTGTCTTCCTAAATAGAAAATGAGAAACATCTCTGCGGTCCACCGACCAATACCCTTTATTGAGACCAATAAACGAATGACTTCCTCGTCGTCCATGTTTTGAAACGCATGAAAATCGAGAGAGCCTTCTTTCACACATTCGGCGGTGTTCCGGATATAGGCGAGCTTGTTCTTAGATAATCCCGCAGAACGCAGACTCTCCTCCGTTGCGGCTAGGATGGTATCTGGCGTTATCGTCCCGCATATCTGTTCAACTCTGCGGAAGATTGTCTCTGCGGCTTTGACCGAAAGCTGTTGGCCGATTAACGATCTTGCCAGATAGTTGAATCCATCCTGCTGATTTGGTATGCAGATGTTTCCGATCCGATTTATCAGCTTGTCCAGCAAAGGATCGTTGCTGCATAATTCACGTACACAATGGCTGTATGGGTTAATATCGAAGAGATATCGCAATTTAATCATCCTTTCTTGTTACAGTCCAACTGAACAAGTGGGAATCAACGAGCGTATGAGCCGCTCTTGAGAATATATCGGGGTTAAAATCGGACTTTTTCATGTAAGAAAGCATAATAGCCCCATTACATAACATACGTAATAATTCTGCCATTTCAAATGGACGAGCAGCACCAGCCTCTTCTGCTAATCTTGCGATGCGGTTCCAGTTTTCTTCCGTACCTTTGACCGCCCTTATATGATTCTGATGGGAGGAGTCGGGAAATTCGACTGTTGTATTTACAAAGGGACAACCACGATATCCGGGTGTTTTCATCTTCTCTACAAATCGCTCAATGAGAGCATGCAACTGCATTGCGCTTGAATTCGGATGTTGAAGCTGCACTTCCTCCAAATCTTTCGCATTCAGATCTTCGTGATATTCCAAATAAGCCGCAACCAAATCGTCTTTAGATGCAAAATTCCGATAGAAGCTCGATTTGACAACGCCCGATTCCAGTATAATACGGTCAATTCCGACGGCCCGGATACCCTCTCTGTAAAACAAATCCGATGCCACTTGAAGAATTCGATTTTTCGCTGTCGCTCTTGGCATGAAATCACCCCTCAATTAATTAATTGAATAATGAACAAATTTGATATTAAAAGGTACAAAACAGTCCCTTTTAATAATAGCCACTACACTGAGAATTGTCAATTTTTACAGTAATATACCGCGATTGTGAATTTGACAAAATTTTCAAATAGCTGTATGATCATCGAAAAGGTACAGATCAGTACCGTTTATATTCCGGTGCATTACACAGTCTGTCTTTTTTAAATTTAAAAATGGAGGGAATTCAAATGACGACAACAGAGAAACTAGTAAGTACATGGGATGCCTGCTTTGACAAGGAAAGCGGCTGGTTTCCCCCTCTTGAACGCGCACTGCAAGGGTTAACAGCTGTACAGGCATGCTGGAGAATGGATGGGAAAGAGATGAATACGATCAAGGAATTGGTCAACCACATCTTATTCTACAAGTCACAGTTGCTGTCTAGCCTGACAGGTTCGACAGAAGCTCCATCAACAGACACAAGTTTTGATGCGGGCACCCGTGTGATTAGAGAGGAAGAGTGGCAGGAAACAGTTGAAAAATTGAAACATATACACACAAGCATTCGTGAGAAGCTTTCAGCATTGAGCGATCAAGATTTGCTGAGCGATTTAGATGGGGTCACGATTGACCAATCGGTATCGAATCTTGTTCTCCACGACATCTACCATACCGGTCAAATCATCTTCATCCGCAGAATGCAAGGTTCATGGTCAGTTTGACCTTCATCGAATCATGAAACAAATTAGCAGCGTCCAACTTAAACTTTTCTTAAAGTTCGAATCGGCGCTGCTTTTTTTCGATTTACATCGAATTATCCCATAATTTCGCCGTTACTTGTGGTACGGTTCACCTTAACGGGTTTAACGGCGAAATCTTTTTTGCCGCGGCGCTCAATTTTCATCTTTTGAATTAATTGATATACTGAATGTAACATAGCTAAGGTAAAAATACTTGCGATGATCTTCACCGTACTTGAGGGAACTGTAAGTCCGACAAATTTAGTGTTAATTCGCTCTCAGAATGATGGGGGATTTTGTGTTAATAAGATTTTACAATGATAAGCTTAATAATGTATACCTTATTACACTTTAGGCGGATAAGGCGTACTACGGGTTGTTTATATTATCCTCGCATAATTTTTTCGAAATGGAGAGTTTATGAAAAAGACTATTGTTTTTATATTAACGATACTTATATTATTCTCAGGATTCGCAACACCAAGTTATGCGTTGTCAAATACGCAATCTGCGGCAATACAAGCGTTGCTGGATGATGCCCGTCATATATCCGGTGTGCCAGGAATGTCAATCTCAATACTTGCTGATGATGAAGTGTTCTACTTTTCTTCCGGGTATGCAGACCGTGAAAAGGAGTTGTTTGCAAGTGAAAATACACTATATGAGTTGGCCTCGGTCAGTAAAGCTTTTACCGGCATGGGTATTCTGCTGTTGGAAGAGCAAGGGCTGCTGTCAATGACTGACACTGTCCAAAAATATTTACCTTGGTTTACGTTAAAGTATCAAGGGAAACCTGTTGATATGCAAAGCCTTACACTCAATAACTTTCTTCACCATACCAGCGGCTTAACAAATGGCCCTCACAATCAAAACATTCCACAAGGCAATACGCCGGATATGTTGCAAAAAACCGTAGAAATGCTCGTAGATTCTGAATTGTCGTTCTATCCTGGTGAGCAGCATAATTACGGAACTGTTAATTATGACGTATTAGGTCTGGTTATTGAGATTGTGTCGGGACAAAGCTATGAAGACTTTATGAGGGAACAGGTATTTCAGCCGTTAGGTCTTCACCAGACGTATGTTTATAAAGAAGATGCTCAAGCCACCGGACAGTTGGCACAGGGCTACCGTTCTTCCTTTTTTATGACAACTCCATATAACGCGCCGGATTATTCCGGGAATAAACCCGCAGGCTACATCATTTCTTGTACAAAAGATATGGCGCGTTGGATGGGCATACAGATGGGTATTGTGCAGGACATACCCGAAATATTCCATACGGTTATCGAAAAATCACATCAGGGTGATATGTCTGTTCCGGCTGTCAACGAAATGTATTATGCGGCGGGCTGGTCGGTAAACGCCAACCAAACGATTATAGAGCACCCAGGGGGCAATCCCAATTTCGGAACCGAAGTGGCCATACTGCCAAATGAACGAACAGCCGTCAGCTTGCTGACCAACGGCGCAAATATCAATAGAAACATGGTGCTGAAAGTTAAAGATATATTAGACGGCAATCTAACGCAGTCATATGAAATAAGCGGCACACAGCTTTTGGACATCATTTTATCGTCTACCACAATTATTCTTTGCTTATTGGCCGTTCTGTTCTTTCTCTTAGGATTACGCAGAAGGAAAACGAATGAGCGGCAGCCAATGACGAAGAAGCGAATAATCGTAACAGCTATTTTGCTGATTGCTACGATTGCCCTGTGTATAATGTGCTGTGCATTAGATTGGTCAGCGATACTTATTTGGCAAACATATAGTGTTCTTACAGCTTTGATTTCGTCGGCATTATTAACAGCAAGCATTACCTGGTTTGTATACACTCACCGATATAATGCCTCACTCCGAAAATAAGCATTTTGTTCGTTCGCCTTATTGGATTAATGTGAAGTAGACATTTGATAACAGACAATGTTAGCTCAAAGGGAGTGTCCACACACTCCCTATTTTCGCCGTCACTTATGGTATGGTTCACCGTAACGGGTTTACCGCAAAAATATTGGGACATCCAATGGATGTCCCAATTTACTTGCTTATGAGCCTAATTCATGGAATTTTCTTAGTACATCTTCTTTAAAAATTTATTAATTAAACTTCTCTTCTAATTCCTGTGGGATCTTCATTTCAATCAGAGGGTTGTAATTTAAAGCAACTTAATCAGCTCTTCTAGTTCCTCAACTAATACTTTTGCAAGTTCAAAATTTGTATCTTTTAAAGCCAATTCTATTTTCATTTCAAGCGCTTTTTTATTCTGTTCCGTTTCTAAATAGTCTTTATCAAAATGACTAGCATAAATCATCTGTCTAAATTTACGCATACTCATTTTTCTAATCGTCTTATTATCAATGATTAACACATAATCCATACCATTTACAACCGAGTAGAAATCATGAGAAATCATGAGAATCGCACCTTTATAGTCTTCAATGGCTTTCTCCAGTGCTATTTGTGTGTAGGTGTCTAAATGGCTTGTCGGCTCGTCAAGAAGCAACACGTTTGCTTTACTAGCAGAAACTTTAGCCAATTGAAGCATATTTTTTTCTCCACCAGATAAAGATTGTATCTTTTGATTAAGGATTTCTCCTTCAAAGCCATAGTTTGAAATATACGATCTAATCTCATCATACGTTTTAAACCCAGCATCGATGAATTCTTCTAGTATTGTATTAAAATCATTTAGCACTTCGCCTTGATTCTGAGATAAATAAGCCACTTTAACATCTGCATTTATTTCAATTGAATCCTGATTATTTTTAAAAATATCTCGGAGTAAAGTCGTTTTCCCGGTACCGTTTGAACCAATAATGGCTACTTTATCCGTAGATTTTATCTCAAAGTTAACATGGTCTAAAAGCAACTCATCAAAGGCTACTCGATAATTATTGACTTTTATAACAGTCGTGTCTTCCATTTCATTATCCATACCGAAACGGATAGTCGGCTGCTTAATATCAACGAATGGCGCTTTAATTCTACGCGCTTCCAATCTCTCTTGAAACCTAACTCTGGCTTTTAACACTCTACCTCTAGAGGCTTCTGAATTAATAGTTGCGATAACTCTAAGATTATCAATAATGTTATCGTATCTCTCAATTTCTTCTTGTTCAGCGACTGCGATTTCTTGCAACTCCACTTTAGTCTGAAGTAATGAGAAATTATAATCTATATATCGCCCATCAAACTCTTGGATCTCCATGTTTTCAAGGTGCAAAATTTTGTTAAAGCAATGATTCAATAGATATCGGTTGTGCGTAACAACTAGCAGTATGCCTTTGTGAGCATTAATAAGATTTTTAAGCGCATTTAGGTTTTCAAAGTCTAAAAATACATCGGGTTCGTCCATAATCATTAAGTCTGGACTACTAAGCATTTCCTTCATCACTTGAATGAGTTTGAATTCCCCACCACTTAGGTCGGATACCCTAAGATCTTTTAGCTTCATGAGGTTTGCTAGATTTAGTTTCTTATTAATGTTGCTTTCAAAATCTTCCCCACCCATTGAATCAAGTGCGTCTAAAGCTAATTGATACTTTTCGAGTAACGGCTCAATATCCGATGATGTTTCCATTTCAGTACAAATAGATTGTATTTCATTTTGTAACTTAATAAATTCATCTCCGATATATTCAAAAACAGTTGTTTCATTCGTTCTGTCTAGTTGAGAGAACTGACTTACATACCCAATTCTGCAGGTTGGGTCTATCTCTAACTTGCCCTCGAACAAATATCTTTCTGGATCCATCAGTATATCTATCAATGTACTTTTCCCACTGCCACTTGTTCCTATAAAAGCGCAATGTTGTGCCTCTTCGAGCGTAAATGAAATGTTTGTATATAGTTCTTTTTGCGGAAATGAGAAGGATAAGTTTTCAACTTTTATCATAGTATTACCTTTCTTATAACTAAAATGGTGACTATTATTGGATGTATTGAAGAGCATAGATTATAAGTTTACCGTTGTTAGAGTAACACTGTTTGCAATCAACTACAATCGGATGTTGTACAATAAAAACTTGCCGTTACTTGTGATAAGGCTCCCCCCGGTTTATCCGAAACGCCCGATAAATCTGCTCAACCAGCACCAGCTTCATCAGCTGGTGGGGCAAGGTCATGCGGCCGAAGCTCAGCCGCATGTCAGCGCGGCGAAGCACCTCTGGGCTGAGCCCGAGGCTGCCGCCGATGACGAACGCCACCTGGCTGCGCCCATAGGTGGCGAGCTCATCCACTCGCGCAGCCAGCTGCTCACTCGTCCACATCTCCCCGTCGATGGCAAGCGCCACGACGTACACCCCATCGCGGATCGACGATAGGATCCGCGTACCTTCGCGCTGCTTCACGGCTTCCGCCTCCGCATCGCTCATATTCTCAGGTGCCTTCTCATCGGGCACCTCCACAAACTGCACTTTCGCGTACGCGCCAAGGCGCTTCGCATACTCCGCTATCCCACTCACGAGATACTTTTCCTTCAACTTCCCTACCGTAATAACCTGTATATTCATAGCAGCCCCACTCCATTCTCTGCATCCACATTCATCTTTTTATCACCTATATACACGCTAAATCCCATACAAAAAGGAGAAACATCAACCTCCGTCTCTCCCTCATTTTCCAACCAATATTAACATGCATTTGTTTGCATTTATTCCTAATATCTCTTACACCACAAGGAACCGTGCTTCACCCTCCGCGCATCGTTCGCAGTGCGCCGGCGGCTGCCAATCCTTGAATTGTACCTTCTGCAAATCGATAATATCCGGTGCATCCTCATATTCATCCACAAACATATCAATCGCGATTTCCAAATGGTCCTTACATACAATATGCATAAAGTGTCCCTCACTTACTCATCTGTGATCTCTCTATTTAACCTCTTAGTTAGCCTTTCCTATCCATCCAACTACTTCGCCTCAGTCACCGCAAGCTTCAATTTCACGCTTTTTTCCTTGTCTCCACGGTAAAAGGTAACCGTAATCGTATCGCCGACCTTTTTGTCTCGATATAAATACTTCCGTAAGTCGAGTGTACTGCTCATCGGCTTTCCATCTAGCGCCGTAATCACATCTTGCGACGTTAATCCCGCTTCCTTTGCAGGTCCAGACGCTTCAATGACGATAATGCCTTGCTTCACCTTCTCGGGCAGTTTCAATACCTCTGTCCCTTTAAAAGATTGCAAATTCTGCATCGTCACCCCGATCATCGGGCGCTTTACCATTTTATACTGAATCAGACTTTGTATAACCGGGATCGCATCCGAGATTGGAATGGCGAATCCCATATTGTCTACATTAAGATTCGCAATTTTCATCGTGTTAATGCCAATGACTTTCCCGTCCATATTGACGAGCGCCCCGCCGCTGTTGCCTTGGTTGATAGCTGCATCCGTCTGGATCATCTCCATCTCCCAATCAATCTCATTATCCCCCGTAAGCGATACCGGAATGGTCCGACGCGGCTCCGAAATAATCCCCTTCGTCACAGAAGGTGCCACACCAAGTCCAAGTGGATTACCCAGCGTAATAACCGTCTCACCCATATTCAGCTTGCTCGAATCACCGAACTCCGCGACCACGTTCACGCCAGCATCATCCGTTTCCAGCACAGCCAAGTCTGTAATCCGATCCTTTCCGATCAGCTTCGCTTTCTTCTTCTCCCCCGTGTAGAGCATGACCTCATACGCGGTTCCATTCTCCACTACATGGTTATTCGTCACAACCAGTACTTTTCCGCCACTCTTTTGAAAAATAACACCCGACCCCAACCCGAGACTTTGCTCACTGCCCTTCTCATCGGGCCTAGAGGAAATAACCGAGACAATCGAAGGCTTCACTGCTGCCGTGACTTTCACAACCCTGTCATCACCAGCCGCGGTATTTATCCCTGCGATTGCAGCCGCGGACTTACTCGCTCCTGAGCTGCCAATGTTCAAGATCAGCACCACGAGTAACAGCATAATCAGGGCGCCACCAACCGCTGATGCGACCATGACACGTCCTTGCGATCCCAACAACTTTCCAATGGATCCCCTCAAGCTGCGCTCAGAGCCTTTGCTAAATTTGCGACTCGCAAATTGCTGTTCCTGCATGCTTTGACGGCGTCTATTTTGTCTTGCAGGTCTGGATGAATAGAAATCATCTTTGTCAAAAAAGCTCATGGTCTCGCGGCTCCTCTCCTACGGGATGTTACTTCTCTATCATTTTTTTCATAGAATAGCGGAATATTTTATACCATCCATACCTACAATAAGAGTAGATCATTAAAAAGGAGACCTGATCACGATGGATGCTAGACAATCGCCCATGTTTGAAGTAAACCTCATCGGCAAACTTGCCGATTTGAAGGAAGAAAATTACCACAATGGACTCATGCTCTCTGCGCTCGTCGAACTGCTCATTACTAAAAATTGTTTTACTAGAGAAGAACTCCATATAATGATGAGCAATTTAGACGCCGCGTTCACACCCATTAATCCTCCAACGTCTCCCACGGTGTAGATCGGTCAAAGTACGTATCCATTAACCGCACATTGCGCTCCTGTAAGGATACGCCACGATCTTTTGCCACATCCGTAACGGTAAGCCGTGCGAGATCGAGCATATTGTGATCCCGACTTAAATGCGCCATGTAGACGGCTTTCGTCTGGCCTGACAGCACATCACATAGTCCATCCGCCGCCGCTTCATTGGATAGATGCCCCATATCACCTAAGATACGGCGCTTAATATTCCATGGGTAATGTCCCATCCGCAGCAGCTCGACATCATGATTGGTTTCCAGTACGATTGCATCCGAATCCACAAGCTTATCTTTCACCTTAGAGCTCATATAACCGAGATCCGTTGCTAGACTCAGCTTCTTTTCCCCTTGATAGAAGCAATATCCAACCGGCTCAGCAGCGTCATGCGAAATGCCGTACGATTCGACCTTTAGATCACCGAGATCCACCATCGTTCCCGTATCCATCACTTTGCGGTTTTCTTCTGCAATTTCGCCGATTTGGCGATTTAAGGCTTCCCATGTCTTCTCATTGGCATAAATCGGCAGCTTGTGCTTACGCGCTAGCGCCCCCAAGCCTTTAATATGGTCAGAATGCTCATGCGTGACATAAATGGCATCTAATTCACTGCCCGTCACACCCTGCTCATTCATTAAACTCTCTAATTTTTTCGCACTTAGTCCGGCGTCCACGAGCACCTTCGTCTCTTCAGTGGCCACGACCATTGCATTGCCGGTTGACCCACTCGCGAGCACCGTAAAACGTAATCCCATCGCCCCTGCTCCTCTGACTGTTCGTGTCTGTTACTTTGTATTCATAATTATATACGAGAACTTCTAAATTTCATATTGCCTATTCTTTGGCTTTTTTCCATTCCTCATGGGACACCTCAACACCGCCACCCGTAAGTGCAGGAATGTAGTATACCGGTGTCCGATTCGTCGCCACTCGCCAGTAAGGCACCATATACCTCGTTTGCGAATCAAACGGAGGACCATGATAACCGAGCCTAATATCGACAATCGTTGTCCCCTCGGTCAAATAATTTTCAATCAGACTGCGAATCGCAATATAGGCTGGGAATACTTTTTGTGACTTCTGTCCCGCATCGGCCTCGGCCTCAACATAGGATTGGCGATAGCTTGTAATCTCCCCATTTTCCTCATACAGCTCCAGACGCACATCGAACAAAGGTAATTGCTCGAACATCTGATTCATAATATAGAGATTATCCTTGCTGACGACTGGATCGTATTGATACTTCTCCATCCAAGGGATTTCCATCTTCATGGCTTGTTCGCGTGTCATCAGTTTGTTCATAAAGGCACTGACTTCTACAGGTGTTTTCAGCTTCTTGATCTCGCCCGTTTTCATATTCTCATCATTGTACTTTAATGTAAGTTCCTTTAATTTTGGTACTTCTTTGGGCATATCTACAGCTAAAGTAATATTTTTGCTTGCCAATAATCGATTGGTTTCTTCAATTTGTTCGGCTGTATCGATTACCAGATCGGTTTGTTTAAGTTCCCGTGCCCATAGCTGGTAGCCGAGAATCATATTCAGAATCACGAATGAGAAGATAAGAATCGTTTTTGCCCGGCCCCAATCCATACGCAACCTCCTTTAATCAATCAGTTCAATCGTTCCATCGCGATATTCAATTGCCCATACAGGCTTTAATGTAACCATCGTATCTGTCTCCGTTGCCCGGTAAGCTGGGTACACCGACACAATGTTGTAACGCTTAGGGTTGGATTTAATTGTGTTCTCAAGCTGTTCTCCACCCATGAGCTGTGCCTCCGTTCGTACCATGTTCTTCTTATCTTTATCCTGAATTAACAGTGAGCGCTCATAACTGGTCACAATTCCTTTTTCCGTAATAAGGCGCATAAGCCCATATCCTTCATTATTCGGCTGAACAATTGGATACGAGTCAAAATATTGACGGAACTCGAATTGCCCCGCCCTCGGCGTATTCGTTAAATTGTTTCCAGGCCGATGCGGTGTTTTGGTAAGTCCATAAGCTCCATTCCAGCCCAAATGTTGATTAATAAACTTAATGCTGGCTTGTAAATTTTCCAGTACTTCATTCTTACTTTCCAGGGCTGCAATTGGGTCTGTATATTTAAGCCAATGCTTGCCTTGGCTGAGCTGTAGTCCTCTTTTTCCATCCGTATAAATCTGTGATCCATCCCGCTCCTTAAACGGACGCACACTGCCCGGATCAACGAACAACACACGTTTTAGCTGATCATCCGAAATAACTGTCGTATTAAACCGATACGAGCCCATCGTAATTGGCTTTGTCGGTAAGTAGTAATCCCCATTGGGCGTATAATAAGGGTCAGCATTCCCACCCCACGATAGGAATTTCTCAACATCCTTCGCCGTAAAGTCCGCACCACTCAATTCATAAGCAATGGACTTTGTATCTGTGAAAAAGAAAGTCTTCACTTCTTCCCCATTCTCCGTTGTAAAAATCCAAATGCTCGTGATCATCTCGTCAGTCAGGGACAAGTCCCCTTTGATTTTGAACATGGTCTGAAGCACCTGCATAGGGATTCCCCCGCGAAAATGGAGTTCAATGCCCTTGCGTTTATTACGAATATCAACCCAGTCTACGTTTAGGGCAAATGTGTTTACCCGCGTAAATCCACCAAAAGAACGCTGCTTCACACTCTCTAGAATCGTCCCAAAGTAGCCCATGTTCGGATACAGCAGCGTGTGTGTGCTATTGCCTGCATGGAACACCATATAGTCGGGAAACAGCAAATCATCCAGTTCCATCTGATCACCGAACGTCTCCGGCTTGATATAATCATTGCCTTGCGCAATTCGCTCGTATTGAGGAGAACTGTAAGTTAACATGTAGGTTTGGAACAGCGACCCCACAATGAGCAGGAGCAATACGACCGTTTTCATTCGATCCAGCTTCATTTGCCTTCACCTGCCTTTGGTCGAAGTGGAAGCGTGAACGTTACCTTTGTTCCATGATTAAGTTCCGACTCCAGCATAATGGACCCGCCATGTGCTCTGACAATTTCCCGGGCAATGGATAGACCAAGCCCTGTACCGCCCATATTACGAGAACGTGCCTTATCAACACGGTAAAAACGCTCAAAAATCCGAGATAAATCCTTCTTCGGAATCCCAATCCCCGTATCCATAATCGAGACGCCCATCCAATCCTCATCAATCCTATGCGCAGATACAGTAATCACACCTTCATCACCTGTGTATTTAATCGAATTGGATACGAGGTTATCCAGTACTTGGTCGATTTTATCCCGATCAATCTCCACCACTCCAAGATTGGAATCGATATTAGCCGTAATCCGAATATGACGTTGTCTGAGTTGAAAAGAAAAGCGATCGACCAGCTCGTCCAGCATCTCGCTGACTTGTACTTGTTCTTTTACAAGTACCGCCTGCTTGGAATCAAGGCGTGATAAATGCAAAAGATCAGTCACAAGCCTAATCATCCGCTCTGTTTCATTACGAGTTACCCCTAAGAAGCGCTGCGCAAGTGCAGGGTCTTCCATCGCCCCGTCATTTAACGCCTCTAGATAGCTCTTAATTGTCGTAAGCGGGGTTCTTAGTTCATGGGACACATTCGCGACAAAATCCTTTCTTGCCTGCTCCAGCTTCTCCTGAACGGTTACATCCTGCAACACTGCAATCGTCCCTGTTTCATCCCCACGTCTTAAGATTGGGGTGAACGTTACACGAAGCGTTAGCGGTTCCTCATCTTCATGATCAATCTCCAGCATCATCTCTTGATTTTTACTAACCGATTGTTCCTTAATCTGATCAATCGGGATACCTAAGGCAACCGCAATATTCATGACTGAGCTTGATTCTTCCGACAATCCTAGAATCTCCTGCGCACGGCGATTCATTACGATAACCTGCCCATGCCCATCAGCTGCAATGACCCCGTCATTCATATTCGTCAAGACAGACGAAAGCTTCTCCCGCTCCTCTTCATTCATTGCGAGGGCATCCTTCAGTGAATTCATCATAAAGTTAAACGTATGCCCAAGCTGCGAGATTTCGTCTTTACCATACACCTTTACTTGCTCCGTAAAGTCCCCCTCAGCAATCGCCGTAGCCCCTTTGGTAATCTCTTTAATCGGCTTGGTGATTGTACTGGACAGGATAATGCCAAGCAATGCGGTAAGTCCAAGTGCAAGCACCGTTCCTGTAATGAGAATTCGATTGATCGTATTCATCGTGTTATACATTTCCTGCATCGAAGCTACAATGTATACAACACCAATCGGACGCACCCCTGTGCCAATCGGCTGGGTGATGATCATTTTTCGTTTCCCATTCGTATCGATGAAAATCCGCTCATTTACCTTGATTCCTTGCAGGGTACGAGTCACTTCTGGAGATGTGTTTTTCCTATTAATCGGAGATTCTTGTGGGGTAGCTGATGCCGATATGACAACGCCTCGTTCATCAATAATCTGAATTTCGGTATTAGAAAGCACGAATAAGCTGCTCACGACATCATTGAGGTCGGAATACAGCTTCTTCGGATCTTGTGGATTGGAGCCCATATAATCACCTACGAACTGCGCAAGCAAATGCGCCTGCGTCTTGTTCGTATTGACCAGGTCGTTCTTAAAATAATTTTCTAATGTATTGATAAAATACACACCGATCAATTGCATCGCAATGAGAATCAGCATGACATAAATAATAATAATTTTCGCTTGAATGGAACGGAAAAAGCGTACGATACTTGCCACTCTTAGAACCCTCCGGACTTCGTACCGCGCATCATGTAGCCAAGACCTCGTCTAGTTACGATTAACTCCGGTTTACTTGGATCTGTCTCTAATTTCTCACGTAACCGGCGAATCGTCACATCCACTGTCCGCACGTCACCAAAATATTCATAGCCCCACACCGCTTGCAACAGATGCTCACGCGTCATGACTTTGCCTGCATTGCGCGCCAAATAATGAATCAACTCAAACTCACGATGAGTTAAATCCAGTGGCTGCTCATCCTTAAACACGACATACGTATCCGTATCGATAAAGATCCCATGCAGTCTGATGCCTTGACTAGGTTCAGATGTTTCATTTACAGTTTGATCTAATTTTGCCTGACGACGCAGCTGTGCTTTTACCCTTGCAAGCAGCTCACGCGTACCGAATGGTTTCGTCACATAGTCATCAGCGCCCATTTCAAGTCCTAGCACCTTATCGATCTCAGAATCTTTAGCCGTCAACATAATAATGGGTGTATGCATCTTCGCACGGATTTCCCGACAAACGTCCATTCCATCTTTAACTGGCAGCATCCAATCCAGCAGGATCAAATCAGGCTGCTCGGAGAATGCAAGCTCAACCGCACTACCACCATCAAAAGCACAGATGACTTCGTATCCTTCTTTTTCCAAATTAAATTTAATAATTTCTGCAATCGGTTGTTCATCATCCACAACAAGCACTTTTCCCTGCACCGATCATCACCGCCTGTTCGTCATCATTATGTGCCTATTTTAACATAATTTCATAAGAAAAGAGAGACAAGGCCTCATCCATCAGCCTGATCTCTCTCCTGTATACCGCTATCCTAGCGATTCAAATATTTCATTGGATTTACTGGTGTTCCATTCTGGTGGATTTCAAAATGCAAATGAACGCCAAATGCCTGACCTGTGGCCCCCATAACACCGATTTTATCGCCCTTTTGCACAACAGCACCGGATTTTGTTGTAATTTGACTCATATGCATATACACCGTTTTGTAACCATTTTTATGATTAATAATGACATAATTACCATAATCGTGATGGAAACCCGCTTGCTCGACGACACCATGGTCAGCAGCCATAATCGTACGGTTACCCGTCATATCAAGACCTTTATGCAATTTACCCCAACGCATGCCGAACGTACTTGAAATGGAAGGACCGGAGATCGGCCATGCAAATTTACCCGTACCTTCACCGACGATAACTTTGGTACCACGTTTAATAACGGTATTTACAGGCTCTTGCGTAACGACTTCATCAAGTAACTTCTCTTCCACCACAACGCCATTGACCATGGTGACATGATACGTTTGCTTCTTCATGCCTGGCTTGCCTTTTTTAATGGTCTCTGTCTCACCTGCACGCATAGAAGCGTCTTTTATGTATTCCGTCTCATAGGCAACCTCTTGATTGGATACGACCGTCTCTTCGACACGCACAGATAAGGTTGGATGCTCCTGACCTTCTTTAAGACGCTTTAGCATCTCTTCTGGATCAATAACATCTTGTGGTTGTACAGGAACCTTCTCTAGATCAATGGATTCCACGAATTCAACGCGGTCAACAACGACATCTTCAGGCGTCGGTACATTCTTCTTATCTGCGGATAATGCTTGAACAGGCGCAGCTGGCTTTTCTGTAAACGATTCTTTCATCTGATTGAGGACATGATTCGCTGTGTTCACATCTTTTACATAACCAACTGCTCTGCCATCGATCTTCATTTGGACCCCAGTAGCTTGAGGTTCAATCTTCTGATCGAGTATGGCTAGTACAGCTTGATCATTCAGCTTTGGTTTAAATGTATACTCCGGTGTCAGCTCTAGTGCATCCTTAGGAAGCTCCATAACGACCTTCGGATTTTGCACAGCTAACTGTTCTTCTCTTGTCTTCTTATAGTCATCATATACGTGTGGTTGGCTGAGAATTCCTACGTTTTCTCCTGCTACATTGACCCGGTATACTTCTGTTGTGTTCGCTTCTACATAATAATGCCCCGCTACTACCATTAGTGCAGCTGCTGCAATGATGCCACCACTTTGAAGTAACGTCTTCTTGTTCGTGGAAACTTCTGTCTTCACAGCTGTCCACTGCTTACCGATATGGAGTTTGTCAGTCAAGCTATTCCACTGAGCTGCACCCGGTAGCAAATCTCTGACTTTGCTCCACGCCTTCTTAGCCCAATCTTTTCCCCTGAATTCTGCCATGCTCTTCTCCCTTTAATTCATC
Source organism: Paenibacillus sp. KN14-4R (assembly GCF_052180255.1). Classification (NCBI taxonomy): domain Bacteria; kingdom Bacillati; phylum Bacillota; class Bacilli; order Caryophanales; family Paenibacillaceae; genus Paenibacillus; species Paenibacillus sp. KN14-4R. The sequence continues at coordinate 4,357,603 of NZ_CP197466.1, forward strand.
CATTTTTCGCGCCAGTCGACTCCTTTTTTTAGTTAAAAATGAAGTGCGCGCAACTAAACCTACCTATTAATTTACCATACTCTACCGCAAGGTTTCAACAAAATGACTGAAATCTTGTAGGAGGATGGGAGAATACGTAGAATGGATGCGGAGCCATAAGTTTACTTTTTGGTAATGATCGTGATTATTTCGGTATATTCCGCAGGCTTCAAGTATTTTCGCAAAATCGTCTCCATTTCCTTGGCTTCATCTGCTGTAATGCCATTTTCAACGAGCGTTGACAACCGCTGAATTTCATTTTCAGGAACCCTTGAAACAATGGTCGAGAATATTTTCATCTTATCTTCGTTCGACATTTGATCCTTCTTTTTCGTAAAATCCTCGATCGACATCATCATGCCACTATTCAATTGATTGCTCGACCCGTTTGCACGCCCACCGTTGATCTGTGACCATACACTAACGGCATCATCTGACTTGCCAGGAGACGGTGAGGGCGATATCTGAGCTTGACCCTGTGATTCACTTGTTCCGCCTGTATTCGTACTTCCTTTTACATTTTCGCTAATCGGTTTTTTCGTTTTGGAAGAAAGATTAGATGATGTCTGGCCACCCTGGGGTCCATTAATAAGACGAGATACGACATCCGTCAATTTAATCTCTGGAACGACTCCTTGTAGATTGAATTGCTGCAAAGCCTCCTGTACGACCATATTTACTGTATACCACGTAATCGACAGCGTAAGTACAGTGACAAGTGCCGTACCGATCACGATCTTTCCTACCCATTTCATCCAATTCAATCCTGACATGAACTTCACCTCTGCAAAATGGATTTCTCCCTTTATGCAGTATTGACGGAAAATCCACAGTTTAAAGCCGCTTCATCAGATATTACTTCATTTACATAACAAAAAAGCCCCGATGAACTCGGGGCTTCATACTTATTATTGGATATTACACGTAAATCGGACGAATTTGGTTCGTTTGCTCACGGTTACGACCAACCGAGAAGATTGAAATCGGAATGCCTGTCAATTGAGACACACGCTCTACATAGTGACGTGCATTTTCCGGTAAATCTTCCAAAGAACGAGCAGTCGAAATGTCTTCACTCCAACCTGGCAATTCTTCATATACCGCTTCACACTCAGCTAACTGCTTCAATGATGCTGGGTAACGATCAATCACTTCGCCTTTGTACAGGTAACCCGTACAGATCTTAACCGTCTCTAGACCGCTAAGAACGTCGATGGAGTTCAGCGATAAACCTGTAATTCCACTTACGCGGCGCGCATGGCGTACAACAACGGAATCGAACCAACCTACACGACGTGCACGGCCTGTTGTTGTACCGTACTCATGACCTTTTTCGCGAATCGTTTGACCAATTTCATTGTTAAGCTCAGTTGGGAACGGACCATCACCAACACGAGTTGTGTAGGCTTTCGCTACACCAATAATTTGGTGAATCTTCGTTGGACCTACACCAGAACCGATACATACGCCGCCAGCCGTTGGGTTGGACGATGTAACAAATGGATACGTACCTTGGTCGATATCAAGCATTACACCTTGTGCACCTTCGAACAGAACGCGCTTGCCGTTATCGATCGCATCGTTAAGCACAACAGAAGTATCTGTTACGTATTTACGCAATGTTTCAGCATAGCCTAGGTATTCAGCAAGAATGGAATCTGCATCCAATCCTTTTGCACCATAAACTGTCTCGATAATGCGGTTTTTCTCTACAATGACAGTACGAAGTCTTTTCTCAAATTCTTCTTCATCCATTAAGTCAGCGATACGAATACCGTTACGCGCAGCTTTATCCATGTAACATGGGCCGATACCTTTACGAGTTGTACCAATTTTGTTGTCGCCCTTACTATCTTCTTCAAGTCCGTCCAGCAGCAAGTGGTATGGCATAATCACGTGGGCACGATCACTGATACGCAAGTTGTCCGTAGAGAAATTATTGGCATGAATATATTCAATCTCTTCGATTAGAGCTGCAGGATTGATAACCATTCCGTTCCCGATTACACACTCTTTATTTTCATAAAAAATACCGGACGGGATCAAATGTAATTTATATTTTTTATCTTCAATCAAAATCGTATGTCCAGCATTGTTACCGCCTTGATAGCGAGCTACGACTTCAGCGGATTCCGCTAAAAAGTCCGTAATTTTCCCTTTTCCTTCGTCACCCCATTGGGTTCCAACAACTACTACTGTTGACATAGTATGACCTCCTCAGGTAGGTTCACCTCATTAATATACCGATCGGTTTCTTACACCTTTATTAGTTTAGCAATCCACCTCTTTAAAGTCAATAAAAACGAACAATTAAATGCTTTGTTGTAACATCGTTCGGAATTTTTCCATAAAATTGATCGCTATTTTCGTTCTTTAGACGCTTGCAGCATAAACCTACATTTTCGGGTCCAAATATTCACTACGCTATTGTTTCCCAAATTTGAACAAGAAAGACTCTCGCTGACCTTTAATTCCGGCAGGTAATTGATGGTAAATGTGCAAAAAAGGAACACCCCTTTTGTAAGGTATGTGTTCCTTTTAGCGAAGTGGAGTATTCTGTTATTTGCTATCGCCTATTTTTTTACGAATCTCAACCTGTCTCTTCAAGCAATAACCGATAATAAGATCACGCTGCGACTCTCTCATACCGACAAAAGACAAGCTATAACAAGAACGTGAAAACTCATTATATACAGGTCGTATAGTAACGACATCTGCCCGAAATTTAATTTCTCTTTGCTCAATCATCAGTGCACCGGAAATTCGATCACCCACTGCAATAGATTCGGAAGGATGACTGTAAAAGGCAATGCCCCCTCCGCTTAAATCGCTCGTCACTCGATCAAATCTATCATCACTGCCCAGCGGTTCATACCAGAAATCAATAACTGCTGGTACACGGAAATAATTACGGCGCTGGACCTTGTGAAGTACGCCTTGCTCCGGTTGTGAAATGTAGTACCGTGTACCATCTTGAATCAATTGTGATTGATAATAGTACTTATCTTTTCCTTCTGGATAACAAACTACGATTACTTCCGCCCCGGAAACAAGTCCAATCGGCACGTTGTTCTTATCAACGGGTTGTCTGATCGATATCTTATCTTGCTCAATCTTAAGAATCATTGATTCATATACGTTACTATCTACATCTTCAATTTCAAGCAGCTGTTGCGCCCATAATTCTGCTTTGGCTATCATCCTGCATCCCCCGTCACTTTGAGATTGCCTGCTATTATGTAATTTTCAGAAATTACTGTACTTTAAAGTCATTCCTATAATGGAATGCGTTGTTATTTTATCAGAAACGATTGTGATTAGCTACCTGAATTATTCATCTCAAAATGTTCAGTTGCTTCCCAGTTGTAAAAACGACACTCCAAATCGAACATTAGCGGAGTGCCGTGCTTGTCATACTGAACGTAGTTCGCTTAATAAGGCAATCCGCCACCAGCAGCTGCCGGCATATTATCAGCATGTGTCCGATTAAGTGGTACGAATTTATTGTAATTTTTGAGGAACACCAGCTCAACCGTACCTACGGGACCATTACGCTGTTTGGCGATAATAATCTCGATGATGTTCTTCTTCTCAGACTCTTTGTCATAATAATCATCACGATATAAGAAAGAAACAATATCAGCATCTTGCTCAATGGAACCAGATTCCCGAAGGTCAGACATCATGGGGCGCTTATCTTGACGCTGCTCAACACCACGGCTTAGCTGAGACAGAGCAATAACGGGGACGTTCAATTCGCGAGCAATCTGCTTGAGCGTACGAGAAATTTCAGATACCTCTTGCTGACGGTTATCGCCTTTACCACGTCCATGAATGAGCTGCAAGTAATCAATCAGAATCATACCCAAGCCCCGCTCCTGCTTCAGCCTACGGCATTTTGCACGAATATCAGCAACCGTAACAGCCGGTGAATCATCAATATAAATGTTTGCCTCAGAAAGCGACCCAATCGCCATCGTCAGCTTCTCCCAGTCTTCACTCTCAAGATTACCACTGCGAAGCCTTGTCGCATCGACATTAGCTTCAGCACAGATCATACGCTGTACGAGCTGCGCCGCACCCATCTCTAGTGAGAAGATCGCGACAGTTTCTTTTGCACGTACCCCAACATTTTGTGCGATATTAAGTGCGAATGCAGTCTTACCTACGGAAGGTCGAGCCGCGACGATAATAAGATCGGATCGTTGAAAACCTGCCGTCATCTTGTCCAAATCTGGAAAACCCGATGGAATCCCTGTGTTCCCACCTTTATTCGAGTACAGTATTTCTACTTTCTCGAACACTTCCATCAGCACATCCCGAATCGATACAAATCCACTTGTCGCACGTCGCTGAGAAATTTCGAAGATACGAGCCTCTGCCTCACTAAGCATGGCACCGACATCATCGGAGCTTGCATAGCCGTTAGAGACAATTTGCGTCGCTGCTCGAATAAGGCGACGGAGCATCGATTTTTCTTCTACAATTTGTGCGTAGTAATCAATATTCGCAGATGTTGGTACAGCTGAGGCAAGATCCGAAAGATACGACACACCGCCTATATCTTCGAGAACACCCTTGTCCTGCAGTCTGGCTGTCAATGTAATGAGATCAATCGGTTCGTTCTCATCTGACAGTTCCAGCATCGTTTCGTAGATGCGCTGGTGCGATGGACGATAAAAGTCCTCCGTTGCTACCCGCTCCATCGCTGTGATTAACGCATCACTATCGAGCAAAATGGCACCCAATACGGCCTGCTCAGCCTCCGTATTTTGCGGGAGTACGCGATCACCAAACATTTCTTCTCTCACCCATCACACCTCGCTTTCTGCATGGGACAGAAGCCCCACTTCATTTTATTACTCTTCAATTACGTGCACATTTAGAGTCGCTGTTACATCATGGTGCAATTTCACAGGCACCTTCGTTACACCTAATGTACGAATTGCATCATCAAGTAGCATTTTACGTTTATCAATCTTGATTTTATATTGTTTCTCAAGTGCTTCTGCCACTTGTTTGGTCGATACTGCACCAAATAGACGACCGCCTTCTCCAGCTTTTGCTGTCACTTTAACAGTCATTTCGCCCATTCTTTCACCCAAATCTTGTGCATCAGCCTTTTCTTGCTCTTTGCGTTTTACTTCTGCTTGTTTTTGTTGTGCAAGTGTATTTACAACCCCTTGTGTTGCAGGACTAGCAAGCTTACGTGGAATTAAGAAGTTAATTGCATAACCTTCCGAAATTTCCTTAACCTCACCCTTTTTACCTTGACCCTTTACGTCTTGTAAGAATACAACCTTCATTCCAATAACCCCTCTTCCTCTTCAATATCTTTAATGGCCTGCTTCAGACGAATTTCTGCGTCTTCAAGTGTTCCTTCCAGCTGCGTTGCCGCATTGGTAAGATGTCCGCCGCCACCGAGTCTTTCCATGACAACCTGAACATTCATATCTCCCATTGATCGAGCAGATATCCCGATTAAGCCGTCTGGACGCCTTGCAATGACGAAGGATGCTAGAATATCTGTCATCCCAAGCAGCGTATCTGCAACCTGTGCAATCATGAGCTGTGAATGCATACGTCCAGATTTTGCAATGGCAAGCGCAATCGTTTGATTCATAATCTCGGTATGCTTAATGATTTCTGCTTTTTCAATATAAGAGCCTAAGTCTTCCTTCAGAATCGTCTGGATTACCGTAGCATCAGCCCCATTACGCCTTAAAAATGAAGCAGCCTCAAATGTCCTAGACCCGGTACGCTGTGTAAAACTCTTCGTATCCACAACAATTCCTGCTAAAAGAACCGTCGCTTCAATGACTTCAAGCGTCAATTTCTCCGAGATATATTGCAATAATTCCGTGACAAGCTCACAAGTGGAGGAAGCATACGGCTCCATATATACAAGCGTGGCATCCTGCAAGAAATCCTCACTGCGTCTATGGTGATCAATCACTACAATGCGATGGGTAAGTGATAACAACCTTGGCTCTGCCACCATTGATGCTTTATGTGTGTCACATACAACAGCCAATGTTCGTGGATTCATAATCTGCAGTGCATCTTCAGGTGTAATAAAGCGAGCATGCAGCTTCTCATCTTCTTCAATCGTCTCCATGAGCTTTTGAATCGATGGGTTCATGCCCTCCAGTACAATGTAACCTTCCTTACCGACAATTCGAACTGCCTTCAGTACACCAATTGCAGCACCGATTGCATCCATGTCCGGAAAGCGATGTCCCATAATGACAACTTTATCACTTTCTTTAATTAAATCCCGCAGTGCATGAGAGATAACCCGCGCACGTACCCGCGTACGCTTCTCAATTGCATTAGAGCGCCCTCCATAGAAGCAAAGCTTCTGCCCTACCTTTACCGCCACTTGGTCGCCACCACGTCCTAGCGCCATATCTAAACTCGCCTGTGCCATTTGTCCAAGCTCTATGAGTCGCTCTTCGCCAGAAGCAATACCAATTGAAATGGTCAGCGGAATTTTGTATTCCATTGTCATATCGCGTACATCGTCCAGAATACCGAACCTCGTCGCTTCAAGCGCTTTTAACGACTTTTGATTCATAACGATTAGGTAGCGATCCGAAGATAAACGGCGTAAATAAATATCGTGTTTAATTGCCCAATCGTTAATCTCGCCCATCACTTTCGCTAAAAGAACGCTGCGAGTCTGATCGTCCATCCCTTGTGTTAACTCATCCCAATTATCCATCATCAGAATACCGATAACGGTCTTATCAGCCTCGTATCTCCGAGTCATTTCTGTAAAATCCGTTACATCACGAAAATAAATAACGCGTTCTTTCACCTTCACGTTTGCCGCGTAAATGCGGTTGCCATACGTAATTTCGAACGATTCGTCTTTATCCTTTACACGCTTAAAATCGGGTATTAACTCCACAAGCTCTTCTCCAATTGCAGAGGGACGCTTGAGCATCTTGGCAACAGCACCATTATGCCATTGAATCGTGCTTTCTTCATTAAAGATCAGAATCCCGATTGGCAATTCATTTAGTGCTGCGCTACCCGCTTTGCGTACTCGATGAGAAATCGAAGCGATATAATAATTCAAATCTTTTCGAAACGCAATCTCCGCATGAACCGTCACATACACAAGTATAGCTCCCACCAGCAGGAACAGTACACCCAACACCCATTGGTAGAAAAAAAGTGCAGCGGTCAGGAGTATCATTGTCCCGAAGATCCACAACATGTGTTGACCATGCCATCGCTTAACAAGAAACTTCGGCATTCTCACAGCTCCTACCTAATTTTTTTTGTTAAAGCGTTCTCGCAATGGAAATGCCGTATCCATCAGTCCCAAAAAGCTGTAAGCCAGCATAATCGGCGGCAAGAATACCAAAAGCACAACCCCTAGAATGGGCAGCGCACGGCGCCATTTTTTCAAATAATCGATATAGGCCAAGAACGAAATTGCCTGTATCGTAAATGCTATAAGTAAGAGAGGATACAAATTGATGACTAACGTATTCATCACCGATTTGGAACTTGGATTCATAAATAAATTCATAATCACAACCAAGAGATATAACCAAATGAAGCTCTTTGGCATTTTCCACTCACGAATCGGCTTCATTCCAGGTAAATTTTCACCTGATAAATTCATCAACCAACGTCCTACGCCATGAGTCACAAGCGCATAGAACGCGGCTAAGAGAATCAATAGCATAGGTAACATGCTAATCATCAAATCCAGATACACTTTTGGATCGAAATTAACGACCCCTTGCATCAAGTCTTCCGCAGATTTCAAATAATCTTGCATCATCAATCGGAATTCGCCAACAAAGTTATGACCGGTCAAGGCACCGATAACCAAGCTTAACAACATTTCACCGAGTAGCATTAAGAACCCAAGTGTAACGACAGTCCGAGCGGACGATCTTTTCTTATACAAGGTCCCCATTACAATGCTGACTGGCAGCAAAAATAGCGATGTCAAAACAATAAACATCCCATATGGATAGGCCAGAACATATGCCAGCACAACCGAGACAACATAATACATAATAAATTTTTTCACATGCTCACGAACGAATAAGGCTATGACAGGAATAATGAGAAAACTAATCGTTAGCAGTAAAAAATTCGTTCGGAAAGATAGCAGCATCGCCACATATACGGCTGCCCATACAATTGAAATCCATGTACGTTTGGTCAAGGGGTTCACCTCTTAGATATATGTTCTTCCAGTGCAGAAATGTCCCCGTACCAATCTTCTAGCTGGTGGCCATCCGCTCTATGTTTCTTCATTTTTTCCATTATTGCCTCATCTAAACTTCGTAGAGGAATACCAAGTCGTCTCCCTAAGATGTATCCACTTGAAATCAGACTAGCCAGCGCATCAATCATTTTATTCTGACTGCCTTCCCAGATCGCTCGCAACAAATGAGCCACTTGATCCACGATTTCCGTCTTCAGCCATTCAATGACTTTTACCCGTTTTGCTAGGTCAACATCTTTATCCATATGAGACAAATCGACTCTCCCCTTCGTCAAACAAGCTACATCCTAATTATAGCATAAAATGGCGCTCGCTCCATAAAGAGAGTTGCTTTCCTCATGAGAAGGTTTGACTCCAGAATGAGCAATAATTGTTTTTCACAACAAAAAAGCAGCAGGAACGAATTCCTACTGCTTCATGCCTTCAGTTAGACTACTCCGTAGTGTACGGAAGAAGTGCTACTGTACGTGAACGCTTAATTGCGATTGTCAACGCACGTTGATATTTCGCGGAAGTACCAGTCACACGACGCGGTAAGATTTTACCACGCTCGGAGATGAACTTCTTAAGTGTATCCGTATCTTTATAGTCAATGTGTTTAATTTTGTTTACAGTGAAATAGCAAACTTTACGGCGTTTACCGCCTTTACCGCCACGACGTGGAGCAAACTTACGCTCGCCGCGATCTTCGCCGCCATTGTCTCTTTTTTGGAAACTCATCGTATTCAGTCCTTTCTACTTTAGAATGGCAAATCATCATCCGATATATCAATCGGTTTTCCATCGTCAAAGAATGGGTCCTTCTGCTTCGTTTCGCGACCTCCACCAAAGCGACTTCCGCCGCCACTGTTTCCGCCCATATCGCCGCCTGCCGAGTAACTAGACTCTTCACGCTGCGCCGCGTTAGACGATTCCAAGAATCGAACATTGTCTGCAATCACTTCAGTCACATATACTTTGCGACCTTCGTTGTTGTCATAAGAGCGTACTTGAATACGTCCTTCGACAGCAGCTAGACGACCTTTGCGAAGATAATTCGCACATGTCTCAGCGAGTTGCCTCCAAGTTACAACAGGGATAAAATCCGCTTCTTTCTCACGCGTTTGTTGGTTGGTAAATGGACGATCTACAGCCAAAGTGAATTGAGCAACTGCAACACCCGCTGGTGTATAACGAAGCTCAGGATCTTTAGTTAATCTGCCGATCAATATCACTCGATTTAGCATAAATGGCGCCCTCCTAACGATGATTACTTCACAAGCCTTTCATAGCTTACGCTACGTCATTAACGATTAGGTAACGAATAACTTCATCAGAAATTTTCATTACGCGATCCAATTCCGTTACTACAGCTGGTTCAGCAGTAAAATGAACAAGAACATAGTTCCCATCACGGAATTTGTTGATCTCATACGCTAGACGGCGCTTACCCATAAGGTCGTGCTTTGTAATTTCGCCACCGTTGTTCGTAATGATGCCTTGGAACTTCTCTACAGTAGATTGAACAGCTTCTTGCTCAATGTCTGTACGAATGATGTACATCACTTCATATTTGCGCATGTATTTCACCTCCTTTTGGACTAAACGGCCCCCGATTGGGAGCAAGGAGCGAGTATTCATTAGTAAAAATAAAAAACTCGCACCCGAATACTATACCAGATTAGCCCTTGTATAGCAAGTCTTTAGCTGAACTTGGTAGTGTTATGTCCCACACTTGTCCACATGAGGATAACCTGAAAGTATGATTTGTCCACAAGATGTTGATGTTTTATCCCCTTTTTGAAAAACTTGTTATCCACATCTGTATAGATAACATACATAATTTTCAGCTACGGGTACACTTTATGAGAGGTGGAGGTGATCAGAAGTGGGCGAACGTACCGAATTCCGTCCAGGTGAGAAAGTGCCTACCGACGGACAATATATGGAGATTGGCGAAAATGATTTTCACATGGGTATCCAAAATCCACAAGTCGTAACTTTAGAACGTGGCGATGAATTTCCCAATACAACCAATCACAATCGTAAATGGACCAAGAAAACGATTCATTAAAAGAAAAAACCTTCCATCAATGATTTTTAATCACGTTGGAAGGTTTTCTTATGTGCGAAATTACCTGTCATTAACTCTTTTTGCGTCAAAAAACCTCCCACATGCTCGTAGGAGGTTTAAATTTATAAGTCATATAAGTTGTAGTGGCGGAAAGAGTGGGATTCGAACCCACGCACGCCTTGCGACGCCTAGCTGATTTCGAGTCAGCCCCCTTGGGCCTCTTGGGTACCTTTCCGCGGTGACAACAAACTAAATATTATCACAAAATATTGTTTGTGACAAGCTTTTTACAAGGGACGGTGCCTATTCCCGATCCGCCTCAGACGGATTTACTTGCCCCTCCGTCGCATGACGAAGCACTTTCTTGAGCTTACTCTCAAACTTGGCACGTGGCACAAGCACCGAGTGCTTACAGCCCACACACTTGATCCGAATATCCATACCTAGGCGAATTACTTCCATCTCATTCGTCCCGCACGGATGAGACTTTTTCATTTGCACAATATCCCCAAGTCCATATTGTTTACGTTCCATATTTACTCAACCGCCTTTTCCGATTTTAGATAAGTAATCGTCTTCGGATACGGAATTTCAATTCCGTGTGTATCAAATTCTTTCTTAATCTCAGCGTGCATCAAACGTGTCACATCCGAATGCGTATTTGGTCGACATTCCGCTGTCGTTCGCAGCACAATTTCCGAGTTGCCCAGCGTTTGAACACCCAGCACCTTCGGTTCAGCTACAATGGAGTCATTGCTTTCGTATAAGCGCTGTGAGACACTCTGCAGGACCCCTATCGCCTCTTCTACATTCGCTTCATATGCGATGGACACATCCACTACCGCGATGGAGTTGTGCAGGGAAAAGTTCGTCACTTGCTTGATGTTACCGTTAGGAATAATTTGAACTTCCCCCGTCCAACTTCGTACACGTGTTACACGAATTCCGATTTGTTCCACGGTTCCTTTGAACTGATCGATTTGAACAACATCCCCTACCGCAAACTGATCTTCAAAAATAATAAAGAAACCCGTTATTACATCTTTAACTAAACTCTGTGCACCAAAACCGATTGCAAGACCTAGAACACCAGCCCCCGCAAGGATCGGTCCTAAATTCACACCTAACTGCGATAATATCAGCATGATGGCAATAAAATTAACTGTATATGAAATGATGTTATTTGCTAATTTAAAAATCGTATTCGTACGTCTGACATCAATTTTAATCGGACTATGTTGCTTCGCAGCTATCATTTTGCTAATCGCTTTATTCGCGATCTTCACAATCACTTTAGCTGCGATATAAATCGCGATGATTTGCAAAATATCAACTACCGTCGCAAGCAACTTATCCGGATCCTCAAAATAATTAATAATACTTTGAACAATTTTATTCTCTTGTAACCAAGTCACGAGGGGGTTTCCTCCTCCATTATGTTCACATATCTGCCTTCTTTAATTGCATATATGCCTCGAATCTCGATGTGTTCTTCTTTAATAATGCGCTTGACTAAGTCAAGTGATTCGCCTGGGAACTCTATGGATAACGCACAACCTGCTGTAATCGTTTTTGGCGTTGGGCACATATCGATCTCGATATCCGCATATTCTAACAGCATTTCAGCTCTTAGCGCCTGCTGGGTTGAGTCAAATGCGATAAGCATTAGCATCCATTCACCTTCTCCTAAACTTCTATCTGTATCTACTGCGTATAAATTTTCTCTTCTATCCGTATACTAGTAAAAAATATAAATCTAGTATTGGATACTAGGATTCCTTTTGGAGGTAAACATGAACTTATCGTCTCCATTAAAACTTTTATATTCGGATTCAAATACCACGGCCTCTCTTGCTAAGCATTTAATCGACATTTTAACTGAGCTTCCTAGTCATCAGCCTGTCGTTGTCTGCTGTATAGGTACCGATCGGTCTACAGGTGATTCACTCGGGCCTCTTGTTGGTAGTCGCTTGCGCAAATACACAGAGTGGGGTGCAAACTTTCATGTATACGGCACACTTGATGAGCCTGTCCATGCCATTAACTTAAGCGATAGTATCGAATTGATCCATCGTCAGCATCATAATCCTTTTATCATAGCGGTTGATGCTTCTCTTGGTCAAATGAACTCGATAGGTTGCATTCAGATCGGCAATGGACCGCTCAAACCAGGTGCAGGTGTGAATAAAAATCTGCCTTCCGTCGGCAATATGTATATGACAGGTATCGTGAACATCTCCGGGTTCATGGAATATTTTGTTTTGCAAAATACGCGTTTAAGTCTCGTTATGAATATGGCGGATGTCATTGCACAATCAATCTTTGCCTCTGTTCAACGAATCGGTATTCAACCGTTTACACCTATTCGCACATCAGATATACAGCTATAGAAGCGTGCCTTGCTGCATCGTACGGTTAATTGCTTCTTTCTCCTCAGGTGATAGTGTGTAAGTCGAGACGCCTTTCTGAATTGGCTTTGCATAAATATACGTTTGCTCACGGCTATGAATACCCGTAAGTACGACACCATTTGCCATATCATCTAGGATGGCAATTGAGAAACTCAAATCACTGCTTCCAATATCACCAAAGGCACTGTATCGGTGAATATTCACTTTTGATTTCATCAACTTCATCGCTTGCTGAATTTGAGTCACTTCATTTTGCAAATGTGAACCTTGATCAAGCTGCACATTAAGCTGCTGTTGGATGCCGATTAATAACTCTTCCACATTCACATCGCTCGTACCATTTAATAGCGCTGTGTATTTTTTTCGCATGCCGCTCATTTTGGCCCATAGAATGATGACAAGCAATAAACTAATCACCGCAATTCCAAGTGCTCCAATCATCAGCCACATTTCCAAACTTACATCCATCATCTCTGTCACTTTACGTCTGTCCTTCCTCTTTTTAGACTCAATTTATCTTTAGAATTTATGTGTATTCCGACATTGATTCCATATCACTGAAGAATGATCGGTTATTTTGTCGCAGCATGTTCTATTTCCCCAAATTAGTTCGAATAACCATTCACAATTTCTTTCATCGCATCTATGAAATAATCCACATCATCCGTCGTAGTCGAATAGCCTACGGATGCTCGAACGGCTCCCGTGGCTAATGTACCAATCGCTTCATGTGCTAATGGTGTACAATGATAACCCGCTCGAACGGCAATCCCAAAAGTTTGGTCTAGGATAAAAGAGATCTCAGAGGAGTCAGCACCACCTACATTAAATGCTACTATTCCAGTTTTCTTTTCGCCTAGCTCAGGACCTAATAGTTGAATACCTGGGATTTGAATTAATCCTTCCATTAGCCGCTGCGAAAGCGCCCACTCATGAGCATGAATCTTCTCTACTGTTTCACCAAGTACATATTTAATGCCCTCATTAAGACCTGCAATACCAACCGTATTCGGCGTCCCAGCCTCATATCGATCTGGCCTTACCTTCGGCTGTTCCAACGCCTCAGACTGACTTCCCGTTCCGCCGTGCATAAGCGGCTCCAGCTCTAATTCCGGGTGGATGTATATCCCACCCGTTCCCTGCGGCCCCAACAAGCCCTTGTGGCCGGGAAAAGCCAACATGTCGATGCCCATGGCGTCGACATCTAGCGGCAGGATGCCTGCGCTTTGCGCTGCATCCACGAGCAACCTCACGCCACGCCTACGGCACATGGCGCCGATCTCTGGCACGGGTTGTATCGTGCCAAGCAGATTGGAGCTGTGGTTCACCACCACCAGCTCCGTATTCGGGCGGATGGCTGCTTCCACATCCGCCACCTTCACCTTCCCGCGTATATCCGCGGATACATACGTCACTGAAACGTCCCGTGTACGTTTCAAGAACTCAAGCGGTCGTCGCACCGAATTATGTTCGACTGCCGTGCATATCACATGTGCGCCTTCACGCACATAACCTAGAATTGCAAGGTTCAGTGCCGCTGTCGTATTCAATGCAAATGAAATATCATTGGGATTATGCACTCCGAACAATTTTGCCGCATTCCGCCTAGTCTCGAATAGTACCCGGCTCGCTTTTACAGCCATTGCATGACTTCCACGCCCAGGGTTCGCTCCACACTCTGCTAAGTTACGCACCATTGCTTCCGTCACTTGCGGCGGCTTTGGCCATGAAGAAGCTGCATGATCAAAGTATCTAATCTCCATTTGACCGACCATCCTTCTGCCCAAAAAGATAGCATACCTTAGTTTGCTCTTTCTCTCGAAAGATAACAATCGGTATGCCATAACTTATCATGCGAAATTTTTAGACCAATTTCAGTTGCAATAAATCTAACAACCTTTGCAGATCTTCATTCGAGTAGTACTTCAATTCAATCTTACCCTTATTATTTTGATCAAGGATCGTTACTGTCGTTTGGAATCGTTCGCGAAGTTGATCTTCCGCTTGACGGATATAAGGATTCTTTTGTTTCGTTGTCTTAACTTTAATTCCCGCTGCTTCCTTCTCCAACATCTTTGCTTCCTCGATCAGCTTCAATTCCTCTTCAAGTTGACGGACGCTCCAATGTTCCGTAATACATTTCTCAGCCAGTTCCTTCATTTGCTTTTCATCTTTTAATCCAACAATTGCTCTTGCATGTCCCATCGAAATTGTTCCACGTGAAACATATCCTTTCACGACATCGGGTAACTGAAGCAATCTCAAGAAGTTTGCAATATGAGAACGACTTTTACCGACCTTAACGGATAATTCTTCTTGTGTTAGAGAGAACTGATCAATTAGACCTTGATAAGCAAGTGCTATCTCCATCGCATTTAAATCTTCACGCTGTACATTTTCAATTAATGCAATTTCCGTAACCTGCTGATCGGATAACTTTTTGATAACTGCTGGAATCGTTGCAGTTCCACATTCTTGAGAAGCACGGAATCGACGTTCACCCGCAATGATTTCATAACCCTTTAAGACCTTGCGAACAATAATGGGTTGAATCACACCATGTTCCTTAATCGATGCTGCCAATTCTCGAATACTATCTGTATCAAAATTTTTACGTGGCTGATATGGATTCGGTCTTAATTGTGCTAAAGGAATTTGTACAACTTTATCGTCATCATTAATATGAATGGTTTCAATTAGTGCATCAAGCCCCTTACCTAACCGCTTGCTCATGTGAGATCACTTCCTTTGCAAGTTCGAGGTACACTTCTGCCCCTTTGGATCTTGGATCATACGTAATGATGGATTGACCATGACTTGGTGCTTCACCCAAACGCACATTCCGTGGTATAACCGTTTGATATACTTTTTGTTGGAAGTACTTCTTCACTTCTTCAATGACCTGAATACCTAAATTTGTACGTGCATCGAACATCGTTAGTAATACGCCTTCAATTTGAAGGCTTGTATTCAAATGTTTCTGAACGAGACGAACCGTATTTAGCAGCTGTGATAAACCCTCTAGCGCGTAATATTCACATTGAATCGGGATAATGACAGCATCAGATGCCGTTAAAGAATTAATCGTCAAAATACCGAGTGATGGCGGACAATCAATTAAGATGTAATCGTATAAATGACGAACCAAGTGAAGCGATTTTTTCAATCGAACTTCACGAGATATGGTAGGTACAAGCTCAATCTCTGCTCCAGCTAGTTGAATCGTTGCTGGGATAATTTTTAAATTTGGTAAGTCTGTATCTACTGTCGCATCATTCGGATGCACATCGTTAATAAGAACGTCGTAAATACAGTTGGTGACATCAGCCTTATTCACACCCACACCGCTTGTTGTATTACCTTGAGGATCAATATCTACAAGTAATACCTTTTTACCTAACGATGCCAGTGAGGCGCCTAGATTGACAGATGTAGTTGTCTTGCCCACTCCACCCTTTTGGTTTGTAATCGCTAAAATCTTAGACAACGCCTGTTCACCTCAATTAGTATAAAAATATGTATCCAATCCCCTCTTCTCTATGAAGAAAAGATTAAATATATTCTATCATATTTGTTCTAGCATTACATAATTCTAGACCCATTGTTTTCATTAAAATAAAGAAGCAGTGTCGAATAATTCGCCACCGCTCGCTGAGTCGTTCTATTCATCTACTTCTTTTTCGGGATCTTAATCACAATCTCATAATGATCCTCGAAATCTTGCTCTGCTGTATCAATATTCAAGCCAGAGCTTGCTACCATTTCAACAGACTGACGAATGGTATTTAATGCCAACCGAACATCTTTTGTAAAAGAAACTCTGCGCTTCGATTTTTTCTCTTCTTGCACCAATTCTTTTAAAAATTTGATACGAGTTTCCGTTTGTTTAACATTGAGATCTTTAGTAATAATTTCATCCAATACTTTAAGCTGCAGTTCTTCGGTATCAAGAACAAGCAATGCACGCGCATGACGTTCAGTAATTTTCCGTTCCATAAGTGCTGCTTTAACCGGCTCTGGAAGCTGAATGAGACGAATTTTATTCGCTATCGTTGATTGGCTCTTTCCTAATCGCTGTGCTAAGCTCTCTTGTGTTAATTCATATATAACCATCAGCTGCTGGTATGCCACAGCCTCTTCGATTGCTGTTAAATTTTCTCGTTGTAAGTTTTCGATGAGTGCAATAGATGCCGATTGAGAATCATTGAAATCGCGAATAACCGCAGGGATCGTCTCATAGCCTAATTTGCGTACAGCGCGAAGTCGACGTTCACCTGCAATAAGTTCGTAATGATTGTTTCGAACACGAACAACGATTGGTTGAATAACTCCGTGCGTACGAATGGTTTGGCAAAGTTCATCCAGCTTCTCATCGTCAAACACAGTCCGTGGTTGATATGGACTAGGTACTACATTAGCTACCGGAATGTTCTTCAATTCGTCTGTCGTACTTTTTTCCGTAAAACCGAATAACTTCGAAATCTGTTCCTTCATACGAAATAAACCACCTTACTTTTCCCAAAAATTTTCACGATCTCACCCAGTTGATGGGAGCTCCTCGGTGTCACTCAATAATTAACTTCTATTATATAAAATTCTCCATCATTCACTGTTTTCCTGCTTGAAAAAGGGGAACGAATTATGACATTTACGAGTGTTATGTAATTGTTCCACGTGAAACATTAATTCTATATCATAGATAAACCCCGGCAATTAACGCCAGGGCTTATCAGTTTAAACTAACGGACTTTTGAGTGGTGTTCCCGCTTTGCGCGGATACTTTTTAGGTGTAGCTGCATGCTTGCCTACTTGGACAAAATGTCTTATACCACCCACAACAGGAAGTTCCATACGATCAACGTTCAAAATTGAACCACGAAGTTCTTTCATGCAATTACCCGATTCTTTGACTTCCTCTTCAACCTCAGAACCTTTCATTGAGACGAACTTGCCACCAACTTTGACAAAAGGCATACAGAACTCAGCTAATGCATTAAATCTCGCTACAGCCCTTGCAGTTGCTAAATCATATTGATCGCGATGCTCAGGTAATCTAGCAATATCCTCCGCTCTACCATGAACGCAATTCACATTATGAACTCCAAGCTTCTCGACTAATTGTTTTAAGAAATTAATTCTTTTATTTAATGAATCAACAATTGTCAGGCCCAAATGTGGGAATGCGATTTTCAATGGAATACCCGGAAACCCTGCGCCAGAACCAATATCAGCCATGCACCCTACTTCATTCATATCAACATAAAATGCTAACGATAATGAATCGTAGAAATGCTTCCAATATACCTCGGAGCGCTCTGTAATTGCCGTTAAATTAATTTTTTCGTTCCATTCGACTAGCTCTTTATAATAAAGCTCGAACTGATTCACTTGCGACTCCGAAATCTCAATCCCCTTGTCAGCAATATTTGCTACGAACTCTTGTTGCAATGCATCCATATGATCTCCTATCCCCTTGCAGCGGTCACTCGATTATAATGCTCCAGATATACAATTAGAATTGAAATATCCGCCGGTGTAACCCCTGAAATCCGTGAAGCCTGCCCAATTGAAATTGGCCGTATCTTAGCCAACTTTTGTTTCGCTTCCATCGCAATACTGTGAATATCTTCATAAACAATATCGTCAGGAATGAGTTTTTTCTCCATTTTTTTCAAGCGTTCAACTTGAATTAACTGCTTTTCAATGTATCCCGAGTATTTTACTTGGATTTCAACTTGCTCCTTCATTTCTTCGCTAAGCTCAAGAGGAGACGGCGAGAATCGCTCAATATGGCGGTACTCTACCTCTGGACGACGTAAAATTGTAATGAGCGGTGCAACATTTGCAAGAGGAACCGTACCCGCCTCTACCAGAATTTCATCAATATGATCTTCTGGTTTAATCATCGTCTTTTGAAGACGTACAATTTCTTGTTCAACAAGTGCTTTTTTGCTTAGGAAACGCTCATAGCGCTCATCCGAAATAAGTCCAATATCATGTCCAATCGGTGTCAAACGAAGATCTGCATTGTCATGACGAAGCAATAGACGATACTCTGCTCTTGAAGTTAGCAAACGATACGGTTCATTCGTTCCCTTTGTTACCAAATCATCAATTAGAACACCAATGTACCCCTCTGAACGATCCAAAATAACAGAATTTTTACCCAAGACCTTACAAGCAGCATTAATCCCTGCCATAATTCCTTGTCCTGCAGCTTCCTCATAACCGGATGTTCCATTGATTTGACCTGCGGTAAATAATCCACTTACAACCTTCGTTTCAAGCGTTGGTTTTAGCTGTGTTGGAACGACAGCGTCATACTCAATTGCATAGCCTGTGCGCATCATCTCTACTTTTTCAAGACCAGGAACCGATCTAAGAATGCTCAATTGCACATCTTCAGGCATCGAAGTCGATAAACCTTGAACATAATATTCAGATGTATTACGACCTTCAGGCTCTAGGAAAATTTGATGTTTCGGCTTATCTGCAAATCGTACAATTTTATCCTCAATCGATGGACAATAACGAGGACCTGTACCTTCAATCGCACCCGAGAACATCGGTGCACGATGCAAATTATCACTAATAATTTGATGCGTTTCTTCTGAAGTGTACGTTAACCAGCAAGGCAATTGATCTTGAACCCCTGATGTTGTTTCATAAGAAAAGAATTTGGGTTCGTCATCCCCGGGTTGAATCACCGTTTTGTCAAAATCAATCGTGTCTTTATGTACACGCGGTGGTGTACCTGTTTTAAAACGAACAAGCTCAAGACCAAGCTCTCTAAGACTCTCAGACAAACGTATAGACGGTTGTTGATTATTCGGGCCACTCTCATATATGAGTTCTCCCATAATCACTTTACCGCGCAAATAGGTGCCTGTCGTTACGACAACAGCTTTAGCCATATATCGAGCACCCGTTTTTGTTAGAATGCCTTTGCATACACCGTCTTCAACAATGATCTCTTCCGCTAGCCCCTGACGAAGCGTTAACTTAGGCGTACTCTCGATCGTTTCTTTCATCGTCTGCTGGTACAAGAACTTATCTGCTTGTGCACGCAATGCATGAACAGCTGGTCCTTTACCTGTATTCAACATCCGCATTTGGATGTAAGTTTTATCAATATTACGGCCCATTTCCCCGCCTAATGCATCAATCTCACGAACAACATGCCCTTTAGCCGGTCCTCCGATTGATGGATTACAAGGCATAAAAGCAACCATATCTAAATTAATCGTAAGCAGCAGCGTCTCACAACCCATACGAGCAGCAGCAAGTGCAGCTTCAACCCCAGCGTGACCTGCGCCAATTACGATAACATCATAATCCCCACCATGATAATTCACAGACTAGCCTCCTTTTTATTTTCCTAAGCAAAATTGCGAAAAGATTTGATCAATAAGTGACTCCGCAACCGAGTCCCCAATAATTTCACCAAGCTGCTCCCAAGCCGTACGAATATCAATTTGCAGCATATCAATCGGAATGTGTATATCATTGGCCTGCTGTGCATCCTCAAGTGATTTTCTCGCCTCTTTTAGCAAGTGTATATGACGCACATTACTCACATACGTTAAGTCGCCGCCCTCAAGCTTTCCTTCGAAAAAGATCGCTGAGATTGCTTGTTCCAAATCGTTAAGTCCTTTACCTTCTAATAACGACAGTTCAACGATTCGATCCTCGCTAAAGTATTCACTAATTACCCCACGATCAAGCATAGGAGTTAAATCCACTTTATTTAAAATGACAATGGTTTGTCGATCCTTCAACTGCTCCATCATCGCGATATCTTCATCTGTTAGCGCTTCTGCTTGATTCAGCACAAATAAAACCAAATCGGCATCTACAAGCGCACTCCGCGAGCGTTCCACCCCAATTTGCTCCACAAGATCTGATGTCTCACGGATTCCTGCTGTATCGAGTAATTTGAGCGGAATACCACCAACATTGACATATTCCTCAATCACATCGCGCGTAGTACCCGGAATATCCGTTACAATCGCCCGATTGTCTTGTGCCAATGCATTTAACAGCGACGATTTACCTACATTGGGTCTACCAATAATCGCCGTCGTAATTCCTTCACGGAGGATTTTGCCTTGCTCAGCTGAATGCAGCAAAATCGAAATTTGCTCCATCACTTTCTGACATTTTTCCCGAATAAACGCACTTGTCATCTCTTCGACATCATGCTCGGGATAATCAATGTTTACCTCGATGTGTGCCATCAATTCCACAAGTTCAAAACGCAGCTCGCCGATCCGTTTTGACAAAGCACCATCCACCTGTTTCAATGCTACTTTAAAAGCACGATCTGATTTCGCTCGAATAAGGTCAATAACAGCCTCTGCTTGGGTTAAATCAATCCTGCCATTTAAGAATGCGCGCTTCGTAAATTCACCTGGTTCAGCAAGACGGACACCCTGCGCAAGCAGTTCATCCAGAACTTTTTTCACCGAAACAATACCACCATGGCAGCTTACCTCTACGACATCTTCCATCGTAAATGAACGCGGCGCACGCATGACTGTAACAAGTACTTCCTCAATCTTATCGTTTGTTTTTGCATCTATAATATGGCCATAATGCACCGTATGGGTAGCAACATCAGCCAGTTTATTTTTTGATTTAAAAATGCGATCCACAAGCGGAATCGCCTCTTCCCCACTTACGCGAATAACGGCTATACCGCCTTCACCAAGTGGTGTGGAAATTGCTGCTATTGTATCATTTAACATTCTCTATACCTCTCATGTATCTCCTGATTTACCTAAGAAAAAAGCAATGACGCTTAACAAAGAAGTGTCATTGCATATTATATACTATCGAAGCGTAATTACGATTCTTCTGTTTGGTTCGTCTCCTTTAGAAGCAGTCCGAACTGACGGATGACCCTGTAACGCAGTATGAATTATTTTTCGTTCTTGCGCATTCATTGGTTCAAGAATGACATCTTTTTTGGTACGAATAACTCGCGTAGCTAACTTATTAGCTAAGTCATCAAGCGTTTGACGACGTCTTTCGCGGAAATTTTCTGCATCCAGCATAATCCGAATATGTGAAGACGAATAACGATTCGCCACAATGTTGACGAGATACTGAAGCGAATCCAAAGTTTGTCCTCTTTTTCCGATCAATATGCCTAATTCAGAACCGGAAAGTTCGAACAGCGTCTGGTCCTTCTCCTTCTTCACCTTTACTTCAGTGGAGATATCCATTGCAGCTGTTAATTCTTTAATAAATGCAATAGCTTCCTCATAAGGATCCGGTATTAGTTCAAGCTCCACTTTCGCTTCCCTTGTTCCAATAAGTCCTAAGAAACCTCTGGACGGCTGTTCCAATACAACCATATTCACGCGATCAGACATGACATTCCACTGGGAAAGCCCTACTTTTACCGCGTCTTCAATCGTTTTTCCGGTCACAACCAACTTCTTCATTTACGTCACCCTTTTTTCTTGGAACCTTTTTTACTCGGCTCTGTTGCCGGGATAACTTCTGGTTTCTTCGAATTAAATCCGCCATACATGAAGTAGTACTGAACAATCGTAAAGAGATTACCAATAATCCAGTAAGTTGTTAATGCTGCAGGGAATTGAATTGCCATAATGTAAATCAGTACAGGGAACACGAATAGCAACATTTGCATTTGCTGGTTCATCTGTGATTTCATAAACAATTGTTGTCCGAACGTTGTAAGTGCTGCAAGCACCGGAAGTATATAAGGCTCTGGCTGATCCAAGTGATACCACAAGAACTCATGTCCCGCAATGTTCGGGTTACGCATAATGGATTGATATAAAGCAAGCAAAATCGGCATTTGAATCAACACCGGGAAACATCCTGCAAGTGGATTCACGCCATGCTTTTGGAACAATTTCATAGATTCTTCTTGTTGTTTTTTAGGATCTTCTTTATATTGCTCACGGAGCTTTTTCATCTCGGGCTGTAATTCTTGCATCTTCTTCGATGAGCGGAATTGCTTAATTGAAAGCGGTAAAATAACTAAGCGAATAAGAATCGTAATCGCAATAATCGCAAGTCCATATTGATTGAATAGCAGATGTGCAAGTAGATCTAGTAAATCTGCCAACGGAATAACGAAATACTTAACGAAAAATCCAGCCGCTTCACGACCTTGTTCATCAAGCTTAGGTAGCGTACTGGTACTGCCACAACCAGATAAAACCAACATCATAAATAAGAATGGTAAAGCCACAAACCATCGGCGATTCACACGAGTCAATTGAAATCCTCCTAAATCAAGCTTAATAAGCATTCGCTCTATGACAACTATCCCATCATATAGACTATACCATAACGTTTCTTTTATTTAAAGAAGCTTTGCGAATGACATGTTTCATGCTCTTCTCAAGCTCTTGATAGGACATTTGAGCAGCCGGCTTACGAACAATTACTATATAATCGTAGCCATTTGTAAGCAGTTCTTTATGAAGTCGAACAATCTCTTTAATGGAACGTCTCATGCGGTTACGCACAACAGCATTCCCTATTTTTTTAGATGCTGAGATTCCGAGTCGAAAGTTCTCCTGACCTGGTCGGGAAAAATAATAAAGGACAAATTGGTGATTCGCCACCGATTTGCCGTGCCGATATACTTTACCGAAATCTTCCCTCTTGGCGAGTCGATATGCTTTCTCCACCATTGTCACCTCATATCCTTTAACTATCTTTCACACAAAACCATGAATTCAAACAGAAAAAAAAACGTCGCAATGACGTTTTCAAAAAATTTTAACCAGAAGAGCGGCCTAACCGCCCTTCGGACGAATGCTCAATAAAAAAGACCACCAAGTCGTGGTCCGTTTATTATGCGCTTAGCACTTTTCTTCCTTTTAGACGACGAGCTGCTAGAACTTTACGACCGTTCTTCGTGCTCATTCTTGTACGGAAACCATGAACCTTTTTACGTTTTCTAGTGTTAGGTTTGAATGTAGGACGCATCTATATTGCACCTCCCTGTGAGGATCCTTCAATCCACAAAAATTTCTTTATACATTAAACCACGAATTGAAGCAAAAAGTCAACCTGTGGGCATAATGTGGATTGTCTCCAAAACGCGAAAAAAACTATGCACAGGAAAAAGTTGTCGAATCAACAAGTTATCAACAATATCTTGTGGTCTTAGTAAGTTTTACACACAAGGTGTAGAAGTTGTGGATAAAAACAAACAATCCGTTGATTTCAAGGGATCCATCTGCTAATATAAGAGTGTTTCTGTTGTGGATATTCTCCGTATTTCCTCCGTTTATCAACAACCTGTGGATAACATTGTGAACAAGTCACAGTTCTTCTTAATATCTCATTTTTGCTTATCCCAGTTATTGTGGATAAAATATGACAAAATGCTTTCTTTTCTGACATAAGGGGTGAATGAAACCTGTGGAATCCCACAATCACGAGGATTGGCATCATATCTTAACTATCATTCAAACAAAGGTGAGTAAACCTAGTTTTGATACATGGTTGAAATCGACAAAGTCGAATTTTGCTGATCACACGGTCACGGTCTATGCACCGAATAATTTTGCACGCGAATGGCTGGAAAGCCGTTACCATAAACTAATATCATCTGCAATTACGGAATATACGGGGAAAGAATATGCACTTAAGTTCGCAATAGAAAGTGATGAGCCGAAGGAAGTTATTCCGCAAGCTGGACAACCTATTCAAGAGGCTAAATCTGTGCGAACGCAAGAAGAAACTTTTCCTCACATGATGAATTCACGTTACACGTTTGACACGTTCGTCATTGGATCTGGCAATCGTTTTGCCCATGCTGCATCTCTTGCTGTTGCTGAGGCGCCGGCTAAGGCTTATAATCCGCTGTTTTTGTATGGAGGGGTAGGTCTTGGTAAAACGCATCTCATGCATGCAATCGGCCATTATGTGCTTGAGCACAACGAACCTTCAAGAGTGCTATACATCTCGTCCGAGAAATTCACGAACGAGTTTATTAATGCGATTCGCGACAACCGCGGTGAAGGATTCCGAAACAAATATCGCAATATCGATGTCCTCCTAATTGACGATATTCAATTTTTAGCCGGAAAAGAACGGATACAAGAGGAATTTTTCCATACTTTCAATGCGCTTCATGAAGAAGGCAAACAAATCATTATTTCCAGTGACCGTCCGCCAAAAGAAATTCCGACGCTCGAAGATCGCTTGCGATCCAGGTTCGAATGGGGCTTAATCACCGATATTCAACCACCTGATCTTGAAACGCGGATCGCCATTTTGCGCAAAAAAGCCAAGGCTGAGAATTTAGAAATTCCGAACGAAGCTATGGTGTATATTGCGAACCAGATCGATACAAACATTCGTGAGCTCGAAGGTGCACTTATCCGAGTTGTAGCTTATTCGTCTTTAACAAATCAAGATATAACGGTGCATCTGGCAGCAGAAGCATTAAAGGATATTATCCCATCTGCTCGTCCGAAGGTAATTACCATTCAGGATATTCAACAGCGTGTTGGTGAATTTTATGGATTGAAATTAGAAGATTTTAAAGCGAGAAAACGCACGAAAGCTGTCGCATTTCCTCGTCAAGTCGCGATGTATCTTTCGAGAGAACTGACAGATTTCTCCCTTCCTAAGATTGGGGAGGCTTTTGGAGGCCGTGACCATACAACCGTTATCCATGCGCATGAGAAAATTTTTGAGCTCCTGAAAACAGACCAAGAATTATATAAAATCATGAATTCTTTGATCGAAAAAGTAAAAAATATGTCATCTTAAATACACCGGCCTATACACAATCTATGCACATGTGGATAGGCTTGTTTTATCTCGGTTTTATGCACATATCCACATATCCACTGCACCTACTACTACTATATATATAAAAACCTATATATTTTAACAGCGTATGACAGGATTCGAGAATTCAGAACCACAGGAGTGAAACGATGAAATTAACTATTTTGAAAGACCACTTAAACGAAGCTATTTCACATGTAGCCAAAGCCATCTCAAGTCGTACAACTATTCCCATTCTGACCGGTATCAAAATTGATGCTACATCGGGTGGTGTTACTTTAACTGCCAGTGATACGGACATATCCATTCAAAGTCATATTGAAATTGAAAAAGAAGGCACCACTATCATCGAACTTAGACAAACAGGCAGCGTTGTATTGCCTGCTAAATTTTTCATGGAGATGATTCGAAAGTTACCTTCCCAACAAATTGAAATTGAAGTGAAAGATCATTTTCAAACAACCATTCGCTCAGGTTCTTCTGAAATTCAACTAATGGGCTTAGACCCAGAAGAATTCCCGCTATTGCCGCTGCTTGAAGAAAGCCGAACCATTCGCATTCCAAGTGACATTTTAAGAACGATGATCAAACAAACATCATTTGCTGTTTCAACCAATGAAACGACGGCAATACTAACAGGTGTCCTTTGGACAATTGATAACGGAAAGTTAAAATTCGTTTCTTGCGACCGTCACAGACTTGCTTCCAGAGAAGTGAATATTGATCTTGATCCATCGCAAAGATTCTCGAATATTGTTATTTCCGGTCGTACGCTCAATGAATTAAATAAAGTTCTTCCTGACCACAATACATTAATCGACATTGTAATCGCGGATAACCAAGTTCTATTCAAAATCCAATCTATTTTGTTCTAC